>NZ_JCASJA010000002.1:0-229983 GCF_059683645.1 Mesorhizobium sp. RCAM 05104 | reverse complement strand
AGGATGCCACCTTTCTTCGGCGGCTCGCCGGCGATGGTCTGGCTGACAGCCGCACGAAGGCGCGAGGCATCGGGGCCTTCTTCTGCCAGCCGGCGAGCCAATGACCGGATGAGGTCGCGATCAACGTCACGACCAAGCACCTCAAAGCGCGTCAGGCCACGCTCACTAAGGCGAGATCGATAATTTTGGATGGCGCGTTTTTGCGAGATGCCCACTGAACCCTCCGACTATGCCCGGTAATATAGCCGGAAAATAGTGTCTCAGCAAGACGCGGCCATCAGGGTGCGGCGTCGTTCCGGCCTTATGGAGGACGTCGCCGCATGTCGTTTGAACAATCTGGCGAGCATAAATTGCGGGCCGGACGCATGAGATCTACGGATCGAGATGGCTAACTGTCGGCTGCTGGTGTTAGATCTAAATGGAGCGGATCTCGCAGGTTTAGATAGCTGGGATCGAAGTCTGCCGCCTCGCTTAAGCCGTCCCAGTTCATAATAACTAGCCGCCCTTCTTTGTGCTCTAAAAAGCGGTCAGCGCGCAGCTTCTTCAAAATACGATTTACGTGAACAGTGCTCGCCCCGATGGTCTCGCCGAGCTGAACCTGAGTTAGTGGCAAGGGATAAGCATTGTCCCTTACCAGCCCCATAACCTCCATGCGCACATAAAGCTCACAGGCGAGGTGGGCGAACCTGCCTAACGCATCATGGCCCCCCAACACCTTGACCCACGCGCGCGCAACGGCTGCATCAACCAAACTTTCGCGCCAAAATAGATTTGCCAAGCGAGGTGATTTACGCAGAACCTCGAGGATGTTGCGGTGTGCAATGAGGGCAACCTTGCTTCTAGCGATCGACGCGAGCGTGTGGTCCATGATTCTAAGGTGCAGGCCTTGAAGATCGGGTATATCGCCGGGGATGTGAATTGAGAGTGTTTGCACAGTGCCGTTGCTCAAAGTGCTGTACCGCCGCAAGAGCCCTTCAATCACCAGGCAGCAGTGGCCTGGTTCGTTGCCTTCCACCGCAACCTCCTCACCGGGCCTCAACGCCTTACCTACAAGGGGCATAGCTTCGACGCTCTCGCGCTCATCTGATGAAAGTCGACCAAGGCTTTCGAGCTTGCGGATTAGCGGCGCTGTCAAACTAGACATCTTGACCTTTAGTAATCGTCCGTTTGTTAGTCGACTGATCATCTCGTCCTGCCAAATGCCTGCCGGTGGTGTCGACTCGGCAAATTCAACGGCGCGCGCACCTATAGCGGTTTGCCGGCGCGCATCATGGCCCGCGCGATCGCCAGCTGCGCTTCCGTCTTGGCGTTCTCCTTCTGGGTCATGTTGTCGGCGGCAATGAGCCGCCTCAGTGATCGCTGAATTTCACCTCGCGTCCAGCCAACTTCCAACATGCAATCGACGATTGCCTGAAAGCCGGGCTCCATGGCCTCCTGGCAGTCGACGTCGCGGTCGAGGTATTCGCCCTGTCGCCTAGGCGGATTGATCATTTCGCCTCCTTCAACTGTTTGGCGAAGCCGAACGGGGCGCCTTCCCGCAATCCATAAACTCGCAAGTGCGATTTTCGATCCGCCCAGAAGGCCGCGCCGGAACCGAAACGCATTCGCGAGCTTGTCGCCAGATGAGCGCACGCGGCATCAATTTCCTCGGTCAATGGATCGCCAACAATGTCCCCGAGACGACGAAGGTGGATGTCATCTCAGTCGACGAACTCACGCACAAGCTCATCGCGGACGCCAAGGCGCTCGGCATCAAGCGGGAAGAAATCGACGAAGAGGTCGACAGTCTTTACCGCACCATCCTCGAGTCGATAGTGCACTTCGACGCCGGCACTCCGGAGTGACGCGGCCAAGACTTGACTCGTTCTTGCTGCGTTCCCATTTTGGTCCTCCCTGACGTGATGAGTAAGCCTGGTCTGAAACGTGCGGACGTGTCTTGGTCCAATCCCGACACGGTACAGAGTTCGAGTTTGCCCATACTGACGACACTCGGCAGATGTATGACGGCGTGATCGAGGAACTTGGCACGCGACACTTCACTTTGGCTTTCGACCTTCCGGAGATCGGTGATTCGCGTGGCGCGTCCCCTTCGGCAGAAAAAGAAGGTTCTGGCCGATACCGTGATTTCAGCCGCCGAGACGCTTGGCGCGAAATCTATTGTTGTTTGCTCATTCGGTTCCGGCGGCATTTGCTGATGTCGCGGCCAGTTCTCCTGGCGGACGTCGGAGCGCGACAGCGCCTGGGCACCGACTTTCAATGGCCACAGAGGAACATGAGCGAGCTCTACGTGTTTGTATTCGCGGCAAGCGATGCTCCCTCGTGTTGCCTGCCGAAGATCAGGTCCAAAAACCTAGATCGGCCCGCGCTCTCCGCCAGAGACGCGGACTTCAAATTCATCAGCGATGAGATGACCGGAAAGCCTGTGACAACCTACCTTGTCAGCGCCCTCGAGAACGCATAGGCGCACGGTCCTTGCCATGAATGGCAAGCAAATGGCGCCAAAGAGATCGGTGACAAGCTCCGGCGGGAGACTGTCACAGCAAAGATAAACAAGCGCTAGACTTACGAATCCGTAAGTCGCCGGTCCGGTCAAAGCCAGCTAACCATCACTGGGGCAGCGAACGGCGCTTTGCTGCCCGGTTGGCCTCCACCAACCGCTGCCAATGGCCCGCCATGGATTGACACGTGTGCATCACCAGCCAGCATCGCCTGTTGGCATCGGATTGACCGCTTCAGATAAGCTCCCGCGCTGGATGGGCCGCCAGCGCCAGGGAAATGGCGACGTGTCCAATGTGCTCCTCGCTCAAGAGGCTGGTCGCTAACCGATCGTGGTCGTTGGCGATCCGGCGGGCGGCGGTCTGACGTTGGCGCTGCTGTCGGTTCTCGCCTCTGACAAGACTAAGGGCACGGTGCGACCGGTCGGGGCTCCGGCGATGTCGCCTTGGACCGACCTCGCGCTCACCGGCGATAGCTTCGAGACCAGGGCAGAGGCGGGCCGATCTTCACGCGCGGCGGTGCTTCATCGCTTCACGGATATGTATCTTCAGGACAGGATGCCTCTCAGCCAAGGGCCTGGGTGTGGTTACAGGCTCAGTGCGTGCCGCATCGTCTCCAGACGTTCCATGGCGATGACGCCATCGGCAATGGTTGGTGCTGCAGTCTGCGCGCCGGCAAGGGCGGGGACGACGTCGGCGAGCAAGGAGTAATAACCTTTGGGGTCCTCGTTGGCGGCGGCCGTGAAGTTGGGTTTCCAGGTCAGCGTATCGACGTTGTCGGACAGCGTCGCGGCAGGATCGTCGATCTTAAAGGGCGGGTTGCGATGCCAGCGAACCTCGATGACATCCTCCACCTCGATGCGCTGATGGTCGCCCATCAGTTCGATACGCTCGACCGGGGTGCCCCGCGACTGGATGGTGCCCATGGCAATATTGCCGATGGCGCCGCATTCGAATTCGAAGCCGACATGAAAGAGAACGCGGCCCGGAGTCTTTTCCACCTTGCGCGCGGAAATCGAGCGCACCGGGGAGACGAGGAAGGAGACGAGGTCCATGTAGTGCACGCAATGATGCAGGAAGAAGCCGGTATAATCGACATTGCCGACAAAATAGCCGGGTGCCGTCATGTAATAGCCGGTCAGGCCGAGCACATCGCCGAAGCGGCCGGACCTGACGATGTTGGCGACGATTTTGTTGCCGACCGAGTAGCGCTTCATGAACCCTACGAGGAGCGGCTTTTGCGCCTTTTCGGAAGCAGCGAGAAGCTCGCGTGCGCCGGCGGCCGTGCCTGACGGAGGCTTCTCCATGAAGACCCCGAGGCCGCGTTCGAGCGCCGCCTTGCCAAACGCCAAATGTTGGTCGGGCCCGACCGCCATGCCGACCGCATCGATGCCGGGGGTGCGGAGCAGGGTTTCGGCATCACCGGTCAGGGTGCGGACGCCAAACTGGCGGCCCGCATCGGCAAGCCGCTTGCCGTCGATATCGCAGAGTGCGGCGATCTGGACGTCATGGCGAACGAGTTGGGGAAGCAGCATCTGGGTGGCGTGAATGCCGCACCCGATCCAACCAATTTTCAATGTCATCGGCGATATTCCGTCAGTGTGAGGTGGGACTTGATGAAGACGCTGGAGGCGCTGAGGCGATCGCTTTCGTCCTCATGCGGCGGGCGCCATTGCGCGAAGGGAACACCGAAACGATCGTCGCTACGGCGGAAGGGTTCGAGCGAAATGGGACCCTTGTAGCCGACCGCATGCAAGGCTCGGCAGACGGAGACCCAATCGGTAGCACCGGTTCCGGGAAAGCCGCGATGGTTCTCGTTGGCCTGGAAATGCACGATCCGGCTGCCGCCGAGAAGAATGGCCTCGGCAATCGAGCTTTCCTCCATGTGCATATGGAAGGTATCGAGCATAAGCTGGACTGCCGGATGGTCGACCGCATCCAGCAGTTCGATTGCCTGCTGCGTCGTGCACAGCACGTCGCTTTCGAAGCGGTTGAGCGGTTCGACGGCAAGCAGGATGCCGGCGGCTCTCGCATAGTCGCCGGCCTCGCGCAGGCCGGCCACGCAGCGCGCCTTGCGGGCAAGGCGCTCTTCTTCCGTTACGGGCTGGGGCGGACGGCCGGCAAAGACCAGCGGATTGCCGGTCAACGGGCCCCCGACGATCTGCGCGCCAAGCGCCCTGGCACAGTCGACCGTGTATTTCAGGTAGTCAATGCCGGCCCGGTGGGCGTCGTCGTCCGCCGAGGAAAGATTGCGCTGCAGGTTGACGCGGGCGGCCAGAACGACGCCGAGCCCGGCATCATCCAAGGCCTTGCGCGCCTGCTTTGTGTCGATCTCGCCGACTTCGGGAACCAGGAGCTCGACGAAATCGTAGCCATGCTCGCGCATGCGTGCAAAGAGCGGGTAATGCTCGGCCACGAAAGGCCTTGCATATTGCATGGAGATCAACCCGATCGGGTTCATGTGTCGGTCCTCTTTCACGGTCGGCCCGGCATCGTTGCCGACGCCAGCATTGCGGTCAGCCTTTTACGGCACCCTGGGTCAGCCCGCCGATCAGGCGGCGTTGCACGAGAAGGAACAGCAGCGTGGCGGGCAGGGCACCCACGACGGCGCCCGCGGCTAGCAGGCCCCATTCGATCTGATATTCACCGATCAGCGTCTGGATCGCGACGGTCACCGGGCGAACGTTTCGGCCGCCGAGGGTGAGCGCGTAGAGATATTCGTTCCAGGCCGTGATGAAGATGTAGATGCCGGTGGAAATGATGCCGGGCATCATCAGCGGCAGCACGATGCGGCGCAATGCCGTCAGCCGCGAGCAGCCGTCCGTCATTGCCGCCTCGTCGAGGCTCTTCGGGATCGCGCCGACATAGCTCGTCAGCATCCAGACAGCGAAGGGAATGGCCGCCGTCGCATTGGCCAGGATCAGCGCGAAATGCGTGTCGAGAATATTCAGCTTTCGAAACAGCACAAAGAGCGGCAAGATCAAAAGCACGATCGGGAACATGTTGATCAGCAGAAACTGCAGCATGATCGCCTTGCGTCCGGCAAACCGGAAGCGCGAGAAGGCATAGGCTGCGGTGACCGATACCAGCAGGCCGACGATGACGGTGCCCACCGCGATGATCAGGCTGTCCAGCATGTTCTTCAGAAACGACGTCTGCTCGACCAGGCGGACGTAGTTGTCGAAACTCCAGCCGGAGGGCGAAATCGAGACGCCGGTGGCACTGAGAACGGCCGTGGGCGTCAGCGATGTCAGGATCATCCAGGCAAAGGGGGCCATGGCGAAAAACACGATCAGGAGGACGGGCAGGTCCGTCGTCAGGATGCGGCGCAGGGTGCTGGGTTTGTTCATCGTTCAACCTCGCGCATGGTGCGGGCCAGATAGACGGCGACGAAGACGCCGAGGAAAAGGGTGAAGGTGACGGCGATGGTGGTGCCGTAGCCGAAATCGAGATTCTGTCGCGCCTTGATGAAGGCATAGAGGGGCAACGTATGGGTGGCATAGCCCGGCCCGCCGCCGGTCATGACGAAGATCACATCCATCGAATTGGCGACCCAGATCACGCGCAGCAGACCGGCAGTGGCCAGGACCGGGCCGATGCCGGGCAGGGTGATATGCACGAACTGCCGCCATGCCGACGCGCCATCGATGGACGCCGCCTCGTACTGGCTTTTCGGAATGCCCTGAAGGCCAGCAAGGATCATCACCGCAAAGAAGGGAAAGCCCTGCCAGGTGAGTGTCGCGATGATCGCGTAGAGCGCGACGCCCGGATCGGCAAGCCACGGAACGGCCGTCTGGAGCACATGGAGATAGAGAAGAATATCGTTGAGAACGCCGGTGTTCGGATCGTAGATCCAGCGCCACATCAGCGCGATGACGACGCTCGGCAGCGCCCAGGGAATGATAACCAGCGCCCGCGCAAGTCCGCGCCATGGGAACTCCCGGTTGAGAAGCAGTGCGGTGAGCAGCCCGAGCCCCATCTGCAGAGGGACCGTCAGGCCGATCCAGATCACCGTGTTCCACAACGCCGTCCAGAACACCGGATCGTTGAACAGCCTGATATAATTGCCGAAGCCGACGAAACGACTGGCGTTCGGCTTGAACAGGACGAGATCGTAGAAGCTGGTGAAGAAAGCCTGGATCATCGGCAGGAAAACGATCACGGCGGTGACCAAAACAGCCGGCGCCAGCAGCCAGTAAGGCATGAAATGCTGGCTTTGCCAGAAGGGCTTTGCCTTGTGGACGTCGGGCGTTGAAACGATCGTCGACATGCGGGCGTTCCTGATTTTCAGGCTGTTGCGACGGGACGGTTCCGCCGGGCAGGCCGCCGAAACCGCGAGAGCCTCATTGCGCAAAGAGCGTGTTGAGCTGTTCCATCATCTGCTGCGACGTGATCTGACCGGTCAGCGCCTGCTGCATGGCCGTCTGCCAGGCGGTATTGACGAACTCGGACGTGCCTGAACTTTGCGGCAGAACATGCGCGAACGGCAAGGACTGAACCGTGGCATCGACAAAGCGGCGTTCATGCAGCTTCCAGTTCGCTGCCCCGCTTTTCGTGACGGTCATCTGGCCGGTCGCCGTGTTGAAGGCGACGTTGTTTTCGCCCTCCGCCAGGAACGAGATCCATTTCCAGGCGGCATCCTTGACCGAGGACGACGAGAAGATCGCCAGCGATTCATCGCCATAGGAGGTCCACTGTTTGCCGCCGCATTTCGGTACCGGCACGGCGGAAACCTTGTCGCCGAGCCCGGCCACGAGATCCTTGGATGAGCCGATATGATGAATGGTCATCGCCGTCTTGCCGGTTTTGAAGGCGGCGATGATTTCCTGGAAACCGTCATTCGGCGCGGATGGCGGAATGACCTTGTCCTTCTGGAAGAGTTCGAGCAACCACTGGTTGGCGGCAATTGCTTGCGGTGTCGTCAGGCCGCCGGGCTTCAGTTCGGCACCCTTTGAGAATACGAAGGCGCCCCACTGGTCCCAGCCGCCCTTGCCGCCGCGCAGGCCGAAGCCGTAGGTGTCGGGCGCTTTGGTAAGCTTGATCGCCGCCTCGCGGAAATCCTCGCAGGTCGTCGGCGGCTTGAGGCCGGCCGCCTCGAACAGATCGGTGCGGTAATAGAGGTAGAGCACGACATACTGGATCGGCAGGTAATACTGCTGACCGTCCGCGCTCTTGTTCAGTTCAAGCAGGTTGTCGAGAAGGTCGGCCTTGCCCGGCCAGGCGTCGATCCGCTCGCCAAGCGGTTCCAGAGCGCCCATCTCCGCCAGGCGCGGCTGGGCGAACAGCTTGACCATGGCCGCGTCCGGCGCGTTGCCGCCGACGAGGGCGGTATAGAGATTGTCGTAGTAGCTGTTCCACGGAACGTTTTCAGCCTCGATCTTGATGTCGGGATTGGCCTTCTCGAACTTGGCCACCAGGTCCGACATCGGATTTGCCGGATTGTCGAAATGGTACCAGAAGCGGACTGTTTCGGCAGCCCGAGTCGGGCTGAACGCCAGCGACGCGGCTGTTGCCACTGCGAGTGCGAGTGCGAGTTTCCTGAAAAGTTTCATTGCCGTTGTCTCCTCCGTTTTTCAGCAATTCAGTCTCAAGTAGGGATTACATCCTTCTTGCTGCCGCGCCTGCGGATCGCAGCGCCTCCCGTGCGGCTTCGAGCTCGTTGGTGTTCTGCAGGAACCCGTGGGTCACGCCGGGGACGATCTCCATATCGTCCGCGCGCCCCAGGTCTTTCAGTCGAGCGTGCAACGTCACAGTGTCTGAAAACAGCGGATCGACTCCGGCCGCCATCAGGTATAGGGGCGGCAGCCGCAACAGCGCCTCGTCACTCGCCGCGAGCGGACAGGCGAGCGGATCGGCGCTGATCGCGCGACCACCGGCATACCAGTCCCAGTAGCGTTGCATTCTCGAGGTCGTCAGGCCGGGCCCGTTGGCGAAACGCGCATAGGAATGAGCGCTGAAATCGTCGGCATAGTTTCCGTAGAAGAGCAGGCCACCATCCGGGAGCGCTCGCTCCGCCGCCTGCTCGTGCAGCATCGCCGCCAGCGCGAGATTGGCGCCGGCCGAATCTCCTGACACGAAAAAGGGACGAGCGATCGTTCCGTCGACCCGGCCGTCCAGAAGCGCGCGCAGACAGGCGACGACATCAAGCAGTCCAGCGGGAAACGGGTTTTCCGGTGCAAGCCTGTAATCCGGCATGGCCACCGGCATGCGGGTTTCGTTTGCGAGCACCCGGCCACAGCGCTCATGTGTTTCAGGGCTGCAAAAGGCGAAACCTCCGCCGTGAACGAAAAAAACGATGCCGTTGTCGGCATTGTCCGGTGTCAAGATGCGTATTCGGCACCGCTCGGATCCGAGCGCCGGATCGGCAGGGATCCACACCTCCGTTTCTGCTGCCATTTCCGGCAGGTTGACATTCCAGCGCCGGCTATTGCGCGCCGACACAGACCGCCCTTCCGCGGCCGGCAAAAGGGTCGGATCTGGTTGAGGGCCGGTTTCCGCCGCCACCTTCTCCATCAGCGCTTGCATCTGCGGCGAGATGATGCCCGGATCTGGCTGATGCGCGCTCACCTGTTGCCATCCGGGAAAACCTCGGGACCGAAGTCGACGATGGTTGCGATATGGTGGCGCATGGCCGTGATGGCGTTGGCGACGTCGCCGCTTTCGATGGCTTCGATGAGGCTGCGATGACGCAAGGCCGTTGCCCGCAGATCGCGTGCCATTTTGCTTCGCGAAATCTTGAAGCGGTGATTGTGCACGAGACAGCGGTGCAGGATCGGGTCCAGGGCGGACAGGTTGGCGCTTTCGAGAATACGACGATGAAAATCCCGATCGATGGAGGCAAGTCGAAGTTCATCGTCGGAATCGGCCGCCGCAAGCATGTCGTCCAGCATGGCATTCAGTTCCGGGATCAATTTCCGGTCTGGCGAACTCATCGTGCGAGACAGGCCGCTGCATTCGATCTGGGTGCGCAGGCGAAACATCTCGATGGCTTCGTCCGCCGTGCATTCACACACCTGCGTTCCGCGATGGCCTTGGCGGCGAACGAGACCTTCCTCCTGCAATTGCAGGAGAGCCTCACGCACCGTCCCCTGGCTGCACTGGAAATGCGCCGCCAGTTCCAGCTCTGTCAGGCTAGTGCCGGCCGCCAGATTTCCCAACATGATATCTCGCTTCAAGGCGTTGAAGGCGGTTGCCGCCTTGGGTGGCCTGCTCACCGAGGGGCGCGCTGAAAAATAAGTCATCGATCCGGCCTGCTGCGGTTGCACTTTTGACACCTTATCATTATCGATATTGATATCGATAATGGCCGTCAAGGCCGAAACGCTTCGGGAGGAAAAATACCATGGCGGCGATTACGCTGAAGAAAATCCGTAAGTCCTATGGCGAGGTTCCGGTGATCCACGACATCGACCTCGAGATTGCCAGCGGCGAATTTCTTGTGCTGGTTGGCCCGTCCGGCTGCGGGAAGTCGACGCTTCTGCGCATGATCGCCGGGCTTGAGGACATATCGGGCGGTGATCTGGCGATTGCGGGCAGCAAGGTCAACACCCTGTCGCCGTCCGAGCGCAACATCGCGATGGTGTTTCAGGATTACGCGCTGTACCCGCATATGACTGTGGAGGATAATTTGTCCTTCGGGCTGAAGATGCGTGGCGCGTCTCAAGACGAAATCGGCAGGCGCGTGGGAGACGCCGCCAATGTTCTCAAGATCAAGGATTTTCTCAAGCGGCGGCCTGCGCAATTGTCCGGCGGCCAGCGCCAGCGGGTCGCCATGGGACGCGCGATCGTTCGCGAACCGGCGGCATTTCTCTTCGACGAACCTCTCTCCAATCTCGATGCCGCCCTGCGCGTCGAAATGCGCCTGGAGATCGCCAAGCTTCACAACCGCATGAAAGCGACGACGATCTACGTCACCCATGACCAGGTCGAAGCCATGACATTGGCCGACAGGATCGCAGTCATGAATGCGGGTGTGGTCGAGCAGATCGGCAAGCCGCTGGACCTCTACCACAGGCCCGCAAGCCTGTTCGTGGCACGCTTCATTGGCAGCCCGACGATGAACACCATCGATGCGTCGTTCGGTGATGGCAATACGATCACCGTTCTCGGGCGCTCGATCGATGCCATGGGACTTGCCGGCGAACGCCGCATTCCCTCCGCCGTGTTTGGCATTCGCCCGGAAGATCTCACCAGCTGTTTGCCCGAGCAGGCTTGGTTTTCGGGAGAGGTGGTCGTGGCGGAGCGCCTTGGGAGCCAAACATATGCGTATGTGGAGATCGGCGATACCCGCATGTTGACGGTGGAACTGCCCCGCGACGCCGAGATCACGGTCGGAGAAGAGATCCATCTGACTGGTCAGCCCCGGTCGATTCATCTTTTCGACAAATCGACCGGCCGACGGTTGAACTGAGGCGATGCTGGGAACGTCGATGGAACCGTTGTCCGGTTTCTGCCGTCAGTCGAAGGTGTTCGACGATCAGACGTGAGCCGTATGGGACTGTGTCCAATGGCGATTTCGAAATTTCTGTTGCCATAGAGGGTGCCCGGCACAAGATTCGGCTGCATCGTCTGCCGGCGCGTATCGTCAAGATATACCAGCCTATGAACCTACAGGTATTTCGTATTGGCCGACCGTCGCATCGTCATCGTCGATCCGGACACCTGAAGATCGTCCTTATCCTGACCTGACCTGACCTGACCTGACCTGACCTGATCTGACCTGACCTGAAGTGCGCGTCAGCGCCGTTGCGTTGGCACCGCCTCAAGTTGAAAATCCCCCCGATGGAGACAATCCGATTTCCCCAGCTCACGACACCAAGGCTCGTGCTTCGGGCGCCGATCGAACGGGATATCCCAGCATGGTTTGCGCGCGCGACAGATGTCGAAGCGGCCTCTGTTGCCGGCGATCCCGTTCCCGACGACATAAGCGCAGGGGAGCGATGGGTTGCCCGATCGCGTCAGCGGTTCGCTGACGGCAAGGCGATCCAGTGGTCCATCGACCAAGCAGGAGGATCAGACGCGATCGGGACGATCACCCTGACCTTCAGCGCAACTGACGACAAGGCGGCCGCCTTGGGATTTGTGCTGGCGCGGGCGCATTGGGGCTGCGGACTGGGCAGCGAGGCGGCGCGCGAAGTCCTGCGCTACGCCTTTGAAACTCTGGCGCTTGAACGGGTGACCGCCGAGGCGGCTGCGCGCAATGTGGCGTCGCGGCGGATATTGGCGAAGCTCGGCTTCAGACATTTAGAGAGCTTCATTGATGAGTCCGACGGCGAGCGCTGCGAGCGACTGGCGCTCGACGCGGACAACGGATCGTCACTGTCGCCGAGCTACGCGATGCCAGGCTGTTAGGTTTGGGCCATCCTCCAAAAGTGATTGCTCGTAGTATCTAGGTCCGCAATCAGGTGCCTGCGGAACGTCCGCTTCGCTGATGTCTTCCGCCTGACAACTGACCGTCAGCTCGGCCTTGATGATCACGGTCAGACTTTGGCGCTCGGCTGACCAATGATCCACTTAGCTCCTCTATGCTGCGCGAGTGTGTCCGCGAAGCGTCCAAAACAATCCATAAACCGTGGCGCTTCGCGCCTTCACGTTTAATCGGCTTAATAACAGCTACGCGCCGCTGCAAGCGCTTCGCCGCGGTGAGCTTTGTCCTGTGCGCCAATTCGTCGAACCAACGCATAAAACCGTGCATAGTCGCCTGAACACAAGTCGAACAGGTGGAGAAACGCGGGCACCCGATCACTATAGACGGAAGTCGCGGCGAGCTTTGCGTTGTTGATCGGGGAAGCGAACCAGGCATCGTAGCCCCGGTATCGACCCCAGCGGCTGTCGCGCATATGTCGGTAACGCAATCGTAGCCGTTCAAACGCGGCCATCTTGGCCGCCCGCTTCTGCTCCGAGGTGGCGGCGCTGTGATAGACTTGCGCCAGCTCCTTCCGGGTTTGCGAGACGAGCGAAAGAAATTCAGCTTTGCGCCTCAAGACAGCTTCGTAGCGGCGCAACTCGGCAGCATTGCCAGCCGCGCGCAGCCATTTTTTCACGCCCGTTGTTTCGACGGCGACAGCGAACGCCTCGTTGAATGCGGAATCGTCGTGCACATAGACGCGCTGGTGGGCCAGTTCATGGAAAACCAGCCCTGCAAGATACGTTTCATCCTGGCTGAGCATCGTGCTGAGCAGCGGGTCACTTGACCAGCCAAGCGTGGAATATGCGGTAATGCCGCTCACATAGACGTCCATGCCCTGGCCTTGAAGTTCGACAGCGGTTTCAGTCGCGGCCTTCCTGGAGAAATATCCGCGATAAGGGACGCAGCCGAAAACGGGAAAGCACCAGCTTCGAGGCGTCAGCGAAAATTCCGGCGCGGCAAAGACGGCCCATGTCACCGCGTCCCGGCCGACATCGACATAGCTGCGATAGCTTTTGTTGTCGGGAAGGGCCAGTTCATCTGTTGCAAACTGTCGTATGGCGCTCGCCGAGGCCAGTCGGGCGCGCAACGCCTTCGGCGTCGACGGATCCTCGATCAGTTTTTCGACATCCTTGCGCGCCGTCATGATCTGCAGATGCCCCTCCACGGATTGCGCGTAGTAGGGAATACTGATGCAGCCAGTCAGGCCGGACACCACCATCACAACGGCAACCAATCGAAAGAATGCGCGCATCATGATCTGCCCATAGCACTAATCATACCTTCCGATGGCGGCGATTGTCGCGTTTGCCCCAGGTCTCAATTTTGACAAGGAGGGGACCCGCAAACCGTCATCGCCGAGCTGCCGGAAGACGCCCGCCGAGCTGGTCGGCCACACGAGACAGCCGTCCCTCTGACCCTTTATAGGCGCCGGCTGCGCATAGGCCCCCCAATGACGATCCTACGGCTGCGCAAGCGGTGTGACATAACGTAGGCACGATGCACCACCTCAAAGTCAGTGTCCCCGATCTCCTGGAAATTGAGACGCGCCTTTGGCGGTTGAACTCGCCGCTTTGGAATCGGTTCGTGCGTTAGAGCATAAAGCTAGGTTCGACGGCCACCGCTCGCAGCTGATCGTCGCACCCGCGCAGGAGTAGGTTGCCGCACTTGCATTCAACTTTGACAAGGATGTTGTGTCGGCTCGGTGTATCGATTGGTTCGCGCACTATAAGAGGCGAGGAGGACGCGCCACGTCAGAACGGTGAGCAGGCCTTTTCGTCGAACAAAACCGAGCAGCCTCGCGCAAGCGCTACCGTTGAGAGGGCGTTTGCCATCAAATCGTCTGAAGATACGAAATCCCCGGTCAGTACCCGCAACTCTTCCACGCTTTCGGCCATCGACACGAAGCTCCCGACCACTCGATCGCGCTTGCAAGCCTCGACCACACAGAGCAAGTCAATCATTTCGAAGCTGCCCATATTCTGGCTCCAAAAAATCGTCCCTGGCAAGGTTACATTGCCGTCTGAGGCCAACCACAAGGGTCCGCCGCCCCATTCGCGAAGCGGCGGCACCTTGCCCCAGCCCTTAAGCGGCCTTTCGGCCAGCAGAGACGCGAGGATACGGTCATCGGCGGCAGTCCAGCCGATTCAATTGAGGGCTCGCGTGCCACCGTACGGCCCGCGAACCCTCATCCACACAGGAAGGGACGTAGCTGCGTGGATCTGCAGGATTGTCAGCCAAGAACTATTCCGATCATGAGAAACGTAACGGCTGTCGCAAATAGCGGTGCGAGCAACCAGCGCGCTTGGCTGACACTTCTATCCATGTGAACTCTCCGAACTTCCTGAGAACAACAATCTTGGGATTAAGCTGTTCCACCTGACCTGATGGGGCAGACCTTTGCGTTTTTACGATCAGACGAAAGTCCTACGTCTGGCCACCGACCCACAGCCAG
Organism: Mesorhizobium sp. RCAM 05104; assembly: GCF_059683645.1. Lineage (NCBI taxonomy): Bacteria > Pseudomonadati > Pseudomonadota > Alphaproteobacteria > Hyphomicrobiales > Phyllobacteriaceae > Mesorhizobium > Mesorhizobium sp. RCAM 05104. Next base: position 215,627 of record NZ_JCASJA010000002.1, on the reverse strand, counting down.
GAACCTTTAAGGCTTTTCCCGAGATCGGATTCTAGGCCGGCTTGAGCAGTCGGCCGCAAAGCAAAAGGTCATGAGTACGCATTTACGGGCGCCGTTGCGGCGCTGCTGCTCTTCGCTGGCGTCGGCCCGGTCGCGGCACAGCATTTCATGGTCGCGCCTCAGCAGGAAACGGTCATTCGCGAATATAGGAAAAAGCAGCCTTTGACGTCGGTCAAGGTTCCAGGCGTAGAACTCAATATGGGCACTCACGCCCGGCGTCCATAAAGTGGCGAGCTCGCCAATGGAAAGCGCGGAAGCAAGTCCCATCGCCGGCAGGAGGCGCTTAGCGCGGGCAGCGGGTGCGGCGCCTGGCCCGGGATTGCAATCCACCTCTCCCAAGGTCGTCGGCTTGGAAAGTCTGAAGTGTCCGGCGTTGCCGTGTCTCGCCCGTGAAGGCTCGGGTTTGCCTTCCCCGGGTCAGGGTAGCCGCATCTTTTCCCCTGCCGCGCGCGGTTTGTGAACCAATTTCGAGGCCTCGGTAGTACGGGAATCGCCTTGCCGAAATGATGACCCGGTCTCATCTCGCAGCCGGTCTCATTTCAAGCACTGAACGGCTAATGTTTCGACGACCGCCATTGCCGATACGTCCAGCCAGGTTCGCCAAACAAGGGTCCTTGCCGCTGTCTGCGGCGGCACCAAATGCCCTCGGAATTGAGGATTCTACGAGCGGAACCATTCTTGGTGTTTCACGTTCTTCCGCTTGCGGCGGGATGCACCTTTCGCCGCATGGGGCGATGGACTTATCGGGCAGATCTTACTTCACAAACCGCTAGCTGGGGGAGTGGCACTGTGAGCGTGCAGGCATCAAGAACGCAACTCGACCGCCGACAAATTCTCAATTCTCTCAAAGCTTTTAGGCGAGGCGACTTCTCGGTCCGCATCGACAACGTCTACGAGGGCACAGACTCCGACATTGCCGACACCTTCAATCAAATAGTCGAACTGAACGATCAGGTGACACGTGAATTCGAACGGCTGAGCAGGGTCGTCGGCAAGGATGGCAGGATTGGCGAGCGGGGCCATGTCCGCAACGCCACGGGCAGCTGGGAATCGAGCGTCAGATCGGTCAACGATCTCATTGAAGACATGGTTCAGCCCACGGCGGAAGTGGCGCGCGTCATCGGCGCTGTTGCCAAGGGGGACCTGTCGCAGACGATGATGGTTGAAATCGACGGCCGACCGCTGCGTGGCGAGTTCCTGCGCATCGGCAAGATCGTCAACACCATGGTCGGGCAACTGGCCTCGTTTGCCTCTGAGGTGACGCGTGTCGCCCGCGAGGTCGGTACGGAAGGAAAGCTGGGTGGGCAGGCGCGCGTGAAAGGCGTGGCTGGTACCTGGAAAGATCTGACCGACAACGTCAATGCCATGGCCACCAATCTAACCGGCCAGGTGCGAAACATCGCGGAAGTGACCACCGCGGTCGCTTCCGGCGACTTGTCGAAAAAAATCACGGTCGATGTGAAAGGCGAAATTCTCGAACTCAAGAACACCATCAACACGATGGTCGATCAGCTCAATTCCTTCGCCTCGGAAGTGACGCGTGTGGCGCGCGAGGTCGGCACCGAAGGCAAGCTCGGTGGGCAAGCCCGTGTCGAAGGCGTTGGAGGCACGTGGAAGGACCTGACCGACAATGTGAACTCCATGGCGGAGAACCTGACGGGTCAGGTGCGCAACATCGCAGAGGTGACGACAGCCGTGGCACTGGGCGACCTGTCCAAGAAAATCACGGTCGATGTGAAAGGCGAAATCCTGGAGTTGAAGAACACCATCAACACGATGGTCGATCAGCTCAATTCCTTCGCTTCGGAAGTGACGCGCGTGGCGCGCGAAGTCGGCACCGAGGGCAAGCTCGGCGGACAGGCGCAGGTGCGTGGCGTCGCGGGCACTTGGAAGGACCTCACCGACAACGTCAATTCCATGGCTGAAAACCTGACCGGCCAGGTGCGCAACATCGCCGAAGTCACCACCGCCGTCGCCTCCGGCGACTTGTCGAAAAAGATCACGGTTGCTGTCCAGGGAGAGATTCTGGAGCTGAAGGACACCATCAACACGATGGTGGATCAGCTCAATTCTTTCGCCTCCGAGGTGACGCGCGTGGCGCGTGAAGTGGGAACGGAAGGCAAGCTGGGCGGCCAGGCGGAAGTGAGGGGTGTCGGCGGTACCTGGAAGGATCTGACCGACAACGTCAACCTGATGGCTGCAAACCTGACCGGCCAGGTCCGCAACATCGCCGAGGTGACCACGGCCGTCGCCCGCGGTGATCTGTCGAAAAAGATCACCGTGGATGTCAAAGGCGAAATCCTGGAGCTCAAGGATACCGTCAACACGATGGTCGACCAGCTCAACTCTTTTGCATCCGAGGTCACGCGGGTGGCGCGCGAGGTCGGCTCGGAAGGCAAGCTCGGCGGCCAGGCGCATGTGGAAGGCGTCGGCGGCACATGGAAAGATCTGACCGACAACGTCAACGCCATGGCGGGCAACCTGACGGTGCAGCTGCGCGACGTCTCCAAGGTCGCAACGGCCATCGCGACAGGGGACCTTACACAGAAGATCACCGTCGACGCATTGGGCGAGATCCTGCAGATCAAGGATGTCATCAACACGATGGTGGATCAGTTGAACTCCTTTGCCTCGGAAGTGACGCGCGTTGCGCGTGAGGTTGGCTCGGACGGCAAGCTCGGCGGCCAGGCACAGGTGCGAGGCGTGGCCGGCACCTGGAAAGACCTGACTGACAATGTGAATGCCATGGCCGCCAACCTGACTGGTCAGGTGCGCAACATCGCCGAAGTGACGACCGCGGTGGCGCTCGGCGACCTCTCCAAGAAGATTACAGTTGACGTGAAGGGGGAGATTCTTGAGCTCAAATCCACCATCAACACGATGGTCGACCAGCTGAATTCATTTGCGGGCGAGGTGACGCGTGTCGCACGCGAAGTCGGCACCGAAGGAAAACTGGGCGGGCAGGCGCAGGTGCGCGGTGTCGCCGGGACCTGGAAGGACCTGACGGACAATGTGAATTCCATGGCGGAGAATCTCACCGGACAGGTTCGCAACATCGCCGAAGTGACGACCGCGGTGGCGCGCGGCGATCTCTCGAAGAAGATCACCGTGGACGTAAAAGGCGAAATCCTCGAACTGAAGTCGACCATAAACACCATGGTCGACCAGTTGAATTCCTTCGCCGGCGAGGTGACGCGTGTGGCGCGCGAAGTGGGCACCGAAGGCAAGCTCGGCGGGCAGGCGCAAGTGCGAGGCGTCGCCGGCACCTGGAAAGATCTCACCGACAACGTCAATCTGATGGCAACCAACCTGACCAATCAGGTGCGCGGCATTGCCGAAGTCGTCACGGCGGTTGCACAAGGCAACCTCAAGCGGAAACTGACGGTGGATGCGAAAGGCGAGATCGCGTCGCTGGCTGACACGATCAACGGCATGATCGAGACGCTGGCGACCTTCGCCGACCAGGTGACCAATGTGGCACGGGAGGTTGGCATCGAGGGCAAACTCGGTGGTCAGGCACGCGTGCCCGGCGCCGCGGGCCTGTGGCGAGATCTCACTGACAACGTCAACCAGCTGGCAGCCAATCTGACCACCCAGGTGCGCGCCATTGCGGAGGTTTCGACCGCTGTCACCAAGGGCGATCTCACCCGCTCGATCAGTGTCGAGGCCTCCGGCGAAGTCGCAGCGCTGAAGGACAACATCAACGAGATGATCCGCAACCTCAAGGATCAGACGCTGAAGAACGCGGAGCAGGACTGGCTGAAAACCAACCTCGCTCGTTTCTCACGCATGCTGCAGGGCGAGCGCGATCTTGCGACCGTGTCGCGCCTGATCATGTCCGAGCTCGCTCCTTTGGTGAACGCGCAGTACGGCGTTTTCTACGTGACCAATCGCGACGAGGAGGAATCCTATCTTGAACTCGCGGCCTCCTACGGGGCCGAGAGCAAGGCGGCCATCAAGCAACGCCTCGACCTGCGCGAAGGGCTTGTCGGCCAAAGCGCGGCCGACAAGCGGGCCATCATGCTTGACAACGTGCCGCCGGACTTCCTGCGCGTCACCTCAGGTCTTGGCGGCGCATCGCCGGCGAACATCATCATTCTTCCGGCTTTGTTCGAAGATGAGGTGAAGGCCGTCATCGAGCTCGCCTCGTTCAGCGAGTTTCGCGACACGCATCAGTCGTTTCTCAATCAGCTGATGGAGTCGGTCGGCATCGTTCTCAACACCATCGCGGCGACGATGCGCACCGAAGGTCTGCTCAAGCAATCCCAGTTGCTGACCTCCGAGCTGCAGGCGCGCCAGACGGAGCTGACCAAGAAGCAGGAGGAGTTGCACGCCACGAATGAAGAGCTGCAGGAAAAGGCTCAGCTTCTGGAGAATGAGAAGAAGCAGGTCGAAAACAAGAATCTCGAAATCGAGATGGCACGCCGGGCGCTCGAGGAAAAGGCCGAGCAGCTGGCGCTTACCTCCAAATACAAGTCCGAATTTCTTGCAAACATGAGCCATGAGCTGCGGACGCCCCTCAATTCGCTGCTCATCCTTTCGAACCTGCTTGCCACCAACCAGCATGGCAATCTCAACGAGAAACAGGTCGAATTTGCGCGCACGATCAATTCGGCCGGAACGGATCTGCTCAGTCTCATCAATGACATTCTCGATCTGTCCAAGATCGAGTCCGGAACGGTTTCGGTCGACATTAACGATATGCCCGTGGCGCATCTCAGGCAGCATATGGAGCGGACATTCCGTCAGCTTGCAGCCGACAAAGGACTTGGCTTCACGATCCATGTCGATCCCGCGCTTCCCGAGGCGGTTCGCACCGACGAGAAGCGCTTGCAGCAGATCGTTCTCAATCTGCTTTCGAATGCATTCAAGTTTACCTCCGAGGGTGAGGTAAGCCTGAGTTTTCGTCTCGAACGGTCCGGCCGTCGCACCACCGACAAACACCCCGCCAAAGCACTGGCCATTGCGGTCGCCGACACCGGCATCGGCATCCCGCAAGACAAGCAGAAGCTGATCTTCGAGGCCTTCCAGCAGGCTGACGGCACCACCAGCCGCAAGTACGGAGGCACCGGCCTTGGCCTCTCGATCAGCCGCGAGATCGCCCGTCTGCTTGGCGGTGAACTGAGGGTGGAAAGCACGCCGGGCAAGGGATCGACATTTACCCTGGTCATTCCCTTGGACGGCCCTCGCGGCGCCATGACCGCTCAACCGGAATTGCATGCGCCAATCGAGGCGGTCGGCGCCGCACTGCCCGCCAGCGCGCCCTCAGAGCTGATCGACGACCGCGATGCCATATCCCCCGAGGATCGCATCGTGCTGATCGTCGAGGACGATCCGACCTTTGGCGGCTTGCTGCTTGGCATGGCGCGATCGGCCGGACTGAAAGGCGTGTTGTCGACCGCCGGCTCAGGCACATTGGCGCTGGCGCGAAAGCTGGTTCCCGACGCGATCACCCTGGATTTGGGCCTTTCGGACATTGACGGCTGGGTGCTCTTTGATCTGCTCCGCCACGATCCAAAGACGAGAGGCATTCCGGTTCATGTGATTTCAGGCGCGGACGATACCGAAGATCTTGCGCGCAAGGGTGTATCGAGCATCTCCACCAAGCCCGTGTCGTCCGATGAGTTGTTAAAGGTGTTTCAGGACATCCATTCGAGGAAGCTGCGCATTCAGCGCCGGGTCCTGGTGGCCGATCCAGATCCGGAACGCCGGTTGTCGCTGGTTGAAGCAATACGCGACGGTGTCACGTCGGTGACGGCAATCGCCAGGGTTGTCGCCAACGCCGATGATATCGATATCGCGTCATATGATGCGGTTGTGCTCGGCCTCGGACGGTCGGGCAAGGAGAACGCGCAGCTGCTCGACGACCTTGCCAGCCAATTCGCTGGTGCCTTGCCGCCGCTTTTGTTCTTCGCCCCGCACTCGGACGCGGTCGAACAGGTGCTGGCCTTGAACCCGGCCTGGAAGGATGTTCCGCGGGCCGAGAATTTGGCTCAACTGGCCCTGCATATTTCCGCAACGCTGCCGGGCGGGGCGCGCGATGACGGTGAGATGCAAGCCGCCCAGGCCGGCAACAGGTCCAGTCTTGCCGGCGCGAAGGTTCTCATCGTCGATGATGATATTCGCAACATCTATTCGCTCACCAGCGTTCTTGAGACCTATGACATTGTCGTCATGCATGCCGAACGTGGCCGCGACGGCATCGCGCTCCTGCAGCAATCGCCGGACGTCGATGCCGCCTTGATCGACATCATGATGCCGGAGATGGATGGCTATGAGACAATGCGGCGGATACGCAGCACGCCTGAAATAGCCCACATCCCGCTGATTTCGGTAACCGCCAAGGCCATGAAAGGCGATCGGCAGAAGTGCCTCGACGCGGGCGCGTCCGACTACATCGCCAAGCCTGTCGATCTCGACCTCTTGCTGGCATTGCTTCGGGTCTGGATCGGCCGCTCACGCGCACGGGTCGAGAATCCGGAGAAAATCCTCCAGGCAGTTAGCTGACGGGTGTTCGATGCAAAAGCTCCCGCGAACCCGGTCGAAGAAGTTCGAGATCGTCCCGCTTGTTGATCGCCCGGCCAAGGCACGCATCCTTGCCGTCGATGATGACGAACGCAATCTCTTGGCGATCCAGGAAGTCCTGTCCCCAATCGGGGAGGTGGTCGCCGTGCAATCTGGCGAAGAGGCGCTTCGCAGCCTGCTGAAAGAAGAGTTTGCCGTCATTCTGCTTGATGTGCTGATGCCGGGCCTCGACGGTTATCAGACCGCCGCGCTGATCCGCCAGCGCGAACAATCCAAACGCACGCCCTTGATCTTCCTGACGGCCATCAACAAGGAGGATGCTCATATGCTGCGTGGCTACGATGCAGGGGCGGTGGATTATGTCTTCAAGCCCTTTGATCCGGTGATGCTGCGCTCCAAGGTGGCGGTGTTCGTCGAACTTCATGAAAAGACTCTTGAAGTCCAGCGCAAGGCGGTCGCCGAGCAGGTGTTGCTGGCCAAGGCCCTGCATGCCGAGCAGGCGAAACTGGAGGCCGAGCGCTCGTTGCGCGGCGTGGAGGAGCGCCAAGAAGCAATTCTTGGCTCGTTGCCGGTTTGCTTCCACGCAAGAGCGGCAGAACCGCCCTTCGCCACCCGGTTTGTCACCGGAGGAATCGAGCGCCTGACAGGGTTTGCACCGGAAAAGCTGACGTCCGATCCATGCTTCGGGCTGAGTCGGGTTCATGCTGATGATCTGCCAAGGGTGAGGCAGGCGCTGCTCGGCGCGAAGGTGACGGGCTCCTACACATGCGAGTTCCGCTGGCAGTGCGCAGATGGTCAATACCGGATCTTTCTGGATCAGGGTATTCTTTCGAAGGGCGCCGATGGGCGTCCGCCCGAGATCCTGGGCACCTTGCTTGACGTGACGGAGCGGCGCGCGCTGGAGGATCAGCTTGTTCAAGCGCAACGCCTCGATGCAATCGGCAAGCTCACGGGTGGGTTGGCGCACGACTTCAACAATCTGCTCGCCGCAGTTCTGGGCGGGCTCGGTTTGCTCGAGCGGCGTACAACGCTGGACGAGCAGACGAAGCAAATCCTCGATCTGACCCGGCGTTCGGCAAAACAAGGCGTCGAACTCATTACCCGCATGCTCGCCTTTTCGCGGCGCCAAAATCTGAAGCCTGCAGCCGTTCGTCTCGCCACGCTTGGCGACACGATGAACGGGTTGGTCGCCCCGGTTCTAGGTGGCCTGATCCGCTTCGAGTGGATGGTTGACGACAGCGTTTGGCCCGCGCATGTCGATGCCAGCCAACTCGAACTGGCCCTGATGAACCTGGTCTTCAATGCCCGTGACGCCATGCCATCAGGAGGAACAATTCGCGTGCAGGCGCAGAATCGAACGACCAAGAAGGCATCAGAAGACCTGAAGCCGGGCGACTATGTGGTTATCACGGTCCTGGATACCGGCGCGGGCATCGCGCCGGATATCCTGGTCAAGGTTATCGAACCATTCTTCACCACCAAGCCTGTCGGAAAGGGCACGGGCCTGGGTCTGAGCACGGTGTATGGGTTCATGAAGCAGTCTGGCGGTGCGCTGCGCATAGACAGCGTCCTTGGCCGCGGAACTGCAATGGAACTCTGGCTGCCACGTTCCATCGAACAGCCCACAGGCGATCATGCTGCCGAGCCTGGCGTCGAGCAAATCCTGAACGACGCGGGCAAGGCGCGCCCGTCCATTCTCCTGGTCGATGACAGCGGTGCGTTGCGGCAACTCACCGCAGAGTCACTGCGGTTGCGGGGTTTTGCAGTGACTTGCGCATCAGGGGGCACCGAGGCGCTGGCCATGATCGAAAAGGCGCCACGTGATTTTGACGTCATTGTCACGGATTTCGCCATGCCCCTTGTGTCCGGCGTAGACGTAATCCGGTTTGCGCGCAATCTGCGCCCGGATTGGCCGGCGGTGATCATATCTGGCTATGCTGACGCGGACGCGATTGCTGATCGACCGCCCAATGTTCCCCTGCTTGGCAAGCCGTTCAGTGAGAAGGATCTCATCGAAAGCATCCTCCAGACGATCAATCACGCTCGCCTCGTGCACTGACCATTGAGCGGCTCGTCTTGGCTTTTCTGCCGCGACGAGTGAGACGGAGGTCTCCGCCTTGCGCCGAGCCCAGATGACTTCGCCAAGGCGGAGCGGGGGGCCGCGTAGTTCGTGCCACCATGTATTGACGTCGCTTCCGACCCTGAGGAAACCAGGTTCACGGTCGTGCTGCCGATTGCCTAGCTGCGGGCACGGGGTCCGGACGAATATCCCCCGCGGTTTATTCGTCAGCGGCAGGAACCGCATGATGATGGCGAAGTTCCATTCCTAGCAACAGGAGTGAAATATCGTGAACACGCCAACAACAGATGACTTTACGGGCTCAGGCATCGCCAACGAGAATGGCTGGCGGGGCAACGCTGACAGCGACCGTGCCGAGACCAGCAAGGAAGCTCTCGGCAAGTTGAAGACGAGTGCGGCGGAGACCGCGTCGCATCTCAAAAATGCAGCGGCCTCCGTGTCGAGCGACGCGAAGGAGTATGCCGGGTCTGTCGCCTCCGATGCCGCCGGCGCCTTCAAGGACGCGGTCGAGTCCAACAAAACCGCGGGCGCCGACGCCATTGCCAACATTGCCCATTCCGTGAAGGACGCGGCCGACGGCATCGAAAAGCAATCGCCGCAGGTCGCAAGCATGGTCCGCAGTGCTGCCGAAGGGGTCGAGCGCATCTCCACCGATATCAGGGACCGCAACGTCGGCGAGTTGCTCGATTCCGTAACGAAATTCGCGCAGCGCCAGCCAGCCGCCTTTTTCGGCGTCGGCATCCTCGCCGGCGTGGTCCTGACGCGGATCATGCGAAGCTCCGATCGGTCCTGAGAAAGATCATTCGCATGGATGACGGGATGGATCGCCGGCCCTTCGGGAGCGTGCTCGGCGAAGCAGTAAGCCAATTTGCTTCGCTGATGCGTCTCGATCTGCGTCTGCTCAAGGCGGAAATGCGAGCCAAGTCCACGACGCTCGTGTCGGTTGGCGCATGTGGCGTGGCAGCGGTCGGGTTCTTTGTCCTAGCAGCGTTCGCGCTGGTTCAGTTCCTCATCCTGGCGCTGATCTTCTTCGGGGCTGGCTCGATGCTCGCCTGTTTGATTGTCGGCCTTGTGTTGATGGCGGCAGGCTTGATGTCCCTCTATCTGGCCAAGCGGGCGCTGATCGGATGGACCATCACGCCCGTTGAGACCGTCAATCAGGTGCGGACAGACTTCGCAACGTTGAAGCAGGGGATACGCTATGGCTCAACCCAACAATGAGATCCGGGATATCCTGGTGCAGAGCCGCGCAGAACGGCAGGCGCTGTTTGCCCCGGTGAGCGAGTTGAGCCGCCGGCTACAACCCCGGCACCTGGTGGAGGTTTCCACGCATTATGCCAAACAGAAAGTCGCCGGGGTGCTGGGTGGTGTCTCCGATGCCGTCAAGGAGAATGGTGGCACGGCGGCCGCCGTGGCCTTGGGCGCCGTTGCTGTGTTCGATGCGGGAAGAAGGAGTGCTGAGGGCAATGTGCCTGCGCGGGGAACCGAGGCGAATATTGCAGCGTCGACCAGCGACGGGCATGCAGACGCAGGCGCAAGTCGTTATCAAGGCGCTAAGCATCGGGCCGTTACAAATTTCGATCGGGCCAAGATGATCGCTGGATCCGCGGGAGGGTTGTTGCTCGGCCATGTCATCGGCCAGGCATTCCGGCCAACTGCCAGGGAGCGCGCGCTGTTCGGTAAGGCTGCCGACGAGGCTCGGGACGTGGCGGCCCATTTTGTCAGGGAGCACAAGCGCGGGGCCAAGATTGCCGCGGCGGAGGCCTTCGGGTTCGCGCGATATGGCGCCGCCTTCCTGGCGGTCCTCGCGGCGGCGAGTGACTATTTCGTCTGCAATGAAGAGACCCGCAATACGCCCCAGAAGTGACCGTCAGCCAGTTTCAGGCGCACTTCTTGCGTTCCACCACTTCGACGCCAAGCCGGAACGCCTGGCCATCGGCATAGGACCGTGCGTGACTTTGGGCCTCGAATGGGACAGTTTGCGTATTGCCGTAGGCGGTAACGCGGACAGTCCATTTCTTGTCGCGAATGATTTCGACGACGTGCTCGGGCGATCCCATGTGTTCCTCCGCGATCAGGGCGAGAGGGCACAACATACCGGCGGTAAAAGTCGTTTGAATGCGAACAATTCCACACAGCCGTGCCGCAGTGTTTTGAATCCCTTCTCAGGGCCGTTGCAAAGGCACGGTTGTCTTGGCGGGCATGGTTCGAGACCTACCTGGAGGAGGGTCGGGTTGACCTCTACATTCACTAACCGTCGGCTTCAGTCGTCGCGGCTGCTCAGCGTGTTGATCTCGGCCCACCATAGAACGCCCGCCAAAGACGGCCGACCCCAAGCAGGATTACGAGAAGCGGGGCCAGAGGCCACCGCAGGTTGAAGATTTCCCAGATGCCTGCGATAAGAAATACAGCACCGCCAATGAGCCGAAGGCCGTCGTTCTTTTCGCTTGCTATCCGCAAGGCCGCCTGAGCTACAAGAACGATGATGCCAAGGCCGGCGAGAAACCATCCCCATCCGACATTGGCCAGGATCGAGGCTCCGAACCAGATTAGGAATGCTGCCCACGCCGCAGTATCGATCCGGCGGCCTCGTTCAGTTCTCGGCGAGACGTCACGTCCTTCGCTCCGATAAGAGGTATCGCTGCCCAGGACTTCCTCCTTCCAACTGTTCTTGCCCGAGAGAGGCGGTTCCGAGCCGTAACCATGGACAAAGATGTGGAATGGGACCCTGATGCTCGTCAAATGCGTGGCCAGGGCGCTCGCGCTCGCCATTGAAGCAGCGTGGGCAGCAGCGGAGTGGATGACCGCTCAAACAGCATCAGGCAACTTCCGACTCTGAGCTTGCCACCCGTTCCCAGGGCCCCCTCCGATGGGCGACCCGCGAGCCGGTGCCTCGCTTCCCTAAGACGAAGCCTTCCTTGCTTGCGTGACGATCGCAGCACGGAGTCTCTCTGGGCAATTTGTTTCGTGGTCTCCGGGCGGGGGACTATCCGCTGTAGACGCTCGCCAGCTATCCGTGAGACGCAGGAGCGACGGTTCTTTCCGTCCATCAACCGTAAAGCCGCTGGAACCAAAATGCTTCCCGGCAGTTGACCCGGGCTGGTACAAATGTTCCGCGGTACATTTCCACCCGATGGCGTGCTCGACACACGAAGTCAAAGCAAGAAGCCGCCTGTGGGGACCTACTATGAAATCGATCCGGATCGCAGCGCCTTTGGCGTTGTTCTGCGCGCTTGGTGTTGGACCAGCGTTCGCTGTCTGCAACATCTCCGATGCAAAACTCGAGGAGGCCGTGCTCAAGAGCCCGGAGTTGCGCAAGCCAGAAAACCGATACCTCGTTCGTGACCTGAGAACCCTCAGGGATGCCGCGTTCGTTTTGTGGACATATGGCTTGCACGACGATTGCGAGCGCGTGCTCGCCAACGTCCGTCAAGTGATCGCGGCGCCATCCATGGCGAAGCTGGGGGGTAACGATGAGGACCTGGCCGATGAACAGTTGGCCGCCGGCGAACCACAGCAGCATGAGGGCGGTGAAGTCCAGGGCAACCGAGATGCCCCAGACGCACGGCCTCTCATCAATCTCGACGATCTTGGACCCGGCCTGCGTGTGGACGAGATTGTCGGCTCCGAGGTGCGCAGTTCGGACGACAAGATCGTCGGTGAAGTCCGAAATGTTGTGATCGGTACCAAGGACCGATGGGATTACGCAGTCGTTGCCGCCGGCGGGTTTTTCATCGCGGGCAAGGACAGCATCGTTGTCCCGCTGCGCTATCTGCAGGTCAATCAGGAGCGGACCAGCTTCTACCTGCGCATCTCCAGCGCCGACGTCAAAGCCGTTCCGTTGATGCCGGACCAGAAATATCTGTGGCTTGCGGATGAAGCATGGCGAGCGAAGAACGATGCGATCTTCCAGAAGCTGATTCCAGACCCGGCCCGCTACGGCTCTCCGACGGCTCCGCACGTGAAGACCGACGACAACTGACCGATCGAGCCAAGGCCCGCGGTTTTGTTTTTCGAGAGCACGTGTTCGCCGATGACCATCCAAGATGAGAACGCCATCGCCTGGTTCATGCGCAAGTCTCGAAGCTTCAGGACGGCAGAGCAACAGGCATTCTCGCAAAGAACGTCATTTGCGTCCCGGCAGACCGCCGGCAACGCCGCCGCCGGTCGTATCTATCGGCATCGCTTCCCTAACCTGGCTGCAAGAGGGTCAAAGCCGTGAGCGCCGACGCACGCTAGGGCACCGGTGGCAGCTCCGACCAGGGCACGAAGCCCAAGGACCTTCCGGAGATTTCCATTTCGTCATTGTACGGTCCGATGACCGCAATCTGAACGCGAACCGCTCCGGCGCTACCAGATGGCCGCGACAATGGCTGCTTGCGTCCGGGAGTCAAAAAGTCTGCAGATTGTAGGCATGGTCGGCTCAAGGCGTCTGCCGGTACGACAGAGCATCCTTGACGAACGACGTCGCAATCAGGTCGTCGCCATCAATGTGGCCCTGACCGTCCTCCATAATGGCCGCGATCTTCTGGAAGATCCTCATTTCGCCCTCGGTAATGCAGGCTCTCTGCAATTTGGTCTTGAGCTCGTCAACGCGCGCCTCCAAGACGTGGGATTTTAGGACCTCGGGCTCGGACATCGTAACGCTCATCCATTTCATTGCCAGCCCGTCGCCCTCAGGGCGACGGGCTCTTCAGGCTGAAGGTAGTCAGTCGTAGACCTTGACGATTTTGTGGGTGCCCGGGTCCACAAGAACCGTGCGGTTGTCGATCACGACGTAGCGGTACTTGACATTCGGAACTTCATGAAGCTCGACAGTGTCGGGCAGGGGTGAGCCGACATTGAGCTCCACACCGGGAAGCTTTATCGAGGCTAGCGGCTGCTTCTTCACATATTCACGGATGACCGTATCCTGTTCGGGCTGGATAATGACGTCTTCGGCGGCGGCGGCGCCGATACCTGCAAGGAGCAGGAACCCGGCGGCAGCTCCGCTAAGATGCATTTTCATGACTTCCTCCTGTTCTAGACCTGGCACCGACAGGATCGTCAGGCGCCCGGTCAAACGAACCTAAGAAACTTGAAAATGTTCCAGGCGTGGGCTTTTGTCTGAGGTCATGTCAGACCAAAGGCTGATGGCTAAAACGCAGTGGTGCTACCCAAAGCGCTGCGCGGATGAGGGAGCTTTGCATCGTTGTTCGCGGATAGCGGGGGGCAGCTGATAGGCCGGGGTGTTGGTCAAGCGCGCTGGTTGCTTGCTTCGATGCTAGCGGTGGCGATCAAGTTCTATCGCACTTGTTTTACGGTGCAAGATATGACCGGCAGCTGCTCACCACATCGGCGCAGCCACCTCCCTTCCTGCGCCGATAGGGCTTGTTCACCGCTCCCTTGCGGCAAGCAAACCCTCTCCTTTCGACCAGGGGCGACAGGTGAAAAAGGTCCAGCGACAAAGAAGCTCGGTGCTGTCTCATCTTCAAATCTAGGGCTTCAATCGTACGATCATGGCGGCGTCGCTGAGGCCCTACCCGAATCTCGAGGTATGGAAGCTGGATGGTTGCTGGGCCACTTTCGGGCTTGGTCACGGCCGTCACGAGCAGCATCTGCTCAAACGCTTCGCAGGCCAAGGTGTTCGGAGGGTGATGCCTACTCGCAGAGCCGTTTTCAAGGAAGGGCGAGGCGCCAGGCACGCACTGCATCGGCACCCTGATGGCATTGGCTGCTTCTGGTATTCGCCGATTGCTGCGACGCGTTGTTCGCGCACGTCGAATATGCTCGCCAACCAACCCACCCTGGGGGCCGGCGATCGCCAGATACCAGACAAACACTGCCGCATGAGCCGTCGGAATCCCTGATGCGCCGCCGGGACTCGCTTTGACGCCATCACGGGGCGAGGCGGGGAATTCGCCACGAACCCAGTCCGGGTCGTGGTGGTGGTACCCGATCAGTTCAGTTTGAAGGTCCTTCGGAGCAAGCGCGGTTTATATGCCCGTGGCGGTCAACGAGACGCAACCTCAGGTCAATACCGGGTGGGCTCCTTGCTGGTTGATCAGCCTACACTGGCCGGGGCGCTCAGCCCTAAACGAGGCCCAACGGCAACAGCGATGCCGCGATCACTTTGCGTCGAATGGTGCCATGTTTGAACATGGCGCTGTAAGACAAAAAAACGAAACTCTGCCTGAATCCCCCATCAACGCCCGAGAAACCATGATTCACTTCGTGAGAAAGAACGCCGCCGTTCCGCCGCAATGCAACCGCACTTGGCTGGGTATCGGCCCGCGTGGCCTCAAAAGGAGGTTCTTCAGATGATCATCAAGAAAGCGATTTTGGCCGTCCTCATGACCGCGGCCCTTGCAGGCTGCGAGACGCAGACCGAAGGCCAGCAGCGTGCCACCACTGGCGCGCTGATCGGCGGCGCCGGCGGCGCCCTCGTCGGCCAGGCGATCGGCGGCAACACCAAGAGCACGGTCATCGGCGCGGCCAGCGGCGCCCTGCTCGGCGCCGTCGTCGGCTCAGCCACCACCCCGCAGCGCCGCGGCCAACAGATGTGCCGCTACCAGGACCGCTACGGCCGCATCTACACCGCGCCTTGCGACGACCGCTACTACAACGGCAACTATTAGGCAGAGGCGGTACATCGTCCCTTTCTCCCGTCGCTGGAGGAGGGGACGTAGCCGGATGGCGTCGCCTGTCGCGGCATCGTCGCACTGACGCAGGCGCCGACGCAAAGCATCGCAACGATGTCATCTTTTGCGCATCTCTCAACGCTACAAAGATGACGCGGTGGGCCTCGCAGGAGGTCGATGTTATGATGACACGCCTTGCCGGCACCCTGAGAAACCGCGGCAAACAGGTGGCCAAGCGCCTGCTTGGCTACGATTCCCGCAACTGGCTGCGCATTCGCCAGATCGAGGCGTTCACGCTCTTTCTCGAAGCGGCGAACCGCAAAGGCTCCGATGTGATCGAAATCTCTCCCGGCTGGAACCGCTCTTGGCGGGCGCTGTGCCCCAATTACAGATCGGTCGACTTCCCCGATTTCGACATCTGCAAGGACCGCACCGAAGAGCAATATTCCATCGTCATCGCCGACCAGGTATTGGAACATGTGCAGCGGCCGATCGCGGCGGCACAGAATATTCATGCAATGACCAGGCCCGGAGGCTGGGCGATGGTGGCGACGCCCTTCCTGTTTCGGGTGCATGCCAGGCCGCACGACTACAACAGATGGACGCCCGCCGGCCTCAAACAGCTGATGGTCGAGGGCGGCTTTCCCGAAGCCAAAGTCAAGGTCCATGGCTGGGGCAACAAGGCCTGCGCCAGGGCCCATATCGGCGGACCCGTGCGTGCCTACGGCCTGTGGCGCGACTTGAGCAATGACGAAGAATACCCGCTCATGGTCTGGGCGTTCGCCCGTAAGACGGAATGATGGCTGCCCGGCAGCAATCACGTTTTCGAGCAGCCGCTGTCGGAACGCGGGTTGCGACCGACACCGCGCCGACGGTTATGTCGAAGCGAAGGAATGAATCGAACGACGGCGCGAAAGGCCGAACCGCTTCTCACATCGGTGCAACTCGGACGCCGCAGCGTTGGTCCGATCTGAAGGGTCGCGGACAAGGGCGACTCGGTCACTGTCGAGCCCACCGAACCCCATGGGATGTGGCATCGGCGTGAGGCGCCAAATCGCACGCTGACACGCCCAAGGCATCGCTCAATTGGTCTTCAAAAACCGTCTTATCCGTGACGCCGCGGCTTGGGAGAACGGCAACAGCGTTCTCGACTCAAGACTCGGCGGCGTCTTTGTACCGATCCGCCAAATGGGCAACAACTGCGGTTGAAAGCCAGAAGCCGGCTGCCCGATGCAGTGCCAACTGCTAACCGAGAACTGGTGCCCCCTCCCCGGGCTGAGCCATTAAAGGAACTGGTCGCCGATAACAGCGTTAGGCCTCCAGCCAGTTGGAGGAATGTCATGGACGATGATCTGCGCCAAAAATTGAGGGAACTCAGCGTCAGCATGCAAACCAGGGCTGCCGAGCTCGCGCTGCCCGGCGGCAATACCGATATTTCCGCGCTGATGTCGGGTATCGCGGTAACGCTTGAGGCATTGCTGGTGATGGCTGAAGAGAGCAAGACGCCACGATCCGGACCGTCGGTCGAGTCTGTCACGTCCCTCTCTTGATTGAAGCTTGGTTTGCGAGAGCATGGAGCGCGCAATTGCGCGCAGGGTGGCTCCTTGTTCCAGCGACGTATGAAGTCCTCAACCAATCGCACGATCCATCCTGACGGCGGCGATCATAGAGACTATGCAAGCGTCAGGATTCTAGGAAGCGGGATTGTGCTCAACGATCGAGCCCGGTGATCGCATCGGCCTTGCTTGCTAAAAGCAAAAGGAAGGCCGCGCCACGATTGCGGAGCATCAGACGAGAGGCGCCAGACAGAGATCACGCCGAAGGCCAAGCGCTGATGGGAGCGTTTTTCGGAACGGCCCAGCGGCTTGGGTCGTGTAGGGGACTAGCAGCGATGGCCGCTGGGCCTGACCAGCATGGCTCGGGGGACGCGCGCTGTGCTGGCTGACCCGAAGCATGCGCTCACCCTGAAGCAAGAGCCACAGCGCATCCGCATGAAGGACCATCGCCGAAAGGTGTAGGGTCGATTGCAAGCGCGCTTGATGAATTTCCGCGCCACTGCCGGCGAATCCACTCCGGCGCCTAATTGCTGCAATCGGCGACATGGCGTCGTGAGTTCCCATATCATGAAGACGCTGACGCCGACTTGAGACACACAGGTTGTTGTTACGCCGTAAAGGCGCCAATTTCATCACCGTCCGATCGCCAAAGCAGGGGCGAAGCGAATGAAAATGGCTGTGTGATTTACTCGAAATGCCCCTGGGCCACTCGATGCCCGGAACAAGGCAATGGGTTCGAGCAGAGTTTTCCGACGCTGGTATCAAGGGTCAGCGCCTACACCGCTCTTTTTGCCGGCTCGGCTTAAAGCAGGCCTAACTTTCGGCGTCTGTCTCGTGATGGATTTCGCTGGCAAAAGCCGATGGCTGTTTGTCCAGAAACTCACCTTCTCATCCAGGCTGTCGGCTGCAAAACACCTTGTCTTTCCCATACCACGGTGAAATGGTTCGGCTTGGCGTGGAAACATGTCGGCGTGCGCCTCCTGGATTTCTGCCGTTGGACGACAACAGAATTGTCAAATTACGCGCCATATCTTTGGCCCGGTGCTGGCAGTGGTTCCATATTCCACCAGAAGGAGGCGTCGCAGATCGCCAGTCCCGAGGACCATGGTGCTACATATTCGGTCGTGATCGCAAGAAGGGCTAAATTGCGTGCAGGGCGGATCTCCTCAACGGCGCGTCGACCGTTTCGGCGACGCACATGGGCAGGTACAAGCAGTCCGATATTGATCGTTCGATGGGGAAACTCGGGCTTGACGAAGCCCTGGAGGTGAGATCGGTCTACGGTTTCGAGGAAGAGGCGGCCTCTATACCCAAGGTCGAATACAGGGCGAGGTGATGCGAAGATACGCGATTGCCGCCATCGCAGCCGATGGCATTGGGCCGGAAGTCATCGATGTAGGGCTCGAGGTTCTCATTGCGTTGAGCCAGCGGGCAGGCGACTTTCGCCTCGACGTTACACGCTATGAGTGGGGGTCGGACCATTACAAGGCCCACGGGGAGATGATGCCCGACGACGGGCTTGAACAGCTCAAAGCCTATGATGCGATTTATTTCGGCGCCGTCGGCGCACCGGATGTTCCTGACCATATCACTCTTTGGGGCCTTCGCCTGGCGATCTGCCAGGGTTTTGACCAGTACGCGAATGTTCGCCCGACGCGAATTCTACCCGGCATCTCCGCTCCATTGTCGGGGAAGGGGCCTGGAGATCTCGACTGGGTGATCGTCCGCGAGAATTCCGAGGGTGAATATTCGGGCCATGGCGGACGCGTCCACCGGGGTATGCCGGAGGAGGTGGCAACCGAGGTCGCCATCTTCACCCGCGTGGGCGTTACGCGCATTATGCGCCACGCATTCCGACTGGCGCAATCTCGTTACCGCAAACTGCTCACTGTCGTAACCAAGTCGAATGCCCAGCGGTACGGCATGGTGATGTGGGACGAGATCGCGGCAGAGGTCGCCCTGGAGTTTCCGGATGTGGCCTGGGACAAGATGCTGGTCGACGCCATGACCGTCCGCATGACGCTGCATCCCGAAAGTCTGGATACCATCGTAGCGACAAACCTGCATGCGGACATACTCTCCGATTTGGCCGGAGCCCTCGCAGGCAGCATTGGCATTGCCCCGACCGCGAACATCAACCCGGAACGCCGGTTTCCCTCCATGTTCGAACCAATCCATGGCTCCGCCTTTGATATCGCAGGGAAGGGGATCGCCAATCCGATCGCCACGTTCTGGTCAGCCTGCCTCATGCTGGAGCATCTCGGCGAAATGGACGCTGCCTCTCTGCTGATGAGAGCCATCGAGGACGTTTGTGCGGCAGGATTGGCCACGCCAGACGCTGGCGGGAAAGCGACGACCCGTGACGTCACCGACGCAGTGATCGCGGCGATCCGTGGGTCCAACATTTCACCAATCGACAACGAAGCAGGTCACCGGCTATGAAAATCGGCGTAATTGGGCTCGGCTCGATGGGGTACGGCATTGCCATGTCACTGCTTCGCTCGGGCCACGATGTTTATGGGGCCGATGTCAATACTGACGCGGTGAAGCGTCTGCGTGCCGAAGGCGGGTCGAATATGGACGTCCTGTCCGCCGCGCCTGAACTGAATGCGGTCGTCGTCGTGGTTTTGAACGCAGCACAAACCGAGACGGTGCTGTTCGGCGACCAGGGACTGGCTCCTCGGCTCGTCCCAGGCGCAGTCGTGATCATGTGCGTGACGGTTGCACCAGATTATGCGCGCAGTGCTGCCGACCGGTGCGCGGCACGCGGGGTGTTATTCCTCGACGCTCCCATTTCGGGTGGATCGGTCAAGGCGGCCGAGGGCAAGCTCTCTGTTATGGGCTCTGGCGCACCGGAAGCTTTCGCGGCGGCTCGCCCGGCACTGGACGCCATGGCCGAAAAGGTTTTCGAACTTGGGAACAATGCTGGTGCCGGATCGGCGATGAAAGCGGTCAACCAGATGCTGGCTGGCATCCACATCGCGGCGATGGCGGAAGCGATCACCTTCGGCATGACCCAGGGGATCACCCCGGACACCTTTCTCGAAGTGATCCCCATTTGCGCGGGAACCAGCTGGATGCTGGAAAACCGGGCACCGCATGTAGTTGATGGCGATTATACCCCACGCTCCGCCATCGATATCTGGCCCAAGGATCTTGGCATCGTGCTCGACGTCGCGCGGAATTCAAAGTTCGCCGCGCCTATAACCGCGGCTGCCTTGCAGCAGTTCGTCGCCGCATCAGGCATGGGCCTGGGACGCGAAGACGATGCTGCCGTTGCCAAAGTCTACGCCCGCAACGCGGGTCTGAAGCTGCCAGACGCACACTGAACTAATCAGCCTCAGGCTGGAACGACGGACGACGGCATGACCACATTCTTTGGCGCAATAGCAGACGATTTCACTGGCGCGACCGATTTGGCAGGCCTCCTCGCGCGCTCCGGCGCGCCCGTCTCTTTGCGCATGGGCGTGCCGGCAGATCAGCCTGCCGACACCGCGGCGATCGAGATCATTGCTCTCAAAAGCAGGACCGCTCCCGTCAACGAAGCCGTGGCTGACAGCCTTGCCGCGCTGGCCTGGCTTCGTCGGGCTGGGGCCAAGCGGTTTTTCTGGAAGTACTGCTCCACATTCGATTCCACGAGGCAAGGCAATATCGGCCCCGTTGCCGAAGCGCTCATGAAGGCGCTAGGCGTAAGCCAGACCATCTATTGCCCTGCCTTCCCCGAAAACGGCCGCTCGATTTTCATGGGCAATCTGTTCGTCGGCGAACAACCTCTCGCCGAAAGTCCGATGAAGGATCATCCGCTGACGCCGATGAATGATTCAAACCTCATGCGTCTGCTGCAGCCGCAGGTCACCGCGGCCGTCGGGCTGGTGAATCGGCTTATCGTCGCGAAAGGGCCGCAAGCGATACGCGAGAAGCTTGCCCAGCTCGATTCCGATGGCATCGCCCACGTGGTTGTCGACGCGGTAGCCAATGACGATCTTCACGCTATCGACCTAGCCTGTCACGACATGACGCTCCTGACTGGCGGCAGCGCGGTGGCAATGTTCCTGCCCCAGATTTGGCTGAACGAGGGTCTCCTGCCGCGGGACCATGCGGGCGAAAAACTGAGAGCCGACAAGGGCGCTGCGATCGTGCTGTCGGGTAGCTGTTCGGCTATGACCAACCGCCAAGTGTCGGCCTACGTGGCAAGCGGACAGCCCAGCCTTCGACTGGATCCTCTCGATCTTGATGAACATGGCCCCGACAAGCTGCTCGACTGGCTGTCAAGACAGGCGCCGGCTGCGAGCCCCATCATCTATGCAACGGCCGCGCCGGACGTTGTCCGGACGGCGCAGGAAAGGCTTGGCGTTGAACGCGCCAGCATGCTGGTCGAGCAGGCGCTTGCCGCCTGTGCTGTGAAGGCTCGCGACCTCGGGACGCGTCGCTTTGTCGTCGCTGGCGGCGAGACATCCGGGGCAATTACCAAGGCGCTTGGCATAGCCAAGCTCGATATCGGCAAGGAGATCGCCCCTGGCGTACCGTGGTGCTTTGCGCGATCGGGTGGACATCCGGTTGCCATCACGCTGAAGTCGGGAAATTTCGGCGGCGAAACCTTTTTTAGCCATGCGCTGGAGACCCTGGAATCATGACCGAGGAAGCCCGCCTTCGGGAACAGATGTGCGCGTTGGCGAAGTCGATGTTCGATCGTGGGCTAACCCACGGCTCGACAGGAAACATCTCCGCCCGTACGACCGAAGGTAGATTGTTGGTATCCCCCACCGGCACCAGTTTCGGCCGGCTCGATCCGGCCCGTCTGAGCTGTTTTGACGCGGCAGGTCGACATATCGACGGGGACCCGCCCACCAAGGAAATGCCGCTCCACAGCGCCTTCTACGATACCCGGACCCAAACGCGCGCGGTCGTTCATTTGCACAGCTGTCACGCGGTCGCTTTGTCGATGATCTCGAACCCCGATGAGGACGATTTCTTGCCACCGCTCACGCCGTATGCCGTGATGCAGCTCGGCCGCGTCAAGCTCCTCCCGTTCTTCCGCCCCGGCGACCCGGCCATGGGAGCCGCGGTGCGCGGGCTCGCCGGCAAGCGTTCGGCCGTCATGCTTGCCAGCCACGGGCCAGTCGTGGCGGGAAAAGACGTCGAGGCGGCCTGTAATGCGATTGAGGAACTGGAAGCTACAGCCCGCCTGGCGATGCTGACACGCGGTCTTTATCCGCGTCTGCTCACGACAGCGCAACTTCGCGATGTCGTGAGCACGTTCAACGTCGAGTGGGATGCATGAGGTTCTCGGCCAACCTGGGCTTCCTGTGGGCCGACCGTCCGCTTCCAGATGCCATTCGGGCTGCCAAGGCGGCCGGGTTCGACGCCGTCGAATGCCATTGGCCCTTCGACGTGCCCGCCGCCGTCACGAAAGCGGCTCTGGAGGAGACTGGCCTCTCGATGCTCGGGCTCAACACGCGGCGTGGTGACGTCGCCCGCGGAGAGAATGGCTTGGCGGCCCTGCCGGGTCGGCAGACGGCGGCACGCAGCGCCATTGACGAAGCACTTGCCTATGCGTCCGACATTTCGGCGTCGGCCGTCCATGTCATGGCCGGGAACTCGAGCGGGCCGCGCGCCCGTGCCGCGTTCTGCGAAAACCTTGTCTATGCCTGTGAAGCGGCAGGTGATGCCGTCACGGTCCTGATCGAGCCACTGAACCACTACAATGCACCGGGTTATTTCCTGAGCACGACGGCGCAGGCCCTGGACGTCATCCGTGAAGTCGACAAGCCGAACTTGAGGCTGATGTTCGATTGCTATCACGTCCAGATCATGGAGGGCGACGTGACGCGGCGCCTCGAGGCTTTGCTGCCGCTTATAGGCCATATCCAGATCGCATCGGTACCTGATCGCAGTACGCCGGATCATGGCGAACTCGACTACGACTATGTCCTGGCGCGCATTGCAGAACTGGGCTGGGCACGCCCGATAGGGGCTGAATATTTGCCCGGGAACGGTGCGAACCCCGACCTAGCCTGGTTAGCCCGACGTCAGTGACGCGGGCGGGACCATACGGTCGGAGTCGAGCCCCAGAGGGCGACAGGCAATGAATGCGTCCCGGGAGATACATGAGGTAGAGGCAGCCTTGTGACCCGGACGAGTATGCTCCCCGAAGCGGGCGAACCCAATCCTCAGCGTGAGGAGGAATGTCCAAAATGGCTCCTGTGGATCGCGCCGATCAGCTCGACCTTCGAAGATAACTATTTTTTGCAGCTTGGCATTTTCTTCATCGCGTCATTCGCCTCCGCCTCGGTTTTGTAAGTGATTTTCGAAAGGTCGATGACCAGGGTTCCGTCGGGCTTCTTCGTGACGACCTCGCACTGCTTGGAGACCGCGTCTTTCGCCACCCAATATTCCGTGGCGGCAAACGCCGAGGTGGGCAACTGACTGAACAGGGCTATAGCAATAGCGCATTTTCGCATCATTTCGTTGCTCCGTTGTTCAATCGAAAACGCACAATTTTCTCCATTGTTCCGTTGATCCGCCGAGGCGCGAGCCACGCCAAACAGGATTTCGCGCTGCAAGAACGCTGAAGCATTGGAAATGAACGACGCGAGGCTGCCGGTGATGGTTTGCCCCCGTCGGTCACTCTGGCGATCTCGGGAGCGCCATTGCCACAGCTAGCGCCCTGCGAATGAGAGCAATCTCGCATTGGCCTTGGTTCAGAGCGTACAGTCCGGACGTCGATTGGCCCGACCGAACGCCTCCACCGGCCGAGTCGTCACGCCCGGAGCAAGCCGAGTTGTCTCGCAAGAGAGTAGCCGCGCCAGGCCTTTGGGTGAGGCTGCTTCGGTCGTTGGCATGAGTGGTCTTCGTTTTTGATTGCCTCGAATGAGGACCCAAAGAACTTCGATCAAGACACAAGATAACGGTCTTGCTGCGCTGACAGTGCCGCAATCACCTTCATTCGGATCGCTAGCACCCCAGGTGCGACGAGCAGCGGCTTGAATGAGCGAGGGGGCACGGCTTAGAGTGACCAAATCGGCGGCTGAAAGCGGCCGCGCTTCTTAGGCCATTACGATCGCCATCGGCTACTCAGGCAAACCGGGCGAGTCTACAGTCCACGCGAAAGCGTGCGGTAGGGGCCTTCCGCCCCTTCATCGATTTCAGCCAGCGCAACCTGCCGCTAGCGGTTCGGATTGTATCTCAATACCAAATTGAAAAAGACGAGGCACACGAGCAGCGGGACAATCCCTGCAACAAAATCTTCGACTGAAAAGCCGAAAAAATAGACCAGTGCGAATCCTACTGATGACATTTTGGCTCACCTCGGGAGGAGAGAAGCTGCCGCGCGAAAGTAAGCTCCAAGCGACCACAATGTTCCAACCGCTCTTAACCGTACGCGGCATGCGTCCGGCGCTGCTTGGGAGACCCCTTTAGGAATGCAGGGCGGCGCATCTGGGTTATACTTTTCAGTCGGCTTCACCTGCGCGGCGATCCGCAAACTCGCTGGTCACTGCTGAAATCACGAGGCGGCCAGGAAGCCTGCAGCGTCCTACTTAGCTCCATCGTCAAGTGCCTCCTCGGTTTCGTCCTTGAAAATGACCTTTGTGCCTTTTTGCACCTCGGAGGCGAGATCTTCGGCATCCCAATTGGTCAGTCTGATACATCCATGGGAGAAGCTCTTTCCAATCTTGCCTGGGTCAGCAGTCCCGTGAATGCCGTAACCGTTGATGGACAAATCGATCCAGACCGATCCCACCGGATTGTTCGGTCCGGCAGCGATTGTGAAGGGCCGGTTTGTTCTAACCCCTTTGAAGTGGAAATCTGGATTGTAATGATAGGTCGGGTTGTGGACCACCCGATTCACCACAGCCTGCCCGCTCGGCGCCGGCTTTTCCTGGCTCCCGATCGACGCGGGATATGCCGCAAGCACTTTGCCGTCCGAGTTAAGCACACGAACCAGACGAGCGCTCTTGTCAACCTCGACGTTCGCAATACCTCCGGGCGGATCGCCTCGGCCGACGTCAGGCACCAGCAATTTCTGGCCGGCCTTCCTGAAGCCGATGCCGGGATTGAGCCTTTCAAGCAGTTGCTCGCTGGTATGGAAGCGCTCCGCCATCTTTTCCACTGCATTTTGATAACCGAGCCTATGCAGTTGGGCCATCCGTTCCATGCGCGCCGGAATTCGCTTGGCAAACGGCCCCTGCACATCCTCGCGAGTCAGGTCGTAGGGAACCAGGGCGGGGCGCGAGGAGGTTGCTACTAGCTTGTCCCAAGTCTCTCGGGTCAGCGTGCCATCGGCACTGAGTCCGTTAGCAGCCTGAAATGCACGGAGCGCCTTGTTAAAATTCTCTCCTCCGCGCCCATCGATCAAGCCCGGCGAGAAACGTGAGCGATCCAAAAGGATCTGCGCTTTTACCACCGTGGCGTCGATGCCTTTCGGCTCGCGTTCGCCAAATTGAGCATTATTGATGGCGACCATGTCCAGTCTCGCCGTCTCGGCGCCGCCCATGATAATGAACAAAGCGGCTAGGCCAAGAACGATCCTGATCATCGATGTTACTCCGGCATCACAGACGGGAAGCTGCTTCTATGACGTTGCGCGGCAGATCTGGTTCCATTTGCCAAGACGACGATGCCTTCGTTTTGGACGAAGCTTCGGCTTTGGCCCCAAGGTGGGATAGTCGCGGGCCGGGCGCAGACTGGCGTTCGACATGATCGCTGGCCATCAAGGATGGTGGTGTCACTCCAGTGGCGCTCCGGCCGGCCTCGAGCAATACGACGCTTGACAAGCGCATAGGCTGCCATCGCAAACGGGGACGAGCGCGCCAGTCTGGCCAGTCCAGGTTACCCAAATGGACCTGAGCCTGCTTCGTTTTCAGGCGCATCGGCAAGCAAGTGCCCCCTTCCAGGGGAAGGGAGGTCAGTTCGCTCCGCGAAGCCGCCTGTCTGAAAGACTGCCAAGCGGGCGTCGATCTGGCAACCTGCCAAGGGGCGTTGCCGTGTCGTGGCCGCCGATTGCGGTGGTGCCTATGATGGGAACGAGGGGCAGCTCAGGCTTCGTTGCTGAACGCCGAGATTTGAGTTCTCCAATTTCGTCATCGCGACGCGCGATGCGGCTCTCGAGATTAGCGATGCGCTCGGTCAAGAAGTAGCGCCCTACGATGAAACCGCCGCTCCCGAAAAGGACCGCGATCGTCGCGAAGGCGACCGGATTGGCCAGCACCAGCGCCGAGTTCGCTTGGAAGAAATCGATGAGATCCTGCATTCCTAGAACTCCACTCAATTGCGGGGCAGCTTGTGAATTTCCAGCCTGACGGGGCCGCCCCTGTCACAACTCGTGCAGAACATCACGCGCTCGACCGAACTGAACAGAGCGTCTTTTCCGTAGCGCTTGATGAGCACGGCAGGCCTTACCGGTGCATGGTGCGAGCAGGATCTGCACCAGGCCCGCAGACCATGCCACTCGCGAAGATCTCCGAGCGCCACATCCAGGCTGGCGTGAACACTGCCGTCAACGATCGTCTGCGGCGGGATCTTCACCTCGCCTGGTGTCAGGATTTTCTCCATCACATGCCGACTGTTGTAGTGGATCAGCAACATGCCTGGCCGGCGCCGAATGGCAGCCTGCCAGGCTGCCTGGCTCACTGTGGAATCGGGGGACCGCGAGATGGTTTCGCACAGGGCCTGCTCGTCGCGATCCCAGACCTCGATCCGAAAATTGTCTTCCGCCGTTAT
This sequence comes from Mesorhizobium sp. RCAM 05104, assembly GCF_059683645.1. Taxonomy (NCBI): domain Bacteria; kingdom Pseudomonadati; phylum Pseudomonadota; class Alphaproteobacteria; order Hyphomicrobiales; family Phyllobacteriaceae; genus Mesorhizobium; species Mesorhizobium sp. RCAM 05104. The sequence goes on along the minus strand of NZ_JCASJA010000002.1, from coordinate 189,087 downwards.
TGCCATAGCTTCGCCGGCCAGCGCGATCGACGCCGAGCCATGGTCCCTTGCTGCTCCAGATCACGTGAAATAAGGAACATATTCCTCTCTCGTCAAGGGGTGCGCTTGACTCTTTGTTCCTATTTTGTTCCCATAAGAGGATCAATCAGGAGGCGAATGATGGAACTTCGCTTGAACATTGGGAACGCAACACCCCAAGAGCTCGCACGCGGCATCGCGGCGGCCGAGGCGGTGTTTGCACGCTCCGGCATAACGGCCTTGCAAGGCGCGGAAGGCCTGTTTGCGTTGGAAGGCTGGGATATCAAGGGCTTTCCCGACGACGACAAGCCTACCGAGGACGAGAACCAAGCTGCGGCCGTCTGGATCGAAGCCGACAAGGCTGCGGCGGCAGCCTGTTGTGCGGGCTGGCCGGAGGCCAAGATTCCGCGCCATCAAATCATGGAACTGATCAACGTCGACCGAACGAAGTTGCAGGCCGAGGCAATTCCAGACACCTGGCCGCAGCGGAGGCAGCTCTATCCTGACGTCGTCAGGCGGCTGGAGATCACGACCGGCCCGGACCGCCAGATCGATTTCGATATTGCCTTCGTTCTGGGTTGGGTTCCCGAGCGGCCGACGCTGGATCGGGTCGAGCCGCTTTCGGAAGATGGAGACCGTATCCCCTTCTTCACCAGCGACCTCGCCCAGGTCGAAGAGATGGCCCGCAAGGCACTCAAGGACTGGACGATCGAGATTGACCGAAATCCTTGTGATGCCCGCGTTTTCGACCCGGCGGCCAGCGATGACGATGATGCATTGCGCATGGCGGCGTGGCGTGATTTCGACGGTTCGTTGCACATGGAGAAGCCGCCGGCAAATCCCGCAATCGCGCTGACGCTGGCCATGATGCGCGGCCAGTCGGTGCATTTCGAATAGTGGTCAAACGCAGTCGAGCCTCACCAACGCCATCAGTCATCGACCGCGACTGGCCACATCAGGTTGCGCTGCCCGACGACCTGTGCACCGCCCGGAACTTCACCACAATCGCGACCTTCTGCCAGGAAAGAGGGCTCAAGCACCAGACGCGGCATGTGCAGGCGATATGGCCCAACGGCAAATACGAATCCTATCGGCTCCATTGCTTCAGCGATGCCGCATCGGCGGACGCGTTCCGTGATCACTTTGAGGGGCTGACGTTCGATCCAAGGCGGGATCGGGAGAATGGAAAGGTGCGGGGCGCTTGGCGCCGAACGGGCGAATACACGCCAGTTCTCGACCTCGGGCCGCTAAGCGTGCCAGAGATCCTGCGCAGCTAGGTCATGAGCTTTCGGGGCGAACTGTCTCGACCGAGAGCGACCCGGCCGGAAGTGGCCGCAACAGCTCGGCCTCAGGCTTTGTTAAATTAATCCAGGCCTCCCAGTCCACCGGCTGAAGGACCACTACCTGCCGATTGTGATACGGCGCGACATCTGGTCCCGGATCGGTCGTCAGCATGGTGAAGGTGGGGGGCGTGTTGCCGACAGCCTCACGCCAAAGTCCTGCGATGGCCATGAACGGCGAGCCGTTGAGCGTGAAGCGATGCTTCGCCTTCGGGTATTTCGTGCCGGTGAATTCGAAGAACGCGGACGCCGGGACGAGGCAGCGTTTGCTGTTTCCGAATTGCCGGCCTTCGGAGCGGAAGTTGAACACCGGCCCGCCCTTTGGTCCGGCAGGCGGAAATCCGAACGTCATCGAGGCCAGTTCGATTGCATACCCGGCGGAGCGCATTATTGGCGCGGCGTCCTTGATGCGAATGTCGTCCGCCTGGGGCAGATCCAATTCGGTTTGATGGGTGGGGATTTTGAGCGCCAGGGACGCCATGATCCGGCAATATTCGGCCCAAGCGACATGCTGCTCGTAGTCGTTACACATGGATGTCTCCTTACCAAAGGGATCCATTCACACTATCGTATGGTTGAGACATGATGGAAATCCCGCGGCACTTAGCAAGGGATCAGCACATTATCCGCTGGCCTTCGCACCGGCATTGGCAGGTGGCCGGCTCGTTACCATTCTGCCGACGCTAGAATCAGGTAGGCTAGCGCACCCGCCGATCTCGCGCCGAATCGAGCGCGGCGCTTACAGGGCCGAGCCGCGCCATCGGCCGATAAAACCCTATCGGGGCACTTGCCTTCCCCTAAACCTCGTTGGCGTAAATCGCCCCGGTCGTTTACGGATGGCCGGTGTTCCGGCGTCAGATTTGGCCGAGGTCGCAGCCAATACGCCAACTCTCATCGCGCGCCCTCCCGCAACCTGATCCAGGTTGGACCCGACGCGTAAACCTACTCGACAGGAATTTTTAGCGCCGCATTCTTGACGGGAGAAATGTCCATCCCCAAATCGTCGGCCGTCGAGGCCTGAATGGCTCGACAGGCGGCGCCGCAAAGGCGGCGCACCTTGTATCCATGTTGCTTCAAGGAGGATGTGGCTATGAGAACCTTTGACTCCCTTTACCGCTCGACGGTCGGTTTTGACCGCCTCTTCGACATGCTTGACAGTGGCAACCGCCCTGACTGGCCTCCCTACAACATTGAGAAAAGGGGCGACAATGATTATCGCATCGTCATGGCGATCGCGGGCTTCAGCACTGATGAAGTTGAGCTGAGCCAAAACGGTCACGAACTTGTTGTGACCGGCCAGAAAGCCGCCGAACCCCAGAGCCACCAGTTGCTTCATCAGGGTCTGGCACTGGGCAACTTCCGACAGGCATTCAAGCTGGCAGACCACATGAAGGTAACCGGGGCAACCCTGGACGGCGGCTTGCTTCTGATCGACATCGTGCGCGAAATCCCCGAGGAGCTGAAGCCGCGGCGGATCCAGATCGCCACGACAACAGGCCCTGCCGCTCCCAGCAGATCGCCCAGGACGTCGAGCCGGAACGCAAGGTCGCCTGATACCCTGAACGCCAACCTGCGGTCCCTCCCGGCCATTTGGCCGGGAGGCCTTGGATTGCGGAGAAACGGAGATGCTTCAACAAGACATTGCACTGAACAGCGCCCCAAAGGGCGCTTCTTGTTCTTCTCTGGACCCCATCGTGGGAATCCTGACCGACCCCCACCTCGATCGAGACGCCAAACGGGCCAAACTCGCGGCTTGGGCGTCTGATGCCTTCACGGTCCCCGACCGACCGACGTTGCGACGGCTGGAAAATGGCACGGTCGTAATGCTCCGAGACGTCCTGCGAGCCTTGCAGTCGCTGGACGACGTGCCGCAGCAACCTCCGAAGGCACAGCAACGCGTGTTGATGTGGCGGGCCATGGATCGCCGGCGGAAAAGGGAGCGGGGGCGCTGGCGTTGGCCGCGCCGCTTTCCGGACCATGATGATGACGATCCACCGCCTTGCCCCGCAACTATCAAGCCACGCCCGGTCGACCGCGGCGGACCTGCTTTCGCGGCTACAGCCGAGCTGGCGTGCGCTTGAATTGTTGTGGCCGCACAGACCGAGAATAGCGGATCGCCGCCAGAAACCAGCGCCTGGTGGCAAATAACCAACCGTCCCGAGCCCGCCGCTGCCTCTGGCGTCGCGGCGGGCGCCTGACCGGCAATGGAGGAACAAATGGATGCCGACAACATCGCGTGCCGCCGCCTGAAAATGTTGATCGAGCAATATGTCGAGGTGAGAAAGAAACGTCATGACATCGTGTACGTCCAGCAAGCGGGCAAGGCGATCAGGACGGTGCTGCGGGAGTGCCCGGTTACAGGAAGGGCACTCGATGACATGATCGCGGCAAGTGCAGTAGCCCACGGGCTGGGTGTCGCATTCGACGGCCAGTCTGCCTAAGAATGCCTGGCCCACCGCCGGCGGATAGGCGGGGACGCGTGCTGGGGGACCGCGCTCAAGCGCCCGCAGTCATCGAAGAACTTGATGCTGCCGACGCCGGAAACGCCTCGCGCCGCATATCGGGATTTTGGCGCACCACTTGGCCGCGGAACATTCCCCGGTGTTGGAGGTTGGCCCGCATGGTTTGTGTTTCGGGTACAGGCGTGGTTGATGTCGCCATCGTCGGCGGGGGGCCGGCGGGCCTTGCAGCCGCCGTCTATCTTGCCAGATTTCTACGGTAAGTGATGGTTTTCGATGCTGACGACGGGAGGGCCAAACTGATCCCGCGTACCCGAAACTGCCCTGGTTTTCCGGAGGGCCTGCAGGGGGAGGCCTTGCTTTCGCGCTTGAGAATCCAAGCTGTGGCGCACGGCGCTCCACTGGTCAAAGCCGCCGTTGAAAAGGTCGTAACAACCGACGGCGCTTTCTTGCTCGAGACTGACGTTGGCCATTTTTCGGCAATATGCGTCATTCTCGCAACCGGGATCGTGGACAGGGCACCGGCCATCCCCCGACTGCGCCAGGCAATTGACAGCGGATCGATCCGCCTATGTCCCGTTTGCGATGCTTACGAGGCGAGGGGACAGCGGATCGGGGTTGTTGGCGCCGATCAATCGGCATTACGGGAAGCGCTTTTCTTGAAGGACTACAGTCCTCACGTCACAATGCTTTTTAATCATCCGCAAGATGTGTCAAAGGCCACCCGAGAGATGGCGGCACAGGCCCATATAGAAATTTGGGATTCGGTCGATGACTTAGTCCCCCGTGGCGAGGGTTTCACGGTTGCCATGGCCAACGGCGCCTCCAACGCCGAGATCGACGTCATTTATCCGTCCATGGGTTGCGACGTACGCGCGGAACTGGCGATTCAACTTGGCGCCCACTGCGATGACGAGGGTTATATCGTCGTCAACGAGGCCTTGGAAACCTCGGTTCCGGGCCTCTACGCCATCGGCGACGTCGCCAAGGGTCTCAACCAGATCGCGGTAGCATTTGGGCAAGCAGCCACGGCTGCGTCACATATCCACAATGTGCTTCGAACCATGTGACCACGGCATCTAGCAGGTATTTTCGTCAGTGCACGTGACGGAGGACGGCTGTGCTTGGCGACGGTGCGCCCTACCCGGATCCTCGCGGAACGGCCCTGGCCGGCAAATCTGACGATGGGGACGAAGCTCGGTCCATTGCCCGCCCAAGAGCGGCATGACTCAACGCCATCTGTCCAATCACGATGCCTTGCGCAGCGCAGGTGCCGGGCGCCATGCCCGGCACGGTGCTATTTCTTCGCCGTTCTATCGATTGGCTCGCGTCCCAGTGACGCGAGCCACCAGGCAGCTAATGCTTAGGGGTTAACGATGACGCGCTGCTTGTCACGATTCTGCGCATAAGTGCCCTTGTCGTAGGCGATCTGCGCCTCGAGCTGCGCTTTCGTTAGGTTGGTGTAAAGGTAGCGGTTGCCGTTGTTGTCGGTCATGAACTTAAGCTTTTCCATTCCGACTGCGACGGACTTTTCGCCGATTCCAAGAAAGCCGCCGACGTCGACAACGATGGCATCTACCTTTTTATCGGTGGTTAAGACGACGTCGCTAATCTCTCCAACCTTGGCATCATCGGCGCCATATACAGTGGTTCCGATTAGATTCTGCGCACTGATCTTGTCGACCGGCAGTTCTGACAGAGTGGACTTGTCGATGGCGGCGGTGGCTGTCTTGTCAGTGGCAGCTGCTGCCGGGACACCGGGCGCGGCGGCGACCCTATCATAAGCCTTTGTATCGAAGTTAGGCTGGGCCTTGAGATCTTCCTTGGTCGTCTTGGCGACCAGCCAGCGGCTGCCGTTCTTTTCGGCCCATTCAGCCTTGCTGAAGTCATAAGCGACATTCTTTTCACCAATGCCCAGGAAGCCCCCCACGCCTATGATGATGAACTGGGCCTTGCCGTCCTTTGTCAGGACAATGTCTTTTACGTCGCCGATCTTCTCAGCGTCATCTGCGGCACTGTTGTAGACCGCAGCGCCCATGATCTTGCTCACCAAGTTGCCGTCAGGGACTGCCACCGGCGCGGTTGTCGCTGTCTTGGTTGCGTTAGCCGGCTTGGTCGCATCTTCAGAATGAGCGCCGGATACCAGCAGGCCAGATGACAGCAGCGTGACCACGGCGCAGGTAGTCAAAAGTTTGCGGATCATGATATGTTTTCCTTGTGCGTTTCGTTGATGCACGCCGCGCTCGGCTTGACCCGTTGCAAGGGGCCGGGCGCGGCACCCGTTACAACCTCACAACGAGCCTCCTCTGGACAAGTTCCGCCTTGGTCCGTTCCGGTTCGCAAGTGTTGCGCGTTGTTATCTGCGGCCGCGATGCGAAGGGCGGCGGACACGGCCGCCGGTATTAGCCAAGCCAGGTCGTCGTCGCTTAAGCGACAGACTGGCCAGACCGGATGTGCTGACTTCTACCTGCAATTGCCGCAGCTGTTTTGGTGGGTTTTGGCTAGATGGCGTTCAGGGAGTTGAAGCTTCATTTAGGGCCAGGGCAGGCTCCTACGTCGACGTCCCCGAGGACGTCAATGCGAGGCTTGGCATGGCCTCAATTCAACGTCTGACCATAACCGAGTTCCTTCAGTTGGCCAGCGGCCAAGGCCATCAGGGCGAGGCCGACCTCGCAAGGCTCCCAGCCAGCTTCTAGGGCAACGCGTGTAATCTCTTCGATATGAGGAGAAAGGGCATTTTTGCAATCAATGCCCCGGCGCGAGGTCTCGGCTGGTCGCAACCATCTCAATACTTCCTTGTCGATCTCCAATGAGTTTCATCGTTCTGCTCTCAAGCTGTGCATACCTCCGAAAATCTTCTCGTGGCATGGAGGTTCCAGCGGCAATGGCGAGGTTATCGCGCGTTAAATTCTTTGGCCCGAATGTTTGTAGCCACCATCGCCGCACTACGTTAGTCAAGAGCGATCGGTCATCGCGGTTACCCGCTTGCACGAGGTCATGGGCGCTGGCGTCGTCCGCACACCCGGCCAAGCCGGGGTCCGGACAAGACAGGTCCGCCTCGGCCGGTCTGCCGCCAAGGAGAGCAAAAACATCGGCCTTGGTGCACCCCGTCGCGTGCCCTCCAAGGCGGGGTCCGCCATGGAAGGAACCAATGCGATCGGCGGCGGTTTATCTTTTGAAGGGACCGTAACATCCAAGGACGGACCATGATTGAGATCCATAGCTTCGAAGCGGCCAACGCCAGATTGCGCGTAAAGCGCGCTGAGACCTCCTTAAAGCGCGCGAATGACTTGCTGGATGAGGAAGGTGGCGTCGCACTTAATCTGGCACTGTGCGGACGGATCCGGGCCGAGCAAAGGCGCTTGGTCGCAGCCAAAGAACGCTTGATGACGATAGATCCGACCAAGGGCCATTAATCTCCTTCCAAATCACTAGCAGTACCGGCCAGCTGCTTATGCCTGCGGCGCTTTATCTGCGACTGAGCCTATAGTTCCGTTTAAGGCGGAACATCAAACGGGCGGGTCGACCTTGGATCGTCAGACGTTCCTGATCACCTTGAGTAACCGTCATGGATCTGCCGTGTACGCCACGCAGTTGCGAATGCTCCTGAGCCGCCGGTGTCTGGGGTACGGAATAACCGCCCATAAAGTGTTCCCTGAAGGCGGATTCGTACCAGGCACATTGGCATGTCTTTTTTAAATGACGACAAGCGGGGCCCGGTGTCATGTTTGACGCTCATTTCGTTCAACCCTGTTGCCCGCGTGGAGGACAAGATGATTGACCGCCTAAACATTGACCCAGCCCTCTATCCGACCGACTTGAACTCCTTGAAGGCCGTTTTCATTCAGCTGTGCGAAGAAGGCCATTTGCACCCAGGATCGCCAGAAGCTGGGAAGGTAGCAGCAGACCTGGTGCGGCTTTTCCAGAGTGGTATGACCGACGAGACGATGTTGCTCATCGCCATGCGGGCACGCCACCAGGGCCTCAAGCAGGCCAGTTGACCCTCCACTGCTCGATCCATCAACTGAGCAAAGGGCCCGTCGCTGCTTGCTCCAGCGGGCGGGGGTTGGCATGATCAAGTCGTTGGTTCGTCCTTACGATCAAAACGAACAGTAAGCCCGTGCTCAACCGCGCATCTTGCGACCATGTTATCGAGAGTTACTTGCCCGACCGGGGGGGGTAATAATCTGGCGGATCGCTTTGCAGGCAAGTTCTGTAGATACGAAATCGTGGTTCTTTTTTCGGGCTTCGACGTACTGCTCGATAAGGATTTTCAGTCGCCGTTGCGTTATATCGCCTGCGTACATAGCGGGTCCTTTCGAAGTGCGTAGCCAATCAAGTTCACTTTTGGCGTTCCGTTCCATGAAAATGTCCAACGTCCTGCGGCCCCCGGTGGGCGCCGTGCAACGACCGGCGAGTCCTCGATGGCAGCGGCTGATTCGTTGAAGTTCCCTAAGAAACAAAAGGCCCGCTCTTCGATCTGTGGTCGCGCGGCCGAGATCAGGCGGATAGTCGCCGACGCGAAGGGGCGCGTAGGCCAGTTTGAAATTGGGGTACGTGGTTTTCCCCGCGATGACGGCCGCCGCAGAGGCAGGCGGCGAACGGTTGGTTGCCTACCCATGGTACCGCCCTCGGTCTAAGAACAACCACGGTTGCCTCGAGCGACTGATCGGACATTTGCGTACCTAAAGCAGCTCTGATTGCGGACCCGCTCTCAAGCGTTCGTTTCGCCAGCAACGCGTCGAAGCACTGTAAGCGCTCATTTCCATGCGCGTTGACGCGGCCCGTTTGACGGGGTCGCTGTCAGACGGCTGCATCGGATCATGCAGCGGCGGTTTTGGCGAAGTTGAAGGGCAGCAGGTCGGTGATGTCGGCGTCTGTGGCGCGCTGCGGCAATTCGCTGAGGACGTGGCGCAAGTAGGCCAAGGGCTCGACGCCACAGGCGCGGCAGGTCAGCATCAGGCTGTATATGACGGCGCTGGCCCTGGCTCCATCCACGGTATCGCTGAACAGCCAGGATTTTCTGCCGGTGGCAAAGATTCTGATATCGCGTTCGAGGAGGTTGTTGTCGATCGGCATCCTGCCGTCTTCTGTGTATCGCGTCAGGTACTCCCACTGGTTCAGAGTGTAGGACACGGCGTCGCCGATCTTGCTATCGGGCAAGACCTTCGGCGCGATGTCGTCGAGCCATATCTTGAGAGCATTGAGGATGGGAACGCTGTGTTGCTGGCGAAAGCGGCGAATGCAATCGGCTTGTGTTTCGCCCTTGTCCGGCTTTTCGTTCCGCGCTTGGCCTTCAACCCGGTAGAGCTGCTCGAAGAACTTGAGCGCCTGCTCCGGCGGACCGCCCCCCTTCTTTCTTGCCTTGAGGGCATCGACGAAGCGACGTCTGGAATGGGCCATGCATCCCACATGGGTGGCCCCTGCCAGCGTGCGCCATGCGGTATAGCCATCGCTCATCAGTATGCCGCGGTAATCGCCGAGGAAGGCCTGCGGATAAATCTGGCCGCGACCCGGTTGATAATCGAGCAGCACGATCGGCTCGTTACTCTCTTCGCCGCTCCGGTATGCCCACATAAATGATGTGCTGGTGGCCTCCCTGTCCTTTTCCTTCAGGACCTGGACGGTGGTCTCGTCGCCATGGATGAGTGCTTGAGACCTGAGCCGCAGCTTCAGTGCGTCATAGATGCGGGAGAGATGCTTCTCGCTCGATCCGATCACCCAATGCCCCAGAGCGCCGCGGCTGACGGGCACGCCGACTCGCTCGAATGCCTGGCTCAAGCGGTAGAGCGGCGTGCCGTCGACGTACTTGTGAACAAGAGCAAATGCCAGTGTCGAGGCCGTGGCGATGCTGCCCGGCAAGGGCTGCGCGGGCATCGGCGCGATCACGACCGGCGTATTGATGCCGGTGCGGTCGCAATGGCGGCAGGCATACTTGAAGCGCACATTCTGCAGGACCTTCGCCTTCACCTCGATATGAAGCTGCTCGGTAATGGCCTCGCCCATGTGGTGCATCCGGTGACGACAGCAAGGACAGGCCTTCTGATCTTCGGGAAGGTCATACTCGACGCGCTCGCGCGGCAGGTGTTCCGGCAGGGCCTTGCGGCCACGCTTCTTTGCCTCCGGCTTTTCGGTGGACGGAAAGCCGGTGTCCGGCAGGTCGATGACATTGCCATCTTCGCTGCCCGCGTCGTCTTCATCGGCAACCTGTTCGGCTTCATTGAAGAGGCGATCAACGTGCTTTTCGCTCTTGGGCGCAAAACGATGTGAGCGCGCCAGCGCCAACTCTTCCTCGAGCTTAACCACGCGTTCTGCGAGCTGACGGTTCTCCGCCTGCAGCACAGCAATGCGCGCCATCAACTCCTCAACAGTCGGTTCGCCAGGTCGATTCATCGTAGTTTTGAATCTGAACCGCACCGACGCGTCAACCGCACAATTCGGGAGCCGTCAGCCCGCAACCTGATATTGCCGCACCGGATGGCGCACCATTGCATCGATGTCGATGCCGTCGAGAATCCAATGGAGCTGCTCGGTCGTCAGCGTAACCACCGCCGTCTCCCGGCGTGGCCATCGGAACCTGTCTTCGGTCAGCCGCTTCAGAACCAGCACGAAGCCGGACCGGTCGAAGAACAAGAGTTTCATCCGGTCGCGGCGGCGATTGCAAAATGCAAAGACCGCAGGCGCAAATGGGTCAAGCTCCATCACCTCCTGAACCAGGACCGCAAGGCTGTTGATGCCGGCCCTAAAATCGATCGGCTCGCGGTGCAGGTAGACGTTGAGATCAGCGCCCAGTCTGAACATGGCCCAGAGCTCCAATGATCGCCGTCAACGCGTCTACATCACCGCATTCCAGCACCAGCTTCACGCCGTTCGGCAAAGACGCGCTCACCTTGGCTGGGAGTGGCGATGAGCCCATGCTTTCCGACTTCGACAGCCGCTCTTCACCACGCGCAGCAGGCCTGTCCACCGAATTGCTCTGCATAGGCAGGCTGTGGTCCGCAGCGGTGACTTGAACTGGAATGAACGCAGACGGTGCAGGTGGCGGCAAAGCACCGGCGTCTTTGGTCGTCTTTATCCATTTCCGAAGAAGGTTGGCATTGATCCCATGTTCAAGCGCAAGTCGCGATACCGACACGCCAGGCTCAAGGCAGGCCGCAACTAGCCGCTCTTTCGACGCCGGGTCGTACCGCCGGCGGCCGTTGCGCAAAATCCGCCTCACCAGCAGTTTCTGTTCATCGTCCTCAATCACTTGGTGTCCACCTCCGTTAAGTGGACACTTCATGCCAAAACACGCTCAATGGAAAAAGGTGCGGAGAAATTCGCGCTTACGAAGCACTTGCCAGACTCGTTGGCCCATGTCGTGCAGCGGAGCCGCGCCGTTCCGAGGAACTTTGCATGTTGTCCTAAGTTGTGGCCTAACATCGCAGCTTGGATTCATTGGCGTCATGACGAGTGGCCAAAGTCGTTTGGTACCCATGCCAGGAACGGTCGAGTTTGGGGATTTCGCCCAGATTGAGCCATTCAGCCGGGCATTTGGCGGCGATCGCGGCACGCCGCTTGACCGCTACTACATTGAGAGCTTCCTGGGCCGTCATGCCAGGGATGTCAGGGGGCGTGTCGCAGAGATCGGGGACCGTGAGTACACACACCGATTCGGCGGCGAACGGGTGGTGCGCTCTGACATCATCGATGCCCCTGAATCCGCCAATCCAAACGCGACCGTACGGGTCGATCTCCAAAATGATGAGGCTATCGAGGCTTGCTGCTTCGATTGCATGATCGTTACCCAGACACTGCACATGATCTACAATCTTCGCGGGGCCCTTGCGACGATCCATCGTGCGCTGGCCCCGGGAGGAGTAGTGCTGGCGACGGTGCCAGGCATCACGTCCATCGACGCTCATGACGGACCGGAAAAATGGTTCTGGGCGATGACCCAGAGCGCTGCGCGACGCCTGTTCTCGGAAAGGTTCGGCCCTTCCTGCGTCGAGGTTCAGCAATATGGCAATGTGCTGGCTGCCACGGCGTTCCTGCATGGACTCGCCTTCGAGGAGGTAGACCGGGCCAGCCTCGACGTGGTTGACCCTCTCTACCCTGTCATCACAGGCATCCGGGCCACGAAATCTTGGGGGCCTTCATCTCCTGCGTAGTCGATTTGCAACTCGCGCCGGTGCTGTGCTCAGGGCACCGAGTGCAAACGGGCCTTGTCCTGACGCGACCGGAGGAGCTGACGGAAAATCTGACTGGTCAGGACGGCCGACTGACGGATGTCAAAGCAAGCCTGCGCCCGCTTGACGCTCGCGACGGCCATCGCCTTCAGCCGCTCTGGCTGGGCGAGGACGGCGAGCGCCGCCTCTGCCACGCCTTCCCAGCCTCCCGGGTACTCCGAGACGATACCTGGCCATTCGGCTGTACCGATCAGGATGCCGGTCTCCCCCGTAGCGACGATCTCGGGAATACCGCCAACGCCGATCGCCACCACCGGAACGCCAGACGCCATCGCCTCGAGGATCGTGAGCGGCATCGCATCCGCGCGTGACGTGTGCAACAGCAGGTTCAGCGCCGGATAGATCCGGTGCGGCTCGCGGGCGAGGCCGACCATGTGGATGTGCGACTCAAGCCCGCCACGCCGCACGGCTGCGGCAAGGTCCTTTTCCATGGATCCGGTGCCGACCATTGCGAAATGCACGTCAGGGCGCCTTTCCAAGATGAACTCGGCCGCCTTCAGAAACTTGTCCGGGCCTTTTTCCCACGCCAGCCTGCCAACGAAGCCGATCAGCATATCGGAGGGGCCTACATGAATGGTTTGTCGAAACTCGGCCGGATCGGCCGACAGGGGATGGTAGACTGTGAGGTCGACGCCGTTTGGAACAAGGCTCACGAGATCGGACGGCAATCCGACTGCGAGCGCCTGTGACCAGGCTTGCCGACAGACGACGATGGTATGGCTCCCGGTCGTGCGTGCCACGCTGATTTCCTGTGACTGCAAGCTCATGCCATGCAGCGTGGCTACAGTCGGTATCCCACTCAACCTGCCGGCGATGGCGGCGACGGTGTGGGCGTTCATCAGGTGGGCGTGCAGCAGGTCGACGCCGATCTCACGGACCAATGTGCAGATCAGTTCAACCGACCTCCAGGGCGGATCGTCGTGCAGCGGTGCGATGTACACCTCGTATCCTGCGGCGCGTAACGCTTCCGTCATGGCACTCTCGAAAGGACACAGCAGCGAGATCTTGAATTCCGCCGCTGGAAGGTTGGCGGTAAGGTTGCGCACATAGTTTTCCATTCCGCCGACGATCGCGTTCCCCAGGACTTCAAGGATATGTGTGCGCTCGTCAGCCTGGCCGCCGGGAAGCAATCGGGGTGTGCGTGCCATCAGTGGGCTTCCTGTGATGGATTGAGCCTGAGCCAGTCTGATGCGGTACTCCACATGATGGCCTGCCGTCCGGCTGCCGCGACGTCGAGCTGGTCAAGAATGGCGGTCACTTCATCGATTGCGGCGCGGATATGAGCGCCGCTGCAAGGCAGAAACCGGTCGCTGCCGAATTGCAACGAACGGGGACCGATGACGTCAATGGCCTTGCGGAACACCTCTTCGCGATAAATGGGCGGTGGCCCGAACGAAAGATCGAACCGGAACTGGCTTTCGGCCGGATCGATGCCGTTGATCCGGTCGATCACGCCTACGGCGTTGGCTTCATCACACCATGGCCATCCCAGGTGCGCCAGCGTCACACGCAGGCCGGGATGATCCCGCACCGCCTCGTAGAAAGAAGGTCGGCAGAAGCGGCCAGAGCGTCCATCAATGAAGATACCGCTGTGAAACAGGATCGGTAGGTCGAGTCTCGCCGCCACCGCATACACGCGATGCGCACAGTCATCATAGGGATACCAGCCGGTCGGCACCATTTTCAGAGCGCGGATGCCCGGGAGTGCAGCCGCTTCCTCGAGATCCTCGGCCGCTTCCGGATGCTGCGGATTCACAACGGCGAATCCCACGAGACGATCCGGGTGCCTCCTGACCAAGTCGGAAAGGTAGCGATTGCCGGCACGCAGAGAGGCCCTGTCATCGAGACAATACGGCGCTGTAAGAAACGGAGCCAAAAGGAATGCGATGTCGACCCCGGCATCGTCGAGGGACCTAAGCACGTCCGCCGTCGTTTCCTGGCCAGAAGTATGAAGGTGTGCATCGATGATCATTGCCGCGCTCCGCTCGCCACAACTTGCGTCTGCGCCCGTCGTTCCACAGCAAGGCCGAAATCGCGCACATCTGTCTTCCACCGACCAAGGGCTGGTGGCACCCCGCATACCGGCACGAGGAAGCTGTGCCTTTGGCCGGCTGGCTGTCCATAGCGGGCGGCGCGTTGCCGCATTGATCACCAAGGTCAGAAACGCGGCCAACCAAGGGTGACGCAAGCCGGGTTGCGAACCGCACGTGAACTCGATGCTTCATTGCGCATTGGGCTCCTTCAACGCCGCAATCGATACAAACCGCCATCGTCGCTGGCTTCATTGCCGGCTGCAGTGCGTCGACTGTTGGAACAGTTAAGCGCTTCGTAGGTTTCGGGAGTCTCATCCACCAGGAAATCAGGAAATCGAGTTATGGACCACACCAACCATGTTCGGCTCGCGAGCAATGAATTGACCCCCGAAATTGTTGACGGCGCGATCCTGTACGGTGCCGGTGGCGAGAAGGTCGGCAAAGTCTCACATCTCCACGGAAGCCAGGTTGTGATTTATGTCGGCGGCTTCCTCGGCATCGGCGCCAAGCCTGTCGCTGTACCAGCCAATCAGGTGGACTTCATGCGCGACGAGGACGGTGACATTCACGCTGTCGCTAGCTGGACGAAGAACCAACTTGAGAACATGCCAGAGCATCAGGACTGAGAAGTCCCGAGGCTCAGCCTAGGTCGGGGCCGAATACGATGAGACGGAAAGGAGCCGGCTAATGCAGATCGTTCGTACCGAAGTTGTGACTGCCACCGCGCCAAACGGCCAAGCGATCCTTCGGGTCATGTTTCGCGGTGAGGGGAGCGAATGTGTGACCGTGGATATGGCCAGGGTCGATGGTGATGGCGGAGCGGCATTGGCCCGCGCGCTAACTATCCTGATCCAGACCGCGGCTAATTTCGGTTTCGCTGTCAAGGACGACGGCGCTACCAGCAAGGGCGATCTTGATAAAGTTGCAGTTCCGTCGGCACGCGACACGGCTGGCGAGGTTTATGTCTTTGAATATCGCGACGGCGAAACCGCCCGAAGGATACCGCCATCCCGCATGCCGAGCTTTGACGCCGCCCGCGCGGAAGCCATTCGCTGTGCTGTTGATCTCTTGGTCGACTTGCGACCGGGCGCGGACGCGCTATCCGGATGGTTGGTTCGGGTCTCCGATGAAAACGGCAAACGGCTTTATACAGTTGATGTCGCTGAGGCCGAGGCTGCGAGATGGGCAAACAAGTAGGACCCACACAGGATCTGGCATGTAAGCTGTCCCGCCGTCCTCGAAGTCCCGTGCCAACCAAATGCAACCGGCACAAGATCATGAAGGTGATGCTCAGCGTCACTGGCGGGACTCGACAAGGCTCGCGACCAGCAGGATTCAACGCACTTTTCAGGTGCTAGTAGATGCCAATTCTTGCAGAACTGGGGACACCTGACACGCTCACAGATTGGCGATGGGTAGCCGCATTTTCACTCGGTTTTAACGTAGCCGCTCCGCCTAAGCTTTGAGAGCACGTAGCCCACACGCACCGGCCGCAGACAGCGGTCAACCAGACCGCATCACTCCCGGCTCCTCTGTCGTGGAGCCGACCGAGGATGGTTCGCAGCGCTCACGAAGCACGTCTGAAAAATTGACCGTCGCGACAAGATATCCAGCTTCATCGTAGACCCTCGTGCTCGAGCCAGAGTGGTCGACGCCGGCGGGCCGGCCCGCAGTGAGCGCGGCGTGGGCCATCTCTAATGCTCTGGGACTGGCGAGTTCGGCACTTGCCAGTTCCTCCTCGCATGTCGTGGTGCGTCCGAATTCAATGGTCTCAAATCGAAATTTGGGCATGGACACCTCCTGTCTTCAGCAATGAACCTGGCGACGTTGCGTTCCAACCAATGCACCGGAGCGTCGGTAGTCTTGGAGGAAGAAAATTCAAGGCGGCGAGGAACCACTGCGAAACGCCACCGAGACCGCGTGGAAGCACTTTGCCCCGCTTCACCGACTTGTCCTTTAGCCGTCCTGCGATGGACGCACGCCCGATCCTCCCGCGTTCACACGCCAGCTACTACGAACTCCACCCGATCGCCGAGTCCGTCTTGGGTTTTCCTAGGTGGCGGGGAAGGCTGATTGTTGGCGTGGCGCTCGGAACGATCCTGCTGAGGGCCAGCAAGCTTGGCGGGCTCGGGTGGAGGCGGCCGCAACCAACACGTCCACCGCTCGTTGAACTTAGCTGGGTCGATCCCTAGCACTCCAGACCCTGCCCGCCCGTGCTCCCATACGGGCGGGCCTTTTTGCATATGAGCGGAACCTCACATTTGCCGGCTGGTTTGTGTGATGGCAGCCCCTCGCTGCTGGCCAAGGGCGCTTTGCCGGGCCCGCTTCTCCCGCTATCGAGGCGGGTGACCCCCGCTGCCGATAACTGGTCTTGGCGCAGGGTCAATCAGATCTGCCGTGTTGCCTCCGGTTACTACCCGGACGGCGGAATGGCTCCGCGAGAGCGCAGCTCGTGACAGCACAGGCTCGACTGCGGCTGGATGGCAAGGTTCGGGTCAACTGCTCGTTCGGCCAGCCCA
Source organism: Mesorhizobium sp. RCAM 05104 (assembly GCF_059683645.1). Lineage (NCBI taxonomy): Bacteria > Pseudomonadati > Pseudomonadota > Alphaproteobacteria > Hyphomicrobiales > Phyllobacteriaceae > Mesorhizobium > Mesorhizobium sp. RCAM 05104. The sequence continues at coordinate 172,490 of NZ_JCASJA010000002.1, read as the reverse complement.
ACGCAAAGAATTCGGGGAGGGGGTTGTCCTTGCGCCCACTTCTTGCCTTAGGCGCTGTAGCTTGATCGCCGATAGGCTAGTCATTTCGAGAAATCACGTGTCTCCTCAGCATCGGCAATGCTGAATTCGTGGACGACGGCTGCCTCTTCATCGACGACGCGGAACCAGTGTTCCTGCCGCGCTCTTGGTGAGACCGGGCAGCCCGCAACCCGTTCCACCGCCTTCATGGGATTGCCCTCCACGACGGTTTCGGAGGCGACGACTGTATCGCCGGACAGTTCTTCTACCTGGTAAGTTGGCATTGCTCGTCACCGGTCCTTAAGCGCTGTTGCTACCCGTTCCAACGTCGCTCAGTCGTTGCCGTGCTTTTGGATCAATTCCTTCGCCTGCTGTGTTGTGATTCCTGCCTTTCGGGCGAAATATTCCACTTCATAGGCTTCATCAGCCGACACCCGGTCGCGATCGCGAAAGTCGCGTTTGCTTTTATCGTCTGCCATGGCTCTTCCTCCTATGCACAGAACAACTGGGCACAGAACAACGCAGGCCAGCCGAGGTTCCACGCATTTCACCGTTCGCGCACGGTGACCCACCATTTCGCTGACCTGTCGGGCAGCGTTCCCGGGCAGGCCGGTAGGCGCCCACTCGCCAATAGATTTCCGTACGGCCCGCTCCTTCGTCAGCGGGCCTTTTTTGGCGGCGGACTGGAGGCAAGGGACGGCGCCAAGTCGTATCCGCCGAGGAGGACAAATATCATCCGTGGGAGCTGGGCGAGGCCGGGATAGAGAGAACGCGAGTGGCCAGTCAAAACTCCGTTGAGGTGCTTGGTCAAAGGGTCGTCCGCGTGCTTGAAAACGGCAATGTCCAGTGTCGATCGTTCCATATCGAACGCTGTGCGAACGAGTTCGCCGAAACACAGCGGAAGCGCTTTAACTCGACAGGTCGCGGCGCGAGCGCTCAACGTAAGCGCTGCGCGCCTCTTGACGCGCCTGAACAAGCCAAATCAGCTATGGTGTGGTCGCGAGCCTCGCAGCTTCGGACTGGTTGGCGCGGCAGCTGCCGCGAAGGGATAAGGGCCTGGGGAAGCGATGACGCAGATTCGGGATCTCGGGCCAAAGATTGTAGGCAAGCGCCACGGCAGCGACCTCGCCGACGAACGCAGGTATTTCTACAAGTGCCCGACTTGCGGCAAACCGGTCGACATGCGTGACCCCCACCAAGTTACGCTGCACGAGACGCCCGGGCACGGGCAGTGGCGCCGGCGACGGGCGCGCAGCCCAGCGTCGGGACCCTAGCAGAATGCGCGAGGCAGCCTTTAGCCGACCCGCTCTTTGGGTTGCTGAGGAACAAAGCTGGCGGAAGTGAGTTACTGAGGCCTTGCCGAGGACAAATCACAATGCTCCTTGCCATGGAGAACGCGACCTCGATGACTGTCTTGGCTGGCAGGAACGGGAACGCTGAAATTCTCGGCGTGGTAGACCTGACCAACAAATCCGAAGCCCATATCGGCGCGATCAGCCTGGGCAGGGCCATCCACTTCGTGGCCAATGCATCAGTGCTCGGTTACGATGTTCGCTCCGCGATGGTCTTCTATGGCGAACCGGGCACGGCAAGTCTCAGGGCGTGGGACTGCGAGCGATTGTGGGCGCAATTCGGTGGCGCGCTTCTTCGACCGTAGGCCGTACCAGCCTCGCGGTCGAGGCGCCCCTTTTGTTCACTTGTGCGCAAGCGCGTCCAGAAACAAGCCTGGCGGCCGCAGAAAAACGCATTGGGTCAAATCCGGCGCAGATCATGTCTATGAATCTTTTATGAGCCGGTAGCGGAAACGTTCTCGGATGTAATCATTGAAGAAGCGGCCTTTCGCGAAGGCCTGGCGAAACGCCGCGTAGGTCGCTGGCGGCACCGCCTCGTAATCGTAACGCTTGCCACTGGCAACGAACCAGACGGAGAGGACCCCGGTTTCCGGATTGTATTCGGTCTTACGGATCGACGTCGAAGGCATGGTCGGCCTAGATCAGTGCCACGGTATATAACGAATGATCACCCTATTCTGCCTGAAACGTCGTTCAACGCGGCGCCTCGCCTGCAAATAGGCTGGAGCCGAACGGCGTTCTCAGCGCGGGGGGCATAGGATCTGGACGAAACGCATTGCGACGACTCGCTCAAAAGCATTCAACGATCACCAGAACCACAACGTTCCCACTCGAATTCGGCCGCTGATTGACGCCGACATTCCGTTTTGGGCGGTAGCGGCATCGGCCTCGCCTGTAGCGGCATCTGCAACGGCATCATGGTTGCACCCTGCCTTGGCATTCTCTGCCTCGAGGTCCAGGCTCTCAAGGCCTTAAAGAGGGTCGAGTGACCTCAACATTCACCGTTCACGATGCCAGCGGCTATGAGAAGCTCACGGGCAGATGGAGCCATACTTGCCCCCTGTTCATAGACTTCGCCCTGTCCGCTCTCCCAGCGGCCGTTACGGATCACATATTGCGCAGGCGCGTATATCAGCGCGATTGAGTTGAGCGGCTTTTGCGAATGCAGCGTCTCGGTCAAACGGGCCGTGCCAGCGACCGTTCCTATCCCCCCCGTTGACCTGCGTGCCTTGGCCATCATTGCAGAAGCCACAATCGGATCGATGGATCCTTCCCCGATCACGGGTCCAACTCTCATAAACGTAAAAATCCATCCCACCCTCAAAATGTCACGCGAGCCACGATCTTCGCCGGCTTTGCCGGCGGAACCGCAAGCAAGATCGATTCTGGAACCCGGAAGGTTCTCAGGTTCTGCGCCTTGGTGGTCGATCCCGGAATGGCAGCCTCCGCGGCAGCGATATCCCTTGCGCTGACCTGCAGGGACTTACATGCTCCTTTCTCATCCCACAGGTTCTTGGCTACAGCGCTCCCAACGGCCGATGTTATGGCCCCTGGCGCCACATCGTTTGAAGCCACTTGGCGCGCCTTGATCAAGGTTTTGATCGCTTCCCCAAGGATCGCGGCCGAATCGTCAAACCCGATTCCGCGAACTTGGTCGAACCGGCTCTCGGCACTGCCGTCCACTATGCAGTGATGGGCAACAAAGACCCAATCGTGGATCATGTAGGCCGGCGCGTACCCCCAAGGCGACAGCCCCTTGAAGACTTGCGCGATCTTCGGGATCGAACCGCCGTCCGTGTACATGAGACCCGGCTGGATCTTGCCCCCCGGAGAAGACGGATCTGCTCGATGAAAGATCAACGGATCGCGTGGATCGGGCACGAATAGGAAATTTCCATCGCCAGAAGTGTTGCCCTCGGAAACCCACATGACAAAAAGGCTTCCAGACAGATGGCCTGCGGCCAGCTTGTGATAGTCGATCGAACTGCACCCAGCCGTCATAGCGGCGACCAGTCCCAGGAGGCACCGGGCCATCTTTTTCCGAACACGAGCTCTGTCGATCCTCACGAGGTCCCCCTAGCACAGGCTTTCACATGGAACCCCGTCCTTGTCGCGGTCGAGCTTGCCTCCCCAGGGGCAGTTGTCCAGATACCAGTTTGCCTCATCGCAGGAACTGATCTGCGAACAGGTTCGCCGCGGCTGGCATGCGTAGCTCTGCGCAACCAGCCGTCGGTCCATGATGCCGAGCGATTGGCTGATAGAAGGTCCTTGCGAGTGCTTTGCCCGCCAATCCCACGGCGCCCGGAACGTCCCGACCCAAAGACCTGCCCTGGCGGCCTCAGCCTTCGCCTGCTGCTCGGCGTAGGCGCCATGGCTGTAGCGGGGCCAGTCAAGCGCCTGGCCATGCTCCACCATCCACGCGGAGACGCTGGCGCCATCGGCGCGCAGGCAGTTCCCGACAAAGCGATGGTAGTGGTCCCAACCGACGAAAGTGCAGCGGACTGGCCATGATGCGGCCAGGAACCCGTCGAGTGCTGCCGCGGCCTTCGCGCCGCACCGGTAGCGTATGCCGTTGGCATCGTCGCATAGCTGGGCGGACTCGGGCGCATCGATGCCGTTGAATCGGATTCGCATGCCGTGGATTTCGATCGTGTCGCCGTCAATGATCGAGGCGGCGCCGGCAATCGGCGCCGGCGTAGGTCCAATCCTATGGGTGACGTCCAAACCGGCGCCTTCACTGTGCTGCACGACGAACTGCGTCCCAAAGGCCGCGACCGCGGCTAACGTCACGAAGACGAGTGGCGTTGGAACGCTTGCCAGCAGACGCGCAGGCTGAGCGCCTCTCCGTTTGCGCCTGTGAACCGAGCGCTTGTCGTATCGGTAATTGTCCACGCCCTCACTCCCCGAACGCAGGATGCGATTGTTTCTGCTTGGTGTCCACAGATACGAGGCAGACCGGGCGAGCGGGAACATCTTGGTGCGGCGAAGTTCTGACTTCGCCTTGGTTTTAACTCCCCGTGGCCAAGGCCTCGGAAGCTGCCTCTACAGTTTCCACAGCCCGTCTCGGGTGGGGCAGACAGTCCGAGACGGGCTTCTCGTCTACGGGCTTCTCGTCAGCAACTCTCGCAATTCGTCCAAATTCTCGCCGGCAAGCCTCCCGCGGACGACGGCTGGATTCACGAAGTCAAATTCGACCGCTACCGCTCGCCGCTCAAATGGACGAAGACGAAACCCGGATCTACACCGGCAACGGCCGTGACTGGACAGCTAAGTATCGCGATCTAACCTTGAAAAGAGGCGAGGCCCCTGGCTAGGCATATCAAAGCAGTCGCTTTCGTACCAATCGATTCCGGCAGGAACGTCCTGTTGATGGTCCGCATTAAGGCTGCCATCGATAGTGGGTTTCACATCCCAGAGTGGCCAAAGACAACGACCGAATTGAACGTTCGACGCGTGAAGCTTTGTCAACCATCGCTTTGGAACCCGCTACCCGTGACTAACCGCCAACGGGAGCAGAGGCTTTCACTTCAAACTTTGGAGCCATCGCCGGCAGCTTCCCTGAAAAGCGCACGCAGCTTGAAATGACGACGCGCGCAGCGAACCTCCTGCGCCAAAGGCTGAGAGTCGTGTTCCAGGATCAATGCAACAGGGCATGAGCTGCCCCACACGAAGCCGCCCCCCAACTTGGCGTGGGCCAGTGAGGCGGCTATCCGGCCCTGACGATCCGGAATCCTCCAATCTCGGCGATGACCGGCAGGCCATTCCATCGCTCTATGTCATGGAGGACGATTAATCGCCCAAGATCGCCGCCGATCTCGGTGTTAATGCGGTCGATGGTTTTCAGCTGCTCCCAGACGCTGCCAACAGCATTGTTCAGCGGCGCGTACACGCCGTCGTGCCTGTGTCCGGTGATCTGGCGGGTGGAATAGACACAGTCGCCGGAGATCACCAATCTGCCCCGCGCGGACTGGACGATGACGAATTGTTGTCCGATCGTGTGGCCGCTGCCCAGTCGCACATGGATGCCTGGCAGTACGTCGTCCTTGTCGCCGTCGATCAAGGAGACGCGGTGCTCCACCGACGCATCAAGAGCGGCGCGCAAGGTGTCGGGATCAATGATGGCGGTCAGGTAGCCGAAACGGCGTGGCAAGGCGATGGCCTCGTACCAGGACAGCAGCTCGCTTTTCTGGATATGGAGGACTGCATTGGGAAACTCGGCGATCGACCCCATGTGATCGAAATGCGCATGGGTCACGAAGATGTCGGTGATCGCGTCGGGGCCAACGCCAAGCTCGGCCAGCATGCGAACCGGCGAGATCCAGTAGGGAATGCCAAATTTCAGCGAGAAAGCCGTGGTCGATTCCTGAATGAAGCCGGTGTCGACTAGGACGTTGCGGTCGCCACGCTTCAGCAGGACAAAGGAAAAGGGCAGATCAACCTTGCCGTCGTCATACATGCCGGCGACGAGATCCACCCAAGGCTGCTGCTTGGATCGGGCGAATTCGACGACGTAGACCTCCCAAGACATGGTTTCGCTTGTCATCGCTCTCTCCTTCAGCGTTCCGCCAGTGAGCGGCCCAGGCTCGCCATGCCCACCGCGATGATCAGAATGGCGCCCTGCAGGACATATTGCGAGAATGTCGGGGCGCCGAAAATGTTGAGCCCATTGAAGCCGAAGGCGATGATGAGCGCCCCGACCAGCGTGCCGAGCACGTGGAATTCACCGTCACGCAGCGTTGCCGAGCCAAGGAACACCGCCGCGAATGCGGTGAGGAGATAGGAATCGGCGGCACTTGCCGTTCCGCTGCCAAGGCGGGAGGCGAGCAGGATCCCGGTTAACGCAGCGCACATTCCTGAAATGACAAAACCGAGAATCTTGATGCGGTCGACATTCACCCCGGCAAGGCGGGCGGCCACGGCGTTGCCGCCGACGGCCTGAATCTCCTGGCCAAGGGGTGTCCGCTCGACCAGAACCCAAAGCCCGCCGAGAACGACGATCATGACGATGATGTTGTTCGGGATACCGAACAGCCAACGGCCAAGGGAAAGCTGGAGAAAAGCCTCCGGCACGCCTGCCACGATGGGGACGCCGGCGGAATAGGCGAAGGCCAGGCCGGTAAGGATGGTCCCCACTCCCAGCGTGGCAATAACGGAATTGACCCTGACCTTGGTGACGATGAAGCCATTGACGAGACCGATCACCGCGCCCAATGCGATGACGATAAGCACCGCAAGCGGGATGGGCAGCTTGTCGTGGACGACAAGGCCGGTGATCAGAATGCCGTGCAGGCTGGCGGCGAAGCCGATCGACAGGTCGAGTTCGCCAACAACCACGGCAAGCGTCAGTCCGCCGGCAATGATCATGGCCAACGAGGCCTGGTTCAGCACATTGGTAAAGTTGCCCACGGTGGGAAAGGCCCTGGGCGACAGGATCGAAAATGTGACGATCATCGCCAGAAGTCCGATGATTGTGCCGTAGCGGGCAAATATACCAAGCGCCGCCTTGGTCGCAGGCGAAAGACGCCGGGCGGTTATCGCAACATCGCTCATGCCAGGTGACCCTCCATCAGTGCTTCCGGCTCGACATAGCTTGCCTCGACGATCGACCGTCGCGACACCGCCGGCCCCCTGAGCTCACGAACAATGCGGCCTTCCGCCATCACCAGAACCCGGTCGCACAGTTCGGGCAGTTCGTCCGGCTCCGACGAGATCACCAGCACCGCCATTCCGGATTCAGCTTGCTGCCGGATCAGTCGGTGAATCTCCGCGCGCGCTCCGATATCGACGCCTCGCGTCGGCTCATCCAGGATCAGCACCTTCGGGATGCGCTGGAGCCAGCGGCCGATCGCAACTTTCTGCTGATTGCCGCCACTGAGACTGCCAACGGGCGTGCTTGCGCTGCGCGCTTTTATCGATAGCGACCGCATCACCTCGCCGGCCAGGGACGTCCGAGCGCGGCGGTTCATCAGCGGCAGGTATCGGCCGACAACAACTTTGTCGAGATTGGCGATGCCTAAATTGAAGGCGATGCTCTTGGAGAGAAAGAGCGCTTCCGCACGTCGCTCCTCAGGGACAAGTCCAAGCCCGGCCCGGACTGCCGCCGCGGGGGAGGCGGGGGCGTAGGGCCGGCCGGCAAGTGTCATCTCGCCACTGTCGGGCCGATCCGCCCCGAACAGCAGTCGGGCGAGTTCGGTTCGCCCGGCGCCGACAAGGCCGCCGATTCCCAGCACTTCGCCGGCGTGGAGTTGCAGACTGACACCGCGGACTTTCGGCGCCCGCGTCAGCTTCTTGGCTTCCATCACGATATCGCCGCGCGGCCCTACGGGGGCTATCCGTTGAGCGTCCCGAATGGCACCGCCAACAATTGCCTCGACCAGCGCGGGGCGGCGCAGCGCGTCCCCGGTGAGTTCGGTCACGGAGCGGCCGTCGCGAAAGACCGAGACGCGGGTGCACAGGCTCAGGATCTCGTCCAGCCGATGCGAAATGTAGAGAACCGCCACGCCCGACGCAGAAAGATCGCGCACGATCGCGAACAGCCGTTCTGCCTCACTTGCAGCAAGTGATGCCGTCGGCTCATCCATGACGATCAGCCGCGCCTTGCGCACCAGCGCGCGGCAAATGTTGATTAGCCATATCTCGGCCGTCGAAAGGCCCTTCACGCTCGCGTTGAGCGGCGCGGATATGCCCACACGCCTGGCGATCGGCGCAACGTCGCGCGTGATCGCCCGCCAATCAGTCAGCCCAAAGCGCGTTTTCTTCGGAACGCCCAGCATTATGTTTTGCAGCACGTTCATGCCTGGCACAAATGCAAGCTCCTGATGGATGAAGCTCATGCCGAGCTCGGTTGCCCGCTGCGGCGTGCCAATCTCCTGGCTGTGACCGTCGAGTTCGATACAACCGGCATCGGGATGGTTCAGTCCGGCCAGGATACGGATGAAGGTCGATTTGCCCGCGCCATTGGCACCGACAAGGCCATGGATTTCACCCGGCGCAATGTCGAGCGATACGCCCTTCAGCGCCTGCGTGCCGCCAAAGGCCTTTGCGATGTCGCGTGCAACCAGGAATGGACTTGTCATTTTCAGCGCCGCCTGGCTGCGGCGCACCCTTCATGTACGCCGCCTCCAAACCAGATTCTACTTTATGGCTTCCGGATGGTCCTTGAGAAAGGCATCGACAGTTTCCTTGGTCACCAGCACGGCTGGAACTTCAGCCGCCTTGGCTTGCCACGCGCCGCCGGCGTCCTTGATGTCCTTCAGCATTTTGACCATGTTGTAGCCTTCGGTGAAGCTGTCCTGCCAGGCCGTTGCCGTCATGAAGCCGTTCTTTATGTTTTCCAGCGCCTGGGCATTGCCATTGATTCCATAAACGAGGACGTCGTCACGCCCCTGGGCACGCAATGAGCCGATGGCGCCGATCGCCGGGTCGTCCCAGCAACCCCAGATCGCCAGCTTTTCCTTGCCGGCCGGATGCGAGGCCAACCAAGCATTGGCGTATTGGGCTCCGTCCTCGAAGTAGCCGGGAATGCGCACCTCGTTTTTGGTGACGGTGATCTCTGGATGTTTGGCGACGATCTCGTCCATGACGACTTCGCGGTTTCGGCAAACTTCCCCGGTCCTGTAGGTGAGGGCCAGGATCGAGCCCTTGCCGTCCATTTTCTTGACCATGAGATCCACCACCGGAATCGCCATCGGGCCACCCGAGCCGTTTGTTGCAGCAACGGTAGAGCCAAGCCCACCGCCCCAGGTAACGACGGGTATTCCAGCGTCGCCTGCAGCGGCCAGACCCGCGCCGATCGACGAATAGGGAAACACCATGTCGATGATCGCATGCGCCTTGAGCTGCGCAAAATTCTGGATGGCAGCGTTCGCCTGATCGGCACTGCCGGCGGCATCGACGACGTTGGTCGCCCAGCCAAGTTCATCGGCGGCTTTCGTGGCGCCCTGGATGTAGCGGACATTGTTGGCTTCCGTGGCGCTGATGGACACGATGCCAAGAAGCGGCTTGTCCTGCGCCGCGGCACCGGCCGCCATGAGCGAGAGCGTCCCAGCGGCGATCATGCAAGCTAGATTCTTCATATACTCCTCCCTTCGCCTCATTTGCCGTCCAATGCCTCCTGACAGCAAACCGTTTCGCTAAAGTCCCGCAAATTGCGGTCCAATGCAAGTATGAATCCGCTAGACAGCGCCACAAATCTAAACGAAACTTCAGCGAAACGATTAGCTATCAGGGCACAATGGCCACCATCAAGGACGTTGCCAGAAGGGCTGGCGTATCGACCGCAACGGTTTCCGCCGTCATGAACGATACCGCGTTTGTCAGCCCCGAGCTGAGGGCTCGCGTCGTCACCGCCATTCGCGAGTTGCGCTATGAACCCTCGCTGGCTGCCCGCAACCTGCGCCGCAACCGCAGCCAGTTGATCGCCCTGGCGGTGGCCGATCTCTCCAACCCGTTCTACGCGCGCATTGTCTGGTCGGCGGAGGCCGCCGTGGCCGCGTGGGGCTATTCACTCGTCCTCTTCAACAGCGATGAAAAGCCTGACACCGAGCGGCGCATCCTGTCACGAATTCGTACTCTTGGGTGCGACGGAATGGTTCTGGTTCCGGTAGGCGCGGCCAATCAATACCAACCGCATGAGTTCGATGGGATGGCGACCGTTCTTCTGGGGCGATCGATCGAAGGCAACGGCGCCGATACGGTGACGATAGACAATCGTGCGGCGGGACGTCAGGCCGTCGATTACCTGCTCGACCTTGGTCATCGGCGTATCGGCTCGATCACCGGTCCGATGCAACTGTCGACGAGCAGGGGCAGGCTCGACGGCATGATCGAGGCGATGGCGGCACGCGGGCTTGCACCGCAGCCCGGCCACGTCCGGTCCGGCGAATTTCGCGAAGAAGCCGCTTATTCGGTCGCGCGGGACATGATGGGTTCGCCAAACCGCCCAAGTGCGATCTACGTTGCCAATGGCGTCATGGCAATCGGCGTGATGCGCGCCATTGCCGATCTTGGCTTGCGCTGTCCACAGGACGTCTCGATTGTCTCGACGGATACTGTCGCAGGCGCCGGTGGCTTGAAGCCACGGCTGACGAGAACCGAGCACCCCATTGCCGACATGACCAACGAAGCGCTGCGCCTGCTTGTGGATCGGATCGAGGAAAGGGGATCCGAGCCCACGCGCAACATCGTCTTTCAGCCGGCATTGATCGTCGGGGAAAGCTGCACACCGCTGCGCGGGGACCTCGATTGACAGAGTTCCTGCTGCGGACCGCAGCAACGTTTGCCAGGCGGAAGCCGCGCGCTCGTGATGTTTCCCGGGCCATCTGTTTCGCGTCTCGGGGATTTTGACGTGTTGCAACAGGTGCGCCGCGCTGGTTTCTGCCGCGCACATGGCGATGCCTAACGTCCCGGACTTCGATTGCGGCTGCGGACGTGGCGACCAAAATCGAGCACGCAGGCGAAAGCGTTCTGGGGTTCCTGAATAACAAGCCGTCCTGCGTCGATACCGTCTCGCTCAGATGGTCTCCGACATGGCCCTTGCGGCCGCCACGGTCAGCTCGTTGGTGCGGATCCCCGCCTGAAGCCCCTTAATCAGGTTCACACATCGGCTTCACATCAGGCAGATGAGCGGCCAGCGGCGTGCGGCGCTTAGGCAAGGCCACGGCATCAGAAAAGTGATCGAGTAGTCGGCGCATGCGGACCTTGTCGGGCCCCTGAAGCGCCATAATTCCCCTCGCGAAGGGATGAAGAGCTCACCTGTTGAGTAAGAGGCGGCTATGAAGCACCAAACACTTGACCAACTCTCTATCGTTGCCGACGTTCACGCCGAACCAACGGACCTCATTGCCACTCGGAGCCAGCGTCTCGAACGTTGGGCGAAACTCCTGGAGCAAAATCCCGGTCGGCGTCTCGAGGCGCTTACTGGCACCGAACACGAGCCCCCGGAACTACGCAAAAAAATGCGTCACGACAACTCGCCGCTGACCGTTGCCTTCGAGGATGCGATTCTTCGCGCGCAAGGCTTGCGAGACGACACTTACGGTGAAGCCAAGCGCTTCTTCGAATTGACCGATCCGCAGTTGCACGAAATCGTCTGCCATTGCCATCTAGGGGCAACGATACGAGCGAGATGGGCGGCCTCTCGCGTGCATGCGGCAATATCGGCGAGGCTCGGTTTCTTCGCTTGGCTGCGCGCAACATTCGCGCCTTGAGGCTGCACGGTTTGGCCTCGGCCACCGCCCAGCCGGGCCGTGGCTCACACATTCAAAATGGTGGCCATGACCTCGGTGGTTCGCTGGCGCGGAGTTCGGCTTGGCTTGTTCGGAAGACGAGGCGGTGAAGCGATTTTGCCGCCCCCATGACCAAGGTCTACCGCCCCACATGCGGTATGAATGCTGGACTTTAATTGACGCAAGGTCCAAACCACGATGCCGATTTCGGAGCAAGCAGGCGCCCCCCGATCTGGCAATCCAGCGTCCACGAATCGAACACCTGCGCTTTTTGCAGCGAACCCAGCCAACCTTTTCCTTAGACGCACGTTGTCCTCAGCAACCCAGGAGACAGCGATGCCGAGCGATAGGAAAACCGCGACCTCGACGACCGTGCAAAAGCAGCAGCGCATACAGCGCAAGGTCGATGCCGACGATCGAGCAAAACCGAAATCAAAACCCATCGGGGCGATGCAGGCGGGTGCGCGAAAATACCCGGTGCCGCCATTTCCAAAGCAGCATCATCTCAAACCCGGCCATGAAGCAGAGATCAAACCAGCTCCGCTCTACGATGCTCCATTTTGGCGCGGCTCTGGCAAGCTCGAGGGCAAGGTGGCGCTAGTCACCGGAGGGGATTCCGGCATTGGGCGGGCCGTCGCCGTTCTTTTTGCACGCGAAGGCGCCGATGTGGCGATTCTGTATCTGTCCGAGGATGCCGACGCCGAGGTGACCAAGCAGGCGGTGGAAAGCGAAGGCCGCCGCTGCATGATTCTGCGCGGAGATGTGGCGGACCGAACCTTCTGCCGCAAGGCCGTGGCGAATACGGTCAAGCAATTGGGAAGGCTCGACGTGCTCGTCAACAACGCAGCATTCCAGGTGCATTCGACCGATTTCGCCGACCTGACCGAGGATCATTTCGACGCCACCTTGAAGACCAACCTCTATGGATATTTTCATATGGCGCAGGAGGCTGTCGCGCATATGCAGCCCGGCTCGGCAATCGTCAACACCGGGTCGATAACGGGCATAGATGGGTCAAAGGAACTGATCGATTACTCGATGACCAAGGGTGGTATCCACGCTTTCACAAGGGCGCTATCGGGCAACCTCATCGACAAGGGAATTCGCGTGAATGCAGTCGCGCCCGGTCCGGTGTGGACACCGCTGAACCCTTCTGAAAAGCGGGCAGGCGACGTTTCGAAATTCGGCGCGAAAACACCGATGAAACGCCCGGCACAACCGGAAGAGATTGCACCCGCTTATGTGTTTTTGGCATCACCGCAATGTTCCAGCTACATCACCGGCGAGATCCTGCCAGTAATTGGTGGCTATTGATCGTCGCGGCCTCAAGCGCGTTAATCCGCAATCTTGCCTAACGTGTCAGCGACCACGGCCCCGCGCTCTCCCATCGGCCGCGCCGGGCCCGTGGTGGAGTCGACGGCCGTCTGCTGCTCCATTTCCGCGTTGATGGCGGCGGCGGCGATCAGGACGATGACTGAAATCCACGTCCACATCATCAAACCGACGACCGCGCCAAGCGATCCGTATGTCGCATTGTAGTTGGCAAAATGCTGCAGATAGAAGGAGAAGAGCCATGAAGCTGAGATCCACACCGCTGTCGCGATGAGAGCGCCCCAGCTCAGCCATCGCCACTGAAGGCTCAAGGCGAAGGCCTGCTTCCCTGGCGGCCAGGACAAAGGCGTCGAGTGGGTCTTCCGCGATTCGATTGCCGCCCAGCGCGTCGTCCGCGACTTCGCAAGCGTCACGATGAAGCCGCGTCCGGTCTCCAGGCCGATCCGCACTTTCAAGTAGAATGAATGCTTCCTGCACGGTACCAATCCACCGGTCTTGGCGCCTTCACGCAGGCCCACCTTGGCCGATGTTTGAACGCCAGGTCTTTCATCGCCCGCCTCCTAAAATTCATCGAACCTGGTTCGAGTCGCGCCCAACAACGTGGGCGCGCGCTCCCTGTTCCTTCACTGCCGAAGCGCATATGCGGCTTCGATTATTATCGCCAGGCACGTGCATCTTTTTGGGGGCGGATGGGCGTTTGGAGATAAATCCCAAACGGTGAGTTCCATGAAGGCGTTGACCAAAGATGACGTGGAAGGTGAGGCCGAACTGTCCGAAGATGCCGATCTCATTGTCAATCGAACGGCCCATTTTGTCGCAGACTGGATTGACGAGCATGTGGTCGAGAAGCCAACCCTCGTCGCGGACCGCGTCGACGTTGTTTCAGAACTCGCCAGCCAGTGCATCGCGGATGCCCGAGAGGAAGGCATTGCGGCCGAGGACATCCAGGACGAGGTTGGTGACCTGAAGGAGTACATTGCTGAGGCGATTATCGAGGAAGGCGGATCGTCGGATCGCAAGGGTAGCAAACGGGACCAAGGGTAGTGCTGCGCTTCGAGGTACATGCCCGCGACGGCGAGGTTGTGTTTCAACCTTCTTGTGGCTGCCGACTAACCCTCCGCCTTGAAAATTCTTTGCCTTGTCCGTAGCCTTTTTTAGTCGCCGCCGGTACTCGCGCAACAAATACTTCGCCTGCTTCGGCGATACGTCGGGTTACTCGGCCAGATGGATCGCCTCACGCTCCTCGTCGTGCGATCTTGTTTTGTCCTGAGCCATAATGGCGCCTCCTATCCAGGTTGTAACCTCGGGCCTGAAGCGCACGAGGCACGGCTGCCTAGAGCGGCCGTTGAGCGCTTGGCGAGACCCTCATTGCCATCTGTTGTCAGTTCTGGGTTTTTCTTTCCTTGCTGCCTGTGGATTTTGACCGGGGGCCCATGCGCTTCGCATCTGTGGAGTGAGCCGCCAGCGCTGGCCCAGCGCCGGTGTCCTTGCGCATATCGCCTGAGTGTTTCCTCCCGGGCGATTGCCTGCTCGCAACATTTGAAAATAGTTTGCTGAAGAAGCCCATCTCATTGTCCTTGATTCAAGCGCGCGCGTGGATGTTTTCCCATCCGGCACAGTCGCGGCGATACCCCAGTCAAAACCGGTCGGCGGGCAACAGGGCAATCATCAACGGGCCTTGCCGTGCGGGAACCATTGAAAATCCACGGCGTTACGCAATCCCTAGGGGTGTCAAAACGTGAACAGCGACGATGCATCACCGGTGGCTTCGGGCGTAACAGGTCTCGACTATGTGCTGAGAGGGGGCTACGCGAAATATCGCTCCCATCTCATCGAAGGCAGGCCTGGTTCCGGCAAGACGACGGTCGGTCTTCAGTTCTTGATCGAGGGCGCCCGCAATCAAGAGCGGTGTCTCTACATCACGCTCTCAGAGAGCAAGCGGGAATTGATTTCGGCAGCCAACCGGCATGGCTGGGGTCTTGAGGGGATAAAAATCCTGGAGTTGGTTCCCCCGGAATTGAGCCTCGATCCGTCGCAACTGCAGACCCTCGTCCATTCCTCCGATCTCGAGCTTGGCGAAACGGTCCAGGCAGCACTGGCCGAGATTGAACGAATGAAACCTGACAGGGTTGTCTTCGACTCCCTCTCGGAAATTCGGCTGTTGTCACAGGGCTCTCTTCGCTATCGCCGCCAGGTCCTGGCGCTGAAGAGCTTCTTTCTTCTCAACAACGCCACCGTGCTGCTGCTGGACGACCTGACAGCCGAACATGATGACCTCAATCTGCATTCCATAAGTCATGGCGTTATCCGCATGGAACAACTATCGCCCATTTACGGTGGCGAGCGACGCCGCCTGCGTGTCATCAAGATGCGGGGCGTGGAGATCCGCGGCGGGTTCCACGATTTCGTCATCCGGCAGGGCGGCGTCACTGTGTTCCCCCGGCTCGTGGCGGGCGAGCATGAAGAAGCCAAGCACGGAACGCCGGCACTCAGTGAAAGCTCCGTTGACACGCTTGTCGGAGGGGGCCTTGACCGCGGCACGAGCACGCTGCTGATGGGACCGTCAGGAGTGGGCAAGTCGACGATCGCCTGCACCTATTGTCACGCCGCGTTGCTTCGGGGCGAACGCGTGCAAGTGTTTCTGTTCGACGAGACCGAGCGTATCTTTCTGACCCGAGCGGCTGGTCTTGGCATGGATTTCAAGAGGTTCGTCAACGACGGCACCCTCCTGCTCGAACAGATCGATCCAGCGGCGATTTCGCCGGGTGAGCTGTCAGCGCGCGTCCAGTCCGGCGTGGATGAATCCAACGTCCGGATTGTCGTCATCGACAGCCTCACCGGCTATCTCAATGCGATGTCGGAAGAGCAGCATCTCGTGCTGCAGATGCATGAGATCCTGACCTATTTGAACCAGAAGGGCGTGGTCACCATCCTGTTGCTGGCAAACCATGGGCTGATCGGCCAGATGGCAACACCGGTGGACATGACCTACCTGTGCGATGCCGTGATGCTATTGCGCTTCTTCGAGAGCGGTGGACGTCTTCGAAGGGCAATATCGGTGGTTAAAAAGCGTGTTGGTTCGCATGAGGATACGATCCGGGAATTCAGGATCAGCAGCCAGGGCCTTTCTGTCGGCGAGCCACTTGATCAGTTCAGAGGCATTCTGACCGGAGTTCCCTTCTTCGAAGGCAAACAATCCGATCTGCTGAGTGACAAGGCATCATGATGCCGATGAAAGCTGAAGTTCTGATCCTGGCTCCATTGGGGCGGGATGCCCAGATCGCCGCATCGATCCTGGCGACCAGCCAGATTTGCACACGCATTTGTGCGTCGCTTGAAGAGACCGTGCCGTTGCTGGCGGAAGCGCAGTGCCTGGTCGTTGCCGAGGAAGCCTTGATCAGTTCTGATCGTGCCGCATTCGCATCATGGCTGGACAACCAACCGGCATGGTCCGATTTTCCGATCGTGCTCCTCGTGATGCGCGGAACCGAATTCGACAAGCGGCTGGCGTTTCTCGATCGCTACCTGATCGTGCTTGAGCGGCCCTTCCTGGCTTCCAGCCTTGCCAACTCGGTGCGGTCGGCGCTGCGCGCCAGGGCACGTCAATTGGAGGTCAGATCCTACATCGAGCAGAGGCAAGAGGTTGCCGATCGGCAGAAGCTGTTGATCCGGGAGTTGCATCACCGCGTCAAGAATACGCTGGCCAATGTGAGGGCGATGATGGGCGCGACGGTACGGTCTAGCGGCAGCATCGAGGATTTCGTGCGCGACTTTTCGGCCAGGATCGTGTCGCTCGCCGATACCCACTCAATGCTGACTGACGATTACTGGCAGACCGCTTCGCTGAAGAAGTTGCTAGAGGGCGAGCTTAGGCACTACGAGACGCGCGACAGGCCGCGTATCCTGCTCGAAGGCCCTGACGTGGCGTTGGTCGCCGACATTGCGATACCGGTTGGCATGGCGTTCCATGAACTTGCCTCCAACTCGTCCAAGTTCGGCGCGCTCTCGCGCCCGCACGGACGGCTCGACGTGCGTTGGTCGGTGGGCAGCGTCAGCAACGTTCAGATCGTCAATCTCGACTGGCGCGAGCACGATGGCCCGAAGGTGGAGCCGCCCAAGCGGCGAGGGTTCGGCACGACGTTGCTGGAGAAGGTGGTGGCAGTCCAGTGTGATGCCAAGGTCGAGCTGAACTACGACCGTGATGGCCTGCATTTCACTATGGCGTTGCCGCTTCGCGATACTCGACTCGTGCCAGCCTACTCCTGAGAGGCCTATTGCGATCTCCGCTTCGAGCTTTGGCATGCGGGGTGCTGGTATCGCCGATACTGGTAGCTACCGAATAGAACGCAGGCCTTCGGCTGGCGGCGCTGGTCGACGTTTCTGGCCATGCGAGACCGAGGATACCCGATCGAGGAACGCGTGCGTGAGAAGGATACGCTGCTGCGCGAACTGCAGCACCGGGAGAAAAACAATCTGCAAAGGATCGCCAGAGGATCACCGCGCTGATCCGCCTGGAGACGCTTAACGAAACCGAGCTGACGCCCTAGTTGCCCAACAGCGAGGCTTCTCCAGCATTGGAGTTAGACAATCGCCGTATCACCGTGACTCCTCCGACACTGGGCGCAAGATGTCTAATTTACAGGCGTCGAGCAGCGCCGTGCGGACGGCCGAGACCTCCGCTTCCAGGCCCGCCAGTGGCTTTTTTTATTCTTGGAAACCATATCGACGCCCGCAAATTGGAATTGTGATGGAGGTAACGGACGAGGACCAGAATGTATCGGCAAAGCGTAGAGGATTTGTGTGATTGGGCGAGTGCTCGGGGCATCACAATCTATCAACGTTCAAAGACAGTGTGGATCGCTGCAGGAAACTATCGAGGCCGCAAGTGTGAAGTGAAGGGGCGTTCCGCAGCAATTGCTCTCGCATTGTGGATGGAAGGCGCACGATACGAAGGGCCACGGCCGGGTTAAGGCAAGTGCCTGTCTTTATGGGCGATGCCAGCGCAGGTCTGCAAGAACGGCAAGGAGCAGCCATGCATGCCTCAACGGCCTCGATGGCGAGCCGCTTGCCTGCGGCAAGAACAAGCCCGTCGGCTGCGACAAACCTAATGGCGACCGGCAGATTAAGGCGACGGGAGCGCGCGCGGAGCAAGTTCCTCATCAATGATGGCGAACAACGGCTCTGAGAAGATGAAGGCGGACATTGCCGAGAAATACCGCCACGCTGTCCACCGGGACTGGCTTTCAAGCCGCGACGTCCCCGCCCATAAACGCGGGAGGTTGATGTGGCCTAAGCTCATTGGCTCAATTCAATCGTGTTCTGCCTTCGACTTCCTGGTGCCGCCGCGGCCCTCGGCGTCTAGCGAGTTTGCCCGCTGCCAGGCGCGGTGATCAGCGGCGCGCTCATCAACAGCTGGCACCGCTAAGACAACGGTCACCCTTGATGATGCTACCGTTCGACCTAAGGTTCGCCATCGAATTTCTGCTTGGTTCTCGGGAACAAAATCTTTGATCGTGGATTTAGGGCGCGTCCAAAGTTGGGGAGCAAATTATGCGATTTGTCGTGGTGCAGAAGCCGTTTGAGACTTGGGCGGTTTTTGATCAGATTTTCGATCTGCCGGCCGAATTTGCGGGCCAGGCCCTGGTCGGGTTGACGCGCGATGAAGCCGATAGCTTCGCAGCAATGGCCAACAACGAAACATTGAGATGGAGACCGACATCGCGATCAACTTCGACGGATGTGAGTTCATAACGTTATGTCGGACGGACAAACCGCGGGCGGCAAGCGAGGGCGGGGTATCCGAGCACAGGTGCCTGATGGAGCTCTGCCCAAGCATGAATTGGCATTCATTATGAAACTTGGACTTCTCGACCGCGAACAGGCCCTTGCCCTGGTCAAGAAGCATCAGGGTGATCGAGAGAAAATCTTTGCCGATCTAGCGGCTCGCAGGAAGTAGAGATTGATCGTCTGGACGAAAATGCAAGGCCTACTCGCCTCGCACGGATCGCCCTTGGAGCCGCAGAGGCACTGCGGCTCGATCCCACGCATCACCACAGCAGGCCTTGTTTGGCTCGGCCGCGCTGCGGGATTGTCCGGTCGGCTCCAGAAATTGCAGCATAGGCCAATGACTTCTCAGCATCCACGCCTACAGCGGGATGCCCTTCCTAAAGAGCAAGTGGCAGGCCGTGCGCATGTTTGACCTGGCCCAAGGCAAAACTCGACTCAATGGATGCGACGCCGTCCAACCTTGTCAGCTTCTGCTTTAAGAACATTTCGTACGCATCAAGGTCCTTGACCACGACACGCAACAAAAAATCCATCCTGCCGGTCATCAAATAGCACTCCACCACTTCCGGCCAGCGCAGAACGGCACTTGAAAACCGGTCCAGTTCCTCTTCTCTTTGTCGTTCCAGCTTGACGGAAGCAAATGCGCTAACTGGCAGACCAACTTTCACCTGGTCCACGATCGCCACATAGGCCTTGATCACTCCCGATTTCTCAAGCCCCCGAACCCGGCGTGCGCAGGGGGAGGGGGAGAGGGCCACTATTTCACTGAGGTTCTCCATCGTCGCGTGCGCATCAGCCTGAAGCGCTGCGAGCAGCTTACGGTCAACTTCGTCGATCTCATGATTTGGCACAAATTCGCGCTTTCGTCGTTCCAGCTGGCTGAGATTGGCTAATTCATCCCTACAAGATAGCAATTTTAGCCGCAATCCTTGGCTGCGGGCGTTATCCTCATGCTGTCGTATGTGGGAGCCGAGAAATGAACAAACACGAACTGGCGTGCCTGGAAGATCTTGAGCGAAAAATACTGTGGCTATCGACCTGGATGATCCACCACGCCAATCACCTTAGATCGAGTGATGACGGGCTCAAGGTGGGTGGCCATCAGGCCTCATCGGCCTCGCTTGCGACCATCATGACCGCACTTTACTTCCGTGTGTTGCATCCAGAAGACCGGGTCGCGGTCAAACCGCACGCCAGCCCCATCTTTCATGCCATACAATATCTCTTCGGCAATCAGACGCGCGACAAGTTGGAAGCGTTTCGCGCCTATGGGGGGGCGCAGTCCTATCCTTCACGAACCAAGGACACGGACGATGTCGACTTCTCGACTGGCTCGGTCGGCCTCGGTGTCGCCCAGACGCTATTTTGTTCGCTTGTGCAGGACTATCTCCGAGCAAAAGGCATGGCCGCGGATCATTCGGAGGGCCACATGGTTGCCCTTGTTGGCGATGCCGAGATGGATGAGGGCAACATTTTCGAAGCCTTGCTCGAAGGCTGGAAGCACGGCCTGCGCAATACCTGGTGGATCGTAGACTACAACCGCCAGAGCCTGGATGCCGTCGTAAGGGAAGGGCTGTGGGAGCGCTTTGTTTCGTTGTTCCAGAATTTCGGTTGGGACGTCGTCATCCTCAAATACGGAACTCTTCTGGACGAAGCCTTCGCCGAACCAGGCGGGAAGGCCTTGCGCGAATGGATCGAGCATTGTCCCAACCAGCTCTATTCAGCGCTGACCTTTCAGGGCGGGGCGGCATGGCGCAAGCGACTGCTGGATGACCTTGGGGACCAGGGCCCGGTTTCAAAGCTCATCGAGAGCCGTTCTGACCAAGATTTGGCCCGGCTGATGATGAACCTCGGGGGGCATGACATGCCTTCGTTGCTGGGGGCATTTGAACACGCTCGCACTCATGACCGGCCGGTTTGTTTCCTCGCCTATACAATCAAAGGATTTGGCCTGCCGCTGGCCGGGCACAAGGACAATCACGCCGGCTTGATGACCTCGACCCAAATCGAAGACATGCGAGCCAGGTCCGGCGTGCGGTCCGGACGCGAGTGGGAGCCATTCGAAGGTCTTTCGCATCCCGAAGGGCAGCTGAGGGAATTCATCGATGCGGCGCCTTTCAATCGCAAGGGACGGCGCCGCTTCGAGGCTTCCAGAATTGCAGTGCCTGCGGCCCTCACTGTTTCCGCGCAATCCTCCATGTCGACCCAGCAAGGTTTCGGGGTTCTCATGCACGAGATCGCGAAGCAGGACACCGATCTGGCGAGAAGGATCGTCACAGCTTCGCCCGATGTCACCGTCTCGACCAATCTCGGCGCATGGGTCAACCGCCGCGGGCTCTTCGCCCGCAAGGAGTTGGTCGACGTTTTCAAGCGAGAGCGCATTCCATCGACTTTCAACTGGGAATTCTCTCCGAACGGTCAGCACATCGAACTAGGCATTGCCGAGATGAACCTGTTCCTCCTGCTTTCGGCCTTGGGATTGTCCCATTCGATTTTCGGCGAACGCCTGTTGCCAATTGGGACACTGTACGACCCGTTCATCGAACGCGGCCTCGATGCGTTGAACTATGCCTGCTATCAGGACGCTCGCTTCATAGTTGTCGCAACACCCTCGGGGGTGACGCTTGCGCCTGAGGGTGGCGCTCACCAATCGATTGCGACGCCGCTGATAGGAATGGCACAGGATGGGCTTGCCAGTTTCGAACCGGCTTTCGTCGACGAGCTCGCAACAATCCTGCGATTTTCGTTCGACTACCTGCAGCGCTCCGGCGATACCCAACCCGATCCCGTGACGTGGCTCAGGGACGCCGTCGGCGGCTCGGTCTATCTCAGGCTTTCGACCCGTTCGATCGAGCAACCGAAACGCGTGCTTGATGACACGCTTGCCGACGACATTCTCAATGGCGGCTATTGGATGCGCAAACCAGGACCCAACGCCCAGGTCGTGGTCGCCTACAGTGGCGCGGTTGCCCCGGAGGCAATCGAAGCGACCGGATTAATCGGCGAGGATCGGCGTGACGTCGGGCTTCTGGCCGTCACGTCTGCGGATCGGCTCAATGCCGGCTGGACCGCCGCGCAGCGATCCAGAGAGCGCGGCTTGGTTCACGCCCGCAGCCACGTCGAGCGATTGCTTGGGGACGTTCCATCCACCTGTGGGTTGATCACGGTCATCGACGGCCACCCTGCTACGCTGGCGTGGCTTGGCTCCGTCAAAGGCCATCGAACGCGTTCGTTAGGCGTCGAGCATTTCGGCCAGGCCGGCACCATCGCTGATCTTTATCGGCACCATGGACTTGACGCCCAGAGCATCGCCCAGGCCGCGCAAGGTATTGCGCCGGGAAAGCCAATACGGCACTTGAGGACGGTCTTTTAAGCGGGCACCAAATTGGAGGCGCTGCGGTCCCGGTCCGTTGAAGGAGCTGTTTCCCTGTCGTTGTGTCGCTGAGGGTCGCCTTTTTCTCCGGCAGGATGAGCCACCCGCGATTGCCTAGGGCGACCGGTCTGGCGGCTCAAGAGCCCTCATCAGGCGTTATTCAGCGCTGACCGAACCAAAACCCCTCCACGGCGTTGAATCGCGCGTTGCGTCAACAGCTGGGACATTACCGTGAAAAAGGGCGAGCTTTCCACCTATCGAGCCAAACGGGATTTCACGAAGACGAAAGAACCGAGTGGCGAGAGCTCGATTGCGAGTTCGAACCGACTGAGGTTTGTCGTTCAAAAACATGCGGCCACGCGGCTACACTATGATCTTCGCCTTGAGCTTGGTGGCGTCTTCAAGTCATGGGCCGTTACCAAGGGGCCGTCCCTGGATCCACACGACAAACGCCTCGCAGTAGAGGTGGAAGACCATCCGCTAGACTACGGCGACTTCGAGGGCACCATCCCCAAGGGTCAATATGGCGGTGGTACGGTGCTGCTGTGGGATCGTGGATATTGGGAGCCGGAAGGCTCCATGTCTCCGGAAGAAGCTTTGGAGAAAGGCGATCTGAAGTTCACGCTCGAAGGCAAGCGGCTGCACGGAAGCTTTGTCCTGGTGCGCATGAAGCGCAACCGCGATGGCGGGAAACGAACCAATTGGTTGTTGATCAAACACCGCGACAAATACGCAACGGACGGCAACGGCGACGCGGTTCTGAAGCAGGCCCGGTCCGTCGCCTCCGGGCGCAGTATGGAAGCGATTGCCGCGGGAAAGGGAGCCGGACCCAAGCCGTTCATTATGCAAGGTGAATCGGCGGCCGACGCCGTGTGGGACAGCAATCGCGGTCGTGATGGTAACGAGCGCGTCGCCACCACTGCAAAGTCATCTCCGCACGCCAGAAAGATCGCTCGCTCTTCCGGGGCAAAAATGCCCGACTTCATCGCACCACAGCTCTGCGCAACGCTTTCTCGTCCGCCGGCAGGCACCGACTGGGTCCACGAAATCAAGTTCGATGGCTATCGCGTCCAGTTGCGCGTCGAACAGAGCGTCGCCACGTTGAAGACCCGGAAAGGCCTGGACTGGACGGAGAAGTTTGGCGCCATCGCAAAGGAGGCCGTCCATCTTCCCGATGTCGTCATCGATGGCGAGATCGTTGCACTTGGCGAAAATGGGGCTCCCGACTTTGCCGCCCTGCAAGCCGCGTTGTCGGAGCGCAGAACGAAAAACCTAATCTTCTTCGCCTTTGATCTCTTGTTTGCCGACGGCATCGATCTGCGAAAGCTGGCTCTTTGTGAACGTAAGGAACGGCTGAGCGAGATCCTTGGCGAGGTCGAACGCGGCGAGGCCAATCTTATCCGCTACGTCGAGCACTTCACCAATGGCGGCGATGCCGTGCTGCGCTCCGCCTGTCGTCTTTCACTTGAGGGAATCGTCTCGAAAAAGGCTGATGCAGCCTATGTGTCGGGCAGAACCGATACCTGGGCAAAATCCAAATGTCGCGCCGGACATGAGGTCGTGATCGGCGGCTGGTCGACAACCAACGGCAAGTTCCGGTCGCTGCTGGTCGGTGTGAACCGCGGCGACCATTTCGCCTATATAGGCCGTGTCGGGACAGGATACAGCGAGGCGAAGGTCAGACAGCTGCTCCCAAGGCTAAAGCAGAAGAAGGTGGCCACATCCCCGTTTACAGGCGATGGCGCGCCGAAAAAGGATTCTACTGTCTTTTGGACGAAGCCGGAATTGGTTGCGGAGATCGAATTCGCCGGCTGGACTGCCGGTGGCAATGTGCGGCAAGCCGCTTTCAAGGGCTTGCGCGAGGACAAGCCGGCGAAGGATGTCGAGGCCGAGCGACCCGCCGATCCTCAAGAGACCCAGATAGTCGAACCCGCCAAGTTAACCGCCCGGACGGGGAAAAGCCCGATCGTAATGGGCGTCATCATTTCCAAGCCTGACAAGCCGCTCTGGCCAGATGCCGGCGATGGTGGCCAGCCGGTCACCAAACTCGACCTGGCGGAGTATTTTGAGGCCGTTGGCCCCTGGATGATCAAACATCTCAAGGGCCGCCCCTGTTCGCTTGTGCGAGCCCCGGATGGCTACGCCGGCGAGCAGTTCTTCCAGCGCCACGCAATGCCAGGTACGTCCAATCTGCTGGAACTGGTGAAAGTCTTCGGCGACCACAAGCCATACTTGCAGATTGACCGTGTGGAAGGCTTGGCGGCGATTGCCCAAATCGGTGGCTTGGAGCTGCACCCTTGGAATTGCCAGCCTGGTCATCCTGAAATTCCCGGCCGACTGGTGTTCGATCTCGATCCTGGACCTGAGGTTACATTTGCGGAGGTGGTGATAGCGGCCAAGGAAATGCGCGAGCGCCTCGACGATCTGGGCTTGGTGAGCTTTTGCAAGACCACGGGGGGCAAGGGTCTTCACGTGGTTACACCCCTGGCCGGACAGCGCAGCAACACAACTTGGCCGGAGGCAAAGGCCTTCGCCAAAGCGCTGTGCGCGCAAATGGCGGCAGACCGTCCGGAACGCTACCTCATCAACATGGCCAAGAAGCTGCGGACATCGCGAATCTTTCTCGACTACCTTCGAAACGATCGCATGGCGACGGCGGTCGCCCCCTTATCACCGCGCGCCAGGGAGGGTGCCACTGTATCCATGCCGCTGACCTGGGGGCAGGTAAGAGCCGACCTCGACCCGAAGAAATACACCGTTCGAACAGTGCCGAGCCTCATGAAAAAGACCGCCGCGTGGGCCGATTACCACGATGGCGAGCGATCGATCAGCATTGCCATCAAACGGATGGGTTCAGCGAAGCTCGCCGCATGACATCGAACACAACGATACCGTCTTTTCCCCTTCCACTGGACACCGCGCCGATGGAAGCAAAGGCCGCCGACGCGTTGCCGAGCGGCACCGACCAATGGCAATACGAACCCAAATGGGACGGCTTTCGCTGCCTGGCCTTCAAAACTGGCGACGCCGTGGACCTGAGAGCAAAATCGGGAAAGCCGCTTGGCCGATATTTCCCGGAAGTCGTAGCGCTGCTGCGTGGACTGGAAGCGACGGAATTCGTCGTCGATGGCGAGATCGTCATCGAAATTGATGGCTCGCTTTCTTTCGATGCCCTTCAGATGCGGCTGCACCCGGCTGAAAGCAGAATTCAGAAGTTGTCCGTTGCAACGCCGGCCAAGTTTATTCTGTTCGATATGTTGGCAGGCTCGGAGGGTGACCTGAGGCAGCGGCCTCTTACGGCGCGACGCGCGGAGCTGGAACGGTTTGTAAAGTCGGCGGGACGCATCGATCTCGAGCTATCGCGCTGTACACGGGATGTGGCGATCGCAAGTCTGTGGCTTCGCGAATCCGGCCACGGTTCGACCGACGGAGTCGTTGCGAAGCTACTTGAGGATGAGTATCGGCCCGGCGAGCGCGCCATGGTAAAAGTCAAACGGCTACGCACGGCGGATTGCGTCGTCGGAGGCTTCCGCTACCTTGCCAAATCACACGAGGTCGGCTCGCTATTGCTCGGCCTCTACAACGATCAGGGGCAACTTGACCATGTGGGGTTTACATCGACAATCGCGCAGGAACACCGCGCAAACCTCACGCGTCAACTTGAGGCTTTACGGTCGCCTCCCGGCTTTACCGGCAAAGCGCCGGGAGGCCCCAGCCGGTGGAGCACGGAAAGAAGCGGCCAGTGGGAGCCATTGCGGCCGGAACTGGTGGCGGAAGTTCGCTTCGATCACATCACCGGCGATCGCTTCCGGCATGGCACCAAATTTTTGCGATGGCGCCCCGACAAAAGTCCCCGACAGTGCACGTTCGAGCAGATTGTGAATCAGTGAGCGAACCTGTCGGGGGTTGGATGTTCTCGGGGGCAAAACTTCAGGAGTTGATAAGCCACACGCAAAGCCGCACTTCAGGACAGAATGCGCCTTCTTGCAACTAAAAGTTGCATAACAAACATTATGGAACAAACGATATTTGTTTTAAAAACAAATAGTTAGCACATAGCTTTTTGTGATCGACTGGCCAGGACATGCACTGGCCAGTCGATATGAGTGCCTTATTCGGCTGCCTGCATATTGATCTTGCTTTCCGCCATTTCGGTAAGCTTGCGATCGGTTGCCTGCTCTTCCTTCAAGTTCTTGGCCAGCACATTTGCGCAGTCGCTGCGGCCAAGCTGTTTGGCCCAGGCAATGAGAGTGCCATAGCGGGTCATCTCGTAATGTTCGACGGCTTGAGCCGAGGCTATCAACGCCGCATCGAGGACCTCCTTGTCGTCGACATCGGCGCTGACATCGTCGGCCTCCTCAAGAATGCCGTCAATTGCCGGGCAGTTGACCTGCTTTGCCTTGACGCCATGCAATTCAAACACCTGTTCCACACGGGCGATGTGGCCCTTGGTCTGCTCCAGGTGCTTTTCAAACCCTGCTTTCAATTGCGCATCGGTCGCCTTGTCGATCATCTTCGGCAGCGCCTTTTCGATCTGCTTTTCGGCGTAGTAGATGTCGCGCAGCGTGTGCACGAAAAGATCGTCGAGTGTTTTGATGTCCTTCGAGAAGAAACCCATGATCTTGCCTTTCCCAGTTCTGATGATGAAACCGGCGGCGCGTTGGCTACCACCGTATGACGCCGAGGAAGGGGCTCGGCCTGCTTGATCAACGTGCCGACGGCGGCGCGGTTCCTAATTTTTCACTGGTGGGGGTGGTTGATACGGAAGGGAGAAATCCATTCGCCGGACGCTAGCTGGCCGCTCTGCCCTACCGCCCATATCCGTCGCGAGAATGGTCGCCAATCTCTCAAACCGAGCGGGCCATCGCAAGTAGAACCCGGCCTGGAGCCTTTGCCTCAATAAGCGTTCTGCCCAGATGCCAGGCGAAAAATGGTCACTGGGAAGGTGGGCCGAATATACTTCATTGCATTGGCAACGGAGAGGGACCTTGACCCACGACGGAGACGCTTGCCGCGCTTGAACGGCTCCGCCACCCAAGGTTCGTCCATGGCCCAAGCAACGCGGCAGGCCATCCGCTGGCCAGGTCAGTGATCCCGCGCCAAGCTCTGCTCGCCTATATCGATGCGCGGTCGCATCGACGCTGCTCTCCCCCTCGCCCTCCTGCTGCGCTCTTCCCAGCCCGCGAACCTCAGGAAGCAGTTCCTGGCGTCGGCGGGAACTCACCTGCCGGCTTGACGTTCAAAACCAATCCAACATCCAACAGGAGATATGGTTATGCCACGAGGCGACAAATCGAAATACACCGACAAGCAGGAGCGCAAAGCCGACCACATTGCCGAAGGCTATGAAAAACGTGGGGTTTCTGACAAAGAGGCCGAACGCCGCGCCTGGGCGACCGTCAACAAGGATGATGGTGGTGGCAAGAAGGAAGGCGGCTCCGGGCGCGGCAAGCGCACCGGTCACCCGGCGGCGCACAAGGGCGGTGAAAGCGGCGGCAAGGCATCGGCTTCGCGCTCCGCGGCAAGCCGCTCGGAATCGGCAAAGAAAGCCGCCGCAACCCGCAAGCGAAATGCCGAGCACCGTGCTCGTTGAGTTCGTGATTACGGCCACCCTGATGAGATCGAGGGCATGAAATCACGGGTCATCCGCGAGGTCGGCAGCTTTCAACGCACCTTCGTCGTGATCCTTGATCCCGGCGAAGAAGCGTTCGCTTCGCTGACGGCTTTCACGGTCGACGACAGGATCGGCAATGCGTCCTTGACCGCGATCGGAGGTTCGAAAGAGCGACCGTAGGCTGGTTTGATTCGAATGCGAAAATGTGGCGCTGGGCGACGACGGCACAGCCTCCACGTCCATTCAGCATTAGGATTGAGGGACGGCACGACCAGGGGCGGGCATCTGCTTGAGGGCCCCGTGCGGCCGACGCCCGAAGTGACCTTGGCGCCTGGTCACCTGCGCCGCAGCAAATGCCCGGAATTTGTGACCTCCGAGCCGCGGCGGCGCAGTCAACTCGATCCCGCCACGCCCTTCTTGCTCTGCTCCGGGGCGGAGCTGTCAGGCGCCTGTTCCCAACCGAAGACACTGCGGCCGCCGAGCAGATGCGATTGGTCGAATTCTCCAGCGACGATCTCCTTCAGGCTGGGGCCGGTGGCGTATCGCTCGACTTGGCGTGACTGCTCGTCAAGGCGCTTCAACGCGCCAATTTCCTCTTCGCGCCCAAGCTTGGCCTTCCGAACGGCCGACTTCAATACGCTTATTGTCTCGTCATAGACCTTGAGCGGAACCGGGAACGGGTGCCTGTCCTTGCCGCCATGCGCCAGCGAGAAACGGCCAGGGTCTGAAAATCGGCACGGCGCGCCATGCACCACTTCGGCGACGAGGGCCAGCGCCCGCACCGTGCGCTGGCCCACTCCCGGGACCAGGAGAAGCTCGGAAAAATCCGCAGGGCCACGTTCGGCGGCCGCCGCCATATTTCCATGAAGTCGGCGCATCACGACGTCGCTTTCGCGCACATCATGGTGAGCCGGCATGACAAGATGCGGCAGCAGCGGCTGCGCCGGCGTCGACGCCGTGGCCGGGCTCAAGGCAGCGAATTCCCGCAGGATGCGGTCGGGCCCTAGGCTTTGAAGCAGGTCCAGCTGGCCCTGGCGCGAGGCCTCGGCACGGTGATCGGTCAGGTTAACGATCTTGCCCTGATTGGCGCCCTCGATGGCGGCGTGCGGCTGATCGACGAAACTCTTCAAACCTTCGGACAGCCAATGGTAGCGGCGCGCAACCTTGCTGTCGCCGTTCATGCCTTGCTGTACCACCACCCAGTCGCCGTCATTGGTGACGATGAAGCTGTGCAGATAGAGGTCGAACCCATCCTGAACGGCAGCGCTGTCCACCTTCGCGACAAGCCGGCTGGCGGTTGCCAGGCGAGTGCCGTCGAAGCCAATACGCTCACCAATGGCGGCCAGTTCATGCGGGGTTTTGCGCGAATGCGCGCCCCGGCCGCCGCAGACATGAATGCCGAGTTCGTCCGACAAGGGCGTGAGACCGCGCTTCAATGCGCCGACGACGCTGGTTGTGATCCCGGACGAGTGCCAGTCCATACCCATTACGGCGCCGAATGACTGGAACCAGAACGGATGCGCCAGACGCCGCAGCAATTCTTTACGGCCATAGTGATGAACGATCGCCTCGCACATGACGGCGCCAAGGCGCGTCATGCGGTCGCCTAGCCATTTTGGCACGCGTCCGCCGTGAAGTGGAAGATCAGCACTGCCCGATCGTTGCGCCACGCCTGTTTGCCTGTTGCGATGTCTGTCCTGTGTTGACAGATAGGTATCCGAGCCGCCGCGAAGAAGCCTCTTTTGTTTTTGCTCCCTCGGCGCCGAACGATATCAAGTCTAGTCCCGATTGCCTTGTGCCAGTCCGTTCGTGCAGCAGTCAATCTGGCTGGCCATAGTCCTTGCTGCTATCGGCGCGAACCTCTTCCTTGGTCGGCTAGGCATCAAATCAAAAGCATCTATCGAGCATTGACCGTCATACACCCGGGAAGTTGTCGGCTTTCAACAGACCAGCGAGGTGCGCGGCATTTGCAGCAGCCATTTCAATAGCTTCGCCCACCCCTTGCGGCGTCGTTGGCAAGTCGACGTAGTTGACATTGCCCATGGCCTCGCCGACCCAGTAGATTCCGCCATTGGCGGGTATCGTGAAGCCAACATCGTTCAATGCCTGAAAGCATTCGGCGTGGCAGTGATGGGCACCGTCCTCGTTTCCGACGATCGCCACCAAGGCAACCTTTCCTGCCGCCGGCATCCGCCCATGGGTATCGGTCTCGTCCAGAAACGCATCCATCCTCTCCAAAACCCGCTTAGCGACGCTCGAGGGCTGGCCGAGCCAGATTGGCAGTCCCAGCACGAAGATGTCGGCTGCCAGTATTTGCTTCCTAGGCTTCGGCCAATCGTCCCCCTTGCCCATATCTGAAAGTACGCCCGGCTTGATGTCGTGGTCGAGCGCCCGTACGATTTTGCCTTTCACATCGTAGGGCGCCAATGCCGCAAGAACATCGGCGAGCAAACGGTCGGTGGACGATCTTTCCTTGTCGCCCGAGGCTTTAAGTGAGCAGTTGAGGGCGAAGGCTGTAAGCTGCATTTGGCCATCCAGTGCGTTCGCGAAGGCCCATCAGCGGTAGCTTCTTTCGCGGGGCTTCGCATGGCGCCAACGTCGTCTCGAGAGAGTTGTTCCCCGGTGATCGCGGTGAGGAACGCCGTCGGCCTCGATAGCTTGGAATGCCTTTCTCATAGTGCTCTCGCCATGCCTAAAAGAAACCCGTAGCTGCATGCGTCTTTGAATAGCCGGCGGACCGGCAGGATGAACCCGGCTACTTTGAAGCGACGTTTGCGAAGGGTCGTCCAGAGCTGCGAAATACAATACGCAAGGGAACTCCCGCCTTCTCACCAAGTTTGGAAACACCCGCAACGGGTCATTTCCAAACAAGGAGGATACAGTGATGGCAAGCACAAACCAGTCGACCGCCAAGGCCAAGGGCCTTGAGGATTTGCTCCTCGACGGTCTCAGGGATATCTACTACGCGGAGAAGAAAATTCTGAAGGCCTTGCCGAAGATGGCCAAGGGCGCAGATGACGAGCAGGTCACCGCAGCCTTCGAAAAGCATCGTGCCGAAACCGAAGGCCAGGTCGAACGGCTCGAGGAGGTCTTCGAACTTCTCGGCGCGACCGCGCGTGGCAAAACCTGCCCCGCCATCGACGGCATTCTCGAGGAAGGATCCGAAATTCTCGATGAGTATAACGGATCGACGTCGCTGGACGCCGGGCTCGTAGGCGCCGCGCAGGCTGTCGAGCACTACGAGATCGCGCGCTACGGCACTCTGATTGCCTGGGCCACTTCCCTAGGCAAGGGTGATGTCGTTGAGCTTCTCAACGCGACCCTGGAAGAGGAAAAAGCCACCGACGAGGCTCTAACGTCACTGGGCGAGGGTGGCGTGAACGACCGGGCGGCCGAGCGGCAAGCAGCCTGAGCTGAAGCCGGTTTTTCAATGGTCCCGGCGGCAGCGCCGGGGCCATTCTATTCCACCGGTGAGAGCCCTTCCTCCAATAGCGCAACACCGGCGGCGATCTATTGACGGATGAAATGCATGGCATTGCTGATGATCCTCACGCGGAACCATTGTAGGGTGTCGACGTTTCTCAAGGCTGTCGGGAACCCAGATTACGGAAAGCGCAGGTATGACGGAATGCATGTCCGGGCCGGGGCTTCCATCAATTGACTATGAGGACTTTTTCGAAAACGGCGGCATTGGTTTGCATATCGTCGACGGTGCTGGCCGTGTGCTCCATGCCAACAAGGCCGAGTTGAACCTTTTGGGCTATGAAGCCCCTGATTACATCGGTCGCGACATCGCCAGCTTTCACGTCGATGAGCACGCCATCAACGATATCCTCGCCCGTCTCACGCGAGGAGAGGCAGTCGAACGATATCCTGCCAGGCTGCGGGCACGCGATGGTTCCATCAAGCACGTGGAGATCAGTTCCAGCGGCCAGTTGGAAAACGGTCAACTCGTGCATTCGCGCTGTTTCACCGTCGACGTGACCAAGCTCAAGTCCGCCGAATTGGAAATAGATCGGAAGGATGCCCGCTTTCACCAAATCCTGGATGCATTGCCGGTCGCGGTCTACACGACCGATGCCCGAGGTGTCCTTACCTACTGTAACCAGGCGGCGGCGGACCTTGCCGGCCGGGAGCCGAAAATCGGCGAGGATCAGTGGTGCGTCACCTTTCGCCTGTTCACGGTCGACGGCCAGGAATTGCCGCACGACGAATGCCCCATGGCAATCACGCTCAAGCAAAACCGCCCGGTTCGTAATGTCGAAGCCATCGCTCAGCGGCCCGATGGCAGCTTTTTTCCGTTCCTGCCATTTCCCACCCCGCTCAGGGACGAGCACGGAAATCTGATTGGCGCTGTCAATATGCTGTTGGATCTGACGGAACGCAAAAGAGGTGAGGACGCCGCCCTGCACCTATCCGCGATTGTCGAATCGTCCTTCGATGCGATTGTGAGCAAGGATCTGGACGGGTTCATCAAGAGCTGGAACAAAGGCGCCGAGCGACTTTTTGGCTATACCTCCTCCGAAGCCGTCGGGCAGCATGTAACCATGTTGATCCCGTCTGACCGCCATGATGAAGAGCCGCGAATCCTTGATCGTCTCCGGCGTGGCGAGCGGGTCGAGAGCTACGAGACGATACGCCAGCGCAAAAACGGGGAACAGGTGCCGGTCTCACTCACCATTTCGCCGATTCGCAATGCCGCCGGCCGCATTGTCGGCGCTTCGAAGATTGCGCGCGACATAACCGCGACCAAGGAGAACGAACACCGTATTCGCATGCTGATGCGCGAAGTCAATCACCGCGTGAAGAACCAGTACTCGGTCATTCTTTCGATGATCCGGGAAACAAAAAAGAATTCCCAGAACTCCGACGAATTTCAAGAACAGGTGCGGGAGCGTATTATGGCGCTGTCGAGGTCGCACGACCTACTGGTGTCGGCCGACTGGAAAGGCGCCTCCATTTCTGATCTGCTCTCGGCCCAAGCAAAACCGTTCGGCGGGGAAGACGCGATCACCATTGCCGGTCCTCCTGTCACTCTCACTTCCAATGCGGTGCAGTACCTTGGAATTGCCTTCCATGAATTATGCACAAATTCCGCCAAGTACGGGGTGTTGTCCGGTCATCAGGGCACCATCGCTGTCACCTGGAGCATTGCCGGCAAACACTGCAATCGAACGCTCAAGCTGAAATGGGTGGAGAAGGACGGACCCGATATCAAGTCGATCGGGAAAAAGGGCTTTGGCAGCATCGTGCTGAAGCGCGTTACGCCCCAGGCGTTGAGCGGGACCGGAGACCTACAGTACGGCGCCAATGATGTGGTCTGGACCCTCGAGGCGCCGCTATCGTTCGTCGAGGCTTCGTTGCGCGAAGAGCGCGACACCGAAAATCGCTAAACCCAATCCGCTGCAGGTGAATGGCGTCAATCGCCGTCGCGCTGCCTTACAGCTCGCGAGGCGTTTGGCTAGGATGTGAAAGCTTCATCGCGCATAAGGAAATGGCCCGCGTCCCCAACACGAACGCGGGCCGGCCAAGCGGCCAGCATGGCCAGCAGCGCTACCCCAGGGAGGAAAACGCCGCCAAGCTGACAACTTCAGCCCTCCATTGAGGTTCCGGCGGGTACCTCAAAACGGGAGGCGTAGTGCTTACCCCCGCCGCTACCCTCCCGTGGTCGACTCGGCTGTGGGGTTTTTTTCGACTTTGGGGTTCTGATCGACCGGCTCGCCGTTTATGTTGTCCGTTTTGGAGTTCACGGGGTCCCCTGCCGGCGACTGCGGCGGCGAGGAGCTCTGCGATCCCCCCTGCTCCGTCGCTGGTGTCTTTGCCTGCTCGCCGTACAGCTCCGCGGCGCCCCAGGCTATTGCGGTCAGAAGCAGTGCTGCGATCAAGATTATCAGCCCGTGGCGACCCCACCCGCCTTGACGCGCCTTCTTTTCCAGAACGATCTTTGTCATGTCCAGACCCTGTCATATAGCCGCGACGACCAAGCGCCTCGGCCTGCCCAACTGCAATTGAAGAACGCTACCGTGGCTTAACCTCGCGCGAGTATCGAGGTTCCGAATGAGTTGAAAAAGCCCTCGCACTGCTGCGGCGATACGGGCAACTGGCTTCTGGCCCTGCTATCACTGCAATTCTTGGAAAAAGTTTCGGCTGATGCTGGGCCGACTCCAAAAAAGGACTCAGACAGCTGAATTTCGGGGGACGTCACGCCACTTGAACCGGAATCCCCCGATCCAGGTCGCATCTCGCCACTCCAAAACGCCACCGGTGGTTCGTCGCTGCGCGGCGGCATTGATAGAACAACAAAAGCTGGCGACCTTGTATCACCACTGTCGAGTGCCCGTTTTCGCCCGGCTCTCCGGGATCGAGTACTGGCCCAAAGGTCGCGTATGGACCCTCGACCCTATCTGCGATGGCGAAGAAGACGCGCTGCCGGCTCCCGCGGGGCTGATCGGGAAGAAAGCACGTCGCGTTGAGGAGAATCCGGCCGTCCGGAAGCTCTACCAACTGCGCTCCCTCGATGCCCCATTCATAGTCCGGGTGATGCCGCGAATTGTGGTGAGGCAAGTCACCATGGTCCAGTATCTTGCCCACTCGCTTCCAGGGCCCAAACCATGAGTCCGATTGGCTGCGTGCCAGATAGATGTCCGGCTGCGGCACCGTCGTGAATTTGGGCATGCCCGAATAGACGATGTAGCGCTTCTCGCCGATTATGGCGGGGTGCGGATCGTAAATCCCGTCTTCGTCTGTATCCGGCAGAGCGAGGAGCGCGGAATTCAAAACAACCCACCGGAACCCGTCGTTCGAAACGACGTGCTCGCAACGGCCGCCTGATTTCATGTATTCCGTCTGGATAAACATGTGAAAGACGCCTGCATCATAAATCACGCCAGGCGCCGCCACTCCCGATCCCCCAACCGGCAGGGCAATTGGGTCATGTTCTGTCCAAGGCCCGAAATGGTTGGGGGCCGTGGCATGGAGGAGGCTCCAGGTTTCGCTAGTGACTGTGCCGCTCGATCCGAACATATGCCAGAGCTGTCCGTCGAACACCGGACATGGATCCTTCACGTCATCTACGGTCGTGGGATCAAACAGCGGGAAGACGTTCGTTTCAAACTTGATCGCCATTGATTCGTCCAATCAAGGTCCGGCACAAATTCGCGGGCCAACCCTGCGTGGCGCCGAATCGTATCACCGATCGTTAACTTTGTCGTATTGCGAATTAACGCAGCATTAACGATCGGCGGCCGGCGCTCCGAAGGCCGCGCCGCTGAAATGCATACGCTCCTTGTCTCGTCCGTTGACCGGCAAAGCCAATTCCGCGTTGGCGAATGAAATCTCTTTTCTTCGAGGAACGAGTCCGACCGAGGCAAGTTAGATTCACAGAAAATAATCACGTCTCAATGCCTCGATTAACATTTGTTGTACGCGCGCATCCGGGATTGAACTAAAGGATCTCCTCATGGAAAACGTAACTGGAAAGTCAATCCTGCGATACCAGGCAGAAGAAACCTCTATGCTACTATGCTTTTCCCATCTTCGTTGGAATTTTGTGTACCAACGCCCCCAGCATATCCTTACGTTGGCCTCGAAGACAAAGCAGGTAATCTATTTCGAGGAGCCTCTTTTCGAAGAGGTACCGCAAGCGTTCATGCGCTCCAGCGATGTCTCAGCGTCGATCAAGGTGATCACGCCGATCCTTCCGGTTGAAACCAGCCCTGCCGACGCGGACGCAGCTCAACGTCGGTTTCTGGACCTGTTGGTCGCTTCAACACCCCAGCACCTGCTGACCACCTGGTACTACACGCCGATGGCTTTGCGGTTCAGCGACCACATTCTTTGTGATGTCTGCGTTTACGATTGCATGGACGAGCTTTCAGCGTTCAAGAACGCGCCAGCCGAACTCGTCGAGATGGAGAGACGGTTACTGGAACGGGCGGACGTCGTGTTCACAGGCGGGCAGAGCCTGTACGAGGCCAAACGGGGTATGCATGGCTCCATCTTTCCGTTCCCCAGCAGCATCGACTTTACGCACTTCCATCAAGCCAGGGGACCCGGAAAGGACCCGGTCGATCAGGAGCAGATACCACACCCCAGAGTGGGCTATTTCGGCGTCATCGACGAAAGGCTGGACGTGGGTCTGGTGGCGCGTACCGCACGAGACATGCCAGACGTTCAATTCGTCATGATCGGACCAGTTGTGAAGATCGACCCCAAGGACCTCCCCCAGGCAGACAATCTTCATTGGCTGGGTGGAAAGGACTACGCGGAGCTTCCATCCTATCTCAGGCACTGGAATGCCGGATGGATGCCATTCGCCCTCAATGCGGCTACCCGCTATATCAGCCCCACAAAGACACCAGAATTCCTTGCGGCCGGCGTCCCTCTCGTTTCCACGGCAATTGTGGACGTCGTCCGCACCTATGGGGCGGAGGGTCTAGTCGACATCGTCGATGCCGAGGATGTCGAAGCCAAGCTTCGATCCCTTCTGGCGCGGCCT
This sequence comes from Mesorhizobium sp. RCAM 05104, assembly GCF_059683645.1. NCBI lineage: Bacteria > Pseudomonadati > Pseudomonadota > Alphaproteobacteria > Hyphomicrobiales > Phyllobacteriaceae > Mesorhizobium > Mesorhizobium sp. RCAM 05104. The sequence goes on along the minus strand of NZ_JCASJA010000002.1, from coordinate 136,291 downwards.
CGCGACTCCGCGCTGGCACAAGTCGACGCCTTTCTCATTGACATGTCTTGGGAAAATACCTGGATCGCCATGGCGGGTCATATCCAGCGCGCCCGTGCCGCCAAGAATGTTCTGCCGTTCCGGCGGAGTGCTTAGACATGTTCGATTGGCTGATTGTCGGGGCCGGCTTTGCCGGTAGCGTGCTTGCGGAACGCATCGCCTCGCAACGCAACGAGAGCGTCTTGCTCATTGACAGGCGCGGTCATATCGGCGGCAACGCCTATGACTGCTACAACGAGGCTGGCATACTGATCCACAAGTATGGCCCTCACATCTTCCATACGAATGCCCAGTCGATCGTGGACTACCTTTCCCAGTTCACGGCGTGGCGCCCTTACGAGCATCGAGTGCTCTCCAAGGTCGACGGCCAGCTGCTGCCGATCCCCATCAATCTCGACACGATCAACAGGCTTTACGATCTCGATTTGACATCAGATCAGTTGGAGGAGTTTTTCATTTCTCGTCGCGAAGCGGTGGAAGAAATCCGGACGGCCGAGGATGTGGTGGTAAGCACGGTCGGTCGTGAGCTGTATGAAAAATTCTTTCGCGGTTACACGCGCAAGCAGTGGGGCGTCGATCCGTCCCAGTTGAACAAATCGGTGACGGCGCGGGTCCCGACCCGCACGGACCGCGACGATCGGTATTTCGGCGATACGTTTCAGAAGATGCCGGCTGGCGGCTACACAGCGATGTTCCAGCGCATGCTCGACAGTCCTAAAATCAAGATCATGCTGCAAACAGACTACCGGGCCATCCAAGGCAAGATTCCGTACCGCCGAATGATCTACACAGGGCCGGTCGACGAATACTTCGACTGGTCGCTGGGCCGCCTCCCCTACCGATCTTTGAGATTCGAGCATGTGACGCTTGATTGCGAGCAGTTCCAGCCGGTGGCTGTCGTCAACTACCCACAGACGGAAGAATACACCCGCATCACAGAGTACAAACATCTCACTGGCCAGCAGAGCCCTCGAACCAGCCTTACCTACGAGTATCCTACTGATGTCGGCGACCCGTACTATCCCGTGCCGCGGGCCGACAACGAGGCGCTGTACAAACGATACGAAGCGCTGGTGGCGAACCTTTCGAATGTCTGGTTTGTCGGCAGGCTGGCAACATATCGCTACTACAACATGGATCAGGTCGTGGGGCAGGCGCTCGCGACGTTTGCTCGAATTCAAAAAAGCCTGCCAGCCTCGATTTCGACGCGTGTCGAGGCTGCCGAATGAACGATGCGCTCGAGATGTGGGGAGGCGTGGAATGTAGCCATGTCCGCGTTCGGATGACGGTGCGTGACCAATTGGAGGAAACCGGTCACCTGCACCGCATCGACGATCTCGATCGGATAGCCGGTCTCGGCATCCGTACCCTTCGCTATCCTGTGCTGTGGGAGAGCATCGAAGGTGAGCCAGGCTGTTATGATTGGCGTTGGCCCGACGCGCGATTGCGACGAATTCGCGATCTGGACATGCAACCGGTTGCCGGCCTGATGCATCACGGCAGCGGGCCGCCATGGGCAAACGTTCTCGCCCCCGACTTCCCGGAAGTGTTTGCCCGCTATGCGGCGTTGGTCGCGCAGCGCTATCCATGGATAGAGTTGTACACGCCCATCAACGAGCCACTCACGACTGCTCGCATCAACGGGCTCTATGGGCTCTGGCATCCGCATGGGACCAGCGAGGCGATGTGTCTGCGCATTGCAATGGCTCAATGCCGAGCGACAGCGCAGGCGATGAAAGCGATACGCGCGCATGTCCCGTCGGCTCGACTGGTGCAGACCGAGGATGTCGGACGCGTCTTTGCTACTGAGCGGCTCGCCTACCAGGCGGATCATGAAAACGAACGCCGCTGGCTGGCACTGGATCTCCTGGCGGGGCGCGTCACCATTCAACACCCCTTCTACGATCGGCTGTTGGATGCCGGAATTGCAGAAGAGCAGCTCTCAGCTTTGGCAGCGGAACCCTGCCCGCCAGATATCGTTGGGATCGACTACTACTTGACCAGCGACCGAATGCTCGACGAACACATCGATCGGTATCCTGGCCAACAAGTCGGGGGAAATGGCATCCACACTTATGTCGATAGCGCGGCCGTTCGGTCTGCTGGTCATCGGGATTCAGGTCTAGGTCACAGAATCGACGAGGTCTGGAACCGCTATCAACTGCCGATCGTCGTGACGGAGCTGCACAATGGGTCGACCCGCGACGAACAGGTACGCTGGCTGGTCGAAGGTTGGCAGGCCGCGCAAGCAGCGAAGGACAACGGCACTGATATCCGCGCTGTCACAGCTTGGTCTCTGTTCGGCGCCGTCGACTGGAATTCGATGCTCCGCGCGCAGGATGGGTTTTACGAAAGCGGTGCATTTGACATACGCGCCGCAAGACCCCGGCCAACAGCACTCGCCGGCGTCATTCGGGATCTTGCCACGCATGGGTGTGCCGACCATCCCGTATTGGACCGGCCCGGGTGGTGGCGAGAAGATCGCGCTTCCGAGACAACGGTCCGGCGGCATCTCCTTTTGCTTGGATTTGGGGGGATGATCGCGGTCATTCAGGAATGCTGTGCCGCCCGTAGGCTGGCGGTATGTACTGCGAGGCCAACCGCACATCGCATAGCTGAACAAGATCATGCTTGGGCTGAAATTCACGTCGACGAACGCAGCCCAATTCGCCTTGTTCCACCTGCCATGCCGAGCAGAATTTTCTGCCGGTTTCCGGACGGAAGTGATCTGCAGCTACAATACGCTGCCGGAAATGCGACCGTGCAAGTAGCCAATGCAATTCTCGATCTGGTCATTGACGGCCAGCGGGGCGCGTTCGAGCTGCTCGACCTACGGCCCGGCAATCAATACGAACTGGCTCCGTTAACCGCAGCGGCCCGTTCCGATGAGCGCTATGGTCTCGAACTGACCAATGTTGCCCAGCGACTTTTCGCATCTGGTTGAGGGCACTCTGACCGGCTCGTTGGTTTCCCGGTCGTAAGCCCGTTTGCGGCGGACAGCCGAGGAACAATTCGAACGGAATTTCGTTTGCCTTGACGGGAATTACAGGATTGCCAAAAATGGTCGCTCCACGCGCTGTCTGGAAGGGCTTTTTGAAGATTGGCTCGGTCGCCTGCGGCGTCAAGATTGTCGGGGCCACCAGCGAGGCCTCAAAGATTCATTTCAAGATATTGAACCGCAAGGACGGTCTCCCGGTCAAAAGTGTTTATGCTGACGAAAAGACCGGAGAGCCGGTCGGCGCCGAAGACCAGGTCAAGGGTTTCGAAATTGCAAAGGACGAGTTCGTTCAGATCGAGCCCGAGGCCATCAAGGCGCTCAAGCTCACCTCGGAGCACACGCTTGAAGTCGGTGAGTTCGTGTCGCTTGACGACATCGACACACGTTATCTTGACAAGCCCTATTACCTCGTTCCAGCTGATGGCGCCGCCGTCGAGGCTTACGCCGTGATCCGCGATGCCATGAAAAACAGGCGCGTGGCCGCCCGCTCCTGTGTGGTTCTCTATCAGCGTGGCCGAGAGGTTCTGATCCAGCCCTATGACAAAGGTATGGTGATGACTGAGTTGCGGACCCACAACGAAATGATCTCGCAGGACAGCATCTTCGACAGCCTGAAGAAACAGAAATACGACCCGGAGCTGCTCGAAATCGCCGGCATGCTCATCGACAAGAAGGTAACAACCTTCGATCCTTCGAAATTCGAGGACACTTATGAGGATGCGTTGATCGCCATGATCGACGCGAAACGCAAGGGCAAGCAGCCGCCAAAGCCGGCGCCCAAGCCGAAAGAAAACGTCATCAATCTGGCCGAGGTCCTGAAAAAGAGCCTCAAGCAGGAAGGCTTGGCGACGCCAACGAAGGTCGGCTCCTCGAAACGCAAGACAGCCTAGCTTAGCCGATCAGCCGAGGAGACATCAAACACCTCAGCCAAGGAGAAATTTGTGATCCTACTGACTCCCGAGCTGTGCCGTGCGGCAAGAGGTCTATTGAATTGGCCACAAGCCAGACTTGGGGCGAAGTCAGGTGTGAGCGAGGCGACGGTTCGCGATTTTGAAAAGGGGAAGCGTGTTCCCGCCGCCAACAAGCTCATGGCGATACAATTGGCATTGCAGCAGGCCGGCGTCGCTTTTCTGGGCGATGGGGCAACTGCCCAGGGCGGACCTGGAGTTCGTCTCAGGGCGCCCCTGGCACCGCGCACGCTGGTTCGAGACGGCGAAGCTGGCATTGTCGAGAACAGCGAAATGTAGGTCACCGCTGCAGGGACCGTCATCCCATCTGATCGTGGTGAGCCTCTTTCGTTTGTCCAACCATTTTCGCCAGTTCCGAAAATGACGGGATGTCCGCTTCGCCTTGTGCCTTGTTTTCGATCTGTAAGAGCCGTATCGGGAAGCAGATCGCGTCGCGATTGGCTGGCGACATATCTTCATAGGTCCGCTCGTCGCCCCTGACGGAGGCCTGCGCCTTTTGCAGGGCGGCGTCGATATCGTCGATCGAAAGCAGGCCTTTGTGGACCAGCAAATTGTTGATCGAGGCGAGTGCCATCATGGCCGAGCACTTTTTCCGCTGCTCGAGGTTCCCCGACTCGCTGAATCTTGCCCATCTGACTGATGCGTCTTGTCGTTCACTTCATCGGCGGGCCGCGTCAGTCCAATCCCGCTCCTGGGCTTCTTGTTGCCAGCCGCATCCTGGGAGAATGCATCCGACGGGTCGGCACCGGTCTTGGCCGGATATTTCGTTGCTCCAGTTTCGCGACGGTTTTCATTGCCAGACATTTTCGGTTCTCCAGTGTGATGACCGATAACAGCCCCGCGTGCTGCGAGTTCCCGTCCATGGAACATTCCTGGCTGCCGGTCGTTGGCCAGCAAAGACACCCGGAGGTTGAAATGCTGCCCAAACCAGTGCCCGGCGAAGCACCTCCCGGTGGGATGCGGATTGGCGAGGGGTATCTTGCGCTTGGCCACTCCATCTTCCCCCCGACCTCAAGCTCCCATCGGCCATTGGGATGACCCGCGATCAGGTCCGGAAAGCCTTCACACGCATAGGCACGATGACATCGCGCCCTGAGGCGTTCCTGATTCTGGTCGCCTATGCCGCGCTATGGTTGGTTTTCGATAGGCGAAGTTTCGATTGGCATGGCGTTGCCACTTTGGCGACTTGGGCCATGACGCTGTTTATCCAGCGCGCCGAACACCGAGATACGCAAGCGATGCATGCCAAGTTGGACGAACTGGTTCGCGCAGCTGGCAAGGCCGATAATGACGTGGTCACGATCGACGATGAAGAACCGGAAGAGATCGAAGACCATCGCGAGCGAGAGCAGAACGTCGGCCGAGACATCAGGTGAGCCGGTTAAACGGTATCGCCGCCCTACTCCCGCTTCTGCGGATGCGGATGGTACGTTCCTGCCTTGGGAAGCAGATGTGAGTCTACCGCACTGGGGCTGCCATGCGGTGCAACGGACAATTCGCCCTCCCTGGTGCGCGAACCGCCTCTTCCAGAAAGAACCGTACCAGAATCTCAGCCTGACGATCGGGAAACCTTGCGGCCAGCAACCCAATCGACGCTTTGGCGTTAATTAAGCAATCTTGAATTTAGCCCCTAGGTGGCAAGGATGAGCTCCGACACTGAACCGCGCCATCCTCGTGACAGCGATCTCCTGTGAGGATGTGAGCCCTATGTGATTGAGTGTTTTGCGCGGCAAAACGGCATTACCCCCGCTCTGGTGCATGAACTTATGAGGCGCTATGGAAGCCGCCGCAAGGTGCTCGAAGCCGTGGTTAAGGAATTGGACCGCCCAAAACCGTAAGCACGAGCTAACCGGACGGAATGCCGCGAATGGTGGTTTTTAAAAAATCTCCTGACGGGAGCCATGATCGGACCCCTGTGGTGGCGAATTTAAAGCCGTCCTTGGCAGCTCATAGGCAACAGGCTCATCGCTGTTAGGCGACAGCCAGGAGGGAGCAGACGACAAGGTCAAGCTGATGCTTCGGATCCTGAAGATGCCGGCTCCGACCACGCAGCCTCTCCTGCGGCTTATCGAGGGCCTTTCTCCGACCGATGAAGACAAGATGGCGCAACGCTGAAGGTTTTGCCGCCAGTGGTCCCATAACCGGCGTGAATCGATGACAACTCATTGATTCAAAACATGCGTTGGACGGCGTGGCTGATGGCCCGGATAATCCGGGACATGCCCAATGGTCCCGTCCCCAAATTTCTGCGCCGAGTGGATCCGACCCGCAACATGGCGCGCTATTACACTCTGTCGCTTCAGCCGACGCTTTTCGGCGAGGTGTCGCTGGTGCGCCAATGGGGGCGCATCGGCACACGCGGAAGACAGAAAATCGAGTCCTTCACGAGAGATGGCGAAGCGGCTTTGGCGTTGTTGAAGCTTGCCGCGAAAAAAATAGGACGCGGATATACCGGCGACGATCGTTCGTCGCCGGCATCGCGGTCGTCACACGGTGATTGAGCCCGCCGCATTCGCGAGATCGGCATATTCGGAGATCGGGCGCTCGGCCCTGAAAAAACTGTCCCGCTCGACGGACAGACCGAGGGGGCCACGCAGTGCCGCGAGCTCCGACAGCCTGACCGTGCCGAGCTCCGGAGAGCCGACGCCGAGGTCGCACAGCCCGAAGAGAATGTCGCTCATCCGGGTCGGCTTCGCTGATAAGCCACGTCGCGTCCGCGTCGGGGGTGAACAGTTTCAAAACCGGATAGGGATCGTGGTTCGGGTTGGCTGCCACACGCCTGCCGTTTTCCAGCAGCGGTCCCATGTCTTCCTCTGTGATGATGCGCATGATCTGATGTCCTTGTTCGCAGAGGCCGACCCGGAAGTCGGCGGCGGGTCTGGGAGAAGCCGGCCCCGCATCGCGCAGGGCCGGCGCCTTTGGCTCAGGCCGCGCGTTCCAGAGGATCACCTTCTTGGCGGGATCGTTGCCAGGGGCGGGAGCGACGTTGCCGTAGATGACGCCGATCTCGGGAGCCGACAGCTTGACCGAAGTGTACTCCTCACCCGTCTGCCGCGAGACCCTGTTCCAAGCCGCACCGAGCTCGAAGCCGTTGCGTCGCGCGATGATGCGGAAGTCCGGGGCATCCTCACTCGCCTTGGACGCGTTGGGGACGATGGCGACCGGGACGTTGACGTTGTGGGTGGCAAGCGTGCCTTCCAGGGTGCCATCCTGCTTGGCGGTGAGGTTTGCAATTGTGGTGGCCATGGTATGTCTCCTTCGGTTGATCGGGACCATTCCCGATGGCGCCACAGGAGAGGACCGGTCGCCGGCGTCACCGAGCGAAGCGAGGGAAACCCCTTGCGGGGTTGGCGGCATGAGGCGGGCGGTCTTCTACAAAGGCGACACAGATCGGGGACGGTCCTCGAGGCGACCGATCGGGGGAGGCACTCCACGGCCCCCCTTGCAAGCCGCATCCCCAAGCGGGAGCAAAACACGCGCCGTTGCTGATCTCCGCTTCCTTCGCCATCGCTTGTGTGCCGGCCGAAGGCCCGAAGCGCGAGCCTCCGCCTTCGCACGCGCAGCGGCTCACGGCTCGGGGCGGTGTGGACCGTGTCTCGCAGCGGATCAGCGCTGCAGATGAGCCAGCCGTCCAGGGTCGCCTGGAGCGGCCGTGATTGCGGGGAATGGCGCGCCCGGCACGGAAACGTGTTGGAAGGATGCTCGCAAACCCGTCGGCTAATCAGCAGGAACCCGGCCCTGTACCTGCGGGGTCAGCGTCACCAACGATCGAAGGAGGAAGGGCAGCGGGGGACGGAAGCACATGCCAAGGTCGGGCATCGACAGGGAATGTCAAGTGTCAGACAGCTCTCAGCCAACACCGATTGAACGCATCAGGCCCGACGGAGGCGTACGCCGGCAATCGGCCGAAATCCTTGTTTCCCTATTGCGAGGATGTTCTCGTTGACGTCTGCTTCTGGGTTTTGCAGGGCGCAGTGCTTGCTTAAGACGCCGGACCCGTTTCAGGTTGTCGGCGCGCGATTTTGAAGCGATTGTCTCGAAAGTCTAGCAATTTCTGGAACAGCTCTAGTTGCCCGCCGAAATTGCGCGCTAGATATCGCACCATCTTGGGGCCGTTCAGCAGTCGGTCAAAATAACTTGTAGCGGCGATCAGGTTGAGCATTGTTATACCGTGGGTGCTGGCAGCGCTCAGATAGTTATGGCTGATCTTGGCAAGTTCGGTTTCCATGGAAGCCATTTGCGAAGGGGAAATACCGTCGAATTGCTTTCTGTCAGCCGAGGGATTGGTGAGGCGCGTCCGTGGTGTAAGCGCGATCAGGACCCTGGCGCTTCGAAATTGCACGCTGTCCAACGCGATCATGAGCCGTACAATTTCGATCTGCCGGCTCGGTACTACCTCTCGTAACAAGGCGAAGATCTTCAAGGGCGCGCCAAGATCCCTCAAAAGTTCCAGAACTTCGACGCAGACGCCTCCGATAAGATGGGGCTCGGTGGTGGCGCGAAACGGGCTCGGCTGTTCCTCAGCAGCAGGGGTTTTCGCCTCGCCGCCTGGCGATCTTTGCGTCAAGATCGAAGGTAGCGTTGCCAAACCATCCGCCTGAAGCAACGCTCGAAATGCAGCGCTGTGTAAGAGCTGGCGAAAGGCAATGACGGCGCCTTCCAATTGGTGACGAGCTGCGCCGGCTTCTTTAATGAAATCCTGCATATTGTCGAATTTGCGCTTATAGGTTTGCAAGAAAGCGGGGCCAAGCAGCGGGTTCAGCGGCCCCTGCAAATCGTCTGTCAGTCGAATGGCATGCCGGTTGTTTTTGACGAGGCGACGAAGCTCAGCCTTTGTCATCTTCAGGCGCCTGCCGAAATCGGCTCTCGTCTTGCCATCTCCACCACAGGATCAAGCGAAGCGAAGAGGAAGGCATTGAGGCGCACGCCATTCTCAGCCTTCAGCGCACTGAAAGCAGACTGAGCTTCATGTGCGGGCGCGATCAGGAAGTCACGAACGGTCAGATGATCAGGCTCCATTCTGATTAGAATCGTCACGTCCGGCCCAACCAGGCCACGATTCCTGAACTGCCACCGTGGATACCCGGTGACTATAATTCGATGGCGCGCAATCCATATCGCGATGGTGAATTCTTCATTGACACGCATGAGCTTGGTCTGGGGCTCGTAGAATGCCGAGCCGCCGACCCTGCCCATTGCTGCAATCAAGGCCGCAATCATTTGCTGTCGGATCTGATTGAGCTGGTTGCTAATTTCGAGTTTCCGAAAATTCGCCGACCCGTCGTATCCGATCAGTTGGTAGGCGGCCTTGATGCTTCCAAATCGATGCATGTAAATGTTGGCTGAACGACAGCTGGGGGAGGCGTCAATGATTGGGGACGACAGCTTCCCTCGCTCCTTTAGGAGCTTGGTAAGATCGGCCAGCAACTGCTCATCAGGGGTAAGATAAGCGCGCGCCCGCTTGATCGCTTGCGCACGATCAAATATCGCCCGAGGTACGATAGGCTCAATGACATTGTCGGCGCGAACAACAGCGCTCGGCGGATTTCTTACCCTGTTGTGCAGAAGGCGATGGGATATCCGGTTCCATACACTGTTGCCGATGTATTTCTCGCTGGTCAGGATCGTGTTTACGCACGCTCGCGTCCATGGTCGGCCGAGTTCCGTGACGAGGCCTCGCGCGTTTAAAGCAGAAGCAATTTCGACTTCCGTTTTTCCCATTTTCACGAACTGATTGAACATCCATCGGACGGTTGAAATCTCGCTCTTGGGCCCAGGGATGAGAATGACGCGGTCACTGGCCAGACCTTTTCGCTCATCGCGATGAAGGACTGCCCTGGGATTTCCTGAGCCATCGACAAGAAGGCGTCTGAAGCCATAGCCCGCAAGGCCACCACCGCTGAAACCTAGTTTGATTATGCGGCTTTGACCGGCAAAGACCCTATTCGACAGCATGCGGCTGTATTCCGCGGCCATGCTACGCTTGATTGCCTTCAGCACGTCGGAGCCGATGCTCCCATCATTAACGAACAGCTCAGCGCAGAACTCGATCCGCACTCCAGCTATTTGGCACCTGTATTCATAAGAGGCGCTTTCATCGGTATTTTGAAAGCGCCCCCAACGGCTGACGTCATAGACAACGACTGTTTCGAAATCGGCCCGCCGGCTTTCGATGTCTTCGAGCAGTCGCAGCAAGCCGGGACGTCCCCAGATGTTGAGCCCGCTTCGGCCCGCGTCTTCATAAGTGGCAACGATGTCGTAACCCATGACCTCGGCATAGCTACGGATCGCGTCCCTCTGATTATCGATGGAGTAGACTTGCCTCTCTGTCGACATACGCAAATACTCGGCAGCACGAGCTCTTCGCCTGTCAGAGTCCGGGGCCTCCGCTGCTTTGTCCATCGCCTCGCACCAGGGTAGTGACCCCACCAGTAAAGGCCGGCGCCGCCTGCGATTTGGTTAGGGAAACCTGTCTAGTTGTCTCGAATGACCGCTGCCAAATGTGGACACGGCGGTCTTCAACGGGCGAGAAATCTTGATTCATTTAGTGAGAAGTCACGCCGCGATCTCTCCCCCACAAGGTCCGCTTTCAAGAACCGGCAAAGCTTGTCTCTACGGCCGACATCAGGCGCATTGATGACAAACGAACTCCGCATGAATTTCGATCCATGGCCGAAATGTTCCGACCACCGCATACCGCCGATCGATCCCGTAAAAGCAAACGCAGCGGTCGTCCGTCGTCAACGCGCGGTCATTCGCTCGACTCGTCTCCAACGTCCTCTTGGCCGGCCGCAAAGTTGGGCATGATTTCACCGCCCAGCACCCTCGCCTTCGACAGCAGTCCGGCATCCTCGAGCGCCTCGAAGTCGGGCAGGTCACGCAGCGTGTCGAGCCCGAACTCCAGCAGGAATTCCTTTGTCGTCACGTAGGTGTAGGGGGCGCCCGGCGTTGGGCTACGCGGACCGGAAGCGATCAGGCCGGCACCGCGCAGATGACCAATAAAATCGCGACTGATCTCCTTGCCGAAGAAAGACGACAACTCGGCGCGGGTGATGGGCTGGAAATAGGCAACGCACATCAGCACCAGCACCTCTGACTGCGTGAGGTCTGTCGCGCCCTCATTGCCGCCGACCGCACTGCGGATGGCGTCTGCATAGGCAGGCCGGGTCAGGTGCTTCCAGCCACCGGCGACGGCGACGAGGTCATAGGGTCGACCGCGCAGTTCTTCACGGATGTCGTCGATGAGGAGGTCGATGCTGCAACTTCTGCCGACGATGCGGGCGAGCGTCTCGCGCGTGACGGGCTCGCTGGCAGCAAAAATTGTCGCCTCGACGCGGAGCATCCATTCCCGCCAACGCACCTCCGGCGGCAGATGATCCAGTTCGCGATCGAACAGATGGTCATCAGGCCGATCCTTTCCTCGTCTGCGCACCGCTTCCGCCATGGTCCTCAGAGCCCGTAGATGCGGAACGCGGTGCGGCCTGAAAGTTCGCGGACGGCGCCGAGTTCGACCAGCCGGTCGAACAGGCGGCGCAGCCCACGGTCACTCATGCCGGCGATCTTTTCCGAGGCAACGATCGCATCGTCGGACAGGAGCCTGTTGACAACGGCGTCCGCTGCCTTGGCCCTGAGTTTCGGCGCAATGGCAAGCAGCCGGTTGGCGCGGCGCTCGAGCTCCGCGGAAAGATCGATGGCGCGCAGCGCAGCGCGTGCCTGGGCGGCAAGCAGACCTTTCGCACGCTGACGATCTGTCGAAATGCTTGTCGCCACCGAGCTGGCCGCCGATCGACGCTGGCGGGGGCCTGTGCCCGAGTTCGCTTCAGCGCCCAGCAGCGGCACCGCGTGTGCCCAACCCAGTCGTTGCGCCAGCAGGGCGTCGGCGAGCCAGGCTCCCAGGGCGCGTGCAAAGCCGTGGCGTTCGGCGATCGCGATGGCGCCTGTCATCATTTCCACCGTCCCGTCACTGGCGGCGAGCCGCCGAAGATCGTCCGTCAGGTCGCTCACGCCCGCATCACTACGCAAGAGACCGAGGTCATCCAGCACCGCGCCGATGCCCGCCTCGGTGAGCAGTTTTTCCGCAGGCGTTGCGGCCAGCCTGCGCCAGGCCACAAGCATCCTGCCGGCGGGCCCGGCATTGTCGCCCGGTCGTGTGTGAAGCACGGCGTCACGCAGCGCGCTTTCATCCTCGACGCGGCCGGCCTGCTTCGCCGTTGCCGCGGCCGCCGAAAGCGCCAGCCGCTGCCGCCAGGCGCCAGCCCACCGCTCCTGCCGTCGCACCATCGCATCGAGCGCGCCAATGGTAGCGCCGGCGGCGAGCGCGACCTCCTCAACATCTTTTCCCGCAAGGTTTTGCGCATCCGGGATGGCCCGGCGCAACCAAGCCGGCACCGCTATGATCGGCGCGACCGCCGTGGCACCGGGAAGGGCCCCGTGGCGTAAAGAGGATTTGGGACGCAGAATCATCTCAGCCACGATGAATCATGGCGGCGCTTTTGGCAACGGAAATGGGGAGAAAGCGCTGTACCTGTCGTGCCGGCAAAACGAATGATAATCTTGCATTATCGATCATTCTCGTCTGTCCAGAAGAAATGTATTTCTCGTCGAGCAAAATCCCGAAAACGTGCCGGGGACGCTTCCGCGCCGTCCCACAGCACGGCCGTGTGGGCGACAATTCTCGTCGCGCGATCGCCAAGCGTGTGCGGCATCGGTGTGGCCATTGTAGCTTCCCCCAAAAGCGTCACCGCGCCTCTGCTCCCGCCCCTCCGTCAACTCGCCAGGTCAAGATTTCCTTGCCGGAGGATAGGCGGAGGATCTATATAGGATCGTATAGCAGTATAGAACACGGAGTATGGGGATGGCGTTTTCCGTCAAGGACGACCGCACCGATGCGGCGGTTCGCAGACTGGCCAAGCTCAAGAACATGAGCCTTACCGAAACGATCCGCGACGCCGTGGAACAGGAGTATCAGCGCAGCCGCGGCGCAATCCCCCTGCCCCAGCGGCTGAAGGCGCTTGCCGAGCGCTATCGCGCCTTTCCCGAAACCGGCGCCCAAGCCGACAAAGCTTTTTTCGACGACCTGTCGGGAGATAGCTGATGTTTGTCGACGCCTCGGCCATCATTGCCATCATCGGCGACGAAGACGATGGCTTGGCGCTTGCGGCCCGCCTCGGTCAGGCCGGAAGTGTCCGTGTCTCGCCGATCGTTGTGTATGAGGCCGTGGCCGGCCTGGCGCGCAAACGTGCCTGCCCGGTCAAAGAGGCGGAGGAACTTGTCACCCTGATGCTGGACGAGATTCCTGCGCAAATGATCGAGATCAATGGCGCGATCGGGGGCGAAGCCATCCGGGCGTTCCATCGGTTCGGCAAGGGCCGGCACAAGGCGGATCTGAATATGGGCGATTGCTTCGCCTACGCTTGTGCCAAGCTCTATGACATCCCGCTGCTGTTCAAGGGCAATGATTTCGTGCACACCGACATCGAGGTGGCATGATGGACCCCAAATCCGAGGAGCGACCTATCGCCCGAGAAGACGAGGCAAGCGTCGACGACCTGCCGGATATCATCGGCGTGGTGATGGAAATGAGCCAGGCACCGGTTGATCCCCCCTCGCCTGCTCCGCAGACGGCGTATGGGCCGCGGCCGACGTCCGGTTTGGAGCCAGCGTTTGGCGTTCCGCCTTATCTGGAAGGGCTCGCCGCGCGCGCTCGCGATTACGTTGAGGCAGCAAGCTCGGCCAACACCCGTCGCGCCTACGCCGCGGACTGGAAGCATTTCCGTGCCTGGGCGCGCAGGCAAAATCTCGAGGTGTTGCCGCCAGATCCGCAGGTCGTCGGCCTCTACATCACGGCTTGCGCGTCCGGTAAGGGAACGGGAAACACCAAACCGAACGCCGTCTCGACGATCGAGCGACGTCTCTCTTCCCTGACCTGGAATTTTTCTCAGCGTGGCCAGCCGCTGGACAGAAGGGATCGACACATCGCCACCGTCATGGCCGGCATTTGCAACAGCCACGCCTCCCCTCCCCGGCAGAAAGAAGCCATTCTTCCGGAGGATCTGATTGCCATGCTCGAGACGCTTGACCGCGGCACGCTGCGTGGCCTGCGCGACCGCGCCATGCTGCTGTTGGGTTTCGCCGGAGGCCTGCGCCGCTCCGAAATCGTCGGCCTCGACGTTGCCAGGGATCAAACCGAGGACGGCCGCGGCTGGATCGAGGTCTTGGACAAAGGCGTTCTCGTCACATTGCGCGGAAAGACCGGCTGGCGCGAGGTCGAGATCGGCCGCGGCTCATCCGATACCACCTGCCCGGTTGTCGCCGTGCAGACCTGGCTGAAACTGGCCAGGATCGGCCATGGCCCCCTGTTCCGGCGCGTCACCGGGCAAGGCAAGGCGGTTGGCTCGGAGCGGCTGAACGACCAGGAGGTGGCACGGCTGGTCAAACGCGCTGCACTTTCCGCTGGTGTCCGAGGCGACCTGCCGGAAGGCGAACGGAAGGAAAAGTTCGCCGGCCATTCATTGCGCGCGGGCTTGGCCTCGTCAGCCGAGGTCGACGAGCGCTATGTGCAAAGGCAGCTCGGCCATGCCTCGGCCGAAATGACCCGCCGGTATCAGCGCCGAAGAGATCGGTTCGGCGTCAATCTCACCAAGGCGAGTGGCCTGTAGCCGATCGCGAAAAACCCCCTCCCCTGCCCTGTTTGAACGCAACGCAAGTTCTTTTCCATCAAGTGACGGGCGTGATCGGTTTCAACGACGGACATGGGTTTCGAGATCGGCCGATCTCGCCGGCGGGACCCCAAGAGATCGCCGGGCCTCGGCCCACCCATCAACGCCATGACAATTGGTCTTTTGGCAATCGGCCGCTTGGGTCGAACACAACCACCTGGTGAGGCAGGTCAGGTCCCCATTTCCAAAGTACGAGATTGCGATCGTCCGCCTCGGCGCCTGGAGCAAAGCTCGGCACCAGGATTCCGGCAACGCCCTGTGCGGCAAGGCGATCGTGAATGCTCCACGACGGCGGCCGTTCGCCCTTTGCCAGTGCCATTGCCCAGGCACAACTCATGTCTTCCGTCGTGATCGAGACCTTGGCCCGCTCTGCCTCGGACGTCAGATCGACGACATCCGCACAATCGACCTCATAAGAGCACAGGACGCACGGATCGATGCGATGCGCAAAGCCCTGATTGGCCTCCTTGACCGCGGTCATGACGCTTAAAGCGAGGTAAAGCGCAGGCACGCCTTTGGGATTGAAGCGTGCGCCCCTGATCGCTGCCCCATCGCCCGATGTCGGTTTGAATGCCCAGCGTGGATCGTGTGCCCGGTAGCAGGTCCCCACGAACCTCAAGCAAAGCCCCCGAGGGCCATATGGTCGAGATAATCCCGAACGGAACCCGCCTTGCCATCCTTGACGAGCGCTTCGGCGGTGCGTCCTCCAAAGGCCGGCAGGGGTTGGGCGCGATACCAGGCCATTGCCTGTTCCTTGCCCCCCGACCATTCGGTAACCCGGCTGATGATCTCGAGCATCTCGCGCAGGCGACCCTGCGTCCTCGCGGCGCCACTGCGTTCGGCACGGTAGACGGTTTCGCGAGCCAATCCCGCAGTCTCCGCGAGCTGGCCCTTGGACATGCCAAATCCGGCCGCCACCTGGTCGATCGCAATCTTTCCGCCCCTGTCCATATAGGACAGGACCAGTGGCTGGCCCGCTGGCGAGAGTTTCAGAGCTTGAGTCATTCAGGCCACCTTGCCATATCCACGGACATATTTCTTGTACACAAGATATGGCACATTCGAGTCCCTTACAAGGATGCACCGCGCCGCGTTCAGCTGCCCGACCAAAAAACCCGGCTAGCGCACGAGGCGGATAGCGGCGTCGGGCCGCCCGCCGGCGTCATCAACCCTGCTTCCTCTTCTCGAGTTTTGCCCGCAGCAGCGCCATGATCATCGGCCAGACCGAGAACTTCCCATCCCGGGCCCGTGTTGTCAGGCTTCGCAGGTACCCGCCAGGGCTGGAGATATGTTCGAACCGCTGCTGGATCGCGGCAATCACGGTCGCTGCCTGATCCTCGCCCATCACCTCGCATGCTTCCTGGTAGGCACTGGGGCTGATCCCGAGATACGCCCTGCCCGTGGCGGCCGCGGCCATCAGATCCCGCCATGTCCGGATTTCACCGCTCTTGGCCAGGGTCACAATATCCGGGCAGGCATCCAACACGATCCCCAGGGGCAGCTCGCGTTTGGGCAAGTGCCGCACGTTGTCAGTTTCCGCGGCGTTGGCGCTTGCTTCTTTCTGTTCTCCAAAGCCTCGTTCAATTTCAGTATTAGAGTCTGGATTTGAATTCTGTATGTGGCGCTCAGAATGAGACTCATTGGCGTTCTTATTGTGTGAATTGACGAACGTTTCCAGCGTGTTCTGCACCTCCAGCCACAACGCCTCGAGCTCTCCCGCTATGGCGTCGTACGACTGGCGCGGTGCCGTGCGCGGAATCCGGCCGGCGATCCCCTCATACGCGCGCTGGAACCCTCTCCAGTCGGCCGGGATTGCTTCGTCGATGCCTGTCGCGATCATCTTGACGATATCGCGTCGGCACAGAGTGATCCGCTCCTTGGCCAGCTTGAGAGCCCGCCGTTCGGCCACGACGGCCTCGGCGAGATCCTTGAACTCCTGTGCCCGCACCACGATTGGCGCCAGGTCGAAGCCATAAGCCTGCTCGATCTCCCCGCTCGGACCCTTGCGCGCGAAACGCTTGCCGTTGGGACTGTCCCTGCGAATGACCAGTCCGCACTGCACCAGGACGGCAAGATGCCGCCGCAGCGTCGCCGGCGACATGCCGTTGGCCCGACTGATGAGCTGCTCGTTTGACGGAAAGACGATCAGGTCGCTGTCGCCGTTGAATGCCGTGTCCGGATGGAACGACAAAAGTGCATTAAGGATCGCCAGCGCGCGATCGGTTGCGCCGACCGCGTCACGGGCCTCGCGGACGTGCTGGAATACATGCCACTTGTGCACCGTGGCATCCTTGTCCACCGCCCTCGCCGCGACCTGGGCTGCCATCATGCCAAGCGTCATTGGCCGCCGCCCAAAGGGCGTCGTCGTGTAGTGCCTCTCCATTTCCCTCGCCTTTCAATCAGGCAAAAGAAAACTGCTCGTCGAAACGACGCCAACGACTCTTGACAGTGATTCGGGGAAGTGCGATTCTCAGCTTGCTACAGACATGAGAAGGGCTTCCGCGACGGTTTCGTTCGGGGGCCTTTTTCTTTTGCGGTTTCAGTCTCCTGTTTTCTTCGCCGCTTCCGATGCCCGGAACGCCTCGAAAAGCTCGTCCAGCCTGTCGGAAATGAATGCACCAAAGGGTGACGCTTCCCGGGATTTCAGGGCGAGCGTAAACACCTTTCCCGTGTCCGTGATCTTGGCTTGCACCGACTTGTCCTGCGGCGCCCAAGCCCTCTCCCTGGGCTTTGATTTCACCCCCGGGCTTTTCACCGGAGCGCTCACACAGTCAAAGAGGCGGGCAAAGCGGCCGTCGCTGCCCAGTTGGGCGAACTCGGCGCTCGTCACACACTCGGTTGCCCGCGCCACGGCTCGCGGATGCTCCATCAGCTTGGCAAGCTGCCACCAGCGATCCCTGCCAATGGTCTTGGCGGCGCCGACCGCCACAATCACCTGCTCGGGAATGTTGCTGGTGACGCTTCGCATCTTCGAATAGGTCGTATCGTCGAGGGCAAGGGCTGACTTGACCGTCTCCGGCGAATGCCCCCGTTTGAGAATGCGGTCGGCAAACAGCGTCCGTTCGATGAAGGACAGGTTCGCCCGCGCGGCATTCTCCTGGCCCTGGGCGATGACATGGTCCTCATCGTCCATTTTCTTGACGACAGCGCGGACGGGCCTCTCCAGCTGCCGGGCGACCCTGACGCGCCGGTGGCCAAACACGGTTTGAAACCGTCCCGGAACCTCCGGGTGAGGTCTGACCAGAACCGGAGAGTCCTGCCCTCGCGCGCGGATCGCCGCCAGCAACTCCTGAAAGGCGGCGTCGTCGTCGTCCATGCGGTCCGAGACGAAGGACGTATCGACCAAGGCCGGATCGAGATCGACGACCGAACTTTTGGACAGCTCCTCGAATGACTGCATGATCGATCGCGACGCGCCGCGAACCGCATACCCCGACACATCGCGATTGTCAGCGACTGGCGTCGCCGGGCTCATAACACTGCCGAATATGTCCCTGCGCGCCATTCAACCACTCCGATTTTCGGTTAGTCGACTGATTTCACGAGGGAAATGTCCACTTTTTACTGCCGTAAAACACCCCGTCATGACCGCCCCCATGCGCGATGGATGAGCGCTGCGATCTCCGAGTTCACAGCATCCAGCGATTCAAGCGCGCGGTCGTAGGTCGAACGGGTAAAAGCCGATTTCTCCACCTCATAGAGCGTCTGTTTCGTCAGCCCCGCGTCCGAGATTGCCGTCGACTTGAGCATCGGATTGTCGAGGATCTGGCCCGCGAGCATCGATTGCATGAAGCCGACCATCTGCGCCTGCGGAATGTCCGTCGGCTCATAGCGCGTGATCAGATAGCGAAACCAGTCGAGCTCGATGGACGCGCCGGCAGCCTTGATGGTCTTCAGGATGCCGCCGAGCATCAGCAGGAACTGGCTCATCGACATCAGGTCGAGCATCTGCGGGTGGACGGTGATGAGCACGGAGGTCGCCGCCGACATCGCCGTCAAGGTGAGATAGCCGAGTTGCGGCGGGCAATCGACAACCACGACGTCGTAGCGCTCGTCCACCTCGGTCAGCGCCCGGGCGATCCTGGTGAAGAACTGGCGGCCGGCGCTGGAGGATTTGTCCTGCATGGCCAGCGGCGTGTCGTATTCGTACTCCTGCAGCTCGAGATTGGCTGGAATGATATCAAGCCCCGGAAAATTCGTCGGCACGATCACGTCGGCTATCGGCTTGCGCTCGTCGTCGTAGCGGATCGCCTCGTAGAGCGAGAGGTTGCGGTCGAGTTCGGGCTGGAAGCCATGCAGGGCAGACAGCGACGCCTGCGGGTCGAGATCGATCGCAAGCACGCGGTGCCCGGTCAGCGCAAGGTGCTGGGCGAGGTGGGCTGCGGTCGTTGTCTTGCCGCTGCCGCCCTTGAAGTTCACGACCGCGACCACCTGAAGCTTGTCTCCTGGTTTGCGGTGCGGGACGTACTTCTTGACCTCGGTCCGGCCATGCCGATCCAGGAAGTGGCGAAGCTCGAGCATCTGCTCGGCGGTGTAGGACCGGCGCCCCGAGGGGATTTGCTCGGGCATTGGTCCCTTGCCTTCGAGATGCAGGCGCTTCAGATTGTTCTGCGAGACGCCGAGGTAATGGGCGACTTCCGCCATCGAAAATGACCGAAGGGTCTTTGTCGCATTGGGGGGGAACTTCTCCATACGGAGCTGATTAAGGCGCCGCGATATCTCCGCGCCCTGCTCGAGGATCTTGTCGTCGAACTCGAAGCGTGGCAATCGCATGGCAATGTTCATTTTCCGTCCGACCCGAATTGGCGCTTTTTGTGAGCAATCCCCTCAACAAGCGCCATTAAGCTCCGATTCGGACAGACCGGCAAGAAGTTTTAGGTTAACAGAAGGTTAACGAGACCGGCTGCTCCTTTTATCAGGCTCCTGAAAGTCAGCGGGGCGTGCGCAAAGACCAGGACGTGTCCTACTTCAAAGCTAAGCGCATGTTTTCACAGGTGTAAGGGGCCTTTTTTACTGCGGTAAATTTCCCTAGGAGAGGCAGCTTCGGGGCAGGGGCCTCAATGCTGGCTTGGGACGCGACGAGGAACCGGCGCCCATCCCCCTCCAGAGCTGCGATGATGCCTCCAGGCTGTGTTTCGCAATTTCTATTACGCGCGCCCATATGTGCCACGCGGCCGATCCCACGCTTGCGTTCTTGCGCGACCGTAGGATCATTAACGGCGCAGAGGCGCCATGCTCACTGTCGGCTGTGCCGAACCGGAACCGCCCCATCAATGCTCGAGTGCCCAGCCGGTCTGGTCGCAGGCCCAGATCGGCCCCCATCCACGCGCATCCAACGTGTCACGGATTTACCTGTCCAAGCTCGGCCGACGACGACCTCCGCTGCCTCGGCTGCTGTCACCTCCGCCCCTCATAGGGCGCCGAACTGCTTTGACAGGTGCATTGCGGCCTTGGCAAAACGGTCGCCCCAGGAAATGTCCCGGCCGATCGGTGTGTGCGTCGATCCGGTATATCTGTGGTGAAGGCTGAGCACCGGCCACGGTACGACGCGAGGCGCGTGCGCCGTTGCCGAAAAGAGCGCGGTGACCGTTCCGCCCAGCATTTTCCTGACAGGCGGCGAAACGGCGCCTAACAAAACATGGCGCCGCTGTGCAGATCCAAGGCCTATTTTTTATGACCATCCGCAGAGCCTTCCCCGGATCCATCTCGTGGAAGGCTTCTGCTGGACAGTCTCAGCAAAGTGAGCTGACTTTCCTCGCGTACGCAGACCGCGGAGGGGAGGGCGCGCCGGTTACGGATGATATGCAACGGTGGCTCTACGAAGCGCTACGATGGCCAGCGGGCTGCTCTTGAAACGTGACCGGTGCTGACCCACATGCACACCGCGTTGGATGTCTCCTCCCATTGCGTCCGACGCGTTCCCCTTTGGAGGTTTTGAACCTTCATACCTGGCCGGGCTTAAACAGTCCGGCCATTTTCTATGGTCACAACGCAACTGCGGGCACAACAATCAGCTCGCGATTGCCTGGCGCCTTCGCGTTGAGATAGAGGGGCATGCCGCCAAAAGGGCTGCGCCAGATCCTCGACGGGGATTTCGAACAGCATTCGAGGAGCACACCGCTTGACGCTGTTTTGACCTGTCGGTGGCTTGCGAGGTGTCGGGCTACCCACCAGCCCTTCGAGCATCCGGCTTGGCTTTCTCGTATCGCAGCGCTCTCCTGCCTGCACCATGGGCCGATGTCGACTTGGCCGAAACTCCTGGACGATCGCCCACGTTGAACGGCGGGTACGGTAACAGTTGATTCAACCATTGCTGGTATTCTAGGGAAGTGTGGTAGCGGCTCCGACACTGCGACGGGGGTGGGTTGCCGGAGCCGCCTGCGCAGTCAGGGTTGGGGTCGACCGCGCTGTCCCAGAATAGGACGGCGCGGTCAACGATTCGTTAAAATGCCTCGGAACTAATTAAGCATACGCTAATTGAGTCGCGATCGTGCGAGTCAGTTCATGCGCTTGAAGTTCATTCCGCCGTTGATGCCGACGCTCGTCGAGCAGCCTCCCGAGGGCGACGACTGGATTCACGAGGTCAAGTTCGACGGCTATCGCTCGCAGCTGATCATCGACGGCGCCGGCACCAGGATCTATACGCGCAACGGCCACGACTGGACGGCCAAGTATCGCGACCTGGTAAACGAATCCGCCAGCCTCGGCGCCGAAAGCGCCATTGTCGACGGCGAGATCATCGTGCTCAACAAAGCCGGCCTGTCCGACTTCGGAGAGCTGCGCCAGGCAATCACGCGCCGGCAGCATGATCTCTATTTCGTTGCCTTCGACCTGCTTTACCTCAATGGTCACGATCTGCGCGACATGACGCTGGAAGAGCGGCGCGAGATCCTGGCCGGCATGATCGAGCCGGGCGGGCGCATCCAGTTCAGCGAGCCGCTGCCGGGCGACGCCAAGGCCATCTATCATCTGCTCGACGAGGCCGGACTCGAGGGCATGGTGTCGAAGCGCCGCGACAGCAAGTACCGCGGCGGCCCGTCGACAAATTGGCTGAAGACGAAATGCTACGCCATCGACGAATACCAATTGCTTGGCGTCGAGCGCGAGGCCGGCAAGCCGGCCTTCGCGCTCATGGCCGATCAGGTGACAGGCAAGTATGTCGGCTCGGCCTTCATCAATTCCAGTCGTGCGATCCGTGAGCGGCTGTGGAAGCGTGTCCAGGACCATGCCGGGCCGGCGCCCAAGGGAATGAAACGGCCGGCGACGCAATGGGTCAAGCCCGGCCTGATCGGTCGCGTCAAGCACTTGCGCGGCGAAGAGGATTTACGGCACGCTTCGCTGCAGGATTTCTGGGAGGAGAGGGGGGACGTCTAGCCATGCCGATCAAGAGAAAAGCGACGGAAGCAGGTATTTTTGACCCATCTGAATTGGCGATGTTGGCGCGAGTCTACGAGCGGCTAAAGCTCGATAATCAATCCACCGATGCACGTGACGGGCTCGCGTCTCGCATCATCGCCAACTACATGGCCGGGGTCAACGACGAGAACGAACTGGTTTCGCTTTCAAAACAGCCTTTAGGTCGCTAGCCGACTGTCAACTCTCGGCTTGGCGGACAGGAACAAATCATGGGTTCGCAGCTTTAGGAGACAACGAAGAAATCCCCAGGGCGCGTCCAATATGTTCAGTGACAAAGAAACACGAGTTTTGGAAGCGGGGCTGTTCGCGGCAGTGCCTCTATCGATCCTGATATCGATCATGATGGTCAGCCTTACGTTCGGCTGGTTTGGATGAGCGCGGCGGCGCCAACTTCCTGGATTTGCGAGGATCACAATTCCTTACGAATATGTAAGGCGTGAACCTTGGCCAAGCGATTATAAGTGAGAGCGAGCAGCAGAGATTCAGCCCCGCTGCTCATTGGGTGCACCACATCCAGCGGCCCGCTGTCTCGTCCCAATCAACCTTGGCAGCGGGCTGTCGGCTTTAGCAGATCCGGTTTCATCGTGTGGCGAGGAGTCAGGAATGCGGATGTCCGGCGAGTGTGTTCATCTCGGTCGCGATTCTGCTTTTTTCGCAGGGCCCGCAATTTGGATGACGGTTGAGTCGATTGTTTCAAGCCGTCCCGCCGTCGCTCATTGAGACGCGTCCGGCGTGATGAAGCCTCAACAATCCGCCGCTTGGAGAGGGGCCGATCCGATTGCAGCTGGGGACTGGATCGTGCGTACCCGGTCAGGCTGTACGCCAAAACCAATGTGATAGGCGACGTACGGTTTTTTCGGAACCGACTTGCGGCAGTCAAGTTCTACTGGTGCTCGGTTTCCCTCACCGAGCCGGTGTAACAGAAAGGCCCGTCACTGCTTGCTCGGTGGCGGGCTTTCTCTTTTTGACGCGTCCGGCGCCGCCAAGTGCAGCCAGGCTTACGCTCGAGCCGCGCGACGCTTGGAAAGCGACTGCCACAACTCTGCTTCTTCGATGAACCCGCTCTCAAAAGCCTCGATAACTTCGCCGGCAAGCATATTCCTCTGATCCACGTCTTTAAGGGCGAGCCGGCGCTCATGGCACAAGTGGTCGAACACCCTCTGGATGATTGCCAGGTCGGCTGGGTTGAATACGCTACTGTATTTTTTGAAGGGCATGACGCTCTCCTCCCTTTGTCTGGGCGAAAGCGTGATCGGCTCTTTCAAGCGTCCGTCTGCCTCGGTTGGTCCGGACGACAAACGGCTCCTATACGCGCACACACGCCTTGGCGAATCCTTGGTGGACGCACATTGAAACCACGACCCAATTTCTGGAACCATTTCAGCGCCAGCTAATTGAATCGCCGTGGCAACGCAATGCGCCGACCTTAGCACCGCAGGGGTATGCGAAACCCCGGCATAGTCCCCGTCACACCCCGGGGGCGGCCCGCCGCTGCCGTGAATGGAGCGGCGGGTTTTTTGCTGGCCGCACTGGAACTGTTGCCGGCGGCGAAGCCTACTTCGCTGACCCGTCGTCGATGAGGGGTGAGGCGCTCGGCATGCATTGCTGCCAGCCGGCTGGCGTTGGCTGCTTCTCATATTCAATGATGGCAGCTGGGCACTGTTCGCGTTTGGCGAACGTTTCTGGCAACACCGCCAAGCCACCTTGAGGGCCTGGGACGACGAGATACCAGGCCAGAGCTGTCGGAAGCACGAGGCTCTTCTACCCATTTCTGCCGACGCCGGATCGGAACGATCGGAAGTTGATGGCGAAATGCTGGCTTTCAGCCTTTGATGGCATTTCAGCGCGGCATAACCGACGGATCAATGTTGCTGACTGAGTTACGATCGCGGCGTCACGCGTGCCGGACAGCGCCGTCATCGGGTAACGAACGTGCGCACTCAAAAAGCTGCATTGGCAACTGGTGCTGACCACTAGCGACAAGCAAGCGACCCTCGATCTACCCAAAGAGATCGGCGACTAGGTTCGAGACGATCGTGCCGAATTCGGAGAAGCGTTGGTGCGTAAGGCGACGACCTTCTCCATTGTGCATTGCACCGCGCTGAGGAGCTTGGTCGTACCTGCAATGGCAACGATCGATGGGTTTGCGCAAGCACCCAGGCGAGTGCGAGTTGTGCGGGCGTTACCCGCTTCTCGGTGAGCGATGCTCGCCTCGGAGGTCGTACAGGAAGGTCGGCGACCTGCCAAGCCTGACAGACGCCTTAGCTGGAGGAGCCGTCCTAATTGGTAATATGTTGGCGAAGCGCGCGATCTGGTTGACCACGTGGAATTGCAATCTTCCAAGGCCATGGTCCTCCAGCAACAACTTCCTGCGAACCTTCTGGGGCAGAATTTCAACTGCGGCTGCCACAAGCAGTCGCTGCACAGGACGCATGCCCGAGGCGATCGATGCCGTCCTCATTATGTCAAGAAACTCGAATATTATGCCCGAGGACTCCAGCGATGGCATCATCTGGTCGAGCATCGAGTGCCATTCATCCATGGAACGGGGCGCGCTGATTGCACCATAAAGGCGCGCAGCCGGCTCGGCTTCCGCGAAAGCCTGGGATTTTTCGGCGCCACTGATGGGACTGGCGAAGCGTGCATAGGCCTCGATAAACCCGAATGATGCCGTCGCCTGCACCCAGTCGAGAAGCCGAGGGTCGTTGGCGTGATAGGGCTTGCCATCCGGCGTTGCGCCATGGACCCCTTCGTGCACCCTGACGACCCTCGCGATCATCTTTTCGGCGGCACTCTTAGGCCCGTAGACGGTCATCATCGCCGCCGCGCCTGTACGTCGTAGGCGCATGACCGGGTCCTTCTGAAAGCTGCTGTGATCCCAGACCCCGGAGCGGACTGACGGCTCTGCAAGTTCGAGAATGACGGCAGCCACGCCTCCCACGAACAGCGTCACCGGGTTCTTGAAAATGCGCCAAGAGATGGAATCTGGCGGAATAAGAGCCAATTCTCCCGCTGGCTGGCTGAAGTCGAAATCTAGCCCCCTTGGGGGTTTCATCAGATCAGCGACGGGAGCAAGAAAGCGATCGAGAATGGGCATACACTTTCCGTCTGGATCAAGGGCTTCTTATCTAGCGTTCAACCCTCACATCGGCAACGAGCGAGCGATCTCTCCCGGATGAGCTGCTCAATGCAAGGGGTGAGTTGGCATCGTCGTCCGCGAGCGATAATGGCCGCTGTCAGCCTTACAAAAAAACTCTTTGATGCGGATCTTGAACGTGATTTCCCCGTTCGCAGCGGCTTTCTACTGAAGCTCGTATAGGAGCATCCGAAAGCCCGCCTTCGACGCATCAGGCGACCGGGCACGTACACGAGAGGATCGTGACGATATGTGACACCTCAACTGAGCGCCGCACATGGCCTGCGCTCTATAGCAAGGGCTGGGTATTGGAACTCGTCCGGCGAAAGAGCACGTTCCCAAAAAGTCCTACTAGGGCTCATTCCAGTGGCCCACTGGATAACCCTTCAATTGATGCAGAGCGCCATTGTTTCTCAGCCATTTGTCTGACCTATTGTGATTTGCGGCTCGGGGGCGGGCCGTATATTGGGGGAAGAATATTGAAAACTCTTGGATATTTGGGGGCAGCTTCGGCTGCTCTTCTGACTGCTTGCGCCACGCCTGCGGAGAAAATCACTGCCGCTTACACCTCACCGATTTTGTATCAGAATCTAACATGTCAACAGATCGCAGCCGAGGCACAGGCGGTGACGTCTCAAGTTGCGATAGCAACCGGAAACCAGAATCAGAAAGCGACAGGTGATGCTGTCGCCTTTACGGTCGGCATGGTTGTCTTCTGGCCCGCCTTGTTCCTCATGCACGGCGACGGCGCCGAAGCTGGCCAAGTCGCCAATCTGAAAGGCCAGATGCAGGCGCTCGAAATAGCCAGTGCGCAGAAGGGCTGCGGAATAGTGTTCCAGCAGCCAAAGCCGGAGCCGAAGTCAGCAAAGAAAGGCGCGACACCCTATCCATGACCGCCTTAGGACACCCTCGGACTGCGTCGCGGGAAAATCCATCGGTGAGGGGGCGGGCGGCCTTGGACCGTGTCTTCGGGCCGGCGGCATTGTCTGAGAGTAGCTCTGCCCGATAGGCGGTAGGGGAAACCGGGCCTCACTTCCCACACGCACCCTCCCAACATTCGGAAAGAGGTGACCATCGGTCGCGCTTCTTGCAAAGGCTAAAAACAAGGTCTACCGCCTGTGATGAATGGGGATCTCGCGGACTCCGTTTGTTTTGACTGCTCCAGCTTCAGGAGCAATGCGGATTGCCGAACCGCCGCCGCTTAGAGACACAACCTGCTTTCTCAGCTGTGCAAGTTCGCCCACTCGAACCCTTGTAAATGCCCATGACCATGGGACCCGACGCTCGGCCGCAAACGTCTTCTGCCCTCGCTCCAGCATCAATGCGCCAGACAAAATAGCCTTTGCTTTATTGTGGCGGGACGGTTTGGTTTGGATCTAACAGGTGACGAAAGATTTCATAACGGAATGAACAGCAGGCGCTGCAACGCCGGCGCCAAATTGGACACGTTGGGCCAGACCAGGTTCGAGGCGCGAGAGACAGGCGAAGTGCGTTAGCCAACGGTGAAAGCACGGAACCATTCGCTTCGCCCGTTCTTTCTGCCAAGCCAATCCGGGCTAAAGGAGCATTCTGATGAAAACGCTGGCTGACATTTTCGAGCATACACTTCAAGACATGTACTATGCGGAGAACGCGATCACCAAGGCTTTGCCGAAGGTTGCCGGGGCCGCGAAGGATGCCAAGCTCAAGAAGGCCGCGGAGGACCACCTCGAGGAAACGAAGGGACAGATCAAGAAGCTCGATCAGGTGTTCAAGTCGATAGGGAAGAAGGCCTCCGGCGAGAAGTGCGACGCTATCGAGGGTCTGATCAAGGAAGCTGACGGACTGATGGAGGAAGCGTCAGGAACGGCCCTGGATGCGGGCCTGCTGGCGGCCTGTCAGGCCGTGGAGCACTACGAAATCTCCCGGTACGGCTCTCTGCGGGAATGGGCAAAGGAGCTCGGGCATGACGAGGCGCACAAGCTGCTCAGTGAAATCCTCGACGAGGAGAAGGCGACCAACAACAAGCTGACGAACCTGGCCGTTACGTCGATTAACAGCATACGCTAATCCCCCGAGCCACGCTGATCCTCCGCCCCAATGGCACGTGGACTGCGAAGTCAAGATCGAAGTCGGGACCGCAGGGTTCGACTGCATCCGGCAGAACATTCGATCGTGGCTCTCGGAACTTTTGTGAAGCCAGGCCCTTCTCCATTCGAACCATGGAGGACTCAATGGCAAATCTGGGAAAATTGGCGGTCGCTATGCTTGGCGTCCTGGCATACCAAAATCGCGACAAGATCAGTGAGATGATCCGGGGAGCCGGAGGACGAAACCCGAGCGACTCTCAAGGCGGGATCTTGGATGAGATATCGAAAGGCGTGTCGGGAACAGCCCTCGGTGACATCCTCGACCGATTCAGAGGGGCAGGGGCAGGGTCGAAGGTCGACTCCTGGGTTGGCAGGGGGCCGAACACCCCAATCGAATCAAGTGACGTGGAAGCAGCTATCGACGAAGACACCCTGACTTCGCTTTCGACACAGACGGGTCTTTCACGCGAGGAGCTCATCCGCCGGATCACGCAAGATCTACCAGAGGCAGTCGACAAGATGACGCCAAATGGTGAATTGCCTGCGGAGCCGACGCAAGCGGATAGGACGACCCTGCTTGACGACGTACCCCCGCGTCGGACTCAGGGATAGAATTCAGCTGGTCCGGGGACGTCTAGAATGAGCTCTACAGCGCGGAGATCTGCTTACCCGCCCCAAGCCAACGGCTGGGGTCCGGCAGGGCTATCAAGCCTCTGAGGCGGCAAGGACAATTGCCGAATTGGATGTGTGGTTGCGCTACTCGATTCCCGCTGGCGTATCCCTGGAACATCAATTCGTTTCGGACTGGTCCCCGTGCTCCGCGTGCTGCTCGATACGGTCTTGGGAAGCGTTCCTGCTCTCGCCTCAATCTTCGACGTCTATTTCAAGGCAAACAATCGCAACGTCAGACTGCTTCGCCGTCATCTGCAGAGGTAAAGGTTGCGGTGGCAAGCGACGTTCGTTTGCGACCGGCGAAGAATCGAGCGGGGACGGGTTTCATCTCAACCTCGGGGTCCGCCGCGGCCGTTTCCAAGGCCGGCGCGCAAGGCAGTGATGATGCGGATCACTCGTGACGATAACATCCACACTAGCGCGCTGCGCGCCGACCTTGCTGCAGCATCATGTAGGCCGCAGGGGGAATGTCCGGCGTTGTCGTCTCGGTGAATGCGAGCCGCCCCGGCCACGCCGGATGCTAGGCTGTCAAATCGGTGCGATGCTGTACAGTGGCGGGCTGAGGTTCAGGCATGCGGGCGTTTGTTGTTTTCCAGGAAAACCTGCACGATCAGGCAAAGTTCGACGCCTATCGCAAGGTTGTTTTACCCACCTTGGCTGCGTTCGAAGGCAGGTTTCTTGCTCGCGGTGGAGAGTTCTCAATTCTTGAGGGCTCCTGGCCCTTCGCCCGCACCGTAATCATAGAATTTCCCTCGCGGGCCGCTGCCGAGGGCTGGTATGCCTCGCCATCCTATCAAGCGATCTTGCCGCTTCGCCTGCAGAGCATGACTTGCAACGCCGTCATCGTTGATGGGGTGGATTAGTTTGTAACGGCTGGTCCAGCGCCTGGCCGAAACAATAGCGAGAGTGCCTCTCCACGGCTCTCTGTCGACTTTTCAAACGGTCATGAAGCCTCCTGGGCGGCAGGCCTATAGACTTTGAATGTCTGATCCGGTGAAAATTCCTCTCTTGCGATACAGCGTGCCGAGCGCCTCGCCTTTCCCTGAAAGCGGGCTTCGACGCTCGTTGATGGGGTATGATCATGAGCGGGTCGTATGCCCTGCGGCTCGACCCGATAGTATCGCTGACGGACTTAACGGCTCTCGCTGGGCCGGTTGTTGTAGCTACAATTAGCTTTGACCGCGCCAGTGTGGTCGATATCTGAATTTGCCTAACCCGGCGACGGGTTCGCTGTAGCCGCCCCAGGGCGAGGCGAGCGCGATGTAACTTGTTCCTGCCGAAACTCCTGCTATGAGGCAGGCCGCACCTTCTTTGCCGCGCAAGTGCCTCACACGGCCGATTGCGCGACCGGAAGGCTTCAGCGCCAAGTCCGTGGGCGACATCGCAACGAACGCGGCGGCGGTCAACGCGAGCGGAACCGCTACCGAATTGGCGCGTTAGGGCCTCGACCGGGCCGCCGAGGTTTGTGCGTCTCGCCGGGCTATGATTTGTAACTTTGGTGATGTCCCAGATGAACGGCCCACTTCATGCTTCGGATGGCGTGGTCGATGGGAACAGCCGTAAAGTCGAACGCTTAGTGCCCGTGAGGCGGAGTCACCCTGCAGCAATTGCATCTCATCTGCACCGCTGGTGGGCCACGGCCTCGTTGGCTCTTCAGTTCCTCATCGTTGGCGGCTTTTGCCTGATCGCCGTAATGTGGATTGTCGGCTTGTGGGTCACATCGCAAATACGCGACGGCGTCATCACCAATGCTGCCGGCACAACTGCTCTCTACGTCGACAGCGTCATCTCGCCCCTTTTACCTGATATGCGCAGAAGCGAGGAGCTGACCGACGGCGTCAAACAGGCCCTTGATGAGACCCTGGATCAGGGAGTCCTTGGAAAAAGGATCGTCTCTTTCAAACTATGGAGGCGAGACGGAAAAATTCTCTACGCCACCGACAGCGCACTGATCGGCAGAGTGGTCGAGCCCGGCAAGAACCTATTGGCTGCGTTCGGCGGCAGTGTCGCCGCTGAGTTCAACAACCTGGATGCATCGGAACGTCAGGAGCAGACAGGAGCGACGTCGCCGTTGCTCGAAGTCTACAGTCCGATCCGCGAACCGTGGTCAGGCGATGTCGTCGCGGTCTCTGAATTCTACGAAGTCGCTGATGACTTGCACGCGACGCTAAGGTCGGCGCTGTGGTCGAGCTCGCTGGTCGTGGCCGGAGCCACAATGATGGCCCTCGCGTTGCTTTTTGGCATTGTTCTGCGAGGCAGCCGCACCATCGCGACGCAACGTTCAACCCTTGAGGTCAAAGTCGGCGAGTTGGAAGATCTGTTGGCCCAGAACTCTTCGCTCCGGCGGCGCGTTCAGCGAGCCGCGGGTCGGGCCACGGCGATCAACGAACGTCACCTGCGTCGCATCGGGGCCGATCTTCACGACGGGCCGGCCCAGCTTGTCGCGTTGGCGGCCTTGAGACTGGGTAGCCCGCTGCTGTCCGATCCCGTTACTCCAACGGCACTGCGCGAGGCCGAAATCCTCAACATCCATAGCACCCTAGATGATGCACTGCGCGAAATACGCGCTATTTGCCACGGGCTGGTACTGCCCCAGATCGAGACGTCGGCCGTTGTCGACATCTTGAAGTTGGCCGCTGCCGAGCACCAACGCAGGACATCGTCAAGCGTCGCGCTGGACCTTGCCGACGACATGCCGGAACTCGGGACTTCCGAAAAGATCTGCATCTATCGTTTCGCACAAGAGGGCCTGAACAACGCCTGGCGCCACGGGAAAGGAAAGGACCAAGCCTTGAGGGCCTTGATCAAAGGCGGAAAGTTCCAGGTTCAAGTGACGGATAGCGGCCCTGGGTTCAACGGCTCTTCAAGCGAAGGGCTTGGCCTGGCAGGCCTTCGGGAGCGCATAGAAAGTATCGGAGGCCATTTTGAGACCCTCTCTGGTGCCAGCGGTACGCGGTTGACGATCTCTCTGTCGCTTGAGGGCTAGGCGGATGACTGCCGCGGTACCGATAACCATTGTGGACGACCATCCGCTTTTCCGTGAAGGCGTTGCCCGCAGCCTGCTGGAAATCGGCGGTTTCGAGATTGTTGGTGAGGGCGCCAACGCCGCTGATGCCTTAGCGCTGGCAGACGATAGCGCACAAGGCATAATGCTGCTCGACATTAGTATGCCAGGGGGAGGGCTAGCCGCTGCTGCAAAAATCCTGGCGAGGAACCCGCTTCAGAAGATCGTGATCTTGACTGCTTCAGAAGCCCACGCCGACGTGGCCCAAGCGCTCAGGCTTGGCGTCTGCG
Source organism: Mesorhizobium sp. RCAM 05104 (assembly GCF_059683645.1). Classification (NCBI taxonomy): domain Bacteria; kingdom Pseudomonadati; phylum Pseudomonadota; class Alphaproteobacteria; order Hyphomicrobiales; family Phyllobacteriaceae; genus Mesorhizobium; species Mesorhizobium sp. RCAM 05104. Next base: position 104,981 of record NZ_JCASJA010000002.1, on the reverse strand, counting down.
GATATGTGGTGAAAGGCGTCGTGTCCAAATCATTGGCTGAAATCCTCCACAGTGTGGCCGCTGGAGAGCGATACGTTTCTCCCACGCTTTCAGCCAGGCTCCTCACCGGCCGGATGCAGCCGGACAACGGCAAGGCCCATCTGGTCAGTCAGCTCTCGGATCGAGAAGCTGGAATTTTGAAAATTGTTGCCGAGGGACTTAGCAACAAAGAGGTTGCCATCAAACTTGGCCTGCAGGAAAAAACAATCAAACATCATATGACCCAGGTCCTGACCAAACTCAATGTTCGCAATCGAACAGAAGCTGTCGTACTTTTGCTCCACTCGACCGACCGAGACGTCTAATCAGGTGTCAGGGTCACAGGGCCTTGAGACGCTTAATATCGGATGCTTTCGCTGGCCTGTCTATAATTGTGCGACCCTGAGCGTCCTTCATCCGGAAGCGGCCACCCTTCACCGTTTCGCTGATCCCGTCGGGATGCACGACCTGGATCGTCGCTGCCTGGATGCCCACGTCATCCGCATTCGCCGGATTGGTAGTGGTTTGGCCGGTGCCACCCGCGGTATTGCCCCCAGGGGGACCGTTGCCCTGTCCGTTGTTCCCTGAGTTGCCATTGCCGTTGCCGGAATTGCCGCTGTTACCCTTGCCGCCGCTGCCACCCTTCGCATGAGCGTCCGCGAAAACGAGATGGGGCAAGCCTCCATGCGGGAGCTCAATCGCATAAGGAGTTAGGGCGAGCCCACCCGTGGCGAAGACACGAACTGCGATCTGCCAGGTTCTCCGTGCCAGAGGTTCGGCCATTGTTCACCTCCTTTGGGACCCACATGGCCATGCTTGAAATGCGCCATGGTGGCCGTGCTGTCGTACAGCGCACGGGGTCCCTGCTGCCATCTGTCGATGGCTCTACCATTTCGAAGCTCTTTGGTTCCCAAGATCGGAATAGATTCTAATTCGATCTCCATCCTGTTTCTCGAAAGACTCCAGATCTTCCTTCCGGCAGAAGCCAAAGCAATGCCCCCATTGTCTCAAGGCAGCGAACCACGGGAGCGGCGCTCCTCCAATCCCAGCAGTCGGGACTTCAGTTGTTGCAAGGTTGAGATTGCCGGCCGTCGAGTAGCTTAGCCCCGGTCTGGACAACGGGCCCGTCATCGGCCCACGGCCGCTCGGGCTCTTTTCGAGTTCCAAGATTTAGTGACAGGGTGCCACCTGGGTGGCACGCGCCTTGACCGGGACGGACGTGCCCGGGTGATGCGTGGGCGAATTCCTCGAAATGGTCGCAGCCCACGATGACGGTCGCCCATAGCCGCACTGCGAGCGGGGGTGATGCCATGAGCGCACCCGCGCCCGACGCGATCCTGGCTGCTTTCGCATGGGAGCCGTAAACCTAATCGTTGGCGTGGTCACCGAAAGCGTTACTAGTCAAGCAGAGGGTCGGCGAGGAACGACGCGGCAATAAAGTCGTCGCATCAATGCGGCCTTGGCCGTCCGCCATGATGGCCGCGACCTTCTGAAAGGCCCTCATTTCGCGGTCGCTAATGCGGGCTTCGTGTAATCTTGTCATGAGGCAGCACGCGCGCTCCCAACAGATGGGACTTTTGGGTTTCTGGCTTCGACATTTGAATAGCAATCCGCTCATACGAGAGAGCCCGTCGCCAGTGGCGACGGACCCTGCTGCTTGGGCGTCAGTCGTAGACCTTGACGATCTTGTGGGTGCCCGGGTCCACAAGGACCGTCCGGTTGTCGATCACGACGTAGCGATATTTGATATTGGGAACTTCATGAAGCTCGACTGTGTCCGGCACAGCTGAGCCGACATTGAGCTCCACGCCGGGAAGCTTCACCGAGGCCAGCGGCTGCTTCTTCACATACTCACGGATGATCGTATCCTGCTCTGGCTGGATAAGGATGTCCTCGGCCGCCGCAACGCCGACGCCTCCGAACAGAAGAAACGCCGCGGCTGCCGCAGATAGATGCATTCTCATGATCTTACTCCTTACGAAATCGGCGCCAAACGACATTGATTGGCGTCGATTGCCAACTTGAGGCGAACGCATCTGTTCCCACGTCAGGGCTTCGGTCTGGCACGACACAAGACCTAAGTCTGGCGGGAAAGCGCAATGGTCCGAACGAGGACGGTGCTTGGAACGTGTGCCTGCTGCGGAAGTTCCTGTCTGCAGTAACCCGATGAGAAAGTATAGATATCAGTGTTGTGCAAGCGCGCTGGCTGTTGGCGCCAATCTTCGCGGTAACCATTACCTTCCTGACCATTGGAGTGACCCTTGGCGGAGCTTCAGACTGGGGTTTCGTGATCTGCGCAGCTATGTCCCTTCCTGCGTTGATAGGGTTCGCCCGCTGCTCCCCGTGCAGCGGGCGAACCCTCTATCTTCGAGTATACGGGCGCGAGGCCACCTAATGTTGAGCGACAACAAGACCCGCCTAATCGAGGCAGCGTTACTCGCAGCTGTGCCTATCTGCGTGACGATCACCGCGCTGATAGCTGTCTTCGTCTTGGCCAGAGTATAGTGAGACAGGCTGTTTGGCGACCGACCGTGCACGCGAGATTGAGGGTGCCGATCATCTGGACGGAGACGGTTAATGAACCGCATTCTTTTCATGGCAGCCGACTTTCTTTCCCGGCCACCCGGGTTCTACGTCATGTTAGTAGCGATGGTATTGTGCACCGCCCTGGTCCCTTTCGGCCTAACAAATGCAGTTACCTACGCGCTGTCTGTCGCGGCCATCGTGATTACAGGAGTTGTCCTGATACAGGGCTATCGTGACACCGCCGCAATCCACGCAAAACTTGATGAGCTCATTGTTTCGCTGGCAGAGACACGAAACGACGTTGTCGGATTGGAGCATGCTGAGCCGGAAGAAATTCGGGAAAAACTCTCCTTACTCGAAGCAGAGGCTGCGCGAAATGCTCGATCCGACGGATCGCCGTCTCACACGGGTGAGCGCTAGTCCGAAACCGGTTTGTCCATCATTGGAGCGGTCTATCCTAAGCGCGGGCACCGGCTTGGGGTCTATGGCGGCGTGCCGCCACACTTCAAAATGAACCGCTACTGTTCAGCGCTGTGATTAGACTCTTCCCCGCTGTTCCCCGTCGGCAAATTCCGTATAGCGCGATCGATCTCGGCTGATCCGCGTCGGGCTAACTCCGTCCTCTTCGATCCCGCATTCGAACCCGACGGTCGCGGGCAACCGAGAGCGGCAAATGGACATTTCGACTGAGGCTAGAGGAACATTATCCAGCTCGGCTTGTTTGAGCTAGCGGCGAGCGACGCTCCCTCGTGCCGTTCGCCGAAGATCGGGTGGAGAAACCCAGATCGGCCCGCGCTCTCCGCCAGAGGCGCGGGCTTTAACGCCCCTGACAAGCGATTTCCGAAAGCCGGCAGGCAACCTCTTCAGCGTGTCCGAGAAGCCGCCATGCTAAGGTGCGGACTAGGAAGGACCATGCTGGTGCCATTGGCTAGGTGTGGATCAACATGGCTGGCACAGCAGGTCTTCTAGGCCTAGGCCCGTCTTCCCTCTCCGGCCAAGCATTGCTGAATGCGATAGGCTATCTACCGCAGCTCGCGGTCGCGGTGAGGGGTACCTCGTAATTGCAACTTTGCTAATATACCGATAGGCTGGATAAAGCGGGACAGAGCCTATAAGCCACCCCGCCACGGCCGGCGCCCTCAATGTCCCCCCCGACTGGGACGTGCCGGCCGTTCCCCCAGCCAGGGAATAGGGATTCTCTCTTTGGTTCTTTTGCTCACTGAGAACGGTGCGCCGCCACGGTTCCTCGGCGAATGGCGAAGTGGAGCCGAAAACCCCGTGCACGGTCAAGTATCACGCATCGACGTTCGCACGCCCGATTGCACCTATGGGTGTCGGATATGCCGTTGGTTCCGGAAGCACGCAGACCTTTACCCACGCCTGAATCGCGAGGGATCGGCAAACCCGAGAATATGAAGACCAAGTCATCGCCCGACTTTCGCTGCGTGGCACGACCCGCAAGTAAGGATCCTGGCTCTGGAGAAGCCTGGGCATCGGTCGGCACCCCGGTCACCCACGCTTCGCGAGCGTGGTGTCGACAGCATAGTGTGCTGTTCTTAGTGAGACAGGACGATCGGAAGTATCAGGTCGGTGAGTACACCGTCGGTCGCGCCACCCAGGACCAAGTCCCTGACCCAAGAATGGCCGTAGCCGCCCATGACTAGCGGCTTGCCATCGATCACAGGGCATGCCCCTGGAGAGCTGCGCCAATCGAACGATCACCGGCCTGGATCGACATGGCGCAACCGCCAATCCGCGCATCCTCAGCCCCTGTGCACGGCGTTCGCCGATGTCTTGCCCCGGGAGCGGCTTTTCGTCGGTCACAGTGACAACAGAAACCTTGGAGGCGCGAGGGTTATCTACGGATCACATATTGAGCAGGCTCGCGTATCGACATGATTGAGCTGGGCTGCTTTTGCGAATGCAGCTTCTCGATCAAAAGGGCCGTGCCAGCGGCCGTTCCTGTCCCCCGCTTTGGCGTGCGTGCCCTGGCACTCGTTGCAAAAGCCGCAATCGGCTCGATAGATACGTTCTCGATCACGGGTCCAGCTTTCGTAGATCCAGTAGTTGATCCTACCCTCAAAACTGGACGGCGGTTCGGGGATTGCCGATGCTGCGTATGCTGACTCTGAGAGGGTGGCACGCGGTAAGCATGTCGACGCAGCGCCATTGCGATATCAATCGCCTCCTCGGGGCCGTAACAAACATGGATCGGGCAAAGGCAGTCGCCGGCTCCGCCGCAGGATTGTTGCTAGGCCATGTCATCGGGCAGGCATTCAAGCCAACAGCAAAAGAACGCGCGCTGTTCGGCAAGGCTGCGGGAGAAATTCGGGGCGCTGCCGACAAGTTTGTCAGTGACCATTTGCGCGGTGCAAAACTCGCGGCGGCAGAGGCCTTCGGCTTCACAGCGTATGGTACCGCGTTGCTGGCCGTGTTGGCAGCAGCCAGCGATTACTTCGGTCGCGGCGAAGACGGCAGAAACCCGCTCGCCGCCTTAGCTTTTTCGGACAGGGAACCGCTCCATCAGGAGCTTGAATCAAGCGCGCTTTTTTGTGTTGCGGGAGCATCTGATGCCGGGAACTTTGTTGACTAATGAACGTTCCCCCGCCGGACCAATTGTGGTTCGAGGAAAGGGGAAACTATGCAGAATCCTGGTGTCGGGTGGATCGCGGCAATCATCATCGGCGGCATCGCCGGATGGCTCGCCGAGATGATCATGAAAAGCAACATGGGCGTGCTGATGAACATCGTATTGGGGATCGTCGGCGCTATTGTCGCCAACGCCATCCTCGGGATTCTCGGCATATCGTTGAGCGGTTGGCTCGGCTATCTGGTCGCTGGCTTTATTGGCGCGTGTATTTTGATCGCTGTGGGTCGACTGATCAAACGCTGAGCCAGGCGCTCGTCGTCTTCCTCAGATAAGACCTTCGCACGGATCAGGGTGCCGACGAAGCGTTCTGTTGTTCCGCGCTTCGTCGGCCATGGCCGTCTGCGCGACGGTCACGAGTACCTTCCGAATAAAGAAGAAGAAGTAACAGGTGTCGTCGGATCGAAAAATCTCGTGGCGAATTTATTGACTGGCTAATTGAAGGAAGGAGAGAATCATAAGAAAGACATTGCTCTTTTTGAGCCTGCTCATCCCGCTCGGAGCATGCTCCCGCACAGAACAAGGCGCTGCTGTTGGAGGGTTGGGTGGAGCAGCGATCGGCGCTGCGGTGGCCGGCGACCCGGGTGCAAGGCGCTGTCGTCGGCGGTGCCGTGGGAGCAATTGCAGGTGCTGTAATCGGACACGCTAGCGAGGCCGGCCAGTGCAGGTATCGCGATCGTCACGGCCGCGTTTACGTTGCACGCTGCCCGGACGGCTATTGATATTCGGGCGCGTGGTCTCTTGCAGGTCACGCGCCCTCAATCGACTCGGACAATCGATATGCACTTTAAAGCGAAACTGATGTGCCTTTGGTTCATCCTTGTCGGCGCTGTCGCGATCGATGTTGGATCTACGCTCGCACTCATTGCCGCTCCGGTCGAAGCGCAGACCATTGCCGATCACTTCTCATCGATAAAATCAATGTCCGGAGACTTTGTTCAATCAGGTCCCAAGGGGGAGAAGACCCGTGGCAGGTTTTTTCTCCAGCGCCCGGGTAAAGTCCGGTTCAACTACGCGGACCAGTCGGGCGTAAGCGTAATCTCCGACGGTAAATCGTTGGTTGTGTTTAACAAAAGGCTTAAAACATCGCGACTTTATTCGCTATCAAAAACCCCCCTCAAGGTGTTACTCGACAACAAGGTCGATTTTTCTGGAAGTCGACTCAAGAGTATCCGGGAACAGGACGGCTTTGTCACAATCAAGCTCGTCGACAGGTCAGCGTTTGGAAAATCAACCATTACTTTGACGTTTGATAACAAGTCGCTCGATTTGCGCAAATGGAGCCTTACCGATGAGAAGGGTCTGACAACAACTGTCACTCTCTTCAATGTGAATAAGGGGGTCGAGATTGACAGGGGAACCTTCACGATCGATTACAAGGCAAACAGGGAATATAATACCCATGGAAAATCGCGCTGAGATCGTGCTTTGAGTTGGCGTAGCCCTTTGCCAAAGAGGATGCGGTTTATTAGGGCGCCCGTCGCTTGCGGCAATCTGTTATTCCCGTCGCGCACGGACCACCGCGTGGCAAAGAGCTGGGTTCGAGGATGAGAGCTCTGCCGCTCTGCCGCGCAGCCGCTAGCGTCGCGCCTCGTTTGCGGCCTCGCGTATGCCACCGGCGACCGGCCATAGCCCGCCCTCAGCCTGCTTCACCCAGCGGCGTTCCTATTCCCTGTGGCTGTTGTTGTGTAAGCGTGCGCGACCCCGTTGACCGCCCACAGCCTCTGCCCTCTGCCTTGAGCTGAACGTCGCGCAGGGACGGCCTTGCCCACGCCTAGCTCCCTTAGTCAGCAGGCGCTTGCGCGCGGTCGCGACGGCGGCGACGTGCTTGCCGCGGCCGGCCCGCACCCGCAGGAAGGTGCACGGGGTGGCCCAGGCGGGCGTGTTGCCACTCAGAGCGCCTCGACGCTGTTGCCGCGCACGTGACCGCCGCCCTGCTTGGTATCAGGCCGGAGCAGGTCCGGACTTTGGGGCGCTTGGGTTCAAAACCGAGACCACGAGCTTCTGCGGATCGCCGAACCGCGACACGTCCTTGGTCGCGGGCTACATCGCCAGCGTGACTGTCATGTCGACACCGGGAGGGGTCATCAGGGAACGCTTCGAATGTTGGAACCGTCGAATTCCACGGGAATTTCGACGGAGGCTCCAACGCTCGTTCCCCCGATCTATCCTTAACAATCTTTCGATCGACGGCGCGAATGTTGCGTCGCGTAGATGGAGACGACAATGACAACGATGGATCATACGAACTACAAGAGAGGCCGCGCGAAGTTCAACGTGCCCGCCTTAGTCAGCCGCATTCTGCGCTTGGCATATCACGCGATGAAGGTTTGCAGCGAACGCGCCGCGCTGCATGAGATGCCTGACTACCTGCTGAAGGATCTCGGCATAGCTCGCTCGGAAATCGATCGCTACACCTCGATGAGCTACTCGAAGTCCAGCAGGGACGGGCCGGATGCGGGGAATGCCAGATGAGCGTTTTTGACCCCGCCCTGCTTGACTGGCCAAGGCGGGGCCGTCGAAGCAGACGGGATCATGATTTGAAGACGACCTTACTGCGTCTCCGGCAACGTCCGCGCCGCGCTTGCTTTCCTTTAGGACGATCGAGCGCGGCGATGCTGTTGCGGCCTGCGGTGACGACGCAAACAATCCAGACTGAATAGCCGAATGCGCTGAAGCCGAAGGGCGGCAGGCACGGCGTGGCCGAACTTGCCGCAGATTTTTCGCTAGCCAAAACGACGGATCGACAACGTGACGGCGCAGCTGAACCTCGTTGTCCTGCAAGTTAGATAAACCGGGGTCCTTGGTGTCGGTAACGGCGAGGTCAAGGGCGGCGATCAGAAGGTCGCCCACTGCACAATCTGCTTTGCCTTCCGCCATGGAGAAATCGTGGCGCAGCACAACTTCGACGGCTTCGAAAGCTAACTTTCAGGATCTGCCAGATTGCCTGAACCCCGGCCGAGGACAACGCTTGGGTTTTCGTGTCCGCCACTGTCTTCGCGGTTTTCGTGGCTCGCAGGATGCCGCGTGTCGACGCACATCGCACTGATCACCGCACTGCGAGATAGCTTCGGAATAGGACTCATGCTTCCTGACGCTCTGCCCGCTGGTGCTAGCCGTCAGCCATTGCTAGCCCGCCGGCCAGAGCCGACGGGCTTTGCGCGTTTACCGGCGCGCAATGAGCAGGCAGAGTTGATGGAGGTCGCTGTCGTAGCTGCCGGGACTGGCGAGCACGTCCGCGCGGCGCTTCATCAACCGCGCGACCTGGCTTTCCATCTGAGCGACGACGCCTGCTGCGCCAATATCGCTCGGGTTTGTCGGGTTGGTAGGATTGATGCCGCCGATGTACGACACAGGGCGCCGAACTCAGCGCGCCCTGAAACTAATGGAATTGTAAAATCGGGACGGGCTCAACGCAGGGGGACGCGGGGAGCCATTCGTGGAAGTAGGTGAACGGCGGCGAGCTTTGGCGACGAAATACTGGCCGGCGGCCTCTCTTCCTCCACCGCTCGTGACAGCCGGTTCCGACCGTCAGATTTGGATTTGTAAAGCAGTTGATCGGCTCTCACCATCACGTCATGGAGACTCTCCGCGGATCGACGCTCCACCACCCCGAAACTTGCAGAAACGCGACGCGAAGGGGGGATTCGATCAAAGCTCTGGCGTTCTATCCGTTTTCGAATCCGCTCCGCGACGGCGGCGGCGTCTTCCTCCGGCGTGTCAGGCATCAAAATAGCGAACTCCTCTCCACCAATCCGCCCGGCGATGTCGGATGATTGGATCTCGCTGACTAAAATCGCACCTACCCGTCGAAGGACGTCGTCGCCGGCGGGATGACCATAGGTGTCGTTGATCGACTTGAAGTGATCGAGGTCACAAAGGACGAGAGAAACGGAGGCTCCGCCGGCTCGAGTGACCAAAACGCCAGATCGCTCCTCGAATCCTCGCCGATTGAGCACACCCGTGAGCGGATCGTTGTCACGCTCGCGACGAAGATCATCCAGTAGATCGGATAGCGCAGCCGCCAGGATCGCGAAAGCGAGCGCGGCGCCAAGCACGGCCAATGACACCTGCAGCGCCTGCCAGAACGGCGATTGGCCAAAGTCGCGCGCCGAGAACAAAGCGTTCGGCCCGGCCGTGAGCGCGGTCCTGGGAAAGAACTGAACCGCAAAGACGAACATGATCCAGAAAAGGGCACGGTCCACCGGCCTTGTCCGTCGTCCGGGAACGAGCCGAAGCGATGCGATCAGCAGGATCGCGCCATATCCGAAATTCTGGACATAAATGCGCGCAAGCAAATGCGGCGTGACGTAGCAGAAAAACCAGATCAGGCCCGTGATGACCAGCAGCGTCGCTAGCTCGACGCGCAGCCCGAGTTGTTTTTGCGATCGCCCGAGGATCCCTTCGGTGCCCGCAATGACGGCCGATGTGTAAAACAGGCTTGATATAACCGCGTTGGGATACGCCGAGTCCGGAAGATGAAAGATCTGCACCGAAGCGCCCGCGCAGAACAGTGTGCAAGAGAGGGCAAGAAGCAGCAGGTAGTGCCGTTTTCGTTCGACCAGCCACGCGCAGCAAAAAACCAAGGAAAACACAAGAAACATCCCTGGGGCGATCAAGGACATTGCGATCGTTGACGGAGACTGAGTCATTCTTTCCCTTGTTGAGACCTTACCTTCGCTTCCTGATTGTTGTCACGGCACGCTACCAAATCACGCCGAACGATGCCTGAAGGCGAATGGTAAGATTTTATGCAAGCCGCGGACAGGCTGTGGACTTCGCGAAAACGGGAGGTGCCAGACCATTTCTTGGACATCCCTTTGACGTAGCGCCACGGCTGGCACCATCCTGCCGACCCAAAGGACTTTTGTGGAAGGGATAGACTTCTGACGGCCCCCTATCTCGCTCGACATGAAGGGTATCGGAGCGCGAAATGCCGATGTTGGTACCGTGCGTTGCCTCGCTCACACTGGTTTGCACTCAAGACCAGTGTTTGTTGATAGAAGCCGCGTTGACAAAAGGGGCTCTGGGGCAATAGCGTATCGGACTGGTATAACAGGTATGCCACATGATCGGAGTTCTGATCAAGCAGCGGAAGCTTTCGGACGACGTTGCAGCGCACCTCGAGCGGATGATCCGCAAGGGAGAGCTGGTCGAAGCCGACCGGCTCCCGTCGGAACGGGAGCTCATGCGCCAGTTCGGGGTAGGGCGCCCCTCAATCCGCGAGGCTCTAATGCATCTGAGCAAGATGGGCCTTGTCGAGGTGAAATCCGGCGAGCGCGCCCGCGTCACTCGACCCACTCCCCAATTCGTGATCGATTCCCTCTCGGGGCCGGCGCGGCATATGATATCGGCACCGGGCGGGGTGCACGACTTTCAGAGCGCGCGTTTGTTTTTCGAGGTCGGGCTTGCCCGCAACGCCGCTGTCAATGCCACCCCGGAGGACATTGCAAGCCTCAAGGAGGCGCTCGAAATCAACCGGCAGTCGATCGGCGACCTGACGCGCTTCGAGCGCACGGATGTCGACTTCCACTACGTGCTGGCGGTGATCACCCGCAATCGAATCTTCACGGCCATCCACGCAGCGCTGGCCGAATGGCTGCTCGAACAGCGGCGCACGACCCTGGCCAAGGGTGAGGACCGCAAGGCCTACGAGGCCCACCGGGAAATCTTCGAAGCTATCGCAGCGCGCGATCCCGACGCGTCCGAAGCGGCCATGCGCAGGCATCTGGAATATGTGTCCAAGCGCTATCTGGAAATTGCGGGAGGCAGGTGATGACCGGCTTCGTCGTCTGGGTCGATTTCCGCCTCAAGCCGGGTGCCCGGGAGAGGTTCCGAGAACTCGTGGACGCCAATGCGGCCGCGTCGGTGCGCAGCGAAGCCGGCTGCCGTCGTTTCGATGTGACGGAGGCGCGCGGCGAGCCCGACCGTGTCCTGCTCTACGAGATTTACGACAGCCAGGCCTCATTCGAGGACCACTGCCGGACGGCTCATTTCGACGAATTCAATACGCAGAGCGCGCCGCTCGTCGACACCAAGCTGGTGACGGTCTGCGACCTGGTTCTCGAGGCATCGCCTTGAACAAGGCATAGGCGCAATGCGCCCCTTTGGGGCGAACGGGAGGCAAGTGCATGTCGGAGCCAGGTCTCAAGGCGCTAGCGTCTCACCGGCGGGTCAAGCTCGGGACGCTGGTCGCCGAGTTCGCGACGCCGGGTATCGGTCACATTTTGAAGTCCGCCGGCTGCGACTTCGTCTTCTTCGACATGGAGCATTCGGGCTTCAGCTTGGAAACTGTGAAGAGCGCGATCCGCTATTTCGAGGCGGCCGATCTGCCGGTCATGGTGCGTGTGCCTTCGCAGGACTACCACTTCCTCGCTCGCGCCATGGATATGGGCGCCGAAGGCCTGATCGCGCCGATGGTGAGCACCGTCGACCAGGCGCAGCACATCATCAATTCCATGAAATATCATCCCGCTGGCGCCCGTGGCGTGGCGCTGCAGATCGCGCATGACCGTTACCGTCCTGGCTCGGTCGCGGACAAATTCGAAGCGGCCAACCAGCGCTCGGTGTTCATCTGCCTGATCGAAACCGCCGACGGCGTCAAGAACATCGACGGCATTGCGGGACTGGCCGGGGTCGATTGTCTTTGGGTCGGACATTTCGATCTGTCGGTCTCGCTCGGCATTCCCGGCGACTTCGCCCACCCCACCTTCACCGCTGCGATGGCCAAGATCGTCGCCGCTGCCAAGAAGCATAACAAATCGCTCGGACGCCTCGTGCCCACCGTCCAGCAGGGACACGATTTCTATGCGCAAGGCTTTGATTTTATTTGTTATTCGGGCGACGTCTGGGTCCTTCACGACGCGATGGCCGACGCGGTGTCCAAGATCCGGGACGGCTGCCGGTAAGAACGGAGGAGACGATGGGCGACAAAACGTTCAAGGTGGCGCTTTCCGGTGATTTCCGCAAGCCGGACGGCTCGCTGACCTATCCCGACTTCGACCTCGAGCCGCTGCGCAAGGCAGCGGGCGTCGAGATGGCATTCCTGGAATCGAATAGCCCGCTTCGCGCCGACCAGCTCGAGGACGTCGATGCGCTGATCCTCCTCACCCATCGCTTCGATGCCACGAGTGTCCCCAAAAGCGGTCGGCTGGCCGTCGTCGCCCGCTTCGGCGTTGGCTACGATACCGTCGACGTCGAGGCCTGCACCGCCGCCGGGATCGCCCTGGTCATCACGCCCGATGGCGTGCGACGGCCCGTCGCCGTTTCCGTCATCACCTTGTTGCTGGCACTGACCGGCAAGCTGCTGACAAAGGACGCGCTCACCCGCAAGGGACCTCATGGCTTCCAGCAGCGCTCGGACCATATGGGCGTCGGCCTCGTCGGGCGTACGCTGGGGTCGCTTGGCATCGGCAACATCGGCGCCGAGGTCTTTCGCATGGCAAAGCCGTTCGATATGAGGTTCATCGCCCATGACCCGTTTGCCGACAAGCAGATAGCGGCCGAACTGGGCGTCGAACTGGTGGGGCTGGAGGATCTGTTTCGCCGCGCCGATGTGGTGTCGGTGAGTTGCCCGCTGACGCCTGAGACCCACCACCTCGTCAATGCCGACCGGCTCGCGCTGATGAAGCCGACGGCTTATCTGATCAACACCGCGCGCGGTCCGATCGTCGACCAGAAGGCGCTGACGGAAGCCCTGCGGGAGCGCCGCATCGCCGGCGCCGGTCTCGATGTGCTGGAGCAGGAGCCGCCCGATGTCGACGATGCGATCCTCAAACTCGACAACGTCATCCTGTCACCGCATGCGCTTTGCTGGACCGACCAGTGCTTTGCCGGCAACGGTGCCGCCGACGTCAAGGCGGTGATCGACGTCCAGCACGGCCGCGAGCCGCGCGGTGTGGTCAACCGCCAGGTGCTTTCGAGTGCGCTGTGGAAGAAGAGGCTGGCCGGTTTCGCCGCCCGCTTCGGGACTTAGAAGTACGAGAATTTGGCGCGCCGCCGCGGCCCCTTCGCGGCGGCTTTACGGGAGGAATGCTCGGCCGCCGCGCCCGCGGACGAGTGACGCAAATGGAAAACGGGAGGACCAAGCACTATGAACGATCATGAAAAACGTGACTTTCAGGCAGGTCTCGAAGCAGAGGTCGACGCCTTCATGCGCGGCGAAATCACGCGCCGGACTTTCATAACCCGCTTCGGCCAGATGACCGGCATGTTGGCGGCGTCCGCACCCATCCTGGCGATGATGACCGATTGGGCGCTGGCACAGCAGAAGCTCGAGCTCGCCGATCCCACTTCGCCGCTTGGCCAGGCGCAGGCCGCGGCCCTGAAAGCATCAAAGGAAGGACCGGCGGACGGTTCGGCCTTCCGCGCGGTCGAGGCGGCCAAGGCGCATGCGGGCGTCACGATCAACATGACCTACGAGGTCGGCCTGCAGGCGCTCGACCCGCGCAATTTCAGCGGACCGATGTGGGAGCAGCTTACGGGCATGAAGTCGAATGTGGTCGAACTGTCGAACCCCGACCAGTATTCCAAGGCGGTCGCCGAGCACATTGCCGGCTCGGGCGCCTATGATGTCCTCGACATCTCGCCGGCCTGGACCCCTTCGCTCGCCGATGGCGGCGTCATCGCACCGCTGGACGACTACATCGCCAAATACATGAACCCGGCCGACCTCGCCGATTATCATCCTCTTTACAAGGCCCTGCCGACCTACAAGGGCAAGATCTGGGGCTTCTTCGACGATGGCGACATGTTCGCTCTCTATTACCGCAAGGACATCTTCGAGGATGCGAAGATGATGGAGGCCTACCAGGCCAAGTTCAACACCAAGCTTGCACCGCCGAAGACCTGGGAGGAATACGCCCAGATCGCGCAATTCATTACCGACCAGATGGCGCCGAAGGTCTATGGCGCCGGCCACTTCCGCAAGGCGGGCAGCCCGGGCAATCAGTTCGACTTTCTGCAGCAATATCGCGCCAATGGCGGCAAACTGTTCGGCGACGATATGAAGGCCGGCCTGGTTTCGGATGCAGGCGTCAAGACGCTGACGAATATGCTCGCGGCCAACAAGGCATCGATCCCCGGCAACAACGAACTCGACGCCGTCTCTCTTTGGGCGGCATTCCTGACCGGGAAGGTTGCGATGATCTATTCCTGGCCTCCCACCGGCCGTATGGCGGCGAATTATTCGCAATCCGCCACGGCGATCAACTTCATTCCCCAGTCGCAGATCGCTGGCAAGGTTGGCTATGCCGTCGTCCCGGGCAATCCCGAACATGCCACCGGCTACAACAAGGCGCTGTCGGCGGATTCGCCCAACCCGGAGGCAGCGTATCTGTTCATGCAGTGGGCCTGCTCGCCGCCCATCTCGCTGGCGCGCTGCATGCTGCCCTACGCGCTGCGCGACCCATACCGCATCTCGCACTTCAAATCGGAGCTCTATGGCGCACTGTTCCCGAGCGCCAAGGAGTACCTGGCCAACCTCAACAACTCGGCCAATGTCGGCCTGCTCGACCCGATCATGCCAGGCGCACAGGACTATTTCTTGAGCATCGACCGGATGTGCACGGCGGTGTGGGCCGGTGCGGACCCGAAGGCATCGCTGGAGACGGCGGCAACGGAGTGGAACGAGACCACCGACCGGCTTGGCGTGGAGTCGCAGAAGGCCTTCTACACCGAGTTCCTGAAGCTGCCGGGCGCCACCGCGGACAACACGGTGGAAAAGCTTGGCATGGCGGTTACCCTCTGAGCCCCGCCTGAGGGGACGCCGGGTTTTTCTGCGCAAAACTGGTGTTGCGGGCGCTTGGCTCGCAACACCTCGCCGCAACCGCTAGCGATTTTTGGAATACAGCCGATGCCGCAGACCGCCACGATCAGTCGCATGAAAGCCGCCGGCGCCCCGCCACGGCTGTCGGTCTTCGCGCAATGGGCGGACCGCCACTTCAAATGGCTTCTGGTCGCGCCCGCGGTGCTCTTGATACTGGCGCTGTCGATTTATCCGCTCCTGTTCTCGCTGGTCGTTTCCTTCATCAACTACGACTTCCAGGTGCCGGGCCACGCCTTTGTCGGATTGAAGAACTTCGAGCGGGTCGTGTTTGATCCCGTGGCACGCTGGTCGCTGTTGCTGACGGCATGCCTGTCGGGCATCAGCGTCGCCATCGAGTTCGTGCTCGGCCTTCTCGTGGCACCCACCATGGTGCGCAGCTTTCCGGGCCGCGGCGTGATCATGTCGATCCTGATCGTGCCGCTATTCATCAGCCCGGTCATCGTCGGCCAGGCATGGACGCTGCTGCTCCAGCGGCCTTTCGGGCCGACCAATTACATCCTGACGCAACTGTTGGGGCAGGAGGTGACGATCGGCTGGATGACCGAGCGGCCATGGCTCTACGTCTCGCTGATCATCGCCGATGTCTGGCAGTGGACACCCTTCATGTTTGTCGTCCTGCTCGCCGGGCTGACCGCCATCCCCCCGAACCTCTACGAGGCGGCGGAACTCGACGGCGTCAATGCCTGGCAGGCCTTCTGGGCGATCACGCTGCCGCATCTCGGGCCGATGATGCTGTTGGCGCTGACCTTCCGTCTGCTCGACGCCATTCGCATGTTCGATACCATTTTCATCATGACCGGCGGCGGCCCGGGCACGCAAACCTACACCGCCTCCTACTATCTCTACACGGTCGGCTTCACTCAGTTTCATCTGTCGCAGGCGACAGCCGGAAGCTGGCTGTTCCTGGTTTTCACCGCGCTCGTGGTGACGCTGCTGGTGCGGCGGCTCTTGAAGGTCGAGCCGGTCTGATGGCCGCCGTCGCACCCGCCCGCCGCAGGAAACGCCGGTCGGTGCCGGTCGGCCGCATTCTGCTGCTCGGCTTCTTCCTGGTGTTCGTGCTGTGGCCTCTCTACTGGATGTTCAACACCTCGATCAAGCCAAGCGATGATTACCTGACCGTACCGCCTGTCTGGTTCCCGGCCGCGCCGACGCTTGTCCACTACCAAGCTGCGCTGTTCGCCTATCGCGGCCTCGACGGGCTCATCAACAGCCTGATCATTTCGCTGTCGGCCACGGTGCTTTCGGCGTTGCTCGGCACGCTGATGGCCTACAGCCTGGCGCGCTACAACACGGGCGGCCACCACCTGTCCTTCTGGGTGCTGTCGCAGCGCTTCCTGCCACCGATCGGCATCGTCCTGCCGGTATTCCTGATCTACCGCGGCGTCGGGCTATACGACACCCATATCGGGCTGATCATAGCCTACACGGTCTTCACGCTGCCGGTGTCGGTGTGGATGATGTTCGCCTATTTCCGCGGCATGCCGAAGTCGATGGAAGAGGCGGCCCTGGTCGATGGCTGCACGCGCTGGGAGGCGTTCTGGCGCGTTGCCGTTCCGCTCGCCGCGCCAGGCATCGTCGCGGCGGCGGTCTTCGCCTTCATCGCCTGCTGGACAGAGTTCTTCTTCGCGCTGATTTTGACCAGTCGAACCGCGTTTACGCTGCCAACGGTGTTCCGCGCCTTCATCGGCTTCCAGGGCGCGCAATATGGCGAAGCGGCGGCCCTTGCCATAGTCTCCCTCGTGCCATCGATCGCCCTGGGGGTCCTTGCTCAACGACATCTCGTGCGCGGGCTCACGCTCGGCGCCGTTCGCGGATAGAAAGGGGCGGCATGGCCGAAGTCAGGATCACCGGCTTGCACAAGCGCTACGGCGCCTTCCATGCGGTGCGCGGCATTGACCTCCACATTCGCGACGGCGAGTTCACCGTTCTGGTCGGCCCGTCCGGGTGCGGCAAGAGCACCCTCTTGAGGACCATCGCAGGACTGGAGGAGAGTTCACAAGGCACGATCGAGATCGGCGGCGAGGTGGTCAATGATTTCCGGCCGCGCGACCGCGACGTGGCGATGGTGTTTCAGGACTATGCGCTCTATCCGCATATGAGCGTGGCCAAGAACATCGGCTTCGGTCTCAAGGCCCGCAAGATGCCGAGGCCAGAGGTCGAGGCGCGCGTTGCCGAGGCAGCCCGCATGCTCGGGATCACGTCCTTGCTCGGGCGGTTTCCGCGTCAATTGTCCGGCGGGCAGCGCCAGCGCGTCGCCATCGGCCGCGCCATAGTCCGCAACCCGCGCATCTTTCTGTTCGACGAGCCGCTGTCCAATCTCGATGCCCAGCTTCGCGACGAAATGCGCGGCGAGATCAAGCGTCTCCACCAGGAGATCGCCACGACGATGATCTACGTCACGCATGACCAGATCGAGGCGATGACGCTGGCTGATCGCATCGTGCTGATGCGCGACGGGTTGATCGAGCAGCAGGGCGCGCCACTGGACTTGTTCGAGCGGCCCGCCTCGACCTTCGTCGCTGGCTTTCTGGGTTCGCCACGCATGAGCTTCCTGCCGGGCACGCTGAAGTTGGACGGCGGCGTCGCCGCCATCCAACTGGCCGACAGTCTGCTGCCGATCGTAGCGGGGCGGACGCTGAAGGGCGCCACGGACGGGCAGTCGGTGCTGCTCGGGCTGCGCCCCGAACATCTGACGCGGGCGCTCACTGCTACGCCCGCGCATGGCACGTTTCGCTATGATGCAACCATCGACCTGCTGCAGCCTACTGGCTCGCGCAGTTATGCGACCTTTCGCCTTGCCGGCGCGCCGGTGATGGCGGAACTGCGGGCGCACGACGTCAGCCGTCCCGGCGAGAGGCTGCCGATCGACATCAACATGAACCGGGCCTCGATTTTCGACGCCACGACGGAGCGGGCAATTTGACCTCGGCAGCATCTCGAGCAATCCGCCTGTGTGGAACCGAGCAGCTTGAGTCGCCGGTGCGAACACTGCGCACGGGGGCCTTGTCGGTCGAGTTCGACAATGGGGCGTTGCGCTATATCCGCATTGGCGGGATCGAAGTTCTGCGCGGGATCTCGTACCTCGTACGGGACGAAAACTGGGGAACTTATTCGCCCGTTCTCGATGATCTCCAGATCGACGAAAGACCGGATGCGTTCAGCGTCGCATACCGTGCAACATGCGGCGCTGCGTCCGGTCGCCTGACCTACCAGGCACGGATTTCGGGCAGGAGTGATGGCGCGCTGTCGTTTATCGCTCAGGCAGAGCCAGAGACTGCCTTTTTGACCAACCGGACCGGCTTCATCGTGCTGCATCCGATCGAGACCCTGGCCGGCATGCCGGTGAAGGTGCTGCGGGAGGATGGCGGCGAGGAGCTATCGCTGTTTCCCGGCGACATCGATCCCAAATGTCCGTTCACCGACATCCGCGCGTTGTCGCATGAGATCGCGCCTGGAACCTGGGCCACCTGCACCATGGAAGGCGATGCCTTTGAGATGGAGGATCAACGCAATTGGTCCGACGCCTCTTATAAGACCTACGTGCGCCCTCTGCGTCGCCCATGGCCCTACAGCCTGCCCAAAGGCCAAAAATTCACGCAGTCCATCCGGCTCCATGTGTCGGGGACGCTTCCTGCCGGGGGGCCAGAACAGGGCAATCCTACGACCAGCCTAACGATCGGCGCAGCCGTCGGCCGAGTACCCCGAATTGGCGTCGGCGTCGCTGCCGATGAGGCGAAGCATGCGTTGAAGGCAGCTGAACTCATTCGACGTCTGGCTCCGCGCTGGATGGTCTGCCAGGTCGATCTCCGGTTTGGCCACGGCGTGGATGAACTCGAAAGCTACGCCGCGCTGGCACGGTTGACCGGCGCTGGCGTCGTGCTCGAGATCATTACCAAGGGTAAGCTCGATCCCTTCGGCGAATTGCAGCCGGTCGCCGATGCCGTTCATGGGATCGGCCTCGATCTGGAAGCCGTCACGGTCTTCCCGGCACAGGACATGAAATCGGTACAGCCGGGAGCACCGTGGCCTGCCATGCCCAGCTTCCACGAAAGCTACGCCGCCGCTCGCCGGGCTTTTCCGGGGATCGCGCTGGGCGGCGGCATGGCGACTTACTTCACCGAACTCAACCGTAAGCGTCCGCCAGCAGAAGCGCTCGATTACGTGACTTTCACCACCTGTCCAAGCGTGCACGCGCCAGATGATGTCTCGGTGATGGAAACGCTTCAGGCTATCCCTCATCAGATCCGCTCTGCGCATGCTTTCATGGGCGACCGAGTGCCGCTACGCATAGGTCCCAGTCAGCTCGGCTGCCGCGAGAACCCCTACGGAAGCTCCACCGCGCCGAATGAAGCGAACGCCCGCGTCTGTCTGAGCCGCATCGACCCGCGCCAGCGCGGCCTGTTCAATGCGGCCTGGACGCTCGGCTATTTCGCGGCCTGCGCGCGCGAGGGAATGGAGGCCGTTGCGTTCGGCGACTTCACCGGCCCGTTTGGGCACCTCTACAGGACGGCCGATTTCGTGCAGCCATGGTATGATCAGCAGGATGGCCGAACGGTCTATCCCGCTTTCCATGTGTTGGCAGGTCTGTCGGAGCTCGGCGGAGGCACTCTGCTGTCCGTAGAAATTTCCGGAGCTGACAGCATCGCTGCGATCGCAGCTGAAAGGGATGGGCGCGCGACCCTGTGGATCGCAAACCTCACCGCCAAAACGCACTCCGTGCAGCTTTCGGATGCGCCGAGCAGCGCCCGTATTGCCCTTCTTGGCGCCGACCAGTTCGAGCGGGCGGCAACCGATCCGAATTTCATGAAAAGTTCCGCAACACCGCTGGAAGACCAATTCATCTCGCTTGGTGCTTATGCCGTGGCGCGAGTCGACCTCGGCCCGTCGTCTTCAACCTAGCCCGATGTGCGGTGGTTTTGAGGGTTGATGGCTGACCTCACAGCCAGCATCGTAATGGCGAACAGAGCCGAATGTCCCCTCTGGCGGTCAATGTCGATGGTCGATGTCCGCTCGTGGCGCTACTTGCTGGTTCCCCATCAGGGCGCGTTAACTGGCCATCGCCTTGATGTGCATCAATGTCACACGATCCGTGGCCCCTACGATCGTCTGCAATGACGTTGGAGACGCCCGATGAACGAAGAGGTCAAGAACAAGGTTCTGACATTGTTGGACCAGCACCGGATCATGACAATCGCTACGCTGAGGCCGGACGGCTGGCCGCAAGCGACGACCGTCGGCTACGTGAACGAAGGCCTTAACATCTATTTTCTCTGCGGTCTGGAAAGCCAGAAGGCAATGAATTTGGCGCGAGATGATCGCGTGTCATTGACCATCGATCACGATACGCCACAGGTGATGGAAAT
Source organism: Mesorhizobium sp. RCAM 05104 (assembly GCF_059683645.1). Lineage (NCBI taxonomy): Bacteria > Pseudomonadati > Pseudomonadota > Alphaproteobacteria > Hyphomicrobiales > Phyllobacteriaceae > Mesorhizobium > Mesorhizobium sp. RCAM 05104. Next base: position 84,601 of record NZ_JCASJA010000002.1, on the reverse strand, counting down.
CACTGGACTTTCCATGGCGGCGCGCGCGCAGGTGGTGGCCGACCGGGCCGAAGCAGAAAAGGTCCTGCGGATGCTGCCGCTGAAGTATCCGGAGCAAGCCTCCATGCCAGGTCCGATGCCGACTCCGGACCAGGTCCGAATATTCCGCGTGACGCCGACGGTCATATCCGTGCTCGACTACTCCAAGGGTTTTGGCCACACCGATCTCGTCACCTGCTGAGTGCGATCCTCCGCAGGACAAGCCTTGGGGCGGGGTGGCTGTGATGCCCAGAAAAGAAGGAGTGGGTTGGCCGAGTCGTATTTCCCACCCGAGTTCCCCTCGCAGGTTCATCCTGAATCCGGCGCGACAAATGCTTCGAACATGTGTCCTCACCGGCCATGTCTAGCATCGTCCTGCTACCAGGGCGCTGAACCTACACCTCGGGAGGATAAAGCAAGTGATGGTATTGTGTTCGTCGTGGTCGCCGGATGCGCCTCGCTACGATCCCGTTGGCAGTTACCTCAGAGACGAAGACGGCCTCGACATGGTGAGGCGCTGTCCATGTCGCTCGTCTTCGGCGGGCGAACGTTCCAACAGGCGTTTGCGGTGCAACCTAATCAGGTGAGAAAGCGGCAGAGAATCGGCGATGTTGTCGAAAGTACGCTGACGTTCTAGGGCATTCTGGATAGGCCACTGGCAATGTTGGCGAGAAGGACATCTGTGTCGAAAAATCGGCTCCGCGACGGCTAGAGTATGCGAAAAATTCTAAACTATCAGACTGGGCAGCGTAATGATCTCATCAGGAGAGCGGGCGAGATGCGTTTTGAAGACAAGGTCGTGATCGTCACCGGGGGAAATTCCGGTATTGGACGTGGGATAGCGCGGTACTTCGCCAAAGAGGGCGCGAGACTTGCCCTTGTCGGTCGCGACGGTGCCAAAGGTTTGGAGGTAGAAGCGGAGATCGCGTCTGCGGGCGGTAGCGCAACTTTCTTCCAATGTGATTTGGCAAGCGAAGCGGCAGTGGAAGAATTGGTGAGCAAGGTTGCCCAATGGGGCAGACTGGATGTCGTGATCAACAATGCCGGGGTGGGCTCCCGCCGGTCGGGCATTGAGGCCAATGAACCGCCCGGCCTGCGCTGGTCGAAGTTGCGGGGTCCTAATCTCGATTCGACGTACTTCGTCTCTTCTTACGCGCTCCCCGCAATGCGCGACTGCGGCGGCGGTGCGATCGTAAACATCTCATCGACAGCTACACTGCATGGAAACTGGGGACTATACGGCGTTGCGAAGGCGGGGGTAGAGGCGCTCACGCGTTCGTTGGCGGTTGAAGGTGCACCATTCGGAATCCGGGCGAATTGTGTCAGCCCCGGTTGGATCTCTACAACTTTGGATGAAAGCGAACCTGCGTTAAGCTCGGATAGTTCGGGCGAATGGGAGACTGCGCCAGGGGTCTTCAATCGCATGGGGACCCCAGACGAGATTGCCGCGGCGGTGGCCTTCCTCGCAAGTGCTGAAGCGTCCTTCATTACTGGTCAGACGCTTGTGGTCGATGGCGGATTGTCGATCCTCGATTACACTTCCATGGCCCTGCTCAAGACGCGTGGCGCCGCGTTATTCTCGGGAAAGCTGGCAGACACGTCGGCCAATTAGGCCTGACAGCTTCAATTGAACCTTGCCACGATCGAAAACGAGCATGCCCCGACCGGCCGAGAGTGATCGGCTCCAATCGCGGCAACAACCGAAACGGGAGCTGAAGTGACGCGATCGAGAGCATTGATCACCGGCGCAGGTGCAAAAGATGGAATTGGCTTTGCCTGTGCCAGGCTCCTGGCCGAGGCTGGTTTCGCAGTTGCACTATCCGCAACCACGGATCGCGTGCTCGACCGTGCGAACGAACTGAATGCCGCAGGTCACACTGCAAGTGGCCACATAGGCGATCTAACCCTGACCGAGGACGTCGATCGCCTTTTGTCCGAACTCGGGAGGGTCAATGTTCTTGTCAACAATGCCGGGATGGGCACAAGAGCGAAGCCCGCCCTTGAAAAGCGCCTCACAGAAATTGCCAATGATGAATGGGATCATGAACTCGCGGTGAGCCTCAAGACCGCTTTCTTGGTCACCAGGGCCTTCCTTCCAGCAATGCTATCGGCAGGATATGGGCGCATCGTAAATGTGGCTTCGGTGACTGGGCCGTACGTATCGAGTCCCGGTTCTTCCGCATACTCTGCGGCCAAGGCTGGCATGGTGGGATTGACCCATGCGCTGGCACTCGAGGTGGCCTCGAATGGGGTTACGGTCAACGCGGTCGCTCCCGGCTGGATTCAAACTGGTGCGTCGACACCCTCCGAGTTGTCAGCGGCCCTGAACACACCATGTGGACGTGCCGGTCGCCCAGAAGAGGTTGGAGCGGCAGTCGTTTTCCTTGCATCGCCTGCCGCCAGCTATATCAACGGTGCGGTCCTCGTTGTCGACGGCGGGAACATTCTGCAGGAACGGAAATCGTGAAGCCTGTTGATGGCGCTGAGCATTGATCGCCTGACGTCATGCCGACCCTCGGCCAGCGGAGGCAACGCCGCCGCGGCTGGCAGCGTACTTGCATCTCCATTGCGAGGAGAGCGCCCGAGGAAAAGGAAACGGCGAGGGGCCTGACCGTGGCGCGACCTTTCGCACGCCGGTCGACCTCTACAGACGTGGCGTCTGCGCAGAAGCCTGCTTTTCAGTCGAAAGCGCGGCCGCGATCAAGCCGCTCAACAAGAGGGTGCCGCCCGCAAGCACTGTTTCGTCGAAGTCGAAATGTGGCGTGTGATGGCCGTCCGCTATGTCAGCGCCTAGAACAAAGATACCGGCAATCCCGCCTCGATCGGCAACAGCTGAGGCGAGAAGAGTTGCGTCCTCGCTCGCTCCGAAGGAGTGGGCGTCCAGGACGTTCGCAAAAGCGCCAAGTTTGCTGTTTGCCGATTTGGCCCAGTCGACGATCGTCGGTGGGTTGCGCCAATCCGATGCTTCGCCCCGAAGCTCGATACCTGTCGTGACTTCGTAAGCGCCGGCGCTCGCCTCAATCATTCGCCGGCATCGCATATCAAGCAATTGTAGCGCCGGCATCGCGGCGGCGCGGATCTCAAATTCCAGAACCGCTTCGTCCGGCACGACGTTCAGGGTCGCGCCTGCATGCAATGTTCCTACATTGACCCTAACGCCGGGTTCGCCCGACTGAGCGAGGCTGTGTAGCCCGAGGGCGGCCTGACACGCAGCGAGCAGCGCGTTTCGGCCTTGCTCCGGTGATTTCCCGGCGTGTGCGGCCAATCCAGAAAACCTGACCGTGAACTTCCGCGTCGCCAGGAACTCACCGACGTCGAGCGCAAGGCTGCCCGACGGAACTCCCAGGCCAGCTGCGCCAGGCGATCACGCGCCGGCAGCATGATCTCTATTTCGTTGCCTTCGACCTGCTTTACCTCAATGGCCACGATCTGCGCGACATGACGCTGGAAGAGCGGCGTGAAATCCTGGCCGGCATGATCGAGCCCGGCGGGCGCATCCAGTTCAGCGAGCCGATGCCGGGCGAAGCCAATGCGATCTATCATCTGCTCGACCAGGCCGGACTTGAGGGCATGGTATCAAAGCGCCGCGACAGCAAGTATCGCAGCGGCCCGTCGACGAACTGGCTGAAGACGAAATGCTACGCCATCGACGAATACGATCTGCTTGGCGTGGAGCGCGAGGCCGGCAAGCCTGCGTTCGCGCTCATGGCCGACAGGGAAACCGGCAAGTATGTCGGCTCGGCCTTCATCAATTCCAGCCGCGCGATCCGTGAGCGCCTGTGGAAGCGTGTCCAGGAGCACGCAGGGCCGGGCGCCCATGGGGATGAAACGGCCGGCGACCCACTGGGTCAGGCCCGGACTGATCGGCCGCGTCAAACACTTGCGCGGTGAGGAAGATTTGCGGCACGCTTCGCTGCAAGATTTCCGAGAGGAATGAGCAGACGAGGTAGCGATTTTATCTACGATTGGATATCGGGCCATTTACCTGACGAGCCGATCTCTGACCCCCCGCGCTGCTGATCATTGAAATGGCTGTGTGGATGCGAAACGGGCGGCTGAGGCCCACGGCATTCCGGGCTACAAATTCGTAATGCAGGGATTGCGCTAATGGAGCGCTGGGAACCGAGTTCGGTAATCGACGTTTTTTCCGAAGGTCATGCTGAATGACCCAACGACGGAGGAAACCATGAACACCAAGATGCTCACAATGGGCGCGATGGCGCTTGCGATGATGACCGGTTCGGCTCTTGCCGCTGGCAACACATCTGCACTCGACGATCCGGCAAAGATGTCACCGTTCTTCACCGATGCCGGCATGAAAACTTTGAAGACGGAAAAGGATTTCAAGGCCGCATGGACGTCTATGAAACCCGATGAGCAGAAAGCGGTGTTGAAAGATTGCGGCGATACCACGCTCAATAAGTCGCACGCAGATTTCTGCGCCATGGCAAAGAAGATGGGCGGCTAATCCAGGCCGGACGTCGAAGGCGGGCCCCGGGTCCGCCTTCGAATAACTGCGGCTCGGGCTGCTGTGCCTACAATCCTCAGCTATAAAGGCTTCCCGGCGCGCATCATGGCGCGCTGGATCGCCAGCTGCGCTTCCGTCTTGGCGTTTTCTTTCTGAAATGGCGAAAGCCGGCAAGCGTATGCAGGGCGGTCATTTCGTGAATATCGGCCGGTGAGGGTTAGCTGTGGCCCGGATCGACCACATGCGTCATGCGGGGGGATGGCTTCCTGCTCCGCGGTCACGTTAGCGAGCAAAGTTTCATATGGCGCCCTTCGCCGGGGGCGGTCGGTCCCGCATCCCGCCTCACGGCGGCGCTATGCTGATGCTCCTTCGGCCGCCCTGTTGAACCGGTCTCAGGGCCACGAACCTGCTCCAGCACCGAACTGACTTATTCCCGCTGACTGACATTTCGGTGCTTCCGCCTTGTACGCCCTTTTTCACATGGTCGGGAGAGCAGGAGCTCTCCCGACGGAGAGTCAGAGGAGGGGCGGGTTTTTCGCGACGGGTTAAAAGCGGAAGGAGAGGCCTTCGGCGCCCGTCGCGGAGAACCGCAATGTCTGTCCGGACCAATCGAACTCATCCTGTCGCCGGCCGGTCGAACCTCTACGACGAGATCACTGGCAAGATAATTGCCGAGCTGGAAGCGGGTCGTTTTCCTTGGGCTCAGCCATGGGGGACGTCGCGACAAAAGCGTCGCTTCACCGCTCCGATCTACGCCAACCTCTTCGCCGACGAGGAAGGCGAGGGCCACAGTCTCATCTGGTCCCGCCCCAGCCGCCGCAACGGCGAGTAAATCGAAATCCTCTCGCCTGGCAATCGCGCCAGGCGAGAGTGCTCTAGGTCTGATCAGACCTTCGCGCAAATCGCAGGCCCGCACCGCCGCCATTTTCCGCAAGGAATTCTATTCCCGCTGCCTCAAACGCACGGCGGATCGCAGCAAGATTGTTTCGGTGCGGAATACGAATACTCCTCTCGAAGTCTACTATCGTAGTCCTGGAAACAGCGGCTGCCTCGGCTAGGTCGCCCTGACTCCATCCGAGCATGGCTCGTGCAGCACGACACTGCTGAACAGAGATCGCATCACTCTCAATATCGTTCTTTTTGGTTGACATAGGTCAAAAAAGCCGCTTTTAGTATGCCACCCTACGGAAGTCATTGATGAGGTCTGGCGAAATAGCCTCGCTCGGCCCCACTACGCGACGACGTTGATAGCTCAGAATCTTCATTGATTCTGACGATAGCTACCAATTGACCTTTCGTCACGGGTGAGAACGGGAGGCGCCGGTGAGTGGAGATAAGGCAGCTTCACAATCCCCACCAATTGGCGACAACCAGCCGTCGGCCGATCCAGCACTTCTCCTGTCCCTTGCCTGGATTGACGCTCACGTTGCGATGCTGGCCTCGTGCGTCCGGCAGCAGCAGGCTGAGGAGGGGGTCCTGGAGTGCGGCGCGCTCATGCCTGTAGGCGAAGTGATTGGGCGCGGGGAGGGGGTTGGCGCCGACCGCGACTGTCCTGATTTCCTAAAGGAAGGGCAGGATGGCGCTGAAAAGGCGGACGCCTTGCTGGCTGAGATTGCCGCGACGCCTGCTCAGTCCCTGGCGGGCGTGGTCGCCAAGCTCGCGGTCATCCTTCGGGAGGCGACTGACAACACCGACCTTTGCGAATTTCCGCTGCCGCACATCCGCTCGGCCTTGGCCGATCTGCGGCGCCTCACGCATGAAGCGATAAGCGATCAGCCTCCCGGCTGGCCCGCAGGCGATCAGCCGATCGGCTCGCTGTTCGAGCAGCCTGCATCATCGTTCGCTGCCTGGCGCGCCTTCAGCGCATGGAGCCAGGGCAATGATGAGGCCTATCGCGCCTGGACGGACACATTCAAGACACTGCAAGGCGCAAGCCAGTAGACATCACAAAAGCTCGGCCTGATCGTTCGTCGCCGGGATATCTCCTCGTCCATTCGTCAATGACGGAATCCAAGGATTTCGCTCAACGCCGCATCCCCCTATCAAATCCTTGAGAAGGGAAGGATGCGGATGAAGGCGGATACATCGCAGTGGCGTGACCCACAGGCATATGCGTTCGTCAAAGGGGCCGCCGCCGATGCGATTGCCTGGGAGTTCCTGCGACGCAATCCTCAGTATCAGCAGGACTTCGCGTCCTCTCGCTCGGCCAAGGCGATGCACGCATTGCGCAAGCGCTGGGGTTTGCAGTTTCGCCGCCAGGCCTGACCAAACTGCATTCGAGCAGCCCGTCTATTGGGCGCCTCAGATCGACCCTGGGGTCGTGAACCTAGTCGAGGTTCCGCCGAATCTGCGAGTGCGGGAGGGTCGCGCCCTCCACGTTTCACTGGCCGCTGGCCAGCGTGACGAAGTGGGCCATCACGTGCGCTCCGCGCCGGACGGCACGCAACTGGCGCTTCTCGCAGACGCGCAGCCAGGCGAACCGCTGGCTGCCATCATTCCACTCGACGACATGGCGTACGACAGGCTCCAGGCGATCGAACGGTTCATTCGCTCGATCCATAGGCAGCACGTTCCGGACGCTCGCTTGACTGCCGCCCAGCGCCGACGCCTTGGCCTCATGCTGCGATGCCTGGATGGCCGCGACCAGCAGGCATCCCATTTTGAAGTCGCGACCGCTTTGTTCGGTCGGCGGCTGGTCAGCGCCGCCGGCTGGCAGGACTCGCCTTTTCGCTACCAGACGCATCGCCTCGTGCGCGACGGACTGAAGATGGTCGAGCGCGACTACCGCCAATTGTTGCGCGCGCGAAGGCGCCATCTCTGACGAGTGCCGCCGCGTTGCCCACTTCTTGTGCTGTCTCCAAGCCGACACCTACTCTCAATCGTGAAGCAAATGGCGGCTTTGTGCCCAATTTCGGCCCTTTAGGATGGCGATGCGTTCTCCGAAAGCGGTTGTTCGGCTTCAGTCTTGTTCGGTGTCGACGACACAATGGTGCGCGAGAGACTCGACCATCGCTCGGAAACACTACGCCCTGCGTCGCCTGCAGACCGATCACATTGATCTGTATCAGAATCACCGCCCGGGGCCGGACATGGACATCGAGAAGACCTTGTCCATAGGCCATTTGCCCCGCATTTCATTTGAACACTGTTTAAGGCGCTCGATCATCCAACGGCCCGCGGGTCCCGGAGGTGAGGCGATTGGGTAGATGGCCGATATCGGCAGCTCAAGTCCGCCCCGTGGTATATCTTGGATCGAAAGTTCAACAAGCCGCCCCTCGGCGATCTCCTTCTCGACGGTATGGAGCGGCATGCCACCCCAACCCAGCCCGCTGATGAGAAAGGCGTGCTTGGCAAACAGGTCAGCCAACCGCCAGGTTGAAGGCGATATGACTCCGATCTCCCTCCCGGCCGAGAGATCGGATCGATCTGTCAGCACCAGTTGAACGTGTCGCGCCAGCTCATCCCGTGGAATGAGGCCACCATACGCCGCGAGCGGATGGTCTGCAGCCGCGACCATGACAAAGTCAACGCTGGTGACACGCTCAGCCACAAGGCCAGAGGGCAGTACTGGCAAAGATCCAACAATGCCGATGCTCGCGCGACCATCCAAGACGGGTTGCACCGCGCCGCCGAGGGCCTCGACAAGTAGCCGCAAAGGTGTGGCGGGGAATTGTCCGCGAAACTCGTGAGCGACCTCGGCAATCGCGGAGATCGGAAAGAAGACGTCGATCACCGCAGCCAGCTCCGCCTCCAGCCCGCCCGACATTCCCTTCGCGCGTGCCTTCATGCCATCTACGCCGGAAACGACAGCCCGAGCGTCGGCAAGAAGGACACCACCTTCGGTCGTCAGCCGCGGATATCGAGCGCTGCGGTCGAAAAGCGTGACACCAAGCTGCGTCTCCAAGTTGGCCATCGCTTCGCTGACGGCGGACTGGGTTCGCCTGAGGCGTCGGGCCGCAGCAGAGAAGCTTCCTTCGTCAGCCGCAGCAACAAAGGTCCGCAACTGGTCGAGAGATACACCATCAAGCACGTTGGGCCTTTCTATCGAATTTACCGATGGATTTCCTAAAAACATGCAGGCTGCTCCTATTTATGCAAGCGCCCACTGACACGTCAACGCTCGCCGATACAATCGTTGGCGGCAAGGCGCGCCGGCAAAACTGCGTGTCGACCACGGATGCTTCGATGATTTAAAGCCATCGGCCGTGCCGATGGATAGCATCGTAACATACCGGCTTTCCCGACACCTACGCACGTGGCATTTACGATCCTTAGACGCGATCAAGAAATTCTACCGAACCCCGAGCCTAACCGATGGGTGGCGCAACACATCCGCCCCTGAAAGCCATGCAGGATGTGATGACGGGACCTCAACGTCCTTCTTGAGATGAAAACTGCGCTGTTGGAGCGTGGTCTCTGCGCGACAGCGCCAAATTGGAACTCTGCAATGGAGGCGGCAATGACTGTTACGAGTGCCCTGCCAGACTCGGCAGTGGAACATTTGATCGTTCCGCCTGTTCGCGATCTGGGCGATGGGTTCAAGGTTCGCCGTGCGCTCCCATCCGCACAGCGCCGCACGGTTGGTCCCTTCATTTTCCTCGATCATTTCGGACCAGTGGTGTTTCGAGAAGGGGCTGGCCTGAATGTCCGCCCCCATCCCCATATCGGTCTGTCGACCCTCACCTATCTCCTCGAAGGCGAAATGGTTCATCGAGACAGCATCGGGAGCGTTGAGACGGTCCGTCCCGGTGACGTGAACTGGATGACAGCGGGCAGCGGCATCGTCCACTCCGAGCGCTCACCCGCGAAGTTGCAGGCTCAAGGTGGAACGATGTTCGGCCAGCAAATCTGGGTCGCCTTGCCCAAGGCGCTCGAAGAAATGCAGCCGGGTTTCTCCAATCACGCCAACGGCACTCTGCCTAGGCTCCAGGCCGAGGGAGCCTCGCTCACCGTAGTTGCGGGCAGTGCGTTCGGAGAACGCTCGCCGGTGCCGGTCTATTCGGACCTGATGTATGTCGACGCCCTGCTCAAGCCTGGCGCGCGGTTGCAAGTGCCCACGGAGCATATTGAGCGGGCGGTGTTTATCGTCTCTGGCGAGATCGAAATCGCCGGCCAGACAGGAACTTTCGGCGAAGCGCAGTTTGTCGTCTTCAAGCCTGGCGCGGAGATCATCGTGAGCACACGCGGCGGAGCGCATCTGATGCTAGTCGGCGGCGAACCTTTTCCCGAGCAGCGTCACATCTACTGGAACTTCGTTTCGAGCTCCAAGGACCGGATCGAGCAGGCCAAGGACGACTGGCGGCAGGGCCGCTTCCCCGAAGTCGCTGGCGAAACGGAGTTCATCCCGTTGCCGCCAGAGCCGCCGCGGGTCGAGTCTGCCGGCTCATGACCTGGCAAGTAGGCACTATGGAAATCGCTATCGACAAGTTTCGCCGCAATTTTCTCTGGCATGCCTCGGGTAGAGCGCCGCAGCGCGGTGGACATCCAGAATGCATTCCGGGCGGCCAAGGTGGTCATGGCGGTGTCTGATACTGGATCAGTCCACTGTCATTGGCGAGAAACGGCTTGAGTTGGCAGTCATGGTCGAGCGCGCGCCTCTTCAGCTTGATGGAACTCATTTAAAAATATCAATCGATCGGAGAAGTAAATGAAGCGCAGAGAGATACTTATTGCCGGCGCTGCAGCCGGCGCAGCGACATTGCTGACGACGCCGACGACAGCGGTAGCCGCCGCCGCAGGCAGCATATCCAGTTCCAAAACCAAAGGAAATGACATGACATCAAACAAGTGGATGATTGACCCGAACGATGCTGTATTGCTGCTGATAGATCATCAGAGCGGCTTGTTCCAGTTGGTCCGTGATATGGAGTACAGGGAACTCCGTAACAACGTAACTGCTCTTGCGAAGGTAGCGAAGATCGCGAAGATCCCGACAGTTGTCACGGCATCAGTTCCCGAAGGTGCTAATGGTCCGACCATTCCCGATATCCTTCTGAGCAACCCCGATGCGGTGTACGTTCCGCGCAGCGGCCCGATCAACGCGTGGGATCACCGCCCCTTTGTCGAAGCCATCGAGAAAACCAAGCTTAAGACACTGCTAATCGCAGGCACACTCACCAGCATTTGCATGGTGTTTCCTGCACTGAAAGCCCTCGAGGCTGGATACAAAGTGTTCTGCATCGTGGATGCATCGGGCAATTGGTCGAAGATGGCGACCGACATATCCATTGCCCGGGTCACGCAGGCGGGCGCGATGCCGATTGACACATTCGCGGCGATTACAGAGGTGATGCACACTTGGGATCGCCCAGACGCGATGGATTTCGCCAAGGTCTTTGTCGACCACGTCGAACCCGCATATGGGGCGTTGTTTGAAAGCTATTACGCGGCACAGAAGGCCGCGAAATAGGTCTAGGCAAAAAACTGGAATTGGGCCACCTGGCGACAGGTGGTCCCTCACTATTCACCTTGGAAATTGCCGAAAAACTGGACGGCAGGTTTCCAGCGCTCAGCAATTCAACCTGAATGACGGCAACGGAGCCGCAAGCCGTCGTTGAAATCATCCTGTATTCAACGGCAGCTATTCGATCCTCGGCGCCAGGAGCAGACCGTCCGTTGTCGGCCCCAAACAGGACCTTCGTAGTGTGGGGTCGTGCACTTGGAACCGGATGGGCAGGGGCTTTGATGCGGGTCAAGCCATTGTAGGCTGACATCTTGGCGAACCAGTCCGCATCGGCTCTGGGTCCACCGATGCCGCCATTGCCTCCCCTTCATTTCGCGAGCGCACCAACGACCTCTCGAACGGGCTGATCTGGCCGAAGGACGGCTGAAGCCTCGACCGCCTATGCCGCAATGGCGCGGCGCGCGTTTCTTCCCCTGAGCAAAGCCCATTCCTCGCGGAACCAAGAAACGCGCGCCTGCGCCATCCTCCGCTTTGCTGCGGCCGCAAGCGATGCGGCGGCGGTCGCCTCCGGCCCCGCGATCGCCATCGAGGTCGCATGGTGCGGGCTCGGAAACGAAGAAAACGGAGACTGAAAATGGCTACCATCGGCACTTTCAAGAAGACCAATGCGAACGAGTTCACCGGCGAGATTGTCACCCTCAGCGTCCAGGCCAAGGGCGTACGCATCGTCCCCGACACCCGGGCCAGCGGCGAGAACGCTCCAAGCCACCGCGTGGTTGTCGGCAAGGCCGAGATCGGCGCCGCCTGGTCCAAGCGCTCCAACGAGGGCCGCGACTATCTCGGGCTCAAGCTGGACGATCCGAGCTTCACCGCTCCGATCTACGCCAACCTCTTCGCCGACGAGGAAGGCGAGGGCCACAGCCTCATCTGGTCCCGCCCCAACCGCCGCAACGGCGAGTGAACTGGCCAACGCCTCGCCCGGTATCGGGCGAGGCGTCTTCTGCCGGTGACCGCGGAAGCTTTTCGCGCCGCGGGCTGCCATCACCGGGCTTCCTGTCATCAGATGCGTTGCTTGATGCGCGATGGCGTGAAGATGGTTGAGCGCGGCTACCACCAATTGATGTGCGCGCGACGCCGCCACTCCTGAAAGCCTCTTGGCGGTGCGAAATAGCGGCCCGCAATTGCGCACCTGACCACGGTGCCCTTGCTCCGCCATCCTGGCCATGGATCGCCGTTCAATCGCGACGGCCGCAAGGAGACATCCCATGAATGCCGACGCCGCGCCATTGCCGCCGCGCTACCTGCGCACTTCGGAAGCAGCGCATTTCCTCAGTCTTTCTGCGCGTACGCTCGAGAAACACCGCACCTACGGCACCGGGCCTGCCTATCGAAAACTCGGCGGCCGCGTCGTCTACGCCGTCGACGACCTCCAGGCCTGGGTCCAGCGCGGCGCGATGACGTCGACATCCGATCCGCATGGCTCGGTGATGCCAGCCAAGCCTCAAGCCGCTCGCCTGATCGCCTATGCCGGGCGCGAGAGGCGCTGACCCGGCTGATCTCCCCTATGTCTGGACGCACACGCCAACCGTCGGAACGCGGACAGCTTGATCTGTTCCACGCGCTGCCCGGTGTTGTCGCGCCACGCGATGCGCAGGACCTCATGGCCTATCCCTTCTTTTCCCTTGCCAAATCCAGGCGCATCGCGCCGATCGATTTCCGCGCCGGCGATGTGGCGATCCGCGTCGAGGCGGTGCCAGACCACGGCATGGCGACGATCTGGGATGCCGATATCCTGATCTGGGCCGCGAGCCAGATCGTCAACGCGCGGGATGCCGGATTGCGCACGTCGCGCCTGATGGCCGCGACGCCCTATGAAATGCTCACCTTCGTCGGCCGCGGTGTCTCGAAGCGAGACTATTTGCGCCTCAAGGCGGCGCTCGATCGCCTGCAGTCGACAAGCGTCGTCACCTCCATTCGCCAGCCCGCCGAAGGCCGGCGCCATCGCTTCTCGTGGATCAATGAATGGCAGGAGCGCTTCGATCTAAACGGGCGCCCGCTCGGCGTCGAATTGATTTTGCCCGATTGGTTCTACAGCGCCGTCATGGATGACGCGCTGATCCTGACCATCGACCGGGCCTATTTCGGGCTGACGGGCGGCCTGGATCGGTGGCTCTATCGGCTGGTGCGCAAGCATGGCGGACGCCAGCGCGCTGGCTGGCGTTTCGACATCCGGCATCTGCATCAAAAGTCCGGCAGCCTCTCGCCGCTCAAGCGCTTCGCCTTCGAGCTGCGCGACATCGTGCGCCGCCAACCTTTGCCGGGATATCTGCTGTTCACGGAAGTCGAAGCCAGCGGCCGTGTGCTGCTGGCTTTCGAACCGGCGCCAGCGCCGGTTGACAGGATCGTGCCATCGGGAACCCGAATTATCGTGCCATCGGGAACCGCATCCTCGTGCTTTCGGGAACCGCGATCGGCCTTAAGGGACGGGCCCGTAACGGAAAACCGCGCCCTTAACTTAGAGTCTAACTCCCAATCTAACAGTCTTGCGCGCAAGTCGCGGACTGATGGTTGGGAGCAGAGGCGGCGGTGCGTTGGCCTGCGCGAGGGCGACGACACATGACGTCGTCTGCCCGATCGACGCCGCGCGGCGACCTCACGACGGTCGAGCTGATCTGGATCGAGAAGCGGATCGAGCATCGCATCCGCTTCGGACGTCCGGCCGATCAGACGATCATCGACAAGCGGCGCCGCGTCGTCGGATTTGCGCCAGGCAGTGTTTTTGCGTTCGTGCGCTGGGCGGCGAATGACTTTGGCACTGTCGTTTCGCGCATCGACATCGTGCGCGCGGTCTTGCCCGCTGAACCTTATCAGACGCTGCCTTACATCCGGCCAGGCGGCGAGATCCTGCTCAAGATCGCGGGCTGGAACAAGGTCGAGCGAGTTCTCCAGCTGATCGATGCGATCGAAGCGATCGGTCTCGATCCGGCCGAGGCCGCACCCGACTATTGGCGTCAGACCCACAACCGCCTGGTCGCCGGCGCAACGCCGCGTGCCTATTCGCTTGAGCGGCACCGGGCCTTTCTGTTGCGCAAGCGGGTGACCTCATGAGCCGCGCCGCCTACATAGCCGCGGCACTTGCGGCCGTCGTCGCGACGGTCGCTCCGGCTGTCGTGAAGATGCCGCCGCTGCTGCTGTGGAATGCATCGGCCAGCGCGCCGCTTGGGCTCTATGCGATCAGGAAAATGGCCGTACCAACGGCTGGCGCGCTCGCTGTCATCGAACCGCCAGACAAGGTCGCCCGGTTCGCCGCCATGCGTGGCTACCTTCCGCTCGGCGTGCCGATGCTCAAGCACATCGAGGGCCTTCCCGGGAGCCAAGTCTGCCGCCTCGGCCGCGCCATCACGGTGAACGGGCTCGGCGTGGGTGTTGCATTGGCGCGCGACCGCAAGGGGCGCGCGCTGCCGGCATGGCAGGGCTGCCGCGTCGTCGCCGCCACCGAAATCTTCGTCATGAACCGGAAGGTCGAGGACAGTCTCGACGGCCGCTATTTCGGCCCGTTCCCGGCGACCTCGATCGTCGGAGCCGCGCTGCCGCTTTGGACCGACGAGAGGGGCGATGGCCACAACACCTGGCTCGCTCCGGCGAACTGAAATTCAGCCCAGCCAACAAGAGGTAGGAGATAATCCATGGCCGAGATCGGCGTCTTCCACAAAACTGAATCTGGTTATTCAGGACGCATTCGAACGCTGCTCGTTGATGCCGAGCTGGTGCTCGTGCCGACCAAAATATCTGACGGCAAAGCGCCGGATTTTCGTATCCACATCGGCGACGGCAGCAGCCCCGAGGTCGGCGCGGCCTGGAAGGAAACCGGACAGACGGCTGGCGACTATCTGTCGTGCCGGTTGGAGGATCCGCTGTTTGGCCGGCGCTTTCGCGCCGGTCTCTTCCGAACCGACGACGGCTCCTGGTCGCTGCGCTGGATCCGGCCGAAATCGCGGCCGGAGCGCGCTCGATGAGTGGGTCATCGGCGCCGAAATGTGCGACCGGAAGCCGCCCCGTCAGTCGGCTACCCAGTCGGCGAGAAGCACTTTGCCTTATCGGTGGCATGCTGATCCTCTGCCACGCAATGACGGGGGCCCTCGCACAATCCGCGCCGGCCTCACGCAAATCCGCGGACGATCCTTATGCCGCGCCTATTGCCGAGGCGTCGCATCGCTTCCGTGTTCCCGAGCGCTGGATACGGGCAATCATGCACCTCGAAAGCGCCCGCGACCCGCGCGCCGTGTCACGAAAGGGGGCCTTGGGCTTGATGCAGATCATGCCCGCAACCTTTGCCGAGCTGCGCCTTCGTCACCAGCTCGGCCGCGATCCCTATGATCCGCGCGACAACATCCTTGCAGGCACCGCTTATCTTCGCGAGCTGTATGATCGATACGGTTCACCGGGCTTTCTGGCCGCCTACAATGCCGGGCCAGGGCGTTACGAAGCCTCCTTGAAGGGGCGTCCGCTGCCGGCTGAGACCCGGGCCTATGTTGCGACGCTTCGCCCTTTCTGGGGCGGCGGTGATGCACCCGGCGCGCTCACCGCCGGTCATGCCGAGGCCGTCAGCTGGAAGGTTGCGCCGCTGTTCATAGTGCGGTCGGGGTCCATGGCCGCGTCCGGTCTTTCGTCCGGCGAAGCCCCTTTCGTCGACGTCTCGTCGTCACCGTTGGTGCGCGAACTTTTCGCGGCCGTTCCGCAGCCCCGCCAGCTGTTCACTGGGTCCGACGTCCGGACATCGCAGCGATGACGAAGTCTCCGTCAGGTCGCGCCCTGGCGTCTCGTTTGACGTCGCAGCCAATGAGGCGCGCAGAGCACAGGGCAACAACCGAGGGATGGCAGGATAAAAGCGCGCACATTGCGCGGCGGTCGGGTGGTTGTTCTTGTTTGATTTTCTGGCGCGTTCCGCACATTTCCAGCCATCGGCGCAATGTGTATGAAGCAGCCAAGATATTGTATTTGTTTTTCTTTTTCCACATTGCGGTGCCGCGCCATGGCTGATGAGCGCGAGTTTCGCATTCGACCCGGGCGCATCCGCTCGACGCGCGCCCAGCAGGCCCGGCCCTTCATCGCGCAGGTGTTGGCCGCGGCGAAAAAGGCCGGCGGCGGTATTTCGCGCTCGGGCCGGATTGTACAAGCGAGCCGCTCCCGCTTTGGTCACGGTCAGCGCGCCAGCATCCAGGCCAACCGCCTCATCACCTCGCGGTCGCGCGGCGCCGTCGTCAAGGCGCGCGTCGTCCGTCATTCCGTGGGCGCCGCTCCACTTGGCACCCACCTCAACTATCTGCGCCGCGAGGGTGTCAGCCGGGACGGGGAGAAGGGGCAGTTGTTCGGGCGGGGGACGGAGAATGCCGATGGCGCGGCCTTCGCCGCTCGCGCCAAGGACGATCGTCACCATTTCCGCTTCATCGTCTCGCCGGACGACGCTCTCGAGATGGCGGACCTCAACGCCTTCACCCGCGATCTGGTGGGGCAGATGGAGAAGGACCTCGACACGCGGCTCGACTGGGTGGCGGTCGGTCACTGGAACACCGACCATCCCCACATTCACCTGATCGTGCGTGGGGTTCGCGACGATGGCCAGGATCTGATCATCGCGCGTGACTACATCAAGGAAGGCATGCGCGACCGGGCTCGCGATCTGGTTACCCAGGAACTGGGTCCGCGCACCGATCTCGATATCCGCCACAGGCTCGAAAGCCAGATCCAGTCCGAGCGGTGGACGCAACTCGATCGGCAGTTGCGTCGCGACAGCCGCGACAGCGGGATCATCGACCTCGCGCCATCTCCAAAAAGGCAACCGGACGAGTATCACGCTCTGAAAATCGGTCGCCTGCGCAAGCTCGAGACCCTTGGTCTTGCCCAACAGGCCGGGCCTGGCCAATGGGCAATCGACGAACGGGCCGAAGCAACACTGCGCGAGCTTGGCGAGCGCGGCGACATCATCAAGCGCATCCACCGCGCAATGAGTGCGGCTGGCATCGAGCGTGGCTCAGCCAATTATGTCCTGGCCGCGGAGAGCCTGGAGACGCCGGTTATCGGCCGGCTGGTTGATCGTGGGCTCGATGACGAACTGATCGGCACGGCCTATGCCGTGGTCGACGGCGTCGACGGACGCACCCATCACATCAAGCTCTCCGAGCTGGAGGCGGCTGGCGACGGCGCACCTGGATCGATTGTCGAGCTGCGAAAATTCGATGATGCGCGCGGTCAACGCCGGGCCGCACTCGCCGTGCGCTCCGACCTTGGAGTGGATCAGCAGATTACGGCATCGGGTGCGACCTGGCTCGACCGGCAGGCAATCGCGCGCGAACCGGCCGCCCTGGCCGAGGCCGGCTTCGGCGCCGAGGTTCGCGACGCTCTCGACCGGCGCGCCGAACATCTTGTTAAACAGGGGCTCGCGGAGCGGCAAGGCAGACGCATCATCTTCACCCGAAGCTTGCTCGATACACTGCGGCGGGCGGAACTGGGGACGCTTGGCGACAGGCTTGCGGCCGACACTGGTAAGCCCTTCAAGCGCGCCGCCAGCGGAGACTTTGTTGCCGGCGCCTATCGCCAGCGCTTGTCACTCGCCTCCGGCCGTTTCGCCATGATCGATGATGGGCTCGGCTTCCAGTTCGTCCCCTGGACGCCATCACTCGAAAAGCATCTCGGCCAGCATGTCTCCGGTGTCGTGCGCGGCGACGGCGGCATCGACTGGAGTTTTGGCCGCAAGAAGGGGCTCGGCCTCTGAAAACCAGATGAAAGGAGCACGCCATGTCCGCCACGAAAATCTTGTGGGGCCATATACTCACGGTCTTCCTGATCGTCCTGGCGACGACCTGGGCGGCGACGCAATGGACCGCATGGAAACTCGGTTTCCAGGCGGGGCTTGGTCCACCCTGGTTCGAGATTGCTGGGTTGCCCATTTACTATCCGCCCGCTCTGTTCTGGTGGTGGTATTTCTACGATGCCTACGCCCCCTCTATCTTCGTGAAAGGCGGCTTGATCGCCGTGTCCGGTGGCTTCCTCTCGATCATCGTTGCCATCGGCATGTCGGTGTGGCGGGCGCGCGAAGCCAAGACTGTTCAGACCTACGGGTCGGCGCGCTGGGCCCAAAAGCGAGAGGTGGAGGCTGCGGGCCTGATCGACAACGATGGTGTGGTACTCGGGCGTTACGATCGCCATTATCTGCGTCACGATGGGCCAGAGCACGTGTTGTGCTTCGCCCCGACGCGGTCCGGCAAAGGCGTCGGTCTGGTGGTGCCTTCGCTTCTGACCTGGCCGGGCTCGGCGATCGTCCACGACATCAAGGGCGAGAACTGGCAGCTCACCGCTGGCTTCCGCGCGCTGCACGGACGCGTGCTGCTTTTCGATCCGACCAATTCGAGATCGTCAGCCTACAATCCGCTTGTCGAAGTCCGTCGTGGCGAATGGGAGGTCCGCGACGTCCAGAACATCGCCGACATTCTCGTCGATCCGGAAGGGAGCCTGGAAAAGCGCAACCATTGGGAAAAGACCAGTCACGCGTTGCTGGTCGGCGCGATCCTCCACGTTCTCTACGCCGAGCAGGACAAGACGCTTGCCGGCGTCGCCGCCTTCCTCTCCGATCCGAAGCGTCCGATAGAATCGACGCTTGCCGCGATGATGAAGACCGCGCACCTGGGTGATGCCGGCCCGCATCCGGTTATCGCCAGTGCGGCGCGCGAGCTGCTCAACAAATCCGACAATGAACGCTCGGGCGTGCTGTCCACCGCGATGTCCTTCCTCGGTCTCTACCGCGATCCGGTTGTCGCCGGGGTGACCCGGCGCTGTGACTGGCGAATTTCCGACATCGTCGGGGGCAAGCAACCGGCAACGCTCTATCTCGTCGTGCCGCCTTCGGACATCAACCGGACCAAACCGCTCATCCGCCTCATCCTCAATCAGATCGGTCGCCGCCTCACCGAGGACCTGCCTACCAAGACAACCCGCCACCGGTTGCTTCTGATGTTGGACGAGTTCCCGGCGCTGGGCCGCCTCGATTTCTTCGAGAGCGCGTTGGCCTTCATGGCCGGCTATGGGCTGAAGAGCTTTCTCATCGCGCAGTCGCTCAACCAGATCGAGAAGGCCTACGGTCCCAACAACTCGGTCCTCGACAATTGTCATGTCCGCGTCAGCTTCGCCACGAACGACGAGAGGACTGCCAAGCGTGTCTCAGACGCACTCGGCACGGCAACCGAAATGCGGGCGATGAAGAACTATGCCGGTCACCGGCTTTCGCCGTGGCTCGGACATCTCATGGTGTCGAGGCAAGAGACCGCCCGTCAGTTGCTCACCCCTGGCGAGATCATGCAGCTTCCGCCGACCGACGAGATCGTCATGGTGGCAGGCGCGCCGCCAATCAGGGCCAAGAAGGCGCGGTATTATGAGGACGCCAGTTTTAAGGAGCGCGTGTTGTCGCCACCCGAACTGGCCCGGTCCGGAGAGGCCGAGCCTGACGACTGGAGCGAGTTGCCGATCCTGGCTCACTCTGAGGCGACGCAAGTTTCCGGAACGCTACAGCAGGGCGATGGCGATCCAACGGGATCGGAGCGCCGCCTGCAGGCAGAACTCAATCGGGCGCAGGCTTTCGAGAAGGCGGCGCCCATTGAGAATGAATTCGAAATGGAACCGGCCGACGATGCCGACGATGATGATGCCATCCGCAACCGGCGCCTGGCGCGCCTCATGCAGGGTGTTGCACGGCAGGTCTCCCTCGACCCCGATGACGGCATGGAGTTGTAGGCGCCATGACGGCTCGCAAAAGGAAAGTGCAGATTTCCGTCTATCTCGACCAGACCATCATGACGATGCTTGGCGATTATGCAGCGCGGCGCGGTCAACCCCAATCCATGATTGCGGAAGCAGCACTGGCTTCCTTCCTGTCGCCGGATGCCGATGAACGCCGCGAGGCCGCTATCGCCAAACGCCTCGACCAGGTCGATCGCCGCCTGGCCAGGCAGGAGCGCGATATCGGCATTGCGGTCGAGACACTGGCGGTGTTCGTCCGCTTTTGGCTCGCGACAACGCCGGCGTTGCCCGAGCCCGCCGCCCAGGCCGCACGCGCCAAGGCGGCCGAACGCTATGAAGCCTTCGTCACGGCCTTGGGAAGGCGCCTGGCGAAGGGGCCGAAACTGCGGCAGGAGATTTCCGAGGATATCAATCCGATGGACAACAGCGAAAACCCACCCTGACGGATTGCAGGTCAATCATCGGCTGGCTTGGAGCCTGATGGCCATGTTCATCATGATGATGGGTATACTCGACGCCGCTGGCGATCACGCGACGACGATGTTGTTGCACAGGTGACGACGATGGTGATCAGCCGCGGCAACAGAATGAGCGAGCAAGTCCCGGCAGCCGGTTCGTCGCACCTTGATCAATCGATGGCATCAGCCTTGTTGTCGGTGAGAAGAGCCGCCCTCTTGCCGATAGCCGACTTGACTGAGTCGACAAGCTGTTCAGGAAAATCGCGGGGCAGCGACATGATCACCTCGTCGGCCTGCTTCTCCACGTTTTCAGCAATGTCATCGAAAATTCTGCGCATGACAGCGGTACCCACACCGGCAATGTCAGCGGTCTGCAGGAAATGGCGTGGCATGATGTCAGGTACCGAATAGTGCCTGTTCTTGCCGACGGACATTGCCAGCTTGAATTTTTTGCGCGGGATCTGTCCGGTATCAAGGCTGGGTTGGGCGGTCAGCACGTCGTAAAGCGGCGTCATGCGGAATCGTCCGCCAGGGCTGAGAAAAATACTGAAATTCTTGGCGTGGCCGTCTGTCGCGCCAATCAGCCAGAACAAGATGCAGGTGCGCAAGAAGGTACCGATGTCTTCATCAGGCGTATCGCTACCCTTCAGAAGCTCGACGATCTCGCGCATGCCGGGACCGCCATCCGACTGGTACTTGCGCGTCGGCGGCACCGACAGCGCTTGACAGATATCCTCCTGCGGCAGGCGCAGGAGGCGGCCGTCGCGGGCCCACAGCCGGTCGAAGCGCTCTACGATCAGCGTGCGGCGCTCGCCGAAGTCAGCGATCTGCGCCTGAGCGGCGGGAACGCCAAACGCTTGCAGCAGCTTAAGGCACAGATACTCGTTCTCGACGCTGTTGGAGAGATCGATGCCGTTCGGCAGCCGGCCGATCTGCGGCTTCAGGATATGGGTGGTCGCTGCCGTGCCGATCGGTTTGAACCAGCTTCCGTCCTTGCGCAGCAGTGCGGTCTTTTCCTGCGCGCCGGCAATCGAGATGCGAAAGTCCTCATCCTCGCCGAGGCCTAGCGGAGCGGCAGCAAGGTTCTCGATTATCCCGGCGACGTCCTCGTTGCTGACCGGCTTGCCTTCGACACTGCCGGGAGGGCCTGGATCCATGCCATCGGGCAGGAATTGCAACGCCCCGACGCAGTCATGGCCGAGCGTAGCCAGCATGCTGTAGGCATCCGTGCCGTCGGCGCCGACGCGTTCGGCAACACGCCTGCGTATGGCGTCATTGTCCGGAAGCAGGTTGTCGAAGACGTTGGTCACTGGCGTGCCGATATAGCGGTCTTCGCGTAAGGGAAGCGAGAGTGAGATCGGGAAGGTGCCGCGCCAGCCCAGCCATTCGCGTGCGTATTGGAAGTCGATGGCGCCCGTCGATTCCCTGCGCAGTACGCCGACCGAACGCCCGTTCAGAAACACGTTCAGGGGGATGTGAGCCCGTCGCCGTGCCATCAGAACAGGTCCTCAATATCAGCAGAGCTGCCTTTGCTGCGCGCGCGCACGACGAGTTCAAGGTCGAGAGCGGAGAGGGCGGCCATCAAGGTGCGGAGTTGCATAGCGGGCTCGCCGGCCTCGAGGCGGGAGACCGTACCCTGGCGCAGGTGGATCTGGTTGCTGAGCGAGCCTTGCGTGAGTCCGGCGTTCTTGCGGGCGCGGCGCAGAATGGCCCCGAGTTGTTTTTCGTTGCGAGCGATCTGGTCTGTCATGATAGGTCTCCACGTCTGCAATATACGCGATCGCGTATTATTCGTCAATATACGGAGTTGCGTATAAAATGGAGATATACGCGATCACGTATATGAGGAAGATATACGCGACCGCGTATGATGCCGACGCGTCAGCCGGCAGCGGCGGTCTTGGCGCCCCAGCTGAAGCGGTCCGCACCCGGTCATCGCCAGCGCCGCACGGGAACTTCTGAACAAGTCCGACAACGAACGCTCCAGTGTACTCTCGACCGCGATGTCCGCAATGCGAGGCGGCGATCTCCAGGCGTCTCTACCGGACCGACCGCCGGATCGCGCGCCTGGAGCGCCGGCATCTCGCTGGAAACCTTGGCCGTTTTTATCCGCTTCTGGTTGGCGCGACTCCCGCTTTGCCGGAACCGATGGCGCAGGCGGCGCGCGCGAAGGCGAACGAACGCTACGAGGCATTCGTCGCCGCGCTTGGCAGCGCCTCGCCGAGGGGCCAAGCCGGCGGCAGGAAATCCCCGTAGACGTCATGCCATCCAGCGACGCAGAATGACGATGAGAGGCCTGTGGGCAGAGGCGCCGCCCGGGCTAGCGCGGCGCCGCCATCTGGGTTCTGTTGCTGATGGCGTTCAGTTGGCGGCTCCGCACAACTGCGACGTCGTCAATCCTGGCGGCACGTTCTCAGTGGGGCCAAATCCGTACTTCGCCATGATGGTGGCGATCGTGCCATTCGACATGACCTTCGCCAGACCCTGATTGTAGAGGTCGCGCAGATCGCCATCGTCCTTCCTGAACGCGATCGCGATGTAGCTGATCGACTTATCGTCCGTCGTGAACGGGCTGGCGCGCTCCAGATCGGGGCTCTTATTGCCGGCAAGCAGCCCGATCACCGTCGGGGAAGAGAACAGAGCCGCGTCGACGCGACCGGCGCGCAGTGCCGCGATGTTGGTCTCGATGTCGGGGAACTGCAGGATGCGGTCTTCCGGCACGCCCTCGGTGATCGCGTTCTTGATGACATTGCTGCCGCGGCCGCCGCCCATGATCGCGTCGGATTTCTTGGCGAGATCCGCATAGCTATGGATCGCCTTGGGGTTGCCGGCGAGCACGACCGCCGCGTCGTCGGACCTCAGGTCGGGAGCGCCGAAGGCAACCTGCTGACATCGCTCCGGCGTTATCGATAGGCCTGATGCAACGGCATCGAAACGGCCGGCCATCAGGCCAGGGATCAAGGCGCCGAACTCGGTGACCTCGAAGTCGACCTGCTTGACGCCGAGATCGGCAAAGGCAGCCCTGAGAAGATCCGGATGCCAGCCGAGCAACTCGCCGGTTCCCTCCTTCTTGTAGCCCCATGGCGAGCGGTTGTGGATGCCGATGACGATGCGCCCTTCCTTCAAGACGCGTTCTTTCGTGGTCTCTGCCGTTGCCGGCAGCACAGATCCAACAAGCGCGGCATAGCAGATGCAGGCCAGGCCAATCGCAGCCGATCGGGCTCGAAATTTCATCGGTATCCTCCCATGAGTTTGAGTTGCGCGAAGGCGTCCCGCCTCAGCCGCTCAACGCTACGGTTGGATGCGGTGTTTCGTCAATATATATATACGAAATATAGACGAAATATTGCGGATGAAGTGGTGAGTGGGTCAGGCCTGCCCCTCGAGGAGGGTCGGTCCACGGCCACCGCACGCGTGCCCTGGGCGTCGAGCATTTCGGCCCGACCGGTACGATCGCGGATCTCTATCGGCATTACGGGATCGATGCGCAAGGCATCATGGCCGCGGTGCAATCGGTGTCGGCCGGCCGGGCCGCTGAGGCACCTTGGCTCCGCCGCCTGACGTTCCCCCAGCATCGCCTCGCGGCCGGGTCGTTCGATATGGGCCGTCAATACCGGAATTCCTTGAGGGCGGCTGCCAACCGTCGGCGCCATCTTCCCCGTGGCGTGAAAGCGTGGGGGAGATGAAATGGGTGGGGCCGGCGATTTCATGAGCCGTGAAACGATGAAGTCGTCGGTGGGGACGGCGGCGGCGATTGCGCATCACGGCGAACTCATCCAGGGCGTCTTCAAGGATGATGGCGGGCGCCTTCATCGCGGGCTCGTGACGCTGCCGATTGCCGGCTTGAGATCGGAGGCGCGCTTTGCCAGGAGCGACGACGATGCGGTCGTTGTCCACCCCGATCATAAGGTCAAGGCGTCGGCCGCCGCGCGGCTCACGCTCGGTTTCTTGAACGTCACCGGCGGCGGCGAGCTGACACTTCAAAGCTCGATTCCTGTGGGGCACGGCTACGGCTCATCGACGGCTGACGTTGTCGCTTCCATTCGTGCTGTCGCCGCAGCCGTTGACGTCCAGCTGCGACCGTCAAGCATCGGGCGTCTGGCCGTGGCTGCCGAGCGCGCCAGCGACGCGATCGCGTTCGACGAGCACGCAGTGCTTTTCGCGCAACGCGAAGGCACGGTGATCGAGAATTTCGGAGGCTCCCTGCCGCCGCTGCTTCTGGTCGGGTTCAAGGCAAATGGCGGGGTTGCGGTCGATACATTGCAGCTGCCGCCCGCACGCTACGACAGTGCCGAGATCCAGGAATTCGGCGTGCTGCGGGCGCTGGTGGCGCGGGCGGTTCGCCTTCAAGATCCCTATCTTCTCGGACGCGCCGCCTCGGCCAGTGCCCTGATCAGTCAACGGCACTTGCCGAAACAGGGCTTCGGCGAGATCGCCGAAATCGCCGGGCGAGCCGGGGCGTGCGGAGTGCAAGTCGCCCATAGCGGTTCGTTGTTCGGCCTGATTTTCGATCTTTTCGCATCGAATCTGAAGCGACGGGCGGCCCTGGTCGCGCAGCAGATAAGACGTGCCGGCTTCAAGGATGTCGAAGTGCACCTGGTCAATGCGGAGGGCTGGACATGGTGACCCCCGCAGTGGACTATTTCAGGGACCTCGAGACCCCGCGCCTTGTGCTGTTGGCGCCCAATCTCGTGGCCGCTGCGTTCCCGCTGATGAAGCTGATGCCGGCCCGCTACATTCTGGATCGGGCAGCGTCGAATGGCGAACTGAAGGCCGGCTCCCATATTGTCGAAACGACGTCCGGCACGTTCGGAATGGCGGTGGCGCTGCTGGCGGCGGCGCGTGACTATCGCCTTACGCTGGTCACCGCTTCAACGCTGATCGATGCCAAATACAAAGCCCGCCTGGAGCGCATCGGCGCCACGGTCATCGCCCTTGACGATCCGCGCGGCGACGGCAATCAGCCTGGCCGCCTGAAGCGCCTCCAGGAAATCCTCGCCAACGAGCCGGACGGCTTCTGGACCCGCCAATACGACAGTCCGGGTAATTGGCTCGCTTATGCGCGGCTGGCCGAACTTTTCATCCGGGCGATGGGCAAGGTTGACTGCCTGGTCGGCTGCGTCGGTACGGGCGGCTCGTTATGCGGCACCGCGTCCTTTTTGCGAACGGTCTTTCCGCATCTGACGGTGTTTGCCGTCGATACCCATCGCAGCATCCTGTTCGGACAGCCCGTCGGCAAACGCATGCTGCGGGGCTTGGGCAACAGCGTTCTGCCGAAAAATGTCAGGCATGAGCTTGTCGACGAGATCCATTGGGTTGGCGCCTATCCCGCTTACATGACCGCGCATCGTTTGCTGCGCGAGCACGGCCTCTTCATGGGGCCGACCAGCGGCGCCGCCGCCTTGGTGGCGCAATGGGTTGCAACGACCCTTCCGGATGCGCAAGTGGCGGTCATCATGCCTGACGAAGGCCATCGCCATGCCGAGACCGTCTACAATGATGACTGGCTTGCGGCTCTGCCTGGCTGGCCCTGCAAGGAACTGTCCGAGCCAAGGACTCTGACCACCATCGCACCGGCCGCGGAGACGCAATGGACGCGCTTTCTTTGGCTGCGTCGCAGTCTCGACGATGTGCTGAAAACGCAGGAAGCAGGCGAAGTGCCCCCGGCTGTTGGCGCTCCGGAAAATCTATGAAACGAGATCCAGCCCGCTTTTGTCGAGCCAGCGCCAGGCGTCGTCAGTCGTCTGGAAGACCTGATCGCGTTCATTCGATCCGGCGGACCGATCGAGGTCCTTGAGACCGCTGGCTGTCACGACGGCCACGACACGGTCTGTCGCTGCGATGACACCTTGGTCCTTCAATTTCGATATCGCCATCAGCGGCGTGACCGACGCCAGTTCGGCAAAGATCCCTTCGTCCCGCGCAAGGCGCTCCTGCATCCCGATCAGGCCGTGATTGCTGACGGGGACGGCGTGCCCGCCGGATTCGCGCAGAGCCTTCAGCGCCTGAAAGGTGCTGCGCGGCGTGCCGATCGATACGGCAAGGCTGTCGAAGAGCATCTTGCGTTCACTCAACGCATCGGCGCCGCTGGCCAGAGCGTCCGCCAGCGACCCATGCACCTCCGCCGCGACGAGACGCGGCAGGCGCGTGATCGACCCTTGCGCGAACAGCTCGCAAAAGCCAGCCCACACACCGGACAGGGCATCGCCGTAGCAGACCGGCAGGACGCACCAGTCTGGCGCCGTGCCATCTGATTGCTCGACGATCTCGTAGGCGATCGTCTTGTAGCCCTCGATGCCGAGTGGATGGCTGCCGACGACCGGACCGTGATAGGGCGAGGCGATGAACCAGTCGTAGCGGGCAGCCGCCTGTTCAAGCAGCGACCATCGGTCCATTTTGCTGACCAAGGGCAGGACCGTCGCGCCATATTTGCGGATCTGCGCCAGCATGGCGCCGGCTGATCCCGCGAAAGTGGTGACGACGCATTTCAACCCGGCTCGGGCAGCGTAGGCCGCCAGCGAAGCGCCGGCGTTTCCCGATGAGGCGGTCGCGACGATCTTCGCGCCGCGCCCGCGCGCCACGCTGACCGCGATGGTCGAGAAGCGGTCCTTGTGCGACCAGGTCGGGTTTCGGCCTTCGTCCTTGATTGCGAGGTCCGGCACGCCGAGAAACGTACCGACGCGCGGTGCGGCAAGCAAAGGTGTCAGACCCTCGCCGAGGCTCACCGCCTCCGCCTCTGGGCAAGGCAGCATATGCGCATAACGCCACAGCGAGCGCGAGCTGGTGGCGCCGGCCAAGAGGGGAGACTGCGGGGCCGCATAGACCGGGCGGAGATTTGCCGGCGCGGTGTCTTGGCAGCGCGCGCATCCTTTGGAGTCGATTGTGACATCGGCGGGGTAGGAAGCGCCGCATCGGATGCAGACGAGTTCCAGGACCCGGCTTCTGTCCATCTCGGGACGGCTAATCTCGCCTGAGGAATGCGCGGACATGTCGTGCGCTAGGTCGCGAAACGGCCGGCTCGTCATGGCTATTCCTTATTCAGGAAACGATGAATTCGCTTGTTGTTTCAAACAGCCAACAGCACGGCTGTCAATGCGGAATGTGCACTATAGTGTGTCGCACCATAGTGCGCGTCGTAGCATCCGTTGTTTGATGAAACTTCGCGGCGTTTTTGGTCTGAACGTGCAGCGGCTTCGGAGAGAAAGAAAACTCTCTCAGGAGCAGTTGTCTTTCGTTTCGGGCCGCACGCGCGCCTATATAAGCAGCGTCGAGGCCGGGCGGCGCAACGCCACGCTGGATACAGTCGAAATTTTGGCCAAGGCGTTGAATGTCGAACCACAAGAGTTGGTTTCGGCAAGCCCGGCAAATAAGCGAGCTATTCGGGTGACGAAACCGGCGACTTCAAAGTCGACCGATTGAGGCCAACCTTCCATAAAGCTGTGCTAACCTGATTTTCACTTATCTCTTCGTTGTGACACGTGATTGACTCCTTCAGTGTACATTCGATGCATGTCCTATTGAAGATTGTGTCTAGACAGCCATAGGTTGTTCCTCGGGGTAGGGCCTGACTTTGGTTGAGGTCTGCCGATGGAGAACGAAACTATTGTCGACCTTTTTGCGGCGATCTCGAAGATCGACACTGCACGGTCGGCTGATGCAATCCTTCAAGAGTTCCGCGCGGCGATGGCGCGCTACGGATTGCGCAATTTTCTGATCACCGGACTGCCTGTGCCGCACGATACGGACTGGCAGCGTGAGATTCTTGCTGATGGCTGGTCTCCTGAATGGCATCGTCGCTATGTCGCCGAGGAATATTTTTTGCACGATCCTTGTGTCGCCCAGTGCCGGCACTCGCCAGAGCCTTTCCGATGGGGCGAGCTGCCGGCCGCAAGGCTTGTTGCACGCGCGAAGCTGGTCATGGACGAGGCGGCCGAGTTCGCGATGAAAGAAGGTATCTGCGTCCCAATTCATGTCCCATTGGCCGGGCCAGGCGTCGTCACGGTGGCGAGTGACCGGATGGAAGTGCCGCCAAGCGCCATGCCCTTTATCGAAACACTTTGCGTGCATACCTTTCGCAGCCTCTCGGCGCTGGGAACACCCGGCGATGGCGATGAACCCACGCCCTTGACGGCGCGCGAGCGCGAACTGCTGGAGTGGAGCGCGCAAGGCAAATCCACCGATGACATCGCTTGTATCCTCGGCGTCACCAGGAACACGGTCGAAAGCCATCAGCGCAACATTCGAGGCAAGCTCGATGCAATCAACGTGGCGCATGCCATTGTCAAGGCGCTGCGACGGCAGGAAATCCAGATTTAGCAATACCTGAATACCGTCATACGTACGGCAAGTCGATTTTCCTACGACGCTCCGCCTGGAGGCGTCATGGTTCGTATGCATCTGGTCACTTGGGATAACAGGAAGCACTACAGGAAAGTTCTGGAGCGCTACTTTCGCATAAGGTACGAGATTTACGTGAAGCAGAGGCGCTGGCGCGCCGTCGCCCGGCCGATCAACATCGAGATCGACGCCTTCGACAACGAGCATGCGCTTTATGTCCTGGCGCTTGACACCAACGGCAAGATCGTAGGCGGCTCCCGTCTCGTCCCAACGCTGGAGCCGCATCTCATGAGCGAAGTGTTCCCGGTTCTCGCCGGCGGCAGGCCTCCCAGAGCGGCTGAAATTTTCGAATGGACGCGTTTCTTCATCGTTCCATCGCTTCGCACGCAAGGCACCCCGTCGCCGATCGCCGGCTTGGTTCTCTGCGGTCTGCTCGAGGTCGCTCAACGTATGGGGATTCGACAGATCAGTGTGGTGTGCGAGACATTCTGGCCAAAACGGCTGCGCGCGCTCGGCTGGACGCTGACCGAGCTCGGTGATGTTCTCGAACATCCCGACGGCGATATCATCGCGTTGCTGATCGACGTCACGCCCGAGGCCATTGAACAGACGCGCCGCGCTTACGGCATCAGCGGCGTCATACTTGCGGACAACATCTAGGCTCGGAACCAGGCACTTGCGGGAAGCCCGCGAGGGGTCGATCCGCCAGGCTGTATTGTCATCGCGCCCATTTGCGCGGTAGTCAGCCCTATGATGTGTCGAACCCGGTTGATGGACTCATGAAGCCGCTGGTCCTGATCGCCTCGAAGGACCCGGATTTTTTCCTGGTCTTCGGGCACATACTTTCGGTAGCCGGCTTCGAAACGAAGCTGATCACGGGAGACCGGGAAATCGCACGTGCCATCACGGCGACAGCCCCGCTTGCCATAATCATGGACTGTAATCCAGGCGACCGTGCAATCGTCAAGCAGTGCAGCTGGTTGAAGTCCTCCGCCGCAACCAAAGCGACGCCGGTCGCGAGCCTGGTTGCCCCGCGCTCCGGCAGGCTGCATCTCGATTTGATCAAGGCTGGCGTCGACGAGATATTTTCCCGGCCGTTCGCCCCCGAACGGCTTCTGGCCTGGCTCCATGGTAAAGCGGGCCTTGCGAAGCTAGCGCGCGAAACGGACTCGGGTGAGTTGGTGCAGGGCGATTTCCGGCTGGAGCGACAGACCCACCGGGCATTCTTCAGGCAAAAAGAGATCGTGATGCCGCCGATCGAGTTCAAGCTTTTGCGCAGCCTTTTAGCGCAACCTGGCAAGGTCTTCACCCGCGAGGAACTGGTCGCGGCGGCATGGCCTGAACATGCCGCTGCAACCGACGTGCGGGGCGTCGACGTCCACATAGCCAGGTTACGCAAAAGGCTTCGGGCGTCCGTGGGAAGCGATGTGATCCGGACCGTCCGCTCGGCAGGCTACGCCTTTGCGCCGGACTGGTGATCTGCCGGGCGTGCAGCGGTCCGGCGCGATGTTGCCGGCACGCCAGTCGAAACACGTCTCTTCTCAATGGCGCAGGATGGTGTCCAGGAACAGCCGCGCGCGTGGGTGAGCGGCTGCTGAGAAAAACTCTTTGGAAGAGGCGTGCTCGATGATGCGGCCTTCGTCCATGAAGACGATCTCGTCCGCGACTTCGCGTGCAAAACCCATCTCATGCGTCACGCAGATCATGGTCATGCCGGTTTTCGCGAGCGCGATCATGACGTCGAGGACTTCCTTGATCATTTCCGGGTCGAGCGCGGAGGTGGGTTCGTCGAACAGCATGATGCGGGGATTGAGGCAAAGCGCACGCGCGATCGCTACCCTTTGTTGTTGACCGCCCGAGAGCTGGGGCGGGTACGTTTGCGCTTTTTCAGGGATGCGCACCGCCGTCAGATGCTTCATGGCGATCTCTTCGGCCTCCGGCCCGGTTTTCAGGAGAACCCGTCGCAGCGCCAGCGTGCAGTTGGCAAGCACGATGAGATGAGGGAAGAGGTTGAAACTCTGGAACACCATGCCTGTCAGCCGGCGCGCCGTCGCCGTGTCCCGGGCATTTCTTCCCAGTGCTATCCCGTCGAGCTGGATCGTTCCCTTTTGAAAAGGCTCGACACCGTTGCAGCAGCGGATAAGCGTCGATTTGCCCGAGCCGGAAGGCCCGCAAACGACGATGCGTGTGCCCACGCGGATTGTCAGATCAATATCTTTCAAGACGTGCAGGGCACCGAACCATTTGTTGAGGCCATCGACCCGGATATGCGCAGTGGCTGGAACGGTGGAGATTGGAAGCGGGGCTTGAGCGAGCATCAGCGACGTCCAGATGCAAGCAGGCGCTGCTCGATGCGCTTTACGCCGTAAGCAACGATCAGCGCCAAGGTGAGAAACAGAATGCCGGCGACGGTGAGGGGCTCCGCGTATCGATAGGTTTCAGAAGCGATATCGAAGGCGCGTCCGAGCATTTCGGGCACGGCCAGGATCGCGAGATAGGGCGTCGCCTTGAGGATCGAAACGAGATAGTTGCCCAACGGTGCGGCGACGTTGCGCAACATCTGCGGCGCGATGACGAAAGCGACCGTGTCGCGGCGGCTGAGCGACAAGGCTCTGGCCGCTTCCTGCTGGCCTTTCGGGATCGCGTCGATGCCCGCTTTGAACACCTCCGCCAGATAGCCGCTGTAGTACAGGCTCAGCCCCAGAATGCCGACCGTCATGGCGCCAAGCCGGATCCCGTAGAAGGGCAGGACGAAATACAGGAAATAGAGCCAGGCCAAAACCGGCGTCGAGCGGATGAAGTCGATCAGGAAGCGGACGGTGAGCCCAGTCGCACCGCCCCCGCGGCGGGCCATTTCGAAAGTGAAGCCAAGCACTGAGGCGCCGAGGCAACTCAAGACCGTTGCCAGCAGGGTCGTTCGGATCGCCCCGATGATCGTCGGGACGGTCGAGAGTGCGAAATCGAAGTCAAATCCCACGCGGCGTTCCTCTTTCCGGATTGACCCGCGCCTCGAGCCAGCGGCCGGCAAGGGCGATCGGATAACACACGACGAAGAAGGCCAGCAGCAGCGCCGAATAGATCGCGACGGGGTCGTAGTCGGTCTGCGCGATTTCCTTGGCGCGGAAGGTCATGTCCGTCAGCGTGACCAACGAGACGAGGGAAGTCGCCTTGACGAGCTGGATAAGGTTGTTGACGAAGGTCGGGCTCATTGCGACCAGCGCCTGCGGCAGCTCGATCAGGAGCAGGACCGCCGGGCGCGAGAGGCCGAGCGCCATGCCCGCCTCGCGTTGACCGGCGGGCAGAGACTGCAGCCCGGCGCGAACCGCCTGGCTGGCATAGCCGCCGGTGTTGAGGCCGAGCACCAATGCACTGACGGTCAGCGCCGACAGAGTGATCCCCATCACCGGCAGCACGTAATAAAAGAAGAAGAGCAGCACGACGACCGCTGAGCTGCGCCAGAATTCGATCACGGCGGTAACCAGGAAGCGGGTCATGCCGGTGGTCAGAAACTGCGCGACGCCGAAGACGAGCGCAAAGGGGACCGCAAAGACCAGGCCATAGGCCGTGACCTCTGCGGTGATACCAAGCCCTTGCAGAATGCCCAGCCAGATCTCGAGCATGCTCACGGGGTGCCACCACTCTTCGTCGAGGCGGGCGGCGGCGATCTCAATATCGTTTCGGCGTGCCTGAGGAGGGCGGTTTTGCGCCGAGAAATCGCGCCCTCCGGACCGGACCTCATGACACCCTCCGCGCCGTGGAAAGAACGATCGCCTGTAGGAGCAGGCCATCGGTGGATCCCTCATAAACCCGGCGGGAGTTGTCTGTCAATAAACATGTACTTAATATTGCGAAAGTTCATATTACAGCGCGGCTGCCGTCGCCGCCGCCGTTGGCCGGTAATTGCACGCTACGCTACGATGACGGCTGAAACCCGTTGAACCGGACCGCTTCAGGGCTCTCTTGATCGTCCGCGCCCGGGCGTTTGTTTGACGCGTTCCCGGCTCAAACGGGGACAGGATGGCTATATCGCACAATGATACCGAGGGACGCGCGCGCAGCTCGCGCATGCTGCGCACCGCGCTCGGACCCGCCATCGCCCGGTTTCTCGACGATCCCGCAATCGTTGAAATCATGCTGAACCCGGATGGCCGCATCTGGGTGGACCGGCTTTCGGACGGTTTGGCCGATACGGGGGAAATGCTGCCGCCTGCCGCTGGTGAGCGGATTGTGCGCCTGGTCGCCCATCATGTCGGCGCCGAGGTCCATTCCCGTTCCCCGCGCGTCTCGGCCGAGTTGCCGCAAACCGGCGAGCGTTTCGAAGGCTTGTTGCCGCCCGTCGTCGCAGCACCCGCCTTCGCGATCCGCAAGCCCGCCGTCGCCGTGTTCACGCTCGATGACTACGTCGCGGCAGGCATAATGTCCGCCGGTCAGGCCGCGATATTGCGCGCCGCGGTTGCCGGTCGCGCGAACATCCTTGTCGCCGGCGGCACATCGACTGGCAAGACCACCCTCACCAACGCACTGCTCGCCGAAGTGGCGAAAGGGATGGATCGGGTCGTCATCATCGAGGACACAAGCGAACTGCAGTGCGCCGCGCCCAACCTTGTCGCCATGCGCACCAAGGATGGCGTCGCCACGCTCGCCGACCTGGTTCGCTCCTCGCTGCGCCTGCGGCCCGATCGCATTCCCGTCGGCGAGGTGCGTGGCTCCGAGGCCCTCGACCTTTTGAAGGCATGGGGAACCGGGCACCCCGGTGGCATCGGCACCCTTCATGCGGGCTCCGGCATCGGCGCCCTGCGCCGCCTTGAGCAGCTTATCCAGGAAGCCGTCGTCACTGTCCCGCGTGCGTTGATCGCCGACACGATCGGCTTCGTCGCTGTGCTCGCCGGACGTGGCACCGCGCGACGGCTTGTCGAACTCGTCCGGGTCGAGGGTCTCGGCCCTGACGGCGATTATCGCATTGCTGAAGCCACACCGATCAACCCGAGAGAAACCTCATGATCCGCCTCCCTGCCCGCTGCCTCCGCCACCTGGCCGCCGGGGCAACCGCCCTTGCCGTCAATCTCCTGATCGCGTCGAGCGCCCATGCGTCGGGCTCCTCGATGCCGTGGGAACAGCCGCTCGAAAAGATCCTGCAGTCGGTCGAGGGACCGGTCTCCAAGATCATGGCCGTCATCATCATCATCGTCACCGGCCTGACGATGGCCTTCGGCGACAGTTCGGGCGGCTTCAGGCGGCTCATCCAGATCGTTTTTGGCCTTTCGATCGCCTTTGCGGCGTCGAGTTTCTTCCTGTCGTTCTTCTCGTTCGGCGGCGGAGCATTGATCTGATGACAACCGCTCTTGAACAACTCGACGCGGTGCCAGGGTGGACGGTGCCCGTCCACCGGGCGCTGACCGAGCAGATCCTGCTCGGCGGCGCGCCGCGCGCAATCGCGATCCTGAATGGCACGCTGGCGGGCGCTGTCGGCCTTGGGCTGCGGCTGTGGCTGGCCGGTCTCCTCATCTGGGCAATCGGACATCTCACGGCGGTATGGGCCGCCAGGCGCGATCCGCTGTTTTTCGAGGTTGGGCGCCGACATCTGCGGCTCCCCGGACATCTGTCGGTTTGAGGGCGCCGCCATGATGAGCCTTGCCGAATACCGCCGGACCGCTGCTCGCCTTGCCGACTATCTGCCTTGGGCAGCACTCGTCGCGCCGGGCGTCGTGCTCAACAAGGACGGAAGTTTTCAGCGAACCGCGCGGTTTCGCGGCCCCGATCTCGACTCCGCCGTCGCGGCAGAGCTGGTTGCGGTGGCGTCGCGCGTCAACAATGCCTTTCGTCGCCTCGGCTCGGGCTGGAGCGTCTTTGTCGAAGCGCAGCGGCACGAAGCCGCCTCCTATCTGGAGAGCCAGTTTCCCAATGCGGCCTCCAGCCTGCTCGATGCCGAACGCAAAGCCGATTTCGACGAGGAGGGGGTTCATTTCGTATCGAGCTATTTTCTCACATTCCTGTTTTTGCCACCGCCCGGAGACGCCACGCGCGCCGAGGGGTGGCTTTATGAGGGTCGCGACCAGTCGGACGCGGATCCGGGCGAGATCGTGCGCGCCTTTGTCGCCCGGACGGAGCGCGTGCTGTCCCTGCTCGACGGGTTCATGCCGGAATGCCATTGGCTCGATGACGGCGAAACGCTCACCTACCTGCATTCGACGATTTCGACCAAACGCCATAAGGTGCGCGTCCCCGAGACGCCGATCTATCTCGATGCGCTGCTGGCCGATGAACCGCTCGCCGGCGGGCTCGAGCCGCGACTTGGCGACAAGCATCTTCGCGTTCTCTCGATTGTCGGCTTCCCGACCGCCACGACACCCGGCCTGCTTGATGACCTCAATCGGCTGGCCTTCCCCTACCGCTGGTCGACTCGCGCGATCCTGCTCGACAAGGTCGACGCTGTCCGACTGTTGACCAGGATACGGCGGCAATGGTTTGCCAAGCGCAAGAGCATCGCCGCAATTCTCAAGGAGGTGATGACCAACGAAGCGTCAGCCCTCCTCGACACCGACGCCTCCAACAAGGCGGCCGACGCCGACGCTGCGTTGCAGGAGCTCGGCGCCGATATGGCGGGCATGGCCTATGTCACCGCGACCGTCGCCATATGGGATTGCGACCCGCGCGTGGCCGACGAGAAATTGCGGCTGGTCGAAAAGGTCATCCAGGGCCGCGACTTCACCGCGATTGCCGAGACCGTCAACGCCGTCGATGCCTGGCTCGGTTCCTTGCCCGGGCACGCCTACGCCAATGTCCGTCAGCCGCCCATCTCAACGCTCAATCTCGCCCACATGATGCCGCTTTCCGCCGTGTGGGCGGGGCCGGAACGGGACGAGCATCTGGTCAGTCCTCCCTTGCTTTACGGCAAGACCGAAGGCTCGACCCCGTTCCGGTTGGTCCTTCATGTCGGCGATGTCGGTCATACGCTGGTCGTCGGCCCCACCGGCGCCGGCAAGTCGGTGCTGCTCGCGCTGATGGCGCTGCAGTTCTGCCGCTACCGCGACGCTCAGATCTTCGCCTTCGATTTCGGCGGCTCTATCCGCGCCGCTGCGCTCGCCATGGGTGGCGACTGGCACGATCTCGGGGGGCACCTCACCGAAGGCGCGGACGCCTCCGTTTCGCTGCAGCCGCTCGCCCGGGTTCATGACACATACGAGCGCGCCTGGGCGGCTGACTGGATCGTCGCGATCCTGATGCGCGAGGGCATCCAGATCACCCCGGACGCAAAGGAGCATATCTGGGCGGCGCTGACGTCCCTTGCCTCGGCTCCCGTCGAGGAGCGCACCATTACCGGGCTCAGTGTGCTCTTGCAGGCCAATGACCTGAAACAGGCATTGCGCCCGTACTGTATCGGAGGCGCTCACGGCCGATTGCTCGACGCCGAGGCCGAACACCTCGGCCAGGCATCCGTGCAGGCCTTCGAGATCGAAGGACTGGTGGGAACGCAAGCCGCGCCGGCCGTGCTGTCCTATCTGTTCCATCGCATCGGGGACCGGCTCGACGGGCGCCCGACGCTGCTCATCATCGACGAAGGCTGGCTCGCCCTCGATGACGAGGGGTTTGCCGGGCAGTTGCGCGAGTGGCTGAAGACGCTGCGCAAGAAGAACGCCAGCGTCGTCTTCGCGACCCAGTCACTTGCCGATATCGACAATTCGGCCATTGCGCCGGCGATCATCGAAAGCTGTCCAACCCGGCTGCTGTTGCCCAATGAGCGCGCGGTTGAGCCGCAGATTACCGCCATCTATCGGCGCTTCGGCCTGAACGATCGCCAGATCGAAATCCTGGCACGAGCGACACCCAAGCGCGACTACTACTGCCAGTCCCGTCGGGGCAACCGTCTCTTCGAACTCGGCCTGTCCGAGGTCGGGCTGGCCCTTTGCGCCGCGTCCTCGAAGAGCGATCAGGCCCTGATTGGCAGCATCATTGCCGAGCATGGCCGCCACGGCTTCCTGGCGGCCTGGCTGCGTGCCCGTGACGTCGGCTGGGCCGCCGACCTCATTCCCAACCTGACCCTTCCCGAACCTGAAAAGGATTCCCAGCCATGACTGTTCGTCAAGCCCGCCCACGCGCCATCTTTCTGGTCGCGGCGATGCTCGCCGCGCCGGTCGCCATCTCACCGATGATGACTGCCCCAGCCAATGCCTTCATCGTGTTTGATCCATCGAACTATTCCCAGAATGTTCTGACGGCCGCGCGTTCGCTGCAGCAGATCACAAACCAGATCACCTCGCTGCAGAACCAGGCCCAGATGCTGATCAACCAGGCGCGCAACCTGGCGAGCCTGCCTTTGTCCTCGCTGCAGCAACTTGAACAGTCGGTGCAGCGCACGCAACAGCTGCTCGGGCAAGCACAAAACATCGCCTTCGACGTCCAGCAGGTCGACAAGGCCTTTCAGCAGCAATACGGCAGCGTCTCGCTCTCTGCATCCGACCAGGAGCTCGTCACGGTCGCGCGCTCGCGCTGGCAAAACACGGTGGGCGGCCTTCAGGACGCCATGCGCGTCCAGGCGGGCGTCGTCGGAAACATCGAGACCAGCCAGGCGCAGATGTCGGCACTGGTCGGCGCCAGCCAATCGGCGACCGGAGCGCTGCAGGCGACGCAAGCTGGAAATCAGCTTCTTGCGCTCCAGGGCCAGCAGCTCGCGGACCTGACCGCTGTGGTCGCCGCCAACGGCCGCGCCCAGGCGTTGACTGAGGCCGAGCGTGCAGCCGCGGTCGATCAGGGCCGTGAGCAGCGCCGCCGCTTCCTGGCGCCCGGCTCCGGCTACGAGGCCGGCTCGGTCCAGATGTTCAACCGCTGAGGTCGAAGGCCATGGACGGCAAGACCCTCGCTCGCTTGGTGGCTGTCATCCTTGTCGCGACCGCCGTCACGGCGGGCGCGCTCGGTGTGAGCCGGAAGGAGAACAAGCCGGCGGGCGAGGGCGCGCGCACAACCGCGGGCTTGATGCCGAACCCGCTTCACGATGGTCTGCGCCGCTGCCAGCTCCTCGGCGAGGCTGCGCTGCGTGACGATGGATGCGCGCGGCTGTGGGCCGAACAGCGCGATCGCTTCCTTGGTCTGAAAGTGCCATCGGGGCGTTCGATTGGCGAGCCGGACGCGCCGGATGATGCCCTGCACGAGGCCCGATAGATATGGGCAATACCGGTGTCGTCGACCAATTCCTGGCCACCTTTACCCGCTATATCGACAGCGGTTTCGGCCTGCTCGGCGGCGAGGTCGCCTTCGTCGCCACCACGCTGATCGTCATCGACGTGACGCTCGCCGCGCTCTTCTGGAGCTGGGGCGCTGATGACGACATTCTTGCGCGGCTTGTCAAGAAGACGCTCTTTGTCGGTGTCTTCGCCTATCTGATATCCAACTGGAACGGTCTCGCTCAAATCGTCTTCGAGAGTTTCTCCGGTCTTGGTCTGAAGGCAAGTGGAACCGGTTTCTCGGCACAGGACCTGCTGCACCCCGGCAAGGTGGCGCAAACCGGTCTCGATGCGGGACGCCCACTGCTTGAGGCGATCTCCGGTTTGATGGGCTACGTCTCCTTCTTTGAAAACTTCATCCAGATTGCTTGCCTGCTCTTTGCCTGGGCGCTCGTCCTGCTCGCCTTCTTCATCTTGGCGGTACAGCTCTTTGTGACGCTGATCGAGTTCAAGCTGGCGACGCTGGCCGGCTTCGTGCTGATCCCCTTCGGTCTCTTCGGCAAGACTGCCTTCATGGCCGAGCGCGTGCTCGGCAACGTCATCTCGTCCGGCATCAAGGTTCTGGTGCTTGCCGTCGTCATCGGCATCGGATCGACGCTCTTCGGCGAATTCACCCAAGGCTTCGGCGGCGAGAACCCCACCATCGACCAGGCCATGGCGATCGTGCTGGCGGCGCTGTCGCTGCTTGGCCTCGGCATCTTCGGTCCGGGCATCGCCAACGGCCTCGTCGCGGGTGGACCACAGCTTGGCGCCGGTGCGGCCGTCGGCACTGGCCTTGCCGCGGGCGGCATGGCGGTTGCCGGCTATGGCGCGGCCGGCCTGGCGGCGCGAGGTGGGACAGCCGCATTCTCGGGCGCGATGTCAGCCGCGCGTGGCGGGACGTCACTCGCTGGCGGCGCCTCGGCCGCTTATAGGCTCGGCGCCGCCGGCCAGACTGGCGCGGCAGGCATCGCCTCCGGCTTGGGTGGCATTGCGCGTGCTGGCGCTTCCGCAGCCTCCTCCCCCCTCAAGCGCGCTGCCGCAAACACCGGTCAGTCGCTTAAGTCCAGCTTCGCCTCCGGCGCCAGTTCGGCGGCTGAAATCACCGGCGGTTCGTCGACCACCATGGGAACGATCGGAGGCGCCGCGTTGTCAGCCGTGGCTCCTGCGTCCGGCGCGGGCAAGCCATCCGGCAGTGACGGGCAGCCGGAATGGGCCAGACGCTTGCAGCGCTCTCAACGCCTCTCTCATGGCGCCCAGACCGCCGCCCACGCGGTGCGCGCCGGCGACAGCCATGGCGGCGGAGCTTCGATTTCTCTTTCTGAAGGCAAATGACAGGATGAATATCTTTAGGCGCCCCGACGTCCACTATGGCAAGACCCCTCGACCGGAAACCCCCTATCAAAAGGCGGAGCAGATCTGGGATGAACGCATCGGCTCTGCTCGCGTGCAGGCACGCAACTGGCGCGCCATGGCGTTCGGGTCGCTCATCTTGTCGGCAGGCCTTTCCACGTCACTGGTCTGGCAATTGGGCCGCGGCACTGTCGTGCCCTGGGTCGTGCAGGTCGATACGCTGGGCCAGGTTCAAGCGACCGCGCCCGCGATCGCGGATTACATGCCGACTGATCCTCAGATAGCATGGCATCTCGCCCGCTTTGTCGAACAGGTCCGCTCCATCCCCGCTGACCCGATTGTCCTGCGCCAGGACTGGTTGCGCGCCTATGATTGGACCACCGACCAGGGCGCTGCGGCGCTCAATGACTATGCTCGCGCCAACGATCCTTTCTCCAGGGTCGGCAAGCAGCAGGTCGCGGTGGATATTTCTTCGGTCATCAGGGCTTCACCGGGCTCCTTTCGTGTCGCCTGGATCGAACACCACTACGAAAACGGCCAGCTTTCCGGCACCGAGCGCTGGACCGCGATCCTGACGATCGTGACACAGATGCCAAACGACGCCGAACGTCTTCGCGCCAATCCGCTCGGCATCTACGTCAACGCCATCAACTGGTCCCGGGAGATGAGCCAATGAACCTGCCATTGTGTGTCATGGCCACCCCGGCTTTGACAAGGTCGGCGGTTGCCGTGGTGTTGCTGTCGGGCTCCATACTTGCCGGTTGCGCCACACCGCAGAAACCACCTCAGATCTCCTATGATGCCTACGTGCCGCCTTTGCCCGCCGATCCGGCAGCCGCGCCCGATGAAGGGCCAAAGCCGCTGCACGTTCCACCAGGGTGGGTCCCGGCCCGCGGCGGTGTCGCCGGCAGGACGCCGGTGGCGCGCGTCGAGAACGCCAACGCGGCGGCGCGAGTCCAGCCGCGTCGTGAGGGCTATTACAATGCCATTCAGATTTATCCTTGGAGTGAAGGAGCCCTTTATCAGGTCTATGCCGCTCCAGGACAGATAACGGACATCGCGCTTGAGCCTGGCGAAAGCCTGACCGGCGAAGGTCCGATCGCGGCGGGCGATACCGCGCGCTGGATCATCGGTGACACCGAAAGCGGAGCGGGCGTCACCAGGCGCGTCCATGTGCTGGTCAAGCCTTCGCGCTCGGATATCAACACCAATCTCGTCATCACCACCGACCGACGTAGCTACATGATCGAGCTGCGATCGGGCGAGAAGCCGTACATGCCCGCCGTGTCATGGGCCTATCCCGCGCCGCCGGCCGGACAAGCGCGGGCGATCCCCGCGACACCGGTGATTCCCGCCATCACCGCACGCAACTACCGCTATGGT
Organism: Mesorhizobium sp. RCAM 05104; assembly: GCF_059683645.1. Classification (NCBI taxonomy): domain Bacteria; kingdom Pseudomonadati; phylum Pseudomonadota; class Alphaproteobacteria; order Hyphomicrobiales; family Phyllobacteriaceae; genus Mesorhizobium; species Mesorhizobium sp. RCAM 05104. The sequence continues at coordinate 44,194 of NZ_JCASJA010000002.1, read as the reverse complement.
CTCACCGGCGACGCGCCCCCCTGGAGGCCCGTCAGCGTCTTTGACGACGGCAGGCGGGTCTATGTCGAGTTTCCAGGCGGGATCGTGCAAGGCGAGATGCCGCCCATCTTCGTCATCGGCCCAGACGGCGAGGCCGAGATCGCCAACAGCCGCGTCTACCAGAACACCCTGATCGTCGACCGTCTCTTTGGCGCGGCGGAATTGCGGCTTGGCAGTGGCAAGCGGCAACAGACCGTCAGGATCGTGCGCACCGATGCCACGAGGAGAGGTCTGTGGATGTCAGGCACCAACGCGGCGCCGAATGCAAAGAACACATTTCCTCAAAGGGGAGGGGAGCACTCATGAACGAGAACGAAATCGCTGCCGCCCCGATGAAGCTTCGCGCCGATCCGCCGCGCGTCACGCGCCTGTCGCGCAAGGTGATCGCCGGCATCGGCTTGTGTGCATCGCTTGGCGTCGGCGGCGCGCTGATCTACGCGCTTCAGACGAGTGAAACCGGCAGGCATGGCGACGAGCTCTACTCGACGTCCAACAGGCAGCCCGCCGACGGACTGGCCAGTCTGCCGCGCGACTATACCGGGCCTGTACTTGGACCGCCGCTGCCTGGCGATCTTGGCCGGCCGATGCTTGATGCCCAAAACAAGGGACAGCCCGTCGTGCCGTCAACGATCGCGACACCCATGGTCGATGAGGCGGAACAGCGCCGGCGGGCCGAAGAGGAGGCGGCCCGAATCTCGCGTGTCTTCTTCCAGACAGGGCAGTCAACCGCGGCGATGGCCGAAACCCCGCCCGGAGGAACTGCCCCGCCGAACCTTGGCGGCCCCGACCTTGCCGGTCAGATCGGCCAGTCGACCACGCAAGACCGCCAGCTCGGCTTTCTGAATGCGGCCGCTGATCGGCGCACCGTGGCGCCGGATCGCGTCACGCCGCCGGCGTCGCCCTATGTGCTTCAGGCAGGGGCTGTCATTCCGGCAGCACTCATTACCGGCATCCGGTCCGATCTGCCTGGCCAGATCACGGCCCAGGTCACCGAAAATGTCTATGACAGTCCCACGGGTCGCTCGCTGCTGATCCCGCAGGGCACGCGGGTCATTGGCCAGTATGACAACGGGGTCGGCTTCGGCCAGCGGCGCGTTCTGCTCGTCTGGAGCAGGCTGGTCTTTCCCAGCGGCCGTTCTATTGTTCTTGAACGCCAGCCCGGCACTGACGCCCAAGGCTATGCCGGCCTTGAGGACGGCGTCGACTACCATTGGGCCGAGCTGTTCAAGGCGGCCGCACTCACCACCATCCTCAGCGTTGGCGCGGAGGCCGGCTCGTCCGGTCAGGAAAGTGACATCGTGCGCGCGTTGCGCGACGGCGCCTCCGACAGCCTCAGCCAGGTGGGCCAGCAGATCGTCCAGCGCCAACTCAACATCGCCCCGACACTGACGATACGGCCGGGCGTCAATGTGCGTGTCGTCGTTACGCGCGATCTCGTGCTCGAACCCTACGGAGGCTGAATATGGCCAAGCTGAAACTCGGTCCGATTGCAGACGACAAGCCGGTTAAGGTCACAGTGGAACTACCGGCGCCGCTGCACCGCGATCTGTCCAGATATGCTGAGATCCTTGGCCGCGACGCGGGTCAGCCACCCACTGATCCTGTTCGCCTGATTGTGCCGATGCTGGAGCGCTTCATCGCGACGGATCGCGGCTTCGCCAAAGCCAAGCAGGAGCCGAAAGGTTGAGGGCCACCTCGCCGCAAGGCAGAACGAGCAATGCCAAAGGGCAGCACGGTTCACGAAGAGCGGGAGATTTCCCTTGACCGCTACGCGGCTGCGGACATCGTCGGAGCGGAGGCAACGACGATAGTCTCAAGGGAACATGCGGGAGAGGTGTACCGTGACCGGCCACCGCCTGAAACGAGGCCCGCGACCTGGGAAAGGTCCATAGCGAAAGCGTATAGAGCGCATTTGAAAAATGTATTACCTCCAACGTCCTGATTGCCCGATAGTCCTCCCCGGGTTCCACTGAACTCAGCGTGCCCACGGCCCAACGCCCATTGTGTGGCCCGACCTAAGCCTCACGTTTCTCGCTTGCCGGGCTCGCCTGAGGCTCAACAATCACACCAACGCTGCGTCGTGAAATTCTTCTATCGGGCCACGGTCGAACATCGGTATGTTCGCAGCCGGAGACCGCTTAATGGCATTTCGATTCTTACACACGGCAGATATTCATCTCGACTCGCCGCTTCGTTCGCTGGCGCTGCGAAACCCCGATCTTGCCGAACTCGTCGGCGACGCCAGCCGCCAGGCATTTGTCTCGATCGTGGATCTCTGCCTTGCGGAACGTGTCGATGCGCTGGTCATTGCCGGCGATCTCTATGATGGCGATCAGACGTCGATGAAAACGGCGCGGTTCCTGGCGTCACAGATGAGACGCCTGCACCACGCCGGCATCAAGGTTTTCAAGATCCGTGGCAATCATGACGCTATGTCGCGGATATCGAAGCAGCTGGTGTTCCCGGACACGGTCACGATCTTCGGTGGGCGTCCTCAGTCCGTGCTGCAGAGCGCCGGCGGACTGGACGTCATGTTCCATGGCTTGAGCTTTGCCAGCCCCAAGGCGCCGGACAGTCTGCTGCCCAAGTACTCAGCCCCGCGCGAAGGCGCGATCAATGTCGGCATCATGCATACCAGCTTGGCCGGATCGCCGGGCCACGACGTCTACGCTCCCTGTAACGTCGCTGACCTGCACAGCCATGGCTTTGCCTACTGGGCGCTCGGGCACATCCATGTCCGCCAGGTCCATCCTGGGGCGAGCACGGTGGTAATGCCGGGAATCCCGCAGGGCAGGGACATCAACGAGGCCGGAGAAAAATCCGTCACCCTGGTGACGATACGCGACGACCGCACCGTCGAGATCGAGGAACGGCTGACCAGTATCGCGCAATTCGAGCGGGTGAACGTCAATCTGTCCGAAACGTTGGAATGGTCCGACGTCGTCGGACGCGTCCGCTCCGCGCTCGAAGATGTGCGCGCCTCCGTCAGGTCCCGTCATGTTGTGGTCCGTCTGGGCCTGACCGGGACATCACCTCTATCCTGGGCGCTGATCCGCGACCGCGACCTGCTGCTCGCAGAAGCCGAGCAGGTCGCGGAGCAGACGGGAGACAGCTGGGTGGAGAAGCTGGAGGTTAGCGTCTCTCCATCCACAGCTGAAACACCCGAGGGCATCGCGGACCCGATTTTCGAACTCGCACAGTCCATGCGCGCCGACGCCAGCTCGGAAGCCTTCCGTGCCGAGGCGAGAGCGCTCGTCCAGAAGATGGTTGCGGACCTGCCTCCTGACGGACGCGACTTCGCCGGCAAGGACGAGGCCGGGCTGGAACTGTTCCTCGCCAGGGTGCTTGCCAGCGGAGCTGACCTGGTCACCGCCGGTCTCAAGGCCAGCGGTGCGCCATGAGGCTGCGGCGCCTTGACCTCATTCGCTATGGCAAGTTCACCGACAGGACGATCGACTTCGGGCCAAAACCCACGTCAGGACCCGATCTGCACATCGTCTTCGGCCTGAACGAGGCCGGCAAGTCGACCGCGCTTGCCGGCTATCTCGACCTGCTGTTCGGCATTGAAGAACGCAGCCGCTACAATTTCCTGCACGAGTACAGCGCCATGCGCATCGGCGGCGTGCTCGAACTCGGCGGCACGGAGCACACGTTCACCCGCACCAAGCAGCGCACCAATTCATTGTTGAACGCGACTGGCCAACCGGTCAGCGAAATGGCGATATCAGCACATCTCGCCGGGCTGTCTCGCGACGCATACGAGACCATGTTCTCGTTGGACGACGAGACGCTGGAGGCCGGTGGAAAATCAATCCTGGAGTCGCGCGGCGACCTCGGCAAGCTGCTGTTCACGGCCAGCGCCGGCTTAGGCCATGCGAGCGACACGCTGAGCGCGCTCGAGGCCGAGGCCGACGGGCTTTATCGCAAGCAGGCGCATGGAACCGAACTGGCACTGCTCAAGAAACGCCTTGCGGACCTGAAATCGCGCCGCGATCAGATCGACACCCTGGCATCGACCTATGAGGGACTTGAGGCCGAACGTCTCGACGCCCAGGAAAAGTACAACCGCAGCATCGCCGAACGGTCGGTGCTGTCGGCGAGGCTCGATACCATTGCGAGATATCTGCGCGCGATCCCGATCCTTGCCGATATCCGACGCAAGAAAACCCAGCTAGCCGCGTTGCCTGAGATTGCTTCACCGTCACGGACCTGGACGGGCAGTGTCACCGAGATGATCGATGACGACGCCAGCCTGAGAACGCGGCTGGCTGCAAGCGTCGATGAACTCGACAGAGTTACGACCAAGATCGCCTCGGTCGATGTCGACGAAGTGATCCTCGCGATCTCCGAACGGGTTCGCGGCTTGGCTGACCGCAAGGTGCGCCACGTCTCGGCGGGCCTCGACCTGCCAAGTCGCAGGACGGAGTTGCAGATCCTCGACAATGCCGTGAGGAGCTCCCTTGCCGCCCTGGGACGAGCCTCCGAGGCAGACCCTGCCAAGCTGCTTTTGCCTGCTGCAAACATCGGTGCTGTTCGCACGATGATCGAGCAGCGATCCGGGATCGCGACCGGTCTGCGCGTCGCGCGCGACGAGGCCGCGGCAGCCGTCGATGCGCTCCAGGCGGCACGCGAGCGGGTTGGCGAGGAACGGGCGGTACCAGAGCCTGCCAGGGCGAGGCTCGTCTCAGCTTTGTCGGCGGCCAGGGCCAGTGGGCACCTGAGCGAAATCAAGGCGGCACGCGAGGCCGCGGATGCCGGCGCAATTCGGTGGGAGGCCGCGGTCGGGCGTTTGCATCCCTGGTCGGGAGATGCCGCGACATTGGCCAGGATCGCCATTCCGAATGCCGGACAGCTTGGCGCATGGAAGGCGCTTGCCGCCGAGCTCGGGAAGGGCAGGGCCATCCTTTCCGAACGTCTTGCCGAGTACCAGGGCAATCACGATTTGCTTTCAGCACAGCTGGACGCGCTTCGGGCCTCGGTCGCGGTCACCGACGACGAAGCGGCCGCCGCCATTCGCCGCGCCCGCGACGAGGCCTGGGCACGACATCGCGATGACCTCACTGGCGAAACGGCGGATATTTTCGCAGGAGCGATGGCTCGCGACGATAGTGTTGGGGCAGGCCGCCTGGCCAACGCGCGTGAGCTCGTGGAGATCCGCGCGACAAGCCGCGGCCTCGCTGAAGCCGCGGCAGCCATCGCCCATGCGCGCGACCAACTTGCGCGCAACGGCGCGGAGCGGCAGGCCCTGCTCTGCGACATACGCGCAGCGGCACGAGACTTGCTCGCAGACGGTCTGGACACGTCCCCCGAACGTCTGATCGGACTGATCGAGGAGCGCATTGCTGCCCGGGTCGATGCGCTCGCGGCCTCTGAAGAGATCGAGCTTTCAGGCAAGAAGGCCGAGCGAGCGGTTGATGAGGGAAACCGAATACGCCTGGAGCTGAGCGGGGCGCTGGCGAGCGTCGGCGTCGGTACGGATCCCGGCGACAGTCTGGAGACGGTCATGGCCGTCGCGCAGCTGTTCCTCGACAGGCAGTTCAAGATTGACGCCGAGCGCACCGAGGCGCTCAAGACGGTCGGCACAAGACAGGAGGATCTGGCTGCCAGGCGCCGAGCCGTCGAAGTCGCGGAGCGACGCGAGGACGAGTGGCTGGCCGAAATTGCCAAAGCGCTCAAGGGCACCTGGCTGGAGAGCGGCATATCGGCGCCTGGCATTGGCGGCGTCCTTGATCAATTGGCCGACCTCGACAAAAGTCTTCAAGACAGGGACGCCATGCGGCTGCGCATCGACAAGATGGAGACCGACAGGGACAATTTCCTGGTCGAGGTCAGCGCCGTTGCGGCCGAAGCGGGTGAGGCGGCGACCGACGAAGATCCGGAACAGCTTGCGGTCCGCCTTGCCGAACGCCTTGAGCGTGCCGAACGCTCGCGCGAGGCCAAGGCAAGCCTCGTCAATGACCTGCAGCGCCTGCAGGATGCGCGCGAGATCCTCGATGCTGAAATTTCGGCCCATGAGCGCCGCAAGAGCGACGTCCTAGGCGTCTTTGGTGTGGCCACGCTAGCGGACGTCGTGCAACGCGACGAACTGCTGCGCGACAGGGACCGTCTGCGCACAGCGGTCGCCGAGCTTGAGGAGCAGGTTGCGTCCGAGCTCGCGGTGGAAGGGTTCGAGCAGGCGTGTCCGATTTTGGATGCTCTCGATCTGAATAGCCTTGCAATCGAGAAGGCTGAAGCCGAGCAACGGCTTCGCGCTTCTGACGAGGCGATACAGCAACAGCTCATTCGGCAAACGCGCGCGACCGACAAGCTGGACGCCATTGGCGGCGACAGCGCTGTTGCCCGTATCGATGCCGAACGGCGCACCGTCCTGCTGGACATCGAAGACAGGGCCGTTCGCTACATCGAACTGAAACTGGGTATCATGGCTGCCGGCAACGCTCTGCGCGTGTACCGCGAGCGTCATCGCTCCGCAATGATGGGGCGGGCATCCGACGCTTTCGCGCTGATGACGCGCGGCCAGTATTCGGGCTTGACAACCCAACCGGTCAAAGGCGGTGAAGTGCTCATTGCATTGCAGCGCGACGGCCAGTCCAAGGTTGCCGACGCGCTGTCTAAGGGGGCGCGTTTTCAGCTTTACCTGGCGCTCAGGCTTGCCGGATATTACGAGTTCGCACAGTTCAGGCCCTCCGTGCCATTCATCGCCGACGACATCATGGAGACCTTCGACCATGTCCGGTCAGAGGAGGTTTTCCGGTTGTTCGGTGAGATGGCGAGTGCCGGTCAGGTGATCTACCTCACGCATCATCAGCACCTGTGCGAGATCGCCAAGGCGGTTGTGCCGGGCGTGACAATCCACGAGCTCGGATGAGACCGAAGCCGGCTCGTGTCTGCCTGGCATGTGTCGGCGGCGCCCTCGGCGGATTGATGGCTGCGCTCAAGGGCAATCATCTCGCCGGCCCTATGCCGGTCGTACTTGCCTCGAAGTATGGCCGGTCGCCCCTACACCGATAGGCGCTTGTCGCTCACGAACGAGCGCGGATGACCGTCTTCCCAGTGTGTCGCTCGCTCGCGTTGAAGGTTGCAACGGCCTCGTTAAGGGCCGAAACTTTGCCGATGTTCGTCCTCAGTCGCCCGTCCCGCACCCGCTGGACGATCTCACTCAGTTGGGCGCGATCGGACTCGACAACGAAGTCAACCGCTAGGCCGTCTGGGGGCCGCGCCTCGGCCGGGCCGACGACGGTCACCAGCGTTCCTCCGGCCCGGATCAGAGCTGCGGACCGCTTCTGGATGTCCCCGCCGATGACATCGAACACCAGATCGACGCCACCGACGTCTTCCAGGGCGTCGTTCTCAAGGTCGATGAATTCATTTGCGCCGAAATCCAGCGCCTTCTGAAGGTCGGCGGCGCGCCCCGTGCCGATGACATAGGCACCGGCCTCACGTGCGAGTTGCGCCACCATCGAACCGACCGCGCCGGCTGCGCCATGTGCAAGGACGCTCTGTCCCGCCTGAAGACGGCCGTGCTGGAAGAGTCCCTGCCACGCGGTCAGACCCGAGATTGGCAGGCTCGCGCCCACGGTGAAGTCGACGTCGCCTGGCAGCGGCGCGAGGTTGCGTGCTTCCATGGCAATATACTCCGCCAGTGTGCCATCGCGATACCAATCCGCGAGACCGAACACCCGCTGTCCCACTGAAAGACCCGTGGTGCCGTACCCCAGGGCAATGACCACTCCGGCCAACTCGTGTCCAGGGATCGATGGCGTACGCGCCTGGTCGCGGCGGTCGGTCCAGGTCGAAGGCCACTCCAACTCGGTCGGGACGAAGCCCGACGCATGAACCTGAACGACGACGTCGTTTATCGCTGCCTGCGGCTCGGGCCGCTCGGCCGGCTTCATCCCGGCCGTCCCGGCGGCCTGGTCTGTCACTACGATTGCTTTCATCGGAATTGTCTCCTCGGTCATTTGTCACGTCGCCGGTAGATATGTCCGGCTCTGGTCATGAAACAGGACCAGGAATGGCGGGAATGATGGTACCATTGCGGCATGGCCACTGTGCCATCCATCTCGACCGCGCCGCAAGGACGCCGGCCGTAGGATTGCGGCCGAGTGCAGGCTAGTCGGCTGGCGCTCCCACACCGCACCGCGGATCCATTGGCATCACGGCCCCAATGGAAGCGCCCCGGGAGCGACTGCCTCGTACCAAATCGAAGCTTCCGTCGCAGGTTGGTCGGGCGCGATATCCTGTCCGAGATGTGGGCAATGTGCATCGCCGAGCAGCACTGACTGTCGACTACCGATGTCTCTCCATCCTGACACAAATGCGCAAACCGTCGTGTTACCCTCTGATGGTTTACGTCACTGGCCTGATCATCATCACAGCAAATGGGAGAGTTTGCCGTCTAGGATCAACCGCCGCGCCTTGCTCGTCCACTCCGGCAGCGCAGTCGTCGCATCGACAGTTACGGCACCGACGCTCGGCACAAGCCTTGGTATTCCCCGTTGCTATCTAGCTCGCATGTGTGATGAGGGCCTGCCTTCAGGCCAGCGACCGGGGGATGAGTGCCAGCTTCAAGCGCAGCGTCGTGCGCAAGGGTTCGTGGAAGTCCACGTGCCATAATAATGTTCCTTCATTCTGTGGAGAGATTGATCGGCCGGACCCGCAGCGGGCAAACTCGCTTTAACCAGGATGCGAGGTCGATGTTTGGGGTGTAAGGTCGGAGCCCTCCTGGGGGAGGATATGTATGCGAACCGCCGTTGCCTTGGCCCTACTGGCATCCGTAAGTACAGCTCACGCTGACGAGATTACGCAGCTCGAAACGAAAATCGGCGGTTGTTTAAGAATCCCGGTTGACGTCGAAGGCCCATCACTCAAAGTGGTTTTCGAGATCACTCTGGACAAAACCTCGAGAGCCCAGAAGGTAGACGTGGTTGAATACGCCCTTTCTTCGGCGGCATTTTCGTTATCGCCTTTCGGCCAAGGCCAATGATTTTTCAAGGGCCGACCGCTGAGCAGCATAGCTGGGAGCCACCATGGGATAATCCTGCGGCAAACTCAACTTGGCTCTGTAATGGTCGGGCGTCATGCCCTGCGGATCGGGCGACCGGCAAGTATGTCGGCTCGGCCTTCATCAATTACAACCGCGCGATCGGTGAGCGCCTGTGGAAGCGTGTCCAGGAGCATGCCGGCCCGGCACCCAAGGGGATGAAACGACCGGCAACGCAGTGGGTCAAGCCGGGTCTGATCGGCCGCGTGAAACACTTGCGCGGCGAGGAAGATTTGCGGCACGCTTCGCTGCAGGATTTTCGCGACGAGAGCTAGATCGAAAAACTAACCCGAAACACGGGGTCGAGTTACCGTGTGCTCGTAGCTAAATTCTGACACCGACCTTTTGCCTTCGTCCACAACCCTAAACCAGTGTTCCTGCAACGCTCGTGTCGAGACCTTCCTTCCAGTGACCTTCTGAAGGGCGGCCTCTGGGCTGTCGCCGGTAGCTATGTGGGATCCCACAAGCTGGTCGTTCCGTATCTCGTCGATGTAATAAGTCGGCATTGGTGACCCTCCAGCTAGGGAACCTGTGGGCCGCCAAGTTGTTCCGGAACAAAGTAGCGCATTTGCACTTATGGCTGAATGAGCACACGCGGAACCGACTTTTTGTACAAATGGATAGGCGCCAACCTGCCTAAGACCGCGAGCAACGATATGCTGTCAGTTGCGGACCTCACCCAAAAACTTTTCGCCGACGCCAAGGCGATAGGCATCTCAAGCGCAGAGATTGAGGAAGACATCGGGAGCGCTTATGAGACAATCATGGACGCGATTGTGCACCACGATGCTGGAGTCGCCGACTGACGAGAGGACCGACAGCTAGGGTATTTCCTAAAAGCCCACCCGAGGCCAAATGTGCAGTGACCAGTAGATGGAACGAGTTTTCGTCTCCTTGGCAGCGAGGGCTACAGCATGCGCGATCTGTTCTTTGGGGAACCTGTGATCATTGAGGCGTCAATGCCTGGAGCCTTTCGCACAATCGTCAGCGTGGCTGAGGCAGCGATTTTATGATGGAGAGATGGCCCGCCGAGCATGGGACACTCTACGGCGCTGCTGCAAGCTTGCACAGGTCAAATCACTACGTCAGAGGAAATAGAGATGGCCCGCCAGGCCTTTCTCGCCGCGGCGCAAGAAGCCGGCCTGATGGTTTTGCAGTCCGAACCAAGGTCAAAAAAGGCAGCGCATCGAACACCGTCAAACCTGGACCGTACGGGGGAGGGGAAGCGGAAGAACCAAGCGCGGATGGAGGAAGAGGAGGACTTTCTTGTGCGGTTCCTCGCGCGCGAGACGGGAATTACCGAGGCGCAGGCTGGAGACCTTGTAAATACGATTGGCGACGACCGCTCAACGCTGCTCCGCGAGGCCAGGGCACTAAAGGGGCAACATTAGCCAGATGAGCGCACGCGGAATCAACTTCCTCGACCGATGGATCGCCAACAACGTCCCCGAGACGACAAGGGCGGATATCATCTCCGTCGAGGAGCTGACACAAAACTGATCGCCGACGCCAAGGTGCTCGGCATACAGTGGGAAGAGATCGACGATGAGGTCGACAGCCTTTACCGCACCGTCCTCGAGTCCGTAGTGCACTTCGACGCCGGCATTCCCAAGTGACGCCCAAGGGGGGCGAATCGATCTGCGAATTGACTCGCAAGTTTCGAATTTAAGCATACCGTGAATTGTCGCCCGCCTCTAACGGCAAACGGGCGCTTGGAAGTCAACTCAGGTGCTCCCGCCCAACATACGCCGGAGGTTCCTATGGCCCAAGCTGATTTGCTCGATGCCGATCATATTTCCGCCTTCGATTGCGATGTCATTCGCAATACCTTCAGAACGTGGGTGCTCGAAGAGAATATCCCCGAGGACCGCTGGCGGAGTAGCGCGGAACAGATGATCCGAGAATTTACCGGCGTTCCCGGGGTGGACCCCGAATTGCTGGTTTGGATAGTGCGGAAGTAGCACCTCGACTGACCCAGCACCCGTACACGCCTTGACATGTTCCTAGTCTGTTCCCATTTTGGCCTTCCCAACGTCAAAATGCCGGGTGCGATATGTGCGGATGCGCCTTTGTAAAATCGCCCATCCTCGACATGGTGCGGCGCTTCGAATCCGCCCATCCCGGCGACATCGAGCGCATGGGAAATGGCTTTCCGATCTGGAACGGCGCGCCAAGTCTCATGTACCCGATCATCGTTTGTGAAGAGCAAGGCCGGGTTCCTGTCGGCCAAGTGGGGCCGTTCCCGGCTGGGCTCGGGAGGGCGGCGGCCGGCCGCCACCGGTGAACGCGCGCTGCGAGACCATCGCCTCCAATGGCCTGTTCCGCAAGGCCTACGCCTCACGCTGCCTGGTGCCGGTCGACGGCTATTTCGAATGGCAGAAGCTCAACCATCGGGCAAGAAGAAACAGCCTTATGCAATCGCCATGAAGTCTGCCGAGCCTTTCGCCATGGCCGGCATATGGGAAGAGTATGCCAATAAGGCGACAGGTGAACTTGTGGGCACATTCGCCATCGTAACCTGCGAGCCGAACGAGCTGATCGCCACCATCCATGCCCTATCCATCCGAGTTGATGAAGATGTGGCCGATCGACAGCAAGGTGAGGAAACCTGCCAATAACACGCCCGACATCATCGACGAGATCGGCCTCGGGCCAACCGACCTGTTCGACGTCTGATCCTTCACGGTCATTCCTGACTACGAAGGGCAGCAGAGGGGGCACACTCGCGGCTGGAGGCGGACGGGTCGAAAGCGCCAGCATGATGATCCAAGCGCTCCAGACATTTCTCGACCGCGTGGATGGTAAACCGCCTGCCCGCCAAGAAGCAAAGCGAACTGAACGCGCCAATCGAGAGACTTAGGCAACGGCCCAGCGGCTTGGTTGCTAGGGGGGTACTGGCAGCGCAAGGCCCCTGGGCCTGACCAGCGAGCCTTCTAGACGGGGGCCCGTCCGGCTGGCCAAACATACACCTAAGCTAATAGATAGGCGACTTATCAATAGGGACGATGAAGCACCAAAAGGTGGAACACGGGCCCGGCACAACCTACATCGTCAGCGTCTTCGACAAGCCGCATTGGCGCCATGCTGACCCACCAAGCGAGTCACAAGAAAAAAGGCCGTCCGAGTGAATGCAGATGGGGCGGCCTCCTCATAACACAGCAGAGCTTAGTAGGCCTTCTTGTGGGCGGCCTTCTTCGCGGTGTGCTTCTTGTGCTTCACCGGGCACTTGTGCTTCTTGGTCACCTTGCAGGCCTTGGTGACGTGCTTTTTGTGCTTTTTGACATGTTTCTTCGTCATGGCATCCGACCCCGGCGCGGATGCAGTTGTGGTCGCCGCTGCGGGCGCCTGCTTCGTGGCGGCGTCGGCAGTGGTGGCGCTGAGAACCGGCATTGAGACGGCGAGCGCGAACGCAAGACTGAGTGCGGAGAGAAGGGACTTTTTCATGGCGTCATTTCCTTCTTATGCGGGTCGGAATTTGAGTGTCACTGATCTGGGTCGATCGGTGTAACTCCAAGTAGCTTCAGAGCGTTTGCTAGCATCCGAATTCCCTGTGCCTGCTTCTTGTTGGCGCAGAACCGGTTTCCCTTTTTCTGAAGTGCTTTTGCCGCGGTGACCTGCGTTGCCGTGGCGTGGGTTTCGAGGGCTTCGTCAACTTGGCGGCTGAGATTGCTGCAACGCTCCGCCCTGGTGATCGCCACCTTTGCATCGGATACCCCAACCACGGCCGTGACGAGCGAAATGCCGAGCAACGCACCCATCAAGCTGATCGAGATCCTTTGCATCGCTTGTCGCAAACCCGAGCAAGTGCTGCAGTGCTGCAGCCGATGAACTGACCCTCCAGTCAATTATGCGCTCGATTGATTTCTGGAGTTTTTCTGGCGTGTTTCTGGATTGTGTCTGAGTGGCCGCGCGCAAGCGTTGCCGCCTCAAGGGCATGCTTGGACGAAAGGGGCGGTACCGACTTGACCGAAGCGATAATATGAGCCCCACGACCAGACCGATGAGGAACCCGAGCGGCCCGGTTATGAAGCAGCGGCTCTACCTTGGACGGCCGAAAGCGAAGCGCCGTCTACCACGCGGCACGGCCTTCGACGCTGCACGACAGGCTGGCGAAGAAGCCCGACCAGGTCGACCATGCGGCAGATCGGGTTGAACGGGCAGCTGCCGCTTTGGTCGAGGCCACCCGCTCGCTCGATCCATGCGGCCGCGCTGCTATAGGCTGACGTCATCCTGCTGATCCCGCTGCCACGGAGTGTAAGAAAAACCGATCTGCGGTTTCGTTGGGGGTACCCATCCGGTGAGCACCGCGGCGCCTATGTCCCGTTAGCGGACAGGACGAAGTTCCAGGCGGGGTGGGAGGCCGCCATTGCCCACAAGGCCTAGGCCTGATCACCCGAGCTCCCATGGCGAAGCAGCGGGTATGCCGTGCTGCGCGGCGAGAAGGCTTCCTATGACCCCCAGGCTCGCGAGTTGGGCGCGAAGAGGCTGCGCTAGGTCAGCGGGCGCGCCGGTAATGCATGGCGACCGCGCCGCTGCGAAGCGGCTTGGCCGAGATCAGCTCGAGCCGTCGCGTGCTGGGCAGCCCGCTCTGGTAGAGGGTCGGGCCGTGGCCCGCGATCCTGGGGTGCACGAGGAGCTTGTACTCGTCGACTAGGTCCAGCCGGTCCAGCTCGGTCGCGAGCTTACCGCTACCGAGGAGCACGCCGGCCGGGGTCGCGTCCTTGAGCCTCTGCACGCCCGTGCGCAGGTCGCCGTCGATGTGGTGGCTGTTGGTCCACGGGAAGGCCTTTCGCGTCGATGAAACTACGTACTTCGGCTTGGCCTCCAGCTTGACCGCCCACTCGCGTATCGCTGGCGGCGCCTCCTCATCGCCGCGGGCGACTGTCGGCCTGTAACTCTCCATCATCTCGTAGGTGACGCGACCCCACAGCATTGCTCCGCTCTCATCCATAAGGCGGGTGAAGACGGCGTGCGTCTCGTCGTCGGCAATTCCCTCCTGGTGGTCGACGCAGCCGTCCAGGGTGACGTTGATGCTGAAGGTCAATAGTCCCATGCGGCGAGTCTAAGCCATACAATGGAGAAGATGAAGGCCGATTGCTCGCGGTTACTGTTGAACTTCCGCAATGGGTCGGCACACGAAGTAAGGCACGTGCCGACTTGCGGACGTTACCGTAGAGCGCTAAGCAGCCTGCGCTGACTCGGCGCCCGACCGCCAGTTCCACGGCAGCAGCTCATCGATTTGCTGGGGGGTGCTCAGCGATACGGGCCAGGACGTCAGCCCAAGCCTCAGGATCGACGTCATCGAGCTTTGCGGTTGACGACAGGCTGTAGAGGCTCGCCGCGCGCTGGCCGCCGCGATCCGAACCGCAGAACAGCCAGGACTTGCGACCCAAGGCCACGCCCCGCAGCGCGCGCTCGGCGGCGTTGTTGCTCAGGCAGATGCGCCCATCGTCGAGGAAGCGCAAGCGGGCAGCTGAGGCCGTTCAGCTCTGGTAATTCCAGGGCATGAGGGCGCCGATATTGCTGTTTGGCCAGCCATCGGCGATGCGCTCGACGGCTGGGGAGGCGGTGTTCTTTACCGTAATTCCCGACTACGAAAGCCAGCAGAGGGACCGAAATCGCGACTGGAAGCCGACCTTTGACCGACGGCAAAACCGGGATTGACGGAACATTAGCCGTCTCTGAAAGTTTGCGCGTGGCGGCAGGCGGTGCCCTCCATCGCCTGCTGAAGATCGGGGGCAACCCTGATCGGCCCGCGCTCTCCGCCAGAGGCGCGGGCTTTTACCTGGCAAGGGGCGCGATGAGCGACAGTCAACCACAAGCTACATCGTCGTCGTCTTCGACAAGCCGCACTGACGGACGATAGACACCGCTTTGCAGAGGTGTCCCATAATGGGTCGTGGTGGCTGGCATCGCTATTGCACTGTTCAGCAATGCCGGGGCATCTCTCACCCGGCAATCGGGGCAAACGAGGGGCCCCGCCGCTTCGCAAATTGAGCGGCGGCCATCGTCAACGGGGGCCGGGCAACAACCGTGTTTTTTCCGCAATTCCTAGTGGGGATGTTCACCACTTCGGCCGTAGTGGCGATCTGGACTTACCTTGCAACGGGTTCGTTCTGGAGGGCGCTGGCCTGGACTTTCCTAACTTTGATCATATTGCAGGTTGGATATCTGCTGTTCGCGTTCGTGCTTTTCTATAGGTCCGCTACGAAGAGAACCGAAGAAAAACCGGAACCTGTTCAGCCCATTCGTCGAGACACCGGTGTTTCACAGGGCGGCCGATAAAATGACCGACAAGCCGACCACGACCATTGTCAGCGCCTTCGACAAGCCGCACTGGCGGATGATCCTGACTGCGATACGGACTTGGCCGAATTTAGCCAGCGGGGGCCAACGGCGCCATCGCGGGAGCTATGACGATCTGGACTTCCAGGTGGTTCATCTCGCAGGTTGAAAGGTTCATCTCGGCGTCAAGATCGACTGTCGCAGAAGCGTCCCCTTTGAAGACCACATTATCCGAAGACCGACACGCCATGGTCACGACTGCTTTTGCAGATGCGGTTTCCTCACCGACCGTTATCTCAACTTTCTCAATATTCGCCCCGCCAAACTTGTCGACGCCGACTGTTCCGATCCCTGTTTCCGACGCCGCATATCTTGGGTTTCTGCGCTGACTAGAGCGCTATTACAGCGCAACAGGACGAGGTGTCATTCGCATCGCGACCACGAGCTGGCAGATAAGAATCGTAAGACTGCGCTCTTAGCCGTCGCCTCGAACGATAGGATTTGTTGCGGGTTGCGCTATAGCCTCACGATCGCAGGAAGCTTTAGTCGCATCCTCTGGCGCTCCGCAAACGCCAGGGCGAAGGTTTCCAGCGTGAATGAGTAGGTGCGTTCTTCGTCGTCCTCCACTACCCCCACGAACCATTGGTCTTGGCCCTCAAATACTTCAATTCGGGTTCCCAGAAGGCCGCCGTAGCTCTCAAGATAATCGCGCTTATAGCTCAGGGGATAAGGCACCGCTTGCCTCCCATTAGTCTCGAGTAGGGCGGTGGCACTAACCACCGCCCTATCTGGACTTAGTTCAGACACTCAGTTCCGACAGTCGGGGCTGACAGGGTCGTACTCTCTTGGGCTGACCCCGACGCACTTGGAGGTCGAAATGGCACTAATGTTCCCGCTGGACCCCGTCTGGGCAGGATCCACCAAAGCTTTTGGAACGAAAGAATGACCACTGTCGAACGCATTTGGGGCCTCGAAGTCACCGTTGTCGGCGCGAAGGCTGTGGACGAACGTTGAGTCAATCGCCAACGAAGGTGCCGTCATGATGAAAAGTGCAGATGTAGCCATCATTATCTTGTACATTTTTATCTCCTTACCATATATTCTACGCATCACAAAAATTTGTGACGAGAACGAAATCGGTTTACCTTCTAAAACTCATGTGCTTTAAAATGTAACCAATATCCTCGTTAGACCATGATCTTTACTACCACCATAAGATCTGTCCGTTAGAGAGGCTGGATTGCCTGTTCTCCCACTGATGCTACGCTAAGCAGGAAATTTGTATGTGATGGAGTTCACAAGATATTGCTAATGTATCTGCGGCGCCCTATCGGCAGGCTTTCCGTGTTTGGGCCGAAAAGCCGGACTGAGGCGGCCGAGCATGGATTGCCTCTGCTCAATCTCGCGTAGTTCTGGCGTAACTCCACCGCTTCCCGAAGCACCAGCGACGACCCTCACCGTGGTTCGATAGCCGGCATGTGCGCGCCGGTGCTTGGTACACAGAAGCTTCAATCTGCAACATCACCATGCAGCTATTAGCCCAACTCGCGTGTGAAGGTTCCGTTCTCCTTCAGACCCCCGCTGTGGTGGAACTCGACATGTAGCCGCCAACGCGATCGGCGACGGCGCGTCGCTACGAGCGCGAAACCGTCGCCAGGGGCGAAACTTGTCTGTACCTCGCAACAATAAGGCCCGCTGACGGGATCAGGAAACTGAAAAGCCTCGTTGGCTTGGAAATTGTCAGGAACTCCGTTCGCAAACGGGTAAGGCGCGTACAGCGCCGAACTGTGGATAGAATGCAGGATGCACTGCTTGCCAGTTTTTCTGTTTGTTATACGGGCAGTGACCAGGCTGCTCAAGTGCTCGTCACCCGACAGGAATACCAATCGCTTGAGTTCCTTGTCACACACAAATCGGAGCAGCGCGTGCATGGAGAGTGGGTATCCGTCCCATGCGTCCGAACGCAAGGCACAGGTGGGGTCCTCGGCCACCTCACGCCGGCGCGGCAGCACAGCCGAGGGTGTGAGAACAAACTTGGGCAGTTCGGCGTGTTCAGGCTTGGTCAGCCATTCGCAAAGTTTCGCGAATTGCGTTGGACCCATAATCCGCGCTTTGCACCAGTTCAACACCGTCCGCCCTTCGCGCTCCGTGCGCGTGTCGCAAAGAAAGAAGGGCACACCCTTGTGCGTGAAATCGTCTCGCCAGATGTGTGACGGCACGCGCCTTTCCAGCACCCCGGTCTTGCCGCGTTCGTATCTGAAGTAAGCCCGCTTCCCAAGCTTGATGACGGTATCTTTCTTGCGCATCGTCGGGTCGGGGTCATTGGCCCAATTGTCGCGGATCTCGTGGTCGTCGAGCATCATTTCAACCACCAGATCCAAGCGCTGCATCACCGCCTTCACGCCGCGGCTCTGGCCCCGACGTTCGTAGGGCATTCGGAATCGGTCGTTGACCACTTTAGGGTCGAAAAGACCCGCGGTAGCGTCGATATACACTTGATCGCCTGCCAGCAGCAGCAACGTGGGGGCGCCGCGTTTGCCTAGGAGATCGCCGAGTGCGAGCAAAGACGCATCTGCAGGCCCTCGTGTAGCACGCTGGCTGTCGGGCATGTGGTCGAGGAAATCACTAGGGTATTGGCAACTGGCGAGAGCGAAGGAAACATTCGATACCTTACGGTCACCGCTCTTGCGTCTATAGCTTCTGTGTGATTTTCCAGGCCCGCGGACGATCAGGCCACCTCGCAAGTCGTCCAGGGTGTCAGCCGCGAGCGCATACCGAATAGCTTCGGCGGCCTCCTTCACGGCGTTCTCGGAATGCGAACCTATGTCGGGGATTTCAGGTGGTGATCCCGCCGCATCTGGCAGTTTCGGTAACCGAGCTAAGCCGCCAATACCCTGCGCCTGAACGTATAGCAGCAAGACCAGAACCTGCTGCGCTTCAGGCCACTCGTGGAGCGGAACTTCAAATACATAGGGAGATGCGGTTTGCTTAATATAGTAACTGGGGAGGCTATCATAGAGGCTATCGCCTCTCTGTCCTTTCTCGTTGCCGGAGCCCGTAGCCGGCGCATCGATCATGTGCAGCCGGTCGCCTTTTACGTGAACGGGAACGATGAAGGCTGCATGAGGGAAGCCACGCCCTCCACTATCGGCTGCTTGCACCAGGATCTTGCCTCCCTGGACCTCTGCGCGCACCCCAAAGGCGGGCGCCCTGGCTTCGGAGGGGAGAGCACGCGTCATGGTTTGTCCTCCATGGATGGGCTTTGGATATCCGGCATTCCGAGGTATTTCGCTATAACGCCGCAGATCGATGAGGCGTCTTTGCCGATCAGGCAATCCTGATGGCCGTGGCCTCCGATGCACCACGTCAAGTAAGAGGGCTGCCCGAGAGCCAGGAGCAGGCGGCTTTGGTCTATAAGCTGTCTGATTTCTTCATCCGATTGTACCTCCTCGACCGCTTTTAGAGATGTGTTCAAGTGCGGCACGCCGGCACTTCTGAGCATGTTCCGCATTAGTCTCAGGGTTGAAGGGTCGACTAAACCGTTTTCCGCTCCATGGATCGACATCATGGGGAACCTCAGTCGATCCCTCACTCGGCTTGGCAACACATAGCGGTTTATGCCGGCCTGATCAGTTACGGTATTGAAGCCAGCGAAATGAATGACCTGCGACACTGTCTCGACGCTGAGCGGGCCGAAGAAGTCATCGATGTTGTCCAGCACGAGGTCAGAGAGGTTGTTGAGCGAGAAGGTGCGTGCATAGAGCGCGTCCATCCGATGTCTTGTGCCGACCCAGGGCGTCGCCTTGCCGGGGGGCCAGAGCGGATTCTCGCGCCGATACTCGTCAGGCGGCACCCGCATTGCCGAAAGCGCTCTGTCGAGCAATTGACCGGCGAGCGAGATATCGCCATGCTCACTGAACACATAGCCCTCAAGTTGAAGGAAATGACGAACATATCGCATTATATACGCAGCTAGCACATTTGCCGGACTCAACAGCATTGCCGGTCCGACCTGTGAGAAAACCACGCGCCCGATCTTGTTGTGCAAATTCCTTCGATCGTGCTCGCCAAGCACTGCCATGCTGAACATTGCCGCGCCCATGCAATGGCAGACGACATCGAGCTTTTCCTGCCCTGTGACACCCAGCACGTGTTGGACGGCGACCGGAATGTCCTGCTCTGCCATCGCCTCAAATGGCCAACTGCCGGTGGCCGTAATCAAGCCCGAACTCGAGCGCATATCGAGCACCCAGACATCACGCCCGGCATCACAGAGCGTTTGAGCGAGGTTGCCGGGTACGGCAACATGAGCAAATGTGGTACCGCTCGCACTGTAGCCATGGATCAGCAATACGGGGCGTTTCGGAACGCCATTGTCGATCGTCTTGGCGGAACTACCGTTATAGCGCGCCAGCCGAATGCGAACCTGCGGGCTTTGCTGGTCGTCCAAGGTCAACCACTCGATTTGCGGCGTGGGCAGGCCCGGCACTGCCCCGGGCAGCCGTTGTGGTCCACGTGTCGATGGCGGGTCGGGGCGGCGAAAACTCAGCGCATGTATCTGCAGTACGACGCGAAAGCCGTAGAGGATGAAAGAAGCCAGATCTGCCAGTGCCGCGACGCGATCTTGCTGATCCACTATTCGCAGCAAAGGCACTCCCTGCCGCGCCAGGTATCGCTTGTTCAGTTCCAGCGACGGTTGTTTCTTGCGAACGATGCTGTTGCGCATTTGCGGGAACGCCACGACAGACATCTCCAGCAATTGCGTCCACGGGCTGGCGCCCCCTGCATACGTAAGCCGCTTCACCGCTCTGATTTTCTTCTGCGCGAACAGAGAGCTGTCGAACCTCGCGCCCTCATTGATTTTCACGGCTTTGTCGAGATCGTCCGGCTCGACAACCTTGTCGATGTTCAGATCGTATTCGATCAGGCGCACCCCGCCCGCACGTGAGCACAGGTGCAGAATATCGAGCAATTTGGCATGGGATGGCCCCCCGCCAGGCGGCACGAGACGCAACCATTCCTGGCCACGTCGGACCAAGCCGTAAGCAACGTCGCGGATACCGCGATTGACGGCCCACGCTAAGACAGCGCGCAGCGTTCGTCGGAGAGGACGCGATTCCTCGAGATCGAACAGGCGTAGCCACCCTGAAATCTCGGCTTCAAGAGCGATATCGCACTCATAGGCTTGATCTGCGACTGGGTCGAACGCCTTTCCTTCACGGAGAATGCGCAGCCGACCGTTTGCAATCGGCAAAAAGCGCCCCTTTGGCGGTTGTTGCGTGTACAGATCTGCTAGGACCACCGGTCTGGTGGTCAGGGTCAGTTCGACCATGTGCGGTTTCAGGCCGCTGCCTCGCATTGCTAGAGGGACCTTGCCGCGCACTTGTTCAGTCAGTTCGATGCTGGTCCGCGTAGGCTTAGGATTTGTCTGTGGCGTGGAGTACACTGGCCGTGCGTCGCCAGGAGAGTTCTGAAGGGCGGGGGCGCTGGTCAAACGGCCGCCACTCAGTTGCCATTCCTCCTTGAGTTCGGTGATTGCTCGCAATGCCAGAACGGCAATGGTCAACGCCGGGTTGATGCCCAGAGAAGTGGGAACGACCGATCCATCGAGCACGATCAGCCCTTCGTGAGTCCGTTTGAGCCCCGCCGCGGCGGCATCGAACACGCGGCCGCAATGATCAGTAACGCCTTGGCGCACGTCGTCGCCCATGGCGCAGCCGCCAAGCGGGTGTACTGTCAGCAGCGGGCCGCGTTGGCGGCCGAACACGGATTCAAGCTTATCCGATAAGGGCCGCCACAGCAGGTTGTTCACCAGCCGCCCCCCCAATCCCGACTCTCGAAGTAGGCCTCCAAGGCGCGTGTGATGGTTCTCCAACCGGGGATCCAGCCGCAATTCCGGCCAGCGCACGGTGAGCATCCCGTCGGCATTGTCTTGTATTGGTCCACCCGGCGTCAGTTCACCCTCCGCGTCGTCGCGGCCGATCATGGCGAGTACCAAGGAGTTCGCGATGGCTGCAGGATTGACGGCAGCGTCGTCGGCCCGCGAAGGATTTGGCTGATGCTTCGTCCAGTCGCCATCGGCCACGCGATTGAGTACATCGAATGTGGTGGTGCTCTCCTCAAACAGGCGGCGAAGCGGTCCCGGTACCGCGAGATCTTGGATCACCAAGTCGGTGTCCGCATTGCCTTCTCGAAGATCGAGCATTGCCGTTATTGTCGGGCCGATCGCGCGACCACCGGGCTCGCCGGGATTGCTTGGAACTGGATCCTGAGTTTCGTCGGCTACGGCGTTCACCCGTGCCGCTAAGTCGTGGGCAATCACGAGCATGTCGCCGTTGGCGGAGAATTTCCGCCCCAACTGATCCGAGAACCTTGTCCCCTCAACTTGCGAGCGTATCAATATTTCCGTTGAGCCGAACGTGCCTGCTGCAAGGATCACACGCTTCGCCAGCAGAGCAAATGGCTTACGCTGGCTATCGCGAAGATGCGCATCTGTGTGATTGACGTCCAACTGCCATCCTTCGTCCGCCGGCGAGACGCGCAGGACGGTGGCGCCGGCGACGATTCGTACTCCGCTTTGCTGAGCTAGGCGCAACAGGTTCAGGTCGAGGGATTCTTTGGCATTGTAGTTGCAGCCAGTGCCACAATCACCACAGCGGCGACATTGGCTCATCGCGACCCCGGCGGAATTGGGGTGGCAATCGGATGCGACGGTTATGTGAGTGGGTCGTGCCTTGCCACCAGCCAAACGTCCAAAAGCCTCGGTCTTGGCCAAGAAGGGCTGGTTGGTGGCGACCATTGGCCGGGCTCCCAACCAAGCGCGCAGTTGTTCAGCCGTTTCTGCAAGCCGGGTGTCACTGCGTATCTTGGTGGGCCAGCGCGCTTCGTGGAATACTTGCGGCAGCGGCATCTCCATCACACCGGCGTTTATCAATGACCCACCGCCCAAGCCACAGGCGACGAGGGCTGCAGCGTCATTGCTCCAGCGCATGTCGTAGAGACCATCGAACACCCCGCGCTGGCGCTCTGCGGCGGACGTGGTAAAGCGGATGTGGCCGGCCAGATCGGCCAAGCGCGAAGGGAACATTCCGGCCAAGTACTCCTTGCCGCGTTCGAGCACGCAGATTTTCAATGGCTGGCCTTGCGCATCCTTGCAGCTGCTCAGTTCAGCGGCAACAACCGAGCCGCCATAACCGCTGCCAACGATGACGACATCAAAGTCGTATTCGCCCTTGGCGGGTGTCCTTTGCGGATCAGCGATCCGCGGCAGATCGTTGACCAATGCCTCGAGTCCGCGCGAGAGCCAAGCCGTCGCGCGTGGCAGCTCAGGCGCTGCCTTGGTGTTTACAGGCACTGGGACCTCCCCAATTTAGGGATCAATCATATGCGAAATTTGGTGTAATGTCAGGAAGTCACGCACTGTATTGGGGCGATATTCATCGGCTCGAAGGAGTGCGCGGTCGGCGAAGCCATTCTCTTCCCTAAAACTATAGGCGCGGCCGCGGGAAAGAAACCATGAAGGGTACTTGCGAGCTACTTGGGAGTTTTCTGCCGCTGGAGTTACTCGGTAGAATTCACGCACTTCGCGCGGATGGCCCCGTGGCCGTCGAATTCCAGGCTGCCGTGATGTTTGTCGATGTGTCCAGGTACACCGCCTTGGTCGAGCAACTGGCACGACGCGGGCAAGAAGGACTTGAAAGAATCCCGAGCCTGCTAAGCCACTCATACGCACTGTGCGTGGAGCACGTCTACAATCGTGGAGGCGAGGTCTTGTACCTTGCTGGTGACGAACTGCTGGCTTACTGGGCGGCGGATGTTGGCGGACTTGAAAGTGCGGTCCGAGCGGCGACGGCCTGTGCCAAGGCAATCTGCGGCGGCCGGAGTGAGCGTCTAGAAAACGGAACAGCTGATATCGGACCGGCACTGCATGTTGGAGTGGGCGCAGGGTCCCTCTGGGCGGCGGCCTTGGGCGGTCAGCCGGTCTGGACTCTCTTTGCTGGTGGCGATGCCGTCATGCAAGCCGCTCAATCCCAAGCGGCTGCACGCCGATGGGAATATGTACTTTCCGACAAGGCCAACTTGGCCCTTGTGCAGCCGTCTCAATCCCAATTAAGCGGATCTGCGGCGGCCGCTCCGCCTTCTGGATGGCTGGCTAGGTTTCTGCCTTTGCAGCTAAGAGATCTGTTGTCCGACGCCGGCTCGATCTCAGTTACTGAGGAAAGCGACGTCGCGATCCGCTCCGAAGAAAATCGTCGAGCGACGGCCCGTTTGGATGCCCTCGCGGAGATCAGACCAATCACCGCCCTTTTTGCTCGGATTGCCGGACTCGACCACGATCAGCCTCAGGCCCTTGCGCGCTATCAATTGCTGTGCGCGGCCCTGCAGGAGGACTTGCGTTCGCGGGGTGGACCAGCCGGCGAGTTGCTCTTTGACGACAAGGGTCTGATTTTCTTTGCAACGTTCGGAGCGCGGGGCACTTTTCATCGCGACGACCCCTCTCGTGCCGTCGATGCCGCTCGCGCGATCAGTCTGACGGCCCAACGCCTGGGGCTCTCGGCGTCGGTGGGCGTGGCTACTGGCGACGCGCTTTTCAGTGTTGTTGGAAACGCACGTCGACGCCAGCTGATGGTGATCGGCGCGCCCGTGAATCGGGCGGCGCGCCTCATGACAGCGGCATCGGCAAACGTTCTTTGCGATGCACCAACTGAGCGAGCGGGCCGGACGGCGTTTTGGTTCGAAGAACGCGGTGCGTTGCAATTAGACGGACTCGGGGACATGGCCACGGTGTTTTCTCCCATGGATCCGCGCATCCCAGTCCACCCCCTTACTTCGCTGATCGGTCGGCAGGGCGAGCTGGAATTGCTGAAACGCACATTCGATGAGATCCGCCGTGGAGGCAGGCGTTTGGTCATTGTCTTGGGTGAGTCGGGCATTGGCAAAACCGCCTTGGTCCGAGCTTTCACGGACGAACTGCGGTCAACCGCAATCGAGGTTTTGGCAGCGCGCGCCGAACGCGACGACCGCAGGACGTCGCTCCTAATATGGCGTCGGGTGCTTGCGTCCTTTCTCGGCCTACCATCCGACAGCGATGGATTTGCGGTGCTTGAGAACGTCACACACCGGGTCCATGGCAACTTGTCCCTCGTTGGGCGGTTGCCCTTGCTCGGTGACGTGCTGAGCATCGAAATTCCTCAAAACGACGGCACGCGGCATCTGGAGGGACCTAATCGCGCTGATGCCACCATGCGCCTTCTGGGGGATCTCATGGATACCTTGGCACCGCGCCCGTTGGCATTGGTACTGGAGGACAGTCAGTGGCTGGATTCGGCATCGTGGCGCCTCGTCGAATGGGTCCTCTCATCTCTGTCGTCGCTGCTTTTAATCCTGTGCGTACGCTCGGACGAAGTTCCGGAGGAGTTAAAGAATCTACGGCGGCGAGCCGAGGCCCCGAGGATGAATACATCCGGAACGGAAGCTGACGACCCCGCGCGCCTCTGTCGCATCCTGGATCTTGAGGAGCTCAGCGAGGGGTCCATTTGCGAACTGGTTGCCCGCACACTGGGGGACGTGCCGCCACATGACGAACTGGCGCGCCGGGTTTCAGCTTTGGCCGGTGGTAACCCGTTCTTCGCCGAGGAGATTGCGCTGACATTGAAGAGTCAGGGGCTCATCGCCATACGCGATGGTTTCTGGTGTCCTATTCGCCCGCTCGACGGCCTTCGATATTTCGAAGGTGTCGAACGGGTCATTCGGGAGCGTGTCGATCGGTTGGAGACCACAGTTCAGGACGTCCTCAAGGCTGCGGCCGTGATCGGGCGTTCATTTACCGGCGAGGCCCTTACGACGTTGCTCAAGGGCGCGCTGCATGGCGACGCTGTGGGTGCAGCCGTCGAATCTCTCGTAGCGGCGCACCTCGTGCGTCAGGGCACTGGGCCAGGGAACTACGAGTTCCGCCACGATCAAATTCGAGACGTCGTGTATGGCTCAATTCCCAGTGAAGTGCGGCAGCGACTTCATGGCGCTTTGGCCGCCTGGATCGAGTCGAGTCAGTCGGCCGCCACGGGGGCCGATATCGCGGCCCTCGTTCAGCATTTTGAGGCCGCCGGAAACAATTTTAAGGCAGTCGCATATGCCAATCTGGCGGCAACCAAGGCGCTGCAGGTCGGCGCATTTCGAGAGGTCGAGGCATTCCTGGGAATCTGCTTAAGTTACGAGTCGAAGCAGCCTTGGAGCGCTGAGCAAAGACTTCAGGCCGTGCGTTGGCGCAGGCAGCTAGGCGAGGCTCACTATAGCCGCGGCGACCTTCATGCTCAGGGCATTTCGGTGAGGCGCGCCCTCACCTTGGCGGACGTGCCGGTTCCACGCTCCTCGACAGCCCTTTTGATACGTCTACTCGGTGGTGGACTACGGCTCGCGTTTCAACAGATCTTCCCTCCTTCGCTACGATCAACTCAGGGTAGTGCGTTGGACTCCTGGGAGCGAGAACTAGCTCGCTGCCTGAACCAGGCGGCGGTCGTCGACTATTTCGAGCTCCGCTTTTCGCGAGCGTTCTCCCACACCGTCGCGGCTGTCACCCATGCAGAGCGCACCGGGCTCACGATAGAGATGGCGGTCGCGTCCGCCCAACTGGCATGCGGGCTGGGGATTCTGGGGCGGCGGCGCGCTTGCAACTACTTCATGGCAAGGGCGGAACGGGCGGTGATTGCGCTCGCCGATCCAGCGGTCCATTCCCACGTCTGTAATCTCGATGCGCTCTGGCGCATCGGGCACTGCGATTGGCTGATGGTAGATCGTCGTCTGAATCAGTCCCAAGAGCTATGTCTAAAGGCGGGGGATCAGCTGAGTTGGTGCAACGCCCAGGCCATGCGCTTCTGGTCGATGTACTACCGGGGCGAATCGGGTGCGCTAGAGCATACCGCCCAAGCGTTGCTGTCCCGCGCACAGAACAGCGGAAACCTCCAACAAGAGATTTGGGCGCTCCGATGCAAGTCATTGTGTGTGCTTCACACAGATAGCCCTCGTGAAGCGGTCGACATCCTCCGGCTGACCACGTCCGCTATGGCCGGGTCCGCCGATCTCGCCGACTTGGTCTCGGCCAAAGGCTCGCTGGCGCTCGCGCTTGCACGGGTTGGGCTCCATGCTGAGAGCGTCCGAGCTGTGGTCGAGACGCTACGCCTGCTGCGCGAGATGCGTCGACCGACCGTACACAGCACATTGCCCGGCATCGCCGGTGTGTCCGAAGTGCTTCTACGCGGCCGGGAGGCAGGCCTCTCGCGCGAGTACGACCAGTGGCGCCACTGGGAGCGCCAAGCGCTGCACGAGCTCAAGCGCTACCGCCGCGTGTTTCCTGTCGGCACGCCCCAATATGGACTGTGGGTCGGCGTGGCCCATTGGCTGGACGGGCGCAATGACCGCGCCGTCGCAACTTGGCGGCAAGCACTCGCGAGTGCTCAGCGCCTTTCGTTACGTCGGGATGAGTCGATGATTGCGGCTGAGATGAGGCGCCGGCAAGACAAGATCTAAGATCAGTCCACGGCAGCCTCGGGGCTTGGTTACCTTCTGCGATGGCGCCATACCGGGCGTATAGTCTTATACACGCACGCTCCTCGCGAGCATTGGCGACAATCTGCTTTGCTCAGGCAGCGACGTCAGTCTAGCGGTGCTGAATGACCATTATTGCATTTTCGAGACCAGAAGCTGCCGTACGGCTACGGCCCAAAAACGGCACTCGAAAGATAGAACCGCACGGGGACTGGTTGTTTTTCTTGAAAAAACGGCGTCCATCCGGGCCACCGTTGCCCTGGTGGCGTGGGAACGAGTTCATGGCGCACCATGGCGCGGGACTCGAAAAGCTCAAGAACGTGCGTGCCCAACCAGGAGGGCTCTCCGTACAAACATGGAAAGTACTGAAAGAACAAAATACACGAGCAGAAGAAGCTGACCTTACGAAGACATCAGAACGATTCCATCCTGCCGAGAGCATATCGCTCTGAGTCCATCTCGCACTTCCTCCGTGCATGTGCAGCCATAGGGTATGCGTTAGCGTCGATGGAACCCCCATGGGCTGGGAACCGGGTCCCGCGTTCCTCCCATCTGACGAAACATGCAGCTATGCTAATAATGATCCACTGCCGCGCGCCAGAAGCGCGTTCCAGGAGTGAATCACCCGCCATCTTATGCTGCGCGCAGAGAGAAATCAGCCGCCGATACAAGTGCATTCTCTGGACCGTCTGAACATTTCCTTAATTGAAAGCTTGGATTGATTAGCCGTCGAGTCTGCCGTGCAGCTGTCGGGTGATCGAATGTCCTACTATCGCTGGCGAGAAAATGCCTTTCTTGGCCTATCAGATCGGCTTTTCCCGAAGGTGCCTTATATTGTCGCCGGAACTTATGCGCTGGTCAGCGCGGCATGGATTGCGTTCAGCGACCGACTACTGGTCAAATTCGCCGGAGGCTATAGTCACTACCAGCACCTCCAAACGTACAAGGGATGGCTTTTCGTTGCTGTTTCGGCGCTGGTGATCCAGCTGGCTCTCAAAAGCGCCTGGAAGGGGATATTGGCTGCCTATGAGACTTCGCTTGAAAGTGAGCGCCGCCTTCAATTGGCGTTGGCCAGTGCGGATGGCGGCATTTGGGAGCTAAACCTGGCAGAGGGTCAGCGAACAATTGCTTTTGTCTCTCCGCAGCTCACTGCACGACTTGGATTGGCGCCTACTCAGCGGCTTTCCATGGAGGATTTGCGAAGCAGAAGACATCCCGACGATGTCGAACGTATTGACCGGGAGTTGGAGGATTTCATCACGACCAGGGGCAAACGCCCCTTTGACGTCCGTTATAGGGTGCGAGCAAACGATGGGGCTTACCGTTGGGTACATTCGCGTGGAAATATGGTTTCCGACAAGAATGGTAATGCCAAACGAATGGTCGGCGTCTCCCTTGACATCACGGAACAGATGGAAGCCGCGCAGCGTGTTCGGCAACTTCTTCGCTATGACCCTCTGACCGGCTTGGCGAAGCAGCATAAGTTTCTTTCGGATATTGATGACGCCCTAGCCAAAATGAGCCCGGGCGGCCTGCTTGGCGTTATGCAGGTGAAACTGCTCGACCTCGACAAGCTTATCGGCGACTCGGAGACCTTGGAGGATGCTCAGATCATTCGCACGATCGGCGATCGCCTGCAGGCGCTGTCGGAATCCGGCCTCATTGCCTCCCGGGTATCAACGGATATTTTCGCGGTCGCTACGCCGGTACTGAAGAGCCCGGAGGCTACCCACAGCGTGATACAGCAAGTTCTGAACCTTTTTTCGAAGCCGCTGCAGCTGGATGATCGATCCGTACATCTCCGTTTTCAGATGGGAGGCGCGCTTTATCCGCAGGATGGCGAAACTTCGCGCATTCTCCTGCGCAACAGCGGCCATGCCCTTAGCAACGCCGTCCGTCCCACCGACGCTGGCTTGCGATGGTTTAGGGAAGGGCTGGATACTGAATTCCGGAAACGAAACAAGCGTCTTCGAGATCTCTCAAACGCCGTGGCCAATGGTGAAATTGAGTGCCACTTTCAACCAGTTGTCGATCTCACGACAGGTCAAACGGCCGGGTTTGAAGCCCTTGCCCGCTGGCGCACCAGGGATGAGGGTTTGGTGTCCCCTGATCAGTTTATTAGCCTTGCAGAGGAGTTCGGACTTATATCGGACATCGGGGAAGATATTCTCAGGCGGGCATGCCACGCTGCGGTGAAATGGCAAGCAGTCTCGGGGCGGACGCCATTCGTAGCAGTCAATGTCTCCCCCATTCAACTGGACGATCCTGTTTTTGCGGTGGTCGTTGCACGTGTTCTGGCGGAAAGCGGATTGCCCCCCAGTCGACTGGAACTCGAGATCACCGAGAATGCCTTGTCCAGCGACCTCGAAATGGCAGCGCAGCGACTTGAGACCTTGCGGCAGCTTGGTGTTGCTATTGCACTCGACGATTTCGGCACCGGCTATTCGTCCCTTGCAATTCTGAGCAGGTTGCCGTTCACTCGGCTCAAGATCGACAGGTCGTTTATCGCCGGCTACGGCCAGCGTCGCGAGGCCACTATCATTGTCGACATGATCATTGATCTTTGCCAGCATCTCGGTCTTTCGATCACCGCCGAAGGTGTGGAAACACGCCAGCAGTCGGAAAAGTTGTCCGCCAAAGGCGTTACCCTTGCACAGGGCTATCACTTCAGTCGCCCAGTATCGGTTGAGAGTGTTCCAGCGCTTCTTCACAAGAAATGGCCACTCGAAATGGAAAAGTGGAAACGACCGCGGCGCGCTGGACAAAGCGGCTGACTCTTGAACCAACGCACTCCAGTAACCGGGGCGAATTCATCAACAGTGCCGGGGCACAAAGTACTCAGGACTTCACTGCAGACGAGCCACAGCTATTCGAGTGCCCGGTCGCTCATTCGTGCCAACATCGTTGCCAGGCTCCTGCTGACGCTCCGGTGATCGAGGAACTGGCGCCGCAAAGACCTCCGCCTGGGACACGCTGTCGCCGACGCAGCCTACTTCGGCCATCGGCCTTCGTCCAGCGGAGCTGACCGAGGCCGACATGTGGGGGGTGACGCCCCTCGACCAACTCTGGTGTCGCATTCAGTCCAGACGCGCCGCTACGATGGCATCTTCACGACTCAGGGCCTCACGCCGGCCGTCATCCATCCGGGTCCGTTCGGCATCACGGACTGGGGCGGGGCTTCGATCGACGAGGTCGACAAGATCCTGGTGATGAACTCGTCCGGCATTCCCTTCTACGATACACTGGTCCCGCGCGAGCGGGCGCCGAAGGCGGTGCAGAGCTTCGTCAAGGCCGTCAAGCCCGGTGAGCCCGTCAGCAAGGGCGGGGGAGAGACCGGCTGGGGTGCGCAGGCCGGCACGCCCTTCGCCATCAATAACGAGGCTTTTCTCAATCCTCTCGGCGTCCCCTGCAACCAGCCGCCCTGCGTTTCCATGAACGCTATCGACCTGAAGACGGGGAGCGTGCTTTGGCGCGGCCTTCTCGGTACGGCGGAGCGGAATGGGCCGCTCGGCATTCCCTCGTATTTTGCCATTGACGGTCGGCGTGCCCAACATCGGCGGCACGGTGACGACGGCGGGTGGCTGCCGGAGGGCAAGCGACATCGATGAGCTATGAAAGCGGGGGGCGGCAGTTCATCGTCATCACTGCCGGCGGCCATTTCCAATGTCGGCACCAGGATAGGGGATTATACAATCACCTATGCACTTGCGGCTGCCGGTCCTTGAGATTTTCGAAGACCAAGACCGTGACCACCAGAACAATGTGCCGTCAGCAACGCATTTGAATGTCTCCTATGGATCGGCGCCGCGGAGCGGTTCGCCAAGGTCGATTCAAGGAGTTGGTACAGCCACCCGCGATCGCATTTATCGTCGGAATGAGCCGCCCAGCCAACATCGTATCTAATCGCCCGCGCGAATTTTCATGGGGCGCCTTACCGAATGCGCGGCGGCCGAGTTCGCGGAAATGGTACAATTGTGAAGGGCGACTTCTGAAATTTCGCGACCGCGACTTTCTTCGATCAAAACGTCAAGCCTCGCACAGACGCTCCGGCTTGTTTCGTCGTTGCCGCATAGGCGGTTTTGTGCGCATTCCAGCAGCTCGCGCGCTGCTGCAAAATTGCTCTGCATGGCAACACCACTGGTTTGACCCGGCACACATCGGCGCTCCAAGGTAGTTTAGGGGTTACTAATAGATGTATCGGCAATTTAAGGAATGGCAGTAAGCGACGCCTCGCCAAGCAAGAACCAAACGGAACAATGGTCCGCATCGGCGGGCCTTTTCATGGTTTGGGGCAGGGGTTATGCCACCCGGGCGCAGAAAGGACCGACAGACTGAAGATCCAACGTTCTTTCTTTTCGCTATACAGAAAAGTACCCCGACGAGTACCCGGAGAAGCCCCTAGCGCAAATGGGCTATCGGTGCATGCGCCGGCGCAGGAACAATCGCAGTCCACTCAGCCACTATCTCTTGGATCCGAGACCGTTCGAAATTTGCAGGCTCAGTTGGGTGGAGTTCCGAAAATCCGACCTGACCGAAAGCCAGCGAATGACAATCGCCATTATGTCCAGGTCATTGCTTGCCGGGCAAGCGCCTCGCGATCGACGAGAGGAGGCGGGAGCAGAAGCGGTTCAACCTTATTGGGCACTTCCGCAACTACCTTGCCGAGCCGAAACGCGGCGTAGACGACGCCGAAGCCGATGAGAATTCTGATCATCATGGTACTCCTTCTTCGAGAGAAGAACCCGGTGGCGATCTGATGGTTCCGGAGGCGAAGGACTTAGCCCTTGGGAGGGACGTGAGAAACTACCGACCTCGCATTGCGGTTCGGCACTACCGGCCTAGCCGGTTCACCCACGCTTGAAGCCGGCTTTTCCGCTAAGGACAAGACAACGATCGACTGCCGCTGCGGATGCTTCTCGCCACACTCCTCGAAGGCCGGCCGGATCTGTCTGGCGTTCCGGGGTCCTTGAAGGCCTCGCCAGCGCCGCGCTTAACGGCATCGTCGTTGGTTTCATCGTCTATTGGTGGGAAGCCATCATGAAGGTATTTCTCCGTGCGCACTCTTGCCGTCTGCCGAAAGGCGGCAGGCTTTTTTGACCCCGGAGATTTGAATCAAATTATGCCCGCCTTGTAGAGGCTTCGAAAGCCATCTCCGAAAATCGGGGCTTTTTGCGGTGGCTCCAAAATGCCGGTCGCTAGTTGATCTCGTACAGCCGATCGCGGTTGTTATAGGCAACAATAGGAGAATCGCATGTATTCCCTGAATAGAAGTCTGGTGATGTCTTTGGTTGGCAGCGTATTGGCAATTGTACTCTCTTTGCCGGCAACAGCGGCTGGCCTTGGCGTTGGAGCCGGCGCATCGGCTGGCGGCACAGGTGGCGTCAATGCAGGCGCGGGAGCATCGGTTGGCGGTAGTGGCGCCGCCGGCGCGGGCGCGTCCATTGGCGGCAGCGGAGGCCTAAATGCAGGAGTTGGAGCAAATGCCATCGGCTCTGATGGCGTCAGTGCCGGGCTCGGCATTTCGGTCGGCGGAGCAAACGGGGTCAATGCGGGCGCCGGCGCCAACACCGATGGCACAAACGGCGTGAATGCTGGCCTCGGCACAACAGTGGGTGGGGCCGCAGGAATTGGCGTGGGCGCCGGAGTCGGGGGCACCAATCCTGCGAACCCCACCAACCCGAGCAATCCAGCCAATCCGAGCAACCCCACTCTAACAGCCACTGTGGCCGAGATGTCGGACAGTCAGGTTGCGCGGATGAAGAAGCGTTGCGCCGAAGTGCTCAACAACTCTGGATCGTATGAGGGAGACCTCCGCCAACTCTGCTTACTCATTGCACGGCGCTAATCCGAGCTGTTCGAGACCTGGCCCGCCCGAGATCCCATATCGGGCGGGCTTTCGCAAGATTAACCGGACCGGTCGCGGGAGGCGGGTCGACCTTCCAGCGAGTATTGTTCATCTCGGTCGCGATCCTGCTTTTCGCAGGTCTCGCATTTTGCGTGACAGCCGGAGTTGATTATTTCGAGCTATCCCTTCGTTTATGGATCGTGCTTACTCGGTAAGGCTGTACTCGAAAATCGCTTCGGCGTTTGACCAATTGCGACGGTGGTTTTTTCGGAACCGACTGGCGGCAGTCAAGTTCTACTGGGGCTCGTTTCCTCACCGGGCAGGTGTAACAGAAAGGCCTGTCACTGCTTCCTCAGTGGCGGGCTTTCTTTTTTGACGCGTCCACTTCCTTGAAGACGCCTCACCAGAATCGGTCCGTTTCGAGAAGCCTCCGTCCTGAGCGCGGAAAATTATAGTCGATTGGGTTGTCTCATGCTGGGCCAATGATCTGGCACGAGAATTGCTTTGGTTTACCGAGCAGGGGTAAGCGAAAACCCCTGCAAGTCCCACTCACCCCAGGGACGCCCGCTGCTGCCGTGAATGGGGCGGCGGGTTCCTCGGGTAGTTGTGGGACTTAGGAACCTAAAGGCAGTCGGCAGACATGAGCGCACGCAGAATCAACTTCTGGACCGATGGCTGGCCAACAACGTCCCTGAGACGACGAAGGCCGATTTGATATCGGTCGATCAGCTCACTCACAAATTGTTCGCAGATGCCAAGTCTGTCGACATCAAGAAGAGATCGACAAGGAAGTCGACAGTCTCTATCGCACATCCTTGACGCGATCGTCTGTTACGATCCTGGCTTCCCCGAACAGGCTTGCCTCCGAAATCGTGGCGCGCAGATCGCCATGCCTCTGCGGCTGGAGCGCTTGGAGGCAGTCCAAGAAGAGGGCCGATGAACGCGCCGACGCGGGTCCCCGCTTAGGCTTTCATTTCTTGGTGAGGAAGGCTTTGCAAGCCGGTGTGAGTTCGCTGAGGTGCTGTTTGAGGCAGGCCTGCGCCTTGACGTCATTGTCCATATGACACACCCGCTTGGCGTCCGCCCTGCAAGGTGTCTTGTAGGCATCTTTCGCCAAGGCGGCCTCGGTGAGAAAAAGCGAAATACAAGCCAGAAGCGCTAAGTGAAGCGTTTTTCCATGCATAATCCCCTCGCAGGATGACGAAGAAGCCCGGACAATCGTGTAAGCTCTCCCTGATGCAAAATAAATGCACCTAAAGGACGTAGCCGGGTTGATGAGGGGCGGAAGCCTTCTCGGATGCGCGTAAACGCGAGGGCTTCATGGGTTCTGTATAGCTCCTCATCGGAGGGGAGCGGCCAGTGCCTCCCCAACCGTCGGCAGCTAGCTACTTGGATCCGCCAAGTGCCTTCAGCTTTTCGCAGAACTTTGCGTGCGGCTTGCTCATCGCGCGAGGCGAAATTGCGCCATGCTTCGGTGCAGGATTTCTGGGAGGAATGAACGGAGACGACTAACGGCCAGCCGCTGGCGATAGATCCAAATAGCGCGCGTCTCGCAGGTTCAAATAACCGGGTTCAAAGTCTGCAGCCTCGCTCAAAGCGTCCCAGTTCAAAATGACCAGCCGCCCGTCTTTGTGCTCTAAAAGACGGTCCGCGCGGAGTTTCTTCAATATGCGATTTACGTGAACTATACTCGCCCCGACGGTCTCGCCGATCTGCATTTGAGTTAGTGGTAAGGGATAAGAATTGTCCCTGACCAGCCCCATGACGTTCATGCGAGCGTAAAGCTCACAGGCCAAGTGGGCTAGCCTGCCCAACGCATCATGCCCCCCCAAGACCTTTACCCAGGCGCGCGCGACCGCTGCATCTACTAAGCTTTCCCGCCAAAATAGATTTCCGAGGCGAGGTGATTTGCGGAGAACCTCAAGAAGGTCGCGGTGTGCAATCAGGGCAACCTTGCTTTGCCCGATCGAGGCGAGTGTGTGATCCATGGTTCTAAGATGCAGGCCCTGGAGATCAGGTATATCGCCGGGGACATGAATTGAGAGGGTTTGCAGATTGCCGTTGCTCAAAATGCTATACCGTCGCAGGAGTCCCTCAACCACCAAGCAACAATGGCTTGGCTCGTTGCCTTCAACCGCAATCTGCTGACCGGGCGTAAGCTCCTTACCTACAAGCTGCATAGCTTCGACGCTCTCGCGTTCATCTGAGGTAAGGCGACCCAAGCTTTCGAGCTTTCGGATTAGCGGTGTTTTCAGATCGGACATCGCTGATTCTTTAGCACTTTGTAATAATCAGACAACCGAGCCTTGCCGCTCTCGCCGACGAATCTTCGCCTGCCACTTCCCTCAATAACAAATGATGGAGGCTCCGAAAAATATCTCCGGGAACCATTTTGTCCGTCAACCTTTTTTGGCCCGTCGGACCAAAGGAGGCTGCCTTGAAACGTCGAGTAGATCGCGAAAAGATTGAGAGAGCCGATCGGGAAAGCAGGCTCGTGCTTGATGCCGAACGGCAGGCCAGGGAAGCCAAGACCGCTCGATTGCGGGAGCAAAGGCTTCACGGCAACAGTCGTGGGGAACCAAGGCCGGCGGTTGAGCTTCAGTCTGAATGAGCACACGCGGCATAAACTTCCTCGGCCGATGGATCGCCAACAACGTCCCCGCGACGACCAAGGCGGATGTCATCTCCATTGACGAGCTGACGCACAAGCTGATCGCCGACGCCAAGGCGCTCGGCATCAAGCGGGAAGAGATCGACGAAGAGGTCGACAGCCTCTACCGCACCATCCTCGACGCCATCGTGCGTTACGAACCTGGGCCCGAATAAGTCTTGCCGACGCAGATTGATTCAGCAGCCGCTATTCTCTTTATGACCGTCAGGCATTGTCGTGGCGCAAAGCGTCGCCTCGGCCAACTGTGTTGCGTCCAAATTCATCGCTTCGACCTCAGCCCCGACAGGCACGGCACTCGGGCCGAACGATGTCAATGAGCGCAAGCGGTTGGCTCCGCCACGCCTGCCCGAAGGGTGCTGCTCTGCATCCCACTCAGCATGCACGTTCGGCCGCAGTCGAAGTCGTATTGAGCGTCACAAGGACGCCGCAAAGATTGTCAGCGCTATGACATCTCGCAAGTCGGTCGGAAATTGTACGCGAGCCTTCTCAGGGCTGGGGCAGCGACATTAGCGCGGTGTCTCCCTTGCGGATGAGTAAGACGCTGTTCCTGATCACCTTCACGCAGCTTCCCACCCGCCTGGACCGTGCCGAAAGGAATAACTGGCTGAGATTTCGAACCCGGCCCGCGAAGGCTGCCAGGCTCGACATTCGACGGAGATCCTTGGGTGCTCGATGCGAATGATGTTAAAGGAATTTGCAGCGTGGCGAAGCCGCGATGAAACCGCCGTTCCCGCTTGAATGAGCAGCGCCGCATAGCCGTCGATAAGGTAACGCCTTGCGCTCGAGCCGGTGCGGTGAAGATGCTGGTGGCCAGACAATATGACGTCTACGCCGCTGCGTGAGAAGGCATCCATTGCCAGATCCGCGCGGCCAACGATGCCTTCGTCGCTTTCCAAATCCAGCCCTTCAAAAGGATGATGAGTGACCACTACCCGGGTAATGTCATCGGACATATGTGAGAACTTCTCTGTCGCCGCCTCGAGCTGGCGGACATTGATCCTGCCATCCTTGATTGTCAGGGATCGTGCCGTGTTGATCCCGACGACAGCGACTTCACTGTCGGCATAGAACGGCTCGGTGTCCGCCTCAATGTAGCGCTTGTAACGCGATAGAGGCCTCCATGCGCGCGCGAGGACATTCCAGAGCGGCACATCGTGATTGCCGGGCACGACGATGCGGGGGCCAGGAAGGGAATCAAGGAAGGCCCGCGCCTGCAGGAATTCGTCTTTCCGGGCGCGCTGCGTCAGATCCCCCGATACGACGAGCAAATCAGAGTCGACGGCGCGAACCGCGGCCGCGATCGCTACCACAAGCTGGCTCTCTGTTCTTCCGAAGTGCAAATCCGAAAGGTGCACGAGGGTTTTCACCGAGGTTCTCCGCTTTCAGCCACGGCCACCGGTTCTGGTCATTTTGGCAGGTGCAAGGACTTGCAAGGCCGCTGGTCGAATCTGAAAGTTCAGGGGCATGTCGATACTGACGGCTTCGCCGTCCAGAGAAACCAGCATGGCGTGGCGATGCGATGTGATCTGGAGTGAACTGGCCCGATAGATTTCAAGATCTCGGGTGGAGTCGATCATGCCGAACGCGATTTTGAACGGAAGCAATGCCAGTCCAAACCAGGACTGCTGCTTGACGACGTAAACGCACAGCTCTTTTGACGACAGGCTGCGGCGGCGGCCAAGATCGGCGATGTCGTAGAAATTGTTGCCAACAAACACACAGGGCGTCCGCAGTCTTTCGCGGGTGCCCTGAGCAGCGACGTGGACAGCCTGCCACGAGGCGGATCTCAACGTTCTCATGAGAGCGGGTCCGATGGCGGCAAGCTTGCCGAACCCGCGGCGCCGCTGCTCGACTGAACGCTTTGCAACAAAAAAGGGATAGATCCCAATCGATGAGTTGTTAAGAAAGACGCGGCCGTTGACCTCGGCGACATCGACGGCCAGGGGCTTACCTGTCGCGATTGTATCGATCGCCGCCGTGAGGTCGAGCGGCACACCTAAATCCTTGGCAAAGTGGTTTAATGTGCCGAGCGGAAGGACACCGAGCAACAGATCAGTCCCCACCAGCGCCGAGGCCGCGCTGCTGATGGTGCCGTCGCCACCGCCCACGACCAATATTGATCCACGGCCGGACCTCGACTTGTTTTCGCCAACGAAGCGCCGAGCGAGCTCTCCAACCTCTCGTCCCTCCACCAATCGCACATCCGCCTCAATGCCACGTTCGGCGAACCCATCCCGTACGGCTCTCTCTATGTCGCCGTTGCGTGCCGCAGCGCCGGCATTTTTGTTGATGAGGGCCAGAACCTTCAAGTTCCCAGCCCCCGTTTTGGCCTTTCCTGGAACCATAACGCGACGGTCCAACACAGGATCGCCCAACCAGAACCAATGCACCATCCGGCCAAGACATCCGTGGGGTAGTGGACCGCGAGATAGACCCGGCTTATCCCAACGGCTACCGTCAGAAACACCGCGATCGACATGAAAAACGCTTTAAGACGCCGCTCCTGGTTTGCATGTGAAAGGAGTGCGCCCACGGTCAGGAACGCGATCGCTGAAAGCATTGCATGTCCACTCGGGAAGCTTGCCGTGAATACTCGCGTGACATGAGGGATCTCCGGCCTAGGCCGATTGAAGCTCAGCTTGAGGATTGTGCCGAGCAGTTCGCCGCCAACCACCGCCACCGCCATCCAGATGGCGAGAGCCCGCTTGTGGATCAGAAGAAGATAGACAACTCCTGTCAGCAACACGAAGCCAAGAAACACCAAGCTGCCGACTGAGGTCACATCCCTGGCGGCTTCCTGAAGCCATGGCGGACCGATCGGATAGGCCGGATCGGCTGCGCGAAGAGCCGACATAATGGCAAGGTCAAATTCGGTCGTGTCGCCTTCCAGGACGTCCTCGGCGAGCACCCCGAAGCCGATAACGAGGCATGCTACGAGCAACCCCGCAACAAGCCTGTTTTTGCCTTGCGCGGACGCACCGCCAGTACGACCCGGCGGGCGAGGCCCGTAACTCCTTGGGGGCCCGCGCTCGGTATTTGGGACTGGTTCGTTCAAGCGCAGGACCTCAATCCATATTGTCCACAACGGCTTCGCATGAACCGGGTTCCCCAATCATCAGTGCGGCCTCGCCCCGGTCCATGCGGTATGGCCGACCGGCTGCATGGAGCTGACGTCAAGATTGCGGCTCCGGACGCACCCGGCATCAACAATGATGACCAGCGCCTCCGTCATCGGAAGCACGGCACGGAGACATTCTACGATAACGGCGAGCGCAATTGGCAAAGCACCGCTCCGGCACCGTAATCAGGCACTCCGACGATCGCCCCATGCATCGCCATCGCCACCTGATCATCGAGAACGCCGGCGACGACTAATATCGGTGCTTGGGCCCGACTCTGAGGCCGGGTCGGGACCAAAGGGATAGGGCGTTCTCCTTTTGAAGGAATCGCAAACCGTGATGAGGCGCCATAAAGATTGCCTTCGTACAGTGAGGAGCAGTCTCCATGTTCTTTGAACCGCTCACCTTGGACGGGCGAAAGCGAAGCGCCGTCTACCACGCAGCACGGCTTTCGACGCTGCACGACAGGCTGGCGAAGAAGCTCGACCAGGTTGACCATGCGGCAGATCGGGTTGAACAGGCAGCGGTCGTTTTGGTCGAGGCCACCCGCTTGCTCGATCCATGTGGCCGCGGTGCGATAGGCTGACGTCGTGCTGCGCTGCCTCCTGGCCGCTGGCCCTGTCCAGATCGCAGCCAAGCTCGCGCCGAACCGCGTCGTGAAACTCGCGCAGCTCGCGGTTAATTGTGTTTTCCATCGAAGCCGACGCGCTGCATTTGCCCACCCAATATTGCAACCATTTGCCTCAATCAGCCAGCACCGATAGTCCAATCTTCCGGATTCGGAGACGGCATGTTCGAGCGGTGTATGGAGCGACCGATCGGTGGTCTGCATTTCTTGGCCGACCACTTTTTGAGCTCGATCACTGTGGCTCAGCGAGAAGCAACGCGCGCTTGGCTATTGCCGTGCAGCGGCATGTGAGCCGGCCGCCGAGCCATCAGAACAGGTCCTCGATTTCGGTAGCGCTGCTTTTGCTGCGCGGGCGAACGACCAGTTCAAGGTCCAGGGCCGAGAGAGCGGCCATCAACGTACTGACCTGCACCGCTGACGCCAGCTTCAAGGCGAGACACCGTAGCCTGACGCAGATGGATTTGACTGTGTTTCGGCGTGGAATAAGGACCCCGTTTCAGGGGTGATCGGCGTCCAAAAAGGACCCCTGTAACGCGGGGTTGTCACACTGCCTCCGGGTTCATCGGAGGCATTTGTTTTGGATGTTGGTTGTGGAGACGATTGCGAAGATACGCCGGCTGTCGCTGGTTCATGGGAAGTCGATCAAGGAGATTTGCCGCGAGTTGCGGATCTCCCGGAAGGTCGTCCGCAAGGTTCTGCGATCTGATGCGACTGAGTTCCGTTACGAGCGCGAGCGGCAGCCGATGCCGAAGATCGGTCCCTGGCAGGGTCAGCTCGATGGATTTTTGAACGGCAATCACAGCAAGGTTGGGCGCGAGCGGCTAACGCTGATCCGGATCTTTGAGGAGCTTCGCGGTCTCGGATACGACGGCAGCTACGATGCGGTTCGCCGATACGCCAAGAGCTGGTCGAAGGCGCAGGGATCAGCGACGGCGGAAGCCTATGTGCCGTTGTTCTTCCCGCCGGGCGAGGCCTACCAGTTCGACTGGAGCCACGAGATCGTCCTGATCAATGGCGTGACTGTGACCGTGAAGGTCGCCCATGTCCGGCTCTGCCACAGCCGCATGATGTTCGTCAGGGCCTATCCGCGCGAGACGCAGGAGATGGTGTTCGACGCGCACGACCGCGCTTTTGCCTTCTTCGGTGGTGCCTGCACGCGCGGCATCTACGACAACATGAAGACCGCGGTGGAGACGGTGTTCGTCGGCAAGGACCGCCAATACAATCGCCGCTTCCTGCAGATGTGCAGCCATTATCTGGTGCAGCCGGTCGCCTGCACGCCGGCGTCGGGCTGGGAGAAGGGTCAGGTCGAGAATCAGGTCGGGCTGGTGCGCGAGCGCTTCTTCACGCCGCGGCTACGCTTCAAATCCTATGACGAACTCAACGCCTGGCTGCTCGACAAATGCATCGCCTACACCAAGGCGCACCGTCATATTGACCAGCCGGAGCGCACGATCTGGAACGTGTTCGAGGAAGAGCGCGGCAAGCTTGTCGAGTATCGTGGGCCCTTCGATGGATTCCACACGGTCCCCGCCTCGGTGTCGAAGACCTGCACGGTGCGCTTCGACAACAACAAATACTCGGTGCTCTCGACGGCCGTCGGCCGCCCCGTCGAGGTCCAGGCCTATGCCGATCGCATCGTCATCCGTCAGGACGGCAGCCTCGTCGCCGAACATGTCCGCTCGTTCGGGCGCGGCGAGACGATCTACGACCCCTGGCACTATGTCCCAGTGCTTGCCCGCAAGCCCGGAGCGTTGCGCAATGGCGCGCCGTTCCAGGGCTGGGTTCTGCCATCGGCAATGGAGCGGGTCCGGCGCAGATTGAAGTCCGCGGACGACGGCGATCGGCAGATGGTGGCGATCCTGGCTACCGTTCTCAGTGACGGTCTCGACGCGGTCGAGGCGGCCTGCCAAGAGGCACTCGACCAGAACGTCTGCTCGTCAGCCGTCATCATCAACATCCTGGCACGGCAGCGCGATCCGGCGCCGGCAATCACCGTTCTTACTCCGGACGCGCTCCGCCTGCAGCATGAGCCGCAGGCCGACTGCGCCCGCTACGACAGCCTCAGGAGGGCAAGCTGATGGAACGCACCCAGGTTCTGGATCTTATGGGGACGCTGAAGCTCTATGGCATGCGCAGCGCCTACGACGAGGTCATGGCGACAGGCATCAAGCGCCAGCACGAGCCGCCGAGGATCGTCGGCGATCTGCTGTCGGCCGAGATCGCCGAGAAGCAGGCCCGCTCCATCAAATACCAGCTCACTGTCGCCAAGCTGCCGATCGCCAAGGACATCGATGAGTTCGACTTTGACGGCACGCCAGTCAACGAGGTGCTGGTCCGGGACCTTGCCAACGGCACCTTCGTTGCCGATCAGCGCAATGCCGTTCTCATCGGCGGCACCGGAACCGGCAAGTCGCATCTGGCAATCGCCATTGCCCGCGCCCTGATCCGCAACGGCTCACGTGGCCGCTTCTTCAACGTCGTCGATCTCGTCAACCGGCTCGAGATCGAGCACCGTGGCGGCAAGCAAGGCCGCATCGCCGACTACCTCACCCGGCTCGACTTCGTCGTGCTCGACGAGCTCGGCTATCTCCCGTTCGCCCAGGCCGGTGGGCAGTTGCTCTTCCATCTGATCAGCCGGCTCTACGAGCGCACATCGATCATCGTCACCACCAACCTGGCATTCGGCGAATGGCCCGCCGTCTTCGGCGACCCCAAGATGACCACCGCGCTGCTCGACCGTCTCACCCATCACTGCGAGATCATCGAGACCGGAAACGAATCCTGGCGCTTCAAGAACCGCGCCTGATCACCCCATCACGCCGATCCGCACTCGCCGGGCTGCGCAACCCAGACCAGCTCCGCCCGGCGAGCGCTGACCATTGTGCCTCAAAAAAGGGGTCCCTTTTGCGAGCCGATCCAGGGTCCCAATTGCGGGCCGATTGACAGCCAAAGGTCGTCTTCGCGGTCTTTCAGGAACGAGGACTCGAAACCTGGCACACCTGCGACGGGCCTCGCCAACTCTGATGCGAACGACACCCAGCTGTTGGGGCGAGGGGGCGCAAATCTGCGAGGACCCTCTAGACCTTAAACGGCGCGCTCTGGATCGTCGAAATGTCGTGGCGATCCATGCATCTGATCAATTGCCGACGCCCGGATGCACCTGGGCCTGATCTGCCAGGTCGCCTTCGTCATCGGGCTCGATCAGGTCGATTAGCGCTGCTATCCGTGTTCCCGGCAATGGTCGTCCCTGGCTCATCAGCGCCTCATCACCAAAGGCCCAGGCCGAAGCCTCTCTCAAGTCCTCGAGCGAGGCACCGGACGCGATTATCTGCGCAATCGTCACGTCGTCTATAGATCCGAGGACCGAGACGACGTCTTGGCGTGTCATAGTCATTCCCTTCCTCCGTGTTCGACATATCCGCGAAGTAGATGGGCATTCAATGGAGCGCTTGCCACTAGGCAGAAGACCTTCGCGAAGCCGCCATACCGATCCCTCTTGACGGTGCAGAAATCAATTCCCAACTCGTGCTTGTCGGTCGCCGCGTAAGGGCCGGTGTGTCGGGGAGCGCCACGCTTCTTGGCGTTCCCTCGTACCTATGTTGCTCCAAGGAGGATGTAGTTATGAGAGCGAACCTGGACTTTTCCTTCTTCAACCTGCTCGAAAACGCCAACGTGGCGCAGAATGCGGACAGCTGGCCGCCCTGAGTCTGTGCCATTGTTGGTGCGGCCTGTCATGTGCCGATGGCCATGATGCTGTTCGCGCGTCTTAGGTTCCGATCGGAAGCTCGCACTTGAAGTGCACTGCCCCAGTGGGTTCTCCTGATCTGGCGGTTTCAACCTGCTTTGTGGATTAGCTCCTGTCCGCCCTTTCCAACTTCGTCGGCGATCGCGCGCCTTGTTTCGTTCTATGCGACGACTGGCTCCCTGTAGCGCTCGCCGCCGGTCATCAACGCCCAGGCGTGCATCGTGGCCGGGTGTCGCACCCGGGCGGCTTGCGTGGCCAGCTGTGAGACATGTAGGACCCCGACGTGGGCGGCATAAGGCGAAAAGGCGGACCCGGGGGACACGGGTCCGCCTTTGCTTGCCGAGCTGCTTCGGGGGGAAGACGGGTTTTCGGCAAACAATCCGATAGCAAGATCAGCATGGGTTGAAATGTGCTGGGCTTCGGAAGACTGGATAGTGAGCGCGTCTCGCCTTGCATTCAATTCGCCCGATAGGTGTAATCCGATAGAGGGGGCGCAGGCCAACGTATCTGCCGGCGACAACAGCTGGCCCTGACCTCTTATCAACACCAGACACCCGGGCGAGGGGGTGCCGTTTGAGGGCTCCTGGTTCTCCAAAGTGCAGCGTTCTAATGGAACCTGGTTGGAGACGAGCCAGGCGCTATCGTCGCGCGTGCCGATTTATTCCGAGCGTTGCGGCTCGTTCCGCATATATAACGGTTCCCAGCAGCAAGCCGACCCGGCCGTCGACCCAACTGACGACGGGGATGGTGTTACTTCCGTTAGGCGCTGTTGTCCCGGATCGGGTTAACGATCTTGATATCGAAGAAGTCTTTTTCGTTGTCGGTCACAACGACGCAGTCGTTGGCTTCAGCAACAGCAGCAATGATCGTATCGAGTGCGCTTCGAGGGCGGCCCTTTGCTCGACTGCCGGCCATCAGGCGCGCCCAGATCAGTCCGGCTTTCTCGTCGAACGATAGGACCCGCCCTGCAAAAAGCATCTGTGGACCTTCCGGACCGGAGAACCACTTTTCCAGTTCGTTCCGCCGTTTTCCCGAAGGCCTCTCAAGCACACCGCGGCGAATTTCGGCGACTGTGAGTGAGGCGATGAACATGTCATCGTCGTTTTGATCAGCCATCCACGCGAGCAGGGGCTCCGATGGTGTCGGTTTGGTGATGTTGCTGATGATGTTCGTATCAAGCAGATATCGCATCAAATCTCCACCTTGCGTCCTTCTTCGCGAGAACGGCTAAGGTCGAGA
The DNA here is from genome assembly GCF_059683645.1 of Mesorhizobium sp. RCAM 05104. NCBI lineage: Bacteria > Pseudomonadati > Pseudomonadota > Alphaproteobacteria > Hyphomicrobiales > Phyllobacteriaceae > Mesorhizobium > Mesorhizobium sp. RCAM 05104. The sequence continues at coordinate 36 of NZ_JCASJA010000002.1, read as the reverse complement.
TCGGCCCCGACGAGCGGGGAGCGACGTAGCGCGGCA
>NZ_CM185033.1:4652500-7193853 GCF_059683645.1 Mesorhizobium sp. RCAM 05104 | reverse complement strand
GTCATAGAGGCTTGTCCGGTCGGCACCGGCGCGAGCGTAATGTCTGGACATCGCGGTTCTCCGCGACGGGCGCCGGAGGCCTCTCCTCCAGCCCTCAACCCGTCACGGCAAACCGGTCCGTACTCTCACTCTAGACGGTGTTGCGGGGGCCTCCCGTAGAAGGGGGACGGTCTTGAATTTGGGGCAAAGGTGGTCCGCGCCAACTCGGCAATGTCACTGACCAGCCAGTGCGCACCCAGGTAGAGGCGTGAGAACGCGATCATGAATATCAGGAGCGCGGCGCCGAGAACGACTGGGACGCGCAAGGCGGGGCGAAGGTCACGCGCGATGAGGAAGGCGAGGAATCCGTAGAGCACCATGTTGATAGTGCTGTGGCCGCTCGGAAAGGAAAACGCGCTCCAGCCGGAATAGAGCAACTCACCGGGTCTGGCTCGATGCAATGCCACCTTGATGGCTGTGTTGAGCGCCGATGCGCCGGCGATTGCGGCGGCCCAGTAGGCGGCCGTGCGCCAAGCCCGCTTCCAGGCAAGCCACAGAAAGATGATGATTGTGACCGCGACCACGACGACGGTGTCGCCGACTTCGGTGATGGCGATCATCACCGCATCGCTGGGTGCGGTGCGAAGATCCTGGAGGGCGCGGTAGATCGCGCCGTCGGCAAGCACCAACGGGTCGCCACTAACGACATCCTCCAGAACGCCTAAGAACAGCCAGGCTGCTGCAATGAGCAGAACCACTGGTAATCCGAGAGCCAGCACCTCGTGTAACGAGGGATCGAGCAAACTGGTGAGATTGCGTCCAATCCAGGTGTCGTGGGCGCCGGCCCAGGTCCGCAGCCGTTCCACACCAACGATGAGCAGGGGAATGCCGCGGCGCAACGTCCAGCGCACGACATGCAGAACAACCCAACCTGCCAGGACTAAAACGAACAGCAGGATCGCCAGCGGCTTTGCGGCGGCACCGAAAATGCCGAACGCGGCACCGACCAGCACACCGGGCAGGATATGTGAAGGAGCCCAGGCGAGCGCCGAAGCGATATTCACGGCATAGAACCGCCTGACCGACATCCCCAGCATACCGGCGAGGAGCGGAATGAAGGCGCGGACTCCCGGTGTGAAGCGGGCGAAAAAAATACTCTTGTCGCCGTGGCGCGCGAAAAACGCTTCGCTGCGCTCTATCAGTTCGGGGTTTTGGTTCAGTGGCCAGAGACCAAGAATCTCGCGATGATATCGGTGCCCGAGCCAGAATGCAAAACCATCACCAGCGATAGCGCCTAGAGTGGCTGCGATCAGCAACGGCCAGAGCAACAATACGCCGCTCGGCACCAGGGTGCTGAGCGCGAGGATCACGGCGGTGCCTGGGATGACGACGCCGATCATCGGGATCGACTCCGAGAGCGCCAGGAGAAACACCGCCAGATAGGCCACATGCGGGTGCGCCGTCAGGAATTCGACCACCGATGAGACCAAGGACGTCAGCATCCCGAGGCGCCCTATAAAATGCTGGTCACGAGGCGGTCGATGCGGGTGTCTTGCCGATAGACTGCTCGAACGGCGAAGGCGGCGACAACCCCGGTCAGCGCTCCGCCCAGAACGTCACTGGCGTAGTGGGTTCCGATATAGACGCGAGAGAAGGTCACGAGAGCCGCCGCTGCGAGGAAACCCAGCCCAACGCGTCGCATCCCATGCAGGAGAAACGCCGCCGCGATGGCAAAGGTCGCCGTTGCGTGGTCGGAAGGGAACGAGGGATCGGCGCTGTGGGCAACCAGCAGATGCGTCACACCGCCATCGTACGGCCGCATCCGGTGGACGAAGAGCAGGATGAACTGATTGAGGGCGAGACCGAGAAGGAATGAGAGCCCTGCCGCGACAAGGACGTGACGGACCTGCGGTCTGTCGGTGCGTCGCCACCACTGAACGGCGACGGCCAACACCAGAAGTGGCACACCAATCGCGGAAATCCAGATCATCAGAAAATCGACGGCCGCGCTTCGCCCTGCCAGCCCATTGATTGCATGTGTTACCGCGGCGTCGAGTTCATACATAGGCAGGCAGCTCCTAGGTTCGGTGGTAGGTTTTCGCGCTTGGGGGCAATTGATGGGGGGAGTGCCACGGGTGGCGCCGACTGTATTCAGGCATTGGCCCGCCCTCTCAGCCGACCGCGGATGACAAACAATCCTGCGAGCGTCAGCACGGTGAAAGCGGCTCCCGCCAGGAAAGTCCCTTGCGGCCCCGTTTGATCCCAAAGCGCACCGGCGACGACGCTGGCGAAAAGCAGCGCGACACCGGTCACAAGATTGAACATGCCGAAGGCGGTTCCGCGTAGCTCCGCTGGCCCCGTCTCGGCAATCAAGGTTGCCAGCAAGCCTTGCGTGAAGCCCATATGGAGGCCCCAGAACACGACGCCCATCCCAACCCACACGATGCCTGTCGCAAAGGCGAGAGCGAGATCGGCCAGCAAAAGTAGGACAAGGCCAGCGGCCAGAAGGGTCAGGCGGTTGACGCGATCGGATAGCACCCCGATGGGATAGGCTGACAGGGAATAGGCAAGGCTCATGATCACCAGCACGATCGGGATCAGCGCTAGCGGCAGACCTATCGATTGCGCGCGCAAGATGAGGAAGGCTTCGCTGAACCGCGCGAGCGCAAAGACTGCAGCGACCGCCACGACCCACCAATAGGTCGCCCCAAGTCGGCGTAGTTCGTCGCGATGCAGCGGCATCCGGACGCGGCGCCACTTCTGCGGGCGCTCCGGTTCTTTAACGGCGACGAGGATCAGCCCAACGGACAGGAATGCCGGAATGACAGCGATCCAGAACACCGTCTGAAAATGATTGGCGGTCCACCACATCAGGCCGATGGCGATGAGCGGCCCGAGAAAGGAGCCGATCGTGTCGAGCGACTGGCGAAGACCAAAACTTGCGCCGCGCAAATGCGGCGGGGCGATGTCGGCGACAAGCGCATCGCGTGGCGCGCCGCGAATGCCCTTGCCGATACGGTCGATGAAGCGTGCGGCGATGAGCCATTGGATCGAAGACGCCAAGGGAAAGATTGGCTTGGTGAAAGCGGCGAGACCGTAGCCGAGCGCGGCGAGGAGTTTGCGCTTTCCGAGCCAGTCGCTTAGCGCGCCCGAAAAAACCTTCGTGATTGAGGCCGTCGCCTCGGCGATGCCCTCGATGATGCCGACTGTGAGGGCCGAGGTGCCGAGTGCCATCACCATATAGACGGGCAGCAGCGCGTGGATCATCTCTGACGAGATGTCCATGAGCATCGACACGAAGCCAAGGATCCATACGCCGGTCGGGATGCCTTGCCGGGCAGCAGAGGGATAGATCACCTCGGTCGTCATCGCGCTTGCTTCGTCATCTTTGACGTCTGCCCTCACCGGTTCTCGGCATGAGCATCGAAAACACGCTGGGCGTAGCCGTCGAGCAGCTTTTCGCAGCCGCGCAGGCGCTGGGTTGCCTCTTCGGCCAGCGCCGCACCGTAGAAATCGATCTTCTTGATCTTATCCAGCCAGCCCTGAAGCTTCTTCAGGTCGGTATCTTCCTCTTCAAGTTCGGCATAGGTGAATTTGTTGATTGAGATCTCCTTGGCAATTTCGGCCTCGTAGTCGTCGCAACGTCGCAGAAACTCCCGATACTGGTCATCGCGATCGGCCTTGAACCGTGCGACAACTTTCTCCTCCTGGGCGTTGTCGAGGGCCACTGTTTCGAGAAGCACGGCCTCGCCGCCCATTTCGGTGATGTCATTGTCCAACATCTTCAGTCGCCGCACATGGTCGTCGGTCTTGGGCAGCAGACAAACGCCATTTTGCAGATAGACGGCCCCCATTCCCTTCAGCCGCCGCCACAAAGCAACGCGCTTCGTGGCGGGCTCCGGAGGTACTTTGTAGGTGAGGAGAAGCCAGTTGATTTCAACCATCGCAACATGTTAATGCAACGGCCGTTACAAGTCAAAGGCAACATACAGCAATTCGTCCCCTTTGGAAGGCGTTTGGACTCTCACCCCAACCGTGCAAATGGCGCAAAGATGACAGTTTTGGTCCTCCTCAATGCGAGCGCAGGCACCATTCAGCGCAACAAAGGCGAGGACTTCGAAAAGCTTATTCGAGGTGGGCTTCACGCACGAGGGATCGAAACCGAGGTGCGACTTGCAGAAGGCCGCGAGATCGCCGAGATGGCGCACAAGTTCGTCCTGGCGAAATCGCCCGGCGGTAAGCCGCCGACCCTCGTGGTCGGCGGCGGCGATGGCACTATTGGTTCCGTAGCGTCGGCAACGGCGGGAACAAATGTCGTGCTTGGTGTCCTGCCGCTGGGCACCCTCAATCATTTCGCCAGGGATCTGGGTTTGCCGAAAGATCTGGAAGCGGCCATGGACGTCATCGCGGCGGGCCACGTGCAGAAAATCGATGTTGCGGAGGTGAACAGCCGGGTCTTCCTCAACAACTCGTCCGTCGGCATCTATCCGTTTCTTGTCGCCGAACGGTCCGCAGAGCAGAAGCGGCTAGGGGTAGGAAAGCTTGCCGCTCTCGGCCCGGCGCTTCTCCTGATGCTCAAGGCATCATCCTGGCAGCGGGTCAGAATCTCAATCGACGACAAGGGGCGAGAACAGCGGACCCTCTGCGTGTTCGTTGGCAACAATTTCTACGATTTGAGCAAGCTCGGCCACCGCAGCAGCCTTACCGCTGCGGAACTGTGCGTCTATGTCGTGAAGCAGCAGTCCTGGCTCGGACTTGCGCTGCTACCCTTCAAGGTCGCCTTCGGTTTGATCGACCCAGTCCGCGATGTGGAACTATTCCGGGTGCAAAGTCTTGAGATCAGGGCGCGCCGACAACGCATGCGAATTGCGATGGACGGTGAAACCGTCGAGGCGACAACTCCGTTGCGTTATCGGATACGGCCTGGTGCACTGCGGGTTCTCGCACCCGTGTTGACGAAGGCCACCCCTCGAGACCCATGATTCTGGTGAGGTATGGGCTTGATGAAGACGATTGCCCATCTTTCCGACCTGCATTTTGGCAGAATTGACCAGACAGTATCCGATGCACTCGCTGCCGACGTTTGCGCAGCCAACCCTGACATTGTTGTCGTCTCGGGAGACATGACGCAGCGCGCGCGCAAGGAAGAATTCACGCAGGCACGGGCATTTCTCGACACGTTGCCATACCCGAAACTCGTCGTGCCGGGTAACCATGATGTCCCGCTCTACAACCTGTTCGCGCGCTTCTTCACGCCGTTGACGCGTTACAAGCGCTATATAACGGCGGATACCGACCCGTTCTATGCCGATCCGGAGCTGGCCATCGCTGGGATAAACACCGCTCGGTCGTTAACGATCAAGGGAGGCCGTATCAACAGCGAGCAGCTCGCGTGGGCGAGACGAAGTTTTGCCGATCAGTCGGATGAGACGACACGGATCGTGGTGACACACCATCCCTTCGAAGGCGCCAGCGCGAATGACGACGACGGTATCGTCGGGCGGGCGAGGATGGCGATGGGAGTATTCTCACAAAGCCGCGTCGATGTGATCCTGTCCGGACATCTGCATCTGAACCGCATGGATTCGAGTGCGGTCCGATACGATATCGAGGGCTACTCCGCCTTGCTGATCCAAGCAGGCACGGCGATTTCTTCGCGCCGCCGGCAAGAAGCCAATTCTTTCAACCTTATTCGGATCGAGCGGCCAGAGATCCATCTCGAGTGCCGGGCGTGGGACCTCGACGAGGTGAGATTCGTCAGATCGACGAGCAAAAGCTTCCGGCTCGGACCGTCAGGCTGGGCGCCAACAGGCGGAACTATTCCCACGCTCATACAAAACGTTGACGACGGGATTGTGCGGGCCGACGATCGGATACTCGGATAGCCGCCTTTTTAGCGACTATGCGAGCGTCCTGACCCAACGAATTTGTCTCGCTCATCGTAACCGACGTTCTGCTTTCGCTCGGACGTCTGCTTCGCAGAACTCTCGGTCAAAGATCGCAAGCGGTCTCACGCGGCCGAAACCATCATTGGCTTGCACGTTCCGTCGCATCCGGCCTGGAACTCCTATATGCTTGGTGGAAGGCATGGAGGTCGCAATGGGCGCAGAATGCTGCGGACATGACCACGAACCGTCGAAGCAGGAAGACGCGTCGTATAGGCGCATTCTTTGGGCGGTACTGGGTATCAACGCGGCAATGTTTGCGGTTCAAATCGGCGCTGGCGTCGCGGCAGGGTCTGCCTCGCTCCAGGCTGATGCACTCGACTTCCTTGGCGACGCCGGCAACTACGCCATCAGCCTGTTTGTGGTCGGCATGGCTTTGCGGCACCGTGCCATGGCGGCGTTTGCCAAAGGCGCAACTATGGGTGTTTTCGGCCTCTGGGTGATCGGTGTAACCGTTTGGCACGCAACGCATGCAACCCTTCCAGAAGCGTCGACAATGGGTGCGGTCGGGCTTGCTGCGCTGCTAGCCAACGCCGCCTCGTTCGGGCTGCTGTGGGCCTACAGAGGCGGCGACGCAAACATGCGCTCGGCATGGATTTGCACCCGCAACGATGTCCTCGGCAACCTGGCGGTGCTGTTGGCCGCGCTGGGTGTTTTCGGTACTGGCGCAGGCTGGCCGGACATCATCGTCGCAGCCATCATGGCGGGGTTAGCTCTCCAGGGCGCGATCGTCGTCCTGCAACAGTCGCGCGCCGAATTTAAGCCAGGCAAGCGCGGCCTTTACAAAAAGAGCGCCCGTCAAATTTCAAACTGAGACACGACCGCATCGGCGACCGAGGCGTGTTCATTGTCCCGAAGTCGCAGCGTCGAGGGCTTGCAAATGCCGCCTTTTGAGGCCAGCTTGAACAGATGATGGCACACTGGTCGCCAAAGCATATCCTCGTCTTGCTCCTTGCGGTCTTCCTGACCGCTGGGTTCAGTCTTGCTGGCGCCCAAGCGAGCGTCATGTCGGCCAAGATGACGATGACGGCCGAGAGCGGCATGGCGATGGCTCCAGATACCGGCATGGTCAAAATGGCCGATAATGCCATGAATGGTGAATGCAAGGCCTGCCTCAATGGCGCAGGCGACAACGGCAACCCGATGCACTGTCCGCCGACGTGCATCGCTCCTGTGCTCGCTGTGCTGCCGGAAGACCTCGCCCTCACCGTGGTTCCGCAGGCGCAACAACCATCGGCGCTGCCAACTCCGCTCCTGCATGGGCGAAGTTCCCTGCCCGACCCATCCCCTCCACGACCCAGCGACCTGATCTGACGCCCAAGTCTCCTGCCCCTGGCAGTTGACTTCTGCGTCTGGTCGTCTTTGCGCGCGTTCCGCGTGCCGAGATCAATTCGCACATAGCAATGACGAGACCCGATGCCGCTACGCGTCATTGGCCTCGTGGGTCCAAAGGGTTCAAACGTGAATACCGATTTCAGTTTTGCTGTTTCGCGCCGCAGGTTTCTCATTGCGGCGGCGGGCGTTGCCTTATCCGCATCGATGCGCCCCGTGCGGGCATCCGCTCCCGACGAACGCCGGATCAGGGTCGCGCCGGGCCAGGCCCGGTTCATCGGCCCTGACGGTCCGTCTACGCCGGTCTGGGCCTATGACGGCACCGTTCCCGGCCCGATGCTGCGCCTGCGGCAGGGCGAACCGGTTCGCATCACCGTCGAGAACGGACTGGATGAGGACACCACAGTTCATTGGCACGGTATCCGCCTGCAAAACGCCATGGACGGCGTGCCGGGCCTCACCCAGCCAACGATCAAACCGGGCGAGAGCTTTATCTACGAATTCACTCCGCCCGATGCCGGCACCTTCTGGTACCACCCGCATGCCGACAGTCTCGTGCAGCTCGGGCGTGGGCTTGCCGGTGCCCTCGTTGTCGAGGAGCGCGAACCCCTTGCCGTCGACCGCGACCTCTTATGGCTGCTGCAGGACTGGCGGCTTGCCGCCGATGGGCAGATCGCCGCCGGCTTCGGCAGCGCGATGGACGCGGCGATGTCGGGCCGGGTAGGCAATGTCATCACGATCAACGGAGCGCCTCTGGCTGATCAGGCGGTGCATGCTGGCGAGCGCATCAGGCTGCGCTTAGCCAATGCTTCACTTGCCCGCATGATGGCGCTGCGCTTCGAAGGCCACCGTCCGGTTGTCGTCGCGATCGATGGCCAGCCCTGCGACCCGCATGATCCGGCGGACGGCCGCCTGGTGCTGACGCCGGCCATGCGCATCGATATCGTGCTCGACATGCAGGGCGACCCCGGCAGCCGCCATGCCGTGATCGACGATTTCTATGACGGCCTCGCCTACACGCTGACCACGTTTGCCTATGACAATGCGCCGCCGCTGCGGACCCATCCGCTCGACGCGCCTGTTGGCCTGCCGCGCAATCCCTTGCCCGAACCCGACCTCACCAAGGCCGAGCACCGGGAGATCGTGCTGCAGGGCGGCATGATGGGTGGCGGCAAGCTCGCCGGCATCGGCGGCATGATGGGCATGGCAACGCCCGGCATGAACAGCGGCGCTGCCTGGGCGATCAACGGCATGTCGATGACCGGTGACGGCCACGCCGGCATGGCGCCACAGTTCACGCTGACACGTGGTGCCACCTGCCATCTCACCATGCGCAACGAAACCGCGTGGTGGCATCCAATGCACATCCACGGTTTCAGCATGTCCGTACTTTCCCGCAACGGTTCGCCGGTGCCGAACCGGACATGGCAGGACACGCTGCTGCTTGCCCCCAAGGATACGATCGAATGCGCTTTCGTCGCCGACAATCCCGGTGACTGGATGCTGCACTGCCATGTCGCCGACCACCAGATGACCGGCCTGATGACCGTCTTCCGTGTGACCTGAACCTTTTCATTCAACCAAAGGAGAACCGCAATGAAACTGACCTATCGCCTCGCCGCCCTTGCTTTGCTAATCGCAACGCCGCTGCCCGCTGTCGCGGCAACCATCAACGCGGTGATGTACAAGAACCCGCAATGCAGTTGCTGCGAATCCTACGCCAACTATCTGGAGCACAACGGCTTTAAGGTCGACATCAAGCCGGTCAACAATCTCTCGCAGATCAGCAGCGATGCCGGCGTGCCCGCCAATCTCGAAGGCTGCCATACGCTGATGGTCGACGGCTATGTCGTCGATGGCCTGGTGCCAGTCGACATCGTCAAGAAGCTTTTGACGGAGCGGCCAGCTATATCAGGCATCACACTCGCCGGCATGCCGACGGGCGCGCCTGGCATGGGCGGTGAGAAAGCCGAGACCTGGACGATCTACGCCTTCACCAAGGACGGCAAGGCACCGACCGTCTACGCATCAGAATGAAACCGGCTGCGATCATGAGCAAACTGGCTGTGGTCCTGGTTGGCGTACTGTTGGCGGTTCCGTGGCCTGCATCGGCCACCGAACCGCCGCAGAATTTTGCCGTTCACGAGGCTCCTGCCCCGGTGCCGGAAATCCGCTTCGCGGACGGCGCCGGCCAGCCGAGAACGCTTGCCAATTTTTCCGGCAGGGTCATCCTGCTCAACATCTGGGCGACATGGTGCGCGCCGTGCCGCAAGGAAATGCCGACGCTCGACCGCCTGCAGACAGAGCTCGGTGGGCCGGACTTCGAGGTCGTTGCGCTGTCGATGGATCGCGGCGGCCCCGACAAGGTGAAAAAGTTCTTCACAGAGATCGGCATCGAGCATCTCGCGCTCAGCATCGACACATCGGCCAAGGCGATGTTCACACTCGGCGCCCCCGGCCTTCCCATGACATTGCTGATCGACGGCGAAGGCAAGGAAATCGGCCGGCTGATTGGTCCGGCCGAGTGGGATGCGCCCGACATGGTCGCGTTCATCCGCAGCCATTTCGCCGCCAAATGAAGGCCAAATGAGAAGAAATCGACAAATGGCCACGACAGAACTCACCCAAACCAGGCAGGCCTCGCCCGATAGCTCCTCGACCATCCGCCATTATCTCGGCGGTCGGCGCGGCCAGATCGCCGCCGGCGGCGCCATCGCCATCGCCGGCCTCGCCTTCAACTGGACCTGGTTGGGAGCCGCGGGAAATTGCGCCCCTGCTGCTCAGCGTGCTGCCTTGCGTCGCCATGTGCGCGCTAGGCCTGTGCATGAGCCGGATGACCGGCAGTGGCTGTCCGACCGGGAACGTTTCGGCAAAAGCGGACGGGGACGGCGATGGCCCCATGAAAGGCGGTGGTTGATGCTTGTCCGGGTTCCAGACGAGCCGCAGGCGCTTTCCCTGGCTTTGAGCGTGCGCCTGCTGCGCCGCCTGATCGCACTGGCGGCGCTGATCGTGGGTTTCGCGCATAACGCGCAAGCCCACTCGCTGGATGACGTCAACGCCCTGCTCGAGGGCGACGAGAAGTATTTCCAGCCGATCGACAAGCCGGCGCCCGACTTCACACTGCGCACCGCCAATGGACGCATCGTGCGAATGGCCGATCTGCGCGGCAAGGTCGTCGTCCTTCATTTCATCTACACATCGTGCCCGGATGTCTGTCCCTGCATGCCGAAAAAATCGCCGAGATCCAGGCGATGGTGAACGGCACGCCGATGAAGGATCAGGTCACCTTCGTGACCATTACCACCGATCCGACGAGGGACACGCCGGACGTGCTGCGCAAATATGGGCCGGCGCACGGGCTCGACCCGGCCAACTGGCTGTTCCTGACCATGACCCAGGATCAGCCGGAGGACACGACCCGCAAGCTGGCGGAGGCCTTCGGCCACAAGTTCACCCTCACCGATGACGGCTATCAGATGCACGGCACGGTCACGCATGTGATCGACAGGCAAGGCCACTGGCGGGCGAATTTCCACGGCCTGAATTTCGCTTCGGTCAATCTCGTCACTTTCGTCAATGCGCTCACCAACAACATCGAGCGTCCTCACGATGAACCGGACGAAGGCTGGCTGGCTAAATTGAAGAACCTCTTCTGACGCAGCTTCACCGACGTGGCTAAACCACAGGGAAAAGGAGACGCATATGATCACCAACCCGAACGACGCAAGACGAGATGGCGGCGCAATTGTCAGCGCCCTTAGGCTTATCGGCTTGGCAGCATGGCTCCTGCTCGGCCTGCAAGGCATGGAGCGACCGGCGATGGCGGCCGGCGAAATGTCCCAGGATCAGTTCGACCAGCGCATGCACGACTACATCATCGCGCATCCCGAGGTCATCATGGAGTCGATCCAAGGATTGGAAGCGCGCCAGCGCGAGGCCGATGCGGCCGCGGCCAAGGCTGTTCTCACATCCCGCGCCGACGACATCTTCCGCGACAAACAAAGCCCGGTTGGCGGCAATGCCGAGGGCAACGTCACCATGGTCGAGTTCTTCGACTACAACTGCCCCTATTGCCGCCAGGTGGCGCCGATCATGGCGCAAGCGGCGGCCGACGATCCGCAGCTCCGGATCGTCTACAAGGAATTCCCTATCCTCGGCCCGGATTCGGTGTTCGCGGCCAAGGCGGCGCTCGCCGCCGAGCGACAAGGCAAATATGGCGCGTTCCACAAGGCGCTGTTCGGCGCCAGGACAAGGGTGACCGAGGCCGTGGTGCTCAGGGTCGCGGCGGAGGCCGGCCTCGACGTGCCGCGCCTGAAGGCCGACATGCAGCAGCCGGATATCCAGGCACTGATCGACCGCAACATGGAACTGGCCCAGGCGCTGAAGATCACGGGAACGCCGGGGTTCGTCGTCGGCAACCAGATCTTTCCCGGCGCGACCGACCTTGCGACGATGAAGAAACTGATTGAACAAGCGAGGGCAGGCAAATGACAGGGATATCGCACCCAAGCCGACGGACAGTTATTCTGGGTGTCGTTGGCGCCGCGACGATTGCGGGCTTTCTTAGGGAATCGGATACGGCAATCGCCGCGGATGATCCGGCCTTGTGAGCCGCTTCAAAGACCTCAGCCAGAACGGCAACAGCACGTGCTCCGCCAAATATACGGAGTCGATCGCCACCATGCCGCCGACGTCGCGGATAAAGGGCTCGTGTTGCAGCCCGATGGAAATGAAGCGCTACGTCGAGCAGGTCAACGGCTTGGCCAGATACCGAGACATCGCGATGATCCCGAGCGATCCGTACGATATCCCGGCGGGCGTCGCGCAGAAGATGATGCCTTACTACGATGTGAAACTCACCAGCGCCGAACAGCAGACCTACGACCATGCGATGGCAAATTCCGAGGAGAAGGGTCCGTGCTGTTGCCAATGCTGGCGCTGGAAGGTGTATGGCGGTCTGGCGAAATACCTGATTCACGAGCACGATTTCACCGGCAAGCAGATCGTCGATGTATGGAACCTGTCCGACGGCTGTGGCGGCGGCATGTAGAGGGGTGACGGGGATGACCCTGCCGAGATCACGCCGCGTCGCTGATCGGTTTCGCAGAATATCTCCGTGGGATCTCGGAGGCGCTTCGTCCAGCGGTTTGTCAGCAACGTACACAACATTTTTGACGGGATATCGCCACGGTGTTACCGCATTTCGGCTTCAGGTAAGCGGTGATTAACCATTTTGGATCGATATCGGATGTGAGAACGACGCATCCGTTTGGGCAAATCCGGGGACAAACGGCAGCCTGCAAGGCCTTTTGATTTGAACCAAGTCGAACGACACAAAGACGGGCGGCACTATCACATGAGCGTCTGGCCGAGATGGCTGGCAGCGGTGATTGTTGCGTTCGGGTTCCTTGCAGCGGCCGCGACCGGCGCCAGCGCCGAGGTGCGATCGCTGAAGCTCTATCATCTCCACACCCAGGAAAAGGCCGAGATCGTCTACAAGCGCAATGGCCGCTACGTTCCGGAGGGTCTCAGGAAGATCAACATCATCCTGCGCGACTGGCGCCGCAACGAGCCGACCAAGATGGATCCGCGCCTGCTGGATCTGGTCTGGGAAGCGTATCGCGCCAGCGGTGCCACAGACTACATCCAGGTCGTCTGCGGCTATCGCTCGCCGGCGACCAATTCGATGCTGCGCAGCCGCAGCCGCGGTGTCGCCAAGGAAAGCCAGCACATGCTGGGCAAGGCGATGGACTTCTACATTCCGGGCGTACCGCTGAAGAAGCTGCGCAACATTGGCCTGAAGATGCAGGGCGGCGGCGTCGGCTACTATCCGTCGTCGGGTTCGCCCTTCGTCCATATGGATGTCGGCAATGTGCGTCATTGGCCCGGCATCAGCCGCCAGGAACTGGTCAGCCTGTTCCCCAACGGCAAGACGCTGCATGTGCCAAGCGACGGTAAGCCGCTGCCCGGTTATGCACAGGCGCTCGCCTCCTACAAGGCGCGCAAGGGCTCGGGTGCTCCGGCCATCGAACTGGCAAGTGCCGGCGGCAGCACTAAGAAATCCGGTGGGTTCCTCTCTGCTTTCTTTGGCGGCGGCGACGACGAAGCCGACGACAGCGCCGATGTCCAGACGGCTTCGGCCGCACCCGCGCCCAAGCCAAAGAGCGTGAAGCCGGCGGTGGCCGCCAAGAGCAGCAACCTGCCTGGCATTGCGATCGTGGCGCCGAAAGATGCACAGCGTGCCGAGATTCCGCAGGTTGCCGACGATAATGCCGCCGCTCCGGAGCCGCAGAAGGACACGCCGGAGACGATCATCGCGGCACTGCCGGCGCGCAGCATTCCACTGCCTGATTTCGCACCGCGTCCGAAGGCCGATGTTAGCTCTCAGACGCCGCAGAATGTTCCGTCCGGCACGGCGGACTCCACGGCCGCCACCGAGCGGATGCTGGCGACATCGCAAGCCCCGGATGTCGGCTATTCGGCGCAGGTCGCGCTCAGCAGCGTTCCGATGCCAAGTTGGCGTCCAGACCATGCTGACCTTACGCCTCAAGAAGATAACGACGCGCTGGTGCAGAGCGATGCGGCATCACACAACCCGACTGCCGCCGACGCCCTCCCGGTGCAGCCGCGCGAGCGGCCAGATAAGGCCGTTGTCGATCAAGCCAGCGCGACCGACGGATATCAGGTCGCCTCTCTGTCGGCGTTCAACGAGCCCTCAGGCGTCGGTGCCGCATCGCCTCGCAACGCCATCGCTGCCCGTACGGCGGGTTCTGATCCGGTTCTGGCAATCAGCACAGGCGTGAAGACCACGGGCAAGGAATCCAGGGCCACTGCCGGTGACCCACAGCATGGTCACAGGGCAGCCGTTGTGCTTGCCGCCGCGCCTCAGGCCGCGCGCTGGGCGCTGAACAGCGGCGAGAATGTCGCCACGGTTTCCAGCGCAACGACAGCGCCGCGCTATGCCTACAATATCGTGCATACGCCGCCGAGCGAGGTGTATACCGCCGGCTTCCTGCCGGACAACCAGATGGCCGACGCCAACCGGTTCACCGGCAACGCCGTCAAGTTCCTGTCGGTGGCACGCTTTCAGACCAAGTGACGGATTGTTCAGGCTTGAGGAGCCGCACTCATCCACTGTCGATCGTCCGATGAACGCCACTGGGCCGTCCATTTCACACCAGCAAGCGCAGTCGAATTTCGTTAACCCTGCTGACGGACAATGCTGCCACTGCTATGTGAATCTTCTGCGGAATCGGACTCACCCATGGTGGAGCCGCACCGGAAGCTGGATCCTAATGATGACGAGAATACAGTGAGTCAGAAACTGTCCAGATTCTTGATTTTGTCCGCGCTTGCAATTTTTGTGTCGGGGTGCGTGTCGACTGTTCTCGAAGTCGCTGACAAAGCAAACCAGCCGATCAATGCAAGCCTCGTCAGCGATATGAGCAGGCGGAAAATGACGCCGGCCGATCCGATTCTGATCCGGATCTTCAAGGATGAGAGTGAGCTGGAGATCTGGAAACGTGATCGCTCTGGGCGATACGCGCTTCTGAAGACCTTTCCGATGTGCCGCTGGTCCGGCAAACTTGGACCCAAAACCAGGAATGGTGACCGTCAGGCTCCAGAAGGGTTCTATCAGGTGTCCGCGGGCATGCTGAATCCGAATTCTCAATATTATCTGTCATTCAACCTCGGTTACCCCAACAAGCTGGAAAGCGCCCTTGGCTATCGCGGCGAAGCGTTGATGGTTCACGGTGCATGCTCATCGTCGGGTTGTTTCGCGCTCACTGATGCCGGGGTTGCGGAAATCTACTCGGTCGTCCGGGAGGCCATAAGGGGCGGTCAGTCATCATTTCAGGTACAGGCTTTTCCATTCCGGATGACCCCGGAAAACATGGCGAAGAACCGCAATGATCCCAATTTTGATTTCTGGACGAACCTCAAGCAGGGTTACGACAATTTTGAAGTGACACGCCGTCCGCCGAAGGTCTCTTACTGCGATAGACGGTATGTTTTCGACGCGGAGTTTGAAGGTGGCGATCCACGCGATCCGCTCGCTTCCTGTCCACCTCTGCTAAATTCGGAAAATGGTGCTGTGGCCGCTCGAGACGATGCCGATGCACGCAAGACGGCAGCCCTTCTCGCTTCCGGCGCAACCATCGAAGCTCACGCCTATTCAGATGGAGGCATGCACCCAAGCTTCCGGAAACTTCTCCAAAGCCGTGGCGCCGCGGCCCTTGCCAAGAAAACGTCGTTGGACGACGTGCCGATTAGCCGGCCGGAGGCCGCCTTGGCGGACCCGCATAGTCCGAGTGAATGACGAATGGATCTGGGTTCTAAGGCGTACGGGTGACCGGCCCAGGCGCATTGAATATCTAAGAACCGGCGGAGCCGAATACAAATCAGGATGTTCTACTGCACCGCTCCGACGAGCATTGGCTGGCCGTCCCGGATCGAGACCCAGTGTCCGGTGTTGCCGACGGCCTGACGCTTCAAAAACTGATAATCTGTTTGATCCCACTGGCGGACCTTGTCAGTCAGGTTGTCCAAAATATAGTCGCCTTTGTCGGTGCGGACCGTCAGCACCGCATGGCCTTCGCCGTCCGGCTTGCGCAGGACAGTGATCAGAAGATCGGCCAGCGACATTCCCATGCGGTTCAGTTCACGGCGCTTCTCGAGGACGTAGTCTTCGCAGTCGCCGACGCCCCTGTTGGGATAGGCCCAGACTTCATCCTTGCCGTAAATGTCATAGTCGCTCCTCGGCTTGACGGCGGCGTTGACCTTGGCGGTCACGCTGGTCAGCTTGCGCCACAGCGCGTCGGTCATGGTTGCCGGTGCGAGATTGGTTGGGCGGATCGAGCATTCGGCCGGATTGGTCTTGCAGAAATCGTGGTGTCCGCTCGGCTGCGAGGTGGGGCCGCCCGTTGCCATCGGATGGGCAGCACCCGCTGGCACCGCAGCCCATGCCGAAACAGCCAGTCCGGCTGCAATCCCGGCAGCCATGCGCACGATCCGCGCCGTCGAAAAGGAAAACATTGCCCCGCCCGTCCCTGATTGTTAACGAAATGTTAACGGCCATTCACACTGCGTGTCAATGATGGGGCCAGTCAGATCGGCGACATGGTTACTCACATGCGACGGGGCGGCGACAGCGCGCCGGGCACTAGAGAGGCTCCGGCTGCCCTCCTCTCAGCAGCGAGGCATCCATAGCACTTTGCTCGACAGCATCGCGCCACCATGTGGATCGCCACGTTTGGACCTAGCCTGCCGCCTCATTGCCATCGGAAACCGATCTAGACGATGAGGCCTAACCAACAGAGTCCTGCTTTGGTCAGCCGCGTCGTTGACTTTGCCAGCCGTGACAGGCACTTGTTTCGGCTCAAACACGGCAAAAAGCCGTTCCGCCCGGGGAAGAAGCGCCTTTCTGAATGCACGACACGGTCGATGTCATCGCTGCGCTCGGCAATGAGCCGCCGCTGGTCGCGGGTGGCCGCAGCCGCCCCCTGACCGGCGCGAGATTTCGGCGCGCTGGCTGTCGGGCACTTTTCTTACTGGCGTGACCTCGAGTGTGCTGATGGGCGTGGCACTGTTCGCAGCGGTTGATGGCCGCCAGCAACTGGCGACCCCGCCCGAAATCGCCGAGTTGGCCCACGTCGAAAACGGCGGCGATTCCGGTGAAGTCGCCAAGACGACCAGGCTGGTGGCGCTAAGGCAGATCGCCAAGGCAAAGGACCGCCGGCGCATGGAAGTGTCGATGGTGACCAAGGTTGGCGACCGCGACGTCATCCACACCATGCCCTTCGTGCAGATCAAGATGTCGCTTGCCGCCGGACACACGACCAACCGCCCCTACCCGCCCTTTGACCCGATGCAGGTGTTTGCTGACGACGGCGCCGCGCAGCCGCCACCCACCGACGCTGGCGTCAGCCAGATCTATGGTGCCAAGGTCGAAAGCGAGATGAGCTTGAAGACCGTCGATTTCCCGATCGAAACGGCGTCCTTCGATGAAAAGAGCGACCTGTCAGCCGACGAGGTGGAAAAGGTGGTGCGCGGCGCCGGCGCAGGTCTGAGCGAGGGCGCGGTTCAAGTGGCGTCGCTGCATTATGTCGACCCGCAGCGATTCGGCGAGGCCTTTGCCGAAAGCATGGCCGGCTCCTACGACGTCAAGGTAGTGCCGGAAAACGTTTCGGTGTCGCCGCGGGCCGTTGCCGACGATCAGACGCCGGCTTTCGCCGAGGAGATCATTCCCTTCACCAAGGACCTCGACATTACCGAGGCCTTCGCTGATTCGGGCTACACGGGCCAGGACGCCACCGGCATGGCCGAGGCGATCGCCAAACTGCTCAATGCGCCGGCGCTCAAGGCGGGAACAGTGTTGCGCGTCGGGCTTGAGGTGCATGGCGACGCCGCCAAGGTCGTTCGCACCAGCGTCTACGACAAGACCCAGCACATCGTCACCATCGCGCTCGACGATCATGGCCAGTATGTGCCTGCGCAGGAGCCGGAACCCAATCCCGAATTGCTGACGGCGTTCGACGACTCACCGCCGGTGGTGGTGCGTGGCAATTTGCCGAACATTTATGATGGCATCTACCGCGCCGCCTATTCCTACGGCATGTCGAAAAAGATGACGCAGCAACTGGTCAAGCTGCTGGCGTCTGATGTCGACTTCCAGTCGCGGCTCAATCCGTCGGACCGCCTTGATGTGCTGTTCTCGCAACCGGACAGCGACGACCATGCGTCCGACGAGTCCGAACTGCTTTATGTTTCGTCGACCTTTGGTGGCACCGTCCACAATTTCTACCGCTTCCAGATGCAGGACGGTAGCACCGACTATTACGACGAGAACGGCAGCAGCGCCAAGCAGTTCCTGCTGCGCAACCCGGTTCCCAATGGCAGATTTACCTCTGGTTTTGGACTTAGGCGTCACCCGATCCTAGGTTACGTCAAAATGCATACCGGAACAGATTGGGCAGCTCCAATCGGAACGCCGATCATTGCCGCCGGAAACGGCGTCGTCGAGAAGGCCGGATGGGCAAGCGGCTATGGCAAGCAGACCATACTGCGCCACGCTAACGGCTATGAGACGTCTTACAATCACCAGAACGCCTTTGCCGAAGGCATCGTGCCAGGCGCACGAGTGAGGCAAGGACAGGTCATCGGCTATCTTGGCTCGACCGGTCTTTCCACCGGTCCTCATCTCCATTACGAGTTGATCGTCAACGGCACCAAGGTCGATGCGATGCGCGTTCGCCTGCCAGTCGGCAAAGTGCTGAAGGGCGATGATCTTGTCGCCTTCAACCGCGAGCGCCAGCGCATCGACGACCTGCTCAAGCAGCAAGACAGCGACCACTTGAGGATAGCGAGCGTCAAGGGTGATGACTGTGCAACAATTTGCTAAGATTCTGCGACAGGTCCAACACTCCGGCCAACGCCCAGTTTGTTAGGTTTGAATCGAGCCATTCACTTGGGAGCTTGTGTTGAAACTTTTGTCGCATCCGCCCCAAGATTTGCTCTCCCGTCTTGGAGGTGTGCCGATGAATCGCAAAGCGGCATCTAGCATCGCATCAATCGCGCCGATGATAGCCTTTTGCCTGACGGGCCAGGCAAGCGCGCACCCACACGTTTTTGCGGAAGCAAGCCTCAGTATCACCCTTTCCCCTGACCAGTCGTCTATAGACTCACTGCAGCATTTGTGGCGATTCGACGAAATATTCTCCAGCACGGTGATGATGGAGTTCGACAAGAATCTCGATCTCAAGCTCGACAAATCAGAGATGACTCTTGTTTCCGAAACGGTCTATGCATCGCTTGCTGATTACAAATATTTTCAGCTGGTAACGGTCGATGGAAAGGATGTTTTGATGGATCCTCCACCATCGCTCACGACAAAATTCGAGAATGACCAGTTGATTATCTCATTCAGAATCAAGGCCCAAAAAGCCCTTGATGCTTACCGGAAAAATCGATTTCGGGGTTTACGATCCGAGCTTCTACACTGCCATCGATTTTCTGACGGATGACAATTTGGTGGTCGACCGGTTGCCGGGGACGTGTACGCGCACTGTCATAAGGCCGAATGCCGACGAAGCCATTTCGCAGAATCAGAAAACACTCACGGACGCGTTTTTCAACGATCCCGCCGGGACTGACATGAGCAAGATATTCGCGACGAAGCTTGAATTGTCCTGTAGCGCAAAGGGCTAGCTGGTTTCGCATGTCATAACCAGCGCTCTGACATGAACGCGACGCCGCGGATCAGTAATCGATTAACTGGGGCCCCAGTCCTTTGCCCTTGGGCAAGCGCCCTACCACCCGCAGGCCTTCAGAAACCGCCCGACAATACCGGCCATGCCATACTCCAACGCATCGGCTATCAACCCATGTCCGATAGACACTTCGGCCAATGCCGGAATGCGTTTTGCCAATGCCGGAAGGTTGTTCACCACCAGATGATAGCTGCCGTATGGCCCGTATAGAGCTCGATCCGGTCGGCGCCGGTGTCGCGCGCGGCATTGACGCCTGCCGGATTTGGGTCGGACAACAGCGACACGCGAAAGCCCCCCTTTTTCAGGCGTTTGACGATCGGGTTAAGGAAACGCGGCCTCGGCGGCAAAGTTCCAGCCATGGTCGGAGGTCGCCTGCGCCGGATCGTCGGGCACCAGCGTCACCTGTTTCGGCTGGTGCTTTTCCACAAGCGCCAGAAAATCCTCGGTCGGATAACCCTCGATGTTGAATTCCGCCTTGGGAAACTCGTCGTCGATCAGCGCCCGGATCTCCGGCAGATCGGAATGCCTGGTGTGGCGCTCGTCGGGCCGCGGATGCACGGTCAGCCCGTGCGCCCCGGCGGCAAGGGCAAGACGGCCGAGCCCGGTGACGCTCGGCCACGGCAGGTCGCGGCGATTGCGCAGCATGGCGATGGCGTTGAGGTTGACGGAAAGCTTCGCGGGCATCGCTTCGGGTCCGGGTGTTTTGGCAGGGCATCTATACCGCCTTTGACGGGAACAGTAAGCATTGCGTGCTTCCGCCGACACTGAAGAGTTCGCGTACGCTGCATCAAAATAGGGTGGTCGCTATGGCGGCGCGACATCGTCTCACTCCGGTCCTTCAAGCCTAGCTAGGTTGGGCGATGAGAACTGCTGGGCTTTCACCGCCCTTCCCTGGGAACCAAACTGACAACTGCCCGTTTGCCGACCGTGCCGAAGCCCCAGCAGATACACCCACTCTTTATGGCAATTTGCATCACTGTGGTGGTGTTTGCGGCCGCTGGTTTCGTGCCCGGCAGTTCAGGTCAGCTGCAGACCAGATTGGTCACAACCCACATCCAGGCGTCTGAGGCCAATCCCGCCATCAATTGCCATCAAGACATTTTTGGCGGCGCCAATTGTTGTGCATCTCTCCACTGCACGGCAGGCATTCCCCCGAGCGGCTTGACGCCAACTTTTGGTCAGCAAAGATCAAACGGGGCTGGCGACACCAGCGCTCTTCCTCCGTCTCAGGTAACGGGTCGATTAGACCGACCGCCAAAGCGGACTGTTTTCCACGTCCGGCGGCTCGTCCC
The DNA here is from genome assembly GCF_059683645.1 of Mesorhizobium sp. RCAM 05104. NCBI lineage: Bacteria > Pseudomonadati > Pseudomonadota > Alphaproteobacteria > Hyphomicrobiales > Phyllobacteriaceae > Mesorhizobium > Mesorhizobium sp. RCAM 05104. Next base: position 7,173,036 of record NZ_CM185033.1, on the reverse strand, counting down.
ACTCGTTGGATAACAGCCGCGCTGCAGTCCACGATCAACGTAAGAGATAGGAGAAATACCATGAACAATATCAAACTCGCCCTTGCCACGGCGACGTTTTTGGCCGGAGCAGGTTCGCTCGCTCTTGGCCAAGAAATGGCATCCCCGTTGCCGGAGCAATGCCGCCAGGCCGATCAGATGGCGCCAATGCCAGGAATGGAAATGTCGAAGGCTGACATGGACGACGCGCATCAGGCATACATGACGGCGATGGAGAAGATGGACCCGGCCATGATGGAGGGTATCAAGGCCAAGGATGCTGACGTGGCCTTCATCTGCGGGATGATCGCCCATCACCAGGGCGCGATCGATATGGCGGAAGTCGAACTTAAATACGGCGACAACGCCGACGCCAAGAAAAAGGCGCAGATGGTCATTGATGCCCAAAAGAAGGAAATCAAGGACTACACAAAGTGGCTCAAGACCAATGCAAAATAATCAAGCGCGACCGCATTGGATACCAACGTTCATAGGAGAATTGCAATGCACCAACTCAGCCCGAAAATGAGGGCCTGCATCGAAGAATGCTTGCGCTGCTATTCAACATGCCTTTCGACCGCGATGGGCCATTGTCTGGAAATGGGCGGAAAGCACACCGAGAGGAACCATTTCACCTTGATGATGGCCTGCGCCGAGATCTGCCGAACATCGGCGCATTTCATGCTGCTCGGCTCGAAGCATCATAAGCATGTCTGCGGTGAATGCGCGGAGATCTGTGGCCAATGCGCGGATGATTGCGAGCGCCTCGGCGACATGCAGGAGTGTGTCGACGCTTGCCGGCAATGCGCAGAAGCCTGCCGCACGATGGCTGGTTAGCCACAACTTAAAGAAGGGGCGCTGAATTACAGCGCCCCTTCTTGCCACTGCCGCGAAGTCACCAGGTACATACATCCTTGCGAACTACCTGAACACATCTGTGTGGTCACCTACCTAGACAACTGCGGGGGGTTGGCTGCGGAAGGAAGGCCGCGAGGGAGATGAACCAAACCGGAAGTTGCGCCACCGGCATCGTCACAAGCGCTCCGCCCAGGGCGAAGGAAATACCTCAGCCGTCATGCCGGCAATCCTGTAGGTCAGCAATCCGAACCATTCATGCGCGGCGAGATCGGTCGCAGCAAGACCGACGGCGATCGAACCAGTCGGGCGCTTGAGATCTGCTATGCCGCGCGTTCGATAGTCGACCGGATAAGGGGTCACGTCAAATCCTGCGGCCCGAAAACATCCGATCGCCCTGGGCATGTGGCTAGCGGATGTCACAAGAAGCCAGATCTCGCCTGGCTTGGGTCGAACCGAGGCGGCGCTTTCCCTGCCGTTTTCGCAGGTATTTCGCGATCGTTCCTCCATCTCGATGCGCTGCGGCGACACGCCGAGCGACACCAAGATATCGCGAGCGACCTGGGATTCGGTCAGTGTACTGGCGCCGTGAATATGACCTGACCCTCCGGAGAGAAAAATTCTGGCATCCGGAAAGCGCCTGCTGAGATCGACAGTCGCCGTCAGCCGTTCTCCCGCCTCATTCATCGCCAAGGTGTCGCGGTCGCTGCTGATATGGGTGTCGACGGCTCCACCAAGCAGGATGATGCCGGTGACGGGCCCATCGATAACCGGTTGGGGGAAGCGGTTCTCGAGCACCATCAACGCAGCCGGTCCCAGAGGGCTCCAACCGCAGATGGCCAGCAAGAGAACCGACGCTATGATGCACCCCCGTCCCAAGCGAGATCTGCCGAGGAGCACGGCAAGAATGCCGATCAGGCCGAGGAGCGCGACAAGATTGGAAGGGAGCAGGAAAAACTCGATGAGCTTGGAGGTGACGAAAAACATCACGCCCTCACGCGCGAATTTGATAACCGGCGGGCCTCAGAGGTGAGAGAGAGTCCTCGCATGCGATGGCATTTCGGCATTCGTCTGCTGCATTGGCTGACCGTGATCGCGCTCGCGGCGCAAATCGCCATTGCCTTCGGACCGATGAACGGGCCGGGGATGGCGACGATGAACTGGCTTCCGCTCCACATGTCGATCGGCGTGACGATCCTTGCCATCATTGTCCTCAGGCTTTGCTGGCGCATCTTTACCCGGCCCCCTATCAGGCAAACCTCACGCTCCGTGCGGTTTGCGACCGCTTTCTTCCACGTGTTTCTCTACGTCATGATCCTTGCCGTCCTGATAACGGGATGGCTCGGCTACCGGCCAATGCCTTTCATGCCTCCCGCACGGCTTTTCGGAAGCCTGCATGTGCCGTTGGCACCATCGGTCGGCGCGCTATCGGCAAGAGCTTTCGCGATCATCCACGCAAAGCTGGTCTGGATATTGCTTGGATTTGTCGGTGTTCACGTCCTGGCTGCGCTTGTGCATTTCCTAGTGCTTCGCGATGGTGTTATGCGCACCATGTTTTTTGGGCGGCCGGACATCGCTTCGCGGCAAGAGCAAGCGCAGTTTGCGGCCGGCGATGAAGCCGGCTGCTCACCCGATCGCCCATAATCCTCCCGCAATGATCACCGCGTACCGCGCCGCCTTGCCCAATGCGACGAGAGCAACGAACACGCCGAGATTCACACGTGCCGCGCCTGCCGCAATGGTGAAAGCATCTCCGACAACCGGCAGCCAGCCAAACAGCAGCGTCCATTCGCCAAAGCGTCGGAACGTCCGGCTTGCCTGCTCATAGCGCTCGGGAGTTACAGGGAACCAGCGCCTGGTCCGGAGTGAGTCGATGCCACGCCCCAGAATCCAGTTCACCACCGAGCCGAGCGTGTTGCCGATCGTGGCGACCGCAAGAAGCAGTGCCGGATCACCAGGGCCCGAGACGATCAGGCCGGCGAGCACCACCTCCGATGAGACCGGCAGGATGGTTGCGGCGAGGAATGCGCTGATGAACAGACCGCCATAGATTGCCAGTGCTGCCACGTCGAACGCCGGCTATGCCTGCACGTCGACAATGCCCATCATGCCAAGCTGCTCGTGCTCGAGGATGTGGCAGTGATACATCCGTGGCCCCGGACGGTCCTGACGCAGCAGCAACCGCACCGTCTCGCCGCGCGCGACGTTGACGGTGTCCTTCCACGCCAGGTACGCTGGCTTCGAGACCTTGCCGTCACGTTCGTGCTCTACCACCTGAAACTGTGTCCCATGCACATGGAACGGATGGTCCATATCAGCCTTGTTGACGATTTCCCAAAGCTCGACCTGTCCTGCTTTCGAGACGACATCGATACGGCCCATATCAAAGGCGGCGCCGTTTATCAGGAACCCCATCTCCATGCCTTTTGCGTTCATGGCCATGGTTTCGGTGAAGATGAAGCGCCGACTGACGACAGGGGCGCCGAGCTGTGCGATCGGCCGCAGCCTGTCGGGCAATGGCGGGACCGGGTCGGCCGGCGCCTCCGAAACATTGACTGTGAGCAGCGTCAGCCCGGCATCCACAGGACGGCCTGCACCCATCCAGCCGCGATCGTAATCGAGTGTGTACAGTGTGGCTGGGCCGGGCTTATCGAAGGTGACAATCAGCTCAAGGCGTTCCGCCGGGCTAAGAAAGATTTCGTCGGCAGCGATCGGTGCCTCCAACAGGCCACCGTCCGTTCCGATCACTGTCATTGACGCTTCAAACGACAGCCGAAGGAACCGCGCGTTTGTCGCGTTGTAGAGCCGGAAGCGCCGCCTCGTGCCAAAGGGGACCGTTAGCGCAGGATTCTTCTGTCCATTGACGAGCACATGATCGCCGACGCGTCCGTTCATCAGGTCGACCATCGTGTTGTCCGGCATCGTGCCATCGGCAGCAAGGCGAAGGTCGGTGAACACCAGCACGGTATCGCCATATTCGGTCGGAATTGGATCGACCTTCGGCTTGACCACGAACGCGCCGGCAAGGCCGCGATAGACTTGCTCGGCCGTCTTGCCGTGCGGATGCGGATGGTACCAGTAGGAGCCGGCGCTGCCTTCGGGCAGTTCGAAGCTGTAGGTTCGCTCAGTGCCCGTTGCGACAGGATCCATCGGATTGCCGTCCTGGTCAGCCGGAACGGGCATGCCATGCCAATGGATGGTGCTCGTCTCTTCAGGAATTCGGTTGGCGAATGTGATCTCGACGCGGTCGCCCTCGGTCGCTTCGATCAATGGCCCTGGACTCACACCGTTGTACCCAAGGATCGGCGTGTCGAGCCCTTCCGCGAAACGCACCGTGGCCGGCTCGGCGGTCAGCTTCGCCCTGAACAGGCCAGGCGTGCCGGCTTCGTTGGCGAGTTGGGGCAGTTCGCGCAGCGCCTCGCCTTCGGGCAGCACGGCCGCGCCTTGCGGCGCTGCGGCCATATCGTGACCAGCGTGACCGCCCATATCCATGCCGGGCATGTCATCCATCTTCATTTGAGCGATGGCGCGTGGGCTCGCAAAAACCGTCACAAGACCTGCCGCCAGAAAAGCCCGTCGATGCATCTGTTGTCTCCTAGGTCAAAGACTGGCGCGCGTCGGCGCGCGGTATGATTCAGAAAGCCTGCCGTTGCCTGGCGATCTCGCCGCCGAGCTTCGGGCGCTTGGACGACTTGGCTGGTCCGGCCTCGTGACCGCTGGAAAGGTTCTCGATGATCGGGCAGTGCGGCCTACCATCCCCCTGGCAGTGCTCCGCCAGATGACGCAGCGTCTTTGACATATCGCGGAGTTCGCGCATTTTCCGCTCGAGTTCCGCGACATGTTCCATCGCAATCCGCTTGACATCGGCGCTCGCCCGCGAGCGATCGCTCCATAGAGCAAGCAGAGCGGTCATCTGGTCGACCGAAAAGCCAAGATCACGCGCCCGGCGAATGAAGCGGAGCGTATGAACGTCGTCGCCGGAATAGACCCGGTAGCCAGCGTCGGTTCGGGCAACGTTCGAGATCAACCCGATCGACTCGTAGTAGCGGATCATCTTGGCCGAGACGCCTGATTCCCCGGCAGCTTCACCTATGTTCATAATTGCATTCCTGCAGGTTGGCAGTCCCGGCGACATCACATCCGGAGCTTAGGATAAAACATATCGGCATCAAATCTGTCATACGACCTGAACGGAGAATTGATCGGCCTGTGTCCTCTCGTCGATCGGTGCCCGGAAACGCCTGAGGCGCAAGGCATTGGTCAGAACGAAGACGCTGGACATTGCCATCGCACCAGCCGCCAGCATCGGCGAAAGAAGCGTGCCCGAGATCGGGTAGAGCGCCCCGGCGGCGACGGGTATAAGCGCGATGTTGTACGCAAAGGCCCAGAACAGGTTCTGGCCGATGTTGCGGATCGTCGCCTTGGAGAGCGCGATGGCATTTGCCACTCCGCGCAGATCACCCGACATCAAAACGACGTCGGCACTTTCGATGGCGATATCTGTGCCGGTGCCAATCGCGATGCCGACATCCGCTGCTGCCAGCGCCGGCGCATCGTTGATGCCGTCGCCGACAAAGGCAACACGAGCCCCATGTGCGGCGAGCCGCTTCACGGCCTCGACCTTGCCGTCGGGCAACACCTCGGCGACGATTTCGTCGATGCCGATCCGCCGCCCGATCGCCTCAGCCGTGCGCCGGTTGTCGCCGGTCACCATGGCCACTTTGAGACCGAGCGCATGCAGGGCGGCAACGGCCGCGGGCGTCGATGCCTTGATCGGATCGGCGACCGCGATGATTGCGGCAAGCTTGCCATCGACGGCCGCGTAGAGCGGGGTCTTGCCCTCGTCGGCGAGTCTCGCTGACGCCGACGCAAAGTTTGAAATGTCCAGGCCGAGCCGGGTCATCAGGCGATCAGCGCCGATCTCGACCTTGCTGTTTTCGACGGTTGCGTTGACGCCAAAGCCCGGAACAGCCTCGAAGTTCTGGGTGTCTGTAAGCACAAGGCCGCGCCGTTCGGCCGCCCGCACGATCGCCTCGGCCACCGGATGCTCGGAGCGCACCTCCACCGAGCCGACGAGCCGCAGCACGTCGGCTTCGACAAATCCGTCTGTCACGACGAAATCGGTCAATTCGGGCCGGCCCTCGGTGAGCGTTCCGGTCTTGTCGAGAGCAATGACTGTAGCATCACGCAGTGTCTGCAGCGCCTCGCCCTTACGAAAGAGCACGCCGAGTTCCGCCGCCCGCCCCGTGCCAACCATGATCGAGGTCGGCGTGGCGAGGCCCATGGCGCACGGGCAGGCGATGATGAGCACGGCAACGGCGTTGACCAGCGCGAAGGACAGGGCCGGCTCCGGACCCAGCACAAGCCAGGCTCCGAAGGTGAGCAAGGCGGCCACGATGACAGCCGGCACGAACCACGCAGTCACCTTATCAACCAGCGCCTGGATCGGCAGCTTCGAGCCTTGCGCAGATTCAACCATGCGGATGATCTGGGCGAGCAGCGTCGCCGAACCCACCTTGGTGGCTCGGAAGTAAAAACTGCCGGCCTTGTTGATGGTGCCGCCGACTACTTCTGAGCCGATATCCTTGGCGACGGGTAGCGGTTCGCCAGTCATCATGGACTCGTCGACAAAGGATGATCCTCCGACGATCTCGCCATCGACCGCGATCTTTTCACCCGGCCGAACCATGACCATGTCACCGACCCGCACTTCGGCGAGCGGCACCTCTACCGTGATGCCGTTCTTGACGACGCGCGCCGTCTTGGGCTGCAGTCCGACGAGTTTCTTGATAGCCTCGCTGGTCCGGCCCTTGGCCCGCGCTTCGAGATAGCGTCCAAGCAGGATCAGCGTCACGATCACGGCCGCTGCTTCATAATAGACGTTGGCTGTGCCTGCCGGCAGAACACCGGGAAGGAAAGTCGCGACGAGCGAGTAGGCCCAGGCAGCACCGGACCCAAGCGCGACCAGCGCGTTCATGTCTGGTGCGCCCCTGAGCAGCGCCGGCATTCCCTTCTTGAAGAAACGCAAGCCCGGACCAAACAGAACAATCGTGGTCAGGACGAATTGCAGGCGCCAGTTCCAGTCGCCAAGCGTCATCACCCAGTGATGGAATGCGGGCACGAGATGGGAGCCCATTTCGAGAATGAAGACAGGCAGCGTCAGAAGCGCGGCCAACGCAAGCAAACGACGGAGCGTCCGAATCTCAGCTTCGCGTCCGTCGCGGTCGTGGTCCTTGTCTGTGTCCGGCAAGATCTGGCGCGCCTCGTAGCCGGCGGTCGCCACCGCTCTTTCAAGCGAGGCAGCCTCGATGGTGCCCGCGATGATGCGGACGGTGGCACGCTCCGTTGCCAGATTGACGCTGGCTTCGGTTACGCCCGGTACGGCCTTGAGCGCCTTTTCGATGCGTGCGACGCAGGAGGCGCAGGTCATTCCTTCGAGGGCGAGCTCAATCGTATCCGCGCGCGTCTCGTACCCAACGGCCGACACCGCCGCGATGACGGGAGCGAGGTCCGGCTTGCCGGCAAAGGTCACCTGGGCACGTTCGGTCGCCAGATTGACCGATGTCCCGACGACACCCGGCGCGGAGGCGATCGCCTTTTCGACGCGCCGCACGCACGAGGCGCACGTCATGCCCTCGATGCCAATCTGAATTGTGGAACCGGAAACCGAAACGGGTCCGGCTGGCGTGTGCGGGGTAACGGCGTTCATGGCATTGCAACTCCATTCCGGTTGGCTGCCACATCATATAAAGGTTCCCATGATAGGAAGGTCAAGGGGCAAATTTCAATCAGCACCAGAGCGCAACCGCGACGATTGCACGACGAAAAAATAGGCCCTTGACCTTCCAATGATGGGAAGCCCCATAAAGTGTATATCAGCAATAGAAGGAGAGCTGCCGTGTTGAAATTGAAAGTTCCGGATATGAGTTGCGGCCATTGTGCCGGCACGATCGAAAAAGCCGTAAGAAGTGTCGACCCTGCAGCTAAGGTCATAGTCGACCTCGGCGCATCGACGGTCGCCGTGGAAACCAGGGCGAACGACGACGCTATCCGCGACGTCATCAAGTCTGCCGGCTACGACAACGAGAAATTGGCGGCCTGAAGATATCAGGCGCGGTCGGTGCGGATCATAAACGCGCCGGCCGCGTTCAATTCCACTGAGGCTTGGTACGCTGGGCCGTCTGATAGAATGCGGCGAGAAACCAAGGGCGGACCCTCATGCTCATCCAACCCATTGATTATTTTCTCGTTGCCTGGTTCGCGATTGCCGCCGCCTCGACGCTCTATGTCGGTTTAGATCAGTACCGCAACAATCCTGAACCTGTGGTGATGAAATGGGGTTTCATCCTGGTGACCCTCTATATGGGTCCGCTTGGACTGCTGCTTTATGTGCTTGCAGACAAGGAACCCCGCCCGGGCGAGCATGAGGATTTCACAAGACCGCTGTGGAAGCAGGGCGTCGGCTCGACGATCCACTGCGTTGCCGGGGATGCGACCGGCATCATCCTCGCCGCCGTCATCACGGCGACGCTCGGTCTGCCGATGTGGCTCGATCTCATCGTCGAATATCTGGCCGGTTTCGCCTTCGGGCTGTTCATATTCCAGTCGCTGTTCATGAAATCGATGATGGGCGGCACCTATTGGGAAAACGTCCGTAAAAGCTTCCTGCCCGAGTTCATCTCCATGAATTTCATGATGGCCGGCATGGCCCCGGTCATGAGCTTTCTGATGATGGGCCGCGACATGCGCGCGATGGAGCCGACGGAGCTTTTGTTCTGGGGCGTGATGTCGATCGGCGTCATTGCCGGCTTTGCGCTCGCCTACCCTGCCAATGTCTGGCTGGTCGCACGCAAGCTGAAGCATGGGCTGATGACGCAGCGCCCGCAAACCGCCGAACCCGATCCGGAGACAAAGCACGCGCATGGCGGGGAATCCGACAAGGCGGAAGAAGGCCATGCCGGACATACCGGGAAGACCGCGCCTGCGAAAGCTCCGGCGAAAGCAAGGGCACTTGCACAGGTGAAGGCATCAGCACAGGCGAAGGCACCGGCGGAAGTGGCGGCGGATCATTCTTATGTTCACGGCGGCAACACCGGAGAGCCGATGCAGGGCCACCCGGAAATTCCCGCCGTGGCCACGATCGGCCGCCATCCCATTCATCCGATGCTGGTTCCGCTGCCGATCGGGCTGTTCGTCGGAGGCCTTCTGTCCGATCTGGCTTTCTGGATCAATGGCAATCCTTTCTGGGCGACCGCCTCCATTTGGCTCATCGCGGCGGGATTGGTGGGCGGCCTCGCCGCCGCCGCGGCCGGCTTGACGGATTTCCTCGGCAGTCCGCCAATTCGCAAGCTCTACCATGCCCGCTATCACCTCGTCGGCAACCTCATCCTGCTGGCCATCGCGGCAATCAGCGTGGCCGTGCGCCTTTCCCTCGGTCCGACAGATGCCGTGTTGCCATGGGGGCTGATAATGTCGGCCGCGGTCGTTGTGCTGCTCGGCTACACCGGCTGGCACGGCGGCGAGATGGTTTTCGGGCATGTTGTCGGCATGCGGCCGCACGACCATGGTGCTTCTCATGCAGCACAGGCTCAACCCACCAAAGGCCAACACGCGCAGATGCAAATGCATCATGCCGACACTGACGATCATGCTCAGACAGGCCATGACATGGCCTCCCACAAGGGCAGAAAGAGCGGCGGCCACCAAATGGAGACGGACGCCACGACGCCTCAGATTGCTGCGCTCAGTGCAGTTTCCCTAATTGCGCTGGCGATCGGCATGATGGCGCCGGCGAACTGGCTGAACCTGACGCTGTCGGCCCGCGAGGTTGGCGGAGCCATTATGCCCCCCGGCATGATCATGGATCGCGACACGCCCGCCGCTGCCATGCGCGATATGGCGGCTGTCGACCCTAGGCTGGTGAGTTTCAAGGCTGATCCCGCGGCACAGGGAGGCGCGGTCCTCGAACCGCGAATCGACAACGGCGTTAAAGTATTCGATCTAGAAGCTTCGGTTATCCAGTGGACGATTCTTCCCGGAGTGACTGTCGAGGCCTTTGCCTACAACAAGCAGGTTCCCGGGCCGACGCTGCGCGTTACCCAAGGCGATCGCGTTCGCATCAACGTCACCAACCGGCTGCCCGAAAGCACGACCGTGCACTGGCATGGCCTCGACGTACCCAATGCGATGGATGGCCCGGCTTACGTGACGCAGAGGCCGATCGAGCCGGGTGAAACCTTTTCCTACGAATACACCGTTGAACAATCCGGCACATATTTCTATCACACCCATGATCATGTCGACCGTCAGCAGGCGCTCGGCCTCTATGGCGCGCTGATCATCGACCCGAAAAATCCAGCCGACGCAATCACCGCCGACCTGGAATACACCGTTCAACTCCAGGAATGGCTGAAACGGGAAGGGCTGACCTTTCCGTCCATGCCGATGGACGGCGGCTTCCCTAATTTCTTCACGATCAACGGCAAGTCTTACCCTGCGACTGAGACGATCAACATGAAGGTGGGTCAGTTGCTCAAGATCCGTTTCGTGGGATCGAACACCACGGCCATCCATCCGATGCATATTCACGGCGGCCCGTTCGAGGTCGCCGCCATCGATGGCGCGACGCTGCCCCAAAACGCCCGGTATACGGCCGACACCGTCAATGTCGGGCCTGGGCAGAGGTTCGACGTCCTGTGGCGGGCGCTTCGGCCAGGCAAGTGGCTGTTGCATTGCCACATCCCGCATCACACGACAAACAACAATGTCGAAGAGAAGGGCGGCGGCGGCCTCACAATGGTCATCGATGTCAAGTAGCGGCGGCCGAGGTTTTTGATCGATGCCCCCAATCACCGGCGTTCCAGCCGACGCGGCCGAGCTGCTTGATTGTCTGATCGTTGGAGGAGGACCGGCCGGTTTGACGGCGGCCATATACCTTGCTCGTTTCCATCTCTCGGTCCTGGTGGCCGATAGTGGTGAGAGCCGGGCCGACCTGATTCCGCTTACCCGCAACCTTGCTGGTTTTCCCAATGGGATCTCGGGATCCGCCCTTCTCACGCGCATGCGGGAACAGGGACAGCGCTACGGGGCACGCCATTGGGCTGGAAAGGTGGTCTCCTTGCAGGGAGGGCCTGGCATGTTTGCGGCCCACGCAATGGAAGGGGTGTTTCAAGCACGCACCGTGCTGATGGCAACGGGCGTCTTCAACCGGAGACCGAGCATGCCTGCCAATGTCCACGATGAGGCTTTGGCGCGTGGGTTATTGCGTTATTGTCCGATTTGCGATGGGTATGAGGTGACCGATAGTGCGGTCGCGGTCATCGGAACCGGCGAACACGGAACGAACGAAGCGGAGTTCTTGCGCAGTTACACCGCCGATGTGACTTTGATCGCACCGACGGGCAGTCATGAGCTCGACGCAGCGCAAAGATCGCGCCTCAAGAACGGTGCCATTCAAACGGTTGATGGTCCATGTCTCGGCTTTGAACTGATGCAGGATGGCATCGCGATAGCAACACCGACTGGCCGCCGCTCGTTCGCAACGGTCTATCCAGCGTTAGGGTCCCATATCCGTTCGGAACTTGCGGCTCGGCTGGACGCCGAAGTCTCGCGCGACGGATGTCTTATCGTCGATAACCACCAGAGAACCTCGGTAGCGGGTCTATATGCGGCGGGCGACGTGGTGCGCGGGCTCGATCAGCTCTCCTATGCCATGGGACAAGGCGGTGTCGTCGCCGTTACAATCCGAAACGACCTAGCTCGCTTGACTCCGTTGCGGCGGTAGCCTGGCGGCATTCGTGAGATGACTTCCAATATGGCCAAGTGCTGTGTTGCAACAGTCTACAAAGGTCCCGTAGGGCCATCCTGCCGATGTTTTGTATGATCGCCCTGCCCCAGGAAAACGTTGCCAACATTGTCCCTGCCAGAAAGATGGCGACCGGCAAAATACCTGATCTTGAGCAGCGCAAGTACAAGAACAATCCCGATCGTTAGATACCAGATCAGGCTCGCCCCGGAGATTCCACCGAGGCCATTGCGAAATATCGAGACGGCGGCGCCGACGTGCAGGATCACCAGCACGGTTACGGTCAGAACCGCTGCGGCCACCGGAATGAACCGCCTCCACCTGCGAACAGGGACACCGCCGATTATGTTGAGATCGAATCCGGTGAACGTCCCGGCCTGTATGCTGGCCTCGTGCACTCCTGAACCGCCGAGCATCGTCTTCATGCCGCTGACCATCTCCGGCAACCCGGAAATGTAGTAGACGGGAAGCAGCAGGTCATCGACATGCTTTGCAAGCATCTAGTGGGTTATGCGCTCCGTTTCGCCGGTCCATGCAAGGACCGACCGCGCCGCTTCAGTCATCGTCGCAATCAGTTTGAAAGACGGGTTTTGCTCCGCCAGCCTCTGCAACTCCTCCAGATAGGCCGCGTCCTCCGGGCGCCGGTTCGAGTAGAACAGAAACAATCTGTGCGACAGCTTTCGCTCGATCGCGTCCTTTATCATCGAGAACGCCGGAACGATGCCGATGCCCCCGACAAGAAAAACGGCTGGCCGTGAAGGATCCTCGTGCAAGGCAAACGCCCTGTGCGGCACGTCCAGCAGCATCTGCATGAGAACCTTGTCCCCGAATTGCAGGCGACCCAAAACGCGCTTGAATGCCGTGTCGCGCATTCTCATGGCGATAACCAAATCGGGCTCCTGAGGTGTGCTGGCGAGCGAGAAAAACCGGCTATCGCCCTCGCGGTCCGTTTCGGGAGGATCAATGAGCGTCATCCGCACATGCTGGCCGGCCTTGAAGCGCAAGCCGTCCGGTCTCTCGAACACGAAAGCCCAGCTGTCTCGCGCGATCTGCGTCTTGCCCTTCAAAGCCACTTCGAATGAAGCCTTCTTCATCGAAGCGCCCGAGCCGCCATGCATGCGACGATAACGTTCGTGGTCCATTGTGTCCTCTGAGCTATCAGGGCCGGCAGCAGGCTTGCCTCCGAAGTCATCGCTCATTAACGTGACATGGCGTTCGATATCGGACACAGTGTGCGGAATTCTGTCAACAAACAGGATGCTGTGAACGTCCGGAAATGAACACTCGACCTGAAATTTCTTTGAATAGAGCCGGACATGGCAAAAGGAACGATCGATCGACAAGCAAGGACGATCTGAAGCGGCGCGGTCTGGATAAGCATTTGCGCTCCCTGCTCACCGACCAGCAGCGAGAGGGCCTTTCGACGCCGCCATAGGATCGACAACCATCATGGCGGCAGCAGACGGTGTCACCATCGGCGCGGTCAGAAGGCTCACGACAGCGAGAATCGTAAGCAAACGGGGGAAGACGGTCCAGAACTTCACACAAGCTGTATGGCATATGGTGCAGTGCAAGAAAAGAGCCATGAGCGCTCACGTTTCCGTCAGGCAATACGGTCAATCGCCGAGCCTTTTGGTGCGGCCCGCTACCGAAACAGAGATTCGATTCGAACATGGATGCTATAGGTGATAGCATCGTCTCGGATCCTCGGGAGGAGGAAATGCGCGCCATTGCACTATTTGCCGGCGTGTTGGTGGCTACGCCCTCGATGGCGGCGGAGCAACTGATCTTTTACGCTGCCAACTTTCCAGATGCCACGTCGGTCCAGCTCAGCGTCCTGAACAATAGTGTGTCGCGAGATGGGGACTATGACTTTGATGTCGCTATTGGCTTAATCGAGACCGATGCGAGTGGTGCCATCAGGTATGAAGATACCGGCAGGCATCGTGCCCGCGTTCGCTGTAATTATCCGGCGTATGTGAGCGTCGGCACGCGAAGATATGCGATCGAGATGCCTCTGCTGAACCACTCCGCGCATGACGACTGGAAAGAAAATCTTTGGGTCACATTCTGCGCGGCTCCGTCATCCTGACTCCTATGCTCATGGGCCGATCAGACCGCGGCCGCGGGTTGAAAATCAACCCGCGGCGCCAGTCCCGGATCACTTGATACCGGTAACCGTGATGCGTCCGTTGACGCGATCGGCTGTGAACTCTATCGCCTGACCCGTTTTGACTTTCTCAAGCAGGCCCTCCTCCGCCACGACGAACACCATCGTCATCGCGGGCATGTCGAGATTCGTCAGCGGCTCATGTTTGATCGTCAGCTTTTTCTGTTTGGCGTCGACCTTGATGACCTCGCCTTTCACATATTCCTGCGCAAGCGCGATGCCGCCAATGACGAACATCAGCGCGAGTGTCGAGAGTGCTTTTGCCAATAGTCTCATGGTGTCTTCCTTTGCGGTTTTGATAGTCACTTGGCGACGCTGATGTCGCCCTTCATGCCGGAATCGTAGTGCCCCGGGACCAGGCAGGCGAAACCGAATTCGCCGGCATTGGCGAAGGTCCAGATGATCTCGCCCCTGGCGCCGGGCGCCAGCCGGATCGAGTTGGGATCGGCGTGTTCCATCTCTGGGAATTTTTCCATCAGCGCCTTGTGGTCCATGATCCCCTCATGAACATCCATGACGAATTCGTGGTCGACTTGCCCTTTGTTGACGAACTTCAGGCGAACGGTCTCGCCCTTCTTCACCTTGAGCACGGCCGGCTGGAACAACATCGTCCCGTCGTCCTTCTCCGACATGGAGATGTTGATGGTACGCTTTGCCATGCCAGCTTCGCCGGGGTTGCCGATCGCCATCGTGGCGGCTTTGTCGCCATGTCCTCCGGCGTGGGTTCCACTGGCAAGAGCTGCTCCGGAACTGACCGCCATCAAAACGGCCGCTGCTAATATACGTTTCATGCTGCATATTCTCTCATTGTTGAGGTTGAGGGGTTTCGGTTTCTCATCCCTGTTTGCCGTGACCGCCGTGCACTGCCGGAGCCATCGTTTTTGCGTCGCCTGATTTTGTGGGGGCTGGAACATCACCGGTCCACTCGTAGGCCACGGTTCCTTCCGGATGTTTGTACCATCCGGGATCAGCGTAATCGTTCGCAGACAGGCCCTCACGGACCTTCACGACCGAGAACATGCTTCCCATTTCGATAGCGCCGAACTGACCCCAACCGGTCATCATTGGAATGGTGTTGTCAGGAAGCGGCATTTCCATCTCGCCCATGTCAGCCATGCCCTTGTCTCCCATCGCCATGTAGTCCGGCAGAACGCGTCGGATCTTGTCGGTGACCTTCGAGTTGTCGACACCGATAAACGTGGGCACGTCATGACCCATGGCGTTCATCGTGTGATGCGACTTGTGGCAGTGGATCGCCCAGTCGCCCAGGTACTTGGCATCGAACTCGTAGGCCCGCATCGCGCCGACCGGAATGTCGATCGATACTTCGGGCCAGCGAGCCTCAGGGCGGGTCCAGCCGCCGTCGGTGCAGGTCACCTCGAAATCGTAGCCATGCATGTGGATCGGATGATTGGTCATGGTCAGGTTGCCGACCCGGACCCGCACCTTGTCGTTCTTGGACACGACAAGGTGGCTGATGCCGGGGAACAGGCGACTGTTCCAACACCACAGGTTGAAATCAGTCATGGTCATGATTTTCGGGACGTACGATCCGGGCTCGATGTCGTAGGCGTTGAGCAGAAACACGAAGTCGCGGTCCACCCGCATGAACTTCGGGTCTTTCGGATGGATGACGAAGAAGCCCATCATACCCATCGCCATCTGCACCATTTCATCGGCGTGCGGGTGGTACATGAAGGTGCCGCTCTTCACGAGATCGAACTCGTAGACGAACGTCTTGCCGGGCGGGATGCCGGGTTGGGTTAGGCCGGTCACGCCGTCCATGCCCGAGGGCAGGATCATGCCGTGCCAGTGCACGGTGGTGTGCTCCGGCAGCTTGTTGGTCACGAAGATACGGACCCGATCGCCCTCGACTGCCTCGATGGTGGGACCGGGAGACTGGCCGTTATAACCCCAGAGATAGGCGGTCATGCCGGGCGCCAACTCCCGCTCAACCGCCTCGGCGACGAGGTGGAATTCCTTCACACCATTGTTCATGCGGTGGGGCAGCGTCCAACCGTTGAGCGTCACCACCGGCTGGTAGTCCGGCCCGCTCGTCGGAAATATCGGTGGCTGCATGTCCGGCGATTCCATGACAGCGGCATCCGGCAAGCCCATCGCAGAGGTCTTGGTCCATGCCGTGGCGCCGGCGAGCAAGGCTCCCGCGCCGAGTAATTGACGTCTTGAAAGCATTTTCTTCTCCTTGAGTTCAGTGGCCTTCGGCGCCCGCTTCGGCTGCGGCCGGTGCGTCGCCGCCCCCGGGCGCGCTTGCGCCGCCACCGTGGATGGCGGTTCCGAGATTGACGTCGGCCAGCCAGAAGTTGCGCTTGGCGTTGAGGGAAAGCATGATCGAGCTGATCTTCGCGCGGGTGTCCGCCAGCAGCTCGAACGTGTTGGTGATCATGCCGTTGTAGGTGAGGACCGACTCCGCCTCGATCTTTGTTCGCAGCGGCACGACACTGTTCCGATAATGCCGAGCAATGTCATAGGTCGAACGGTAGGCGTCATAGGCGGTCCTGGCCTCGGAGCGGATGTTGACCGCCTTTTCCGCCATCCGGTTTGCGGCTTGCATGTAGGCGAGTTCGGCCTTGCGCATGCGGGCCTTGCCGGTGTCGAAAATCGGTATCACAAACTCGAGTTCCAGAGTGGGAGAGACGCTCGTCTCCGTTCCGCCCTCCTCCGACTCCTCCCGTTCCACTTCCACCCCGGAGAGAAGTTCGAGATCGGTGACGTAGCGCGTCGCTTCGGTGAGACCATAGGATTTCGCCAACGCCTCAAGCTCAAGCTTCGCGATCTCGAGGTCGACACGATTTCCTAGCGCCTCCGCCTCGATCGCGCGTTTGGCCTTGGTACCCTTCGGCAGGGCTGGAAGCATGTTGGGGACCGAGTAATCGAGGTCAGGCCCCCATAGACCCATGAGGCGGGTGAGTTCTTCCTTGGCAGTCCTGGCGGCGAGCCGCGCCTCCGCTGCCTGACCGACGATCTCGGCATAAAAGACGTGTTCGCGAGCCTGGCCGGTCTTTGTGAAGGCACCCGTCTCCCCAAGTTTTTGAGCGAGTTCGGAGGCAGCGTCGGCGGCGGCTTGCGCCTTATTCAAATAGGAAACGCTTTCCCAAGCCGATACAGCGTTGATCCAGGCCCGCCGCGTGTCGGCGGCGAGCCGTAGCGTTTCTTCGGCGGCGCGGAGCTGGGCCTGACGGAAACGCGCATCCGCGACTGCGACGCGCCGCCGATGAGTCGCTAGCGCAAGGATGTTGCTGACCACCGCCCCTTCGATCGTACGTACCGGATCGATGCCTATCATGCCGACCGAGATTGTCGGATTGACGAGCATCGTTTCCTGCCAGACATCGGCCGCCGACATGCCGACGTCGGCGTAGGCGGCCTGCAGACCCTTGTTGTTGAGCAGGGCAACTTGCACCGCGACGTCCGGACCAATGGTCTTCTTCTGAACCAGGCTCTTTACCTGCGCGGAGAGCGCCTGCGCGTCCTCGCGTGACTGCACCCAAGCCGTTCTTTTGCCGGTCACCGCTCCGGCTCGTGCCGCGACAGTCGTGAAGCCAGCCACGGGGTCGGAAACGCCGTCAAGGGCCTCGGTGGTCGTGCATCCGGCAGCGATCAGCGGGATGGCGATGACCGTAGCTATGTTCAGGAACCGGCGCTTCATGATCCGGCTCCCGTTTTTGCAGGGGAGCGCTTTTCATTGAGACGCCGCCAGTTCTGCGGATCGACGGGCTCCCGTTGGTGATAATTGGCGACGACCGGGTGATAGTGCGCATCACGGATGCCCATCACTGGATCAGAAGGATTGAAAGCCGGAAGTACGTCCGGTGGAGTGGTTGCCGCGCATCCGGCAACCAAAAACGATGCGAGCATCGCGAGGCTTGCGAATTTCATTGTAGACCTGAAGCTAAACGTGTGCGTTAGGCCGCGCCGGAACGGATTCCGCACGCTGCGCGCGAACGCCCTCGATGGGGCGGCGTCAGTTCAGGTGTCTGGGAGGCCTTATATGCGCCGTATACTCGCCGCCCGCCGACGCTTCGGTAACGACGGCCGCAAAGCAGCGGGAGACAGCGCGGTCCAGGTCAGGACAGTCGACCGGCACGGCATGCAGCGGCGCGCAGTGGACTTCGCAGCTCTCATCTGACGATTTCTCACCACCGGGATGTTTCTCGTCCACATCCGTTTCGGCCGCCGCCGCCGCATCGTGGTGGCCAACGTGGTCGCCGGTGTCGTGCGGAGATTTCTCGACCTGAAGCGTCAGCCCGGAGTCGCTGTGAAAACCGGTGGCGTTCGCGTTAGCGAAAAGCCCTGGCTGGAGAGAAGACATAACCAGAAACACGACCGCCAGCACCGCGCGGAGGGGCGCAATTCCTGCAATCGAGGTTCGGCCGAGGTTTCTCATCAAGCCCCCTTGGGACAAGTGTTCGCTAGATTTGTCAAGACCAATTGCCGTCAATTTGTTGCAGTGCAACCAGACATAGCCGCGAATAGCCACTCATGCTTGACATGAGAATGCACCGACGCGTCGCATCAGTCCGATGTGGTGACAGGCTCGTTTGCCAATAAAAAAGTCGAACTGTCAGAGCCCGGCCAACTATGAAGGTTTGGAACCTCCAGTGGGGAACGCGCCGGAACGAATGGGAGGAGATATCCGACACGGCGCACATATGAGACACACCGATGATGTTTCAATGCGTAATTGTGGGCCACGACGGAGATGCTGCCCTCTAACGAGGATGACGACGTCGTGCAGCGGTGAGCCCACCTTACCCGGCTCTTTCGCCTCGGACCGGCATCTCATCCGCGAGATCATGCAGGGCAAGGCGCGGGCCAACGTACGAGCCCTGGTCAGTGGCCTGTCGGTCATTTGGCGCCTTCCTCCATTTTGATGTCTGTGCTGGCGGTGCACATGCGGACGAGGTCACCCAGGTGCGCCCTCCATTCCGCAGTCTGATCGTTGTTGTTGTAGAGCCGATCAAGCGAGGCCTCGCCCTCCAGCGTATCGAGCATGCAGCCACAATAGCTGGAGCAGAATTTGCTGCCGCGCGACTGTTCGCACGATAGCTGGCAGGTTTTCTGGAAGTTAACCTGTGGCGTTTCAACCTTGGCCGGCATCACTTGCGAAAACAGCCAGACACAGCCGATCAGCAGCGGCTGGTGGATCAAGTAGAAGGCGAGGCTGTGGCGGGAAAGGCCGACCCACCATAGCCAGGGACGGTCGAAGGCCTCGAAGCGCAGATAGACGGGCGCCGCGATGACAAGCGCGGCAACGGCAAGCGTCAGTAGCGCCGGAAGGCGTAGGAAGGCGAGACCCAGCAGGCTTGCCAGCGCGATCTCATGCAGTATGCCAAAGAAGATGAAGCCGTCCGGTATGGCGATGCGGGTGACGACCGAGACGGCGATCGCGGCTCCGGCAACCATGGCGAAACGCTTCCAGAAGCCGCTCCAGCCTATTTGCTGGCCATGGGCGAGGTACAGGCTGACGCCGACCAGGAACAGGAAGGTCGAGGCGATGCAGCGCGCGTAGATCTTCCACCAGCCGAAGGCGGTCAGGCCCGGATCAGTGTAGCCGAAGAATTCCAGATCCCAGGTGAAATGGTAGCTCGCCATGGCGATGAACGCGATGCCGCGCAGGACGTCGATGGCGACGATTCGCTTCGATTGATCTCGAACGGATGCGGTCCGCTTAAGGATGCTCATGGTCTCGCGATCTGGTTCAACTCGGGCAGGACGACTATCACGGATGAACCGGGTGAAAGAAGCTGGCCGCGCGTGGCATCAGTAGCCGTTGCGGCGTTGCATCCTGCATCAGACCTTCCGTGTGTGAGCTTACATCACATCGAGGCCACTTTAGCTCAGCACGATGTATCGCCGCCGCAGGCAGTCAACCGATCTAGCGGAGGAAACGAACCCCAATCAATGTCGACCGAACCCAGCTACCGACGCTCTTCGCGGGGCTCAGGCTTCTGCCCAGACAGAAAATCAGCCTGCTTTGCTGAGACTGCCAGCAGAAGATTTACCGGTACGGCGATCCTGCTCGACCTCATAGTTAATCTTCTGGCCATCAACCAGGGTTGAGAGGCCCGCGCGTTCGACTGCGGAAATATGAACGAACACATCTTGACCGCCGTCGTCGGGCTGAATGAATCCAAAGCCCTTGGTGCTGTTGAACCACTTCACGGTGCCAGTAGCCATATGCGTATCCCTTGTAAGCCAGACCGGTTGCGTCGAGATTGAGATAGAGGCAGAAACGCGAAAACTTGCAAGCAAGGGATCATGCAGCCAAGAACCACAGCAATGGGGGGTGTCTCGATGGCCGCCAAGGTGTCCGCAGTTATCTTTCCCTACTGGACGACCCTTCCTTGGAAATCGAACGTCGATTTATTCGAGCGTATACGACGGGAGGCTGGCCTCATGCTGATCCTGCGCCTTTTCTGAATTCTCGACAATCTGTTTGGCAGCGCGATTTAGTGACCGCTCCAGAGCTGTACATGCTCCCGGGGCCGTGGCGCCGTGGGTCAACTTGCTAACCTGTTTAGCTGCCTCCAGCGCAATCGCTTTGTGGCCATCCTCATGGGCCTTCAGCTCCTGAAAGTAATTGTTCCAGGCCGTGCGCGTGGTTGGATCGGCGCGCGCATCGTCTACCCAGGTCGGAAGTAGAATTCTGAGCTTGAGTACGATTTCATCCGACGTGACCCGGCAGGAGTTTCCGGTCGCCGCAAACCTGAAATTCCAATCCCAGAGATCTGCGACCTCGCCTTCAATAATACCGTCTCCGTCCCTCTTGGCCACACGGTGCAGGTCGTCATGGATCGCCTGCCGGCTAAGGCCCCGCAATTGATAGGTCGAATAGGTGACGTCGAGTTTTACGTCAGATCGCGCCTCCCCTGCACTAAGCGTGAAGACGAGGCCGCAGAGAACCGCAACGTATCTGCTCATACTCGAGAACTGAGGTATCATGTTGGCACTCCTTAATCTGCTTATAAGTAAACAGTTGGAACCTACTACGGCCGCTGCCGCAGCCGTTGTAAGGGTTACGATCGCCGATTGACCGCATCACAAGGGTTGTGAAGCCCTGCAGCACTGGCCATAGCCCCCATCCTACACTGCTTGACCGAATTTGGAGCACCGATCAGGAAAGATCGCGGCCGCCACAACGATGATGCGCAATGGTGGGCTTCCCGATCCCTGCATCCTTAGATCACTAGCACCGGGGCAAACCCGCTGCCGGGTGTCCGGAAATTGGTTGTCTGGCCCTGGTATAAGCGCGCGGCCGCGAGCAACACCTGGCCATCATAAGTATAAAGCCGCACGTCCATGTTGCGCGGCGTGGGCGCACCATCGATCTCGATCATACGCTGTCCGGGTGAGGCAAACGCCTGGGCCACATAGCCACCACGGGCGATCTCGGCCCACACTCAGCCCTGGGCAACATCACGCCCATCGAATTCGCCATAAAAATGGCGCTGGAAAAACAGGCCGCATGAGGCCAGAAATGAAGCGCCGGACTCTCCATTGAAATGGAGGGAACAAGGGTCTCAGGTCACGTCGAAGATGATACTACTACATCACCGGGCCATGGGTGATGGTCGTCAATTCCGCGATCACATCAAACGCCTTGATGCTCAACGTCGGGTCACCTTTCATCTCCGCAATAATTGGCCCGTCCACGAAGGACTGCGCGGCGGCATCATCGTCGAACAGGTAAATCCCGCCGGCTTCGCTTTGGCTCTCGTTTATAATCCAGACCTTCCAGCGCAGGCCAGGTATATCCGCGATGGGTTGTGCATATGGCAAGTTTTCTTTCTCATACTCAGCCCTTGGGCTGTTAAGTTTGTAGTTTATTTGCAGAATTTTGCCCGACATGGTCTTTCCTCCTTTATTGTCTCGTTGCGACAAATCATTCCTAACATCTTGCACCAGAGCATGGCCAAATTGGCTTTAGCGGCGTGGCGCGATTGAACCTGTGCTCATCGGAGCGAAGAAGCACGTCCACCGCATCCGGTATCTGCCGACACGGAACGTTGGAATCAAAGGCTCGCAGATATGAAAACGCTCATCTGGCGCCGCTTGGACGCGGTCTCGGGGAATGAACCACTCCCCCGTCGGCGGGTCGTTCCGAGCATAGGGTTGAGGCTGTCTTACAAAATAGCCGTCTTTGGTCGTCCTGACGTCGCTGGAAGCGAGCGGGTGACAGTCACGGTTGCCGCAGCACTTAAAATGAAGGACCGGGTCCGTTTTGTCGGAATACCAATCGTGAGCGTCCGCATCAAAAGACAAAACTAGCCCTATCAGGGAGACAATATACCTTTGCGAAACTGTCATTGCAAAGCCCTCACATGCGCAAATATAGCACATTAGACCCTGCTAATACATTCGTTTATGAGGCAGCACTTTTTTTCCCTGGCCAGTCTGAAAGCCCGCGCCTCGTGGCGGAGAGCGCAGGCCGATGAGGTTTTGTTGTCCGATCTTCAGCAGATTCCGACGGATCGTTATCTGCCGCCCAGCACGAACTCTTAGCAGCCTCTAATGTTCCATCCGATATCGGCCGCCCTCAGTCTTGCCATAAGCGTTCGGGCTGGTATCGGGCGCGTAGACCAGCCCGACTTTCTTCCCGCCGCACTTGGCGCACCGCAGCTTCGGCCGAATGCCCCATTCCATTGCCGGAGCATCCGGGCCGAAGCGGTCGTGGAGCTTCAGGCCTTTTTTAGCGACCGTCTCCGTGAAGTGGCTGACTCGGAACGACCGGCTGTTTGGTGGCGCCCGGATTTTCCTCCACCTCCTGCTCGGTGGCTCGCCGCACGTAGACAAGCCTGAACACAAGCGCGAAGTACCCGACCTGCAACAGAATCGCAGTGATGATGCCCCAGGCAACAGCCTTCCAGATAGATCCCGTGGCCACATAGGCCCAAGCCCCAACGAGGGCAGACGTGGTGAACATCCCCACCAGAAACTGCGGAAAATACATCGCCCCAATCCGGTTCCCATTCCCCAACGGGTTCCAGGCGAAATTTTCACTATTTTAGCAGTCGCGCAAGTATCAAAGTCCTCGGGGCGGGTTCATTCCCGGGTCGCATAACTCTGATCAGGCAGTAGGTGTCAATCGGCCCGCAATTGGGACCCTGGATCGGCTCGCAAAAGGGACCCCTTTTTTGAGGCACAATGGTCAGCGCTCGCCGGGCGGAGCTGGTCTGGGTTGCGCAGCCCGGCGAGTGCGGATCGGCGTGATGGGGTGATCAGGCGCGGTTCTTGAAGCGCCAGGATTCGTTTCCGGTCTCGATGATCTCGCAGTGATGGGTGAGACGGTCGAGCAGCGCGGTGGTCATCTTGGGGTCGCCGAAGACGGCGGGCCATTCGCCGAATGCCAGGTTGGTGGTGACGATGATCGATGTGCGCTCGTAGAGCCGGCTGATCAGATGGAAGAGCAACTGCCCACCGGCCTGGGCGAACGGGAGATAGCCGAGCTCGTCGAGCACGACGAAGTCGAGCCGGGTGAGGTAGTCGGCGATGCGGCCTTGCTTGCCGCCACGGTGCTCGATCTCGAGCCGGTTGACGAGATCGACGACGTTGAAGAAGCGGCCACGTGAGCCGTTGCGGATCAGGGCGCGGGCAATGGCGATTGCCAGATGCGACTTGCCGGTTCCGGTGCCGCCGATGAGAACGGCATTGCGCTGATCGGCAACGAAGGTGCCGTTGGCAAGGTCCCGGACCAGCACCTCGTTGACTGGCGTGCCGTCAAAGTCGAACTCATCGATGTCCTTGGCGATCGGCAGCTTGGCGACAGTGAGCTGGTATTTGATGGAGCGGGCCTGCTTCTCGGCGATCTCGGCCGACAGCAGATCGCCGACGATCCTCGGCGGCTCGTGCTGGCGCTTGATGCCTGTCGCCATGACCTCGTCGTAGGCGCTGCGCATGCCATAGAGCTTCAGCGTCCCCATAAGATCCAGAACCTGGGTGCGTTCCATCAGCTTGCCCTCCTGAGGCTGTCGTAGCGGGCGCAGTCGGCCTGCGGCTCATGCTGCAGGCGGAGCGCGTCCGGAGTAAGAACGGTGATTGCCGGCGCCGGATCGCGCTGCCGTGCCAGGATGTTGATGATGACGGCTGACGAGCAGACGTTCTGGTCGAGTGCCTCTTGGCAGGCCGCCTCGACCGCGTCGAGACCGTCACTGAGAACGGTAGCCAGGATCGCCACCATCTGCCGATCGCCGTCGTCCGCGGACTTCAATCTGCGCCGGACCCGCTCCATTGCCGATGGCAGAACCCAGCCCTGGAACGGCGCGCCATTGCGCAACGCTCCGGGCTTGCGGGCAAGCACTGGGACATAGTGCCAGGGGTCGTAGATCGTCTCGCCGCGCCCGAACGAGCGGACATGTTCGGCGACGAGGCTGCCGTCCTGACGGATGACGATGCGATCGGCATAGGCCTGGACCTCGACGGGGCGGCCGACGGCCGTCGAGAGCACCGAGTATTTGTTGTTGTCGAAGCGCACCGTGCAGGTCTTCGACACCGAGGCGGGGACCGTGTGGAATCCATCGAAGGGCCCACGATACTCGACAAGCTTGCCGCGCTCTTCCTCGAACACGTTCCAGATCGTGCGCTCCGGCTGGTCAATATGACGGTGCGCCTTGGTGTAGGCGATGCATTTGTCGAGCAGCCAGGCGTTGAGTTCGTCATAGGATTTGAAGCGTAGCCGCGGCGTGAAGAAGCGCTCGCGCACCAGCCCGACCTGATTCTCGACCTGACCCTTCTCCCAGCCCGACGCCGGCGTGCAGGCGACCGGCTGCACCAGATAATGGCTGCACATCTGCAGGAAGCGGCGATTGTATTGGCGGTCCTTGCCGACGAACACCGTCTCCACCGCGGTCTTCATGTTGTCGTAGATGCCGCGCGTGCAGGCACCACCGAAGAAGGCAAAAGCGCGGTCGTGCGCGTCGAACACCATCTCCTGCGTCTCGCGCGGATAGGCCCTGACGAACATCATGCGGCTGTGGCAGAGCCGGACATGGGCGACCTTCACGGTCACAGTCACGCCATTGATCAGGACGATCTCGTGGCTCCAGTCGAACTGGTAGGCCTCGCCCGGCGGGAAGAACAACGGCACATAGGCTTCCGCCGTCGCTGATCCCTGCGCCTTCGACCAGCTCTTGGCGTATCGGCGAACCGCATCGTAGCTGCCGTCGTATCCGAGACCGCGAAGCTCCTCAAAGATCCGGATCAGCGTTAGCCGCTCGCGCCCAACCTTGCTGTGATTGCCGTTCAAAAATCCATCGAGCTGACCCTGCCAGGGACCGATCTTCGGCATCGGCTGCCGCTCGCGCTCGTAACGGAACTCAGTCGCATCAGATCGCAGAACCTTGCGGACGACCTTCCGGGAGATCCGCAACTCGCGGCAAATCTCCTTGATCGACTTCCCATGAACCAGCGACAGCCGGCGTATCTTCGCAATCGTCTCCACAACCAACATCCAAAACAAATGCCTCCGATGAACCCGGAGGCAGTGTGACAACCCCGCGTTACAGGGGTCCTTTTTGGACGCCGATCACCCCTGAAACGGGGTCCTTATTCCACGCCGAAACACACCGTGAAAACTCTCAAGCCTATGCTCACTCCATCCTCTCGAGGTGAGAGAGATGATCCGGGAGCCGAGCTACTCCGGATCGCCCTGGCTGCCGCTCTGGGCTCGAGGCCCGTTGCAGCATCACAACCCAACAAGGAAGAAAATGAAGAAGTCAGTCATCGCTACCGCTATGATCCTGGCAGTCGCCACCTCCACGGGAGCCTTTGCCAAAGCAACCACGGGCACGATCACCAGCGTCGACAAGAATGGTGACTCGATCACGTTGTCCGACGGGCAGACCTTCACCCTCCCGGAAGGCATCGAAGCCGAGACGCTGAAAGTCGGTGAAAAGGTGAGTGTCACTTACACCACCAAGGCCGGCAAGCTTTCGGTTTCGAGTATTCATCAGGCCAAGTAGGCTTGCAAAACAAAAGGCCGGGTTGGCTCTGCCAGCCCGGTTTTTGGGTCAGATGCTCTTGCTAAGCGGGATGGATCAATCGAAGGCCGCGCGCGAGTATCGTAATGCTCGATCAAGCTTGCCTCATGGCGTGTCCTGATACTCAATCTCATCCACAAGCGCGCGCAATTCAGCTGGAGGCGCATGACAGAAAGTTCGAAAAGCTTCCAAGAACCCCAGGCAAATTGGACGCCGCATCGGACAATAAGGGTCACGGATATCGCAGCGAACGTTCGCAATGGAGCGGTCAATATCGTCGGCAAAAGAGCGTCCCAATAGGGCTGTCGGCGGCTCCCTCGTGGGAACAACGTGGCGATTTGCCGATCAGTCGGCTCCGGAAACCCGCGCCTCATTATCTCACTTCAGCGTTGGCCAATCATCTCGCTACTCGTGACCGGGCTGCCCGTCAGGAAGCCAGTCAGCAATGGCGCTTTCGGCAGCTGTACGTTCATGTGAGGGACGCGGCCCCACGTAGGAACCGACCGCAATGAATCCCACCAAATTCTCCTCGGTTCCGAGCCCGAACGATCGGGAAAGGGCGCTGGTGTCGACCTTCTTGCCGCTGACGATCATGGCGCTGAAGCCGAGATCCTCGGCCGCGAGCAGCATGTTCTGGATTGCGGCTCCGATCGAAATCCATTGTTCGCTTTCGGGTATCACCGGATGTGCTGTCTCGACGCGGCCGACGACCGCGATCAGGCAGGGCGCGTTGTAGGCCTTTTCCGCCTCGCGCTTTGCGGAGTCGCCGAAATTGTTCGGGTCGAGTTCGAGCGCCGCATCGCGGAAGGCCGAAGCCAAAGCTTCGCGGTCCTCGTCGTGGATCAAGATGAACCGCCACGGTCGCAGCCGGCCGTGATCCGGCGCGGCAACGGCGGCCTCCACCATAAGCCCGATCTGGTGTTCGTCCGGACCAGGCAACGTCAATCTTCGCGGCGAAATCGAACGCCGCGCAAGAATTGCATTGATGATGGGATTCTCTCCGGCCATCGCCGTCGAAACCTACTGGCAACAGAAGGATTCAAAGCGCAGCGGCATGCCGCGCTCGATCGAGCCGACGTCAGGCGGAAGCATGGCGATGCCATCAGCGAGAGCCATCGCCATCAGACTTGCCGACGAGCCACGACCAAGCATATCCAAAACGGGACGTCCGAATTCGTCACGGCCCGTGACCCGGACAGGAACGAACTCGGTCCGCCCGAGCCGTTTCTCATAGGCAAATCCTGCCACCGCCGGTGACCAGTCAGCTTCCACGCTGCGCAGTCCTGCGATCGCCCGGATCGCTGGCAGCGCGATCTGGCGAAAGGTCACCAGAGCAGCGTTAGGATTGCCGGGGAGTCCAGCGAACAGCATTGTCCCGATCATTCCGATCTTCACGGGCTTTCCCGGCCGCATTGCCACCTTGAGAATATCCAGCGTGCCACCGCGCTGTCCGAGCGCCGACACGACGTGATCCTCTTCGCCTGCGGAAACGCCACCTGTGGTGACGAGTACGTCGCAACGCGACGCCGCTTCGCCGAATGTCGCAGCCAGCGCGTCGCGCCGATCGGGAACGATGCCGAAGTCAATGATCTCGGCCCAGGAAGCTGCCGACAGCATAGCCCGGATCATGACGCGGTTGGAATTGTAGATCTGTCCGGGATCGAGGATCTCACCGGGTTCCTTAAGTTCGGTCCCCGTGGAGATCAGGCCGATGCGAACCTTCCGGAGCACCTCCACCTCGGCCATTCCCTGACCCGCCAAAAGCGCAAGCCGTTGAGGCGACAGTTGGTCTCCAGCGCCCATCAGGCGCTTCCCCACCCGCACATCCTCGCCCGCGTTACGAATGTTTTCTCCGCGCCGCGGGAGCCTTGTGATGACGACGGCATCGTTCGTGCGTTCGCAGTGCTCCTGCATGACGACGGCGTCGAACCCTCCGGGCACGGGTGCACCAGTGAATATGCTCAGCGCTTCTTTCGAAGCGGATGGCTGTCCGGGCGAGCACTCACCTGCCGCGATCCTGCCGCTGACCGAGAGCCTCCAGGGACCAGCCCCGACAAAATCAGCCAGCCTTACCGCGTAGCCGTCCATCGCCGAATTATCGAACGGCGGCAGGTCGATCGATCCGAAGAGGTCGTGGGCGAGGATTCGGCCCCTCGCCGCCATCAGCGACACATGCTCCGTTTCGCGCACGGTCCTGGCGACCGCGACTGCCTTGGCGGCGGCGATATCGACAGAGATAACCCTGCCGTCGGCACCCGCCTGGCAGGTCTCGTTTGTCAAAGCGATGGCTGGTTCCATGTGGCCTCTAATTGGGAATGCTCTTCAGGTATGCAATGACGTTCTGAATGTCCTCGGGTTTTTTCAACCCGGCGAACGCCATTTTCGTGCCCGGGACAATCGCCTTTGGCTCAACGAGATACTTGGCCAGCGTCTCCTCGTTCCAAACCAGGCCTCCTGCTCCCGCTGTGGTCATCGCCTTCGAATAGTTGAATCCTGTGACGGTTCCCGCCGTGCGGCCGATCAGACCGCCGAGATGGGGGCCCACCTTGTTGGTCGTGCTGTCGGCCGCGTGGCAGACCGCGCATTTCTTGAAAACCGTTTTGCCTGCTTCAACGTCCTGCGCGTTGGCCGCGGTGACACACGCAGTCAGAACGGAGACGGCAACGAAAATGCTTTCGAACTTCACTCCATTTCTCCCTTTTGGAAGTCGACGAGGTCCAAGGAATTTCCACCGCGGGCTTGCGAACGCCAGGCCCGCGGCGGAGCGAGTGCAGAACTCTATGACGCCCGATACTCCAACGACTTGAACGTCAAATGCTTCACGCCTTCCGGCGCGTCCGAGATCTTTCGGATGTCCGCCCAAGTCTGCTTGTAGTTGGGAATCACCAACTCGTTGACGCCGTCGTTGATGACGTTGCCCATCACGCCGGTCGGGAATCCGAACAGCATGAAGGTCTCGCCTTTCCTGGCCGTCGGCGTCGGATAGACCATAGCCTGGGTCGAGCCATCGTCGTTGAAGACCTCAACCAGATCACCGGGCTTGACCCCCAGTTCGGCCATGTCGTCCGGGTTCACCTGGATGTAGGGGAACGGCATGCGGTCCATGACGAAGTCGTTGGCCTGATCGAGGAAGGCATTTTGCCAAATGAGATTGGCCCGCCCGTTGTTGATCAGATATTTGAACTTCGCCTTCTGCGCGTCCTTGCCGGGCGCCTGGAAGCCGCGCCATGGAGCATCCATGAAGTGGGCCTTGCCGCCCTCCCCGGAAAACACGCCATCGGCGTAAAGACGCTTCGTGCCGACGATCTTGCCGTCCGTAAAGGCCGTGGCCGGTTCCTGGAAGCCGTTGTTGCCCATGGCTTTCAACCGCTCGTAGGTGACGTGCTTGCCGCCGCCAGCATTCTGATGATAGCCGTCCATGAAGGCGTCTTCTTCGGTCTTCCAGTCAAAGCCCTTGAACTGGTCGGCATACTTGATGTCGCCCATGTCGCGTAGCACCTTCTCCAGGTGCTGGGCGATTCCGGCCGCGATCAGGCAGTCGGGTTTGGCGTTGCCAGGCGGGTCCATATAGCGCTCGACAAGCCTCATACGGCGCTCGCCGTTCATGGAAGTGAGGTTCATCTCACCGGACTCCGCGGCCGGCAGCCAAACATGGCTCGCCGCGCCGATCTTCGAGGGAATGATGTCGACGTCGACCGAGAACAGACCTCCGGCCTTGATCGCAGCCGTGATTGCCTTGACCATTCCATCGCGGTCGCCATAGGGCACGGCGTTCATCGCATCCTTCACGATGTCGGTGCGCTTCTTGTAGACCATGTTGAACTGATGGGCATTCAGCGTGGTCTTGTAGTGGTCGCAGGCCCAGATGTGGTGAACGCCGCCCTTGCCTTCGATCAGGAGCTTGTCGACATAAGCCGCTGGCCTTCCGACATGCGCGTCGGACGGACGCACGTAACCTTCCTGGTGTCCGCCCAGGCGAACTACGCCACCGCCTTCGCGTCCGATGTTGCCTGTCGCCAGCGCGATGTTCACAAGGGCGCCGTTGGTGCGATAGTTGTCATTGCCCCAGATCAGGCCCTTTTCGTAGCCGATCATGGTGCGCCGCCGCTTGCCGCCCTCCTTGGGCATGGCAATCCATTCGGCCGCCTTGACGATATCCTCTGCCTTCAGGCCCGTGATCTTGGCAGCCTCGTCGATCGAGAGTTTGCAGCCTTCCACCGCGCCTGAATAGTTTGTCAGGTGACCGGGCTTGCCGTCAGCCTCGCCGCGTGCCGGGTAGAGCGCTGGCCGTGGCTTGCCTTCCTGGACCGTGCTGTTCTTGATGAAGTCGTTGTCAGTCCATCCCTTGTCGGAGATGTAGGTGAACAGCGCGTTGAAGAGCGCAAGGTCCGTTCCCGAATTGAGAGCGAGATGGAGGACATTGTCCTTCCCGGCTTCCGCCTCGCAAGCGTTTACCGTGACCGTGCGACGAGGGTCGACGATGATGATCCTCGCCGCTGCGTGCGGCTCGTCGGGCATTTGCGCCTTCTTTTTGTCGAGCGTCGCACCCCGCAGATTGGGTATCCAGTGATTGAGAAAATAGTTGGTCTGGGTCTCGAGCGGGTTGGTGCCAACAGCCATGATCGTATCGGCCAGTTCGGCATCCTCGTAGCAATTGTTCAGTTCCCCGACGCCCATGTCGCGTGTGGCGTGAACTTCGGAGTTGTAGGCCGGGCGGTTGTGGATGCGGACATTCTTGACCTTCATCGAGCCGAAATAGAGCTTTCCAGTGCCCCAGGTGTTCTCGTAGCCGCCGGCTGAGCCACCATGATCGAACATGGAGACGAACAGCCCATCTTCACCCTGCTCCTTGACCACGGCGGCCGTCACCCTTGCGACGAGGTCGAGCGCGTCGTCCCAGGAGGTCGGCTGCATCTGGCCATATCGCCAGACCATCGGCGAGGTCAGGCGCTGCTGCTGTGTTCCGCGCGTGGCGCTGAAGCGATTTTCAGCCATGCGGGCGCCACGGATCGATCCCAGTCCGGAATTCACCTCGCAGTCCTTGTCCGGCTTGATGACGATGTGGACATCCTGGCCGTTCTGCTTGACCACATTGTACATGGCGGGCGCGTACCAGGCGTCGGTCTCGGCGGCTTGCTGCTGAGAAAGATCGACCCCGAAAGCGTTGGAGGCGGCATCGGTGCCACCCTGCTTATTGGTCGGCCAGGTATAGGCGTGATAGCCGCAGCCGACGATGCAATAGTGGCAGGTGACGTTGTGCTTCTTGGCGTCGGCCGGAATGATCGGCAGACGGTCGATGTGACGTTTGTAAGCCATTGATCCGATCCTCCCTTAAAGTACGTTGCTCAGGCGGCCATAGAGGAGTTCGTCGACTCCCTCGGCATAGATGTCGCCCTTGGCGTCGATGCGCAGCGCGTATTGAGGAAGGTTCGCCGTCGACTGGCCCCAAATCTGCTGCCCTCCGGCATCCGCGTCGAAACGCGAATAGTGGCCAGGACAGTTGAAGGAGTGATCCTGGGCGTTGTAGTTGAGCGGGAATCCCTTGTGTGGGCATACGGTCGAGAACCCGACGATGTCGCCTTCAGCGCCGGCGCCGCCTTCCACTTTGGTTCCAAGCTTCAGCAACACGCCGGGCGCGTTCTCGTCTGGATAGTTGACCTCCAGGGGTTCGTTGACCTTCAGGTCGGCAACGTTGGCCAACTTGTTCGAAGGGTATTCGACCAGAGCGAGACCCGGTGCGGCCTTGGCCTGAGATTGCGCCGGCAAGGCCACTGCCGTGGCCATCCCTGCGGCGGCAAATGCCCCTCCCCTCAGAAATTGACGGCGGCCGACGTCGACCAGCTTGTTGCAGCGATCCATGCATTCCTCCCATTGGCGAAGTCTTCTCCGCCAGGAGCCGTGCAACACCTGTGCCAAGCGAGCAGGTCTCTCATTTCATTAGGGAAAGTGCATTGAACCATCCGGCTGGACCGGACGCGACGTTCGAAATTCCGAACATGTTGCAGCGCCGAAGGTTCAGCTTTCCGAACGTGGCCCTTCTGTCAGGCCAAAGCGGGTCATCTTTTCCCACAGCGTCGTCCTGGATATGGCAAGAAGGCTGGCCGCCTTGGCGATCTGTCCGCCAGTCTCTTCGAGCGCGCGCTCGATCTGGCGGCGCTCGGCGGCGTCGCGGACATCGGCGAGCGGCGCGAACGAAGCGCTGACGGTCCTGGCCGCGCTGTCGGGGAACAGGTCGCAGGGCATGATCCATTCGCTGGTCGAGAGGGCCACGGCGCGTTCGACGCGGTTTCTGAGTTCCCGGACATTGCCTGGCCAGGGATGGGCAAGGGCGGCCTCCTCTGCCAGCGCGCTGAACCCGCGAATGCGCATGTCCGAACGGCTCACGGCATTTTCCAGGAACCGGTCCATGAGCCAGTCGATGTCTTCCGGTCGCTGTCTGAGCGGCGGGATCTCCACCGGCAGGACCGCCAGCCGGAAATACAGGTCCTCGCGAAAGCCCGTCGCTCCGCCGCGAATTGCAAGATCGCGATGGGTCGCGGTCACGATGCGCGCGCCAAGAGTAACCGGCGCTTCGCCGCCGACGCGATGGAAGCTCCCTTCCTCGATCAGCCGAAGCATCTTTGCCTGAAGCAACAGCGGCATGTCGCCGATCTCATCAAGAAACAGCGTGCCTTTGCCGGCGCGTTCCGCATAACCGAGGTGGCGTCGCTGCGCCCCCGTAAAGGCGCCCTTCTCGTGACCGAAAATCTCACTTTCGAGTAGCTCTGCAGGAATGGCCGCGCAGTTCACGGACACGAACGGTTCGGCGCTTCGCGGCGATATCTGGTGCAGCAGCCGGGCCGCTACCTCCTTGCCAGCTCCGGTTTCACCAGTAATCAGGACCGGCATGTCGTGTCGCGCATAACGATGCAGGAGGTCTTCCACGGACTGGATGCCGCGCGACTCGCCGAGAAAATAGCCTTTCAGCCGAAGCTCCGCGTTGGTCGTGCTGCGCCCCGCCTCGATGCGCCGCAGGAACTCGTCCATGGCGAAGGGCTTGGTCATGAAATCGACCGCCCCCGACCGCATCAGCCGCACCGCCTGGTCGACCTCGCCGAACCCGGTGACGAACATGAACGGCGGCGCGTTCGGGATCTTGGCCACGGCGTTGAAGACCAACTCGCCGGAAATGTCGGGCAACCGGATATCGCAGATGAGGAGATCGAGCGTATCCGCAAGCACAGGTATGCCGTTGATCGCCTCACCTCCCGACTGCCACCACGTCACCTGCCAACCTTCGAGCTCCAGGCGCTGAAGGATCGATCCACCCATGACGGGATCGTCCTCGACAAGTCCTATCCGTGGGCGGTCAGGCAGCATTGGCTTTGACGGTCTCCCCACCGAAGGGAATTTCGAGCGTGACCGCCGTCCCTCCGTCTTGTTTGGCAGTGATATTGGCACTGCCGCCAAGATCGTCAACGACACGGCGGACCATCCACAGGCCGAGACCCCGGCCAGCCCGGACCGCAGGGCCAGGGTCATCGTGCGTGAGTATTGCGGCAATGTCCGCCGGCATTCCAGGGCCTTGGTCGCCGATCTCTATGTGCAATCGGTCGCCCCGGCTCCCTGCCTTCAATGAGACTACCCCTCCCTCCGGCGTTACGGTACTCGCATTGAGCAGCAGGTTGAGCACGGCCTGGCGCACGGGACCTCCTTTGATCGGAAGCTCCCCGGCGCCGTTCCATGCCATGTCCCAATCCAGGCTCTGCCGTCGGCGGCGCAGTTCAGGCTTGAGCAAAAGGCGGACGTCATCGAAGTCTTCCGCAGTGAGAAGCCGTTGCGACCGCTCTGGACGGTAGGTCGCAAGCGCGGCCTCGACGACGTCGCGAATTCCAGTGAGGCCGCGCTCGATCAGGCTGATCGATGTATCGCGAACACCTGGGGTTTCGCCATGCCTCTTCAATGTATCCAGGGCGTTGAAGAGGCCCCCCAAGGGATTGTTGATTTCGTGGGCCATTCCGGATGCCAGCCGACCCAGGCTGGACAGCTTTTCTTCCTCGGCCAGTTGCATGGCAAAATTCGCGCGCTCACGCTCGGCATGGACGAGGGTGTTGTAGCCGCGGAAAAGCCCCGCCACCTCCGAGTCTCCTGCTGGAATTTCGCCCGGTGAAATTGGCTCGGCCGCACCATGCGCGGCGGATCGCATGTGGTTTTCGAGGACGCGCATCGGTGCGATCATCTGCCGGACGATGAGAAAGCCGCCGAGCGAAAAAAGCACAGCCAGCAAGCCATTGGTGACCAGCAGGGTGAACAAGATTTCGCGACGCTCGGCGAACAGGCGCGAGACGTCGAAAGTGGCGTGGATGGTCCCGACAGGCTGTCCTTGATAGATGAGATCGCGCTTGGCGAAGCCGGTCAGAGCGGATTCGTCGATCGTCACGACACCAGGACCATAGCGGCTCAGATAACTGTCCGGAAGTTGCGAGTACGTCGCCATTCGAGTGGGGTCCGTCGCTGCCAGGATCCGACCATCCGACCCGGTCACGACCGTTTCGATCGGAGACAGAGCCGCGTAAGACGACTTGGACCTGTCAAGTGCGTCGAACACCTCCCAAACATCTCCTCTCAGGACCGAAGGGATGACAGCGGACGAGAGGCCGTCGAGGTATGTTTCAGCAAGGCCGTTCAGGGAGCCCTCTTGCGTGCGCGAGAGGCGGTCTAGAACGTGTTCCGAAATCACCGCGCTGATCACAACCATCAGCAACGCAACGATTGCCGGCACGCGATAGGTGACCGGGATCGACCTGAAGCGGCGGATCATGGTCATCCGAATTGCCTCACGATTTCGACCTCGGCCGCAATCGTGTCGAAGAGCGATGGGTCAGTTGCCAGAAAGCCGTCCAGTCTAAGAAGGTCGAGGACTTTCTTGCCTTCGGCATCGTCTTTCATGGAAACAAGGGCCTGCTGCAGGGCCTTCACCCGGGCATCGCTCGCAAGGGATTTTGGCGATGCCACTGGCGGGAAGCCGAGCCATTCCGATTGCCTGACAATTCTGGTTTGCTTGATCAGGTCAGGCTCCGTCTGGCGCATCACCTCGTAGACGTAGCCGTCGACACTGCCCGATTGCGCCAGGCCAGCTGCCACCGCGCGAACGACGTTGCGGTGCCCGTAAGTAAAAAAGTTCCGCGAAAAGAAAGCCTCGGGCAAGAGCTTGTTCTTCGCGAGAAGCGTCCGGGTGACCAGAAAGCCTGAGTTCGGATCCGGGTCGGAAAACGCATGGACATCGCCCTTAAGCCCGGTCCAGTCTTCGACGACGCGGTCGGCAGATGCAACCAGGTAGGATTGGTATAGGGGTCTGCCAAGCCAGACCGGCGTTGCGACCAGATCGAGGTCGGCCTTGAATTGGACGTAGGGATAGCCGCAAATCCAGGCTGAATGGATCTCGCCCGACACGAGCAGCGCGGTGATTTCCTGATAAGTGCGACGCGTCACAAGTTCGACAGGGCCACCGAGTTTGGACGACAGGAACGTTTGCAAATGGCCGAGAAGTTCGAGATCGTTCGACAGGAAGACTGGCGTGAGGCCAAACTTGAACGCAACGTCCTCTGCCGAAGCGCTTGAACGGAAAGCGAGCGAGGCCGCCCCCGCTAGCGTCCCCTTCAAAAGGGCACGCCGGCTCGGTGCATTGCCTTGCCGCACGCAATGCCGCGCATCATGAGTCAAGTATTCCTCCCAATGACGGCCGTTTAGTCGCCAGCACGATCTTAATCGATAAACGACAGCGTGGCGACAGTTGGGCGCGCCCCGGCAACTGACCACAGGAACGCCAGTTTCGATGCGCTACCAGACCCGTCAGCCGCGTTCGCCTGCCAAGACAGGTAATTGCCGATGGTGACCCGGACTCCTGTTCGACGGCTAGGTCCCGTCCGGGGCTCCGGCCATCCGATTAAGATCATTCTGGTGCTCGGGCTCCAACTCGATCCCGTCAAGCGCGCCATTTACAACTGTTCGTGCCCAGTCGGGGAGATCGGCGATGCGGTAGAGCATCCATTGGGCATCTCGCCGCTGAGCCACGACACCAGCCTCGCGCGTCCTTGCCCCAAGACACGTGAACGAACACTCGAAGCGCGCTGCGCCGGTGAGGTATCGCTCCATCGAGCGAGGTCTGAATCCGTCACCCGCGCCGGACTCATGCAATCGGCTTTTTGAGGCGGCTGCCGCAACCGCCGGATTGATTGGCGTGCTGGCGTTATAGTCGAGTTAGTTCAAAGCCATGTCCGGTGACTCCTCGGCAGCTATTCAGAATACCAGAACCTTGTCGGCGGCGAGCGTGGCGGCAGCGAGTTCCGCCATACTGCTGCGTTGCGCGCCTAGCACCATCTCGGTGTCTGCGAGGCCGCGCGCTTCCATGCAGGTGCCACACAGCAGAACCTGTCCCTTGCCGACAACCACCCCTTTAGCATGCGTTCAACATTGTAGTTGCCGTCGGGAGTCTTCTGGCCCGCTTTCGCGGCCGCCACGGCATCGGCCATCAGAAACACGGTGATCATGGTTTCAGGCTCGCTCTTGATGAGAGCAAGAGCAAGCCGAAGACCATTGTAGCAACGTTCGGTACCGTAAGGCGGTCATTAAGGATGAGCAATATCTGCACAAGCGTCCTTTCTTCGGCTAGTCGAAAGCACTTCCGTCGAATAGCGACTTCTGCAGCCTTCAACCATTCGGCGAAGGTGGCCTATTCACCGAGCACGCGTCGGCGCTCTTCGAACTCGTCCTTGTCGATCTCCCCGCGCGCAAAGCGTTCTTTGAGAATGTCGAGCGATGTGCGGCCCGGGGGCGTGTGATGTGGGAGCACTGCCTGCCATGGACCGCCTATCCAACGCAGGAGAACGACTACGGCGGCAATCAGCACCGCAAGCATCAGGATCATGAACAGCGGACCGAAAATCATGGCGTACCAGCCTCCACCCCACCACATCATGTGCGGGCCATAAGCGTATCTATCCGTGTCTGCCGGTGCCTGTGCCCATGTTGGACCAGGCAAGAGGACCAGAACCGCGATCGCCGCGGCGAAATTCTTGGTCAGAATTTTTTCCATCAGCTTGCTCCGTGACGACCGACACCGGCGGATTGCTTCCTCAGTTATGCTACTCCGCTTGGCGGCTCGGTATTTTGCGCGAGATCAAGAAAGGCCACCCGAACGCTCGCGCATGACGAGCGCGACGATGGCTCCAGAGACAAACGTCAATGCGGCGATCGATGTGATCGCCCATGAGAGCCCGAAGCGATCGGCGATGAGACCTGCGGAGAGCGCGCCGATCGCGTAGCCGAGATCGCGCCAGAATCGATAAACGCTGAGCGAGCGGGCGCGCCAGGTTGGATGCGAGGCGTCGGAAACGGCCGCGATCAGACTTGGATAGACCATTGCGGTTCCAAGGCCGAGAAGAAGACTGCCGATAAGCCACCATTCGAACCGGCTCGTGGCGGCGGTAAGAAACAGGCCGGCGGCCTGGGTCCACATTCCGGCGACGATCAGGCCCTTGCGACCCCAGCGATCGCTCAAGGGGCCGGTGACGATCTGCAGGATTCCCCATGTCGCGGGATAGATCGCCTTCAGGATGCCGATGCGCTCGACGCCAAGTCCGAAAGAAACGAAGAACAGCGGGAATATGCCCCAGCTCATGCCGTCGTTGAGGTTGTTGACGAGGCCGGCTTGCGAGGCCGCGAATAGATTGCGATCCCGGAACGAAGTCAGCGCGAAGACCTCCCGGAAGCTTATCGGCGCGGATTGCTGTGCGTGAGTGGATGCCTCCAGCCGGAGGTGGTCGCGCGTGTCGCGGACCAGCAGGATCGATAGCATGGCGCCAATGACCGCGTAGCCGATCCCGAGATAGATCGGCACCGGCCGCAATCCGTATCGCGAAGCAAGATAGCCGGTGAGGAACGCCGTTACGCCGACGGCGAGATAGCCGGCAAATTCATTGAGGCCGACGGCAAGGCCGCGCGACTTCGGGCCGACGAGATCGACCTTCATGATCACCGTCATCGACCAGGCCAGTCCCTGGTTGATGCCGAGCAGTGCATTAGCCGCAATCACCCATCCCCAGCTCGGGGCCCAGATGATCATGAACGGGACCGGCAAGCCGACAAGCCAGCCGAGGACGAGAACGCGCTTGCGCCCCCAGCTATCGGCGAGCTGGCCCGAGACGAGATTGGCAAGCGCCTTGACCACGCCGAAGCTGACGATGAAGGAGACGACGAGTGTCGTCGACGTGATGCCGAACTCTTCCGACCCGATGAGCGGCACGACCGTGCGTTCGATCCCGACCATGCCGCCGACAAAGGCATTCACCAGCATCAGGAGAGCAAATTGCCGCCAGTTTTCCTTGAGCCCAAGCCTTACCGTCGAGCCTGCTGACCGCGAAAGCGATGCCACATTGCTCACCGGTCAGGCCGCAGCGGCGGCCAGGCCGGCATTGGCGGCGCGGTTGCGCGCCGCATCCGGCGGCGGGGGCGGTATGTCCGCGATCATCGTAGCAACGAAAACGTCCTCGTCCTCGATGCGGAATGCCTTGTTGAAGCGCTTTTCGAAGCCAATCGTGGATGTCGGCTTGCCGCTGAGCGAGCGCCCGCAGACCGAGCCGGAATAGGCGCCTGGCAGCACCTCGACGTGATCTGGCAGTTGCTTGAGACGGCGCACGCTGGAAAACAGCATCCGCGCACCGGCCTCAGCGCTGGTTGCAAGTTCGGTTCGTCCAAGATCGCCAACCATGAGCGTGTGGCCTGTCAGCACGAACCATGGCTCGGCCGCGCGTGTCCTGTCGGTGACCAGGAGCGAGACGTGCTCCGGCGTGTGTCCGGGCGTGTGCATGACGGTCATGGTCACGTTACCCAGCTCAAGCACCTCGCCGTCCTTGGCGCCCCGAAACGGGAAACCGGCTTGCGCGCCATCGAAGAGCACGTATTGCGCGCCGGAAGCTGCGGCGAGCGAGCGCCCGGTGGAAATGTGGTCGGCATGAATGTGCGTGTCGACCACGTAGAGGATGCGCATGCCGGTTGCCTCGGCAACCCTAAGATAGGGTGCGATGTCGCCGACCGGATCGACGACGGCGGCGGCCGACTTGCCGCCGCATCCGAACAGATAGGACGCGGCGACGGGATCGGAATGGAGGAATTGACGGAGGATCATGGCTTGCGCTCTCTTCCTCTCCTGGGTAACATTCAATTATTCTGCTGAATGTTTCATCGAGAAGGTCGCATGTCAAGCATCGGGCCAAAACAGGCGATCTTCGCCAGCCTTGCCGAAGTAGCTCAGGCGCTCGGGCATGCGCACCGGCTGGAATTGCTGGAGCATCTCGCCCAGGGCGAACGCAGCGTCGAGGGACTTGCGGCGCGAGCCGGCCTCAACTTTGCCAACGCCTCACGCCACCTTCAAATTCTTCGACGCGCGCGACTTGTCGAGGCGCAGCGGCACGGCAAGCATGTGCTTTATCGTCTTGCCGGAGATGCCCAGGTGGTCGAATTGATGAAGGCCCTGGGGCGCGTCGGCGAGCGGAACATCGCCGAGGTCAATCGCGTCATGACCGACTATTTCCACACTCGCGACGCGCTGGAGGCCGTGTCGCGCGAAGATCTTGTCTCAAGGCTGCATGACGGCCTTGTCACTGTTCTCGACGTCCGGTCGGAGGATGAATTTGCGCTCGGACATCTTCCGGGGGCGCTCAACATCCCGCTCACTGAACTCAAGCGCCGGTTGGCGGAGCTTCCCGCGAACCGGGAGGTCATCGCCTATTGCCGTGGTCCTTATTGCGTCCTGTCCTTCGAGGCTGTCGCGGCATTGCGGATGCGAGGGTATGTCGTTCACCGGCTCGAGGACGGCTATCCCGAATGGAAGGCTGCAGGCCTTCCAGTTGAGGCAGCGGCCTGAAGTGGTCTTGCATCCAAAGATTTATGGACGAACATCATGACGCCACCAATTCCGCGATCACCTTTGCTCGATCTAAAGGACTATTCGGCCGTGTCCGTGTTTCAGGTTGAAAACATGCTGCGCGAGGCGCGGCGGCAGAAAGGCCTGCCTCTGGAGCCCGTGCCTGCCGTATGCGTACTTGATCCGGACGGCGACATCGTGCGCCGCTTGCGGAACGATGGCCGCGCCCGCCCCTCGGCGGGCTGGGCCTGCTATCATACAGTGCTTGACGAGTTCGAGTTGGGCGGCCAGACGCTTGGCGTCATTGGCTGTGCGGTCGGTTCTTCGTTCGCCGTGCTGGTCGCCGAGCAGCTGTTTGCCTCGGGATGCCGCTTGCTGATCAGCATCACCTCGGCGGGGCAAATAACGCCGCTCGGGCCACCACCGTATTTTGTGTTGATTGACCGCGCCGTTCGCGACGAGGGCACCAGCCACCACTACCTGGCGCCGGCTGAATTCGCCGAAGCCAATCCGGACCTCATAGCGCGGATATGCCCATACCTTCGAATTTGCCTGAGCCCATGCATACAGGAGCGAGCTGGACCACCGATGCCCCCTTTCGCGAAACT
The DNA here is from genome assembly GCF_059683645.1 of Mesorhizobium sp. RCAM 05104. Classification (NCBI taxonomy): domain Bacteria; kingdom Pseudomonadati; phylum Pseudomonadota; class Alphaproteobacteria; order Hyphomicrobiales; family Phyllobacteriaceae; genus Mesorhizobium; species Mesorhizobium sp. RCAM 05104. The sequence goes on along the minus strand of NZ_CM185033.1, from coordinate 7,132,682 downwards.
GAGCGGGCGATTGAAGCCCGCAGAGCGCAGGGCATTGCTGCCGTGGAGATGGAGGCGGCGGCCCTCTATTCCTTTGCGTCGGCGCGTCACAAGGACGTGATTTGCTTTGCCCATGTAACAAACCAGATGGGTCAGACCGAAGGTGATTTTGAGAAGGGTGAAGCGGACGGTACTGCCGACGCATTGGCCGTAATCAGTGCGGTTGCGCGGAGCCATAGGAGCCGCCGGCGGTTATGTCTCAGTCCAATTTTGCGGACCTGACGATAGCCGCTCGCGAGCGATCGAAGTCCAGAACCAGTTTATGCCGAAGCAAGGCATAGAGGATTATCGGCATTCCGATCACCCCAGGCAGAATCCAAAACGCAATGTCCGGAAGCTCCTTCCAGAGAGGCAAGTTCCTGCCGTTGTCGACGTAGAATGCGGTAAGCATCACGATGTAAGACGCGCCCATGCCGGTGAGATGCAGCCTGGGCCATTGGCGCCAGTGCCGCCGGGCGGCAGTGCGTCCGAAACACGCAGACACGAAAGAAACAGTTCCTAGAGCGAACAGGTGGGCGTTTTCCGCCCAACGCATGAGCGACAGAACGCTCATGGTGACGAACACGCCGAACAGGCACCAGAAGTAAATGATGCCGAAGTTCGAGTGCCGGCCATACCCCTTTTTACTGAGCATCGCGACAGCGCCGGTGATTGCGGCGGCGAGCCCGAACAGAACATGACCGCCGACAACAGTCAGAAAGACTGGGTCGCTGGACGGAATAGGAATGCCCAGGACGATTGTCGAGCTTACGTTTTCCATGCTCGCTTGCCGCTGAATTTCGATCTTTTGCACCATGTCGCCTTGGAAGGACTGCGTGATTTTCAAGGATATGGCTGCACTAGGCAAGGGCGGTGGCGGCGGTTAAGTCAAGTCTTGCAAGGATTGCCAGCGATTTTTCGGATGTCGTTGGCTGACAAAAGCGCTCTTCCAGCGCAACGGCCGTATGTCGTTCGGGGTCACAAGCACAATCGTGAGGGATTGCCTGCAACGTCCGTTGTCGAGCCTCAATGCAATATCTGGTTCAGGAACAGTTTTGTGCGCACGCTTGCACTGGAGAGAATATCGCGCGCTTGGGATCGAACTCATACCGCTCCTCGAACGAAGCAGCATCCCCGGCGAGCTGGATGACGGAGTCGATGATGTAATCGACCTTATCGTCCGGCAACAGCACACTGAAATTCAGTCGAGTGAAGCCTGGCTTGGTAATCTCGTCGCCGCCGAGAATCGCACGGCGTAGACGGTCGGACTCGCTTTCGTCGATCGCGAGGAGGCGATGAACATAGGGGCCTGCGCAGGCGCAGCCGCCGCGCGCCTGGATGCCGAACCGGTCGCTCAGCATCCTTGTCACGAGTTGCTGATGGACATAGCCGCCCCTGCCGTTCCTAAGCCGGAACGAGAAAATCGGCAGGCGTTCGGCAGTTAAGTGACCCAGCAGTTCGAGATCGTCGACGGATGCCCAGGCGTCGATTGCGCGTTCGGTCAGTTGGCGGTTGCGCCGCGCAATCTTGTTCTCGCCGATCGCATCCTTGACCAGAAAGGACAGTGCCGCCCGGATATCACCAATGACGTTGGGCGTACCGGCCTCCTCGCGGACCTCGACGCTGTCGCTGTAATCATGGCCGCTGGGAGAAACGAACTTCACTGTGCCACCGCCTGGCCAAGTCGGCTTGACGGAGACCACAGCATCCTGACGCACCACCAGCACACCGGAGGCACCCGGACCTCCCGGGAACTTGTGCGGAGAAACAACGATCGCGTCGATCTCTGCGTCTTCGGAAGGAGACATGCAAATGGGCAGATAAGGTCCTCCACCGGCGTAGTCCCAGATCACTTTTGCGCCGACCTGCTTGAGAAGACGCGTGACGGCGACCACGTCGGTCAGGATACCGGTGACGTTTGACGCGGCGGAAAAGGCTCCGATGATCAATCGGTCTGGGCCGACCTGCGAGAGGACTTCCGCGAGCTGGGCGAGATCTGGCCCACCGTCGGCGCCCTCGCCAATCTCGACGACTTCCGCACCGCTTTCCCGCCATGGCAGAATGTTGGAGTGATGCTCGTAGGGGCCAAGGATGACGCACGGGGTCTCACCCCGCGCGAGTGCGCCGGGAATTCCCAGCAAAGCAGTCAGGCGGTTGATGCCAGCCGTTGCTCCCGAGCCGGCGAATATAACTGCGTGGCGCTCATCCGCGCCGCAGAAGGCGGCGACCGTACTGCGGGCTTCTCGGCGCAGGCGGGTCATGAAGCCACCGCAAAACGACGCCTCGGTATGGCTGTTCGCGTAGTATGGCAGAATCTTTTCGATCACAAACTGCTCGACTTGACGCAGCGCCCGTCCCGACGCCACGTAGTCCGCATAGACCAGCGTCTTGCGTCCAAAGGGTCCGTCCATCTCCGCGTCGATGCCGATCAGCCCTGCCTGAAGTGAGGTCACCACGTCACTGTCGCCAAGGCTACCTGCGAACTGCTCCAGAAGGCTCAGCGCGGGGGGAAAATGGTGACGGTTCACGTTCATAGCTAAAACACTTGGTTTGTCTGGCCTGTGCCGCAGTATAGCCACGCGCCGCTGTTAATCCCCATCAAAATTCTGCAACAATTGCCAAAACTTGGGTCATTTGATCGAATCAATGTCAGAAATTGATAGCTTTGATCTGAAAATCATGAGCAGCCTGCAAAATGACAGCAGCCTGTCCCAGCGGGATCTTGCCGAAAAGGTTGGCCTCTCACAAAACGCGTGCTGGCGCCGCCTGCAGCGCCTCCATGCAAGCGGGCTTGTGCGCGGATCGCATGCGGAGATCAACCTGCAGGCGCTCGGCTTCGATCTCATTGTCTTCGTGATGATCAAGACCCGCCACCATTCGCGCGAATGGGCCGACGACTTCCGCAGGCATGTCGAGCGCCTGCCGGAAGTTGCCGACTTCTATCGGATCGGCGGCGATTGGGACTATCTGCTGAAGGTCGTCACCAAGGGGATGGCAGGCTACGACGCCTTCTACCAACAGCTAATCACCAATTTCGATTTGGCCACTGTGACTGGCTTCTTCTCGATGGAGGCGATCTTTCAGAGCCGCCCGTCGGATCTCAACCGGATGCGATGAGATCACCACTGGACCGCAGGACAATCCCCTCGCAACCATCCGACGCGCATGGACGCCAAACGCGGTGTTCAGATCACCGGGCGGCGGTTGCGGTCAGCCAATGGCAAGCTGCAACGCCGCCATGCGGTACAGATCGCAGCATTGGTTCCTCGACGCGGCAGACATCGATAGCTACCGTATCTCAGTGATGGTGGCCTTCCGGCTCGATCATTTTGAACGGCAGCACCTGCTCGCGATTCGTCGCAGCCAAGATCAGCCTCGCTTCGAACTCATGGGGTTCGGCAGGGGCCACGGTGCTCTCAAGGCGATGATGATCGTCGGCGACAGGCTCGAGGCGAAGTGTCTCCGGTCCCTTTGGCCGGTCGATTATCACCATAGCCGTCAAATCATCAGCGTGCCGGTCGATCGTGAGACGCATCCGCTCGCCGCCAGGCGTATCGACGATTTCCAATGTCCCTGCGGCCAGATCGCACTCGACCTTGAAGGGCGCGGGAGCATGATGAGCATGAGAGCTTCCCATGCCCGGTGCGGGCGGATTGGCCGGGTTCTCAAGACGAACATTCGCTTCCGCCAGGGCCGGCAAGTGAGCAGACAGTTCCTCCTTCAGGGCCTCGGTGACGCTTAGGACCTCTTTTGCCGTCGCGGTGTCCAGTACACCGATGGCAACGTCCGCATGCAGGCGATGCCCGATCCAGCGCGCCTGCACGCTTTGGACACGCTCGATGCCGGGCACGTGCTCGGCGGCATGACGGATTTCATCGACGATGCCGGGTTCGACGCCGTCGAGCATGCGCGTGAGGACAGCTTTCGACGATTGCCAAACGATCGCGAAGATCGCTAGCGTGATCAGGAGCCCGATGATCGGATCGGCAAGCGGAAAGCCAAGCCACACGCCAAGAGCACCCAGGACAACCGCAAGACTCGTAAAGCCATCCGTGCGGGCATGATAGCCATCCGCGATCAGTGCCGCGCTGTTAATCTCGCGGCCGACACGGATGCGGAACACCGCCACGACCTCATTGCCGATGAAGCCTATGAGGCCGGCGATGGCGACCCAGCCGAGAAATGCGATAGGTCGCGGATTGATCAGCCTGTCGATCGCTTCGTAGCCGGCGACGATGGCGCTGAAGAGGATGATGAGAACGATCAGGATTCCGGCGAGATCTTCGACGCGGCCCAAGCCGTAGGTGAAGGTCTTGCTCGGCTGGCGGCGGGCCAGCACAAACGCGACCCACAACGGTACGGCTGTCACCGCGTCGCCGACATTGTGGATCGTATCGGCCAGCAGCGCCACGCTCCCGGAAAGGATCACGACGACGAGCTGAAGCGCTGCCGTGATGGCCAGAACGACGAATGACCATTTGATCGCCCAGATGCCGCGCGTCGTCGTCGCGATCGTAGGATCAATGACGCCATGGGTGTGCCCGTGGCCACCTTCTCCATGGTCATGACCGTGTCCGCCGAAAGCCTGTGACATCGGGCCGAAGCCGAACCATTCACGTACTTTATCCATCATGCCGCGTCTCACAGGTACTTGGTGATTTCCTTGAACTCGTCGATCGAGCGGCGCTGCTCACGCGCCAAAGGACCGACGACATCTTCAAGGCAATGGTTGAGATGGTCCTGGATCAGGGTCTTCTTGGCCTGGCAGATGGCCTTTTCGACCGCATGAAGTTGCTGGGCGATATCTAGGCAGGGGCGGCCCGCCTCGATCATCTCAATTATGCCTTTGAGATGCCCGTCGGCCCGTTTCAGGCGCTTGACAATATCAGGGTGAGTTTCGTGGACGTGTGGCTGTTCGCTCATGGCTTGATTCCTATCCCCCTGGAGAGGATATGGCAATATCGATTCGAGCGTCCGCCTGTGCTCGCCGGGGAGACTGCCATTTGCTCGCCGGCGGGCACCGCCGGCGGCTTATCGGGTGTATTGGCCTATGCGGCAATCCACTCTGAAGAGTTGTTAGAATCCCCTACGGCAGAGGTTTTCGAGATCCGCTTTTGCCATGGCCTCGATGCCGAGCGCAGGAAGAATATCATTGTCACCCTTGAGATCGCGACCATAAGCCGCCGAGAATATGGAAATTCCAGACTCATGGAGGATCGCTGGATTTCCGCTCATCTTCCCCAGAAATACGGTCGGTAGCAGCCCGAACGGAACGTCCTCCAGAATATAGCGGCTTTCGATAGTTGTCGGGCCAAAGCCGCCACGGCCTTGGCGATCCATCTCCTGATTCATCTCCGAAACGGAGCCCTTGGGGACGTGGAACGACAATGAAAAATGCTCTTCGACGGTGCGTACGGCTATGCCGAAACGGGCAGCGATCGCCAATCGTTCGGCGTCCAGAGCCTCGATGAAGCGGCCAACGGCCGGGGTGATGTTTCCCCCCTGGCTCCATTGCTCGGCCTTCTCCATGCGCGTGAGATTGAGAAGGGCAATTCCCAGATGGTTCTGGGGGTTGAGGTTGCTGAGCGCGATCGCAAGCAGACCGTCGCGCTTGACGAAACGATCGCCGAACAGGGCCGTGCAAAGCTCGAACCCTTGGTCCAGCGCATTGAATGGCAGCGTCGCAACATCAAGCTTCTGGCGAACGGTGGTAACATCGATTTCAGTTGGTCCGCGCTGGCGGCCGGTCACGAGCGTTGTGCCCCAGACGACGATCGGCAGGCTGACCTTGCGCTCCGCCAGCTGCTTGGAAAGATACAGCGCTCCGAAGGAACTGTGAGAGCTGATGATGACCGGCAATCCCTCGCTCAGATAAGGAGTGGCAGCATCCATCACCATCTTGTGGCCGTTAGCCGGCAGCGCGATTATGACGACGTCCGCATTGGCAATGGCATCTTTACAATCCTTGGCGATGCGCACCGGTACCGTTGCCTCGATAGCCCCCGTGGCCTTCAGCAATTCGCCGGCGGCAAGCGCCTTGGTGCGCTCTCCGGACGGCGACCAAAGCATAGGGTCGTGTCCAGCTTCCGCCAAATAGGCGGCAAGGCCATAAGCAATCGCTCCGGCGCCCAGAACACTCACCCGCATAGTAATGCTCCCGTTGCAGCCATCGAGGCTCTAAGACTGTCGCGGCCCTCCAGCCCATGCCGAAATTGCAGCCGCGTCGTTGACCGCTTGATGTGCCGCCCGATTGCCCTTCGAGATGGCGCCGGCTAATCGGCGTCGGATAACGGTCGGCCGGCAGCTCATGAGCCACCTCTTCGCCGCCTTTCCCCATGCCGTGGGGTTATCCCAGGTTACCTGCGAGACTGCGATTCAGCTGAACGAATTCCGCTCAAGAGAGCTGCGAGGAGGCTTACCCTTAGGTCCGCACCCTCAGCGCCTGCTCCAGCCTATCGGCAATCTGGGTGACGACATAGGCAATCACCATGTAGATCACGACGGCAATCACGAAGGCCTCGAGGTAGTAGTAGTTCAGCGCGGCGGTTAACTGGGACTGGGCGAAGATATCGACAACCTCAATGGCGAATCCGAGTGAAAGTGCCTTCATGATGACCATCATCGACGTTGTCAGGTCGGGAATCGCAGTGAGGGCCACCTGTGGGAACAAGACCCGCCGGAAGAGTTGGCCGCCTGAGTAACCCAGCGAATAGGCCGCGTCCGACTGGCCGGTGTCAAAGGCATTGAGGGCCCCTTTGATGATCTCCGCCTGGAAGGCAGCGACACAGCCGGTAATCGCGATGACAAGGATGATCCAATTCGGCATCTCGTGGGCGTTGGCGTCGATCCCGAGCGCCGAGTACAGGAATTGCAAGGCCGTGGGCAGGCCGAAATAGGACAGGAAAATCACGATCACCATCGGGACACCCTTCAGGATGATCTTGTAGACCATGACAAGCTCTCGAAGCACAGAGACACGTCTGTATTCGACAAGGGCAAACAGGCTGCCGACTATAACGGAAAGGGGGAAGATCAAGAGCGCCATTCCAAGCGTTATAGGTACGGCTCCCAGAATTTCCCGCGTGTCCTGGAGCAAAATTTCGGTGTCGAACATGGCTGAATACCTTCGTTAGGTCAGGCGTTCGAGATGAGCGCGTGCTTGATCTGAGTTGTGGCCGTCGCCTCTGGCGCCTGCATGGGCGAGCGAAGCTCGAAGAAGCGAATGATAAGCCACGCGATCAGGCACAACACGGAATAGATGACCGCCAGCACGAGGTAGGTCTCGAACTGGTACTGGTTGTAGTCCCGCTCCATGATCAGGTGCGCGGTCGCCATCACGTCCGCCGCCCCGATATACATGACCAGCGCGACGTTATGGATCAGGTAGATGATGGAGTTTCCGTATCCCGGCAGGCCGATATGTATGGCTTGCGGGCCGACGATGCGGAATATCTTTTGCCTGAAGGTATAGCCCAGGCTGTCGGCCGCATCGTGCTGGCCTCGATCGACCGCCAGATATGCAGGCCGCATGACCTCGGAAAGGTAGCCACCGTGATAGAGGCTGAGCCCCACCATGGCGGCGACGTTTGGCGAGAAGAAATCGGCGGCGCCGAACAGGGCCACCAGAAGGGGAAGCCCGTAGAACGCGACGAAAAGTTGCAGCACCACGGGAACACTTCGCGCGTACGACACGTAAAGGTCGACCAGGTTGCTGATCACCGGCACCCTGCGGATTCGCAGAGTCGACGCCACGAGCGCCAGGCAGAACCCGACGACAATGGCCGTAAACGTAATGGCGAGCGTCAGCGGCAACGCCGAGAGCAACTCGGGGATCATAGCAGAAACATCCACTTTGAAGCACTCCTTCTTGCAATTCAGCCTTGCCGCTGACTAACCAGAATGGTTGCAGACGTCGTCTTACTTCATGTACTGGACTATCCCCTCGCCGAACCACTTCTGCGAGAGCTTTTCGATCGTGCCGTCGTCTTTCAATTGCTTGAGAACCTTGCTCACATCGTCGGCCAGAACCTTGTTCTCGTCCGAATTGTGAATCAGCATGTAGGTGTTGTTGCTGAAGACCGGTTCGGACGCCACGATGTCGAGCTTTTTCTCCTCGATCACGGTCTGCTCACCCAGGTTCGATGGCAGGACCAGCGCGTCGAACTTGCCGTTCTGGACTTCATCCAGCCGGTTCGGGTACGGGATGCCGGCGCTCGAAGCCGTCACGTCAAGCTTGTATTGCGGATTTTCCTTCTGCCAGTTCATGACGAACTTGTAGGTTCCGCCACCGGCATTGAGCGGAACGATCTTCTTGCCGACGAGATCTTTCATTTCCTTGATGCCGCTGTCTTTTTTGCTGTAGATCTTCATCAGGCTGGCACCCATCGGGTTTTCCGGGATGAGGAACTGCTTGGCGCGCTCGGGGGACTTGTAGAAGCCGCCGACCGCGATGTCGTACTTGCCCGTGGCCAGGCCGGTTTCCTGCGCTATATCAGAGACACCTTCCATCTCGAACTTGTACTGCGGCAGCTTTGCGTTGATCGCCCTCAGGAGGTCGGGTTCATAGCCTTGCGGCTCGACGCCGAGCGCGCCCCATGCCAGCGGCTTGGACTCGGCAGACGTCGCGATCTTGATTGTCCGAACGGTCTGACCGTAACTGATCCCTGCTGTCGCAAGGGCAATTGCGATGCCGCCGGCGACGGCCAGGGCATGGCGACGGGAAAAACTGGATTTGATTGCAGACATTTCTTAGGTTCCCTTCTTGTTGAGTTTTGAGTTATTGAAAAGCAAGTTCAGACTGCAGGAATTGAGCAAGTCGTGGGCTGGAAGGCGCATCGAAGATCTCAGCCGGACTGCCGTCGGCGGCAACCACGCCACGATCCATGAAGACGATCCGGTTTGAGATGTTCCTTGCGAATTGCATCTCGTGGGTCACAAGCAGCGAAGTGATCCCGGACGACGTGACGTCCTTGATCACCTTCAGAACTTCACCGACCAGTTCAGGATCAAGCGATGATGTCGGTTCGTCGAAGAGCATCACATCGGGCCGAACCGCTAGCGCCCGTGCGATACCCGTACGCTGAAGTTGGCCGCCAGAGAGTTGAGACGGATAGCTGTCTCGCTTCGAGGAGAGGCCGACGCGCTCAAGCTCCCGCACGGCGATTTCCCGTGCCTCTTCCTTGGATTTGCGCTGCACGACAACAAGCGGATCCATCACGTTCTGAATGACCGTCATGTTCTTGAAGACGTTGAACTGCTGGAAGACCATTGCCGTCCGCAACCGGATCGCCTGGACCGCCGTCTTATCAACATGCTGGTAATCCATCTGGATTTGATCGAATGCGATGGTCCCAGATGTCGGCTTAGCGAGGTAGTTGATGCATTTCAGCAGCGTGGTCTTACCGGTACCGCTGGGGCCGATGATTGACACCACATCTCCGCGTTTCACCGAGAGATTGACGCCGTTCAGGACCTGCGTGCTTCCGTAGGACAGCTTTATGTCTTTGAGTTCAAGCATTCTGATTGGTGCCCTTCACAGTGTGGGACGGAGTGCCTCGACCGCATGCGACATCATCACCCGCTTTCCGCATGGCCGAGAACGTGCATCAGCCGGTTAGCCCAGCCGAAAATCGATATGGCGTGGATCAGGTCTATGATTTCCCGATCATCCATGCCGACAGATCGAAGCGCCGCGATATCGTCTGCCGTCGCTTCCGACGGAGCCGCCGACAGGTGGCGGGCAAAGCTGTAGATTGCCGCATCGCGTGGGCCGAGCGCTTCAGGGCTGTCGAGATAAAGTGCGGTGACCACTTGGTCGCTCTTGGTCAGCTCTGCATGCCTGCGGGCATGAACCACGGCACAGAATTTGCAGCCATTGACGATCGAGGCACCCAATGCACCAAGTTCGCGGTCGGGACGGGCAAGCCCGCCTTCGACATACATGATTGCGTTGAACATGATGGTGCGGGCAAGATAGCTCTCTGGGTCATGCGCAAGGGTGCGCACATATTCCGAAACTTTCTTGGCCGATGGCGTGACCTTCATCGCTTCAAGCTGTTCCGGCGTGGCCTCGGATAGCTCGACCGGCGCGATGTAGGGATGCCAATTCAATGGCTTCAGGCGAACCGAGGAAATCATGTCGACCTCATCAGGCGCAAGCCGGCCGCCACCCGTGTCTGGAAATTGACAAAGGCAATCAGTTCGGAGAGCGCGACGATCTGGGGATTGTTCAGTCCGACCTTGGCAAGCAGTTCGATATGGCTCGCTTCCGCCTTCTTCGGCGTCATGGTGATCAGGTCAACATGACGGACGATGGTCGCCAGGGGTTCATTCAAATCCGTTTCCCCCTGGGCCAAGGCCAGAAGCTGCTCAGTCGGACCAAGCTGAGCCAGTTGCACATCATATTCGGCCATCAGGACCGGATCTGCATTCATGGCGGCCATGCGACGGGCCAGGGCAACCCTTAAATTAGCGGCCAGCCCCTGATCGTTTGCCGGATGCAGCACGGAGATGCGACATTCCTCCGCCCCTCGCACGAATTCGGGTCGAAACCGCCGTGCGGCGAAAAGGGCATCATCCGGTGAAAGACCGGCGGCCTTGTCCATTGCGTCGATCACAACGCGGCCTCCTTCTGCAGCAAGGGGGTTGAATCGACCCATTCGTCGCCCTGAAGTTCGGGAGTGTCGTAAGCAATGAGATTGGCGAAGTGGGTTTCGACGTCTTCGGCAAAAAGCGATGCGGTAATGCCGCGGACCAGGCGGTCGGCGCCGGCACTGACAGCCGGGATATCGCCGGAGACCTTGCCGTGGGTCAGCATGGCCGCGTCGTTGAAGCAGTGGATATGCGCCAGCATCGGGCAAGAGCCGGGGACACGTTCGCGAAATTCGAAGGCGGGACCAAGATCCGGCGCGTCCGACATGCCTGCACGCGCCGGCCCCATATCCGGCGTATATCGACCATCCGACCAGGTGCGGATGTATGGGGCGAGTGCTGCAAATTCCGGGCGGTCGCTGAAGTCGTTCGAAAAGCCGGTTGCCGCGATCAGGAAGTCGTAGCGCATCGGGCCCTGCGTGGTTTCGACCAGAAGGCCATCCGCATCTTGCTTTACCGCGATTATGCCGCAGTCGAGAAAGAACCGGGCGTTCGGGTGGCGAGATACGCGAAGCGTCGATGAACGCGGCGGCGGCGTCTGGGTCGAGGCGGTGTAGTCGAAGAACTTCCACTTCCAGGCATCGGGCAGGTGGCAGATGCCGTGCACCACACCCTGGCTGCCGATGCCGGTCAGCTTGTTGATGCGAGGCATTTCCTTGCGCCGGATCAACATGTCCACGGAGCCGGCGCCCGCTTCGAGCGCCGTTGCGGCGTTGTCCATGGACGAGGCACCGGCACCGATGACCGCCACGCGCTTACCTTTAAGCGCACCAAAATCGATGTCGTCGGCTGAATGAGCCCAATAGGTGTGGTCGATACCCCTCAGGAAATCGGGCACGGTAAAACCGCCGAGACCCGACCGGCCTGTGGCCAGAACGAGATGGCGGGTGAGAATCCGACCTGTTTCCGCGCCCTCGATATCGACCGCAATCAGGTCACCAACAGGCGCGACCCCGGTCATGCGCACGCCATTGCGCACCGGCAGCGCAAGAACCTTGCGATACCAGACCAGGTAATCCATCCACTGGCCCTTGGGGATTTTGTCCAGGGACTGCCAGGCTTCGACGCCCCATTGTGCCGTGAACCAGGCGCGGAACGTGAGCTGCGCCAGGCCGAGCGACGGACCGTTGAGGGTCTTCGGCGACCGAAGTGTTTGCATGCGGGCAAATGTTACCCACGGCCCCTCGAGCCCTGCCGGAGCAGCATCATAGGCGACGACATTGGTGATCCCGGTCAGCACCAGCTTTGCCGTGGCCGCAAGTCCGCACATGCCGGCGCCTATGACGACGACGTCACGGACCGGCACACCATCGCGGGAGACTGCGGGGACCCAGGGCTTGGCGGGCAGCTCGAGAAAGTCGAGATCCTGCTCAAGCTTTGCTTCTAGCGCGGCAAGGCCCGTGGACACTGCCGAGGTGGGAGTATGCCTCATATTCCGGTTCCGTAATTTATGCTCGATCCGGGACCGGTCACCAGTTGGCCGGCCATGCCCGGGTCGAGTCTAGTAAAACCGGCGATCGACCGTTCTGCGACAGCTTCGACAGCCTCAACCAACGCCTGCGGTACTGCGCGCAGCGGTCGGTTTTGGGCAACCAATACGCCCCAGTAGAATGGAACGGTGATGTCGATCGCGCGAATGACGACGCCAGGGGGCTCAGGCCGTAGGCCGTGAGAGGATCGATAATCGCGGCGAAACCTACTTTGTTTGCGATCAGCAGGGCGCTGTAGGCAGTATTCGTCCGGATCACCGGACCCGTCTCGATACCACGGGCCGCCAGTGTCCGAGAAATGTGCGATTGAAACCGCAGCGGGTTGAGGATCGTGGCGAGTGGGCGACCGGAGAAAGCAGACAGCGGAACGACATCGAACTCAGCCAGCGCATCGCCCTCATGCATGGCGACAACGACCGGCGCCGAATAAAGCCGCAGGACATCCAATCCAGGCGTATCGAGCGGCAAGCTTGAAAAGCCCATCTCGGCACGCCCGCTGCGGACTTCCTGAGCGACTGTCGAGGACAGAAAATGTCCAATATGCGTCTCATACGGAAGCTCGATATTTTTCAGCTCTGCCAAGGCCGTCGGGATCAAACCGTTGCCGATTGCGGCGGTTGTAGCGATTTGGAGGATCCGGCCCTTGCCAGCGGCAATCATCTTTGCTCGAGCAGCAAGTTCCGTGAACGACATCAGCAGACGCCGCGCTTCTTCCTCGAAGGCAACCCCCTCTTCAGACAACTGCACCCGTCGACCGATCCGGTGCAGCAATTCGAAGCCAAGCTCGGCCTCGAGATCCTGAATGGTGCGTGTCACCGCGGGTTGGGAACGCCCGAGCAAATCGGCCGCCTTGGTAATGCTGCCGCTGGCGGCAACCGCAAGAAAGGTCTGAAGGTCTCGGGTTTCCATGGTCGCCTTCATGCATATTCTGCATGAATAGCACCATCTCATGCAGATTTGATCTATGTCAAGGCGAAAACAATTTTTCAGGAGAACGCGTTCAGCGCGGCTGCGATGATTGTGGCATTCGTATCCGGCATCGCGATCGTGGCCGGGTCCATCCAAGCGGGGTAGTCGAGCGACTGCTCGGCAAGCTCAGCGAGCTCTCGCCGCATATCCCGCTTCGTCGGGGCGTTGCTCGGCGAAACGCCGCGATACGCACCGATCGTGGCGACGAGACTGTCCGTGATCGACATTGACCCGCGACGATGGAGCGGTGTCTCGGAAGCCAATCGGCAACTTAGCAGGGGCACGATGACCGGTTCATGCGATCGCAGGCATTCCCACGGCCTTCCGCGAAAGGACCTGGCCGGAACAACTAGCCTTGCCCAACGAGATCGTGACGGTCACATTCTTGCCGATGGGAGGACAACGGAAATCTGATCGGTTATGCCGATCCGGCCATGATACCATTTGAAATATCGGCTGCGGCGCAACTGATCGGGCGCCGCCTTGGGCATATCACCGCCAGATACTGCGGTAATATACAGACCCTCTCGGGCTTCTCATTCCCAGGAGAATTATTTCCCAAGTACGGCTCGATATCCGAAGCCTGCCAATTATGTTCCACATCGAGAAATTCCTCAGATATGTGTTGCAGGGCCACTCCGAAAGTACGGTTTCATCGAGGGTGACTCTATTTTCGCCGGGAAGGGTCCGTCCAGCGGCACCGGAACGGGATCGTCCATCGTCCTACGGCGCAAATCAAGCACAGACGCGCCAATTTGATCCACGTCATAGCGAGTTCAGCTGCCAAGGTTTGAAATGCAAAAAGGAGGGTCGCATCGATGCTGATCCGCACGCTCTCCACTTTGGAATGCGCGAACTTGCTGGCTGCCAATCGCGTCGGCCATCTGGCATGCGCTAAGGACGGACAACCCTACGTCGTCTGCTTCAACTACGCCTACGCCGACAGTCACCTCTACGCGGTCTCCTTGCCGGGCAAGAAGATCGACTGGATGCGCGCCAACTCCCTGGTATGCGCCCAGATCGTCGAACACACCCAGGGACGCGGATGGAGAAGCGTGATTGTCGACGGCCGCTTTGAAGAGCTGCCTGACCAGATCGGCCACAAGCTTCAGCGCGATCACGCATGGTCAGTGTTGAGCAAGCACGCGGACTGGTGGGAGCCCGGCGCGCTCAATCCTGTCATGCCTCCCGTGTCAGATAGCTTGCCGCACGTTTTCTTCCGGATTCTCATAGAAGAGATGACTGGCCGGGAAGCAAGTGAGTAGGCTCCACCATGCGTGTGGCCGGTGGCACGGGGAGGCCATGAATTGCGCGGGCGCGGCCCGCTTTCGACGGACCAAGCCCGCGCCCAACTCGATCGCCCAGGCTGCCAGCACGGCGAAAGGGTCTCCAATGCAACATCCGTGCCCCCCATGGCAATCCCAACATCGGCCGCCGCCAGCGCCGGCGCGTCGTTGATGCCGTCGCCGACCTTGGCGACGATGAGCCCCTGCCCTTTCAACTCACCGACAATGCGCTGCTTGTCCTCTGGCAACAGTTCAGCGCGAACCTCGATGCCGAGTTGCTTGCCGATAGCCGCCGCGGTGCGCTGGTTGTCGCCGGTCAGCTTAACAGTCCTGATGCCAGCATCGGTCAGCGCCTTGAGACCGGCCAGCGCGTCCGGCCGGGGCTCGTCGCGCATGGCGATGAACCCGGCCAGCACAGTAGGCGCCCTGATGTCGGTCCTGGCCTGGTGGATGGATCGCTACGACGGCAGTCCGCTTCACTCGGTCATGCCGCCACGCCAATTTTACATACCACCGCCACAACCGTCGGACAGGTTCCACACATCCACGATCTGCTTACCGGTAAAACCGTGTTCATGGATCAAGTATTTTGCCAGCCCGCCATACATTTTCCATCGCCAGCATTGGCAACAGCACGGGCCTTTCTCGTTGGAAGTGGCCATGGCGTAGTCGTAGGCCGCCTGCTCCACGCTGGTGAGTTGCATGTCGTAGTAAGGCATCATCTTCTGCGCGATGCCCGCGGGGATATCGTACGGATCCTGCGGGATCATCGCGATGTCGCGATATTTGGTCAGGCCTTCCGTCTGTTCGGAATAGCGCTTCATTTCCATCGGGCTGCAACACGATCCCTTGATCCGCGACGTGCTCGGCATGGTTGCGATCGACTCAGTGAACTTGGCCGAGCAGGAGCTGTTGCCATTGTGGCTGAGATCCTCGAAACGCTTGGTCAAACCCGGAACGTCCGCGGCGATTGCAAAATCCGGCCCCTTGAAGAAGCTCACAACCGCAGAGGCGCCAAAAAGGCCCCCGAGAACAACCATTCGTCTATTTGGGTGCATTGTTCGAATCATGGCGAACTCCGTTGCCGGCCCTCAGCCGATACGCGTGAAAATGGGAAATTGCTGAAGCAGCCAGAATGAGAATGTCGACATCTGTCCCGTGATCATTGCGATCCCCATACCCACCATGACTACACCTGCTGCTGGCTGCAGCAGCCGGCCCGCTCGGCGCATTACGCTCAGTCGCTGCGTCAGGTTATCGGTGAACAGGGCAGTAAGCAGGAACGGAAGGCCAAGGCCAAGCGAATAGATCGCAAGCAAGGCAACGCCGTCGGCAACGGTGGCAGAGGCAGCGCCCACGGTCAGTATCGAACCGAGAATAGGACCGATGCACGGCGTCCAGCCGAAGGCGAAGGCAAGGCCGAGGACATAGGCGGATACCACTCTGCCCCCGGCGATGTCGGCATGAAATCTCGCTTCGCGCATCATCCAGGATGGACGAATTAAGCCGGTGAGGAACAGCCCGAACAGGATGACGATGGCACCGCCGACGAGATTGAGTTCGTAGCGGTAGCCGATCAGCATTCGGCCGAGCACCGAAGCACTGGCGCCAAGCACGATGAAGACGGTAGAGAAGCCGAGCGCGAAACACAGGCTCAGTCCGACCGCCGCCCAGCGGGCCGCGCCAGTTCGATCGGCCGACGCGACCGTTAGTGCCCCTCCGGCCACATACGAGACATAGCCCGGCACCAGCGGCAGCACGCAAGGCGACAGGAACGAGAGCACGCCCGCGCCGAATGCGGCCAGCACGCCGATGTTGGAGATCTCGGGCATCGATCAGTTGTCCCCTGATTGCCGGCAAAGGCCTCATTTCTTAACGGCTCGCGTCTGCTCGATCAATTTCTTCATCGTCGCAAGGTCGGTGGCGCCGGGAAAGATCTGGTCGCCGACGACGAAGCCCGGCGTTCCGGTGATTCCCAGTGCCTGGGCCAGTTGCGTATTCTTTTCTATCGCCGCCTGGATCTCCGGAAGCTGCATGTCGGTCTTCAGGCGAGGGATATCGAGGCCGATTTCTGCCGCGACCTTGAGCACCACTGCCTCGGTCACCCGTGTCCTGGCGTCATAGAGGGCCTTGTGGAATTGCGCGTATTTGTTCTGGCGCTGGGCAGCGAGCGCCGCCTTGGCCGCGAACACGGAATCCGGGCCGAGGATGGGGAATTCCTTATAGACGATCCGGAGCTGTGGGTCGTCGGCCACCGCTTGCGCCATGATCGGCGCCACCTGGCGGCAATAGGGGCAATTGTAGTCGAAGAATTCGGCCATGGTAACATCGCCGCTGACGTTGCCGCTGACCGGGCTGGCCGGGTCGCGAAAAATCTCATCGGCCTTTGCCGCCAGCGCGGCTTTCGCCTCCTTCGCCGCAGCCTCGCGCTGGCGGGCGTCCAGGGTCTGCAAAGCCTCCATGACAACTTCAGGGTGAGAGAGGATGTAGTCGTGCACCCGCTGGTCGAACTGGTCCTGGGACATCTCTCCGGCGGCGACTGCCTGACCGTGCGATCCGGGACCGAGTACGAGCCAGGCCGTGGCGACGACCAGGATGAGCGCACGGGCCATTTTGCCGGTGCCCCTGGGCAATTTGATTGAATTGTGGATCACAAGAATTTCCTTCCTCTGTTTCGAATGATTATGATGGTCCATCAAAAAAAGCTTTTGATCCTCGCCCACCACCCGGTTTCCTGATGCGGAAGCTCGACTTTGTTGGTAAGCGCATTGACGAAGGTGACGAGGTTGACCGGCGCGAAATTCAGGCCGTGGAAGTTCGCCCGCCAGCGGCCCTCCTTGTCGATCACATGGGTAACGGTGCCGTGCATCTGATAGCCGTCATCGGTCGGGGTGAACTTGTGGCCGAAGCCTTCCGCCAGCTTGCGGGTCGCATCCTCTGGCTGATCCTGGGTCGTGGTCAGGAAAAACCAGTTGACCGGGTCCAGCCCGTGCCCTGGCCCGTATTTGCGCAGTACGTCCGGCGTGTCTCGCGTCGGGTCGGTGGTAATGGTCACGAAGGTGACCTGATCCTTCATCGGCGTGCCGTTCACCATCGCCTGAATCTCGGCGATCTTCTCGGCATGCAATGGGCACACGTCCGGGCACGATGTGTAGATGAAATTGAGGATGACGACCTTGCCGCGCAGATCGGCTGGCCGCACGACGCGTCCGTCGGCGGTGCGCAGGGTGAAATCGGGTGCCGGCTTGTCGATCGGCTGGAAATATTTCTCATCGCTCTCCAGCATGGCGTCGACTTCGTCGAGCGAATGAGCACGGGCCATCGGAACGATGGCAACGATCAACGCCAGGACGGCAACCAGATTTTTGAGTAAACGCATTGAACCTCCAAGACCGCGACCCGGCTGACCCCTCGGCGCCTCCATTCGTCATGACCGATGATACCGACTGGGCGGTTCTCTGATGTTACAGGCGCCGTCGGCCGGCAGGCGCGTTTTCAACTGCATCCCCGTGTGCGGATGTGTGCTGCTTTTGTCGCCGTCTGGTTCATCTGATCGTTCTCGTCAGGCGTCTTCGAATCGACATCAGTTGAGCTGTGTCCGGCGGTCGTGCGGTTCATGCACAGGCCAAGCGCACACATCGCAGCGCAGGGGAGCATTGCGAGAAGCAGCGGCGCGATCCCGGCCGCGACCAGCCAGCCCCAGTTGAATGCAACGCCGGCCACGGCTACGGACGCGCCGGCCACGATCAGGCCTCGCCGACCGCCGAGATAATATCGGATGGCGTGCAGAACGTCGCGCCCAAGTGAGGCCTGTGAAATTGGGGGCGATTGTGTGTTGGACATGTTTGTTCCTTTTTCAGTTGGCGGCGATGCGGCCACGAATGAAGTCGATCATATCAGGCGTATCCCATTCGGCCGGGCCGATCAGCCGGCCGATTTCCTTGCCGTCGCGATCTATCAGCAAGGTTGTCGGGAGACCGATGGTGCCGATGGCGAACATGGCCTTGGCCGAGGCATCGACACTGAGGGCGAGATGCTCGATACCGATCTCGGCGAAGAACTTTTTGACCACATCCGGGCCGGCGCGATCCACTGACAGCGCAACGACCTCGAAATCAGACCCGCCGAGTTTGCCCTGCAGCCGGTCGAGCGTTGGCATTTCCTTCCGGCAGGGCGCGCACCATGTCGCCCAGATGTTGAGCAGCACCACCTTGCCGCGGAAATCCGCAAGCGTTTTGGGTTGCCGGTTCGCGTCCTGGAATTGGAATTCCGGCACCGGCACCGGAGTCTCGTGAACGGCAAAATTCTGCGGTGCCTCGACGCCGGCTGCGGGCTGCGCCACCGCGAGCATCGCTCCTAACAGAGCGAGAGCGAACATCTTCATGGCTGGCGTTCCTTCGCCTCGGCCCTGAGACGCTCGACCAACGGCAGGATCGTTTTCTCAAGCGCCTCTTGCGTCACCGCGCCAATGTGCTTGTAGGCAATGTGACCGTTGGCGCTCACCACAAAGCTTTCCGGTACGCCGTAGACGCCCCAGTCGATGGCGACGCGGCCGTTCAGGTCCGCGCCGGTTCGCGTGTAAGGATCGCCCTCCGTATCAAGCCATCTCGCGGCATCTTCAGGCTGGTCTTTGTAATTGAGCCCATGCACCGGCACCTTCCTGCTTGCTGCCAGTTGCATGAACGCGGGATGCTCCTCGCGGCAGGCCAGGCACCATGACGCAAAGACATTGACCAGCGAAACCTCACCACGGAGATCGCCGCTCGACAAACCAAGGGTGCGCCCCTTAACCGGCGGCAGGCTGAACGCGGGCACCGGCTTGCCGACAAGCGCCGAGGGAATGTCCGAAGCATTGCGTGTCAGCCCCCAGGCAAGCACAACGGCCAGCCCTGCGAAAAGCACCACAGGCAGGACAACCAGCCGCCGCCGCAGCGTGGTGTGCTGCGCGTCAGGCACATCCGAATGAACGATGTCACCGCGGGCCATCATGCCCCCGCCCGAATGTGATCCCCTGTCCCGTGCGCACATATCTTGCGAGCGCCGCGACGGTAAGCATCAGAACCAGTAGGACAACAACCCGCAACCGACTGAACATCATGGCGAGCCAGGTCTTGGCGGGACAATCGGACAGGTTGGCCACCATCGAGGTCGCTCCTCAGTCGGTCGCGTAGACGGTGGGCGCCTTGCCATCCTTGGTGAAGGCGTAGACGACGAAGGGGCCGGACTTCTCGCCGCCCATGCCAGGCGCGCCCGAGGGCATGCCGGCCAGCGTGATGCCCGTGATGGGGGGCCGCTCCGCCAGAAGCTTCTTGACGATGTCGACCGGCACCAGGCCGTCGACGACATAGCCATCGACCATCAGGGTGTGGCAGCCTTCGAGGTCGGCCGGCACGCCGGCGTCGCTGCTGATCTGGGAGAGATTGTTGACCGGCTTGATGTCGACCTTGAAGCCGTTGTGCTCAAGATAGTTGGCATAGGACTCGCAGCAACTGCACTGCGGGTTCTTGTACATCACGGCGTTGATCGTTGCCGCGAAGGCGGGCAGCGGCGTTGCGATCAGCGTAGCAAGGGCGGCGAGGCGGTAGGTCAGTTTCATTACAATTCTCCTTTGGATAAGCGGCTCAAATTCACGTCACACGAAAAACTGTCATCAGGCCGGCCATCTGGTGGTCGGCGACGTGGCAGTGCAGCATCCAGTCGCCGGGATTGTCGGCGACGAAGGCGCATTCGATCGTGTCCTTGGGGGCGAGCAGCACCGTGTCCTGCCATTGCCGGTTCGGTACCGCTGAACCGTTGCGCGCAAGCACTAGCAGGCTGAAGCCATGGACATGCATCGGATGCCACCAGGCGGTTTCGTTGCGCATGGTGAGATGACAAGTGGTGCCGCGTTTCAGGGTGAACTGCGGCGCCATGCCGGCGTGGCCGTCACCGGTCATCGACATGCCGTTGATCGCCCACGCAGCGCCACCATTCATGCCCGGCCTCGCCATGCCCGTCATGCCACCGACGCCGGCGAGCTTGCCGCCACCCATCATGCCACCCTGCAGGACGATCTCCTGGCGCTCGGCACTGGCGAGATCGGGTTGCGGCAACGGGTTGCGCGGCAGGCCAAGCGGCGCGTCGAGCGGATGGGTCCGCAGCGGCGATGCGCTGTCATAGGCAAGCGTGGTCAGCGTGTAGGCGAGACCGTCATAGAAATCGTCAGTCACGGTATGGCGGCTACCGGGGTCGCCCTGCATGTCGAGCACGATGTCGATGCGCATGGCCGGCGCCAGCATGAGGCGGCCGTCCTCCGGTTCGTGCGGGTCGCAGGGCTGGCCATCGATCGCCACGATGACCGGGCGATGGCCTTCGAAGCGAAGCGCCACCATGCGAGCGAGGCAAGCATTGACCAAGCGCAACCTGACGCGCTCACCCGCTTTCACCAATTGATCGACCGGCACCGTCCCATTGACGGTGACGACGTTGCCGACACGGCCCGACATCGCCGCATCCATCGCACTGCCGAAGCGAGGGGCGAGTTGCTTATCGTCGGTCAGCCGCCAGTCCTGAAGCAGCCACAGGAGGTCGCGGTCGACGACAATGGGTTCAGCCTCCTCGACAATGAGGGCACCGGCGAGCCCACGGCCGAGTTGTACAAGGCTGTCGGCGTGCGGATGGTACCAGAAGGTGCCGGCGTCGGGCGGCGTGAACTCATAGACGAAATTTTCGCCCGGCTTGATCGGCTTCTGGGTGAGGCCCGGCACGCCGTCCATGGCGTTCGGCAGCCGGATGCCATGCCAATGGGTGGTCGTGTCTTCGTCGAGCCCATTCTCCACGGTGATGCGAAGCGGCCGGCCTTGTTGTACGCGCAACGTCGGGCCAGGAACGGTGCCGTCATAAGCCCAGACAGTGGTCCAAGGAGCGTCCGGACCGGCAAGGCTGGCGCGGCCGTGCGCGGCCTTTAGCTCGCGCTCATCGAGCTCGGACGCCCGGAGTGACCTCGCGGTCAACAGAGTTGTCGAGGCAATACCCGCCGCTGCCTGAAGCAATCTTCGGCGCGAGAAGAAATATACAAAGTCGGTATCCAACCCCTGACCCTTCCTGGATCGCAGAAGCCGATGGGAGGCAGCGAAACTCGGTCGCCGTCATAACCATCGAGATCGCCGCCAACGCGTTAGTTAAATGGCGCGGGCGAGAACAGACGCAAAAATCAGCTACTGAGGCCACTGACGTCGCGTCAGGCGAGAACGCTGGATTTGGGAGGGGATGGGTCGGGAACGGAATTGCGCCCGGAAAGGAGCGGATATTGCCATGCAAACAGCCGCGCTGTCAGCTTCATCAGGTTAAGCTCGAACGCCTGCGGCAACATCGCTAGAACTGGAGCGACGCACACAGGCGGACAGTGCATTGGATTGCCGTTGTCGCCAGACCCTTTCTGGCACGCCGCGCAGCTACCAGCGGCGCGCATGTCGGGCATGGTCATGTTCGTGTCGGATAGCATGGTCATGCCGATGCTGGGCGTCATGGCCATCTTGGCCGACATGGCGCTGGCCTCACCGGCAGAAAGACTGAACCCGGCGGTCACGAGTACCGCGAGCAGCAAAGCAATAACATGTTTTGGCGACAACCGTGCCTTCATGTTCTCAGGCTGATCTCGAAATGCGAATTTGGCAAGCCAAAACGAAAAGCTGCGACGTTTGAGCAATCCCGCTCACCAACGCGTGATTGCAGCGGCTGATCCTATTCGGCACTGCAGCTAGGCTAGGGTGTGCGGCGCCGAATTCCGCTGGCGCTTACGCCCTCATCACACAGCCAGTATGTCCCATAAGCCAAAGCCATTCAAATTTTAGATAAAATTAGCGATCATTTTAGATTTATACAATTCGATATTTCTATTATATCGACCGACATTTTACTTAAAACCACATTTGCGATTTTGCGTCAAATAAATCCGCCTATGGCAATGTGTCTCCTCAAACGGGGAGACAAGAACAATGAAGAAGACGGCGATCAACCTGTTGCTGTTGACAATGGCTATTCAGATTTACGCTTGGGGAACTGCATATGCGGCAGGACCGGCCTTCATGCATACTGGCGGCCGCACCACCCAGCCGGTCGGCCACTACGAGTTCTGCCAGAAACTTCCGCAGGAATGCAATGAGAGGACGCCGAAGCAGGCGCCGGTCGAATTGACCCGCAAGCTGTGGGCGACGGTCGTCAACATCAACAATTCGGTCAACACGAGGATCAAGCCCCTCACAGACATCGAGCAAGGGGGCAAAGAAGAAGTCTGGTCCTATCCCGACACGGGCTTCGGCGACTGCGAGGATTATGCGCTGGAGAAGCGTCGGGAACTGATGAGCGCCGGTGTTCCGGCCGGAGACCTGCTGATAACGGTGGCGCGGCGGTCGAACGGCGATGGCCATGCGGTGCTCACCATGCGCACCAGCCTCGGCGATTTCATCCTCGACAATCTGGAACCCAAGGTGCTGGTCTGGACTGACACCGACAATACCTACCTGAAGCGCCAATCGGACCAGAATTCAGGCGTTTGGGTGACGATCAACGAGGGCCGTGAAGACGCGGTCGCCAGCGTCCATTAGAGCACAAGGACAACGAGAGCAAATTGGCGCCGAACGGCGTCAGTCCGCCATCTCGGAACAAGTATCACTTTGTGTCTTGTTGTCCCAAAGCGGCCCCAGCGCCTCGATCAGGTCGACGATGCGGGCCTTCAGCCGTGTCATGCCGGCTGTGACTGTGGCACCCGCTTGGCGGTCGCCATCGCCCAGATGCCGGCCAGCACCATCGGTGACGACAGGATCATGCCCATGGTCAGCCAGTTGGTGCCAAGGAGATAGCCGAGTTGCTGGTCGGGCTCGCGGAAGAACTCGACGAAGATGCGTGACAGGCCATAGCCGCAGATGAAGGCGCCGCCGACGAAGCGCGGGGTCTTCAGCTTGAGGCGCGAATGGGTGAGGATGCGCAGCACGAGGAAAAGCACGACGCCCTCGAGCAGGGCCTCGTAGAGCTGGCTCGGATGGCGGGCAAACGGGCCGCCATTGGGAAATTCGATCGCCCAGGGCACGTCAGTCGGCCGGCCCCAGAGTTCGGAATTGATGAAGTTGGCGACGCGCACCAGGCCGAGACCGACCGGCACGCCAGCCGCCACGACATCGAACAGCGACCAGGTGCGGATCCCGCGCTTGATGGAAAACAGCGTCATGGCGAGGGTGACGCCGAGCAGGCCGCCATGGAACGACATGCCACCTTGCCAGACGGCGAAGATGTCGAGCGGGTGGGCGATGTAGCGCGGCAGGTCGTAGAACAGCACGTAGCCGGTGCGGCCGCCCAGCACGACGCCGATGGCAGCCCAGACGATGAAATCGTCGAGGTCTTCGGGCTTCATCGGCGGGATGCCGTTCGGCCACAGCTTGGCATTGGCGGCGAGCCGCTTGGCATACCACCAGGCGAACAGGATGCCGACGATGTAGCCGACGCCGTACCAGTGCACTGCCAGCGGCCCGATCTGGATCAGGATCGGGTTGATGTTGGGAAAGGGCAGCGAGGCCAGCGGCAGCAGGAAATATTCGTTCAACGGGGAGCTCTCGGTTGCGGTCGCATTCGGCGCGGACCATGCGGCAGGGTTTTGGCGGGGTCAAGGCAAGCCTGTGCTTGCATTCCGCGTCGCGCGCGCTAGCTCAAGTCAAACAGTGACTTTCCTGCAGGTCGACCAATCGGGAGCAGTATGAATGGGACCGCTTCGCGGCTACTTCCACTCGTCTCGCCTGGGAGGGCGAAGTGCTTCGAGGCAAAAACTTGACACTCGCTGAGCCTATCATAGATTTTGGTCCCGCTGAAACATCCAGCAAACCGCTCGACTGCCTCGTCATCGGCGCTGGCCCGGCAGGTCTGACCGCTGCCATCTATCTTGCGCGATTTCATTTATCGGTCCTCGTCGTAGACGCCGGCAGAAGCCGTGCGGCTTCAATTCCGATGTCACACAACGTTGCTGGTTTTCCAGAAGGGATCTCAGGCCCCGCGCTTCTCGCGCGTATGCAAGAGCAAGCACAACGTTATGGCGCCGCCGTCCGCAAAGGTGAAGTTTCCAGTTTGAGAATGGAAGATGATGTTCTGATCGCCAATGGAACGAATTTCGCCGTGCCCGCTCGAACCGTTCTTTTGGCAACAGGCGTGGTCAATCGACGCCCCACGATTCCTGATGATCTGCATGACGAGGCGCTGGCTCAAGGACTGTTGCGATATTGTCCGATATGCGATGGCTATGAGATGACCGATCGACGTATTGGGGTGATCGGAACTGGCGCGAGGGGTCTACGTGAAGCGGAGTTCTTGCGCAGCTACAGCGATGACGTGACGCTCATCGCTCCGGATGACGTGCATGATCCTGACGTAGCAAAAATGGTGCCGCTCGGAGCCAGCGGAATCAAAATGGTTAACGGGCCCTGTCTCCGATTTCTCCTGATGCAAGATGAGATTATTGTCGAGTTGCCTGATGGGCGGCTCACTTTTGGAGCTATTTACCCGGCTCTTGGAACTGACGTCTGTTCGCAGCTCGCGCGTTGCGCAGGCGCCCACCTATCAGCAGATGGATGCATTGTCGTCGACCGTCACCAGAGAACCGACGTGCCAGGCCTCTACGCCGCTGGCGATGTAGTAGTCGGGCTTGATCAAATCAGCAATGCAATCGGGCAAGCCGGGGTCGCCGCCGCCGCAATTCGGAATGATCTGGCCGGCTGGCGCGCACTGCGACGCTGATTTCTTCTAAACAGATGGGTCATGATTGCGGCTGGGTTTTATTCTAAGCGCATGTCATAGGTGCCTGATTATGGCCAAAGAGTAGAAGTTTGAGAAACGAAAGCAAGCGAGATGTCGCAGCGGGGCGGCTCCGCCCAGGCAAGACTCTGGCGGCAATCGTCTCCGTGGCAGCGTTCGTGCTCGACTTGGGGACAAAGAGTTGGGTGCGCGCGTCGCTTCCATCTCCCGACGGGCTCGACCCATTGCCGTTTTTGGCGCTGCGCCCGCGGTACAACGAGGGCACGACGTTCGGCCTGCTGTCGGGCGGCACCACATCAAGCCTGACGGTTTTAGTGACTGTAACCGTGCTTGCCGTCGTCGGTCTTTGGTGGTGGGTCGCGCGTGCGCAAGGGCCACGGGTCATCCTTGGCGCTGGCCTCATGGCAGCCGGCGCACTCGGCAATCTCGTCGATCGGCTGTCCATAGGGATGGTGACGGATTTTATAGGTCTGCATGTGGGCGGTTGGTATTCCGTCATCTTCAATCTGGCCGACATTTGGGTGGTTCTCGGTTCGATTCTGGTGTTCTTTGGCTCGCGTGGGATACACAAGAAAGGTCCCGACGAAGCCTAGACAATTGGTCAATGGACTGCGACACCAGCCGAACTTCAGGATCACCGCCAGGGATCAGAAGAAAGCCGTCAAACCCCTGAGTCTCAGCCAGCTTGAGCAGGAAGGCAACGGCGCCGTCATCGTCGGAGCCGGGCCACGTCATCTGCCGATCAGCGTAACGCGAGAAACGCGGCAAAGGGGTATCGGCGCTCACCAGCCAGACCGGCACCTTCTGCGCGCCAAGGCTCCTGGCCAGCGCCAGCGTGCCATGCGCCCCACCAAGAATGATAACCCCGGCGGGCCGACTTTTAGCATATTCGCGCATCTCCACCTGAGAGAGCATCGGTCAACCCACCTGTTGGCACCTGGTCAATGGTCGGTGCGCAAGCAGGCCGATTGACTTGGATTGTGAATCCGTAGCCCAAGCTTGTTAATTGACTGCCCGGGATCATTCCTCTCCATGACCTCGACAAAACACTTCGGCGCCCTTCCTGTTGCGTAGGGATCTTCGATCAGCGCCATTGCCCATGGTCACTCCGGTGGAGGGCAAAACATCCGCAGTTGCTCCACGTGAATGCAGTTGGCACGCCCACAAGCTGCCTGACCGATCCGCACTCGCGTAGCGGTCGTCTACCAGCTGTTTGAGCCCATTGCCCTAATCTTCAATTTACCATTAAATCTAGCGCACAATTTTTGACGGGATATCGCCACGGTGTTACCGCATTTCGACTCCAGTAAGCGATGATTAACCATTAGGATCGATACCGGATGTGAGAACCACGCATCCGTTTGGGCAAATCCGGGGACAAACGGCAGCCTGCAAGGCCTTTTGATTTGAACAACGTCGAACGACATAAAAACGGGCGGCACCATCACATGAGCGTCTGGCCGAGATGGCTGGCAGCGGTGATTCTTGCCTTTGGTTTTCTTGCAACGGCTGCGACCGGCGCCAGCGCCGAGACACGTTCGCTGAAACTCTATCATCTGCACACACAGGAAAAAGCCGAGATCGTCTTCAAACGCAATGGGCGCTACGATCCAGAAGGTCTCAGGAAGATCAACATCATCCTGCGCGACTGGCGTCGCAACGAGCCGACCAAGATGGATCCGCGTTTGCTGGATCTGGTCTGGGAAGCGTATCGCGCCAGCGGCGCCACCGACTACATCCAGGTCGTATGCGGCTATCGCTCGCCGGCGACGAACTCGATGCTGCGCAGCCGCAGCAGGGGTGTAGCTAAAGAAAGCCAGCACATGCTCGGCAAGGCGATAGACTTCTATATTCCCGGCGTGCCGCTGAAGAAGCTGCGCAATATTGGCCTCAAGCTGCAGGGCGGCGGCGTCGGCTACTATCCGACGTCCGGTTCACCATTCGTCCACCTGGATGTCGGCAATGTGCGCCACTGGCCGGGCATCAGCCGCCAGGAACTCGTCAGCCTGTTCCCCAACGGCAAGACGCTGCATGTGCCGAGCGACGGCAGGCCGCTGCCTGGCTATGAACTGGCGCTTGCCGCCTACAAGGCGCGCAAGGGTGCTGGCGCTCCCGCCATCGAAATGGCCAGCGCCGGCGGTGACACCAGAAAATCTGGTGGCCTGCTGGCGGCCTTCTTCGGCGGTGGTTCCGACGAGGCGGACGACAGCGTAGACGTGGCTACAGCCGCACCTGCTCCCAAGCCAAGGAACTTGAAGCCCGCGCCCGCCTCTAAGAGCGGCGACCTGTCGGGCATTGCCATCGTGGCGCCGCAGGATGCCAAGCGCGCCAAGAATGCCCAGGCTCCCGAAGATGTGCCGCAGGCAGTCGATGACCCGGCACCGCAGAAGGACACACCGGAGACGATCATAGCGGCGCTGCCAGCGCGCAGCATTCCACTGCCTGATTTTGCCCCGCGCTCGAAGGCGGATGCCGATGCGACGACGCCGGAAAATGTTCCGTTCGACGCAGCAGACGCCGCCACCATCGAGCAGACGGTGGCGATGGCTCAGGCCCCAGCCAACATTCCTTCCGGCATGGCGGATCCGTCCACAGTTGCCGATCCAGCGCAGGTGGGGACCAACAACATTCCGCTGCCGAGCTGGCGTCCCGACCATTCATTGCCGGCTGATCTTGCACCGTGGGACAAGGACGTGCTGGTGGCGCTGGCGGACACGGCATCACACGACCAGACCGCCACCGATGCCTTCTCGGTGCTGCCGCCTGCGGGTCCGGATGAGGTCAAGGCCGTGCTCAAGCAAGCCAGCGCGACCGACGGATATCAGGTGGCCTCGCTCTCGGGGCCACGCTCGCCGTTCAACAACCCGTCGGGGGTCGACGCCGCATCGCCCCGCGATGCCATCGCTGCCCGCCCGGCTGGTTCCGATCCGGCTCTGGCGATCGGCACAGGCGTGAAGACGACGCGCAAGGAATCAAGGGCCACCGCCCACGACCTGAAGCATAATCCCAAGGCGGTGGTGGTTGCCGCCGCACCGCAGGCCGCCCGCTGGGCGTTGAACAGTGGCGAAAACATCGCCACCGTTTCCAGCGCAACGACGGCGCCGCGCTATGCCTACAACATCGTGCATAGCCCGCCGAGCGAGGTGTACACCGCAGGCTTCCAAACCGACAACCAGATGGCCGATGCCAACCGGTTCACCGGCAACGCCGTCAGGTTCCTTTCGGTCGCCCGCTTCCAGACCAAGTAACGGTCTGACCAACCACCCAAAAAGCCGCGCCGCAGGCCACCCGTCGAGCCCAAATTCGACACTCAGTCAGGTCCACCAGCGATGACGGCAACGATGCAGACTTTGGTAGCGCAGTGGCAATGACTGTGAAAGCGGGCCGCGATGCGGTGCCTGCTCCAAAAAATGCGATGATTGGAATATACGACGAAGACGCAAGGAAAAGCCTCGGCTTCAAAATCTGCTTCGCGGATTGCGTTGGCGTTCAGGTCATATTTCTGGTCAACGGTATCTTGAGAGTTTCAGCGAGGCCATCGCTAGGTGCGTTCGTTAAGGGAGTCATTAACACGCCGCGGCAGCCAGACGCCGGCAAGGGGTGAGCGCTAACATGACCAATCAAAACACAAACGAAACGCACAGCGCCCCGGTGGCAAAGTTGTCGGGGCGCGATCTGCTCACGCCGCTCGCAATCATCGTCGCCGGCCTCATGGTCTCAGGGTCGATCGTGTGGAGCAGCCGGCCGCCGCCGCAACCCGCGGGCCTGGAATCCATCGCTGCCGCGCCACTGACGGACACTGTCGCGTCTCCGGCGGAGCCTGCCCAGCCACCGGGTCCGGCGGCGGATATCGCGAAGGTCAATCTGCAGGGAGAGCCATTCATCGGCGACGCCGATGCGCCGGTCGTGGTGGCCTACTGGTTCGACTACCAGTGCCCGTTCTGCCGAGAGACAGAGGAGACCATTCTTCCCGATCTGATCAAGGACTACGTCGATACGGGCAAGGTTCGAATCGTGTTCAAGGACTTTGAGTTCCTCGGACCCGACTCCCAGACCGCCGGCGCTGCGGCCCGTGCGGTCTGGGAAACGGCGCCCGACAAGTTCCGCGCCTGGCACAAGGCGATGTTCGACAAGCAGGACGACGAAAACGCCGGTTGGGGAAAGAAGGACGACATCATCGCCTTGACCAAGGCGATCGCCGGGATCGACGTGGCGAAGGTCGAGGAACTGATGACCAGCCGGGCGGCCGACTACGATAGGGCAATGCAAACCGATGAGGCCGAAGGTAACGGCATGGGCGTCGAGGGCACGCCGGCTTTCCTGGTCGGCAAGCAAATGATGGTCGGGGCACAGCCCTATCGAGTGTTGAAGGCGGCAATCGATGAGGTGCTGAGCACAATGTAACCGAGTCAGCTGGCAAGGCGGGCTCGCATCGTGCTCTAACGGCTACTCCTATCCATGAACCGCGCAACTGGGTTGCCATCGGTCCAATGGCTGGCCGATCGGGCTAGGAAACCAGCAACATTCCGGCTCATGCCATGAGCATGACGGCACGGTCAGTTTCGACGCCCGGGTTCGAACAAGACCGCTCCGGCTGAATCTCAGCTGGAGCGGTCTGTGACAGACAAGATGTCTGACCTGGATTAGGCCTTCTTGGGGGCAGCCTTTTTCGTCGTGTGCTTCTTTGCAACTGGGCACTTATGCTTCTTGGTCACCTTGCAGGCTTTCTTGGTGGTCTTCTTCGGAGCAGCCTTCGCAGGCGCAGCTGCCGGAGCAGTCGTCGTAGCAGCGGGAGCCGCTGTCGTGGTGGCAGCGGCGTTGCCGAGAGCCGGCATCGAGAAGGCGAGAGCAACGGCGAGACCGAGAGCGGAGAGGAGGGACTTTTTCATAGCTTCGTTTCCTTTTTTGTGCAGATCGGGTTGAGAGTCACTGATCCGCGTCGATCGGTGTCACTCCTAGCAGTTTCAAAGCATTTGCGAGCATCCGGATTCCTGTGCCTGTTTCTTGATGGCGCAGTACCGATTTCCCCTCCTTTGAAGTGCTTTCGCCGCGGTGACCTGCGTTGCCGTGGCATGAGTTTTGAGTGCGTCATCAAATTGGTGGCTGAGATTGCTGCAACGCTCAGTTCGGGTGATCGCGACCTTTGCGTCCGAGCGTTCGACCGCAGCCGCTAAGAGCGATAGGCCGAGCAACGCACCCATCAAGCTGATCGAAACCCTTTGCATGGTTTGGCCGCACATCCCGAAGATTAGTGTCGCAGCCGATGATCTGACCGCACACTCCACCTATGCCCTCGAATTCTTTTCGGAAGTTTTTCCGGATTGTAGAATTTTGTTTCTGGATTGTTTCTGCGGATTCGTCGTCAGATCGGCGCATGGCGGTCTCCGCCCAATGCTGTCACCGTCGCAAAGACCGCCTCACTACTCACAGCAGGGACGGCGTGGTCCGAGTTGGCTACCACGGACTGACACGAAGCCAGTAGACGGAATCAAATTTTTCGTTAACCCTGCTGACGGACAATGCTGCTGCTGCGATCAGCACGTCCCGCGACATCCAGACTGGCCGTATCGGGCCAAGACTGGAAGTTGGACCTAAGGGGAACGAGATACGGTGCTTAACAAGCTGCCCAGATTCTTGATTATGTCAACGCTGGCAATTTTCATGTCAGGGTGCGTGTCGACCGTTCTTGACGTTGCCGACAAGGCAAACCAGCCAATCAATGCAAGCCTCGTCAGCGATATGAGCAGGCGCAAAATGACGCCTGCCGACCCGATTCTGGTCCGCATCTTCAAGGATGAAAGTGAGTTGGAGATCTGGAAACGCGATCGCACTGGGCGCTACGCGCTCTTGAAGACCTTTCCGATGTGCCGTTGGTCCGGGAAACTTGGACCGAAAACCAGGAACGGCGATCGGCAAGCTCCAGAAGGATTTTACACGGTCTCCGCAGGCATGCTGAATCCAAATTCGCAGTATTATCTGTCGTTCAACCTCGGTTACCCGAACAAGCTGGAAAACGCCCTTGGCTACAGCGGCGAGGCGCTGATGGTTCATGGCGCCTGCTCATCATCGGGATGCTTTGCGCTCACGGATGCCGGCGTTGCGGAAATCTACACGGTCATCCGGGAAGCCATAAGGGGCGGCCAGACAGCATTTCAGGTGCAGGCTTTTCCATTCCGGATGACCCCGGAGAATATGGCAAAGAACCGAAACGACCCCAACTATAGCTTTTGGACAAACCTCAAGCAGGGCTACGACAATTTCGAGGTCACGGGGCGACCGCCTAAGGTCTCTTACTGCGGCAGACGGTATGTTTTCGACGCGGAGTTTGAAGGTGGCGATCCACGCGATCCACTGGCTTCATGTCCACCTCTGCTAAATTGGGAAAATGGTGCAGTGGCCGCTCGAGACGATGCTGATGCACGAAAGACGGAAGCGCTTCTTGCCTCCGGCACAGCCCTCGAAGCTCATGCCTATTCGGATGGAGGCATGCACCCAAGCTTCCGGAAACTTCTCCAAAGCCGCGGCGCAGCTGCTCTCGCCAAGAAAACCTCATTGGACGACGTGCCTATCAGCCGTCCGGAGGCCGCGTTGGCGGACCCGCATCGTCCGGGCGAATGAGGCTTTTGGGGGCGCCCCTTTCGCCACACCAGTGAACCTGCGGAGCTACAAGCAGGCGGATGGCGTCAACGCCGGGTAGTCCTCTTGTTAGGCGCTCACGCGATTTTTATAAAAAGGTAAGGTATCGATCAGACTTCTCACTCAGAATATTTGGTCATGAGATATTTATTGGTCCGAACCGGTCTGGCCTTTCTCTCGCTGATCCTGATTTTGCATTTCGGTGCGATATTGGAAGTCGCTCGCGCTTGTACGCTTGATGTCGCGCATGTGCCGCCCAGTGCGACCAGCTCTCCGGTAAGCGCCTTTTCTGCCCGCGATGCTCAAGATCACGATAGGAAACAGGTTCGGCCTTCCACGGATCTTCACTGTCAGTTTGACGCCGCTGTGGCTCAAACAAGCTTGAAAGGTAGGGTTCCATTCAGGCGAGCCGCATATGTTCCAGCCGAAATATGCCTCGTCGGCTCCACGGTCGACGTCTCCAACAAACCTCCCAGCATCGAAGTGCATAGCTGACAACTACCACCAATTCAGTTGTGCCTCAGATGAGGGAAAAAATGTTCAATCGTCGTTCAGTGATGTTCGGTTTGACCGCCGTCATCCTAAAGCGTGTCGCGTTTTAATGGATTCAGGATTCCCATTGATTTGAGTTCGTGATTCATTGCGGTTGAAAGGAAACCGCGATGGGCAAGCCGCTACCGCTTGAGTTGCGTCGGCGTGTTGTTGCGTATGTCGATGAGGGACATGGTCACCGCGATGCAGCGCGCCACTTCCGCGTTTCGCCTCGCTTTGTGAACAATCTAATCAACCTGCGCCGGCAGACCGGTTCGCTTGAAGCGCGCCGGCAGGGCCATGTGGGCGGCGGGAAGCTTGAGCCGCATGCCGAGTTTTTACGCTTGCGGTTGGCCGAGACCGGCGAACTGACGCTGGACGAGCTTTGCGTCGAGCTGGAGGTGCGTGGGGTGAGCGTGCACCGCTCCAATGTCGGGCGCCTGCTCAATCGGCTGGGGCTCAGTCATAAAAAAACTCTACAGGCCAGCGAGCAGCAGCGGGCCGACGTGCGCCAGGCGCGTGAACTGTGGATCGGGCGGCGAAAGCGCTTCTTCAACAAGGCTTTGGCGCGCCTGATCTTCATCGATGAGACGTCGACCAACACCAAGCTGACCAAACGCACCGGCTGGGCGCCGAAGGGCGAGCGCTTCAAGACGCATGCGCCATTCGGCAAATGGCAGACGCAGACCTTCATCGCCGGGCTGCGATGCCACGGTCTTGTCGCGCCGTGGATCGTCAATGCACCGATGAATGCCGCCATCTTCGAACGCTACGTCGAAACTCAGCTCACTCCCGAACTGTCGCCCGGCGATGTCGTCATTCTCGACAATGTCGGCTTCCACAAGAACGAGCGCGCCGCCCAACTGGTTCGCCAAAGGGGCGCCTGGCTCTTGTTCCTGCCGCCATACTCGCCCGATCTCAACCCCATCGAGATGGCCTTCTCAAAACTCAAGGCGCGGCTGCGAAAGAAGGCGGCCAGAACCTTCGACGCTCTCTGCAAGGCTCTCGGCGATATCTGCCACCTGTTCGAGCCAACCGAATGCAGAAACTTCTTCAAGGCTGCCGGATATGAGGCCAATTAATCGCGACACGCTTTAGCTCCGCAAACGGCCCTTGCCGCGAAGGTCAAAAACAAATTTGTGCTCGACGCCAAATTTATGCCGCAACTTGTGGATTTTCCGAGCATCTACGCGATCGGATCTGTGGTCGTCGATCCCAAGAATCGCTTCGTGTACCTTGTTGAAGCAACAGGAGTGGCCAGGCGTTACGGTGTCGGCGTGGGCCGGGCAGGTCTCGCTTGGTCAGGGACAGCGGAAGTCGCCCGAAAGGCAAAATGGCCAAGCTGGACGCCAACGAAGAATATGATCAAGCGCTCCCCGGAGAAATACGGGAAGTACGCCGGGGGTGTCGCGGGCGGTCCAAGCAACCCGCTTGGTTCGCGAGCCCTTTATCTTTATCGGAACGGTCGCGATACCTACTATCGGATTCACGGCACGACAGAGCCTTGGACGATCGGCCGGGCGGTATCCAACGGCTGCATTCGAATGCTCAATGAGCATGTGGCCGATCTCTATGAACGCGTCCCGATCGGAACGATAGTCGTTGTTCTGTGACACAGAGAAAATGTCATCATCCATGTTCGACAGGAGGCTTCGCTGCAGCGCTCTATTGGATACGGCACTCCAAGACGAAATGCGCATCCTGGAGCGTCTTCGTTCCGCTGGTCGAAATCTGCTGGCGGAAAGGTCCAACGCTTGGTGCCTTACGACGGAAGTGTGAGAGATATTCGCGCCCGCATGCGCTAGATTGGTGTGCCCGCCCAGACAGAAAAGGGAGGGCCCATGCCGGGCGGTCGTATGGAACCCGCTAGGAATATGGAGGCAGCAAAATGGGACCGGAAAAAAGTGAAATCAATCGACGGACCGCCGTTCTGATCGCAATAGTGTCAGCGGTCACGATGTCTGGCGGCTCGACCGAGGCGGAGGAGGCAAAGTTCACGACCCTGACGAGTTTTCAGTTGGCCGAGATGCTGAAGAAAAAGGACTTCTTCTTCGTGAACGTGCACACGCCATATGAGGGCGAGATCAGAAATACTGACGCCTTTATTGTCTTCGACAAAATCGCGGATAATCTTGACAAGCTTCCGAAGGATAGATCTGCAAAGATCGTACTGTATTGTCGAAGTGGGCGAATGAGCGAAATAGCGGCACGGGAGTTGACGCAACTCGGTTTCAGCCAAGTGTCACACTTATCGGGCGGAATGATCGATTGGAAGAAGACCGGCTACGATATCCTTGAAAAGTAGCGTGCGTGCGGGGAATAGCAGCGAGGCTCGGCAGGCAAACGGAAGTTAGTCTCGACTTCCTGACGCCTGCGAGGCTTCGAGCTTTGCCTAAGCAGGTCGGCTATATGTGATCTGTGGTCTGGGACCTGGGCGGGAGCCGACATCCCACGCCCCGAGTTCATGCACATAGCCCGAGAAAAAATGTCCGTCTTAGGCGAGACGCACGTCCCTATTGAACCGCGCCAACCAGGACGGGTTGGCCTTCACGGATCGAGACCCATTGTCCGGTGTTGTCGATCGCCTGACGCTTCAAGAAAGTATAGTCTGTCTCATCCCACTGGCGGACTTTGTCGGTCAGATTGTCCAAGAGATAATCGCCCTTGTCGGTGCGCACCGTCAGCACCGCATGTCCTTCGCCGTCGGGCTTGCGCAGGACAGTGATCAGAAGATCGGCAAGCGACATTCCCATGCGGTTCAGTTCACGGCGTTTCTCGAGCACATAGTCCTCGCAGTCGCCGACGCCTCGGTCCGGATAGGCCCAGACCTCATCCTTGCCGTAGATGTCCAAGTCACTCATCGGCTTGATCGCGGCGTTGACCTTGGCGGTGACGCTGGTCAGTTCTCGCCACAGCGCGTCGGTCATGGTGGCGGGTGCCAGTTTGCTTGGGCGAATGGAGCATTCGGCCGGATTGGCCTTGCAAAAATCGTAGTGTCCGATCGGCTGCGAGGTGAGGCCGCCCGTTGCCATCGGATGGGCAGCAACGGCGGACACCGCAGCCAATGCCGAAACGACCAATCCCACCGCAGTCCCGGCAGCCGTGCGCACGATCCGCGTCGTCGAAAAGGAAAACATTGTCCCCGCTCGTCCCTGATTGTTAACGAAACGTTAACGACCATTTACAGTGCGTGTCAATGATGCGGCCCGCCAGATCAGCGGCATGGTTACTGACATGTCTGTGGCGACTGCGACAAACGGCCGCCGAACACCGAGAGGCGTTCAGGCGGCCCTCTTCTCGGCGGAGCCGGCGTTCATCGTGCTCTGCTCGACGGCGTCGATCGTCGGCCGTTCATAGGACGATATGGTCTTGCGCCCGAACTCGATCGCCACCTGCGGCAGCGCGCCGTTCATGTAGGCCAGCAGCGTCTGCTTGACGATGATGTAGAGGCGGTTCTTCTTCTCGCGCACCGTCTTGATCTTGGAGGCGACAGGCCCGACCACCGCGTAGGACAGGAAGATGCCGAGGAAGGTGCCGACCAGGGCCGCACCGATCAGGCCACCGAGGATTTCCGGCGACTGGTCGAGCGCCCCCATCGCCTTGACCACGCCAAGCACGGCGCCGACGATGCCGAGCGCCGGCAAGCCGTCGCCGACCGCCACCAGTGCGTGATAGGCCTTCATCTTGTCGGACTTGATGGTCTGGATTTCCTCGTCCATCAGCGCCTCTATCTCATGCGAGCGGGCATTACCGATGATGATGATGCGGCAATAGTCGCAGATGAAGGCCATCAGGTCGTGGTTCTTGAGCACGGTCGGAAAGGCCTGGAAGATCGCCGACTCCTCGGGATTGTCGATATGCGCCTCGACCTCGCTGCGCGACTTCGAGCGCATCAAGCTGGGCACACGCCGAGCGTTTCCAGATAATCCTGTTCCTTCGGCACCGCTTGCTTGAACGCCTCGATGATGCCCTTGCCGGTATCCTTGACCGTCTTCATCGGATTGGCGACCAGGAAGGTGCCCAACGCCGCGCCGCAGATGACCACGGCTTCCCACGGCTGGACCAGCACGTGCAGATGGCCACCCATGGCCATGAAGCCGCCAAGGACGCAGCCGAGCGTAACCACCAGTCCAATCAGAATGCCCACGCAAGGTCCTTCCAAATTTCAGCTCAGGATCCTCAAGTATCGTGTCTTGTGTGAGGCTTGTTGAGCTACACGGAGGGTTATCCGTCACCCCGAGAATATTACCAACGCCGCGCAAATATGGTCCCGCTCACGGCCCCAATTGCGGCCAGGCCTGCGATAGCGATCGTATACCACGTGGCAACAAACAGCGGCGAGTCGTCCGTACACTGGGCCGCGTAGAGCGTCGCTGCAATCGCTCCCGCAAATATCCCACAAACCGCGCCTGCAAGGGTCGGCCGCGTCGGCGCGCCATAGCGCAGGACCGTCTGAAAAATGGCCAGGGGACCGATGCCAATCAGCGGAATGTAGGTCAGGCAAACCATGCTGTTCTTGCCAATCATCCTCGCCGACCAGACATTCGGAGGAAGAACGAAAAGTTCGACAACCACCGCAATGGCGATGAGTACGGGAGCGATGGCCAGGTACGGAAGCGCTTTTCGCAACGCATCGCCCGGGCGTGAAAGTGCGCGAGCGGGACCAAACGCGCTCGCAGCGAGCGATATCGTCACAACGAACTTGAACAGAAACCACGGCGTCCGGGCAGCCTCGACGAAGTCCGGTCGCAGACCGAGCGTCACGAAGAAGACAATCGCCGCAACCAGAATTGCCAGTCCCACCGCGCCTAGCCAAACTTTGGAGAGCGGCACCACAGGCCGTCGAGCGTCTGTAGCCAAAGCCCTGATGAGATCACTTGTGTTCATTGCAATTCAGCCCGAATAGTCGATTGAAGGCGCTGCTTTTACCATATTCGTTCAAAGACCCGCCGTGGTTACCTCGATTCCTATTTAATATCGGCCCGGCGGCCATCCACTGCGCTCCAACAGCTCCTAATGACCGCACATCTGATAGGCGTAGGTGACGACGCCAATCAGATCTTTTTGCCCCGCGGCCGTTGTCCATCGCGAACAGCTAGCAGGCAACTTTATCATCCGCGAGCTATCTCACGCTGGCAACGTCAGCCTAAAAAGCTCAACCCGCTTTTTCGTAAGAGTTCGTTGAAGGTGACGCCCATTCGTTTACCAAAGCAGGGTTTTTTTAACCGATCTCAAGTCGACCCTGAGGTTCCATTAACCAAAAAGCACCAAAGAGCGACGAAATTGACCATCGGGACGTGACCGATCACAGGCCTAGGACTGAGCCTGCTTGGAGCCTTGTGAATGAACAGCCCCGCGCGAATGCCTTGGGTCGATATGGCAAAGGGCCTTTCGATCATCCTGGTCGTCATGATGTATTCGGCCTACAACACCGGGGAATATACCGGGAAAGTTGGCTTCCTGCATTACGCGATCGGCTTTGCAACGCCCTTTCGAATGCCCGAGTTTTTTCTGATTTCAGGACTCTTCCTCTCGCAGGTGATCGGTCGGCCGTGGCGGCGCTATGCCGATCGTCGAATTGTGCACTATCTTTATTTCTATTCTGTCTGGGCGGTCATCATGATTGGCCTGAAAATAGGCATCTATGGCCGAGACCCTGGTGCGATGCTCTACGATGTCGCCGTGTCACTGGTCGAGCCATATGGCGTTCTGTGGTTCATCTACATGCTGGCGGTATTCGGCCTTGTAGCAAAGCTGTTGCGGCAATTCCGGATTCCTGATGAAGTCGTGACCTTGCTAGCGGCCGCGTTTCAGATGTCGGCCCTTGAGACGAGCAGCTATGCTCTTACGCAGTTCGCTGCCTATTTCGTTTTCTTCTATCTCGGCTACGCGATGGCGCCGTTCGTATTTCGCCTCATTACATGGACGCAACGCCACATTGCCCTGTCGATAGCGGGCTTGCTCGCCTGGGCGCTCGGAAACGGCTTGCTGGTCTTTTCACCGGGGTACTCCGTTCAACCAACGGTCACATATATGGGACTGGCAGCCTTTCCACCGTTGCATCTTGGCCTCGCCATCCTCGGGGCCCTGGCACTTTGCATATTGGGCGCGTTGCTTGTCCGACTTCCCTTCATGGAATGGCTGCGCTGGCTCGGCGAGCATTCCCTGGTGGTTTACGTCGCTTTCACGCTTCCGATGTCGATCTTTCGCGCGGCTGCTTTGAGGAGTGGTCTGATCACCGAAACGGGCACACTCAGCCTGGCAGTTCTGGTTGTCTCGGTCGCCAGCCCCGTAGTGCTCTACCTGCTGGTCAAGCGTACTGGGATTGGCGCCTTCCTGTTTGAACGGCCAAACTGGGCGCGCATCGCAAGATCGGACCAAATGGGGGCTCCACTCGGGCACATTTCGTTAGGTGCAGCGCTGAAGGCCGTTGAGTGAACTAGCGCCGAGTGCGGCTGATTGTATCGTCTTTTGAGGTCTCGGACCCGGCAATACGGAAGCAATCTCAGTCGACGCTATGACGTCGCAAAATCACGCGCGCGCCATGGTACCGAAGGCCGAACCACTTCTGGCTGCCTGGCCAGGCATGTTGGTGAAGCGCGAAGACAAACACAGCGGCTCGAATCCCGGCTATTAGAGCTAGATAGCCACATTTAGACCCAACTGCCGCCACAATGCCATCCGAAGCCAATCAGCACGATGCGGTCGAGTGGTGCGAAACCCTGTCTTTGGCCAGTCGCTTCGTTGACTTTATCAGCCGTGACGGGCAACTGTTTCGGCTCAAAATGGCGACAAGCCGTTCCGCCCGGGGAAGAAGCAGCCTTTCTGAATGCACGACACGGCAGAGGTGATAGCTGCGCTCGGCAATGAGCCCCCGCTGGTTGCGGACGGCCGCAGTCGCGCACCAGACCGGCGCGAAGTTTCGGCGCGCTGGCTGTCGGGCACCTTCCTTACCGGCGTGACCTCGAGCGTCCTGATGGGCGTGGCGCTGTTCGCCGCCCTTGACGGTCGCCAGCAGCTGGCGACGCCGCCAGAGATCGCCGAACTGGGTCATCCCTCCAACAGCGACGATTCCGGTGAGGTCGCCAAGACCACTAGGCTGGTGGCGCCGCGCCAGATCGCCAAGGCCAAGGACCGCCGACGCATGGAAGTGTCGATGGTGACCAAGGTCGGCGACCGCGATGTCATCCACACAATGCCTTTCGTGCAGATCAAGATGGCGCTAGCCGCAGGACACACGACCAACCGCCCCTACCCGCCTTTCGACCCGATGCAGGTGTTTGGCGACGACGGCGATGACAATTCGGGCCAGCCGGCCGCCGCTGCCGCTGCAACCGCCGGCCAGATCTATGGCGCCAAGGTCGAAAGCGAGATGAGCCTGAAGACGGTCGACTTCCCGGTCGAGACGGCGTCCTTCGATGAAAAAAGCGACCTGTCCGCCGACGAGGTGGAAAAAGTGGTGCGTGGCGCCGGCACAGGTCTGAGTGACGGCGCCGTGCAGGTGGCGTCGCTGCGTTATGTCGACCCGCAGCGATTCGGCGATTCGCTGGCACAGAGCATGGCCGGCTCCTACGTCAAGATCGTGCCGGAAAACGTCTCGGTGTCGCCGCGCGCCGTTGCCCACGACCAGACGCCAGCCTTCGCCGAGGAAATCATTCCCTTCACCAAGGATCGCGACATAATCGAAGCCCTCGCGGATTCGGGCTATACGGGCGAGGACGCCACCGGCATGGCCGAGGCGATCTCCAAATTGCTGAACGCCCCGGCGCTCAAGGCAGGAACCGTGCTGCGCGTCGGGCTGGAAGTCCATGGCGACGCCGCCAAGGTCGTGCGTACCAGCGTCTACGACAAAACCCAGCACATCGTGACCATCGCGCTCGATGATCATGGCCAGTATGTGCCGGCGCAGGAGCCGGAGCCCAATCCCGAATTGCTGACGGCGTTCGACGATCTCGCCGCCGGTGGTGGAACGCGCCAATTTGCCGAACGTCTACGACGGCATCTATCGCACCGCCTATTCCTACGGCATGTCGAAGAAGTTGACCCAGCGGCTGGTCAAGCTTCTGGCGTCCGATGTCGACTTCCAGTCGCGGCTCAGCCCGTCGGACCGTCTCGAAGTGCTGTTCTCGCAGCCGGACGGTGACGACCAGGCGTCCGACGAATCCGAGCTGCTTTATGTGTCGTCGACCTTCGGCGGACAGACCCGCAATTTCTACCGCTTCCAGATGCCGGACGGCAGCACCGACTATTTCGACGAGAACGGCAGCAGCGCCCGGCAGTTCCTGCTGCGCAAGCCGGTTCCAAACGGTCGTTTTACATCTGGCTTTGGTGGGCGGGTGCATCCTGTTCTCGGTTATTTCAAGATGCACACCGGCGTGGATTGGGCCGCGCCTTCTGGCACGCCCATCATTGCCGCCGGCAACGGCGTCGTCGAGAAGGCCGGCTGGGCCGGCGGCTACGGCAAGCAGACGGTCATCCAGCACGCCAACGGCTATCGGACAACCTACAATCACCAGAGCAGGATCGCGGACGGGATGGAGCCGGGCGTCAGAATACGACAGGGCCAGGTCATCGGCTATGTGGGATCGACTGGCCTCTCGACGGGCAATCATTTGCATTTCGAAATCGCCGTCAACGGCACCAAGGTCGACCCGATGCGCGTTCGCCTGCCGGTCGGCAAGGTACTAAAGGGCGACGATCTCGTTGCCTTCAAGCGCGAGCGCGAACGCATTGATGACCTGCTCAAGCAGGAAGACAGCGACCAGTTGAAGGTCGCGAGCACAAAAGTCGACGACTGTGCAACAATTTGCTAAATTATTGCACAGTCTTGATGGGCCATCGCTGACATAGTTCCAGTTTGAGTCGAGCCATCCGCTTGTGATGCCCTGGAGAAGTGCCCATGAACGGCAAATCAATATTTTCAGTTGCGTCAGTGGCGCAAATGGTAGCCTTTTCGTTGCCTGGCCAAGCTAACGCACATCCGCATGTCTTTGCCGAAGCACAGCTCCGTATCACACTCTCCGCCGATCAGTCATCCGTCACGTCGCTGCAGCACTTTTGGCGCTTCGACGAGATATTTTCAAGCACAGTAATGATGGAGTTCGATAAGAATCTTGACCTCCAGCTTGATCCATCAGAAATGAAACTCGTTTCCGAAACAGTTTACGCGTCGCTCGCCGACTACAACTATTTCCAGATCGTGACCGTTAATGGAAAAGACGTTTTGATGAACTCCCCACCTTCGCTCACGACAACATTTGAGAGTGACCAGTTGACCGTCTCATTTGAATCAAAGCCAAACAAACCGCTTATGCTTGCCGGGAGAATTGATTTTGGGGTCTACGATCCGACCTTCTATACCGCCATCGATTTTCTAACGGATGACAACCTTGTAGTCGATCAATTGCCCGCCGCGTGCACGCGCACCGTCATCCGGCCCAATGCCGATGAAGCCATTTCACAGAACCAGAAAACCCTCACGGATGCGTTTTTCAACGATCCCACAGGGACTGATATGAGCAAGATATTTGCGACGAAACTTGAACTATCCTGCGGCGCCAAGGGTTAGCAACTTCACCACCCGCAGGCCTTCAGAACCGCGTAACGGTGCCGGCCAGGCCATACTCCAGCGCATCGGCTGTCAACCCGTGCTCGACCGAGGCTTCCGCCAGTGCCGGAATGCGCTCTGCCAGCTTCGGCAGATTGCTCACCACTAGATCATGCCCGGCATTGACCTCAAGCCGGGCGGCAAGGGCGGCATCGGCGGTTTTTACCAGTCTTTTCAGTTCCTTGGCCGCTCTGGCGGGATCGGAATGGCAACTGTCGTATGGGCCGGTATAGAGTTCGATTCGGTCGGCGCCGGTGTCGCGCGCGGCCTTCACGCCGTCCGGATCCGGATCGGAAAACAGCGACACGCGAAAGCCTCCCTTTTTCAGGCGCTTGACGATGGGCGTGAGGAACGCGGCCTCGGCGGCGAAGTTCCAGTCATGGTCTGATGTCGCCTGGGCCGGATCGTCGGGTACCAGCGTCACCTGTTGCGGTTGGTGCTTTTCCACCAGCGCCGGGAAATCCCCGCTCGGATAGCCCTCGATGTTGAATTCCGCCTTGGGAAACTCGTCGTCGATCAATGCCCTAATCTCCGGCAGGTCGGAGTTGTCGGGTGTGCCGCTCGTCAGGGCGCGGATACACCGTCAACCCCGTGTGCGCCCGCGGCAAGGGCGAGGCGCCCGAGCCCGGTCACGCTCGGCCATGGCAGGTCGCGCCGGTTGCGCAGCATGGCGGTTGCGTTGAGATTGACGGAAAGCTTTGCAGGCATGGCTTCGGGTCCGAAAAGGTACTCAGCTATACTAATTTCGAGCGGCAACAGACAGCACCATTCAGTGTTTCAGCAGGGAAAGTGGACCTCAGAACGGGTGAGCGTTCCGCTGTGCTGACCAACGTGGCTCAAGACGAATGCAAAATAGTCAGGTACGTGTGTCTTCGCGCCAATCGGCATGCTCACAAGGAGAACTTCTGTGCATCACCCGGAGGTTACTGCAGACCTTCGCCGGGAGCGACCGTCGCGAAGCCGCCTTTGATGTTTGCCACCTGCGCGCCACCGGGCTTTGAACCATGGATCCACGCCCGGTCGGTGCTGACGGAATACAGCGGCAGGTAGTCAGGGAGATCGCTGTCGCGAAGAACAACATTGCTGAGGCTGTCGAGAATGAAGGTGCCGCTGACTGTGCTTACCGACAGCACCGCATGGAAGAATTTTCTCCGGCGATCCTGGAGGACAACAAGCGACATGCTCTGCGCCGGAATGCCGGCCCGCAGCAGTGCCGTCATCCTGAGGATGGCAAAATCCTCGCAGTCGCCGGCCCGCCGATCGAGAATTTCCGAAGGCGTCGCCCAATAGTCGAGTTTCCCGTAGATGGCTAGCTTGTCGCTGAACCTCTTGCCTCGAACCACGTCGATGATGGCGGCAAAAGCGGCGCTTTTGCGCTCGCAGGCGCTGCCCGCAGAGCAGCCGACGATCGCCTGGTAGACAGGCGCCCAGCGTGCCGAAGCGGGAAAGTTGCGCATGGACAAGGCGACCGATCCGAACACACCCGGGATGATCGCCGCCGTCTGCACGGGATCTATGCCGATATCGCCTTGCGCCGTTGCAGGGCCGACCTCGCGGTCTGCGATGGCTGGGCCGTAACCGTCGAGAACCATACCGATCCGGTAGGCTGCGGCGGGCCGCGATGGCCGTGGCCTTTCCAGCGAAACGCCGCCGAGATAAGACGGCGCCTCGACTTTTTCCAGGAGTGCCCCGGCAGGGGCGGCTGTGCCGAAACCGTTGTTGGCAAGGGAAGGCTGCGCCAAACCGGCAACGCCGATTGCCAGCAACAGCACTTTGAGGCTGGTTGTTCCCCGAGCAGTGTTTTGTTTTTTCATAACGCCCACCTTTAATCGTGGACGCTACCAATCTTGTCTCAAATTACTGGAAAGGAAGGTAGATACTGTTTCGGAAAGTCGTTCTGTCCATCTTATCTAAAATTTTAAATACCTTTATACTTACCCGATGGTCACAGGCAACGCGACGCCGGCTCTATCGACACAACTGATCTTCGCCTGCGATACCCAAGAGAAACCTGTCGCGTCTCCATATCCTAAATTGTTGCCGGAGGCTGATCGCGGAAAGACAAAGGTGCTTTTGCAGACGTAACGGCCCGGAAGTTTCGCCAGCGGATGAGGACGGCGACCATCGTCACGAGGGCTCCGCCCGCCGCCAGATAGATTCGCACGGGCTCCAGATAGGTCAGCAGCGCGTCTGCGCCGAACATGAAGAGCAGTATCTTGTTACAGATCGGGCAAGCGATGCCGATGTAGTTGGCAATCCCGCCGACGCTCGCGAGCTTGACCGCGCACGCGGGAACCGGGATCGCCACATAGACCCCAAGCAAAAGCGCCTGGAGGGTGAGGAATGCGACCTCAAATCCGCTCGTCGGCGTCATTCGAATAAAAAACGGATTGACCCATAGGGCGGCCACCGTCCCAAGCATTGCGAAAGAAACGACCGCGACCAAAGCCCCCTTAAAAAATGAGCCAAACGTCATTTCCATCTCCATATTTTGGTATCATTGACAGGCGCGGATAGCTCGATCCCGACGAAGCAAAACGTCCGCAGATGCACCAAGGTTGCGCAAGAAACAGCTGAATATGTGGCTGAGCGGCGTATAAATGCTTGAAGACCGTCGTGGATCTCGGACCAATGGCAGCGATGTGACATGGCTCTCTGGATTTCCTCATTCTGCCGCGGCCTTGCTCGGGGCGGCAACCGTTTGAAGCGCCGGAAGGGTCGGCTCCGGGGGTAATGGCTGAAAACGCTCG
Organism: Mesorhizobium sp. RCAM 05104; assembly: GCF_059683645.1. NCBI lineage: Bacteria > Pseudomonadati > Pseudomonadota > Alphaproteobacteria > Hyphomicrobiales > Phyllobacteriaceae > Mesorhizobium > Mesorhizobium sp. RCAM 05104. The sequence goes on along the minus strand of NZ_CM185033.1, from coordinate 7,087,969 downwards.
GAACCCCAGGCCGCAATCCTTACCATCGTCGGAAACGGATTGGCCGGCCGCTCTTTTTGCGGTGCGATCGGCAGAAAGGGTAGAACCCGCGCCATGATGGTCCCGGTCACCGGAACCGCGTTCCAGCCCGAGGTTCTGAACCCGCTGGTTTCCGGTAACCCTTTTGGCTCATCGAGAATTGTAAGGAAAAGATAGCGAGGTTTGTCGGCAGGGACTATGCCCATGAAGGCCGTCAGCACCCGGTCTCCCGAGTAGGCGCCATTTACCACTTTCTCCGAAGTGCCTGTCTTGCCCCCAATAAAATACCCGGCGACATCGGCTTTTTTGGCGGAGCCAACCTCGGCATTCAGGCGCATCAGAAACCGCACCGCTTCGCCTGTTTGCGGCGTGACCACATCTGTCGCCAAAATGCGTTTCTCGACCGGGGTACCTTCTATGAAGGTCGGCCGGATCAGGCGCCCACCGTTGACAATTGCGCTGATAGCGATGCTCGCCTGAAGCGGTGTGACTGCCATGCCGTGGCCAAAGGCGATGGTGGCAGTACTGATCTCACTCCAATTCGGGGGAATGAGAGGCTGTGCGTTCTCCGGCAGTTCGGTTACGAGACGGTCGAACTGGCCCAGCCGCCTCAAAAAGGCCTTGTGTTTTTCGACGCCCACACCCATCGCCATTCGCGCCATAGCGATGTTCGAAGAGTAGATAAATGCTTCGGGAACAAACAAGGGGCGCCCTTGGCCACGGTAGTCGTTGATTGAAAACCGGCCGAAGCGCAAAGGCTGGCTGGCGTCGAGGACGGAGTGGATGTTGAACACTCCCGAGTCCAGAGCCATGGCGGTGGTCATGGCTTTGAAGGTGGAGCCCATTTCATATGTGCCGACGCTGACACGATTGATGCGGTCCGGCTTCAATGCGTCGGCGGGAATGTTGGGGTCGAAATCCGGCAGCGAAACAAGCGCGAGCACCTCCCCATTCGTTACATCCATTACCAGCCCTGCCCCCGCGATAGCTTCGAAACGGGTGACGGCTTTCCTCAATTCATCGCTCAATGCATACTGAACCCTCAGATCCAGACTGAGAACAATCGGTTCGAGATTTCGTCGATTGAGGTTCAAGCCAGCGGATCTAAGGTCTTGGAGTCCCTGTTCGTCGATCCAGCGTTCGATGCCGGCGATTCCGGCATTGTCTATGTTGACCGACCCCAGGACATGCGCAGCAGCAGGCCCATTGGGATAAAGACGCCGGGTTTCATCCCGAATGCCGACACCTGGAATTCCAAGTGCCCACAGGCGATCCTTTTCAGCAGGCGTTATGCCACGCTTGATCCAGGTAAAGCCGCTGTTGCTGGCTAGGCGCTTATGAATATCGATCATGTCGAGGTCGGGAAAGACGCTCGTCAGGCCTTCGGCTGCTTCGTCGACATCGATAATCCGGCGAGGCTCGGCATAGACGGAACGGCTTGCGACATCCATGGCAAGAGTGACGTTGTTGCGATCGACTATGTCCGGCCGCGCAACAGACGGCGGTACCGCTGCGTACGCTTTATCTGGCCGTTCCATGTTTCCAAGGATCACCAGGCGTACCCCTATCGCGGCAAAGAAGGCGGAAAACAGCGCCATAACCATGTAGATCCGGACGCGGTAATTGGTGGATAACGGGTTGGTCTGTGAAGACGAGTCATCCATGACGTTATCCTCTGACGGGATTTTCGCGCGCGCGCAATTCATCGGTCCAGGCGTTGAAAGCGCGGTTGAAGGCCAATGTGCGAGCGCGTTCCGGCCACCTGATTCCGAAATGTGCGTAAAGATCGGTCCCCGCCTTAAAATCCCCTTGCCGTATGACTCCGTTGGCGCGGGGAGTAATCGCTGGCGTTGGTTCAATGCCGTCCCAGTTTGCGAGAAAGGGAAATCCTGCTTTGGCAAGCACAGGATCCCAGGTCGGGTCGACCAGCGTCATCTTGCCATTGATCCGGACCTCCACGGTATCATGAAAGCCGCGGGTTTCGGCCAGGGGTGCAAGCACTGCTTTGGGTATCGGCAGGTCAGCCCAGTCGAATGGCAATTGGATGGGCCGGGCATCGAACTTTCGGGCTCGCATCAGTCGAAGTAGGGCGGCCGACTTGTGACGGCAATCGCCGCGACCGTTCGCGAAAAGGCTGTCGGGATCACCAGTCCACGCCGTTAGCCTATAAGGGAGATTCTGAACGATTTTGAATGCCGCGACCCGCCGGTCACGGTCGGTCAGACCGGCTTCCAGCTTGCCGGCAACCCAGCCGGTGGAAATTGGTTTGCCTTCGGCACGCAGAGTTGCCATTTCGCGCTCCAACTCGGCGACGCGTGCATCAAGTGGCTCCGAGGTCTGACTTTGCGCTACTGCGTAAGCAGGCGCGAAAGCAGTCAGGCCGGCGCCGATCAAGAACATCCGCCTGTTCATCGAACCCCCTCCAAAAGCGGTGCCATGCTAGGCTGGCTGTGCCGCAGCCGCTGCGGGATTTCGACCGTCAAGGCCGCCTTGACAAGGATCCGTCTCGGTGCCGTGACGGATCGTCTAACGTTGGTTGCTCGCATATGGGCGCCCCTTCTCAGCCGGATACTGTTTTGCGCGGAGCGACTTCATGCCGGTCATGTCGACGACGGCCGCGCGACCTTTCTTGAGTGAAGGCTGCTTTTCGAACGCAACAACGACCCCGTTCATGCCACCAAGATCGCAAGATTTGCGCATCGTCAGACCGCCGGTGCCGGCACAGTCTGAAACCAATCCGACATATTCCGGACGAAGGTTGAATATGAGCAGTCCGCCAGGACACAGCAGGGCTGCGGCTGCGGCCAGAAACGATTTTACATCTGTTTCGAAATAGGCCGCTGCTTGCGAATAGAGGATGCCGACCGTCCCAGGCGGAATTCCTTGTGTGTCAAGGACCGGCAGGCCCGCAGCTGTGACATAAGGGTGTTCAAAGATCCCCTTTGGCAGGTCGGCGTGCCACTGCGTCAGATTCGTGAAGTGGAGAAAGACGCTCTGACCAAGATCGCGTTCAAAATGTTTGGCAAGGCCTGCAATATCGCGAGAGCTCCCTGACGCAGGGCTTTTCAATCCTGCCCAGCCGCCGCCGACTTCCAGATATCGTAAGGTTCCGTCCGCCTGCAGACGGCGATCTCGCTTCGTGGACCAGATCGAAGCCAAGCTGTTCAGCAAGACGAAACGACCCGCCGCTAGAGGTCCATGTTCCGTCATGAAGAAAGGAAACAAGGGTATCGTAGATCGACCCAGTCTCGCGAAACATCGCTTTCAGATACCTGACCGGGTTCCGCCGCGATGGTATCGGTACGTTGGGACGCAGTCTGTGAGCTTGCAGGTCCCGTTTCACGCCCATTCGGATCGAGCGCCACGCGGCCTCGTCCGGTTCGTATCCAATGGCTTCGAGGTTGCGTAGAATCAATTTGCGCGCGCGCGCCGCTGCGATGAACATTGTGAAATTCCGCTATAGCTTCAAATGCCGCCCGCATTGCGGGCGGCGGGTGGGCACTGAGCGGAAGAAGGACAGGCGCCATCGGCGCCGGCAAAAACACACTCAGTGCATCAGCACCAAGCGGATCGCGGAGGGCGATCGAAAGTTATCTGGACTATGCGCACGTCGTCCTGATGGGCAACAAAGGTTGGGCGGTCCTTCATCCCTGCAATGTCAATTGCCTGCTGACTGATCATCTCGAAATGATGATCGTGATGCAGAACCTGATGCGACAAAGCGCCCGCATCCTTGGATCCCTGATCGTGAACGTGAGTGAGCTGCGCGAGTGGAAGATCGACAGCCTCAAGCGCCGGCGGATGCGCAGCAAATGCCAACAACAGCATCACCAAAGTGATGGCTGCAGCAATTAGGCGACGGGCCGGCCAAGCTGAGCGAGGAATGCGCATAGTTCCAGTTTGCATCACATTGTTAAGGTCTGGTTAAGGCCAGACAGCTTCGCCGAATCGTAAGGCGTCACTTAGTCTAGGGATAATCCCAGGCGCTCAACGTGTCCATGCATTCGTGCGACGGAGCATCGCATGTTCGCGGCGACGCCTGGCGTTGCCGCCTTGGCCTTCCCTCGCCGAAGATCACCCTTGGCGACGGCGGTGGCCGGGGGGCCTTCGACGGTGCTATTCTTTGGATCCAGCTCCTATGATGCAAGGCATGCACTGAACCCTGGAACCCGTTCTGTGATTTTGTGGCAAGCGCCCTTGCCGCGGGTCACGGTAACACGCCAAAATGCACCTTGGCGGTTGCAGTTCGCAAGCGAGCGCAGCTTAGGGAGGTCGGCTTGTCAGAAGCGATGGCGGCGTTGTTGAACCGTTGGCGCAGTGATCCCAACGGGACCTATCGATCATGGTTCTTGTGGGAAGAGCGCATCAAGAACTTTCGCTCGATACGCCGTGGCATTCAGCAGGTCGTGAGCGAGATCGGTGCGGGCGCGTTCGGAAACGCCTACAGAGGGTCCTCGTTGGAAGTGGTCGTCCATTCGATCGCCGAGCAAAGACAGATTTTCAAGGGGGCCGATCACGCCTTTCTTTGGAAACCCAAGCTACGAATCCCGGACATCTACGAGAATGCCGACAACCAGCGCGCATTCGGACGAATGCTCGACACCTGCGTGTGCTGCAACGAGGAGTCGGTGATGCTCGCGGCGATACAGGAAATCGACGCACGGGCGATCAAGGGGCTAGGCCCTGCCGTCGCAAATCTTCTTTATTTCCTGCATCCAACGTTGGCGCCGCCCTTCAATACCGCGATCGTTAACGGCTACAACGCGCTCACCGGGGCCAAAGTGAAGCTCGGCCGATGGGAGCAATATCTGGCAATGAGGAAGGGAATCCTTGTCCTGAACGCCAAAAACCGCGCTTCGCTTTCGAACGATCTTGGAGCGATTGGCGGCCTGCTGTTCGATATTGGCAGTGGCCGGTACGCCGCGCCGCCGCTCGAGGACAGTCCTGTGGCGATGGCCGCCTGGCGCGACGACCTGGCGCGCGTTCGGGAGGAGGCGATAGCCGACCGTCTGATCAATGCGGCGCGCGAGAACGATCACACACACACAGAGATCCAAGGTTGGTTGCGCGATCTCGGTTTCGCTATGGGCTACGATGTTTGGGTGGCTTCCAACGACCGCAACCGTGCTTTTGGCGGTGGGAAGCTCAGCGACTTCTGTCTTGAAGTCCTTCCATTTCCCGAAGGCGTTTCGGCCGCGGACGCAGTTCGGCTCATCGACGTGCTGTGGCTCGATAAGGCGACGAGGCGGATCGTCGCTGCCTACGAGGTAGAGCACACCACATCGATCTATTCCGGAATAGTCCGCATGTTGGATCTTGCCCTTGGCGAGGAAGTGCAAGGGCTGGAGGGGCTATTCCTTGTAGCGCCCGACGCGCGGGAGCAAGATGTCCGCAATCAGCTCAACAGGCCGGCATTCAGCCGAATTGCGGATCTGAAGGTGCGATATTTGGCGTACGGCGAACTCAAGCACAATCGCGAGGCTATCGCCAAATTCGGCCATGGCATGAAGCCCATCCACGCGATTTCGCGGACGCTCAGTTGAGAGTCGATATTATTCGAACCCGCGCACCTCGGCTACGCGGACCGAAACAAGATAGCGTTTAAGAGCTGGAACTCATGGTTGAGGGATGCTGGCTTGGAAAAGTTGTCGAGTGATCGAGGTGTCGGCGAACCACAGCGCACAAAAGTTGGAGCGGCCGCGTGCCGGCGGCCGCTCCATATCGCCGTGGCCCTTGAAGTGAAAGGAACACGCGCGACGGCCTCATCACCCTACATCCCCTGGCCGCTAGGGGAGCAAGGCCCATCGGGCAGGTCACAAGAATGTGTTGGCTAAGCTGTTGGTCGGCTTCTGCCGCAGCGATCATTTGATGCGAACGTTTCGGCCGCCCGAAGAGTGGGTTTGTTTCTCTTCCGCCTAAACAAAAGGCTCACTGCCGGATATGGCAGTGAGCCTAGGTATCGGGTGGGAAAAATGCGGCTATCGTCGCCAATGGTAAGCCGCTCAGAGCAACCCGGCAGCGGTCATAAGGTCGGTGACCTTCTTGCTGTTCAAATTCGACGGATCGACTTTCGGCGCCTGAAGATCCTTCAGCGGAACCAGCGCTGGATTGCTGTCGGCACCGACGCTGACGGCATATTCGAACGACGTTCCGGTCTTAAGGACGTCCTGGCCATCCTTGCCGGTGATCCACTTCAGGAAGGCCTGCGCCTCCTTGGCATGCTTGCTCGAAGTAAGCACGCCCCCTCCAGAAATGCTGACAAATGCGCCCGGATCCTGATCCTTGAAATAGAGGAGCCCCACGTTCTTGCTGTTTTCTCCAGTCTGGGCCTGATCTCCATAATAGTAGTAGTGGAAGATCACCGCACCTTCGATTTCACCAGCATTGACCGCCTTCATGGCGGCACTATTGCTTCGGTAGGCGGTGACATTGGCCTTTGTCGCGTTCAGCCATTCCGCCGTATCGGCTTCGCCCTTTATCTCAAGCAGGGCCCCAATGATCGACTGAAAATCGGCACCCGACGGAGAAGCAGCCCAACGGCCCTTCCAGCCCGGGTCAGCCAGATCCAGCAGCGACTTTGGAAGCTTGTCGGCAGTCAGCTTGGTCTTGTCGTAAGCAAAGACGGTACTGCGCGCGGCAATACCGACCCAATGCCCATTAGCAGGACGGAATTCTTTGGACACCTGCGCCAGCGTGTCTCCATCGACCGGCGCGAACAGGCCCGCCGCGTCGACAAGTGCCATGGCGGGCGAATTTTCTGTCAGGAATACATCGGCCGGCGTGGCGGCGCCTTCGGTGACGATCTGGTTGGCGAATTCAGGGTCTTCGCCGTTGCGCAGTGTGACCTTGATTCCTGTGTCCCTGGTGAAGCCCTTTACCCATTCGTTGGCCAGGCTCTCGTGCTGGGCATTGTAGACGATGATACCGTCGTTTGTGTCCTGGGCCAGCGCCGGTGCAGCGAGAAAGGCGTAGCATAGCGCCATGGCGCTCGCGAAAATTGAAAGGGCGGATCTCATCGGATGCTCCAGGCTACAGGCTGATGTGCCGGCCGGCTCTTAGCAATACTGGAGTATTGATGTCAACATAACTACACAGGTCGCAGTAGCCGCCGAGGCGGGAAAAATATGGCGTCTGGCTGAGCGATTTGTCGTTCGACAGCAATCCTTGGCGGGAGGTGGCTTCGGAAATCGTCTCCCCTCACGACCGGAGCGATAACTTCGCCTCGCGAATGATACCTAATGCACGGAAGGAAACAACTCAGCCGTCAGCCCTGCAATCCGGTAAGTCAATAAGCCGAACCATTCATGCGCGGCGAGATCGGTCGCTGCAAGACCGACCGTGATTGAATCAGTCGGGCGTTTGAGATCTGCCGCGCCGCGCGTACGATAGTCGACAGGGTAAGGGGTCACATCAAAACCGGCAGCGCGAAAACATCCGATCGCCCTCGGCATGTGGCTCGCCGACGTGACCAGGAGCCAAAGCTCGCCTGGCTTCGGTTGGATCGAGGCGGCGCTCTCCGTGCCGTTCTCGCAGGTATTTCGAGATCGTTCCTCCATCTCGATGCGCTCGGGCGACACGCCCAGCGACACGAGAATATCGCGGGCGACCTTTGATTCCGTCAGTGTGCTGGCACCATGACTCTGGCCCAACCCTCCGGAGAGAAAAATTCGTGCATCTGGATAACGCCTGCTGAGATCGACAGTCGCGGTCAGCCGTTCTCCCGCCTCATTCATCGCCAAAGTGCCGCGATAGCTGCTGATATGCGGGTCGACGGCCCCGCCAAGCAGGATGATACCAGCCACCGGCATATCGATGACCGGCTGGGGGAAGCGGTTCTCGAGCAACATCAACGCAGCCGGTCCCAGAGGGCTCCAACCGCAGATGGCCAACAACAGAACCGACGCTATGATGCATGCCCGTCCCAGGCGGAATCTGCCGAGGAGCGCGGCAGGAATGCCGACCATGCCGAGCAGCGCGATCAGATTGGAAGGGATCAGGAAAAACTCGACGAGCTTTGAGATGACGAAAAACATCACGCCCTCTCACGCGCATTTGACAACCGGCGGGCCTCAAAGGTGAGAGAGAATCCTCGCCTGCACTGGCATTTCGGCATTCGGCTGCTGCATTGGCTGACCGTGATCGCGCTCGCGGCGCAAATCGCCATTGCCTTCGGACCGATGAACGGGCCGGGGATGGCGACGATGAACTGGCTTCCGCTCCACATGTCGATCGGCGTGACGATCCTTGCCATCATTGTCCTTAGGCTTTGCTGGCGCATCTTCACCCACCCCCCGTGAGGCAGCCCAAACGAACCGTGCGGTTTGCGACTTCTTTCTTCCACGTGTTTCTCTACGCAATGATTCTTGCCGTCTTGATAACGGGATGGCTGGGCTACCAGCCAATGCCCTTCATGCCTCCCGCACGGCTTTTCGGAAACTTGCCCGTGCCGTTGCCACCATCTGTCGGCGCGCTGTCGGCAAGGGCTTTCGCGTTCGTCCATGCAAAGCTCGTCTGGATCTTGCTTGGGTTCATTGGTGCTCACGTCCTGGGCGCGCTGGTGCATTTCGTGCTGCTTCGCGATGGTGTAATGCGAAGCATGTTCTTCAATCGGTCGAACACGGCCTCGCGGGAGCAGAAGGTGCCGGTTGCGGTCGGCGATAAAGCCGGCAGCTCAGGCGATCGCCCATAATCCTCCCGCGATGATCACCGCATATCGTGCAGCCTTCCCAAGTGCGACGAGCACCACGAACAAACCAAAATGCACGCGCGCTGCGCCGGCCGCTACCGTGAAAGCATCTCCGACGACCGGCAGCCAGGCGAACAGGAGCGTCCACGCGCCAAAGCGGCGAAACGTCCGGCTCGCATGCTCATACTGTTCACGAGTGATTGGAAACCATCGCTTGGTCTGGAGCGTGTCGATGCCCCGCCCCATTATCCAGTTCATCACCGAGCCGAGCGTGTTGCCGATCGTGGCAACCGTAAAGAGCAGCGCCGGATCGCCACGGCCCGCGGCGACTAAGCCCGCGAGCACCACCTCCGATGAGACTGGCAAGACGGTTGCGGCGAGGAATGCGCTGACGAACAGACCGCCATAGATGGCCAACGCTGCCACGTCGAACGACCGGCTACGCCTGCACGTCGACGATGCCCATCATGCCAAGCTGCTCGTGTTCCAGGATGTGGCAATGAAACATTCGCAGCCCCGGCCGGTCCTGTCGTAGCAGGAGCCGCACCGTCTCGCCGCGCGCCACGTTGACCGTGTCCTTCCAGGCCAGGTAGGCCGGTTTCGAGACCTGGCCATCGCGTTCGTGCTCGATCACCTGAAACTGCGTCCCATGCACATGGAACGGATGGTCCATGTCCGCCTTGTTGACAATTTCCCAGAGTTCGACCTGTCCTGCTTTAGACACGACATCGATGCGGCCCATGTCAAAGGCGGCGCCGTTGATCAGGAACCCCATCTCCATGTTTGTCGCGGTCATCGTCATGGTTTCGGTGAAGACGAAGCGCCGGCTGACGACAGGGGCGTTAAGTTGCGCAATCGGCCGCAGCCTGTCCGGCAGCGGCGGGAGCGGCTCTGCAGGTGTCTCCGAAACATTGACCGTAAGCAGTGTCAGGCCTGCATCCGCAGGGCGGCCTGCGCCCATCCAGCCGCGATCGTAGTCAAGCGTGTACAGCGTGGCTGGGCCGGGCTTGTCGAAGGTAACAATCAGCTCAAGGCGTTCCGCCGGGCTGAGAAGGATTTCGTCGGCTTCGATCGGTGCTTCCAACAGACCGCCGTCCGTTCCGACAACCATCATTGACGCTTCAAACGACAGTCGAAGGAAGCGCGCATTGGTGGCGTTGTAGAGCCGGAAGCGCCGCTTCGTGCCAAAGGGGACCGTTAGCGCAGGATTCTTCTGGCCATTGACGAGTACGTGATCGCCGACGCGCCCGTTCATCAGATCGACCATCGTATTGTCCGGCATCGTGCCGTCGGCAGCAAGGCGAAGGTCGGTGAACACCAGTACGGTATCGCCATACTCCGCCGGAATTGGATCGACCTTCGGCTTGACCAGGAACACGCCGGCAAGGCCGCGATAAACTTGCTCGGCCGTCTTGCCGTGCGGATGCGGATGGTACCAGTACGCTGCTGCGCTTCCCTCGGGCAGTTCGAAGCTGTAGGTGCGATCGCCCGCCGTTGCGACCGGATCCATCGGATTGCCGTCCTGGTCCGCCGGCACCGGCATGCCGTGCCAGTGGAGGGTGCTCGCCTCGCCCGGAATGCGGTTTGCGAAGGTGATCTCGACGCGGTCGCCCTCGACCGCCTCGATCAGCGGACCGGGACTCATGCCGTTGTAGCCAAGAATCGGCGTGTCGAGCCCCGCGGCGAAGCGAGCCGTAGCGGGCTCGGCGGTGAGTTTCGCCCTGAACAGGCCGGGCGTATTGGCTTCGTTGACGAGGAGAGGCAATTGACGAAGCGGCTCTCCCTCAGGCAGCATGACCGCGTTCTTCGGTGCCGCCATGTCGTTGCCACCCATATCCATGCCGGGCATGTCATCCATGCCGTCCATCTTCATTTGAGCGATCGCACGCCGGCTAACAAAAACCGTCGCAAGACCTGCCGCCAGAAAACCGCGTCGATGCATCTGTCGTCTCCTACGTCACAGAGTAGCGCGTCAGCGCGCGGTACGATGAGAAAGTCCACCAACGCTTGGCGCTGTCGCCGCCACCACGGGGCTCCGGCGCTTTTTCGGTGCCCTGGCTGGCCCGGCCTCGTGACCGCTGGAAAGGCTTTCGATGATCGGGCAATGCGGGCGATCATCGCCTTGGCAGTGTTCGGCCAGATGACGCAGAGTTTTACTCATGTCGCGGAGTTCGCGCATTTTCCGCTCGAGCTCCGCGACATGTTCCATGGCAATCCGCTTGACATCGGCGCTCGCCCGCGAGCGGTCGCTCCAGAGCGCCAGCAGAGCGGTCATCTGCTCCACCGAAAAGCCAAGATCGCGAGCTCGACGGACGAAACGAAGCATGTGGACGTCGTCGTCGGAATAGACCCGGTAACCGGCATCGGTCCGGACAACGTTCGAGATGAGTCCGATCGTCTCGTAATAACGGATCATCTTGGCCGAGACGCCAGACGCCGCTGCTGCTTCACCGATGTTCATGAGCGAATTCCTGCAGGTTGAGGCTTCCGGCGACAGCAGAGCCGGGATCCGGGGATAAGACACATCTGAACTAGCCCCTTCATATGACCGGGACCGGCCCGGAGAACTGGTCGGCGCGCGGCCTGCCGTCGATCGGCGGCTGGAAGCGCCTGACGCGCAAGGCATTGGTCAGGACGAAGACGCTGGACAGCGCCATGGCGCCCGCCGCGAGCATCGGCGACAGAAGCGCGCCGGAGAACGGGTACAGCACCCCGGCGGCGACGGGTATGAGCGCGATGTTGTAGGCGAAGGCCCAGAACAGATTCTGGCCGATGTTGCGGATCGTGGCCTTGGAGAGCGCGATCGCATTCGCCACGCCGCGCAGATCGCCAGACATCAGGACGACGTCGGCGCTTTCTATGGCGATGTCCGTGCCAGTGCCGATGGCGATGCCGACATCGGCCGCGGCAAGCGCGGGCGCGTCGTTGATGCCGTCGCCGACGAAGGCGACGCGAGCACCGTGCTGGCCAAGCCGCTTGACGGCGTCGACCTTACCGTCCGGCAGCACCTCTGCCACGATTTCGTCGATGCCGATCCGCCGCCCGATCGCCTCAGCCGTGCGCCGGTTGTCGCCGGTCACCATGGCCACTTTGAGACCGAGCGCATGCAGGGCAGCGATGGCCGCCGGCGTCGATGCCTTGATCGGATCAGCGACCGCGATGATTGCAGCAAGCCTGCCATCGATGGCCGCATAAAGCGGGGTCTTGCCCTCGTCGCCGAGCCGTGCTGCCGCCGAAGCAAACATCGAGATGTCCAGGCCGAGCCGTGTCATCAGGCGATCAGCGCCAATTTCAAGCTTGCGGCCTTCGACGGCAGCACTGACGCCAAAACCGGGGACGGCCTCGAAGTTCTGGGTGTCTGTAAGCACAAGGCCGCGCCGTTCGGCCGCCCGCACGATCGCCTCGGCCACCGGATGCTCGGAGCGCACCTCCACCGAGCCGACGAGCCGCAGCACGTCGGCTTCGACAAATCCGTCTGTCACGACGAAATCGGTCAATTCGGGCCGGCCCTCGGTGAGCGTTCCGGTCTTGTCGAGAGCAATGACTGTAGCATCACGCAGTGTCTGCAGCGCCTCGCCCTTACGAAAGAGCACGCCGAGTTCCGCCGCCCGCCCCGTGCCAACCATGATCGAGGTCGGCGTGGCGAGGCCCATGGCGCACGGGCAGGCGATGATGAGCACGGCAACGGCGTTGACCAGCGCGAAGGACAGGGCCGGCTCCGGACCCAGCACAAGCCAGGCTCCGAAGGTGAGCAAGGCGGCCACGATGACAGCCGGCACGAACCACGCAGTCACCTTATCAACCAGCGCCTGGATCGGCAGCTTCGAGCCTTGCGCAGATTCAACCATGCGGATGATCTGGGCGAGCAGCGTCGCCGAACCCACCTTGGTGGCTCGGAAGTAAAAACTGCCGGCCTTGTTGATGGTGCCGCCGACTACTTCTGAGCCGATATCCTTGGCGACGGGTAGCGGTTCGCCAGTCATCATGGACTCGTCGACAAAGGATGATCCTCCGACGATCTCGCCATCGACCGCGATCTTTTCACCCGGCCGAACCATGACCATGTCACCGACCCGCACTTCGGCGAGCGGCACCTCTACCGTGATGCCGTTCTTGACGACGCGCGCCGTCTTGGGCTGCAGTCCGACGAGTTTCTTGATAGCCTCGCTGGTCCGGCCCTTGGCCCGCGCTTCGAGATAGCGTCCAAGCAGGATCAGCGTCACGATCACGGCCGCTGCTTCATAATAGACGTTGGCTGTGCCTGCCGGCAGAACACCGGGAAGGAAAGTCGCGACGAGCGAGTAGGCCCAGGCAGCACCGGACCCAAGCGCGACCAGCGCGTTCATGCCTGGTGCGCCCCTGAGCAGCGCCGGCATTCCCTTCTTGAAGAAACGCAAGCCCGGACCAAACAGAACAATCGTGGTCAGGACGAATTGCAGGCGCCAGTTCCAGTCGCCAAGCGTCATCACCCAGTGATGGAATGCGGGCACGAGATGGGAGCCCATTTCGAGAATGAAGACAGGCAGCGTCAGAAGCGCGGCCAACGCAAGCAAACGACGGAGCGTCCGAATCTCAGCTTCGCGTCCGTCGCGGTCGTGGTCCTTGTCTGTGTCCGGCAAGATCTGGCGCGCCTCGTAGCCGGCGGTCGCCACCGCTCTTTCAAGCGAGGCAGCCTCGATGGTGCCCGCGATGATGCGGACGGTGGCACGCTCCGTTGCCAGATTGACGCTGGCTTCGGTTACGCCCGGTACGGCCTTGAGCGCCTTTTCGATGCGTGCGACGCAGGAGGCGCAGGTCATTCCTTCGAGGGCGAGCTCAATCGTATCCGCGCGCGTCTCGTACCCAACGGCCGACACCGCCGCGATGACGGGAGCGAGGTCCGGCTTGCCGGCAAAGGTCACCTGGGCACGTTCGGTCGCCAGATTGACCGATGTCCCGACGACACCCGGCGCGGAGGCGATCGCCTTTTCGACGCGCCGCACGCACGAGGCGCACGTCATGCCCTCGATGCCAATCTGAATTGTGGAACCAAGAGCTGAAACGGGGTCGGCTGGTGTGTGGGGGGTAACGGCGTTCACGGTCTGCAACTCCATTCGGTAGCAGCCACACTATATAAAGGTTCCCATAATTGGAAGGTCAAGAGGCAAAATTCGATCATTACGTCGCCGTGGGCTACGACGATCTAACCGGCCCAGAAAAAAGCTCTTGACCTTCCAACGATGGGAAGCCCCATATGGCTCCCATCAGCAAGAAAGGAAAGCAGTGATGTTGAAATTGAAAGTTCCGGACATGAGCTGCGGCCATTGCGCCAGCACGATCGAAAAGGCGGTAAAGAGCGTCGATCCGACAGCTCGCGTGGCAGTCGACCTCGGGTCATCGACGGTCGCTGTCGAAACCAAGGCGGACGAAACGTCAATCCGCGACGTCATCAGGTCGGCTGGTTACGACAACGAAAAGTTGGCTGCCTAATCGTCTCGCGCGCGGCCGGCGCGGATCAAAACCGCGTCGGCCGCGTTCATACACTAAAGTCCATTGAGGCTTAGTAGGAAGAGCCGCCGGCAGGGCGTCGGCTCGACAATCCATTGCGTCGCCGGGGACGCGACCGGCATCATCCTCGCCGCCGTCATCACGGCGACGCTAGGCCTGCCGATGTGGCTCGATCTCATCGTTGAATATCTCGCGGGCGTCGCCTTCGGACTGTTCATATTCCAGTCGCTGTTCATGAAATCGATGATGGGCGGCACCTATTGGGAAAACGTTCGCAAAAGCTTCTGCCCGAGTTCATCTCCATGAATTTCATGATGGCCGGCATGGCCCCCGTCATGAGCTTCCTGATGATGGGTCGCGACAGGCGCGCGATGGAGCCGACTGAGCTTTTGTTCTGGGGCGTGATGTCGATCGGCGTCATTGCCGGCTTTGCGCTCGCCTACCCTGCCAATGTCTGGCTGGTCGCACGCAAGCTGAAGCATGGGCTGATGACGCAGCGCCTGCAAATCGCCGAATGCGCGACCGCGTCACACCAGTCCCATTTGGTCACGCTCTCGTTTGCCAACAGAAAGGCCGGACTATGAAAGTCCGGCCAAGAATGAAGGTCGGAACCTCCAGAGGGAAACGCGCCGGACGAATGGGAGGAGACATCCGACGCACTGAATATATGGGGGCCACGACGCAGACGCTGCGTTCCAACGAGGATGACGACGTCGTGCAGCGGTGAGCCCACCTTACCCGGCTCTTTCGCCCGCCTAGGACCAGCGTCTCATCCGCCATGCAGGGCAAGGCGCGGACCTGCGTATGAGGGGCAGTTGGCTTCGGTCATTTGACCCCTTTCTCCATCTTGATGTCGGTGCTGGCGGTGCACATGCCGACGAGATCACCCAGATGCGCCCTCCATTCCGCAGTCTGATCGTTGTTGTTGTAGAGCCGATCAAGCGAGGCTTCGCCCTCCAGCGTATCGAGCATGCAAGCACAATAGCTGGAGCAGAACTTGCTGTCGCGCGACTGTTCGCACGATAGCTGGCAGGTTTTCAGGAAGTTAACCTGTGGGGTTTCAACCTTGGCCGGCATCAATAGAGAAAACAGCCAGACGCAGCCGATCAGCAGCGGCTGGTGGATCAGGTAAAAGGCCAGGCTGTGGCGACTGATGAAGACCAGCGGGTTGGCCCATCGGCCGGGTGCGAGGCTTGCCAGGCGCGCCCGTATACCGGAGGTGGAGGCAAACTTCGCCGTCGCGATCCCCGACAGCACCGCGCCGAACCACGGGAACAGCGGCACATAGTCGTTGGAACGCGGATTGATGGCGGAAAGGCCGACCCACCATAGCCAGGGATGATCGAAGGCCTCCAACCGCAGGTAAACGGGTGCCGCGATGAGAAACGCGGCAACGGCAAGCGTCAGCACCGCCGGAAGGCGCAGGAAGGCGAGACCCAGCAGGCTGGCCAGCGCGATCTCATGCAATATGCCAAAGAAGATGAAGCCGTCCGGCATGGCGATGCGGGTGACGACCGAAATGGCGATCGCGGCTCC
This sequence comes from Mesorhizobium sp. RCAM 05104, assembly GCF_059683645.1. Taxonomy (NCBI): domain Bacteria; kingdom Pseudomonadati; phylum Pseudomonadota; class Alphaproteobacteria; order Hyphomicrobiales; family Phyllobacteriaceae; genus Mesorhizobium; species Mesorhizobium sp. RCAM 05104. Next base: position 7,072,242 of record NZ_CM185033.1, on the reverse strand, counting down.
GGTAACCATGGCGAACCGCTTCCAGAAGCCGTTCCAGCGGATCTGCCTGCCATGGGCAAGGTACAGGCTGACGCCGACCAGTACCAGGAAGGTCGAAGCGATGCAGCGGGCGTAGATCCTCCACCAACCATAGGCGGTCAGGCCGGGATCGGTATATCCGAAGAACTCCAGATCCCAGGTGAAATGGTAGCTCGCCATGGTGACGAACGCGATGCCGCGCACGATGTCGATGGCGATGATGCGCTTCGGTTGATCCTGAACGGGTGCGGTCAGCGTATGGATGCTCATGGTCTCGCGATCTGATTCAGCCCCGCATGACGACTATCACTGTTGCGCCGGGCAAAAGAAGCTGGCCACGCGTAGCGCCAGAAGCGGTTGCGCCGTCGCGTCCTGCATCCAGACCTTTCGTCTGTGAGCTTACATCACATAGAAGCCGCTTTAAGGCCTGTTGAGATTCATCGTGAGTTTATGACGGCGGCAGCGAGATGGATGATGGCGTTGAAGCTCTGGTCTGTTTTGTCAGCTCGCATGGCAATGCGCTTGAATTCCTTGAGTTTGCAGAAGAAGTTTTCGATGAGATGACGCCATTTGTAGAGTTCGAGATCGAGAGGCAGCGGCAAGGCGCGCCTCGGATGCTGCGAGATAACGATCCTGGCGCCGCGCTCGTTCAGATCGGCGATGATGCTGTTGCTGTCGAAAGCCTTGTCGGCGATCAGCCCGCCGAAGGAGAGGCCGTCGATGAGCGGCGCAACGCCTACCGTATCGAAACGATGGCCGGGCAGGAGAACGAAGCGCACGAGATTGCCGAGCGCATCAGTGAGCGCGAGAATCTTGGTGGTCATGCCGCCCTTGGATCGGCCTATGGCCTGGCTTTGAGTCCCCCTTTTGCGCCCTGGCCGTGGCGGTGGACCTTGACGATGGTTGCATCGATCATGGCATACTCCATATCCGGCTGGTCCGAACAGGCCTCGAAAAGCCGAATGAAAACATCGGCTTTGACCCAATCGCGGTATCGCTTGAAAACGGTGTTCCAGCCCCCGAAGAAAGCTGGAAGATCACGCCACGGGCTTCCCGTGCGCACGATCCAAAGCACGGCTTCGATGAAGCGGCGGTTGTCGCTTCCACTTCGACCAGGGTCAATTGGCTTACCCAGGCAATGCGGTTCCATCTTCGCCCATTGGGCGTCAGTCAGCACAAATCGTTCCATCCGAAGCTTGAATCACAACCAAGCCAAAAGTGGAATCCTGAATCTCAACAGGCCTTAGGCCAGCACGATGTATCGCCGCCTCAGACAGTCAAGCGATCTAGCGGAACGAAGGAACCCAATCATGTCGACCGAACCCAGCTGCCGACGCTCGGTTGCGCGGCTCTGGCTCCTGCCCGGACAGAAATCAGCCTGCTTTGCTGAGATTGCCAGCAGAAGATTTACCGGTACGGCGGTCCTGCTCGACCTCATAGTTGATCTTCTGGCCATCAACCAGGGTCGAGAGGCCCGCGCGTTCGACTGCGGAAATATGAACAAACACATCTTGACCGCCGTTGTCGGGCTGAATGAATCCAAAGCCCTTGGTGCTGTTGAACCACTTCACGGTGCCAGTAGCCATGTGCGTATCCCTTGTAGCCAGACCGATTTGTATCGAGATTTGAGATAGACGCACAAAAGCGAAAAATTGCAAGCAAAGGCTCCAGCAGCCAAGAACCACATCGATGTGGGTGTCCCGAAGGCCGCCAAGATGCCCGCAAATATCTTTCCCTATTGGACGATCCGTCCTCGGAAATCGAACGTCGATTCATTCGAGTGTATATGACGGGAGGGTGGCCTCAAGCTGATCCTGCGCCTTTTCTGATTTCTCGACAATCTGTTTGGCAGCGCGATTTAGGGATTGCTCCAGAGCTGTACATGAGCCATGTGCCGTCGCGCCATGGGTCAGCTTGCTAACCTGTTCTGCCGCATCAACGGCAATCGTTTTGTGACCATATTCATGGGCCTTCAGCTCCTGAAAGTAACTAGCCCAAGCCGTGCGCACGGCTTGGTCGGCGCGCTCTTCGTCGGCCCAGGTCGGAAGTAAAATGTTGAGTTTGAGAACGATTTCGTCCGAGCTGACCCGGCAGGAGTTCTCCGCCGCTTCAAACTGGAAATTCCAGTGCCAATCATCTGACACTTCGCCTTCAATGATACCGTCGCTGTCCCGCTTGGCCACCCGGTGCAAGTCTTCATGTATCGCTTGCCGGCTAAGGCCTCGCAACTGATAAGTCGAATAGGTGATATCGAGCTTCACGTCCGCGCGGGCCGCTCCGACACCAACCATAAAGACAAAACCGCTGAAAACGGCGATGTATTTGCTCATTGTCAATAACTGGCATTGCATCGTGGCGCTCCTTCAATCGTGTCCGTCTCCTTAAACGAACAGTTGGGGCATATTGCGGCTGCTGCGCCACATGACGAGGGCAGGCCACAAACAGGGAAAGGTTCGTCCCGCAGCGCGTTGATGGCGGGCAAGGTTCAGATCCGGCAGAAAAGCGTCGGCTTCGGCGAGCTGGACCAGCGACGCCGCCAGCACGTCGCCGCGTCGCCAGAGATCGTCGGTGGAGAGCAGGGACTCATCGGCCCGCGACGCGACGATCACGATGCTGAAATTGTCATTAGTCCTAACTGCCCTGGTTGGGTCCGAGAAGGTAACGACCGTCAGCCAGATCGTCTGATAGGAGCCTCGCTAGGCACTCCATTTCCAATTCTGGATTTCGGGCATGTCTTCACCATGTTGCCTGATGTAGCGGGCATGATCGGCGAGCTTGTCGCGGATCTCTTGGCCAAACTGCTCCGCACGTGAGCCCAGGCGCGACGCCCGATCAACGGCATCCATGGCCAGATGAAACCTGTCGATCTCGTTGAGAACCGCCATATCGAACGGCGTAGTGGTGGTGCCCTCTTCCTTATAGCCGTGGACGTGAAAATTCTGATGGTTGGTGCGCCGATAGGTGAGCCGATGGATCAGTGTCGGATAGCCGTGATAGGCAAAGATCACGGGCTTGTCCCTGGTGAACATCTCGTCGAAAGCACCGTCGCTCAAACCATGGGGATGTTGGTTTGGAGACTGCAATGCCATCAGGTCAACAACGTTGATGACGCGGATTTTTAGATCCGGGACATGCTGCCGAAGCAAGTCGACCGCGGCCAAGGTCTCGAGCGTTGGTACATCCCCGGCGCAAGCCATCACCACGTCGGGCTCGCCACCACTGGTGGCCCATTCCCATATGCTTGCGCCGACCGCACAATGAGCTGCTGCGGCGTCGATATCCAACCACTGTAGCTCTGGCGCCTTTCCCGCAACGATCACGTTGATATAGTTGCGGCTACGCAAGCAATGATCTGTGACCGAAAGCAGCGTATTGGCATCGGCCGGCAGATAGACCCTGATAATATCGGCTTTCTTGTTAGCGACATGGTCGATAAAACCGGGGTCCTGATGGCTGAATCCATTGTGATCCTGCTGCCAAACGTGAGAGGTAAGCAGATAGGTCAGCGATGCGATCGGACGCCGCCAAGCGACTTTGCGTGAGACCTTCAACCATTTAGCGTGTTGGTTGAACATCGAGTCGACAATGTGGATGAAGGCCTCATAACAGGAAAAAAATCCGTGGCGGCCGGTGAGCAGGTATCCCTCCAGCCAACCCTGGCAAAGATGCTCGCTCAGGACTTCCATCACACGGCCGTCCGGCGCGATTTGAGTGTCATCGTCGATGAGTTCGCCAGTGAAAGCCCGGTCGGTGACCTCGAACAGCGCGGAGAGACGGTTTGATTCGGTCTCATCCGGACCGAAGACACGGAAATTGCGCCCAGCCATGTTGAGCTTCATCACGTCCCGCAGAAAGGTGCCCGCAACGCGGGTGGCTTGACCGACAACCGTCCCGGGAACAGGCACATCGACGGCATAGTCGCGGAAATCGGGCAGCTCCAGTTCGCGCAAAAGCAATCCACCATTGGCGTGCGGATTCGCTCCCATCCGGCGGGCGCCTTTGGGCGCCAGTTCCCTCAACTCAGCAACAAGGCGGCCCGTTTCATCGAACAGTTCTTTTGGCCGATAGCTCCGCATCCAAGTCTCCAGCACCGCAAGATGGCTGGGATCGCCAGCAAGATTGGCCAGCGGAACCTGGTGTGAGCGCCATGACCCTTCGGTCTTCTTGCCATCGACCTCCTTGGGTCCTGTCCATCCTTTGGGCGTCCGAAGCACGATCATCGGCCAAGCCGGCCTGCTGGTGAACCCGTTGGCCCGGGCGTCGGATTGGATCTGCCGGATTTCCCCGACGACCTGATCTAGCGTTCCGGCCATGAGCTGATGCAGCGTCTGCGGATCATCGCCTTCGACGAAGTATGGCTTGTATCCGTAGCCGCGAAACAGCGCCTCGAGTTCCTCGTGACCAATCCGAGCGAGGATTGTCGGACTCGCGATCTTGTAACCGTTGAGGTGCAGGATCGGCAGCACTGCGCCGTCGCGCGCCGGATTGAGAAACTTGTTTGAGTGCCAGCTCGTGGCCAAGGCGCCGGTTTCGGCTTCACCGTCGCCCACCACGCAGGCGACCAGCAGGTCCGGGTTGTCGAAAGCGGCACCGTAGGCGTGCATCAGCGAATAGCCGAGTTCGCCGCCCTCGTTGATCGAACCCGGCGTTTCCGCCGCGACATGGCTCGAAATGCCGCCAGGAAAGGAAAACTGGGTGAAAAGCTTCTTCAGGCCGTCTGCGTCCTGGGAAATTGCCGGATAGAATTCGCTGTAGGTACCTTCGAGATAGGTATTGGCCACCACGCCCGGGCCGCCGTGCCCTGGTCCGGCGACATAAATCATGTCGAGGTCGAACTGCTTTATGATCCGGTTGAGATGGACATAGATAAAATTCAGCCCCGGGGTCGTGCCCCAATGCCCAAGCAGCCGCGGCTTCACGTGCTCCAAGAGCAGCGGATCCTTTAGCAATGGGTTGTCGCGGAGGTAGATCTGGCCGACGGAAAGAAAGTTAGCTGCCCGCCAGTAGGCATGCATCTTCCGGAGGAGTTCGGGCGAGAGCGGCTCGTTCATGCGTCTATTCCTTTGAGTGAGTGCGGTCCAGAATGCGACTGACCGCTTTGGCGATCATCATTTCTTCATCGGTTGCGATAACACGGACGCAGATGCGGTCAGTGTCGGTTGAGATGATCGGCTCGTTGCCATCGTTCCGCGCCGCATCGAGTTGGACGCCGAGGAAATCGAGATCGGCGCAAATGCGCGCACGCATGGCGGACGAATTCTCGCCAATACCACCTGTGAAGACCAGCGTATCGAGCCCACCGAGCGCGGCGGCTAACGCCCCGATGCTCTTCTTGACCTGGTAGCAGAACAGATCAATGGCTTCGGATGCTCTGACGTCACGGGTTTCGCGATCCAGGAGGTCGCGCAGATCGGAGCTTGTTTCCGAAACGCCGAGCAATCCAGCCTCGTGATTGACCATGCGATGAAATCGTTCGGCGCTCAGGCCTTCGGCTTGGGCGAAGAACAAGACCAGGCCCGGATCGAGATCGCCCGACCGTGTGCCCATCGGCACGCCGGCCGCAGGGGTGAATCCCATGGTTGTGTCGATGCATTTGCCGCCGCGCACCGCCGACAGACTGGCGCCATTGCCGAGGTGGGCCATGATCACGCGGCTAGAGGCCGCCTCTACGCCAGCGACACGCGTCAGTTCCTCGACGAGGAATGCATAGGAAAGACCGTGGAATCCGAGCCGCTCAACTCCCAACGCCTCGTAACGCCGCGGGATTGGCAGGATTTTCGCGACGCGCGGCATGTGTTGGTGAAACGCGGTGTCGAAGCATGCGGCCTGCAGCAAGGTCGGAGCGCGGCCGCTGAACAGCTCGATCATTGCGATCTCGGATGGCAGATGCTCCGGCGCGTAGGCGCTTATCCGCCGCAATTCGTCCATCAGTTCGCTTGTGATCGGTTGCGGTTCCTTGTAGCGCGCGCCGCCATTGACAATACGATGACCTACCGCCTTCAGCGAGGCCAATCCGACGCGCTCCTCGAGCCAGTCAAGCAGGTAGCCCGTTGCAGACCTGTGATCCAACGCGCCAACCGAGCGGATCTGATTTTCGCCACCGGCTAAATCTGTCAAGGTTATTGTGGCATCGCGCTCGCCGAGACGATCTATTTTGCCGCGCAGTTGGCGGATCGGAGCGTCCGCCACCGCGAATAATCCGAACTTGATGCTCGACGAGCCGCCATTGATCGTCAGCACCGATGATTCTTGCATGTTCATATGACCAGGACAGGAGCAAAACCGCCGCCGGGTGTGCGGAAATTTGTGGTCTGGCCCTGGTAGAGGCGCGCGGCCGCGAGCAGCACCTTGCCATCATATGTATAAAGCCGCACGTCCATTTTGCGCGGTGAGAGTGCACCATCGATCTCGATCATACGCTGCCCGGGTGCGGCAAATGCCTGGGCGACATAGCCACCACGGGCGATCTCGGCCCACATCCCTTTCGTCACCTTGTCGCCTCGATAGACCGCTTTGCTGCCGTGGCCCGAGAGCGGTTTGAAGAACATGTCCTTGCGGGACTGCCAGGCGGCATCCGAATTGTCGGGCGTGACCAGCGTGGCCCGCGGAATGCCGGCGAGCCGCGAGCGCATGTCCGGAGGAAGGCCGAATGCTTCCAGCGCCGCCGGATCGGACAGCAAGGTCAGATTGCGCTTGCTTGCAAGGAGCGCGTGGTTGTGCGGATTGGGAGTGAGCACCACGGCGCCGTCCTGATAAGCCGCTCTGAGCGCGGCATGTTCCGGGCGGTCAAGTGTGAAATCCACCAGGCGATTGTAAACGAGGTCGATCTGCTGTCCGCCGAGCCGAAGCCTGCCGCCATCATATTTCAGCTCACTCGCGTCCCCGATCATCGCCTCCACGCCGTGCTTCAGAAATAGCTGCCGGGCCAGCACGAATTCAGGATAGAGATACTGCTCCCTAGGCTGATCATCGACGATCGCAATCATTCGCGGCGAGCCGGCTCCGCGCTGGCGGCGCCATTCATTCTCGAACATCGCAATGACACTGGTTTCGAAGTGATCGTCCCTGGCGCCGATCAACGCCCGATCGACTTCGGAGCAGCAGGCCTTCTGTGCTCTGGCCAATAAGGCATTGAGGAAAGCCCCGCCGGCGTTGGTGTTGACCTCAATCAGCTTGGGACCCTGATCGTCGAGATGGAAATCGTAGCCCATCAGAGCGCCGACGGGTCCAAAATCCCTTTGCGCGATTTCGGGAGCCCAGGAGAGGACCGTTTCGCGGTAAGCTGGCAACTTTGCTGTCGCCTCGATGGCGACGACGATTCTCTGCATCTCGTCGAGGGCGGACGCGGCGAGGAAGACCGGCACATTGGAAAACAAATGCGGCCGCGACGCCATGAAAGCTTCGCAGAAACCAGCGTCGCCGGCTTCGTGATCCAGTGCCGCCCGAAGCTCCGCTCGGTCGAGCGTGATGCAGAAGCATTTGCGGTTGAGCCGCGCCGATAAGGACGGGGTGATTTCCGCCACGCCGGGGACTGTTAGCATGTCAGTATCTCCTCGCTGCCGGCGGCTGCGGTTTCCTGCCAGTAAACCTGGCCGAGACCCGATCAGCCTATCGACGGGACCCAGTGCGAGGGGCTCATATGAGCACCCAGATGCCCGTGGTCGTGGAGACAGGCGATAAGGTCTTGGCGCCGAATTCTATCCTGACGGTACCCTCGGTGGAACGCGGCACTACCGGCATTTGCCTCAACTCCTGCTTAGGTCACCCAACGTTATCGGCAAAGGCCTTTGATCCGCGTCCGATGAGACTTGGCCACTTAAGAAGTTCCACCGGCTCGCGGCATTGATTTGCGTCAAAGTGGCGACGCGCAACTGGGCTATACTGAATTTATGAAAATCGCGATGGCTCAGCTTCGATTACTGCTCGCCGTGATCCTGCTGATCGCGGGCGGGGCTATTGCTGGTTTTGCCGAGCAGGCTCTTGGAATGGGTGCTGACGTTACTGCTAACGTTGCAACGCGCTCGACGAGCGCCTCACACAAGGTGATGGGTCACGTCGCGTCCGCAGACCGGGACAACCATCGCCCCCCATGTGATGGCTGCCTGGATTGCGTGCACTCGACCGGATCGGGCTGTTGTGCCGCAAGCATTTCCGCCACCGGCGAATGCAGGGTTCTCCATGACGCGCCGGATGCCGTCCGGTTCATGGCAGGCAAGGCGTTCTTGGCAACGGGCGTCGATCCAGAGGCCCTCCTGCGACCTCCCCAGATCTTCGCCTGATATCGCGCCGTCGCTGTCCTTGGGACTGTTGAACCCTGCGGCGCCCTTCAAGGCCCGACAGCGCGCGAGCGATCCACCAAAACCAAACCGGTACCGGCGCTCCGGCTGCCCTGCGCACCCAATTCCAGATTTCGCCTATCCGTTTCACATCAACGATAAGGAAACAGTCATGAAAGCCCATCTTCGATTGATCACGCTTGCCGCATTCACAACCCTGTCGAGCGCGGCCCTTGCCCAGACGGATCCGCACCATCCGGCGGCTGACGTACCACAATCCACGACAGCGGCCCCCGCCGCGGAGGCGATGCCCGGTAATTTGCCCGAGCAGTGCACAACGATGATGTCAATGATGCAGAAAATGATGCCCATGATGGAGAAAATGGCTCCCATGATGCAGCAGATGATGCCGATGATGCAGCAGATGATGCAAGGCGGCACGACGCAGAGCGGCGGCATGATGCAAGGCGGACAGGGCGGCGGAATGCAAGGCGGCATGACGAACGGCATGCCGATGAACACTGACAACATGCCGGAGGCGTCCAGGAATTACATGGAGGCCATGAAGCGAATGGACGGGCCGATGATGCAGGGCATCCAGGCTGGCGATCCCGATGTCGCTTTCGTCCAGGCGATGATCCCGCACCATCAAGGAGCCATCGACATGGCCCGTGCGGTCCTGCAATTTGGCAAGGATGATCAGGTCAAGGGCTGGGCCAATCAGATCATCACGGCTCAGCAGGCCGAGATCGCCGCAATGCAGGAATGGCTCAAGCAACACGCGAAATGACAGGAGGAATCCATGAACAAACTCAGCGTTCTGTCCGTCGGCATTGCGCTTGGGGTGACACTGGCCCTGATGAGCATGCTCTGTGCTCTGGCCTTCGCCATCTGGCCGGACGCAACGCTCGATTTCTTCGGAGCCTTCACACATGGGCTCGACCTCAGCGCGGTCAAATCGACGGCGCCGATGCGCCCTGGCCGGATTATCTACGGCGTTCTCGGCGTTGGTGTCGTCGGCATCGTGGCGGGTGTCGTGTATGCCTCGATCTACAATGTTGTCGCAACCGGTAGCCGGTAGGGCAAGGCGAGGATCCACTTGTGAAAGCTGCAGCCAATCCGTGGACGATGTCGGCCGCAATTCTTGCCCTGGCGGGAATGATCATTGCCGGGATCGGACTGTATTTCATCGTTCTCCGGCCGCCACTACTGCCCGAGGATATCCGCTATATGCGCCTGTCGGCCGCCGAGCTCGAAGCCATCGGTCCGCGTCTTGCTATGTGGCTCACATACGTCTTCAGGGTGCTCGGTGGCTATGCATTCGCCACCGGCGTTCTCCTGATTGCGCTGGCACTCACCGCGTTCCGCGCGCGCCACCCAATCGCGCTGGCAGGCGCTCTGGTCGGAGGAGCGTCATCCATCGGCTTGATGTCGGTGGTCAACTTCACGATCGGCTCCGACTTCAGGTGGCCCCTGTTCGCCTGCGCGCTGGTCTGGGCCCTGAGCTTCGTCGCGTACGGCTTCGAAGCCTCCACATCGACCGCCGTGCCCGAGCAACGACAATCTCTAACGAAGAGAACCAGCCAATGACCCCAACGCGCACCGCATGTCCGTACGCCCGACCTGCCCAACCAGAGCCGGAGGTCGAGGCCGGATCGGGCGGAAACTTCGAAGACCGGCTTGGTCACGATTGGCTTCCAACGCGCGGCAAGCCGCGAACGTGAGTTTGTTACACCCTAACCCAGGCCGAATGTTTCGAGACCTGGAGTTCAAACCGAAGGAGATGATGATGAAGCGCCGAGATTTCTTGAAAGGTGCGTTAGCCGGTGCGGCAGGTCTTGCGGCGCCAGCGTTCTCGTTCAGGCCGGCTTTCGCCGGTCAGTCAGGCGCCCAGCCGCTTGGCATCTCACGCCGCACGATCGAGGTGAACGGCAAAGCTGCCAGCGTCTTCGGCCTGCAAAGGGCCGACGGCGCGCCTGGCCTGCGCTTGCGGGCGGGCGAAGCCTTCAACGTGCTGCTTCGAAACGAGACAGCCGAGCCAACGATCATACACTGGCACGGGTTGACGCCGCCGTGGCCGAGCGACGGCGTCGCCGACGCGCCACTGCCGCTCATCGGCGCCCGAGCCGATCGCAATTTCGATTTTCCGGTCGGCGGGCCCGGCACTTTCTGGATGCACGCGCATACCTTGCAGGAGCAATTGCTGCTCGCCGCTCCGCTCATTGTCGCCGATCCCGCCGATGACGCAAAGGACGAGCAGGAGGTTGTCATCCTGCTCCACGATTTCTCGTTCTCGTCGCCGGAAGAGCTGCTGGCCGGGTTGCAGAGTAAGAATACCGGCGGCTCCATGCCGATGGGCGGGATGGATATGTCGGGAGCGCAAACCGACGCCATGGCAGGGACGAAAAATGGCGGCATGGCGACCGATATCAACGATATCGACTATGACGCCTATCTGGCCAACGACCGGTCCCTGAACGACCCCGAGATCGTCCCGGTCGAACGGGGTGGACGTGTGCGGGTGCGGATCATCAACGGCGCCACGGCGACGGCGTTCACGATCGACTTTGGCGCGCTTGAAGGCGAACTGATCGCGGTCGACGGTCAGCCTGTCGAACCGGTCAGGGGCCGACGGTTTCCAATGACGATGGGCCAGCGCATCGACGTGCGCGTGCAGTTGCCGCGCGACCTCAGCTCATCCTTTCCGATCCTGGCGCTGCGCGAGGGAAGCAAGGAACGCACCGGAATTGTCCTGCGTCCGGCCGGCGCAGCGGTGGCCAAGCTCGGGACGGCGGCGGATGCCGACGCTCCAGTTCTCGACCTGGCGCTCGAGGCACAACTTCGGGCAATCGCGCCACTTGCATCGCGCCCTGCCGACAAGACGTTCGACATGGCGCTAACGGGCGACATGGCCGCCTACCGCTGGGGCTTGCAGACCAACCCACCGCTCGTCGTCGATCCGGGCGACCGGGTGGAAGTGACGCTGCGCAACACCAGCATGATGGCCCATCCAATGCACCTGCACGGCCATCATTTCCAGGTGGTCGCGATTGACGGACAGCGCTTTGCGGGAGCGGTGAGGGATACGGTCCTGCTGCCCCCTAATCGCTCGGTGACGATCGCTGTCGACGCCGTCAATCCCGGAAAATGGGCGTTCCACTGTCACCATCTCTACCACATGGCGACCGGCATGATGTCGACCTTTGCCTATCGGGTTTAGGATATTCCGCGGGCCGCAACGATCCGGGGCCTGCATAACAACGATGGCAATGCAGCAGGAAGCATAGGAGACCGTTGATGAAAAAGGTCAATCTGGAAGTGCGCGGCCTTGTCGGCATAATGGATTTCGCAGCGGTCGAAATGCATCTCGCGGCTTTGCCGGGTGTCGCGGGTGTCGCGATGAACGCGGGGTCGACAACCGCGAGCGTCGAATTTGACGAGGGGCAGACGAGCCCGGAGATCCTCGCCAGCGAAATTGAGGCCTGCGGCTTCCATTGCCGTGGCGAGGTCGTGCCGCGGCATCTGTGCATTCCCGACAGCACGACGATGCCGCCGGGACATCCGCGCGCGACCGCCGGGCACACCGGGCACGATCACGCGCAGCACGATCATGGGGGGCACGATCATGGGGGGCACGCCGCCATGATCGAGTCGGCTCCGGCGGGCGAGAGGACGGTTGCAGACAAGGCGCCGCACGACGCCATGGCGCATGAGATGGGACACGGCGCCGGCATGGACATGCAAGGCATGGTCAAGGACATGCGCAACCGGTTCCTTGTCAGCCTGCTCTTCACGCTGCCGATTTTCGCCATGGAGCCGATGGGCCTGGGCGAGCCCTGGCTGCGCCCGCCCTTCGGTCTCAGCGAAGACCTTGCGATGTTTTTCCTCGCCAGCGCCGCGATCCTCTACCCGGTCTGGCCATTCCTGGTCGCCGCCTGGCGGGCTTTGCGCAACGGCGTCCTCAACATGGCCGTGCTGGTGGTGCTGAGCGTTGGCACCGGCTATCTATTCAGCGTCGGCGCGACCTTCTTCTTCGAGGGGCAGCAATTCTACGAGGCGGCGAGCGTGCTGCTGGTGTTCATCCTGCTCGGCCATTGGCTGGAGATGCGCGCCCGTGCCGGGGCGTCGGCCGCGATCAGGGCCCTGCTCAACCTCGCCCCGCCCAGGGCCTCCGTTTTCCGTGATGGCAAGGAGGTCGAGGTTGCAACCGCCGACGTTGTGCTCGGCGACATCGTGATCCTGCGACCCGGCAACAAGCTTCCCGTCGACGGCGAGGTGACCGAGGGCACGTCGACGATCGATGAATCGATGCTGACTGGCGAATCGATGCCGGTGACCAAGAAGGTCGGGGACAAGGTCATCGGGGCGACGATCAACAAGAGCGGCACGCTGCGCTACCGCTCGACCAAGGTGGGTGCCGACACGGCGCTTGCCCAGATCGTCAAGCTGGTCCAGGAGGCCCAGAACTCGAAGGCGCCAGCGCAACTGCTCGCCGATCGCGCCTCGCAATGGCTGGTACTCGCCGCGATCGTCATCGGGCTTGCGACCTTCGCCGTCTGGTTCTGGTGGCTTGGCCAGCCTCTGCTGTTCGCGATGACCTTGACCATCACTGTCTTCGTCATCGCTTGTCCCGATGCGCTCGGCCTAGCCACGCCCATGGCCGTCATGGTCGGCACCGGCCTTGGCGCGTCAAACGGCATCCTGTTCAAGAATGCCGCCGCTCTCGAGGAGGCGACCAAGCTCAACGTGATCGTCTTCGACAAGACCGGCACGCTCACGATGGGCCAGCCCAAGGTCGTCGAAATCGTCCCGGCTGCCGGCGTTTCCCCCGACGAGGTCCTCCAAGTCGCGGCTGCCGTGGATCAGGGGTCGGACCACCCGCTGGCCGTCGCCATCGTCGAGCGGGCCAAGGACCTGAAGCTCCCCAAAGTGTCGGACTTCCTGAACATCGAAGGCGAAGGCGCCAGAGCCGCGATCGGCGGGGCGCCGGTCTTTCTCGGCAACCGGCGTCTTATGGACGAGCAGAAGATTGATCTTCTGGCGCTGGGCGACAAGGCCGAAACGCTCAAGGGCGAAGGCCGCACCGTCATCCATGTGGCACGGTCCGGCAAGCTGCTCGGGCTGATCGCGATCGCCGATACGCCGCGCCCGACAGCCATCGCAACGATTGCCAAATTGCACGACCAGGGCGTTCGCGTGGCCATGCTCACGGGCGACAATGCCGGCACCGCCAAACGCATCGCTGACGTGCTCGGCATTGACATCGTCCTGGCCGATGTCTTGCCAGGGCAGAAGGCCGAGAAGATCAAGGAACTGCAAGGACAAGGCCTGAAGGTCGGCATGGTCGGCGATGGCGTCAACGACGCGCCAGCCCTGACGCAAGCCGACGTCGGATTTGCGATCGGTGCGGGCACCGACGTCGCCATTGAAAGCGCCGACATCGTGCTGATGAAGAGCGATCCCTACGACGTGGTCGGCGCGATGACGCTCTCGCGTGCCACGCTACGCAAGATGCACCAGAACCTGTGGTGGGCGGTCGGCTACAATCTCATCGCCTTCCCGATCGCGGCAGGCGTATTCTACCCATTCCTGCTGAGCCCCGAGCTTGCGGCGCTGGCAATGTCTGGCAGCTCGGCTCTCGTGGCCGTCAACGCCTTGCTGCTCAAGCGAACCAGGCTCGCGGGCATCCGGCCCGCCGGGTCGATGACCGAAGGTGCAGCTCATGAGCAGCCTACTGGCGCCCCGGCATGAGCGTATCCACGAAAGGCCCCCTGCCCGCATCGCGGTGGATCCTGGGCGCACTTCCGGCTTCGGCCTTGGTCGTTGCGCGCGGCTATGGGATCTGGGGCGGGTTGTCGGATTTGATCGGACGCAGGCCCATCCTTGTCGTCGCTCTGATCAGCTTTGCCGTCACCTTGGCGGCTTCGGCGCTCGTGCCAAGTTTGCCCGTTCTCTATGTCGGGCGGATCTTGAATGGCGGCCGCGCTGCCGGAGAGGGTTTGACTTCGGCAGCGCGGGATCCTCGTCTGCGCGAGTCGTCCCGCTGCCTCTCGCGGCCGCCCGGGTTCTGGCCACTGCTGTAGGTAACGGGACTGCTCTTCCTAGAGGTCGATCAACCGGCCGCTTCACGCCACCGCGGCCGGTGCCTGAGACGGCTGAGCCTTGCGCCGTTTACGGGAGGGGTATTGCCGAATGAGTATTCTCGGACTTTTGCCCGCTGTTTGGAGAGCTACGTGAAATCACATTCCTCACCGTCGCTTCAATTTCTCGGGGCCGCAGGAACAGTTACCGGATCGCGGTACCTGCTTGAAACGGATGGTCACCGCGTCCTCATCGACTGCGGTCTTTTTCAGGGCTACAAGCAGCTGCGCGATCGCAATCGCGCGGCATTCCCGGTGCCGCCCGAAATCATCGACACGGTGGTGCTCACTCATGCGCATCTCGACCATTCGGGCTATATTCCCGCCTTGGTGCGCGATGGCTTTCGCGGCAAGATCATATGCACTCCCGCCACCGCCGAGTTGTGTTCTCTGCTACTGCCCGATAGTGGCCACCTTCAGGAAGAAGAGGCAAGGTACGCGAAGGAGCGAGGCTATTCCAAGCATGCCAACCCTGCGCCGCTCTACACTCTTGAGGATGCGAGGACTTCGCTGGAACATATCGAGACTCGGGATTTCGATAGCGAATTCGAAGTCCGGCCCGGCGTTCGAGCCCGTTTCATCCACGCTGGGCATGTTCTTGGCGCCGCGCAGATAAGCTTGAAATTGGCCGGCATGACTGTGCATTTCAGCGGTGATCTCGGGCGCCCGCAAGACCCACTGATGCGGCCACCCCAACCGCTGCTTGAAGCCGACATACTCGTGTGCGAGTCCACCTATGGCAACCGCAGACATCCGCGACTTGATGCCGAGGCGGAACTCGCTCCGGTGATCCGGCGTGTCGCAGCTCGAGGCGGCGTGATCGTAATCCCCGCGTTCGCCGTCGGCCGCGCCCAAGGCATCATGCTGCACATTGCCCGCCTAAGTCAGCGCGGCGAGATCCCGGCCGTGCCAGTCTTCCTCAACAGCCCGATGGCTGTCGACGCCACGGAGATCTATCACCGTTTTCATGACGAGCATCACGTCGGCGTCGATGAATGCCGGGCGATGTACTCGATCGCCACACTGGTGCGCTCTGTCGAAGAATCCAAGGCCCTGAACCTCAGGCGGGGCCCGATGATCATCATATCGGCAAGCGGCATGCTCACGGGAGGACGGGTGCTGCACCACCTGCAGGCGTTCGGATCGGATGCGCGCAATGCGATCCTGCTTTCCGGTTTCCAGGCTGGAGGCACGCGAGGTACGGCTCTTGTAGGCGGCGCCGACCACTTGCGGATGTTTGGACACGACGTCCCAATCCGCGCCGAAGTCGTTCAGCTTGAAAGTTTCTCCGGACATGCGGACGCCGACGAAATTCTTGAGTGGATGCGGCACGCTCGCCGCGCACCCAGGATGACGTACCTCACGCACGGCGAACCGGATGCCGCGGATACGCTGCGTGGCCGCATCAATCGCGAACTGCAATGGCAGGCCCGCGTCCCCGAGCATCTAGAAGAGATTAGCTTGGAGGACCCGGCATGAACAGCGCTCATAGCCGGTTGCGCCTCGTCCGAGCAGGCATCGACACATACCAGCAACCCGTCGTCTACATGCACCGCGACTGCCATGTCTGCCGGTCGGAGGGCTTTACAGCGCTCACCCGGGTTCTGGCGCGCAGCGGCGACAGGGAGGTGGTTGCCACACTCAACGTCGTTGTCGATGACCACCTTGAACTGGATGTGGCCGCACTGTCCGAGTCCGCCTGGACAGCGCTCCGGCCAGGCCCTGAGGCATGGGGCGTATTCAGTCACCCGGAGCCGCCCGCTTCGGCACCGGCGCTGCGGGCGAAGGTCTTCGGCCAGCGTATCGGGGAGACGGACTTCCTCGCCCTGATGCGCGACACCGTCAGCAACCGCCTGTCGGACATGGAACTGACGGCATTCGTCACGGCCTGTGCCGGCGAGCGGCTCGACAATGAAGAGACGATTGCTCTCACAAAGGCAATGTTGGCGGTCGGAGAACGCATCGATTGGGGCAGCGGCGCGGTATTGGACAAGCATTGCGTCGGCGGCCTTCCCGGAAATCGCACCACGCCCATCGTCGTTGCGATCGTTGCGGCCGCTGGTCACCGAATCCCAAAGACGTCCTCGCGTGCCATCACATCCCCCGCGGGCACCGCCGACGCCATGGAGGTCATGGCGCCGGTGGCACTGGACCTCGAGGCCATGCGACGGGTGGTCGAGCGCGAAGGAGGCTGCATAGTCTGGGGCGGAAAAGTCCGGCTCAGCCCTGCCGACGACATTCTGATCCGCATCGAGCGCCCACTCGACTTCGACAGCGACGGACAGTTGGTCGCAAGTGTGCTTTCGAAGAAGGTCGCCGCCGGCTCGACCCACGTGCTGATCGACATTCCGATCGGACCGACCGCCAAGGTGCGTTCTTCCTCAGCCGCCGCGTTGCTTGAGGCAAGGCTCCTGGCGACAGCTCAGGCTCTCGGACTTAACCTGTCGGTGCTGCGCACCGATGGCCTGCAGCCCGTTGGATACGGCATCGGTCCGGCTCTTGAGGCGCGGGACGTGCTGAGCGTCCTGCGCAACGACGCAGCGGCGCCCCGCGATCTCCGCAGCCGTGCGCTCGACCTTGCTGGCGTCTTGCTCGATACCGCACCCGGGGCCGCGCCCGGCAAAGGACGGGCATTGGCCTGCACACTGCTCGACGACGGCGCCGCTTTGCGCAAGTTTGTTGCGATCTGCGAGGCACAAGGCGGATTTACCGAGCCAGGAATGGCTCCTCACATCCGTCCGGTTTTCGCCAACCGAACCGGCCAGATCCGTCAGATCGACAACCGTCGGCTTGCAAAGGTCGCCAAGCTCGCCGGCGCTCCCGGCAGCGCTATTGCTGGAATTGATTCCCGCCTTCGCATCGGCGACGGTATCAAGATCGGCGAGCCGCTTTTTGAAGTCCACGCCCGGTCGCCAGGAGAGCTGGAATACGCATTTGAATATGCTTCGGCTCATCCAGACATTTTCGAAATCGGGGCCGGACAATGACCCGCGTGCTGCTTCCTTTCCCGTTACAGCGAACCCTGGCTGACGCGATAGCCCCTTTGCTGGGCGCGCGAACCGGCCGGCTGGACTGGCGCCACTTTCCGGATGGCGAATCCCTGGTCGCGATCGAACAGGATTTGCGCGGCTTTGATGTCGCGCTCGTTGCCAGTTTGCGCAATCCCGATGCACTTGCCATGCCGCTGCGGTTCGCCGCCGCGACAGCGCGCGAGTTCGGCGCTCGCTCCGTAGGCCTCATAGCGCCTTATCTGGCCTACATGCGCCAGGATAAGCGGTTCAATCCCGGCGAAGCGGTAAGCGCGCCAGTGTTCGCACGTTTCCTGGCGGAAAGTTTCGATTGGCTGGTGACGGCAGATCCCCATTTGCACAGGAATCCCAAGCTTTCCGAGCTGTTTCGGATCCCGGCCCATGCGGTGGCCACGGCTTCCCTTATCGCAGAATGGATCCGTGTCAACGTCCCGAACGCCATCCTGATAGGTCCCGACAGTGAAAGCGACCGATGGGTATCCGAGATCGCCCACCGCGCTGGTGTTGCCTTTCAGATCTTGACGAAAATCCGACGCGGTGACCGCCACGTCGAGGTAAGCCTTCCTTCGATCGATGCGGCTCGCAGCCGAACTCCAATCATCGTTGATGACATCGTTTCGTCGGGAGGGACCATGATCGAAACCCTGGATCACCTGAGGCAGCTTCGTCTGCCTCCCGCAGTCTGCATTGTCATTCATCCCGTGTTCGCTCAAAACGCCTACGCGCAGCTGTTGGCGGCCGGTGCCGAAAGGATCGTGAGCACGGACTCAATTCCGCATCCGTCGAATACGATTTCCATTGCCGGCTTGCTGGCTGAGGCCAGCGCCGAATTGTTCGGGAACGCCCTCTCTGCCCGGTAGTGATGAACAATGCCGCCCGTTTATATTGATTTGTAACGGTCGTTGCATTATTGCTGCTATATGACCGCTACAGCTTGGCTCTTGCTCACGTACAAAGTGCCCCCGGAACCGGCGACGAAGCGTATCGCGCTGTGGCGTGCCGGCTCAAGGGTATGGGTGCGATCTACCTGCAGAACGGCGTCTGCCTGCTGCCGAAGACTGACGATCATGTCCGTCGGCTGAAAATGCTGGAGAACGACGTTTCCGAGATGGGCGGCGAATCCGTCATCCTGGAGACCATTGCCCTTGATCGCGCCCAAGAGGACAAGGTGGTCGCCCGCTTCAAGGCGGATCGCGACGACCAGTATCGCGAGTTTCTCGGCCGGTGCGCCGGTTTCGAGGTCGAGATCGCCAAGGAGATCACGATCAACAAGTTCACCTACGCCGAACTCGAAGAGGAAGACACCGATCTGAAGAAGCTCCAGGGCTGGCTGGAGAAGATCAAGAAGCTCGATTTCTACGGTGCATCACTTGCGGATGAAGCCGCCGAACGACTGCGGGCCTGCGAGGCTTTGCTCGACAGTTACGCTCAACGGGTCTTCGACGCTCATGATGAAAATCGGTGAGGTGATCGGCCAGGATGACGGAACGGGCGCGATGACAGCCGAGACAGTTGATCGCTCCGGAGCCCGGCAGGGGATTCCCGTCGGCATTTGGGTCCTCGGCTTCGTTTCGATGCTGATGGACATCTCGTCGGAGATGATCCACGCGCTGTTGCCCATCTACATGGTGACGGTGCTCGGAACTTCGGCTCTGACCATCGGAACCATCGAGGGCATTGCCGAAGCAACCGCCTCGATCACCAAGGTCTTCTCCGGCGCGCTCAGCGACTGGCTCGGCAAGCGCAAATTCCTCGCCGCGTTCGGTTATGGCCTGGCGGCCCTCACCAGACCGATCTTTCCGCTGGCACATTCGATCGAATGGCTCATCGCGGCGCGATTCATCGATCGTGTCGGCAAGGGCATTCGCGGCGCGCCACGCGATGCACTTGTCGCCGACCTCGCCCCGCCGCATCTGCGCGGCGCGAGCTTCGGTCTGCGCCAGACGCTTGACACTGTCGGGGCTTTCATAGGCCCGCTTCTCGCCATCGGCTTGATGTGGCTGACGGCGGATCATTTTCAGGCGGTGTTCTGGATTGCAGCTATCCCGGCATTGCTGTCGGTCGCCCTGATCCTCGTCGCCGTCAAGGAGCCGGATCGTCCGCTGGACCTGCGCCGTGTTCGCATGCCGTTGCATCGCGACGAACTGCGGCGGATGGGAGCGACCTATTGGTGGGTTGTGGGGATCGCGGCACTCTTCACGCTCGCTCGCTTCAGCGAAGCCTTCCTAATTTTGCGTGCGCAATCGATCGGCCTGCCGTTGGCATTGGTCCCGGTTGTTCTGGTGATCATGAGCCTCGCCTATTCCTTGTCGGCCTACCCGATCGGTGTGCTGTCCGATCGCGTGAATCGCCTGACTCTCCTGGCCATTGGTCTTGTGCTTCTTCTGCTGGCTGACCTCGTACTCGCCCTCGCGACAGATTTTGCCTGGCTTGGGACCGGCGTCGTGCTTTGGGGCCTCCACATGGGCTTCACCCAAGGATTGCTCGCAACCCTCATTGCTGAGACCGCGCCTGCGGAACTGCGCGGGACCGCGTTCGGCATGTTCAATCTTATGACCGGCGTCGCGCTGCTCGTCGCCAGCGTCGTCGCCGGCGCGCTTTGGGACTTGACCGGGCCGCAAGGCACATTTCTGGCAGGAGCCACCTTCACCGTGCTGACGCTCGCAGGATTGTTTGTCATCCGCGGTCGGCTGAAAGGGCGGGCAGATGCCTGAATACCTCGGCGCCAGTCCACTGGCCTCCACCCATCAATTGTCCCCAAGGCCGAACCAAGGAGCTGCCGATGTTTGAACTCGACGCCGCGGTAACACACGCAATCAATGGATTGGCGGAACGCAGTGCGGTCGTCGATTTTCTGATGATCTGGGTTTCCTCCATCGGCGTCCCGCTTCTGGTGCTTGCTGTCGTAGGACAATGGTGGCGGCGAGCCGAAAGGCCTCACGCTCGCCACGCGCTTGTCGCGGCCGGACTCTCGTTCCTTCTTGGGCTCGCCCTTAATCAGCTTATCCTACTCGTCGTTCACAGGATGCGGCCGTATGACAGCGGCGTAACTCATGTCCTGATCGCCCCCAGCGCCGATCCATCATTCCCCTCTGATCACGCGACAGCGACCTTTGCCATCGCGGCGGCGTTCCTTCTGCATGGCATGCGGCGCGTCGGGCTTGGTTTCCTCGCCGCCGCGGCACTCGTGACCTTCTCTCGCGTCTATATCGGAACCCACTACGGCAGTGACGTTCTGGGCGGGGCGCTGACTGGGGTTATTGCCGCCTTCGCCGTTCGCGCGGTCTATCGGCAAGACACCCGCATCGACCGCCTCGTCACTGGCATTCTATAGGAAGCCTCGGGATGCTGACGTCCCTGGTCTCATCGGTGGTCGAATTGCTGACGGCGCACCCGCATGTGGCCTATCTGGCGGTGTTTCTGCTGGCGCTTTCGGAGTCGATCCCGATCATCGGCGTTGTCATCCCAGGCACCGCCGTGATCCTCGCGCTCAGCACCCTGGTGCCGAGCGGCGTATTGTTGCTCTGGCCATTGCTGATCGCAGCCACTTCAGGCGCCATCGCCGGTGATGGTTTTTCATTCTGGCTCGGGCACCGATACCATCGCGAGATTCTTGGCCTCTGGCCACTGAACCGGAACCCCGAACTGATCGAGCGCAGTGATGCCTTTTTCACGCGTCACGGCGACAAGAGTGTTTTTCTCGCACGCTTCACGCCGGGCGTCCGCGCCTTCATTCCGCTGCTCGCCGGCATGCTGGGAATGCCGGTCAGACGGTTCTATGCCGTCAATGTCGCGTCGGCGATCGCCTGGGCGCCGTCGCATATCCTGCCGGGTGTGCTCGTCGGTGCCGCCTTCGGCATCTTCGGTGCAGCCGCAAAGCCGCTCGCGATCCTGCTGGTCGTTCTGGTCGTGGCAGGTTGGGTGGTTGTACATGTCGTGCGCTGGACGTTGCGCCGCGGCATACCCCTGCTCATCGTTGGTGTGGAACGGCTGCGGAGCTGGGCCGGCGCCCGCGACAGCTGGCTCAGCCGCAATCTCACCAGTTTGCTTGATCCTTCGCAGCACGAGGCGCGGGCTCTCGCATTGCCGATGGTTCTGCTGATCGGTGCAGCATGGCTGTTCTTCGGCGTCCTTGAAGATGTCGTCAGTGGCGACCCTTTGGTGCTCGCCGACAGCGCGATCTATCGCGCCCTCCAGGATCTTCGCACCGCACCCGGCGATGCGTTGATGATAGCCATCACCGAACTCGGCGACACCGTCGTCGTGGTCGCGGTCACGATCATCATCTTTCTATGGCTTGCCTGGAAGCGGGCCTGGCGCACTGCCGGTTACTGGATCGCTGCAATCGCCGGCGCATCGGCGCTCAACACGGCCATCAAGGTGGCATTGCATCGAGCCCGGCCCGGTGAGTCGCTGTATTCTGGCTGGAGCGCCTTTTCCTTTCCAAGCGGCCATAGCACCATCAACATGGTGCTCTACGGATTCCTCGCCTTCCTCATCGCGCGTGAACTTCGCCCGGCGCTGCGCTTGTCGGTCACTCTCGGCGCCGCGGTCCTGATATTTATGATCGCGTTCTCACGCCTCTACCTCGGTGCGCACTGGCTGTCCGACGTGCTTGGGGGCTTGGCGTTCGGGTCCGCGTGGCTCGCGCTGCTTGGACTATCCTACCTGCGCCGGCAAACCGAGCGCATTGAACCAAGTGGGCTGCTCGCCGTCGGATGTGCGGCGCTTATCCTCGCCGGCGGCTTCCATATCTACCGCAGCCACGCGACGGATCTCCAGCGATACGCCGTCAAAAGCGCGACGCAATCCATTGCGGCCGCTGATTGGTGGGCGTCGGATTGGCAGCAACTGCCGGCCCGGCGCATCGACCTTACCGGCGAGACGCAAGAGCCGCTAACGTTCCAGTGGGCCGGTAGCTTGCAAAGCCTGCAAGACGTCTTGCTGCGGAAGGGCTGGCACACATCGACAGCTTGGGCGCCATTGAGCACTCTGACCTGGTTCACCGGATCGGCCAGTCCGGCCAATCTTCCGGTTGTTCCCTTTCTCGCCGGCGGTCGCTTTCCCAGCCTTACCCTTGTTCGACAATCCGGTGACGTTGTATTCTTGGATTCTCGTCTCGTGCTCCGGCTGTGGGCCGCCGACGTCGAGGTTACCGCCGGACAGACCGCGCCGCTTTGGATCGGGTCTGTCGTCGAGGAGCGTCTCACTCATCCTCTCGGGCTGGTCACTCTGGCCTCGACGCAGCCCAACGTCAACGCGCCGCGAAAAGCGCTGGCCGAGGCTCTCGACGGAGGACGCCTCGTTTCACCGGCCAAAAGAGTGACGGCCTCGGATTGGGACGGACAGGTACTATTGGCTCGCCAAGATGAGATGCGGAAGTGAGTCCGAACGGTCGCCGGTCACCCGTTCGACCGACTCGTATGTCGGTGCAGAGTGCATCCTGTCGCTCTCGGCGACGCAATGTCCGCGAAAACGGCTCATTGAACGGCATTTCGCGGAACAACGTCTCGAGCAGCGCGCATTTCCAGCAGTGTGCCGTCGGCGAAGTGGGCTTCATCACAACCACAGAACACCAGAACGGCAGCACCAGTTCAGTTAGGCTAGGCAGGAACATCGGCTACGACTGCCGTGCGAGCATTGTCCTGAAGCGCGACAAAGCAACGGCAACAAACGCGGCGCCCAGCGCTGCCATTGCTGCCAGGTCCTTCCAGACGAGGTCAATTCCGGCGCCACGATAGAGGACCGATTGCGCGAATCTGACAAAGTGCGTCGACGGCGACGCGTACATGATGTCTTGCAGCAACACCGGCATGCTCTCGAATGGCGTGAACGAGCCTGATAGCAGGAACATCACGATGAAGACCGGGATCGCTAGCAGCGCAAATTGCGGCATCGAGTTCGCGATAGTCGCCAGCAAGATGCCGAGCGATGTCACTGCGAAGAGATAAACGGCGGCCCCGGCAAGGAAGAATTCCACCGATCCCACGATTGGCACTTGCAGCGCGAACTGCACCACGAGGTGGAGCGAAAGCCCTGCCGCCAGCAGGACGATCAGACCATTCGCCCAGATCTTTGCCGCAAGAATTTCGTTCGGCAGCACAGGCATCACCAACAAATGCTCGATGGTGCCGCGCTCGCGTTCGCGCATCACAGCCGCGCCGGCGAGGATGACTGCGAGGATCGTGACATTGTTGATGATACCCATACTCGCGGAAAAGCGGATCGCCTCAAGGTTCTGATTGAACAAGGCGCGGATGACCGGCTCGATCGGTACGGCCTGGCTGGCACCGTGCTGGTGCAGAAAGTTTGCTGTCTCGCGGGCGATGATTTGCTGGATGTAGGCCGTTCCGACGGCAGCTTGTGCCACTGCCGTAGCATCGACATTGATTTGTATTGATGGGCCGCGGTTCGCCAAAAGATCGGCTTCGAAACGCGGCGGAATATCCAGGACGAACGTATACAGTCCCTTGTCCAGGAGTGCATCGAGCTCCGAGCGATCGATTTCGCGGGGTGCGCGAAAATAAGGTGGTTGCAGGGCGTCCTTGATGCGAGACGACAAGGCCGAGTGGTCGGCATCGACGACGGCCACGCCAGCATTGCTTACGTCGGTCTTCATGGCGGTCGCCTCGGAGTAAACGGCGACCGTGAAAACGTAGACAATCAGTACGGCCATGACCACGTCGCGCGCGAGGCTGGCGAGCTCCTTGACCCCGAGATGAAAAACGTTGCGAACCCAATATCGCATGGCTAGACGCCTTGCTTGCGGACCGACAGGCGGGCCAGCAGGAGAAACAGGATGCCAAAGCCGAGCAATACAGCGATCTCGGGAATAAACGCGTTCGCCTCGAGCCCTTTGGCAAAGACGCCGAGGCTGACGGTTTGGAACCAAAGTGCGGGAAATGAAAGCCCCATCAGACGAGCCGGGCCTTCAAGTGTGGAGGCCGGGAAAAGGAACCCGGAATAGTGTGCCGCAGTCATTGCGGTCAGGATCGCAGTTGCAAAAATCGCCGCGACCTGTGTCGAAACGAACGCCGACACCAAAAGGCCGAAGGCGGTTGCCGCAAACACGTAACCCAAGGCCGCAATTGACAGGGCAAGCACGGACCCCTTTGGGACGACACCGAGCACGGCGGCGGCCATCACCACAAGGCTCACAAAACTGATAAAACCGGTGGCAACATAGGGCAGCTGCTTGCCGATGAGGTATTCGCTGACCGTCGCGGGAGAGGCGTAGACGTTCGTGATCGAGCCCATCTCCTTTTCCCGCACGACGGCGAGTGCCGTCAGCATCGCTGGAAACACGACCAGCAGAAGCATTATCGACCCCGGCGTGATTGCGAATACGCTGCGGAAATCCTGATTGTATCGAAACCGCGGCTCCACATTGACCGGCAGCATCTGCGGATCTTGGCCCTGCAACTGAAGATGGCGCTCCGCCGCGTAGGTCAGAACCGCACCCTGGATATAAGCGCGCGCCGTCTCCGCTGGAAACGTACTGCCTCCGTCAAGCCAGAAGCTCACCTGCGGCTGCCGATCCTGCAGAAGGTCGCGACCAAAGCCGGGCGGAATATCGACAGCGAACCGCAACTCGCCCGATCGCAAGCGATTGTCGATCTCGAACTCGTCTCTCAGTGGTGACTGTTCGACAAAATAGCGGGAATGCGAGAATTGCTCCAGGAACAAGCGGCTCTCAAGAGACTGATCCCGATCGATCACCGCGTAACGAAGATTTTCGATGTCAAACGAGATGCCGTAACCAAACGTCGCCAGCAGCAAAAGAGGCCCGAGCAGCGCGAAGGCAAGCCGGACCCGATCTCTCAGGAGTTCCACCGCCTCTCGCCGGGCAAAGGCCCAGATTCGGCGCAGAGGTGCCGCCGCCGATCTGTACGGGAGATCTGACAGGGATCTCGTCTCTGACCCGGACAGACCAGACGCATCAGTAGGCTTAACGCCGGCGGATGATGCAGGTAGATCCTTCGGTGCGACCGACTGTGCCGATGCCTCCTCGAGATAGGCCACAAAGGCGTTTTCGAGATTATCGGCCCCGCGCGCAAGGCGAAGCTCCTCAGGGCTGCCGATCGAAAGAACACGGCCGGCATGCATCAACGAAACGCGATCGCAGCGCTCGGCCTCGTTCATGAAATGCGTCGATATGAAGATCGTCACTCCATCGCGGCGCGACATCTCGACGAGGAGACGCCAGAACCGGTCACGTGCCGCCGGATCGACACCTGAAGTGGGTTCGTCGAGGATCAATATTTCCGGCTGATGCAGGCATGCGGCGGCGAGCTGGAGCCGCTGGCGAATCCCGAGCGGCAGCTCAGTAGGCAACGCGTTCGCAACGGCGTCGAGGTCGAATCGGGCCAATGCCGAGGCGACGCGTGCCTCAAGTTCGCCCGCCGCAGTCCGAAAGAGGCGTCCATGAAGCTCCAGGTTTGCCCTGACGGAAATCTCCTCATAGAGCGAGAAGGATTGCGACATGTAGCCGATGCGCATTCTTGTCGTGATGTCGCGGGCATCGACCGGCTTTCCCAACAGCTCGGCTCGCCCTTCGCTTGCCGGCAGAAGGCCCGTGAGCATCTTCATCGTCGTCGTCTTGCCGCAACCATTTGATCCCAGAAATCCGAAGATCTCTCCGCGCTGGATTCGGAAGCTGACGTGATCCACTGCCGTGAAATCGCCGAAGCGCATGGTCAGGTTATCCGCGGCGATCGCGGGAGGACCGTCGCTAGGTTGCAGTTCTGGAATAGCGAGCTGCGTGCGATCGCCACGACGTTCAGGGCGCTGCAGAGCGATGTAGGCTTCCTCCAGCGTGCTAGCCTTGGTTTGGGCAAGGATCTGGGCCGTGTCACCCGCGGCGATGACCCTGCCCTCATCCATGGCGACGATGTTGTCGAAGCGCTCAGCCTCTTCCATGTAGGCGGTCGCAACCAGTACCGTCAGGCCGGGACGTTCGAGGCGGATACGTCCGATCAGGTCCCAAAATTGGCGCCGCGACAGAGGATCGACACCGGTCGTCGGTTCATCGAGGATCAATAGGTCGGGATCATGAATCAAGGCGCAGCAGAGTCCAAGCTTCTGCTTCATTCCGCCGGACAACTTGCCGGCCGGACGATCCGGAAAAGGATCGAGGCCGGTGGCAGCAAGCAGGCGTGCGATGCGCCGACGGCGTTCGCTTTCACGCTGCCCATACAAACGGCCGAAAAAATCGATGTTCTCGACGACGGAGAGTGTCGGGTAGAGGTTGCGGCCGAGACCCTGCGGCATATAGGCGATGCGTGGCGAAACCATATCACGGTGAGAACGCAACGCCATGTTGCCGCCAAGAGCCGTCACGGTCCCGGATTGGATGCGTTTGACGCCGGCAATCAGGCCGAGCAGGGTGGACTTGCCGACGCCATCGGGGCCGATGAAGGCCGCTGTCATTCCACGTGCGATCGAAAGGCTGACGCCGTCGAGCGCATTTGTTTTGCCATAGCGGTGATGGATCGCATCAACTCGAATGGCGGGTCCCTCGTCAGCGGTCATCCGGCAGCCTCGGCGTCAGATTGGCCGGCCAGGCTGCTCCGGCCTGCACTTTGACGTAAGCGTTGCCGGTCATGCCTGCTTTCACATAGCCGCTGTGCTTTTCGAGTATCCGCGGATCGATATGCAGCTTGATCCGATACATCAGCTTCTCGCGTTCATCGGCGGTCTCGACGTATTTCGGGGTAAACTGTGCGTCGGCTGCAACGAAGGAAATTGTCGCCGGAACGACATATTCCGACGATCCATCGAGCACGATCCGCGCCTCCGATCCGAGTTCGACACGTCCGACCTGGCTGGTGGGCAGGAAGATGGTCATATTGACGTCTGAAAGGTCGAGAAGCGTGAGCACCCGCCCGCCCGCCGCAACAACCTCCCCAGCCTGAGCGAGACGATATTCGACGCGGCCCGACACTGGAGCTTTCAGCGTCATATCAGCAATCACCGCTTCAATCTGGGTGATCTGAGCCTCGGCAGCCTCCACCGCCGTCTTGGCGTCTTCGACGGCCACTTTGGCGATGTCCAGAGAGGCCTTTGAGATGTCTCTCTGCGCCGTTCGGCGGTCCAGTTCCGCTTGTGTGGACGTACTGGTGCGCGCGAGCTCAACGATGCGTTTAAGCTCGACTTCGGCCAGCTTCAACTCCGCCTCGCGCAGCGCAACATTGGCCTCGGCAGTTGCTACACCCTGGTGGCTGCGGTGGACGGCAGCTCTCGCCCCGGCGCGCTGCGCAAGTATTTCTGTCGTGTCTATACGCGCAAGGATACTATCCTTTTCGACATTAGCGCCCTCGTTGACGCCCACCTCAGCGAGGCGACCGGCATATTTGGTTGCGATGTCGACCCGCTCGACTTCGATGCGACCATTGGCCCGTGCCAATCCCACCGGAACACGGGCTGCCTGTTCCTTCAGCCAGTATGCGTAAGCACCACCGGCGGCAGCGACGGCGAGGACTGCGACAGTTATGATCGGAGCAATACGCATTTTTGATCCATTTGGACGCACGTGCCGGACAGTCTGCCGAAACTGCTTTGGTCCAGCTTCGGGAAAGCAGTTTGTAATGTCGTAAGCTTGAGCCAGGTGATTGCTTTGACTCAACGCAAATACGAGCAACGAACATGTATCGACGTTTGGCCTTGCCAGATGCCATGGCCGGTACCCGAACGCAAGACACACCCCTGGAGATCAGCGCCGGGCACTACCTTGGCGAACTCGGTCAACTCAAGCTTCCTCGTCGCGCTTGAGGCCGGTCGAGACTTTCCGCCTTCACCCGTTGCGGCGCGCCGAGCCAAATCGTTAATGAGCTAGTGCCCGTGTGAGGGCGGAGGAGCAGCAGACCCGTAGCAGTTTCTGGCGTCGCTCGGCTTTGGTCCGCATGGCGTGCCGGCCCAATGTCCAGCGGGCAACTGTTGGCACCCCGAAATGATCAAGGCCGCAGCCAGCATCGTCAAAGCAGGCATGCCTCGCATCAGAGGCCCTCTAACCAGTGGAGTTTCGTCGCCCCCGATGAGACCCGACGTCTCTACGTTATTTTCTTTCATATTTCCTGTTCCCATAATTTGTTGAAGTTTGCTTTGATCAGCAGCGCCGCCGGGTAGAAACAGCGGTATAAATGGCATTGTATCGCGATCGACTTCGCCTTCTTTGAGCCAGATCAAAACCTGCTCCTTGAACGAGCTGCTCCGTAAGATTCCAGGGTTGGCCGACAGCGGCCGGAAGGAGTGCTCGACCCCTATTTGTCTTCGATGGAGACCTCCTGCGGACGGCGCTCCATCGGCGAATGGCCACACATAAGGGAGTCCGCCCGTTTGGCGCGACGACGGAGCACCCCAGGCAATGAAACAAGCCCGTCTGGCTATCAGCGGCACGTTGGACGACCTCCTCGATTAAGCGGATGGCGTCGTGGATTTGCACGCCAAAGCAGGTCGCAGCAAAGAAAGTCGAGGTCTACCGCCCTCGGTTACACCCACTGGCAAAGCGAACTCTCGGACGGTACACTGCCGATAGGATCGAAGCCGGGCAGATCGGCAATTCGCCCGTTTGCCCCCGGGGCATAGGCTAATGCGAACCGCACGCCCAGAACAAATACGATGGCACCTATCGCGGTGGTCGATTCTGTATGTGCAGGCCGGCTAAATCTGCCGCAACAACAGGATGCCCCGCATCATGAGGCGTCAAGTGATCGAAGGAATGGTCCTGGCGGCGCTTGGTACAGTTGCCACCGTTGGCGGGCTTCTTGTTGCACCGGCCACTGCCGGTGAGTCAGCGAAATCTGCGATCGCGCCCGGGCTTGTGTTGCCAAGCATGAATGCCGAACGTGGCAAGAAGCTTTTTGCCGGCAAGGGATGCGTGGTGTGCCACTCGATCAATGGAGTTGGCGGAACGGACGCCGTGGCGCTCGACGAGAAAACCCTGGATCCCATCATGAGCCCATTCGACTTCTTCGCCAAGATGTGGCTCGGTGCCGAAACGATGATCGCGATGCAGAACGAGCAGCTCGGCCAGCAAATCGAGTTCACGGGTCAGGACCTCGCTGACATCATCGCATTCGTCCACAATGCGGATGTGCAGAAAACATTTTCGCAGGCTGACATTCCAGCCGACATCAAGGAGCACATGGAATCTGACAAGGCGTCCAACGGCTCCCAGATGATGATGGAGGGCCATGGCGGCATGGTGAGCGGAAAGTCTAAGGGGCAGTAGGCTTGCCTGCCGACATCGACGGGGACGCCGATCATCCTCTCAGCGGTCTTCTGATTGATCCCGTAGCACTTTGCCAGCGCCCTCAGGCTCTCTTGACTAGCTCGACGGATCGCCTTTGTCGTCGTGGCGCCCATGAAGAACTTGGCCCGTAGGGCATCCCCTGCTTCGGACGACAAGGATGCCCGATCAAAACATGGGATCAAATCTGTCGCACGCCGCCAAGCGCGTTGGCGGCTCCAGTTGGGTCTTCGGCATGCACGAGGCGATGGTTCGGCGCGACGTGCAGCCTGCTCGCCGTTGCCGCCATCATCGCGCACCGCCGCAACTGTGACTACGCCCTCGCGGTGTTGCTCGAGGTCAAAAAACATCAATCGCGCCGGCGACGAACTCATCGATCAACTGCGGCACGCGGGAAAGATGAACGGCAACGATGTCGTCAACCCGCTCCTTCAATTGGATGGCCGGCAAGCCATCTCTGGTCGCCAGCTTTACTTGTACAAGCGCCGGGTTGGTCACCGGGGCGCCAATCCGACTGACCATAAAGCAATATGCTGCCGCGATTTCGGGTACTGTCACCGCCAGCGTTCTGGCAATCTCGCGCGCGAGGATATTGTAGATCTTGCCAACATGACTGACCGGATTCTTCCCGGCAGCTGCCTCGAGGCTCATAGGCCGGCAGGGCGTTATCAAGCCATTTGCTCGATTGCCGCGGCCCACCTGACCATCGTCCCCCGCCTCTGCCGAAGTCCCGGTAACGGTTAGATAAAGCGCGCCAGAGGGGGGATCATCTGCCGCGTTGACGGCGACTCGGACGGAAGCAAAGCCGTGATGGGCGGCAAGCTCCCGCACAAGCTTTTCGATGGACGCCTTTGCGGCTAGATAGTCGTCGATATGCGCCACGTGACGCCCGATAATGGCGCATGCGACTGTCAGGTCTACCGTCTCCCCGTTTCGCACTCCCATGACCTTGACGTCCTCACCCCACGCGGGATGCTCACCGTCACGGATCTTTCCATTGACCTGCTTCTCAATCGCGAGGACCATCCGCTCAAGTGGGCTCATCGGCGCATAGCCAACACCAATTGACGTGTCGTTGGCGAGATGGATTTGTGACCCGGATCGCCGCGAGAACACCGCCTGCAGATCGTACGAGCCTGGCTGAATCAATTCGTGAATGCGCACGTCGCGCTCGGCATCAAGCGCATGCAAGTTGGTACGCAGCCACGCCCGCGATCCCTCGACCGCGATTTCGTTGATCCGGACGGCTTCGTTTCCAACCTGCGTTACGGCTCGTCCGGCCAAGTAGATATTGATAGGAGCCAGCACAGCACCGCCTCCGAAGGCTGGCGCTGCGCGTCCGCCACAGAGAAGCGCCTTGTCGACGTTGTAATGGAGGACGCTCCCAAATCGATTTTGATATTCGCGAGAAAGGTTTTGTGAGAGCGTCTCGGCAAGCGCGTCGCAGATCGTGTCTGGGTGTCCGAGACCTTTGCGCTCGACGAGCTCCACTGCATTATCGGCGATCTCAAGCGCGGAAACGATGATAGTCGCCATGTGATCTTGCCTCAACCCGCTGCGAGAGCATCGCTCTGAACCGCAGCCTCTGCGAAATTACTCGGTGGAGACCCGGTACGTGTAGCATTCGCTTATATCCGAGTTTTCGCTGCGAGCGGCCCTACATTTGTATTCTTCGTTCTTGCGGTCGCCTGCCCGATCTAGATGTTTAGTCCCACGGTGTGATGGTAGAATTGATGCCGCCATCGACAAGGACAGACTATGGGACAGACACTTCACGGGAGCGCCACGACCACTCATGCGGTCCGAGCTGCGATACAGCGATCGAAAGCTTCGATCCAAGAATTGAGCGGACGCTACGGCATAAACCCCAAGACGGGGACGAAGTGGAAGAAGCGCGATTTCGTCACCGACACGCCGATGGGTCCGAAGGATGTGCGCTCGACAGTGCTC
The DNA here is from genome assembly GCF_059683645.1 of Mesorhizobium sp. RCAM 05104. Classification (NCBI taxonomy): domain Bacteria; kingdom Pseudomonadati; phylum Pseudomonadota; class Alphaproteobacteria; order Hyphomicrobiales; family Phyllobacteriaceae; genus Mesorhizobium; species Mesorhizobium sp. RCAM 05104. The sequence continues at coordinate 7,040,582 of NZ_CM185033.1, read as the reverse complement.
TCAAAGGAAGAGGAAGCTGGTTGTCGCCTTCCGCAGGCACACGCTGCTGCCGCTCGACGATTGCCTCTATGCGCTCCAGGCCACGGTCCCACATCTCACCCGTTCCAGTCCGCATCGGCTGTTCCAGCGCCACGACATCAGCCGCCTGCCAGGCATCGAAGGCGCCAAGCCGCGCAAGAAGTTCAAGGCCTACCCGATCGGCTACTTCCATGTCGACATCGCCGAAGTCTGGACCGAGGAGGGCAAGCTCTACATGTTCGTCGCCATCGACCGAGTAAGCAAGTTCGCCCCGGCGTTTTTTGGCGAATACGTTCTAATTCCGTGTAAGCCCATCAAACAGGTCGCGCCGACTCCTGGTCAAACTCTCTCAACCAGCCGCCTTCAAATCCCGCTCGTTGCAGGCCGCTGCGGATATACCGGCATGAGCGCATCAACCGCCATAAGAGGCCGTTGGCTTCGTTCTCGATCATCAGGACAACGGGGCCTTCGTTGAGGCCGAAATGCCAGGGCGACACCCACCATCCAAAGGCGTCGTCGGACGTTCCCGGATGCGTCGGATTGAACGCCGCCTTGAAACCATAGGCTTTGACGGCTTTCAGCTTGGCCTGGTGGATGCAGAAGCTGATCGCCGGCCGGACGATTTCGGCAGCGAACGGCAAGGATGCCACGACGGCCCACGGAGCGAGCGTGCCATCGTCGGGGCCATACGGGACACCGCGCGCCACATAATCCTCGAACCGGCGTTCGATGCCGTTCAACTTGAGCGTGGAAGGGCCAGGACCCTCGCTTGCGGTAATGCCCCAGCAATATTCGCCGTAGCCATCAAAACCTCGCGGGTTCTCGATGGCGTAGCGGTGCTGGACGAGGGTGGCGCGTCGGCTGTTCTCGAAATAATCGCTTCCCTTGCTACGCATGAAGGCATCCTGCACGCCGCGAAAATCGATCCATACGTGCGAGAGCTGGTGGATGAACAGCGGCCCCGCATAGAGATAGTCGTAGCCGTAACAGTGCTCCCATCGAAATGTCGCGGTCCAGGCCGCATAGCTGCTCCGGGGTAAGGGATGTGTCGGCGAACCGAGCCCCAGGACATAGAGCAAGAGCGCTTCGTCATAGCCTTCCCAGCGATACTTCAGGAATCCGTGCTCTGGTGTCCAACCATGGGTGACGGTCTCTCCCCCGTCCTGCGCCCAGCGCCAATCGGCTCGGTGATAGAGCGTTTCCGCCAAGGTCCGGATCTCGGCTTCGGCCGCGGTGTCGGCATCGAAATACTGCCCTGCAGCCAGCGCGCCCGCCAGCAGGAATGTACTGTCGATGGTAGACAGCTCGCATTGCCAGGCCCGCCGGCCAGTTTGCATGTCCAGGAAGTGATAGTAGAAGCCGCGATATCCCGTAGCGTCCGGCTCCGGCCCCTGCGGACTGTTCCAGAAGAAGCGCAGCGTTGCCAAAGTGCGTTCCACAGCCGCGCTTCGCGTCATGAATCCGCGCTCGACCCCCACTGGATAGCAAGCCAGCGCCAGGCCGGTGGCCGCGATGCTTGCGGGCCAATTTGCTTCGGTCTTGTCCAGAATGAGACCGTTGGCAGGGTTCGCCTCATGGATGAAGTAGTCGAATGTCTCCCGCTGCAGCGTCGCAAGATCGTCTTGCGTGGCAGACGTGTTCATCAGGTGGTTGGCGTGCGAAGGTTGCGATTGCACCAATGTATTTACCCCCGGCCGTTTTTCACGGATGCGCCAGGTACAGGTGGTCGAACACACCTTTGACGCCCCTGACGCCCTCGGCAACCACGCGGACAGCATCCCGTTCACTCTGCGATGAGACCGCTCCCGAAAAATAGACCAGGCCATCGGTGACCGTGAGCGTTATTGCGTCTCCGTTGACGCCTGCGTCCTCTTGCAACCGTGTAAGAATGCTGCGCCGGATCGCATCGTCACCTGCCGCCGTGTCGTCGTCTAATTTTGCCGCAACGACGACGCGCAGAAGATCGGCGCGGCTGACAACGCCGACCAGACGCTGTCCCCTCATGACCGGTATGCGCTTGATTCCGTGCTCCTGCATCAGCGCAGCAATTCGCTCTATCGGAGTTTCCTCATCGGCCACGATGACATCCGAGGTCATCAGATCCGCCACTTTCCAGCTGTGGCCCTTCACATAGCCGCGCGCCCCACCTGCCGGAAACGCTGAGGCACCGAGCTCCGACCTGCGCAGGAAATCACCTTCGCTCACAATTCCAGCCAGACGGCCGTTGTCATCGACGACAGGCATGCCACTGATGCGATGATCCAGCATGATCCGTGCTGCGTGTCTTACGCTGTGGTCGGGCGACACGGTAACAACCTTTGCAGTCATTACATCCTTTGCTTTCATCTGCCTCATCCCTAGCTCAGTTCAATTGAACAGGCGCCAAGTGACCATGCGCCCGGGCACCAATTGGCGGCATCGTAGCGTAGACGTGCCCGGCCTCCTTTGAGGCAAATCAATACCGGCTCCGAACCAGCCGCAGCAGAGTGCCAGGAACGCACCGGGCCTCTGGGCCGCGGCGCGTTCGGCGTCGCAACTTTAGTCGCCACGATGCGCACGTGCGACGTCAATGATTAGCTATGGACAGTTCTTGCATCGTCAATCTAGTCTCGCGGCAACGGTATCCGCCGCCTCTGCAGAAAGAATCGACGCAGTGAGGTTTTATGTGCTTCTCGGCCGAGGCGAGCTTTACGGCGGCGGCGCTACTCATTCCGTCAGGCGCACTCAGCATCCAGAGGGCCTATCGTACCGACCGCCGCTACGCACTGGTCTGTGCGCTGCCTTTGTTGTTCGGCCTGCAACAGCTCTTGGAGGGGTTCGTCTGGACCAGCGGCGCAAGTGGCGATCTCGATCTCGTCAAATTCTACGCTGTCGGCTACATGTTCTTCTCGTGGCTGGCTTGGCCGATATGGGTTCCATTCTCGATCTATTTCCTCGAGCCGGCGCGCCGAAAGCCGCTCTATCTTGTCTTCGCGATCGCCGGCGCAATACTCGGCGCCGGCCAGTATCTTCCCTATTTCGTTCATAGCAACTGGCTCAGCGTACAGTTCCTCGATTCAGCGATCATGTATGATGGGGTCGAACTGTTTGATTTCTTGTTCGCTCGTGAACTCACCTATGCCATCTATCTCACGCTCATCATCCTGCCGCTTCTTCTTTCGACCAGGGGTGAGGTCAGGGTCTTTGGAGCGCTCGTAGCGATTGTCGCCGCCATTACGTACCTGTTTTTCCGTTTCGCCTACATATCGGTGTTCTGCTTCGGTGGTGCTTTGATGTCGTTTTACCTCGTCGCCATGATCTTCTGGATCGATCGGCGTCGGCAGAGAGATGCACCCCTTTCCGTCGCGATCGACACTGACTAACCGGACCTCGCTGACGGCAAATCCATGCACGGCCGTGGCAACATTTTAATCGTGTCGGCGCAAGGCCAATTGGATTGCCGCCGAAGAGTTCATTAGGGCTCGGCAGACTATTTTGGCGTTCATGAACGCCAAGGGCCAGTTCGTTACGCCGCACAAAATTCAGCCCACACAAAATTCAGCTCACAAGAGCGGGCTCATCAAACGCGCTAAATTCTCGCACACTTTTATGCCGACGAAACGGTCCCGCCACAGGGGAAGCGTTAGCAAGTCGCTGCTCGCAAAGGTGCGTTCCTGCTCCAAGCGAAGCCGAGCGGTCACGTCTTTGTCATAAAAGATAAGACTGACCTCGGCATTCAGCAGGAACGAGCGAATATCGACGTTGCTCGACCCGATCAGCATGATTTCGCCATCAATGCTGAAGTGTTTCGCATGCAGCAAGCGGCTTCGATAAAGGTGAAGTCGAATGCCGGCTTCAAGCAGTTCCTCATAGTAGGAGCGCTGCGCAAAACCGACGAGGACCTGATCCACCCGGCGTGATACCACCAGATGGACGTCGACGCCGCGTAACACGGCAGTCTGGAGCGCCCGCAGCATCGCCTCATCCGGGATAAAATATGGGGTTGTAATGACCACCCGCTCCCGGGCGCCGTGGATAAGGCCGACCATAAGGTTTTCCACCCCAGCGGTTGGATAATCGGGTCCACTGGGCAGGACTTGCGCGACCATGCCTGAGCCAGGATGGTGGTGGGGGAAGAGATCCGCGATATTGAGAACCTGTTCGGTTTCCAAGAACCAATCTGCGGCGAAGACTGCTTGCAGCTCGAGGACGACCGGACCAGTTACGCGCGCGACGAGCTCCTCGTTAGTCACATTGGCATCGACAATATTCTGGGAGCCGGCGTAGCCAATCCGGCTGTCAATCACGAAAATCTTCCTGTGGTTGCGCAAATCGGCTCGCGCGGTTCTACGACGTAACAGTCCGACTGGCAGCGCCAAGTGAGCGGTTACGCCCCCGGCAATGAGAGCCTCAAGAACCCGTCGCGCCCACTGCCGCGAACCGAGAGCATCGATGAGAACTCGGCACGTGACGCCTCGCCGTACCGCGCCAACAAGGGCTTTGATCACTCTCCTGCCGGTATCATCGTCTGCAAAAATGTAGACGACCAGGTGCACATGATCCTGGGCAGCGTCGATATCCGCAATGAGTCTGTCGATGAGACCGTTGTAGTCGCTGAGAAGTTCCGCATTGTTGCCGGCCAGCGTGGGAAATTGACCGAGGTTCTTGATCAGGGTGGCAGCCTGAACCAGATTGCTCGGGAGTATAGGTGGGCGACAAGCTTCTAGACGGGATATCTGGTGGGTCGCGCGCTCAAGGATTGTGTGCAATCGGGCGAAGCGCATGCGACGCCATCTTGGATAGCTCGGTCTGCCAATGAGGATGTAGAGCACAAGGGCTGGAACCGGCAAAAAGAAAACCAAAAGCAGCCAGCCCTTTGCGGCATCGGGTGACCGACGAAATGGTACGATCACCAACATGATCACCCGGATCGACCATTCGAAAAGAAGGTAGAACAGTGTCCAGAAACTGCCGATTTCGAAATACAAGGCTTCGGACAAAATCCACGTCCATGTCAGAGCTAGTTCCGGTAAACCGGATACAATTATAACGGTCTGATCGGGTCAAGCCGTGATATTTGGACCCAGAAATGAAGCCAAATCAGCATGGATTCCGTGGCCGAGGACTCAACCTGTCGTCCAGATCTCCTTTGCGCGCCCACGCGATCAACTAGAAAACGAAATCGAGGTGGCCGCGACAGGTCAAGATCGCGTTGCGGCGGAAAATAGTTGGCCGGGCACGCGACGTCGCTACGGGGCTATCGCGCCGATCTGTTCGGCGAGCCGCGCCACGCCGGCTTGCCCTGATCAAACAGGTATTAGCGAGGTCTACGCCCGGGCATTTAGCTGCGCTGCCCATCAGGCAAAGGTTGTTCTCCTTGGCGATGCCCGCCACGGTGCCGGCCTCGCTAATAATTCAACAATGGTGGCGATGCCGCCGATCTCCGGTCGGCCGCGCCTCACCATCATGTGCAGCGTGTTCTGCCATCGGTGCCGAAACATCGCCGGACGCAGTTTCGTGATCGGGCGCGATTTGAGGAACAACAGAGCTGCGACGGGCCACGTTAGCGTCGTCGGCCAGTGAGGCGTGAGGAAGGGCGGCCGGCCCCAAGGCCCCGGAAACCTCGCCCTCTGTCTGTCTGCTCAATCGATCTGCCGGAACCGCGGGGTCAGGATCGTGACCGTTGCCATGAGCGGACCCATGTCCGTGCCGATGCCCGAAAAAGTGCATGGCGAACATACCAAAGGCGAACACGATCCAAATCCAATTATTTCCAAGCCAAGTCATCACGTCACTCCTTTGCAGCGACTGTCACAGAGGCGCTTCGAGTCAGGGCACGTTCGTCTCTGCAGCCGACCTGCGGACGCTTGCTTGCTCGCTCGGTCTTGGCGCGGACCACTTCAATCGCCTCGTCACATTATCGTTCGGGGCCAGCTCGACTGACGGCTCTATGCTGCCGCAGGCGGCGTCAGCCCTTGAGTCCTAGCGGCGTCGATCACCGAAGAGCTGCATCATCAGAAGGAACAGGTTGAGGAAGTCGAGGTACAGCGCCAGCGCGCCCATGATTGCTTTTTTCCCGGCGACCGCCGCATCCTCGCCCTCGATGTAGATCTCCTTGATCCGTTGCGTGTCCCAAGCAGTGAGGCCGACGAAGACGAGGACACCGATAATCGAGATCGCGAACTGCAGCGCCGAAGAGGCGAGGAAGATGTTGACGAGGCTAGCGATGACTATGCCGATCAGTCCCATGAACAGGAAAGAGCCGAAGCGGGAGAGGTCGCTCCGAGTCGTGTAGCCGTAAAGACTCATAGCGCCAAAGGTTGCGGCGGCGATGAAGAATACCCGCGTGATGCTTGCGCCAGTATAGATGAGAAAGATGCCGGAGAGCGACAGACCCACGAGCCCCGCATAGGCCCAGAAGGTCAGTTGTGCCGTACCCAGGCTCATGCGCTCGATGCGGAAGCTCAAAAGCATAACGAGAGCCAAGGGGGCCAGCAGCACTATCCAAATAAAGGCCGTGCCAGCGATAGCTTGATACAAGCCACTCGCAGCCGCGCCGTAGGCGACAACTCCGGTCAGAAGAAGTCCGCCGGCCATGTAGTTGTAAACGCCCAGCATATACGCGCGCAGACCCGCGTCGATCGCTGGTTGTCCGACAGAGGTTGGAGCTGTGGCGTGGGAGGCATGTTGGTCGACCATGACGATTCTTCTTTGCATTTTGAGGTCGAGAACTTCCGGTTCTGCGCGGCTAGAGCGCTCGCTCCGACCTAAGATGACTGGAACTATCTGCACTCTAAAGAGCCACGCGTCGGCCAGCTTTGATCTCAATCAATGTGCAGGGGATGCTGTCGCGCACGTCGGAAAACTTCCCGACGTAGCTTTTCCGGTTCCTACCCGCCATGCGGCAATTGACCGACACAAGTGCGGCGCTGCCCTCGCCCTGGCGGCATCGGTCGGAACGCTGCCGGGCGTGTCCCTTGGCTTGCGCATGCGGCGCACCTACGCGCACCTGCCAGGCTCCCTCCGCGAGCTTTCGCCATCTCCATCCGTCGTGCACCAGCTCAAGCGTGCGCGGTGGGAGGCGTGGATTCCATACTCGCGAACCGCCGTTGTTGGCCCGCGACCGCACGAGTTGTTGCTGGCGGCCTATCGCACTGTCTATCGGGAAGCCTTCACCCGACGAGTCACTAATTGGGACGGCTTTGGCTGGATCGCAGGCGACATGTCGCCGAATCTGCATCCAGAGGCCATTCGCGGGATACCGCCGATCTGGACGGGATCGAGGACGCGGCGCGCTGTGGCGGCCGTCCGCGCCGACGCCAGCGGCGCAGCGGCGCTCTTCGCCGAGCTGGCCGTTCATGTCGATCGGCTCTACCCCTTCGCGGCGATTGCGATGGCAGTACGGCCGGCAACAACGGTGGCGCTCGACGCCGAGGGGCAGGCCGCACGCCGAGGAGGGGATAGCGCTCGCCTGGGTGGATGGCACGCGCATCTTTGCCTGGCACTTCGGCTGGGTTCACCCGAAGTGCTCGACCGGGACCGGCCGATCACGCGTCGGCGCATCGACCGCAAAATGAATCCGGATCGGCGCTGGGTGCTGATCGAGCGCCATGGGCTGGGGAGCTATCTGGTGGAAGCCGGCGCCGCCGAGATCCAGCGCGACGACTGCGGCCAACTCCACCGTCTCGCGCGACGCCTGAGCGATCCGATCCTGGCTGTGCCGGTGATGAACCATACGCCCGAGCCGGACGGCAGTGTCCGCGAGTTCTGGCTACCCGTTCCGCCGACGATGGCCACGGCGCGCCAGGCCGTTGCCTGGACCTTCAATCTGCCCGCTGAGGAGTATGACCCGGTCGCGCAGTCATAAGGCGAATGGGACCGCTTTCTGCATCGCGCGGATATCCGGATCCTGATCTTTGATCTTCGTCAAAGACACGCGGGGCCTAGGCGTTGCCAAGTGTGCGATGGATGGCCGCGACCCTTGCGGCAGATAGGAGATCGTCATGAAGAACGAGCATTTGCAGGACTGGGTGGACCTTGTGCTCGGTCTCCGGGTGATCCTCTCTCCGTGGGCGATCGCGCATGTTCGCGCATGTTATGGTGAGCCCCTGCGAATCTTGGCGGCGTGACGCGTAACGGAAGTGAGGAAGTGGAATCAGCACATCGTTGGAGTCGCCGTTGTGATCTTGGCCGCCGTTGCGCTCTTCGCGTTCAAGTCATGGGAGGAATGGCTCAACGTTGCGCTGGGCGCCTGGCTGCTGGTGTCGCCTGGGTGCTGGGATCAAGCACGTCCGCGGACTTGATGTGGAATGCCGTGATCATCGGCGTTCTCGTCCTCGGCTTGGCGGGCTGGGTTCCTCGCCGAAGAACAGGGCCCACGGCAGATACAGGGCCCGAAGCAGATGGCGAAGTAGCGGACGCGGATCGCGCGTTGGCTTGGGGGGCGAGTGGTGGGGTCGCGTTCGGTCATGAAGCACAAATCTAAATAACGGGAGCACTGTCATGCGCTTGTCCATTTTTCTTGCCGCGGCGGTGGGGGTGGGGATAGGTCTGGTGGCGACGGCAGCTGCCTCCGCGGCCGACGTGGAAGGTCTCCCCGGGGCGCAGCCGCCCAAGGAGCAGATCGCGCAGAAGTGCCTGGGCGATCTGCAGGCGTTCGAGGAACAGCTGTGGCGCGTTGGCTTCGGCGCGCTGCCACCCAGAGGCTACGGCGTCCCCGTGCCACCCGGTTACTCCGACTTCTATTTGTACGGGGTCGAGGCCACGCCGCGCAAAAAGATGCAAGCATTGCGCGACGCCGCGTACGTCTACGCTTTCGACGGCGACGAGCCGTCGTGCCAGCGCGAACTCGCTGCGATGCGCGCAGTCTATGACGAGCACCAGAAGCTGATTGGGGCGGAGAGCGACGATCCGAATGTGCGCACGGCCTGGCGGCGCGCTCACCTGGCAAGAGCTGAACCCGTCGCGAAGATGGATCATCTCATGCGGGCCGACGTCCTGATCGGTTCCGAGGTCCGGAACCTAAAGGACGAACGGCTCGGCGAGATTGCAGACTTCGTACTCAATCCGCAAAAGCGCGACATTCTCTATGTCCTGGTGTCCCGCGGCGGCTTTCTCGGCTTCGGCGGCAAGCTGGTGGCTGTGCGGTGGAACGATCTCCGCGCCACCGAGGATCATGAACTCTATGTGCTCGATGTCCCGCCGAAGACCATGGACAAGGCACCACCAGTGGACCGCAGAAACTTTGCAACGACCGCCAGTCGCGAATGGCAGCGCTCGCTGGACCAATATTGGGATCGCGCCTTGAAGTAAGATCCGCACGCCACTAGCCGGTTCAAGGCGCGGTTTCATCGGCCGCTCCCTTGATCCGCCGGACGCCGTGGCTTCGTCAGGGTCTTGTCTACCTTGTCCTTCTCCGCCGCCGTGAACTCGCGCGCATAGCCGCCTTGGCCCCGGGCGTCGACTCCGATGTCGACGAACTTCGCACCGAGGGATGCCGCCTCTTCCTTGGTTTCCGGGCGTACGTCGTAGCCTTCGACGACGGCGGCCAGCCGTTGCGCGGTTGCGAGCTCTTGCAGCCCAGCAACACCGAAGCCGATCACCAGGATGGTCGCAGGACGCAGTGAACCGACCGCCGTGGTCATGGGCCGTTCGACGGCGGCCAAGGCAGCGGCGTGGAAGGCACCCTTCAAGACGCGATCGATGTGCGCCAGCTTCAGCAGAGCTTAATTCGTCTTCTTCACAGCTTGCCGGACCTGGCAATGCCGCGGACAAGTCGAAAGGTGAACCAGAGCGCGAGGACATAAGCGAAGGCCGCCAGGGCAGGCATGTCGCCGAAAATACGCGGCCCTACGCTGTGCTGCATGAGCAGTGAGCCGGCAATATAGAGGCCCAGCGTGACAAGGCCGAGCGCGAGCCGGTTGCTGCCGCGGTCGATATGCTCGTTCAATCCCCTCAGCTCGCGCACGTGCAAGCTCAGGCCTAGACCATCGCCTTCCTGCACCAGTTGCCGGGTCCATGACCTGATCACCGTCGGCAGGTCGTGTGCCGCCGTGATGGCGTCGAGTTTCAGCCGGTCGAGCGCGCCCGTCCAGTCTGATTGCTCCATCGCACCTTTGAGCGCCTCAGGGCCTTTGGACTGCAGGTTTTCCAGCAACTGGAAATCGGGGTCGAGAATGCGCACGGTGTGTTCGGCAAGGAACATAGCGCGCATCAGGATGAGCAGGTCGAGAGGGACGAATATGTTCTGAGCCCGTCCTAGACGGGTCACCCGCAGGAACGCTTCAGCGAGAGACCAGTCCTTGAGCGGCAACGCGGCGTAGTCGGCAATGATCTCCGCCAGTCCGCGCCGGAATTCGTCTCTATTCATTTCGCCGCCCAGAACGCCAAGGTCGATGGCCGCGTCGAGGAGCCAGTCGGCATCCTGGCGAATGAAGGCGATGGTGAACGCGGCGAGCTTTCGGCGCGCCGCCGGATCAAGGAACCCGACCAGGCCGAAGTCGTGAAAGCAAATCCGCTTGTCCTGAGTGATGAAGAGATTGCCGGGATGCGGGTCACCATGGAACACGCCAAGAATGAATATCTGGTGCAGGTACGCATCCACAAAATCCTGTGCTAGCCGCGGACCAATGGACTTCACCGCCGGATCATCGATCCGCAGTCCACCGCTCCGCTCCTGGACGATAGCGGTCTCGCAAACGAGATCGTCGACTACGTCAGGCACGAGCAGAGTCGGCCACCCAGCGAAGGCCACCGCGAACCGTTTGATGTTCCGCGCTTCCCGGCGGAAATCGATCTCCTTGGAGAGGTTGCTCCAGATCTCGTCAATGATACGCAGAGGTTGATAGTGCCGTAGTCGTGGCAAGAGCATGAGGGCGACGCGCGTCAACAATGTGAGGGAACGCATGTCGCGGTCGATCTGCTGCTTGATGCCGGCACGACGAACCTTGATGATGACGTCCCGTCCGTCACGCAGCCGTGCCGTATGGACTTGCGCGATGGACGCCGCAGCGAGCGGAGTGGCATCGAATTCGGCAAACAACTCGCCGACGGAACGCCCCAGGCCGCGTTCGATCTCCTCGATTGCGTCCTTCGTCGGGAACGGCACCACGTGATCTTGAAGCGCCTGGAGGGCCACAATGTATGCGTCAGGGAGCACATCCCGACGCATGCTCAGCGCCTGGCCGAGTTTTATGAATGTTGTGCCCAGCCGTTCCAGGCTAAGAAGCAGCCGCTCGGGCGCCCGCGGAACCGATGAAGATATCCCGAGTCGGCCCAAGGCGCCGTCCCACACGAAGCGGAGCGCTTCTAACGTGATGCGGAAGAGTCGGAAAATAGGCATCAAAGCCATCCGAAGCGCATGAGATATTGTCAGCTTATCGCAAAGGGCCAAACATGCGAGTCGAGCTGTACGGTGGCTTTGGGGGCGGCGCGGCCATGCCAGAAAGCGGGGCCGCGCCGCCGGACTGTCAGCAGAGCATGTTCATGAATTGCCGGAGAAGACAGTGATCCCGTTCGGTCCCTTGCCGACAGGAATGGTCCGGACGACGGCCTGGGCGGCAGTATCAATCACTGAGACGCTGTCGTCCTTGATGTTCGTGATGTAAGCGTATCGTCCATCGTTGTCGATTGCGACGCCGTGTGCGCCGGCGCCGACGTCCAGCGTCTTCACGACTTTATTTCCGGCCACATCGATGATCGAGACCCTGTTATCGGGCTTGGCATCGCTGCCTTGATCGGCGACGTAGACGAACTGTCCGTCCGGCGTCGCATAGACTTGGATCGGGTTGCGGCCAACGGCGACTTTGGCCACCACCTGCCGCGTGGCGCGATCGATCACCGCAACGCTGTCCTCGTCCCGCAGGGAAACATAGACGCGTGTTCCGTCCGGCGTGAAGCCGACCTGAACCGGAGCCTTGCCAACCGGGATACGAGCCGACTCTGCCAGGCTCGCGACATCGATGACGGAAACCGATCCATCCTCTACGTTGGCGACGAACAATTCCTTCCCGTCGGGGCTGAGCCGGAGTCCATGCGGATAGCGGCCAGTCGGGATTGTCTTCGACACCTTAAGCGTAGACAGATCGACCACGGAAACAGTGTTCGATTCCGAATCGGTTACGAAGACCCGTTTCCCATCCCGGTCAGGAATGACATGGGCCAGATGGTGGCCGAAGTCGACCACCGCGATTGGCCCCTCGTCGATGGCGTCCAATTTTAGGACCGCCAAACGCCCACCGGGTTCCGACGTACTTCCGGCCATGGCCATCTTCATTTTGGTATCGGTGGCCTGGCCAGACATGGACATCTCGCTCTCCTGGCCGGTGCCGACGACAAAGACGAGCCTCGCCTGGGCGCTGACGTCGACATTGTGAGGCATCAGCGGCAAGGTCACTGACTGAACCTTGCCTGACTTGAGATCGATGCGACTGAGGCTCCCGCCTTCTTCGTTGGCGGTAAAGACCGAACCTGGGCCGAGATTCGGTTCCGCCGCCAGGGTTTGGGACAGGCCCACACCGGCAGCCGCCGCGATGGCAAGCCCGATAAACGCGCGCGAAAATACCGGCGCCGCGCGCGACGCCATATTGATCAGTGACATAACAATTCTCCACGTATTTCGGTTTTTTCGATAAGTGCCCGGAGGCGCAGTGACGAAGCCCTACGCGTGAAGAATGGGGGGCGGCAGCGGCGGCACAATAGCGAGCGAAACCAAAGAGCCGGCGGGGCCAGCCTGCGCCGTCTGGCCTGCAACGTTACGTGCGATGGGAGATGTCATTGGCGCCACAGCGCACAAGCCACAGCCTCCGGCGGTGCACCCTGCAACTTGGCCATAATCATGCTGCCCCCACGGATGGCCTCCCGGGGCGTACTGACCGAACGCACTGTTGCTGGCTTGGTCGAGAACCATATACTGTTCTGTCCGGTGCATAGGCCCGTTCTTGATCAGCCCATTATTGAGCACGCCTGTCAGTACGAGCACTGCCGCCAACACGGCGACGGCCAAGCGCCTTGTTCCAAATCTTGCTTTCCATTTTTCGAACGATCGCAGGATCATGACTTTCGGTTATCAACGTGCCCGTGAAGCCGACCCCTCGTCGAACGGCGTTGTCGGTCTCAGGCTTCAGATTGGATAATGGCCTCAAATGAGAGAGGCTTCTTTGTTGCAGAACAACGTTGGCGCAGAATTCGGATGGCAGGCGCTGCTTGTCACTGCCTGCCCTGCAAGGCCCTAGTGTTGGTAAGTGAAGCTGACCCGAGCGGGCGCGGGGCGTCCAGGGACACTTATGTCCACCAGGATATCATAGCGGTCATTGCCGGGCAGCGCGACGAAGCCGCCATAGGTTACCGTTCCGGCGATCGCCATGGGTTCAAGCTCCAGGCTGTTTTGCCCAACATGTCCTAGTCCCGATACGGTTGCGGTTACCTTGGCGTTCTCGATGCGCGCGCCCGTCGCGGCCTCGAAGACGGCGACGATCATGTGATATTCATGCGCACCGCGCGGGGCGCCGCCATGCATGGTAGCCTCCGGGTGGCTCTGGAGATGACCACGCACAATTGCCGCCGGCAAGACTCCCAGATAGACGCCCAACCCCTGCGTTACTTTATAGTTTTCATTCTCTTCGGCCAAAGCCGGGGTAAACCAAATGGCTGCGAACCAGAGCGCAGTCGCCAGAACCACGAAGAGGCCTCGCCACCATTCGGGCCTCGCCGCTACCGCCTGTGCTCCCCAAATCCGGCCAGGCGACACTGTCGCGATTGCGTCTCGCCTCGTGTAAAACATCGTCTTTCTCCTTGCTAAAGGAATGTTGCCGTGGGCAACGCCAGAGCCGCCCGGGCGGGCGGCTTGTGGTCCGCAGGAGTCGACCGGGAGTGGCCACGAGATAGCGGCGTCCACACAGATCCAGTATCCATCCAAGGGCTCCATCACGAGGTCGAGCCTATGGCGGCAAGACCTATGCCGATCTTCGGCGTCTTCCTGGGCATGTCGGTTCGCGTCAGCTTTTCGGCGACCGTGCGCAATTCCGCAGCGGAGAACGTCTCCTTCGCGAGCAACTCCGTTGCCGCCTGGGCGAGCAGGGCGCGATTGGTCGTCAGAACAGCAATCGCTTTTTGAAAGGCGCTGTCGATCAGCCCGCGCACAGCAGCATCAATGGCAGCGGCCGTCTCCTCGCCGTAACGGCGTGGGCGCCAATCGGCACCCTCAGGGCCTCCCAGAAGCGGGGCCGCCTCGGGCTCATAAGCGACCTGGCCCAGCGCCTCATCCATACCGAAGCGCACGACCATGCTTCGCGCGATTTCGGTGGCTTTGCCGAGATCATCGGCGGCGCCGGTCGATACCTCGTCGAAGATGAGGGTTTCCGCCGCCCGGCCGCCAAGCAGTACGGTCATGCGGTTCATGAGTTCAGCGCGATCCATCAAAAAGCGATCTTCGAGGGGTCTCTGAAGCGTATAGCCGAGTGCCGCGATGCCACGCGGGATGATCGAGACTTTCTGGACGGGATCGACGCCGGGCAAGGCCATCGCCACCAGGGCGTGGCCCATCTCGTGGTGGGCAACGATCTTTCGCTCGTGGGGATTGAGCAGTCGATTGCGCTTCTCAAGGCCAGCGATGATGCGCTCAATTGCCTGGGTGAAATCGTCAAGCGTCACGTTCTCGGCATCACGCCGCGTGGCCAGAAGAGCGGCCTCGTTCACGAGGTTGGCGAGATCGGCCCCCGTGAAGCCGGGCGTGAGCGCGGCGATGTCCTCGACAGGAACGCCCGAGGCGAGCTTGATCTTTTGCAAGTGCACCTGGAGAATGTCGACGCGCCCCTTTTTGTCCGGCCGGTCGACAAGCACTTGCCGATCGAAGCGGCCAGCGCGGAGCAGCGCCGGGTCGAGTATCTCGGGCCTGTTGGTCGCGGCAAGCAGCACGACGCCAACACTCGAATCGAAGCCGTCCATCTCGGTCAAGAGCTGATTCAAGGTCTGCTCCTTTTCGTCATGGCCGCCGCCGCCCAGGACAGAGCTGCCGCGGGCACGGCCGAGCGCATCGAGCTCGTCAATGAAGATGATGGCTGGTGCGTGCTGGCGCGCCTGCTCGAACAGGTCACGCACGCGGGCGGCACCCACGCCAACGAACATCTCGACAAACTCGGAGCCGGAGATCGAGAAGAAGGCAACACCCGCCTCCCCCGCGACAGCACGGGCAAGGAGCGTCTTGCCGGTGCCCGGGGGACCAACCAGCAGCACGCCCTTCGGTACGTGCGCGCCTAGCCTGCCATAGCTTTTCGGATCCTTGAGAAACGAGACGACCTCCTTGAGCTCGTCTTTCGCCTCATCCACACCCGCCGCATCGGCGAAGCTGGTCTTGATGTCCTTTTCGACAAAAACCTTGGCTTTGCTCTTGCCGATCGACATCATGCCGCCCATTCCGTGGCCGGCCATCGGCCGCACCAGGAACATCCAGAGCAGAACAAAGCCGAGGGTTGGTATCAGCCAGCCCAAGATGGTCTGAAGCAGGCCCGGAGCGGCCTCGCCAGAGAACGCCAGATTGCCTTTCCCTAGCGTCTGCGCGAGGCTCGGATCGACGCGGTTTGTGGCAAAGTGCGGAACGGCCTTGTCTGCCGGCGCTTTGTACGTGCCGGTGATCCGGTCGGGCCCGATCACGAGATCGGTGACCATGCCCTGGTCGGCGAGTTGCTGGAACTCGCTGTAGGGGATCGTCTTCGTGTGCGTGGGCTGGAACAGGAGGCCCTGAATCAGCACCACGGCGACAACGGCAATAACGATGTACCAGAAATTGATCTGGTGCTCGCGCTTGATCTCCATAGTCTTCTCCGATCAGCGCTGGCCGGCCTGGCCATGTTTCGGGCCGCCGGTGAGGTCACGCAAGCGCGGGACGAAGCCCGGTACTTCACGCATATAGCGCTCATACTCGACCCCGAATTCTGCTCGCGTCTCGCGTTCCTCGATCCGGGCCAAGCGTACGTACATGTAGACCAGAACGGGGAACATCGCCAATGTGAGCAAGGTCGGCCACTGCAGCAGGAAGCCAAACATCACCAGGACGAAGCCAGCATACTGCGGATGCCGGATATAGGAATAGACCCCGGTGGTGGCGAGCGTCCGGCGACGCTGCGCCTCGTAGAGCACCTTCCAGCCGGCCGAGATCAGGACGAAGCCGCCGCCGATGAAAACGAAGCTCAGGATGTGGAACGGTCCGAAGTGTGGGTTCGTGCGCCAACCGAACAGCTCCTCGAGAAGATGCCCGCCATCATGCGAGAACCAGTCGACGCCGGGGTATCGGCTCTGCAGCCACCCTGAGAGCAGATAGATCGTCAGCGGGAAGCCATACATTTCGGTGAACAGCGCGATCAGAAAGGCGCTGAACGCGCCGAACGAGCGCCAGTCGCGTTTCGTCTGCGGCTTGAAGAAGCTGAAAGCGAAGAAGATAAAAATCGCTGAATTGACGATGACAAGTGACCATAGGCCATAGGCGGGAATGGTGTCGTTCATGATGGTTCTCCAGACAGACTGTTGGTTCAGTGCTGATGCGGCGAATTCGGTCGATTGTCGGACGGGTTGTTCTCGGCGTCGCCATGCCCGCCATGCCCGCCGTGCCCGCCGTGCCCGAAGTGCAGCAAAGGGCAAGCGAGGAGGATGAGCCAGGGAAGCCAGGGAATGACGTGTGCCCGATGCTCCGAAACCAGGAAGAAGGCGCCGATGGCGAGGAAAGCGATCGTCACCAGACCCGTCCTCGAACTCCAGAAACCGGATGGTTTCGGCCTGTTCTCTTGACCGGTCTGAGGCCCCGGCTCGTGATCGACCGGGAGATGCGTGTGATTGCTCATGGGTGATCCCCCTTGTCAGAAACAGACGGACAGTCGGCGTTTTGGCTCGTTTCCGAGACACTCGATCCGCCGCAACAGCCCTCTTGGCGCTCGTGCGCGGAATCAGCGTGATGCGCTGCGTCGCCGCAGCAGCCGTGTCCGGCGCGCCCCTCGTGTTTGTGCGAATGATCTGCGGCGTGCCCACAGCCGCATCCACCAGATGGGGCTGCGCTTTGGTTGATCGTTCTCTTCATTTTCGTCTCCGTTGATCTCCGCCGCTCATTGGGAGGAGCGGTTCCTATAAATCGAGCCCTTCAGACCAGGCTTTGCGCGCGCTCCCACTCGGCGATGTAGTCGCGGGTAAGAGGCACGGTATCGACGCGCTTGCTCAGCTGGATCTGAAAGACGACGAGCCCCGAATGACGGAATGCAGGCTCGCAACCAGCCAGGTAAAACTCCCACATCCGGCAGAACCGCTCGTCGTAGATCGCAGCGATGCGATCGCGGTTGGCCATGAACCGCTTGCGCCAGTCTTTCAGCGTCTCGGCGTAGTGCAGCCGCAGCACCTCGATGTCGGTGATATGAAGTCCAGCACGCTCGATGGCTGGCACGATCTCGGACAGCGCCGGCGTGTACCCGCCAGGGAAAATGTATTTGCGAATCCAGGGGTTGGCCGCCCCCGGCCCGGCGGCGCTGCCGATCGTGTGGATCAACGCCACGCCGTCGTCCGAAAGCAGATCTTTTATCTTTGCGAAATACTCGCCGTAATGCCCAACGCCGACGTGTTCGAACATGCCAACCGATACGATGCGTTCGTAACGCCCGTTCTCGTGTCGATAATCCTTGAGCAGGTACCTGACGCGTTCATTCAACCCGACGTTGTGGGCGCGCCGGTTGGCATAGGCATGCTGCTCTGTCGACAGCGTCACCCCGGTGACGTCGACATCGGCATTGCGTGCAAGGTGAAGGGCCAATCCACCCCATCCCGAGCCGATGTCGAGAACGCGCTGGCCGGCCCGTAGCAGAAGCTTGGCTGCGATATGCCGCTTCTTCTGATCCTGGGCCTGCTCCAACGTGTCGTCAGGCGACATGTAGTAGGCGGAGGAGTATTGGCGATCCGCGTCGAGGAACAGCTCGTACAACAAATCTGAAAGATCGTAGTGGTGAGCCACGTTGGCGCGTGAGATCGAAACCGGATTGTGCTGCGTCAGGCGTCGGCCCAGGCGTCGGCCAATCGCCTGAGCGCGTTGGACCCAATGTCCTGTGCTCCAGCCGAGATTGGCGAAGCAGAGATCGAGCAGGTCATGGATTCCGCCGTCTTCAACGACGAGCGTGCCGGCCATATAGGCTTCGCCTAGCGCCAGATCGGGATTGAGAAACAGACGCCGCACCGTGGCTTGATCTGTGATCCGGATAGTAACTGACGGCTCGCCATGACCGACGTCGCAGGCGTAGCCGTCGGGCGTCACCAGGGTCAACGTGCCGTTGCGGATGATGCGGCGAAGCAGGCTCCGCAGCAAGAACGTGCTTGCGCTGGCTCCGGCGCCTTGCTTCCGGGGCACGATTGCTTGCGGCAGACATACGCCATCGGCGGCCGCGTCAGGCGACATCAAGGTGGACGAGCTCCGCTGGCCTCCAGCCGAACTGTGATGCTCGTGCACGTGATCCTCGGTGGCCGGACCGTGGTCGCACCGGCCAGAAGGGACCGCGCGTTCGTTGAGGATGATCTGTTCCATTTTTTGCCTCATACTGCCGTTTGTCATCAGGGCGGCACCCGACGAGACGGACTTGAGCTTTCGATGTGGATTCTTCGTGGGCGTCGGCAATACCGGTCGCCGGACCGCTTGGTCCTTGCGATGGCTATTGCGAACATTCGACTCTGCCGGCTTTAAATACCCGGCTGCCGATTTCAGGCGATCGGAGGTCGCAACATGTCGGGCGAACCCGACTCACTGACCGCGGACGCAACAAAGGCCAAATGATGAACGATCCCAGCTGGCGAGTGCAGTTCCACCGCCGTGACCAATCCCACAGGCGCGTGGCAAGCTGTTCCACAGCAGCAGGCGCCTGTGCAGGGGACTAAGGGAAGGCTGTGGCTCTGGTGTGCGCTGCTTGTCGATGCGTCCCATACCGTCGACGAAGAACTCTGAGTTTCGAAGCCGCCAATACCCGCGACGAGGTGATTGGGGACGGCGGCCGGCCCTTCCGCCCTGGCATGGCCCGTCGACAACAGCAAGCTCACCAAGAATAACGCCAGCAGAAACGTGTGCCCCGCCGCTGCCCTGTTCGGCTGCGCCGCAACTGCACAGGCTTTTGCAGGCATATTAGCCATGACTATCCCACGTAAGGTTCTCTAGATCGATACCACCGGATTTTGGCACTGGGCGCTTTGATCTGCGTCAAGAAACCCTGGCTAGCCGAAACTATCCGGGCAGGCAGGATCTGCGAAACGGCAGCCGTGACCAGACTAGCCTAAGTGTCCGTTCCAAAAAGAGTTGAGTGATTTCAGCAGGTTGTGATTCCGTCGGATTTGCGAGATTCGATGGAGATCACGATGGCCTGGACTGAAATCACCCGTGCGCATTATGAGCGGCGTTGCGCCCGCTACGCAAGCGATCTGACCGATGCGGAGTGGGCGCTGATTGAGCCGATGATGCCGTCAGCGAACCGCATCGGCCGGCCGCGCAAAACGGACCTGCGCGAGGTCGTGAACGCGCTTCTTTATCTGGCCTCGTCGGGTGGCGCGTGGCGATTGCTGCCGAAAGACTTCCCACCCTTTTCGACGGTGCAGAAGTATTTCTATCGCTGGCGTGAGGCGGGCCTGTTGCGGACCATCAGCAACAGCCTCGTCATGGCGGCGCGCGAGGCTGAGGGTCGCGAAGCAAGTCCGACGGCAGGCGTGATCGACAGCCAATCGGTCAAGACCACGGAAAGCGGCGGAATTCGTGGCTTCGACGCGGGAAAGAAGATCAACGGGCGCAAGCGTCACATCGTTGTCGACACCATCGGCCTGATGGTCGGTCTCGTCGTCCACGCCGCCGATATCCAGGACCGGGACGGCGCACCGGCTGCCCTCAAGACCATTCTCGAACGCTGGCCGTGGCTGCGACACGTCTTCGCCGACGGCGGCTATGCCGGACCGAAGCTTAAGGGCGCGCTGCAAAAGATCGGCACGTTCACCCTGGAGATCGTCAAGCGGACGGACAAAGCCAAAGGTTTCGAGCTCCTGCCGCGCCGCTGGGTCGTGGAGCGCACGTTCGCATGGCTGGGGCGATGCCGCAGGCTCGCCAAGGACTGGGAGAAATCCATCGCTTCTGCAGAAGCCTGGATATACGTCGCCCACATTCGCCTGCTCACACGCAGGCTCGCAAGAGCTTGATATCAAACCATTCTTTTTGATTCAGGCTCTAAGGCATGGAGCCTCTTTCGACCAGCTCAATCGCGAAGATTGAGTTCGCCGGCGAGGTCAATCCGGTTGCTGCAGTTGCAGCTTCCAGGAAATGCGGGCGGATTCTTTCGGTTAGAGTGGCCGATCAACAAGGAGTCGAAGGGCCGACGTGGGCGGTGGGCGCAAAATGGCGCGGTCGACCTCACCGGATGCGCGGCGAGGTCCTCAAACAGCGTAGGCTCACAAGCCCAGTCGTATATCGACTCCCGCGGCACGCCGAGCCGCGGGTCTTGAGATGAGGCCCCCGACAAGCCGATGCGCAGCAGTCTTGAGGATGACATAACAAATCGCTTCCGCGGTGTGTTGCATGTTGGCGTGGAGCTCATATCGGGGTCGACGAAGGGGCATAGCGCGGTGTCTCCATCAGATCTCATGACCAAGAGGGGCCGTCGTTCGCGAGTGGTCCGGGATGGGCGATGACGCGAGGTCACTTCCGGCAAAGATTGTCTCAGGCTAGGAAAACTGAGCGGCACGGCCTTGGGAAATCTTAACCGCGATTGAACATCGGCCCATCGGCGACGGTCCGAACCAATCGATATCGATTAGGAGGACGCCTTTGAGTCGTCGGGCGCCCTATTGCCTGCCTGCCCCGCCTCTCCTTCCCGGCCAGTCGGCAAATGCAAGTACCCAAAGCCCGATCAGATTCACAAGCGGAATGACCGCTAGAACCGACCAGAGTGGCGACAAGCCAATACGCCTGAGGATCCTGCCGATCGGATAGAGAAGTACCGTGATCATCACGGCGAAGACGACCCAGTGGCCGAGGTCGTATCCGGTCATATCGATCCAATCCCTCATCATTTGCTGTCTTCCTTTGTCCCTGGCTGCCACAGCCGCGTATCACACTCGGCATGGGCGAATAGCTTTTACGGTGATTTCGGTAAAACCGCTTTGACGCGAGTCAAACACAAGGTGTGATGCCACACCCCTCCGGCGCTTTGGACCCTCATGGGCTAACGACAATGTGACCGTCCCAAACACCGGACCACGACGCCGGTCGGGTGGCACCCAGGCTGATGAACATCTCTCGGAGCCCGAGATCGAGAAAAAGGCACCCACGCCTCCCCTATGGCAGCCCGGGCAAGCAGCGTCTTGCCGGTACCCCCTGACCAACCAGCAGCACGCCCTTCGGCTCATGTGAGCCCAGCCTCCCGTAGCTTTCGGATCCTTGAGAAACGAGGCCACTTCCGTGACCTCGTCTCGCTTAATCCACTCCTGCCCTGTCGGCGAAGCTGGTCTTGATCTCCTTTTCGATAAAGAAAGTGGACACCATTAATCGAGCCCAGATTGATTCAGAGCAAAGTCAGGCTCTCGGCGATAGGGCATGCTGTCCCAGCACCAAGGTCGCGGAAGAACAAAAATGGACAGCAAGACCGGCACATATGCCTGCTGCGGCCAGGTCGCAAAGGAGACGATCGCACCCCCAGCTGTTGTAAAGCGGGAAGTTGCGCCGGTTCCGAAGATTACGGCGAAGCCCGTGCCATTCTCGGCAAGAGCAGCCCAGTCCCACTGCGATGGCAACCTGCCTCACCGCGGGGAATTCTCTGGCGATGTCACCCTCTTCTTTCGTGTGAAGGAAGCGTCGATGACATCTGCCAATGATTCAGACTTCGGTTTGGGCAGATTGGTCTTCACCAAGAACATCGCGCGCGTCAATAATCCAGATTTGGCGGATCGGCCAACGCGACGGCGTCTGTCAGGATATCCAAAACCCGACGAAATAGCACGAGGAGAGCGACCATGAAGCCGGACGGGGATATCATTTTGATCACTGGTGCCAACGGCCGGATCGGCACTGCCGTGATGCGCGAGTTGCGCAAGACCTTCTCCAACGTCGTCGGCTTCGATCTCCAGTCTCCTCCTGATCCGCCCGAAGGCTGCACCCGGATTCCGGTCGATATCACCTCGGACTCCAGCGTGACCGAAGGACTGCGCATCTTGCGTGCCCATCACGGCGATCGCATCGCCTCGGTGATCCATCTGGCCGCATATTACGATTTCATCGGTAAACCGAGCCCGATGTATGATAAAGTGACGGTCAATGGTACCAGGCGCTTGCTGGCTGGCCTACGCGTCGGGTTCGACGTGCAGCAGTTCGTCTTCTCCTCGACCATGCTGGTGCACAAACCCGGCGAGCCGGGCATATTCATCACCGAAGATTGGCCGATCGGCCCCACCTGGGCCTACCCCGAATCGAAGGTTCGCACCGAGGCGATGATCGCTGCGGAGCGCGGTGACGTGCCGACGGTGATGCTGCGCTTTGCCGGCGTCTATGACGATGGCTGCCATTCGCCGCCCCTGGCGCATCAGATTCAGCGGATCCACGAACGCCAGCTTGAATCGCATCTTTACGCCGGCTCAACATCACATGGCACAGCCTATGTTCATATGGACGACGTGGTGGAGGCGATCGCCCGCACCGTGGCACGCCGCGCCAGGCTGGCGGCAGAGACAGCGATCCTTATCGGCGAGCCCGACACACTGAGTTATGACGAGTTGCAACACTCCTTCATGCGGCAGATCCATGACGAGTCTTACGAAGAGCTCAGTGTGCCGGGGCCAATCGCCAAGATCGGCGCGTGGGTTGAGGACAATGTCCTCGGTCAGAAACCTTTCATCAAGCCGTGGATGATTGACCGCGCCAATGACCATTACGCGCTGGACCCGAGCCGGGCGAAAAAACTTTTGGGCTGGGTACCGAAGCACACCCTGCGCAAGACGATCCCGAAAATGGTGGCGGCACTCAAGGCCGATCCGCTGGCTTTTTACCGAGAAAACGGCCTGGAGCCGGCCGAATGGATGCTGGCCAACGCCGAAGCGGCAAAACAGGAGCAGAGGCAATGACAAAAGGTCATTCAGGCCATGCCGGTCACGGTGCGGCGCCGCAAGCGGCGGCGGCAGTCAAACCGAGCGGTACCGGCGGTGGCAAGACTTACACCTGCCCGATGCACCCCGAGATAAAGCGCAGCGAACCTGGCAGTTGCCCGATCTGCGGCATGACGCTGGTGGAAGATACCGCGCAAAGCGCTGCCACGCCCGCCATGCAGAGCCCCACGATGACGGCCATGACCAGCGGGATGGAGGCCCATGCGATGCCCGGCATGGCCGCGGGCGGGATGGGCGACATGATGGGTGATGCGCACCGCGCGATGCTCTGGCCGCATTACGTGGCGATGATGCTGGGGTTCTGGATGATCACCGCGCCGTTCACGCTGGGCTACCTCAGTAATTTCGTGCCCGACGTCAACCAACTGCGGGTGATGGCGGAGCGCGGGCTGACGCCGTTTGCGCATCGTAACATGGAAATGACCATCAGCGATGTGGCCAGCGGCGTTCTGATCGTGATCTTCGGCTATCTGTCGGCCAACGCCCAGCGCCGTTATCCCTGGGCGCAATGGGCGAATGCGGTGGTCGGCGGCTGGCTGCTGGTGGCGCCCCTGGTGTTCTGGACACCGCTGCCCGAGGCCTATGCCAACGGCACCTTGG
The DNA here is from genome assembly GCF_059683645.1 of Mesorhizobium sp. RCAM 05104. Lineage (NCBI taxonomy): Bacteria > Pseudomonadati > Pseudomonadota > Alphaproteobacteria > Hyphomicrobiales > Phyllobacteriaceae > Mesorhizobium > Mesorhizobium sp. RCAM 05104. The sequence goes on along the minus strand of NZ_CM185033.1, from coordinate 7,016,840 downwards.
TCGGCAGCCTAGTGATCGCCCTTGCCGTACTGATCCCGATGATGCCAGGGATGAGCATGGAGGGGATGATGGGCAAGCCCGACATTCCGCCGGAATGGGGCTATAATCCGGCAAGCTGGCTGCAACGAGTGCCGATCGCGGCATTTGCGCTGCTCGGGTTTTTGATCGCGCGCTACATGACCGCCTATCAGCTTGGTCATATCGACAGCCAATGGGATCCATTCTTTGCCGGTGAAAACGGCCTGAACGGCACCGAGACCATCATCACCTCGTCGGTGTCAAAGGCCTGGCCGGTTGCCGACGCCGGGCTGGGCGCACTGGTCTATGCGCTGGAGATCGTGATGACCTTCATGGGCGGCAAGGACCGCTGGCGCACCATGCCTTGGATGGTGCTGGCGCTGGCGCTGCTGATCGTTCCGTTGGGAGTTGTCAGCATCTATTTTGTCATCATCCAACCAATCGTCATCGGCACCTGGTGCACGCTGTGCCTGATCGCAGCGTTGGCGATGGCGCTGATGATCCCGTTCTCGATGGATGAATTCGTGGCAATGGGACAGTTTATGGTCAAATCGACGCGCGCCGGCAAACCGTTCTGGCGCACCTTCTGGACCGGCGGCGCGATCGAGGGCGGCAGCGACGACCATGCCCGCGGCGTGCTGGCCCCAAAGGGGCAGATGTTTGCACAATCCGCTCGCGGCGTAACCTTCCCTCCGGCGCTCTTGGCCAGCATCGCCATCGGGATCTGGCTGACCTTTACCCGACTCAGTTTTGGGAGCACCGGCGGCATGGCCAACAGCGACCATCTGGTCGGTCTGCTGGTGGTGACCTTCTCGATCATCGCCTTCGCCGAGGTGACGCGCGCTGTGCGTTTCCTGAATGTCCCCGCCGGTGCATGGCTGATCGCAGCTCCCTGGCTGCTGGGCGGTGCCGCATCGACGCTGGCGCAGGGAGCCAGTGTCATTGCCGGACTGCTGCTTGTCGTGCTCGCAATTCCGCGCGGATCTATCCGCAATTCATATGGGGGCTGGAATGTCTACGTGGTTTGAAGCCAGGCATTGGGTCCGCCATGCGCTTGTCGCTGTCGGCGTGCTGGTGGTCGGCGGCATGGTGGCCGCAGTGGTGGTGATTTATTCGGGCGTATTCGACGTGGCGGCGACGGTGGAGGATTCCGCGGCGCTGAAATGGTTGCTCATCACTGTTCGCGAGGCCTCCATCGAGACGCATTCGCGCGACGTTGCGCTGCCCAGCCCCGCTGTGACCGCGGATCGTGACAATGGCTTTCGCATCTTCCGGCAGCAGTGCGCGATGTGCCACACGCCGGTTGGCCAGACGCCAAATCCGATGGCCGCCGGCTTTAACCCGCGGGCCCCCACCTTTGGTGCCGACGCTGACGACATGAGCGCCGAAGAACTGTTCTGGGCAACGAAAAACGGCATTCGCTTCACCGGTATGCCCGCCTGGGGTCCGTCGTTCAGCGATAAGGAAATCTGGGACGTGACCGAATTCCTGATGGCCTTGCCCAAAATGTCCGCAGCTGACTATGACGCTTTGGACCGTCGCGTTCCGGCCGAACGCTGAGACGGGCGGTGGTCAAGGCCGGACAGATCGGTGGCTGCAGCCATTCGGGCGCTTGGGTGGCTGGCGCGTGTAAGGGTGCGCGATGAGCACTTCACCTTGGCGGGCTTGGCGGCGAACTGGCCGAGCCCTGCCTGCCGCTCAAATTCGGCGTAGGCGCCGAAACATCGCCCTGATCTTCGAGAAGGATTCGACCCGGACCCGCACCGGTTTTGAGGTGGCTGCCTATGACCAGGGCGCACATGTAACCTACCTTGGCCCCACCGGCAGCGGCCGCAGGTCGGTCTTCTCGCCCTTCAGGCTACTAGGGACACAAAAGACGGCGCCTATCCGCTCGATATTCTGGGCGCCGAAACCGAAGGGATGATCGGCTATCTGATCGAGCAGGAACTCGACAACATCCTGCCAGACGGCGCAATGCTAGCGACGCTGTTGACCCAGATCCGGGTCAGCGCATCCGACCCGGCCTTTCTTCATCCGACCAAGCCGATTGGCCCGGTCTATGACGAAGTGACCGCGCGACGTATCGAGACCGAGCGTGGTTGGCAAATCGCTCGTGATGGCGAAAAATGGCGCCGCGTCGTTGCTTCGCCCGAGCCGCTCGAAATCCTGGAAATGAAGGTCATTTCGATGCTGGTCGAGCGTGGGGTTACCGTCATTTGTGCTGGCGGTGGTGGCATACCGGTTATTGCGCGAAGTGACGGCAGCCTGATCGGCATTGAAGCCGTCATCGACAAGGACCGCGCCAGCAACCTTCTTGCCCGCCAGCTGGGCGCCGACATGCTTTTGCTGCTGACAGACGTCGATGCCGTCTATCTTGATTTCGGCAAACCTGAGGCCCGTCGCATTGGGCGCGCGGGCGCATTGTCGCCCACAGGAGCTCAGTTTGCTTCTGGTTCGATGCGCCCAAAGGTTGAAGCGGCGACGATGTTCGCCACCGAAACCGGCCGTCTAGCAGCCATTGGTCGCCTTGAGGATGCCGTTGCGATCCTGCGTGGCGAAGCTGGAACGACAATCGAAGCCGGTAAGTCGGAAATCGAAATACGCCGATAGCTGGCCAACAGGCGGCTCGGTGATAGTCGACGAGCAGCCTCCGGCAATTCTCTACGCGTGCCATCTAGGTAGCGCGGCCTCGCGAGGGCTCGGGCCGGGTTAGCAACGTCGGCTTCCGACATGTCTGTTTCAGCTCAGTGGAATTGCATCACAATTCGGCTGTTTGGCTGCTGACCATGCACGTCACGTTGGGTGTAGACGGCGGAAACATAAGTGTCTGCCGATGCCACATATAACTGCCGATGCCACATATAAAAAGACTCTGGTTAGTCGATCGCGAACTTGTTTGGCAAGAACGCGAAGTGGACACCATTAATCGAGCCCATTTTGATGCAGAACAAAGTCAGGCACTCGACGCCAAGGCATTCTGTCCGACACTAAGGTCACAGGAGAACAAAAATGGACGGCATCAATGACGCGCTGGTGCTGACGGCGGCCGATGTCGAGCAGAGGGCGGCGGCACCAATGTGGCCCGTGAACCAGCCGACGCAACGGGGCTACACGGCCGGGTCGGAGACATCGCCGCGATGATAAACTCAAACGACCATTGCCAGATGCGCATTGGCAGAAGAAGTTTTCCGTTCGAATACTACATACTCAAGATCGCTGGCCCCGCTGCCGAGCGACTTGGTGGATGCACTGTCGTCGGCAAACTTGCAGACCGGCCAATCTTCGCCACAATCATAGATTTCTCCGGCGACCGCTATCACTACGTTGGGCTTGCCAGGCGCCTTTCTGATGGACAATACGATGTCGAATCGCTCTCGCCTGGTGAATGGATCGTCGATCCAGGATTGATCTATATATCGGAGGACGTATTGGTCCACTCCACGATAGCGAAGCGGGAAAGGGCGGTGATCCAATCAAGATCTAGCTTAGCCTCCACCCTTGCATTTACCCCAGGTATCGCAACATCATGACAGACCGCCCCACATCCACGGGTGTACCGCCGACCACAATGGTTGTGCTGATGCTGTCTGTCTTCACGGTATCGATGGGTTATGGCATCACATTGCCCCTGCTCCCTTACCTGATCGAGCGGCTGCTTGGCACCAGCGGTGATGCGGCGCAAGTTTCGCGCGCAACAGGCCTGCTTACAGGTCTTTACACGCTATCGCTCTTTCTCTTTGCCCCAATGTGGGGGCACTTGTCCGATCGATTCGGACGCCGCAGCATTCTTTTGATCGGGTTGATCGGGTTCGGCGCGACCATGATGACCTTCGCCTTCATCGAAAACCTGACCGCAGTTTATGCCGAGCGCTTCCTGAGCGGTATGTTCGCTGCCGCAGTCACACCGGTTGCTTTGGCTGCAATAGGCGACCTCGCGACGACTGAAGAGGCGCGAGCCCGCCGCCTTACCTTTGTCAGTTTGGCCGGAATCGCTGGGTTTTTGCTCGGACCCATGCTGGGGGTCTTCATTGCGCGTGGCGCGGCCAATTTGTTCCCTGTCGTCAGTGCGGCCGGATCCCTTGCCCTCCCCTTGCAGGGGCAGCAATCCTGTCGCTTCTCGTGGCGGGTGCCGCCACGATAACGGTCCCGGGAACGAAGCGGAGCGCTGCTGCCCTACAGCATGAGCAACCTGCTTCGGCAGCGACCGCGTGGCTCGTTCCCAAGCTTCTGTCTATCGCTTTCATTGTCTCTGCCGGCATCGGCGTATTTGAAGTCGGATTGGCGCTTCGTGGAAAACAGGAACTCGGGCTGACGCCATTTCAGATCGCCCTGATGTTCACAGAGTGCAGCCTGGTGATGTTCGTCGTGCAGGCGATCGTATTCTCGCCCTGGGTCAAGCCCGAAACGACGCGTTGGTTCATCGCACCAGCCCTCGCGATCCTGGCGGCCGGGCTATTTCTCGTTCCTCGTGCTTCCAACTTTGCGCTGATGCTTGCGGTGATCGGAGCGGTAGCTGCAAGCGCCGGTATTCTCTCCCCGATCCTGACCTACTGGATTTCAAGAAAGGCCGGCAACGCCCAGGGAGCGGAACTCGGCAAGCAAACGGCCGCGGCGAGCCTGGGTGCGGCCGTCGGATCGGCAGCCGGAGGCCTCTTGTTCGAAGTGGCCTGGCTACCCAACGCCTCGTTCCTGCTCGTTACGGTCCTGACCATGCTGGGTATCTTGCTCAGCCTTGGCCTGCCGAGCCGGCTTGTGACTCGCAAGCAGGGCAAAGCCGACGCAGATGACCCGCGCAATACCCACCCCCCAATTCCGCCAAAACAGGCCGATTCATCGCCTGAACTTTCACTTGATAAGGAACATATCATGACCAAGACTGACGCAGTCGTTGCCGTATTCACCGACCACCGCGGAGCCGAAGCCGCCGTCCGCAAGCTCGCCGAAAGCGGCCTGGACATGAAACACTTCAGCATCGTCGGCAAAGGGTATCATACGGAAGAGAAGGTTATAGGCTTTTACAATACCGGTGATCGGGTCAAGTTCTGGGGCCAGAACGGTGCAATCTGGGGCGGTCTATGGGGCCTGTTCTTCGGTGGAATTTTCATGACAATTCCTGTTGTAGGTGCGGTCATGGTGCTCGGACATCTTGCCGCCATGGTGTTCGCAGTGGTTGAGGGGGCGGTTGTCGTCGGCGGCCTCAGCGCGCTCGGAGCAGCCTTGTTCGGTCTCGGCATCCCCAAGGACAGCGTGATCCAGTATGAGGACGCATTGAAAGCCGATGGATTCCTGCTCGTGGCGCACGGCCCCGTCGAGGAGATGGCCCGAGCCAAGGCGATCCTTCAGACGACGGAACCGGTTCGTCTCGATCTGCATCAAGACGTGAAAGACATGGCGAAGCTCCCGGGCGACCATTCTGAACACCACGCGGTGGGTTGATCACAACAGGGTGTGGGGCGATCGGCGGTTGTTCCGCCCCTCTGGAACGCTTGTCGCCGTCTAAGCAGATTAGATTATCAACCGCGCCACACGCCTACAACCCTCGAAGCGAGAGCCTGATCAAATGTCTACTGACAAAGAGAACCGCGAAAAGAATAACGACAAGGCCGAGTTGAAGGCCGCGCAGATCCAGTTGGTGAAGTTGGAACGCCATGTCATCGAGACCGGGCAGAAAATCCTGGTGATTGTCGAGGGACGAGATGCTGCCGGCAAGGACGGCATCATCAAGCGGATTGTTCAACATCTTTCACCGCGCGAAGTACGCGTGGTCGCCCTGGCCAAGCCCTCCAACCGAAACCGCAAGGCCTGGTATTTTCAGCGCTATGTCAAACATTTTCCGGTCGCCGGCGAGATCGTCCTATTCAATCGCAGTTGGTACAACCGCGCCGGCGTTGAGCGCGTGATGAAGTTTTGCTCTAACGAGGAATACGAAACATTTCTCAAGACTGCGCCGATGTTCGAGGATCTTCTGGTGCATTGCGGCATCACGCTCGTGAAATACTACCTCGATATTTCAAAGGAGGAGCAGAAGAAGAGGCTTAAAGAGCGTCGCGATGACCCGCTGAGCCAGTGGAAGACCAGTCCCATCGACGCGACTGCCGTGAAGCACTGGGAGGATTACAGCGATGCTCGCAACGAGATGTTGGCGCGGACCCACACGATTGCAGCGCCGTGGATGATCGTCAGGGCCGACGACAAGCCGTTGGCCAGAATCAACCTTATCCGGGACCTCCTGACCCGGCTCGATTTCGAAGGGAAAGATCGCAAAGCCGATCTTCCAGATCCAAACATCGTCTTCAGCTTTCATGAAAATGCAATCAGCAATGGGTTGCTCGCGAAATAAATGACACCACAGGGCATAATGTTGCTGGCATCAAAGCCGTAGGGATAATCTCTTCTGCGCCGGGCCGCTGTTCTTCATTTTGGTTTCCTGGGCGCGAGGCAATCATGCGACTATCGCGACGCTCGGCTATCGGCCATGGAAATCGGGAAGCTCGGCTCGCTTGCAACTGAGGCGCGCCGCGCGAACCTCCCTATCTGGCTGCAAGTCTAGCCTGACGCCCCAAGTCGGTCGAGAAAGGACCGCTAGCCCATAAGCATCGTTTCCCGAACCATATCCGGGCCGAACCATTCGCCGCGATCGATCTCCGCAGAAGGGCTACATGCGCCGTCAACGTCTGTAACCGCTTCCGAACGCAAGGGTTTCACACATGGCTGATCATCCGGATGTCGAGGCCGGCAGCCTTCGCGAGCAGCTGGCAACGATCAGACAGGCCCTTGCCGGGTCGCCGATGCGCAAGGCACTGTTGTGGATGTCGGTTTGCATCATGCTCGTCATCGTGGCGACGTCGATCGGGCAAATTCTGCTCAACCGCTGGAACCAGCCTTTCTATGACGCGCTCGCACGCCGCGACATGCAGGCCTTCCTGGACCAGCTTCTCGTCTTTGCCGCCATCGCCGGGGGCTGCTGGTGCTCAATATCGGCCAGACCTGGCTCAATCAGATGATACGGTTGAAGTTGCGCGAAGCGCTGACGCTCGATCTGATCAGCGAATGGATGTGGCCGGCGCGTGCTTTCCGGCTCGCCAATGTCGGCGCCATCGGCGTCAACCCCGACCAGCGCATGCAGCAGGACGCCGGACACCTTTCCGATCTTTCGACGGATCTCGGCGTTGGCCTGCTGCAGGCATTCATCCTGCTTGCTTCCTTTGTTGGCGTTCTGTGGCAGCTGTCATCGGGTTTCGTCTTCCATATCGGTGGAACGTCGCTGGCCATACCGGGTTACATGGTCTGGGCGGCTTTCCCTTATGCTGGCACAGCCTCATGGCTGAGCTGGCTGGCCGGACACCCGTTGATCCGCCTCAACAGTGATCGCTACACGCGGGAGGCAGAGCTCCGCTCCTCGATTGTTCGCGTCAACGAGAATGTCGATGCAATCGCGCTTGCGCATGGCGAGGCCGATGCGAAACGACAGCTCGAGCTCGACCTCGGGACGTTGCTGGGCGCGATGCGGCGCATCTACAGCGCCCAGATCAACCTGTCCTGGGTTACCGATACCTATGGGTGGATCACTGTTGTCGCGCCGATCCTCGTCGCGTCTCCGATCTATTTCGCAGGCGATATCAGCTTCGGCGGGCTGATGATGGCGGTCGGCGCCTTCAACCAGGTGCATTTCTCGCTGCGCTGGTTCATCAACAACATAGGCGCCATCGCCGACTGGCGGGCCACGCTGATGCGTGTCGCCGATTTCCGCATTGCGCTTGCTGAAACGGATCTGCTCCACTGCACGGAAAGGCAGATCGAGTTCGGCGAAAACCCGGATGGCAGGCTGACATTCGAGAAACTCGAGGTCGCGTCCCCGGACGGGTGTGCGAAACTCGCCGAGCCGCATGTGGAAATCCGCGCCGGTGAGCGTGTCATGATCACGGGAGAGTCGCGCGCCGGCAAGACGCTGTTCCTTCGCGCCATTGCTGGTCTGTGGCCGTGGGGGAACGGACGCATTGGCATGCCGGCGGGCGAGGCGCCGCTCTTCGTCCCACGCACTCCTTATTTCCCATTCGGCACGCTGCGCGAGGTGCTCAACCATGCGGACGGCGTTGCCAAGGTCGATGATGCCGAAATCTCGGCGGTGCTCGCCGAGGTCGGTCTCGATCGCTTGTCGTCCTCGCTCGACCGCTCCGCGCGCTGGGAGCATGAACTGGCCGATGACGAGCAGCGCCTGCTTGCCTTTGCCCGGCTTGCCTTGCGGCGGCCGAAATGGGTGATCATCGATGAGGCGCTGGATGCGTTCGACGACACGACGCTGAGACGGGTGTTCTCGATGATGGAGAAGCGTCTCCCCGGTGCCGCCATCCTCAACATCGGCCGCGGACAGCACAACATTGAATTCTTTCCACACTCATTGACGATTGTGAAAGATGCCGGCGGGTCGCCTCTCAAGCCGGCCACTGTCAGGGCCGGTGCGATCGAGCCACCGCCGATCGCTGCTGCCCGTCGAAAGAGGTAGCCGGCTACGCGCGTCCAAGCTTTATTCGCCGCGATCGCGGCGAAATATACGGATGGAACATCATGGTCCGACCATGCTCGACGCGCTTAGCCGATTGGATTTCGATGGCTTTGATCTTGGTCAATCCAGTTGCAAGATGGTCCGGACTCGATGACCCTCGCTCATGACATGAAGGCGTCATCTGTCGCTCCGTCAACTTGTGACAGGAAGCGGTTCGGTACCTTCGCCCAGTATGGCGAGATAACGATGATAGCTAAATACCCGGCCACGTCTGGGCTGGGATTGATGGTCGGCTCCGGCGTGACAGTCGCAAATTGCAGAACAGCCACGAGAAAGAAAAGCATCTCACAGGTGGCCGGAGTACGCTTGGCCGGCGGGATATCTTAGGCCTACTTCCACATTCGGTTTCCGGCTTGATGCCATTCGATTGGGATTACCGTTTCCCCAGTTCTAACGAGAATTCCACTGATTCTCGCAAAGCTGGCAAACGCTTGTCGAGCCTGCTCTGCCGAAAGCTGACCGGAAAATGCAGCGTTGCAGCTATTGAACGCACACCCAAACACCGGACCACGACGCCCCGTCGGCCACCGTCTCAGAAACCGGAAAGCATCGGCGACCGAGCCGACTTCCTGCACTGTACCGTCGACCTTGACTACAACCGGGGTCAGGAACGGTAGATTCTACATCGCCATCACCGTCTCCCTTGAACACTTTGCCGCTTAAGTTATGGCTAATATGAAGCTTTTTGCCGCATAACGAATTGATTCACGTCAATGAGCCCTGATGCGTCATGCACTAGGTTTTTGCAGTTGTGTGCCTGACGATGGGAACTTGGTCGACGGAGGTTCATATGACCACGGTTCAGCAAATCCTCGATGCCAAGGGCGACGATATCTATTTCGTCCGCCCCGACGACACGGTTCTGCACGCGCTCCAGATGATGGAAAGAAAAAACGTGGGCGCGATGTTGGTCAAGGAGGACGACAATCTCGTCGGCATATTCACCGAAAGGCATTATGCTAGGAAAGTGTTTTTAAAAGGCAAATCATCACCGAAGACGCGGATCCGTGAGGTTATGGAACCAGACGTCGTCTACGTGGAGCCCGCGCAGAGCGCTGAAGCTTGCATGGCCCTGATGACCGAGAAACGAATAAGGCACCTTCCAGTCCTGCGTGACGGGCGTCTCCTAGGAATAATATCTATTGGCGATCTCATGAAAAGCATCATCGCCGAACGCGAATTCAACATCGATCAACTTGTGCGTTATGTACGAGGCTGAAGGCAATCGGAGAATCCAGCCCGTCTTACTCACGAACGGCTTGGTTCCTTTGCTAAGGAGGGCGCGGACGTGAAGGCGTGAGGCGTCTTTTCCACCGCGCCTCCCATCGCCTTGTTGAGGCGACGGCCGAATTCGAGCTCGAAACGGACGGCGACCGCCGTTCTGCTTCTCGCCAAGATTGGCAGCCTGTCAGATTGCAGCGACCGCCTCGGCCAGCAGGTCGCCCACCTGACCCGCAACCGCATGCAGTGCAGGATTATCGATCGCCTGCATCGAGGCCACCGGGTCAATCGCGCTGACCTCAACCCCGCCTGCAACCTCGCGCAGGATCACATTGCAGGGTAGCATCGCGCCAACGCGCGGCTCGATACCGATGGCCTGATGCGCCATCTTCGGATTGCAGGCGCCAAGGATTCGATAGGGGGGCATGTCCACGTCGAGCTTCTTCTTCATAGTCGCCTTGACGTCGATTTCGGTCAGGACGCCAAAGCCTTTGTCTGCAAGCGCCTTCCGAGTGCGGGCGTCGACCTCGTCAAACTTCGCCCCGGTTACCAACCGATTGAACGTATAATTCATGGCGACTTCTCCCTGTTGGTCATTTTCGTAAATACCTAATCAGTGCGGCGATTGTTAGACCCACAAGGACCAGAATGACGATCGTCCCCAGCCAGCCGAACCCCATCCCCAAGCCCATACCGTAGTCGTTCATCATCGATTTCTCCTATCACGTGACTCTGCCCCCGACACCAGATTTGCGTCAAAGCAGCCGGGGGCAGCACTTATGTCAGTTGTTGTCCATCATGCCTTTACCCATTTCCGGCATTCCGCCTTGCTGCCCGGCCATGTGGCTCTGCATCATTTCAGCCATGGCAGCCATTTCAGCCTCCGTCACTTGCGCGTCACCGTCAGCGTCGTGCATCTGGAAGGCGCGTACCGTCATCGGCCGGGTGTGGGCCGCATGCATCACCGCGAATTCCTCCAACGACAGCTTGCCATTGGCATCGGTGTCATAGGTCTTGAGTTCTGCCTGAACGCCTGCCGTCATTTCTTCAGGGCTGAGCGTGCCGTCCTTGTTGGTATCAAAGGTGGCCATAACATAGCTCCGGGGGTCACCCATCATCGTCCCCATACCGCTGCCCATCATGCCGCCATGCCCACGCACCATACCCATGCCATCGCCCATCATTCCGCCATGCTGCATCTGCTGCGCGATGACGGGCACTGCAACCGCCGCAAGTCCAAGGGCTGCAACGATTGAGAGGGTCAGCTTCGTTGAACGTTTCATGATTACCACTCCTGAATTGATCTGCGATGAGTTCAATTTGGGGTGCAGGTGTCCCACAGGTTTGTCAGGTGGGATGGTCATTTGTATCAAACTGTCGCAAGCACCGCCCCGGTGAAGGTTTGCGACAATCTTCTGCCCACGTGACCCCACAGGATAAGTTAGGGTCAGGTCAAGGAGATATTGTGATGACCAGTCCGCCCCATATCCTGATCGTCGATGACCACCGCGAGATCCGCGATGCCTTGGCGAAGTATCTGGAAAAGAACGGGATGCGCGCGACCACCGCGGCGAATGCCGTAGCGATGGACGCGGCCATGAAGGTTGGGAAGTTCGATCTGATTGTGCTGGATTTGATGATGCCGGGCGAAGACGGCCTGTCGGTCTGCCACCGTTTGCGCGCGCAGGGTGGCATACCAATCCTGATGCTGACGGCACTCGGGGATGAGACCGACCGCATCGTAGGACTTGAAGTCGGGGCCGATGACTACCTGCCCAAACCGTTCAATCCGCGTGAACTCCTGGCCCGGATCAAGGCGATCCTGCGCCGGTCCGAACGGGCGCAGATGCCGGGTGGCAGCATTTCCGGGCACAAGCTGGCGTTCGACCGTTGGGTTCTGGATACCGACCGGCGAAGGCTGATCGATACCGAAGGCGCCGAAGTCGCGCTCACCACCTCCGAATTCCGCCTTCTGACGGTATTTCTGGCCCGCCCACGCTTCGTGCTAAGTCGCGATCAACTACTCGATCTGACCTCTGGCCGGGCGGCACAGGTGTTTGATCGCACCATTGACAACCAGATCAGCCGATTGCGCCGCAAGATCGAGGCGGATCCAACCAAGCCCGTACTAATCGCCACCGTCTGGGGAGGCGGCTACAGTCTTGCCGCCGATGTAAGGGAGATGCCGTGAAGGCGCGCTTCGCCCGTCTGGGCAATCTGTTCCCGCAGTCCTTGGGTGGCCAGTTGCTGGCTATGCTGCTTTTGGCGCTCGTCGCGACGCAGGGGCTTGGCCTCCTGCTGCTGACCGACGAGCGCAACCGCGCCGTGCGGGCGGCCTTGGGTTTCGAGGTAGCGGGACGCGCCGCGAATGTCGTGCTGCTGTTGGACGACGCGCCAGCAGATCTGCGCGCCTCCATCCTGAGGGCGGCAGACTCGCCCCTGGTTCGGTTCGAAGTGGGACCTGCGCCTGAAGCATCGCACGATAGCACCGATGCGGACTCTGTTCTGGGCCAGATCCGGCAAATCCTCGGCAATCCAGAACGTGAAATCCGGGCGGATATTCATGCCCTTTCCACAACTCCTGTGCCGATGCCCGAGGGCATGCCAGCCGCAATGCGCCCCATGCACGACGCGATGATGGCAGGGCGGACGGAACCAGTGGAAATGACGCTTTCGATCCGTCTGGCCAGAGGCGATTGGCTGAATGTGCGCACGATGTTCCATCGCCCGGGCCCGCAACTTTCGCCGCAGGCCCTGTTGCCGCTACTGTTGATGGCCGTTGCCGTGGCTCTTGTGGCTTGGTGGACAGCGCGGCGTGTCGTGGGTCCGATGCGCGCGCTTGCCGTCGGGGCCGACCGGCTGGGGCGCGGGCTTGATGCTGGTCCGCTGCCCGTGACCGGGCCTGCAGAGGTGCGCGATACCACGCTGGCCTTCAACCGCATGGAGGACCGATTGGCGCGCTTCGTGAACGAGCGCACGCATATGCTCGTGGCGCTGAGCCATGATCTGCGTTCACCCCTTACCGCCATGCGGCTCAGGATCGAGATGCTAGACGAAACCGACGACAGCGTCCGGCTGAAGGCGCTGGTCGAGGAAATGCAGGCCATGGTCGAGGCGACGCTTGAATTTGCGCGCGGCGTCGCCAAGGCCGAGCCCGAAGCCACGGTAGATCTTGCTGCTTTGCTGGCCGATATAGTGAGCGATGTGGGCAGGGATCAGGCGAACCTCTCACGATCGCAGCCGGTGCCCGCCACCATTCGACCTCACGCCCTGAAACGCGCGCTGCGCAACCTGATCGACAATGCGGTCCGCTATGGCGACGTGGCAAACGTTACCCTGACGCAAGAACCGGGGACGGTCATCATCACCATCGCCGACAAGGGTCCGGGATTGCCCAAGGATCAGCTTGAGGTCGTCTTTGAGCCTTTCGTGCGGCTGGAAGGGTCTCGCAATCGGGATACGGGCGGGGTTGGTCTGGGTCTGGCCATTGCCCGAACAATTATTCAGGCGCATGGCGGAACGGTTCTGCTGCGGAACCGCGCTGGAGGCGGGTTGGACGCTATGGTGCGGCTTCCGATCGGGGATGCGTGATCAGCCTGCTTTCCAAGGAAGAAAGTCGGCGCAGATACAAAAGAACAGCCGAGGCCTATCCCGGCGTCGTTGTCATCGATGAGCCCTGACGAGACCCCCTTTCGACTGCCAATTTAGCTCCGCCGCGATCGGCACTCGTTCTGCATGGTCACCATAAACCGCGACAGGCGGCATGGAGCTTTTATCGACATGGCGAGTTGTTAGCCCAGATTTCATCCGGATGGGGTTGCTATGAGCTCGACAAAGTCAGATCCAGTCGTAGGCCCGTCGAAGCCGCGATTGTTGAGTGTGCTTGGCCCGGGATTGATCACCGGCGCCTCCGATGACGATCCGAGCGGCATCGCGACCTATTCGCAAGCCGGCGCTCAATTCGGTTTCGGCCTGACCTGGACGATGCTCTTCAGCTATCAGCTGATGTCGGTGGTTCAGGAAATCAGCGCGCGGATCGGTAGAACCACCGGCCGCGGCATCGCGGGAAATATGCGGCTCTATTACCCGAACTGGCTGCTGCAGTCCATCGTAGCCCTCCTGCTCATCGCCAACACCATCAACATTGGCGCCGATCTCGGCGGCATGGCGGATGCCTTACGACTGATCGTCGGCGGCCCGCTGCTTATCTACGTCGTCCTGTTCGGGGCAGCGTCGGTCATTCTCCAGGTTCTCCTGGCATACAGCCGCTGCGTTTCTATTCTTAAATGGCTTACGCTCTCGCTGTTCGCCTATTTCGGAACGGCGATGGTGGTTCAAGTTCCTTGGAAGGAAGTGGCGAAGGGCCTGTTCATCCCCACATTCACGTCCAATGTCCAATTCTGGACCGCTGTGGTCGCTATTTTTGGGACCACCATCAGTCCCTATCTGTTCTTCTGGCAGGCTTCCCAAGAGGTGGAAGACATCAAGGCCAAACCGGAACGCAAACCGCTCAAAGGTGCCCCCAGAGGCATTTAGGTCGAACAACAGGGAGCCGATTAGATGAGCGTTGTCCATGTTACATATTTCTCGGACGTGTTGTGCATTTGGGCGTATGCCTCGCAGGCTCGTGTCGACGCTGTCAAAGAGCAATTCGGTGACGCGGTTCACTTGGACTATTGGTTCTGCTCGGTATTTGGCGATACGGCTCGCAAGATACCTTCGACTTGGAACGCTAAAGGCAACTATTCCGGGTTCAACGCTCACCTGCGTGAAGTGGCGCAAAAGTTCCCGCACATCGCGGTTCATCGGGACATTTGGCTGGGAACGCGCCCGCGGACGTCGGCAAGCCCACATTTGTTTATGAAGGCGGTCCAGCATTGGCAGCAGGAACAAATGCAGCAACCCCGAAGCGGATCAGCGGCATCGATCTTCGATCAAGTGTTATGGGCGTTCCGTTCTGGGTTTTTTCGAGATTGCCGCGACATCTCCCGTTGGGATGTTCAGTGCGAACTGGCTGAAGCTCTCGGCGTCGATATAGACGCGATTGAAGAAATCATTCACGATGGAATCGCATTTGCCGAACTGCTGGCGGATTATCAAGACGCCGAGAAGATGCACATCGAGGGGAGTCCAAGTTTTGTGCTGAATAAGGGACGCCAGAAGCTGTACGGCGACGTTGGCTTCCGGATCATCGAAGCAAACATTCAAGAATTATTGCGAGCGCCCGATGGTGATCAAGCTAGTTGGTGCTGACCTTGGCGTGATTGATCCAGTTTTTATCCATAGCGCGCGGACGATATTTAGGCCAGGCGATAGGCCTTCAACAACCCATACAAGAGCTACTCGTATTCGGCGACGACTGCCGGTGCAATGACAGTTGTAATCCTAAGGGCGCAGTCTAGCGTGACGGTGGTTCTATCAGTTCCTTTCCATGCCCCCTTGCGAGGAGGTTTTCCATAGCGTTGATGGCTTGAATATCGAGTTCACGGCGGTTCCGGCCGTATTTCGGCGGTACGCCTTGCATTGTCACAAAGCCAACTCGATAGGTCGCCGACGGGTCCATCTCCCTTCCACAGACGAAGATTTTTTGTATCCGCTGGCCCGCCGGATTTTCGATCGCGGCGAATATCGAGACGCCTCGACACCGCTTCACATACCCGCCCATCTGGTCGTACGGGTCAGCCGAAAAGGTATGCTCTAGGTTCTCCTCTAGCATTGCGCGTAACTCCCCGCCGGTCAGATCGACGACACAGACTGGCGGGTTGCCGGGAATGATGTTCCAGAGGTCATTTACACTCACTGGACCCGAAGGAATAGGCGCGCCGTATCGCCAGCCGTTGGAGAACGCAACATCCGTTTCTGCGGCTAGAGTATCCGTCTTGGTCAAGTTTCGCTTAGCCGTAGCAGCAAAGCCTGAATCGATACACCGATGAGTGGGGGGAAAGACGGTAGCACTCTCCCGCTACCGGGGACATCGCAATCAGAATCATCGGCGCGTTCGTCGGGGACTGGCTGCTGCCCCGCTTAGGCGTCCATCTCAAGAGCGGAACGATCGGCTTGATCGTCAATGCCACCGTCGGTGCGATTGTACTTCTCCTAATCATCCCGTTGGTTGCTGGTGGCGGTCGTCTCGGGGGCGGATGGCGGGGCCGATCCGGTCGGTGGCGGTAGCCCGGGGTTGGAACCCATCGTCCCAAAGGACGGCCGCAATCGGATTTTGCACGGCCTCAGTCGAAGTCTGCATTTAGCCGGCGGGTCAATACGACGCGCTCAACGTCCCACAGATCCACCGAATGGGCGGCCGGCACAAGCGCGCTGACATAGGCCTGATTGCCGCCGCCCGAGACAGGCGCGGAAGCGGTGAAGCACTTCGAGGCAAGCACCTCACCATTGCGGTCGTTCAGGATGCGTACGAACAGGTCGACTCGGCATGGTCGCAGCCGTCGACCCGCACTTCGAATGAACGGATCTCGACGATCACCCTGATAGTCGATCGCCAAGCCCTCGCCCGGGCTGCCGACGCCGGCAAAGCTGTCCGAACGCTGGAACGTCTCGGCCAGCCGCACCTGCACAATCAAGCAGCCGGACGGCCCACTGCGACGCTCAGGGCGCCATCAGCGTAGACGCGTGACGCAGCGGTTTCGTTGTTATCTCAAATCAAAATTTCGCTTGACGACCGACCTGACCTCTCCAGAGTCATATCCATGGCGTGGGACATAGAGATCGGTGATGAGATTACGTTGACAGCCACCATCATAAAGGTGCTGCCAGGCGGCCGCGCCAGCGTCAGTATTCCGACCTATAACTTCCCCTTCGCGATCGATGCTCCCAAGAAGAAAAGGTCCGGCGACAAGATTAGTCTCGTCGGGCGTGTCATCCGCGTCGATGACCAAGATGGCAAGGTGACCGTGAAGGTTGGCGGTCTGGTCACGGTCGACATCGCCTCGATAACCGCGCACGGAAAGAGGCCGAAGTCAAAATCCCCACCGTCGAGAGATTGGCCCGACTAGTCGCTTTTATTGGGATGACGGAAAAGTCTTCCGCAGTCCCACGAACGACGGCGACAGGAGTCGTGCGAACCATCGACGGAATGACTGTTGTGGAACGAATTGCTATGAACCACATTTAGGTCGGTTAAGTCGCGATCGGGGACTCGGATGAAGGAAGTAACGCAGGCGAACGTTGTCGCCTTCAAGAGTCCGGAACTGTCCGGTGAGGATAGTAGGGCCTTCGACTACCAGGATTTCTTCGAGAACGGGGCCGTCGCGCTCCATCTGGTAAGCGCGGATGGTGTCATCCTTCACGCAAATCAGGCTGAGCTTGACCTTCTCGGGTTTAGTGCCGAAAATTATGTCGGCCGACACATTGCAGAATTCTACCCCGACCGGGACGTGATCGACGACATTCTGGAACGGCTGACCCGTGGCGAGAAGATCACGCGATATCCGGCGCGATTGAGAGCCTGTAACGGATCGATCAAACATGTCGAAATCACGTCGAGCGGCCATTTTCGGGACGGCGAGCTGATCAACACAAGGTGCTTCACGGTCGATGTTACCGACCTGGAGCGGACACGCATCGAGTTAAGGCAGCAGGGCAGCACCTATCACCAAATTCTCGACGCCCTTCCGGTTGCCATCTATACGACCGACCAGCACGGGACGATCACCTACTACAACCGCGCCGCCGCCGACCTTGCGGGCACGGAGCCAAAAGTCGGCAAGGACAAATGGTGCGTGACGTTCAAGCTGTTCACTCCCGACGGCAAGGAATTGCCGCATGACGAGTGCCCGATGGCCATCGCGCTCAAGGAAAACCGGCCGGTCCGCAACCAGGAAGCCATAGCGCGCCGTCCGGACGGATCCTTTTTTCCGTTCCTGCCCTACCCCACACCGCTGCGGGATGAGCACGGCAATCTGATTGGTGCCGTGAACATGCTGCTGGACCTGACCGACCGCCAACGTGCCGAAGAGGTCAGGCAGCATCTGTCAGAGATTGTGGAATCCTCGTTCGACGCAATTGTCAGCAAGGATCTGAATGCCATCATCAAGAGCTGGAATCACGGGGCCGAAAGGCTGTTCGGCTACACCGCCGACGAAGCGATAGGCAGGCCGGTGACCATGTTGATTCCGGATAATCTCCAGGACGAGGAACCTCGCATCCTCGGACGCATTCGCCGTGGTGAGCGGGTCGAAACGTACGAAACAATACGTCAGCGCAAGGATGGCAGCCTGGTTCCGGTCTCGCTTACCGTATCGCCTATGCGCAACGCGACCGGGCGGATCGTCGGCGCATCGAAGATCGCGCGGGACATCACATCGGCAAAGGAAAACGAGCACCGTATCCGCATGCTGATGCGCGAGGTCAACCACCGCGTTAAAAACCAATACTCTGTCATCCTGTCAATGATCCGGGAGACCAACAAACGATCGGAGACACCAAGTCAGTTTGAATCCCAGGTGCGCGAGCGCATCATGGCGCTGTCGCGATCCCACGACTTGTTGGTATCCGCCGATTGGAAGGGAGCCACCATCAATGAACTCTTGGCGGCCCAGGCCAGGCCGTTCCCACGGGGTGAGGTCATCGATATGTCGGGACCATCGTTGGTCCTCAGTCCCAATGCGGTGCAGTATCTCGGAATCGCCTTCCACGAACTCGCGACTAACTCAGCCAAATACGGGGTACTGTCAGGGGACATGGGCCGGATTTCGGTCCGATGGAACATTAGCGGTTCCGGTGCCTCGAGGCTCTTTCACCTTGTTTGGGCCGAAACTAATGGGCCGCAAGTTCAGGCCATCCGACAGGGTGGGTTTGGAATCGTGGTGCTGAAGCGGATTGCGCCCGCAGCGGTTGGAGGCCATGGAAATCTCGAGTACGGTCCGCATGGCATCACCTGGAGCCTGGAAGCGCCGCTGGCTGCCGTGGAAGCCTCTGTTGTCAATGGAGCTTAGAAACCGCAGGCCGCGTTCTACAATACGCCGAGTTAGGCGAACTGTGACCACGGCGCCGGTGTCACTGTCGTGGATGGCAGAAGGAACGCGCCTTCGGCTCCCTCGAAATTGATTTGGCGAAGCAAACGCTTGAAACGCCGCTACGGCATCTCGATCGTGGCTACCATTTCACGCTGAACCGGAGTTTACCTAGGATGGCGTCGCCGAAATCCTCGAGGTGTCCGTAGCGGGCGTCCGTCCACCAAGGCCACCGCAGTCATCGGAGCAGACCGGGCGATTGGTCTGGCAAGGGTCTCGCGATTCGGACTTTACCGAATCGCGAGATTGTCTTGGTCAGTTGGAACTGGCGACGGGCGCCACAAGGGGCGTGATGCGGCGAATAGCGACGCGGCGGTTCTGTCGTTCGGGCCCTGTCGTGTTCACCTTGAGATAGCGTTCACCGTAGCCTTGGGTCGTCAGGTTCTCTGGCGCGATGCCAAAGGCGTTGGTGAGGGCCTCGGCAACTGCCTCGGCTCGCTGGTCGGACAAGGCCAGGTTTGCGTTGTCGCTGCCGACGGCATCGGTGTGGCCTTCGATCAAAAATGTTTCCGCTGGGTTCTTCTTCAGCAGCCGCTCCATTGCGTCCGCTACTCCTTGGAGCTTTTCGACTTCGCTGTCCGAGATCGCCGCCGAACCGGATTCGAAATTCAACGTGTCGAGATCAACGCGCCGGGCGATATCGCGCACACGCGCCGAGCGCTTGACCTCGTCGACCGAGTAGAGGCGCTGGACCTTTTCCACCGGCGGTTGCTCGAGGAAGGTGTAGTAGTCGCCTTGATCCTCTACCAAATCCGACTCCAGGATGTATTGCTTGCGGGGGATGGTTAGCCGCATCGGCGGTAAGTCATCTCCAGGGTCGCGCCAATCCTGCACGTCTTGGTAATACCGCTCGTCGACATAGCTCAGCACATACTCGCGACCGTCGGGCGTGATGCGGGAGCGCTGGATGACGTCTCCATTGCGGTTGCGGATGGTGACGATTTGGTTGCCATTGTCGCGAACGATCGTCTCGCGGGTGCGGCCGCCCGGCAGATCCTCGTAGTACACATCCTTGGCACCACGGTTCATTCGCGGAGCTTCGTTGCTCTCGACAATCGTCTGGTTGTTGAACTGGATGATGACCCGGCCGCCAATTTCCGTGAGGACATCGGCGCCTTTTGGACGCTCCGGCGCCTGGCTATCTGGGGCCTTGTCACGGCGGGTACCCTTTTCGTCCGTCACCGGAACGATCTTCTCCGGCTTGATCTCCTGCTGCGCGGCCTTGTCGTCCGCAGGAGGCGGTCCGGAGTCTACGGGGGCAGCCGCAGGCGCGGGGGCCTGACCGCCATCGCTCTGCTGAGCGGGCGGTTTGCCATCCTTGCCAGGACGTTTTGCATCCTTTTCGCTGTCGAGAACTGGGGCGGCGTTCGGATCTGCTGGCGCCTCGCCCTGGACTGGCTTGACGCTTTGGGCGGGCGCCGCCGGCTCACCATTGGCTGGCTTTTCGGCAGTTGCAGGCTGCTGATCGGTTGAAGGTTGTTCTCCAGTCACGGGCTGCTTTGGTGCGGGCTTCTCGGTGGCAGGTTTCTTTTCTGGCTTGCTCGTAGGCTCCGCCGGCTGTTCACCCTGGGCAGGCGCAGGCTGATCCGTCGTAGCAGGCGCCTGGGGAGCCGGGGTGGGCAAAGGTGCCTGATCTGCGGGCGGCTCGACCTGCTTGACTGGCGCCGATTTGTCGGGAGCCTGAGCGGGCGCAGGCTCGGCTGGCGGCGCTGGCGCGGCCGGTTGAGCAGGCTGGTCCTTCGCAGACGGTTCAGCCGGTGGGGTGGATTCTGGAACGGGAGCCGCCTCAGACGGAGGTGCTGCCTCTTTTGGCTGCTCCTGCGGTTTCTGAGCAGGCTGTGGTTCGGTCGCTGGAGCGTTTTCGGACGGAGCCTGCTGCCTCAGCGCGCAGGCTTCGGCGGACTCGCCCTCCATGCATTTTAACTTGATAAGAATTGGCGGTGCGGATGCGACGAACCGTGCGGCACCGAATGCTGCGCTGCGGAGGGGCGCGAAGGGCCCGAACGGCGCGGACGCGATCAGCAGACCGAGTGCGGTGCTGGCCAAAATCTTTGGTCGGCGTGTCATTTGAATTCTCCATGTGGTGTCCCGTCGCTATCCAAACTGGGCACTGCCACATTCGTTCCCGCTCAATCTCGAATGACGCGCTTGCTAACAGACGACGGGCGGATTGCTTCGGAGGCGACGCCGCGAGCCGGGCTTAGCCGGAGATACAGTCCGTCGGAGGACGCCGCGGCCTGTTCCGGGGTAATCTGCGGTCTGTCGTATGAAAACGCCCGCTGGCCGGGAGCCAGCTGGCGACGGGCCTTCCGGCCCTTTTGACCGCTTGGAGGGACCCAGCGGGCAAATGGCTTCAGTCCCGCGATCTGACTTCGCGCGCTGCAGGCGCACGACTTCAATCAGTATCAAAAAATCCGGCCCGGCCCAGCGATCTGGCCCGGCCCAGCGACCTGTTTGGATTGCTAACCGGAACCTGTTGCTTGTGCCGTTCGTCGCCCTTGGTCGAAGGCGCAGGCGCCTCGGAGAGGCTGCCATGGTTCAGACGCGTGCAGTGCTCATAACCATGGTCGCGCGCACCGCATCGAGAACAGCACATAGGGAGTAGGTCTAACAGCATCGACTAAAATGCACGACTTAGATTTTGGTTGCCCCCCGGCCGAGCACGGTTGTTGGATTTCGGCAAGGCGCCGCCTCAAGTCGCCCCTAGCGAGGATGCCGAGATTGTGACCTGCCGTTTGCGCCGCTCGGAGGCATTTAAGTTATAAGCGGCTCTGCTTGGCCGACAGGCGCCCCAGCCCATCGCGCGAGCGCTGCCCGGCGGCCGCACAGATGGCGCTAATCGAGCACGTATGCGGTCTGCCTCAGCCGCTGCGGGATTCTTGTTTTTGAAACGCGGAATCCGGCTCGGAACTATGCTGCATAGGTTCGAAACTAGGTCCACCGCCCAATGCCGACGCGCGATTGGTCAATTCACCCTTGCCTAAGTTGATGGCCCGTTGCCTCCCGCAGCGGGCCATTATTTTCGCCTAAGGCAGCCAGAACGATGAAGGGTTAGCCGTCGTCCACGAATTCAGCAGTCGACGCTGAGGCCACGCGAGATTTCTCGTAGTGACCAAGCGATAACGCTTGAGGTAAAATACAGGCTGAGGCTTGGAAATGCCGAACGCCGAATTCCTCACATTGACCGTGGCCGGGCTCGCTGACCCGAACCGGGCCATCCAAGCAGCGGTCGAGCTTTATGGATCAGACGCAGCGACCGCAGTTGCGCGGTGTGCCCTGGAAGCGCGTTTCGCCGGCAGCGAACCGGACTACCGATTCTGGTATGGCGTCTTCAAGGAACTAGACGCGACAAAGGAAAACCCGCCACCGAGGACGCAGCGACGGGCCTTTCTGTTACACCGGCCCGGTGAGGGAACCGGGCATCATTAGAACTTCACTGCCGCCAGCCGGTTCCGAAAAAACCGCCCTCGCGTGTATGATACTTGGTCAAATGCCGTTCAATGAGCGACGGCAGGATGGCTTGAAATAATCAACTCGGTTGTCACCCAAAATGCGAGGCCTGCGAAAAACAGAATCGCGACCGAGATGAACAACACTCGCTGGAAATCCGTATTCCTGAAACCTCGCCACACGATTGAAACCGGATCTGTTAAAGCCGACAGCCCGCTGCCAAGGTTGATTGGGACGAGGCAGCGGGCTGCTGGATGTGGTGCACCCATGAGCAGCGGGGGTCTGCTGCTCGCTCACTTATAGTCGCTTGGCCAAGGTTCACCCCTTACATATTCGTAAGGAATTGTTTTCCATTGGCAAATCGAGGAGGTTGGCGGCGGCATGCTCATCCAAACCAGCCGAACGTAAAGCTAACCATCACTACCGAGATCAGGATTGAGAGCGGCACCGCCATGAACAGTCCGGCCTCCCAAAAACGAGTTTCCTTGTCACTGAACATTAGACGCGCCTTGTGGATTGTTTGCTGCAGGTAGAAGCGGCGAACCCTTGATTCGGTTCCGCATGCTGAGACGTGTCGAAACGAAAAAACCCCCCGGCGCACTCCGGCGGGGCGATCGGGAACTAGGCCTAGCTGATCAGTTGGCGCCGCCGAGCTGCTTTGTCATTTTGCAGAAATTGTCATGTGACTTCGCGATAGCCTCGTCGCCACATTCCTTCATCATGCCTGCGCGGTCTTCTTCCTTCATGGCCATCCAGGCGGCCTTGAATTCCGCTTCGGACTTCATCGTCTTCATGCCGGCATCAGTAAAGAAGGGAGACATCTTCGCCGGGTCATCGAGCGCGGACGTTCCAGTGCTGCCGCCAGCAAGCGCTGAACCAGCCATGATCGCAAGCGCCATAGCGCCCGTTGTCAGTATTTTGAAGTTGCTCATGGAAAATTTCTCCGGTTACGGCTGCCAGAAAGGCAGCTTGTTCCATCAACTCCGTCATTGGGAAAGAGTTTCCCTCAAGAAGGAAACCGACCGCCGTACCGCCACAGGCATGCGGTTCCGTTAATCCTGCAAAAAAGCCCTCGCCGTTTTCCCGCACGCGCGTCAGCGTGTAACGGAATTCGGCTTCCGCCTGATTCTTCCCCTCGGAGAGGTGGACGAAATGGCGGCCAATGACCGCCATCGAGGTGGACGTGATCGCGGCAAAAATCACCGCCGTGATGACGAGCAAGCCGGGAACGGTGATGGTCGAGCCTCCGAGGGTGAGGCTCAAGGCGTCGCCGATCGTCCACAACACCACGATGAAGGTGGAGGCCGACAGAAACGCGTCGAGCACCCCAGAGATGAAATCAACGGGCGATTCCATGGCAATCCGCAAATCCTCCGTGAGGCGGAATTCGGGATTCTGTCGGTCGCCGCTGACGAGGTTCAACTGATAGTAACGGCCGCTTGCGAGCCAGCGCGCGATGACCGCGGTGGTGAGCCAGGAACGCCAGCGGCGCTGGATCGTCATGCGAAGGTAGACCTGCGCAACGACCAGACTTCCGCTCGCGAACACGAGCGGCAGGAAATCTACGCGCCTAGCGTCGGCCGCAGCTTCTCCATCGAAAGCAATGCGCATTGGCGCAGGCAGCTTCAACGCGGGCCAGCGGTAAGGACCACAGTGAAGCCGGCCTCAACTAGCGCCGCTTCCAAATTAGGGCCGATAAGCGCCTCATCTTCCAGGACCAGAACC
The DNA here is from genome assembly GCF_059683645.1 of Mesorhizobium sp. RCAM 05104. Classification (NCBI taxonomy): domain Bacteria; kingdom Pseudomonadati; phylum Pseudomonadota; class Alphaproteobacteria; order Hyphomicrobiales; family Phyllobacteriaceae; genus Mesorhizobium; species Mesorhizobium sp. RCAM 05104. The sequence goes on along the minus strand of NZ_CM185033.1, from coordinate 6,992,834 downwards.
AGTAGCCCGCTGCTGGTAGGCAAGTCATTTGCGAAAGATCCAGTCGATCATACCGGCATCAACATGTGCATCGTGTGAAATCGCGTGCCATGGCCTTTTCGTGTTCGGCCCATCGCACCTCTGGGATGCTCAGTTCGGCGAGAGATGCCTAAGAAACGCTCCGAAGGGCGTCGAAATCGAAAGCCGACACGCGTGAAGTAAGGAAGTCGTCTTCCAACGCATGCTCCCGGCAAGGGTGGAGTACGCTCACACTCCCAGTACGAGCGCCCGTTCAGTGGCCAGCGACGGCGCATGATGCGCTCTAAGGTGACGTTTGGCGAATCATTCCGTAACGCCTGCGGTCGAGCGGCCGCTGACCGATCCCTCGCCGGCGGTTCTCAGTCAGTCCTTGCAGCTATGTCCGCCCACCTGATAGCGTGTACAGGGGCTTTAAGTAGGCGAAATGCCAAATCGGACCATAGCTTCTACTACAACAAACTTGCGGCACTTTAACTTTCCGATTCCGGACAACGTTATCGACGCTGTTCAGGGGTATGTCGACCTCTGCGCTCCCGGTTGCATAATTTCAACTTTTTCCGCAGCTCAGATGGTGCGGGACAGAGCGTACGGTTGCGAGCTATCGGACGATCAGATCGAGCGCTACGTCGTACTATGCGCTGTCGACCAAGGGCTCGCGGTGCATTTCGATCGCAAAGGACGCCCGCTCGATCCCTATTCAAGTCTGAGTAGAAGCCATTGGCACCTTGTACCGATCTGGAATGCGGAAGCGCGAGGCGGCCTGACGAAGGCTTCATTCGGCAACTTCCCAGGGGCACCTGCGTCTTTACTTGGCATTGATTCATCTGGTTAAGACATCCAGTGGTTGCAATAGATAGACGCCGAGCTGCTTGGGTTTGGCGCAGCGGTGCCCGTCGTCGCTTCCACCGCACGTAATTTTCGACGCAGCCGTCAAGAACGCATGCCGAGCATTTTCAACATCATCATGTGTCGTTAGCGCGAGGGTGCATACCCTGAAGCGAGATGCGCTCGCGGATGTTCGCCACGGCGGTCGCGCGAATGGTGGAACAGCGCGGCGGGCGGATCGGCGCCGCCGAATGGCGGTCGTCGCGGACATAAACCCCGCCGATATCGGTCTTGCCCTTGGCGAGGACCGGCACCGTTGTGTCGTCGCCATACAATCGGTCGGCAGCGAGAACATGACGATCCGGCGATAGAGGGGCATAAGCGCGAAAGTGGCCGCGCCAACCTGGTCGGCGAGCGTCGACAGGCTCAGTGGCACGGCCTCGCGAGCGAAACATCCAGCTCGGCGGTTCAAGGGTTGATGCTGGCCGTACTTGTCACGGGCATGCCGGGGCGTCGCTCCCTGAGCAAACTTCAAGAGCTATTTATACTGATTGGGCAGCAAATGGACAGTTCGTGGCCGGTTGGAGAGCGGACGTGTGGGTAGGTCCGAGGCCGTGCTTCATGCTTCGATTGGCATCGAATTGGAACAGACATCGAAGACGCTCGACGAAGATCAAAGCGATCCAATTTGATGGGCAATTTGAGGCTGGAGGTACTGAAGACAGTCTCGCATACGTCGATGGCACGCCTTGCGGTCAAATTGCCTCTCCTCCCTTTCGCTTCGCCTCATAGCGCTCAGAATCAATGACGGACGTTGACATCGGTTTGACATCGCAAAGCGGTGCCGATCACCCCCAGCTCGTCGTCGGAAAGCTCGCAAAGGATGATCTCGTCGTCGGACATTTTGCCTGCGCCAATTGCCTGTCGGTGATTTACCGGCCGCCGGCACCTTTTGTCAGAGGTGCCGGCGGCGGTTGCTTGCAAAGCTCGGAAGCTAAATCAGGCGTCGAGCCAGACGGTCTGGAAGTCCATTTCGTAGGTCTGGTGCATTCCGTAGTTCTTCACCTTCTTGCTCATGTGGCAGTAAAGCTTCTGCCAGAACGGCTGGATGATGACGCCGGAATCCTGCAGGATCTGCTCGACGTCCTTCATGACCTCCTTGCGCTTGGCAGGATCTGCCAGCGAAAGCGCCTGCTTCAGCTTGGCGTCGAAATCCGGATTGGCATAAGCCGTTTCGTTCCAGGCCTCACCCGAGCGATAGCCGAGCGCCAGCACCTGGACGCCGAGCGGCCGCATGTACCAGATGGTCATCGAGTACGGATACTTCGTCCAGTCGTTCCAGAAGGTCGAGCCCGGCAGCACCGTACGCTTCACCTTGATGCCGGCATCGCGCAACTGGCCGGCGATCGCATCGCCGGTGTTCTTCTGCCATTCGTCCTCGACAGTGATCAGCTCGTGCTCGAAGTCGGCGTGCCCGGTATCCGCCATCAGCTTCTTGGCGGCGGCGGCATCGCGTGTCTTCTTGGGCAGCGGATAGTATTCGGGATGGATCGGAGCGACGTGGTGGTTCTCGCCGACCGTTCCGAGCCCCGCGTAGCCGAGCTGCATTACGGCATTGTTGTCCACGGCCATCTGCAGCGCATTGCGCACCCGCTGATCGTCATAGGGCTTGTAGGTGATGTTTGTGCGGGCAACGAGCGTGGTCGCCGTCGCGACCTCCGATTTCACCAGATCCATCTTATCAAGGGCGTCGATGAAATCGGCCGGTGTTTCGAAATCGAGGTCGATCTCGCCTGATTCGAAGGCGTTCAACGTGGCATTGAAGTCAGTGCCGTAATCGATGAACTCGACGCCGTCGAGCGGCGTTTCACCACCCCACCACTTGCCGTTCTCGCGACGCTTGACGACCGCCTTGGTACCTACTGCATAGGACACCAACTCGAAAGGTCCGGTGCCGATTGGCTTCTTGATCGGGTCGGCACCATCCTTGTCAAAGTCGCGATGCACGACCAGCGCCGGATAGTCGGTGAAGCCCGGTATGATCGCGATGTCGGGTTCGGACAACTTCAGCTTGACCGTGAGGTCGTCGACCTTGGTGATGGCGCCATCCTTCGCCTTGCCGGTCTTTGTGTCGATCAACGCGCCGACGCGTGCCGCCATGGAATTACCGGAAGCACCCTTTTCGCACCAGCGGTTCAGATTGGAGACCACGTCATCGGCGTTGAAGGCATCGCCATTGTTCCAGGTGATGCCTTTGCGCAGATGCAGTGTGTATTCGGTGGCGTCGTCATTGACGTCCCAGCTTTCGAGCAGGACCGGCTCGAAAGTGAACTGGTGCGTGTAGCGGACGAGCGGCTCCAGCCAACAACGGGTGACGTTTGCCATCTCGGTCCAGTCATAGGTGCGCGGATCCTTCTGTGCCTTGACCGACATCGCGACATGCAGCGTTCCACCCTTTTTCGGTTCGTCGGCCAGGGCTTTTGTCGGCGCGGCAAGGCCGATCATGCCATAAGCGAAAGCCGTCGAGGCGCCGAAGGCGCTGGCCAGCGCCAGGAATTCTCGCCGATCCATGCGGCCTGCACGCGTCTCTTTCGCCATTGCCTCGATAGCGCCCGGCACGCGGTCGCCATTGCTTCTGAAGAGCGTCATTTTTTTCTCCCTTTTTTTGTTCCCGTTAGTTGTTCGTCCGTCGCGTCAACTGACGCTGTTTGGCAGCGCCTCCTCGCGCCGCGCAATGAAATCCGTCAGCCCCTCCGCGATACCCTCATCGAGCTTCGGCTCCTCATAATCCGCGAGCATGTTGCGCGCTTTTTCGCGGCCGCGGGTGTCGTGGTCCTTTGCGCCTTCAGCCTTCCACTGTTCGAACGAGTTGAAGTCCATGATGGTGGGCATGAAGAAGGCCGACTCGAAATGTTCGAGCGTATGCTGGGTGCCGAGGAAATGGCCCTGAGGCCCCACCTCGCGGATCGCCGCCATGGCCTCCTTGAAATCGTCGAATGGCAGCCCGCCCGCATATTTGTACCAGCCGACAAGCTGTTCGCAGTCGGTCGCTAATTTTGAATAGCCGCAGTGCGCCACCGGCAGCCGGTATTTCAGTGCCAGTGCTCCCATCGTCTACATCATCTGGGCGCCCTCCGGCGTGCCGCCCATCGGGGCGCCGGTCTTCATGTCGACCGTCACCATGAACTGGCCGTAGATCTGTTTGTGGCGCGGCGATCGCCCCCGTCTTTAAGAACTGTCACTTGTTCGAGTCCCAGCGCTGCCCCAGGAAATTAGCCGTCTCACCCCGGTTCTTCCGCATCCACTGGATATAGCCAGCCTTGCTGGTAAGCGGAGGGCACTCTGGATAGTCGCGCGGGGACGGCGATTCCGGTCGAGAAGCCAGTGGAGACCAGTCCTCCGGCGCCGAAAAGTATCAATTCGCGTCGGTTCAGTGCCATGGCTTTTGACCTCCCTTGCGTGGCGGACCATCGAACAAAATTCCACCTTTGGAACCGAAGCTGTGGGCCGCCGAGTGGGGGCGGACATCATCGCCACAGTTCCAACGGTACAAGACATATACGGGATGGTTTGAGGCGAGATTGCCGGCGCTATACAAAACCGTAAGGTTTGACCGATCCCTTGGCCGGCACACAACCACACTTTACGTTGAAGATCGCCTGCGGGCGGACGCCGTGGGAGCACGATTGATGGCTAAAGTGTTCCGACGCCCCACCTTCCCGACGGCAGCCTCGGGTGTTTCAGATCGCCGACCGGAAAACGAACCGCAACCCCGGGCCGACAGGCAGCGAGGCCAAGCGGTTATTATCATCGCGAGTGATCCGCAACAGCACTGCCTTGCGCCCCGGCCTTGGAAACGGCAGTTGCGGAGCTCGAGGCAGCGATGAAAGCGCCCGCCCTGCTGGGAAGTCTTCGCTGGTCGCCACGGGCAACCGAGCTGACCATACTGCCCCCTGTAGTATTCCTCGCAGATTATATTAGCCACACCTGATAGAATTATTTAACCTGCTGCGACTTACGATACGGTAACGGTTGGCAGCGTGGCAAACGAAGCTTTGAGCGAAGATTTTCAATACGGCAGGGAGCGCAAGCGTCTAAAAAAAATTAGGCGACACCCGCTCAACTTTGTCTTCGACCCGTTCTATCCGATGATTATTGCCATCGTCTCTATCACAGTGGCCGTCTGGTATTTTGATATCCCGCTCGAACGGATGATCGACTTGGATGCGAGCCGTCTTTTGCGAAAATGGACTCACTGAGGGCAGAGGCCAGGTCGGCCTTATCCGCATTTTAACTAATGTAGGCAACGATCCTACTCACGTTCTATCGACGCGGGGGCGAAGTGGAATGACTGAACTTATTGATGAGGACGAACTTTCAAAAAACGGTACATCCGTGCGCTGGCGCACAACAGCGCTAACGACAATACGATTCGTTCCACCGATCATTTCGATATTTGCGCCATCGTGGCCGGCTATTTCACGTTTACGACTGCCAAGCCAAAACCGCCCGCAGATATAGCTGCGCTGGCGGTGTCAATATTGAAATCCGGTGATGCTTCCCCTGAGATGCGAGACTGGTCAGCGGACACTGTAGGAATACAGACCGACATTCCAATGCCGGCGAGATCAATCCGGCAGTAGTGAAAAACATGCAAAACAACGCAGCCAAATTGCTAGCCGCGCTTGGCGACTGCATCGAAGCCATTGATGCCCATCTCGCAACGATGGACGACGCTCAACTCGAAACTCTCGTAGAGTCCATGCCGTCAAAATCAATAGCCGGCAGCGCCGAGATGGTGATGCTAATTCATCTCTATCGCTTTCGAGGCAATTATCGTCCGGGTTGGGTGTTATGTCCTCGGCGAACATCGAACACCAGCAAGGAAAACAAGCGGCGTTGCAGCAGCTGGTGGATAATGCGATGCGGCGCGAGATGCCTCGATTACTTGAAAGCCACGGTTTCCATACCGCCGAGCCGCCCATCTGAAGTCGCGAACTGCCTTCAAATGGGGTATTTGAGCGAAGCCGAGATGAAAATTCGGTAGGCTACCTTGGCGTCCTACTTCGCTAGAAGCAGTAATTTGGGTCCGGTAATCCGATGATGCAGGCCGCTATGCAGGCTCTACAACAGGCGGAAACGAGCTTGTATCGAGAACGATCTCTGGTGACACCACGAAGCCAGCCTAGAGAACAGTCGACTTAGTCCAATGCTAACCTGAGGCAGGCGAGACGATGCCAAACAAGCTAGTAATGATCATTCGTCATGCCGAAAAGCCGATCCCAGGTGGTCCGGACCTCGGAGTTACCGAACAGGGCGAAAGTGATCCCTCGTCATTGACGGTGCGTGGCTGGCAACGCGCAGGAGGCCTTTGCAGATTTTTTTACGATCCGCCTCTCCCTCTAGGCAGACCAGCATCAATTGTTGCCTCGGGCACGATCAAAAGAGATGATTCCGGCACTCGGAGTAAGCGGCCTAGCCAAACAATCACTCCGCTGGCAAGGCGCCTTGGTGTTGAACCGGATGTCACTCATTCAAAGGGCCAAGAGCAGCTAGCGGCGGACGCCATCCGAACAGCTCAGTCGCCGGTGTTGGTTAGCTGGCAACACGAGTCTATTCCTGCCCTGGCAACTGCGCTTGTCGGTGGCATCGGAATCGCTCCGCAATCATGGCAAGACGATGATTTCGACAGCATCTGGGTACTGGAAGCAGATGAGGCAAATGTCTGGTCGTTCTCGCAGAAACGCCAAGCACTCCTGGACGGTGATGACACCGATCAACTGAGGTGAGAGTCTGCTTTGGGTGGCGGATTCAACTGATCGCAGCAACACACTCAGCGATGCGGTCACTTGTCTGCAAACATTGCTGATCACGAACAATTCGCCGCCGGGCATGCCCGGCGGCCAATTGTGAAACGGCATGATCCTGGGCCTAGAACGGTATCGCCGGCAGGTCCTGGGTGCCTTCGAGCTTCACGGCCTGGAGTTCGTTCGCGTCATAGCCAAGAGCCCGCAGGATGGTGGGAGCTACCTGCGTCGTCTGCACCAGATCTGGTACCGACCTCGGCTTGAGCGAGGGACTGCTGATGAGAAGCGCCACGTTGCGATCATTCGCATTGGCGCCACCATGCTCAGCAATCTTCGAACCAGATGTGTAGACCACACCCGGATTGACCGTGGCTATAAAGTCCGGCGTACGGCTGTCGGTGGCCGGATCCTGATAGGCGAGAGCGAGGGCATTCGGCGGCTGGATCTGGGCGATGCCTTCAGCCTTCCTCGATTTCTCGAGATAATCCAGCGCCGCCGTAAGGTTTTTCACCCTGTCTTGCGGTTTGAGCCAGATCAGCGCGGCGTCGTCGGCGATGTGGAAGGCGTAGCCCGGTGTCTTCGTGTATGGATCATCGTCCAGTGGCTGGAACGTCGCCAGGTCGATGGGCGACTGGCCATGCTTCGAGGCAAGTATGACCAGGGTCGAATCAGCAAGGTGGTTGTCCTTGAGTGCGACAATCAGTTCGCCGAGGGCGCCGTCGACATAGGCGAGCTGCCCGGCAAGACCATTGCCAGGCGCGCCGCTGGCATCCAGATAGCCACCCATCAGACCGGCCTCGTCGCCAGGACCGGCCTTGGGAAGCTTCTGCCCCACACTCACCGCCTGGAAATTCATGCCGAAAAGCGTGGGAACCGCTGCGTGATGCGCGCCGGTGCTGTCGAGGCCCTTGATTTCGTTGATCACCGCCTGGACCCGCGCTTCATCAAAGTCACGCTCGGCCGTGAAGCTGCCCGTCGTCTTGACCTTCGTGCCGGGGATCAAGCTGTCCTGTTCCAACGCGTAGAGGTCGTCGACGCCTTTGCCCGAAGGTCCGTTCAGCCATTCGTAGGCCGGGTGCTTGTCGGACCAGGCCGTGCGGCCACCATGAGCTTTCACGATTTCGAAGACGTTGTTGACCCGCACGAAATCATGCGGATAGACGGCCGAGCATTTGCCGTTGATCAGCGTCATCGGCAGCTTTGCCGGGTCGATCTGGCTACGGTAGTCGCCCGGCTTGCCACCACCATCAAGGCGCGTCGAATCGACGTCGATGTTCTCGGCGAAGGCCACCTCGGCCCCCGGCTCGCCCTTGCAATCCGAGGCCGGCGCGAAATAGGTGCGGTCGTAGCTGTCGTCATAGAACACGCCCGTCGATTTGGGCGTGCCGCCGGTTACCTGTGCGACAAGGCCAGGAAACGAGTCGGACGGGGCGCTGGTGAGCGCATTCGGATAGAAAATCCCCGTATGGGCGAGTTCGGCGAACGAGCTTGCGGGATTGGCGGCGACATAGTTTGCCAGATCCAGCGCATGAAGCCCGTCGACGCTAATGAGCAATACGTGCTTGTAGGGTGCGGCGACGGCGCTGGAATCAGACAGCGCGCCAGCCAACGCCGCCGTCAGCGTACCCGCAGCCAGCGCCAGAGATAGCGATTTCATTGAAGTGTCCCTCGTCTCGCAGCCCCGCGACGGATCGAGAATAGGCGACAGCACATGACAGGTTCATGAAAACTCGTTGGCAAAGATTTCCAGGCGCCTCAGGAGCGAGCCGTGTTGTGAAGATGCGACCGCTTTTGGGTCGATACCGTTGAAAAAGTCGGGCGCACCGCAAAGTGGCCACCGATAATAGAGTCCCGTTCCACGCCTGCGTATTGCATGGAACTTGAATTCAATTTGGTGCCTTGGGGGAATTCCATTCTGCGCAAATGCCGTACCCCGCCGCGGCGCAGACTTTTCAACAATATCGGTCAGAATCGGACGTTGGCGAACGGCCGCTCTGACCCACTTGATGACCCAATCTTCACGCACGCATGTTCCAGGCGTTCGCCAATGGCTATCTGGAGGGTCGGCCGCTGTCGACCCGAACGCATCGCCGCTTACGCGGAATTCGACGACCTTCCGCTGATCCGCGATCGACGTCGGAGGCGACGAAGTGCTCCTCGACGATGCCATCCACTACGCCAACCGAGCGCCCGTGGCAGACGTGAAGATCACGCTGTCGGCCTGGGAAGCCATGCCGCACATCTCCCGATCCTCCACCGGCAGCTTTTCGCGGCGAAGCAGTCCGTGAACGCTGTTGGTGACGTCCTGTGCTAGCGGCTCATCAATGCTTGTCCGTCAATCAATACCAGTTCGGAGGCTAGAAAAGAAGATACTGGTATGGATTTCAAACTGAGACTTCACCGTAACTTTCGAGCGCGCCACACCATCCGCGTCCAGTTACTGCTGCTGCTCACCTGGTGGGAACTTAAGAATGGTGGCCATGTACAGGGCGGTGAATATCGGGTCGGCAATAGAGACAATCCGGGCGGAGTAGATCCGATCGGTACCCACTGCGTCGAGCATCACGATGCTGCCGATCTGCTTTGAAAAATCGAGCGGAGTGAACGGTATCTCTGGGTTGGCAGAGGAGACCGGTACCTCAAGACTCACCAACGGATCATTGTCTTTCGAAGAAAGCAAAACCAGCAGGGTGCCGGCGGGCGTTATGTAGCCAACATAGCAGTCATTCGCGACCAAAGGCGCGCAAAGCTTCGGCCGAGACATTTCCGCTGGCCAGGAGGATCCTGTCCAGACCGACAAGGCGCTCGCCGTGGCGACGAAATAAATACGTGCCGTTTTGTACAAATTGTACATACCTACCATCCCGACAGAAAGTGGCGAAGGCCGCTCGGGTCAAACATGAAGAATGTAGAATATAGGCATCGCGACTTCCGGTAAGCTTTCCGACTCCTTACAGATCGGTAATATTGGCAGTGGTAATAATTCCCGTCCGCATTGCATAGTACGTGACGGATTGCGAACGTCGCTGGAATGTTTTGTCAGTGCAGCGGTCATTGTGCGACATTGATTCCTGAACGGCGACTTTATTACGAAACTGTAACTCTGCGGACAGGTCGAGGTGAAGTTAGCACCCTACCCTACTGATGTCGGCTGCTTTCAGCTGACCGACGATGAATGATGTCGCCGCCAGACCGGCTCCGAAGAAGGAACTCCCGCATGAAGAATCTGACCCTCGCCCTTGCCCTTGCCACGCTCGCCCTTACCGGCCCGATGTCGTCTGCGTTTGCCGCCAATGTGCCATGCGAGGAAATGCTCAAAACGCTTCGAGCAGCCGAAGCTACCGCAAAAATGAGCGACGCGGACAAGGCCAAGGTGACCGACCTCGAGACGAAAGGCATCGAGCGCTGCAACGCGGACGACGACAAGCGCGCGGACGACTTCTTCGCGCAGGCCATGAAAGTCGTGGGCAAATAAGCCAGCCGACAACAATCAACGCCTCGATCACAGGACACCACCATGACGCTCTTACCCTTTCAATCTGCCCAACCGGCCGCGAACCGTGTTCCCGAGGTCACCATCGATTTCTGGCTGATCAAACTTATGGCCGTGACCATGGGTGAAACGGCGGCGGACTACCTCGCCGTCAATCTTGGCCTTGGGCTCACGGTGACGTCGCTGATCATGACCGGTGTCCTGTTGGTCGCCCTGGTGTTTCAGTTCGCGCAGAAGCGCTACGTTCCTTGGGCTTACTGGTTGGCTGTCGTGCTGATCAGCGTTGTGGGCACCCTGGTGACGGACAACCTTGTCGACAATTTCGGCGTTCGCCTCGAAACGACGACAGTCGCGTTCAGCGTCGTCCTGGCTGCGACATTCGCGGTCTGGTATGCCAGCGAAAGGACACTGTCGATCCACACCATTTACACCACGAAACGCGAAATCTTCTATTGGCTGGCGATCCTCTTTACGTTCTCGCTGGGGACCGCAGCGGGGGATCTGGTCGCCGAAACCTTTGATATGGGCTATCTGACCACCGGCCTGTTGTTTGGCGGCGTAATCGCGCTGATCGCCTTGGCCTACTATGTCTTCAAGGTGAATGGGATTCTCGCCTTCTGGCTTGCCTATATCCTGACGCGGCCACTTGGCGCCTCGTTTGGTGACTTGCTCTCGCAACCGCTCGAATACGGCGGCTTGGGCTTTGGCACCACCTCAACAAGCTTGATCTTCCTTGGCTGCATTGCCGGGCTTGTCCTCTACATGAGCATGAAGAAGGACGCCGACCCGCTCGGCGAAGGCATTGGCGAAACGGAATAAATCCGCGCTAGACCTACGCTGACCCAACAATAGAGCGGCAATCCCCATTGTAGCAAAGAATCGAGCAGCATGTCATCAACCAATATAATATTATGACACTAAGCAATATATATTTGGAAGGTCGTTGCAATGCGAATTCTAATTTTAGAGGATGACAGTAGGACATCCCAATATATAGCAAACGGCCTGTCGGAGGCCGGTCACATGTGCGACATCTTGGTTGACGGACGTGATGCGCTCTTTGCGGCCACCCGCGACGCCTACGACGTGATTGTCGCCGACCGGATGGTTCCCGGCCTCGACGGCCTCTCGATGATCAAGGCGGTACGTGCCGCTGGCGTGCGGACCCCGACGATCTTCCTGACGTCGATCGGCGGCGTCGACGACCGGGTCGAAGGTCTCGAAGCTGGTGGCGACGACTATCTTGTCAAGCCATTCGCCTTTTCCGAACTGCTTGCCCGGATCAATGCGCTTAACCGGCGGCCGGCGACTCAGGAGCAGAAGACCACCTTGCGGGTCGCTGATCTCGAGATGGACCTCATCATGCGCCATGTTACGCGTCATGGCCAGACGATCGACCTTCAGCCGAGGGAATTCAGCCTGCTGGAAGTACTGATGCGTGGCGAAGGGCGGGTAATCACACGGACCATGCTCCTGGAACGAGTCTGGGACTTCCATTTCGATCCCAAGACCAGTGTGGTCGAGACCCATATCAGTCGGTTACGGACCAAAATCGACAAACCCTTCGAAACCCAGCTCGTCCATACGGTGCGCCATACCGGCTACAGCCTGCATGCCTAGCCTCAGGCTCTTTCGCAGCACGCCTTTTCGGCTTGCGTTGACGTTTGCATTCTTGTTTGTGCTCGCTTTCATCGTCTCCGGCGGCATCGTTTATCGCCTGATGAGTCTCGACCTGGCCGACCGGCTCGACGAGTCCATCAGGGAAACCTATTCGGTCGTCGCGGAAACGTATGCCGCGAACGATCTGGAGGATCTGATTTCCACCGTCGACAGCCACTCGCAGATCAGCACGAAAAAAGAACAGCTGTTCTCACTCACTAGCCCGGGTGGCAATCATCTGGCCGGAAACTTCATCGCGACAGCGCTTCGCGATGGATTTTCTATAGTCAGCGCTCAACTGCCGGGGTTGGCGCCGGATAGTCGGTATCGTGCCTATTCAGGTTTGGTCGGGGGAAACAAGCTGACGGTTGCCTTCAGCCTGTCTGAAACCGAGGAGCTGGAGACCATCCTCCTCATGAGTTTCGGCTGGGGAACGCTCATCATCACAGGTCTGGCTGTGATCGGCGGCGCCCTGCTTGCATCTCGCGTCCAGCGCCGACTGGACGGCATTGCTGCAACGATGGTGGACGTCTCGCATGGTCGGCTTGACGCCCGCATTCCCCTCACTGGAAACGGGGACGATATCGACATTGTGTCTGCTCAGGTGAACGCCGCTCTCGACCGCCTGTCAGCGCTTGTCGACGGTATGAAGCAGGTCAGTGCCAACATCGCGCATGATTTGAAGACGCCTTTGAACCGCCTCCAGATGATTTTGAACGCGGCATCCGAGAAAACGGCATTGGGCCAGACGGTTGGGGATGAACTGGAGGAAGCGCTGGACGAGAGCGCCGAGATTAACGCGACCTTTGATGCGCTGCTTCGTATCGCACAGATCGAGGCTGGCGCGCGCAAGGCGCGGTTTGCAGACCTGGATCTCAACAGCGTTATCGACGCTATTGTTGAGGTCTACGCCGACGTTGCGGAGGATGACGGCAAGTCGCTGTCGACAACGCCTCTACAAGCCGGGGGAGCCCAAATCCATGGAGATAGGGAACTTCTGACCCAAATGTTCGCCAACCTGGCAGAAAATGCGCTGCGGCATTGTCCCAAAGGTACCGTCATCCAGCTATCGACATCGCGGCGGCCGGGTCGCATTCTCGCAACTGTCAGCGATAACGGACCAGGTATTCCATCCGAAGAGCGCGAAAAGGTGTTTCAGAGGCTCTACCGGCTTGACAACAGCCGCTCCACGCCCGGGAGCGGTCTAGGATTGAGCCTCGTGCGGGCGATCGCTGATCTGCATGGCGCCACCATAGCGCTTGAAGACTGCGGACCGGGCCTGGCAGTCATCGTGAGCTTTCCAGCAGCGGAATAGCCGATTGTGGAGGCACTGAAGCCGCGTCAGAAAGCTTACCGATCCGTATAAGAGCAGCGACTTCGCTGTAAACTCGATGCCGTAGATTGACCTATTGCCCGTTCAATTGGAAAGGCCGCAACAACTATGAAACGTATTTCTCCAACCACCCGCACTCTGCCTACTTTGACGCTCGCCATGGCCTTGGGAGCCATGGGGGTATTCTTCCCCGCCATCGGCGCCCAGGCAGCAGCCGCCGCTGAAAAGGCTGTCCCCACGGAAAAGAACCCTCCCGGAGATATCCCGGATTCCCAGGTCTTCATCGACTACGCCTCGCCGCTGGGTTTCACGATGAAGGTGCCAGAGGGCTGGGCGCGGTCGGATCATGCGGACGGCGCAAGCTTCATCGATAAGCTCGACGGCGTCATTGTTTCTGCATCAAAGGCAGACGCCGCGCCGACGGTCGAGAGCGTCAAGGCAACGTCTGTTCCGGAGCTGGAAACGGCCGAACGCGCCGTCAAGGTCACTGCGGTCAAGCAGGTCAAGCTGCCGGCGGGTTCGGCGATCCGCATCGTCTATACGTCCAATTCCGAACCCAACGCCGTCACCAACAAACAAATCCGGCTCGAGAACGAGCGCTACCTCTATTTCAAGGACGGCAAGCTCGTCACGCTCGAACTCTATGCGCCCAAGGGCGCGGACAATGTCGATCAATGGCAGCTGATGTCCAACTCGTTCAAGTGGAAGTGACATGCCTATCCTTGTAGCGCATGAGCTCTATCGGTTCTTCCACATCGGGGATGACGAGACCGCCGCACTGCGCGGCGTCAGTTTTCAGCTGGCGGCGGGCGAGATTGTTGCGCTAACCGGGCCGTCAGGGAGCGGCAAGTCCACGCTTTTGTCCTGTTTGACCGGTCTGGACGAGCCCGATGGCGGCCATGTAGAAGTGTCCGGAGTACGGCTGACCCGGCGGTCGGAAGCCGCGCGCACGCTCATTCGTGCGGCCAGTTTCGGCATCCTCCTGCAGTCGGGGAACCTATACGGGCATCTGACCGTCGAACAAAACCTTCGCTTCCAGATGCTCCTGGCCGGAAACCCGGACGAAAAACGACTTGCCGCCCTCCTGGAAGGAGTCGGCCTTTCGCACCGTGCAACGGCATTTTCAACCCAGCTTTCAGGTGGCGAAACGGCGCGTGCCGGTCTCGCCGTGGCACTGGCCGCCGACCCCCCCATTTTGATTGCCGATGAACCAACCGCCGAAGTCGATCGCGAGACGGAATCCAGGCTCATCGGCCATTTCGAGGCGCGACGCGAGGCGGGATTGGCAACCCTGCTGGCAACGCACAGCGAAGCGCTGGCGCATCGAGCCGACCGGATCGTCAGGCTGAAAGACGGGAGGATTGTCAGGTGAGTGAGACACTCGTTGTTGGCAAAGGCCTCGGCCGAGACTTCCGCGATGGCAACGCCGGCCTGGTTACGGTCCTGGCCAATGTCGACTGCGAGATCGTCAGTGGTGCGCGCATTGCTTTGGTTGGACCCTCCGGCAGCGGCAAGTCCACCCTGCTGCATATTCTCGGCGGACTGGACAAGCCGACAACGGGCACTGTGGAATGGCCCGGCCTCGGTTCGTTCGAGGAACTCAGGCCACGCTGGATCGGATTCGTATTCCAGACCCCCAGCCTGTTCCCAGCGCTCACAGCGGTTCAGAATGTCGAATTGCCGCTGATATTGGGCGGCAAAGCCCCCGCGGACAATGCCACGGCGATGTCGCTTCTTGACTCCTTTGGCCTTGGCAATGTCAAGGACAAATTGCCGGAGGAGTTGTCTGGAGGACAGGCACAGCGGGTAGCAATGGCTCGCGCCCTTGCCATAGGACCAAAACTCATCCTGGCAGACGAGCCGACGGGGCAGTTGGACAGCGTGACAGCGCAACTCTTCTTCGACGTTATTCTCAAGAGACTGGAAGGCACAGACGTGGCCCTGGTCATCGCGACACATGACGAGGCGGTGGCCGCCCGGATGGCGACGCGCTGGACAATGGATCATGGACGGCTTGTTAGTGGTCGTCGCAGGAACGAGGCGGCATGATATATCTCCTCTGGGTCCGTGGGATACTCGCCCGCCGTTTCCTACGTGTCGCCGGCTCTACAGCCGGCGTGGCACTGGCAGTCATGCTTCTCGCTGTGGTGGGCCTGTTCCTCGTCAACGCCAGTAATTCCATGACGGCCCGGGCCATCTCGGCTGTCCCGATCGACTGGCAGGTTCTAGTGATCCCAGGGGCGGATCCGGACCTTGTTGGCAAGGCGTTGATTGATACCGCGCGGGTGAAGACTGTCCACCGCGTCCGCTATGCCGATGTCGCAGGTTTTGAGGCGCAGACGGGAGGCACAACACAGACCACGGGACCGGGACAAGTCATCGCCTTCGACAGCGGCTATTTAAAGGACTTCCCGGCGGAAGTGCGGCCACTTGCCGGGGATGCCAACGGCGTGCTGATCGCCCAGCAAACGGCGGCTAACCTTCACGTTGGCCCTGGTGACACGATCTCGATCGAGCGGATCGGGCTGCCCTCAGTAGACGTCAAGGTCGCCGGTGTGATCGATCTGCCCGATGCGGATTCCCTGTTCCAGGCGGTGGGCTTGCCGCCTCAGGCAGCTCCCCAGGCGCCACCGGACAACGTGCTCATCCTGCCGGAGCAAGACTGGCAGCAATTGTTTGATGCTCAGCAGAAAACGCGACCTGACACCGCCAGGCTGCAGTTACATGTGCAACTTGCTCACGCCATGCTACCGCCCGACCCGGTCTCGGCATACAATTTCGTTACCGGCGCGGAGAAAAATTTTGAAGCGAAGGTCGCGGGTCAAGCCCTGGTCGCGAACAATCTCGGTGCCCGCCTTGACGCCGTCCGCCAGGATGCGCTCTACGCCTCCGTCCTGTTCCTGTTTTTGGGCCTGCCCGGCATCGCACTGGCCGTGGTCCTAACCTTTGCCGTGACATCGTCAGGCGCCGCACGCCGGCGCATCGAGCAGGCCCTGCTCCGTGTTCGCGGCGCCACGACCCGCAGAATCATGGCCTTGTCGGCCACCGAGGCCGCAATGGCGGCGATCGGCGGCACCGGGATCGGGATTGCTGGCACAGTGGTCTTCGGCATTCTGGCTCCCGGCATGCTCGAAACAACATCGGTAAGCGTTCCGATGCTGGTTTTTGTCGTGGGCGCGGGATTGTTGCTGGGCTTCACAGCCTTCCTGTGGCCAGCCTGGCGCGATGCGCGTTGGAGCACGGTAAGTTCTGCCCGTCACGCCGTCGTCCGAACAGATGCGCCGCTCTGGCAGCGCCTGTGGCTGGACATCGTCCTGCTTGCCGCCGCCGGGCTGTTCTTCTGGCAGTCGGCGAGCACCGGATATCAGATCGTGCTTGCGCCTGAAGGCGTCGCCGCAACAGCGGTCGACTACAAGGCGTTCATAGCGCCGGCGCTGTTCTGGCTGGGCACAGCCCTGCTCACTATCCGCCTGTCGGCCTCAATCATCTCGCGCAACGGCGTCATGTTGCAAGGTATCGTCAGGCCAGTCTCTGGACCACTTGCTTCCATCGTGTCGGCCGCATTGTCGAGACAGCCGCGGCGCTTGACCATCGGCATCGCGATGACCGCGCTGGCGATATCCTTCGCCACGT
Source organism: Mesorhizobium sp. RCAM 05104 (assembly GCF_059683645.1). Taxonomy (NCBI): domain Bacteria; kingdom Pseudomonadati; phylum Pseudomonadota; class Alphaproteobacteria; order Hyphomicrobiales; family Phyllobacteriaceae; genus Mesorhizobium; species Mesorhizobium sp. RCAM 05104. Next base: position 6,976,066 of record NZ_CM185033.1, on the reverse strand, counting down.
CGACCGCCATCTTCAACACCACCTACAACGCACAAGCCCGCATCGATGCAGAACTCACCAACGGATCCGACGTCACTGTGTTCGGAACGTCGGACAGGCCGGCAGGGACACATTTGGGCCTCTTGGCGACATCGCCAGAAGCAGCCGCGGCGGAGCCCATGCAGCATCGCTTCGCGTATGTCGGGGCGGACTTGCAGGATCTCTACGGCATCAATCCCGGGCGCATCGAACGCGCAACGAACCTATCCGATGCCTATTTCAGCGGCGGCAGCGCGATCGAGATCCTGCAACGCCTTGCCGCGTCGCCCGAAGGCGTGCTCGTGTCGGAGGAGACCGTACAGGATTTTCAGCTCCAGCTAGGCGACACGATCAATCTGCGGCTCATGAACGCACGAGATCACCAGTATCATCCGGTTCCGTTCAAGTTCATTGGTGTGGCGCGCGAATTTCCGACCGCGCCGAAGGATCCGTTCCTCGTCGCCAATGCCGCCTATGTAGCCCGCATGACCGGGTCGGATGTGTCCGAGTACGTGTTGATGAGAGCAAAAGGTGATCCGCTCGCGCTTGCACGACAGGCCTCGTCGGCAGTCGCTATCGACCCGTCTTTGAAAGTTTCCGACATCAGCCAGGCGAAGCACCTCATCGGTTCGAGCCTCACCGCCGTCGACCTGGGCGGATTGACGACGATCGAACTTGGGTTTTCTGTCGTCATGGCGGCAGCTGCGGCCGGGCTGATGTTGGCGCTGGGGTTCATCGAACGCCGCCGGAACTTCGCCATTTTGAGCGCCGTCGGCGCCAAGCCCCGGCAACTGGCCGCGTTCCTTTGGAGCGAGGGCCTTCTCATTGTTGTCGGCGGCATCATATTCGGTGTGGCTTCGGGTCTCATGACGGCATGGATGCTGGTCAAACTGTTGACCGGCGTGTTCGATCCTCCGCCCGAGGCGCTTTCGATTCCATGGACCTACCTAGCAATCGTGCTCAGTCTTGTGATCGCATCGGTCGTCATTGCGGTCTTGTCGGCGAGGCCCTCGCCCGGGCACGACGCCGAGCACCTGCGGGATATCTGACAGCCTATGCTTACCCAATTGTAATGCAGCGGCCATCCCCCTGAAAACTCTCAAGCCTAGGCTCACGCCATCCTCTCAAGGTGAGAGAGATGATCCGGAAGCCGAGCTACTCCGGATCGCCCTAGCTGCCGCCTGGGCTCAAGGCCCGTTGCGGCATCACAACCCAACAAGGAAATGAAAATGAAGAAATCAGTCATCGCTACCGCTATGATCCTGGCAGTCGCCACCTCAACGGGAGCCTTTGCCAAGGCAACCACCGGCACGATCACCAGCGTCGACAAGAATGGTGACTCGATCACGTTGTCCGACGGGCGGACTTTCACCCTCCCGGAAGGCATCGAAGCCGAGACGCTGAAAGTCGGTGAAAAGGTGAGTGTCACCTACACTACCAAGGCCGGCAAGCTGTCGGTTTCAAGCATTCATCAGGCCAAGTAGGCCTCACAAAACAAAAGACCGGGTTGGCTCTGCCAGCCCGGTTCCTCTCCTTGAAGGGCAGCCGGATTCGCCCATGTCTGGGATTTACCTATCGCTTACAGGATCCCTGTTGCAATCCGGTCAAGCCTGTTGCCTTCCCGATAGAGCGCGGACACTAGCGCGGCGGCACAGATACCCGTGAGCGCTCCGCCAAGGACATCCGTCATGTAGTGTGTCCCAACGAACAGCCGGGACCAGGCAACAAGGACAGCTATTGCGGCGAAGACGAGCGCACGGCTTGGCAAGGCTTGAAACGCAAAAGCAGCAACGATCGCGAAGGCGGCGGTCGCGTGATCCGAAGGGAACGACCAGTCAGCGCTGGTAGGGATTATGAGATGGGTGACTCCAGCCTCGTAGGGCCGCATACGGTGCACAAAAAGCAGGATAACCTGGTTGGCGCCCAGCCCGGTCAAGAACGACAGTCCCGCAACGATCGCCGCATGGCGAACATGCACCCGGTCCGTCTTGCTCCACCATTGCAAGGCTACGCAGGCAATTAGAAATGGGACACCAAACGTCGTCACCCCGACCATCATCTTGTCAAGTTCGGGGCTGGTTCCCGCTGCCGCGTTGATCCATTGCGTAATCGCCACGTCCATGAAATTGCCTTGTCGTCGTTTTTTGCCAATCAGGAGACCCATGAACGAGCATAGTGTCCATCAGATTTTCGAGGTCAGCCTGCTGCTCAAGGGCGCACACGCGCTCATTGAATGCGTAGGCGCCGTCGTACTGGCGTTCGTCAGCACAAACGCGATCGTTTCGCTGGCCAACAGCCTGACACCGGAAGAGCTCGTAGAGGACCCCCAGATTTCATCGCCAGCCATCCGATGGTGCTGGCGAGCAACGTCTCGGTCACTACCCAGGATTTTTACGCATTCTAACTTCTCAGTCATGGGATCGTAAAAATCGCCCTCGTGATCGCTTTGCTGAAAAACCAGTTATGGGCATATCCGGCATCGTTGATAGTCCTGGGGTTGCTTATTGCCTATTGGCATGAATACCGTCTCGTTAGGCTTCACAAAATGGCGGCCATTGGCAAAAAGGCTAGGCAGGCATATTCCGCATGCATGGTCGCCGCCGGGCTTTGTCGAAGGGCCTGCCGTATCCTGTCAGGTATTGCCGGGCCGACACGCATCGTCAGCCGCCATTGTGGGTGCCGACTATGCCTGACTCGCCGAGCTTGGTCAGTGGCACGAACGACAAGGTGCCTCCCTGATAGATGTCCGATCGCGCGACAGTGAAGCTGCCGTCCGCGGCCTGCTTCTTGGTGACCTTAAGCACATGCTGGGCGCCGGGCGGTCCGACTGGGATGACCATTATGCCGTTGGGCCGCAGCTGCTGCAGCAGCGGTGGCGGGATGTGGTCGATGCCGCAGGTGACAATGATCCTGTCGAACGGCGCCTCTTCCTTCAGGCCGTAATAGCCATCGCCCGTATGGGTCGAGATATGCTTGTATTCGGTGTAGCCGTCGGCGATGAGCCCGTCATAGATGCCGCGCGTGCGGGCGGCCAGCTGCTTGATGATCTCGATCGAATACACCTTGTCGGTGAGATAGGAGAGATAGGCGGACTGGTATCCAGAGCCGGTGCCGATCTCCAGCACCTTGTCGCCTTGGCGCACGTCGATGGAATTGGTCATGCGGGCAACCGTATGCGGGCCGGTGATGGTCACGCCATAGCCGATGTCGAGATAGTGCCATTCATAGGCGCGCGCGATGTTCGCCTTGGTGACGAAGCGCTCGCGTGGGGTCAGAAGATAGGCGCGCTTGTTGCGATCGTCCCACACGTCCTTGTGGACTATCAATTGTTCGAGACGGTCCCAGCGTTGTCCCAGGAAACTAGCCGTCTCACCACGGTTCTTCTGCATCCACTGGATGTAATCAGCCTTGCCCGACAACGGAGGGCCATCGGTCAGCGGCGCCTGGACCTTGGCCTCGGCGTGGGTCGAGAAGGCCGCGCAGACCAGCCCTCCGGCACCGTAGAGCATCAATTCGCGTCGGCTGAGCACCATGGCGTTTGACCCTTCCAGAGCAGCGAACCGTTGACCAATGCCGCAGCTCCATTGTCCACTTCCAGCATTGGATGTCCTGCCACGGGGTTCCACCTTGGGACTCGATGCTGTGGGCCGCGTCGCCTAACCTTAGGGGTATAGAAATCATCCGGACAGTTCCGACGGTACAAGACATACATAGGACGGTTTGAGGCTAGATTGCCTGCACAATACAAAACTGTAAGGTTTGGCGCCATTCCTGGCCGCCACACGCACCGCACTTTACACGCGAAGGCACTATTGTATTTGCCAATCGGCTGTGGGCAGCGGACGCCGTGGGAAGTACGATGAATGGGTCTGGGGAGGTTTCTTTAGACACCGAGACGAGAACGCCCATGGCGAAGGTCGCGCTTCTGATCCCCCGCCGGAAAGCGCAATCCCGAAGGCCCAGTGTCTGGAGAGTCCTCGTGTCGCGCGCGATCTAGACTTGGCTGTCACGCTGCACGCCGACGATAGCAAAAGAACGCCCCTCTCGATAGAGGGTCGCACGATGTAGCGGCCTCCCGACTCACCCCCCCCCGCGGTGAGCGGCCGTCTCGGATGATCAAGTTTGTACCGCCGCGTGGCTGGACCTCCCAATCTCTTTCATAAGCGCGCTCAATTCGGCTGGAGGCGCAAGGCAGAAAGTTCGAAAAGCTTCCAAGAACCCCAGGCAAACTGGACGCCGCGGCGGACAATGAGGTTCACGGATATCCCGGCGAACATCCGCATCGGAGCGGCCAAAATCTCGGCAGAAGAGCGTCCGAAAACGGGCTTTCGGCGGCTCCTTCGCGGGAACGAAAAAAGAAGAGAAGCAGAACTTTCGTGTGCTCGTTTTGCACACAAAATCCCGTAACTAGCTGATTATGCTTATTTATCTGCCCCATCCATCATGGGTGCAATCGCTAGTTGCATATCTGACATTTGCGTTCGTTACCTTTTCGAGCACCAGCCGTCCAGTCAAATTTGCCTCTGCGCCACCGAAGCTCGAAGGTGAGAAGAGCCCTTCCGTCAAACGCTCATCGTCCGCCCGTTCCAAGATGCTTGACGTCGGCAACCAACATCAGCAGGGCGAGACTGCCCACAACTGCACAAGCAGCGCCAAAGAGAAACACGGCGGCGTGGCCGACCCCGTCCCAGAGCCATCCGGCGACAAGGCTGGCTACCAGACCGAACAACCCCACCGTCGTGTTGTAACAGCCGACTCCGCTGGCGCGAAGCTGCTCCGGCACGTGGTCGCTCGCCAACGCTTTGCCAACGGAGCGGAATATCCCCTGATAGAGCCCGTAAAACACGAAGAGCACCGCGATCAGGGCGACGTGCCGGGTCAAGGCGAAGCCGAGATAGGTGACCAGGAAGATGGCGAACGCCAGGAGCAGGATGTTTCTCCTGCCCAATCTGTCCGATAGAAACCCCGCCGGGTAGGAGACCAGCGCAGCGACAAGGTTGAAGCCCGCATAGATCAGGATCGTCGCCGTCAATGAGGCGCCGATATCCTTGGTCTGCAGGATCAGAAAGGCGTTGCTGGAATTGCCGATGCCGAACAGGGCCGTCGCCAGGAGATACTTCCAGTAGGCCCTGGGAAATCGTCTGAAGCTGACGTCGATCTTCGCTTTCGCCATCAGCTCGACGGGCCGTTCCTCGACGAGAAGGACCATCAGGAAGGCGAGAAGACCTGGAATAACCGCGAGATAGAAAATCAGGCGCGTGTCGAGATGCCATACGATGAGCAGCAAGACAGCGAGCAACGGCCCCAGGAACGCGCCCGCGTTATCGCCAACTCCTTCGAGCCCGAAGGCCCTTCCCCTGTTCGCCTCGTCCACGGAGGAGGCGATAAGCGCATCGCGCGGGGCCGAACGGGTACCGGTGCCGAGCCGATCTAGGAATCGCCCGCCCAGAACGCCTTGCCAAATCGTGGCGACGCCCATAACTGGCTTGCCGATCGCGGCCAGCAGGTAACCCGCCAGGGCGATGGGCTTTCTCCTTTGCAGCTTGTCCGAGAGCGAGCCGGAAAAGCCTTGGACGATGTTCTGCGTCGCGTCAGCGACGCCCTCCACCAAGCCGACCACGCTCCCGCTGGCCTTCAAGGTCTGCGTGAGGAAAATCGGCAGGACCGGATAGAGCATCTCCGTCGAGATGTCCGCGAACAGGCTGGCCAAGGCCAGAAGAAACGTATTGCGCGAGAGCCCGGCGAAGAGTTGATGCCTCGTTGCAATGGCCATGGCTTGCTAACTCCGGCTTTTTCCTGATCATCTCCAGCGAGCAGGTGCGTGTTCGGGTCCTGCGATCCCGCGCCCTGATCCGCACGAACAAGCGGTCGACCTAGTGGAGCAACGGTCCGGCCGTCGTCATGTCAGCCATTTGCGATGGTCCCGCGATCACGGTCCGGCTGCACCCGCGGGTTGCTGCGCTCCGAAGCACGGCCGGAACCCTGTTGACCAAACAGACGCGGCGGTTTGACCCAAATCATTGCGAATGCTGCTGCCAAGGTGTGAAATTACAGCATGGGAGATAGTATCGATGCTGATCCGCACACTGTCTGCATTGGAATGCACGAAATTGCTGACGTCCAATCGTGTCGGCCACTTGGCATGTGCCAAGGACGGACAGCCCTACGTCGTGTGCTTCAACTACGCTTACGCCGATTATCACCTTTATGCGTTCTCCTTGCCGGGGAAGAAGATCGACTGGATGCGGACCAATCCCCTTGTGTGCGTCCAGATCGACGAACACGGCCAGGGGCGAGGATGGAGAAGCGTGGTAGTCGACGGCCGCTTTGAAGAACTGCCTGACCGGGTCGGCCACAAGCTTCAGCGCGATCACGCGTGGTCAGTGTTGAGCAAGCATGCGGACTGGTGGGAGCCAGGTGCCCTCAAGCCTGTAATGCCTCCCGTGTCAGATAGCATACCGCACGTTTTCTTCCGGATCCTCATCGAACAGGTGTCTGGCCGGGAAGCGAGTGACCGGGAAGCAAGCGAGTAGGCTGTCCACCGTTTGATGCATGCGCCGAACCACAAGTGTGGATTGCGTCGACACGATTGTTTTCAGTCTTTGAATTGCAGGCGCGCCGCCGATCGGCTGCATCAGTTCGGCGTGAGGATGCCTTGTGCTCCCCGGCGCGTGGCCAGTGGCAAGGGGGCTATAGAATCGTGCGAAAGCCCCGGCTCCGGGCCGGCCCATTTGCCGTTCTCACCGGAGGCGCACAACAAACCCTGCCGCAGCCATCACGGGCGCAGCCTTCGAACTCAACAGAATTCGGCGCCTACCGCCTCAACGCGTAGATGTTTTCGATATGGTCGCCACCGACGGGCAGCGCCATGTCGTCGTCCAGCAGGCGGGTGATGCGGGCAAATCCGGTAAAAGCCTTTCTCGCTTCCTCGGCCGACATGTTGCCGGACAGCGCAGCGGAGCAGCAATTCAAGGCGCACTGATAAACCGGTCCGCGCCGCCCCGTTGGCCACTTACGCAGGAACACCATCGCTTCGGCAACGCTGTCGACTTCCTGAACTGGGTACCCCACCCCGGACGCAAGGCGCACGGGCGTGAAGAAATGCAAGCGGTCCATATGTTTCCTCCCGGTCGATCGCCCTCCGCTCGATCGAACCCCATTAAACTCCCGGATGGCCATTTGGTTCCAGAGAAAAAGAAAGATCCGCTTAAAAAAGATTGGTGGCAAGAAACGGGCAGCCTTCGGCCCTTGTTTCGGCAAATTCGAATCGCCATTGCAGGCATGCCAGCACCCAGCTTACCCCTGCTGATAAGCTCGGTTCTGATTGAATATCTTTAAGGCCAAAGCCGGCAAATGGGTTGGTTGCCGGTTCCCCTGCGTCAGGCTTAACTTGCGCGGCCAACACGCGGAAGCGCGTGGCCATCAAGGGGAGGACATCGCAGTGATCATACAAGGCGCATCGCCTGACCTGTACAACGAGGATCTCGCTCCGGCGACGGTCCGCAACTGGGGACCATTCTCGATCTTCAACGTCTGGACATCGGACGTCCACAGCCTCTGGGGCTATTATCTCGCGGCCAGCCTGTTCCTGTTCTGCGGCGGCTTCGTCAACTTCATCATCGCCATCGGCATCGGTTCGCTGATCATCTATGCGCTGATGAACATGGTCGGCTATGCCGGGGTGAAGACCGGCGTGCCCTACCCCGTGCTTGCCCGCGCCTCTTTCGGCATCTGGGGCGCCAACATACCGGCGCTGGTGCGCGCCATCGTCGCCTGCTTCTGGTACGGCGCCCAGACGGCCGCCGCTTCCGGCGCCATCGTGGCGCTGTTGATCCGCTCGCAATGGTTTGCCGACTTCAACGCCAACACGCATTTTCTCGGCCATTCCGGGCTGGAGGTCATCTGCTTCGTCGTCATTTGGGCGCTGCAGTTGCTGATCATCCAGCGAGGCATGGAGACAGTGCGCCGTTTCCAGGACTGGGCGGGGCCGGCGGTCTGGGTGATGATGCTGATCCTGGCGGTCTATCTCTGCGTCAAGTCCGGAACCTTCGCCTTCACCAGCGATATCCCGATGGACGTGCTGAAGGAGAAGACCAGGGACGCAGGTGTGCCTGGAGAACCTGGCTCGTGGACCGCGCTCTTCGCGGTGGCCGCGATCTGGGTCACCTACTTCTCGGCGCTCTATCTCAACTTCTGCGATTTCGCCCGCTACGCACCCGACCAGGCGTCGCTGCGCAAGGGCAACATCTGGGGCCTGCCGGTTAACCTCATCCTGTTCTCGCTGGTTGCCGGCGTCACCACCATAGCCGCCTATGACGTCTACCACGAAGTGCTGCTGCACCCCGACCAGATCTCGGCCAAATTCGACAGCTGGTTCCTGGCCGCGCTGGCCGCCCTGACCTTCGCGGTAGCGACGCTCGGCATCAATGTCGTCGCCAACTTCGTCTCGCCGGCCTTCGACTTCTCCAACGTCTTTCCGCGTCAGATCGACTTCAAGAAGGGTGGCTACATCGCGGCACTGATCGCGCTTGTGCTCTATCCCTTCGCGCCATGGGAAGGCAGTGCGGCCTCCTTCGTCAACGTCATCGGCGCGACGATGGGACCGATCTTCGGCGTGATGATGGTCGACTACTATCTGATCCGGAAGGGCGAGGTCGACGTCGAGGCGCTTTATCGCGAGGACGGAGAGTTCCGTTTCCAGGGCGGCTGGCACGTCAATGCCTTCATCGCCGCTGGCATCGGCGCCATCTTCTCGTCGATCCTGCCCAACTTCACCAACTGGCTGCCGTCCTGGTGGGGCGTCTATGGCTGGTTCTTCGGCGTCGCCATCGCCGGCACCATCTACTACGTGCTGCGCACCGCCGCCGTGGGCGCCGGCGCCAGGACAGCAAAAGCCTGACAGGCATCGTAAGGGGCGGCGCAATGCCGCCCCTTATGCGCCAACCATCTCGGCCAGTTTGCGCACAGTGTTCCAGTTGCGCGAGGTGCCGATGCCCAGGCGCCTGCGGCTTGTCGCCGTCAGAAGCCGTGAATTTGGCGTGGCGCGGGAGAAGAAAATCCAGATGTCGCCGCCGACCGCCTGCATCTTTTCACCCACGCCGACATAAGATCTGAGCGTGGCGATGGCTTCGTCGGGCACCGGCTGCCGCATCACCCGAACCGCCACCTGATCCGCCGCCGCGGCCGATTCGTCCGCGAACGGATTGCCGGCCGCAAGCCTCAGCCAATCGGCCGCGCCGCGTACGATGATGTCGACATGGCGGCCGAAGGCACTCTCGAAGGCTGCTTCCAGCCGTTCTTCAAGGCCGGCGATTTCCGTCACCGGTGCTTCGAAGACCAGATTGCCCGTCGCCACCAGCGTACGGACATTCTTCAGGCCAAGGCCTTCCGCCATCGCCTTGAGGTCGGACATGACAACTCGGCGCCCCTCGCCGAGGATGATGCTGTAGAGAAGCGCGACATAGGTCTGCATGAAGCGCGGTCTCGCCTGGCCGTGCCTAAACCAGGCGCGATTGCTCCACCGCCGCCTCGATGAAGCTGGCGAACAGCGGATGTGGATCGAGCGGCCGGCTTTTCAGTTCCGGGTGATACTGCACGCCGATGAACCAGGGATGATCGGGGTATTCGACCGTTTCCGGCAGCACGCCATCAGGCGACATGCCAGCAAACACCAGACCGCAATCCTCGAGCCGCTCCTTGTAGTCGATATTGACCTCGTAGCGGTGGCGATGGCGCTCGGAAATCTGCGTGTCGCCATAGATGTCGGCGATCTTGGACCCCTTGGCGAGCTCGGCCTGGTAGGCGCCGAGCCGCATCGTGCCGCCGAGATCTCCGGTTTCCCGGCGCTTCTCTAGCATGTTGCCCTTCAACCATTCGGTCATCAGGCCGACGACCGGCTCCTTGGTCGGGCCGAACTCGGTCGACGAGGCTTGTTCGACACCGGCCAGGGAACGCGCCGCCTCGATGCAGGCCATCTGCATGCCGAAGCAAATGCCGAAATACGGTACCTTGCGCTCGCGCGCGAATTTCGCCGCCAGGATCTTGCCTTCGGAGCCGCGCTCGCCAAAGCCGCCGGGAACCAGGATGCCATGCACCTTTTCCAGCCACGGCGCCGGGTCTTCCTTTTCGAAGATCTCCGATTCGATCCAGTCGAGCTTGACCTTGACGTGGTTGGCCAAGCCGCCATGCGAGAGTGCCTCGATCAGCGATTTATAGGCGTCCTTGAGGCCGGTATATTTGCCGACCACGGCGATGGTGACCTCGCCTTCCGGATTGTGGATGCGGTTGGACACTGCCTGCCAGGGCTCCATGCGCGGCTTAGGCGCCGGATCGATGCCGAAGGCGGCGAGCACTTCCGAATCGAGCCCCTCCTTGTGATAGGCCATGGGCACGTCATAGATGTGCGGCACGTCGAGCGCCTGGATCACAGCACTTTCGCGCACATTGCAGAACAGCGACAGCTTGCGGCGCTCTTCCTTGGGAATGGCGCGGTCAGCGCGGACCAGCAGGATGTCGGGCGCGATGCCGATGCCGCGCAGTTCCTTGACCGAATGCTGGGTCGGCTTGGTTTTCAGCTCACCCGCCGTCGGGATGTAGGGCATCAATGTCAGATGCACGTAGACGGCGTTGTTGCGCGGCAGGTCGTTGCCGAGCTGGCGGATCGCCTCGAGAAACGGCATCGCCTCGATGTCGCCGACCGTGCCGCCGATCTCGCAGAGCACGAAATCATAGTCGTCATTGCCGTTGAGGACGAAATTCTTGATCTCGTCGGTAACGTGCGGAATGACCTGCACGGTCGCGCCGAGATAGTCGCCGCGCCGCTCGCGCTCGATGATGTTCTTGTAGATGCGGCCGGTGGTGATGTTGTCTTGTTGATTGGCGGAGCGGCCTGTGAAGCGCTCGTAATGGCCAAGATCGAGATCGGTCTCGGCGCCGTCATCGGTGACGAACACCTCGCCGTGCTGGTAGGGCGACATCGTGCCCGGATCGACATTGAGATAGGGATCGAGTTTTTTGATGCGTGCGCGATAGCCTCGCGCCTGCAAGAGAGCCCCAAGGGCCGCTGCGGCAATGCCTTTTCCAAGTGAGGAAACCACGCCGCCTGTGATGAATACATATCGCGCCATGGGAGTCATCGCTTAACGCGGCCGGATTGATTCCGCCAGAGAAAAAACCACCGCGAAGGTTTTTTCCCAAGAAGGCGCCGAAGTGGTGGACGAGGCAAAACAAAAGGGCCGGCAAGGCCGGCCCTTTTGGCATGATGGATGCAGGCGTCAGATGATGACGACCTTGGTGCCGACCTTGACGCGGCTGTAGAGGTCCATGACGTGCTCGTTGATCATGCGGAAGCAGCCGTTCGAGGCGCTGGTTCCGATCGACTGCGGCGCAATGGTGCCGTGGATGCGCAAATGCGTGTCCTTCTTGCCGTCGTAGAGATAGATGGCGCGCGCGCCAAGCGGGTTCTGGCCACCGCCAGGCATGCCATCCTTGTACTGGGCGTAGTGCTTCGGCTCGCGCTTCTGCATGTCCAGGGTCGGGATCCAGCGCGGCCATTCCTGCTTGTCGCCGACCGCGACCGTACCCTTGAACTGCAGGCCTTCGCGGCCGACCGCAATGGCGTAGCGGCGAGCCGTCGAAGATGATTCGACGAGATAGAGGCGCCGCGCACTGGTGTCGATGACAATGGTGCCGGCATCATAGCCGGTGAATTCAACGTCCTGCGGCACGAATTCCGGCTTCACCTTGAACTGCTTCTTGGCTTCCCTCTTGGCGAGAGCCTGGTCGAGAGCACGAGTCTCTGGAAGCAGCGACATCGAGGAGGAAGACGAAGTGCCGCCGAAGAGGCCGGCGAACAGGCCGCCGGTCGGCTGCTTCTGGCCGACGACCTCGCTGCGCAGTTCGCCGTTGTTGCCGGTCAAAGCGACATTCATGGCCTCGGCCGGCAGAGGCTCGGCCGACTGGATCGGTTCGATCGGCTCAATCGGCTCGATCACCTTGGCGGTCTTCTTGGCTGGTTTGGCGTCAGCAACCTCGGTTGCAGACTCTCTCTGGCCCTTCTTGGCCAGGAATGCCTGCCGTTCGGCGTCGGCCTTGGCCTTTGCGGCTTCGCGCATCGCCAGCTTCCTGGCTTCGAGCGCCTTGGCTTTGGCGGCTTCCTTGTCGGCAACGATCTTGGCCTCGATCTTCTTAATCTGGGCGAGATCGTCCGGGGTCGGGTTTTTCTTCTTCTTGAGAAGCTTCAGTTGCGCCGCATCACTCTTGGCGGCGACGTTGATGGCATCGGTTTTATCAACCGACTGATGTGCGGCCATATTTGCCGGCATGCCGGCGAAGGCCGGGGAACTGATGCCGAGTGCGGCGCAAAGTCCCAGGAAAATGAAGCTGCGAAGCTGCATGGCGAAGATCCGATCGTTCAATGCTTGTTGCCCACGGCGTCGCCCGGCGCCCCCCAAGGACGCCGAAAATGCCGCGCGCAATCTATAGTCGAATAAGCGCGGACGTCTCAAGCGCGAGGCCGCGCCGCAGCCGCTCGAATCTTCGTGATCATGCTGCATTTGCCGCGACTGTGTTCAAACGACAACAGGCCGCGGCAGCAAATGTCGAAGGTTACTGGTTCGGAACCTGCGGGGTCGCCGGTGCTGCAGGAGTGGCGCCGTTGGCCGCCGGCGGCGTCGAACCGGCGGCAGGGGCCGTGGCCGGAGCAGTCGCCGGAGGCGTTGTGGCCGCGTCGTTGCCGGAGGGTGGCGTCGGCTTGGCGTTGCCAGCGGGCGCCGGAGTGGTCGTGCCAGGCAGTTGGTTGAGCACGCCCTTGCCAGCGCCGTCCGAGCTCGCCGGCACGCGGTCGAGGATGTCGATTGGCTTCTCGCCGTAACGGGCGACGATCGACAGTGTCAGCGACGTGACGAAGAAAGCCGCCGCCAGGATCGCCGTCGCGCGCGTCAGCGCATTGGCCGCACCACGCGCGGTCATGAAGCCCGAGCCACCACCGATGCCAAGGCCGCCGCCTTCGGAGCGCTGCAGCAGCACCACGCCGACAAGGGCGAGCACGACCATGAGATGGATGACGATCAGTACGGTTTCCATAGTTTATCCTGGCAAGGCCTTGCCCGGCCGCGGACACGACCGGTGAATTGGAGGCGGCTCAATACAATGCTTTGACGGCATTTCCAAGCCCGTGGCCGGAATATGGGAAGCAACACCTGCTTTGCAACGATTTCCAGCGCCATCAGCCCCGTTCGGCGCGGTCGATATCCCTAGGAGATGTTGCGATAGGCCTCGGCGATGCCGAGGAAATCCGCCGCCTTCAGGCTGGCGCCGCCGACCAGGGCGCCGTCGACATTCCTGACGCCGAGCAGTTCAACCGCATTGGACGGCTTGACCGAGCCGCCGTAGAGAATGCGCATCTTCGCCGCGACGCCGCCAAGCTTTTCCGAGAGCTTTTCGCGGATATGTTCATGCGCTTCGGCCACATCGGCGGCGGTCGGCGTCAGGCCGGTGCCGATCGCCCACACCGGCTCGTAGGCGATGATGGTGTTGGACGTGGTGGCGCTCGGCGGCACCGAGCCGGCGACCTGCCGCGACAGCACCTCGAGCGTGGCGCCGGCTTCGCGCTGTTGCTGCGTCTCGCCAATGCAGATGATGGCCACAAGTCCGGCGCGCCAGGCGGCGGAGGCCTTGGCCTGGACCGTGGCGTCATCCTCGCCCCGCTGCTCGCGGCACTCGGAATGGCCGACGATGACATGGGTCGCGCCGGCATCCTTCAGCATTTCGGCCGAAATACAGCCGGTATAGGCGCCGCTTTCGTTTGTGTGACAATCCTCACCGCCAGCATGGACCGGGGTGCGCGACAGGATCTCGGCGGCGTGGGCAAGCAGGGTCGCCGGAACGCAGACCAGCGCTTCGGTTTCCGCATCAAGCCCGCTCATGAAACCATTGCCGATCATCCTGAGCTCGTTGAGCGAGGCGCTGGTGCCGTTCATTTTCCAGTTGCCGGCGACGAGCGGGCGAATTCCTGGCGTCATGGGTTTGCTTCTCCGGGCGATATTCGGCTCTGGCCCTCACTACCAAAATCAGGCCACAAAGCAATCGACAGTGGACCGGAAGGGCGCTATTGCGCTTGTTTCAGACTCGGCGCACGCGAAAATGCGCATAAATCGGAAGTAACGATGCTTGGTATATTGAGAAACGCGGCAGGCACCTGGGTCGCGAAGACGCTGCTTTCGCTGCTGGTGGTCAGTTTCGCCGCCTGGGGCATTTCCGGACGGCTGATGGGCGGTTTCGCTGGCCATGATTCGGTGATAACCGCCGGCGGCACCAAGGTGTCGATCAACGAATATCGCCTCGCCTATGATCGCCAGCTCAGCGTCATGTCGCAGCAGTTCGGCCAACGTCTCACCCACGAGCAGGCAAAGGCGCTTGGCGTCGACAATCAAGTGCTGGCACAGCTCGTTTCAGGTGCCGTTCTCGACGAACAGGCGCGCAAGCTGGGCCTCGGCCTGTCCAAGGACCGGCTGGCCGAGCTGACGCGCGAGGACCCGGCGTTCAAGGGACCCGGCGGCCAGTTCGACAAGAGGACATTCGAATACATGCTGCGCCAGATCGGCATGCGGCCTGAGGATTATCTGAAGAACCGTGCCCAGGTTGCGGTACGCCAGCAGATCGTCGAGGCGGTCTCGGATGGCCTTAAGGCGCCGGACACCTTCTTCAAGGCGGTTGCGCTCTATCGCGGCGAAGATCGCACCGTCGACTATCTGACCTTGCCGAAGACGCTGGTCGAGCCGATCGAGGCGCCGAGCGACAGTGTGCTGTCGGCCTATTTCGAGGCCAACAAGAAAACCTACGCCGCACCCGAGTACCGCAAATTCTCCTATGTCCGGCTCGAACCGGCGGACATCATGGATACGACCGCAGTCACCGACCAACAGGTCAGCGACGACTACAACAAGAACAAGGCGCGCTACACCACGCCGGAGCAGCGCACCATCGAGCAGCTCGTGTTCAAGACGCCGGATGCGGCAAAGGCCGCGTTCGATTCGCTCAAGGCGGGTGCGACCTTCGACAAGCTCGTCGCGGCCGAGGGCAAGACCCCGGCCGATACTCTGCTTGGCACGCTCGCCAAGGACAAGATCGCCGACAAGGCGATCGCCGACGCGGCTTTCGCGCTCAACGCCAACGAAGTCAGCCCCGTGGTTCAGGGCACCTTTGGCCCGGTGCTGCTGCGCGTCACCGAGATCAAGCCCGAAGTGGTGAAGCCGCTGGCTGAAGTGTCCGACCAGATCCGCAAGGACCTGGCGCTCGGTGAGGCAAGCCGCATCCTTCTGGATGTGCACGACAATTATGAGGACACCCGCGCCTCGGGCAGTTCGCTGGCCGACGCCGCCGCCAAGCTGAAGCTCAAGGACGTCACCATCGACGCCATCGATCGCAGTGGTCTCAAGCCGGACGGCTCCATCGTCAAGGACCTGCCGGAATCACCGGAGCTGATCAAGGCCGTCTTCGACGCGGAACCCAACACTGAGAACGACGCTCTGACCACGGCGGACAATGGCTTCATCTTCTATGAGGTCAGTTCGATCACGCCGGCGCGCGACCGGACGCTGGACGAGGTTCGTCAGAAAGTCGCCGCCGACTGGACGGCGGCCGAAACGACCAAGCGGCTCGCCGCCAAGGCAGGTGAACTCGAAAAGCGGCTCAAGGCCGGCGCCACGCTCGACGTCATCGCCGGCGACCTCAAGCTGGAAAAGCAGACCAAGCGCGGCTTGAAGCGTGAGGCCGACGATGCCGACTTCGGCAAGGAGGGCGCCGCGGTCATGTTCGGCGTCGGCGAAGGCGGCACCGGATTGATCCCCTCGCCTACCGGCGATGGACAGATCCTGTTCAAGGTCGCCGAAGTGTTCGAGCCCGCGGGCGCCGAGGCAAGCTCGGTGCCGGAAGACGCGCAGAAGTCCTTCACCTCCGGCATGTCGGACGATCTGCTCGACCAGTTGGTGGCGCAGTTACAGACGCAGTACGACGTTCGCATCGATCAGGCCGCCGTTGCCCAAGCCTCGACAAGATGAGCGCGCTGAAAACCCATATCGCCAAGGTCGCGGGCGGGACCGCCCTTTCCTTTGAGGAAGCGCGTGAAGCCTTCGACATCATCATGTCGGGTGACGCGACCCCTGGCCAGATCGGCGGCTTCCTGATGGCGCTTCGCGTGCGTGGCGAGACGGTGAGCGAGATTTCCGGCGCCGTCGCCACCATGCGCGCCAAGATGCTTCGCGTCGACGCGCCCGCCGGCGCCATCGATATCGTCGGCACCGGCGGTGACAATTCGCACAGCGTCAACATTTCGACCGGATCGGCCTTCGTCATCGCCGGCAGCGGCGTCCCGGTCGCCAAGCATGGCAATCGCGGCCTCTCCTCGCTGACCGGTGCGGCCGATGTCCTGACCGCGCTCGGGGTCAAGATCGACATTCTGCCGGAGACGATCGGCCGCTGCATCCACGAGGCCGGCGTCGGCTTCATGTTCGCACCGGCGCACCATCCGGCGATGAAGCATGTCGGCCCGATCCGTGGCGAGCTCGGCACACGCACCATCTTCAACCTGCTCGGCCCGCTGTCCAATCCGGCCGGCGTCGTCAGGCAGATGGTTGGTGTGTTCCTGCCGGAATGGATCATGCCGGTCGCCGAGACATTGAAGGCGCTGGGCACCGAACATGCCTGGGTCGTTCATGGCGACGGCTATGACGAAATCACCACCACCGGCGAGACGCAGGTGGCGGAACTGATCGGTGGCGAGATCCGCAGCTTCACGCTGACGCCTGAAGCCGTTGGGCTGCCGCGCCACACCAAGGATGAGTTGCGCGGTGGCAACGCGGCCTACAACGCTGGGGCTTTGCGCGATATGCTCGGCGGCGCTGCCGGCGCCTATCGCGACACCGTGCTGATGAATGCCGGCGCCGGACTTGTGGTGGCGGGCAAGGCGACGACGCTTGTTGACGGCATAGCGGCGGCGGCGCAGGCCATAGACAGCGGCCGGGCGCTGCAGGTGCTCGACCGGCTGATCGAGATTTCGAACGGATAGAGCGTGTCTGACATTCTTCGCAAGATCGAGGCCTACAAGCGCGACGAGATCGCGGCGGCCAAGGCACGTGTGCCGCTGGCCGAGATCAAGGCACGCGCAAGAGACGCTGACGCACCACGCGGATTTCTTGCCGCGCTCGAGGCGAAGCGCAGGTCAGGCAGCTTCGCCCTGATCGCTGAGATCAAGAAGGCGAGTCCTTCCAAGGGCCTGATCCGTGCGGATTTCGACCCGCCGGCACTGGCGCAGGCCTATGCGAAAGGCGGCGCCACCTGTCTTTCGGTGCTGACCGACGCGCCGTCTTTCCAGGGCGCGCCCGAATTTCTCACCAAAGCGCGCGCCGCCGTCGCCCTGCCCGCGCTGCGCAAGGATTTTCTATTCGATCCCTACCAGGTCTATGAAGCCCGTGCATGGGGCGCGGACGCCATCCTGATCATCATGGCCAGCGTCGACGACGCCCTGGCGAGCGACCTCGAATCGACGGCGTTCGATCTCGGCATGGATGCGCTGGTCGAAGTGCATGACGAGGCCGAGACGCAGCGCGCACTGAAGCTGTCGTCGCGGCTGATCGGCATCAACAATCGCAATTTGAGAACGTTCGAGACCAACCTCAACACCTCCGAGCGGCTGGCGTCGATGGTCCCGGCCGACCGTTTGCTGGTCAGCGAGAGCGGTATCTTCACACATGACGATTGCCTGAGACTGCGAAAGAGCGACATCGCTACCTTCCTTGTCGGCGAAAGCCTGATGCGGCAACAGGACGTCACTGCGGCGACGCACATGCTCCTGACAGGCAAGGCGCCGGATGCATCGGCCCGAAAATCGGAATCGATTTTCGGAGAGCACGATGCATAGATTCAAGGTGATAGAGCGTACTTTGTGCGTCCGAATGGACGCACGTCGCTCTATGGCGATCTGACGATGGCGTCCGCCCTCACCCATCTTGGCGCGCAGGGCGAGGCCAACATGGTCGATGTCGGCGACAAGGCGGAGACGATGCGCACGGCGATCGCCGAGGGTTTTGTCTCCATGCAGCCAGAGACGCTGGCAATGATCCTCGCGGGCGACGCCAGGAAAGGCGATGTGCTCGGCACCGCGCGCATCGCCGGCATCATGGCGGCCAAGAAGACGCATGAGCTGATCCCGCTCTGCCATCCGCTGCTGCTGACCAAGGTCTCCGTCGACATCGAGCCCGACCGTGCTTTGCCGGGTCTGAAGGTCACCGCGCTGGCGCGTGTCACCGGCAAGACGGGCGTCGAGATGGAAGCATTGACCGCCGCTTCGGTTGCCTGCCTGACCATCTACGACATGGCCAAGGCGGTGGACCGCGCCATGGTCATCTCCGGCATCCGGCTGGTTGAAAAGACCGGCGGCAAGTCGGGCGACTACAAGGCAGGCGCCTGATGGCGCTGGTTCCGGTCGCCGACGCGCTCGAGCGCCTGCTGGACGGCGCCGTGCCGCTGGCAGGCGAAAGCGTTCCACTTTTCGAGGCTGTGGATCGCGTGCTGGCGGAACCGGTTGTCGCGCTTCGCACCCAGCCGCCCTTCAACGCCTCGGCCATGGACGGCTACGCGGTCCGTGCCGCCGACGTGGCGTCGGTGCCAGCGCGGCTTTCCGTGATCGGCATGGCACCGGCCGGGCGCGGCTTTGACGGCACGGTCGGCAAGGCCCAGGCCGTGCGCATCTTCACCGGTGCACCGCTGCCTGACGGCGCCGACACGATTGTCATCCAGGAGAATGTCCGGGATCTCGGCGTCGGCAACATCGAAGTGACCGAGCCGACAGCCGAGTGGCGCAACATCCGCCGCATCGGCCTCGACTTTTCGAAGGGCGACATCCTGCTTGAAAAAGGCCGCTTGCTCGATCCGGCGGCGCTGTCGCTGGCGGCATCGGCCAATCATCCCCGAGTGAGCGTGGTGCGACGACCGCTGGTCGCCATCATCGCCACCGGCGACGAGCTGTTGCCGCCCGGCAGCGAACTCGGGCCGGACCAGATCATCTCGTCCAACGCCTATGGCGTCGCCGCCGCCGCGCAATCGGTGGGCGCCCGCGCGCTCGATCTTGGCATTGCAGCCGACCGCAAGGAGGCCATCGCCGCGTTGGTCAAGAAGGCGGTCGCGGCCGGTGCGGATGTCATTGTCACCCTTGGCGGCGCCTCTGTCGGTGACCATGACCTGATCCATGACGTGCTGACCGGCGAAGGCATGCATCTCGGTTTCTGGAAGATCGCCATGCGTCCCGGCAAACCGCTGATGTTCGGACGCCTCGGCGAGATCAGGTGCATCGGCCTGCCGGGCAACCCGGTGGCAAGCCTGGTTTGCTCGCAATTGTTCCTCAAGCCGCTGCTGGCGCGGCTTGGCGGCCGCAATCATCGTCAGGACATACGTACGGCGCGACTGGGCGCCGCAATGCCGGCCAATGATCTCCGCCAGGACTATGTGCGCGCCGTGGTCCAGGAAGATGCCGACGGGCTGGTTGCGACGCCGTTCAGCATCCAGGATTCCTCGATGCTGAGGATGCTGGCCGACGCCAATGGGCTGATCGTGCGGCCGCCATTTACCCCCGCGGCCGCGGCGGGCGAGGCTTGCAGCGTGCTGATGCTACGTTGAATGAATCCAACATAAGCCATTAACAACAATACGAAAATGATCTCGTCCTATTCCGAGATCAAGGTCCGGGTCAGCGGATGAGCCGGACTGGCAAGGCCGTCGACAATGCTGTAATGATGCTGGTCGGGCTCGACCACGGTGCTGGTCGTGGCGCCAAGGCCGGTCCAGATGTTGGCAAGCAATGCGTTCTGGCGCAGGAACTCGGCGCGCTCGCCACCACCGGCCCAGCAGGTGATGCGGACACCATCCATGGGGCGCAAAAGAGCCGGGCTCTCGGTCAGCGCCTCATGTTCATCGATCGCCAGTGTGGCGTTCATCTCGGTCAGCATGATCGGACGCAGGTCATGGACGCCTGAAATCGACACGACGTGGCGGATACGCCGCGCGACATTGGTCGCCAGTGGCGTGGTTGTCGTCACCATCCGGCTGGCAAGATGTCCGCCAGCCGAATGCCCGGTCAACATCAGCGGTCCGTCGACCATTTCTGCCGCCTTGGCGATCGCCGCCCCGATTTCCCCGACGATGCCGGCGATGCGTGCTTCCGGGCACAGCGTGTAGGAGGGCATCGCCACGGCGAAGCCGCTGCTGACCGCGCCATTGGCGAGATGCGACCAGAAACTCTTGTCGAACGCCATCCAGTAGCCGCCATGGATGAACATCACCAGCCCCTTGGGCGTGGCGCTGGGAAGGAAGAGATCGAGCCGATTGCGACGTCCGTCGCCATAGGCGATGTCGAGCCGTGCCCGGCCCTCTGCCGAAAGTGCATTGCGAAACGCTTGCGCCGGTTCGACCCAGGCCGCCGGCCAGCGGTCGCTGCCGGCGATGTTCGCGCCGTTGGCATAGGCGCCGTCCCAATCGACAATGTGACGCTCGAGCACTGGCACCCTCCCCCAAACGGCATCGTTTTTCAGCGCTAGCAATGGCCACCGCAGCGCCTTGCGTCAATGCTTCCACGCAAAACATTTTAGGCTTGAAACAAATTTCGACTGATGCGATCCTGCCTGACGAACAGCCGACAAAATGGGAGGTCTGCTGTGCGGCCCGAACCCTGCGGATGCTCACCCTGTCCGGGTTGGCGTCAAGCGAGGTGCGACCGGCGGCACGAAGCCTCCTCTTAAAAAGCAGGACCTTCAGATCCACCATATCCGGCCAGGCGCCTCGCGCACTGGCCAGGCAGCAGACGGGATAGCGGCGACATGCTAGGGCCTTCAGCGCATATCGACACGTTCACGCGCGATCACCTGCCGCCGCCGGAGCAATGGCCGGACTTCCTGCTCGACGGTTTTGATTATCCCGAACGCCTCAACGCCGGCGTCGAATTGACCGACAGGCTGGTCGAGAAAGGCCTCGGTGACCACACCGCGCTGATCGGCAACGGTCGCCGCCGCACCTACAAGGAACTGTCCGACTGGACGAACAGGCTGGCCCATGCGCTGGTCGAAAATTATGGCGTCAAGCCGGGCAACCGGGTGCTGATCCGTTCGGCCAACAACCCTGCCATGGTGGCTTGCTGGCTGGCTGCCACCAAGGTCGGCGCCGTGGTCGTCAACACCATGCCGATGCTGCGCGCCGGCGAGCTTGCCAAGATCGTCGACAAGGCGGAAATCACCATCGCGCTCTGCGACACCAGGCTGATGGACGAAATGACCGCCTGCGCCAAGGACAGCGCGTTCCTCAGACAGGTCATCGGCTTCGACGGCACCGCCAACCATGACGCCGAACTCGATCGCGCGGCCCTCGACAAGCCGGTTATCTTCACCGCCGTCAGCACCGGCCGCGACGACGTCGCCCTGCTCGGCTTCACCTCCGGCACGACCGGCGTGCCGAAGGCGACGATGCATTTCCACCGCGACCTGTTGATCATCGCCGACGCCTACGCCCGAGAGATTCTCCAGGTGACGCCGGACGACATCTTTGTCGGCTCGCCGCCGCTCGCCTTCACCTTCGGCCTTGGCGGCCTCGCAATCTTCCCGTTGCGCTTCGGCGCGGCGGCGACGCTGCTCGAACAGGCGACGCCGCCCAACATGATCCATATCATCGAGACCTACAAAGCAACCATCTCCTTCACCGCGCCAACCGCCTACCGCGCGATGCTGAAAGCCATGGATGAGGGCGCCGACTTGTCATCGCTGCGCGTCGCCGTTTCGGCCGGCGAGACGTTGCCAGCTCCGGTTTTCGAAGAATGGACGCGAAAGACCGGCAAACCGATCCTCGACGGTATCGGCGCCACCGAAATGCTGCATATCTTCATCTCCAACCGCTTCGACGACATGAAGCCGGCGTCGACGGGCAAGCCCGTGGGTGGCTACGAGGCGCGGATCGTCGACGAAGAGATGCGCGAGGTGCCGCGCGGCGCGACTGGCAGGCTGGCGGTACGCGGGCCGACCGGCTGCCGCTACATGGCCGATATCAGGCAGAAGGACTATGTGCGCGACGGCTGGAACCTCACCGGCGACACCTTCACCCAGGATGAGGGCGGCTTCTTCCATTTCGCCGCGCGCTCCGACGACATGATCATCAGCGCCGGCTACAACATTGCCGGGCCCGAGGTCGAGGCGGCGTTGCTGTCGCATCCTGATGTCGCCGAATGCGCGGTGATCGGCGCCGCAGATGCCGAACGCGGCCAGATCGTCGAGGCGCATGTCGTGCTGGTCCAAGGCGTGGCGCCTGATGCCTTGACCACCAAGCGCCTGCAGGACCATGTCAAGGCAACGATCGCCCCCTACAAATACCCGCGATCCGTGAAATTCATCGCCGCCTTGCCCAAGACCCAGACCGGCAAGATCCAGCGCTTCCGGCTGCGCACGGAGAAAATCAATTGAGCGAGCCATACGATCCGGCGTCCGAAGGCGCACAGATGTCGTTCACGGAACGCATGTCCTACAGCGACTATCTGCACCTGGAGAAGGTGCTCGACGCGCAGACGCCTTTGTCGTCCGCGCATGACGAGATGCTGTTCATCATCCAGCATCAGACCTCGGAACTATGGATGAAGCTCGCGCTTCACGAGCTCGGCGCCGCGATCCGCTCCATCCGTGCGGACCGTCTCGAGCCGAGCTTCAAGATGCTGTCGCGCGTCGCCCGCATTTTCGAGCAGTTGAACAATGCCTGGGACGTACTGCGGACGATGACGCCCAGCGAATACACCGAGTTCCGTGACGCGCTCGGCCAGTCCTCGGGCTTCCAGTCCTGGCAGTATCGCGCCATCGAATTCACGGCCGGCAACCGCAACCCGGCCATGCTCGGCCCGCACAAGCACCGGCCGGACCTCAGCCGGAAGCTGGAGGCGATCCTGGCCGAACCATCGCTCTATGACGAAGCGCTGCTGCTTTTGGCGCGCGACGGATTCGACATCGGCGCCGACGCCAGGCGCACGGACTGGCGTGAGACACGCACCGAGAACGAAGAGGTTCTGGTGGCATGGCAGACCGTGTACCGCGACCCGCAACGCTACTGGATGTTCTACGAGCTGGCCGAAAAACTGGTCGACTTCGAGGATTATTTCCGCCGCTGGCGCTTCAACCACGTCACGACGGTCGAGCGCATCATCGGCATGAAGCGCGGTACCGGTGGCACGTCGGGCGCGTCCTATCTGAAGAAGATGCTCGAGGTCGTCCTGTTTCCGGAGCTCTGGACGGTTCGCACCCGGCTCTGACTTTTCAGGTGACGGCCGTCTTCACGGCGAAGCGGGCATCCTGCCAGGCGCCGGTGCGCAGGATATCCTCCAGCACCTCGACCGCCTGCCAGACATCCTTGTAGCCGACATAAAGCGGCGTGAAGCCGAAGCGGATGGTCGACGGCGCGCGGAAATCGCCGATCACGCCGCGCTCGATCAACGCCCGCATCACCTGGTAGCCATGCCGATGAAGGAACGAAACCTGGCTGCCACGCTCATTGCCATTGCGCGGACTTTCGAGTTCGAGGCCGTAGGCGCCGCATCTGGCTTCGACGAGCTGGATGAACAGCTCGGTCAACGCAACGCTTTTCTTGCGCACCGCCGCCATATCGACCTCGTCCCAGAGATCCAGCGCGCCCTTTAGCGCCCGCATCGACAATACCGGCTGCGTGCCGCACAGGAACCGGCGGATGCCGACGCCCGCCGCATAGCCCTGTTCGAAGGCGAAAGGCCACGCATGGCCCCACCAGCCGCTGAGCGGCTGGCGGGCATCGCCATGGTGGCGCTTTGCAGCATAGATGAAGGCCGGCGAACCGGGGCCGCCATTGAGGTACTTGTAGGTGCAGCCGACAGCGAAATCGGCATTGGCGCCGTCGAGCTCGACCGGCAAGGCACCCGCCGTGTGGCAGAGGTCCCAGACGATCAGCGCGCCGGCTTGATGGGCCTTGCGCGTCAGCGCCGCCATGTCGCGCAACTGGCCGGATTTGTAGTTGACGTGGTTGACCAGGATGACAGCGACGCGCTCATCGATCAGCTCTTCGATGGTTGGCGCATCGACGCCCTCGAGCCGCAGCACAGTGCCCGGTCGCGTCGATGCCACGCCTTCGGCCATATAGAGGTCGGTTGGAAAGCTGTCGCCCTCGGCGACGATGACCGACCGGTCTGGCCGCATGCCAAGCGCCGCGTGAAGCACCTTGTAGATGTTGATCGAGGTCGTATCGCAGACCACCGTCTGGCCAGCCGCGGCGCCGATCAGGCGTCCGAGCTGGTCGCCGAGCGCGACCGGCATGTCGAACCAGCCGGCGGTGTTCCAGGCACGGATGAGGTCGTGCGCCCATTCTTGTGTCGCGGCCTTCTGGATCTCGTTGAAGACGGCCGGTGAAGCGGCACCCAGCGAATTGCCGTCGAGATAGATCACCCCTTCCGGCAAGACGAAGCGATCGCGCATGGAGCGCAGCGGATCCGCGGCATCCATCGCCTCGATTGTTGCGAGATTGGGAATTGCATTCATGATCGATGTCCTCCGCGCACAGGCACGTCCAAATGAACACGACAGGTGAAGTCGGCCGACCGATCATGCGCAGTCTGCCGGATTGTGTCAAATATTATATATAATTTACACCATGGAAGGCTTTCATATATAATCTGGCGTCCAGTGCGTGGGATGGCAACGATGTTGGATGAAGGACACTCGAAGACTGAAGCGGCCTACAGGCTGCTGCGCCGCGATATCCTCACCACCCGCCTGAGGCCCGGCGCGCCGCTCAAGCTCAGCACGCTGCGCAATAGCTATGGCATTGGCTGGACGCCGTTGCGCGAAGCGCTGTCGCGACTGGAGGCGGAGCGCCTGGTGACTTCCATCAGCAATCGCGGCTTCGCCGTCGCTGCGGTCTCGCGCACCGAACTCGAAGATCTGTCACGCGCCAGGCTGGTGATTGAGCTGCCTCTGCTCCAGGAATCGATCGAGAAAGGCGGCCATCAATGGGAAGATGCCGTCGTCACGGCCCACTACCGGCTGTCGCGCTGCAAGACGGCGGTTGATGACCCTTCAGATGAAGTGGTCGACGGATGGGACGAAAAGCACGAGGCTTTCCACGCGGCGCTACTCAGCGCGGCAACATCCCCCTGGCTGCTCAACTTCCAGTCCACCATCGCGGATCAGTTGCGTCGCCATCATCGCTTCCTGGGCCTTGCGCCAACCTTGCGGGCGGCCACCGGCCAGTTGCATGGCTATGAGGAGGCCATGGAGGCGTTGCGCCAGGCTGTCGCGATCGAACATCACACCGCGCTCATGGAAGCAGCGCTGGATCGTGACATCGAACGCGCGAAAGCGCTGATGACGGTGCACATCGGCTATACGCTGCATGTCTATGTCCATGCCGGTGACGGCAGCCCAAACAAGCGGTGAGGTAGACGAACTGAGGCAAAAGCCGACATAGGAATTTCTCGGGCAAGAGTTGGCGTTTTGGCTTCGTTTCGTTCACGGCGGGCGAACGATTGGTGAAAGTGAAAAAGCAGCTTCCCGACGTCTCTGGGCGATTGAGGCCAAGCCTCGGCACACGCTGGTCCACAGGCCGTTAACCATAACAATTTCAACGCGTGCAAGTGCACTGTGGCGGCGGCCGGCCGGGGATCACGGCCCGCTGCCAGGCGCCAAATAATTTCAGCCGTCTTAACAAATTCACTAAACTTTAAACGGTTGCGGAACACAACTGGAACAGATAGTGTTTGTTCTGGGTTTGTTTTTCGATTCTGGTTCAAACCTTCGTTCAATGCCTCGGGGGCCGCCATGCTGACGCGCAAGCAACATGAACTGCTGATGTTCATCCATGAACGGCTCAAGGAAAGCGGCATTCCGCCATCCTTCGACGAAATGAAGGAAGCGCTCGATCTCGCTTCAAAATCCGGAATTCATCGACTGATCACGGCGCTCGAGGAACGCGGCTTCATTCGCCGGCTGCCGAACCGGGCGCGCGCCCTGGAAGTGCTGCGGCTGCCCGATTCGATCGCGCCCGGCCTCAACGCGGCGCGCAAATTCTCTCCAAGCGTCATCCAGGGCAGCCTCGGTCAAGGCGGCGGCCTTGGCCGGCAGATCAAGCCGGCGTCTTCACGCATGCCCTCGGCCGGCAATGACGACGACGTGGTCTCCGCGGTGTCGATCCCGGTGATGGGTCGCATCGCCGCCGGCGTGCCGATCGACGCCATCCAGCATCAGACGCATTCGATCTCGGTGCCGCCGGACATGATCATGGGTGGCGAGCACTATGCGCTGGAGGTCAAGGGCGACTCGATGATCGAGGCCGGCATCTTCGATGGCGATACGGTCATCATCCGCAATGCCGATACCGCAAGTCCGGGCGAGATCATCGTGGCACTGGTGGACGACGAGGAGGCGACGCTGAAGCGGTTTCGCCGCAAGGGTGCCTCGATTGCCCTCGAAGCCGCCAATCCGGCCTACGAAACACGCATTTTCGGACCGGACAGGGTCAAGGTGCAAGGCAAGCTCGTTGGGCTGATCAGGCGCTACTGATCAGTGCTGGTGACCGCCTTTTCAGGGTTGCGATAGGGCGGCAGGCCCCTCGCCTCGCGTGAGAATTTGCGCTGGGTGTGCCAAGGTCGATATGGCCTGTTCACAGCGAAGCTGACCGTTGCTGGCATGATTGCCGATCGACGATCGAAGAAGACGGCCGCACTGCCTTTGCGGGCGAGTTGCCGCTTGGTGATGACCAGAACCAGCGGATTGTGACAGGGATCATAAGCTGTCGCGTCATTGATGACGATCAGTTCCGCGAAGCCGCAGGCCTTCCACGCGTCCTTGCGATCCTCGACTTGCGCAATGATAGCGCCAGACGGGTGCCTTGCGAGACATACGCCGGCGGTGCAGTAGAAAGGCGCTCCCGGCGGCAGTTCGGCGGAATCCGCGATGTCGAATTGTCCGTCTCCCTTGTCGAACACCTCCGGCACGACGACGGTTTCGGATGCCAGTGCGCGTTTCCAGTTGTCGACGGTGAATTCGTTCGGACGCGCCCGGCTGACCGCGAGTTCGCCGCCGCCGATCGGCAGCGCCACTAGCCTCGCGTCCTCCGAGATCAGCACATCCGGCGCGCGCGTATCCGAAACGGTCAACAGGCCGGCAAGCGCGAATGGCAGAGCCAGGAGCCGCAGCCACGTTGTCGCCATCGTCGCGATGACCAGGGCGATCGCCACCAGCAGCACGGATTGCTGTGAAATCAACCCGACGGCATCGATCGGTGAGCGTTCCGAGATCCACGCCGACAAGGCGATCATCGCGGACAGGCCTTTGCCCATCACATAGAGGAAGGGACCGTCGACGCCGAACGGCATCGCCAGCGCGCTGAGGACGGCGAAAGGCATCACAACCAGCGAGACGATCGGCATGACGGCCAGATTGGCGAACAGGCTGAGCGGCGACACGCGCTGGAAATGCCAGATGGCGAAGAGCGCCGTCGCGCTGCCGGCGATGATGGAGGTCATGGCAAGGCCACCCATCGCCAGCAGGAATTTTCGCGTCAGGAAACTGGGCAATGACCGCTTTGGCGGCGGCGGTCTCGTCTTTCCCGCACGATGATCCGACCAGCCGGCATAGGCACCGACCAGCGCCGCGGTCGCGGCGAACGACATCTGGAAGCTTGGGCCGACCACCTCATGCGGCGACACCACGATCACGGCGATCGCCGAGATTGCCAGATTTCGCATGGTCAGTGCCGCGCGATCGAACAGCACGGCAATCAGCATCACCGCCAGCATGATGAAGCTGCGCTCGGCGGCAACGACGACGCCCGAGATGATGAGATAGGCGGCGATCGAAAAAAGTGCTGCGGCTGCCGCGTATTTCTTGACCGGCCGGCGCGCGGAAAAGTCCGGAAACAGGGCGAACGCGCCGCGCAGCAAACCCATGATGGTGCCGGCGACCAGCGCCATGTGCAGTCCGGAAATGGAAATGATGTGATAGATGCCGGTCCGCCGCATCGCTTCGTTGATTTCATCGGGAATGCCGGCGCGCACGCCGACGATCAGCGCAGCGGCGATTTCGCCTTCGGCGCCACCGACGCTGCCCCTGATATGGTCTGCGATGGCTTCGCGGGCATTTTCTACCGCCAAGGAAAGACGGGCCACCAGCGGCATGTCGTCGTTATCGGCCGCGACGATCCTTGGATTGCCAAGGAAGAAGCCGCTGCCGCCTATGCCGGAGAAATAGCTGTCGAAAGAAAAGTCGTAGCTGTTCGGGCGCACCGGGCCGGTTGGCGGCAACAACTTGGCATAACCCGATATCAGGGAGCCGGCGGTCGTTTCGGCCGGTATCTTGCGTGCCGAAAGCCGAACGCGTTCCGGCATATAGCGTAATTTCGGCCGTGCGGTCGACGTCACGTCGATGGTCAGCCGAATGCGGCCGCTCTCCATCTGGTCGAGCGAGACGACGCGGCCGGTGACTTGCGTCGAGATCTCCGAGCCCAGCATCTGAGTTCCGGCCCGCCACGTCTCGACCTTGCCGGCAAGAAAGCCCAGCGCGCACAACAATGCTGCCATGAAGCACAGATGGGTCTTCGGCCAGGGACGCGAGACAAGCGCACAGAGCCCCGCGAGGGCGACAACCGCGACGGGTTTTGCAAAGTCAGGCTCCGTCGCCAGGGAAAAGTAGCCGACCGCTCCGCCAGCCAGGCAGACCGGCACCAGCAGGAAGGCAATGCCTCGGTCAAGTTCGAGGTCCGCCGCCACTGCCGCGCTATGGCGCAGGCGAGGCAGCGAAACCCGACGGAATTGCCGGTGCAGGCGCAGGATCGCGCCGGCTTCTGCAACCGGAACGGGATTGGAGACATCCGCCTGTAACGGATGGTCTCCGGGGCTCGGCACGAGGGGCAATGACGATGGCAGCGAGGTCGGCGGAGGCGTCGCAAACAGGGACCGTTCGCTGACGCCAATGGCGGCGTCCTCGCCCTGATCCGAGCCCCAGCCTCGTCCAGCCATCGGGTCTGCCCCTTGCGCCCTCGACACCCTATGCTACATGAACGCGCAACGCGCGAAAGTCCGCGCATCCACACCCGCTTCAGCCGTTTCCCGAGAGTTCCATGCCCGACAAGGTCGTCACCCGTTTTGCCCCCTCGCCCACTGGCTTCCTGCATATTGGCGGAGCCCGCACGGCGCTGTTCAACTGGCTGTATGCAAAGCACACCAGCGGCATCATGCTGCTGCGCATCGAAGACACCGACAGGGAGCGTTCGACCGACGCTGCGACCGCAGCCATTCTCGACGGGCTTTCCTGGCTCGGTCTGACCTGGGACGGCGAGCCGGTGTCGCAGTTCGAGCGCGCGCCGCGCCACCGCGAGGTGGCTGAAGAACTCGTGCGCATGGGCAAGGCCTACTACAGCTACGAGACGCCTGCGGAACTCGAGGCGATGCGCGAGGCCGCACGCGCCAAGGGCCTGCCGCCGCGCTACAATGGCCAGTGGCGCGACCGCGCCCCGTCCGAGGCGCCCGCGGGCGTCAAGGGCGCCATCCGCATCAAGGCGCCAACCGAGGGCGAGACGGTGGTGCACGACCGCGTGCAGGGCGAGGTGCGCTTTCCCAACAAGGACCTCGACGATTTCATCATCCTGCGCTCGGACGGCAATCCGACCTACATGCACGCTGTCGTCGTCGACGACCACGACATGGGTGTCACGCACATCATCCGTGGCGACGATCACTTGACCAACGCCGCCCGGCAGACGGTCATCTATCGCGCGATGGGCTGGGACGTGCCGTCGATGTCGCACATCCCGCTGATCCACGGCGCCGATGGCGCCAAGCTGTCTAAGCGGCACGGCGCGCTCGGCGTCGAGGCGTATCGCGCCATGGGCTATCTGCCGGAGGCGCTGCTCAACTATCTGGCGCGCCTCGGCTGGAGCCACGGCGACGACGAGATCATGTCGATCAAGGACATGATCTCCTGGTTCGACATCGGCGACGTCAACAAAGGCGCTGCCCGCTTCGATTTCGCCAAGCTGGAGGCGTTGAACGGCGTCCACATGCGGCGCATGAGCGATGCCGAGCTGTTCGACATCTTCATCGCCACCTTGCCCTATCTCGAGGGTGGCCCGGCCATGGCCGCGCGCCTCGACGACAGGAACAAGGCCCAGTTGCTGGCAGCACTTCCAGGCTTGAAGGAGCGCGCCAAGACGCTGGTCGAGCTTGTCGATGGCGCCGCCTTCCTGTTTGCCACCCGACCGCTGCCGATCGACGACAAGGCGGCACTATTGCTCAATGACGATGCCCGCAAAATCCTGCGCGGGGCCCACGAAGCCTTGAGCGCTGTTTCAGGTGACTGGACGGCCGCCGCGGCTGAGGCAGCAATCCGCGACTACGCGCAGGCCGGCGGCCATAAACTCGGTGCCGTGGCCCAGCCCTTGCGCGCCGCGCTGACCGGCAAAAGCACCTCGCCGGGTGTGTTCGACGTGCTTGCGGTGCTGGGGCGCGAGGAAAGTCTGGCGCGCATAGCCGATCAAATCGATTAGCAGCAAACTGGCCCAAGAAGATTGGCATTGAAAGGGGCGTTTCGCAGTGCAACATTAGGCCTTGGCCCAATCTGGCACGCACCTCCTGAAATGCGGTGGCGAATACGCGCATTGTGGTGATTTCGACGTGTCGCCTTGCACAATTTGCCTTTGCCGGCATGAGGAAACAAGAAGGAGTTTGCAATGACCGAAGCTGCGACAAAACTGGAATTTGGCGGCACGACCCAGGAGGCCACGGCAAAGCTCGAATTCGCAGGCAAGACTCATGAGTTCAAGGTGCGAAGTGGTTCGGTCGGGCCTGATGTCATCGACATCGCCTCGCTCTACAGCACCACCGGCGCCTTCACCTACGATCCCGGCTTCACCTCGACCGCGAGCTGCGAGTCCGAAATCACCTTCATCGACGGCGACGCCGGCATCCTCCTGCACCGCGGCTACCCGATCGACCAGCTGGCCGAGCACGGCGATTTCCTCGAGGTCTGCTATCTCCTGCTCTACGGTGAATTGCCGACCAAGGCGCAGAAAGACGATTTCGATTACCGCGTGACGCGCCACACCATGGTGCACGAGCAGATGTCGCGCTTCTTCACCGGCTTCCGCCGCGACGCGCACCCGATGGCGGTGATGTGCGGTGTGGTCGGCGCGCTGTCGGCCTTCTACCACGACTCCACCGACATCTCGGATCCCTACCAGCGCATGGTGGCGTCGATGCGGCTGATCGCCAAGATGCCGACGATCGCCGCGATGGCCTACAAATACCACATCGGCCAGCCCTTCATTTACCCCAAGAACGAGCTGAATTTCGCCGCCAACTTCCTGCATATGTGCTTTGCCGTGCCGTGCGAGGAATACAAGATCAACCCGGTGCTGGCGCGCGCCATGGAGCGCATCTTCATCCTGCACGCCGATCACGAGCAGAACGCCTCGACCTCGACCGTTCGTCTCGCCGGTTCGTCGGGTGCCAACCCGTTTGCCTGCATCGCCGCTGGTATCGCTTGCCTGTGGGGCCCCGCCCATGGCGGCGCCAACGAAGCAGCGCTGAACATGCTGGGCGAGATCGGCCATGTCGACCACATTCCGGAGTTCATCGCCCGCGCCAAGGACAAGAACGACCCGTTCCGGCTGATGGGCTTTGGCCACCGCGTCTACAAGAACTACGATCCGCGCGCCAAGATCATGCAGAAGACGGCGCATGAGGTTCTTGGCGAACTCGGTATCAAGGACGATCCGCTGCTCGACATCGCCATGGAGTTGGAAAAGATCGCGCTGACCGACCCCTATTTCATCGAAAAGAAGCTCTACCCGAATGTCGACTTCTATTCCGGCATCACGTTGAAGGCGCTGGGCTTCCCCACCACCATGTTCACCGTGCTGTTCGCGGTCGCCCGCACCGTCGGCTGGATCGCCCAGTGGAAGGAGATGATCGAGGACCCGCGCCAGAAGATCGGCCGCCCGCGCCAGCTCTACACCGGTGCGCCGGAGCGGGACTACGTGCCGATCGCCAAGCGCTGATCGCGCCCGAAAACGTTATAAAAAGCGCCCGTCTGGGCGCTTTTTATTTGCTCCTACGAAGTTTGACGTGGCGAAGGACGACATCCGCCGCAATGTCGCCGGAGGGCTTGTCCGTCGCCATGCGCCTCGCAACCTCTCCGAAACCATCCTTTTGCCAGGCGCGATAGGCGGTGTCGGAAAACAACGCCTCAAGCTGCCGCGCCAGATAATGCGGCCGCACATATTGGTTGTAGCTTTCCGGCACCACCGGCCGGTCGGCAATGAGATTGGGCAAGGCGGCGCTCCATACCGTGATCAGGCTCTGGACCATCCGCATGATCGGATCGAACCTGTAGCAGGAGATCATCGGCACACCCGACAGCGCCAGTTCCAGCGACACTGTTCCCGACGCGATCAGCGCCGCATCGGCCTTGCCGAAGGCCTGCCATTTGCGTTCGGGATCAAGGATGATCTCCGGCTTTTCGTCCCAGCGGGCGACCGAGGTTCTGACCAGATCGGCGACATGCGGCACCGTCGGCAACAGCAGGCGCAAGCTGTGTCCCCGCGCACGCAGGATCGACACCGTCTCGCCGAACGAACCGATAAGCCGATGCACTTCGCCGCGACGCGAGCCGGGAAGCACAAGCAATGTCTTGACACGATCGCCCGACAGGTCGCGCGGCCGATCCTGCGCCCCGGCCGCGCTAAGCACGCCCGGATCATGCGTGAGGCGATGCCCGACATAGGTGCCGGGCGGCCCGCCCAAGCGGCTGAGCTCCTTCACCTCGAAGGGCAGGATGCAAAGGATGTGGTCGATGTAGGGCTTCATCGCCACCGCCCTGCCCGGCCGCCACGCCCAGACGCTCGGACAGACGTAGTGGATGATCGGGATCGCCGGATCGGTGGCGCGGACCTTTTTGGCCACGCGCAACGAAAAATCCGGGCTGTCGATGGTGATGAGGCAGTCGGGCTTTTCACCGGAGACCGCGGTTGCCGTCTGGCTGATCCGCCGCATCAGGCGCGGCAGGTCGCGCAGGATGGCGCTGAGCCCCATCAGCGCGATCTCATTACCGTCGAACAGTGGCACCAGTCCGAGCGCCTGCAAATGCCGGCCGCCAATGCCGACGAGATGAACCTCGCGACCGGTCTCGCGCTTGAGCGCCTGAACGATGTCGGCGCCAAGCAGGTCACCGGACTCCTCGCCGGCGACGATGGCGATCTTCAACGGTTTCTCAACTGCCATGCGCCGGCTCCGCAGCAGGCAGGCCGATCACGAACAGACCAAGTTCATTGGCGCGCGCGACAACCGTGGGACCTTCTAGGATCAGGGAACGGCCGGCTTCAACGGCGATCCCCGCCAATCCGGCGGCATGCACCGCCTCGACGGTCTGGGGTCCGATGGACGGCAGGTCGGCCCGCAGTTCCTGACCGGGCTTGGCGCATTTGACCAAGACACCGCGCGTCCTTCCGGCGAGCCGGCCGTGGCTACGCAGTTGCTTCGTCCGCTCAAGCAGCCCGTCGGTGCCCTCGATGCCTTCCAGCGCAATGGCTCGGCCACCAACCGCAACCGCCGCCTGGCCGATATCCAGCGCGCCGATGGCTTTTGCCGCCGCATGCGCCGCCTCGATGTCGCGCCAGTCGGATTTTCGCGGTACTGCCTTGGTCAGCGAGCCCTCGGTCGCGACCAGTTCGGGCACGATCTCATGGGCGCCGACGACCTTGATGCCACTACGTTCGATCCTGCGCACGAACAGTTTAAGCACCGTGTCGTCGCCACGGGATACGCCGACGAGCATGGTGGGCACCCAGGCAAGCAGGCCAAGATTGAGGCGCATGGCGCTCAACCGGGGGCGGCGCGTGATGTGGCCGGCGGTTACCAGATGGGTAACATGATGACGCTTGAGCGTTGGCAGCAGCGAGCCGACATCTTCAAGCATCATTGTCGTTTGCTCGTAGGCGTCGAAGTCGGAAACACGGTCGACTTCGCCTGCCGCCATGACAACGAACGGGGACTTGCCTTGCCGGGCGAGCGCCCGGGCTATTTCGACCGGCAGGCTGCCGCCGCCGGCGATGATGCCAACCCTGGCGCCCGGCGAAAGATCAAGCCCCGCTCGCGCCGTCTCAGTCTTCGTCATCGACATCGTCGCCATCGCCGCCCTTGAGCGACGGCACCGCGTAGTGCCGCTTGCCGCGACTGGTGATGAAATCGATGATTTTCATGGCGGTCGGTGACGACGCGAATTCCGCCTTGGCGAATTCGATGTTTTCGCCAACGGTGCGGGAACGATCGAAGATCATCCTGTAGGCCTTGCGCAGCACATGGATTTCGGACCTCGGCAGGCCGGAACGCTTCAGGCCAATGATGTTGAGGCCGCGCAGGCTGGCGCGATTGCCGACTGCGATGGCATAGGGGATGACATCGCCGACGACCGCCGAGCAGCCGCCCAGAAAGGCGTTGTCGCCGACGCGGACAAACTGATGAACGGCGGTCAGGCCGCCAATATAGACATTGTTGCCGACCTCGCAGTGACCGCCCAGCGTCGCCCCATTGGCGAAGGTCGCGTTGTTGCCGACGACGCAGTCATGGGCGATATGGGCGTAGGCAAGAAAATTGCCATTGTCGCCGACCGTCGTCTCGCCACGGCTGGAATCGGTGCCGAGATGCATGGTGACACCTTCGCGGATCGTGCAGTTTTTGCCGATGACCAGCGTGGTGCGGCCGCCCTTGTGCTTGGTGTTCTGCGGCGGCGCGCCCAATGTCGCCATCGGATAGACCTTGGTCGAGGCGCCAATGGTGGTCGCGCCCATCACCGAAACATGACTGACCAGTTCGACGCCGTCGCCGATCACCGCATCGGCGCCAACGTGACAAAATGGTCCGATGCGCACGCCTTGGCCGATTTGAGCGCCTTCCTCCACGACGGAGGAAGCATGGATTGATGTCTTGATTTTCATAAGCATTCGATCGTCAGTCGCTGGTGACCATCATGGCCGAAATCTCGGCCTCGGCCGCCTTGGCGCCGTCGACCATGGCTTCACAAGCGAATTTAAGCAGGTTGCCGCGTTTCTTGATTTTCTTGACATAGATCTTCAACTGGTCGCCGGGAACGACCGGTTTGCGGAATTTGGCGTTGTCGATGGTCAGGAAATAGACCAGTGACGGCTTTTCAGTACCCAGACTGCGGATGCAGATGGCGCCGGCGGTCTGCGCCATCGCCTCGACGATGAGCACGCCCGGCATGACCGGCTGCTCGGGGAAATGTCCCTGAAAATGCGGCTCGTTAATGGTGACGTTCTTGATACCGACGGCGGACTCGTCGCCATCGATGTCGACAATACGATCGATCATCAGGAACGGATAGCGGTGCGGCAGGAGCTTCATCAGCCCCATGATGTCGACCGCTTCCAGCGTCGTAGCCGCCACCATATCAGCCATTTCCCTTGCCCTGCTTGCGTGCCCTTGCCATCGTTCGCAACATGGCTATCTCGCGCATGGCTTCCGCCATTGGCTGTGCCGGATAACCGCCCCAGATCTCACCTGCGGGGACATTGCTCATAAACCCACTTCTGGCGGCGAGCTTGGCTCCGGACCCGATGGTCAGGTGATCCGCAAGCCCAACCCCGCCACCCATGGTGACATTGTCACCCACGATAACGGAACCCGAAATACCCGAAAGCCCGGCCACTATGCAATTGCGGCCGATGCGGACGTTATGGGCGATCTGCACGAGATTGTCGATCTTGGTGCCCTGGCCGATGATCGTGTCGGACATGGCGCCACGATCGACGGTGGAATTGGAGCCGATCTCGACATCGTCCTGGATAACGACGCGACCGATCTGAGGCACACGTTCAGGTCCCTTGGCACCACCGACGAAGCCAAAACCATCCTGGCCGATCCTGGCGCCGCCATGGATGATGACGCGGTTACCGATCAGGGCATACTGAATGCTGGCGCCCGGGCCGACATAGCCGTCGCGACCGATCTGGCAGAATTGTCCAATTACAGCGTTGGGTGCGATGACGGTACCGCTGCCGATCGAGGCCCCCGGCCCGATGACCACGCCGGCCTCGATGACCGCGCCGGGTTCGACATGCGCGGTCGGGTCGATATGGGCATGCGGCGAGACACCGGTTTCACTGGTCATTGGCCCTGGTGTCGCAGCCGTCGGAAACAGCAGGCGCCCGACCAGCGCGAATGCCTGTTGCGGACGCGGATGAACCAGAACGGCAATGCCGGCCGGAGCCTTGCCGGCGAATTCCGCCGGGCACAGCACCGCCGCCGCTCGCAGCGACGGCATCAGCGCGGAATTGCGTTTGCCATCGACGAAAACGAGCGCATTCTCGCCGCCTTCGTTGGCTGGCGCCAGAGCATCGATCGCAATTTGGGAGTGGCCGGGCTCGACAAGCACCGCGCCGGTCAGATTCGCGACTTCGCCCGCCGTATACCGGCGTGATGGCGCGAAGAACACCGGATCGGTCATTCCAGAAGCTATATCCAGCTAGGTCGGAACATTTCTCCCGGACCTGTGGGATCCGGGAGCATCGTTGGCCGCCGATCAGAAGCGGGTCGATATGCCGAAGTTGAATTCCTGCACGTCGTCTGACGCTTCCTTCTTGACCGGAATCGCATAGTCGATACGGATCGGACCAAATGGCGAGGCCCACATCAGGCCGAGGCCGACCGAGGCACGCAATTTCATGTCAACTGAGGTCTGAGTGACGGTCGGACTATTGATACTGCTGCCATAGAGCGTTGCAGCGTCAGCGAACACGGCGCCGCGCAGACCAAAGCTTTCCGGAATGACCGGCAACGGGAACTGGGCTTCCGCAGAAGCATTGAAATAGGTCGTGCCACCCAGATGGTCACCCGTACTTGCGTCTACAGGACCAATACCGCCATACGCAAAGCCGCGGATCATGCGATCGCTGCTCTGGAATTGATCGAAGATACGCAAACCGCCATCGCCGCCGTAAGATTCGACATGACCTGCGCCAGCCGAGACGAGGCCAACCAGATCAAGCTGCTCCGACAGCGTCTGATAGATGCTGCCGCGCCCGGTCAGCTTCACGTATTTGGCATCGCCGCCCAAGCCGGCAAATTCGGCCGTCGTCGTGGCGTAAATGCCTTCGTGCGGGTTCTTCATGTCGTCAATGGTGTTGTAGACCAGACCAAGGCTGACCGACGACTTGATCCAGGGGCTCTCGTCAATACCCTGAACAATGGCTTGCGAAATATTGCAATCGCCGAGCGTACCGTCTCCATTGTTATCGCAGCTGGAGTCGTACTGATATTTTTCCTGGGCAATGTTGTATGCGAGCTGGGTCGAGATGCTGTTGGTGATCGGCAGGCCGAAACGCACGGTCGCACCGAGCGTCTTGCTGTCGTACTTGTCGTAGTTCCGGGTTTGATTGTAGATGTCAAAGCCGGCGGCGATGCGCCGTCCGAGGAAATAGGGCTCGGTGAAGGACAGGCTGTAGTCGCGCGAGTTCTTGCCGCCACCGGCAGAAATCTTGATGAACTGGCCTCGGCCGAGGAAGTTGCGCTCGGTGATCGAGCCTTCGACGGATGGGCCAGCCGTGTCTCCACCGGTCGAATAACCGGCGCCTACAGAGAATTCGCCGGTCGATTTCTCGACCACGTCGACCACCAGCACGACCTGGTCGGGCTGCGAACCAGGCACCGTCGAGATATCGACTTTCTCAAAGTAACCGAGGTCTTCAAGTCGCTTCTTCGCGCGCTGGATGAGCACCTGATTAAAGGCGTCACCCTCGCTGACGTCGAATTCGCGGCGAATGACATAGTCACGCGTGCGATCGTTGCCGCGGATTTCGATGCGCTCGACATAGGCCTTGGTGCCCTGATCGACGGTATAAACCACCGAGATGGTATGGTTCTCGAAGTTGCGATCGCCACGCGGCGTCACCTGCGCGAAGGCATAGCCGGAACCGGCCACCTTCTCGGTCAGCGCGATGATGGTGTTCTCGACATCCTTGGCGTTGTAGACATCGCCCTTGTGGGTCTCGACCACCGACTCCAGCGACTTCGAGTCAACTTCCGGGATCGTGCTTTCGACACTGACGTCGCCGAATGTGTAACGGTCGCCTTCCTGAACGGTGATGGTGACCGTGTATTTGTTCGTCGTGCTGTCGAGCTCGCCGACAGCGGACACGACCTGGAAATCGGCATAGCCGTGATTGTAATAGAAGCGGCGCAGCAGCTCCTGGTCGGCGCGCAGCTTGTCGTCGTCATAGACGTCGTCGCGCAGCACGAACGAAATCCACGACGAACGCTTGGTGTTGATCACATCCGATAGGCGACGGCTGGAGTAAGCGCTGTTGCCAACGAAATTGATCGCCGCGATCTGCGTGCGGCCACCTTCGTTGATGTTGAAGACCACGTTCACGCGGTTGTCGCCGAGTTCCATGACCTGGGTGGTAACGGATGCGTCGTCTCGGCCGATGCGCTTGTACGCAGCCTTGACCGATTCGACGTCGGCATCGAGCGTCGCCTGCGAGAACGTTCCGCGCGGCTTCAACTGCACTGCTGCCGCAAGGGCATTGTCCTTGAGCTTCTTGTTGCCCTGGAACAGCACCTGGTTGACGACCTTGTATTCGGCAACCTTGACCACCAGCGTCGAGCCGACCTGGTTGATCTGCACATCCGAGAACAGGCCCGTGCCAAACAGCGCCTTGATCGCGTTGTCGATGTCGGAACTGGAGAAGGCCTTGCCCGGCTTGATGGTGATGTAGTTGCGGATGGTGTCGGCGTCGATACGCTGATTACCGCTCACTTCAACTCTGCTGACGACAGCGGCCTCGGCCGCCGATGTGGCAACGAACTGCACTGCGAGAGCGCCTGGCACGACCAGAGCCGCAGACAGGGCCACCGCGGAAGCGGCGCTCAGAAACTTGGATGCTGCCTTCATCGGGCTTAATAACCTTTTCTCGTAGTCCCCACGGCGAGAAAACCGGACGTGCGGTAATTTCCCCTACCGTATTAACCGGATTTTCCCTACACGCAAGGCTTCTGGTTAATTTGTATTTACTTAACCCTGCGGCGTGGCTTTCGCGTCACTCATATCCCCGTGCATGGTAAACGACGTCTCAACATCGACCATGCTCAGGCCAAATTTCTTCATGATTTCAGCACCCAAACAGATCGTTCCAGAAAACGAACCCCATGAAGCACAGCACCAGAAGCAACCCCGCCCGATAGGCCATTTCCATCATCCGGTCAGACACCGGACGACGGATGATGGCCTCCACCCCGTAGAACAACAGATGGCCGCCGTCGAGGGGGGAATCGGCAAAAGGTTTAGAATACCTATCCCGACAGACAGCAGCGCAACGAGTTGCACAAGCCATTCGAAACCCAGTTTTGCCGCCTTGCCAGCCATGTCGGCGATCTTCACCGGGCCGCCCAGCTGGCATTTGTCCTCGCGCCCGACGACGAAGCGCTGCAGGAACTGGCCGGTGCGCTGGATGATGTGTCCGGTTTCCTCGACCGCCGCGGTCAGCGCGCCGGCGGGGCTGTAGGTGACGAGGCGGGGCTGGCCAAGTTCCTTGTTGTTGACGACGCCGATCACGGCCACCTTGACCTTGTTGCCGAGCGCGTCTTCCTGTTCCATCAACCGCGGCGTCGCGGTCACGGTAACTTCCTTGCCGTCGCGCAGCATGACGAAGGTGATGGTGTCGCCCGCCCGGCCCGAAACCAGGCGCTGGACGTCGCCAAAGGTTTCGACCTTGCTGCCATCGACGCTGACGAATCGGTCGCCTGGCAGGATACCTGCCTTCGCCGCCGGGCTGTCGACGGTCACCTCTGCCACCATCGGTTCCGAGACATAGCGCCCATAGGCGGCAAACAGCACGGCAAAGACGGCGATCGTCAGCAGGAAATTGAACAGCGGCCCGGCCACCACCGTCGCCGCGCGCTTCCAGATCGGTTGCGTATGGAAGGCGACCTTGCGCTCTTCCTCAGTCAGCGTTTCGAGCTCTTCCGAAGAGGGCTGGCTCGAGGTGGCGTTCATGTCGCCAACGAATTTGACATAGCCGCCAAGCGGTATCGCGCACAGTTTCCAGCGCGTGCCGTGGCTGTCGTTGAAGCCGAACAGTTCCGGGCCGAAGCCGATCGAGAAGGCCCTGACCCCAATGCCGCACCAGCGGCCGACGAGGTAGTGGCCCATTTCATGGACGAACACCACCACCGTCAGCACGAACAGGAAAGGCACCAGCGTGCCGAGAAAGAAGCCTTCCGTGCTGAAGATCGCGTGAAGAATCTCGTTCAAGTCATGCCCTCAAATTCTTCCGCGGCGCAGGTAGCGCCGTGACTGTGACATCAATCCGGGCAAATCCAAGGCGTTGCGCGCATCGGATCTCGAAATGACACCGCTCAAATGGGAAACAGCCCCTGCGCCGGATGATCGGCGGTCGCCGAAATCCAGCCGATGACGTATAGGGCGAAAGCCGCCGCGACAAGCCCGTCGACACGGTCCATGACGCCGCCATGGCCCGGGATGAGCGTACCCGGATCCTTGCGGCCATGGCGGCGCTTGACCCAGGATTCAAACAAGTCGCCGGCCTGGGCGACAATCGAAAGCGCGAGCGCCACCAGGCCGAGCAGCGCCAGATTGCCGATGCCGGCGACGGCGGCCAGGATCAACCCCGCGACGATGCCCCCGACAGCGCCGCCAAGCGCCCCGCTGCGTGTCTTGCCCGGCGAGATCGACGGCGCCAGTTTCGGACCGCCAACGGCGCGACCGACAAAATAGGCAAAGATATCGGTGGCCCAGACGACCGCGAACAGAAACAGGATGGCAACGAGGCCTGAACGGTCGCCGTCGCGCAGCAAAGCGAGCGACAGGCCGGAAACGGTAGCATAGGCAAGGCCGACCGCATCCCATTGTCCGGCCTTGCAGATCGAGGCGGCAATCGCCGTTGCGGCAACCACGATCACGACAAGAGGCAGCAGCCAGGATGCGGCAAGGCCGGCAATCAAGGCGCCAATGAAAACGACAAGCAGTGCTTCGGCCAGGAAACCCAGGCCCGCGCCCTCGGTCGGACGCGACATGCGCGTCCATTCGTAAAAGATCACCGCCGACATCACGGCGCAGAGCAATCGGAAGGGCAGACCTCCGAGCCAGGTCAAGCCAAGGGTGATGATGGCAAGCACGATTGCCGAAATGACGCGGAGCTGAAGATTGCTCATCTCGCGGCCGGTCGCGAAGCGACGTCCTGCGGGCCGAGTCCGCCAAAACGGCGTTCGCGGCCGGCAAACTCGCGCAAAGCCTCGGCAAGGTGCTCGCGGCTGAAGTCGGGCCAGTAGCAAGGCAGGAAGACGAGCTCGCTATAAGCGGCCTGCCACAAAAGGAAGTTCGACAGCCGGAGCTCGCCGCTGGTGCGTATGACCAGTTCGGGGTCGGGAATGCCTTGCGTGTCGAGACAGCCGGCAAAGCTTTCCGCGGTGATCGCCTCACTGTCGAGTTCGCCACGCGCCACGGCTGAAGCCAGCTTGCGCGCCGTGCGAACGATCTCGTCGCGTCCACCATAATTGAAGGCGATTACCAGTGTCAGCGCTCCATTGCCGGCGGTCAGCGATTCGGCTTCATCGAGCAGCCCCCTGATGTCGGGCTGCAGCCCTGCCCTGTCGCCGATGATCCTGACCCGCACACCACTCTGGTGCAACTCGGCGAGATCGCGGCGGATGAAAAGCTTCAGGAGGCCCATCAGGTCGCTGACTTCGGACTTTGGTCGCGACCAGTTCTCCGACGAGAAGGCATAGACGGTCAGGTAGGAGATGCCGAGACCAGGTGCCGCACGCACCGTCTTGCGCAGCGCCTCGACACCGGCACGATGACCAGCAAGCCGCGGCATGCCGCGCGCCTTGGCCCAGCGTCCGTTTCCGTCCATGATGATCGCGACATGCGCGGGCGTTGCCATGTTCTCGCTTTCGAGCCAGTCGCTGCCGACCGACCCTAAACCTGCATGATTTCAGCTTCCTTATCGGAAAGCAGGTGATCGATGGTGCTGATCGTCTCGTCGGTCAGTTTCTGGACCTGGTCGGAGCGCTTGCGCTGGTCGTCCTCGCTGATGTCGCCATCCTTCTCCGCCTTCTTCAGGAAGTCCATGCCATCGCGACGCACATGGCGTGCGGCGACACGGGCATTCTCGGCGTAGGTGTGCGAGATCTTGACCAATTCCTTGCGGCGCTGTTCGTTGAGTTCCGGTAGCGGAATTCTGAGATTGGTGCCGTCGACGATCGGGTTGAAGCCCAGATTGGATTCGCGGATGGCGCGGTCGACCGCGCCGACC
This sequence comes from Mesorhizobium sp. RCAM 05104, assembly GCF_059683645.1. Classification (NCBI taxonomy): domain Bacteria; kingdom Pseudomonadati; phylum Pseudomonadota; class Alphaproteobacteria; order Hyphomicrobiales; family Phyllobacteriaceae; genus Mesorhizobium; species Mesorhizobium sp. RCAM 05104. The sequence continues at coordinate 6,933,667 of NZ_CM185033.1, read as the reverse complement.
ATCGACTTGTCCCAGACCGACACCGAAATCATGCGCGGCTCCGGCACCGAAACGTTGGCCACCTGGTTGATCGGCATGGTGGTGCCATAGGCCTGCACCTGGATCGCGTCGAGCAGATTGCTGGAGGCGCGACCGGTCCGCAGCGAAGCCAGATCATGCTTGAAGGCGGCGATTGCCCCATCCATGCGCCGCTTGAGATCCTCGTACTCACCACTCATCCTAGTCTCCTCGACCCGTCTGACGCGGGTTCACTGCTTCGGGGCAAGGCCCCGTGTTCGAGCCTGATTTTCGAAAGCCGGTTTCCCTTTTTTCGGGATCCGGCCCCGGATCAATCGTCCGCTACAACCGTGCAGCGGCCGCCGCCCCTCAGAATATCGCCAAAACCACCCTTTTCGTGGATCGAATAGACGATTATCGGAATGTTGTTTTCCCGCGCAAGTGCAATCGCTGCCGTATCCATGATGGAGAGGCCGCGTTTTATGACTTCGCCATGGCTGATGCGCTCGAAACGCGTTGCATTCGGGTCCTTCTTCGGGTCGGCCGAGTAGACACCGTCGACCTGAGTGCCCTTGAACAGCGCGTCGGCGCCGATTTCGGCCGCGCGAAGTGCCGCCGCCGAATCAGTGGTAAAGAACGGATTGCCGGTACCGCCGGCAAAGATCACCACCTTGCCCTGGTTCATGTAGGCGGTCGCCTGGCGTTGCGAAAAGCTCTCGCAGAGCTCAGGCATGGCGATCGCGGAAAGCACCACCGCATCGACACCGATCTTGTTCAGCGACGTGCGCAGCGCCAGCGAATTGATGACCGTGGCAAGCATGCCCATGTGGTCGCCAGTGACGCGATCGCCACCCTTGGAGGCGACGGCCACGCCGCGAAAGATGTTGCCGCCACCGATGACGACGCCGACCTCGATGCCCAAGGCGCGAGCCTCGGCGATATCGCCGGCGATACGGTCGACGACGGATACGTCGATGCCGAAATGCTGTTCGCCCATCAATGCTTCGCCCGACGCTTTCAGCAAGACACGTCGGTAGAGGGGCTTCACCGTCATCTGGGCCTCGTCGTTTTATGTGGCGGGTCCGGGGCGGCTACCCTCGCGCGGGCGCCATCCCAAGACACCGGGTTCCGATACACGAAGGGCGCCGCGATGTCACGCGGCGCCCGAGGCGGAAATTCAGGAACGATTTTCTAGGAAACGCCGGCGAAGCTGCCCTGCATCAAAAGGTCGGGCATGTAGCCGACGGGCTTGTCGCCGATGGCCAGTCCTCCCGTTATGCCGCCCTGGATCTCGGCGCCGAAAAACGAATAGGGAAAGGGCGTGACCGGCTTGCTGACGGTATCGAGACGCGCCCGCAGGTCGGCCGGAATGTCGAAATCGAGCGCGCCCAGATTGTCCTTGAGCTGATCCAGTTTGGTCGCGCCGATGATCACCGATGCAATGCCAGGGCTGGTCGCCGCCCAGTTCACCGCGACCTGGGCCATGCTGCGGCCGACCCGATTGGCGACCTTCTCCAGTTCGGCGACGATTTCCCAATTGCGGTCGGTGAATTTCTGGAAACCGGGATTGGAAGAGCCCCGCATCGTTTCCAGCCTGCCACTTGCCTTGCCGTCCGCGCCGGAACGGTATTTCCCGCTGAGAAGGCCGCTGGCCAGCGGGCTCCACACCATGATGCCGGCGCCCTGGCGGGTGCCGAATGGCACGAATTCATGCTCGATGTTGCGCTCGGCCAGCGAATATTCGAGCTGCAGCGCCGACACCGGCTCGTAGCCGTGATGCTCGGCAATGGCCTGCGCCCGGCTGGCATACCATGCCGGCACGTTCGACAGACCGACATGGCGGATCTTTCCGGCACGAACCAGGTCGTCCAGCGTGCGCATCACCTCCTCGGGCGGTGTCAGCCTGTCCCAGGTATGCAGCATGTAGAGATCGATGTAGTCGGTGCCGAGCCGTTTCAGGGAAGCCTCGACGGCCCGCATTATGGTCTTGCGGCCATTGCCGCCGGCGTTTGGGTTGCCGGGTTCGGCGTTGTAGGTGAATTTCGTGGCGATGACCGCTTTGTCGCGCAGTCCGCGCTCGGCGATGAATTCGCCGAGCCAGGTTTCGGCCGTGCCGCCGGTGTAGAGATCGGCGGTGTCGAAGAAATTGCCGCCTGCCTCGACATAGGCGTCGACCAGCCCACGCGCCGTTTCCTTGTCGGCGCCCCAGCCCCATTCCGTGCCGAAAGTCATTGTGCCGAGCGCGAGCCGGCTGACGCGCAAGCCGCTGCGCCCAAGGGTGTAATACATGGTCATGATCGTCTCCTGCTGTTTAGCCAATCGCGGCGATGCAGCGTAGATGCTCCTGCCAGTCCCAGTTGATTAGATTGTATTATCCGCATGGACTATGCGATATCATGCATGAATGGATCGCGATCTCCTAAGCCACCTTCCCGTCGTCGTCGCCGTTGCGCGGCGCGGCGGCTTCGCGCTGGCCGCCGCCGAACTTGGCATGAGCCCGTCCGCTGTCAGCCATTCGGTGCGGCTGGTGGAAGAGCGGATCGGCCAGCCATTGTTCGCCCGGACGACGCGCAGCGTCGCCCTGACAGAGGCCGGCGAGGCGCTGGTGGCCGCGGCGGAACCGGCGCTGAAAGACATCGCGGACAGGATCGAGCGCATTCGCTCGATCAAAGGCAAGGCGAGCGGGCTTCTCAAGATCAATGCGCCGCGGCTGGCCTTGCCGCTGGCGCTGATGCCCGTCCTTGCGGCCATGGCGGTGCGTTTTCCCGACGTGACGGTCGACATCGTGACCGATGACCGCCTGAGCGATATCGTCGGCGAGGGCTTCGACGCCGGAATCCGGCTGCGCGAAATGATCGCCGACGACATGGTGGCGGTGCGGCTCACCCCGCCATTCCGGACGGTCATTGTCGCCTCTCCGGCCTATATCGGCCGGCACGGAAAGCCACGAACCCTGGCTGATCTCTCACAGCACAACTGCATCGGTTACCGGATGCTGCGATCGCGCGCGCTCTACCGGTGGGATCTCTCCGACCAGGGCAAGGATATTGGGTTCGAGACGCGCGGCAGCGTCATCGTCACCGATTCGCTGTCGGCGCGCGACATGGCGCTGGCCGGCATCGGCCTCGCCTATCTGTTCGAACCGCTGGTGCGGGCCGATGTCGAGGCGGGCCGGCTGGTCGAGGTGCTGCGCGAGGCCTCGATCGAGGAGCCGGGCGCGTTCCTGTATTTCCCGCGCCGGGCGTCCATGGCGCCGAAACTCCGGGCCTTCATCGATACCGCGCAAGAAATCGGCCGGGCACCCTTGCGAACGCCCGGCCGAAAAACTTCGTCAGAAGGATAGACTGCCCGAAGGCAACCTTACTTCTTGACCGCCGCCGCGACTTCCGCTGCGAAATCGGTCTCTTCCTTCTCGATGCCCTCGCCGAGCGCAAAGCGCAGGTAAGCGGTAATTTTAGCGGGCGCGCCGATGTCCTTCTCGGCATCCTTCAGCGCCTTCTCGACGGTGATGTCGGGATTGAGCACGAAAGCCTGCTTCAGCAGAACGACTTCCTCGTAGAACTTGCGCAGACGGCCTTCGACCATCTTCTCGATGATCGCTTCCGGCTTGCCGGACTGGCGCGCCTGATCGGAGAAGATGGCCTTCTCGCGCTCGATAGCCGCCGGGTCGAGCTCTTCCGTGGTCAACGCCATCGGGCTGGTGGCGGCGACATGCATGGCAACCTGGCGCGCAAAGGCGTTGGCCGCATGCGCGTCGCCAGTCGTCTCGATCGCGACCAGCACGCCGAGCTTGCCGAGGCCGTCGGCAACCGCATTGTGGACGTAGGTAGCGACCGCACCATGCGGAACGGTGAGCTTGGCCGAACGGCGGAAGCCCATGTTTTCGCCGATGGTGCCGACGGCGTCCTTGATGGTGTCGGCGACCGATTTGTCCGAACCCGGATATTTGGCTACCGCGACCGCTTCGGTCTTGCCGCCATAGGCGAGCGCGACCTTGGCCACATTGGCGACGATCTCCTGGAACGCGGCATTGCGCGCAACGAAGTCGGTCTCGGAATTGACTTCGACGACGGCAGCCTCGCGCACACCGGAATCGACGCCGATCAGGCCCTCGGCCGCGGTGCGACCAGCCTTCTTGTCGGCCTTCGAAATGCCCTTCTTGCGCAGCCAGTCAACGGCCTCTTCCATATTGCCGTTGGTCTCGTTCAGTGCCGCCTTGCAATCCATCATGCCCGCGCCGGTCAAGTCGCGGAGTTCTTTGACCTGTGCAGCCGAAATGCTCATTGTCGCCTCTTTGTTTTAAATGCACCGACGCACCATCGGTACTCGATGATGCGTCTGTTTAGCGTGCCAGAATATGAGAAAGATGAAGGCCGCAACCGGCCTTCGATTATTAGGCTTCCGGGGTCTCGGCCGCCGGGGTCGGATCGAGCGCCGGCTCGACCGGAGCTTCGACCGAAGCGCCGATATCGACGCCGAGCGCGCCCTGCTGGCGAGCGATGCCGTCGATCGCGGCCTTGGCGATAAGGTCGCAATAGAGCTGGATGGCGCGGGCCGCGTCGTCATTGCCGGGGATCGGGAAGTCGATCTTGTCCGGATCGCAGTTCGAATCGATGATGGCGACCACCGGGATGCCGAGACGCTTGGCCTCGAGGATGGCGATCGCTTCCTTGTTGGTGTCGATCACGAACATCAGGTCGGGCGTCGAGCCCATGTCCTTGATGCCGCCGAGCGCCTTGTCGAGCTTCTCGCGCTCGCGATCGAGGTTCAGGCGCTCCTTCTTGGTCAGGCCCTGGGCCTCGCCGGCCAGCATCTCGTCGAGCTTGCGCAGGCGCTGGATCGAATTCGAGATCGTCTTCCAGTTGGTCAGCATGCCGCCGAGCCAGCGGGAGTTGACATAATACTGGGCCGAACGCTGTGCGGCATCGGCGACAATGTCGGATGCCTGGCGCTTGGTGCCGACGAACAGCACGCGGCCGCCCTTGGCGACGGTGTCGGAAACCTGCTTCAACGCCTGGTGCAGCAAAGGCACCGTCTGCGAGAGGTCGATGATGTGGATGTTGTTGCGAGCGCCATAGATGTAGGGCGCCATCTTCGGGTTCCAGCGGTGGGTCTGGTGGCCGAAGTGAATGCCAGCTTCCAAAAGCTGGCGCATGCTGAAATCAGGCAGAGCCATTCTTATTTCCTTTCCGGTTAGCCTCCACGGACACAGGCATTGTTGGACTTTGTCCTCGAACGCCACCGGAGGTTTCAGCCGGATTTCTCCCGGGCAGACACCAAAGTCCGTGTGTGGAATGAGCGCGCATATAGAGGGGATGCGCGACAAACGCAAGTCGGGCGGCTTCCGTGGTCAGGCGTGCGACGATCCGCGCCCTGTCGTCAGCGCCTTACCTTGCCGTTCGGCACCCTCACCCGCCTGAAGATCGCGACGATCTCCTCGCGGCTGCATTCGATGGCGCCGAGCCGCACCGCACGGTCGCGCTCGAAGCCGGTTATGTCATAATGCGGCGCCGATGTCTTGGGTGGTCCCTGATAGGATGAGCGCTTGACGCCAAGCTCCGCGGCGAAGCGATGCAACTCGTCGGTGTCGTCGGCCAGCAGATGGCACCAGCGATGACCAACCCATTTCCAGATCGCCGCGTCGACATAGACCGCCATGAGGCTCGCCGCATTCCTTCATTTCGCGCCGGTCGGAACCCGCCTAGCGATGATAGAAGGGATTCGGATAGAAAATGAAGCCGCGGCAGGCCTCGACCTCCACCATCGTGCTGGTCACTGTTTCCTGCATACGCCGATGCAACTCGGCGACCGCATCCTCGACCGAGCCGACATAGGCATGCAGGCCGAGTGGATCGGGCACCCTGATATGGGCGCAGCGCGGCCCGGCCGGCTGCGGAATGAACCGGTTCATCGTGTCGCGCAGTCCGCCCAAGCAATAGTCGTTGCGAATCCGCTTCAGATGTTCGGCGATCTCCTCCTGGGTGATGCGCGGATCGGCCGAGGCCCAGGACCCGACGCGTTGCAGCCTCTGGATCGTGTCGGCCAGCGCGCCAACCTGCTTCTGCCTTTCGACATCGCCGGCGTTTTCGCGCTGCCAGCGGCGCGACCGCCGCAGAAGCTCGGTGATGGTGGTGTTGGCAGCGTCGAATGAGATGGTTTCGCCAAGCCGACGGCCCAGCTCGATCAACAACGCCTGCTGGCGCTCTGCATAGGGTGCGCTTTCGTCCGATGGCATGGCCCAGGCGGCCTCATCGCGGGCCAGCAGTATCGAATAGATATGGTGGACGCGCTGCGGCAGCGTGTCGGCGGGGTTGCGCTCGATTTTCAGACTTCGCTCGACATAGGCGCACTCCTTGGCCAGCGCCCGCTCCACATTCCCGGTGAAAGCGAGCTTCCAGACGACCGGTGCGATCCAGACCTTGAAATTCGGATCAGCCGCCCGCCCCTGCCTGAGAGCTTCGAGCCCCATTTCCACGGCACCCGGCAGCAACGGCGCAACGACATGGCCGTGCCAGCCGACACCGCCTTCGGGATGCAGGAGCACGCCATGTCCTTTCACGGCCCAAGCCACCGAGTGTTCCCTGGCGGCGGCGCTGTTACCGGGTATCTGGGCGATCAGATTGTTGGCCAGCCAGAATTTCTGCATCAGCCGGCCGAGACCGTTGACGACACCGTTCGTCGCCCAGGACGCCGCGAGCGGGCTGACCTGCGACACGATCTCCTTGTCGATCATCCAGTCGGTGAAGAACTCGGGATGATTGGGCGTGATGAAGGTGGCCTTGCCTGTACCGCAACTGGCCCGCAGCCGCTGAAGGTCGGCATCGGGAAAATCGATGTGACGGACGTTGGCGACGCCGCGCAACCCGGCCAGGCGGTTGAACGGCAAGATATCGCGAAAGCCCGGGACACCCCGCAGCATGACGATCCGGTTGACCGACGTCATGATGTTGATCAGCGCCGGATTGGGCCTCGGCGCCACGAAGACATCGATCCTGCTCAAGCTGCTCCCCCGCAAAATCCGAAAGCGAAGGTGAGAAGCAATTGCGGCGCGTTCAAGTCCTTGACCGCGCGGGCGCCGCGTCGAGGTTAATCAAAAGCGGCAGCCACGGCACTATTTCGTCGGGCAGGCTTTCGACTGGTCGAACAATGAGAGATTGACCAGCTTTCCCGTCATCGAGAAGTCGCCATAGTCCATGACGAGGTCGCGGGTGATGCCATTCTCATGCAGCTTGAAGCTGATCCGGTATTCGGGCACCTCTTCGCCTGACTTGTCGGTACCGTCGAAATAGGCGATGTCGACCGGCCAGTATTTGTCGGTGGCTAGCTTCGCCAGCGCCGGCGCCTCCGGGTCGGCCTTGTCGGCATCGGTTTTCTTGCCGACCACGACAGTGGTGGTCATCACCTTGTTGGCGTCTTCGGAGCCGTCGAACAGGTTGGTTTCATAGAAGCTTTCGCCCTTCTCGGCCTTGCCGATCAGTTCGACCAGATGCTGCGTCGGAAACTGGGTCGCGGCCAGCTCGAGGCTGTTCTTTTCGGGCTTGTCGATATCGACCTTGAGCCCCTTTGTCTCTTTCGTGGCGATGCCCTTGACCTCTTTGTCGAGGTTCTGGTCCACGAAGGATTTCGTCACGAACGAGAATGTCTTGCCTTCCGCATCTTCGAAAGTGGTCGTCTGCTGGTCCGTCAGCCTCGTGTTGTCAGCGGTGACGATCTGGGTAACGAAGCGGAATTTCACCGTATAGCCTTCGCAGGCCGAGCCGTTGAACTCATAGACCATGCGGCCGGATATGCCTGTTATCCCGGAGCGATCGGAAGCCTTGTTGAGCGTGAGGTCGTAGACAGCGCGATGTGCTTGCAGCGCCGGCACGGCAAAAGCGGGGCCCATCGAGAAGACCGCCGACAACAGAACGGCAGGGAATACAAGGCGCGTTGCGCGCATGAGGTGCTCCGATCGTCGCGGCTGATGGCAGGCCGCAGGGAAAGATGGTCCAGCTTAAAAAAAGTCGTGGCGGAAGCGAGGCAAAAATAGCAATTTCGGCCCGGCCAGCGCGGCGCCTTCCAGCAATAGGGAAAACCAATGAGTGAAACAATCGAAAAGCGGCTAAGCGATCTGGGCGTGACACTTCCTGTCGCCGCCGCGCCCGCCGCCAACTATGTGCCCTATTGCACAACCGGCAAGCTGCTGTTCACCGCCGGGCAGTTGCCACTCAAGGACGGCAAGCTGCAGGCGAGCGGCCTGCTTGGCCGTGATGTCGACACCGCGGCCGGCAAGGACGCGGCAAAGTACTGCGCGATCAACATCCTGGCCCAGGCCAAGGCCGCGCTCGGCGACCTCGAGAAAATCCGCCGCCTGGTGAAGATCACCGTCTTCGTCGCCTCCACGCCGGATTTTGTCGAGCAGCATCTGGTTGCCAATGGCGCCTCCGATTTCCTGGTCGCGGCACTCGGCGAGCGCGGCAGGCATGCCCGCTCCGCCGTCGGCACCGCCTCCCTGCCGCTTAATGCCGCAGTGGAGATCGAAGCGATCTTCGAAGTCGAATGAGCCAGGGGACAACCATGACCGACCTATCCTGGCTGACCGCCCGGCCAGTCGCCCATCGCGGCTTTCACGACATGAACAAGACGCGATGGGAAAACACGCTTTCCGCTTTCGCCGCGGCTACCGAGCGCGGCTATGCCATCGAATGCGACGTGCATCTGTCGTCTGACGGCGTTCCCGTCATCATCCATGATGGCGACTTGCAAAGGCTGACAGGACAGGACGGCTTCGTCTGGCAGCGCACCGCGGCGGAGATGGCCGCGCTGAAGGTCGGTGGCACGGCTGACCATGTGCCGACGCTGCAGGAAGCGCTCGACCTGGTTGATGGCCGCGTACCGATGGTAGTGGAACTGAAAGGGGTTCCCGGCCGCGACGAGGGCCTCGTGGCGCATGTCGGCAAGTTGCTGAAGCGCTACAAGGGCAAAGCGGCGATCATGTCGTTCGATCACTGGCTGATCCGAGATTTTTCCAAACATGCGCCGGGCATTCCGGCCGGATTGACCGCCTATGGCAAGGAAAATCGGCTGATCGAGGCGCATTTCGCCATGCTGGCGCACGAGATCGCCTTCACTTCCTATGCCGCCGGTGATCTGCCGAACCGGTTCGTCAGCTTTGTGCGTGAAAAGCTCGGCATGCCAGTTATCACCTGGACCGTGCACGACCAGCCGGCCGTGGACCTGACCTTCAAATACGCCGACCAGATGACGTTCGAGGGATTCGAGCCCGATCTTGTCAATGCTTCCCAAGGTCGGGTTGCCTGAAACGTGACTTGTACCAAGCCGGGCGGAGCTTAAATAAGCCTCATGGATCAGGGCGACGACGGCGACGGGCAAACAGCAAATGCGGACTATTCGATCCGCGTCGCCGCGGGCATCGGCGCGTTCACCTGCGAGGAATGGAACAGCTTCGGCGCTACCACGCGCGGCGACACGGAAAACGGTTACAACCCGCTTGTTTCATTCGCTTTTCTGAGTGCACTCGAAGAGTCTGGTTGCGCCGTGCGGCGCACCGGCTGGCAAGGTCATCACTTGCGGCTGGAGAACGCGCAAGGCAGGTTGCTCGGTGCGGTCCCGTGCTATCTCAAGTCGCACAGCCAGGGCGAATATGTGTTCGATCATGGCTGGTCGGATGCCTTCGAGCGCGCCGGCGGTCGCTACTATCCCAAACTGCAATGCTCGGTGCCGTTCACGCCGGTCACCGGCCCTCGCCTGCTGGTCACCAGGGGTGAGGATATCGGCACCGTCAAGGCCGGGCTGGCTGCCGGGTTGAAGGCGGTCACGGACAAGCTTGGCGTCTCGTCCGCGCATGTCACCTTCGCGCAGGAGAGCGACGTGGAGGTGCTGGAAGCGGCAGGTTTCCTGCATCGCACCGACCAGCAGTTCCACTTCTTCAACGAAGGCTTTTCAACCTACGACGATTTCCTCGCCACCCTGGCTTCCCGCAAGCGCAAGGCGATGAAGAAGGAAAGACGCGAGGCGCTAGCCGACGGCATCTCGATCGACTGGCTGACCGGCAAGGACCTCACCGAAAAGGCCTGGGACGACTTCTTCGCCTTCTACATGGACACCGGCAGCCGCAAATGGGGCCGGCCCTATCTCAACCGCCAGTTCTTCTCGCTGATCGGCGAACGCATGGCCGACGACATCCTGCTGGTCATGGCCCGGCGCAACGGGCGCTATGTTGCCGGCGCCATCAATTTCATCGGCTCCGACGCCCTCTATGGCCGCAACTGGGGCTGCATCGAGGACCACCCCTTCCTGCATTTCGAGGTCTGCTACCATCAGGCGATCGACTTCGCCATCGCGCGCAAGCTGAAGGTGGTCGAGGCGGGCGCGCAGGGCGAACACAAGCTGGCGCGCGGCTACCGGCCGGTGACCATGCATTCCGCGCACTACATCGCCCATCCCGGCTTGCGCACCGCCGTTGCCGACTATCTCAAGCGCGAACGGCGCGAGGTGGAACGGATGGGCGAGTATCTGGGAGAGCACACCCCGTTTCGCAAAGACCTGGAGGAATAACAGGCCTTTCGGCGTGACCACCGCCGCTGTTTACCGTCCAACCGGAATCCGCTAAGCCAAGCTCGGGCATGGGTGCTCAGGCACCCACGGGGGAAGCATGCAGGGTTTGGCATCTCTGGGTGTCGGGCAATGGCTCGGTGCGGCGGGACTCGTGGCCGCGTCGTTGCTGGTTGCCTGGCTGGAAGGCAAGCGCTCGGCATGGCCCCTGGGCTTTGCAACCTTCTTCCTTCTCTTTGGCCTCGCGCATCTCGTTTTTCCAGGCAACATCGTCGCCTTGTGGGCTGCGTTGATGTTGACCGCGGCGATCGGCATCGTTTCCAAACTGAAATATCATCATCTCGGTTTCAATTTTCTGGCCGGCGATATCTATCATCTCGCGGCAAGCAGTTTTCGCACTGTTCTGGCCGACCACGCGCGCATGGTAATTCCCGCCCTCGCCGGCATGATCGCGATCCTCGCCCTGATCGTTGTTCTGGCGTCGACGTTTGCAGAGCCGGCAATGCCGTTGCCACAGCGGCTTGCGTTGTTCGGAGCGACGGCGATTGCTTATCTGTGCGTCTTCTGGGTGAGTGGAGGGTTGAAGCGGTTTCGCTTCCACCACCTGACCGACGACCGGGTTCATCTCTCCGCCTTTGTCGCCTCATGGTTTGGTGCGGGTCCGTCGCGGCGGCCAGGCTTTGTCGACATCGATCCGGACCCACTGCCGCTCTTGCCGCCAGTGGCGGCAAGACGGTCGGCGAATGAGAAACCGCCGCATATCGTCATGATCATGCATGAATCAACATTCGACCCGCGACGGCTCGGCATACCCGTCAATCAGGCATTCGAGCCGTTCTTCACACCGCCGGACGGCCTCTGTGGAACGCTGCATGTCGACGTCTTTGGCGGCAGCACTCTGCAGACGGAGTTTTCGGTGCTGACGGGCCTTTCCTCGCTGTCTTTCGGCAACGACAGCCGTTTCGTCTTCCATCTTCTGAGCGGGCGCGTGCGGCATGCGCTTCCCTCCGTCCTGACCGGCATCGGCTACGGCGTGTCGCATACCAGCTGCGACCGGCCTTCCTTCGTCAGCTGCGGCCGGTTCTACAAGTCGATCGGCTTCAATGATGTCAGCTATGCCGAAACCCTGCCGCCCCCGTTCGATGCCGAACGCTGGAAGCGGGAAAATCATGACGAGCAGCTCTATGACCATGGGCTTGACCAGCTTTCGCGTCGCTTGGCGGATGGCAGGCCTTGCTTTCTTTCGATAACGACACTGATGAACCATGGCGACCACCGCCGCCGCATCTTCCCGGTCGACCGCCATGCCGAACTGCGCCGCGAGGCCGTCGCCGCGACTGGCGTCGCATCCTATGGCGAATATGTCGTGCGCTTGGCCGAGAGCGTCGCGGCTTATGCGTCCTTTCGCAAACGGCTCGAAGCCCTGCTGGACGGCCAACCGGCCATCATCATTCGCTATGGCGACCACCAGCCGTCGTTCACCACATCGCTTACTGGCTTGCCCCCTTCCAACCTGGCCTTGCGCGAGACATTTTACGCGCTCGAGCCCATCAACGGCGCACTGCCGGACGATCTCCCTGCCCCGCCAGTGCTCGATTCGGCCTTCCTGTCGACGCTGACCTTGCTGGCCGCCGGGCTGCCGCTCGATCCGGTGTTCGCCACGCGAGCCGCCTTGTTGAACGACTGTGCCGCCCCTTACTTCGAAAGCGCATCGCCGCGCAAAAGGCGTTTCCACCGCACGCTTGTCGATGCCGGCATGGTCGACCTCGCCTGATTGCCTTGCCGCCCACGGGAGGCTTCGGCTACACCGGGCGAACCACAATCCGGAGCATTCGCCATGGCCGAAACCGCCTATGACACCGACAACATCTTCGCCAAGATCCTGCGTGGCGAAATCCCTTCGCACCGCGTCTACGAGGACGAGGCGGTGGTGGCGTTCATGGACGTGATGCCGCAAGGGCCGGGCCATACGCTCGTCGTGCCGAAGGCGCCGTCACGCAACCTGCTCGACGCCGATCCGTCGACATTCGGGCCGCTTTTCACGGTGGTCCAGAAAGTGGCATTGGCGGTGAAGGGAGCCTTCGGCGCCGATGGCGTGACCATCCTGCAGTTCAATGAGCCGGCCTCGGGGCAAACCGTCTATCATCTGCACGTGCATGTCATCCCGCGCTTCGACGGTATCCCGCTGAAGCCGCACACGGGCGGGATGGAGAAGCCCGAAGTGCTGGCACGGAATGCGGAAAAGATACGGGCAGCGCTGTAAAGCTGAACAATTTCAACCGATTGCAGTTCCAGCCAGTTGCTCGATAGCGCTTGGCCGAGCGATGCCCTGCTCCAACCGCAGGCGTATAAATTCCGCGCACTGCTCGGGATTCAGGAGCGAAGTGTCGACTTCAAGATCATAGACGCCCGGTCGGTGCACCTCTTCCTGCCACAGGCGCACAGGCAATGGCACGGGGTCGCGGGGCGTGCCGGTGACATATCCCTTGCCTGTCGCGCTGGCGGCTCGCCTTTCCATGACGATCTCAATCGGGCAGCGAACGCCGACAAACAGCACCGGCAGGCCAATGATCCGGCGCGCGCAATCGGCAAGGCAGCCGAGGGGCCTCGAATAGGCATCGTGGTGGTCGACATCCACCACGACATTCAGCCCCAGCCGGCTGTGGGCGGCGATGGATTCGTACAGAGCTGCATAGAACCCAGGCACAAGGCTTTCGAGGTCCGGACGCTCGCCACCCGGCCGCAACCCGATGCCAGGTCGATATCGCAGTGGCGTGGCCTGCTCGTAGACGTCGACGCCGAGATTCATCCAGACGCCTTCGAAATTCTCCTGGATGGCTTGGACAATGCTCGATTTTCCCGATCGCGGCGCACCGTTCAGAATGATGATCTGGCCGCCCATCCGTCACCTCGTCGTTCCCAACAAAAAAGCCCCGTTTCCGGGGCTTTCTCGACTTTCGTCAGGGTCAGTTCTTTCGTGGCAGTTGCGGCACGAGGCTGCGCTTGCCGCCGTCCTTGCCCTTGGGCTCAGGCTTCTGCATCACCAGCTTCTTCGCCGCGGGCTTTTTCGCCACGGCCTTGCGCGGCTTGGGAGCATCCTCCGGCTCTTCCTTCTTCGGCTTGACCGGTGCCTCGTCGGCGAGCGATTCGAGCTTCAGCCCGGTCTCGCCGGTTTCCTTCTTCTCGACGGTGACGCGCACTGTGCCACCCTTCTTGAGCTTGCCGAACAGCACCTCGTCAGCCAGCGGCTTCTTGATGTGCTCCTGGATGACCCGGCCAAGCGGCCGCGCCCCCATGCGCTCGTCATAACCCTTGTCGGCCAGCCAGGCGATCGCTTCCGGCGACAGGTCGAAGGTGACGCCGCGCTCGGACAGCTGGGCCTCGAGCTGCATGACGAACTTCTGCACCACCTGATGGATGACCGGCACCGGCAGCGAGCCGAACGGGATGATTGCATCGAGGCGGTTGCGGAACTCCGGCGTGAACAGCCGGTTGATCGCCTCGACATCGTCGCCTTCGCGCTTGGTCGAACCGAAACCGATCGCCGCGCGCTGCGCGTCGGAAGCGCCCGCATTGGTGGTCATGATCAGGATCACATTGCGGAAATCGATCTGCTTGCCGTTGTGGTCGGTGAGCTTGCCGTGGTCCATCACCTGCAACAGGATGTTGAACAGGTCCGGATGCGCCTTCTCGACTTCGTCCAGCAACAGCACGCAGTGCGGATGCTGGTCGACGCCGTCGGTCAAAAGACCGCCCTGGTCGAAGCCGACATAGCCGGGAGGCGCGCCGATCAGCCGTGAGACGGTGTGGCGTTCCATGTATTCCGACATGTCGAAGCGGATCAGCTCGACGCCGAGCGAGGCGGCCAATTGCTTGGCCACTTCGGTCTTGCCGACGCCGGTTGGCCCCGAGAACAGGTAGGAGCCGATCGGCTTTTCCGGCTCGCGCAGGCCGGCACGCGCCAGCTTGATGGCCGAGGTCAGCGCGGTGATCGCGGTGTCCTGGCCATAGACGACGCGCTTCAGCTCGATGTCGAGGCCTTGCAGCACCTTCTCGTCGTCGGCCGAAACCGTCTTCGGCGGAATACGGGCCATGGTGGCGATCGTCGCCTCGATCTCCTTGATGCCGATGGTCTTCTTGCGCTTGGCCTCGGGCACCAGCATCTGCGAGGCGCCGGTCTCGTCAATCACGTCGATCGCCTTGTCCGGCAGCTTGCGGTCGTTGATATAGCGGGCCGACAGTTCCACCGAGGCCTTGATCGCCTCGTTGGTGAACTTCACCTTGTGGAACTCCTCATAGTAGGGCTTCAGACCCTTCATGATCTCGATGGCGTCCTCGATGGTCGGCTCGTTGACATCGATCTTCTGGAAGCGCCGCACCAGGGCGCGGTCCTTCTCGAAGAACTGGCGGAACTCCTTGTAGGTGGTCGAGCCGATGCAGCGGATCGCACCCGATGACAGCGCCGGCTTCAGCAGGTTGGATGCGTCCATGGCACCGCCCGATGTCGCCCCGGCCCCGATCACCGTATGGATCTCGTCGATGAACAGCACGGCACCTGGATAGTCCTCGAGTTCCTTGACGACCTGCTTCAGCCGTTCCTCGAAATCGCCGCGATAGCGCGTACCGGCCAACAGCGTGCCCATGTCGAGCGCGAAGATGGTGGCGTTGTGCAGCACTTCGGGGACGTCGCCCTCGACGATGCGCTTGGCAAGGCCCTCGGCGATCGCCGTCTTGCCGACGCCGGGATCACCGACATAGAGCGGGTTGTTCTTGGAACGGCGGCACAGCACCTGGATCGTGCGGTTGATCTCGGACTCGCGGCCGATCAGCGGATCGATCTTGCCGGCCTTGGCCTTGTTGTTGAGATTGACGCAATATGCGGTCAGCGCGTCCTGCTGCTGCTTTTTCTTGCCGCCTTCCTCTTGCGGCTCGGCGCCGTTCTGGCCACCCTGTTCGTCATCGGCGCCACGTGGCGAGCGTGTCTCGGATGCACCGGGACGCTTGGCGATGCCGTGCGAGATGTAGTTGACCGCGTCATAGCGGGTCATCTGCTGTTCCTGCAGGAAATAGGCGGCATGGCTCTCGCGCTCGGCGAAGATGGCGACGAGCACGTTGGCGCCCGACACTTCCTCGCGGCCCGACGACTGCACGTGGATCACCGCGCGCTGGATGACGCGCTGGAAACCGGCTGTCGGCTTGGAATCCTCATCGTAGCCGGTGACGAGATTGTCGAGCTCGGTGTCAATATAGGTGAGAACCGTGTGCTTCAGTTCGTCGAGATCGACATTGCAGGCGCGCATGACGGCGGCCGCCTCGGTGTCGTCGATGAGCGCGAGCAGCAGATGTTCAAGGGTTGCGTATTCATGGTGCCGCTCATTGGCGAGCGTCAGCGCCTGGTGAAGCGCCTTTTCCAGGCCTTGGGAGAAAGCCGGCATGTTACCTCACTTCTTCTCCATCACGCATTGCAGCGGATGCTGATTCTGTCGGGCGAAATCCATGACCTGGGACACTTTGGTCTCGGCCACCTCGAATGTATAGACCCCGCACTCGCCCACTCCATGATTGTGAACATGAAGCATGATGCGTGTGGCGGCTTCGCGATCCTTCTGGAAAAAACGTTCCAGCACGTGAACCACGAACTCCATGGGCGTGTAGTCGTCGTTGAGGATGAGGACCCGATAAAGGCTGGGCTTCTTGGTTTTGGTTTTGGTGCGCGTAATGACGGCCGTCCCACGGCCGGCCTCATTGCCGTCGCCGTCGCCGTTTTGCATTCGCACCACGCGTCTCGTGGCAGTCAAACCGATCGTCACGTATTCCTGCCTCTTTCAGATCCTCATGCGAGTTCGACATGTAGGTGTTCGATGGACGATTTTAAGCCCTTCTGTTTAGCTGACAATATGGCTAGGTGGCCAAACTTGGACGATTTTCGCAATCGTGAAGGGGCGCGGGGCCCCGGAGCGGAAATTGACATGAAAAAACCCGGCCACGTTTCCGCGGCCGGGCTTGCCCCGGGCCCAAAAGGCCAGGTCTGGGTCACGTCAGGCGAAATCACATCGCCCGGGTGAAATTACTTCGCCTTGGCGACAATCGATTCGAACGGCTTGTAGGCTTCCTTGGCGAGCTCGGCATAGAGGTCGCCAATCTTGGTGGCCTCGGCGACGAACGCCTCATAGGACTGCTTGGCATAGTCGGACTGGATCTCGATCGCCTTTTCCAGCGACTTGGCCGAAAACATCTTCTCGACCACGGCGCTGCCGGCTTCGAAGCTCTTCTTGGTGTATTCGCCAGCCTCGGTGGCGATCGCCTGCGCGCCCTTGGAGAGCGAAGCGAAGCTCTTCAATCCGGTGTCGGCAAACTCTTTGCCGTATTTGCTGAAGTCCTCATAGGTCTGGGTCATTTCACGCATTCCCTTGACGGTTGAAGCGTCCTTCTTCGGGGCGCTCTTTGTGCAATGCACGCTAGTATATTGTGCGCCGCACAAAAGTCAATATTCCGCCGGTCCTGCGGACGTGCCTGCGCAGGCAATGGCTAAAAATCGAATAAAGAGAGCTTCAAGCCCGAAGAAAATGGTGAACGCGGCGGTTACCATAAACGGATTGGTAACGCTGCCCCGGTAGCTTGGCCGGAAGTGAGGCAGGATCCCTTTGCCGCCTCCGAAGCAACGAGAATTCAAAGGAAGTAGTCAGTGCGTCAGGCGTTGTCGGGCATCGTTTTCAAATCCACCTTTTCCCTTAAAACGATCATGATCGTCGCCATGGCGATGACGTTCGTCGTTGCCGACGCCGCCTCGTCACTGGCGGCAAGGTCCGCCGCCATTGTCGTCGACGCCAAGACCGGCAAGGTGCTCTATTCGGCCGATGCCGACGGCAGGCGCTATCCGGCCTCGCTGACCAAGATGATGACGCTCTATCTGACCTTCGAGGCGTTGGCGAAGGGCAAGATCAGCCGCAACTCACCTGTCGTGTTTTCCGCTCATGCCGCCGCCGAGGCGCCGACCAAACTCGGCGTGAAGGCTGGCGGCTCGGTCACCGTCGACACCGCGATCCTGTCGATAGTCACCAAGTCGGCGAACGACTCGGCAACCGCGCTCGGCGAAATGCTCGGCGGCAACGAAACCAACTTCGCCCGCATGATGACCGCCAAGGCGCGGCAACTGGGCATGAACGGCACCGTGTTCCGCAATGCCAACGGCTTGCCTGACCCCGGCCAATTCACGACGGCACGCGACATGGCGACGCTCGGCATCGCGCTCAGGGAGCATTTCCCGCAGTATTACGCTTACTTCTCGCAGCGGTCCTTTCTCTATGGCCGCCAGCGCATCAATGGTCACAACCGGCTGCTCGGGCGCATCAAGGGCGTCGACGGCATCAAGACCGGTTATACCCGCGCCTCTGGCTTCAATCTGGTCTCGTCGGTTTCCGACGGCAATCGCCGCCTCGTCGCCGTGGTCATGGGCGGCACCTCCGGTGGCAGCCGCGACAACCAGATGGCGTCCCTGATCAACACCTACTTGCCGAGGGCTTCGACGCGCGGCGGTGGCGCCCTGGTCGCCCAGGCCGACAGCGGCAACCCGATCAAGGCACTTGCCAAGGTGCTGCTGCCCAAGCACGACGCGCCGACGCCGGACGACAAGCCGGTGGCGGTAGCCAGCGCCGATGCAGCCGTCGCCGACGACTCGACCGTTGCCCAGGACGACGACAGGTCCGACGACAATGCCGCGGTTGAAGAAACCAAACCGGTTGTTCCAGCAAGGAAGGTGAAGACAGTCATCGTCTCCGCCCCTCAGGTCGCCACGGCCCAGGTCGTGGCCGCCTACGCCGAGCCGACCCCGGTTGTCGACCCTGTCAATACGGCTTCGGTGCCGTCGGGCTGGGCCATCCAGGTCGCCTCCTCGCCGAAACAATCGGAAGCCCAGGCCTTCCTCGACAAGACCGCCAAGCAGGCACCCAAGGTGCTGGCCGACGCTTCCGGCTTCACCGTCGCCTTCGACAAGGACGGCGTCACCTATTACCGCGCCCGCTTCGGTGGCTTTGGTTCGAAGACCGCCGCCTGGAAGGCCTGCACGGCTTTGAAGAAGAAGAACATCGAGTGCTACGCCGTCCAGCAGTAGGACGGCGTCGAACAATCTCCCGGAAAAGAGTTCTGCGTCGAAGGAGACTAGTTGTGATTAGAGAGCAAGACGTCCTTGGCTTCGTTGATCCGCGCCGCCAGGAAAGACGTGCCGCCGATATCGGGGTGCAGGCGCTGCATCAGGCGGCGGTGCGCCTTGCGGACATCCGCCGCGGCGGCCCCCGCTTCAAGACCAAGGACCTTGTAGGCCTCCTCCTTAGTCATGGCGCCCGGACCTGGCGCAACACCCAGCCCTTCGCCACCGTTCGTCTCAGCGTTTTTGCGCCAGACGGGAAATCTGCCGTCAAGATACGTCTCTAGCAATTGCCGGCTCTCCGGATCGCCGGAGAGCTCACGGTAAAGTTGCTGCATTTCAGCCTGCCCCATCGCGCCAAGAATCTTGCCGTCATGGCGGCCGGCCAGGACGAGCCCTTCGAGACCGCCCGTATCGTGATCAAGCTCCATTTCGAGCGCCGCTGTCCGCACTGTTGAGCGCTTTCCAGACGCCAGCTTCGCATCCGGCCGGCTCACGCGCGTGGCGCCATACCATGCAATTGCCGCGAACAGGATGATACCGCCGATCCCTTCACGCCCGACCAGGAGCAAGGTACCCCCCACCAGCGCCAGCAGGATCGGCCCCAGCGTTCTCATTCCGCTTGCGAGCCTCGCCGGATCCGCACGCAGGAACGCGGTGGCTGCGCTCAGAAGCACCAGCAGCAATGCGCCCAGAACGACAATTGCGCCTAACATTTCCCACCGCCCCGCGGATCTCCTGCCCGTTTGGACAGCCGCGCAAATTCCCTAGACACTTTTTCTGCGCCGGAATCATGGCCTACCCCGTATAGGACGACAGCAGCGCCGTGCGATCCGGCCCTGCCGCCGATGCCATCAGGCTTGGTCGGCGCAACAACGGTCTTTGTCGACCTCGACAGGTTCTCCTCGCTCATGAATTTCAAGATGTGGCGTTGTCGCGCCGCTTGCAAGTCCAGTGCGGAGCAAGATTGAGGGCCAGCAAACCGCGGGAAAAGATCATGCCCATTCCGGTTCCATTGGGATGGAATGCTCTCTGGCGCCAACAGGACCAGGCAAACGCTTCGGCGTGATGACCTACAGCAAGCCGAGATCGGCAAGCTCGCGCCTGAGTTTCGGCGGCATCTCGATCAGCCCGGCCTTGCCCTTGCCAAGATCGAGCGGTGCGTCCGATGGTTTCAGATAGCGCCAGCCCTGAAAGGCCCGGCGCGGCTGCCAGTCGGTGCGCACGACTTGTGGATCCAGAATCAGATGACAGCGGCCAATGCCTTCGTCGTCGGTGAACGGCCGGATCTCGGTGATCAGCTGGCGGCATTGCACATTGCCCTTGATCACCCAGTAGAGCGAACCGCCATCGGTAATCTCGGCACCGCGCGTCGGCACCATGCGTGTTGTGTGCCAGTGTTCCGCCGGCTCCCCGGCGCGTTGCCGCTCGTCGAGGCGAAAGGCGATCCACTCTTCGAGATCCTCGACGCTGTCGCAGCCGACACAGAGTTTTAGAATGTTGAGAGCCATCCGCTAAGGTTTAGTCCGGGACGCCGACGCGTCAACGGCCTGTCGGACTTCTCCACAGTGCCAATCCACGGATAGCAAGCCTCACAGAGGACTCTCAGCACTCCACAACGTTGACGGCGAGCCCGCCAAGGCTGGTTTCCTTGTACTTCTCGTTCATGTCGAGGCCGGTCTGGCGCATCGTTTCGATTGCCGCGTCGAGCGGCACGAAATGGACGCCGTCGCCCTTGATGGCCAATGACGCGGCCGTCACCGCCTTGACCGCGCCCAGCGCATTGCGCTCGATGCACGGCACCTGGACAAGCCCGCCGACCGGATCGCAGGTCATGCCGAGATGATGTTCAAGCGCAATCTCGGCGGCGTTCTCGACCTGTTCAGGCGTGCCGCCCATGACGGCGCACAGACCGGCGGCGGCCATCGCCGACGCGGACCCGACTTCGCCCTGGCAGCCGACCTCGGCGCCCGAGATCGAGGCATTGGTCTTGATGATGCCGCCGACGGCCGCCGCCGTCAGCAGGAAGTCGCGGATGCTCGGCTGGTCGGCCTCGGGATGGAAATGCAGCCAGTAGCGCAGAACCGCCGGCAGCGTGCCGGCGGCACCATTGGTCGGGGCGGTGACCACGCGCCCACCGGCGGCGTTCTCCTCATTGACGGCCATCGCATAAATCGACAGCCAGTCATTGGCGAGCAAGGGATTGGGTTTGTTCTGCTGCCACTGCTCCTGCAGCTTGTCGTGCAGCATTCTTGCGCGCCGACGCACCTTCAGCCCGCCCGGCATGATGCCGTCCTGCGACAGGCCGCGTTCGATGCAGCCCTTCATGGCGCTCCAGATGCCGTCGAGGCCGGCATCAAGCTCCTCGCGCGACATCTGTGTCTCCTCGTTGACGCGCTTCATGTCGGCGATCGAAAGCCCGCTTTTGCCAGCCATCGCCAGCATCTCGACTGCATTCTTGAAAGGATACGGCACTTTCTTGCCTTCGGTCGTCACCGACCCCTTGGCCTTGATCCGCTGCAGTTCTTCTTCAGAAACCACGAAGCCGCCGCCGATCGAATAGTAGATGCGCTTGAGCAGCAGGCGGTCGCCGGCGTCATAGGCATAGAAAGCCATGCCGTTGGCGTGGCCGGTGAGCGGCGTCTTGCGGTCCAGCACCAGATCGGTGGCCGGGTCGAAACGGTAGGAAGGGTGGCCGGGTGGAGAAATGCGCTTCTCGGCGGTGATACGGTTGGCAATGCCGTCAGCCTGATCGGGATCGGCAGTCTGCGGCGTCAGGCCGGCAAGGCCGAGAATGACGGCTCGGTCACTGCCGTGGCCGATGCCGGTATAGGCGAGCGATCCATGCAAACTGGCGGCGAGTCGGTCGACATTCACGCCGGCCGGACGCGGCCAGTCATCTCCAGCGACTTCATCGAGAAACCGCGCCGCGGCCGTCATCGGCCCCATCGTGTGCGAGCTCGATGGACCGATGCCGATCTTGAACAGGTCGAAAACCGAAAGGAACACGTTGTCTCCTGGAGTCACGTCGAGGACTACATATAGGAATTCCCACGATGTTTCCGCTCTTTTGGAAATCGCGGCGCAGCACCTGCCGACCTTGTTTGCTCCGGCAGCGACATTGGTTGTCGATCGCTACATGCCGGTCATCGAAGCGATCGCGCTGAATGTGATAAATTCAGCCCATGGGCGATTCCCTCAACCTTTCGACTGCCGATCTCGCGGCGCTGGCTTTCTTCCTCGCTGTGTGGGTGCTGCACACGCTTGCCTCCGACGGCAAGCTGGTTAGCCGCGTATCGCTGACGACGGCGATGAATGCGCAACGCGAAGCCTGGATGCGCACCATGGCCGAGCGGGAGATCCGCATCGTCGACACCGCCATCATGAGCGGCCTGCAGCAGGGAACCGCGTTCTTCGCCTCCAGCTCGCTGATCGCGCTCGGCGGCTGCTTTGCCTTGCTCGGTGCGTCCGACCGGGTTCTCGAAGTGCTCAGCACGCTGCCCCTGGGCGGCGCGCCATCGCGCGCGGCCTTTCAGATAAAGGTGTTCGGACTGGTGCTGATCCTTGCGTTTTCCTTCTTCAAATTCGGCTGGGCCTACCGGCTGTTCAACTATTGCACGATCCTGATCGGTGCCGTGCCGATCCCGCACGGCGAAGCCTCGCGCAACCCGGTCACCGAAACAGCGGTGTGGCGTGCGGCGCAGATGAACATGCTCGCCGGCAAGCATTTCAATTCCGGCCTGCGTGGCGTGTTCTTCTCGATCGGCTATCTCGGCTGGTTCGTCGACCCGGCGGTGTTCGTGCTGTCGACGCTCCTGCTGCTGGCGGTCCTGGTACGGCGCCAGTTCTTCTCGGCGGCGCGGCGCGCCGTGATCGGTCAGCCGCCTGGCGCTGGAAAAGGCTGATCGATGCGGCCGGAAAGCCAATAGGCGAAAAGCCCGATCCATTCGCGAACTGCCATGGTCGTATTCTCTACTGAATCGGCCGCATTGTCGCGAAACAAGCCAACACCTTCCTTGCCTGAGGTTCGGTAGTCGACCGGCCATGGGACGGTTGGAAAGCCAGCCTTATCGAACAGCGCCTTGGCCCGTGGCATATGGAAGGCGGACGTCACCAGAAGCCAGGTCTCGCCTGGCTTCTGTTCGACAAGTTTGCGGCTGAAGACCGCATTTTCATAGGTGTTGCGGGACTTGTCCTCGAGGACAAGACGATCGGCCGATACACCCAGCGGGACGAGCAGTCGGGACGCGGTGTCGGCGTCTCCCTCGCCATCGAGGAAAAGCGAGCCGTTTCCGCCTGATACAACCACCTTAGCCTGCGGGAAGCGCCGGGCGAGGATTGCGGCTTCGACCATGCGATCGCCGCTGCTGCTCAATTCATAGCCGCCGCGGACCAAATTGATCCCGCCCTCAAACCCGCCGCCGAGCACTACGATGCCGTCGACCTTTTGCGGCAGCGGCGGTCGTGGAAAACGCTCCTCGAGTGGATTGAGCATCATCGCACCGAGCGACGTCCAGGCTGAGAGCGCAAGGATCAGAAACGCCAGCACGCTGCCGGTGGCGGCCAGCCGCCGCCAGCCGATCATGGCGGCGATCAGCCCCGCCAGCAGCAGGAAGATCGTCAGGTTGAGCGGTTGGATGAAGAACCAGAAGATCTTGGACAGATAGAAGAACATCGCTCACCTCGTCAGATGAGAAACGACCCTACCACCACTTCTGCGGCTGGAATGTGCCGGCCGCCTGCTCGATGACGGCAGCGGTCTGGAACAGCGTTTCCTCATCGAAAGGCCGGCCGATCAACTGCAGGCCGAGCGGCAACCCCTTGGCGTCGAGCCCGGCGGGCACGGCGATGCCCGGCAGGCCCGCCATGTTCACGGTGACAGTGAAGATGTCGTTGAGGTACATCTTGACCGGATCGGCGGCCATATCCTCGTCGGCGATGCCGAAGGCGGCTGACGGTGTTGCGGGGGTCAGGATGACGTCGACGCCAGCGGCGAAGACATTCTCGAAGTCCCGCTTGATCAGATTGCGCACCTTCTGCGCTTGCAGATAGTAAGCGTCGTAATAGCCGGCCGACAGCACGTAGGTACCGATCATGATGCGGCGCTTGACCTCGCGGCCGAAACCGGCGGCGCGGGTCTTCTCGTACATGTCGACGATGTCCTTGCCCGGCACGCGCAACCCGTAGCGGACGCCATCATAGCGGGCGAGGTTGGACGAAGCCTCGGCAGGCGCCACGATGTAATAGGCCGGCAGCGCATATTTGGTATGCGGCAGGGAGATGTCGACTATCTCGGCGCCGGCATCCTTCAGCCAGGCAATACCCTTCTGCCACAGCGCCTCGATCTCTTCGGGCATGCCGTCGACGCGGTATTCCTTGGGAATGCCGACCTTCATACCCTTGATCGGCTTGCCGATCGCTGCCTCGTATTCCGGCACCGGCCTGTCGACCGATGTCGTGTCCTTCGCATCGACGGATGCCATCGACTTGAGCAAGATCGCGGCGTCGCGCACGTCGCGGGCGATCGGTCCGGCCTGGTCGAGCGACGAGGCGAAGGCGACGATGCCCCAGCGCGAGCAGCGGCCATAGGTCGGCTTGATGCCGACCGTGCCGGTGAAGGCGGCAGGCTGGCGGATCGAGCCGCCGGTATCCGTCGCCGTGGCGCCGGCGCACAGAAAGGCCGAGACAGCGGTCGCCGAACCGCCGGAAGAACCGCCCGGCACCAGCTGCGCATTGTCCAGGGTTCGCGCGGTCTTGGTGCCGCCGGCGGAGACGAAGCCGCCGTCGCCCTGATGCGTTGTCGGCATCACCACCGTGTCGAGTCGCGATCGCCGCCACGGGTTGATGACCGGCCCGTAATAGGAAGTCTCGTTGGACGAGCCCATGGCGAATTCGTCCATATTGAGCTTGCCCAGCATGACCGCGCCGTCGGCCCACAGATTGGCGGTGACGGTCGATTCATAGCGCGGCTTGAAGCCGTCGAGCACATGGCTGCAGGCCTGGGTGTGGACGCCTTCAGTGCCGAACAGGTCCTTGATGCCGAGCGGAATGCCTTCCAGCGCCCCGCCCTCGCCCTTGACCAGCCTGGCGTCGGAGGCCTTGGCCATGTCGCGCGCCTTGTCGCCGGTGACCGAGACATAGGCATTGAGCGCCGGATTGGCGCGATCGATGGCCGCGAGATAGGCCTCGGTGATCTCGGTCGCGGTAATTTCCTTGTCGCGCAACCTGGCGCGGGCCTGGGAGATCGTCAGCTGGGTCAGTTCGCTCATCAAAGGCTCTTTTCGTAAAAAACCGACCACTCGGAATCGGGATAATCCAGTACCGGGCCGCAGCGCGAAAATCCGGCACGTTCGTAGACGGCCCAGGCGGCGGGATGACGATCGCCGGTCTCCAGCACCAGGCGCTTCAGGCCCTCGTCGCGCGCCAGCGCCTCGACCCGCTCGACGATCCTGGCGCCGATCTTGCGTCCGCGATGCGAAGGCCGCGTGTACATCCGCTTGACCTCGCCGACGGCGCCATCGTGGCGCTTCAGCGCACCGCAGCCGATGGCCAGGCCATTGTCGCGGGCTATGAAAACGGTCGTATCCTCACCGGCCATCTGCTCGACCGTCATGTGGTAGCAGTGCTCCGGCGGCGTCAGTTCGAGCAACGTTTCGTTGAGTTCCTCGACCAGGCCACGCACGTCGTCCTGCAGCGGTGTTTCGATGGCGATCTCGATTGCCATCGGCCCGCTACTCCACGACCTTTGGCACGAGGAAGAAATTCTCTTCGGTCGCCGGTGCGTTGGCGACGATATCCGCCGCCTTGTTGCCATCGGTGACGACGTCCTGGCGCTTCTTCATCTCCATCGGCGTCACCGAGGTCATCGGCTCGACGCCGGAAACATCGACCTCGTTCAACTGCTCGACGAAGCCCAGAATGGCGTTCAGCTCGCCGGTCATGCGTTCGGCATCTTCCTCGCTCACCGCGATACGGGCGAGACGCGCAACGCGCTTCACTGTTTGAAGATCAACGGACATTTTCTTGCCTCGGGGAAAACCAGTTCGGGCTATAGCGGCGCGGCGCGCGGTGCGCAACATGCGCTGCCAACGATCGGGCGAATGACCTCACGGCAGTACCATGCCCTCGCACAGATAGTAGCTGCCGCTGTTGCCGCTTGCCTCGCTTTCGTCGTCGATGGGCCGGACCGACACGAGATCGAGCTGCGTCGGGCTCATCCGCGTCACCGAGAGGACATCCGGAAAGACATATCCCGGTTCCTGGCAGATCGCCGTCACCGCCCAGCTTGGCGAACGTGTCGCCTTGCTGATCTGCACGAACTCGCAATTGTATTCGACGCCTTGCAGGCCGTGTGCCGAAAGCACGATGTTGCCGGCGTCGATCAGCGTCTGCAGCGTATCCTTTTTGGCCTGTGCGCAAAGCTCCTCGGACTGAAGATAAACTCCGTCGATGAAGTCGTCCGCGGCGAGCGCGGGCGACGCCGCGACAAACACGGACACGCAAAGAGATTGCCTCAAGGCCATGGTTTCATTCCGCTTTCGCTGTTTCTAAAGTGTGATCGTCTCGCCGATGTCAGGCAATGCCACTTTCACACCGGATCCTTCCAGGCCTGCCTCGAATTTCTCGGCGGTTGGATCGATCATCGGAAACGTGCCGAAGTGACAAGGGACGACCGTCTCGAACTTGAAGAAGCGGCGGCAGGCAAGTGCTGCCACCGCGCCACCCATGGTGAAGCGGTCGCCGATCGGCACGATGCCGATCTTCGGTTCGTGCAACTCGTTGATCAGCGCCATGTCGGAAAAGATGTCGGTGTCGCCCATGTGATAGAGCGTCCTGTCTTCCGGGAAATGCAGGACAAGGCCGCCCGGATTGCCGAGATAGGTGTTCTGGCCGCCCTCGCCCGGAAACGAGGATGAGTGCAGCGCCTGGACGAATGTGGTGGTGAAGCCTCCACAATCGACGGTGCCGCCAATATTGCCGGGGTTGATCTTCTTGTCGCTGACGCCCTTGCCGACCAGATACATGCAGATCTCGAAATTGGCGACCAACTGGGCGCCGCTCTTGCCGAGCACTTCCACCGCGCCGCTGATGTGGTCGCTGTGCCCATGCGTCAGCAGCACATGCGTCACTCCCTCTGCCGGCCCTTCCCAGCCGCCCGTCCAGGACGGATTGCCGATCAGGTAGGGATCGATGAGGATCCTTGCGTCAGCGGTTTCGATGCGGAAGGCCGAGTGGCCGTACCAGGTCAGTTTCATGAATGCATTCCTCGATTTTTGCCTTGCCAGAGGATAGAACGCCGATAGCCCTGAGATCAAAGGGTTACTGTGTCCGCTGCGCGTTTGGCAGAACGTGCGGCGTTGAGAGGCGAAGGACAGCCGTTGGGCATTATCAGCATCGAGGAATTGCCAGCACGGCTCGCCGGCGGCAAGACGCTGGCGGGACTTGACCTCGGCGACAAGACGATCGGCGTCGCGGTCTCGGACCAGAGGTTTTCCTTCGCTCATCCGCGCCCGGTCATCCTGCGAAAGAAATTCTCGCTCGATGCCGCCGTGCTGCTGGCCTTGCTGCGCAAGGAGAATGTCGGCGCCGTGGCGATCGGGCTGCCGATCAACATGGACGGGTCGGAAGGACCGCGCGCGCAGAAATCGCGCGCCTTCGTCCGTAACATGGCGCAGATGAGCGACCTGCCCTTCGTGCTCTGGGATGAAAGACTATCGACGGTCGCGGCCGAAAGAACGCTGATCGAGATGGATTTCTCGCGCCGCAAACGCGCCGGAAAGATCGATTCGGCGGCGGCGGCCTTTATTCTGCAGGGAGTTCTGGACCGGCTTCAGTCGCTTGGTGCGTCCGCTCGAATGGAACCCGAGCCGCCCAGCGCTGCTTGACCCAGCCGGCGATTTCGCGGCGACGGCGGAACGCCCACAGCGCCATCAGCAGAAACCCGTCGAAGATGCACGTCTTCGCCACCATGCCGGGGATAATGGCTGGATCGATGCCGAGCATCTGACCGTAGAGCTGGAAGAAGAAGTCGTGCATCTGCCGGCTGAACATGACGTAGCCGAAATTGATGTCGTTGGCCGACAGATAGAACCAGCCCCAGAAGACCGCCATCGGCGCCGCCCACAATGCGAAGACGTAACGCATCAGTGGCCTCCCTTCGGATTCGACCCTGTCCGGCCGGAGATGAGCGAAAGCAGCGAGTTGTGCGCCGCGGCCTTTGCCATGCCATGGGCGACGGCGCGGATCTCGCCTTCGCCCGAAGCGGCCGCCGCTACGGCGGACCGTCGTTCGGTGAGCATGGCGACATAGGATGCCAGAAGTGCGGCCAACTGCACGGCGACAGCCATGAGCAGCCCGTTGATGCCTTGCGCGGCGCCACCGATGACAATCAGTGACAACACGCCGGAGGCTGAGATGAAGGCGATGCGGGCAACGCTGTGGGCGCCCGCGCTGGTCGCGTCGTTGATCAGGGTTTCGACGAAGGCCCAGAAAAACAGCACCGCCACGACAAGCAATGCGGTGGCGAGTGGCGCCACCACGATGACGTTGTCGAGATCGACGAAGCGAGTGCCCTCAACGGTGGCACCCAGCACGCCGAGCGCCGAGGCCACACCGCGATTTCCGTCGATGCAGATGAGCGCGAGCAGGGCGAAAACGATCGCCCAGTGCAAGGCCAGAAAAGAGCTCAGTACATGTCGCATCGGCATTCCTGCTTCGCAAAGCAAAGGATGGCCAATTTGAACCATTCCGTGCTCTCGGCAGACAGTGGGCTTTGCCGCCCGCCGCCGCAACGGAAACCATTTGTTAAGGTTAACGGCCATCCACAGGGTGTTGCGACGATGCCGGTGAGCGCCTTGAATCAGGATGCGGTACCGGTTTGCGCGACGTTCGTGGGTCAGTTCATCGGCGGATAGAGCGTATCAATTATCATGCGCGCGTCATGGCGCGAATCGAGCATGCCATAGGTGTTGCGCCACTGACCGGCCAATCGCGTCTCGACGAAGGCATCCGCGATTCGCCCTGCCCCCAGCCGGCGCAATTCCGCAGCCGCTGCCGAAAGCGCCAGTTGTTCGGTGAGCAGCCGGGCCGAACCTTCGTCGGTCGCAGCGACCTGCATCGCTGCCTTCAGCACGCCGATCGTGCCGCGTCCGCCAGCGCCGAGATCGCGGTCGATGCCGGCCAGCACATCCTCGAACAAACCAGGCGCGCGGCCGAGCACGCGCAGCACGTCGAGCGCCATGACATTGCCCGATCCTTCCCAGATCGCGTTGACCGGAGCTTCGCGATAGTAGCGGGCGAGTGGCGCCTCCTCGACATAACCATTGCCGCCGAGACACTCCATCGCCTCATAGAGCAGCGGCGGCGAGATCTTGCAGACCCAGTATTTGACGACCGGCGTCATGGCGCGGGCAAAAGCGGCTTCGCCGCGATCGCTTGCCGCCTCGTCGAAGGAACGCGCCAGCCGGAACGACAGCGCCGTGGCGGCGGCGACGTCGAGCGCCATGTCGGCCAGCACGCGCTGCATCAGCGGCTGCTCGATCAGCGTTGAGCCGAACACCTGGCGATGGCGGGCGTGATGAACGGCCTCGGCCAGGCCGGCGCGCATGATCGCCGAAGACGCCACCGCACAGTCGAGCCGTGTCAGCGTCACCATGTCCATGATCGTCTTCACGCCGGCACCTGGTTCGCCGACCATCTCGCCGATGGCGTTGACGAATTCGACCTCGGAGGAAGCGTTGGAACGATTGCCGAGCTTGTCCTTCAGCCGCTGAAAGCGAAAGCCGTTGCCCGACCCATCGCCGAGAATGCGCGGCACGAGGAAGCACGACAGCCCCTCCGGCGCCTGTCCAAGCACCAGGAAGGCGTCCGACATCGGCGCCGACATGAACCATTTGTGTCCGGTCAGGCGATAGAACCCGCTGCCGGCGCGTTCCGCCCTTGTCACATTGGCGCGCACATCCGTGCCGCCCTGTTTCTCGGTCATGCCCATGCCGAGCGTCAGCCCCGCCTTCTCGACCGGCGGCTTCTGGCTCTGGTCATATTTGCGCGTCGTCACGCGCGGCGCCCATTCGCGAAACAGTTTCGGGCTGGCCATCAATGCCGCCAGCGAAGCGCTGGTCATGGTGATCGGGCAAAGATGCCCGGTCTCCAGTTCCGCGGTCAGATAGAACCGGGCGGCCCGGACCTGATGGCGGCGGCCGATCTCGGCGTCGCCATTTTCCCAGACCGAGGAATGCAGCCCGTTCGCCACCGAGCGGCGCATCAAGGCGTGATAGGCGGGATGGAACTCGACCAGGTCGATGCGCCGTCCCTGGCGGTCATGTGTCCTCAGCTTCGGTGTCTCGACATTGGCGAGGCGGGCCAGCTCCTGCGCCTCCTGCGTCAGCACGAAACGGCCGAGCCCGTCGAGATCCTTGCGCACAGGATCGGAAAAGCGTTCGGCAAGCTGGATCAGCAACGGATCGCCCCGCCAGGCGTTGCCGCCCGTCAGCGGCGGCGGCTGGTTCGTCACGTCGTCGGTCACGCCCAATCCTTCTACGGGTAGAGACTTGTCGTCAGAGAGCCACGAATCCGGGGCCATCGGCTAGATATAGCCAAGCGTTGCCGCCCGCGCGACGAAAATACCGGGGAGAATGGCTTCAATGCAAAGCTGGCGCTTGCGGCCGCAAAATCTCCACCCTATAGCAGCGCCTTGAGATGACCGACGCTTCGTCCCTGCCACTCTATCCTCACCGCCATCTTCTGGGCATCCGCGATCTTTCGCCCGCCGACATCGAGCTTCTGCTCGACCGGGCGGATCGGGCGGTCGCGATCTCGCGGCAATCCGAGAAAAAGACCTCGACGCTACGCGGCCGCACCCAGATCAACCTTTTCTATGAGGCGTCCACGCGCACGCAGTCGTCGTTCGAACTCGCCGGAAAGCGGCTTGGCGCCGACGTCATGAACATGTCGGTGGCAAGCTCCTCGGTGAAGAAGGGCGAAACGCTCATCGACACGGCGATGACGCTGAACGCCATGCGGCCCGATATCCTGATCATCCGCCACCAGTCGGCGGGCGCCGCCGCCCTTCTGGCGCAGAAGGTCGGCTGCTCCGTGGTCAATGCCGGCGACGGCGCGCATGAGCACCCGACACAGGCGCTGCTCGACGCGCTGACGATCCGCCGCGCCAAGGGGCCGCTGTCCAAGCTGATCGTGGCGATCTGCGGCGACATCCTGCATTCGCGTGTGGCGCGCTCGAACATCATGCTGCTCAACGCGCTTGGCGCACAGGTGCGTGTCGTCGCGCCTTCGACCCTCCTGCCCTCCGGCATCGACAAGATGGGCGTCATCGTCACACACTCGATGGCCGAGGGCCTCAAGGGCGCCGACGTTGTGATGATGCTGCGCTTGCAGCGCGAGCGGATGGAAGGCGCTTTCGTGCCTTCGGTGCGCGAATATTTCCGTTATTTCGGCCTCGATGCCGAAAAGCTGAAGGCGGCCAAGGACGATGCAATGGTGATGCATCCCGGGCCGATGAACCGTGGCGTCGAGATCGCCTCGGAAATCGCCGACGGCCCGCAAAGCGTCATCCAGGAACAGGTGGAGATGGGCGTCGCCGTACGTATGGCGGTGATGGAAGCGCTGCTCGACCCGCGCCGCAACCACGAGGGCCGCGGCGCATGAGCATAACGGTCTTTGAGCGCGCCCGCATTGTCGACCCCTCTCGCGGCATCGACGAAATCGGCTCCCTTATTGTCGACGGCAGAAAAATCGCTGCCGCCGGCAAGGCGGCACTGAACCAGGGCGCCCCGGGAGGCGCCACTGTCATCGACTGCGCCGGCAAGGCGATCATTCCCGGCCTGATCGACGGCCGCGTCTTCATTGGCGAACCCGGCGGCGAGCATCGCGAAACCATCGCTTCGGCGAGTGTCGCGGCGGCGGCCGGCGGTGTCACCTCCATCGTCATGATGCCCGACACCGATCCGGTGATCGACAACGTGGCGCTGGTCGAGTTTGTGCTGCGCACCGCCAAGGACACGGCAAGCGTCAACATCTTTCCGGCGGCGGCGATCACCAAGGGCCTCGACGGCCGCGAGATGACCGAGTTCGGCCTGCTGCGCGAAGCCGGCGCCGTCGCCTTCACCGATGGCCGCCACACCATATCAAGCGCGCTGGTGATGCGCCGCGCGCTGACCTATGCGCGCGATTTCGGCGCCACAATCGTGCATGAAACGCAGGATGCCGACCTCGCCTCGTCAGGTGTCATGAACGAAGGCCTCTATGCCAGCTGGCTCGGCCTTTCCGGCATCCCGCGGGAAGCCGAATCCATCCCGCTGGAGCGCGATCTCGCGCTGGCGCGGCTGACGCGCGGTTCCTACCACGCGGCGAAGATCTCGACGGCGATGGCGGCGGACGCGGTGAAGAGAGCGAAAGCCGACGGCGCGACCGTGACATCGGGCGTGTCGATCCACAATCTGTCGCTCAATGAAAACGACGTCGGCGAGTACCGCACCTTCTTTCGCCTGACGCCGCCGCTGCGCGCCGAGGAAGACCGGCTGGCGATGATCGAGGCGGTCAGGGACGGCACGATCGACATCATCGTCTCCTCGCATGACCCGCAGGACGTCGACACCAAGCGCCTGCCCTTTGCCGACGCGGCAGCTGGCGCCATCGGGCTCGAAACACTGCTGGGCGCGGCTTTGCGGCTCTACCACAATGGCGATGTGCCATTGCTCAGGCTGATCGAAACCTTGTCCACCGCGCCGGCAAGACTGTTTGGACTGCCCGGCGGAACGCTGAAACCGGGGGCAATGGCGGATCTTGCGCTGGTCGATCTGGACGAACCCTGGATCGTCAGCGAAAGCGGCATCCGCTCACGCTCGAAAAACACCTGTTTCGAAGGCGCGCGGCTGCAGGGCAAGGTCTTGCAAACGCTGGTTGCGGGCCGCACAGTATTCTCGATCTGACCTGGAATCACGGCATATCCTGGGGTCCAAGGTCAGCATCAGGCGCCACAAGCCGATCTAGAGAATACAGGGGGAACAATGACTTACGGCCTGATCCTGGCGCTGGTGTTCGGCTATCTCCTCGGCTCGATCCCCTTCGGGCTCCTGCTCACCCGCGCGGCCGGCCTAGGCGATGTGCGCAAGATCGGCTCCGGCAATATCGGCGCCACCAATGTGCTGCGCACCGGCAACAAGGGGCTTGCCGCCGCGACGCTGCTTCTCGACGCGCTGAAGGGCACCGCCGCCGTGCTGATCGCAGGCCATTTCGCGCCTGACCTGGCGATCTGGGCCGGCCTTGGCGCCTTTCTCGGCCATCTCTTCCCGGCATGGCTGGGCTTCAAAGGCGGCAAAGGGGTCGCCACCTATCTTGGCGTGCTGGTCGGCCTTGCCTGGCAAGTGGCGCTGATCTTCGCTGTTGTCTGGCTGGTGATGGCTTTCCTGTTCCGGTTCTCGTCGCTTGCAGCGCTGACGGCAGCCGTCGTGGTGCCCATCGCCCTGTATTTCCTGAGTGCGCCGCAGATTGCCGCCTTGTTCGTGGTGATGAGCGTGATCGTCTTCATCAAGCACCGGGAAAACATTTCGCGGCTGCTTGCCGGCACCGAGGGCAAGATCGGAGCCAAGGGGTGAGCGAGCCGTCCGCCGGGCCGCGCCTCAGCGACCGGCAGCGGCTGAGCTGGCTGCGGCTGATCCGCACCCAGAATGTCGGCCCCGCCTCCTTCCGCGACCTGATCAACCGCTTCGGTTCGGCCGAGGTGGCGCTGGAAATACTGCCGGAACTGATGATTTCCGGCGGCGCCAACAGGATCGCCCGCATCACTTCCGTTGCTGAAGCCGAGGCGGAGATGGAGGCAGCCCGGCGGGCTGGGGCGCGCTTTGTCGGCATCGGCGAGCCCGACTATCCGCCGCTGCTGCGGAGCATGGACAATCCGCCACCGCTGTTGGCGGTCAAGGGCAATGCGGCCGTGTTCCGGCTGCCGGGGGTCGCCATCGTCGGTGCGCGCAACGCATCGCTGGCCGGCATCAAGATGGCGCGCATGCTGGCGGCGGATCTCGGCCGCGACGGCTACGCAATCGTCTCCGGCCTGGCACGCGGCATCGACACCGCGGCGCATCAGGGCAGTCTTGCGACCGGCACCATCGGAGTGCTGGCGGGAGGTCTCGACCTGCCCTACCCGCCCGAGAATGCCGGCCTGTGCGATGATATTGCCGAGCGCGGCGCCATCATCTCGGAAATGCCGTTCGGTTGGCAGCCGCGCGCCCAGGATTTTCCGCGCCGCAACCGCCTGGTCGCTGGCGCCGCCCTTGGCCTGGTGGTGGTCGAGGCCGCACAACGTTCGGGCTCGCTGATCAGCGCCAGGCTTGCCGGCGAGATGGGCCGGCTGGTGTTCGCCGTGCCCGGCTCACCGCTCGATCCGCGCGCCGCCGGCACCAACGGCCTGCTCAAGGACGGCGCCACGCTGGTTACCGAAGCAACAGATATTTCCAGGGCGATCGCCCCACTGACTGGAATGCGGGCACCCGAAGTGCCGCCGTTTGAAGACCCGCCCGATTTCTCGGCCGCAACGCCACCCGGTGAGAGCGACCGCGCCAAGGTGATCGAGGCGCTCGGCCCGACGCCAGTCCCGGTCGACGAAATCATTCGTCACACTGGCCTGCACCCAGCCCAGGTCTTCATGGTTCTGCTCGAACTCGACCTCGCCGGTCGGCTGGAACGCCATGCCGGCGGCAATGTCTCGCTGGTTTTCGGGAATTAGTTGCCCTTCCCGAGAGATGGGTGACAGTCCATCTCGGATAGATGGTTACACTTTCGGCCCTTTGCAGGAGAGCAACGTGCCTTGGAAGGCGTGTAGCGTCATGGATGAGCGGCTGAAGTCTATCGCCCGGCTGCTTGGGGGCGAGAAGATGGCTGTGCTTTGCCCGTATTTCGATATCTCGCGCAAGACCGGCTGCGAGATCTTCGCACGCTACAATGACAGCGGGCTGGAAAGGCTCGCGGATCGTTCGCGCCTGGTCCTTATGGTCAGCTCATGGCAATTTGGGAACGAGCCGGGACGAGAGGTGTGACCGCATCGACGGTATGGTCAAGAAGCCGCGTTGGCGCGGTGCTGACCACTATCTAGCCCTGGAACAGTATCAAATCAGAACTTATAGGCGATCCCGATCCGGAGCTCGTTGGTCTTGACGTGTTCGTGCTCTTCCCAGCCCGAGTCAGTGTTGTCGGTGACAGTCGTGACCTTGCCGAAATCTGTGTAACGATATTCGGCCTGACCGACCCAGTTTTTGTTGAAAGCATAAGCGACGCCGGCGCCGATCGTCCAGCCAGCCTTGACTTCCGACTTGGAATCCGTTGCCGCGCCATCCTCGAACTTCGTGTGAATATCTCCCAGCGCCAAACCACCGGTGACATAGGGCAGCCAATTGTCAAAGGCATAGCCCAAGCGCCCGCGCAATGAGCCTTGGGCGTTGACGTGGGTATTGTCATCACTGCCAAACGGCCAGTCCGGATTGTGGCCGACAATTCCGGAGGCCTCGATATCGCCTTCGATGCCGCCGACAATGTTGCCCCATTGCATATTGTAACCGGCAAAAATACCTCCGGTGACCCTACGGACCCTGAAGGTATCCGAATAATCCGAATTGCCGGCAATGACGTTTTCATCCTGGATATGGTCTCTGCCCCAAGCGTAACCGATCTGGCCGCCGACATAGGCACCTGTCCAATCATACGTGGAAGCGACCGGAAGCTCATTCACAACATCGGCTGCCATGGCCGACGAAAGAGTGGTGCCCAGAATCGCTGCTGCCAGAAGGTATTTCATTGCCTGTCCCCGCGCCGTGCGCAAAACAAAATCTATATTGGGATATATCAGAAGAATTCCCTTACGGAAGCTGGCGGAGGGTGAGGGGTCCCGTATTTCCCAAAACTGTTGCGGCGATGCAACTTACATATAGAGAATGGCCGGCGCCACTCAGTGGGAGGTTGCCTGAATTGGCGCCGGCCAGACGGTCCTGTTTCGGATCGCCACGCCATCAGCCATATCTGAGTCTTTACGTTACGTCATGTGGGGGCATTGGATGGCTCCCGTTGTCAATTTCAGGAATAATCCTCCTTTGTGGCGCCCCCTCAGCAGAGGTTGCCATGCCTCAAAAGACCCCTTCCCGCAAGTGCGGCATCCGATGTGCTGCAAATCGACAAAGCTGGATATCCAGGCGCTGATAGACAGGCTTGGGCCCTGTCACGGATCGCGGCATCAGGATCCAGTCGGAATATTCGGCTGCTCGAGATGGAACTCCGCGGGCCGCGACCGCCATCCGGTGTTCTTCACGGTCATCCCTGACGGCGAGGGCCAGCAGCGGGAGCGGAATCGGGGCTGGAAGCCGACTTTTGAGCGAGGGTTACGAGCCGTTACCTTACGTCAGGGCTCACGACACCGTGCTGCAACACTGGTCCGGCATGTTCTTTGCGTCAGCTACATTGAGTGGGCAACGGAGCCGAAACCATGCATCGAAACGACGCAGAACTGTGTGCGCGGGCGAGCGCACGGGGCATCAGGATCTATCAACGTTCAAAAACGGTTTGGATTGCGGAGGGGAGTTATAAAGGCCGCACCTTTGAGGTGAAAGGACGCACTCCGGGACCTACGCTCGTATTGTGGAAGGAAGCCACCCGATACAGAGGTTCAGGAATATAGATATGGCCCGCGGCCTGGCCTCTGCCTTCAGCGAATCCATTTTCGCAAAAGATGGCCCGCATCCAAGTCGATCGTTCGTTCGATCGGGATATCAAAATACCAGACGGCCGCCTCGTAC
This sequence comes from Mesorhizobium sp. RCAM 05104, assembly GCF_059683645.1. Lineage (NCBI taxonomy): Bacteria > Pseudomonadati > Pseudomonadota > Alphaproteobacteria > Hyphomicrobiales > Phyllobacteriaceae > Mesorhizobium > Mesorhizobium sp. RCAM 05104. The sequence continues at coordinate 6,897,178 of NZ_CM185033.1, read as the reverse complement.
TATCTAGCGCAAACTGCGATGCGCCCTCCACATCGCAACAATCAGCCCCGCTTCGGCGGGGCTCTTGTGCTATAATAGCACAAGTAACTTCTACCCAACCTGACGGGCGGCACTCCAGTACAACAGAGATCTACCGACTATGCGGCAGCCGCGTTCGCGGAAACGGCACGATCGTCAACAACGGAGCCTTCTGGAATTCTGCGGCCGCTATTTCTTCAATCATCACGTCAAGCCTCGCACAGACGCTCCGGCTCGTTTCGTCTTGGCCGCAAAGGCGGTTTTGTGCGCACTCCAAAAGCTCTCGCGCTACAGCGAAATCGCTTTGCATGGCAACACCACGGGTTAGCACGGCACTCGTATCGTCACCCCACTTAGTTGCGCGATTGCTAATATAAATATCGGCAATTTATGGATTGTTTGAAAGAAGCGGCGAGCATCATGAAAGATGGTAGACGCAGATTCTTATCTGGCGCATCGCGCTAACGAGCCCCTGCCGCCCAGCGTGCGCCATCCATGCGCCACCGAATCCCCGCCAACAGCTCGAAATCCTCGGGAAACTCCGGAAACGCTGGCAATTAAGGCAAATCATCATACTGCGTGAAATAACACCGGATTTGTTGCTAACTTATTGAATTTATTGGTGAGCGCGATGGGATTCGAACCCATGACCTACTGATTAAAAGTCAGTTGCTCTACCGGCTGAGCTACGCGCTCCCGCGGGCGCGAAAGGCTGCCCTCGAAATTGCGCGGAACATAGGGAGAGTGCCTCGGCCGGTCAACCGGAAAAAGAGGGCTGGCAAGCCGGGCTTTCGCAGCCCTATCACCGTGCCTGACCGGCCGTTTCAATCAAGAGGGAAACGATCCTGGCCAAGCCATTGTACGCCTCTCGCCAGCGCTGCGCACGGGCTGGAGAAACATTACAAATCAGTAACTTGGCATTTGGCGAGGAACCTTCCCCCGCATCGCCCGTTGTCTCGCCACAAGGGACGTCAATCACCCTTTCGAAGGAGAAGACAATGAACAAGATCGTATCGGGTATACTGGCGACCTCCCTGTCAGTTTCGTTCGCGGCGGCCGCCATGCCGGCCAATGCAGCGCAGATATTCGTGCCGCAGGCACCGGAGGCTTCGTCAAATATTCTGAACATCGAAGCCCGCAACGGTGATCTCCAATGGAAGTACCGTCATGGGGACCGCCGGAATTTCAACCGCAATCGGACCTTTGCCCGAAACAGCGGCAATAGCGTCTATTGGAATGGTCATCGCGGCTATCGCGAATACCATCGCGGCTATCGTCGCCATGGCGACAACTGGTTCCCGCTGGCTGCTTTCGCCACCGGTGCCCTGATCACCGGCGCCATCATCAACAACGAGAACAATCGCGTCTATGAAGGCAACGCGCATGTCCAGTGGTGCTACGACCACTATCGCAGCTATCGCTCTTCGGACAACACCTTCCAGCCGAACTACGGCCCTCGCCGGGAATGCCGGTCCCCCTACTGATCCGGGGATGAGCATCGCTCTCTGACGAGTGTTGGACAGAAGCCCGCGCCGGAAACGGCGCGGGCTTCCTCTACGCGCTCAGCGTCCTGCGAACAGCGTCGCGCCAACCTGCGAGTTTGACGGCTCGAGTGGATTCTTCCATGTCCGGCTGGAACCGTCGCTCAAGCGCCCAGCTTTTCGCGAACTTCTTGGTATCCGGCCAAACACCGGCTTTCGAACCGGCGAGCCACGCAGCGCCGAGCGCCGTCGTCTCCAGAATGGTCGGACGGTCGACCGGCGCGTCGAGAATGTCGGCCAGCCGTTGCATGGTCCAGTCCGATGCCACCATACCGCCATCGACCCTGAGCACCGTTTTGGCCGAAGTCCCCTTCCAGTCCCTGCGCATGGCGTCGAGCAGGTCGCGCGTCTGGTAGGCCACGGCTTCCAGGGCGGCCCGGGCAAACTCCGCCGGTCCGGAATTACGGGTCAGGCCAAAGATGGCGCCGCGTGCCTCGGCGTCCCAGTGCGGTGCGCCGAGCCCGACAAAGGCCGGCACCAGATAGACGTTTTGCGTCGGATCGGCCTCGGCCGCCAACTTGCCGCTCTGCTCGGCCTTGCCGATCACCTTGATGCCGTCGCGCAACCACTGCACAGCGGCACCGGCGATGAAGATCGAGCCTTCCAGCGCATAGGTCGTCTTGCCGTTCAGCCGGTAGGCGATGGTCGTCAGCAACCGGTTCTTCGAGCGCACCAGGTCGGCACCGGTGTTGAGCAGCGCGAAACAGCCGGTGCCATAGGTGGACTTCATCATGCCCGGCTCAAAGCAGGCCTGACCGATGGTCGCGGCATGCTGGTCACCGGCGACGCCGAGAATTCTTATTTCGGCACCAAAGAGGTTTTTGTCCGTGATTCCATAATCATCGGCGCAGTCTTTGACCTCAGGCAGCATTTTGGCAGGGATGTTGAGGATAGACAGCAGCTCGTCGTCCCAGGCATTCTCTGCGATATTGTAGACCAGCGTGCGCGAGGCGTTGGTGGCGTCCGTGGCGTGGACCTTGCCGCCGGTCAGCCGCCAGATCAAAAAGCTGTCGATGGTGCCGGCCAGCAGTTCGCCCTTCTCGGCGCGTTTTCTGGCGCCCTTCACCTTGTCCAGCATCCACGCGATCTTGGTGCCGGAGAAATACGGATCGAGCAGCAGGCCGGTCTTTTTCGTGAATGTCTTCTCCAGCCCCTGTTTCTTGAGCTTGTGACACAGCGGCGCGGTGCGCCGGTCCTGCCAGACGATGGCATTGTGGATCGGCTTGCCGGTCGCCCTGTCCCAGATGACGACGGTCTCGCGCTGGTTGGTGATGCCCAGCGCCGCCATCTCGGAGGCATGCCGGCCGGTCTTCTTCAGTGCCGCCTTCACTGTCGCCACAACGCTTGCCCATATCTCCTCGGGATCGTGCTCGACCCAGCCGGACGCCGGGTAGTGCTGGGTGAATTCCTTCTGCCCACTGCCAACGACCTTCATCTTGTCGTCGAACAGGATCGCCCGGGTCGATGTCGTTCCCTGGTCGATCGCCAGCACAAAACCGCTCATTCCAACGTTCTCCGCCTTGATACAAAGAAGGGAGACGGCAACAAGCCGCCTCCCCAATTTCACACGGGCGCGAGCGCCCGCATAGGACAGTCTTACTTCTGCCAGCTCTTCACCAGCTCATCATAGTTGATGGTGATCGGCTTTTCCTTCTCGTTCTCGATCTTCAGCTGCGGAGCGAGATTGCCTTTCTTGACCGCGTCGGCGTTCCAGTAGGCGAGATCATGCTCTTCGGCCATCTTCGGGCCGATATCGCCCTGGACGCCCGACTTCTCGATGCGGCTCATAACCTTTTCCTGCTCGCCGCACAGCGAGTCCATTGCTTCCTGCGCCGTCTTGGCACCGGACGACGCATCGCCGATCGCCTGCCACCAGAGCTGTGCCAGCTTCGGATAGTCAGGCACGTTGGTGCCGGTCGGCGACCACTGCACGCGGGCCGGCGAGCGGTAGAACTCGATCAGACCGCCGAGCTTGGGCGCACGTTCGGTGAAGCTCTTGTCGTGGATCGTGCTCTCGCGGATGAAGGTGAGGCCGACATGGCTCTTCTTCACGTCCACGGTCTTCGAGGTTACGAACTGCGCGTAGAGCCAGGCGGCCTTGGCGCGGTCCGTCGGCGTCGACTTCATCAGCGTCCAGGAACCGACGTCCTGATAGCCGAGCTTCATCCCGTCCTTCCAGTAGACACCGTGCGGCGACGGTGCCATGCGCCATTTCGGCGTGCCGTCGTCGTTCAGCACCGCCTTGGCGCCCGCGTCGACCATCGAGGCGGTGAAGGCGGTGTACCAGAAGATCTGCTGGGCAACCGCGCCCTGCGCCGGGACCGGTCCCGATTCAGAGAAGGTCATGCCCTGGGCTTCCGCCGGAGCGTAGGCCTTCAGCCAGTCGAGATACTTCTGGATCGAGTAGACGGCAGCAGGACCATTGGTGTCGCCGCCGCGTGCCGTGCAGGAGCCGACCGGTCGTGAATTCTCGTCGACCTTGATGCCCCATTCGTCGACAGGCAGGCCGTTCGGAATGCCCTTGTCGCCATTGCCGGCCATGGACAGCCAGGCATCGGTGAACCGCCAGCCGAGCGACGGGTCTTTCTTGCCGTAGTCCATGTGGCCGTAGACCTTCTTGCCGTCGATCTCGCGGCCGGTGAAGAACGCGGCGATATCCTCATAGGCAGACCAGTTGACCGGAACGCCGAGGTCGTAGCCGTACTTCGCCTTGAAGTCCGCCTTGTTCTTCTCGTCGTTGAACCAGTCGTAACGGAACCAGTAGAGGTTCGCGAACTGCTGGTCGGGAAGCTGGTAGAGCTTCTTGTCCGGAGCCGTCGTGAACGAGGTGCCGATGAAGTCTTTCAGGTCGAGGTTCGGGTTGGTGACATCCTTGCCCTCGCCCGCCATCCAGTCGGTCAGATTGCGCACCTGCTGGTAGCGCCAGTGGGTGCCGATCAGGTCGGAATCGTTGACCCAGCCGTCATAGAGGTTCTGGCCGGTCTGCATCTGGGTCTGGATCTTCTCGACGACGTCACCTTCCTGGATGACGTCATGCGTGATCTTGATGCCGGTGATGGCGGTAAAGGCCGGCGCCAGCACCTGAGATTCATACTGATGCGTGGCGATGGTTTCCGAGACGACCTTGATGTCCATGCCGGCGAACGGCTTGGCTGCGTCAATAAACCACTGCATTTCGGCTTCCTGGTCGGCGCGCGAAAGCGTCGAAAGCGGGCCTATCTCCTTGTCCAGAAAGGCTTTTGCTTCGTCCATCCCCGCGTAGGCATTGCCCGCGCCCAGCAATAGGACAAGGGCAGTCGTTGATGTTAAAAATTGCCGTCGCATTAGTTTCCTCCACTGTTTCAGGTTTCAAGTGCGATCTGGAGCGGCGGCCGGCACGCTGTCGCTCCAACAGTTTCCCCCTCTATACGTAGCGGAACACGCCAATGGCGTAGACTACGGAGAGAGCGAGAGCCCACCACAGGTTGGATCCGACAAGACCCAGCCAAGCGAGATGGATAAAGGCGCTGCCGAGCAGCGACAGGAAAAGACGGTCGCCGCGCGTCGTCTCGAAGCGCAGGATGCCGACGCGCGGATTACCGCCCGGCGCGGCGTACTCCCACACCGCCATGCCGCACAGCAGCAGCAGGATGGTTGCGAAGAAGGCCGCCGTCGGCCACGTCCACGCCATCCAGGTGAGGTCGAAATTCATGATCATACCCTCCCCAGGGCAAAGCCCTTGGCGATGTAGTTGCGCACGAACCAGATGACCAGCGCGCCGGGGATCAGCGTCAGCACACCGGCGGCGGCGAGAAGGCCCCAATCCATGCCGGCGGCCGAAACCGTACGCGTCATCGTGGCGGCGATTGGCTTGGCATCGGTGGTCGTCAGCGTGCGGGCGATCAGCAATTCTACCCACGAGAACATGAAGCAGAAGAAGCAGGCGACGCCGATGCCGCTCGCGATCAGCGGCATGAAGATCCTGACGAAGAAGCGCGGGAACGAATAGCCGTCGATATAGGCGGTCTCGTCGATTTCCTTCGGCACGCCCGACATGAAGCCTTCCAGGATCCACACCGCCAGCGGCACGTTGAACAGGCAGTGCGCCAGCGCCACCGCGATATGCGTATCGATCAGGCCAAAGGCCGAGTAGAGCTGGAAGAACGGCAGCGCGAACACCGCCGGCGGCGCCATGCGGTTGGTCAGCAGCCAGAAGAACAGATGCTTGTCGCCAAGGAAGCGGTAGCGCGAGAAGGCGTAGGCGGCCGGCAACGCCGCCGCCACCGAAATCACCATGTTCATCACCACATAGGTGATCGAGTTGATGTAGCCCGAATACCAGGACGCATCGGTGAAGATGGTGACGTAGTTGGCGATCGTCGGCGCATGCGGGTAGAGCGTCAGCGACGAGACGATCTCCGCATTTGTCTTGAAGCTCATGTTGATGAGCCAGTAGATCGGCACCAGAAGCACGATTATGTAGAGCGTCGGCACGATCCACCACCAGCGGGATTCCTCGCCGCGCCGCCGCATGCGCCTGTCGAGATCGCTATGCGACAGCGAACTGGCGAGACCTTCGGTGGCGGCGGATCCGTTCATCGCATTCCGCTCGGTTCGTTCATTGGCGCCGCTCATCTCAGCGCTCCGCGTCATAGTTGGTCATCACGGTGTAGAACACCCACGACAACAGGAGGATGATGAGGAAGTAGACGAGCGACATGGCCGCGGCTGGACCGAGGTCGAACTGGCCAAGCGCCGTCTTGACGAGGTCGATCGACAGGAACGTCGTCGAATTGCCTGGGCCGCCGCCAGTGACGACGAAGGGTTCGGTGTAGATCATGAAACTGTCCATGAAGCGCAGCAGCACGGCGATCAGGAGAACGCGCTGCATCTTGGGCAATTGGATGTAGCGGAACACCGCCCAGCGCGAGGCACCGTCTATCTTGGCCGCCTGATAGAAGGCGTCGGGGATGGAGACGAGGCCGGCGTAGCAAAGCAGCACGACGAGGCTGGTCCAGTGCCAGACATCCATGATGATGATGATGACCCAGGCGTCGAACGGGTCCTGCACATAGTTGAAGTCGATGCCCAGCGCGTTGATGTAGTAGCCCAGCAGGCCGATGTCGTTGCGCCCGAACACCTGCCAGATGGTGCCGACGACGTTCCACGGGATCAGCAGCGGTAGGGCCATCAGCACCAGGCAGACCGGTACGCCCCAGCCCTTCTTGGGCATGTTGAGCGCGATGAAGATGCCGAGCGGCACTTCGATGGCGAGGATGATGAAGGAAAAAATCAGGTTGCGGGTCATCGCCTCCCAGAAGCGGCGCGACGACAGCAGTTCCTCGAACCACTCGGTGCCCGCCCAGAAGAAGACGTTGTTGCCGAACGTGTCCTGCACCGAATAGTTGACCACGGTCATCAGCGGAATGACGGCCGAGAATGCCACCAGCACCAGCACCGGCAGCACCAGGAACCAGGCCTTGTTGTTCCAGGTCTTGTCCATCTATGCCCCCATCTCGACACGCCAGGAATCGGCGTAGATGTTGATGCCGGCTGGGTCGAACCGCACCTTCGGATCGGCGGGGACGGTTTCGTCCTCGCCGATAACCGCCGCGATGTCGCGGCCTTCCAGTCTGGCGCGCACGACCTTGTGGCGGCCGACATCCTCAACCTTGCTGATGGATACGGACATGCCGTCGCGACCAAGTCTTACATGCTCTGGACGGATACCAAGCTCGATGGCGCCGCCGCCTGCCTTGGGTGCGCCCGGAAGTTCGATCCGTTGCGAGCCGAGGGTCGCCGTCTTGCCGTCGATCGCCACCGGCATGACGTTCATGCCGGGAGAGCCGATGAAATAGCCGACAAAGGTGTGGCGCGGCCGTTCGAACAGTTCCGCCGGTGTGCCGATCTGGACGATGCCGCCATCATACATCACCACGACCTGGTCGGCGAAGGTCAGCGCCTCGGTCTGGTCGTGGGTGACATAGACCATGGTGTAGCCGAACCGGCGGTGAAGCTGCTTCAATTGAGAGCGCAGCACCCATTTCATATGCGGGTCGATGACGGTCAGCGGCTCGTCGAACAGGATGGCGTTGACGTCGGAGCGCACCAGCCCACGGCCGAGCGATATCTTCTGCTTCTGGTCGGCGGTCAGGCCCCTCGCCTTCTTCTTCGCCCACGACGCCAGATCGATCATCTCCAGCGTCTCGCGCACCTTGCGGTCGACATCGGCTTCCGGCACGCCGCGGTTGCGCAGCGGGAAGGCCAGATTGTCGTAGACGGTCATGGTGTCGTAGATGACCGGGAACTGGAACACCTGCGCGATGTTGCGCTCCTGCGTCGACAGATTGGTCACGTCCTTGCCGTTGAACAGCAGCTGGCCATGCGAGGGATGCAGCAATCCCGAAATGATGTTGAGCAGCGTGGTCTTGCCGCAGCCCGAGGGTCCCAGCAGCGCATAGGCGCCGCCGTCCTCGAAGGTGTGATGCACTTCCCTGAGCGCGAAATCGGCATCCTTCCGCGGATTCGGCAGGTAGGAATGCCTGATATGGTTGACGTCGATGCGCGCCATCTCTTTCCCCTCAAGCCGCCAGCTTCGGCGCGCTCACGGCGCGGCCGTGCTCGTCGAAAACCATGATGTGGCGCGGATCGATGAACACCTCGACCACCTCGTCAGGCTCGAAATCGCGAATGCCGGGGGTCAGCATGACCCAGCGCGCATCGGCGAAATCGAGATGGATGAAACTCTCCGACCCGGTGATCTCGGTGATCGTCACCTTGGCCCGCACCGGCACCGCCGCCGCGTTGGGCCGCTCGAGCGACAGGTGGTGCGGCTGAAAGCCGATCGTATAGATGGCATCGGCAATGCCGGAGAGTTCGGCCGGCACCGGCAGGTTCACGCCGCCCTCAAGCAGGAAATCCCGGCCCTTCTTGGCCAGCACGATGGTGTTGAGCGGTGGATCGGAAAACGTCCTGGCCGTCACCAGGTCGGCCGGCTTGCGGAACACCTCGATGGTCGGTCCGAACTGGGTGATGCGCCCTTCAGAAAGCGTCGCCGTGTTGCCGCCGAGCAGCAGCGCCTCATGCGGCTCGGTGGTGGCGTAGACGAAGATGGTGCCGGCGGCGGCGAATATCCTGGGCAATTCGGCGCGTAGTTCCTCGCGCAATTTGTAGTCGAGATTGGCCAGCGGCTCGTCGAGCAGCACCAGGCTGGCATTCTTGACGATGGCGCGCGCCAGGGCCGTGCGCTGCTGCTGGCCACCCGACAGGTTAAGCGGCGTGCGGTCGAGATAGGGCGTCAGCTTGAGCAGCGCCGCAGCTTCCCGCACCTGGCTGTCGATCCTGGCCTGCTCGACGCCAGCCACCCGCAGCGGCGAGGCGATGTTTTCGTAGACGGTCATCGCCGGATAGTTGATGAACTGCTGGTAGACCATGGCGATCTTGCGCTTCTGCACCGGCACGCCGGTGACGTTCTGGCCGTCGAACCAGACCGAGCCGGAGGTCGGCACATCGAGACCCGCCATCAACCGCATCAGGCTGGTCTTGCCGGAAAGTGTGGGTCCGAGCAGAACGTTGAGCGAGCCGTGCTGAAGCGTCAGCGACACATCGCGGATATGCTCTGCCGCACCGACCGTCTTGGTGACGTTTCTCAGTTCCAGCATGACGCCTCCTCCCAGGCTTTATGCATCAGCTCCAAGCCTTCTTCATTCCGCAGCCACGACATGCCGCCGGCTTATTCCGCGCATGAATTCATCAAGCGCCGCCGCCTGCTCGCGGCCGAGATGCAGGCCGCGCTTGGTTCTGCGCCACAGTACATCCTCGGCCGTGACGGCCCATTCGTTTTCAACGAGATAACGCACCTCGGCTTCGTAGAGATCGGCGCCGAAACCGCGGCCGAGATCGGCATTCGACCTGGCAAGGCCGAGCAATGTCCGGGCGCGTGTCCCGTAAAGCCGGGTCAGCCGGCGGGCCATGCGCGCATCCAGGAACGGATAGGCCGACTTCAGTTTCGCCACTTCGGCGTCGAAACCGGTCGCCGGAAAATCGCCGCCCGGCAGCGGTGCATTTGCCGTCCATGGCTTGCCACGCTTGCCGAGGAAACCCTCGATCTTCTCCAGCATTGATTCCGACAGCCGGCGATAGGTGGTGATCTTGCCGCCGAAGGCATTGACGATCGGGGCGGTGCCCTCGCCGCCATCGGCCTTCAGCACGTAGTCGCGCGTTGCCTCCTGCGCCTTGGAGGCGCCGTCATCGTAGAGCGGACGGACGGCGGAATAGGTCCAGACGATGTCCGAGCGCTTGACCGGCTGCGCGAAATACTCGCTCGCCGCGGCACACAGATAATCGATCTCGGTCTCGCTGATCTTCACGTCGTGCGGATCGCCGGGATAGTCTTGGTCGGTGGTGCCGATCAGCGTGAATTCGTCCTCGTAAGGAATGGCGAAGATGATGCGGCCATCCTTGTTCTGGAAGAAATAGGCGCGCGGATCGTCGAACTTCTTGCTGATGACGATATGGCTGCCCTGCACAAGGCGGACATTGTGCACATCGTTCATGCCGACCACGCCGGAAAGCACATGATCGACCCATGGCCCGGCGGCATTGACCAGCAGCCGCGCCTTGATCTCTTCGATCTCCCCGGTCTGCAGGTTCTCGATCTTGATTGTCCACACGCCACCTTCGCGGCGCGCTCCAACCACCTTCGTGCGGGTTCGGATCGTTGCGCCGCGATCGGCGGCATCCCGGGCATTGAGCGCCACCAGACGCGCATCGTTGACCCAGCCATCCGAATATTCGAAGGCTTTCTTGAAAAGCGGTTTCAGCGGCTTGCCGGCCGGATCCCTGGCCATATCCAGCGTCCTGGTCGCCGGCAGCAATTTGCGCCCGCCAATGTGGTCGTAGAGAAAGAGACCGAGCCTGATCAGCCAGGCGGGCCGCAGGCCCTCGGCATAGGGCAGCACGAAACGCATCGGCCAGATGATATGGGGAGCGTTCTTCCACAGAACCTCGCGTTCCATCAGCGCCTCACGCACCAAACGAAACTCATAGAACTCAAGATAGCGCAGGCCGCCATGGATCAGCTTGGTCGAACCTGAGGAGGTACCGCTGGCTAGGTCATTCATCTCGGCGAGAAAGACGGAAAAGCCACGTCCGGCGGCATCGCGGGCGATGCCGCAACCATTGATGCCGCCACCTATGACGAAAATGTCACGGATCGGAGATGCGTCCACAAGTTCCTCCAACGATTTCGCATTGCACCATTTTTGGCTTTTTACGAAACCGTGGCGGAATTATTTCGAAATGAGAACGAATGTCAAACGAAATATCACAAGCACGTGAAAGGCTCGTAATGGCACCCTGAAAAGTCGCTAACCGGCGGACGTCTCGATGAGCTGAACCTCCGCTTCCTGGCAGATCTTGCGCACCGATGGGATGTCGCAACGGTCGGTGATGAAAGTGTTGACCTGGGACAGATGGCCAATGCGCACCGGCGCCGTGCGCTCGAACTTGGTCTGGTCGGAAACCAGAATGACGTGCCTTGCATTGGCGATGATCGCTTGCGCCACCTTGACCTCGCGAAAGTCGAAATCGAGCAAGGCGCCGTCATGGTCGATCGCCGACGCGCCGATCACGGCATAGTCAACCTTGAACTGCCTGATGAAATCGACCGCGGCTTCGCCGACAACGCCACCATCGGAGCCGCGCACGACGCCGCCGGCGATGACCACCTCGATCGAAGGATATATGCGCATCCTATTGGCAACATTGATATTATTGGTGATGACCATCAGGCCGGTGTGGTCCAGAAGCGCCTTGCTGACCGCCTCCGTCGTCGTGCCGATGTTGATAAACAGAGAGGCGTTGTCGGGAATCAGCCTTGCCGCAGCGCGGCCGATCGCCTCCTTCTCCTCGGCGGCGATCTTGCGCCTGGCCTCATACTCCATGTTCTCTATGCCGGATGGAAACAGCGCGCCGCCATGGATACGGGAAAGCAGCCGCTGGTCACACAGGTCGTTGAGATCCTTGCGTATGGTCTGCGGAGTCACGTTGAAATGGCTGGCCAGATCATCGACCAGCACGCGACCATGGTCCTTGGCCATCTGGATGATTTCGGCATGGCGCGGCGACAGATACATAAGGCAAGCTCCCGTTTTCGTTTTTCTTGTCTATAGTCGAAAACGAAACAGATGAAAAGGCATAAGCCGGCTAATGAAAATCACATGATTGCAAAGGCAAACCCCAACGCAATCCCGGCCGGGCCCGATCAAGCCATGTCGCGCGCGATTTCGGTGATGACGATGAAAGCCGCATCGACGTCAGTGGCGGTCGTTTCGAACTGGCCGACCTGGAACCGGATTGCCACCCTTCCGTCGACCCTCGTTTGCGTCAGATAGATGCGACCGTCGTCGTTGATCGCATTGACCAGCCGCAGATTGTGCTCGTCCGCGTCGGCGCTGGTTGCAGCTTTGTGCCGGAACGAAAACAGCGACAGCATGGGTTCGCTGACGATCTCGAAATCCGCCTCCCCCGCCAGCCGTGCGGCAAGACCCTCGCTCCACGCCACATGATCGCGGATCATCGTCCGCAGCTTTTCCAGCCCGTGCGCACGCAACAGAAACCACAATTTGAGCGCGCGGAAGCGCCGGCCCAGCGGTACCGACCATTCGGAATAGTTGATGATGCCGTCATGGCCATGGGTCTTCAGATAGTCCGGCTTGATGGCCAGCGTCCTGACATGGCTTTCGGGATCGCGCAGGAACTGGATTGAACAGTCAAACTGCGCGCCCAGCCATTTGTGTGGATTGAAGACAATCGAGATCGGCGCCTTCGACGCCGGCCCAGAAATGCCGGTATTCCGGGCAGATCATCGCCGATCCCGCCCAGGCCGCATCGACGTGAAGATAGAGCCCATGCCGTTTCGCCACCTCGGCAACCGTGGCAATGTCGTCGGTGCCGCCTGTGCTGGTGCCACCAACGCAGGCGATGATGCCCGCAGGCAGCATTCCGGCTTGCCGGTCGGTGACGATTGCCGCTTCGAGGGCCGCGGTATCCATGGCGCGAAAGCGGCCGGCGACCGGGATGCGCACGAGATTGTCCTCGCCGATACCCGACACCCAGATTGCCCGGTCGATCGAGGTGTGCACCTGGTCCGACGAATAGATGCGCAACCGCGCCTGCCCGGCCAGTCCCCTCTTGTTGCCTTGCCAGTCGAGCGCCCGCTCGCGCATCGTCAAGACCGCGGCCAGTGTCGCCGACGAGGCCGAATCCTGGATAACCCCGGAGAAGCCTTCCGGCAGGCCGAGCGCCTGGCGCATCCAGTCGACGGTCCGCGTTTCGAGTTCGGTCGCTGCGGGCGAGGTCTGCCACAACATGCATTGGGCGGCCATCGCCGACACCAGATACTCCGCCACCACCGAGACCGGCGCGGCATTCGCCGGGAAATAGGCAAAAAAGCGCGGATGCTGCCAATGCGTCATCCCCGGCAGAACCTTCTCCTCGAAGTCGGCGAAGATCCTGTCCATCGGCTCCGCGACTTCAGGCGGCGAAGCTTCGATGCTCCTGAAAATGTCACCCGGCTTGACCCGCGGCCGCACCGGCCGGTCGCGAAGTGTGTTGCGGTAGTCGGCGCCCCAGTCAGCGGCGCGCCGCGACCAATGCCGGAATTCATCGTTGTTCATCTTGTCCTCCCGACATGATCCCTCACCGCCATCCGTCGCGGTTGGCTTCTCAAGATCAATACATGTGAAATACAAGAAACCGCCAGCCAGGCGCTCCTAGCCAGGGAAATCCGGCAGGCTGGCAAAGGCCGTCTTCAGTGCATTCGACCAGCCGTCCGAGATGGTGCGGTAATACTGGTCGTCCTGGCCGATCCGCCTCTTCAACCCAACCTTGAAAGCATCTTTTTCCAGGAAGAGCATGTCGAGCGGCAGGCCGACGGACAAATTCGACTTCAGTGTCGAATCGAACGACACCAAAAGTAGCTTCACCGTCTCGGCAAGGCTCATCGTCTTTTCATAGGCGCGGATGATGATCGGCTTGCCGTATTTGGTCTCGCCGATCTGGAAGAAAGGCGTGTCGTCGGTCGATTCGATGAAATTGCCCTCGGGATAGATCATGAAAAGCCGCGGCTCGCTGCCCTTGATCTGACCGCCGAGAATGAACGAGGCATTGAAGTAGGAATCCGCCTTTTCACCGGCCGGTGACGAACTGGCGATCACCTCCTTGACGGTATCGCCGACCATCCGCACCGTCTGGTACATGGATGGCGTTTCCAGCAGAGTGGAGTGTCGCTCCGAGATAGCCTTGGTGCGCTCGTCGAGCAGGCTGACCACCGCCTGGGTCGTCGCCAGGTTGCCGGCCGACATCAAGACGATGACGCGCTCGCCCGGCTCTTCCCAGACATGCATCTTCTTGAAGGTGGAGATCGAATCCATGCCGGCATTGGTGCGCGTGTCCGACATGAACACGAGCCCGCGATCGATCTTCAGGCCGACGCAATAGGTCATGGAATCTCTTCTAGCTGCAATCCTGGGGGATTACTGCTCCACCGTGACGGTGACCGCAAGCTGTTCTTCCGCCTGTCCCAGCCGAATCCCCGACACCGGTGTGGCGTCGCGGTAGTCGCGACCGGTTGCCACCTTTACATAGCGTTCGTCCGGAGAAATGCCATTGGCGGCATCGAAAGCAACCCAGCCAAGACCCGCGACATGCGCCTCGGCCCAGGCATGGCTTGCCGCCTGCTCTACCGTCGCGTCCAACATCAGATAACCGCTGACGTAGCGGGCCGGAAAGCCCATGGCGCGCGCAGCGGCCGCAAAGATGTGGGTGTGATCCTGGCAGACACCGCTCTTGAGCGCCAACGCTTCCTCTGCCGGCGTCGTCGCGGTGGTGCTGCCCGGCGTGTAGGCGACGCGTTCACCGATGATCGCCATCAGCCTGTGCAGCCTTTCGATATCGGTCCCCTTGTCGACGGATGCGGCGAGTCCGCGAATGCCGCTGCCGATCGCCGTCAATGGCGTTTCATGGCTGTAAAGCCAGAGCGGGGTAAAGCCCTGATGTGGTCCGGAGACGCCCGCGGTGTCGCGCGTCACCACTTCGCCGGATGCTTCCACCGTGATGAAGTCGCGCTCGCCCTCGACGCTCAACAGCCGTGTATCGTTGCCGAAATGGTCAACAAAACGAACCTCTTCGCGCGCGCCTTCGATGACCAGGGCCCAGGACAGAACGGTCTGCGTCGATCCGCTGACCGGAAGCAGCCGCAGCCGCTGCAACAAATATTGCACCGGCGCATCATAGCGGTACTCGGTCCTGTGGGTGATCTTCAGCCGCATGCTTTTGTTCCGTTTGTGAGCATGATGTTGTCCGAAAACCGGTTCCCACTTTTCGCTGACGCGGTCCTTCGGTTCGGGATCATGCTCAATTGAACCGGTAATCTTGCGCGATCTCGTTGCCGAGCTTGGTGTTGTCGCGAATGAAGGCGGCCAGGAATTCATGAAGGCCGGCGTCGAATATGTCCTTGATCGACCCGGCTCTCAGCATCGCCTGCGTCTTCTCGGCGGTCGCGTGGCAGGCGTGACGTTCGCCGTAGTCGTCGCCGAGGAACTTCAGGTGTTCGGACAGGAAGCGATAGCAGAAGGTCAGCGAACGCGGCATGCGGACATTGAGGATCAGGTAGTCGGCAATGTTGGTTGGCTTGTAGTCGGCGTCATAGACCCAGCGATAGGAGCGGTGCGCCGATACTGAGCGCAAGATCGATTCCCACTGATAGTTGTCGAGCGTCGAGCCAACCCAGGAGATCGACGGCAACAGCACATAGTATTTCACGTCGAGAATGCGTGCCGTGTTGTCTGCGCGCTCGACATAGGTGCCGAGCTGCGAGAAGTCGAAGATCTCGTTGCGCAGCATGGTGCCGTAGAACGAACCGCGGATCAGCGCCGTCTCGCGCTTGATCGCGTCGAGCACGCTGGGCAGGTCGCGCTCGTCGATAGGCTTGGCCAGCATCCGTTTCAGCGCCATCCAGGCTTCGTTGATGCTTTCCCAGGTTTCGCGCGTCAGCGCGGTGCGCACCATGCGGGCATTGTTTCGGGCTGTCTCGATCGCCGCCATCGTGCTCGATGGGTTCGACGTATCGCGCAGCAGGAAGTCGGCGACGTTGGCGGCGGTATAATCCTGGTATTTCTGCGTGAAGGCGGCGTCGGAGCCGGCGCTGAGCAGCACCGAGTTCCATTCCTCCGAGGCGCTTTGCGTGCGGGTCAGCGCCATGCGCAAGCCGGCATCAACCAGGCGCGCCATGTTTTCGGCCCGCTCGATATAACGGTTCATCCAGTAGAGTCCGTTGGCGGTCCGGCCTAAAAGCATCCAAAATCCTTCAAATGAAAATCAGTCATCCAGCACCCATGTGTCCTTGGTGCCGCCGCCTTGCGAGGAATTGACGACTAGCGAGCCTTCCTTGAGCGCGACGCGCGTCAGCCCGCCCGGCACGATCTGGATGCGGTCGGAGACCAGCACGTAAGGCCTGAGATCGACATGGCGCGGCGCCAGCCCCTTGTCGGTCAGGATCGGGCAGGTCGACAGCGCCAGTGTCGGCTGGGCGATGTAGTTCGAGGGTTTTGCCTGGAGTTTCTTTGCAAAAGCCTCGCACTCCTTCTTGGTCGCCGCCGGACCGACCAGCATGCCGTAGCCGCCGGAGCCGTGCACTTCCTTGATCACCAACTCGTGGATGTGCTCGAGCACGTATTTCAGACTGTCGGGCTCGGAACAGCGCCAGGTCGGGATGTTGCCGAGGATCGCCTTGCGGCCGGTGTAGAACTCGACGATCTCGGGCATGTAGGAATAGATCGCCTTGTCGTCGGCGATGCCGGTGCCCGGTGCGTTGGCGATGGTGATGTTGCCGGCCCGGTAGACATCCATGATGCCGGGTACGCCAAGCGCCGAATCTGGCCGGAAGGTCAGCGGATCGAGGAAAGAATCGTCGACGCGACGATAGAGCACGTCGATCTGCTTGTAGCCTTCGGTGGTGCGCATCGCGACGTGGCCGTCGACGACGCGCAAATCCTGGCCCTCGACCAGTTGAACGCCCATCTGGTCGGCAAGGAAGGCGTGTTCGAAATAGGCGGAATTGTAGCTGCCGGGCGTCAGCACGGCGATGGTCGGCGCACCCTTGGTGCCTTGCGGGCGCACCGCCGCCAGCGATTGGCGCAGAAGCTGCGGGTAGTTCTCCACCGGCCGCACCTTGATCTTCTGGAACAGCTCGGGGAACAGCTGCATCATCGTCTCACGGTTTTCCAGCATGTAGGAGACGCCCGACGGAGTGCGTGCGTTGTCCTCCAGCACGTAGAATTCGTCCTCGCTGATGCGCACGATATCGACGCCGATAATGTGGGTGTAGACGCCGGCCGGCGGCCGCACGCCAATCATTTCCGGCAGAAAGGCCTCGTTCCTGGCGATCAGCTCCGTGGGAACACGGCCGGCGCGCAGGATTTCCTGGCGATGGTAGATATCGTCGAGGAAAGCATTCAGCGCCTGCACGCGCTGCTCGATGCCTTGCGTGAGGCGTCGCCATTCATTGCCCGAAATGATGCGCGGAACGATATCGAACGGGATCAGCCGTTCGGATGCTTCCTGCTCGCCATAGACGGCGAAGGTGATGCCGGTCTTGCGGAAGACGCGTTCGGCGTCCTGCATCTTCTCGGTAAGTCTGGCTGGATCCTGCTCCTTCAGCCAGCGATCATAAGCCGAATACGGTCTTCTCAATCCGGAGACTTCCGGAAGCATTTCGTCGAACGCTGCCAATCGCATACTCCCCTGTGACGCCATTTCACTGACGTCGCCGGAGAAAATCAAGCGCAATCGGTGATTTGGGAGATCCCGACGATCAGTAAGTTGCGCCTGCCTAAAATTGAGGCAGCTGAAATACGGCCTTGGTCAGGCTTTGCCTCGTGCCCGGGCAAGTGTGCTCAGGAGCTAAAAGGCGCGGAAGGTGACGACCGTGAACGTGTCCTTGATGCCGGGGAGAATCTGCACCTTCTCATTGACGAAATGCCCGACGTCTTCCTCATCGTCGACATAGAATTTGGCAAGCAGATCGTAATTGCCGGCGGTGGAGTAGATTTCCGAGGCGATCTCGGCATCGGCAAGCGCGCTGGCAACCTCGTAGGATTTGCCCAGCTCGCATTTGATCTGCACGAAAAACGCCTTCATGGCTTCGTCCCGCTAAATTCCAAGTCCAAGCGGCCCTTCTGGCAGACTGGAGGCGGGCTTTCAAGCGCTGGAATCCGTACTCAGCCGGCGGTGACCGTCGGAGAATTCTTCGCCCAGGCCGGCAAAAGGGCCAAGACGGCAAGGCTGGCAACACCCTTCAGCAAAAGGCACCGGTCGACAGGCTGTGCGAACATCCTTCGTCTCATGGCTCGCACGCTCTCGCCCCAGACCACGACGAGCGACCCGCCTTATGGAACCGCAACCCTGGGAAATGCGCCGAGACGAGGCGAATATTCGCCGTTGCTGAAACCGTGAAGCGCCGCCAAGCGTATGTTAGGATGCCTCCTGGAACAGATTTTCTGGAGGCAGCTTTTCGAGGGCAACGGAGACAGGCCATGCGCCGCATGTTTTTTGCATTCGCGTTCGTTCCGTTCATCCTGGCCTCGTCGGCCTTCGCCGGCGATGCTGAGGTCAAGGCGGCGCAGGCAGCCATCGACGGTCAGTTGAAAGCGTTCGTCGCCAATGACGGCGCCACTGCCTACAGTTACGCGGCGCCCAACGTGAAACAGATTTTCCCGACCGTCGACACCTTCATGAACATGGTGACCAACGGCTACCCGCCGGTGCGCAAGCCACAGACCTATTCCTTCGGCAAGGTCGAGGAGACGAGCCCGGGTTCGATCGTCCAACAGGTGCTGATCGTTGGGCCGGACGGCAAGGACTACGAGGCGGTGTACACGCTGCAGCAACAGCCAGACGGCACGTTCCAGATCACTGGCTGCAGCCTGCGCGCTTCGAATTCACTCAGCACCTGAGCGCTGGTTACACCAGTGGAATATCGCCCCTCGCCCAGCCTTCGGTGATCTCGGCCGAGCGCGTCTCGAAGGAGCCGATCTCGATCGCGGCGCGGATGTCCTGCATCAGCTTTTGATAATAGGAAAGATTGTTCCAAGTGAGCAGCATGGCGCCCAGCGCCTCTTGCGAGCGCACAAGATGGTGCAGATAGGCGCGCGAGTAATCCCGGGCGGCGGGGCAGTCGCTTTCCTCGTCGAGCGGGCGCGGATCGTCGGCATGGCGGGCGTTGCGCAGATTGACCTTGCCGCGCCTGGTGTAGGCCAGGCCATGCCGGCCGGCCCGTGTCGGCATAACGCAATCGAACATGTCGATGCCGCGCGCCACCGATTTCAGGATATCGTCCGGTGTGCCGACACCCATCAGATAGCGTGGCTTGTCCGCCGGCAGTTCGGGACAGGTGATGTCGAGCATCTCGAGCATCACGGCCTGCGGCTCGCCGACGGCCAGGCCACCAACGGCATAGCCCTTGAGCTCCATCGCGCTCAGCGCCTGTGCCGACCGCACTCTGAGTGCTGCGTTGTCGCCGCCTTGCACGATGCCGAACATTGCCTTGCCCGGCTGGTCGCCAAATGCCGTCTTGCAGCGCTCGGCCCAGCGCAGCGAAAGCTCCATCGCGCGCTCGATCTCCTTCATCTCGGCCGGCAGCGCCGTGCATTCGTCGAGCTGCATCTGGATATCGGAATCGAGCAGCCCCTGGATCTCGATCGAGCGCTCCGGCGACATTTCATAGGCCGCGCCGTCGATATGCGAGCGGAAGGTGACGCCCTTCTCGGTTAGTTTTCGCAGTTTCGACAGCGACATCACCTGGAAGCCGCCGCTATCGGTCAGGATGGGATGCGGCCAGCGGGCAAATTCATGCAAGCCGCCGAGCCGCGCCACACGCTCGGCGCCGGGCCGCAGCATCAGATGGTAGGTGTTGCCAAGGATGATGTCGGCGCCAACGCCACGCACCTGGTCCATGTACATCGCCTTGACCGTGCCGCCGGTGCCGACCGGCATGAAGGCCGGCGTGCGGATCTCGCCGCGCGGCATGTCGATCACACCGCGCCGTGCCTTGCCGTCAGTCGCCAGAACCTTGAAGGTGAACGGCTTAGCCATTGAATTCCTTGTCATGTAGCGGCGCGCCCGGAGCCTGTTCGTCGAGCGACTGGCGGTAGCGGATGCAGCCCCGCATGAATTTTGGCCACGGCGGCACGGCGATCGCCGGCTCGGTCTTTTCCGGCAGAAGATTCCACAGATCGGGATGATGCCAGCACAGATCATGCCCTGTGGCATCACGATGCTGGCGAATGCCGGCGCGCAATTTCCTGATTTCCGCGATCAGTGCGTCACGGTCCAGGCCGTCGAGATCATCGTCCATCGCTCGTCTCCGCTCGATAAAGCAGGCTTGCGTCGCCATAGGAATAGAATCTGTATTGCTTCTGGATGGCATGCGCATAGGCCGCGCGCATCGTGTCGAGGCCGCTGAAGGCGGAGACCAGCATGAACAGCGTCGAGCGCGGCAGATGGAAATTGGTCATCAGCATATCGGCGGTGCGAAAGCGGTAGCCGGGCGTGATGAAGATGTCGGTCGGGCCGGACCAGGCAGCCAGAGCGCCGTCCTCACGCGCGGCACTCTCCAGCAGGCGCAGCGAGGTCGTGCCTACAGCGATGATGCGCCCGCCCCTCGCCCTGGCCGCGTTCAGCGCGTCGGCGGTGGCCTCGCTGACCGAACCGGTCTCTGCATGCATCTTGTGGTCGGCGGTATCGTCCGCCTTCACCGGGAGGAACGTACCGGCGCCGACATGCAAGGTGACGAAGCGGCGCTCGATACCCTTGGCGTCGAGCGCGGCAAACAGCTCGGGCGTGAAATGCAGGCCCGCCGTGGGCGCCGCGACGGCGCCTTCTTCCCTGGCATAGATGGTCTGGTAGTCGGCCCGATCACGCTCGTCATCGTCGCGCTTCGAGGCGATATACGGCGGCAGCGGAATGTGGCCGACCGTATGCAGCGCCTCGTCCAGGAAGGGCCCCGACAGATCGAAGCCAAGCAGCGCCTCGCCACCCTCGCCTTTCTCGATCACCGTGGCATCGAGCTGGCCGAGGAAACAGGAATTGCCGTCATGGCCGAAATGGATGC
This sequence comes from Mesorhizobium sp. RCAM 05104, assembly GCF_059683645.1. Lineage (NCBI taxonomy): Bacteria > Pseudomonadati > Pseudomonadota > Alphaproteobacteria > Hyphomicrobiales > Phyllobacteriaceae > Mesorhizobium > Mesorhizobium sp. RCAM 05104. The sequence goes on along the minus strand of NZ_CM185033.1, from coordinate 6,876,469 downwards.
GATCGCCGGCGGCAATGCGCTTGCCCGGCCGCATGAAGGCCAGCCAGCGGTCCGGAGCCATGCGCATGTGCAGCGTGGCTTCGACTTGCGCCAACGCTTCGCCGCGCCGTCTGAAGCCTTTTAGCTGCGCCGGAATGACCTTGGTGTCGTTGAAAACCAGCACATCGCCGGTTCGGAGCAAGGAAGGCAAATCGCCAACCGCCCGGTCATCGAGCCCCTCGCCGGGCTTGACCACCAGCATCCTGGCGCGATCGCGCGGCTCTGCCGGGCGTAGCGCGATGCGCTCCTCCGGCAGATCAAAGTCAAAGAGATCGACGCGCATCAGTAGAGCCGGACGAGCAGCGCTCCGGCCAAGAGCAGCACCGCGCCAGCGACGCGGCCGAGCGAGATCTCACGCACCGCGACGCCCAGGAAGCCGACACGGTCGATGAGCATGCCGGCCAGCAACTGGCCGGCTACGAGAAACGCCATCAGGGCGGCGGCACCGATGCGGGGCGTCAGGATCGTCGACAGCGTGACATAGAAGCCGCCGAGCATGCCGCCGGCCACGAACAGCCATGGTGCCGGCGCCTTCCAGTCGAGTGAGATGCCTTGCAGCTTCACCACCGCGACGGAAATGATGCCGAGCACGACCGCGCCCGACAGGAACGAAAACGCCGCCGCCGCAACCGGAAGTCCCAGGCCGCGCGCCAGCTGCGAATTGGTCGGCGCCTGTATGGCGATGAAGGCGCCGGACAGGATGCCGAGAAGCGACCAGACGACGCCCATCATTGTCGTTTCGCCTTACTTGACGTCGGCCGCGACCTTCAGCGACACGATCTTGTCGGGATCCTGCACCGGCTCGCCGCGCTTGATCTTGTCGACATTGTCCATGCCTTCGATGACCTGGCCCCAGACCGTGTACTGGCGATTGAGGAAGGCGGCATCGTCGAAGCAGATGAAGAACTGCGAGTTGGCCGAGTTCGGGTTCTGCGAACGGGCCATCGAGCAGGTGCCGCGGCCATGGTTGGCGTTGGAGAATTCGGCCTTCAGGTCCGGCTTTTCGGAGCCGCCCATGCCGGCGCGCGACGGCGCGAAGGAGGGCTTGCTGGAATTGCCGAACTTGACGTCGCCGGTCTGCGCCATGAAGCCTTCGATGACGCGGTGGAAGACCACGCCGTCATAGGCGCCTTCGCGGGCCAGTTCCTTGATGCGGGCAACGTGGCCGGGCGCCAGGTCGGGGAAAAGTTCAATGACGACCTTGCCCTTGGTCGTTTCCATGATGAGCGCGTTCTCGCGGTCCTTGATTTCGGCCATGTCAGATATCCTTTTGAGAAAACAGATTTATTTGTCGGCGGCGATACGCACTTTGATCATCCGGTCGGGGTCTGTGACCGTACCGTTGTCCGCTTCGTCGCCCTTCTTGATATGGTCCACCAGTTCCATGCCGCTGACGACATTGCCGACGATGGTGTACTGGCCATCGAGCGGCGGCGCCGGCGCGAACATGATGAAGAACTGCGAATTGGCGGAGTTGGGGTCCTGCGAGCGGGCCATGCCGACCACGCCACGCTTGTAGTGCTCGGTCTGCGAGAATTCGGCCGGCAGGTCGGGCAGATCGGAGCCGCCTGTGCCGACGGCCTCGGCGCTGAAGCCCTTCTTCATGTTGCCGAACTTGACGTCACCGGTCTGTGCCATGAAGCCGTCGATGACGCGGTGGAAGGCGACATTGTCATAGGCGCCCTGGCGCACCAGCTTCTTGATCTGGGCGACATGCTTGGGCGCGAGGTCGGGCCTCAGCGCAATGGTGACGTCGCCGTCCTTCAGGGTGATGATCATGGTGTTTTCCGGATCGGCGGCGAAAGCCGAAACCGATGCGGTCACGAGACCGGCAAGCACAACGAGGAACGAGGCGAGCTTTTTCAGCTGCATGGTCTTCTCCGAGAAACTTATTTTGCGAATTTGGCGGTGAGCGCACCGGCAACCGCCACCGGCACGAAGGGGCGAATATCGCCTCCCATCGAGGCAATCTGGCGGACAAGTGTGGCGGTAATGGTGCGCACGGACGGACTGGCGGGCAGAAAAACCGTCTGCAGCTCAGGCGCCATGGTCTCGTTCATGCCGGCCATCTGCATCTCATAGTCGAGGTCGGTGCCGTCGCGCAGGCCGCGGATCATGATCGAGGCGCCCTGCTTCCTGGCGGCATCGATGACCAGCCCGTCGAAGGCGACAACCTTGATCCGGGCGCCGTCGTGGCCGAATTCCGCATTGGCCGCCGTCTCGATCAGCCTCACCCGTTCCTCGAAGGAAAACAGCGGTGTCTTGCCGGGATGGATGCCGATCGCCGCGTAAACGATGTCGGCCACGGCCAGCGACGCCTTCAGCACGTCGAGATGGCCGTTGGTCAACGGGTCGAAGGAGCCGGCATAGAGGGCGATGCGTTCGATCATGGCTGGTGCTTCTAGCGAGCCTCTCTCGCAAAGGCAAATCCGATTGGCGCGCCGGCCGTGAACCTTTTCCGGCACATGAACGACAGATGAACACGCTGATCACGAAGCCTTCACGCAGCGTTCACTAGGTTGCACCTTAATAAGATGAAACCAAAGTCCCATCTATTCGTTATCAGGCGCAGGAGAACACGCACATGCTGATCTACATGCTCGCCACCGCAATGACCGTCGCCATGCTGATCGCCACCGTATTCGGGCTGCATCAGGAGGCTCAACGCGTCCGCGTCAAGGCCAATACCAAGCGATTCGAAGGCTTCGGCCCCCGCAAGCCGTACCGTCACTACTGATATCGCCTGAACGTGCTGCCGCGCCGGCCGATGGGCCGGCGTTGCTATGTCAAAATCCGCCGCCGGACTTCACTCGGCGCCGTCCGGGCCTGTGTCCGCAACCGGATCTGTCACGGCACCGCCCTCGACACTCTCTTCGGTTTCCTCGTCCGATTGCGGTTCCGATATCCGCTCGACCGAAACCACCTTTTCGCCTTCAGCGGTGTTGAAGATGGTCACGCCCTTGGTGGCGCGGCTGGCGAAACGGATGCCGTTGACCGGCACCCGGATGACGGTGCCACCGTCCGACACCAGCATGATCTGATCGTCATTGCCGACCGGGAAGGTCGCCACCAGCCTGCCGATCTCGGCCGTCTTCGAAACGTCGGTGGCACGAATGCCCTTGCCGCCGCGCCCCGTCAGTCGGAAGTCATAGGACGAAGAGCGCTTGCCGTAGCCATATTCGGTCACCGTCAGCACGTATTGCTCATGTGCCTTCAGGAACTCGTAGCGTTCATCGGAAAGCTCCGTCTCCTCGCCGACCTCTTCGTTGGTCAGCGCGATCTCTTCCTCTTCGCCGGCAGCGATGCCGGCGGCAAGCCGCCGTTCGGCCGCCGCGCGCCTGAGATAGGCAGCGCGTTCCGCCGGCGGCGCATCGACATTCTCGATCACCGCCATGGAAATCACCCTGTCGGTCTCGGCCATGGCTATGCCACGGACACCGACCGAGTTGCGGCTCTGGAAGACGCGCACGTCGCCGACCGAAAAGCGTATGCACTGGCCGGAGCTGGCGGTCAGAAGCACGTCATCATTGTCGGTGCAGGTCTCGACGCCGAGAATCTCGTCGCCCTCCTCCTCCAGCTTCATGGCGATCTTGCCGTTGCGGTTGACCTGGACGAAGTCGGAGAGCTTGTTGCGGCGCACGGTGCCGCGCGTGGTGGCGAACATCACGTCGAGTTCGCCCCAGCTCGTCTCGTCCTCGGGCAAAGGCATGATGGTGGTGATACGCTCGCCTTGCTCCAGCGGCAGCATGTTGATCAACGCCTTGCCGCGTGACTGCGGGTTGCCGATCGGCAGCCGCCAGACCTTCTCCTTGTAGACGATGCCGCGCGAGGAGAAGAACAGCACCGGCGTGTGCGTGTTGGCGACGAACAGCCGGGTGACGAAATCCTCTTCCTTGGTCGACATGCCGGAGCGGCCCTTGCCGCCGCGGCGCTGCGCCCGGTAGAGCGACAACGGAACGCGCTTGATGTAGCCGGAATGGCTCACCGTCACGACCATGTCCTCGCGCTGGATCAGGTCCTCGTCTTCCATGTCGGCGCCGCCGTCGGTGAGTTCGGTACGGCGTGGCGTGCCGAACTCGTCGCGCACTGCGGCAAGCTCGTCCTTGACGATCTGCTGGACGCGGGCTCGAGACGACAAGATGTCGAGATAGTCGATGATTTCGGCGCCGATCGTGTTCAACTCGTCGGCGATTTCATCGCGGCCGAGCGCGGTCAGGCGCTGCAGGCGCAGCTCGAGGATGGCGCGCGCCTGCTCCTCGGACAGATTGTAGGTGCCGTCCTCATTGATACGATGGCGCGGATCGTCGATCAAAAGGATCAGCGATTCGACATCGCCGGACGGCCAGCGCCGCTCCATCAACTGTTCGCGCGCCGTCTGCGGATCGGGCGCGGTGCGGATCAGTTTGATGACCTCGTCGATGTTGGCGACGGCGATGGCCAGACCGACCAGCACATGGGCACGGTCACGCGCCTTGCGCAGCAGGAATTTGGTGCGCCGGGTGATCACCTCCTCGCGGAAGGCCACAAAGGCCTTCAGCATGTCGGTCAGCGTCATCAGTTCCGGCTTTCCGCCGTTCAGCGCCACCATGTTGGCGCCGAAGGACGTCTGCAGCGGCGTGAAGCGGTAAAGCTGGTTGAGAATGACGTCGGCGACGGCGTCGCGCTTCAGCTCGATGACGACGCGGTAGCCCTGACGGTCGCTCTCGTCGCGAATGTCGGAAATGCCCTCGATGCGCTTGTCGCGAACCAGCTCGGCCATCTTCTCGATCATCGACGACTTGTTCACCTGATAGGGAACCTCGGTGATGATGATCGACTCGCGGTCGTTGCCGCGCTGTTCGATGTTGACCTTGCCGCGCATGACGATCGAGCCTCGGCCGGTCGCATAGGCGCTGTAGATGCCGGAACGCCCAAGCACGATACCGCCGGTCGGAAAATCCGGGCCCGGGATGATCTCCATCAGCGCCGGCAGGTCGATCGCCGGATTGTCGATGATGGCTATCGCGCCGTTGCAGACTTCGCCGAGATTGTGCGGCGGAATGTTTGTCGCCATACCGACGGCGATGCCGCCGGAGCCATTGACCAGCAGATTGGGGAAACGTGCCGGCAGTACTTTCGGTTCGCTGCCGGAGGCATCATAGGTGTCCTGGAAATCGACGGTTTCCTTGTCGATGTCCTCGAGCAGCTCATGCGCGACCTTGGTCAGCCGCGCTTCGGTGTAGCGCATCGCCGCCGGGGGATCGCCGTCGATCGAGCCGAAATTGCCCTGCCCGTCGATCAGCGGCACACGCAGGGACCAGTCCTGCGCCATGCGCACCAAGGCGTCATAGATGGAGGCATCGCCGTGCGGATGGTATTTACCCATCACGTCGGCGACCGGACGCGCCGACTTCACATATTTGCGATTCCAGTGATAGCCGCTCTCGTGGGCGGCGTAGAGGATCCGGCGATGCACCGGTTTCAGGCCGTCGCGCACATCGGGGAGCGCACGGCTGACGATCACGCTCATGGCGTAATCGAGATAAGAGCGCTGCATCTCCTCGACGATGGATATCGGCTCAATGCCGGTGGGGCCGCCGTCGGCGCCGCGCGGTGTCTTCTGGTCGGTCAAATCGGATCACAATCTAATCAGGAATCACTTGACGCTTATATAGGAAGCAAGCCCGAAACTCCAATGTTCGCAGCACTTTTCCAGTGTCATTTTTAGTGGTAATTTCAAAAGGATACCACTAATTGCGACGATATGGCCGAGGTGCTTTTCGCGACCACCGAAGCAAAGGCCAAGGTGGAGCGTGTTTCTCGAGCGAGGACCACAAGCGTGACGAACTGGACCTCGTGGCTGCCGTTCCGCTCGCTGAGTGGGTGGACGCCGAAATATCTCAATGGTGATCTGGTCGCGGGTTTCACATTGGCCGCGATTGCCATTCCCGAGCAGATGGCCACGGCTCGTCTGGGCGGCTTCGCACCCGAGATCGGTTTTTTCGTCTTCGTCGCCGGATCGCTGGCCTTTGCGGTGTTCGGCGCCAGTCGTTACCTTTCGGCCGGCGCGGATTCGACCATAACGCCGCTGTTCGCGGGCGGTCTTGCCTTGCTTGCCGCCAGCGGCTCGCCCCAGTATCTTGCGCTTGCCGCGACACTGGCGGTGATGGTCGGGCTGGTCGTCATTCTTTGCGGGGGCTTGCGCCTCGGCTGGATCGCCGACCTCTTGTCGGTGCCGGTCACGACCGGCTTTCTGGCCGGCATCGCCATCCACATCATCATCTCGCAACTGCCGGAGTTGCTTGGCTTGCCCGCCGAAAACGGCGAAGCCTTGCGGCGCGTCGGTGAGATCGCCGCCAACCTTCATCTCACCAACCCCTATAGCCTGGCATTGGGCCTTGGCGTATTCGCCATCGTCTTCCTCGCCGAGCGCGTCAGCGCCCGTATCCCCGGCGCGCTGATCGGCCTCGTGCTGGCGACGCTGGCCGTCGTCGCCTTTGGTCTCTCGGATCGCGGCGTCGCCGTGCTCGGCGCCCTGCCGAACGGCCTGCCGCGTGCCGGCTTGCCGCTGGTCCGCCTCGACGACATCCAGGCGCTGGTTCCGCTGGCGCTGCTGATTGCCATCGTCGTCATGGTGCAGACGGCGGCCACCGCCCGCTCTTTCGTCCCGCAACAGGGCGAGGCCCCGGACGTCAACCGCGATTTTGTCGGCGTTGGCGCCGGCAGCATCGCGTCGGGACTGTTCGCCGGCTTTCCGGTCAATGCCAGCCCGCCGCGCACGGCCATCGCCGCCCAGACCGGCGGCCATTCGCAACTGACAGGCCTCTTCGCCGCCGCAATCGTGCTGGCGCTCGGCGCATTCGGCGGCGGGTTGCTGGCCAACGTCCCGCAGGCGGCCCTGGCAGGCGTGCTGTTGTTCGTGGCTCGGCGCATCCTGCGCTGGCAGGTGTTCGCCAAGGTCTACCGGCAGGCGCCGCTCGAATTCCTCCTGATCCTCATCACCATGGCGGCTATCGTCGTGCTGCCCATACAGATCGGTGTGGCGATCGGCATCGGCCTTTCGCTGCTGCATGGGGTGTGGAGCGCGACGCGCACGCAGCCCATCGAACTGGAGCAGGTTCCCGGCACGTCGGTCTGGTGGCCGCCGACCGTCGGAAATGCCGGCGAACGGCTGCCCGGCGTGCTGGTCGCCGCGTTTCAGGCACCTCTGTCCTTCGTCAATGCCGATCGCTTCAAACGCGGCTTATGTGATCTGGTCGACGCCGGCAATGGACGCGTCAAACTCGTCGTCCTGGAGGCCAGCAGCATCGTTGAAATCGACTATACCGCCGCGCAGGCACTGATCGAAACCATAACGCATTGTCGCAAGGCGGGCGCGATCTTCGCCATTGCCAGGATGGAGTCGCTGCGCGCCCAGGCGGCGCTGGCGCGGTTTGGCATCATCGACCTCGTCGGCCCACAACGGATATTCCACAGCGTCGACGCCGCCGTGAAGGCGCTGCATTCCGGTCAGCAGTCGTCGAAACAGGAGAGCCGGACATGACCATCCAAAGAGAGCCTCTGCTGAACCCCGTCGCCGTCAGGGATCTGCGGCCGACGCAGATCACCGTCGGCATGCGGGAAGTGGCCTTGAAACGCCAGATGATCCGCGCGCAGAGTGCCAGGAAGACCGGCACTTTTCTCGGCAGGCACATGGTCCCCGTCGTGCTGGGGCCAAAGAAGCGCAACTACGTCACCGATCACCACCATCTCGCCCGCGCCCTGCTCGAGGAAGGCATCAAGGATGTTTTCGTCACGGTGACCAGCGACCTGTCGGCGCTCGACAAGGATGCCTTTTTCGTTGTGCTCGACAATCGCGGCTGGATGCATCCGTTCGACGAAACCGGTCGGCGGCGCGACTACGGCGCCATTCCGAAAACCATGGCTGAACTGGTCGACGATCCCTACCGAAGCATGGCGGGTGAACTGCGCCGGCAAGGCGGCTTCGCCAAGGACACGACGCCGTTCAGCGAATTCCTGTGGGCGGATTTCCTGCGCCGTCGCATCGACCCGGACGGCGTGGCGAAAAACTTCGACAAGGCGATGAAGGAAGCACTGATGCTGGCCAAGGGCAAGGACGCGGACTACCTGCCGGGCTGGTGCGGCCCGACGTCGGACTGACCTCGCAAGGCCGCGACGGCGGATGTGGCCGGCAAGGCGCCGCTTGGCCGGCGGGTACGATAGTCGCCGGGCGTCTCACCCATGACGCGCCGAAAACGACGGTTGAAAGTCGACAGATCGTTGAAGCCGGCCTCGAAGGCGATCGCCGAGACCGTCTCGTTGGCCATACGCAGCCGCACCGCCGCGCGATGCAGCCGCGTCCGCAGCAGGAATTGGTAGGGCGTCATCCCGGCGACCTGGCGGAAAATCCGCAGGAAATGATAGGGGCTGGTCGCCGTCTCCTCGGCAAGCGCCGAAAGCGAGACCGGCCCGTCGGCATCCAGTTCGATCCGCCGTACCGCTTCGGCGACCCGTTTCTGATCGCGGCGGCTCGGCGCGCGCCTGACAGGCGTGGCACCGGTGGCGGCCGTCACTGACGCACCTGCGATGCGCAGGGAAAGTTCCTCGAAGGCGTCGTTGTCGGCCATGTCTCGCGCGGCTTCCGCCGTGGCCAGCAGTGGTGCGAAAGCCGGCAAGGGCGGCAGGCGTGCCGCCTCGAAGGCCAGTTTCCTGGCGGCCGGCACGTCCGCGGCGATCCGCTCCATGTAGGCCGGTCCGAAATGGAACGAAAGGCAACGGTCACCGCTGCCATGTTCGTGCCCGCATTCGTAGCATGTGCCGGGATTGCCAAGCAGAAGGGAACCGGGCGCCAGCATCGCCGTGCCTTGTTGCGCGCGATAACGGAACGTGCCGCTGGTGACCACGGCGACGCAGAAATCCTGATGTGTTTCCTCGAACGGCCGGTCGCCGGCGCCGGCTGTGCACACCACGTCCGACACCTGCCAGCCGGGTCCGGATGTGATCGTGCGCGTGGTCGCTGTCATGCCCGAACTATAGCAATTTTTCCCAAGCCCTGAACCCGGTGACCGCCTACCCTTCCCGGTCTCCTGACAAGAAGAGACCGTAACCATGTTCGCCCAATCCTCCTTTGCCCAATCTTCCTTTGCACAAGCCTTGCATAGCCCCGGACCGGCAGAAGGGTTTGCCGAACAACTGGCCCTTTACGGCCGCTTCGTCGGCGCCTGGACGTTCGAGGCCTCGCGCCATCTCGAGGACGGCACTGTGCTGACCGGGCATGGCGAGGTGCATCTCGGCTGGGTGCTGGAGGGCCGGGCGATCCAGGATGTTTGGATCCTGCCCGCGCGCGACGCCGGCCCCTCGCCCTCGCTGGGCAAATGGACTTTTTATGGCACGACGCTGCGGGTTTACGATCCTGGCGCCGACGCCTGGCACATCTTCTGGAGCGATCCGCGCAACCAGTATTTTAGCCGCCAACTCGGTCGCTCCGAGGGCGACACGATCGTGCAGGTGGGCGCCGACGGCACCGGCTCTTCGGTGCGTTGGAGTTTTTCCCGCATCACCGACAACAGCTTCCGCTGGCTTGGCGAACGCTCCCTCGACGACGGCGCGACATGGCGGCTGGAGGTCGAGTTCCTGGCGCGCCGAGTGACAACAACCTGACACAAAGCATTGTATCAATGGAGAAAAATATGTTCGACCACATCTCGATCGGTGTCCGCGACGCGGCAACATCCAAGCGTTTTTACGACGCCGCGCTGAAGCCGCTTGGCTACACCTGTCTCAGCCAATCCCCGGGCTCGCTCGGCTATGGCGCACAGAGCGTCGCGCTATGGGTCAACGAGGCGCCGCGGCCGGTGCCGGCAGACGAAAAGTCCGGCCTGCATTTCTGCTTCGCCGCGCCAACGCGAGGCGGCGTCGATGCCTTTCATGCAGGTGCACTGCGCGAAGGTGGCAGTGACAATGGAACGCCGGGCCTGCGCGCCGACTATGGTGAAAACTATTATGCCGCCTTTGTCATCGATCCGGACGGCTACCGCCTCGAGGCCTATTGCGGCGCTGCCGGCTGAACCAGTCAAGTCTCCAGTATCGTCAGTATCGTCGCTCCGACAGTTCCCACCGACCGGGCTTTGCTCTACCAATACCATGGTGCGGGCTCTGCCCGGTGGGAGGGGTCAGAGATGCCGAATTTCGACAGCCTGTTCAACGCCTTCGTCACCATTCTCGTGACCATCGATCCGCCTGGGCTGGCGCCGCTGTTCCTCGCCGTGACACGCGGCATGAACCGCGAGGAGCGCCAGCAGGTTTCCGTCCGCGCCTCGGTCATCGGCTTCCTGGTGATGGCTTTGTTCGCGGTCGCCGGCGCCTCGATCCTGTCGGTGTTCGGCATCACGCTGCCGGCCTTCCGCGTCGCCGGCGGCTTCCTGCTGTTCTTCATCGCCTTCGAAATGGTGTTCGAGCGCCGGCAGGACCGCAAGGAGAAGATCGGCGACGTCGCCATCACCAAGGACATGATCCACAACATCGCCGCTTTCCCGCTGGCGATCCCGCTGATTGCTGGCCCCGGCGCCATTTCGGCGACCGTGCTGCTCTCGGGCTCGTTTCAGGGTTTTGCCGCGCAGGCGGCGCTGGTCGGCATCATCTTCGTCTGCCTCGCCATCACCTATCTGGTGTTCGTGCTGTCGGAGCGCATTGACCGCATCCTTGGCCACACCGGCCGTTCGATCCTGACGCGATTGCTCGGTGTCATCCTGGCGGCGCTTGCCGTGCAGTTCGTTGCCGACGGCATCAAGGCGCTGATGGCAGGGTAGTGCGCGACCAACCCCGAGGCCGAACCCTACTTCGCCGTCGTATCGATCACTTCGAAATCATGGGTGATCGTGGCGGTCTTGGCCAGCATCGCGGAGGCCGAACAGTATTTTTCGATCGACAGGTCGATCGCCCGTTTGACCTTGTCGCTGGACAGCGACCGGCCCTTGACGACGAAATGCATATGGATGCGTGTGAAAACCCTGGGCTCGGTTTCGGCCCGGTCGGCGTCGAGCTCCACGACGCAGTCCTCGACCGCCTCGCGACCCTTTTCGAGGATATGCACCACATCATAGGCCGAACAGCCGCCAGTGCCGATCAGCACCAGTTCCATCGGGCTGGGGCCTGGCGTCTTGCCTTCCGGTCCAAACGCGGTTCCCAGCACCAGTTTGTGACCGCTAGCGGACTCACCGACGAAGGTGCGCTCCTCGACCCATTTGACCCGTGCTTTCACAGAACCGTTCCTTTCACCATATTTCCTTGATCGCTAAGTCAGCGTTCAATTCGACAACGCAAAACCCCGAAAGTCCATGAACGACTCTCGGGGCATTGCGCTGACTTAAGCCAAAAATGGCGTTCGACGTTGCGATCAGAACGGGATTTCGTCGTCCAGTTCGCGCGAGGAACCACCGCCGCCCCCCTTGGGAGCGCCGCCGCCACGATTGAAGCCTTCGCTCGGGCTGGACTGGCCGAAATCGGAACCACGGCTGCTGCCGCCACCGGAATAGCCGCCGACCTGGCCACCTTCGCCCTGCCCGCGCGCGTCGAGCATCTGCAGTTCGCCACGGAATTTCTGCAGCACGACTTCCGTCGTATACTTGTCGTTGCCGGTCTGGTCCTGCCATTTGCGTGTCTGCAGCTGGCCCTCGACATAGACCTTCATGCCCTTCTTCAGATACTGCTCGGCCACCTTGGCGAGCTGGTCATTGAAGATGACGACGTTGTGCCACTCGGTCTTTTCCTTGCGCTCGCCGGAATTCTTGTCACGCCAGCTTTCCGAGGTCGCAATGCGGATGTTGACGACCGGCTCGCCGGAATTCAGCCGGCGGACTTCAGGGTCCGCGCCGAGATTGCCGACCAGAATGACTTTGTTGACGCTACCCGCCATCTTACTTCTCCGCGCTCATCCGAAACAATTTTTTGTTGGCGCACCTTACAGGCTCCGGACGATCCTCGCCTGCTGTGGCTGCCTTTTCCCACAAGGTTTTTGTTCCCTTTTCGTTCCTATATGCATCACCGCTGATTGTCAAGGAATGGCAGCAATGCCCGCCCCTTGCATATAGGTTTCAAAACAGCGCTTGCCAAATCGATAAGTATCGACTTATGCTTTTGCCATGATCGAAGCAGAGATTTTCCGGGCCCTGGCCGACCCGACGCGACGCGCCGTCTACGAACGCCTCGCCACCAGCGAGATGAGCGTGTCGGAACTGCGCAGCGGCATGACGGTGTCGCAGCCGGCGGTGTCGCAGCATCTGGCGGTGCTGCGCGGCGCTGGCCTGGTGGTCGAGCGGCGGGCTGGCCGCAACGCCTACTACCGTGCCGATCCGCAAGGACTTGCTCCCCTGCTCTCCTGGATCGAACGTTACCGGACCTTCTGGCCGGAGCGCATAGAGAGGCTGAAGGCGGTTTTGAAGGACATGGATCAATGAAGGACACGGGATCAAAGACCGGCGAATGCCAAGGCGATGTCGCCCCTGATGCACTCGAGTTCGAATATGACCTTGCCGAGCCGCCGGAAAAGGTGTGGCGGGCGCTGACCATGCCGGACCTGCTCGCCGCCTGGATGATGCCAAACGACATCAGGCCGGAGATCGGCAATCGTTTTGCCTTCGCCGTTCCGGGTGCGCCGATCGAATGCGAAATTCTCGACGCCGAGCCCGAACGGCTTTTGCGTTATTCCTGGCGCGAGCGGCCGCAGCTAGGCGATGTCGCGCGGCAGGACCCGCTCGACAGCACCGTCACCTTCACACTCGCCCGCACCATTTCCGGCGGCACGCATCTGCGCATTGTTCACGATGGTTTTGCTCGCAAGGCGATGCCCGCTGTTGCCATGGCAGGCCCCGGCTGCCGGCTTTCGCTGGGGGTGCGCGGGACCCGAAGACCCATCGCCGCGAACACGCCTCTGCTGACGCAGCGCGCGGCTTGAACAAGGACAATGGAGAAGACTATGAGCGGTGTTGCCAATCTGGTGCCGATGGTGATCGAGCAATCGAGCCGCGGCGAACGCGCCTTCGACATTTTCTCGCGCTTGCTGCGCGAGCGCATCGTCTTCATCAATGGCGAGATCAACGACGACGTCTCGGCGCTGGTCTGCGCGCAACTGCTGTCGCTGGAATCGGACAATCCCGACAAGGAGATCTCGCTCTACATCAACTCGCCCGGCGGCGTGGTGACCAGCGGTTTCGCTATCTACGACACGATGCAATACATCAACTGCCCGGTGTCGACCGTGTGCATGGGCTTTGCCGCCTCGATGGCCTCGTTCCTGTTGATGGCCGGCACCGCCGGGCGCCGGATCTCCCTGCCGAACGCCACCATCCTGCTGCATCAGCCGCTGGGCGGCTTCCAGGGCCAGGCCTCCGACATCCAGCGCCATGCCGAGCGCATCGGCCAGACAAAGCGGCACATGGCCGAACTCTATGCGCGGCATTGCGGCCGCACCTATGAGGAGGTCGAGCGCACACTCGACCGCGATCACTTCATGACGGCCCGCGAGGCCCAGGCCTGGGGCATCGTCGACCACGTTTTCGATACGCGCAAAAAGGCGGCGTGAAGGCGCGCAGCCGCCGAGTTGAACCGAGGTCGATCGGCCGCCGACGATTTTTGCCGCTGCCACTCTGGTTTCAGCCCGGTCGCGGCACTATAGTTGGCTAATGCTCCTCAACGTTTCTCGCACTGGTTTGAACCGGCTGATTGCTGGCCTCGCCGCCGCTGCCATGATCTGCGGCACTGCCTTTGCCGAAGACAGTTCGGCTAAGGCACAGCAAGGCACCCTGCCCGGGGTAACGAGCGATTATCACATCGCCAAGCCGGCCCCCGAGCCCGAACCCGACGACGCGCTCCCCAGCAGTGGGAATGGCCAATTCAAGATCGGCGATACGGATGTCAGGATTTCCGGCAGCATCACTGTCGATATGGGCGCTGGTGCAATCGGGCTGCCGCGTCACTGACGTTGCGCGTGCCAAAGTACGTCGCGCACAAAAAGTACCGTCGCCGCACAAAAAAACAGCCCCGCCGTGCTTTGAGCATCGGACGGGGCTTTTCTGGATCTAAAATCCATATTTTGCCGGGAGTGTACTGCCGGCGTTTGATTTCGGATGCTTCGCGGCATTCAGCCGACGATCCGACTAGCAGTCTCTGATTTTTGCGGGATATGGCAGGTCACGGTTTGTCGGGCGGCGCAAACGCCTGGCCCTGGCACTTATGCCTGCCGCGGCTCCAGCGACACGTGGAGCCTCAAGGGACTGTCCGGTGGCGTCATGCTCCGCTCCTTGTCCGTTGCGTCGTTGTCGTCCCGAAGCGCAAATCGCAAATGCCTGCGGCGTCTCGCAGGCCGCCTCTGGGCGGCGAGGCCATCGAAAGACGGCCGGCTTCGTTGACCCTTTGAACTTTGCTCCCCTGAGTCGGGGACGTCAACCGTTCAATAGCCGATTGCGAAAAATGTGATCGCCAGGCCCGCCGACCAACGTGGCATGCACAGCTTTTGTCAGGAGCATGTTCGGCCTTTGTTCTTTCTGCTTGCCCCTTCGCGCGAAAGACGGTTAAACGCTTCTGATCGAGAGTTTGTGGCGTCTCTCGACGTGGCGGCAAAAAGACCTACATAGGGGATGGCCGGGAGATACCCGCCAATCCCATGAATTCCAGATTTGAGGCGGCGACCGGCGATGGCCGACCATAAGTACCTTTCCATTCGCGGGGCGCGCGAACATAATTTGAAGAATGTCGATCTCGACCTGCCGCGTGACAGCCTGATTGTCATGACCGGCCTGTCGGGTTCCGGCAAATCGTCGCTTGCCTTCGACACCATCTACGCCGAAGGCCAGCGCCGCTATGTCGAGAGCCTTTCGGCCTACGCGCGGCAATTCCTCGAAATGATGCAGAAGCCGGACGTCGATCAGATCGATGGCCTGTCGCCCGCCATCTCCATCGAGCAGAAGACCACCTCGAAGAACCCACGTTCGACGGTCGGCACCGTCACCGAGATCTACGACTATATGCGCCTGCTCTTCGCGCGCGTCGGCATCCCTTATTCGCCGGCTACCGGCCTGCCGATCGAAAGCCAGACGGTCAGCCAAATGGTCGACCGCGTGCTGGCGGTCGAGGAAGGCACGCGCCTGTTCATCCTGGCGCCGATGGTGCGCGGCCGTAAGGGCGAGTACCGCAAGGAATTGCTGGAGCTGCAGAAGAAGGGCTTTCAGCGCGTCAAGGTCGACGGCGTGTTCTATGAGATCGCCGACGTGCCTGCACTGGACAAGAAGTACAAGCACGACCTCGACGTCGTCGTCGACCGCATCGTCGTACGCGGCGATCTGGCGACCCGGCTCGCCGACTCCATCGAGACGGCGCTGAAGCTGGCCGACGGGCTGGCGGTGGCCGAATTCGCCGACAAACCGCTCGACGCCAGCCAGACCGGCGAGGATTCGGTCAACAAGTCGAAGAACGAGACGCATGAGCGCATCCTGTTCTCGGAAAAATTCGCCTGTCCCGTCTCCGGCTTCACCATTCCGGAAATCGAGCCGCGCCTGTTCTCCTTCAACAACCCGTTCGGCGCCTGCCCGACCTGCGACGGCCTCGGCAGCCAGCGCGCCATCGATCCCAACCTCGTCGTGCCCGACGAGAACGTTTCGCTGCGCGATGGCGCCGTCAGCCCCTGGGCGAAGTCGACCTCGCCCTACTATGCGCAGACGCTGGAAGCGCTCGGCAAGGCCTATGGCTTCAAGCTCGGCGACAAGTTCAAGGACCTGACGGTTGAAGCTCAGGAAGCCATCCTGCGCGGTACCGGCGAGCGCGAAATCACCTTCCAGTACGATGACGGCCTGCGCTCCTACAAGACGACCAAGACTTTCGAGGGCGTCATCCCCAATCTCGAGCGGCGCTGGAAGGAGACCGAATCCGCCTGGATGCGCGAGGAAATCGAGCGCTTCATGTCGGCCACGCCTTGCCCGGTGTGCAAGGGCTATCGGTTGAAGCCCGAGTCGCTGGCCGTGAAAATCGCTGGCAAGCATATCGGCGAAGTCACCGAGCTTTCCATCCGCAAGGCCGACCAGTGGTTCACTGACCTGCCGGCGTCGCTCAACGACAAGCAGAACGAGATCGCGGTGCGCGTGCTCAAGGAGATCCGCGAGCGGCTGCGCTTCCTCAACGATGTCGGGCTCGACTACCTGACGCTGTCGCGCAATTCCGGCACGCTGTCGGGCGGCGAAAGCCAGCGCATCCGCCTGGCCTCGCAGATCGGCTCCGGCCTCACCGGCGTGCTCTATGTTCTGGACGAGCCGTCGATCGGCCTGCACCAGCGCGACAATGCCCGCCTGCTCGACACGCTGAAGCACCTTCGCGACATCGGCAACACGGTGATCGTCGTCGAGCACGACGAGGATGCTATCCTGCATGCCGACTATGTCGTCGACATGGGTCCGGCCGCCGGCATCCATGGCGGCGAGATCATCGCCCAGGGCACGCCGCAGCAGGTCATGGCCAATCCCAATTCGATCACCGGCAAATATCTGTCGGGCGCATTGGAAGTGGCGACGCCTGGCGTGCGACGCGAGGCCAAGAAGAACCGGCGCCTGAAGATCGTCGGCGCGCGCGGCAACAATCTGAAGAACGTGACCGCCGAAATCCCGCTCGGCACCTTCACCGCCGTGACCGGTGTGTCGGGCGGCGGCAAGTCGACCTTCCTGATCGAGACTCTGTTCAAGGCCGCGTCGCGCCGCATCATGGGCTCGCGCGAACATCCCGCCGAGCACGACCGCATCGAGGGTCTCGAATTTCTCGACAAGGTCATCGACATCGACCAGTCGCCGATCGGACGGACGCCGCGCTCCAACCCGGCCACCTATACCGGCGCCTTCACGCCTATCCGTGACTGGTTCGCCGGCCTTCCCGAAGCCAAGGCGCGCGGCTATCAGCCCGGCCGCTTCTCGTTCAACGTCAAGGGCGGCCGCTGCGAGGCCTGCCAAGGCGACGGCGTCATCAAGATCGAGATGCACTTCCTGCCCGACGTCTACGTCACCTGCGACGTCTGTCACGGCAAGCGCTACAACCGCGAGACGCTCGACGTCCTGTTCAAGGGCAAGTCGATCGCCGACGTGCTCGACATGACGGTCGAGGAAGGCGTCGATTTCTTCGCCGCCGTTCCCGGCGTGCGCGACAAGCTCGACACGCTGAAGCAGGTCGGCCTTGGCTACATCCATATCGGCCAGCAGGCGACGACGCTGTCGGGCGGCGAGGCGCAACGCATCAAGCTCGCCAAGGAACTGTCGCGCAAGGCGACCGGCAAGACGCTCTACATCCTGGACGAGCCGACCACCGGCCTGCACTTCCACGACGTCGCCAAGCTCCTGGAAGTGCTGCATGAACTGGTCGACCAGGGCAACACGGTGGTGGTCATCGAGCACAATCTCGAGGTGATCAAGACCGCCGACTGGGTGCTGGACCTCGGTCCCGAAGGTGGCGATGGCGGCGGCGAACTGGTGGCGTCCGGCACGCCGGAAGCTATCGTGCGCGAGAAGCGCAGCTACACCGGCCAGTTCCTCAAGGAGCTTCTGGAACGGCGCCCCGGAGGCAAGCGCGAAGCGGCGGAGTGATGGTCGGACCGGCTGGCGCCTGGAGAGCTTTTTGAATGACCATCAGAAAAGCGCTTGCCGGTGATCTCCAAACTGTCGTCTCGCTGACGGAAGCGGCCTATGCCCCCTATTCCGCACTGTTTGGCGCGCCGCCGATCCCGGTCACCGAGGATTATGCGCCACGCATCGCACGCGGCGAGGTCTGGCTCTTGGAGAGTGGCGGCGGGTTGGCTGGACTGCTGACGCTCGAACGGCATGATGATCACGCGATGATCTTCTCCGTGGCTGTCGCGCCAAAATTTCAGGGGAAGGGCTTCGGCATCGCGCTGCTCAAGCACGCGGATGAACAGACCCGCCTGTGGCGCTTGCCGGAGGTACGCCTCTACACCAATGCCAGGATGGAGCGGAACATCGCGCTCTATCTGGCCTACGGTTTCCACGAGACGGGTCGCCGGCCCAATCCCTACCGGCCAGGATGGATGCTCGTCGACATGGCGAAGGCGATGTGAATGCCGCAAGAAGGCCCTATGGAAAACAAGTTGGTGTTAGGTGGCGTTGTCCGCTCGTCGCATGCTTACGGCGCCGACTATTTGTCCGAATTCCAACGCATCCTGCTGCATCAAGTTAGGCCGGAGACGCGAGCCTATTTGGAATGGGGCACGGGCCACACAACGCTGGCGATGCTTGAGTTGAGGAACCAGCTCGCCGTCGACAATCTATTTTCGATCGACGACAACCAGTCCTTCCTCGATCAACTCCTGCCGCAGTTGCCGCAGTGGAGCGGTTTCCATCCGATCTGCCTCGACCTCCAGGGCCCCAAGCTCGGCGACCGCGATCCGGAACTCAACTATTCGACCTGGCCGCTCAGCCTGAAGCGCAAATTCGACTTCATCTTCATTGACGGCCGGCGCCGGATGGAATGCGCGTTCATGGCGACACTGCTATGTCACGCCGATACGATCGTCATGTTGCACGACTATCGCCGCGCACGCTATCAGCCGATCAAGGCTCTCTACGACATCGTCGAGGACGGAAATCAGTTTCGCGTTATGCGGCTGCGGAAAAGCCTTTACCCCTCGGGAACCCCGACAATCTTTCCAGCGGATTGGCAGCCGCCCGCCTGATCGAAATAGCCCTTTGCGGATCGCAATTTGACCAACGCAATACCCTAGCGAAAACATATTGGAGGAGAAGTCCATGAGCAAATCGGGAACAATCCGCGCCGGCATGGGCGGCTGGACCTTCGAGCCCTGGGACACGTCCTTCTATCCCGAGAAACTGTCCAAGGCGAAGCAACTGCACTATGCCAGCCGGCAAGTGCCGAGCATCGAGGTCAACGGCACTTATTATTCGAGCTTCAAGGAGCCGACCTTCGTCAAATGGGCAAACGAGGCGCCGGACGGGTTCGTCTATGCGCTGAAGGGCAACCGCTTCGTGACTAATCGCCGCGTGCTCGGCGAGGCCGGCGAATCGATGATGCGTTTCCTTGGCTCGGGCGTTGCTGCACTCGGCGAAAAGCTCGGGCCGATCCTGTGGCAGTTCGCGCCGACCAAGAAATTCGATCCCGATGATTTCGAAGCCTTTCTGAAACTGCTTCCGGCAAAGCAGGATGGTGTTGCGTTGCGCCATGCGGTCGAGGTCCGCAACGACAGCTTCGTCGTGCCGGAATTCGCCGCGCTTGCCCGCAAACACAAGGTCGCGATCGTCTATGCCGACCATGCCAAATATCCTGCAATCGCCGATGTCACCGGCGATTTCATCTATGCCCGGCTGCAGACCGGCAGCGACGACAACCCTGACTGCTACACGCCGAAAGGTCTCGACGAGTGGGCGGCACGCGCAAGGACATGGGCGGAGGGCAAGGTGCCAGCCGACCTGCCGCGCGCCGATCCCGCCACCGAGGCGCCCGTGCAGCCACGCGACGTGTTCGTCTACTTCATCACCGAAGGCAAGGTGCGTGCGCCATTCGGGGCGATGGCGCTGATGAAACGCGTGAGCTAGAGGGCGGGACGGCTGCCCTTCAACTTCTTGTCTTGAGCATCGGATCCAAAACCGGTGCCCCTTTTGGGTACGATGCTTTGACGCTGCGGAATCGCGCATCGTCGCCCTCATCGTAACCTTATCGATACCTCCTTGCTGCATGAATCCAGCGCGGCCAAGTCGCATATCCGGGACCGCCGCGGGCAAGGAACAAGGGGCATGTCGCTCGACTACAACTCACTTCTGCTGGCAGTTGGTTTTTCGGCTGCCTGCCTGAGCCTGACGTTGTTCGGTACGTGGCTGACCGCTCGCACGGAGAAGTTCCTGCTGACATGGGCGATCAGCGCATTGCTGGTGGTCGGCGACGTCTTCACCTACGACGCCTATATCGCCACGCCCGGACGCATCCTCGGGTTGGCCGCCTTCACCTTGCTGCTTGTCGGTTTCTCGATGATGCTTGGCGCCGCCCATCAGTTCAGAAGCGGCGGCTCACCCATGCCACATATCCTGATGGGCAGCGGCATTGCCCTTGCGGTGACGCTGCCGCCCATGGCCTTAGGCTATGACGGTCTCGGCTTCATGTTCGAGAACATGTTCGCCGCGCTGCTTTTGTTCGCGACGGCCGCCGAGTACTGGAAGGGGCGCGCCGAGGCCCCTGCCCTGGCGATCGGTGCCGCCGCGCTCTATTCGGCCACGGCCATATCCTTCGTACTGTGCGCGGCGGTTCTGGCATGGGATGGCAGACTGATCCTTGGACATGCACCAAGCAACTGGGCCGAGGATCTGAGCCTCATCATTGTCATCGCCAGCATGACCGGTATTGGCGCATTGTCGCTGGCGCTCAATCAGGGACGCCTGGCCGGACATCACCGCCGCAATGCGCTGACCGATCCCTTGACCGGCCTGCTCAACCGCCGCGCCTTGTTCGATCTGCATGGCAATGCACCGGTCGGCGCATTCACCGCGGTGGTCGTGTTCGATCTCGACAGCTTCAAGGCCGTCAACGATGAATTTGGCCACGCCGCGGGTGATGAAGTCCTGAAGGTATTTGCCGGCGAACTCGCCGCCAATCTTCGCCCGACCGACGTCGCAGCACGCATGGGCGGCGAGGAATTCGCGCTGGTGTTGAAACGGACCTTGCCCGAAACGGTGGAGGCCACCGCCGAGGCAATACGGGCAGCTTTCGCCGCGTATCGCATCGAAACCGAGGCCGGCCCCCTGACATGCACGGTCAGCGCTGGATTTGCTTTCGGCACCAAGGAAGGCCTCAGCTTCGACAAGGTGCTCAGCGCCGCCGACAAGGCGCTCTACGCCGCCAAGCGCGGCGGCCGCAACCGGGTCACCGCCTCGGCATTGCGCCGCGCGGGCTAGAGGGGCGGCCTTCGATCTTATCGCCAATTATGCGTGACCTCCTGCATGGTCACTGCCTCGACCTGCTCGCTGAACCGCGAACGATAGAGTTCCATCAGCGCGTCGTGCGTCTCATCTGCGGAACTGCAGATGGCGTCGGTGACGAGAACAACGCGGAAGCCACGATCGATGGCGCCAAGTACTGTGGCGAGCACACAGACATCGGTTTCACCTCCCGTAATCACCAAGGTATTTATGGCTGAGCCATGCAACAGGGCGTCGAGCTGCCCTTCAGTCCATGGCGAATAGACGTGCTTGTCGACAAGTTTGGCCGGTGGCACGAAGCGTCGAAGTTGAGGCATGAGCTCGATCAGACCTGGATCGATACGTGAAAGCGTCACCTCCGCCCATCGACGATAGTAGCTCGCCCACATTCCTGGACCCTCGCCCGGACGCTTGGCGGGAATGAAGCGGGTGAAAAGTGTTCGCTCCGGCTGCCTGGCCACCAGTTCCTCTATGGCCGGTACCACTTTCTCGGCCCATGGCACGGCCCAAGGCCCGCCCACGCCGAACAGGCGCTGCATGTCGACGCAGACATGCAGGCAGTTTTCGCCGAGAGGTCCGTGAACTAACCCTCGCGCGGCCACGGCTGGTCTCCGCCAGCCATGCGCTGCTGGCTTCCCTCCTTGGCCGCTTGCGCCTCGGCCACGTCAACCACACAGAGGAGCTCGCCGTTTTCGCTGAATACGCGAACCAGCCAACCGGACAAATCGTCCGTGCCGGTCTGCAAGTCGAGCAGGAGATCGACTGCACAGCGGATTGCCTCCGACCGGGCGGCATCAAGGCTCGGCATCCTGGACGGAGGTATCCGTCGGATGGTGTCTCCGTCGCGATATTCAAAGATATACGCATCACCATTCCCGTCGCTTGCCGCCGTGACCGCAAGCTCATCAAAATTGCCATTGCTATTCGCATCGTAGTCGTTAGCGGCAAGGCCGAACGTAGCCGTCTGAACCAGGATCGCCCTGGCACCAGCCAGCGCGTCCTCCTCGCTCTTTCCGTCGGCACCAGCCATGTCCACGGTGACACATTCACTGCCCTCGCCGTAGAACAGGACGCGACGGACGGACCGACCATCTGGTGCCGCGGCATTCTTGACTTCGGTTCTAATGATTTGCATGGCGGACTCCTGTCGTCTTCACAAAATCGGGGCCGACATCGGGGCCGACCGAAGCCAAGCCTTTATTGATCTTCAATCCTGATGCTCTGGCATGTCCTTGAGCTGATCCTTCGTCCAGGTGGTAACCGCGTGAACATCGCCGGCCTCGTCACGCATGAAGTCCAACTGACTGGCGGGCACAGCAACGGGTTTTGCCCCAATGCCTAGGAAGCCTCCCACATCGATGACGACCTGGCTGCCGTGCAGATGAGAGACCGTGCCGACCTTCTCGTCGTCGGCGCCGTAGATGGTCGCGCCGTCGAGCATCTCGGAGGTCAATTCATTGCCGGAAAGGCGTACGTGGTTGGTGTGATCCATGGCTGCATCTCCTGTTGTGTGAGACTGTTGCAACCTGCGACGCGACGAACGGTTCCGCGTGGATTGATGACGCGTGGCAAAATTTGGAGGCAGACCTTCATGCTGAGGTCTCGGTCAGCGCCGACGCGTTTCAAGGGCAGCTGGAACAGCTGATCGCTCGGCATCCGGCATGAACGACTTCATGGCCCGCAGGCTAAAATCCAACCTGCGTTCAACTCAACGGCGCGCTGAAAAAGCGTTCATACCCTTCTTGATGGCCTTGCGAGCTTCCGCAGCATTTTGCCAGCCCTTGAACTTGATGGTCTTGCCGGTCCCAAGCACCGACGAGGCAAAGAACTGCTCGATTTCACGTCGCAGATCCTCTCGAACGTGATCCGCTGCAACGAGTTCGTCGGGAGCATCCTCCCTATGCGGACAGAAGACATAACGGTCGTTGCGCAGGACCTCGCCGCCTTTGTCCTTCTGCTTGACGCGCAAGGCACCTAGCAGGTTGCATTTGATCACCACGCCGGGGGCTGTGGCTGCCTGATGGATGACAAGCCCGTCGAGAGGATCACGATCTTCACCCAACGTTGCAGGGATGAAGCCCCAATCGTAAGGATACATCATTCCAACCGGCAAGGGACGGACATAGCCGAATATCTGCGTTTCTGGCTCGAAAGCCAGTTTCGCCGTCGCGCCACGTGGAGTTTCGATCACCACTCGAACGAGGCCCTTCGTGGTTGCCGGCAGCTTCAGAAAATTGGGCATCCAGGTGCCTCTTCTTCGCGAGATTCCGTTGCTATTCGCATCGCACGGCGGCAAGCGATGGAACTTCACAACGCAAAGAATGTTCCGAAGAAGAAAGCCCCTCAGGAGAGTCCAGGCATGACAAAAGCTTCTCTGCACCTACTGAAGGGGGTAGGCTATTTGATCTCTACCGCGAGCGTAATCCTGCTCGCCATCGTGAGTTGGTCAAGCGCTTCCGAAAGCGCTTTGCTCACCGCCTGCTTGATTGGCGGCGCGGCGTTCTCCATCGTTGGAATGTTCTGCCGCTGGCTGACATACCAAATTGAAAAGCACCAGAGCGGCGATTAGAAGACCGAAAGCATCCCTCATGCTGAGGACAGTAAGCCAGCGTACAGGATGGCCGGCTACTCCATCGCCGCCGGTTCAACAACCATTGCAGGCCGAATTTCCGGGCACAGAACCCGGGCATGCTGATCCTTGACCAGGGGGCATCTGGTCCAAACAACTGGCTTGCCGTAGACGGACGAGCGCCGGTCATCTGTTGCATGCAATGAGATCGAAGCGCTTTCTACGCCGCCATCACGACTTCATTGAAGGCATCGAGGTCGACATAGAAGACCTTGGTGATTTCCTCGATCAGCTCGTCGTAGTCGTACCCTTGGGACCTCAATATGTTGATGGCGGTGATGATATCGACGCGCTCCGTAAGCCGCCGCTTCTGGTAATCTTCGACATAGCGTTCCATGGCTGTCCCTTGGCCTGTGTGCCCAAACGCGTTGAACGACAAACAGATCGCAGGAGGGAAGCTAGGGAGCCTTGCTTGCGTGGAACTTGCCGGCTGGAGCCTGCACTTTCCCCTGATCTGCAACCAACCAGACTGATACGGAAAGCGGCCGACTCACCAAGGCCAAACAAAGACTAACACGCCACGGTCGACGTGCCAGAGTTGCGCAGGGGTCTTTGAAGAAAGATTGGGGCGCCACCGCGCGGGTGACGACCAGACGGACTACACAGTCAGGAATTTGCGGACGTCCGCCGTGTCGAGATCTTCCGCCGGACCAGTGTGGACGATCAGCCCCCGGTCCATGATGTTCACCTCGTCGGCGAGTTCGCGGCAGAAATCGAGATACTGTTCGACCAGCAGCACGGCAATGCCGGCCTGGTCGCGCAAATAGCGGATGGCACGGCCAATATCCTTGATGATCGACGGCTGGATGCCTTCCGTCGGCTCGTCGAGCACCAGCAGTTTCGGCCGCATCACCAATGCCCTGCCAATAGCGAGCTGCTGCTGCTGGCCGCCGGAAAGGTCACCGCCGCGGCGACCCAGCATCTGCTTCAGGACCGGAAACAGCTCGAAGACGTGGGCGGGCACATTGCGGTCGGCCCGTTTCAGCGGCGCGAAGCCTGATTCCAGGTTTTCCCGCACCGTCAGCAGCGGAAAGATCTCCCTGCCCTGCGGTACGAATGCGATGCCCGACCGGGCGCGGTCATACGCCGCGCTCCGGTCGAGCGCCTTCCCCTCGAAGGCAACGCTTCCGCTCGTCAGCCGATGGTGGCCAACGATCGATCTCATCAAACTGGTCTTGCCGACGCCGTTGCGGCCGAGCACGCAGGTGATCTTGCCGGCGCCCGCCTTCAGCGACACGCCACGCAGCGCCTGGGCGGCGCCATAATGAAGCGTGGCGTTCGAAACTTCGAGCATGTCAGCGCCTTCTCCAGAACCTCAGGAAGGACAGATCGAAGCGATGGAATTGAACCCGCCACACCATGCTCATCTCCCCAGATAGACTTCGACGACGCGCTCGTCGGCCGAAACGAAATCAAGCGTGCCCTCGGACAGTACCGAACCCTCGTGCAGGCAGGTCACCTTGACGCCGAGTTCGCGCACGAAATGCATGTCGTGCTCGACGACGATGACCGAATGGTCACGGGCAATGTCCTTGAGCAGCCGTGCGGTTTCCTCGGTCTCGGCATCGGTCATGCCGGCAACCGGCTCGTCGACCAGAAGGAGCTTCGGGTCCTGCGCCAGGAGCATGCCTATCTCCAGCCACTGCTTTTGGCCGTGACTGAGATTGGCCGCCAGTTCGTCGCGCTTGTCGCCTAGCCGGATGATGCCGAGGATATCGTCGATCTGCCGCGCCTCCGCGGCCGATCGCCGGTGGAACAGCGCCGGAAAGATCGAGCGCGGCCCCTTCAGCGCCAGCATCAGGTTCTCCTCGATCGTGTGGCTTTCGAAGACGGTCGGCTTCTGGAATTTGCGGCCGATGCCCATCATGGCGATCTCGGCTTCGTCGTGCTTGGTGAGGTCGACCTGTCCATCGAAGAACACCTCGCCCTCGTCGGGCCGCGTCTTGCCGGTCACGATGTCCATCATCGTCGTCTTGCCGGCGCCGTTGGGGCCGATGATGGCACGCATCTCACCCTTGTCGAGCACCAGCGACAGATTGTTGATGGCGCGAAAACCGTCGAACGAGACCGAGACGCCGTCGAGGTAAAGGATGGTGTTGCTCTTCGACATGCCCCTCACTCCGCCGGCTGTGGTTCGGGGTTGGACGAAGACCATTCGCCTGGCGTTCTTGCTGCTGCCCGGACGATCTTCGGTGGCGCCGGGTCGACATACGTGCCGGCTTCTTCGGCGGCGGATGCCGCTCGCAACGCCCTGGCGTTGCCGCGCCAGGAATCCCACATGCCGATGATGCCCTTGGGCAAGAGCAGCGTGACGGCGACGAACAGGCCGCCCAGCGCAAACAGCCAGAATTCCGGCAACACACCGGTGAACCAGGATTTGCCGGCATTGACGAGCAGAGCACCGACGATCGGTCCGACGATGGTGCCACGACCGCCGACTGCCGCCCAGATCACCACCTCGATCGAATTGGACGGTTCGAATTCGCCGGGGTTGATGATGCCAACCTGCGGCACGTAGAGCGCGCCCGCTATGCCGGCCATGACGGCCGAGACAGTGAAGGCGAACAGTTTGACGTTCTCGGCCCGCCAGCCGAGGAAGCGCGTGCGGCTCTCGGCGTCACGCACGGCCATCAGCAGCTTGCCGTATTTGGAGCCGACGATCGCCCAGGTGACGAAGACGGCAAGCGCGAGCGTCACCGCGCTGGCGGCGAACAGCGCCGAGCGCGTCGCGTCGGCCTGCACGTTGAACCCCAGAATATCCTTGAAATCGGTCAGGCCGTTATTGCCGCCGAAACCCATGTCGTTGCGGAAAAAGGCGAGCAGCAGCGCATAGGTCATCGCCTGGGTGATGATCGACAGATAGACGCCGGTGACACGGCTGCGGAAGGCGAACCAGCCGAAGACGAAGGCGAGCAGGCCGGGCACGGCCAGCACCATGAGGCCAGCGAACCAGAAATGGTCGAAGCCGTACCAGAACCACGGCAATTCCTTGTAGTTCAGGAACACCATGAAGTCCGGCAGGATGGGGTTGCCATAGACGCCGCGCGAGCCGATCTGGCGCATCAGATACATGCCCATCGCATAGCCGCCGAGCGCGAAGAAGGCGCCGTGCCCGAGCGAAAGAATGCCGCAATAGCCCCAGACGAGGTCGAGCGCCAAGGCAAGCAGCGCATAGCAGAGATATTTGCCGGTCAGTGCGACGATGTAGGACGGGACATAGAAGGCGCTCGTCGGCGATACGACGAGATTGAGCAGCGGCACGATGAGGGCCACCGCCAGCAGCATGAAGATGGTGATGGCGATGCGGCGATCCGCGCCCGCGGCAAAGAAGCGTCCGGTGATCATGCTTCCACCGCCCTACCCTTGAGCGCGAACAGGCCGCGCGGGCGCTTCTGGATGAACAGGATGATCAGGACCAGCACGACGATCTTGCCGAGCACCGCACCGGCATAGGGCTCGAGGAACTTGTTGACGATGCCGAGCGAGAAGGCGCCGACCAGCGTGCCCCACAGATTGCCGACACCGCCGAAGACGACGACCATGAAGCTGTCGATGATGTAGCCGCGGCCGAGATTGGGCGAGACGTTGTCGATCTGGCTGAGCGCGACACCGGCGATACCGGCAATGCCGGATCCGAGCGCGAAGGTCAGCGCGTCGACCCATGGCGTCCTGATGCCCATCGAAGCGGCCATGCGCCGGTTGGCGGTGACGGCGCGCATCTGCAGCCCCCAGGGCGTGCGCTTCATCACATAGAGCAGCACCGCGAAGACGCTTAGCGCGAAAACCAGGATCCACAGGCGGTTCCAGGTGATCGCAAGCTGTCCGACATTGAACGAGCCCGACATCCACGACGGATTGCCGACCTCCTGGTTGGTCGGACCGAATATGCTGCGCACGGCCTGCTGCAGGATCAGCGAGACGCCCCAAGTCGCCAGCAGCGTTTCCAGTGGCCGCCCATAGAGGAAGCGGATGACGCCGCGCTCTATTGCCAGGCCGACGAGCGCGGCGACGAGGAAGGCGAGCGGCAGGGCAATCACCAGCGACCAGTCGAACAGGGCGGGAAAGGATGTGCGGATCACCTGCTGGACGACGAAGGTGGTGTAGGCGCCGAGCATGACCATCTCGCCATGCGCCATGTTGATGACGCCCATGACGCCGAAGGTGATGGCAAGCCCGATCGCGGCAAGCAGCAAGACCGAGCCCAGCGAAATGCCGTACCAGATGTTCTGGCCGGCATCCCAGAACGCCAGCGTCGAATTGATGTTGCGAATAGCCGCTGTCGCCGCTTCCTTGACCGCGTCCGGGGCGTTCGCCTCGACCGAGGTGAGCAGCGAAACCGCGTCGCGGTCGCCCCGTGCGCCGATCAGCGCGATTGCGGCGAGCTTGTCGGCATCCGGCCGGTCGGAGACCAGGACGGAGGCGGCGCGGGCCTGTTCGAGCAGGGCCTTGACGCTTGCCACGGTCTCCTTGGCAATCGCTGCGTCGAGCGGCTCGATGTTTGCGGCATCGGGCGTCTTGAACATGGTGTCGGCGGCGGCGACCCGCACGGCCGGGTCCTTGGCGCCAAGCGTCAGCGTGCCGAGCGCATCGCGGATGACGCGGCGCAGCGTGTTGTTGACCTTGATCTTGGTGATGTCGTCCTTGGCGGCGTCGGCCGACTTCTCGCCACTTAGCGGGTCGAGCAGTTCAACGCTGTCGCCAGTCTCCTTGCCGACAAAGACCAGGGAATCGGCCTTGCGGATATAGAGATTGCCGTCGGCAAGTGCGGCAAGCGGCCGCTCGACCGCCGGGTCGCCTGTAGCCGCCAGTTCGTGAACGACAGCCCCTATCTCCGAAAAGCCCTTGGCCGTCGCGAATTTGGCGATGATGCCACGCAGATCGGCTTCGCTTGCACCCGATGACGACAGCGTCGCCAGCAGGACCAGCAGTGTCAGGCCAATCGCACGGAACAGGTTCATTGGCTTCAGGCAGCTCCTGAAAGGTTGATTTCGCGCCCGGGCGGACTGGAGGACGAAGCCCGCCCGGAGCGCTTGCGGGGCATGGACCTGAAGGTCCAGCCCGGGGAGGATCAGTTCGTGCCCTTGCCGCCGCACTTGCCGGTGGCGACATTGAAGTTGCCGCAGGACAGTGGCGCGCGCCAATCGGAGATCAAGTCCTTGGAGTCAGGCAGGTAGTCGGACCACTCGTCGCCCATCACCAGACCCGGCGTGCGCGAAACCGTCTCGAACTGGCCATCGGCCTGGATTTCACCGATCAGCACCGGCTTGGTGATGTGGTGGTTCGGCATCATCGTCGAGTAGCCGCCGGTCAGGTTCGGCACCGAAACGCCGATCATGGCGTCAATGACCTTGTCCGGATCGGTGGTGCCGGCCTTCTCGACCGCCTTCACCCACATGTTGAAGCCGATATAGTGGGCTTCCATCGGGTCGTTGGTGGTGCGCTTGTCGTTCTTGATGAACTTGTGCCAGTCGGCGATGAACTTCTTGTTCTCGGGCGTGTCAACGCTCTCGAAATAGTTCCAGGCGGCGAGATGGCCGACCAGCGGCGCGGTGTCGAGACCGGCAAGTTCTTCCTCGCCGACCGAGAAGGCCATGACCGGAATGTCCTCGGCCTTGATGCCCTGATTGCCGAGTTCCTTGTAGAACGGCACGTTGGCGTCGCCGTTGACGGTCGACACGACGGCGGTCTTCTTGCCGGCCGAACCGAACTTCTTGATGGCCGAAACTTCGGTCTGCCAGTCGGAGAAGCCGAACGGCGTGTAGTTGACCATGATGTCTTCCGCCGCGACGCCCTTGGCCTTCAGATAGGCCTCGAGGATCTTGTTGGTGGTGCGCGGATAGACGTAGTCGGTGCCTTCGAGCACCCAGCGCTTCACCGAACCGCCGTCCTCGCTCATCAGATAGTCGACCGCCGGGATTGCCTGCTGGTTCGGCGCGGCACCCGTGTAGAACACGTTGCGCTCGCTTTCCTCGCCCTCATATTGGACGGGATAGAACAGGATATTGTCGAGCTCGGAGAACACCGGCAGCACCGACTTGCGCGAGACCGAGGTCCAGCAGCCGAACACCGCCGCGACCTTGTCCTTGGAGATCAGCTCGCGCGCCTTCTCGGCGAACAGCGGCCAGTTGGAAGCAGGGTCGACGACGACGGCTTCGAGCTTCTTGCCGAGCAGGCCGCCCTTGGCGTTCTGTTCGTCGATGAGCATCAGCATGGCGTCCTTCAGCGTCGTCTCCGAAATCGCCATGGTCCCCGACAGCGAATGGAGAATGCCGACCTTGATCGTGTCGTCAGCCGCCTTGGCGGGCATGGACATCAACAGGCCTGCCGCGACCACGCTCGCCGAAAACATTTTTGTAATTGTCGAGAAATTACCCCTCATGCCTAACACTCCCAAGCTGGTTGATTGCACCGCAACACTACGATGCAACCCCCATGCCAACCGCCAAGGCGGTGTCGACGAAGGGATGATAATGCAATATTATCAACTGCTTGCTATATTAGAGTTCTGAAAACAAAGAGAGCCGGTTAAAAATTGATTGAGAGAAATTTGCGCAACGCGCAAGGGTTTTGCCTAATTTTCGCCCAATTTGACCGTGTGCCTACATTTTGATCGTCAAGCGCGGCACCGCAGACAACAAATGTTGCGGCACAGCGCAAAAATAGGGCAAGCTCGCCGCTCAAGCGAGCACGTCATGGCATCCAGAATTTCACGCATTTTCATCGGCATATTGCTTCTTGCGGCGGCGACCGGCACCGCACGAGCCGACTTCAGCGATGGCAAGATGCCGGATGGCACCTATCATTGCGAGGTCTACCTGCTCGGCCTGTTCCTCAATCTCGGCGACATCACCATCAAGGGAAACGTCTACAGCGGCCCGGTCACCTTTGGGACCGCCCAGCAGGCTTACAATTATCAGATGGATGCAAACGGCGTGATCTCCTGGCTGGGACCGTTGGGCGGCTACACCGCCGGCGGCAACTCGATCTCGCTGACCCAGGCCACGCTTGACGGCGAGACCCCGCCCTCCTTCGACATCATCATGAAGCAACCGGACGGTGCCTTCACCGCCTCGACCTGCACCAAGCACTAACAAGGCGACAAGTCCGGAACTGCGCGGAACCCGGCTGTTTATAAGCCCTGACATATATAATTCGTTAAATAGCGGCGCGTTGCCGCCCATGTTAAGAATTATTCAATCGCTGGAGCTTGGGAGTACAGCAATTGAATATGATGCGCGTCGCGGCGTCGCCTAAAAGCTCAGAAACCAATGAAAAGTCACTGCTAACCCTTGAGCAGTGCTTTGACCTGGACAGCAAAGCCGCCAATGAGCTTTACGCAAAACATTTGAATAAATACATGCTCCAGCTCTTCGATATCCTTGGACTGAAGGATATGGACATGAGGGGCGCGCAGGGCGTCGAGATCTGGCTGAATGACGGCCGTACGCTCCTCGACTTTTCCGCTGGCCTCGGTGTCCTTGGGCTCGGTCACAACCATCCGCGCATTATAGAGGCGGAGCGCAAATGCCATGAGCGCAAGATCGTCGACTGCATCAAAATCGCGCCTCACAAATTGCAGGGCGCTCTTGCGTATAACCTGTCGCGTTTCCTGCCCGCGCCACTAGCGGTCTCGTTTCTCGCAGTCTCGGGCGCCGAAGCGAATGAAGCGGCGATGAAACTGAGCGAACGCGTGCAGACCCCCAAAGGCAAGAAGAAATTTCTCTGCATGCAGGGCGCGTTTCACGGCAAAACCCATGGCGCGCTATCCCTGACGACCGCGACGGACGTGCAATCCGGGTTCCTTTTGGGCGTGCCAAAGGAAAACGTCATTTATGCCAGGTATGGCGACATCGATTCACTGCGAGAGGCGATCCGCGCGGAGACGGATGGTAGCGGCGGCAATTCCATTATAGCCGCGATCGTCGAGACAATTCGTGGTACCTCCTGCGAAATCCCCCCTGCCGGTTATTTGACGCAGTTCGTGGAGCATTGCCGGGACAACGATATCCTGTCCATTTTCGACGAAGTAAAGGTCGGCATGGGACGAAGCGGCAGGTTCTGTGCTTTCCAGCATGAAGGAGCCGTTCCCGACATCGTGACGCTTGCCAAGACCCTGGGCGGCGGCAAGCGGGAAGTGGCTGCCATGGTCACCTCCCAACTATTGTTTGATCGGGCTTACGGCAACAAACAGGACTGCAACCTTCACAGTTCCAGCTTCAGCGGGCTTGGCGAAAGCTGCGCCGTCGCGATCGAGACGCTGAATATCCTGCAAGACGAAAGACTTATCGAGAACGCCGAGAGGATGGGGGGCTATCTCTCCAATGGTCTTCACCGGCTGAAGGCAAAACACCCGAGGCACGTTCTCGATGTGCGCGGACGTGGAATGTTTCAGGCGATCCGTTTGAACTTTCATCAGGATCTGGCGGAAAAGCTGGTCGACATCGACAAAAATCCGCTGTTCCAGACCTATCAGACAGTGTTGATCGGCGCCCTCGTTCGCGAGCTTTACGACCGCCACGACATACTGGTGCATTTCCAGCCGGGCGCGCGGGACATCCTGCATTTCATGCCGCCCTTTGTGGTGCGGGAAGAGCAAATCGACAAGCTCATCGCGGCGCTGGACGACATTCTCTCCCGAGGATTGAGCGATGCTGCCGTTCGCTTTGTAGCCAAAAACATCAAGCGCGTCTTTCGAGGCATCGCCTGAAGGCGGCACGCAGAGTCTGCGATGGGGGCCTAAACCATGGATGGTTACATCCTCAATTCGACCGAGAGCCGCTGGACATCGGATATCGGTCTGGCGAGCCGGCTCTATTGGGCCGGAATGGCTTTCTTTTCGCTGGCTTCCCTTGTTCTATTCCTGATCAACACCCGCCACGGCATCGGAATCTATCCCGACAGCTTGCGTTATATGGGGATCAGCGAACGGCCCTACGATGCGCCGCTCTATGCATGGCTGCTGATGGGGATTTCCGCGACCGGGGTCGACCCGTCAGTCGGAGCAAAAGCCATCGGCCTGTTCTTCGTCTGTGCGAACACGATCCTGATCTGGCATCTGCTGGTGCGCGCCAGCGGGAAATATGTCTACGCTGCCGCGGGGACCGCGATCATCACGCTTGCCCCTCAGTTCGTGACGCTTCACTCGCTCGCGATGTCGGAACCGCCGTTCCTGTTTTTCCTCCTGGTCACCGTGCTTGCGCTGTTGCGCTATTTCGAGACCGACGACAGGACATGGCTGAAGGCAAGCGCGGTCCTGCTCGGCCTTACGACGCTGGTGCGCTTTACCGCGCCGCCGCTTGGCGCGGCGATTGCGATATGCCTTCTTCTCAATCCTCGGCACACGCTGTTCCGTCGCTTCGTCGACGCCACTATTTTCGCGGTGGTGAGCACGGCGATCTTCCTCTGCTGGGCGGTGATGAGTGAGATCATCGCCGACCGTTCCATTGGTCGCGCGCTCTGGTTCTACGGCAATATGGGGGCCAGCGAGTGGCTGAAAAGCCTTGGGGCAATGACGGCATGGCTGCTGCCCGACGAGGTGCCATTCGTGGCCCGCGTTGTCCTGCTTAGCGTTTTTGCAGCAGCCGCCGCCTACCTGACCTTCCTTCATGCCCGTGAACCGCGTCGGCACGCAGGGCAGGCCAAGGTCGCCGACGCTTTGCTGCCCACCCTTTTCGGGCTGTTTTTCTTCTTCTATCTGGGCTTCATGGTTCTTTCGACCTCGGTCGAGGCGAACCTGTCTTTGAGTGGCCGCTACGCCTTTCCGGTGTACGTGACCACCGCTTTGATGATCACCATCGTCCTAGCCCATGTCGGCGACGCCAAGGGGATTGTGAAACTGCTCCACTACGGGCTCGTCTGCTTCGCCGTTCTGGTGTTCGGCGGCCACGTGGTCCGCACGGCCGTGCGGTCGTCCCAGGCGTATCGTTCAGGGATCGGCTATGCCAGCCGCGAATGGGTGAACTCCCCGACAATGCAGGCGCTGCGACAACTGCCGGCGGATGCATCGATCTACAGCAATGGCGCCGACGTCGTCGCCTATGTGCTGGGACGAGAATCCCATTTCCTTCCGGAACGCATACAGTTGCGAACGGGCCGCGACAACCCAGCCAATCCGTACGAGAGACAGCTGCAAACGCTGCGCGACGATCTGACCAAAGAGCATTCCTATGTAGCGATCTTCGACGCCATCGACTGGCGTTTCTATCTCGTCAGCGAAGCTGAACTGAAACAGCGTCTCTCGCTCGTCACCGTCGCAACCGAGGCGGATGGCCGTATCTATGCGATGCCAAAGACGACCAGGTAACAGCGAGGTCGTGTTGCGGGCACCGGCAACCGGAGGGCAACCACATGTATGCGGATGGATTTGAACCGGCTGCCGCGATCTCCCCGCCCCGGGCAAGTCTTAAGCAATATCTGGCAATTGCCCGCTTCGACCATGCGACCAAGCATGTCTTCATCCTGCCGGGGATCATCATTGCCTATGCCTTGCGTGAGCCGCCCATGGATCGTGCGGCGCTGGCAATAGTCGCTGGGTTCCTGAGCGCGATTACCATCGCCTCGGCGAACTACGTCCTGAATGAATGGCTCGACCGAGAATTCGACGCCTTTCATCCAACCAAACGCACTCGCAGCGCCGTGCTGAGGTCGCTGTCGCCGCATCTGGTTTGTCTCGAGTATCTCCTTTTTGCGTCGATCGGTCTTCTGCTCGCCGCTACGGTCGGAACATCGTTTTTCCTGACCTCCGTTGTCTTTCTGATTTCGGGGTTGATCTACAACGTGAAGCCCATTCGATCGAAGGACTTGCCCTATCTGGATGTGATTTCGGAGTCCGTGAACAATCCCATCAGACTGACGCTGGGCTGGACGATGATTGACCACGCCGCACTCCCACCCAGCAGCCTGCTTTTAGGATATTGGGCTGCCGGCGCCTTCCTTATGGGGGCAAAGCGGCTTTCCGAATACCGCGACATTGCCAACAGCGGGAACAAGGATCTGCTACAGCGCTACCGCCGATCGTTCCGTTTCTACACGGCAGAAAACCTGACGGTCTCCTGCTTTCTCTACGCCATGATGTCAGCATTTTTCATTGCGGTTTTCCTGACCAAATACCGGCTCGAATACATATTGGCCCTGCCCTTTATCGCGATCCTGTTCACGTCCTACCTGTGGCTTTCCTTGTTGAAGAACTCCATCGCGCAGCGTCCTGAAAGAATGTTTCGGTCGCGCCGGCTGCTGGCGTCGCTGATCCTGGCGGTGATGGCGATATTCATCTTGTCGTTCGTCGATTTGCCGTGGCTTTACGACCTGTCGGCACCCAACTTCAAACCCGTCGACATGCAATGAAACAACCCGACCAGTCGATCGTCTGGAACAATATCGACCTCGTGGTCTTCGACCTGGACGGGACCCTCTATGACCAGCGGCGTCTCAGAACACGCATGGCGCTGAATTTGCTGCACCATGCCGTGCGGGCGCGAAGCCTCAAGACTTTGAGTGTTCTGCGCACATTCCGGCAATGCAGGGAAGCGCTGGCGGAGCAAGTGCTGACCGATTTCGTGGACCGCCAATTCGAAGACACGGCGATGCGATGCGGCTGTTCCGTGGTCTATGTTCGCGAGGTTGTCCAAGAATGGATCGAGCGACGCCCGCTCGCCCATCTCGGCGCTTGCCGCTATTCCGGGGTTGAAGGACTTTTTGATGCTCTGCGCCGCTCAGGTCGCACGATTGCGGTATATTCCGACTATCCTGCCGCCGAAAAGCTCAAGGCCCTGGCGCTCAAGGCGGACTTTGTGGTCAGCGCCTCGGACAGCGACGTGAGAAGGATGAAACCCGACCCCGCCGGGCTGCACAAGATACTCTGTGCGACCGGTGTGGATGCCGCCCGTTCGTTGATGGTTGGTGACCGCTTCGACCGCGATTG
The DNA here is from genome assembly GCF_059683645.1 of Mesorhizobium sp. RCAM 05104. Lineage (NCBI taxonomy): Bacteria > Pseudomonadati > Pseudomonadota > Alphaproteobacteria > Hyphomicrobiales > Phyllobacteriaceae > Mesorhizobium > Mesorhizobium sp. RCAM 05104. The sequence goes on along the minus strand of NZ_CM185033.1, from coordinate 6,840,936 downwards.
GGCGGTGGCAAACCGTGTCGGCATGCCCGCCATCATAAGATCCAGGCGCACGGACCCGAGATGCGGGACTTTCCAGTCGTATCACGACGCGCTGTTTCGACCGATCTTGCCATCGCTGGAGAAAAGCGGTGCATTCAAGCTTCCGAGTTTTGAAAAAAGTGTCCGGGCTATAGTCGATACCTTGATCCGGCAGGAACTGCCCGCGCCAGAAAATCCCGAAAACGCTGGAACCATCGAGGCCTATGTACTGGCGACGCATGCAAGCATGCCGGATTACCTGCGTCTGGCCTTCCATATCTTGACCGTCGTATTCGATGCCTGGTCTTATCCGGTGGCTGGAAAGCCATTTCATCTACTGAGCCCTGACCAACGCATGGATCAGTTGAGGCGTTGGCAACATTCACGTCTGCAGATCCGGCCCGCGCTAATCTCCTTTTACCGGACTTTGACCTTCTTTGGGCTCTATTCTGACCTCTACGAGCAGGACGTGGAATGTGGGGCACATCATAACTGAGCCTGTCACGAGCCAAATGACGGCCGACATTGTGGTGATCGGGTCCGGACCCGGCGGCGCGGTGACCGCGACCTTGTGCGCGGAAGCGGGTAAGTCAGTGCTTCTGGTCGAAGAAGGCCAAAATCTGTCGCTTCAGTCGGCCCCGCCTTTTTCAAAGGAGGAACTGCTTCTCAAATATCGGAATGCCGGTATCTGCATAGCGCTTGGCCCGTCAAAAATTGCCTATGTCGAAGGTCGGTGCGTCGGGGGCGGCAGCGAGATCAATCGTGGGCTCTATCACCGCGCGCCGGAATACCTCCTCGACCAGTGGGCCGCCGTCTTCAAGGTCGATGATTTGTCTCTCGACCGGCTGATGCCCCACTTCATTGCCTGCGAGAACACCGCCAAGATCGAATATCTTCCCGGCGAGTTGCCCCCTATCTCGACGAGGTTGCGTGACGGGGCTGCCCGTCTGGGCTGGCAAGCGACCGAGGCGCCGCGTTTGTACCGGTACAGCGGCATGGGAAGATCAGGCCGAAAACAATCCATGTCGGAAACCTTCGTTCCGCGATTTCTCGAGGCAGGTGGCCGTTTGATCGCGGACACACGTGCGACCCGACTGACGCGCTCAGCTGGCAAATGGCACGTGAAAGCGCTGCACGCGCCGGCAGACGGCCCGCCAAGGCCGATAGAAATTTCCGCCGATCGAATTTTCGTGGCCTGCGGCGCGGTTCAGACGCCAGCCCTTCTGCGCCGATCCGGTTTGACCCGAAATATTGGCAACTCCCTGTATTTCCATCCAATGCTGAAAGTCGTCGCGCAGTTTGATGAGGATGTGAACAATCCGGGCGATCCCGACCCGGTTCATCAGATCAGGGAATTCGAGCCTTCCTTTGGTATGGGATGCTCCATCAGCAAACGGCCGATGCTCGGCCTCGCAATGGTAAATCATGCCAACCACTTCGCTGAAATCGACAGGCATTGGCGTCGCATGGGCATATATTACGTTCAGGCGGCGAGCGGAAAGGCGACGGTACGCAACCTGCCATTTTTTCGCGATCCGTTGGTGAGGGTCTGGCAAAATGAGGCGGATCTTAGAAAACTGGCAGATGGCCTGAAACGACTGGCCGAGGCACTGTTTTCAGCCGGCGCTGTCGCCGTCTATCCCAGCGTCCAGGGCTATCCGGTGCTCCGCTCCATGGAAGATGTCCGCAATCTTCCCGCCACCTTTGCCGGAAGCGATGGCAGCGTGACCTCCGTGCATGTGTTCTCCTCATGTCCGATGGGAGGAAACGAGGCCATTTGCGCGACGGATTCGTTCGGCCGCCTGCGCGATGCGGACGGCCTTTACATCGCTGACGCGTCCCTCTTGTGCGGGCCGACTGTCGTCAATCCTCAGGGCACCGTCATGGCCATTGCCCATCGCAATGCGACGCACGCCATTGAAAGCCGATTTAACTGAGTGATATTGTAGGGGTGAGCCGGGGTTCCGTGGGGCCCCCTTCCCTGCTCGATGCGGATCAGACCGAGCTCTGGATTTTGCTGGACGCGTCCGGTTTGTGCATCGCCGCCGACAGCAGCCAGCTGATTCCAAAGAGCGCCGTCGGCGCCCACAAAATAAGATGCGCCAGCAGCACGACGGCCGCCGCCATTGAGGTGTCAACCCCGGCAAGTGTAAAGGCCTGAAGACCAAAAAATTCAAACGGACCAAAATGCCCGGGGAGACTGGGCACGAGTGTGCCGAGCGTGCTGAGGGCGAAGGCCAGAGACGGCTTCAACAAGGCATCGGTTGATCCGCCGAGGCTGACCCAAACACCTAGAAAAACGCCACTTTCCAAAAGCCACAAAGCAAATGACATGACGGTGAGCATGCTCAGCCGGCGCCAGGAACTGATTTGCGCGACAGCCTCCGATGCGGCGCGCAACGCAGCGATCAGAATAATGGTGGGACCGAAGTTGATTTGCCGGAACAGTTTTTCGAGCAAGCGGTAAGAAAGCGCTGGGGCAAATAGCATCCCCAATCCGCCGGCAAGCGCGATGGCGAGCAAAAGCTGGAAATTCCACACCAATGCGGGTGGAGCAGTGAGGTCAACCAGCGCTAGCGACATCCCGCCCAACAGGATGATGGTGACAAGATCGAGAATGCGCTCGACGATCATCGTGCCGATAATTGTCCCCGCCGGAATATCGAACTGACGGCTAAACCATAAAACACGAAAACCATCCCCTACCCGCAGGGGAAGAACATCGCTCATGCCAAAGCTGGCGATAAAGGGGCCGATCATCAATCGCAACGGCAAGCGGCGACCGGTCGTCGATTGCAGCATCATCCAGAACCGGACTGCCCTCAGAAGAAAGTCAGCGACGAAGGCCGCGACGGCAAGGACGAGCGGTGCGACAGTCGCACGGCGCAGTATGGCACCAACCTCTGCAAAGTGGACATTGCGCATGGCAAAGAGGACAAATGTCGCCCCGACAATCAAGCCAAGTCCAACCCTGATTATTCTGCCTGTGCGGCCCTGATTGAGCTCAGTTTGATCAACCATTCGGACCTGCCGTGTATTGAAGATGGAGCGCGGCGAGTGTGGTGCGGTTGGTGATATCCAGCTTGCGATAGATGTTGTTTAGATGAATGCCGATAGTCCCTTCGGTGGTTCCCAGCTTCTGTGCGATGGCCCGGTTGGACAATCCTCCACAGATCTGTACCGCGACCTCTCTTTCGCGCACGGTCAGCAGATCGAGTTTTTGAGGGCTATCGGATGGCCCGGCGCTCGTTGCCCTGAGCACGAGCTCCTGCGGCAGCCACTTCTCTCCGCCTGCGACCTGCCGCATGCAATCCAGGAGTGCTTCGGGGGCATATTCCTTCAAGAGGATGCCCCACGCCCCCATTGATATTGCGTCCGCAATCTGGCGGCCCGTCAGAGACGCGGTGAGGAAAATTATCTTGACCGGTAACCGCCTTTTGGAAACGGTTCGCTGGATCTCCAGTCCACCAACATCCGGCATGGAAACATCTAGCACGGCCAGATCGGGTCGGAGATCGCCAATGAGCGACAGCGCTTGCGTCCCGCTCGCCGTTGCCGCCAACACGTTGAAATCCGGCGCTGCTTTCAGCAGGCCCTGCAATCCGCGAAGCAGCAAGGGATGATCATCGGCAAGGACTACGGAATACATCACCGCGCCACCTGGCCCAGAGGCAATGCAATGCGCAGGCTAAGTCCCGGCGACGCGCCGCAGATCGTCAGGTTACCCTTGAGCCCGCTAACCCGCGAACACAGCGATGAGGGCCGTTTCGGTTCGACATCAGTTCCTAGTCCCGATCCGTTATCGGAAATCTTGAGCTCAACGCCGCAATCGGCACGAACAAGTTCAATCCGCACTTGCGTCGCCTTGCCGTGCTTGACGGCGTTGGCGGTGGCTTCCGAGACAAGCTGCATGATTTCGTGCTGCATGGATCTTGGAACTTCGAGGTTCGGTGGATCAAGAGTAGCCTCGATTCGGCAATCCCATTGCTCCCTCAGGAGTTCGGCCAGGCCGGGTAACGCCTGGTAGAGCGGCGCCTCATCGTTCTGGCGGTCTGGACGCTGGTCGTCAACATATTGCCGGATGCGCTGTTGCAAATTGAAGACAAGCGTATTCACGTCGACCACACTCGCCTTGGGTTCCTTGGGAACGGATTTGGCGATGAGCTTGAGTTTCAGGCTGGCGGCCGTGAGATCCTGCAGGATACTGTCATGCAGGTCGCGCGCGAGCCGTGCGCGCTCTTCGGCGCGCGCCGCTTCGGTTGTTTGCTGCATCAGCGCCAGACGCCCTAGTTCCGATCTGAATCTCATGGCGATGATTTCAGTGAGTGAACCGCATTCGTCTGGATGACAGGCCGGATCGATGACGAAAACCCGCCCGCGGTACCGCACGCTGGAGAATGCCGCCGAGCAGGTATATTTGAATGGCGTGCGAACTTCCGCCCCCAACTCCGGCAGGTCGCGGAAAATTCCAGCCACTTCGTCGGCGCTGACTCTTGGCATTCCGCCTCGGTCGAGATTGAACATCGGCGGTTCCGGATCGTGCTGGTTCCAGAAAGTCGCGTCCCGAACGTCGATCAGCCGCAGATCGCCCTGCCGCCAATAGGCGACGCTGCCGGTATCTTCCTCCTGATCCCGCCAAACGACCAACAGGCCGGGGTCACCCATCACGGCGGCCGCGTGATTGAAAAGGCCGCGCAGCCATGACAGCCGATCGCCGGTAATTGCATCGAACGGCCAATGGGCAAGCTGCGCCAAGCGCTTCCGGTGATGTTCACGATATGCGCCGAGATAGCCGAGCATAACGGCCGAAACCATGAAATAGGTCGACCGCATGATAAATACATTGAGCTCGGACTGACCGTCTTCCAGATCGGGCAAGCCGACAATGATCAGAACGGCCTGCAGGGCGACCGCGCCCATGACAGCCCCCCTCAATCCCCAACGCAGGGTCATGGCAAGCAGTATAAACGGCGAGAAGGAAAAAAAGGGGCTTGAAAGTTCGTTCGTCAAAAAAGTGAGAAAGCCCAGTATCGCTACATCGATGAAGTGAACGCCGAGATGAACCGGGCTGTCGAGAGATTTTCGGATCGGAAATATCACCAGAAGCAGGGAGAACACTACATAAAGGCCAAGGGTTACCTGTGATTTAACCAGGAACGGCGCTGGCTGGGTGGGGTCGAGATAGACAGCCAGAACGGCAAATAACGCCGTGACCAGGCGCCCTAAGCTGATTAACGCTTCTGGATTCGATGCCAACAGGATGTTGCTGGCCGATCTCCCAATCCTCATTGGACGGGCGTCCAAGCTGGCACGCCTGATCTGAGTAACAAGGCCAAAATCAAGGCTTGTCATGCAAACTCCTTGTCGAGGCACCGTGCATCGCGGCCGGCGGAGCCACGCGACCCTCAATGAGCGTGCGAGCGGAGTTGGACTACCGCGCAAGCCATTGCGTCGCCGCCGGCGCGAACAGGATGCGCACGCCGGTGCAGGAGCTGGACAAGGAAGAATTAAGGTATCGACGGCGTCCTTGCACCGTACCAAAACGTGGTAGTTCGGCTAAGCCAAGGATACCAAATGGACGTGACATCGGGCCTTAGCCATTCCCATGCGTCGCAAGGTCAGCGCCTAGCCTGGTCACAAAAAAGCGGAACGCGGGTTGCGCGTTCCGCTTAGCGGTCTGGGAGGACGCTGGGCTTCCGCATCGACCCGATGAGCGGGTCGATGTTCTGGCGGCTCAGATGGTCTTGGCCGACATCTGCGCGGCGATGTAGTCGGCCTGGCGGATCGCCAGCGACACGATCGTCAAGGTCGGGTTTTCGGCGGCGCCCGTGGTGAACTGGCTGCCGTCGGACACGAACAGGTTCTTGATGTCGTGCGCCTGGCCATGCTTGTTGACGACGCCGTCGGCCGCTTTCTCGCTCATCCGGTTGGTGCCGAGATTGTGGGTCGACGGATAGGGCGGCGTCGGGAAGGTGCGCGTGGCGCCGACCGCGGCATAAAGCGCCGAGGCCTGCTTGTAGGCGTGGTTGCGCATCGCGGTGTCGTTGGGATGATCGTCGAAATGCACGTCGGCGATCGGCATGCCATGCTCGTCCTTCATGTCGGCATGCAGCGTGATGCGGTTCTCCGCGCGCGGCATGTCCTCACCCACGATCCACAGGCCGGCCATGTGGTCGTAGTGGTCGAGCGCCGTGGTGAACGACCGGCCCCAGCCGCCCGGATCGAGGAAGGCCGCCATGAACGGCAGGCCGAGCGACAGCGTCTCGAACTCGTAGCCGCCGACGAAACCGCGCGACGGATCATGACGCGCCTCGTCGCGGATGATGCCAGCCATGGTGGTGCCGCGATACATGTGCACCGGCTTGTCGAAAATGGCATAGACCGAGCCGGTGGTGTGGCGCATGTAGTTCTTGCCCACCTGTCCCGACGAATTGGCGAGGCCGTGCGGGAACTTGGCTGATTCGGAATTTAGCAACAGGCGCGGGCTCTCGATGGAGTTGCCGGCAACAGCGACGATGCGGGCCTTCTGTTCCTGCAGCTTGCCATCCTTGTCGGCATAGACGACCCCGGTCACCTTGCCGCTAGCGTCATGGTTGATCTTGATCGCCATTGCGTTCGGCCTGACCTCGAGATGCCCTGTCGCCTCGCCTTTGGGAATCTCGGCGTAGAGCGTCGACCATTTGGCGCCCCATTTGCAGCCCTGGAAGCAGAACCCTGTCTGCTGGCAGGAATTGCGGTCGTCGCGCTGGACCGAGTTTATCGCCATGTTGCCGGTGTGGCATTCCTTGTAGCCGAGCTTGTCGGCGCCCGCCTTCAGCACCTTGAAGTTGTTGTTACCCGGCAGTCTCGGCCAGTCGTTGGTGCCGGTCACGCCCATCTTGGCTTCGGCCTTGGCGTAGTAGGGCTCCATCTCGGCCAGTGTGATTGGCCAGTCGAGCAGGTTGGCGCCCTCCAGTTTGCCATAGGTCGAGAGCGTCTTGAACTCATGCTCCTGGAAGCGCAGCGAAGCCCCGGCCCAGTGGGTGGTCGAGCCGCCGACCGACTTGACGATCCAGGCCGGCAGGTTTGGGAAATCCTTGGCCACACGCCAGTCGCCGGACGTGGTGCGTTTGTCCTTCCAGGCGAGTTGGGTAAAGGAATCCCACTCGTCATTGATGAAGTCCTCGTATTCGTGGCGTGCGCCGGCCTCCAGGATGACGACATCGACACCCTTCTGGGCAAGTTCGTTGCCGAGCGTGCCGCCGCCGGCGCCCGAGCCGATGATGACGACCACACCGTCGTTTTTGAGATCAAATGCTGCTGCCATGGTTTCCTCCCATGATTTTCTGTTTGCGGGGTCTCGGGACGAAGGGGCTCAGAGCCACTCGATGTCGTTGAAACCGCGCGCGATATAGCCGCCCTTGGAATAGGACTCGCCCTCGTAGCCGAAGATCGGCCATACCTCTTTCTGGTTGTAGAGACCGACGACGAGGCCGCCACGGATGGCCTGGAAGAATGGCGTCGCCTCGATCTGCTTCAACACCGCGACGCGCTGGTCTTCCCAGCCAAGGGCCCGGTAGCCTCCCTCGCCCGACTTCTTGTCGAGATCGGCGATGCCGTCTTCGATCATCGCCTTGTGGGCGGCGTCCTTGCCGGCCTGCTCGTCATGGGCTTTCACGGCAATGGCGTAGTATTTGTCGGGAACCTGATCGTGCGGATAGATGTCGCGCGCCATCTGGATCAACGTCGCCATCGTTTCGGGCTTGAGCGCCGATGTCTCGAGCCCCCAGGCATGTTCGGGGCTGATGACGGCGCTGCCCGAAATGACGAGCAAAGCGCCGATGCCACCGCGTTTGAGAAGCTCACGACGTGAAAGTCCAGGCTTCCCGTCATAGATCGTAACCATGTATTCCTCCCTGCTTGCTATTTGCACCCGTTGAGAGTGCCGTTGCTGGCGCCGCGCCTCCCGGTGCGGCCGCGATGTCTCCTATTTGAAACGACCTCCGCGTTGCAGAACCTCGATCTTGTAACCGTCGGGGTCCTCGATGAAGAAGAAGCGGGCGATCAGCGAACCGTCGTGGTTGAACTGGACGATCTTTTTGGGGTTGAGGCCAAGCGCGCCGAGACGATCATGTTCGCTGTCGAGATCGACGACCGAGACCGCGAGGTGGCCGTAGCCGTCGCCAAGCACATACGGCTCCCGCCGCCCCTTGTTCACTGTCAGTTCGACCTCGAACCCTGTCTCGACGTTGCTGAGATAAACGAGCGTGAATGTCTCGAAGTCCAGCCTGTCGGCGACATCGAGCCCAAAGGCTTGTCTGTAGAAGTCGACGGATCGGGCCTCCTCGAGAACCCGGATCATGCTGTGGATCGCCTTTGCCAAATCAGTCTCCGCCGTGGTGAACGGAAGCGATTATGAGCGGCGCGGGCAAAAGATGGTGGCAGCCGGTTACCACGCCCAGGCCCGTGAAATGTCCCGCCCGCCCCATCAGGGACGAAAGTCCGATTGCCGTAACGGCATTTTTGCCTGAAAGTACCTTTGGGGACGAGCAGTGCGGCAGTGCGGCGCGTCCACCCAAAACCAACAATCATGGGAGGTTTGTCGGATGTGCAGGGTATTTGCGGGCCAGGACCCCGAAGGCTATCGCCAGATCAACCGGTCGATCCGCATTGACGGGCATTCGACCAGCATTCAGCTCGAGGCGACATTTTGGGCACTGCTTGACGAGATTGCCGAAAGCCAGGGGCTGACGACGCCGAAATTCATCTCGAAGCTCTATGACGAAGCCATCGAGATCAACGGCGCCATTCCAAACTTCGCGTCGATGCTGCGCACCACCTGTGCCCTTTATCTGCGCGGCCATCGGCCGGGCATGGAGGAGCAGATGGCGCCGAAGCGGCAAGCCGCCTAGCGCTGGCCGCGTCATCCGCTCGCATCGGGTCGACGCCACGGCCGGCGCTTCACATGCCTGATGGCACGACGCTGTTTCTATCGGTCCAGCATCCGGCCGAAGACGCCGGGATACTCGACAAGGCCACGACGCCGCAGCCCATTTCAGGGACGGCCGGCCGCACAGGCGCCGATGGCGCATCCCCGGCAAGGATGCGGCCCGGTTGGCACACGGCCGACCGAAACCCTGCTCCGCGCGACTTAGCCAGATAAGTGATCTTCCGCTCGGGCCTCCGAGCAAAGCCCGTCAGCCATTTATTAGCCCGATCTACAGCAAAGCGGATCGCACTAACGATTTTGTGATGTGGTTGACGGGACCATTTTCATCTCGCAGTTTACCGATATTCGATGAGTGCGGCTTAAACTTAACTGTATTTGTCATATTTACTTGGGCGTCACTTCCCGAGCGCTTCTGCTTACTTTCAAGGTTCCTAAAATGAGCCATCGCAACCCCATCCGAATGAATCGGCGTCTTTTCCTCTCTTCAGTCGCAATGTTTACCGCAACCGCGACATCGGCGGGCTTTGCGCGATCCTTCTCGGGCTCTCTGCCCTGGGCGCCATTCGCAGCCGATCCGCCAACGCAGGTCTTGCCCGAAGGCTGGCAGTTTTTCACGCCACAGGAAGCCGCGCTCGTCGAGGCCATTGTCGACCGTATCATTCCCGCCGATGACCTCAGCATGGGCGGCAAAGAAGCCGGTTGCGCCATCTATATCGACAGGCAATTGATGGGTGCGTTCGGAACATCGAGCCGGCTTTATACTCAAGGGCCGTTCCTGCCGGGGTTGCCCACGCAAGGTTATCAGGGCGAGGCAAATCCCGCCCAGCGTTACCGTACTGGCCTCGCCGCCATCGACGCTTTCCTGAAGCAACGGGATGGCAAGACATTCGTTCAGCTTCAGCCTGCGGACCAGGATGCATTCCTGACGGCGATGGAAGCCGGAAAGGTCGACCTGCCGAATGGTGTCAAAGCCCCAGGCTTCTTCGCGCTTCTGCTGCAGAACACCATGGAAGGGTTCTTTGCCGACCCGGTCTATGGCGGCAACAAGGACATGGTTTCGTGGCGCATGCTCGGTTTTCCGGGTGCGCGCTATGACTATCGGGATCATGTCAGCAAACACAACCAGCCATACCCGCAGCCGCCTGTCTCGATCTTCGGGCGTCCTGAGTGGCTCAGGAAAGGCGCCTGACCATGACAACGATACTGCCTCGCAAAGACGTCGTGATCGTCGGCCTCGGCTGGACAGGAGCTATCCTTGCCCACGAATTGACGGATCATGGCCTGGACGTGCTGGCCATCGAGCGCGGTCCATGGCGCGACACGGCAACCGATTTCAACATCGGGTATGTCCAGGATGAATTGCGCTACGGCGTCCGGCGCGACCTCTTTCTGCAGCCGGCCGTTGAGACCATGACGGTCCGCAACGACCCGTCGCAGATGGCGCTGCCGATGCGCGATTTCGGCTCCTTTTTACCCGGCAACGGTGTCGGGGGTGCGGGTGTGCACTGGAACGGCCACACTTGGCGATTTTGGGATTCGGACTTTCAGATAAGGACCAACCTCACCAGGAAATACGGCGCGTCGAGAATAGCCGATCTCCAGGTCGAGGACTGGGGCGTGACAGGCGCCGAAATGGAGCCCTACTACGACCGGTTCGAATACCTGGCCGGGATTTCGGGCAAGGCCGGCAACATCAAGGGGAAGCTTCAGGAAGGTGGCAATCCGTTCGAGGATCCGCGGTCCCGGGATTATCCGAACCCGCCGATGGAGATGACCTACGCGCCGACCCTGTTCGCCGAGGTCGGCCGGTCGATGGGATTGCACCCTTTCCCCACACCATCCGCCAACATGTCGCGAAACTACGTGAACCCGCTGGGCATCTCCATGGGTCAATGCACCTATTGCGGGTTCTGCGAACGTTTTGGCTGCGCCAACTATTCCAAGTCAAGCGCCCAGACCACCATCCTTCCCGTCCTGATGAAGAAGGCCAATTTCGAGGTCCGGACCGACAGCGAAGTACTGCATGTCGATCTCGCCGCCGGAGGCAAGTCGGCGCGCGGCGTGACTTATGTCGACACCTCGGGGCAGGAGTACTTCCAGCCCGCCGATCTCGTGCTGCTGTGTGCCTACGGCCTGCACAATGCCCGGTTGATGATGCTGTCGGGCATCGGAAAGATCTACGACCCGACCAGCGGCGAAGGAACGATCGGACGCAACTACTGCTATCAGACCAATGCCGGCGTGCAGGTGTTCTTCGACGACAAGAACTTCAATCCGTTCATCGCGGCAGGGGCGCTCGGCCAGACAATCGACGATTACAATGGTGACGCTTTCGATCATGGCGCACTGGATTTCGTCGGCGGCGCGGGCATCAACTGCATACCCACCAATGGGCGCCCGATCGGAACCAGACCGACCCTGCCCGGCACACCGAAATGGGGCAGCGCCTGGAAGAAGGCGACGGTCGAGGGCTACAAGAGCACGCTTGCCTACTCGTCCCAGGGAAGCAGCTACGCGACGCGCAACAACTATCTCGATCTCGACCCGACCTACAAGGATCGTTTCGGCCGGCCGCTGATGCGCATGACGTTCGATTTTCCCGACAACGATATCCGGATGTCGAACTATGTGAGCGACCGGATGGAGGAAATCGCCAAGACGCTGGGAGGCAAGCAATACAGCGTCAGCCGCCGCAAGAAGGGCTGGGATAGCGTTCCCTATCAGAGCACCCACAATACGGGCGGCGCCATCATGGGAACGGACCCGAAGAAAAGCGCGGTCAACACGTTCCTGCAAAGCTGGGATGTCCCCAACGTCTTCGTCGTTGGCGCCTCGGCCTTCCCGCAGAACGCCGGCAAGAACCCGACAGGCACGGTCGGCGCCCTGGCTTTTCGTGCCGCCGATGCCATCCGCAACCAATATCTGCGCAATCCGGGGGCACCGTTGGTGCAAGCATGAAGAAGCTCATTCTCACACTCGCCGTTGGCGTTACGGCGCTCGCTATCGGCCCGGCCGCGGGTGCCGACCAGGCCGACCAGATCATACGCGGACGGTATCAGGCCGTGCTCGGCGACTGCGCGGGTTGTCACACCCAACCCGGCGGCAAGCCTCTGGCCGGCGGACTGGCGCTCGAGACACCCTTCGGCACGCTTGTGGCGCCCAACATAACCCCCGACAGTCAGACGGGCATCGGCAATTGGTCGGAGACCGACTTCCGTAACGCGATGAAAATCGGCATTGGCCACAATGGCGTGCGGCTCTACCCCGCCATGCCCTACCCGGCCTATACCAAGATGAACGAGCAGGATATCGCCGACCTGTGGGCCTATCTGACAACCGTTGAACCAGTTTCGAACAAGGTCGAGGTCAATCAACTGCCATTCCCGCTGAACATTCGGCTGGCGATGCTGGGTTGGAATGCCCTCAACTTCACCGAAGCAACCTTCAAGCCCGATCCCTCCAAGCCGGCCGACTGGAATCGCGGAGCCTATATTGTCCAGGGCCCCGGTCACTGCGGCACCTGCCATACGCCCAAATCCTTCCTTGGAGCCGACGAGGATAGCGGTTTCCTGCAGGGCGCATCCCTGCAGGGCTGGTTCGCCCCGGACATCACCAACAATGCACAAACGGGTCTTGGGAAATGGTCCGAAGAGGATCTGGTCAAATACCTCAGGACCGGCGTCAACGCGCATTCGATCGCATCGGGTCCCATGGCTGAGGCCATCGAGAACTCTACCTCGAAAATGACCGATTCAGATCTGAAAGCCGTCGCCGTCTACCTCAAGGGCCTGAACTCGGACGCCGGCACCACCCAGCCGGCAAAGCCTGCCCAAACACGGATGGTCGCGGGCGAAGCAATCTACCGTGACAATTGTTCGGCTTGCCATGGTGGCGATGGTGCCGGATCGGGAGTGCTTTTCCCGGCTCTCGCCGGCAACTCAATCGTCGCGCAGGGCAATCCTGAAACGTTGGCCCGGCTCGTCCTCGCCGGAAGTCAGGCCGTGCACACGGCGGATGCGCCGACAACGCCCGCCATGCCCTCTTTAGCCTGGCGCCTGAAAGACCAGCAGATCGCCGACGTATTGACCTACGTGCGCGCTAGCTGGGGCAATTCAGCTCCGGAGATCTCATCCGACGACGTGGCAGCCACACGCAAGGAACTGCTGCCGTAAGTCCGCACTTTAGCTCTCTGCAGCGACAGCGAACGCCAGCCGGCTCATATCGGTGAAGAGCGCCTGGCGTTCGGAATAGTCGGTTTGTTCGCCGGTGACGATATTGTCGACCACGGTCAGGATCGACAGCGCCCGGGCGCCGAAATAAGCCGCGATGCGATAAAGCGCGGCAGTTTCCATATCCACGGCCAGAGCTCCGGCTGCCTGCGCTTCGACAAAGCGGGCGCGGCCTTCCGGATGATAGAAGATATCGCTGCAAACCGTCAGGCCTGCGTGGGGGTCTATGCCAAATTCGGCCGCCTTGGCCAAGGCGCGGGCAAGCAGCGCCGGATCCGGGCCGGCAGCGGCTTCATAAAGGCCGAAAACCTGACCGCTTTGGGCGCTTTCGGCTCGTGCTGATTGCGAGATGACAAGGCTGCGCAGTTTTGTCTTGGCGGTCAGGCCGCCACAGGTACCGGTGCGGATCAATGTCCGGGCACCATAAAAATCCAGCAGCTCATGCGCATAGATCAGAAACGATGAGACGCCGATGCCCGTCGCCTGAATGCTGACCGGTTTGCCGCGAAACAATCCAGTAAAGCCAAGCGCGCCCCGCCGGCGATTGATACAGCGCGGCGCTTCCAGGAATGTTTCCGCCATCCACTCGGCGCGTTGCGGGTCGCCCGGCAGCAACACCGTACCAGCATAGTCGCCCTTGTCTGCCTCGATATGTGGCGTCAACCGCTGCTCTCCCAAGCCCGCTTGCCGTTTCACCCACAATCATGGCGTTGGCACGGCATTACGCAAGGGCAGAGCATCAGAAGCACCTAGGATTCCAGCACGTCCTTGACGATCGTTGCCAGCTGCTTGAGCGAAAATGGCTTCGGCAGGAAGCCGAAATGCGCGTCTGCCGGCAGGTTCCTGGCGAAGGCGTCCTCGGCATAGCCGGACACGAAGACGAACTTGATATCCGGCTGGCGCTTGCGCAGTTCACCAAGCAGCGTCGGCCCGTCCATCTCCGGCATCACCACGTCGGACACGACGATGTCGACCTTGCCGCCCAGCGCCTCGAACACTTCCAGCGCCTCGACGCCCGAGGATGCCTCGTGCACGGTATAGCCGCGCGACACCAGTGCCCGCATGCCGCCCATGCGCACGGCGTCCTCGTCCTCGACGAGCAGCACCGTGGCGGAGCCTGACAGATCCTTGGCCGTATCGACAACCTTCGCCGGCACCGCCGGCACATCGCCGGGCTCGCCAGCCTTCTTCACTTCCGCGATGTGGCGCGGCAGGAATATGCGGAAAGTCGACCCTTTGCCGACCTCGGAATCGCAGAAGATGAAGCCGCCGGTCTGCTTGATGATGCCGTAGACCATCGACAGGCCAAGGCCGGTGCCCTTGCCGACTTCCTTGGTGGTGAAGAAGGGCTCGAAGATCTTCTTCAGCACGTCGGGCGCGATGCCGCTGCCGGTATCCTCGACTTCGACCACGACATAGTCGGCCGCAGTGAGTTCGCGGTAGGAAAAGGCCTTGCATTCCTCGGCGGTCACATTGCGGGTGCGCACGGTGAGATCGCCGCCGGCCGGCATCGCGTCGCGGGCGTTGACCGCAAGGTTGACCACCACCTGTTCAAACTGCCCGATATCGACCTTGACCGGCCACAGGTCGCGGCCATGGTCGACCTTCAGCTTGATGTCATTGCCGACAAGACGGGCCAGCAACATCCTGAGGTCGGCGAGCACGTCGGTCAGGTTGAGCACCTCGGGCCGCAGCGTCTGCTTGCGCGAGAACGCCAGCAGTTGCCGCACCAGCGAGGCTGCCCGGTTGGCATTCTGCTTGATGTTCATGATGTCGGGGAAGGATGGGTCCGACGGGCGGTGGTTGGTCAACAGCAGGTCGGAGGCCATGATGATGGCGGTCAGCACATTGTTGAAGTCGTGCGCGATGCCGCCTGCAAGTTGGCCGACCGCCTGCATCTTCTGGCTTTGCGCCATCTGGCCTTCGAGTGCCTTCTGCTCCGTGGTCTCGACTGCGTAGACGATGGCCGACTCCTCGGCGCCCTCGCCGGTCCCGTCGGCGACGGCATTGACGTAGAAACGGATGTGCCGTTCGTCGTTGCCGGGCAACAAGGTGTCGATCGGCTCGATGTCGGCCTGTCGCTGCCGGGCTTTTTCGAAAGCGGAGGCAAAAGCCGGCCGGTCGCGCTCGTGGATCACTGTGTCCAGCCGCACGCGGCGATCGACCGCGTCCCCATCGACGACGGAGGAAAACAGCGACAGGAACGGCGCGTTGGTGCGCAGGATGCGCCCGCTCTTGTCGACGGCGGCAATGGCCATCGGCGTCGAATTGAAGAAACGGGTGAAGCGGACCTCGGAGGCGCGAAGATCGGCGGAAGCATCCTCGCCCTGCGTCCGGTTGAGCACGATCGTGCGCGTCGGGCCATTGACGCCTTCGCGGCTGGCTGAAACGCGATGCATGAAGCGTACCGGCAGCGCCTCGCCTTTCGTTGTCGTCAGATCGAGATCGAGGACTGCGTTGCGCGTGGTGCCCGGATCAGCCTTGACCGAGCGGACCAGTGCCATGCCATCGCCGGCTACGATCTCCGGCAAGGTGACGGAGCCGGGCGTGAAACTGGTGAGGTCGATACCCAGCCATTCGGCAAGCGTGGCGTTGATGTAGGTGACACGGCCATCCTGGTCGGCCGAAAAGAAGCCGGCCGGCGCGTGGTCGAGGTGATCGATCGCCTTCTGCAGGTCGAGGAAGAAGCGCTCCTGCTCGGCCCGCTCCTGCGAAATGTCGGCAAGTTGCCAGGCCAGCATCGGCAGCCGCTGACCCGGCACGCTGAAGGTGCGGGCGCGGGCCCGGTACCAGCGGGCGCCCGGCTCGGCGCCTGGCCGAATGGACTGCGCGAGCCGAAACTCGCCATCACCCGGCTGGCCGTCGCGCAGGCCGGACGCCAGACGATAAATCGTCACGGAGGCTTCGGGAACATCCGAGAGCAAGCCCTCGACCGTCTTCAGGTCGGCCGCCGACGACGCTCCGGTCATGTCGGCATAAGATCGATTGGCGTAGACGACACGGCCCTTGGTATCCGTCACCAGAAGGCCCTGCGACATCGAATCAACGAATGCCTTCGACAGTTCATCGCCTGTCGAGCGTGGCGTGATCTGCACGAAGCCGATCGCCGTGGCGAACAGGAAGCCGACACCGACCATCGCCAG
This sequence comes from Mesorhizobium sp. RCAM 05104, assembly GCF_059683645.1. Taxonomy (NCBI): domain Bacteria; kingdom Pseudomonadati; phylum Pseudomonadota; class Alphaproteobacteria; order Hyphomicrobiales; family Phyllobacteriaceae; genus Mesorhizobium; species Mesorhizobium sp. RCAM 05104. The sequence continues at coordinate 6,824,617 of NZ_CM185033.1, read as the reverse complement.
CACGCCGAGCATGCCGAGCAGGAAAGGATCACCGAGGCGCTCGCGGAAGAGGCCGAAGATGATCGCGGCCCCAGTCAGAACGACGATGAAAATGATAAGCCGGGTGACCGCGCCCGGTCGCGTGTTCTGGTCGACGATCGGTACCGGATAGAAATCGCCGCGCGCTTCCTTGGCCATGTGCCCCCTGCTCGTGAATTCCGGTGTCCGACACCCGCCCCTAGCGGGTTGAATCATATTCTCCTAGTCCGGAAAAGGCCTGGGCGGCAAATGTCAGATAAAAATGACGTTCTTCGGCCTTTGGAGTTTTCAAGCTGTTCACGAGCATGAATGGCAACTTGCGGTAGCCAGTCGCTACGGTCTAGAGTCGCTTCACTTCCAAAGGCGATCAGGGGAAACCAATGCAATGGCTGGATAGCGTGGCGGGCCCCGGATATGCCGCGGCACTGCTGTGGACTTTTGCAGCTCTTATTCTGCTGGTCATCGTTCTCGTCATCATCAAGCTCGTGCGCAACCTGACCTTCGGAACCTTTGTCGCCGGCGGCAGGAACCGCAAGACGCGGCTGGCCGTCATGGACGCGACCGCCGTCGACAGTCATCGCCGCCTGGTGCTGGTGCGCCGGGATGACATCGAACATCTGATTCTGATTGGCGGCCCGACCGACGTCGTCGTCGAACGCGATATCCGGCTGTCGGCGCCGCGCCGTCCGGCGCTGACCGGAGATGGCGGCTTGCAACCTGTCCAGGCTACCGCCGCCCCGGCGGCGCGACCGCGTGCGCCTCAACCCGCTCCACCGCCTCCAAGACAGGCTCCGCAGCCCGTGACCACGGCGGCGCCTGCCCGTCCGCGTCCGGCCGCGCCGGCTCCAGCGCCAGCCCCGAAACCGGTAACGCAAAGCTACCAGCCGACCAACGTCACGCCGTTGCCAGCCTATGGGTCAGCGAACGCCAATGTCATTCGGCACCCGCCGCCGCCAATACAGGACAGCATCGACGATACGTTGATGAAGGAGCTCGAAGTGTCGCTCGACCAGCCCCGTTCGGGCGGCCCGGTCGGCAAACCGGCGGCAAAGACACCGCCGTCGCTCGACGACGAAATGACCAAGCTTCTGGGCGAACTCGCCAGCCACAAGAGATAATCCGTTCCCGGGTCGCCGCCCGCCGGGGGAACTGGACTGGTCGAGGCCTTGGGTTTGTTTGCACTGGATGCGTGGCGTGCCGATGGAATGACCGGAAAGCCGGCCATTCCAACATCAACATCGCCACAAACTGTCCTGGCAGCCGCCCTTTTGGGCGATGCGTCAGTCGTCGCGATAGACTTTTTCGCGGCGCTCGTGCCGCTCCTGCGCTTCGATCGACAACGTCGCGATTGGACGCGCATCGAGCCGCTTCAACGCGATCGGCTCACCGGTCTCCTCGCAATAGCCATAGGTGCCTTCGTCGATGCGCTGCAAGGCGGAATCGATCTTTGCAATGAGCTTGCGTTGACGGTCGCGGGCCCTGAGCTCGATGGCGCGGTCGGTTTCCGAAGAGGCGCGGTCGGCGAGATCGGGGTGGTTGGCGTTTTCCTGCTGCAGGATTTCAAGAGTTTCGCGCGCTTCGCGCAATATGTCATTCTTCCAAGTGACGAGCTTCAGGCGGAAGTAGGATTTCTGCCGTTCGTTCATGAACGGCTCGTCTTCGGAGGGTACGTAATCGGCGGTAACGATGTCGTTCATTCGACTCACCCAAACTGCCCCAATTTTGGGGCCTATATATTCGCCGCCAGACGCCTGCACAAGCGCAATCGGCCGCCGTCTCACGCAATTGTTAATGTCAGGTAGCGGAGCATAAGCGGCGTCCTTTCCGAGATCGATGCGAGCAAATTCACATGTGATTCGTTATGCTTGATGGGAAAGGGCCATTGTGCGCCCGGCCTTTCTCATGGCTAATCCGGCAACGTCTTGGACTTCGCCACGCGACACCAACGGGGGTTCGGTGAACAGACTTTATCTGTTGAGACATGCCAAGGCCGGCTGGGCGCTGCCCGGCGTGCGCGATTTCGATCGTCCGCTCGATGCATCCGGCCGCGCCGATGCCGAGGCTATGGGCGCAGCCATGCGCGCCAGAGGCTATGTTCCGGACCTCACCCTTTGCTCCAATGCCAAACGCGCGCGCGAGACGCTGGAGGGGCTGGCCAACCAGACCGACACTGGCAAGGTTCTGTTCCTCGATACGCTCTACAGCGAAGACGCTGCCGGATACCTGTCCATAATACGAGGCAATGGCGGCTCCGGCTCGTTGCTGGTCATCGGCCACAACCCGATGACGGAAGATCTCGCCTTGGCGGTTTCGGGCGACGGCGACGAGATGGCCCGGGCGATGCTGAGCCACGGTTTCCCGACTTCGGGACTGGCGGTCGTCCGCTTTGGCGGCGATCTGGCGAAAGCCGCCCAGGGCGCCGGCTATCTCGAGGCCTTCCTGACACCGGCCGATCTCTGATCTCGGTCTCCGGCGCCATTTCAAAGCCGGGTTCCAGAGCCTATATCGGACGGACCGAAGCCCGAAAGATCATATTTTGGCATCATCGCTGACCACCTTCACCGACGAGGCGAGAATTGCACTCGACACGCTGTCGGGCCGCGCCACCGGGCTTTTTTCTCCATCGCTGCGACTTGGCGTGACGGGATTGTCACGCGCCGGCAAGACGGTCTTCATATCCGCCTTTGTTCACAACCTGATCCATGGTGGACGCCTGCCGCTGTTCGCCGCGCAGAAGTCCGGGCGCATCGCCCGCGCCTTCCTTGAGCAGCAGCCGGACGACGCCGTACCGCGCTTCCAGTACGAAGATCACATCGCCGCCTTGGTCAACGACCGTGCCTGGCCTGACTCGACACGCGCCATTTCGGAGCTGCGGCTGACCATCGAATACGAATCGGCCTCGGGCTGGAGCCGCATGTTTTCCTCCGGCAAACTGTCGGTCGATATCGTCGACTATCCAGGCGAATGGCTGCTCGACCTGCCGCTGCTGGGCAAATCCTTCGGCGACTTTTCGCGCGAGGCGCTCGAACTGGCCGCTCTGCCGGTGCGCGAAGACCTGTCGCGAGCCTGGCGGGCAATCTCAGCCGAAATCGACCCGAACGCCGACGCCGACGAGATGACCGCGCGCCGTCTGGCCGAAAGCTTCGCCGCCTACCTGAAAGCGTGCAAGCTCGACGAGCGGGCGCTTTCGACCTTGCCGCCCGGTCGCTTCCTGATGCCCGGCGATCTCGAAGGCTCTCCGGCGCTGACCTTCGCGCCCCTGGCCGATGTCGGCGACAGGCGCCCGCGCCCCGGGTCGCTGCACGCCATGATGGAAAGGCGCTACGAGGCCTACAAGACCCATGTCGTCAAGCCTTTCTTCCGCGAACACATCGCGCGTCTCGATCGCCAGATCGTGCTGATCGACGCCATGCAGGCGCTGAACGCCGGCCCTGGCGCCATGGCTGACCTTGAGCGTGCGGTGACCGAGATCCTCAGCTGTTTCCGTCCTGGCCGGGGAAGCTTCCTCACCGACCTGTTTTCGCGGCGCATCGACCGCATTCTGGTCGCCGCGACAAAGGCCGATCACCTGCACCATGAAAGCCATGACCGTCTGCAGGCGATCGTACGGCGGCTGGCCGACCGCGCCGTGGCGCGTGCGAATTTCACCGGCGCCGATGTCGACGTGGTCGCCATGGCGGCCGTGCGCGCGACGCGCGAGGGCACCGTCAAGCAAGGCCGGGAGACGCTTCCAGTCATTATGGGCACCCCGATCGCTGGCGAGAAGATCAATGGCGAAATGTTTGACGGAAAGACGGAAACGGCCGTATTTCCCGGTGACTTGCCGGAGAACATTGATGCAGTATTCGATGTTTCGGGATCCGACCACAGACAGGACTCCGCCGATCCGACAATCCGCTTCGTCCGCTTCCGCCCGCCAAAGCTCGAACGCACGGCCGAAGGCGTCACGCTGTCGCTGCCGCATATCCGGCTCGACCGCGCCTTGCAGTTCCTGACTGGAGATCATCTGGCATGACCGCGCCCCGCAAGCCGGCTGCATTCCGCATCGAGCCGGAAGCCGTATCAAGACAAGAGGCGCCGCTGGCGCGCCGCGCCCCGGCCGAGACCCCGCGGAAACCCCGCGCGATGAAGGCCGACACCGCGCTGGTCATACCGGCACAGGTCGACGTCTTCGACGAGCCCGACATTGTCGCCGCTGAACCGCCACCAGCGATCGCCCCCAGGAAAGGCTCGCTGCTCGGCAGCATCTTCTTCGGCGCGTTTGGGGTGCTGGTTTCGCTGGCTGTCGGCCTGTGGACCGATCAGCTGATACGCGAGCTGTTCGCGCGCGCTGAATGGCTGGGCTGGCTGGCAGCCGGCATGGCGGCCATCGCCGTACTGGCACTCCTGGTCATCCTGATTCGCGAGTTCCTGGCCATCGCCCGCCTCGCCGAAGTCGAAAAGCTGCAAAAGCGGGCTCTCGATGCGATCGCGCGTGACGATCCCAGGGCGGCACGGTCGGTTGTTGACGAGCTGTCGGCCTTTGTCGCGGCCAAACCCGAGACCGCGGCCGGCCGGCGCGCGCTCGCCGAACTGCGCGGCGAGATCATCGATGGCGGCAATCTGGTGCGCTTGGCCGAAGCGGAAATTCTTGGCCCTCTCGATGCCAGGGCAAAGGTGATGATTCTCGAGGCCGCCAAACGCGTCTCGCTGGTGACGGCGGTCAGCCCGCGCGCGCTCGTCGATGTCGCCTATGTCGTGTTCGAGGCCGGGCGCCTCATTCGCCGCCTGTCGGAACTCTATGGAGGGCGGCCAGGAACGCTGGGTTTCTTCCGCCTGGCACGCAGCGTGCTCGCCCATCTGGCGGTCACCGGCTCGATCGCGGTTGGCGACAGTTTTGTCCAGCAGATCGTCGGCCACGGTCTGGCGGCACGCCTTTCGGCAAAGCTTGGCGAGGGTGTCATCAACGGCATGATGACGGCGCGCATCGGCATCGCCGCGATGGAGACGGCAAGACCCCTGCCCTTCAGCGCCGCCAGGCGTCCAGGACTGGGCGATTTCCTGTCCGCGCTGACATCGTTTGCAACAAGGAAAGACGCCGAAACAACCGAGCCCGGCAAATAACGCCCGCGCCTTCCGCACGGCTGCCGGATTGCGGTTTCGAGGCCTGGCAGTGACGAAGCATTAACCAATCTTGTTCATGGTCAGACGGGTTCCAAACAGCCTCTTTGTTGCCGGGTGTCGTCGATGAAAAGCGTAATTCTGTCCAGCGTCCTGCCCCTGGCGGCCGCGATCACCGCAGTCGTCGGTATTGCCTCAGGGGCGTCCGCGGCGGAACCGGACAAGCAGTTCTTCCAGTCGGCCGAAGGCAAGTGGGTCGGCCCGGGCGAAATCGTCGCCGGCAAGTACAAGGGCACGAAATTCAACTGCAGCTTCACCGGCTCGACGCCCGACGGAAAGATGGGCATGACGCTCGATGGTGGCTGCCGGGTCGGCATGTTCACCCAACAGATGTCGGCCAGGATCGAGCGCAAGGGCCGCGAGGGCTACAGAGGCAGCTTCATGGGCGGCGCGGCCGGCGCCGGTCTCGATATCATCGGCGGCAATGTGGTCGATGCCCGCAAGGTGGTTTTCACCATCAATCGCAATCAGCTGCGCGGTGTCATGCAGGCTCGCATTCCCGACGACAATTCGATGACGGTGACCGTTGCGGTCCGAGTCTCCGATCAGCTGGTGCCGGTGATCGGCATGAGCCTGAAGCGCGTTGATACGGTCGAAGTCGGCTCCATCGCGCCGAACTGAACAATCATCGGTCGCCTGAAACAGAAAAGGCGGCGACCCAACGGTCACCGCCTCGTTGGAAACCGTTTTAATCAGGGCACTTAGCCCTTGATCGCGGCCGTCACCTCGTCATAGGCCTTGCAGGCGTCGGCCAGTGTCGTGGCGCCCTGATACTTGGTCGTCACCGCCTGGACCTTGGCCGTCAGATCGGCCGCCTTGGACGGATCCTTGGTGATCGCCTCCTGCAGCGCGGCAGCCATGTCCTGCGCCTTCTTGGTCGCGATCTCGGTCGTGCACTCCGGCGCCTTCGAACAAGCCGAGCCAGCAAGCACCGCCAAGCCGACGGCAACAAACAAAAACTTCTTCATGTCAGTCATCTCCTCAAAAAGGGCACGACTTGATCGTCGTTCGCCCTCCAATGGCCGAAGCCAATCGTCCTTAGCCTTCGATTATGGCAACAAGCAACGCGCGTTTGGCGTAAACTTGTGCAACGCTTCCAACATGGCCGGTGGGATTTGCGCTGTTCGCGCCCCGCCGAGGCTCCCACCTGTGCCGCTTGGCGCATACCCGCGAAAATCGGGGTGGATTTCCGCGGCGGCCATGTGCAAATCAGAATGCTGCCTTACGAAAATCGGAATCGATTTTCGCTGGGATCATGCGCAAAATTGAAGTGCTGCAGCGTCTTTTGGAAGTCCGCGAGGACTGTCTTGTGCTGCAACTCCGGCTGCATAAGGCTGCGGTCCTCAAACAAGCGGAATGGCGGGCATGGCGGTAGAGGCATCGAGCAGCGATCTGGTCCAGGTGGTGGCACTGCTTGCTGCCGGCGTTGTCGCCGTTCCCATCTTCAAGCGCATGGGCCTTGGCTCCATTCTTGGCTATCTGGCCGCCGGCGTGGTGATTGGCCCCTTCGGTCTTCGCATCTTTTCCGAATCGGGAGCCATTCTTCATGTCGCAGAGCTCGGCGTGGTGATGTTCCTGTTCATCATCGGGCTGGAAATGCAGCCGTCACGGCTGTGGGGCCTGCGCCGCGAGATCTTTGGCCTCGGCGCACTACAGGTCGGCGTCTGCGCCGTTTTGCTGACCGGTGTCGGCGTGGCGGGAGGCTTTCCCATCTCGCAATCCTTCGTCGCCGGCGCCGGCTTCGTGCTAACCTCGACGGCAATCGTCATGCAATTGCTCGAGGAGCGCGGCGAAATCGCCGCGCCGAAAGGCCAGCGCATTGTCTCCATCCTGCTGCTCGAGGATCTGGCGATCGTGCCGCTGCTGGCCTTGATTGCGTTCATGGCGCCCGGCGGTGCCGACACCAGCCTGACGGAACGCTTGACCGAGATCGGCATCGGCCTTGCCGCGATCGTCGGACTGGTGCTGGCCGGACGCTATCTGCTCAATCCATTCTTCCGCATCCTGGCGGATGCCCGTGCCCGCGAAGTGATGACGGCGGCGGCACTTCTGGTCGTTCTCGGGTCCGCGCTCGCCATGCAACTCAGCGGCCTGTCAATGGCGATGGGTGCATTCCTGGCCGGCGTGCTTCTGTCCGAATCGACCTTCCGCCATCAGCTTGAAGCCGACATCGAACCGTTTCGCGGCATCCTGCTCGGCCTGTTCTTCCTTGCGGTCGGCATGTCGCTCGACCTGCATGTGGTGGTCGAGAACTGGCGGCTGATCGCCATCTATGTCGTCGCCTACATGGTGATGAAGGCGCTCGGCCTCTACATCGTCGCCCGCATCCTGAAAACCGGCCATCGCGAAGCGCTGGAACGTGCCGTCTTCATGGCGCAAGGCGGCGAATTCGCCTTTGTCCTCTATTCCGCTGCCGCCGCGGTCGGCATCATCGACGGTCAGGCCAACGCCACGCTAACCGCGATCGTCATCATCTCCATGGTGCTGACGCCACTGGCGATCGTCGCGCTGCGGTATCTCACGCCGCGCGACGAGCAATCGCTCGATGGAGTCGATGTTGCCGAAGGCCTTACCGGAAGCGTGCTGATCATCGGCTTCGGCCGCTTTGGCCAGATCGCCAGCCAGCCGCTGCTGCTGCGCGGCATCGACGTGTCGATCATCGACAACGATGTGGAGATGATTCAGGCGGCGGCCGATTTCGGCTTCAAGGTCTATTATGGCGACGGCACGCGGCTCGATATCCTGCACGCCGCGGGTGCGGGTCGGGCGCGTGCCGTGCTGATCTGCGTCGACAAGCCCGACGCCGCCGTTCGCATCGCGGAGCTCGTCAAGGCAGAGTTTCCCTTGCTTGTGGTGCTGGCGCGCGCTTTCGATCGCGGCACCGCGCTGCAGCTCATTCGCGCCGGTGTAGATTATCAACTCCGCGAAACTTTCGAATCGGCACTCGTCTTTGGTGGTTCAGCCCTGGAATCGCTGGGCGTGGATCCGGGAGACGTGGCTGAAACGATCGAAGACGTCAGACGCCGCGACACCGCCCGCTTCGAAACCCAGCTCGCCGAAGGCGTTCGCGCCGGACAGCGCTTCCTGAGGGGCAATATCGGCACGCCGATTCCGACACCGCTGTCCACGCCGCGCCGCCCTGGCCAGGCTCTCAACGAAGAGACCGCCGGCGTGCTGCACAAATCCGAAACCGCGGATTGAACGAGGACCCAAGCATGGAATTGGACAGCCGAGCCCTGTCGGTCACCAAATTCTGGCGTGATGCCGGCGAGGACGCATGGTTCGAGAAGAACGAGGCTTTCGATGCCGACTTCCGCAACCGCTTTCTCGAGCTGCACTATGCAGCCGCGCGGCGTGAATGCGACGACTGGTCGGCGCATGCCGAGGGTTCGCTGGCGCTGATGATCCTGCTCGACCAGTTTCCGCGCAACTGCTTTCGCGGCACCGGCCATATGTACGCGACCGACCCGCTGGCCAGATATTTCGCCGCAAAGGCGATCGCGGCAGGCCATGATCTGGAGCTCGACGAAGAAATCCGCGTCTTCCTCTATCTGCCGTACGAGCATTCGGAACTTCCTGCCGACCAGCAGATATCGGTCGATCTAACCCAGACGAGGGCCGAACCCTATCTGAAGTACGCTGTCGAGCACCGTGATATCATTATGCGTTTCGGCCGCTTTCCGCACCGAAACAGGATGCTTGGCCGCGAGACCACACCGCAGGAGCAGGCGTTCCTGGATGACGGCGGATTTTCCGGTTAAAAGGATCCCGCTGTCGCCTCGCCCACGCGTCAGACCAGCCACCAATCCCTGCCGGATGGCAATCGCTCGATACCCGAGGTGTCGACGGCGACCAGCCGATCCGTGATGCTGCGGCCGCCGACAACCAGGCCGGGCGCGATCTCGGCCAGCGGCGCCAGCACGAAGGCGCGCTCCAGCATGCGCGGATGCGGCACTTCCAGTCCAGTCTCGTGAATGACGCGTTCGCCAAACACCAGGATGTCGATATCGATCAGCCGCGGACCCCAACGCTCCTCGCGCACCCGCTTCAGTTTGCGCTCGGCATCGAGACAGAGGTCGAGCAAGGCACGCGGCGCAAGCCTGGTGGAAATTTCGGCAGCCGCATTGAGAAAGTCCGGCTGATCGAGCTTGCCCCAGGGCGGTGTGCGATAGAGCGAGGAGACACCGGTGACACGTGTGTCGCCATCGGCATCCAGCATGCGCAGCGCCGCGCCCATCGACTTCGCTGGATCGCCAAGATTGCCGCCAAGGCTGAGGTAGACAGTGCTATTCGGGCCAGACAACGGTCACCTCGACGTAATCGAGCACGCCGGGCACCGGGGCGTTGGGCTTGCGCACCGTGATCTCGGCCTTTTTGATCTGCGGGAAACGCGCCGTCAGCGCACGGGCCACTTCGAGCGCCAAGGCCTCGATCAGAAAGCGCCGCTGCCCCGTAATGATCTTTTCGATCACCGTGAAGGCGATACCATAGTTGACGGTGTCCTCGATGGAATCCTCGACGAGCGCCCGGCCTGGATCAACCGTCAGAGCGGCATCGACATAGAAGCGCTGACCGAGCCTTTCCTCCTCGTCCAGCACGCCGTGCCGGGCAAAGAAGGCGCAATTCTTCATGCGGATCACATACATTGCTTCAGCAGCCTGCTCGCTCGGTTTCACGAGCCAGCATAGCATCTGCTAACGCCAGCGCGTCCACGTTGAATGCGACATCATGGACGCGAAACAGGTCGGCGCCTTTGAGCCTCAGGATAACGCTGGTCGCCGCCGTCCCGGCAGCTCTGTCGGCCGCGTCGCGGCCGGTGACGGTGCCGATGAAACGTTTTCGCGACGTGCCGGCCATCAGCGGGAAGCCGAGCGCGTTGAGTTCGGAAAACCGCGCCATCAGGTCGAGGTTTTCCTCGGCCGTCTCCTTGGCGAAGCCAAAACCGGCATCAAGCACGATATGGTCGTCGTTGACACCGTGTCGGCGGGCGATCTCCAGCGATTTTCCGAGGAACACCAGCTGGTCGGCGATCACGTCCGGCAACCTCTCGCGATCTCGCCCTGTATGCATGATGACAAGGCCGGCGCCGGTGTCGGCGGCGACACGCGCAATGTCGGGCTCGCGCTGCAGCCCCCAGACATCGTTGACGATATGGGCGCCGGCAGCGACGGCAAGCCTGGCGGTGTCCGCGCGATAGGTGTCGACCGAAATCAGCACCTCGCCGGCGCTCGCCAGCGCCTCGATCACGGGCAGGATGCGGGCCTGCTCCTCGCGGGCCGATATCGCGGCGGCACCGGGGCGGGTCGATTCTCCGCCGACGTCGACGACCAGCGCCCCTTCCCCCACCATGCGGCGGGCCTGGACCAGCGCCTTTTCGGGCGCATCGAACAGGCCGCCGTCGGAAAAGCTGTCAGGCGTGACATTGAGGATGCCGACGACCACCGCCCTGCCGCCAAGCTCGAGATGGCGTCCATGCGCCAGTTGCCATCGCCTGGCCGTCATTGCTCAGCAACCATGGGTCTCATCAACCATGTGTGATCCGCAGCGGATCAATTCCGTTGCGCCGGCAACGGCCGTAAAGCAAGGTGGTCGAAGAGGCAACATGATGAAACGATCCATGCTTTGCATGAAACGGTCCCTGCTTGGCGCGCTGCTGATCGCCGTGACCCCGCTCCCGGCGGGTGCGGCCAATCTCGTCAAGACATACAGCTATTTTTCCATTGACGGCAGCACGCTCGACGATATCGAGATGCAGCTCTCCAAACGTGGTCCCGAGGTGAAAAGCACAGGGGGGCGCCACCCGGGCGCCACGCAGATGGCGTTCACAACCCGCATCAGCTATGCGCAGACAGCGAAGTCCTGCCGGATCGCCGACGCGGTGGTGACCGTCAAGGTGAAGGTGATCCTTCCCGAGTGGCGCCGCCCACGCAAGGCGGATGCCGATGTGAGGCTGTTCTGGGATACGTTGTCGGCCGACATCAAGCGCCATGAGGAGCGCCATGTCGAGATTGCCAGGAACCATGGCCGCGAACTCGAAGACGCCCTGAAAGCAACCTACCCACAAAGGAATTGTGAGGCAGCCAAGGCCAAGGCCGCCCAAATCACCGCGGCAGTGCTGGCCAGGCACGACCAGGATCAATTGCGGTTCGACCGCGTCGAAAGCGTCAATTTCGAAAGCCGCATCCTGCGGCTGCTGCGCTACCGGACGGAGCGCATCGAGAACGGCCGGCTGCCACCACCGGCCTGAGTCCTGGCGATGCATTGAACGGTGCCGGCGCGAGCCAATTCAGCCGAAGCATGGTGCCAGCTTCGAAAAATTTTCGAGCACCGGTCGAAATCCGCCTATAGGGGACGACATATGTCAGGGTTCGCGATGCGGACCTCGAAAGATCAATGCGGCTAACGCGGTCAACGCACTGGGATGGCTGAATGAGGCCGGCCAGCCGCTAGCATACGGATGAATGGATATGGACCAGACTGTCGGCAAGCAGACGGCGGTGAAGACGGATGCGCCGCTCAGCGAACGCGAAAAGAACGCCATCATCGGCGGCGTTCTCCTGTCCATGCTGCTGGCTGCGCTCGATCAGACCATCGTCGCGCCGGCGATGCCGACGATGGCGCGCCTGCTTGGCCATGCCGAATATCTGCCCTGGATCGTCACCGGTTATCTCCTGACCGCCACGGCGGTGGCGCCCCTCTATGGCAAGATCTCGGACGTTCATGGTCGCCGGCCGACGGTTTATGCGGCGATTCTCATATTCCTTGCCGGATCCCTGGTCAGCGCCATGGCGCCCAACATGCTGGTGCTGATCGTCGGCCGCGCGATCCAGGGTGCCGGCGGCGGCGGCCTGTTTGCGCTGGCGCAGACCGTGATCGGCGACCTCGTACCACCACGAGAGCGTGCCCGTTACACGGCGTGGATCTCGGGCACCTGGGCGGTCGCCAGCATCGCCGGTCCGCTTCTGGGCGGCACCTTCGCCGAACATCTGCATTGGTCCTTGATCTTCTGGATCAACATTCCGCTTGGTCTGGTCGCCATGGCCATGATCAACAAACCACTGAAGAAGTTGCCAATCGCCGCGAAACATCATCGCATCGATGGCCTCGGCGCGCTGCTGCTCGTCGCGGCCACCGCCTTGCTGCTGCTGGCTTTGAACTGGGGCGGCAGCGAATATCCGTGGCTGTCACGCGAAATCCTCGGGCTGCTCGCTAGCTCGGCGGTCATATGGAGCTTTTTTGCGTTGCGGTTGCTGCGCGCCGCCGAGCCACTGGTCTCGCTCGAAGTGCTTGGCAACCCGATCGTTCTTGCCGGAACCCTCTCGATGTTCCTGCTGCAGGCCGCCAATATCGGCCTGGCGGTCTACCTGCCGGTCTACCTGCAGTCGATCCTCGGGCTGTCGGCCAGTGCATCGGGAACCGCCATGCTCGGGCTCATGCTCGGCACCGTTGCCGGCGCCACCCTCAGCGGCCGCACGATTCAGCGTTTCGTTCACTACAAGCGGATCGCGATGGTCGGGGTGACCTTCGCCATCCTGTGCCTCGGCGTACTCAGCCTGGTGGCGGGACATGCTTCGCTGCTGATCGTCGAGATCCTGACGACCTGCATCGGCCTGGGCAGCGGGACGACATTTCCGGTTGCCACCGTGTCGGTCCAGAACGCCGTCGATCAGGCCCACCTCGGCGTCGCCACCGGCGTCTTGACCTTCCTTCGCTCATTGGGCAGCGCGCTTGGCGTCGCCGTCCTTGGCGCGGTCGCGCTCGGCTACGGCCTGCCGCTGGCCAGCGAAGGCGTGCAGGCGGCCAGTGCCGCCGTCGAGGCCGCGGCGTTCGTCATGATCTTCCTCACCGCGGCGGCAATGCTGTTGATGGCGCTCGTCGCGCTCGGGCTGATGCCGGAAAAGCCGCTGCGCGGCCACACCGCGGCTCCTGTGCTGGCCGACTAGAGGTCAGGCTTCCACGACGCCAAGCTTCTTCTGCAGGCTCGTGGACGAAGTCGTGTACTGGAACACGATGCGCTCGCCGGGGCTGATGATGCGCTTGGCGGCCTGCGCCATCAGCGCAACTTCGTGGAAGCCCGACAGGATGAGCTTCAGCTTGCCCGGATACCAGTTGATGTCGCCGACCGCGAAGATGCCGGGCACCGATGTCTGGAACTTCTCGGTATCGACCGGAATGAGGTTCTCGTGAAGATTGAGCCCCCACTCCGCGATCGGTCCGAGCTTCATGGTCAGGCCGAAGAACGGCAGCATGCGCGTACAGGGTACTTCGACATCACCGTCCGGCCCCTTGATGACAGCAGATGAGAGCTGGCCGTTGGCGCCAGCCAGCCCGGTCACTTGCCCGACCTGGAACGTCAGATGCTTCATCTCCTGCATGGCATACATCTTGTTGACGCTGTCGGGCGCCGCGCGGAATTCCGGTCGCCGGTGGACCAGCGTCACGCTCTTTGCCACAGGCTGCAGGTTGAGCGTCCAGTCGAGCGCCGAATCGCCGCCACCGACAATGACGAGGTCGTGGCCGCGAAAGTCCTCCATCCGGCGCACCGAATAGAAGACACTTTTGCCTTCATAGGGCTCAATGCCCGGGATCGGGGGGCGCTTCGGCTGGAAGGAGCCACCGCCGGCGGCAATCACCACGACCTTGGCCTCGAACACCTCGTTCTCGTCCGTGGTGACGCGAAAACTGCCGTCCTCCAGCTTTTCGAGGCTGGAAACCATGCGGTTGTAGGTGAAGTCAGGCTTGAATGGTGCGATCTGCTCGAGCAGCTTGTCGACCAGTCCCTGCGCCGAGATCGAAGGCCAGCCGGGAATGTCGTAGATCGGCTTCTCCGGATAGAGTTCCGCGCACTGGCCGCCCGGCCGGTCGAGGATGTCGATCAAATGGCATTTCATGTCGAACAGCCCGAGCTCGAACACGGCAAACAGGCCGACCGGCCCTGCCCCGACAATGAGCACGTCTGTCTTGGTGATGTCGGTCATGCGATGGGCCTCGGTGTGTGTTGTCGAGACACTGCATGAGCAATCCGCCGCTGCCAAGCAGCAGTCGGCAAAAAACCGGTGTCTCAGCCCTGGCGGGCGGGCACGCGGACAACCAGGCCGTCAAGCGCGTCGCGCACCTTGATCTGGCACGACAGCCGCGAATTCGGCTGGACGTCGTAGGCGAAGTCCAGCATGTCCTCTTCCATCGCTTCCGGTTCGCCGACGAGCGCCGTCCACGCTTCGTCGACATAGACATGACAGGTCGCGCAGGCGCAGGCGCCGCCGCATTCCGCCTCGATCCCTGGCACCGCGTTGCGGATCGCGTTCTCCATGACCGTCGAGCCGTTTTCGGCGTCCATGTCGAAATGTGTGCCGTCATGGGCGATAAAAGTCAGCTTGGTCATTTTTCACCTGAAGGGAGTCCCAGCCGAGATAATCACTCCGGCAGACAAGTCAACTGCCGCGCGAAAGCGCCGCTCCTTGACGTTTTTCCGCAAACCGGGCTCAGCGATTGATGGCGGCGATGAAATCGCGCACTTCGTCGATCAGCCCGCCAAGCCGCCTGAGCGTCTGATCGTCTTCCGGCCGATGCTCGATCTCGGTGGCGCAATCGGCAATGGCAAAGGCACCCACGCCCCGTGCCGACCCCTTCAGCCCGTGCGCGAGCAGGAGGCGGTCCTTGACATTGGCGTCGACTATTCTGTCGCGCACCGACAGCGCCTGTTGTACAAAGAGCGCCAGCACCTCCTGCTCGAGGCTGCGGTCGCCCATCGTCTGGCGGGCAAGATGTGCCAAATCGACCGGCCGTGACCGCCTTGGACCGGATACGTCGCCCCCGGGCATTGAGAAGGCAATGCCGCTTTCGCCACGCATGAATTTGGAACTCCGTTTGTTCGACCGCCCGAAAACCTAGGCGAATCCAGTGGACAACGGGTTAATAGGTGGCCCGGAAAAATGTTGCGAAAGCGGCGCCGGAATCACGGCTCTGTTAACCTTATATTTAAAGTTTTACACATCTCGCGGAATGCATGTTTTCTTTACCCCCCTGTGTCATTACGATACGAGGGGTCCATTTTCAGCCTCCTGCGCGGGGGTACGACAAACAGAATTATAAGCCCGCGGCAGCTAGTACAGGGTAGCGAAGGCATGGCGAAGAAACCAACGACGACGAGAACTCTCGACAACGACGTGGCCAGGGAGCTGGAAAAGGCGCTCGATATCGACCTCAGCGGCGATATCGGCGGCGGCGACCTCGACATCGCTGCTTCGATGGAAGATCTGGAAGCGCAGATATCCCAGGCCGCCGACGAATTGGCGCGCGAGGGACGCAATCAGAAGCCGGAGCCCGCCGTCAATCAGAGCCAGGTTGCGAAGCCCGCGCCCCAGGCCAAGCCTGCCGAATTGCGTCCCGTTGAAACACGCAATGGCGCCCAGCCCGCCGGTTTCGCGCCAGCCAATGACGATCGCCAGAAGGACTACAAGACGCTCCTTCACGGCCTCAACAGGCGTGCCTCGAACACCATTTACTGGGTCATTGCCTTTGTCTCGCTCGCCTGGATCGCCGGCGCCGGCGGATTGGCCAATCTCCTTTTCGGGCCGAGCATCTGGAGGATCCGTACGGTCGACCAGTTTTTTGCCCGCCCCGAACTGATCGGCCTCGCGGTCGCGGCGGTTGTGCCCGTCATCTTGTTCTGGGCCTTCGCGGCGATGATCTCGCCGCGCCCAGGAAATGCGCATTGCCGCCCAGTCGATGACTGAAGTGGCGTTCCGCCTGACCGAGCCGGAAAACCTTGCCCAGGACCGCGTCATGATGATCGGCCAAGCCGTCCGCCGCGAAGTCGCGGCCATGGGCGAAGGCATCGAACGCACCCTTGCCCGCGCCGTGGAGCTGGAAACGCTGGTCCACAGCGAAGTCAACCAGATTGAACGCTCCTATTCGGAAAACGAATCCCGCATCCGTTCGCTCGTCGACGGGCTCGGCAGCGAGCGCGAAGCCGTTGTCACCCACGCCGAGCGGGTCCGCGCCTCGATCACCGGGGCGCATGAGACGCTGAAGGACGAGATTGGCGCCGCCAGCGACATCATCCGCGACAGCATCCTCAATGCTTCGACCAAGCTGTCGATGACGATCACCAATTCCGGCGACACCCTCATCGACCGTATCAATGAAAGCTCGATGTCGATCTTCGATTCGGTGGAAGGCCGGCTCGATTCGATCACCGACCGGCTGTCGACCTCGGGTGAGGCCTTCGC
The DNA here is from genome assembly GCF_059683645.1 of Mesorhizobium sp. RCAM 05104. Taxonomy (NCBI): domain Bacteria; kingdom Pseudomonadati; phylum Pseudomonadota; class Alphaproteobacteria; order Hyphomicrobiales; family Phyllobacteriaceae; genus Mesorhizobium; species Mesorhizobium sp. RCAM 05104. The sequence continues at coordinate 6,808,208 of NZ_CM185033.1, read as the reverse complement.
CAGCCTTCTCGACACGCGCATTGCCAAGTTGACGGACACCACGGACGGTCTGACACGGTCGTTGACCGACCTGCTCGACGATCGCACCACCGGCATGGTGTCGCTGCTTGGCGGCGCCGCGCGCACGCTGAGTTCCGAATTCGAAGCCAGCCTCAGCGGCATCGAGCGGACGTTGGCCGAACGCGGTCAGGCGCTGATCAGCGAATTCCAGACCCGCGCCGAGGCGCTGGACACCGGAACGCAGAAGCTCAATGCGGCGCTCGAGGCCCGCGCCCGCCAGATCAACGAGACGCTGGTCGAACGCGCCCGCGAAATCGCGCATACCTTTGCCGAGAGCAAGGACACGCTGTCGGCGATGATCGATCAGGGCAAGACCCAGATCGGCGCCGACATGGCCGACATCGTCACGTCGACCTCCTCCATGCTCGAAGCCCGCGCCAGCGATTTCGCCGGCCGCATGGAAGCGGCGCGTCATGTCGTCTCGCGCTCGTTCGACAGCGACATCCAGCGGCTTGCCGATGCCCGAGTCGGCATCGAAGAAGCCGTCGAAAACCACAGCCGCAAACTTTCCGAAAGCCGCGACCGCATGGCCGCGGCCATGGAGGCCGACCTGGCGAAGTTCGCCGAGGGCCGCGCCGGCATCGATGCGGCGGTAACCAACCAGGTGCAGAAGCTGGCCGAAGGCCGCAACCTGATCTCGCGCGCACTCGAAGAGGATCTGCGCAAGGTCAATGAATCGAGGGCAGCCATCGACGCGTCGCTGGGCAGCCATCTCGAACGGTTGGAAGAAGGCCGCAACAGGCTGGCCAGCGCCTTGAACGAAGACTCCGGGAAATTGGTGCAAGCCCGTACGATCATTGATGAAATGGTTGCCGGACACGTCGGAAAATTGGCTGAAGGCCGCAACATCCTGTCGCGCGCCCTGGAGGCTGATCTCGGCAAATTGTCCGACAGCCGCGCCAGCATTGACGGCCTCGTCGCCGGCCAGGTCGAGAAGATCGCCGAGGGCCGCGCCGTGCTCGCCAAGGCGCTGGAAAACGACATCATCGGCATCAAGAGCCTCATCGAAACCCATTCCGCCAAGCTGGCGGAGGACCGGACGCAGCTGTCCCGCTCGCTCGACGATGATCTGTCCGGCATACGTGGCCTGATCGAGGGCCATTCAGGGCGGCTGGCCGAGGACCGCAGCCTGCTGTCGCAGACACTTGAGGCCGACCTTGCCAAGCTCGCCGAGAGCCGCTCGAGCATTGATGGCCTCGTCGCCGGCCAGGTCGAGAAGCTGGCCGAGGGCCGTGATATCCTCAAGCGTGCCCTTGAATCCGACCTGAACACGATCAAGGGCGTCATCGCCAGCCAGTCGGAAAAGCTGGCCGAGGATCGCGGCCAGCTTTCGCAGGCCCTGGAAACCGATTTGCAGAATGTGAACAGTGTCATCGCCGATCACATGAACAGGCTTGTTCAGGATCGCTCGACCCTGTCGAAGGCACTCGAGGATGACCTCGCCAAGCTGGCCGAAAGCCGCTCCAGCATCGACGGACTGGTCGCCGGCCAGGTCGAGAAGCTGGCCGAGGGCCGCGACATCCTGCGGCGGGCGCTCGAAGCCGACCTCAATGCGGTCAAGAGCACCGTTGCCGACCAGTCGCAGAAACTGATCGACGACCGGGCACAGTTCGCGCGGGCGCTCGAAGCCGACCTCGAAAGCGTCAACGGCCTGGTCAACAGCCATTCCGAACGGCTCGCCCAGGATCGTTCGACGCTGTCGAAGGCGCTCCAGGCTGATCTTGAAAACGTCGGCGGTCTCGTCAACAACCACGCGGAAAGGCTCGTTCAGGAGCGTTCGACCCTATCGAAGGCGCTTGAGGACGACCTCGCCAAGCTGGCCGAAAGCCGCTCCAGCATCGACGGTCTGGTCGCCGGCCAGGTCGAGAAGCTGGCCGAAGGCCGCGATATCCTGAAGCGCGCGCTGGAAGCCGATCTGGCCAAGCTGGCCGAAAGCCGCTCCAGCATCGACGGCTTGGTCGCTGGTCAGGTGGAGAAGCTGGCCGAGGGCCGAGACATTCTCAAGCGCGCCCTCGAAGCCGACCTGCAGAAGCTCACCGAAAGCCGCGGCGACATCGACAACGTCATCGCCGGACATGTCGGCAAGCTGGCCGAAGGCCGCAATATGCTGAGCCGCGCGTTGGAAGACGATCTCGGCAAGCTCGCCGAAACCCGCAAGGACGTCGACCGCTCGCTGTCGGGCCACATCGACCAGATCGCCGCACGAAGCACCAGCATTTCCGATGCGATTGCTGCCGACGTCGAGAAGATCGAGCAGGCGTTCAGCCGCCAGACCGGCATCATCGAGGAACGCGCCGGCACCATGGAGCGGGCGCTGTCGACAGGTGTCGACAACGTCCGCAGCGTTCTCGAGAAGAGCGCTGTCTTCGTTGCCGGGGCGTTGCGCGAAAAGGTCCTGGAGGTCACCAGCACGCTGCATGAGCAGGCCGGTGCGGCGTTCAGCGACGCCGACCGCAGGATCGCCGAGCGCGCCGAGCAGACCTCCGCCGCCCTGCTGGCGAGGGCCGAAGACATCGCCCGCACCTTCGAGGAGGCCGATCGTCGCCTGCACGCCCGTGCGGAAGACACGTCGAACGCCCTTCTTGCCCGCGCGGACGATACCTCCAGTTCCCTGCTGGCTCGCGCCCATGAAACCGCCGATCAACTGGCCGCTCGTGCAAGTGAGATTGCCGGCACCTTTGACGTGGCGGACCAGAAGCTGGCCGCCCGCGCCCAGGAGACCGCCGATCAGTTGAGCGCCCGCGCAAGCGAGATTGCCGGTACCTTCGATGCCGCCGACCAGAAGCTGGTCGCCCGCGCCGTCGAAACGGCACAGTCGCTCGCCGCGCGCGCCGGCGACATTCTGCGCAACTTCGAAAGCGCCGACCAGCGGCTCGGCATGCGCATCGGCGAATCGGCCGAAGCGCTTGCCGCACGTGCATCGGACCTTGGCCGCATCTTCGACGCCGCCGACCAGCAGCTGGTTTCTCGCATCGCCGAAGGTTCCGAAGCACTGTCGAGCCGTGCGTCGGAGATCGGCCGCATCTTCGACGATGCCGATCAGCGCCTTGTCTCGCGCATCGCCAGCAGCACATCGACGATCGGCGAGCATGCGGAGACCATCGTCGGTGCTTTTGCCAGCACCGAGCAGAGGGTCGCCGACCGTGCGCGGCAGACCGGCCAGGAACTGGCCGTGCATGCCCGCGAGATCGAGCAGGCGCTTGCCGGTGCCGACGAACGGCTCGCATCGAGCGCGGCGGCCGCGGCCGCCCGTGTCGAGGAGCAGATCGCCGGTGTCGAGAACCGTCTCGCCTACACGGCCGAGACGATGGGCCAGAAGCTCAACGAGCAGGTGTCGAGTGCCGAGGCGCAACTCGTGTCGCGCGCCAACGTCATCGCGGAGACCTTCACCGCGGTTGGCCAGCATATCGGCCAGAGCACCAACGACGCCGCCAAGACCATCGGCGCCAATACCCGCGAGCTCAACTCCATGCTCGCGGCGCGCTCGGCCGAAATGTCGAAGATCCTCGACGAAACCGCGCGGCCTTTGGTCGAGCGCTTCGCCCAGGGCGGCTCGGAACTGCAAAAAAGCATGGAAGAGGTCACCGAACGCGCCACGGAAAAGCTGCGCAGCGAGAACGCAGCACTGGTCAACGCGCTCGCCAGCCGCACGGCCGAGACATTGTCGGCCGTCGAAGGCGCTCGCTCGTCGCTGTCCGACAGCGTCGCCGACCTCATTGGCCGCATGACCAAGTCCAGCTCGCAGCTCGGTCAATTGATCGAACAGGCCGCGGTCAATCTCGGCCAGGTCGACGAACGGCTGAGCGGCAGCACGCAAAGCTTCGCCGCCACCACGGAAAAGGCCGCGCAAACCTTCGCCAGCTCGGCGCGGCTGGTCGATTCGAACACGACAAGGCTGACGGAACTGTCATCGTCCACCTTGCGCGAGGTCGCATCGATCGCCACCAAGTTCGACGAACACAGCCGCCTGCTGTCTAGTGCTTCGGACCTGCTGAGCTCGGCCCAGAGCAATCTCGAGCACACGCTCGAAAGGCAATCGTCGCTCGAGGACCTCGCCGTCGGCCTGGTCAAGAAGTCGGAGGATCTTGAAAAGGTCATGCGCTCGTTCGAGAGCCTGGTCGGCCAGACGCTGCAGAACGCCGAGGGCAAGACGATGGAGTCGGCGGACAAGATCCGCAACGCCATCACCGAAGTCGTCGATTCGGCAACCAAGCGCTTCGCCGATGCGACCGAGGAGATGCGCCGCACCGCGGGCTCGATCAAGAGCGAGCTCGACCTCACCCGCGCCGAACTCAAGAAGGGCGTCATCGAGATGCCGGAAGAGGCAAAGGAATCGACCTCGGCCATCCGCCGTGCCGTTTCTGAGCAGATCAACGCCTTGAAAGAGCTTTCGGACATCGTTGCGAAGTCCGGCCGCGGTGGCGATACCTCTGAACCGCGCAATCTGCGGCCGGCGCCGCAAGCGCCGGCCGCACGCACCCCCGAGCCACCGCGTCGCGCGCCGGCACCACAGCCGGAGCTTCGCACACCTCAGGCGCCGTTGGGCGGCCCCGCGCTGCGCGGCACGCTCGACCTCGAGCGTCCGGCCGAGGCGGCACCGCGCCAGCGTGCTGATGCCAGCGCCCGTACGCCGCAAGGCGGCTGGGTCCGTGATTTGCTGAGCGGGGCATCGCGCGAAGAGGAAGCCAGGCCGGCAACGCCAGCGGAAGCACCGCGTGCGGCTCCTGCCCAGCGCTCGCCGCTGCACGTCGTGGAATCGCTGAACTCGCTGTCCGTCGATATCGCGCGGGCGATCGACCACGATGCTTCGATCGAGTTGTGGAACCGCTATCGGCGCGGCGAGCGTGACGTGTTCACCCGGCGGCTCTACACGCTGAAAGGTCAGCAGACGTTTGACGAGATCCGCCGCAAATATCAGGCGGAGGCCGAGTTCCGTGCCGCCGTCGACCGCTATTGCGACGATTTCGAGAAGCTGCTCAAGGATGTCGCGCGCAACGACCGCGACAACATCATGGCGCAGACCTATCTGACGTCGGACACCGGCAAGGTCTATACCATGCTGGCCCACGCCAGCGGCCGCCTGCACTAGCCACGCCTCTCTGCAACAAACAAAAAGGCGGGAAATTTCCCGCCTTTTTCATTTCGATCGATTTGTTGTGCTGGCACGTCTGCGGTGTCGCCTGGAGAAGACTTCAGCGCTCTCAGAAGCGTTGCGCGATCAATCCCTTACGGAGATCAGATGACGGAATCGGTCCAGCGCACGATCTGCTTGGCTGCATCCCCGAACGCATTGTCGAGCGCATTGACATAGGCGGGATTGCCGCTGCCCGAAACGGGCGCGGATGCGGTGAAGCTCTTGGAGGCACGCACCTCGCCGTTGCGGTCGTTCAGGATGCGCACGAACAGGTCGACCTCGGCATGCTCGCCGCCGTCGACGCGCACTTCGAACGAACGGACCTCGACGATCACCTGGTAGTCGATGGCCAGGCCCTCGCCCGGCTTGCCGACGCCGGCAAAGCTGCCTGAGCGCTGGAAAGTCTCGGCCAGCCGCGCCTGCACGATCAACGGCAGTCGGTCGGCCCACTGCGCGCCCTTGAGATACTGGATCGAACGATCCGAAGGCTTGATGACGATGTTCTGGCTGTCCAGCGCCTTGAGCGCGGAGGGCTGGGCGATGAGAATCTGGCGGCGGCTGTGGCCGCGTGCGTCGATCGACGGCGCCGAAAGCTCGAACGTATCCAGCGGCGCAGGCTTGCCGCCCAGCGCCGCGCAGCCGGCAAGCGAGAGCGCAAGCAGTGCCGCAGCCGATGTCAACCCGCTCGTTCTCACCCACACCGACTTCACGCGCGATCCTCGTTGTCCCCGGATCGTAAGATCAATCCGCATCCGCAGCTCATGTTCTTGGGGCGAGCGGCGGCCGAAGTCAACGCCGCGCCCTGCCATCGAATTGCCGAACCTCGCCATCGCCACCCGAAAGGATGCGCTGCGGGTTTCGGCTGAGATCGGTCACCGCCTCCTCGATGCGGGTGATCGAACGACGGCTGTCCTGCACCAGCGCCTCGACGTTTGTCAGGCCCTGGCCCGAGAAACGCGCCAGATTGTCGGTTATGACGCCGAGGCGGGAATTCAGCGTGTCGGCAACCTGCTTGAACGACTTCATCGTCGCCCTGGCGTCGGCCATCACGCCATCGGCCTGCCCCGAACCAAGCAAGGTGTCGACCTTGGCGAGGATACCGTCGACACGCACCGAGGCGTCGTTGAGTCGTTGGGCAAGCTGCTTGGCATCCTTGATCGTCTGGTCGATATCATCAGCCCGGTTGGCGAACTTGTCGGTCACCTTGGCGATGTCCGCGGCAGCCTTGTCGGCGTTTTCGCTCGCCTTCTGGATGTTGGCCAGAGCGGTGCGCACCTGCGCCGGATCGATGCCGTCCAGCACGCCGTCGACCTTGGCCAGCGTGCCTTGCGTCTGCTTGGCGAAATCGTTGACCGACCCGACCGCCGTATCGACGTTCTTGATGACGCTGTCGAACTGCTTCGAGGTTTCCTTGAGGTTTGACGTCACTGTATCGACATTGGCGACGATGCTCTTGATCTGGTCCTTGTCGACGGCATTGAGCAGGCCTTCCGCTGCCTTCAGCGTGCCGTCCAGCTTACCGGAAACGCCCTTCAACTCGTCGGCCAGCGCACTGACGCTGGACAGGAACTTGTCGATGCCGTCGGAATTCTTGGCCAGCGCATCGGAGAAGGTCTGCACGTTCTTGACGGTGTCGGTCAGCGGCCCTCGGACATCCTTGGTGAAGCCTTCAAGCTCGCTCAGTACCTTGTCGGCGCGGGTGAAGATGTTCTGCGCGGTCTGCAAGAGATTGGTTACCGCCGAGGGGTTGGCAACGATCTCGGCGACCTTGCCTTCCTTTTCGGCCTGATCGAGGAGTTTTACTTCCTTGGGGTCGGCACCCTTGAGTTCGATATTTGCCTGCCCGGTGAGACCGGCAAGGCCGATATCGGCCTGCGTCGACTTGGTGATCGGCGTCAAGCGGTCGATCTCGGTGTCGGCAATGGCGACCGTCGGATTGTCGACATCGATATAGACGCGCCTGACGTCGCCCACCTTGACGCCGTTGAACAACACGAAACTGCCCCGGCCAAGCCCGGAAGCCGAGCCCGGAATGCGCACGCGCAGCAACGTGGTCTCGCCCTTGTCGCCGATCGCCGCCGTCCAGTAGACGAAGGCGAACGCCGCCAGGATCGCGACCAGCGTGAAAATGCCGACAATGACGTAGTTGGCTCTGGTTTCCATTGCTTCACTTATGGCTATGCGCGCGCCGCAAGATCAAGTTGCCGGGCGCGTTTTCCGCGGAAATAGGATTTCACCCATGGCTCCTCGCTCTTCAGCATGTCGTCGATGGTGCCTTCGACCAGCACTCTCTTGTTGCCGAGCACGGCCACGCGGTCGCAAGCGGTGAACAGCGTGTCGAGGTCGTGGGTGACCATATAGACGGTCAGGTCCATCGTATCGCGCAGCTTGACCACCAGTTCGTCGAATTCCGCCGCGCTGATTGGATCGAGGCCGGAGGTCGGCTCGTCGAGGAAGACGATGTCGGGGTCGAGCGCCAGCGCCCGTGCCAGCGCCGCCCGTTTGATCATGCCGCCCGAGAGTTCGGAGGGGAATTTTTGCGCCGCGTCCGGCGGCAGCCCAACCAACTCGACCTTGAGCATCGCCAGTTCGTCCATCAGCTTTCGCGGCAGGTCGAGATACTCGCGCATTGGCACCTGGACGTTTTCCATTACCGTCAGCGCCGAAAACAGCGCGCCGTGCTGGAACAGCACGCCAAGCCGCATGTCGATACGCAGGCGTTCCGCGTCGCTCGCCTTCTCGACATCCACGCCGAACAGCTTGATCGTGCCCGACCGCTTGCGCGTCAGGCCGAGAATGGTGCGCAGCAGGACCGACTTGCCGGCGCCCGAGGCGCCGACAAAACCGAGAATCTCGCCGCGCCTGATGTCGAGCGACAACTTGTCGAGAATCACCTTGTCGGCGAAGGCCACGGTGATGTCGTGCGCGGAAAGCACGATATCGCCCTCGCCCGTGTCGTCCGCGATCGCCTTTGTCCTGCTCCGCAGCTTCATCTCAGAACTCGATCGCTGCGTAGAAGATGGCGAACAGCCCGTCGAGGATGATGACGACGAAGATCGACTTCACCACCGAGGCGGTGACGTGCTGGCCGAGCGATTCGGCGCTGCCGCCGACCTTCATGCCTTCAACCGAGGCGATCGTGCCGATGATCATGGCCATGAATGGTGCCTTGATCAGGCCGGAGAAAATCGTGCTGAGGTCGATGGCGACGCGCAGCCGGTCTATGAAGGCGGCAGGCGCGATATCCGAATAGAGCCAGGCCGCGAGAATGCCGCCACCGAGCGCGGCGAAATTGGCGATGACGGTCAGGCAGGGCAAGGCGATCACCAGCGCCACCAGCCGCGGGAAGACCAGGACGCCGATCGGGTTGAGCCCGATCACCTTCAGCGCGTCGACCTCCTCGCGCATCTTCATCGAGCCGATCTCGGCGGTAATAGCACTTCCGGAGCGACCGGCGATCATGATCGCCGTCATCAGCACGCCGAGCTCGCGCAGGATAAGCACGCCGACGAGGTCGACGACAAAAATGTCGGCGCCGAAATAGCTGAGCTGATAGGCGCCTTGCTGGGCAACGATGGCGCCGACGATCGCCGACATAAGCACCACCACCGGAATGGCGCCGACGCCCATGCGGTCTATCTGGTTGAAGATCGCCGCGGGATTGACGGCATGGCCGCGGCCGAGCTTCATCTGCGCGCCGCGGATGGTGGCGCCGAGGATGTTCATCGAGGCGAGGAAGTCGTCGCGCATCTCATAGACGCGCCGGCCGACCGCCTCCAGCGTGCGAATGATAATGTTGGGCGGCCGCACCGGACCGGATTCGGATTCGCGCCGAACAGCCTCACCCACGGCGTCGAGCAGTATCGAAGCGATCTCGCTTTGGCCCTGCATCTGGATTTTGACGCCCTTTTTCTCGAAAGCGCTGACCAGCCTGTCTATCAGCCAGGCGCCGGCGGTATCCATCTTCTCGATGTTGGAAAGATCGAGCGCCAAGGTCTTGAAACCACTCCGTTTCTCGATCTTGCGCATATCGGTGTCGATCAATGCGACGGTGCGTGTCGTCCAGATTCCCGAGAACGCGCAACCCAGAACGCCGTCCTCCTCGCCGATCGCCACGCGCGGTTCGTGGTCAGCCTCCCCCGCGGTCGTGCCGCTTGCGTCGCGCTTGCCGATAGTCAACATGGCGTCCTGTTTAGCCTGACGGGTCTGACCTGTCGATTTGCCGACAGCGCTTGTCGCACAGCCGGAGCAGAAAAATATGGCGCGTGTCATTTCGGTTGAGGCCGAACGTTTTCCGATCGCCGGAACCTTCACCATTTCACGTGGTTCGAAGACGGAAGCCGAGGTCATCACCTGCGCAATCAGCGAGGACGGTCACACGGGCCGTGGCGAATGCGTCCCCTACAAGCGCTATGGCGAAACCATGGATGGTGTGAATGACGCGATCGAGGCGATGCGCGACCGGATCGCCGGCGGCATCGGCCGGACAGCCTTGCTGGACGCCATGCCGGCAGGCGCTGCCCGCAACGCCATCGACTGCGCTCTGTGGGATCTGGAGGCAAAGATCAGCGGAGCACCCGTCGCCACCGCGATTGGCGCCGTTCCGCTATCGGAACTCGAAACCGCCTACACGTTATCGCTCGGCGAACCGGAGACGATGGCGGCGCAAGCCCGCGCCAATGCGGCGCGGCCGCTGCTCAAGGTCAAGATCGGTGGTGACAACGACGTCGCGCGCATCCGCGCCGTCCGGCAAGCGGCGCCCGACAGCCGCATCATCCTCGACGCCAACGAGGGCTGGACCGACGAGAACATCGCTGCAAACCTTGCCTTTGCCGCCGAGCAAGGCATCGCGCTGATCGAACAGCCGCTGCCGGCCGGCCACGATGAGATCTTGCGCCATATCGCGCATCCCGTGCCGATCTGCGCCGATGAAAGCGTGCACGAGGCGAAGGACCTTGCCGCGCTTGTCGGCCTCTACGACGCCGTCAACATCAAGCTCGACAAATCGGGCGGCCTGACGGCGGCGCTCGTCCTGCGCGATCGCGCCCGCGAACTCGGTTTCAGCATCATGGTCGGCTGCATGGTCGGCACGTCGCTGGCGATGGCGCCGGCCGTCCTGCTGGCCCAAGGCGCCGACTTTGTCGACCTCGACGGTCCGCTGCTGCTTGCCCGCGATCGCGTGCCCGGTCTTGTCTACCAGGGATCCCTGGTATCACCCCCTGATACGGCCTTGTGGGGCTGAGCGCGCCGCAAGTCCGATGAGGACCAATCCGATCAAGGCGATCGGGATCATGGCAAAGAAGCCGTCGACGCCGAAATGGTCGTAAAGCGGGCCGGATGCCAGCGTCACCACCGCCATGAAGAACCCGTTGGAGAAATAGGCGATGCCTTGCGCGGCACCTGTCTGCTCCTCGGAAATCGTTTCGCCGATCATCTTCTGCAGGCCGATCAGCACCAGCGCCACCGAGACCGAATGCAGCGTCTGGACGCCGAAAAACCCGGCAACGCCGAGGCCAAGCGGCCAGACCAGGGGAAAGGCGATCCACCGCACGACGGCCCCAACCCCTGCCATCATCATGATCGTCACGACCGAAAATGCGCCGAAGAAGCGGGTGAACATCATGAACATGCAGACTTCGGACACCACGCCCCACGCCCATAGCAAGCCGACGACCGAATCGCCGATACCGATCGATTTCCAGTAGATCGAGACGAATCCGTAGAGGAATGCGTGGCTGGCGGTGATGACGCCAACGCCGATGGAAAAATACAGGAAATATGGGTTGAGGAGTTTTGGCGCCGACTGCTGGATGTCGGTGGCCGAAAGCGGCGAGGCACGGCGCGGACGGCCAAGACGGGGCGCCAGCAAGCCGGCGGCAAGTGCCGCGGCAAGTGCCACGAAAATGATTACCGGAACGGCCCGGGCGCCGGTTGCCGACAGGATGAAGCCGCCTGCAATGTTGGCGAACAGGTAGGAGATCGAGCCCCATTTGCGCATGCTGGTGTAGTTCGAGCCGAAGCGGCGCACGCCCGACAGCGCCAGCGAATCGGCGATCGGCGAATGCGGCGTCCAGACAATGGTCAGCGCCAGCGACACTGCCAGCACCATGGCATAGGTCGGTGTCAGGAAATAACCTGCAGACAAGAGTAGCGCGGCCGCCACCAGCGCGACATAGACATCGGCGCGATCCCTGGCCCTGTCGGCCAGCGCGGTCAGCAACGGCGTCGTCACCACCCGCAGGAACATCGGTGCCGCCAGGATCACGGCGATCTGCTCGGCATGGAAACCCTTGGCCTGCAGCCACAGCGGGAAGTAAGGCAGATGCGTTCCGAGCGGCACGAACAGTGTCGCGAAGATCAGGCTGATGCGCAGTTCGAAATGGCGCGGCTTGACGAGCTGTTCGGGCGAAAGCGGCGGCAGGGACATGAATCGATCCAATAACGCTGCACTCGACCGGCCGGCAACGCGTATCGATCCCTTAACATGGGTGAAAACCGGGCGAAACCGGTTGGCCTAATCGATTGATCCCAGAGCCGAAATGAACTCCGGCGCTATGCCGCCTGCCCCACCCGGTCCTCGATGAGCATCGGGATGAAGGGCTCGTCCGGCGCCTCGGGCAGCACCTGCGCCCAGGTCAGGATCTCCAACCGGCCGTCAAAGTGCTCGACAACGGCGGTGCAGCTTTCCACCCAGTCACCGGTGTTGATGTACTGGACATCGCCAAAATTCTCGATGGCGGCATGATGGATATGGCCGCAGATGATGCCGTCGACATGCGAGCGGCGCGCTTCCTCCGCAAGCATGGTCTGGAACGACCCGATGAAGTTCACCGCCTTCTTGACGTTGGCCTTGGCCCAGGACGAGAACGACCAATACGGCAGGCCGAGCAATTGGCGAAGCCGCGTGACGACCCGGTTGACCAGCATCGCCGCATCATAGGCGTGGTCGCCAAGGTATGCGAGCCAGCGCGCGTTGTGGACGACGGTATCAAACTGGTCGCCGTGGATGACGAGCAGGCGTTTGCCGTCGGCGGTTTCGTGGATGGCGCGGTCGGCGACGACGATGCCACCGAAATGCACACCCTGGAACTGGCGAGCGAATTCATCGTGGTTGCCGGCGATGTAGGTGATGGTGGCGCCCTTGCGCGCCTTGCGCAGCAATTTCTGCACGACGTCGTTGTGGCTTTGCGGCCAGTGCCAGCTCCGCCGCAACCGCCAGCCATCGACGATGTCACCGACCAGATAGATTATGTCGGCGTCGTGATATCTAAGGAAGTCGATCAGGAATTCGGCCTTCGCCGCCTTCGATCCAAGATGGACGTCGGAAATGAACATGCTGCGGAAAGTGCGGGGCTCTTGGCCGGACATCGCGATTTCACCGTTGCTTTCGCCCAGCCTATGCCCCGATTCATGCAACAACCGTATGACGGTTGCGATTGGTCCAGCCGAGGGACTAGCTTGCGGCCGGCTCAAGAGGAGAAAATCGACATGGATCTCGGTATTCGCGGAAAGAAGGCTATCGTCTGCGCTTCGAGCAAGGGGCTTGGGCGCGGCTGCGCCATGGCGCTGGCCGAGGCCGGCTGCGACATCGTCGTCAACGGCCGCAACGCCGAACTGGTGGCGAAAACCGCCGCTGAGCTGCGCGAGCGCTATGGCGTGGCGGTCAAGGAGGTAGTCGGCGACGTTTCGAAACCCGAGGTGCAGAAGGCGCTGCTCGCGGCCTGTCCGGACCCGGACATTCTCGTCAACAACAATGGTGGCCCGCCGCTTCGCGATTTCCGTGAACTCGATCGCGCGAAGATTCTCGAAGGCGTCACCCAGAACATGGTGACGCCGATCGAGCTGGTGCAGGCCGTCATCGACGGCATGGCGGCGCGTGGCTTTGGCCGCATCGTCAACATCACCTCGCTGTCGGTCTACGTTCCTATCCCCGGTCTTGATCTCTCTTCGGGCGCGCGCGCCGGCCTGACGTCGTTCCTCGCCGGCGTGGCACGCACGGTGGTGGATCGCAACGTGACCATCAACAGCCTGCTGCCGGGCAAGCTTGATACCGACCGGCTGCGCGGGCCGCATGAGGCCGGCACGGTCGAAGACCCCGCCGCTGCCGCCGCGCGCAAGACCCGCATCAGTGCCGATGTTCCGGCCAAGCGGCTCGGCACGCCGGAGGAGTTCGGCCAGATCTGCGCCTTCCTGTGCTCGGTCCATGCCGGCTATATGACCGGGCAGAACATACCGGTCGACGGCGGTCTCTACGTCAGCGCCTTTTGATCGGCACGCCGATCAAGCAGCAAGACTCATTTGGCATAAAATCCGCATAAGCATTTGATATATAGTCATTTTGGACGCGCCGCCGGGTAGAGCTGTCGGCGCGTCATTTAGCGTCGCGAAAAAGCTTGGCCGCATGCTAAAAGGACTCTCCAGGCAGATTTCGAGGGAGCGGCCGCATGGAAGGCGAGAACAAGAAGACGGCACGTTCGGATCTCGATGAAGCCGCCCTCTACTTCCACAAATATCCAAGTCCGGGAAAGCTCGAGATCCAGGCGACCAAGCCGCTGGGCAACCAGCGCGACCTTGCGCTTGCTTATTCGCCAGGCGTCGCCGCCCCTTGCCTCGAAATCCGCGACGATCCGGCGACCGCCGCCGACTATACGGCGCGCGCCAATCTGGTCGGCGTCGTCTCCAACGGATCGGCGGTGCTCGGCCTCGGCAATATCGGACCCCTTGCCTCCAAGCCGGTCATGGAAGGCAAGGCTGTCCTGTTCAAGAAGTTCGCCGGCATTGATGTGTTCGACATCGAGATAGACGCGCCCGGGATCGAGCGCATGGTCGAGACGATCTCGGCGCTGGAGCCGACCTTCGGCGGCATCAACCTCGAGGACATCAAGGCGCCCGAGTGCTTTGAGGTGGAAGAGCAGTTGAAAGCCCGCATGGGCATCCCAGTCTTCCACGACGACCAGCATGGCACCGCCATCATTGTCGCCGCCGCCGTGCTCAACGGGCTGGAATTCGCCGGCAAGGCCATTTCGGACATCAAGATCGTCACCTCCGGCGCCGGCGCGGCCGCCATTGCCTGCCTCAATCTGCTGGTTTCGCTTGGCGCGCGGGTGGAGAACATCTGGGTCACCGACCGTTTCGGCGTCGCCTACAAGGGGCGCATCGACGAGATGGACCGCTGGAAAGACCCCTATGTGAAGGACACCGAGGCACGCACGCTGGCCGATGTCATCCCCGGCGCCGACGTCTTCCTCGGCCTTTCGGCGGCAGGCGTGCTGAAGCCGGAACTGCTGCAACACATGGCGCCAAAACCATTGATTCTGGCGCTGGCCAACCCCAATCCGGAGATCATGCCGGAGGTGGCAAGGGCCGCCCGGCCCGACGCGATGATCTGCACGGGGAGATCGGATTTTCCCAATCAGGTCAACAACGTACTGTGCTTTCCTTACATTTTCCGCGGTGCGCTGGACTGCGGCGCGAGCGCCATCAATGAAGAGATGAAGATGGCCGCGGTACGAGCGATCGCGGCGCTTGCCCGCGAGGAGCCTTCGGACGTGGCCGCGCGCGCCTATTCCGGCGAAACGCCGGTCTTCGGACCCGAGTTCCTGATCCCCTCGCCCTTCGATCCGCGCCTGATCCTGCGCATCGCCCCGGCCGTCGCCAAGGCAGCCTGCGACACCGGTGTCGCCACGCGGCCGATCACCGACTTCGCCGCCTACATCGACAAGCTCAATCGCTTCGTCTTCCGTTCCGGACTGGTGATGAAGCCGGTGTTCTCGTCGGCCAAGGCCTCGACCGCCAAGCGTGTCATCTATGCCGAGGGTGAGGACGAACGCGTGTTGCGCGCTGCCCAGGTGGTGCTTGAGGAAGGCATCG
This sequence comes from Mesorhizobium sp. RCAM 05104, assembly GCF_059683645.1. Classification (NCBI taxonomy): domain Bacteria; kingdom Pseudomonadati; phylum Pseudomonadota; class Alphaproteobacteria; order Hyphomicrobiales; family Phyllobacteriaceae; genus Mesorhizobium; species Mesorhizobium sp. RCAM 05104. Next base: position 6,793,144 of record NZ_CM185033.1, on the reverse strand, counting down.
CCGAGCCGATCCTGATCGGCCGGCCGCATGTGGTCGAGGTCAGGCTGAAGCGCTACGGATTGCGCATCAGGCCCGGCGTCGATTTCGGCCTGATCAACCCGGAAGACGACCCGCGCTACCGCCACTATGTCGATCTGCTAATCGAACTCGCCGGCCGGCGCGGCGTGACGACGGAGGCCGCGCGCACCATGGTGCGCACCGACAACACGGTCATCGCGGCACTCGCCCTGAAACGCGGCGACGCCGACGCCATGATCTGCGGCCTCGAGGGCCGCTTTGCCCGCCATCTGCGCAATGTCACCCTGATCATTGGCCCGCGTGCCGGCATCAGGGATCATGACCTGTCGACGCTTTCCATGCTGATCTCGCAGCGCGGCATCATCTTCCTCACCGACACCTATGTCTCGGTTGATCCGACGGCAGAGGAGATCGCGGAGATGACCATTCTGGCAGCGGAGGAAATCAGGCGCTTCGGCATCGAGCCCAAGGCTGCCCTTCTGTCGTTCTCGGATTTCGGCTCGCGCGATGCGCCGAGCGCGCTGAAGATGCGGCATGCAGCGGCGATCCTGGCGCGGATTGCGCCCGAGTTGCAGTGCGACGGCGAGATGCATGCCGACTCGGCCCTGTCGGAGCAGTTGCGTCAGCGCGTCTACCCGCACTCCCGGCTGAAGGGCGAAGCCAACCTGCTGGTATTCCCGAATCTCGACGCGGCCAACATCACGCTCACCGCGCTTCGCACGATGATGGATGCACTGCATGTCGGTCCGATCCTGCTTGGCACCGACAAGCCGGCACACATACTGACACCGTCGGTAACCTCGCGCGGCGTGGTCAACATGACAGCGCTGGCAATCGCCGAAGCTGCACAGCAGGCACAGGCGATCGCCAATCTGGGCTAATTCAGCTCCTGCTGGTTCGGCTTGGCCAAGCCGCGAAGGTGGCCCGCACGGTGCTCCGACACAACCTTGTCCGAACAGGTGTTGCAGGCCGGCAACTTTTGATTGCGAAAATTTGGCGCTTGCCGAAGGTGGATTTCTCAGGGAAGGCCGATTTGATAGAGTTCAGTCGTCTGGTTTGGCGGCGAGGATTACCATGAGAGGCCTGTTGCTTGCATCTGCAATGCTGTCCCTGGTCGGCGGACATGCGTTCGCCGCTGACGCTATTGGTGCTGAACCCACAACCGTCCACGACTGGTCCGGCGTCTATGCCGGCGGGCATCTTGGCTACGGTTTCGGTAGATCCGACGCGGTTTTCAGTTCGCCCAACACACCAACGTTTCAGGCGAGCCAGGACTACAACATCGACGGTTTCCTGGGCGGCGTTCAGGTCGGCTACAACTACCAGATCAATTCCGTGGTTCTTGGCGTCGAGGCCGACATCGCAGGCGCCGACATCAAGGGGAACTCGAACGAAATCAACGTTGGCGTTCGCGGCGATACTTACGACACCAAGGTGGACTGGTTTGGAACGCTTCGCGCGAGGGCAGGCTATGCGTTCGATCGCACCCTGGTCTACGGGACCGGTGGTTTGGCGTTCGGGAGCGTCGAAAACCGGTATCTCGACGGCCCCCTCAACAGCTTTTCCGAGAAGAACACCAAGACTGGCTGGACCATCGGCGCCGGCCTGGAGCAGGCGCTCACCGACCATTGGTCCGCGAAAGTCGAATATCTGTATGTCGATCTGCGAGACCAGACCATCGACTACGGCGGCAGTAACACCGTGTTCGGCAATACGTTCAATGCGGTCAAAATCGGTATGAACTACAAGTTCTGACCGCGACCCGGAAACGGCTGACCCATGTGTCCTTTGCGTCGCTTGGCAGATTGAAATTAGCGCATTGTCATGACGTCAAACCACGGAAGACGCATTGATCACCGGGCTTTAACGCCGGTGCTCGGGCCATGCCCGAAATAGACGGTTAACCGCGAACGGGGTAGCCTCGGCGACCATAGGCAAGCGGGGTTCAGGAGAATGACAAGCGGAGGGTGGAAGCAGGCGCATGCTGCCGTGCTGCTTGGCCTCTTGCTTTCCGGCGCCACGGTCACCGAGCCACAAGCCGCCCCGCGGGTCTGCCGCCAGTTGGAGGCCGATCTTGCCGCTGCCTCGCGCGGTGGCGGTGGCGGCCCAGCGCTGGTCCGGAAATACGACGCCGCCATCGCCAGGCAACGCGAGCAGATCTCGAAGGCCCGCGGCCAGTCCAGCAGCGCCGGCTGCGGCTTTTCGCTGTTCGGCCGCAACGTCAATCAATGCGCCGGGCTCAATGCCACCATCGAGCGCATGAATGCCAATCTCGATGCCCTGCAGAGCAAACGCGAGCGGCTGGCCGAAGGCGGCGGCTCGCGCCGTGATCGCGGACGCATCCTGGCGGCGCTCGACGCCAATGGTTGCCGGGACGACGACGCCACAATTGTTCCACCGGGCGCACCGCTGCAGGAAGCCAATCGCGAAGACGGCAACGCAAACCTGTTCGACCAGCTTTTCGGCGGCAATAGCCGGCAGATCGATTCACTCGACACACTCGACCAGTCTGACGATCCCGGCGAGGAGCGAAACGTCCGCCGAGTGCTCAACCAGCCCGGCATACCGGACTTTCCGAGCGTCGGCGGCCAGTTCCACACCACGTGCGTGCGCACCTGCGACGGCTACTTCTTTCCGATGTCGAATGCCGCCTCGGTCAGCGATTTCGAACGCGACCAGAAGAATTGCAGAATCGAGTTGCCCCGGCACCGAGATGCAGGTTTTCTATGCGCGCGGCATGGACGACGATTCGGCGTCGATGACGTCATCGGTCACCGGCAGGCCTTACAGCGAATTGCCGACCGCCTATCTCTACAAGCAGTCCAACATGTCGCGGCCGCCGGCCTGCGGCTGCAACGCGGCGCAGAATTTCCAGATCATCGGCGGCAATCCGCCGTATCAGCAGCAGTCGCGGCCCGAAGCCGACGCGGCACCGCTCGTTCCGGTCCCGGTTTCCAAACCCGATCCGGGCACCGACCCGGAGACGCTGGCGAACATTGAAGGCGGACTGGACCGCGACGCGATCAAGCGGCTTTCCGTCAAGCCGGTGACTTCGCCGGTGTCCACTGTGCCGCCGGAGCAGCGCAAGGTCAGGGTCGTCGGGCCAGCGTTCCTTCCCGACCCATCAGCGGCAATAGATCTGCAAGCTCCGGCCCCGAAGGCAGTCCGGTAAGGGCGAGCCTGAGCGGCATGAACAACGCCTTGCCCTTGCGGCCGGTCGCTTCCCTGATCTTGCCCGTCCAGTCCTTCCAGATCGTCCCGCCCCAGGGCTCCTCCGGCAACAGGTCGAACGCCTGACCAAGGAAATCGCGGTCGTCATCGGAAAACTCCGGCTTCTCCTGCGGCCCCTCGCGCAGGATACGCCACCAGTTCACGGCATCGGCCAGCCTGTCGAGATTGCCACGCACTGTCAGCCAGAAAGGTTCGGCTTGCTCACCTGAGACGCCAAGCACGATCAGCCGGTCTCGCGCCTCGGAGAACGGCATATGGTGCAGCAGCGCCCGGTTGAGCACGAACAGCTCGTCCGGATCGAACTTGGCCGCGGACTTCGATGTCGCCGCCGGATCGAAGCGTTCGGCAAGCTCGGGCATTGTCGGCACCGCAGAAACGTTCTCCGAGGTGCCCACCAGCACGGCAAGCGAAGCGACGGCCATCGGCTCGATCCCGTCCTCGCGCAGGCTCTCGATGGAAAGCGCACCGGTGCGCTTCGACAGTCCTTCGCCCGATGCGGTGGTTAGAAGATTATGGTGACCGAAGACCGGCGGCTCGGCACCCAGTGCCTTGAACAGGGCGATCTGCACGCCGGTGTTGGTGACGTGGTCGTCGCCGCGGATGACATGGCTGACGCCCATCTCGACGTCGTCCACCACCGAAGGCAGCGTATAGAGATAGGTGCCGTCCTCGCGCACCAGGACCGGATCGGACAGCGAGGCCAGATCGACGGTTTCCTCGCCGCGCACCAGATCGTTCCAGTGGACCTCGGTGCGCTCGGGTTGCTGCGGATCGCTCGAAAAATTGGGTAGCAGGAAGCGCCAGTGCGGCCGGCGGCCGTCGGCCTGGTATTCGGCGATCTGCTCTCGTGTCAGCGCCAGCGCCTCACGGCCATAGACCGGCGGAAGGCCGCGCGTGCGGCGCACCTTGCGCCTGAGATCGAGCTCCTCGGGCGTTTCGTAGCAGGCATAGAGAACGCCGGCCGTCTTCAGCCTCTCGACCGCCGCGTCATAGACCTCGAAGCGCCGCGACTGATATTCGGTGGCGTCCGGAAAAATACCCAGCCAATGCAGGTCGTAGAGGATGGCGTCGGAAAATTCCTGCTTCGACCGGACAATGTCGGTGTCGTCGAAGCGCTGGATGAAGCGGCCCTTGTTGTTCAAGGCGAACAGCCAGTTGAACAAAGCGGTGCGCGCATTGCCGATATGGATGCGGCCGGTCGGCGACGGGGCGAAACGAACGGTGACTGTCATGAACGGGGCGTACCGGATGCTTTTGTGATTGACAAGACGCGCCCCCGCGATGTGCGGCAGACATAGAACATGGCGCGCGCAATGAAAAGACCGGGGCGGCGTGGGTCTCGGGCGGCGCATAGGCGGCGGCCAGTCCGGCGACGCCCGCCATGACCGAGGTTAGCCAGCCGCCGGAGCCGACGCCGGTCGTCGGTCGCCCATCAACTCACCCATAAAGGTGTCGCCGGAGCGGCCGCTTGCGTGACCTCATCGGTTCGCGAGCGGACCATCGTCCCTCCGCCATAGCGGAAGAAGACATTCCTGTAGGCGAAAAGCCGAGGCATGAATTTGCTCTGCGTCTGCCCTTCGGCTCGGCCCTGCTATTGCGTACCCCGCGCCACCTCGCCCGGTAGAGGTGACCTGCGGCCGAAGCTGGAGGCCAACCCCAGGTCAGCCGACAAGTCCCTTGGTCAGCTCAAGCGCCTGGCGCTCGAACAGGCGGCGGTAGATGCCGCCCTTGAGCCGGATCAGCTCGTCATGGGAGCCTTCCTCGACGATGTTGCCGCGATCGAAGACCAGCAGCCTGTCCAGCGCCCGCACCGTCGAAAGCCGGTGCGCGATCACCAGCGTGGTGCGACCGACCATCAATCGTTCCATCGCCTGCTGGATCAGCACCTCCGATTCCGAATCGAGGCTTGATGTCGCCTCGTCGAGGATCAGGATGCGCGCATCGGCAAGGAAAGCGCGCGCGATCGCCACGCGCTGACGCTCGCCGCCCGAGAGTTTCACGCCGCGTTCGCCGACCAACGTGCCGTAACCCTTCGGCAGACTGGTGATGAAATCGTGCGCGCTCGCCAGCCTCGCGGCATGCTCGATCTCGTCCTGCGTCGCCGTCGGTCGGGCATAGGCGATGTTTTCGGCCAGCGACCGATGGAACAGGATCGGCTCCTGCTGGACGATGGCGATCTGCCCGCGCAGCGATGCTTGCGCCACCTGCGAGATGTCCTGGCCATCGATCAGGATCTTTCCCGCGTTCACGTCATAGAGCCGCTGGATGAGCTTGACGAAAGTCGTCTTGCCCGAACCCGAATGACCGACGAGCCCGACACGTTCACCCGGCGCGACATCGACCGAAAAGTCGCGATACAGCGGAGATCGGTGGTTGCCATAGTGAAAGGTGACGTTGTCAAAGCTGACGCGTCCCTGCGTGATCCGGATCGATTTGGCGCCGGGCCGGTCCTCGATGCCGAGCGGTTCGGACTGGAAATCGACCAGTTCCTCCATGTCGTTGATCGAACGCTGCAGATTGCGGATATGGGTGCCGATATCCCTGAGATAGCCCTGCAGCACGAAGAACGAGGTCAGCACGAAGGCGACGTCGCCGGCGCTTGCCTGCCCCCACGACCACAGCATCAGCGCCAGGCCGATCACCGCGGCGCGCATGACCAGCAGCAGCGCCCCTTGCGTGGTGCCGTTGATCGTGCCGCGCACCCAGGTGCGCCGCGTGCGCGCACGCCATTTGGCGACGACCCTGGCGAGGCGGCGCTCCTCGCGCTCCTCGGCACCAAAGCCCTTGACCACGGCGTTGCAGCTCACCGCGTCGGCCAGCGAACCGCCGAGGCGCGTGTCCCAGGTGTTGGCAAGCCTCGCCGCCGGCGCGACATAGCCAAGCGACAGCATCGCCGTCACCGTGATGAACAGCACCGACCCGGCGGCAACGACCACGCCCATCAGCGGCCAGAACCAGCCGAGCAGCAGGGTAGAGCCGACGAGCATGACGACCGACGGCAAGAGCGCGATAAGGATGGTGTCGTTGAGCAAGTCGAGCGCCCACATGCCGCGCGTCACCTTGCGCACGGTCGAGCCGGCAAAGCTGTTGGCGTGCCAGTCGGTGGAAAAGCGCTGCACGCGGTGGAAGGCATCGGCGGCGATGTCGGCCATCATCTTCAGCGTCAGTTCGACGATCCCCATGAAGGCCAGGTTGCGCAGCACGACGCCGGTAAGAGCCAGGGCGATCAACATCGAAAACGCCGTCACCGCGGCATTCCAGGCAATCGCGTCCGCGCCGGCGCTGCTGGCTACGGCATCGACCAGCCGGCCGGAATAGAGCGGCGTCAAGACGTCGGCCAGCGTCGACAGCAGGAACCCGCCCATGATGAGCGAAAGCCGCCACGGCTGGCGCCGCCAATGGGTGAGCGTGAAGCCAAGAACGCTGCGAAAGGCGCTCGCGCGCAAATCGATTCTAAAACGAGCCATGATGTCATTCGGGCGCAAACGAGCCCGATCCCGGTAAGGTCGAAAAATTGAAGAAGCCGCAAGGGGCCAACAATTGCCCAGAATGCGGAGTGGCATATTTGGCGTCGCGCCCGCAGTCGGGCGGCGAACGGCATCGGCAAAAGCCTGTTCTCGATCCGGCTTCGGCACGAAGGGTAAACCCTCGCGGAGCGCCTGATGAGACCTAGGCTTCGCGGCCTCGCATTACCAATTGAAATACTGCCATTCAGACCTCCCGCAAATCAATCGCGGAGACGCCCTTATAGAGACACGCTGGTGCATCGCCAAGACGAGCTCACGCCAAAAGCGTATCTGGTCCAACCACTGCGATTATTTTGCAACAACGGCTGATGCAAGCCATCGCCACGCGCTCTTCATTGCGGAACGCGATCGAGGCGCATGTATCGACCATCGGTTGATGCCTTGAAGCCCAGCTTCTCATAAACGCCGTGCGCGTCACTGGTCGACAGACTCCAGTGGAAAACAGTCCCGACATCCGGATGGTCGATAAGGGCCTGGACGAGGCGGCCACCTATGCCCTGCCCGCGATACCCGGGCCAGATGATGATATCGGCGAGATAAGCGAACACCGTGCGATCCGTGATCGCCCGGCCGAAGCCGACTTGCTTGCCCTCGGCGTAAGCGCCGACGCAAAGCGAATTGGCAAAGGCGCGGCGATGCATCTCGTCGCTGCGCCCGGCACCCCAATAGCTTGCCATCAACAGGTCGGATGTCGCCCGGAAATCGATCCGGGACATGTCGAAGCTGATTTCACAGTCAGGCATGGCTACACTCGCCCTGCGGCATGGCGCGAACTTTCGCTCGGGAAACGGCGTCTAGCCGCGATCCCTGAACCGGTTGGTGATGGGATAGCGGCGGTCGCGGCCGAAATTCTTCCTGGTGATCTTCACACCGGGTGCCGCCTGCCGGCGTTTGTATTCGGCTATGTAGAGCAGATGCTCGATGCGCGTCACCGTCGCCCGGTCATGGCCGCGCGCGACGATGTCGTCTACGCCCATCTCGTTCTCGACCAGGCATTCGAGGATATCGTCGAGCACCGGATAGGGCGGCAGCGAATCCTGGTCGGTCTGGTTCTCGCGCAATTCCGCCGACGGCGCCTTGTCGATGATGTTCTTCGGGATCACCTCGCCGGAGGGCCCGAGCGCGCCCGGCGGCACGTGGCTGTTGCGCCAGCGCGACAGCGCGTAAACCTGCATCTTGTAGAGGTCCTTGATCGGATTGAAGCCGCCATTCATGTCGCCATAGAGCGTGGCGTAGCCGACCGACATCTCGCTCTTGTTGCCCGTCGTGACGACCATCGAACCGAATTTATTGGAGATCGCCATCAGGATGGTGCCGCGTGCTCGGCTTTGCAAATTCTCCTCGGTGATGCCTTCCTTGGTGCCTTCGAACATCTGTGTCAGCGCGTGCAGGAAGCCTTCGACCGGCTCGAAGATCGGCACGATATCGTATCGGCAGCCGAGCGCGCGAGCGCAGTCCTCGGCGTCCTTGAGCGAGTCCTTCGACGTATAGCGGTATGGCATCATCACCGCGCGCAGTCGCTCCTCGCCGAGCGCATCGACGGCAAGGGCCGCGCAGATCGCCGAATCGATGCCGCCGGACAGGCCGAGCACGACATTCTTGAAGCCGTTCTTGTTGACGTAGTCGCGCAGGCCCAGCATGCAGGCGCGGTAGTCGGCCTCTTCCCTCCCCGGGATCTTCGACATCGGCCCTTCCGAGCAGACCCAATGATCACCTTGCCTGTTCCAGGTGGTGACATCGACCGCGTCCTCGAACTGGCTCATCTGGAAGGCCAGCGTCTTGTCCGCGCCGATGGCGAAGGATGCGCCATCGAAGATCAGCTCATCCTGGCCGCCGAGTTGGTTGGCATAGATAATCGGCAGCCCGCATTCGATGACCTGGCGGATGACGACCTGATGGCGGACATCGATCTTGGCGCGGTAGTAAGGCGAGCCGTTCGGCACCAGCAGGATTTCCGCTCCGCTCTCGGCAAGAGTCTCGCAGATGCCGACATCGCCCCAGATGTCCTCGCAGATCGGAATTCCGATCCGCACACCGCGGAAATTGACCGGTCCCTGGATCTCGGGTCCAGCCTGGAAGACGCGCTTTTCGTCGAATTCACCATAGTTCGGCAGATCGAGCTTGTAGCGCTCGGCGATGATCTTGCCGCCATCGGCAAAGACGATCGAATTGTGCGTGCCGCTCTTCCGCTTCAGTGGCGTGCCGATGATGACGCCCGGGCCGCCATCGGCGGTATCGGCGGCAAAGTCCTGTGCCGCCTTTTCGCAGGCTCTCAGGAAGGCCGGCTTCAGCACCAGATCCTCTGGCGGATAGCCGGCGAGGAAAAGCTCGGTATAGAGCACGAGGTCGGCGCCCTGGCGGGCGGCGTCCGCCCTCGCCTCGCGTGCCTTGGCGAGGTTGCCGGCGACGTCGCCGACCGTCGGATTGAGCTGGGCAACAGCGATGCGCAGGATGTCGAGTTTCTTGGTCATGCCTGCGGTTTAGCGCGGCAAAATTCGCCGGGCAATGGCGTTCATTTGGGCCACTCCAGACCGATTGACTTATGTCAATCGTGTCGGACCGGATGACATATGTCATTCGTGTCTCGAGCGATCGACAGATTTCGATCGCGCCTGGGCGACCGGCGTTCAGTCCTGTTCACCCATGTATTCGCGCAAGGCTTCCGGCGAGTTGTTCTCGCCGATCGACATCGCCAGGATGCGCGAAATATGCCGGCGCGGCAGGCCCGTCTCCGCGGCCCAAGTGTTGATCTGCACCTGGATCTTGTCGAGATCCTTCTTCGAGGCCGGGCTCTCGGCGATGTCGAGGCCCGCGTCGCGTAGCGCCGCCGCCATATCGCCTGAAATCACGAAGGCGTCCCAGCCCAGCCAGCGCAGAAGATACTGCCCGGTGTTGCCGCCGAGCCGGCTGCCATGCTTGCCGAGATAGGCCATCAGTCCGACCTGGTCGCCGGCCGGCCAGTTGGCCAGGAATTTGCCGAAGCTGCCATGCTCCTTCGATACGCGCTCGACGAAGGCGGCGTTGTCACGCACGGACTTGATCTTCTGGGGATTGCGAACGATGCGCTTGTCAGCCGTCAGATCGTGCCAGAAATCATCGGGCTGGAACAAAAGCCGCTTCGGCTCGAAGTGGAGAAAAGCCTCCTCGAAGCCCGGCCATTTCTGTTCGATGACGCGCCAGACGAAACCAGCGGCAAAGACGCGTTCGGCCATCGTCGACAAAATGCGGTCGTCCGTGATGTCGGCCACGGCGGCATTGTCGGGCACCGGCCCCAGCAGCGACGAAAGCTCCGCCTCGCCGCCCTTGCGTTTGGCCGCACGAGCGCGGATTTTGGCGAAATCTGGCATTCTGCTCCCATCTCCATGTCGTGCTTTTGACGACCCGGCATCTTCCTATATGGAAACCAGGCTGCCAAGCCGATGCTTTTGTACGGAGACATCCATGAACAAGACCGTGCCCGAACTGGCCAACCGCTGGCTGAGGCGAAACCCGGAGAACCTGAGCGAACTTGAGAGGCGGGTGCTGCAGAGTACCGTCGACCGCAAGCCCATCTCCCAGGACATCAACAACAGCCTTGCCGGCATTCAGGATGCAGGCGACCGTATCGCCGACGCCATCGCCCGTATCGGCGGCTCGTGGGCGTTCATCCTGTCCTTCATCGCCTTCCTGATCCTCTGGATCGGTGCCAATTGGTGGCTGCTGGGGCGAGATTCGTTCGACCCTTACCCCTTCATCTTCCTCAATCTCGTCCTCTCGATGATCGCTGCCTTGCAAGCGCCGGTGATCATGATGTCGCAGAACCGCCAGGCCGCGCGCGACCGCATCGACGCCGCCCATGATTACGAGGTCAATCTCAAGGCCGAAATCGAGATCATGGCGCTACACGAAAAGCTGGACGAGTTGCGCCACAGCCAGATCATCGGCATGCGCGACGAGATCGCGCAGATAGCCGAACGGCTGAAGCGGATCGACGAACGGCTCACGCCCCAGACCCAGCCGTCATGACGGACACAATCCATCATTTCATCGAACAGTATGGGCTGCTTGCCGTCTTCTTCGGCTGCGTCGCGGAGGGTGAAAGTGCTGCTATCCTCGGCGGCTTCTTCGCGCACCAACAGGTCTTCGTGCTGTGGCACGCCTTCGTTGCGGCCGCCCTCGGCGCGTTTGTCGGCGACACCTTCTTCTTCATCCTGGGACGAAGCTTTGCCGACCATCGCTACGTCGTCGGATTGCGCAAGCGACCTGGTTTCCGCCGCGCCTTTCGCCTGCTCAACACCCATCCCAACATTTTCGTGCTGTCGAACCGCTATGTCTACGGCATGCGCCTTGTCGGCGGCATAGCAGCGGGACTGTCGCGCATCACGGTGCAGCGTTTCGTTATGCTCAACGCGCTTTCATCGATCATCTGGGCGGTCCTGTTCGGCACCATCGGCTATGTTTTCGGGCTGGGCGCCGAACACATTGTCGGACAGGCCCTGGCCCACCATGAACGGTTGCTGATCGCGCTTGCCATTGGCTTGACGGTAGCGGTCGCTGCTTGGTTCGTCGCCCACCATGGCGCGAGGAAACAACGCGCCAGGGAGAGTTGATCGTCAGTCTATGCCAAGCGCCCGATCGCCCCGATCGAGGATCAGTGGGATGATCAGGTCTTCCTCGTCGGCAAGATGCCGGGTCAGCATGGCGATCAGCCGGTTGTTTTCGTCGGCATAGGCGTCGGCGGCGAAGCGCTGTCTGTCCTCGCTCTCCTGAAGCGTCTTGATAAAGGCGTTGGCTGCCTCGGCATTGCGCTCCAGCCCCTCATGGATGGTGTGGTGATCGGCATCGAGAATCTCGAAACCGCGCTTAAGGCGCGTCTCCGCTTGGGCGAAGACCGGAAAATAATGATGATCCTCGACATTGTGGTGGCCATCGAGATGGCCGAGAAAATGATTGAGGCGCGGCGCGAACCAGCGCGCGAAGTCGGGGGCCGTCAGTCTGCCTTCGCGATAGTCGCCAATGCCGTTGGTCAGTATGCCGCCGAGTTCCCGGAACATGTCGTGCCGCTGCAGCCACATGGTGGCGACGCCATGGATATTGGCATGGCCCTGCCAGTTTTCACGCGGATATTTTTCGGCCAGCCAGCGCAGATCGTCCGGCAGCCGCACCCGTTCAAGCAACAGAAAATTGGCGGCTTCGCTCATGACAGTCTCCTTTGGTGACCGTCATGTAGGGATCGAAAGGCTGGAAGGCTATAGCAGACTCATCATCGCCGGAGACGACGCGTCGTGACGCCCGGTCGGCGGCCAGTGCTCCGGATAGATGCCTGAGCCGCCGGGCTGACCTCACCGCCTTGGCCTCCTGTCGCGCGGCAGCGCGTTGACGAACCGCTTGATTGCCTCGAGCACCGGTTGCTGAGCGCCCGCAAAGAACCAATGATCATTGCCGTCGAGCTCAACGAATTGAGCGCCGGCGATTTGGCTTGCCATATCGCGGCCCGCCGCAATACGCACGGCCCGGTCATCCCGGCGGTGCATCACCAGCGTGGGCACGGAAACGCGTGGCAGGAGGTGTCTCACGTCGGTGTCGCGTAGCGCCTCCAGCACGGCTCCAATGCCGCCTGGACTGGAGGCCGCGCGCAACAGCCCGGCCCACCAGGCCCTCGCTTGGGGATCACGCGAAAGGCTCGGCCCGAAGGTCTCGATCCCGGCAGGGCCACCCCATTCGGTGACGAGCTGCTGGCGCCAGGCGTCATATTGGCTTGCCCGCAACGCGTGCGGAAAGTCCGGCGCCCAGCAGCCCTTGGCCAATGAGCCGAACAGAATGAGGCCAGCCACGAGGTGGGATTGATCGGCCGCGAACTTGATGCATGCCGGCCCACATTCCGACGCCCCGAACAGGACGACCCGACGCGCGTGCGCCGCCCGCAGGACGGTGCCGATATCCTCGGCCGTGACTTCGACGCTCGGAGCCGATCCGACCCGGTCCGACAGCCCGATCCCGCGGCGATCGAACAAGATCAGCCGCCCAAGCGTCATCAATGAAAGCAGAAATGCCCGGCACGAGGGAAGCTCCCAAAGCCGTTCCACATGCGACACGAAGCCGGGCATGATCAGGATATCAAGCTCGCCGCTTCCGTATGTCTGATACGCCAAGTGTATGCCGGCGCCCTTTGCATAGAGTGTCGTCGGAACAGCATGGGCCGGCGGCGCCGTGGTGGGCTCCATGAGCGCTTCGGTTGCGGCTTCGGGCGCAATCCCAAGCTCGTCACGCAGTCGCTGTCTCAGTGCCGCGTGGTGTCGTTCCGCCGAACTTCGATCGCCGGCAAGCAGCAGGCTGCGGATCAAATGCCGGCCATACACCTCGCTCAGCGGATCGAGCTCGACAAGGCGTCCCGCGTGCGCCGCCGCGGCAAAATGTTCACCGGCGGCATTGTTGTCGTGCACGAGGCGTTCAAGCGAATGCATCAGCCGCCCCCTGAGCGCCTCGCGGCGATAGAACGCCCAATCGTCGAACTCGGGACAATCGTGCAGAGAGAAGCCGGCGAGGAAGTCACCCCGATAGCGCAGGCAGGCTTCCTCGAAAGCGCCTCCGTCGCAGGCGCTCTCGAATAGATGCGAGTCAACTTTCAGTTCGACCGCCGCAGACCACCGCACGCTGGTGCGGTCGGTCTCGAAAACATGCCGGCCGAGCGCAAGCTCGATACGATGAAGCATGCGCCGCAATCGCGCGCGGGCGGTCTCTGGGGGACTTTCGGGCCACAGCAGCGTGGCCATGACCTCTCGTGCAACAGCGCCCCGGGCCTCCGCGAGATAGATCAGCAGTGCAAGACCCTTGCGCAGGTTCAGCTTGATCGGGCGGTCGTCACCGTGGATCTCCGGGAACCCGAATGTCTGAAGCGAGAATCCAGTCATGAAATCTCCCGTTGCCTGTCGGCGCCCCAGGGGACGCGCAGGGGACGGTCCATGGATAACAGTCAGGCCTGATCGAGCCCGCTCGCTATCGCAGGCCCCTGCATGCGGCACCGCTGGCGCCGGCACAATAGGGAACACAATAGGGAAACAGTCATGTTCGCACGCCTCCTGATCCTGTTCTACGCCATCCTGAGCTATGCCGTATTCCTTGTTTCATTTCTCTACGCGCTCGGTTTCGTCGGCAACTATCTCATACCCAAGTCGATCGACGTCGGCGGCCCGACGAGTGTGAGCGAGGCCATCGTCATCGACCTGCTGCTGCTCGGCCTATTTGCAGTTCAGCACAGCATTATGGCGCGCCCGGCCTTCAAACGATGGTCGGCCATGATCTTTCCGGTGGCCTGCCAGCGCAGTACCTACGTGCTGCTCTCCAGCCTGATCCTTCTGCTGCTGTTCTGGCAGTGGCGGCCGATCCCGATACAGATCTGGCAGGTCGACGGAATTGCGGCCTGGTTCCTGATCGGCATCTATTGGCTCGGCTGGTCGATCGTGCTGGCCTCGACCTTCATGATCGACCATTTCGATCTATCCGGCCTGCGCCAGGCTTTCTTCGCGCTGCGCGGGGCCGAGATGCCCGGTCAAACGTTCAAGACGCCGCTGCTCTACAAGATCGTGCGGCATCCGCTCATGCTGGGCTTTCTGCTCGCGTTCTGGGCCGCGCCCGAGATGACCGCCGGCCATTTGCTGTTCGCGATCATGACCACAGCCTACATCCTGGTCGCGCTGCAATTCGAGGAGCGGGATCTGATCGCCGAGTTCGGCGCGACCTACCTGCGTTATCGCCGGCACGTTCCCATGCTTGTCCCGCTCCCGGGCCGCAAGTTCGCCGATCCGAAGGACGCCGACGTCTAGGGTCTGGACCCGCTAATATGATCGAAATGGCGCCTGAAATGGCAAAAAGATGCGAGGAGAATCGCGAAGGTTGGGGTCTTTCCCCGGCCAAGCGGTTCGACGACGCAGCTTGCAGCCATTTCGGCGTCCGAAGGATGTGGTCCATCTGCCCGACTACTTTGTCGCGAAGGACTTGAAAGCCGAATGGCTTCCTGCGCCTTCGCTCCGCGTATCCGAACAGATGGCCTCACACCATTTCGACCATATTAGCGGGTCCAGACCCTAGATCGGCAGGCCCATGATCCGCTCGATGATGGCGATGCCCCAGACGCCGGCAACGATCAGCACCGAAATCAGCACCGCCAGCGAACCGCAGTCCTTGGCCAGCTGGATGTCGACATTGAACTCGCGGCTGAAGGCGTCGCAGGCTGCTTCGATGCCGGTGTTCAGCACCTCGACCATGATCAGCAGCAGCACCGCGCCGATGAGCAGGGCATAGCCGCGCCACGAGATCGAAACAAACCAGCCGAGCGGCAAGGCGAGCGCAAGCAGCATCAGCTCCTGCTGAAAAGCCTTCTCGCTGACGGCCAGCTTGCGAAACGCCCGCACCGAATTGAAAAAAGCGTCGATCAGCCGCTGCATGCCAAACCCCTTTCCGAATCACCGGCACGGGATAATGCAATGGCTGGCCAGATCAATGGAATAAGGCGACTTGTCCAAGATTCATTCGGCGACCGGTATGGCAGGCGTCGACTTTTCAAACTGCGGCAGACCGTCATCGATCGAATAATAGTCGCCCTTGTCGCCGACGAAGATATGGCATTCGCCCTGCAGGCCGGTCGGCCTGTCGAACGATCCAGCCATGATCGAGATGTAATCCTGGTCGCGCGGCTTCCAGAACAGCAGCGATCCGCATGCCTTGCAAAAACCGCGCCTGGCGAAGGCAGACGCCTCGTACCAGGTGATGCTTTCCGCACCTTCGACCACGATGTTGGCGTCGGCAACATTGGTCGCGGCATAGAAATGTCCGCTCTGCTTCCTGCATTGCGAGCAATGGCAATAGACGACGCCGCGCAGCGCTCCGCGCGTCCTGAAGCGCACCGCTCCGCACAGACACGATCCCCGGTGACTGTCACTCACTTCGATCCCTCCTTGAAGAAATTCTGCCTTGGCATCGGTATCAGCGCCAGGATTCCAGCTTTATGGCCGTCACACGCGAGCAAATGCGACATGCACCGGTATGGCAAATCCGAAATTCGGTTCAATGATCGAACAGCTTCGAATTCAAGGCCACCAAAACGGCGTTGTCCCAATTGTTGATGCGCGGGTTAGAGCTTCTACAGCCACAGGTAGGGAAAAACCTGTGCGATCCCTGTCAATTAAGGAAACTTTAGCGCTGCCGCATTTATGGTCGCGGCAAGTGAAGGTCGTGAGTGGGGACGCGTCTCTTCGCAAATTGTTATGGGCTGTCGGGTGGCATTCCCCTGGTCGGCGACAATTGGAACCCCGGAAATTTCCGCGGCGGGCTCCGAGGGGAAGAGTGAATCGAAGATGCAGCCGGCAGCAATCCAGACCGAACGAAGCACCGACATCGCATCCACGGTTGTCGCCACGATGCGCCAGCTGGGCGTCCTCGGACTGCCGCGCAACTATGAGATCTTCTACGAGGCGCTGAGCGGCATCAATCGCGAGCTTAGCCTCGCCGTCGTTTCGCTGAGCGACCGGCCGACACAGGACGAGCTTGACCAGATCGGGCGCGCCTTCTTTGCACATAACCATGGGCCCAGCATCGTCGAGCACGCGCGAGACGTCATCGCCAAGGAGCTCGAGGACGTGGCGCTGCTGCTGAGAAGCGAACGCAGCCACATCGAGAAATACGGCAGGATCCTCGATGAAACATCGAGCGGATTGAGCAGCCGCAGCCTTCTCTCCCAGGATCTTCTGCACAAGATCGCCAATGCCATGGCAATTGCCACCAATTCGACGATCGACCACGGCAGGCAGGTCGCCTCGACGCTCAGCGACAAGACCGCCGAACTCGAGAGCGTCAAGTCTAAGCTCGAGGAATACAAGCGGCTGGCCGATACCGATCCCTTGACCCACATCTGGAATCGCCGCGCTTTCGACAAGGCAATCACCAGGATCTACAACAGCAACAAGGGCATCCTGTTCAACGCGTTGATCCTTGCCGACATCGATCGTTTCAAGGACATCAATGACCGCTATGGCCACCCGGTTGGCGACAAGATCATCCAGATCATCGCCGACATTCTCCAGACCAGCATCCGTGGCGACATGTTCGTCGCCCGTACCGGCGGTGAGGAGTTCGCGCTGATCATCGAGGGCGCCAGCGAGGACGCCACCTACGAGATCGCGGAGCGCATTCGCGCACTGATCGAGCAGACGCCGTTCACCAGCAGCCAGACCGGCACGAACTACGGCACCGTCACTGTTTCGATGGGTATCTGCATGGCATCCGAGGCCGATGGTCCCGAAGACCTCTATACCAAGGCCGACCGGGCGCTCTATCGCTCCAAGGTCAGCGGCCGCAACCGCGTCACCAAGCACTCGACGATGGCCAGCCGTGCCAGCAAGAGCTGGCTGCTCTACAAGAAGGACTGATATTTTCGGTCTTTGCCGATCCCCTTCGCGTTGGCCCGCGCCGGAAGCGCGGGCGCCGAGCTGAAAACAGAAAAGGCGCCGGATTTCTCAGGCGCCTCTTTCATGGGTTCATTCGGATCGCGGCGAAAATCAGCCGTTGACGGCCTGCTTGTGCTGGACCGGATGGCTCTTCTTGAGCAGGTCCGAGACCAGGAAGGCCAGTTCGATCGCCTGGTCGGCATTGAGGCGCGGGTCGCAATGCGTGTGGTAGCGATCCTGCAGCTCCTCGGCCGTGATGGCGCGCGCGCCACCGGTGCATTCGGTGACATTCTTGCCGGTCATCTCGACATGGATGCCGCCCGGATGGGTGCCTTCGGCGCGATGCACCTCGAAGAAGGTCTGCACCTCCTTCAGGATGCGGTCGAACGGCCGCGTCTTGTAGCCGGCGGCCTCGATGGTGTTGCCATGCATCGGGTCCGACGACCAGACCACGCTGCGCCCTTCCTTCTTCACCGCGCGCACCAGCTTCGGCAGATAGTCGGCGACCTTGTCGGAACCGAAGCGCGCGATCAGCGTCAGCCGACCGGGTTCGTTCTCCGGATTGAGCAGGTCGATCAGTTCCAGCAAGCCGTCCGGCGTCAGCGACGGACCGCATTTCAGGCCGAGCGGATTCTTGATGCCGCGGCAGTATTCGACATGGGCATGGTCGGGCTGCCGCGTGCGGTCGCCGATCCAGATCATGTGGCCTGATGTCGCGTACCAGTCGCCAGAGGTCGAATCGACACGGGTCAGCGCCTCCTCATAGCCGAGCAGCAGCGCCTCGTGGCTGGTGTAGAAATCGGTCTCGCGCAGCGCGTAGTTGGTTTCCGAGGTGATGCCGACTGCCTTCATGAAATCCATCGTCTCGGTGATGCGGTTGGCGAGCGACTCGTATTTCTCGCCCTGCGGGCTGTCGGACACGAAGCCGAGCATCCAGCGATGCACATTCTCCAGGCTGGCATAGCCACCCTGCGCGAAGGCGCGCAAAAGGTTGAGCGTCGCCGCCGACTGACGGTACGCCATCTCCTGCCGTGCAGGATCGGGAATGCGCGACTTGGCGTCGAACTCGATGCCGTTGATGATGTCGCCGCGATAGCTCGGCAGCGTCACGCCGCCCTTGGTTTCGTTGTCGGACGAGCGCGGCTTGGCGAACTGGCCGGCAACGCGACCAACCTTCACCACCGGCTGTGCGCCGGCAAAGGTCAGCACCACCGACATCTGCAGGAAGACGCGGAAGAAGTCGCGGATGTTGTCCGCGCCATGCTCGGCAAAACTCTCGGCGCAGTCGCCGCCCTGGAGAAGGAAGGCGTCACCGGCGGCCACAGCCGCGAGCTGCTTCTTCAGCTTGCGGGCCTCACCTGCAAAAACGAGCGGCGGAAAGGTGGCGAGTTGCGCTTCCGTGTTCTTCAGCGCGGCAAGATCCGGATAGGCAGGAACCTGCTTGATCGGCTTTGCTCTCCACGAATTCGGCGACCATTTCGTCATCGCTGCACCCAACGCTCTTTCCAGCGGCCTAGACTCCGCCATTCCCGGCCCCATACGGGGGATCGCGGCTCCATACACGAAGCCGATTTCCTATTCTAGACCGGAATTTCAGCGCTGGCGAATGATGGTCGGCAGGTCATTGCATGTGGTCGGTCAGCCCCAGATAGAAAAGGCCCATCCCCAAAACCAGGCACGAAGGGCTGAAAAGCAATGTGTCATAGCTGGCGAAGCGTGTTGTCCTGACCTTCTTGAACAGGCCGACATATCTCGACCAACTCAACGCTCGCGCGCTGAAGACGAGCGCCCAAAACAGCACAGCTGCCTTCAGCCATTCTTGCGGCACCGGCAAACGGATCAAGCCGACGAGGCCAAGAACGAGCAGCAGCACCAGCGCCAGTATCAGCCCCACTATTGTGGCGCCGAAGGCCGTTGCCTTCATGGCCGTGCTGCCATCTTCGCGCTGCGGGAGCGAAACGCCAACGCCGATGTGACCGCCGAGACCCCAATAGAGATGAAAGACGGCTGCGAACAGCAGAATGGCCGAGCAGAGAGCGACGACCGCCATTGTCATGCTTGTCGGGCGGCCTCGTTCACTCGCCTAAGGTGGCGGCCAAGGCCTCCAGTCAGGTCGAGTGCAAGCATACGGAGTAGCGCGATGGCGCTCCACAGGGGGCGATCCGCGAAGGGCTTGTTGCTGTTGTGCTCGAGCAAAGGATGGGTAAACAGAGCAGCAAGGTAGAAGATGGGAATGATGACGAGGAAGGCCCACCAGACGACAAGAAATGACGCCGCGACCCCGGCGATCGGCGCGAAGAACAGGCCGAGATAGTGGATAAACCGGGTCGAAGGTTTCGAATGGCCAGCGAGATAGCCGAGCCAGTATTCATCGAAGGTTTGCGGGTTCATGGATTTCCCCCTTCAGCGATGAGTTGCAAGACCATCTGACCCTTGGGCCAAAATACTTCAATTGCCCCAATCGTCGCACATCTCCCCCCACAGAGACCGCCTGACCCCTGCGCTTCAGTTACTTTTCCCTTTCAACAAATCACAGGTGGCTGAAGGCACCTTTCCCGTCGAAAGGTGCCAGCCATGATACTACGCGGCCTTCTCCACCAAGCGCGACAGCTGTGTCATCACCACAGCCGAACCCGCCAGGCGCTTCTCGGCCGTTGGCCAGTCGCGCACGAACACGACGCTGTGGTCCGGCCTGATCTTGGCCAATGACCCCTGCTCGCCGATGAACTGGACCAACCCGACCGGGTTGGGGAACTCGCGCTTGCGGAAATGGATGACGACGCCCTTCGGCCCGGCGTCGAGCTTCTCGACATTGGCTTTGCGGCAGAGCGCCTTGATGAAGACGATCTTGAGCAGATGCTTCACCTCCTCCGGCAGCGGGCCGAACCGGTCGATCAGCTCGGCGCCGAAGGCATCGATTTCCTCGGTGTTTTCCAGATCGCCGAGACGGCGATAGAGCGCCAGCCTGAGCTGCAGGTCCGGCACATAGCTTTCCGGGATCATCACCGCAGTGCCGACGGCGATCTGAGGTGACCAGCCGCCATCCTGGACTTCGCCGGAATCCTTCACCTCGGCGACGGCTTCTTCGAGCATCTGCTGGTAGAGCTCGAAACCGACCTCCTTGATGTGGCCGGACTGTTCTTCGCCGAGAAGATTGCCGGCGCCTCTGATATCGAGATCGTGGCTGGCCAGCTGGAAGCCGGCACCCAGCGTGTCCAGCGACTGCAGCACCTTCAGCCGGCGCTCGGCGGTGTCGGTCAGCTTGCGGTTGGCCGGCAGCGTGAACAGCGCATAGGCGCGCACCTTCGAGCGGCCGACGCGGCCGCGCAACTGGTAGAGCTGTGACAGGCCGAACATGTCGGCGCGATGCACGATCAGCGTGTTGGCGGTCGGGATATCGAGGCCGGATTCGACGATGGTTGTCGACAACAGCACATCGTACTGGCCGTCGTAGAAGGCGTTCATGATGTCGTCGAGTTCGCCGGGTGGCATCTGGCCATTGGCCACCGCCACTTTCAGTTCGGGAACGGATTCACGCAGGAAATCATGGATTTCGGCCAAATCGCTGATGCGCGGAACAACATAGAAGGAATGACCGCCGCGGTAGCGTTCCCGAAGCAGCGTCTCGCGGATCACCAGCGGATCGAACGGCGAGATGAAGGTGCGCACCGCCATGCGGTCGACCGGCGGCGTGGCGATCAGCGACAGTTCGCGCACCCCGGTCAGCGCCAGCTGCAGCGTGCGCGGGATCGGCGTCGCCGACAGCGTCAGCACATGGACATCGGTCTTCAGGTCCTTCAGCCGTTCCTTGTGCTTGACGCCAAAGTGCTGCTCCTCGTCGATGATCAGCAGGCCGAGATTCTTGAACGAGATCGAGGACCCGAGCAGCGCATGGGTGCCGACCACGATGTCGACCTGCCCTTCGGCGATACCCTTCTTGGTTTCGGCCAACTCCTTGGCGCCGACCAGCCGCGACGCCTGGGCAACGCGGATCGGCAGGCCGGAAAAGCGCTGCGAGAATGTCTTGAAATGCTGGCGCGACAAAAGCGTGGTCGGCACCACCACCGCCACCTGGAACCCTTCCATCGCCGCGATGAAGGCGGCGCGCAGCGCCACTTCGGTCTTGCCAAAGCCGACATCGCCGCAGATAAGCCGGTCCATCGGCTTGCCGGCGGCAAGGTCGTCCCGAACCGAGTCGATCGCCGTCTGTTGGTCGTCGGTTTCCTCATAGGGGAAGCGGGCAGCGAATTCGCCATAGAGGCCCTCCGCCGGCACCAGCGCAGGCGCTGCGCGCATCTGCCGTTCGGCGGCGATGCGGATCAGTTGCCCGGCCATGTCGAGCAGGCGTTTCTTCAGCCGCGCCTTGCGCGACTGCCAGGCGCCGCCGCCAAGCTTGTCCAGCGTCGCCTCGGCTGTGTCAGAACCGTAGCGCGATAGAAGCTCGATGTTCTCGACCGGCAGGAACAGCCGGTCGTCGCCGGCATAGTGGATTTCCAGGCAGTCATGCGGTGCGCCGACAGCTTCGATGGTGCGCAGGCCGATGAAGCGACCAATGCCGTGATCGGCGTGGACGACGATGTCGCCGGCCGACAGCGCCGAGGCCTCGGCAATAAAGTCCGAGGCGCGCTTCTTGCGCTTCGAGCGGCGGATCAGCCGGTCGCCGAGAATGTCCTGTTCGGCGACGACGACCAGTCTTTCGGTCTCGAAACCGGCTTCCAGTGGCAGCACGGCAAGGGCCGCCTGCCCAGGCTCAAGCCTTTCCGCCTCCGCCAGCGTGGCGACTTGCTTGAGGTTGCCGAGATGGTGCTCGGCAAGGATCTGGCCGAGCCGGTCGAGCGAGCCTTCGGTCCAGGCGGCAATGACGATCCGGCGGCGCGCCGCGCGTTCGTCGGCGATGTGCCTGACGACGACGTCGAAGACATTGACGTTCGGATCGGCGCGCTCCTCGACGAAGCTGCGGCCGTGGCGCGAGCCGGCATGAAAGACCTTTTTCGCGCCGGCATCAGGCGCGTCGAAGGGCGTGAAGTCTATCGCTTCACGCGGTCCAAGCGAGGCGATCAGGTTTTCTGGCGAGAGATAGAGCAGGTCCGGCGGCACCGGCTTGTAAGGCACGGCATCCTTGAGCGCGCCGTCGGCCTGCTTCCTGCGCGCTTCGTAGTGATCGAGGATCAGCGTGTGGCGTTCGGCGAGCGCCTCATGCGCCAGATGGTCGAAGACGACAGGTGTATCGGGCAGGTAGTCGAACACGGTCTCCAGCCGCTCGTAGAAGAA
Source organism: Mesorhizobium sp. RCAM 05104 (assembly GCF_059683645.1). Classification (NCBI taxonomy): domain Bacteria; kingdom Pseudomonadati; phylum Pseudomonadota; class Alphaproteobacteria; order Hyphomicrobiales; family Phyllobacteriaceae; genus Mesorhizobium; species Mesorhizobium sp. RCAM 05104. The sequence goes on along the minus strand of NZ_CM185033.1, from coordinate 6,770,676 downwards.
CGGCAACCAGTGCTCCATGCCGGCGAAGCGCCTGCCCTCGCTGACCGCGGCATAGAGCCCGTCGTCGCGCTGGGGCGCGCCAAAGGCTTCGATGTAGGAGCGGCGGAAGCGGCTGATGGTTTCCGGCGTCAGCGCCACTTCGCTCATCGCCTGCAGCGCCATCGACTTGCGCTGGCCGGTGGTGCGCTGGGTGGCGGCATCGAAGACGCGGATCGATTCCAGCGTGTCGCCGAAGAAATCAAGCCTGAGCGCCTCGGTCCAACCGGGCGCGAACAGGTCGAGAATGCCGCCGCGCACCGCGAATTCACCGATCCCCCGCACGGTCGGCACCCGCTCGAACCCGGATGTCTCCAGCCGCGAAACCAGTGCGTTCATGTCGATCTGGTTGCCTGGCCTGGCGTGGAAGGTCTGGGCCTCGACCAGCCCGGCCGGCGGAATGCGCTGCAGCAGCCCATTGGCGGTGGTGAGGATGACGGCGCGATGTGGCTTCTTCGCCAGCGCGATCATGGCGGTCAGCGCATCAAGGCGCTTGGCGGCGGCGTCCGAGCCGGGCGAGACGCGGTCGTAGGGCAGACAGTCCCAGGCCGGCAACTCCAGCACCGGCAGGCCAGGTGCCGCGAAGGACAGCGCCTCGATGATCGCCGGCAGGCGTTGGCCGTCACGCGCCACGAACAGGACCGGCTTGTCGGGCGCGATCTCGAGTCCTGCCTGCACCAGCGCGAAGGCCTCATAGCCATCGGCGACACCGTCGACTATGAACTGGCCGGCGCGCCCCTTCGGCAGGCCGATGGTGGGGATGAGGCTCATGAAATCACGTCGTTCAGAATGTCATGGAGTGGCGGAAAGCCAGGATCTTTTGCAGGACGGCACAATCAATATCCGCCGGGACCGGGTGTTCGCCGGTGACCATGGGCAGGAATTCGGTGTCGGGAATGTCGAGGAGCCTCTCATATTGGTCGATCTCCTCGCTGGTCAAGGCACCGATTTCAGCGTCGGCGAACGTGCCCAGGATCAGGTCCATCTCGCGCAAGCCGCGATGCCAAGAGCGAAACAGCAGCTTGCGGCGACGGGCGTCGAGCCCCTCGCTTGCCAACCCGGCACTTGATCTCGTCGTTCCGGTCATTGTGCCGCATCCTCACTTGCTGCGGCGCATATAGCGTGGATAGAAGGTGCTGTCAGCCTTGCGCTGTGGCCGTCGCGACATAAGCTGACATCATGCGTCCTTCCCTGCTCGACCCCTTGTTCGTCCCGATCACCTCGCTTGCCGGCGTGGGGCCGAAGGTTGGCGCGCTGATCGAGAAGGTCGTCGCCGCCGATCTCGGCGATCGCGCGGCGCGTGCCGGCGACCTTCTGTTCGTGCTGCCGCACACCGTCATCGACCGTCGCAACCGTCCGGGCATTGCCGGTTCGGCTGAAGGCGCCATCGTCACGCTCGACGTGCGCATCGACCGTCACCAGCCGCCGCCGCGCGGCAACAGGTCGGTGCCATACCGGGTTTATGCCCATGACGACACCGGCGAGATCGCGCTGACCTTCTTCCATGCTCATGCCTCTTATCTTGAAAAGGCGATGCCCGAGGGTGAGCATGTCGTGATTTCCGGCCGCATGGAATGGTTCAACGGCCGCCCGACCATGGTCCATCCCGACCACATCGCACTCGCCAGCGAGGCGGAGAACCTGCCGCTCGTCGAACCGGTCTATCCGCTCACCGCCGGGCTCTCTGGCAAGGTGCTGCGCCGGGCGATCGGCCAGGCGCTCGCGCGCCTGCCCGTATTGGCCGAATGGCAGGATGGCGCGTTCATGCGCCGACAGAGCTTTCCGGCCTTTGGCGATGCGCTCGCCCGCATCCACAATCCGGCGGACCCGATCGATGTCTCCGTGGACGGTGCCGCCTGGCGGCGCCTTGCCTATGACGAGTTGCTGGCAGGCCAGGTCTCGCTGGCGCTGGTGCGGGCTAAAGTCCGCCGCCTGTCCGGCCGCCCCTTGGTCGGCGACGGCAGTATCGTCGAGAAACTGCGCGCCGCACTCCCCTATTCGTTGACGGCCAGCCAGGAATTCGCGCTTGCCGAAATCAATGCCGACCTCGCCGATCCCGAACGCATGCTGCGGCTTCTGCAAGGCGATGTCGGCTCCGGCAAGACGGTCGTCGCGCTGCTCGCCATGGCGCGCGCCGTCGAGGCCGGAGGCCAGGCAGCACTGATGGCACCGACCGAAATCCTGGCACGCCAGCATCTGGCGACGATCGCGCCTCTTGCCGCCAAGGTCGGGCTGCGGATCGCCATCCTGACCGGCCGTGAAAAAGGCCGCGAACGCACCGACACGCTGGCCGGTCTGGCGAGCGGCGAGATCGACATCGTCGTCGGCACCCACGCGCTGTTTCAGGAGACGGTGATCTTCCACGACCTGGTCCTCGCCGTCATCGACGAGCAGCATCGCTTCGGCGTTCATCAGCGGCTTGCCATCACCGCGAAGGGCGACGCGCCCGACATGCTGGTGATGACGGCCACACCCATCCCGCGCACGCTGGTGCTGACCGCCTTCGGCGACATGGATGTGTCGAAGCTGACGGAAAAGCCGGCCGGCCGCCAGCCGATCCGCACCGTCACGCTGCCACTCGAACGGCTCGACGAACTGGTCGGCCGCATGGTTGAAGCCGTCGCCGGTGGCCAGAAGATCTACTGGATCTGCCCGTTGGTCGAGGAATCCGAAGAAATCAAGCTGATGTCGGCCGAGGACCGTTTCGCTTCGCTTAAACCGCTGTTCGGCGACCGCATCGGCCTCGTTCATGGCCGCATGAAGGGTGCCGAGAAGGATGAAGCGATGCGCGCCTTCAAAGAGGGCGAGACGCGCATCCTGATCGCCACCACGGTGATCGAGGTCGGCGTCGACGTGCCTGACGCCACTGTCATGGTCATCGAGCATGCCGAGCGCTTTGGCCTTGCGCAATTGCACCAGTTGCGCGGCCGTGTCGGACGCGGCGTCAAGCCGTCTTCCTGTGTGCTGCTCTACAAGGACCCGCTTGGCGAGACGGCCAAGCGACGACTGTCGGTCATGCGCGAGACGGAAGATGGCTTCCTGATCGCCGAGGAGGATCTGAAGCTGCGCGGCGAAGGCGAGTTGCTGGGCACTCGCCAGTCCGGCACTCCGGGTTTCCAGGTGGCGCGCATCGAGGCGCATGCCGACCTTTTGGAGACCGCCCGCGACGACGCAAGGCTGATCCTGTCCCGCGACCCGGAGCTGCAGTCCGATCGGGGCGCTGCGTTGCGCCTGCTGCTTTACTTGTTCGGCCGCGACGAGGCGGTGCGGCTCTTGCGTGCCGGCTGAGCCAGGGCGCCAACCGACGGGTTGGCAAGCACGCCCTCGATCGGTTCGCCATTCACGACAACCACTTTCGACTTGACCTCGGGCGCTACCAGCCCGGCTGATACGATCAGCTTGGCGCCGTCCTCGATCGTCATGTCGAGCAGCACGATGTCCGACTTCGGCACATACATGAGAAAGCCCGTCGTTGGATTGGGCGTGCAGGGCATGAACACGGCGATCAGCGGATCGCCTTCCTGATCGAGCTTCTCATTGATCTCGTTTTCCTTCTCGCTGGCGACGAAAACCAAGGACCAGACGCCCTTGCGCGGATATTCGACCAACCCGACCTGGCGGAACATGTCGCCCTTGTTGGACAGCACGGTCTCGAAGATCTGCTTAAGCGAACCATAGATGCCGCGCACCAGCGGCATGCGGCCAAGCAGGCGTTCGCCAAAATTGACGATGGCGCGGCCGACGATGTTGGCTGTCAGGAAGCCGATCAGCGTGATCAGGATCAGGGCGACGATCAGTCCGAATCCCGGGACAGGAAACGGCAGATAAGTATCGGGGCTGTAGCGTGCCGGAATGTACGGTTTTACCCAGGAATCGACCCAGCCGATGAACGACCAGGCGATATAGGCGGTGATCGCCAGTGGCGCGCAGACGACGAAGCCTGTGAGGAAATAGTTCCTCAGCCGGGTCATGCCTGAGGTCTTCGGAGCATCGGACATGGTTCACCGGGGCGCGCTATTGCGACGCAACATTAGTGAACCGGAAGGCGCTTTGGAACTGCGAAGTTTTTAAAGGCGCCTATTCCACCGTCACCGATTTCGCCAGATTGCGCGGCTGGTCGACGTCGGTGCCCATGAAGACGGCGGTGAAATAGGCGAGCATCTGGATCGGCAGCGCGTAGATGATCGGCGAGATGATTTCGGGCACGTCCGGCAGCACGATCGTTTCCATCGTCTTCACGCTCGCAAGCGCTGCGCCCTTGCTGTCGGTGATCAGGATGATCTTGCCGCCACGCGCCGCCACTTCCTGCATGTTCGACACGGTCTTTTCGAAAATTCGGTCATGCGGCGCGATGACGATCACCGGCATGTTCTCGTCGATCAGCGCGATCGGGCCATGCTTCAACTCGCCCGCGGCATAGCCCTCGGCATGGATATAGGAGATTTCCTTGAGCTTCAGCGCCCCTTCCATGGCCAGCGGGAAATTGGTGTCGCGGCCAAGATAAAGCACATCGCTGTAGCGCGACAATTCCCGTGCGATCCGTTCGATCTGCTCTTCAAGTTTGAGCACCTGGTTGGCATAGCGCGGCGCTTCCGAAAGCTCGCGCACCAGGGTTTTCTCCTGCTCTTTCGAGATCGTCCCGCGCGCCACGCCGGCACGCACCGCAAGCGAGGCCAGCACCGAGAGCTGGCAGGTGAAGGCCTTGGTCGAAGCAACACCGATCTCCGGGCCGGCCAAAGTCGGCAGCACGACGTCGGATTCACGCGCCATGGTCGATTCGCGCACGTTGACGACCGCGCCGATCTTCATCCCCGCCTTGCGGCAATAGCGCAGCGAGGCCAGTGTGTCGGCGGTCTCGCCCGACTGCGAGATGAAGAAGGCGGCATCGTCCGCCGACAGCGGCATTTCGCGATAGCGGAATTCCGAGGCGACATCGATATCGACCGGCAGCCGCGCATAGCGCTCGAACCAGTATTTGCCAATCAGGCCGGCGAGATACGCGGTGCCGCAGGCTGAAATCGCCAGCCGGTTGATCTTGGCAAAGTCGAACGGCAGGCCGAGCGGCTTGCAGACGCCACCGACGAAATCCAGATAGTTCGCCAGCGTGTGCGAAATCACCTCGGGCTGTTCATGGATTTCCTTTTCCATGAAATGGCGCCGATTGCCCTTGTCGACCATGAAGCTGGTCGAAAGCGACTGCTGGCGTTTGCGGTCGACCTTTTTGCCGTCGATGTCGAAAATGATGACGCTGTCGCGATGCACCACGGCCCAGTCGCCATCTTCCAGATAGGTGATTGAATTGGTGAACGGGGCGAGTGCGATGGCATCGGAGCCCAAGAACATCTCGCCATCGCCATGGCCGACCGCCAGTGGCGGGCCATTGCGCGCGCCGACGATAAGATCCTCGTCCCCCTTGAACATGATGGCCAGCGCAAAGGCGCCTTGCAGCCGCTTCAGCGCCTGGTGCGCCGCCTCGACCGGCTTCAGCCCCTTGGCCAGCTCGCGCGCCACCAGATGGGCGACGACTTCGGTGTCGGTCTGCGAGGAAAAACTGTAGCCGTCGCGGATCAGCTCGTCGCGCAGCTCGGCGAAATTCTCGATGATGCCGTTATGGACGATGGCGACGCCGTCGGAAAAATGCGGATGCGCATTGGTCTCGTTCGGCACGCCATGCGTCGCCCAGCGCGTATGGCCGATGCCGATCGTGCCGTTGAGTGGCTCGTCTTTCAACCTGCGTTCGAGATTGATCAGCTTGCCCTCGGCGCGGCGGCGGGCAAGCTGGCCATGGTCGATGGTGGCGACACCGGCCGAGTCATAACCGCGATATTCGAGCCGCTTCAGCGCATCGACGATGCGCGGCGCAACCTGCGAATGGCCGACGATTCCAACGATACCGCACATGCAGACAGCCCCGATTCCTTGCAGAAACTCAGCGCTATTTAGGGATCGCTGGCCTGCCGCGAAAGTCACATTGCATTTCGTCCCGTATCAGCGGAACGGTCAACCTTGTCGATGCACCATGACAGACCGCTCTTGCAATCCGGTTACTGTAATCGCTCCGTTTTTCCGGGCCGGTTTTACTTCTTCCTGGCGGCCGCGGCCGAAGCAAACCGCTCGCGCAATTCCCTGCCCTTGCCCGGGATCGTCTTCTGGCGGGCGCGGCCGAAGGCCAGCGCATCATCGGGTACATCTTCGGTGATGACGCTGCCCGAGGCGATGTAGCCGCCCTTGCCGATCGTTATCGGGGCCACGAGCGCGGAATTCGAGCCTACGAAAGCCCCCTCGCCGATGTCTGTGAAGAATTTCGAATAGCCATCGTAGTTGCAGGTGATGGTGCCGGCGCCGATATTGGCGCCAGCGCCGACGCGGGCGTCGCCGATATAGGTCAGGTGGTTGACCTTGGCACCCTCCTCGATGGTCGCCTGCTTGACCTCACAGAAATTGCCGACCTTGGCCTTTTGCTTGAGATCGGCACCCGGCCGCAGCCGCGCGAACGGTCCGACATCGCAGTTGGAGGCAATGGTGGCGCCTTCGATATGGCTGAAGGCATGGATCCTGGCGCTCGTGGCGATTTTCACGCCTGGGCCGAACCAGACATTGGGCTCGACGATCGTGTCGGCGCCGATCTCCGTATCGTGCGAGAAAAACACGGTCTCGGGCGCTATCAGCGTCACGCCCGACAGCATTGCCTCTTGCCGCCGGCGATGCTGCCAGATGCCTTCGGCTTGCGCCAGTTCGGCGCGGTTGTTGATGCCGAGCGCATTCTCGAAACTGGCTTCGGTGGCGACGACATCAAGACCTTGCCCGCTGGCGATCCCGACGATGTCGGTGAGGTAATATTCCCCCTTGGCATTCTTGTCGCCGACCGCATCAAGCAGCTTCAGCGCCCGGCCACCGGCCACCGCCATCAGCCCGCCATTGCAGAAGGTGATCTTCTTCTCTTCGTCGCTGCAGTCCTTCTCCTCGCGGATGGCGACCAGCTTGCCGCCCTTTTCGATCAGCCGGCCATAGCCGGTTGGATTGGGCGTGCGAAAGCCGATGACCACCACGGCCGCGCCTTCGGCCAGTTTCAGCCGCGCCACGGTGAGCGCGCCCGGGTCGATCAGCGGAGTGTCGCCGAACATCACCAGAACATCGTCGTAACCCCTTGATATCGCTTCGCGAGCGGCAAGCACGGCGTGCGCGGTGCCGAGGCGCTTTTCCTGTACGAAGGTCTCGGCCTCAGGCGCGAATTTTGCCGCGGCCTTGCGCATTTCTTCCGCCCCGTGGCCGATCACCAGCACCTGGTCGCCGGCACCGGCGGTTTCGGCGGCCTTCACGACATGGGCGACCATCGGCAGACCGGCGATCTGGTGCAGGACCTTCGGCAACGCGCTTTTCATGCGCGTGCCTTCGCCGGCGGCAAGGATGACGGACAGGCAGGTTCTCTGGCTCATGGAAGGACAACCATATGAAAAGGGTCGGGAATCAAGACAGGATAGCAGTGGCGCCATGCTGCACCAATGCGGTTAAATTCCGGTGAGATCGCGGAAACGGAAGAGCCGCTGACTCTCAATCAGCGGGTCTGTCGTTCAATACCCGGCGCAAGCATGCCGTAGCCAAGGCGCTACCCCAGCCGCCCCAGCACCGGGAAATTCTCCAGCAGCCAGTAGGACACCGTCTGCACGCCGCCGGTGAGGAAAAACACGCCGGCGACGACCAGCAGTGCGCCGATCGCCTTTTCGACGCGGCCCAGATGGACGCGGAATTTGCCGAGGAAGCGCATGAAGGCGCCGGAAAACAGCGCCGCGATCAGGAACGGGATGCCGAGGCCAAGCGAATAGGCGGCGAGCAGCAGCGCGCCCTCACCCACGGTTTCACGGCCGCCGGCCAGCGTCAGGATTGGCCCCAGAACCGGCCCGATGCACGGCGTCCAGCCGAAGGCGAAGGCCAGTCCCATGACATAGGCGGCAAGGGCATTTGCCGGCTTGCCTTGCGACTGGAAGCGCGCCTCGCGCGACAGCAGCGGAATGCGCAGGATACCGAGGAAATTCAGGCCCATCAGGATGATGAGCACACCCGCCGCCATCGCCAGCGGCTCCTGCCAGACCCGCAGCCAATGGCCGATGGTCGAAGCGCCGGCGCCGAGCGCCACGAACACGGTCGAGAAGCCGAGCACGAAGGCGACCGATGAATAGAGCAGCGCGCCGCGCGTGCCTTCCCGAGCCGTCACGCCCGCATCGCCGCGAAAATCGTCGACCGAGACGCCAGCCATATAGCAGAGATAGGGCGGCACCAGCGGCAGCACGCACGGTGACAGGAACGAGATGGCCCCCGCCCCGACCGCGCTGACATAGCCGATGTCCAATGCCATTCCAAAACTCCGACTGTCCCGGCGCCGATATAGGCTCGACGCTGCTTCTCCACCAATCACCATTTTGTGGCAAGTCGTCGGCGCACGCTGAGGCCAGGGAAGAAAAGACCCGCGGCTGGCGTTGATGCAGTGAGGTCGCGATTTCCCGCGCCTCTTTGGAACATCCAGGGAGATCCCCATGAAAACGATAACAGTCGGGTTAGCCGCGCTTTTGCTGAGCACCGCCGCATCCTTCGCCGCCGACGCGTGGAAGGAAGCCGAGGTCGGTGGCACCAAGATCTACACCGACGCCAACGGCATGACGCTCTATACCTATGACAAGGACGAGAAGGGCAAGTCCAACTGCTACGACAAATGTGCCACCAACTGGCCGCCGCTGAAGGCCGAGGCTGGCGCCAAGGGAGATGACGAGTGGAGCGTCGTCGACCGCACCGACGGCACCAAGATGTGGGCCTATGACGGCAAGCCGGTCTACACCTTCATCAAGGACAAGAAGGCCGGCGACATGAGCGGCGACGGCGTCGCCGACGTCTGGCACGTCGTCAAGGCCAACTAGACCCCTCAATGCGAATTCCCGCCCGCTGGCGGGACATGCTGGTCGCCAGGCATCCCAAGCAGCCGGCGGCCAGCTCTCGTTTGTGGGCCGTGTCGCCCTGCCCCGGCGCGGCATTCCGGCGGTTTTTCCCCGACTCGCCGGAAAATGAACCGGGTCGTTTCGGTGACTGGGGACCACCATCTCCACTGGCCAGAATTCTGTGATTTCAATCATACACTCAAAGAGTGTATTGCTACGGGCATCCCCGCAATTTGGGACGCTTCCCCTTGACCGGATGCAAAAGCGCGGCCATGTGAGCGACAAATAGAACGAGATTTCGTCGCGAGCAGCGGAATTCTTCTGCCGCATCACAGCTGATATGAGACCTCATGGACGTCGTCGTCGTCGAATCGCCGGCCAAGGCGAAGACAATCAACAAATACCTCGGCAAGAACTACAAGGTTCTGGCCTCGTTCGGCCATGTCCGCGATTTGCCGGCCAAGGATGGCTCGGTGCGTCCGGACGAGGATTTTGCCATGTCCTGGGCGGTCGACACCGCCTCGGGCAAGCGGCTTGCCGACATCGCCAAGGCGGTCAAGGATGCCGACGGCCTGATCCTCGCCACCGACCCGGATCGTGAAGGCGAAGCGATTTCCTGGCACGTGCTGGAAGTGCTGAAGCAGAAGCGCGCGCTCAAGGACAAGCCGGTGAGCCGCGTCGTTTTCAACGCCATCACCAAGTCGTCGGTGCTGGAAGCGATGGCCAATCCGCGCCAGATCGATGCGCCGCTGGTCGATGCCTATCTCGCTCGCCGGGCGCTTGACTATCTCGTCGGCTTTACGCTCTCACCTGTGCTGTGGCGCAAATTGCCGGGCGCCCGCTCGGCCGGCCGTGTCCAGTCGGTTGCATTGCGTCTGGTCTGCGATCGCGAATCCGAAATCGAGCGCTTTGTCCGCGAGGAATACTGGCAGATATCAGCCCTCCTCGGCACGCCGCGCAACGAGAATTTCGAAGCGCGGCTGACCGCCTTCGATCGCAAGAAGCTGCAGAAGCTCGACATTTCCAACAAGGCGCAGGCCGACGACATCAAGTCGATGCTCGAAGGCGCGACCTTCAAGGCGGTGTCGGTCGAAGCCAAGCCCACCAAGCGCAATCCCGGTCCGCCCTTCACCACTTCGACATTGCAGCAGGCCGCCTCGTCGGGCCTCGGTTTTTCGGCCAGCCGCACCATGCAGGTGGCGCAGCGCCTTTATGAAGGCATGGAGATCGGCGGCGAAACCACCGGCCTGATCACCTATATGCGAACCGACGGCGTGCAGATGGCCCCCGAGGCGATCTCGGCCGCCCGTGACGCCATCGCCAAGGAGTTCGGCCCAAAATATCTGCCGGAAAAGCCACGCCAATATACCGCCAAGGCCAAGAATGCCCAGGAGGCGCACGAAGCGATCCGCCCGACGGATTTCATGCGCACCCCGGCATCGGTTAGGCAATATCTCGATTCCGACCAGATGCGGCTCTACGAGTTGATCTGGAAGCGCGCCATCGCCAGCCAGATGCAGTCGGCCGAGATCGAGCGCACCACCGCCGAGATCGAGGCGGTCAATGGAACCCGCACGGCGGAACTCCGCGCCATCGGCTCCGTCGTTCGCTTCGACGGCTTCATTGCCGCCTATACCGACCAGAAGGATGACGATTCGGAAGACGAGGAGAACCGTCGGTTGCCGGAGATCCGCGCCGGCGAGCAGCTAGCGCGGCAGGCGATCAATGCCACCCAGCACACCACCGAGCCGCCGCCGCGTTATTCGGAAGCCTCGCTGATCAAGAAGCTGGAAGAGCTCGGCATCGGCCGACCGTCCACTTATACGGCGATCCTGAAGACGCTTGAGGACCGCGACTACGTCACCATCGACAAGCGCCGGCTGGTGCCTCAGGCCAAGGGCCGTTTGCTGTCGGCCTTTCTCGAAAGCTTCTTCAAGCGCTATGTCGAATACGACTTCACCGCGTCCCTCGAGGAAAAGCTCGACGAGATCTCGGACGGCAAGCTCGCTTGGAAGGACGTGCTGCGCGACTTCTGGAAGGATTTTTCCGGCGCCGTCGCCGACATCAAGGAACTGCGCGTCACCGACGTTCTCGACGCGCTGAACGAGGAACTGGCGCCGCTGGTGTTCCCCACGCGGGAAGACGGCTCGAACCCCCGCATCTGCCCGAAATGCGGCACCGGCAATCTGTCGCTGAAGCTCGGCAAGTTTGGCGCTTTTGTCGGCTGCTCGAACTATCCCGAATGCTCCTTCACCCGTCAGCTCGGCGATGCCGCCAATCCCAATGGCGAGAATGGCGGCGGCGAGGACGGCACCAAGGTCATTGGCAAGGATCCGTACACATCAGAGGAAATCACGCTGCGCAGCGGCCGCTTCGGCCCCTATCTGCAGCGCGGCGACGGCAAGGAAGCCAAGCGCTCGAGCCTGCCCAAGGGCTGGACACCCGATTCGATCGATCATGAAAAGGCGCTTGCCCTGCTGTCGCTGCCGCGCGATGTCGGCCAGCATCCGGAAACGGCCAAGATGATCTCGGCCGGGCTCGGCCGCTACGGTCCGTTCGTGCTGCATGACGGCACCTATGCCAATCTCGACAGCATCGAGGATGTGTTCTCGATCGGCCTCAATCGCGCCGTGTCGGTGATCGCCGAGAAGCAGTTGAAGGGCAAGGGCGGCCGCAATGGCGGCACACCGGCGGCTCTGAAGGAGCTTGGCGACCATCCCGATGGTGGCGGCAAGATCGTCGTGCGCGACGGCAAATACGGACCTTACGTTAATTTCGGCAAGGTCAATGCCACACTGCCGAAAGGCAAGGATCCGCAATCGGTGACCATCGAGGACGCGCTGGCGCTGATTGCCGAGAAGGAAGCCAAGGGTGGTGGCGGCAAGAAGCCGTTCCGCAAGGCCGCGGCGGCGGCCAAGGCGCCTGCAACCAAGAAAGCGGCGGCCAAGAAGCCGGCCGCGAAGAAAAAAGGATAGGTCAGCGTGGCGCGCAGGATCACCGGTAGAAGCCACGGCGATCCGCGCACCGCCGACACGAGGGCCGGGGTCAAGGACGACTATCGGCCTTCGCGTGACGAAATCCTGCGCTACATCGCCGAAAATCCCGACCGCGCCGGAAAACGCGACATCGCCAAGGCGTTCGCGTTGCGCGGCGATGACCGCATCTGGCTGAAGGACATTTTGCGCGACCTTCAGGACGAAGGCGTCCTGACCAAGGAGCGCAAGCGACTGGCCCGCGTCGGTGCCCTGCCCCCTGTAGCGGTGCTCGACATTTTTGGCCGCGATGGCGACGGCATTTTGCTGGCGCATCCGGCGGAGGCCGTGGGCACGGGCGAGCCGCCGGTGGTCTCGATCCGCGTGTCGCGTAGCGGCAATAGTCCGGCGCCCGGCATTGGCGACCGCGTCCTGGCCAAGACCTTCCCGACCGATGAGCCGACCGGCCCCGCCTATACCGGGCGGGTGATGAAGATCTTCGAGAAGCGCACCGATGCCGTTCTCGGCGTCTTTCGCGTGCTTCAGGACGGCACCCTGCGCATCGAGCCGGTGGAGCGGCGCCAGCCGGAATTGATCGTCGACAAGGAATTCCAGAACGGCGCCAAGAACGGCGACCTGGTCGAGGTCGAGCCCGCACGGGCCTCCCGCTATGGGCTGCCGAGAGCCAAGGTGCTCAACGTGCTGGGTTCGCTGACCAGCGAAAAGGCGGTTTCGATGATCGCCATCCACGCCCACGACATCCCGCACATCTTCCCGGCCGACGTCATCGCCGAATCCGAAGCGGTAAAGCCGGCAACGATGGACCACCGCGAGGACTGGCGCGAGCTGCCGTTGGTCACCATCGATCCGGCCGACGCCAAGGACCATGACGATGCCGTCTTCGCCACACCGGATGTCGATGAGAAGAACCCTGGCGGCGTGCTCATCACGGTCGCCATCGCCGATGTCGCCGCCTATGTCCGCTATGGCACGGCACTCGACCGCGAAGCGCTGAAGCGCGGCAATTCAGTCTATTTCCCGGATCGCGTCGTGCCGATGCTGCCCGAGCGCATTTCCAACGATCTCTGTTCGCTGCGCGAAGGTCAGGACCGGCCGGCGCTGGCGGTGTGCATGACCTTCTCCGCCGATGGCCACAAAATCAGGCACTCCTTCCACCGCGTCATGATGAAGTCGGCGGCAAAGCTCGCCTATCCGCAGGCGCAGGCAGCGATCGACGGCATGCCGGACGACAAGACCGGACCGATCCTGGACACGGTGCTGAAGCCGCTGTGGGACGCCTATGCGATCCTCAAGCGCGGGCGCGACGGCCGCCAGCCGCTCGAGCTCGACCTGCCGGAGCGCAAGATCATGCTCAAGCCGGACGGCACCGTCGATCGCGTCATCGTGCCGGAACGGCTCGATGCCCACAAACTGATCGAAGAATTCATGATCCAGGCCAATGTCGCCGCCGCCGAGACGCTGGAGGCGAGGAAACAGGAGCTGGTCTACCGCGTCCATGACGCACCTTCGCTGGCCAAGCAGGAATCGCTGCGCGAATTCCTGCAGACGCTGGGCCTGTCACTGGCGCGCGGCGCCCAGATGCGGCCAAGCCAGTTCAACGGCATCCTGGAGCGCGTGCGCGGGGCCGACAATGAAGGACTGGTCAACGAAGTGGTGCTGCGCTCGCAGAGCCAGGCCGAATACTCGCCGAAGAACATTGGCCATTTCGGCCTCAATCTAAGGCGTTACGCACATTTCACGTCGCCGATCCGCCGCTACGCCGACCTCATTGTGCATCGCGGACTTATTGCCGCACTCGGGCTCGGTCCGGGCGGGCTGACGCAGGACGAAGCGGCACGGCTCGAAGATGTCGCTGTGCTGATCTCTGGCACGGAACGCCGCGCAATGGCGGCCGAGCGGGATACGGTCGACCGGCTGATTGCCGCCTATCTCGCCGAGCGCGTGGACGACCGGTTCGACGCCCGCATCTCCGGCGTCACCAAATCGGGACTATTTGTCCAATTGCCGCAGTATGGCGCGGATGGTTTCATCCCGGTGTCAACTTTGAACGGCGATTACTATATATATGACGAAACGGCCCGCTCCCTGTTCGGAGAACGCTCGGGCAAAGGCTACCAGCTCGCGGATCGCGTCGAGGTGCGACTGATCGAGGTGGCGCCGATGGCCGGCGCGATGCGCTTCGAGATGTTGACCGATCCGAAGCCTTTGCCCGGCTCCAAGCGGTCGTTTCACAAGGCCAAAGGCCGCGCCCGCGCGTCGCAATCGCGACCGGGTTCGCGCGGCAGGAGACGATAATGGAACAACAGGTTTTTGGCGGCGAACATCACTCGGGCCGGGTTGCCCGTCCGCTGTGGACTGCAATGAAGCGCGGCCTGCTCGGCCGTTGCCCGCGTTGCGGCGAAGGCAAGCTGTTTCGCGCCTTCACCAAAACCGTCGACACGTGCAGTGTCTGCGGCGAGGAACTTCATCACCATCGCGCCGATGATCTGCCCGCCTATCTCGTCATCGTCATCGTCGGTCATATCGTCCTCGGCGCCTTCATGGGCGTGGAGGCGACATCGACCTTGTCCACATGGCAGCACATCGCTATCTGGGTGCCGTTGACCATCCTCTTGTCGGTCGCGCTTTTGCAACCCGTGAAAGGTGCCGTCATCGGACTGCAATGGGCCTTCTATATGCACGGCTTTGGCGGCGAGCAGGATATGATCGAGCCCCGTCCCGGGGTTTAGACCGAGCTCGATTACGCGCGCTGGCGCAACATACCGACCGTGAAAGGCCACTTTCGCTTGCCAGAAGTTTCCGCTAGGTCCTGCGCATGGACGGTATGACCAAGGCGGAAGTCGACAGGATCGAGCGGAGCATGATCGCTCACAGCGACCGGCCAATTCGCCCGCGCGATGCGGCAACCCTGATCCTTCTCGACCGCAGGGGCGATGAAGTGCTGGTCCTGATGGGCCGTCGCCACGCCGGCCATGCCTTCATGCCAGGCAAGTTCGTCTTTCCCGGCGGCCGTACCGACCCAGCCGACAGCCGCATCCCGATCGCCACCGCATTGCACCCCGAGCAGGAAGCAAAGCTCCTCGCCGGTCCCGGCCGCACGAGCACGGCGCGGGCCCGCGCCATCGCCTTGTCGGCGATCCGCGAGACCTATGAAGAAGCCGGGCTGCTGATCGGCCGGAAGGGCGCCTTCGCCACGGCCAGGGCCGATTGGCAAGGCTTTGCCGAACACGGCGTGCGGCCCTCACTGGACATGCTGCGCTTCGTCGCGCGCGCCATCACGCCGCCCAACCGGGTGCGCCGCTTCGACACGCGGTTCTTCAGCGCCTGGCGCGACGATGTCGCGGTCGAACTGCCTGGTGGCGGTCCGACCAACGAACTCGAAGAGCTGGTCTGGCTGCCGCTTGCCAAGGCCAGGGAAGCTGACATCCCCGACATCACCCGGATGATCCTGGACGAGCTGGAAAAGCGGCTCGCCCATGATCCGCTGCTGCGTCCGGGCGGCCCGGTGCCTTTTTACCGGCTTGTCCGCAACCGCTTCACCCGCGAACTTCTGTAGAGTGTCCAGCATCCCATGACGGTCGATACCCAACCACAGGGCGACGAGCGCGTACACTGGCTGCCGATGGTGGCGGCGATTTCGTCGATCAGCGTCGTCGGCATCGCCATCGGCCTCGGCATGCCATTGCTCAGCGTGATCCTGGAAACGCGCGGCCATTCGGCCTCGATGATCGGCCTCAACACGGCCGTCGCTGGCCTCGCATCGATCGCCGGCGCGCCGCTAGCCACACCGCTCGCCATGCGGTTCGGGGTCGCCTGGACCATGATTGCCATGATTGCCGCCGGCGCACTGGCGTTTGTGGGCTTCCATTTCGCGCCGGATTTCTGGATGTGGTTCCCACTGCGCATCGTGCTGCATATCGCGCTGACGGTATTGTTCATCCTATCGGAATTCTGGATCAGCACCTCGGCGCCGCCACACCGACGTGGCCTTGTCCTCGGCATCTACGCCACTGTCTTGTCGCTCGGCTTTGCCGCCGGACCGTGGCTGTTCGCCCATCTCGGCAGTTCCGGCTTCAGGCCTTTCGGCGTCATCATCGGATTGGTGGCGTTGGCCGCGATACCCGTGCTGGCGGCGCGCAACGAGAGCCCTACGATCGTCTCCGACGGTGAGACCAGCAACTTCCTCCGCTACATCTGGCTGGTGCCGACGGCGACGGCCGCGGTGCTGGTGTTCGGTGCGGTCGAAACCGGCGGCTTTGCGCTGTTCCCGGTCTACGGCAACCGCATCGGCTATTCCGAAGCCGACGCGGCCCTTCTCTTGACCATGATCGGTCTCGGCAACGTGCTGTTGCAGATCCCCATCGGCATGATCAGCGACCGCGTCAGCGACCGCCGCTATCTGCTGCTGGCCTGCGCCACTGTCGGCCTTGCCGGCACGATCTTCATGCCCTTCTTCGCTCAGAACTGGCACCTGATGGCCGCGCTTCTGTTCGTCTGGGGCGGCGTCGTTGCTGCCATGTACACGATCGGCCTTGCCCATCTCGGCTCGCAGCTTTCCGGCCACGAACTGGCATCCGCCAACGCCGCCTTCGTGCTTTGCTATGGCGTCGGCATGGTGCTCGGCCCGCAGGCGATCGGCATCGGCATGGATGCGTTCGGTCCGTCCGGCTTCGGCTGGTCGCTCGGCCTGTTCTTCGCCGCCTATGTAGCCCTGGTCTGCGTCAGGCTGATCCGCAAGATTGTCCTGTAGCGCGACCGAGCCGTCGCATTCCACAGGTGCGCGATGGCAGGCTGCTGACAGAACCATGTCAGCAGCCCCCGGCTATAAAGTTGCCTCAAAACACCTGAAGTTGAGGACACTCCCATGATCGACAGCGGCTTTGAAACCACTTCGTTGCGAATGACACTGCTCCTGCTTGTGAGCTTCCAGGCGCCCGCCGCCGATGTCGACCGCATCATGGAAGCGGTGGTGGCGATAGCGCCGCTGGCCATGGGCAAGTATGACCGCAATGCCTATCAGTCGGCACATGGCATCGAGCGCTACAGACCGCTCGACGGCGCTGCCGCCGGTGCCGAAACCGAATTGCGGCGACGCCCTGGAACGGTGGAGGTTTCGTTCGAACTGCCCGATGACCAGGCGCTGGCCGCCCGCGTGGTCGAGGCGATTTTCCAGGCCCACTCCTACCAGGAACCGGTGATCCGCGTCCAGCCGATCCTTGCCAGCCGTTCCAAGGGACTGGACGACCGCGCCAATCCGAATCGCTGGTGGAACACGACCGGAGACTGGAAGAAGGTTGACGTGCCCGAGGCGGAAACCGCATGATTTGAGGCCGTTTGCCGGCCGCGGCGGGCCACATGAGCTCAGCCGGGCTTGACTTTCCGGGCGCGTTCTTTATGTGTCGCGCCAAGTTTCCCGCGTCCGGGTGTTTCCCCGTGCTCCAGCGGCCAAAACTCCACGAACATTAATGGACTGATATCATGGCCAAAGCCGCAAACATCAAGATCAAGCTTCTGTCGACCGCCGACACCGGTTTCTTCTACGTGACCAGCAAGAACAGCCGCACCAAGACCGACAAGCTGTCGTTCCGCAAGTACGACCCGGTCGCCAAGAAGCACGTCGAATTCAAGGAAACCAAGATCAAGTAACCTGGGTTTTCCCTTCGCTAACAAAAACGCCGCCCACTGGGCGGCGTTTTTTGTTTGCACCGTGGGCTGAAGTGCCCTCAGCCCCGGCTGAGTTCCCTCAGCCGATGCGATCGCCGCTTTTCGGATCGAACAGATGCAGCGACGCCGGATCGGCCGACAGCCGCACGATGTCGCCGGGCTTCACGCCGGCCCGGCCCATGGCGAAGACGCAAAGCATCTGGCCGGCCAACTTGACATAAAACTGCGTCGACAGGCCGAGCGGCTCCACCACCACCACCTCGCCTTGCAGCGCACCGTCATCCGCCAGTCGGATATGCTCGGGCCTCAGGCCGACGGTTATCGCGTCGCCATCCTTCAGCGTCAGGCCGTCCGGCAGCCGCAGTGTCTGGCCGTCGGCCAGCACCGCTTCTGACTTCCCGCCGTTGCGAACCGTCGCCGGCAGGAAATTCATGCCCGGTGAGCCGATGAAGCCGGCGACGAATATGTTGGCCGGCCGGTCATAGAGATCGAGCGGCGCACCGACCTGCTGGATCATCCCGTCATGCATGACAACGATCCGGTCGGCCATGGTCATCGCCTCGATCTGGTCGTGGGTGACATAGACCGATGTGGTTTTCAGTTGCTGGTGAAGCGCCTTGATCTCCGCGCGCATGTGGACGCGCAGCTTGGCGTCGAGGTTGGAAAGCGGCTCATCGAACAGGAAGACCTTGGGATCGCGCACGATGGCGCGGCCCATGGCGACACGCTGGCGCTGGCCGCCAGACAATTGCCGCGGCAGGCGTTGCAGGAAACTGTCCAGCCCGAGCCGTTTGGCGGCGCCATCCACCCGGGCGTCGATCGTGGTCTTCTCCGCCTTCTTCAGGAGCAGGCTGAAGCCCATGTTCTTCGACACATCCATATGCGGATAGAGCGCGTAGGACTGGAACACCATGGCTATGTCGCGGTCCTTCGGCGCGACGTCGTTGACCAGCCGCTCGCCGATGCGGATCTCTCCACCGGAAGCCTCTTCCAGCCCCGCGATCATGCGCAGCAAGGTCGACTTGCCGCAGCCGGAAGGGCCGACCAGAACGACGAACTCGCCATCGGCGATCTCAAGGTCGACCGCATGCAGGACGCGGACGGCGCCATAGTCCTTGCGGACTTTTTCGAGTGTGACAGAGGCCATCGATCTATCCTTTGACGGCGCCGGCGGTCAGGCCGGTGACGAGATAGCGTTGCAGGAAGGCGAAGAAGATGCAGACCGGGATCAGCGCCAGGATGGACGCCGCCATCATCTGCCCCCAGTCGACGGCGAACTTGCCGATGAAGGTGAGCAGGCCGACCGCAAAGGTCTTCTGATCGTCGCTGGAAATCAGCATCAGCGCGAACAAAAGCTCGCTCCAGGCGGCGGTGAAGACAAACCCCAGCGTCGCCCCCATGCCCGGCAGCGTCAGCGGCACGATCACCTTGCGCATCGCTTGTGCGCGCGTGCAGCCGTCGATCATCGCCGCCTCTTCCAGGTCCTTCGGAATGCCATCGAAGAAGGACTGCATCAGGAAAGTGGCGAAGGCGGTGTTGAAGGCAGTGTAGATGATGATCAGCCCTGTCAGGCTGTTGATCAAACCGATCTGCCCCATCACGCGATAGATCGGCGGAATGACCATCACCAGCGGAAAGGTCTGGGTCAAAAGCAGCATCAGCGCCAGCGCCGCCTTGCCGCGAAAGGTGAACCGCGACATGGCGTAGCCGGCCAGCGTGGCAACGACCGTCACCAGCGCCGCGGTCGATACCGAGACGATGACGCTGTTGAGGAAATAGCGCGGGAAATCGGTGGCCTCGAGCACCGTGACGAAGTTTTGCAACGTCATTTGCGACGGCCAGAAGGTGACGCCCTCGGAATAGAGAAGCCGCTCCGGCGTGACCGAGATCTTCAGCGTCCAGTAGATCGGAAACAGGGCGAAGATCACATAGGCAGCGACGGCGGCGTAGAGGCCGATGCCGCCAAAGAAGCGCTGCGAGGCTGAACGTCCTGCGATCATCAGACGTGCCTCACCAATGTGCGACGGATGCCGATCAGCGCAATCGCATAGGCAATCAGCAGGACAAGCAGCAGCACGGCCACCGCCGAGGCATAGCCCTTGTCCAGCGACTTGAAGGCGCTGACATAGATGTAGACCGGCACCGTGTTGGTCGCGCCGGCCGGTCCGCCCTCCGTCATGACGAAGATCAGGTCGGCGAAGGTGGCGATCCAGATGGTGCGCAGCATGACGGTGATGGCAATGGTCGGCGCCAGGAACGGCAGCGTGACCTTGGTGAAGCGCTGCCAGGGCGAAGCGCCGTCGATCGCCGCCGCCTCATGCAACTCGGATGGAATGGATTTCAGCGCCGCCAGAAGCGTGATGGCGAAGAAGGGAATGCCGAACCAGACATTGGCGATGATCGGCCCCCACATGGCGGTTGAAGGATCGGACAGAATGTTGGTCGGCTCGGCCTTCAGCCCCAGCGCGAAAAGCCAATGCGGCAGCGGTCCGATGATCGGATTGAACAGCCAGGCCCAGGTCAGGCCCGAAAGGAACGACGGCACCGCCCAGGGCAGGAATACCAGCGCCTGCACCACCTTGCGGCCCGGGAACGGCTTGTCGAGCAGCAGCGCCAGGCCGAGACCGAGGAAGAACTGGAAAAACAGGCTGGCCGCCGTCCACCACAAGGTGTTGACCAGCGCCTGCCCCAGCACCTGATCCGACAGCATCGCCTGATACTGTCCGAGCCCGACATATTCGGACTTGAAGGCCGAGAACTTGCGGAACGAATAACTGATGCCGATGACCAGTGGCACCAGAAGCACCACGATCAGCAGGATGATCGCCGGGCTGAGATAGAGCCATGGCTCGATAGCGGCGTGGGATAGCCGCTTGCGACGCGGCTTGCCGGCGGATCGTATTTCGGACACGGCATAAGTCATTGGCTGCGGATCGGCTCCAGGAAGCATCGGGATAGGCAACAAGCGTCCTTCTCCCCGTCCACGGGGAGAAGATGCCGGCAGGCAGATGAGGGGCGGCGCGAGCCTTGAAATGCTTGGCCTGCCCCCATCCAGCCCTATCGGGCCACCTTCTCCCCGTGAAACGGGGAGAAGGAAGAAGGCGTTATTTCTTGTTCTTCGCCAGCCAATCCTGCTGTTCCTTGGTCAGGAAGGCAGCCCATTGGTCGGCGACGTCCTTGGCCGTCTTCTGGCCAAGCAGCACTTCCTGGAAATTCTTGATCGCCACCTGGTCGACGAAATTGCCGAGGTTCTCCAGATGCGTCGGCGGGGTCACCATTTCATATTTGGAGGTGTCGCTCAGCTCCGTGAACCATCCCTTGAACTGCTCGGTCTTGAAATGGGCATCCTGGTCGGCGCCCTTGTGGATCGGGACGACGCCGACTTCCTTGGCCCATTCCAGATTGTCCTTCGGCGACAGCAGCGTCGCCATGAGCTTCCAGGCGTCATCCTTGTGCTGCGAATTGGCAAACATCGCCCAGCCGGCATAGCCCAGCGTCGGATAAGACTTGCCGCTCGGCCCGACCGGCATCGGCGCCACGGCAAAGTCGTCGGCACTCATCTTGTCGGCGATGCCGAGCAGAGCGTCGGGATCCTGGTTGAGCATGGCGCAGGTGCCGGAATAGAAGCCGGTGACGGTCTCGTTGAAGCCCCAGCTTACCGCATCCTTCGGCGCCAGTCCGTCCTTGTACATGTCGGCCAGCATCTGCAGGCCCTTGACCGAGCCCTCGTCGTTGATGGTCGAGGTGCCGTCCTCGTTGAAGTAGCCGCCCTTGCCGGCGGCGATGTTCATGAACATGTGCATGCCATTGAAGGCGCCCGGCCCACCGCGCAGGCAGTAGCCATATTTGCCCGGCAAGGCCGAGATCTTCTTGGAGTCGGCGATGAAATCGTCGAGCGTCGCCGGCGGGCCGTCGAGGCCGGCCTCCTTGAACAGCTTCTTGTTCCAGAACAGCGCGTTCACATAGTAGCCGTAAGGGATCATGTACTGGGTGTTGTTGACCGTCGAGCCGAACTGCTTGGCACGGTCGCCGAGTGTCTTGGCATCGTCCCATTTGGCCATGTAGGGCCCAAGATCCTCGAGCTGGGCATTGTTGGCATAGAGGCCCATCCAACGTTCCGGCATCTCGACCACGTCGGGCGTATCGCCGGCCTGCACCATGGTCAGGAATTTCTCAAAGGCTTGGCCCCAGGGCAGCGAGATCAGCTCGACCTTGACGCCGGGATTAGCCGCCTCGAACTCAGCGATCTGCTTTTTGAGGAATTCGGTGCGCGGCGGGCTGGTGATGACTTCGACCATCTTGAGGGTCGAATCGGCCAGCGCGCTCCCGGCGGAAATCGCCAGCCCCGCAACGGTGGCAAGCATGACGGTCAGTTTTTTCATATTCAAGACTCCCATTTTGAACCCGCTTGTTATTTTCTGGCTTTTTCGAAGGCTTGGGCGACATCCGCCCAGAGGTCTTCGACACTTTCCAATCCGACATTGAAGCGGATGGTTCGGGGGCTGACGCCGAAGCGCGCCATCGAATTCAGTCCCGGCGTCTGCTCCAGCGACGCCTTGGCCGGCACGACCAGGCTTTCATGCCCGCCCCAGCTGACGCCGATGCGAAAATATTTCAGCGCGTCGACGAAGACGGGGATGTCGATGTCGTCCGTCACCTCGAAGGAGAACAGTCCGGCATAGCCGGCCAGCGTCGCCTTGCCCGGGTGGTTCGAATAGACGGGATGATTGACCCGCTCGACATTGGCATGCGCCTTCAGCCGCTCGGCGATGATCAGGCCGCTCTTCATGTGGTGTGGCAGGCGCAGCGGCAGCGTGCGCAGACCACGCAAGAGCAGCCAGGCTTCGAACGGCGACAGCTTGCCGCCGAGATAGGAATAGGTCTGCTCGTTGATCTGCTTGATATGCGCGGCCGAACCCGCCACCACACCGGCGACGGTGTCGCTGTGGCCGCCGAGATATTTCGAGGCCGAGTGCAGCACCAGGTCGACGCCATGCATGATCGGCTTCTGGAACACCGGCGTCGCCCACGAATTGTCGATCGTGGTGACGATGCCATGCTCCTTGGCCAGCCGGGTCAGATGCGGCAAGTCCTGCAGCTCGAACATCATCGAGGTCGGACTTTCCAGATAGAGCAGCTTGGCGCCGGGAAGTGCCGCCGCGACCGCATCCGGATCGGAACCGTCGACATAGTCGACCTTGATGTTGAGCCTCGGCAGGAGCCGCTCGAACAGCCGGTAGGCATCGCCGTAGCAGTTGCGCACCGCCACGATGCGCTCGCCCGCCCCGACAAAGGCGAGCACCGTGGCGCTGATCGCCGCCATGCCGCTGGAGAAGCCGCGCGCGGCGTCAGCGCCCTCGAGTGCTGCCACCCGCGCCTCGAACTCCATCACCGTTGGATTGTCGCCACGCGAATAGATCGGCTGCCTGCGCTTGCCGGCAAAAGTGTCGGCCATCTCGGCATAGTTGGCGAAGGTGAACAGCGAGGTCTGGTAGATCGGCGGCACCACCGCGCCGCCAGGGAACGGCTCGTCATGCGCCAGCAGCGTTGCCGCCTCGGCGAGATAGTCGTGATCGAAACCCGATGGATGCTCGTTCATGTCTGGCTCGAAAGTTTGAGTTTGGCGGCACCGCGCTTGAGATCGTCCTCGACGGTGGCGATCAGCTTTAGTGCCTCGGCGCGGGCGCCTTGCGGATTGCGCGCGGCGATGCATTCGTAGATGGTGCGATGATAGGGAAAGCTGGCGTGGCCGAAGTCGCGCACGCCGAGCGGATGCTCCCAGAAACGATGGAACAGCTCGTGCATGGCGGCGATAATCTGTTCGAACAGCGGATTGCCGGAGACCCGGTAGATCGCCTGGTGGAATTCCCAGTCTTCTTCCGCCGACATGCCATCGCGCGTGCGGAACGCCTGCTCCATGATGTCGAGCTTGCGCTTGATCTCGGCAATGTCGGCCGGGCTCGCCCGCTCGGCGCACAGTGCCGCTGCCTCCGCTTCCAGGGCGCGGCGGATTTCAAGCGTCTGCATCAGGCTGGTGAAATCGTTGCCGCCCGACAGCGTCAGCGGCATGTGCAGCATGTCGGGTGACACAGCCGCCTTGAGATAGGTGCCGCTGCCTTGCCGGCGCTCGACGAGACCGAGCCCTTCCCAGCGTGTCAGCGCCTCGCGCACCGTGTTGCGGCTGACCTTCAGCCGCTCGGCAAGGATACGCTCGGTCGGAAGCTTTTCGCCGGGCCGCAAGGCCTCGGCGCCGACAAAGCCCACCAACGCCTTCAGCACGGCGTCATCACGCGCCGTCGTCTGAATGGGTGGCAGGCTGTTCTGGTCCACAAATCCTCCAAGTGGTCCAATGGTCCAACCAATTTCTGCACAGATGGAAACTCCTGTCAACCGGTTGTCAGGAGGCCGCCCGCCTTCAGGGTGCCGAAGGTTACGAGGCAATGCATTCCAGGAGGGGGCGCGAGCCCGCTTCGATCACCTCGCTAATTCGCGGCCGGCGGCCCGAACCAAGTCGTCAGCGTCTCAGCCAGCCCCTGTTGGGTTCCAACCCCGACCCAGGCCACATATCCATCGGGCCGGATCAATACGGCCTCGGGCGCGGCGACGGTCCCGAGGACCGGAAGCTCCCAGGTACCGGCATATCCCGCGTCGATCCGCCGGACCCGGTCCGCCCAAGGCGCACTGTCCAGTCTGCCCGGTTCACCGAGGTTGAGGAGCACCGGTCGGGCATTGTGCAGCAGGCCGAACAGCCGCAACGGGCCATTGGTGGTGACCAGATCGAGGTCGGGCATTCGCCGCCCAAGGAGTGGGTGCCCCTCCCCCAGGTTGTAGTGGACACCCAGGCCGGACAGCTCCGCGGCGATTCGCTTGCGGGGCTCGTCCATGCCGAGCAATTCGCCAACGGTATCGGCCAAGGCCTTGGTGCGGTCATCCATACGGCGAAGAGCAACCTGCGCCATTGTGTTGCGCAATGCCCGGGCGGCGACCGGATGGCGCTCGGCGTGGTAGCTGTCGAGCAGGCCTTCCGGTGCTGTACGGCTGACCACTTGGGCCAGTTTCCATCCCAGGTTCACCGCGTCCTGCACGCCGATGTTGAGACCCTGTCCGCCCATCGGCGGATGGACGTGCGCGGCGTCGCCGGCCAGCAGTACGCGTCCGTCGCGGTAGGCGGCGGCCTGACGCGTCATATCGGTAAACCGAGAGATCCATATGGGACTGTGCACCCCGTAGTCAGTGCCATAGACGGCTGTGAGCGCCTCGCTGAGATCGAGCAGGGTTGGTTCACCGCCAGTGCTCAGCTGCCGTTCGGTCAGCACGACACGCACTGGCCCGCCCTCCTCCGTCTTGCCCATGGCATGGATACCGTAGGCGTCGTTGCGAAAGCCCGATGCCGGCTCCTCCGACATCTCGACCTCCGCGATCATCCAGCTCACCGTCGGATCCCACCCGGCGAAATCGATGCCAGCTGTCTTGCGAATGACGCTGCGTCCTCCGTCGCAGCCTACGAGATACTCCGCCCTCAACCTTTGGCCCTCGGACAGCTCGACGTCGACGCCGCTATGGTCTTGCGCGAAACCCGTGACCTCCTGTCCGCGATAGATCGGCACTCCCAGCTCACCGACCCAGTCGGCCAGGATGCGCTCGATGTGGTTCTGCCACAGCCCGAGCACATAGTTGTGCCGGGTGGGAAAGTCGCTGATGTCCAACCGGATCATGTTGAAGCCCACGGACTGTGACCGCCGTCCCTGCAAGAGAAACCGGTCGGCGATTCCGCGCTGATCGAGCACCTCGATCGTGCGGGCGTGCAGCCCACCGGCGCGCGAGCCGACGAGTTCCTGGTTATGGCGCCGCTCGACAATGGCGACGTCGACGCCCGCCAACGCAAGCTCGCCCGCCAGCATCAACCCTGTCGGACCGCCCCCGGCGATCACCACCGCATGACGCGATCCATCTGTCGGCACCATCGCACGCATTCTCGTCACTCCCGTTTCCTTGCCATGGGCCGCGGTTTTACGGGAGGAACCAGGTCTTGAAGCAAGTCCCTTGTGCGCCATATCTATGAAGTGGAGAGACCGAGGCTCTCCCCGGATCAGAACTACAGCCCAAAACCACAGCGTTGCGAAGCGGCAGCACGTGCGGCCGGGGCCGTCACATCCAGGAAGCGTTATTCAGATTTCACATCTGAAAAAGCCCCGGTGCTTCCGTGGCTTGGCGCAAAATCCTGATGTCATGTTGAAAAAAGGGGGCCGGTCGGCGTTTGGCAGCGGTACGAGGAGGCCACTATGTGCCAGCGCCGGCCGGCCGACCCCACGGACCCAGGAGATGCGGCGGACCTGAGCATCATGGGGTATTCTTGGGATCGAGCCGGCTGCCTACCCTCGTGCCGGCCTCGCTTTCGTCTAGGCCAGCACAGTTGCGCAAGAGCTTATGAAAATCAACAGTTTCTTAACCAAGGCTCGCGAATCGCTTGGATTAAGGTAAATGGGTAACCCTGTCGGGTTGACTGGATAATCGGGGCTGGCCGTCACGCCGCCTTGGCGACGACGCGGTTGCGGCCGCCGCTTTTGGCTTCGTAGAGTGCAAGGTCGGCGCGCTTCATCAGCGCCGCCACCGTATCCACCCCCTTCAGCACGGACGACACGCCGACGCTGACGGTAACTTCGATCGTCTTGCCATCCGAACCGATCGCAAAAGGCGCCTGGGCGATTTCGGCGCGTATGCGCTCGGCGACCTTCTCGGCCACCACACCCTCGGTGTCCGGCATCACCACGACGAACTCCTCGCCGCCGAAACGGCAGGCAAGGTCGATGCCGCGGACATTCTTGCGCAGCCGGCGCGCGAATTCCCGCAACACCTCGTCGCCACCATCATGGCCGTACGTGTCGTTGATCGCCTTGAAGCGGTCGAGGTCGGTGATCATCACCGACAGCGGTCGGCGCCGCGCCACGGCGCGGTCGAACAGCGTCTGCAGATGGCTGTCGAGGTAACGACGGTTGTGCAGCCCGGTCAGGCCGTCGGTTACCGCCATTTCGATGGTCTGGGTGACGCTGGCGCGCAACTGGTCGTTGTAGCGTTTGCGGCGCACCTGGGTGCGCAGCCGCGCCGTCAGCTCCTGCTGGTCGATCGGCCGCATCAGATAGTCGTTGATGCCGAGTTCGAGGCCACGGATGATGCGCTCCTCCTCGCCCTCCTCCGCCAGCAGGATGATCGGCATGAAGCGGGTGCGGTCGAGCGAGCGCAACTGCGAGCAAAGCCTGAGCGGGTCAAAATCGGCAAAGGCGGTCGAGATCATCACGCATTCATAGGGGGTCTCGGCGGCCTGGAAGAAGCCGGCATGCGGATCGCTGGCGATGTCGAGATCCGCGCGGTCGCGCAGCATCTTCTGGATGCGCTCGACGGATGATTGGCGTTCGTCGATCAAAAGCACTTTCGGCGTGGTGTCTTCCGACGCGAAATTGCGGCTCAGCAGCTCTTCGATGCCGATGTTGCGCGTGGTCGAGGCGCGCAGCCGCAACTCGTCGGTCAGCGACTTCAGCCGGACCAGGCTCTTGACGCGCGTCATCAGTTGCAGGTCATTGACCGGCTTGGTCAGGAAGTCGTCGGCGCCGGCCTCGAGCCCGCGCACGCGGTCGGAGACCTGGTCGAGCGCGGTGATCATCACCACCGGAATGTGCGACGTCGCCGGATCGCTCTTCAGCCGCCGGCAGACCTCGAACCCGTCCATGTCGGGCATCATCACGTCGAGCAGCACGACGTCGACCTTGCCGTTCTCGCAGGTCTCGATCGCATCCGGCCCGTTGGTGGCGGTCAGCACTTCGAAATATTCGGCCAGCAGCCGGACTTCCAGCAGCCTCACATTGGCAGGGATGTCGTCGACGACGAGGATCCGCGCAGTCATTTCACAAGGCTCCGGCTCGGCTGAAAGGGCACATCAGGCATCGCCCAGATAGGATTTGATGGTCTCGATGAAACGCGGCACCGAGATCGGCTTGGAAATATAGGCCTCGCAGCCACCCTGGCGGATACGTTCCTCGTCGCCCTTCATCGCGAAGGCGGTCACCGCGATGACCGGGATGACGTGCAGCTCGTCGTCCTCTTTCAGCCATTTGGTCACCTCCAGTCCCGACACTTCGGGCAGCTGGATATCCATCAGGATGAGATCCGGCCGGTGCTGACGCGCCAGATCGAGCGCTTCCAGACCGTTGCGGGTGCGCACGGTCTCGTAACCGCTTGCTTCGATGAGGTCCCGAAAGAGCTTCATATTGAGCTCATTGTCCTCGACGATCATCACCTTCTTAGGCATCGATATCCCGTCCCGGCCGTCCTTCCGCTCGAAGGTGGCCGTCATGCGCCCTGTCTCGGAACGCACCAAACCCTGGTTCACTTTACGGCAATATGATTGACGAAACGGAAATCTGCGGCTGACAAACAGCGCGAATTCCACCTCGCCCCCTGCGCATCCAAAGGACGCGCCGCGCCGTAATGGCTTGCCGCAAGCCACTCTTGCCATTACTGCGGGAGAGACTCATTCCACACACCGAAGGTAGTGATGGCAAACGCAGCGTCAATGCGCGAAGAAGCGGAAAACATTGCCGTGAAGGCCTTGGGCTTTGTCGCCTCCGATCCGGAGCTGTTGCCACGGTTTCTGGCGATCACCGGCATAGAGGCGCATTCGATCCGCAAGGCCGCCAGCGAGCCGGGATTCCTGGCCGGCGTTCTGCAGTTCATTCTCGCCCACGAGCCGACCCTGATGCGCTTTGCCGAGGAAACCGGCACGCCGCCCGCTGCCGTCGGCAAGGCTCTGCGCGCATTGCCGCTGGGCGACGACAACCACGAGCATTCCATATGAGCGATGATCCCGAAACCGCGCGACAGATCGAGGAACTGGCTGCCGACGATCGGCCGCTGCTGGTGCTCGACGTCGATGACGTCGTGCTTGAATTCATCCGCCCGTTCCCGCATTTCCTCAAATCGCGCGGCTTTGGCCTGACTCTGGCCTCGTTCCGGCTGACCGGCAATATCGCCGAAACGGAAAGTGGCCGGCTGATCGAACAGGCGGAGGTAACCGCGCTTCTCGGCGAATTCTTCGATGCACAGGCCGACTGGCAAAGCATGACCGACGGCGCCGCGGACGCACTGGCAGGTCTGGGCGACCGGGCCGAGATCATCTTGCTGACCGCCATGCCACACAGGCATCGCTCCACCCGCCGCGCCCACCTGGATGCGCTCGGCCTGAACTATCCGCTCCTGACCACCGAGATGGCCAAGGGCCCGGCGCTGGCCAAGCTGCGCGGTGCCAAGGGCCGGCGCATAGCCTTCGTCGACGACCAGCCGCACAATCTCCTGTCGGCGCGTGGCTCGGTTGCGGACGCGCACCTGTTCCATCTGATGGCCGACAATTCGCTGCGCGCGTTCCTGCCGCCGGTGCCGGACGACATCGTCGTCGTCCAGGACTGGCGCGAAGCCGCGCCGAAGATCGCCAGCGCGCTGGGGCTCTAAATTCCAGCCATCAAGGACTCAGTTTCGCCCCCGCCCCGCCGTTGTCGTCTCCACTGTCGTCGCCGCCGCTGTTGTCCGCGGGCGGATCGGCTGGCTTCAGCATAGCGCCGTTGACCGTGACGGAGCCGTCAGCCTTGGCGTTAATGACCCATTCTATCCGGCCGTCCGACAGCGTCTTGGCAAATCCTTTGGCGGCTAATGCGAAGGGGAAATATTGTGCCGCTTCCGGTTCGGTTTTGGCCGCCGTCTGCAGGGCCGCCACGATCTTGTCAAAGCCGGCAACGTCGATGGTCATGGTTGTGTCGGGCTTCTGGCCGGGGAAGGTAATCTCACCTTCCATCGCGACTTCCATGTCCCTGTTCTTCAAGACGCTGTGGCCGATGACGACCTTCGGAGCCTTGGCCATGAAGTCGGCTTTAAGCTGGTCGCCGAAATCAGGCGACAGCGCCGGATGCTGATTGAGATCAAAGGCTTCGATCGCCTTCTTTGCCATGCTGTCGAGATCGATGTTGGCGCCGCCGAAGTTCAAGTCCATATCGGTGGGGAGCAGCGTAGCGGTCCAGCCAGGAAATATCTGGGGGAAGGTCAAGCCGGAGGCCTTGATCGCATAGTCGAGCTTACCGTTCTGCTCGATGCCATCAGCCCCGAATGCGGTGCTCAATTGCGTCGCGCCGAAATCGCCGGCGTATGTTTCAATGGCCAACTTCTTGAATGTGTAGGTTCCATCTATTCGTTCCCACAGCGGTAGCGCAGCGAGCAGAAGCGCTTTGAGCTCCGCTTGATCGGCTTTCACGCGGTCTTCGTCTTCATGGGCCACGGCGAATGCCAAGAGATCCAGAAACGGCTTTGTCCGAATGGCTTTGGCGGTCACATCCACGGCAAGATCCGACGCCTTTATCGCTCCAACAGCCCGGTCGTCGATCTTGACCGTCTCGCCGAAGTCGGCCACCGCCTGTGTCAAGTTGAGGTCGACGCCGCCTTTCGCCGACTCGCGTGCGCTGAATTTGGACGAGCCTGAGCCCACGCTAAAATCCGTTACTTGCCTGGGCATGCGCGACGTCATCGTCATGCCCGCCATTGAGCTGGCGCCGCTGGTAAATGCCGCCAGCTTGGGGTCATAGACGCCAGTGAACTTGCCATCCTTGATAGCGATCTGCGCGCTTGCCTGGCCGTCCGGATTACTCACCTCGAAGGAACCGCTGGTCGAAAAATCCGAGGAGACGTCCCAACTGCCGTCGCCACGCGGTTTGACCACCAGCGTGTAAGGCGGGAAATCGAACTTCGGCAGATCCTGCTTCGGTAACCCCGCTGCAATCGCCTTCAAATCGAAGGTGATCTCGTAGGCATCGCCTACGACCGAAATCTTCAAAATGCCCTCGTTGAGCACCAGTTTGCCGACATAGCGGGACAGGTCATCGGACAATTGCTTGGCACCCTGGCTGTCAACAGTCTGACCCCAGGCAGGCGCGCTGACGGCAAGAACCACAACAAATGGAAAAACACACTTCACTTCGACTCTCCCCCTTTATCCCGAATAGGCAAAATTGCTTCTCTGGTAGAAAAATACTGTTGCAATCGCAAGACGAGGTTCTCTCTTACAGCACCAGCCGCATCAAGGGCCGGCCTGCCTTGCGTTCCACAAGCCTCTCGAACCCGGCCTTCTCGAAGACCCGTGACGAGCCGACGAACAGCCCTATCGAGCGCGAATCCCGGGACAGGTCTATCGGGCAAGCCTCGACCAGCCGCGCGCCATTCTCGCGGGCGAAGTCGATGCCGCCTTCGACGAGGCGGTGCGTGATACCCCTGCCGCGCGCCCTGGTTCGGATGAAGAAGCAGGAGATCGCCCAGACGGCCGGATCCGTGGCGTCGGCAGGATCGAGCGGCGCCGACCCCCTGCCCTGATTGTTCCATTCGGGCACGTCGGCACGTGGTCCGATCTGCATCCAGCCGACCGCCTTGCCATCCTCGAATGCCAGCAGGCCAGGCGGTGGGCCGGCTTCGATGCGCGCCTTGATGTGGTCCTTGTTGCGCTCGCGGCTGCTCTCACGGCGCACCGCCGGCGCCAGCCGGAAATGCGTGCACCAACAGCCATAGCAGGCACCCTGCTTGCCGAAGAGGTCCTCGAAATCCGCCCAAAGTTCGGGCGCCAGCGGCGCTATGGTCGTGCTCATGCGTTCTCCCCAGGCCAGCCTTGTCGCTGGCCTTGCACTGTCGTACCATTGCTTCTGTTCTCTTTATGTTCGCAGCGATGGCGGCCCCTGTCAACAATCCCGATCACGGTTTTTGCCGCGACTGCCTGACTTTTCAGCGCGGCGGCGTCAGGCGCTGCGAGCGCTGCGGCAGCCCCAGGCTGGCGCGCCATCCGGAGCTCTACCGGCTACATCTCGCTCACATCGACTGCGATGCTTTCTACGCGGCGATCGAAAAGCGCGATAACCCGGCGCTGAAGGACAAGCCGCTGATCATCGGCGGCGGCAAGCGTGGTGTCGTCTCCACCGCTTGCTACATCGCCCGCATCCAGGGCGTCCGCTCGGCAATGCCGATGTTCAAGGCGCTCGAAGCCTGTCCCGAGGCGGTCGTGATCAGCCCGAACATGGAAAAATACGTGCGCGTCGGCCGCGAGGTGCGCGCCATGATGCAAGCGCTGACGCCGCTGGTCGAGCCGCTGTCGATCGATGAGGCGTTTCTCGACCTCGCCGGCACCGAACGGCTGCACGGACTGCCGCCGGCGGTGGTGCTGGCGCGGTTCGCGCTGGCTGTCGAGAAGGAGATCGGCATCACCGTTTCGGCCGGCCTGTCCTATTGCAAGTTCCTCGCCAAGATAGCGTCGGACTTCCGCAAGCCGCGCGGCTTCTCGATCATCGGCGAGGCAGAGGCGGTCGGCTTCCTGGCAACGCAGCCGGTGACCATGATCTGGGGGGTCGGCAAGGCGTTCAACGCCACGCTGGAGCGTGACGGTATCCGCACCATCGGCCAGTTGCAGCAGATGGATCGTGCCGACCTGATGCGCCGCTACGGCACGATGGGCGACCGGCTCTATCGCCTTTCGCGTGGCGAGGACGTCCGCCGCGTCGATCCCGACCAGGACGCCAAGAGCGTATCGGCCGAAACCACCTTCGACACCGACATCGCTTCATTGGATGAGCTTGTCGCTGTGCTGAGGGGGCTTTCGGAGAAAGTCTCGGCGCGGCTGAAGAAATCCGGCATTGCCGGGCGCACCGTGGTGCTGAAGCTGAAGACCCAGGATTTCAAGCTGCGCACACGCAACCGCCAGCTTGGCGACCCGACCCGGCTTGCCGACCGCATCTTTCAGACCGGGGTGGAGCTTCTGCGCAAGGAAACGGATGGCACGAGATTTCGGCTGCTCGGCATCGGCGTCAGCGACCTCTCCGACGACGACAAGGCCGATCCGCCCGACCTGGTCGACGTCCAGGCGCGCAAACGCGCCATGGCCGAAGGCGCCATCGATGCCTTGCGCGACAAGTTCGGCCGCAAGGCGGTGGAAACCGGCTATACGTTCGGCAAGGGCCGCGACGCCCATCCGCCGGAGCCACTTGAGGAGTGAACCTCGTCAGGTGCGCTGCAGGTCTATCCGGCTCGTCACGACGCTCTTGCCGGTTTTCGGGTCGGTGTCGGTTACCGTCAGCCGGATGCCGTTCTCGCCTCGCTTCTCGACCGTCATCCTTGCCTTGCGATCACCATTGACCTCCTTGGCCCAGCGGATGCCGAGATTGATCGCATTGCCCGAGCGGCTACCGTTCAGTTGTGCCGGCCCGGTACGAGACCCGACATAGACGCCGCTGTATTTCGCATCGGTGATCTTCAAATTGGCGCTGATGGCCCGCGTCAACACGACGAGACCCCGGCAACTGCCATCCAGCGAGAGCGAGGTTGAGGTCGCGTTCGACTTGAAGCTGCATGTGACACCAACGTTCGGCACGTCGGTGGTCACCTGGACTGTGCCCTCGCCGGCGAAACTGCCCTTGAACGACTGGAGAAATTTGGCCTCATCGGCATGAGCCGCGCCTGCGGCAACCAGCAGGCAGCCCGCAAGCGCGAATTGCGCGAATGGTCTCATGGAAAACTCTCAAAACTCTCCTTGTCGGAATTGTTCCGCGAAGCACTGGCGAATATCGGGACTCAACGCCCTTTGCCGTATCGGGTTCCGTCAGCGACATGACTGTTTCGCAACGCTGGCTGGCCCAGAAGAATGCAACGGCTAGCGATTGCGGCAAGAGCTCCGGCCTGCGACATAGCGGGCATGGCACCCACCCCCTCCATCCCCAAGGCCGCGTTCTGGATGGCGCTGTCGATCGCCTCGTTCCTGGCGATGTCGGTCGCCGGCCGCGCCACGACAGCCGAGCTCAACGTCTTCCAGGTGCTGGAACTGCGCTCGGTGATCGGCTTTTTCATCCTTCTGCCGCTGGTGATGATGAGCGGCGGCTTTGCGGCAATGCGCACGCAACGCCCCGTCGCCCATATTGCCCGCAACGTCATCCACTATACCGGCCAGGCGGCCTGGCTTTACGCCCTGACGCTGATCCCGCTGGCCGTGCTGATCTCGATCGAGTTCACAACGCCGATCTGGACGGCCCTCCTGGCGGTCAGCTTCCTTGGTGAAAGGCTCTCTCGCCCAAAGCTTGCGGCGATCGTACTGGGGCTGATCGGCGTGGTGATCATCGTTCGCCCCGGTGTCGGTTCGGTCGATCCGGGACATCTCGTCGTGCTCGGCGCCGCGGTCTGCTTCGGCATCTCGGTGGTCATGGTCAAATCGCTGACGCGGACGGACAGCGTCGTGCGCATCATCTTCTGGATGCTGATCATCCAGTCGGTGGTCGGCCTCGTGCCGGCGCTGTATGCGTGGCGCGACCCGCCGCTGGAGCTGTGGCCATGGATCCTGCTGATCGCCTTCAGCGGCATGTCCTCGCATTTCTGCATGGCCCGCGCGCTTGGCTATGCCGACGCCACCGTCATTTCGCCGATGGATTTCCTGCGCGTGCCGCTGTCGGCGCTGATCGGCTGGCTCCTCTATCAGGAACGGATCGACGCCTTCACCGCCGCCGGCGCATTGCTGATCCTGATGGGCAACCTGCTCAATCTGCAGCGGAAATCCACAAAACCAGCCGAAATAGCGGCATCCTAGACCAGAGCCGCCGTCGGTCAGCTTCCGTCGTCGGGTATGTTGAGAACATGCCCGCAGGCCTTGCAGTGCACGGCGTCCGGCTCGTGCCGTTGCAACCCGCACTGCGGACAGGGAAAGAACACCTTGGCCGGACGGAAGATCGCCTGCGCCAGCCTGACGAACAGCGATATGCCGATGATCATGGTGACGATCGCGGTCAGCTTGCCGGCCATGCCCGGCAGCACGATGTCGCCAAAGCCGGTCGTCGTCACCGTGGCGACCGTGAAATAGAGCGCGTCGATATAGTTTTCGAGGCCGGCGCCGGCGCGGAAGAAGAAGGTGTAAACGAAGCCGGTGATGACGAACAGGAAGGTCAACAGGTTGATGACCGCGTGACTTGCCTCGCGCCAGGGTCTCAGGCCGCGCATCTCGAAATGCCGCCAAAGCGAACCGCTGCGCGACAGCGACCACAGCCGCAGGATGCGCAGAAAGCCGAGATTGGCGAGAGCCGTCGGCATCAGCAGGGTCAGGAGAATGAAGACATCGACCCATGACGTCGGCTGTTTCATCAGCCGCAGCATGTCGTTGGAGGCAAGCAGCCTGGCAATCATGTCGGCGGCGACGAGGGCGGCGACCGCATAGTCAAACCAGAGAAACGAGGTGGATTGCTGGATGACGGGCGTCGCGATGAAGAAAGCGATGATGGCAACATCGATGATGATGGCCACCAGCTGGAACCGAAAAGCGCCGGGCGTACGCCCGTGATAGAGCTTGCGTAGCGTGTCGCGCAGGCGCGCCGTCACTGATCCATCCCTGTCGGTCGTCTTCATGGCGAGTGCGGCAAGAGCCGCCCGGTGAATTTCCGTTTGCCGGAAAGACTGGTGATCACACCAGCTCCACTTCGACCACGCCAGGCACCGCGCGCATCGCCGAGGCGATCTGCGGCGAAATCCGGTAGCGGTTCGGCAGTTCGATCTCGATTTCCCCCTCGCCTTCTTCCTTGATCAGCACGAAGCTCACCTGGCCTTCGCCCCTGACGGCAAGCTGGCCAGCCAGCGTGTTGATCGGCGCCGCGCTGCGCACGAAAATGCGCAACGCCTTCTGTATACGGCTTGCCTCGTCCTCCAGCGACTGGACGGTCTGGATGCGCAGGTTGACGCCTTCCGGTCTGTCTTCGGCTGCAACGGTGATGACGACGGAGCGGCCGGGCTCGAGCAGGTCGCGATATTGCGCCAACCCTTCGGAAAACAGCACGGCTTCATACTGGCCGGACGTATCGGAAAAGGCCACGACGCCCATCTTGTTGCCGGTGCGCGTCTTGCGCTCCTGCTTGGTGGTGACGGTGCCGGCCAGACGGCCGGCGGCGGCGCCCCGCTTGACGGCGGCCGAGAATTCCGCCCAGTTCTGCACCCGCATCTTCTGCAGCGCCGCCTTGTATTCGTCGAGCGGGTGGGCGGACAGGTAGAAGCCGACCACCTGGAATTCGCGGTGTAGCCGGTCGGCGGCGAGCCACGGGTCCGTCGGCGGCAGATTGAGCGCCTGCGACTGGGCGCCGAGCGAGGCGCCAAAGATGTCATGCTGGCCGGACACCGCGTTCTGCTGCGCCAGCGATGCCAGCCCCATCATGCGCTCGACGCCTGCCATCATGGAAGCGCGGTCGTGGCCGAAGCAGTCGAGCGCGCCGGCCATGATCAGGCTTTCAAAGACACGCTTGCCGACGATCTTGGGATCGACCCGCTCGCAGAAATCGGCAAGGTTCTTGAACGGTTTTTCGCCACGCTGGGCAACGATGTGCTCGACCGCCGCATCGCCGACGCCCTTGAGTGCCGCCAGCGAATAGTAGATGCGGTTCTCGCCCACCTCGAAAGCACGGAAGCTCGTCATCACCGACGGTGCCAGAACCTCGATGCCGAGGCGCAGCGCGTCCTGGCGAAAATCGGCGAGCTTGTCGGTGTTGCCCATGTCGAGCGTCATCGACGCCGCCAGGAACTCGACCGGATAGTGCGCCTTGAGGTAGGCAGTCTGGTACGAGACCACCGCGTAGGCGGCGGCGTGCGACTTGTTGAAACCATAGTCGGCGAACTTGGCCAGCAGGTCGAAAATGAAGTCGGCTTGCGGCTTGCCGACGCCGCGCTCGACCGCGCCCGAAACGAAGCGCTCGCGCTGCTTGTCCATCTCGGCGCGGATCTTCTTGCCCATGGCGCGGCGCAGAAGGTCGGCTTCGCCGAGTGAATAGCCGGAAAGCTCCTGCGCGATCTGCATCACTTGTTCCTGGTAGACGATGACGCCCTGCGTCTCCTTCACCAGATGGTCGATCTTGGGATGGATCGACGCCATCTCCTCCTCGCCATGCTTTCTGGCGTTGTAGGTCGGGATGTTCTCCATCGGCCCCGGACGGTACAGTGCCACCAGCGCGATGATGTCCTCGATGCAGTCGGGCCGCATGCCGATCAGCGCCTTGCGCATGCCGGCACTTTCCACCTGGAACACACCGACCACCTCGCCGCGCGACAGCATGGCGTAGGTTTCGGGGTCGTCGAGCGGTATCGTCGCCAGATCGATCTCGATGCCGCGGCGGCGGATCAATTTGACCGCTGTCTCCAGCACGGTCAGCGTCTTCAGGCCGAGGAAGTCGAACTTCACCAGCCCTGCCTGCTCGACATATTTCATGTTGAACTGGGTGACCGGCATGTCCGAGCGCGGATCGCGGTACATCGGCACCAGTTCCGACAGCGGCCGGTCGCCAATGACGATGCCGGCGGCGTGTGTCGAAGCGTGGCGATAGAGCCCTTCGAGCTTCTGCGCCATGTCGAGCAGCGTCTGGACGATCGGCTCCTTCTCGGCCTCTTCGGCGAAACGCGGTTCGTTGGCGATGGCGTCGGCGAGCTTGACCGGATTGGCCGGGTTCTGCGGCACCATCTTGGAGAGCTTGTCGACCTGGCCATAGGGCATCTGCAGGACGCGGCCGACGTCGCGCAGCACCGCGCGGGCCTGCAGCGTACCAAAGGTGATGATCTGGCCGACCTGGTCGCGACCATACTTCTGCTGGACGTAGCGGATCACCTCTTCCCGGCGATCCTGGCAGAAGTCGATGTCGAAGTCGGGCATCGACACGCGGTCCGGATTGAGAAAACGTTCGAACAGCAGGGAGAAGCGCAGCGGATCGATATCGGTGATGGTCGTCGAATAGGCGACCAGCGACCCCGCACCCGAGCCGCGGCCGGGTCCGACCGGGATCCCCTGCGCCTTGGCCCACTTGATGAAGTCGGCGACGATCAGGAAGTAGCCGGGGAATTTCATCTTCTCGATGATGCCGAGCTCGAAATTCAGCCTCTCGCGATACTGTTCGATCGTATATCCCGGGGTGGGACCATGCGCGGCGAGCCGTGCTTCCAGCCCTTCATGCGCCTGGCGGGCCAGTTCGTCGGCTTCCGCCTTCACCGCGGCATCGGCATCGGCGACATCACCGCCGGCGAAGCGCGGCAGGATCGGATTGCGGTTCTTCGGATAATAGGAACAGCGCAGCGCGATCTCGACCGTGTTGTCGATCGCTTCCGGCAGGTCGGCGAACAGCCTGGCCATATCGGCCTGGCTGCGCAGGAAATTGTCCGGCGACAGCCGGCGGCGGTTGTCGGCGGCGACGACCGATCCTTCGGCGATGGCGATCAGCGCGTCATGCGCCTCGTAGTCGTCGCGCGCCGAGAAAAACGCCTCGTTGGTGGCGACAAGCGGCAATTCGTGGGCATAAGCCAGATCGATCGAGGATTTCTCGATCATTCGATCGTAACCCGAAACCCGATCTAATTCGACATAGAGCCGATCGCCGAACATCGCCTTGAGGGTCAAAAGCCGTGCCTCGGCAAGATCGCGGCGATCTTCCTTGAGCGCGATTCCGACAGGGCCGCGCGGCCCCCCGCTGAGGCAGATCAGCCCGTCACAATAGCCTTCCATCATTTCAGTGGTCAGGTGCACCGCCTCGCCGGGTGGTGTTTCGAGGTAAACCCGGCTGACCAGCCTGACCAGATTGGAGTAGCCGGTCTCGGTCGCGGCGATCAGGACCACCGGCCGCATCTCCGGACCTTGCCGTCTGCGGTCGCGCTGTCCGTCGATGTTCTCGCCGGAAAAGGCGAGCGCAACCTGGCAGCCGATGATCGGCTGGATACCGTCCTTCACAGCCTTCTGCGCGAACTCCAGCGCGCCGAACAGATTGTTGGTGTCGGTGACGGCAATCGCCGGGGCCTCGTCCTTGACCGCGTGAGCCACCACCTTGCCAATCTGCAAGGCACCTTCCAGCAGCGAATAGGCCGAATGCACGCGCAGATGGATGAAGGGCCGCGCCGGCGCCTCCGGCCGCGCGGCCGCTATTGCGGCTTCGCGTTTCAGGGGATCGCGTGGAAGTCTGTCATCCGCCATGGTTTTCGTACTGCCTGAAGGACTTGAGTCGATGGAGATGTATTGTCCGGGACGGGGCGATGCCAGTCCAGCACAAACGACCTCTGACCACAGGCTTGCCGCGCCCTGCCCGGTTCAATCTCAGGCGAATTCCATGATCACCGCGTCGACGGCCAGGCTGTCGCCCGGCTTGGCGTTGAGTTTCGAGACGACAAGGTCGCGTTCGGCGCGCAGCACGTTTTCCATCTTCATCGCCTCGACCACGGCCAGCGTCTCGCCGGCCTTGACCTCCTGGCCCTCGGCAACGGCAATCGACACGACGAGGCCGGGCATCGGGCACAGCAGCAGGTTCGACGTGTCCGGCGCCACTTTTTCCGGCATCAGCTTTTCAAGTTCGGCGATGCGCGGCAGCATGGCGCACGCGGTCACTGACATGCCCTTCCAGGCGATGCGAAAACCATTGGCAACCGGCCTGATCTGAGCGGCAACCTTGCGCTGGCCGACCGTGCCGCGCCAGATCAGGTCGCCCGGCCGCCAGTCGGATGAAACGGTCAGCACCTTGCCACCCTCGATCGACAGATCGATCTCTATCGGAATGGAAATCATGCCTTCGAGGATGGACGCCGACAAATAGCCCTCACCGATCTTCACCACCCAGTCGCGTTTGAGCACGCCCGAATGTGGCGCAAGGCGCCCGCCCAGCCGGTCGAGTCGATCACGGCGCAGCAGTTCCACCGCTGTGGCGATCGACGCCAGAACGGCCTTTTCCTCGCTGTTGGGTACAATCGGCGCAAAGCCGTCGGGATATTCCTCGGCGATGAAGGCCGTCGATATCCGCCCTTCCCGCCAGCGCGGATGCTGCATCAGCGCCGCCAGAAACGGGATGTTGTGCTCGATGCCGTCGACGATGAAGCTGTCGAGCGCCTCCGACATGGCGTGGATGGCCTCGATGCGCGTCGGCGCCCAAGTGCACAGCTTGGCGAGCATCGGATCATAGAACATCGAGATCTCCGAGCCTTCGGTGACCCCGGTGTCGTTGCGGATGACGATATCGCCGAATTGTCCTTCTTCCGGAGGACGGTAGCGCGTCAGCCGGCCGATCGATGGCAGGAAATTGCGGTACGGGTCCTCGGCGTAGAGTCGGCTTTCCACCGCCCAGCCGTTCAGCTTCACATCACTCTGCTTCAAGGCAAGCTTTTCACCGGCAGCCACGCGGATCATCTGCTCGACCAGATCGATGCCGGTGACCAGCTCCGTCACAGGGTGCTCGACCTGCAATCGTGTATTCATTTCAAGGAAATAGAAGTTCTTGTCCTTGTCGACGATGAACTCGACCGTGCCGGCGCTCTGATAGTCGACCGCCTTGGCCAGCGCCACCGACTGCTCGCCCATGGCCTTGCGTGTCTTGGCGTCGAGGAACGGCGACGGCGCCTCCTCGACCACCTTCTGGTTGCGGCGCTGGATCGAGCATTCGCGCTCGCCAAGGTAGAGCGCATTGCCATGCGCGTCGGCCAGCACCTGGATCTCGATGTGACGCGGATCGACGACGAACTTCTCGATGAAGACGCGGTCATCGCCGAACGAGCTCTTGGCTTCCGAGCGTGCCCGGTCGAAACCGTCGCGCACTTCCGACTGGTTCCAGGCGATGCGCATGCCCTTGCCGCCGCCGCCGGCCGAGGCCTTGATCATCACGGGATAGCCGATCTCGCCGGCGATCTTCTCGGCATGGTCGGCATTTTCGATGACACCGAGCCAGCCCGGCACCGTCGAAACCTTCGCTGCATTGGCGAACTTCTTTGATTCGATCTTGTCGCCCATCGCCTTGATGGCCTTGGGTTTCGGGCCGATGAAGACGATGCCTTCCGCTTCCAGTGCCTCACAGAAGGCAGCCCGTTCCGACAGGAAGCCATAGCCCGGATGCACGGCCTGCGCGCCCGTCGCCTTGCAGGCGGCAATGATGTTTTCAGGCAGCAAATAACTCTGCGCGGCGGGCGAAGGTCCGATATGAACCGCCTCGTCGGCCATCTCGACATGCACGGCGTCGCGATCGGCATCGGAATAGACGGCGACGGTGGCGATGCCCATCTTGCGCGCCGTCTTGATGACGCGGCAGGCAATCTCGCCACGATTGGCAATCAGGATCTTGGTGAACATGCGGATAGCATCCCTAGGTCGGCCGTTCCTTTTATGGCCTGTGCTTGCAGGGTCAAGCCGACCATGCAAATCACTGCCTTTCAATCGATTTGCGATTCCAATTCGCCGCTGTGGCCCAGTTTCGGCACCAGCTTCCAGTTGATCGCGTCGCCAAAACCTGAAAGCTTG
Organism: Mesorhizobium sp. RCAM 05104; assembly: GCF_059683645.1. Classification (NCBI taxonomy): domain Bacteria; kingdom Pseudomonadati; phylum Pseudomonadota; class Alphaproteobacteria; order Hyphomicrobiales; family Phyllobacteriaceae; genus Mesorhizobium; species Mesorhizobium sp. RCAM 05104. The sequence goes on along the minus strand of NZ_CM185033.1, from coordinate 6,729,721 downwards.
AGCGTAAAATCGCCTTGGGAGGATTGTCTGATGAAAACCCGCGCCGCTGTCGCTGTCGCCGCCGGAAAGCCGCTGGAGATCATGGAGGTCGACCTCGACGGTCCGCGCGAGGGCGAAGTGCTGGTCGAGATCAAGGCGACCGGCATCTGCCACACCGACGAGTTCACGCTGTCCGGCGCCGACCCGGAAGGCCTGTTTCCCGCGATCCTGGGCCATGAGGGTGCCGGCGTGGTGGTCGATGTCGGCAAGGGTGTCACCTCGGTCAAGAAGGGCGACCACGTCATCCCGCTCTATACGCCCGAATGCCGGCAGTGCCCCTCCTGCCTGTCGCGCAAGACCAATCTGTGCACCGCCATCCGCGCCACGCAGGGCCAGGGCCTGATGCCGGACGGTTCGTCGCGCTTCACGATCGGCAAGGACAAGATTTTCCACTACATGGGCTGCTCGACCTTCTCCAACTTTACCGTGCTGCCGGAAATCGCGCTGGCCAAGGTCAACCCGGACGCGCCCTTCGACAAGATCTGCTACATCGGCTGCGGCGTCACCACCGGCATCGGTGCTGTCATCAACACGGCCAAGGTCGAGATCGGCGCGACGGCCGTGGTCTTTGGCCTCGGCGGCATCGGCCTCAACGTCATTCAGGGGCTCCGCCTTGCCGGAGCCGACATGATCATCGGCGTCGACCTCAACAACGACAAGAAGGCCTGGGGCGAGAAATTCGGCATGACGCATTTCGTCAATCCGAAGGAAATCGATGGCGATATCGTGCCCCACCTCGTCAACATGACCAAGCGCGGCGCCGACCAGATCGGCGGCGCCGACTACACCTTCGACTGCACCGGCAACACCAAGGTGATGCGCCAGGCGCTGGAATCGTCACATCGCGGCTGGGGCAAGTCGGTCGTCATCGGCGTTGCCGGTGCTGGCCAGGAAATCTCGACGCGGCCGTTCCAGCTGGTCACCGGCCGCACCTGGATGGGCACCGCCTTTGGCGGCGCGCGCGGCCGCACAGATGTGCCGAAGATCGTCGACTGGTACATGGACGGCAAGATCCAGATCGACCCGATGATCACCCACACGCTGAAGCTCGAGGACATCAACAAGGGCTTCGACCTCATGCATGAGGGCAAATCGATCCGGAGCGTGGTGATTTACTGAGGAAGACCACAAGCCGCCGACCAACCGGCCTGCGACCTCTGTGGTTCAAAACTGGGAGGAGAAAAGAATGGCGGAGAAACTGCATCCGAAAATCGACAATGGCCTGCCCAAGGAAAGCGCCAGCTTCGCCGGCGGCACGCTGGTCTGTGCTTGCACCAGCAAGCCGGTAAAGGTGAAGGTCAAGGGACAGATCGCCCACAATCATGCCTGCGGCTGCACCAAGTGCTGGAAGCCCGAAGGCGCGATCTTCTCGGTCGTCGCCGTGGCGGGCACGGGCGACGTCACGGTCACCGAGAACGGCGACAAGCTGAAAGTGGTCGATCCCGCGGCGCTGATCCAGCGTCATGCCTGCACCGGCTGCGGCGTCCACATGCACGGGCCGGTCGAGCGCGACCATGCGTTCAAGGGCCTGTCCTTCATCCACCCCGAACGCTTCGTGGAGGACGGCTGGTCGCCGCCGGGCTTTGCCGCTTTCGTGTCCTCGATCATCGAATCCGGTGTCGACCCGAAGCGGATGGACGGCATCCGTGCACAGCTGAGGACAATCGGGCTCGAACCCTACGACTGCCTCAATCCCGGTCTGATGGACTACATCGCCACATGGACGGCGAAGAAGTCCGGCGTCTTGCCGGCGTGAAACGGGCGGGCGGGTGGTTGCACCCGCCCGCCTTGGTCTTTTCCAACTTCGCCGAAGGGTCCAAGGCCGAACGGACCGACAAGACAAGATGTGATATGAATTCCCCAGACATGCTTTAAAGCAGTTGGGGGAGACGATGCTGCCGATCCTCTTTGCCGCCGGTGTTTTGATCGTAGGAACAGGCCTCGCGTACAGCATCAAACGATTTTCGTTTGGCGACAGCACGACGCTGATCGCGCTGATGATCATTCCGCTGCTTGCTTACGGGATCGGCTCGGGAAAAATCAGCGAATTGGCGGGACCCGGCGGCTGGGGCGCGAAATTCAGGCAAGAAGCGGAAAAGACAATCGTCCCGGTGGGACACATCAAAGTCTCGGGCGATCTTTACGGCAAAGGCGGGCTGGACGACCTTAAGCGCATCGTTGGCAACCTTGGGGTCGGTCAACCGATAGCCGTGTCGCTGCAGTTGGGCAGAGGTGACTACTACAAGGCAGACATCATAGCGAAATACATCTCGGTTCTCGTTCACTACGACCCCAACCTGTTGATTATCATAACTGATTCCGGAGGGGCCTACATTGCGTCGGCCAGGGCGGATGTGATCCTCTCGCAACTGACAGACAAGGATGACTACGAACAGTCGCCTGTGCCACTGTTCAATGCAAAACCATTCATCGATGCCATACACGGGACCGACCCAGCGCCGGTTCGCTCGCTCTACGGCTTCTCTGATCAGTCAATTCCCGAAACGGCCAACAACGTGGCCGCCTTGCAAAGGATGCAAGAACTGAACACGCCAAGGTTGGTTGCGGTGACTTCCGATCGCAAGCCAAAAGGGCTAGTGGATCGTGACCCGATTGTAACGCAGCTGCTTCTTGGACTTGTGCCCGCCCAGTGACTTCCAGCCCCCAAATCCTCGTCGATGCCGACGCCTGCCCGGTCAAAGCCGAGGTCGAGAAGGTCGCCGAGCGCCATGGCGTTGTGGTAACCTACGTCTCCAATGGCGGCTTGCGGCCATCGCGCGATCCGATGATCCGCAATGTCGTCGTCTCCAAGGGAGCCGACGCCGCCGACGACTGGATCGTCGACAATGCGCGCGCCAATGACATCGTGGTGACGGCCGACATTCCACTTGCGGCGCGCGCGGTGGCGCTCGGCGCACATGTGCTCGGACCCACCGGGCGCCCCTTCACCCCGGAAACGATCGGCATGGCAGTGGCGATGCGCGACCTCAAGCAGCATCTGCGCGAGACCGGCGAAAGCAAGGGCTACAATGCCAGCTTCGCGCCGCAGGATCGCTCGCGGTTCCTTGGCGAACTCGACCGCATCTTGCGGCGGGCGCTCAAATCCGCCACACCGGGCTGAGCCATGACGATCGATACGCCGATCAAGACGCCAGTGCACCGGCACATGCAGTTCGCGATGTCTGCCTGCGTCGGCATACCGGCATTCGTGATCGCGCTCATCTCGGGCGTGCCGCTAGCCTACTCGATTTTGATCGGCGCCAATATATTCTTCGCCGCCTTTGTCGTGTTGGTCATTGCCCAGATGCCGCTGCTCACCGGCCGCTATCTGAGCAAGAATGCGCGTGAGATCGACCTGCCGGTTCTCGGCATCTTTGCCGTCACGCTTGGTGTTGTCGCCGTTGCCACGGTCCTGCTGTTCCAGCTTATCAATCACAAGGGTCGCGACCCCATCGAACTCAGCTTTGCGCTGTTGTCGATCCCGCTCGGCTGGTTCACCATTCATGCCATGGCAGCGCTCCACTATGCCCATGTCTACTGGATGGACGGCGATGCGATCGATGCCGAAACCAAGAAGAAAATCCCGGTCGGCGGCCTCGATTTTCCTGGCGGCAAACGGCCTGAAGGTTGGGATTTCCTTTATTTCGCGACGGTCATCGGCATGACCGCGCAGACCGCCGACACTGCCATAACGACCTCGCATATGCGCCGCGTCGTCCTTGTCCATTCGATCCTGTCGTTCTTCTTCAACACGGTCATCGTCGCTGCCGTCGTCAACCTCGCCGTCAGCCTCGGCAACTCGTAATAAATCCGTGATCGGGTGAAACATCGGTTTGGATCGCTACGTATCAGGAGGACAATGAACGCGCAGGCCACGCCGCGAGGCCGGGAGACGAGACAAACATGGAATCCGTTGCCAGAAGCCAATCCACCGCAGGACCGGGCGCTCCCGCTTCGAGCGACAAAACGCTGATCTACCGGCAATCGCGCTGGACGCGGCTGACGCATTGGCTCTGGGCCATCTCGCTGTTCTTCATGCTGCTTTCCGGCCTGCAGATCTTCAACGCCCGGCCGCAGCTCTATATCGGCAAGCAGTCGGGCTTCGAGTACAACAATACCGTCTTCGCCATCGGCGCCGAGAATACCGACGCCGGGCCGCGCGGCTACACCGAGGTCTTCGGCAAGCGCTTCGACACCACCGGGGTGCTCGGCTGGTCGGGTCCGGCGGGCAACGAGACGGCGCGCGGCTTTCCGTCCTGGGCGACGATCCCGTCCTACTACGATCTCGGCACCGCGCGTGTCGTGCATTTCTTCTTTGCCTGGATACTGACCACGACCTTGCTCGTCTGGCTGGTTGCAAGCCTGATCAACGGCCATCTGCGTCGCGACCTCGCCCCGCGCCTTGATGATCTCAAGCGGTTGCCGCGGGACATCGTTGACCATGCGAAGCTCAGGTTCCACCACACGCGCGAATACAACACGCTGCAGAAGATGGCCTATGGCGGTGTGCTGTTCGTGCTGTTGCCGCTGATGATCATCACCGGTCTGGCCATGTCGCCAAGCATGAATTCGGTGCTGCCGTTCCTCAACGATCTGCTCGGTGGCAGACAAACCGCACGCACCATCCATTTCACCGTCATGGTGCTGCTGGTCGCCTTCTTCGTCATTCACATGCTGATGATCCTCGCCGCCGGCCCGATCAACGAACTGCGCTCCATCATAACCGGCTGGTACCGCACCGACCCTCCGGTACATGAGGACGAAACCGAGCAGAGGAGTGCGTGACATGGCGAAATTTCAGATCAGCCGCCGAAAGTTCCTGACCGCGGCCAGCCTCGGCGCTTCAGGCATGATGCTGTCGGGATGCGACGCCTTCGACAGCCAACTAAGCATCGGCGGCGGCCTGCGCAGTTTCCTCGAAAACGCCAATGGCCTGACATACCGCGCGCAACGCCTGCTCGCCGGCCGCGACGCGCTGGCGCCGGAATTCACCGAGGCCGACATCCGTCAGCCGCAGCGGCCGAACGGCGTCACGGCGCCGGACGACGATGTCTACAAGGGTCTGCTCGCCAACAACTTCGCCGACTGGAGGCTTGAGGTATCAGGCCTTGTCGAAAAGCCGTTGTCGCTGAGCCGCGAGCAATTGATGAACATGCCGAGCCGCACCCAGATCACCCGCCACGACTGCGTCGAAGGCTGGAGCTGCATCGCCAAATGGACCGGCACACCGCTGTCTCTGGTGCTGGACCAGGCGGTGGTCAAGCCGCAGGCGCGCTACGTCATGTTCCATTGCCTCGACACGATCGATCGCAGCCTGTCCGGCGACATCAAATATTACGGCACCATCGACCTGATCGATGCACGCCACCCGCAGACGATCCTTGCCTATGGCCTGAATGGCAAGCCGCTGCCGGTCGAGAACGGCGCGCCGTTGCGTGCCCGTGTCGAACGCCAGCTCGGCTACAAGATGCCGAAATATCTCTACAAGATCGAACTGGTCGATGGCTTCGCCAATATCGGCGGTGGTCGCGGTGGCTATTGGGAAGACAATGGCTACGACTGGTATGGCGGGATTTGACCCACCGACAAAAGGATGATCGGCCCGCGGAGGCCACGGGCCGATCAGTTACGCTTGGCTTTGCATGAGCCCCCCGGCCCCGCTCAATAGCCGGCGTAAATCCACTGACAATTGTTGTAGGAATCGCAGCTGTAGTACCAGTAGCCATCGCTGCGCGCCGTTTCACCGCTGGACGTGGCCTTGCTGGCAACGGCATCGGCCTTCTTGGCATCGGCGCCCATTTCCTTGGCCATCTTGGCCATCTTGCCTGTGTCCATGAGGACCGGCTTGCCGTCCTTCATCTTGGCGCCCTGCTCAGCCACCGGCCCGGCCTCGGCCAGCATTCTGGCGGCGACAAGCATTGCTTCGCCGTCCTTGTCGGCCTTGGCGATATTGGCTAGCGCCACGGCGGTTTCGACCTTCGTGCGCGCATCGGCCTGTTGTTCCGGCGTCATCCCGCCGGCGAAGGCCAGCGTTGTCGAGCCAAGGCCGGCAGCAAATGCAAGAGCAAGCACTTTACGCAATATGGTCATGTGTTGTTCTCCCTGAGTGGACGTCCCTCCGGGTAGAAGAGCAGTTTCACGACTGGAGAACCCTACCCAAACGGGTAGGCGGCGAGGTCCTTTTCATTCAGCCGCTGATCCTGGCTTCCACCAAGGCACCGTTTGACAACCTGCCTCCAGTTGGGGACGATGCGGCCGGGGTAACTCAGACAGAACTTCTTTTCGGGCATGCTGCGTGCTCCGATTATGGGGTGCGCCGCTGCCGGAAACCGGGGGCGGGCTTGACCTTGGTGCAGAAGCGCGAGACGCAGTTTCTCGACGCGCTCTATCTTGGGGTGCGCGACAGGGCGGAATTTGACGCCTCGCTTGACCTCCTCGGCGGCCTGTTCGACGTCGCCACGGCCATATTGCTGGATTTCGATGCGGCGCGGCCGGAGGTGTCGGCGCAGGCTTCCGTCGGCCTTTTCAAAGGCGAGGTGCTGGATCGCTATCAGCGCGATTTCACCGCACTGGACCCGGCACCAAGGGCGTTCATGGCCTTGCCTGCAGGCACCGCCATGCCCACTTATCGGCTGCTTCCTGAAGAGACCCGAAAACCCGGCATTTTCTTCAACGAGTTCTTCCGGCCCCTGGGGCTGGAAGAATGCCTTGGCGGGACGCTCGCGTCGACAAAGGGCCGTTTCGCCATGGTCGGCCTGCAGCGGCCGCGTGACCGCAAGCCCTTCGACGACGACGATATCGCCAGGCTCGAAGCGCTCATGCCCCACCTTGCACGGGCATTGCAGCTTCGCCGCAGTTTTCTAGAACTCGAAGGCGCGGCAGGCGCCATGTCCGAAATGTGCGACCGGCTCGCCGCTGGTGTCGTGGCGCTCGACGAGTACGGGCGCAGCCTGTTCGTCAACGCCGCGGCTCGCCGGATCGCCGATGCCGGTGACGGTCTGTCGATTGGCCGTGGCGGCCGGCTTTTAGCCTTGAGCCGAGCCGCCAACAACAAGCTCGCGGAACTCGAAAACGATGTCCGCTCAGGCGGCGCCGGCGGCGTCGTGCGAGCTGCCCGGGCTGCCGGTAGACCACCTTATGGCGTCATGGTTGCCCCGTTCTTCCTCGATCATGGCGTCGGCACCACAAGTTCGAGGCCGCGCGGCGTCATGTTCATAATCCACGACCCGCTGCTCAAGGCGCGGTCGGACGCACAGACGATCAGTGCGCTTTTCGGCCTGCCAAGAGGCACGGCGCAACTCGTCGCGGCCATCGCCGCCAACGAAGACCTGCAAACCTATGCCGATCGCGCCGGCATCTCGATGAACACGGTTCGCTATCATCTCAAGGCTGCCTACAGCCGAACCGGCGTGCGCCGGCAATCGGAGCTGGTGAGGTTGGTTACCGCCGCCATGCGGGATCTTTCCGACCACAGCGACAGCAGCGCCTAGATCTCGCCTCTAGGCACCAGCACGACAGGGCCTACAGCGGGCGGCGAAACAACTCGCCCTTTCCGGCGATCTGTTCGGCGACGCCGCCGAGCCGCAGCATGTGCCAGGCAAGTGCATGGTTGCTCGAGGTGACCGGTTTCTTCAGCTCCGTCTCGACCTCCTCGATGATCCGGGCAACACGCATGCTGGTGCACGAAACGAACACCGCTTCGCATTCGCTGGACGCGCCGATCTCGAGAATGGCCTGCTTGACCGATGCCGGCGTGATGCGTGCCACGACATTGTCGTCCGCTTCGTTGAAAGAGCCCATGACCGGGATGTCCATCCCCCGCGCCATCAGCGATGCGCGCAGCGAATGATTGATTTTTGCAAGGTAGGGCGTCAGCAGCGCGATCCGCGAGACGCCCAGGGCCTTCAGCGCGGCGCGCGCCGCCGTCACCGGGTTGGTCACCTGTACGCCGGGCAGCACCTCGTGCACCCGCGCGGCGACCTTGTCCTCGCCGATGACAAGCGCTCCCGACGTGCAGGCAAAGCCGATCACATCGAATTTGACGTCGGGCAAAAGGCCGACCGTGCCGGGGATCACCGCCGACATCTTCATCAGGTTCTCCGGCGTGATCTCGACATCGCTGTAAAGCCGGGCCTCGTAGAGCGCGACGTCGCGCGCGGGCAGTGCGTAGCGGAATTCGTCCTCGATGGTCTGATCGGTTCGCAGGACCAGCAGACCGAGATTGGCGCGGGTGCCGATACCGTCATCCGTCTTGAATGGAATGTGTTCCTTGTCGAGGACGAGAGTGTCTTCGGCGCGTGTAACCGGGGTGTCCAAATGCAGTCCCCTTTCCAGATGCCAATCCGAATTGTCGACAATAGAAAACGGCGACAATGTCGAAGGTGTCAAGAGGCACCCGAGGCTTGAAGGGTCAAAAAACGTCGGAATTTCGGTCTGAACGAACCACTTCCCGGTCGCCAATGCATGCGCCGTTGACAACGATCGACGTCTTCCTATTGAATTGTCGACAGTGAAACGACAGCCATTCGGGGCGGCGATGCACGTAGTGATCTTGGGCGGGGGCGTTGTCGGGATAACCACCGCCTATCAGCTGCAAAAGGATGGCCACGCGGTCACCGTTCTCGATCAGGCACCGCAGGTGGCCGAGGGGGCGAGCTGGGCCAATGCCGGCATGATCGCGCCCGGCCATTCCTTCGTCTGGTCATCGCCTGCCGCGCCAAAAATCCTTTTGAAATCGCTGTTCCTGAAAGACCAGGCGCTTCGCTTCAGACTCTCCGCCGACCCGCATCTCTACACCTGGTCGCTGCGCTTCCTCATGCAATGCACGGCCGCCAAGGCGCGCCGCAACACCCTCCTCAAGCATCGCCTGGCGGTTCATTCCCAATCGGTCCTTCAGGCGGTCGTCAGGGATGAAGGCCTGGAATATGACAGGACGTCGGCCGGCATCCTTTACTTCCATCGCAGCCGTCAGGCGCTCGACAAGGGCGTCGCCAACATGCGCCTGCTGGAAGCCGACGGCCAGGAGATCCGCATTGTCGACGCGCAGCAAATCGTTGACCGCGAGCCGGCACTTGCCTCGTCGCGCGACAGCATTGCCGGTGGAATTTTGTGTCCAACCGACGAAACCGGCGACGCCGCCAAGTTCACGCGCGCCCTGGCGGCCATTGTCGAGTCGCGGGGTGGCAAGATCCTGACGGGAACCAGGATCCTCGGCATCGAACGCAGCAACGGTGCGATCACTCGGGTGACCACCGACAAGGGTGAGGTTTTGGCCGACGGCTACGTCCTGTGTCTGGGCGCGGAGAGCCCGATCCTCGCCCGCAAGATCGGCCTTGGCCTGCCGATCTATCCGATCAAGGGATATTCGCTGACCATTCCCATCGTCGACCAGGCCCTGGCCCCAAAGCTTCCCGTTATCGACGAGCACAATCTCGTTGCCATCACGCCGATGGGCGATCGCATCCGCGTTACCGCCACCGCGGAATTCGCCGGCTATGATCGCAGCCACAAGCCTTCGGATTTCGCCTTCATGAAACGCGTCGCGCAGGAGCTGTTCCCGCGCGGCATCGACTATGATCGCGCCGAGATGCGGGCGTGCCTCAGACCGATGACGCCCGACAATCTGCCGGTCCTTGGCCAGCGGGGCATCAGGAACCTTTGGCTGAACACCGGCCATGGTCATATCGGCTGGACCATGGCGCATGGATCGGCCCGCATCGTCGCCGATCTGATCGCCGGGCGCGCCGCGCCAATAGCCCTCGACGGCATACTCCCCGCACAAGTGCGGTTCGCCGCGCCGAGCGCCGCAAAGGCTTGACCGACGCCATGCTCCGATCCAACAGGCAAAGCAGCCAGGACCACAGCGCGGCGCTGGCATCCAAGCCGATCAAGACCGGCCCGCGGGTCTATGCGGAGATCCGCCGGATGGCGATGGACTATCGCTTCAAGCCGAACGAACGCATCAACGAAGTAGAGCTTGCCGCCAGGCTGAATGTCAGCCGCAGCCCGATCCGCGAGGCCCTGCAGCGGCTTGTCACGGAGGGGCTCATCACCTTCCAGACCAATCGCGGCTTCTTTTGCCGCGGCTTCGATGTCGAGGAGGTCGTCAATCTTTCCGACGTGCGCATCGTGCTCGAGGAGCGTTCCGTCAGGCTGGCAATCCAGCGTGCCACGGATGAGGATCTCGCCGCGCTCATCGACTGGTGGGCAAACACCATGGCGCGCGCGGACGCGTTTTCCAGCGCCGAACTGACAGCCAGGGACGAAGAATTCCATATCCGCATCGCCAGGCTGTCAGGCAATTCCGAACTGGCGCGCATGCTCGAAGGCATCAACACGCGCATCCATTTCGTGCGCAAGATCGAAGTCGAAAAGCACCGGCGGCTGTCGACGACCTACACTGAACACCGCGACATCGCCCGCGCCATGGTCGCCCGCGATGCCGACAGGGCCGCCAGGCTCATGCATGACCACATCAGCATCAGTGTCGCCGATGCCATGTCGACCGTCAGGGAAGGCCTAGCCCGGATCTACATAGACGTCGACCAGACCTGATCAGGTAGCCCAGGACTGGCCAGGCAAGCCAATACTGGTCAGGCGACCCAATATTTGTCAGGCGACCTTGTCGAGCAGCGGCTTCAGCGCCGGATGAATCTCCGGCGTGGCGTGCTTGATCAGCGTCAGCAGTGCGCGTTCGTTCTCGTACAAGGGCCTGTCGACGCCGATATGCTCGATCAGCCATCCGGCTTCGCCGGCATCGATCGTCTCGGCACGACGGGCCAATGCCTCGGCCGCCCTGTTCTTGGCCTCCCATTCGGCCTCGATGTCGTCCGGGGACCGGTAGGCCTCCATGAGGCCGGCAAATCCACCCGACATCATGCGGCTGAAGAAGCTGCCGATTTGCGGATCGGCCTGTTCCAGGAAGGATTCTTGGCGCAGCGCCACATCGCGTGTCGGTGCTTCATAGCCGGCCGAGCACATGACAAAATTGGCGATCGCCTTGACGAACAGGTCGTTCCAGGACGGATCGTTGTTGGCCTGGGCGGTCTGTTCGTTGATCCTGAACAGCACCTCGGCCTCGGCGCGGGTGATGGCAATGTTGCCGTCGCCGCCATGGGCATGGAGGATGCGGCGCAGCAGCTCGACCTCCGCCTTGGCGATCAGTCCGGGAACCAACGTACCACCGAGCATCAGCGGCCCCTTGCCATCGATGACCGCGTGGGCGACCTGCTCCAGCGCATAGACGCAAAGCCGGCCCGGCGACGACCGCGCTTTTTCCAGCACATGCACCAGCAATTCGAGTTCGGTCCGGCTGTCGACCATGCCGTCACGCGAGATCGTGCGGATCAGCCAGTCGGCATTGTCCTGCGAGATGTAGCCGGAAGGCTTTTCCTGGTGAACGATGTAGTCGGTAACCGCCTCGACGAAGAACGGCGGCCATTCCGGGCATTTCTCCCGCGCCGTGGCGTCGAGAGCGAACAGCGCCTCGGCCTCGCCGCGCGTAACCACGCCGTCGCCGAACACTTCGTGGCGCAACATGGCCACGTCTTCAGCGGCGATGCGGCTTTTCGAGGTCAGCCCCGCCACCGGCGCGCTCATGATCAATTCGCCCATTTGTCGTCCCCAGCTACCAGCAGAAACCGGCCCAAAGCGTCATTTTTGCCGGTATATCAGGAGTGTCTTGAAAAACCGGCAAACGGCGTGGTTAGCGAAGACTTGCCCGCCAATGCATGTTGCCCAAGAATGTGCAGCGGTTTCGGAGAACGACACGCGCAAAAATCAAAGAGCTAAGTGAATCCGTTTCAGCGCGATGCGCTTTAGATGTCGCTGGGAGGTGACAAGGTGTCGCCGACGGGCTATGGATGGCGCGTCGAGGGCTCAGGTTTTGAGTCCTACCTGTTTGCGGGAGAGAGCAGCGAGAGCTGTCGCCGAAGGGGAAATCGCCCGAAATCTCTCAGGCAAAAGAACCGTAGACGGGAAAGACACTCTGGAAAGTCGGGGCTTGCCCCCGCGCCGAAGGTGTAAGCGCCGCTGACAGAGTTCCGGCTGCGCGAGTCTCTCAGGCTTCAGACAGAGGGGCACGGACTGGTCGCCATCAGCGGCCGATTGCGTGCGACTCTGGAGACGACATGACGGGCGACGACACCAAACACCTTCCCCTCGAAGATATCCATGTGGCCGCTGGTGCGCGCTTTGGCGCCTTTGCCGGCTGGTCGATGCCCCTGACCTATCCGGCCGGCGTCATGAAGGAGCATCTTCACACCCGCGAACATGCCGGCCTGTTCGACATCTCGCATATGAGGCTGTTCGAGGTCAGCGGGCCGGGAGCGGCTTCGCTCCTCAACCGCGCCTGCCCGCTGGATGCCGGCGCGCTGGAAATCTCCCAGTCCAAACTGACATTTTTCCTCAATGAAGCAGGCGGCATTCTCGACGATCTGATCGTGACCAGGCTCGGCGACGAGCGCTTCATGGTGGTTGCCAATGCCGGCAATGCCGTCGCGGACGAAAAGCATCTGCGTGAGCTTGCCAAGGGTTTCGACGCCAGGGTCGAGCCCATCGACCGCGTCTTCCTGGCCATCCAGGGACCGGAAGCCTGGGCAGCCCTTTCCCGTGCCGGCATCGAGACCGGGTCGCTGCTGTTCATGCACGGTGTCGAACCACGAAAGAACTGGTTTATGAGCCGGTCAGGCTATACCGGCGAGGACGGTTTCGAGATCGGCCTGCCAGAGGCCGATGCGCGCGGCCTTGTCGCGAAACTCCTTGCAGATGAGCGGGTGCTGTGGATCGGCCTTGCCGCTCGCGACAGCCTGCGGCTGGAAGCCGGACTCTGCCTGCATGGCCAGGACATCACGCCGGAGACCGACCCGGTCGCTGCCGCGCTGATGTGGGCGATCCCGAAGGATATCCGCGCTTCCGGCGCTTTCATCGGCGCCGACGCGCTGCGCGCCGCCGTGGAGCGCGGCCCGGCGCAAAAGCGCGTTGGCTTGAAGCCGGAAGGCCGCCAGCCGGTGCGCGCCGGTGCTGCGCTCTTCGATGGCGACGGCAAGCCCGCCGGCCATGTCACCTCAGGCGGCTTCGGCCCGTCGGCCGGCCATCCGGTCGCCATGGGTTATGTCGCGACACCACTGGCAAAGCCCGGAACACGGGTTTTCGCCGACGTGCGCGGCACGAAAATCCCTGTCGATATCAGCTCCCTGCCCTTCACACCGCATCGCTACCGCAAAGGATAATCTTCATGGCAACGATCTATTTCACCGAAGATCACGAATGGCTCCGCGTCGAGGGCGGCGTCGCCACCGTCGGCATCACCGACTACGCGCAGGAACAGCTCGGCGACCTCGTCTTCGTCGAACTTCCGGAAACGGGAAGGAAGCTGTCCAAGGGCGACACCGCCGTCGTGGTCGAATCCGTCAAGGCGGCCTCCGACGTCTACGCGCCGGTCGATGGCGAAATCACCGAGGCCAATGGCAAGCTGTCCTCGGATCCGTCACTGGTCAACTCGGCGGCGACCGGCGCCGGCTGGCTGTGGAAGATGAAGCTTGCCGACGAAAGCCAGCTCGCGGGCCTCATGGATGAGGCCGCCTACAAAGCCCATATCGGCTGATATCAGGACTTGGACAAGATGACCGCAGCACCCTACCCCTTCTCGGCCCGCCACATCGGCCCGGGCCTCAATGACACCAGAGCGATGCTCGCCGCCATCGGCGTTCCCTCGGTCGAGACGCTGATCAGCCAGTCCGTGCCGAAGTCGATCCGGCTCGACCGGCCGCTTGCCTTGCCCGCACCGGCGAGCGAGGCGGAAGCGCTGGCCGAGCTTTCGGCGACGATGGCCAGGAATACGGTGCTGAAGAGCTTCATCGGCGCCGGCTATCACGGCGTCCACGTCCCGCCGGTCATCCAGCGCAACCTGTTCGAGAACCCGGCCTGGTACACGGCCTACACGCCCTACCAGGCCGAGATCAGCCAGGGTCGGCTCGAAATGCTGTTCAACTTCCAGACGCTGGTGGCCGAGCTGACCGGCCTGCCGGTGGCGTCGGCCTCGCTGCTTGATGAAGCCACAGCGGTCGCGGAAGCCGTCGGCATCGCGTTGCGCCACCATCGCGACAAGCGCACCAAGATAGCGCTTGCCGGCACGCCGCATCCGCAGACTCTGGACGTGGTGCGCACCCGCGCCGAGCCGCTCGGCATCGAGATCGACGGCGAGACGATCGACGACAACACCGCCGCTCTGCTCGTCTCCTGGCCGGACACGTTTGGCGTCTATGGCGATCACAAGGCCGCGATCGAAAAGGCCCGTGCGACCGGCGCGCTGGTCGTGTTCATCGCCGACCCACTCGGCCTGACGCTGACCGACGCCCCAGCAAAACTCGGCGCTGACATTGCTGTCGGCCCGATGCAGCGCTTTGGCGTGCCGATGGGCTTTGGCGGCCCGCACGCCGCCTATTGCGCCGTTTCCGACAAGCTGACGCGACTGATGCCCGGCCGCCTGGTCGGCCAATCCACCGACAGCAAGGGCCGTCCCGGCTATCGGCTTGCCCTGCAGACGCGCGAGCAGCATATCCGCCGCGACAAGGCGACCTCCAACATCTGCACCGCGCAGGCGCTGCTCGCCAACATGGCGACCGCTTACGCCATCTGGCACGGCCCCGCCGGCCTGCAGGCGATTGCCGGGCGCATACACGCGCTCGCCAACCGTCTGGCTAGCGGCCTCGAGGCGGCAGGCGTGTCGGTGCTGGGCGCCGGCCGTTTCGACACGGTGACGGTGGAAGCGAAGGGCAAGGCCGCGCAGATCGCGACGGCCGCCGAAAAGACCGGCCGGCTGCTGCGCGTCATCGACGCCGACCATGTCGGCATCAGCTTCGACGAAACCTCGACCGATGCCGATCTCGACGCGATCGCGGCGTTGTTCGGCGCCAAGGCTGGTCCCTCGGCCGGCAGCACGATGCCTGGCAAACCGCGCGGCAAGGAGTTCCTGACCCAGCCTGTCTTCCATGAAAACAAGTCGGAAACCGACATGATGCGCTTCCTGCGCCGGCTCGCCGACAAGGACCTGGCGCTCGACCGCGCCATGATCCCGCTGGGATCCTGCACCATGAAGCTCAACGCCGCCGCCGAGATGATGCCGGTGAGTTGGCCGAGCATCGCCAACCTGCATCCCTTCGCGCCGGCCGCGCATTCGGCCGGCTATCGCGCCATGATCGGCGAGTTGGAGGGCTGGTTGTCGGAGATCACCGGCTTCGACGCCGTCACCTTGCAGCCCAATGCCGGCAGCCAAGGCGAATATGCCGGCCTGCTCGCCATCCGCGGCTACCACCGCTCGCGCGGCGACAATCACCGCACCGTCTGCCTGATCCCGTCCTCGGCGCATGGCACCAACCCGGCGAGTGCCGCCATGGCCGGCATGAGCGTCGTCGTCGTGCGCTGCACCGACGACGGCAACATCGACATGGACGACATGAAGGCCAAGGCGGCCGAACATGCGCACAATCTCGCCGCGCTGATGTTCACCTATCCTTCGACGCATGGCGTGTTCGAGGAAGGCGCGCGCGACCTCTGCGCGCTGATCCATGAGCATGGCGGGCAGGTTTATTTCGACGGCGCCAACCTCAACGCCCTCGTCGGCCTGGCGCGGCCCGGCGACATCGGCGCCGATGTCTGCCACATGAACCTGCACAAGACCTTCTGCATCCCGCATGGCGGCGGCGGTCCCGGCATCGGCCCGATCGGCGTCAAGGCGCATCTGAAGCCCTATCTGCCCGGCCATGTCACCGAAGGCTCGGCCCATGCCGTGTCGGCGGCTCCGTTCGGCAGCGCCTCGATCCTGCCGATCACCTGGATGTACATCCGCATGATGGGCGCGTCTGGCCTCAAGCAGGCGACTGAAACGGCGATCCTGTCCGCCAACTATGTGGCAACGCGGCTCGGCGCGCATTTCCCCGTGCTCTACAAGGGGAGGCAGGGACGCGTCGCGCATGAGTGCATTCTCGACACCCGCGTGCTCAAGGACAGTGCCGGCATCAGCGTCGACGACGTGGCCAAGCGCCTGATCGACTATGGTTTCCATGCGCCGACCATGTCGTTCCCCG
Organism: Mesorhizobium sp. RCAM 05104; assembly: GCF_059683645.1. Taxonomy (NCBI): domain Bacteria; kingdom Pseudomonadati; phylum Pseudomonadota; class Alphaproteobacteria; order Hyphomicrobiales; family Phyllobacteriaceae; genus Mesorhizobium; species Mesorhizobium sp. RCAM 05104. The sequence continues at coordinate 6,713,597 of NZ_CM185033.1, read as the reverse complement.
TTCCCGGCACGCTGATGGTGGAACCGACCGAGTCCGAGCCGAAGCGTGAACTCGATCGCTTCTGCGAGGCAATGATCGCCATATCAGGCGAAGCGGCAAAGGTCGCCAGGGGCGAATGGCCTTTGGCCGACAACCCGCTGGTCAACGCACCGCACACCGCCGCCGAGGCCCTGGCCGGCCAGTGGACCCACCCCTATTCGCGCCTGGAAGCAGCCTATCCCGCCGGCGATGCCGATACCGCCGCAAAGTACTGGCCGCCGGTGTCGCGCATCGACAATGTCGCCGGCGACCGCAACCTGGTCTGCTCCTGCCCGCCGCTGTCGGACTATCTGGGAGCCGCGGAGTAATTCACGCGGAGCGCAAGGCCGGCTTGATCGGTTCGGCCTTGCCCGTCCTTTTTTGGCTGATGACACAATTTCGCCCGGCGCGCTTGGCGGCATAGAGCGCCGCGTCGGCCTCGGCCAGTACTTCATCGAGGCTGCTGCCGCTTGCCTCGCCAAAGCCGATCCCGCCGCTGACCGTGCTGCGCAAAGGACCGTTCTGGGTGGCGACGATTTCGGTGCCGAAGGCAACGCCGATCTTGCTGGCGAGATCATACGCCCTCTCTTCGGTCATCCGCGACATGACGATGGCGAATTCCTCGCCGCCCAGGCGAAAGGCGTCGACGCCGGTCCTGGCATACTTCTTGATGACAGCGGCAAAGCGGCACAGGACCTGGTCCCCCACCGGGTGGCCATAGACATCGTTCGTCCTCTTGAAATGGTCGAGGTCAAACATGACGATGGACATGAACGGACCGAAAGTCCGCTCGCCATAGAGTGACTTCAACCCGCGACGGTTCATCAGTCCCGTCAACGGATCGGTCATGGTCTCGGCCTTCAGCTCGATCTGCGCCTGCAGATGGTGGAGGGACAGCGTCAATGCGCCGAGACCGGTCATGCAGGCCACCGCCACGACGGTATTCAGTCGTTCGGCCCAGTTGTCGGGCGCGGCCCCGAGCGTCCACTGCCCGCTGGTCAGCAGAACAAGACCGCAAAGGGCAAACGATACCGCACAGGTGCCGCTCAGAAACGAAACCACCAGCAGGATCCGCCGATCATGGCTGCCGTTGATCCAGAACATGGCCCCGATCGTCGCCAGCAGCGCGGTCACCGTCGTGTAGGTGATGATGAAGCCGACGCCATCAAGGCCGAAGAAGGTCACGACCGCACAAACGGCCATGGCGGCAAGCGTCGGCGCGACGGCACGCCGGTAGCCGGGCACGCCGAGATACTGCATGGCCGACAGGCACAGGATCAGGAACCCCAGACTGAGCAGCGCAAGCGCGATCTGGCAAAGCAGCGGATCAGGTTCCCTGGCGTACCGCCAGAACAGGATCACATGCGCGACGAGCACCAGAATGCCGCACGCCACCGTCAGGACGAAGCCTGCCTTGGGCGCGGCGAACCAGATCGCAAACATGGTGATGCTGAGGCAGGTGCCCGACAGCGCGGCTGCGAGCAGGAGCGAACTGAAGTCCAGCATGTTTGGAGAGGGCCCCTTGAGCGTCGGCGGTTGCGCTGCATTCTAGGTCAGCGACGGCCCTCAGATATGGTTTTCAGCTGATCTTTCGACCCGACCTGCGGAGAGGGTTTACAAAGTGTCGATGCCATGTGTCCCGAAACCGGACCGGCTGCCGGGACGCACCAGATCAACCCTTGTTCAGCAGAGCAAGGTTGGCGTTGACGACCGTGGGATCAGCCATGCCGGCCTTCGCTTCGAGCAGCAGCACCTTGGCCTTCTTCTTGTTGCCGCGCAGCAGTTGCGAATAGCCCATGTTGTTGACGATCTGCGGCTTGCGGCCGGCGACTTTCAAAAGCTGGCTGTAGGCGCGGTCGGCGAAGTCGAAGCGGCCGAGCTCGTCATAGGACGCGGCTAGCCCCATCCAAGCCTCTGCGTTGTCGGCCTTCAGCTCGACGGCCTTGCGGAAGTGCTGTTCGGCAAGACCGTAATTGGCGTCGCGAAACTGCGCCTTGCCTTGCGCCAGATCGGAGGTGTCGACGTCCTTTGCCGCCGGCTGAATAGCCGTGGTCTTGGTCTTGTCGATAGTGCTGGTCGAACAGCCGGTAACCATAAGAATGGCCGCCATCGCGGCCGCCGCCGTGAAAGTTGTATGACGCATGCCCCTGCCCCGTCGCCCGATTTGCCGGGTCGTTTCTTCAGGAATTACGATACAGAAGAGCGATTAAACTTCGGTGCCGAAATGCACCTAAGATTTGGTTTCCCGCACACCAGCCATTAACCACCAGGCACAGGCCGCAAGGCTTTCCTGTTCCCAGAGGAACCATTGCGGCAAAGGCGCGAGCGGAGTTCTCACGATCCTAGGATCTTGAGCGCCGCTGCCGTCATGGAGCAGCCGCATTTCTCAGCGCTCATTTGCCGGCTTTGCAAATCCCGACGTACCGCAGCCCTTGCAGGCCGGCCTCATCTGAAATCCAATACATCCTAATGCGAGGTCATCCTGACGATGATCGGGATGATCGCGATCATCAGCACCACCGGCAGGATGCACAACGTCACCGGCACCGACATCTTGGCTGGCAAGGCATGCGCCTTTTCCTCGGCCAGCGACATGCGCTTGTGGCGCATTTCGTCGGAAAAGACGCGCAGCGCCCCCGACAGGCTGGTGCCGAGCTCCTTCGACTGCTGCAACAACGTGGCGAAGGAGCGAACCTCGTCCAAGCTGAGACGGTCACCAAGCGCCTTCAGCGCATCATCGAGGCTGCGCCCTGCCCTCAGCTCCAGCGACACCAGCTGCAGGTTCTGGCTGAGCGCCGGATAAGTCTTGGCGAGTTCCCTCGAGACGCGCTCGATGCCGGCCTCCATGCTCATGCCCGCATCCGAGCAGACGATCATCAGGTCCATGAAATCGGGAAAGCCGTTGCGGTATTCGCGCCTCTTTTCCCGCACCTTCTGGCTCAGCACCAGGCCCGGCAGGAAATAGCCGGCCGCGCCTGACAGGATGACGAATGTCCAACGGCTGGCCATTGTCGCGTCCGGACTGGCCATCCACTGGTTGAGCCCGAAGACACCGATCGCCGTGCCGATCATCGCCGTGAACCGGACAAGGAAAAACATGCCGACGGCGCGCGGTTCCATGTAACCCGCCTGGATGAGCTTCATGCGCAGCCGGGCGACATTTTCCGGGTCGCTCCTGGCATAGAATTCCTGTGCCTTCTTGACTGCCTTCTCGCGCACCACGCCGGCATTCTTCTTCTGCACCGGCTCGGGCTTCGCGGCCACGGGACCGTCGTCGACCTTGAGCCGGCGCTTGACTTCGTTACGGTCGCCCTTCGCCGCCACCATCGGCCAAGCGACAGCGATAGCGCCGGCGGCCAGCAGCATGATGGCCACCGGCATCAGCGAGGTCGGTGCGAGCGAGGCGAGGAATTCGACGAAGCCCTGCATGTCAGAACCGGAAATTCGACATCTTGAACATCATCAGATTGCCCAGCATCAGCCAGGTGATCGACCCGCCGATCAGGTACCAGGTTTTCGGCACACCCCAGACGTCGCGATAAAACTCAGGCATCAGCGCCATGATGGCGGCAAACAGCAGTGCCGGTATTGCCGTCAGAATATAAGCCGACATGCGGCCTTCGGTCGAAATGGCCCGCACCTTGCGGCGCAGCTTGCCGCGCTCGCGGATCGTCGCCGACAGGCCATCGAGGATCTCGCGCAGATTGCCGCCCGAACTGGTCTGGATCGAGACGGCGGTGACGAACAGCGGCAGGTCCTCATGGCCAACCCGGTCGAACAGCGAGTTCAACGCCGAAACCAGATCGGATCCATAGGTCACTTCGTCGGCGATGACGCCGAACTCGGTGCCGATCGGGTCGGGCATCTCACGCGACACCATGGCGATCGCCACCGGCACCGGATGGCCGGCCTTCAGGCCGCGCGTGATCAGTTCCAGTGCCTCCGGCAGTTGCACGCCGAACCGCTTCAGCCGGCGCTTGCGCATGGAACGCATCGTCATCACCGGCACCACCGGCACCAGCACGACAAACAGCACGAGCCCCATCAATAGCGGCAAGCCGTACCAGATGGCGACCAGAGCGGCGGCGAATGCCACGCCGGAGGTGATCATCAGGAATTTCGGCTGCGGCATGATCATGCCAGACTGGGTGCGCAGCGCACGAAACCGGTCCGGCGAGAACACCGATGTCCCCGCATCGAGGCCGCGCTCCTTGCGCAGCTGGATCAGCACCTGCTCCTGGCTGATCTTGTTTCCCTGCAGCTTCATGCGCCGGTTGATGGCACTCCGCTTGTCGCTGCGGCCGGCGTAAAGCAGATAGCAGGCCTCGGCGATGAGGACGCCGGTAAGCGCGGCTGCAGCATAGATGACATAGATCGCGCTGAACCCGTCGAACACTTGGCTACTCCTGCGGCCGGCCGGGTTCGAAGTATCGCCCGGGGAATTCGATGCCCATGGCGCGCAGATCCTCGAGGAAACGCGGCCGGATGCCGGTCGCCTCGTAGTAACCGAGGATCTTGCCGTCGGCCTCCATGCCGGTGCGCACGAAGCGGAAGATCTCCTGCATCTGGATGACGTCGCCTTCCATGCCGGTCACCTCGGCGACGCTGGTCACCTTGCGCTTGCCGTCGGACAGGCGTGTCAGCTGGACGATAAGGTCGAGTGCGCTGGCGATCTGACTGCGGATCGATTGCACCGTCATCGGCATGCCGGTCATGCCAAGCATCTGCTCAAGGCGCGAAATGGCGTCGCGCGGCGTGTTGGCATGGATGGTCGCCATCGATCCTTCGTGGCCTGTATTCATCGCCTGCAGCATGTCGAAGGCTTCTTCGCCGCGGCACTCCCCGAGAATGACGCGGTCGGGACGCATGCGCAGTGCGTTCTTGACGAGATCGCGCTGCTTCAGTTCGCCATGGCCTTCGATGTTGGCCGGGCGCGTCTCCATGCGCGCGACATGCGGCTGCTGCAACTGCAACTCGGCCGCGTCCTCGATGGTGATCAGCCGCTCGTCTTCGGGAATAAAGGCCGACAGCGCGTTGAGCATGGTCGTCTTGCCGGTGCCGGTACCACCCGAAATGATCGTCGTCTTGCGGGCGTGGACCGCCGCGGCCAGCACTTCGGCCATGTTCTGGGTGATGGCGCCGAATTCGACCAGCTTGTGCAGGCCGAGCTTGTTCTTGGAGAACTTGCGGATCGACACCAACGGCCCGTCGACGGCGACCGGCCGGATGGCGGCGTTGAAACGCGAGCCGTCCAGCATGCGCGCGTCGACCATCGGCTGGGATTCATCGACGCGGCGGCCGACAGCTGCAACGATTTTGTTGATGATGCGCAAGAGATGCGCCTCGTCCTTGAACGGAATGTGAACCTGCTGCAGCTTGCCCTTCTTTTCGACAAAGCAGTTCTGATGGCCGTTGATCAGGATGTCATTGATGTCGGGATCCTTGAGCAGCGGCTCCAGCGGGCCGAGACCAACCATCTCGTCGACAATGTCGTCGACCAGCGCGCCAAGCTCGGCGGTGTTGATCGCCATCCGCTCCTGCTTGGTTTTTTCCGACACGAAATCATGCACCTGGCGGCGCATCTCATCCTTGGGCAGACGCTCCAACGCGACAAGATTGATCTCCTCGAGCAGCAGCCGGTGGATGCGCACGCGAGCATCGAGCACCTTGTTGGCATTCTTCGCAGGCGCTGCTTCCGGCTTTGCCGGCAAGGCCTTTCGGCTCGTCGGGATGACGACGGCATTATGCGCGACCGGCGTTGGCTCGGCAGCGCGCTGCGGACGCGCATCGCGGTTCTGCAGGGTGGAGAAGCGGCTGCTCATCCTGCTTTCCTCTTCAGCAATTCCCTGCCCATGCCAAACAGCGAACGCGATTTCGTCCGGGTTGGGACCGCTTCCTCTGGCAGGATGATCTTCTTCAGGTCGTTGATGACATTGGCGTTCGGATCGATCTCGTGCAGCGGCACGCCACGGTCGACCGCCTCACGCACCAGACGGTAGTTGTTCGAAATGCCGCCGACGAAATGCTCGCCAAGGATCTCCTGGACGTCGGCTTGCTTGATGCCATTGTCGAACATCTTCTGCTCGAAACGGTTGACGATGACGTTCGGCTTCACTTCCTTGCCCACGGTCTCATAGACCGCCTGGATCAGCCGCTGCGTGTGGCGCAGGCACGGCACCGTCATTTCGGCGACGATGTAGAGCTTGTTGGAACCGAGCAGCACGGTCTCCGTCCACGGAAACCAGGTGCGTGGCATGTCGATGACGACATTGTCGAAATACGCCGAGACAAGATCCAGCATACGCACCACGACATCGGTCTTGAACGAGCGCATCTCGGCGGGATGCGTCGGCGCCGCCAGCACGCAAAGCCCGCTGGCATGCTTGGACAGCATCACGTCGAGCAGTTGCCGGTCGAGGCGCTCGGGCTGGTTCTCGATCTCGGTGATGTCGAAGCGCGGCTCGAGGTCGAGATATTCGGCACAGGCGCCCTGCTGGAAATTGAGGTCGACCACGCAGGTAGAGGCGCCGCGCGTTACCGAGTGATGCAGCTGGAAAGCAGTCTGCAACGCCAGCGTCGTGGTTCCGACGCCGCCCGCGGCCGGCATGAAGGTGTAGATCTGCGACTCGGTGTTTTCCTCGCGCCCAGGCCCTTGCAGCGCACGGACGACGGAACGCACGAGGTCGGCGGTGCCGATCGGCTTGACCAGGAAATCCGCGACCTTGAGCTGCACGAGGATGCGCACCGCGGCCGCGTTGAATTCCTGGGTGACGACGACGACAGGCACCTTGCCCTCCAGCCGGCGCATGATGCGCTGCAGCGACTCGACCTCCTCCAGTTTTGCCGCGTCCATGTCGACGATGATCACGCCGAAATCGGCCTCCTGGATCTCGCCGCGCAGTTCGCTGACATTCTTTTCCACGGTCGCGAGTTGGATGATCTCGGAGGAGGCGAATGCGGTCCGCGTATCCTGCACAAACGTCCTGTCGGTCGATATGAGCAGGATCTTCCTGGTCTTGGTGCCGTTTGCCATTCTTGTCAGCCTGTCAGGTCAGTCGACCATTGGATCAGTTGGTTGTGGTATTCTGTGACGCCTTCGCACTGGCCGCCTGATCGGGGGTGACGGCCGGCGCGCTGTCGCGCTGGGCGGGCACCAGGAGCTTGGTGTTCTGGACGCCGTATTTCCACGGATCGACCATCTGCATGACGGTGTTCGCGGCCTGTGCGTTGCCGGCGTCCGTCGTCACCCCTTCGCTGCGTACATAGTCGTCGCTGGTGCAGCCGGCGGCGAAGCCGGCAAGCAACAGGGTGAAGCACAATCCTCGAACCAGACGCATGACTTCAATCCTTTGGCAGGTCGAGAAAATGGCCGGCCGTGGTGGCCGCCGCGGGTTGCATGACGCGGCCATCGGCCAACGCGACAGTGCGGCCGGGATCGGAGCCCTTCACTTCCTCGGTGTTGTTGAGGAAATAATCGACGTTGCTGGCCGGCTGCGTGCCGTCGGTCGGTTCGACGAGCTTCTTCGACGGGTCAACCGGTTTGACCAGGTACGGCGTGACGATGATGACCAGATCGGTCTCGCGCCGCTGATAGGATTTCGACGAAAACAGGGCTCCAAGCACCGGCATCTTGCCGAGGCCGGGAATGCGCGACGTGGTGATGTCGTTTTGCGACTGCAGCAATCCGGCGATCATGAAGCTCTGGCCGTTCTTCAGGTCGACCGACGTCTTGGCGCGCCGCACGATGAAGCCGGGCACCGAAATGCTGCCGATGTTGTAGGAGGCCGAAGCGTCGATCGAGGAGACTTCCGGCGCGATGTCCAGGCTGACCAGCCCATCCTTGAGCACCGTCGGCGTGAAATCCAGGCTGACGCCGTATTTCTTGTAGCTGACGGAAATCTTGCCATTGTCCTCGGAGACCGGGATCGGGAATTCGCCGCCGGCGAGGAAGCTGGCCGTTTCGCCGGAGCGGGCGATAAGGTTCGGCTCGGCCAGCCGCCGGGCCAGGCCGCGCTCCTCCAGCGCCTTGATGGCAATATCGATCGATACGCCGTTCGACAAAAGCCGGCCGATGATCTCACCGGTGCCGGCGGCCGGTACCGAACCCGGATCGAGCGTGACGTCGCGCCCGCCAATGCCGTAGGCGAAATTGGCGCTGTATTTGGCACCCAGATCCTGGCCCGCCTGGCGATTGATCTCGACGAAGCGGACATTGAGCTGGACCTGCTGCGATGACGAGATGTTGACCGAGTTGATCACTTCCTCGTTGCCGGAAAATCGCGTCGCGATCTTGTTCGCCTTTTCGGCGGCGACCGCGTCATCCGCCTCGCCCGACAGCACGACACGGCCATTGGCCGAGCCGACCTTGATCCTGGCGTCCGGCACGCTGGCGCGGATGGTGCTCGCCAACTGGTCGGTGTCGAGCGTCACCTCGATGTCGATGGTGCCGACAAGCTGCTTGTTCTGATCGAACAGAGCAACGCCGGTGGTGCCAAGGTTGTTGCCGAGCACATAGAAGGACTTGTCGGTCAGCGGATTGACGTTGGCGATCTCCGGATCGCCGATGACGATCTGGTAGAAGGCAGCACTCGTCATGATCGTCTTCGGCTTGCCCTTCGCCACCTTTATCGACGCATTCTTGGTCGACGACACATAGACGATGTCGTTGTCGGCCCTGGCCGGGGCGCCGAAAGCCAGCGTCGCGGCAGCGGCCAGCGAAGCCGCGACAGCCAGGCTACGCAAAACGCGCAACCTTCCCATAGTCCGATACGTGATCAGCCCGAGCATTGTCCCGTCCCTCACCCAGTCCCCACTGGCTTCTATTTCTGGTCCCGTGAAGGAACCTGATATTCCTCGGCCTTCGTGCCGCGCGTTACGATAATCGTCTTGAACTTTGGCTTCTCCGGCTCCTTCGGCATGGCATCGAACAGCGATCCTGCCGTCGCCTTGACGTTGGATGCCACCGACCCGCCGAAGGATGAGATGGTGGTGACGCCGTTGTTGCCGTCGCCGCCTTCGCTGGCCGAGCGAAGCGACAGCGACAGCGTGCCGACGGTGCGGGCAAGCGCCACTTTCTGCGCGCCGTCGGTCGTCACCTCGATGGTCACCGAATTGGCAATCTGCGGCGTCGTCTGGCGCACGTCCGCGCCCTGCCCGACACTCAGCACCTTGGCGTCGGCGACGACGATCTCGGAGGTAATCGTCGAACCGGCCGCCCCTTGCGCATTCTTGGCCACCTCCTGGATTTCGCCGGCGTCGCGCGTCAGCACGACATCGACGCGGTCGCCCGGGGTGACGAAGCCGCCGACACCTGCAATCTCGTCGGTGCGGATGGTCACCGCCCGCATTCCGGGCGTCAGCATGTTGGAAAGCGTCGCGCGGCCATTTGCCCCCGACAGCTTGGTGAGCAGCACCGGTTCGTTGACCTCGATCGGCGACAGCACCACGCGACTGCCTTCGCCAAGCAACCCGTCGATGGTGGCGAAGGCGCCTTGCGGCAAGGAATCCTGCGGCCAGGGGATTTCGCTGAGCTTCGCGCGGTCGAGTTCCATGCCATAACGCAATGGGGCACTCGCCACCACGATGGTCTTGAACTCGATCCTGGGTGCCGCGGGAGGGGCGATCGACGCCGTCTTCTCCTCGGAATCGGCCTTGGCCTGGCTCTTGACCCAGAAATCCGCGGCAAAAATCGAGATCGCGCCGAAAACGGCAGCGATGCCGATCATCGTTATGGCCTTGCCCCTCACGCCGAAACCCCTGATGCCCGCAGTTTCTTGTTTTGTTGGGCTCACGCTAGGCGGCATTGTTAAAGAATCAGGAATCTTGGCACGTGGCATCGGACCTATTTCCGCCAGCTTGGTTATCGAATGGTTTTGGGTTAAGACAGGCAGATCCCCGAACGGAACAGGAACCTCGGTCGCTCGGCGCTGAAAAGCGTGGCAGTATCACGGGGTGATTCGCAGCACGGACCCTATGGCAGGCATGGACGACAACAACGATCTCTTCGGCAATCTGGACAAGCAGCCGCAACCGGTTCGCACACCGGCGCGCCCGGCGGACCCGCTGGTGCAGGCCACCAAGCGTCCCGCCGCGACCAAGGATGGCAGCGAGGGCTATAGTGCCGCCGACATCGAAGTGCTGGAAGGGCTGGAGCCGGTGCGTCGCCGGCCAGGCATGTATATCGGTGGCACCGACGACAAGGCGATGCACCATCTGTTTGCCGAGGTGATCGACAACTCGATGGACGAGGCCGTCGCTGGCCACGCAACCTTCATCGATGTCGAACTTTCCGCCGACGGCTATCTCGCCGTCACCGACAATGGCCGCGGCATCCCGGTCGATCCGCATCCGAAATTCAAGAAACCCGCGCTCGAAGTGATCATGACGACGCTTCACTCGGGCGGCAAGTTCGACTCGAAGGTCTACGAGACCTCGGGCGGCCTGCATGGCGTCGGCGTTTCCGTGGTCAACGCGCTGTCGGACCATCTCGAGGTCGAGGTCGCGCGGGGACGGCAGCTTTATCGGCAAAAATTCTCGCGTGGTGTTCCAGTGACCGGCCTGGAGCAACTCGGTGAGGTTCATAACCGGCGCGGCACAAAAATACGGTTCCATCCCGACGAGCAGATTTTCGGCAAGGGCGCCGCGTTCGAACCGGCGCGGCTCTACCGCATGACGCGCTCAAAAGCCTATCTGTTCGGCGGCGTCGAAATCCGCTGGACCTGTGATCCGTCCCTGATCAAGGAAAAGGACCAGACGCCGGCCAAGGCGGAATTCCATTTTCCCGGCGGCCTGAAGGATTATCTAAAGGCATCGCTCGGCGACGACTTCCAGGTGACGCGCGAAATCTTCGCCGGCAAGAGCGACAAGCAAGGCGGCCATGGCTCGCTCGAATGGGCGGTAACCTGGTTCGGCGGCGATGGTTTCATCAATTCCTACTGCAACACCATCCCGACCGGTGAAGGTGGCACCCACGAGGCCGGCTTCCGCAATGTGCTGACTCGGGGCCTGCGCGCCTATGCCGATCTCGTCGGTAACAAGCGCGCCTCGATCGTCACCTCGGAAGATGTCATGATCTCGGCGGCCGGCATGCTGTCGGTGTTCATCCGCGAGCCCGAATTCGTCGGCCAGACCAAGGACCGGCTGGCGACGATCGAGGCGATCCGCATTGTCGAGAGCGCGATCCGCGATCCGTTCGACCATTGGCTGGCCGACAATCCGCAAGAGGCCTCGAAGCTGCTCGAATGGGTGATCGCCCGCGCCGACGAGCGGGTGCGTCGCCGCCAGGAAAAGGAAGTGTCGCGCAAAAGCGCGGTGCGCAAACTGCGGCTGCCGGGCAAGCTCGCCGACTGCACGCAGAATGCCGCCGCCGGCGCCGAACTCTTCATCGTCGAAGGTGATTCGGCTGGCGGCTCGGCCAAGCAGGCGCGTGATCGCGCCAGCCAGGCGGTGCTGCCGCTGCGCGGAAAAATCCTCAATGTCGCCAGCGCCGGCAACGACAAGCTTGCCGGCAACCAGCAGATTTCAGACCTGATCCAGGCGCTCGGCTGCGGCACACGGTCGAAATACCGTGATGAGGATTTGCGCTACGACCGCGTTATCATCATGACCGACGCCGACGTCGACGGCGCCCACATCGCCTCGCTGCTGATTACCTTTTTCTATCAGGAAATGCCGGCCCTGGTGCGCGGTGGCCACCTCTTCCTGGCGGTACCGCCGCTCTACTCGATCAGGCAAGGCGGCAAGGTCGCCTATGCCCGTGACGATGCGCACAAGGACGAGCTTCTGCGCACCGAATTCACCGGGCGCGGCAAGGTCGAGCTTGGCCGCTTCAAGGGGTTGGGCGAGATGATGGCCGCGCAGCTCAAGGAAACCACCATGGATCCGAGGAAGCGCACGCTGCTTCGGATCGACGTGATCGACGCCGAGGCGGCAACCAAGGATGCGGTCGACGCACTGATGGGCACCAAGCCGGAAGCCCGCTTCCGCTTCATCCAGGAACGCGCCGAATTCGCCGAGACGGAAGTGCTCGATATCTGAACATCGTCTGCTCCAGAGCGGTTCATCGTTTCACGGAAACGCCGAGCCACCCTATCTCTTTGTTTTGACGCAATTCCCAAGGGAAAGCGCTGTGCGCTCTTCCCGGGAAAACCGTTTCACACTTTTCCTGGGATTGCTCTAGCTTGTTGGCGTCGAGTGCGGAGATGAGCGATTGACCTGGGACCGGCTGCGCAGCGGTTTTGTGGCGAGGTTTGCCGCCCTGACCCAGCCGACACGCTCGGACTGGATTTTCGCCCTCCGCACCGTTTCGGCCGGCTTGATGGCGCTTCTGGTCGCCTACGCCCTCAAGCTCGACCACCCGCAATGGGCAATGATGACGGTGTTCATCGTCGCCCAACCCGTTGCCGGCATGGTGCTTGCGAAAGGCTTCTACCGGTTGCTCGGCACGCTTGCCGGCGGCGTCGCCGCGATCGGCATTATCACGGTCTTTGGCGCCAACCCCTGGGTGCTGGTGACCGTGCTTGCCGTCTGGATCGGCATCTGCACCTTCGTCTCGTCGCTGCTGCGCAATCCCGAAGCTTACGGTGCCGCCCTTGCCGGCTACACCGCGATGATCATAGGCTTGCCCTCCTTCGGACAGCCCCACCTCGTTGTCGATCTCACGGTCGCGCGTTGTGCCGAGATCGTGCTCGGTATCGTCTGCGCTGGCCTGACCAGCCGGCTGATCCTGCCAAAACTGGCCAGCGACGCCATCATCTCGCGGCTGAAACGCTGCATTCTCGATCTCGCCACCTATGCCGGCGGCGCGTTCTCCGGAGGCGATGCGGCAACGCTCTCCGGCCTGCATCGAAAGCTGGTCGCCGACACCCAGACGCTCGGCGAGATGCGCGCCTATGCCAGGCTCGAAGCGCCGAGCTTCGCGCCGCGCGCCCATCCGGTCCGGCGCACCATCGGACAACTGCTCTCCGCCCTGTCGGCGGCTCGCACGCTGCATTCCCACGCCGCTCCGAAGAACGCGGCACTCATACCGGTGCGCTCAGAGCTGCAGGCCCTTGTCACCGAGCTGGCGGCCAGGCCGGGCGCGCTCGACGACACGGCGCCCTGGGTGGAACGGCTCGACGCGATCTCGACCAAGGCACGGCAGATGCCCGATGCATCGCTCGACCAGGGTGATGACAGGGTCGGCACCGTCACCCGCCTCATCATCGCCGCCGATTTCGCCGAGGCCCTCAAGCAGGTCCTGCGCGGCCTCGACGCCCTGCGCGCGCCTGCCGTGCGCTCGGTCCGGGGCAGCAGGCAGCCCGCTCTGGTGGTGCACCGCGATTACCCCGGCGCATCGCGCAACGCCGTACGCGCCGCCCTCGCGACGCTGCTGGTCGCGGCTTTCTGGCTGACGACCAAATGGACGGAAGCCGCCGGCACCGTCATCCTCGTTGCCGTCGTATCGAGCCTGTTTGCCGCGCGGCCGGACCCGGTCCAGGTGTCCTGGGGCTTCTTCAAGGGAACGCTGCTCGCTTTGCCCTTTGCCTTTCTCGTCGGCCAGATCGCGTTGCCCGCCCTGCCCGGCTTCGGCTGGTTCATGCTGTTTGTGGTGCCTATCCTGGTGCCAACGGCCCTGGCCATGGCCAATCCGCGCTTTGTTGGCGTGGCGACGGCCTTCGCCATCAACTTCCTCGCCTTCCTCAGTCCGCATCAGGCGATGACCTATGATCCTGGCCCGTTCCTCGCGGGATCGGCCTCGATCCTGGTCGGCATCCTGCTGGCAATCGGTGTCTTCATCGTCGTGCTGCCTGCCAATCCGTGGCTGGCGGCCAACCGCATCGTGCGCGCCATGCGCGAGGATCTGGCGCGGCTTTGCCTGCATGAGCGCGTGGCGAGGCGTTCGGCGTTCGAGAGCCTCGCCTATGACCGCATCAACCAGTTGATGCCGCTGGTGCAGAATGCCGGCAGGAAAGGCGATGCGGTTCTGGGCGGCGGTGTCGCCGCCGTCACGGTCGGCCTCGAAATCCTGCGGCTGCGTAGCGCAAGCCAAGGCCATGCCATCCCGTCCGAGACCGCGCTTTCGATCGCCAACTTCCTGAAGGGGCTGGCGCGCGAGCTGCTCTTCCGCGCTCCGGGCGATCCGCAGACAGCGACCGTCGCCGTCGCTCGCAAATATGCGGCGTCCATCGCCCGGCGAAACGACACCGGTGAATTGCTGCAGATCGCGGCATCGCTGCGCATCATCGCCGCCGCGATGGACGATTTCCCGGACTTTTTCGCGAAGAATAAAGGTTAAGCCGCCGCGATCGCCAGCGCATGGCCGCGCGCATTCTCACGCAGAGCATCGAGATGGATCGATTTGACCAAGGCGGCGAGATCGCCTTCCGCCGACTGTCCGCCCACTTCCTTGAGCATCAGCCAGCTGACCTCCTGCACTCCAGCGACGCGCTTGCCGTTGGCGACCTCGCGCCAGATCTTCAGCGCCCGCAGGATGACGGCATGCGTGGCGGCGGCGAGGCCAGCGCTGCGAAACAGCGCCTGCAGAGCCACATCGTGCCCGCCGGCCAGCAACGCCCTGACCCTTTGTTCGGACTGCTGGCTGAGCGCGACCAGCGCCGAGCCGAAGAAATCGACCTTGCCGTGCGCGATGGTGCGGATGAGGAAGCTGGCGGTAAGATCGCCGCGCAGGCGCAGATGTTCGATCAGCGCCGAATGTTCTTCCTGACGCGTGCCCTCGATCAGCGTCACCGAGGCCTTGATGCAAGCGTCGCGCATGACCCGGTCAGCCCGGGCGGCGCCCATCAACGCCATGACCAGCGGCGACGTCTTGAGCATTTCACCGAGCTTGACGAGCAGCATATGCCGGCAGTCGGCAGGCAGGCGGGCGTCTGATATCAGCGCCTCGCGCACCAAAGGCAGGTGCCCATGGCGTTCGGCCATGCGGCGAAAGCTGAGCGAGGCGATCTCGGCGCCGCCGTTGGCGAGCAACACGGCACAGGCTTCCGCCTCGCCGATCTCGGCGATGGCCGCCGATAGCGCCATCGAGACGAGCGGCCGATCGGCGATCAATTTTTGCGTCACTTTCGGACTGCTGGCCACGCGGTTGATCAAATCGGCGTCGGTGAGCAGCGGCGAGCGCGCCAGCACCACGCCGGCGACTTCCGGCTGGTCGGAGGCCAGCGCGCTGATGATCTGCAGCGGCGCGTGGTGGCTCATGGACAGCGCGTCGGCCATCGCCAGCCGCACCTTTGACGAGGCGTCGTCGAGCAGCAGCGTCAGCGCCGCCTCGGCGGCGCAGCGATCCTCGAAAGGCAGGTCGGAATTGACATAGGCTCGAGCCAGCGCGTTGGCCGCGGCGGCGCGCTCCGAGACCCTGGCTGTGCAAATCCACCTCAAAAAATGCGAAACGACCATGCCGCCTGCCTATGCCCCTCACCAGAATGCTTCTGGCCCCGCGGAGACGGTAGGCAGAAATGGTTTACGAACGGTTCACCATGTTCATTAACTGGCTTGCGAGCGTGGTTTGCAGCGCCTATCAACCGTCAAGCAGCGGAGGAGAAGGAAAATGGCCGGGCTTTATCTCCAGGAGTTCGTCGTCGGCCATGTCTTCCAGCACACACTGCGCAAGACCGTCACCGAGAGCGACAACATGCTGTTTTCGGTGATGACGCTGAACCCGCAGCCGCTGCATATCGACTTCGACTTCGCCGCCAAAAGCGAATGGGGCAAGCCGCTGGTCAACTCGCTGTTCACGCTCGGCCTGATGATCGGCATTTCGGTCAATGACATCACCGTTGGCACCACGGTCGCCAATCTCGGCATGAAGGAAACCGTGTTTCCGCATCCGGTTTTCCATGGCGATACCGTCCGCGTCGAAACAACGGTGATTTCGGTGCGTGAATCAAAATCGAAGCCTGATCGCGGCATCGTCGAATTCGAGCACCGCGCCTACAACCAGCATGGCGACCTTGTTGCCAAATGCACCAGGCAGGCCATGATGCTGAAGAAGGCGGCCTGATGCGTTCGCTGCTGTTCGTCCCCGGTGATTCGGAGAGGAAGCTGGAGAAGGGCTTTGGCGCCGGCGCCGACGTGGTCATCGTCGACCTCGAGGATTCCGTGGCGCCTCAAAACAAGGCGCTGGCGCGCGAGATCGCGGCACGTTTCGTCGCCAGCCACAGGACGCAAACCGGCTCCGCGATCTATGTCAGGGTCAACGACCTTTCGACCGGGCAGACCGATGACGATCTGGCGGCGCTCGTTTCAGCCAGGCCAGACGGCATCATGCTGCCGAAGTCGAACAGCGGCCAGGATGTGCAGCATCTCTCGGCAAAGCTCAGGGTTCGCGAGGCCGAAAACGGCTTGGCCGACGGCGCGATCAAGATCCTGCCGATCATCACCGAAACACCGGCGGGCGTGCTGGCGGCGGCGACCTATGCCGGGGCAAGCGCGCGACTTGCCGGCCTTACTTGGGGGGCAGAGGACCTGTCCGCGGCGCTCGGCGCGCGCGCGGCGCGCGACGAGCGAGGCCGCTACACCGATGTGTTCCGCCACGCGCGCCTGACGACCATCCTTGCGGCAGCTGCTGCGGAAGTCGCGGCGATCGACACCGTCTTTCCGAATTTTCGCGACATGGCCGCCTTCGAAGCGGAATGTGCCGAGGCGGAGCGCGACGGCTTCACCGGCAAGATGGCGATCCACCCCGATCAGGTACCCGTCATCAACGCCGCTTTCACGCCTTCGCCCGAGGCGGTGAGACAATCGGCGGCAATCGTCGCGGCGTTCCACGCGGCGGGAAACCCCGGCGTCGTCGGCATCGACGGCAAGATGGTCGACCGACCGCATCTGCGGCTGGCCGAACGGCTTCTGGCTCGGGCCAGGGCAGCCGGGATTTCCGCTTAGTCTCAGTCTCGCGCCAGCACGATGATCCGGTCCTCCGGCAGATAGGCCAGCGCTTCCGACTTCAGCGGGTTGACGGTCACCCCGCCCAGCGCCCGCTGGTCGGTGTCTCCGGCGCGGATGCGTCGGTGACCTATGGCGATCTCGCCGCGCAGCCGCGCCGATTCCGCGATCGTCCAGAAGGTCAAAGGTCGGTCGATGGCGACATAGTCGGCGACCGGACGCATGTAGATTTCAGAACCCTTCTCGTCGAGCAGGTCATCGAAGATCGCGGCGAGGTGTTGGTTCTCGGACGCCTGCGCCAGCATCAGGCTGACCAGCCTGTTGCTGACGACGAAGTCATCGGCCTTGGTCACCGCCGCAAGCTCCCGGTTGCGCACATCGATCATCTCGCTGACGATGCTGATGTGCAGGCCGGCATCATCGGCGATCTTGCGCAGATGCAGCAGCGTCACCAGCGTGCGCGTATCGGCCGGCTGCGCTGCCATGGTTTCGCTGTAGCCGAGGACGAGCACGTGGTCGTAGGAAGGCACATCCAGGCCTGCCAGCGCGGTGCTGCTCGACGTATCGGTGACGCGGCAATTGACCGTCAGATTGTCGCCGGCGACCGGCAGTTCGGCAACTTCCTGCTGGAGGCCGGGCGTATCGGCGGCGATGGTCAGGATCGAACCAGGCGCGACGTAGCGCGACAGTTCGTAGGTGATGATCGGGCCGCGCCGGTTCCAACCAAGGATCAGCATGCGCTCAGGCTTCGCCTCGACGGGCCGCTGGCCGCGGAGCGCCGCCGCGTCGATCTTGATCCCAGCGGTTCCCGGCTTTATCGCGGCATCGTCCTCGGCGATGATAATGGCGCGCATGTCCTTGGCGATCACAAGATCCGACGGCGGGTTGAGACTGACGCGCCCCTTGGCGTCGCAAAGCCCGATCAGTGTGCAGTGCTCAAACGCCATCACCGCCTCGCCGAAGATCTTGCCGGTGAGATCCGGTTGCTCGATCGTGTAGATTTCGCAGCCGTCGAAATCGAGCAGCTCCGAATAGACGCCGCTCAGACCCGATTGCCGGCTCGAATGCACGACGATGCGCGAGATCAGCTGGTCGGCCAGCACGAGCTGCACCTCGGCTCCGCCGACGACGCGGGCGACCTCGGCGTTCTTGCCATCGCGGATCTCGGCCGCGATGTTGTAGGGGTCGGCGCGCCGGTTCGGGTCGTTGACCAGCGCCAGCACCGTCTTGATGACCTGCGAATCCGGATCGTCGCCGTCGGGCGACAGAACGATGACCGAGCGCGAGGTCTGGGGATTGACGATGGCCAGGTCGTAGAGATCGGTCGGGTCGCCGCTGCGGCAGATGATGCGCGTGTTGCCCAGTTTGCCGACCTTGGCCGCGATCTCGTCCTCCATCTCGACCTTGTCCATATTGGCCATGACGACGATGCGCGGATGGCGGCGGCTGGCATTGGCAATGACGAGTTCGGAGATGACGTCGAAGATCGACGGCGACCAGTTGAGGATGATGGTGTGGTCGGTCTCCAGCACCCGCGAACGGCCCTTGCGCAATTCATCGAGCTTGCCGTCGACGCCGGCGCTGAGCACGCCGATGAGAGCCGAGACGACGAAGATGCCGGCCAGCGTGACCAACAACATGACGAGACGGAACGCCCAGCCAGTGTCGCCGCCCATCGTGCCGGAATCGAGCGTGCGCATCAGCGCTTCCCAGAACGCTTCGACAAAGTTCAGCGGCTCGCCGCCTTCCGGCGCGATGCGGGTCACCGCAAGGAAACCCGCGGCGGCGATGATGATCAGCAGGGAAACGACGGCGAGCCAGCCGATCAGCGCGATCGGGCCGGCGGCCATGCTCTTGTCAAAGCCGTAGCGCAGCCGGGTTCCCAGCGAGTCTCGCTTCTTCATGTAGCCTGCGCCCCGCACTATCCCCAAGGTCGATGCGCCAACCCCAACGCACCGCCGAAGCCGCTCTCTTAGCGTGTGTTCTAACAAAGGGGAAATCGCTTTCGCCTTTTCACGGCCGATCGCTCAGGGCCGCATACCGGCCTTCCCGACTGAAGCATTGGGATTGCGGACGGGCCGAATCGGCGGGTCAGTCCGTGCCCCAGCGCGGCCGGCGCATCGAAAACACCTCGTCGACGCTGGCATAATCCATGTAGCCGAGACGAGCGACGTTGCCGGCCTTGGTGATGTCGAACAGGCCGTCCTTCAGGAAGGCATCGTCGATGTGCACGCCGACCACTTCGCCTGCGACGACGACAGCGCTCGTCGGCGTTCCATCGAGCCCCCTTGGCCGAAAGACCTCCGTCACCTGGCATTCGAGCGCCGCCGGTGCTGCCGCCACGCGTGGCGGCGCGACGAGGCGCGACGGCGCCATGGCAAGGTCGGCATAGACGAACTCGTTGACGCCGCGCGGTGCGCTGACCGAGGTGCGGTTCATCTTCTCCACGAGATCGCGACTGACGAGATTGGCGACGAACTCGCCGGTTTCCTGGGCGAAGGTAGCGCTGTCCTTCTCGCCTTCGGAGGAGAACCAGACGATGAAAGGCCGGGTCGAAACGGCGTTGAAGAAGGAATATGGCGCGAGATTGATCTCGCCGGCCGCGTTCAGCGTCGAAATCCAGCCGATCGGGCGCGGCGCCACGATCGCCTTCGATGGGTCGTGCGGCAGCCCGTGGCCCTTTGACGGCTCGTAGAACATTCAGCCCACCCACGGCCCCGAATAGTCGCCGTAAAGCTTTGCCGGATCTGGCCGTGGCCGCTCCGGTGCCGGGCCCGCATAGGAGCCGATATGGACAAAGCCAATGACGCGCTCCTGCGGCGCCAGCCCCAGCAGCGCCCTGCCCTCCGGCACGTCGGAATACCAGTTGCTGATCATGTTGGTGCCATAACCCAGCGCGTTGGCCGCGATCATCAGGTTCATCGCCGCCATGCCGCCGGACAGGAACATCTCCCATTGCGGGATCTTGGGATTCTCCCTCGGGATCGACACGACGCCGATGACCAGCGGTGCGCGCGAGAACCGCGCCAATTCCTGGTTGCGGCGGCCCTCCGGCAAAGGTCCTTCCCGCTGTTCGGCGAGGGCAGCCAGTTGTCTGCCGATCTCGACGCGCGCATCGCCACGGTAGAGGATGAAACGCCAGGGTTCGAGCCGGCCGTGGTCGGGCACACGTGAGGCGGCGGCGATCATAGTCGCGATGTCCGCGTCATTCGGCGCCGGCTCCTTGAGGTCCGGGATCGGCGCTGAATTTCGGGTAAGCAGAAAGTCGATGATCGGCGACGCCATGGGCGCAAGTCTCCTAGAACTCTTGTTTTGAGCTGAAGCGCGCCATCGGGAACAGGGGCGGCTCGGACATTGGCGCGGGCGGCGCCGGACGGAAGAGTCCTGTCGATCGGACTCTTAAGCCTTGAAATTGCCACCGCCATGGGCTTCAACGCAAGGCATGTTTGAGGGGACACTGCGTCTTTTCCTGATCTGGCTCTGTGCCGCGCTGTTCATCGCGCCGGTTTCGATGGCTGCTGCGCAGCAAAAGGACGGCATCAGCGACCTGAAGCTGCCCGGCATTTCGAGCTATGCGACGCCGAAAAGCGAAACACCGCTCGCGCTCGGTGGCGGCGGCGCCATCACGCTGTCCGCCCAGCTGACCGACAAGGGTTCCGACATCACCCGCGGCATCGTCTGGCGCGTCTTCAAGCCCGAAGCCGTCAACGGCAAATTGCCAATGGTCGCTTCCGCGCATGGCGGCACCGCCGTCTTCCAGCTCGAACCCGGCAGCTATCTGGTTCATGCCTCCTATGGCCGGGCCGGCGCCACCAAGCGCATCACCGTCGGCAAGGACACCAAGCGCGAAAACCTGGTGCTCGACGCCGGCGGGCTCAAACTTGACGCCGTACTGTCCGGCGGAGTGCGCATCCCGCCCAAGAATCTGCGCTTCTCGATCTACGAAAGCCACGCCGAGCCCAATGGCGACCGCGCGCTGATCATCCCCGACGTCGAACCCAACACTGTCGTTCGGCTCAACGCCGGCATCTACCACGTCGTCTCCACCTATGGCGCGGTCAACGCGGTCATCCGCTCCGACATCCGCGTCGAAGCAGGCAAGCTGACGGAAGCCACGGTCGAGCACCACGCGGCCGAGATCACGATGAAGCTGGTGCGCGAAACCGGTGGCGAGGCAATCGCCGACACCTCCTGGTCGCTGCTCAACGAATCCGGCGATCCGATCAAGGAAACCGTCGGCGCCTTCGCCTCCATGGTGCTTGCCGAGGGCGACTACACCATCATCGCCAAGAACCGCGACCGCATCTACCAGAAGGATTTTACGGTCGTGGCCGGACAGAACCAGGAAATCGAGGTTCTGGCCACCGAGGCAGCGGCGATGGACCCCGAGGAAGGCGCGGATTAGCCTTCTGGCGGACGCTTCGGAAAATGCCCGTTTCTTTGACCTTAAGTCAGCACCGTACGTGGATGCTGATTTCAGGCTGCTAGCTTGGTCCGCGCCGGCAGAAACGGAATCTTGCGACGCGCTGTGATTGGCGCCAGATCGAACACCCCGCGATGAAGGCGATCGAGCAATGCCTTGCGGTCACGCAATGGTTCCAGCTCGCTCCAGCTCAGCACATCGCCGACGCGCACGTCGATCGCCTTGCCCGACAGCCGCGCGAATTCGTGAATGAGCAGCGAAATGCGTAGCGTCAGCGAGGCCTTGCCGACGAATTTCGCCACCCGGCCGTCGCGCTCGGCCATGTTCATCGGGCCGCTGACCAGATGGAAAAGCCGGCCGTTCTGCCCGGAAAAATGCATCGGAATGACGGACGCCCTGGCGTCCTGGACGAGACGTGCCGGAAACATCTTCCATGGCAGGTCGCGCGCCCGGCCAAAGCCTTTCGGCGCGGTGGCAACGCCCCCGGCCGGAAACACCACGATGGTGACGCCTTCCTTGAGTAGCCGCACCGCCTCGTGGCGCACGGCCATGTTGTTTTTCAGCGCGTCCTTGGTCTCGGAAAAGTCGATCGGGAGCGAATAGGGTTCCATCTCGCGGATCTTGAGCAGGTCCTTGTGGATCATCACCCGGAACGGCCGCCCCAGTTGCTCGGCCAGCGACAGCACGGCAATGCCGTCGCCGATGCCGAACGGATGGTTGGCGACGATCACCAGCGGCGTATCCGGCAATTGCGCGGGCGGCCATTGATCGGCGGTCCGTATCCGCACGTCGATCAACTCGAGCATGCGGCTGAACACGCGCTCGCCGGTCGGCACGACCTGGCGGCGCCAGAAATCATAGAGCGCCGTATAGCGATCGCGTCCCGACAGGCCTTCGATGGAATGGATGACCCAGCGCGTCAGCGCCGGCTGGCGCGGATTGGCATAGGAAAGCTCGGGAAACGGTTTTTCGCGCGTCTTCAGTTTGAGCATGAGGGCTCGTTACAAGGTTGGCGTGACAGGGATATGAAAATGGCGGTGGATCGCTCCACCGCCATTTCGTCGATACTGTGCGGATCAGGCAGCGCGTTTGCGCCGGCGGTCGGGGGTGATCGCTTCTTCGGTCAATTGTGCGATCGCTTGGGAAAGACCAAGCGATTCCTGGTCGCGCGATCCCAGCCGGCGCATGTTGACCGTCTGCTCCTCCGCCTCGCGCTTGCCGCAGACGAGGATGACCGGAACCTTGGCCAGTGAGTGTTCGCGGACCTTGTAGTTGATCTTCTCGTTGCGCAGATCGGCTTCGGCCAGCAGCCCGGCGGCCTTTAGTTTTGCCACCACCTCGGTCGCGTAGTCGTCGGCGTCCGACGTGATAGTCGCCACCACCACCTGCAGCGGCGCGAACCACAGCGGGAAGTGACCGGAATAGTTCTCGATCAGGATGCCGAGGAAGCGCTCCATCGAACCGCAGATGGCGCGATGCACCATCACCGGCTGCTTCTTCTCGGAATCCGAGCCGATGTAGAAAGCGCCAAAGCGCTCCGGCAGGTTGAAGTCGACCTGCGTCGTGCCGCACTGCCATTCGCGGCCGATGGCGTCCTTCAGCACATATTCGAATTTCGGTCCGTAGAAGGCGCCCTCGCCCGGATTGATCGAGGTCTTGATCCGATTGCCGGACCTCGTCCTGATCGTCTCCAGCACACTGCCCATGATCGCTTCGGCGTGGTCCCACGCCTCGTCGGTGCCGACGCGCTTGTCCGGTCGCGTCGACAGCTTGACGCTGATTTCGTCAAAACCGAAATCGGCATAGGTCGACAGGATCAGGTCGTTGATACGCAGGCACTCCGACGCCAGCTGCTCCTCGGTGCAGAAGATATGCGCATCGTCCTGCGTGAAACCGCGCACGCGCATCAGCCCGTGCAGCGCGCCCGACGGCTCATAGCGATGGACATTGCCGAACTCCGCAAGTTTTACGGGCAGATCGCGATAAGACTTCAACCCATGCTTGAAAATCTGCACATGACCCGGACAGTTCATCGGCTTCAGCGCGAAGACGCGGTCATCGTCGGTATCGTCGCCGGCGACGGTCACCTTGAACATGGCGTCGCGATACCAGCCCCAGTGGCCTGACGTCTCCCACAGGCTCTTGTCGAGCACCTGCGGCGCGTTGACCTCCTGATAGCCCTGCTCGTCGAGGCGGCGGCGCATGTAGTTGACCAGGTTCTGGAACATTCTCCAGCCCTTGGCGTGCCAGAAGACGACGCCCGGCCCCTCTTCCTGGAAATGGAACAGGTCCATCTCGCGGCCGAGCTTCCGGTGGTCGCGCTTCTCGGCCTCCTCCAGCATCGTCTGGTAGGCGTCGAGTTGCGCCTGGTCGGCCCAGGCCGTGCCGTAGATGCGCGTCAGCATCGGGTTGTTCGAATCGCCACGCCAATAAGCGCCGGCCACCTTCATCAGCTTGAAGGCATTGCCGATCTGGCCGGTCGAGGCCATGTGCGGGCCACGGCAAAGGTCGAACCAGTCGCCCTGGGCATAGATCTTGAGATCCTGATCCTCGGCAATGGCGTCGATCAGTTCAAGCTTGTAGCGCTCGCCCTTGTCGGCGAAGACCTTCTTCGCCTTGTCACGCGACCAGACTTCCTTGGTGAACGGCTTGTTGCGCGCGATGATCTCGCGCATCTTCTTCTCGATCACCGGGAAATCGTCTGGCGTGAACGGCTCGTTGCGGGCGAAGTCATAATAGAACCCGTTCTCGATCACCGGCCCGATGGTCACCTGCGTACCCGGCCACAATTCCTGCACGGCCTCCGCCAGCACGTGGGCGGTGTCGTGGCGGATCAGCTCAAGAGCGCGCGCATCGTCGCGGGTGATGATCTCGACCTTGCCGGACTTGCCGAGCGGGTCGGAGAGGTCGCGCACCGTGCCGTCGATGCTGTAGGCGACGGCCTTCTTGGCCAGCGACTTCGAGATCGATTCGGCAAGACCAGCACCGGTCATCGCCGCGTCGTAATCGCGGACGGAGCCATCGGGAAATGTCAGGGAAACGGAATTCAGCATTTGTATCTCCTATCCAGTCCCGCAAACGAGCGCGGGTGGTCGTGGGAAAAGCCGGAGGCGTCCGGCAGCGGGCGAGGTTTTAGAGGCAGCGTTGCGTCAGGTAAAGAGCGGCAATTGGCGCAGCCGTCAGGAAATGTCACCACGGATGTCGCGGACCAGTCGCAGAGGCTTGCGAAAATGCACGACGTGAACTGGAATCACCAGCATGGATGACGCCACACACAGCCGAACCGCCCTTGGCGTCGCACGCATGAGGGCCCTGCATCAGTTTTCGCCGCAGGCAGGGCTGTTTCGCGATCCCTACGCGATCGCGATTCTGGGTGAAGCGGCTCCCGCGGCACAGGAGCTTGAGCAGGAAGACGAGCGCCGCAGGCGCATGCGCCTGTTCGTGACCGCGCGCGCCCGGTTCGCCGAGGACTGGCTGGCGGTGGCGGTGCGTCGCGGCATCCGGCAGCTCGTCGTGCTTGGCGCTGGCCTTGATACGTTTTCGCTGCGCAATCCATATGCGGGTCTCGGCGTGTTCGAAGTCGACCACCCGGCGACGCAAGCCTGGAAACGCAAATGCATTGCCGACAGCGGTCTTGCCGAGCCACCCGCCACCAGATTCGTGCCGGTCGACTTCGAGCGGCAAAGCCTGTCCGCAGAATTGGCCGCGGCCGGCTTGCGGTCGACCGAACCGAGCTTCTTCATCTGGCTGGGCGTCGTCCCCTATTTGACGAAGGAAGCGATCTTCAACACGCTGTCCTGGATAGCCGGTGTTCGTGGCTCTGAGGTGGTGTTCGACTATAACGAACCGGCTGAGAGCCGCGACGCTGCGGGAAAGGCTGCTCTCGCCTTCCATGCGGCGCGCGTCGCGTCTATCGGGGAGCCATGGATCAGCTTCTTTGTTCCGGGCGAGCTGGCGAAATCGCTAACTGACCTAGGCTTCGACGAAATCGAAGATCTCGAGAGTGGCGATATCGCCGCCCGCTTTTCCCACGCACCGAAGGGAGCGGCGAGCAACGCTGGTGGTCACATCATCCGTGCACGCCGAAGCTGATCGCAGGTCCCGCCCCGGTAGAGCGTCGTGCCGCTTGCGGCATCAGCGGTCAGCGTGCACCGCACCTGCCCAAGCGGCGCCGATTGCGCGCGCATCGGAAATCCCAGCAGCCAGGCGAGCAGGAACAGGATGCCGGCAAGGATGAAGGGAAGGCGGTCGACGTTGCGCATGTGATGCTCGCTCCAGCAGGGGTTCGCGAGCGGCTTAGCGAGGTCTCTTGTCTCGATTTTGTCTCAAATGCGCAGTCTTTGTGCAGGTTGTCGTTAACCCTACCAGATGGTTAAATCGTGCGCCCCCGCGCGACCTTGATCGGCGCGATCAGCCTGGCGGATCGCCACGCTTTCTTCCGATCCCCCAATATCGCCAGGGCATGAACCAGACGAAACGATCCGCGAGCGCCTCCGGCACAAGGTCGATGCCATGCGTGCCGAACGGCCCGCAGCGAAGCACCCGGAAAAAACCCATCCAGCCGCCGGCCCACAGGCCATGGCGGGCGATTGCTTCATGCGCGTATTCGGAACAGGTCGGTAGATGCCGGCAGGAATTGCCGATAAAGCCCGACAGCGTCAGCTGGTAAAGGCGCACGAGCGATGTGCCAAGGAGACGCCCCGGCGTCTTGCGCCATGGGCCTGGCCAGTTGCGCCCGCGCCTCGGTCGTCCGGCGATATGCGCATGCCCATGTTGGTCGCGCACCGCATTCTCCGTATCGCGTTTCCCAACGGATAGATGTGGACTTCGGCCGGAGAACGCAATCCCCGTCCACCCGTTGCCGTGTCGTCCGCTTCAGGGTCTCGAACGACGATAGGGATGTCGCCCGGCCGATGGCGCCCAGCGGCCAGGACTGGCCGGCTCCTCACGGCGCTTTGCATGCTGCTGTTGGTCAGGCCATTGAAACGTTGCGACCCGCATGACGTCGCCAAGGATGCTCAGGAACTGGATCATGACCGTGTCTCCTTTGACGCGATTAGAGCGCCACTGGCTCTCGCCTTCAAACGAGTATAATTTCCACTACGGATAATCTGAGGTTATGCGAATGAAGCGCGGTCGATTGCCGCTGACGGCATTGAGGAGCTTCGAGGCGGCCGGCCGGCATCTGAGCTTCAGCAGGGCGGCCGAGGAGCTTTTTGTCTCGCAGGCGGCGATCAGTCGGCAGATCCGCGAGCTCGAAATCTTCCTGCGCCAGCCCCTGTTCGAACGTCACCACCGCCGCGTCGAACTGACCGATGCGGGCCGGCGTCTGCTCGCCCAATTGGTCCGGAGTTTTGACGACATCGACAGACTGCTTTCGGAATTGGTCGCGGTCCCGGCGCAGTCCGTGGTTCGCGTCAGCGTCGAACCCTCACTTGCATCCGTGTGGCTCGTGCCACGGCTCAATCGATTTCGCGAATTGCGACCCGATATCGACGTTTCCCTCGAAGTCGATCCAAGGCTGATCGAGTTCCGCGGCGATCAGCCCGAACTGGCCTTGCGCTTCAGCGCGCATGCCGCCTCGTGGCCGCACAGCGAGGCCGAGCGACTTGCCTCGACAGTCGATTCACCGGTTCTGTCGCCGGCACTGCTCGCCTCGGGTCCTGCCCTCGAGAAGCCGATCGACCTTGGTCGCTACACGCTTTTGCACGAGGAAAACCGGCAGGGCTGGGCGCGCTGGTTCGAAGCAGCCGGCGTGCCCGCCGATGCCGTGCCCGCGCGCGGTCCCATGCTGGCGGATGCGTCACTTTCAAAGCAGGCCGCCCTGCTCGGGCATGGCGTGGCGCTGGGCGATCTCTTGCAGATCGGCGAGGAAATCGCATCCGGCGCCTTGATCAAGCCGTTCGACATCGACGTCGCCTCCGGCTCCTATTGGCTGGTGGCGAAGAATTTGAAGGATCTGTCGGAGCCGGCCGCGGCTTTCGCCGACTGGGTCCGCGGCGAATTTGCCGAAAGCAGGCGCGCGCGGAATCTGGGGGATCCGGCCTAGGCCGCTTCTTCGGCGCGCTTCTTCTCGATCTGGCCGATCGCGTCGACCACGGCGTCGAAGGTCAGCATGGTCGAGGCATGGCGCGCCTTGTAGTCGCGAACCGGCTCCAGATACTTCAGGTCGGCGAAGCGGCCGTCAGGCGGGGCGCCATTTTCCTTCAGCATCTTCAGCATGGTGTCGCGCACCGCGCGCAATTCTTCGGCGCTCGCGCCGACGACATGCTGCGCCATGATCGAGGATGACGCCTGGCCGAGCGCGCAGGCCTTCACGTCATGGGCGAAGTCGGTGACCACGCCATCCGCCATCTTGAGGTCGACGGTCACGGTCGAACCGCACAGCTTGGAATGCGCCTTCGCGGTCGCGTCGGGATGGTCGAGCCGGCCGATGCGCGCGATGTTTCCGGCAAAACCGAGAATTTTCGCATTGTAGACGTCGTTGATCATTATTTTCCAATCCGTCGCCGCCAAGCGAACAGCGATTGCCGCTGCCGTGTCTTCCTTTCGCTCGTCATGACCATATATAATGCTGGCAGTCCGGTATCGACAAGGCAGCGAAAGCCAGCGTCCTCGCCGGAAAGTTCACGCCGCTTACGGGGCTGGAAACGGGGCGAGTTTCCGACACCGAAAGGTCGTGGTCCGTTCAACTCGTTCCTCCTTGAGAGAGGAACTACGGGAGACGCCTTTTATGGATGCCGTCATCAAGAAACTCATGCCCCAGTCCGCCTATATGGAAAAGCCGGTCACCGACCGACCGAGCGAAGCCGAGGTCGAGGCTGCCGTGCGCACGCTTTTGCGCTGGACCGGCGACAATCCGGACCGTGAGGGGCTCGTCGACACGCCGAAACGCGTGGCCAAGGCCTATCGCGAAATGTTTGGCGGCTATGACATGTGCCCGGCCGAGGAACTCGGCCGCACCTTCGAGGAGGTCGCCGGCTACGACGACCTGGTCATCGTCAAGGACATAAGTTTCCATTCGCATTGCGAGCACCACATGGTGCCGATCATCGGCAAGGCGCATGTCGGCTATCTGCCGGACGGCAAGGTCGTTGGCCTGTCCAAGATCGCGCGCGTCGTCGATATCTTCGCCCATCGCCTGCAGACGCAGGAAGCGCTGACCGCGCAGATCGCTGGCGTCATCCAGGATGTGCTCAATCCCCGTGGCGTCGCCGTCATGATCGAGGCCGAGCACATGTGCATGGCCATGCGCGGCATCCGTAAGCAGGGTTCCACCACCCTCACCTCGACCTTCACCGGCGTCTTCAAGGACACTCCCGATGAGCAGGTTCGGTTCGTCACCATGGTGCGCGGCGGCGGAAGCTGACCGGTTCCCCGCCGGCGTCGCCAGACCATGATCCCGAAAAGTGGAGACCGGTTTTCGGAAAAGATCATGGTCAGACAAGAAAATGAACCGGCGATGTCGGCACTGGAATTTCCGAAAGCTCCATCAGACAAGAAAGCGCTGGAGGAAGGCACTGTCCTCTCGCCGCGCTTTGATGCCGCCGGCCTCGTCACGGTGGTCGTCACCGATGCCGAAGATGGCATGCTGTTGATGGTGGCGCACATGAATGCGCAGGCGCTGGGGCTGACGCTGGAAACCGGCATCGCCCACTACTGGTCGCGCTCGCGCAACGCACTTTGGAAGAAGGGCGAAACCTCGGGCAATTTCCAGCATGTCGTCGAGATGCGCACCGACTGCGATCAGGATGCATTGTGGCTGCGCGTCAAAGTGTTGGGCCACGACGCAACCTGTCACACCGGTCGGCGTTCATGCTTTTATCGGACGGTAGGGTTGATCGAAGGCAAGGCGACGCTTGCCGGCGACGGCAGCAAGCCGCTGTTCGATGCGGAAAACACGTATCGGAAGCCTTTGTGAACCATTCAATATTCACAAACCACTCATATTCACTATTCTCAAACGGACTTCCTGTAGAAAGGGAGTGGGACAAGGGAGATTATGGTGCTCGAGTGGGCGTCATTGCGTAGCAGACCAGACGTTCGGGAAGCCAATGGCCTCTCTTCGTCGGGCGGCGCGTCCGAACCAAAACCTGCAAAGAAAACAGGCATTTCTCTCGCCTTGGGTGGCGGTTGTGCCAGGGGCTGGGCCCATATCGGCGTGCTGCGCGCGCTCGATGAAGCCGGTATCGAGCTCTCGATGATCGCCGGCACTTCGATCGGCGCGCTGGTCGGCGGCTGTTACCTCGCCGGCAAACTGGATGAGCTGGAAGACTTCGCCCGCAGCCTGACCAGGCGGCGCATTTTCGGCCTGCTCGACCTCAATCTGCGCGGCAGCGGCCTGTTCGGCGGCATGAAGCTGGACGCCCGCCTGCGTGAACATGTGGCCGGTGTTCGTTTCGAGGATCTGCCCAAGCCCTTCGTCGCAGTGACGTCCGAGATCCGCACCGGCCATGAAATCTGGCTGTCGAGCGGCTCGCTGATCACCGCCATGCGCGCTTCCTATGCACTGCCTGGCGTGTTCGAGCCGGTGAACTGCAACGGCCGCGTGCTGGTCGACGGTGCACTGGTCAACCCGGTTCCGGTTTCGGTCTGCCGCGCCTATGAGCAGCCGCTCGTTGTTGCGGTCAACCTTCACTACGATCTGTTCGGCCGCGCCGCCGTCATCAAGCACAGCGCCGGCGAGCTGGTCGTCGAAAAGGACGCGCCGAGGCCCGGCCAGGTCGACACGGAACGCCAGTCCCGCGAGACACGGCTCGGCATTACCGGCGTCATGGTCGAAGCCTTCAACATCATCCAGGACCGCATTTCGCGCGCCAGGCTTGCCGGCGATCCGCCTGACATGTCGCTGCAGCCGAAGCTCAGCCATATCGGCCTGACCGAATTCCATCGCGCCGACGAGGCGATCCGCCTCGGCTATGAGGCAACTATGGCGCAGATCGGCGAACTGACGCGGCTGCAGACCGTTCTCGCCTGATCAACCCTACGCTCGGGCCGCGTCGACAATGCGAAATTGCACCGTGCGGTTGCCATTCCAGTAATTGCCTGACAGCGAGCCGGCGACATGCACCGTCTTGCTCCGGTTCTTGAACAGGAACTCGCCAAGTGCCGTGTCGACGGCACGGAAGGCGATCGCCTGGATACGGCCGCCACTTTCCGACTGCAAGTCGACGCGAATGTGGTTGGTGCCGACCGGCCTGGCGTCGGCCAGCCGATGACGCGGCAGCACAAAGACGGGTGCTGCATGCCCGGCACCGAATGGTCCCGCCTTCTCGAGCGCGTCAAGCAAACCAACCGTCGCGCCTTCGGCGGCCAGCGCGCCATCGATCGCCAGGCGTTCCTCGCCCTGCAGCCGGAACACATCGGCCGCCGCCCGCTCTTCGAAAAACGCCCTGAGCTCGCCAAGTCGCGCGCGCTCCACCGTAATGCCAGCCGCCATGCCATGGCCGCCGCCCTTGACGATCAACCCGGCATCGGCGGCCTCTCGCACCAATCGGCCGAGGTCGAAACCCGATACCGAGCGACCCGACCCGGTGCCGAGGCCGTTGGCATTGAAGGCGATGGCGAAGGCCGGCCGCCGCGCGTGATCCTTCAGCCGTGAGGCGAGCAGGCCAACAATGCCTGGATGCCAGTTGTTGCTGGCGGTGACGACGATCGCCGGGCCATTGCCTCCGGCAAGCTCGGCATCGGCCTCGGCGCGCGCCGCCGCCAGCATCTCCTGCTCCATCAGCTGCCGTTCCTGATTGAGCCGGTCGAGCGTTTCGGCGATGGTGCGAGCCTCGACCGGATCGTCTGTGGCAAGCAGGCGGCTGCCAAGTGCCGCATCGCCAATGCGCCCGCCGGCATTGATGCGCGGGCCGATGAGATAGGCCAGGTGGAAGGTGCTGATCGGCTCGCCGATACGCGAAACCCGGGCGAGTGCCGCCAGCCCTTCGTTCCTTTGCTGGCGCGCCATTTGCAGCCCCTTGACCACGAAGGCGCGGTTGACGCCGATGAGCGGCACCACGTCGCAGACGGTCGCAAGTGCCACCAGATCGAGCAGCGAAAGCAGGTCCGGCGGCTCAGCGTCGGCCATAAGGCCACGCAGGATCTTCGCCGTCTGCACGAGGGCCAGGAAGACGACGCCGGCGGCGCACAGATGGCCCTGTCCGGAGAGGTCGTCGTCGCGGTTGGGATTGACGACAGCGATTGCCGCCGGCAACGGACCGCCAACTTGATGGTGATCGAGCACGACGACATCGGCGCCCGCCGCATTGGCGGCATCGATGGAAGCGGCGCTGTTGGTGCCGCAATCGACAGTGACGATCAGTGTCGCGCCGCGCGAAACGAGTTCGCGCATGGCGTCCGGATTGGGACCATAACCCTCGAAAATGCGATCCGGTATGTAGATTTCCGACGGCACCGAGAAATGCCCGAGAAAACGCTTCAGCAAGGCCGACGAGGCGGCGCCGTCGACGTCATAGTCGCCGAAGATCGCCACCTTCTCCCTGGCTATCACCGCGGCGGCGATGCGGGCCGCCGCCCTGTCCATGTCGGTCAGCGATGCCGGATCCGGCAGCAGGTCGCGGATCGTCGGATCGAGAAATCGCTCGGTCTGCTCGGCGGTGACGCCGCGGCCGGCAAGCACGCGCGCGACAATGTCGGGCACGCCATGGCCTTGCGCGATGGCAAGCGCAACCATGTCCTGCCGCTCGGTCAGCCGGTGCTCCCAGGAGATGCCGGTAGCCGACTGCCTGACGTCGAGGAAGAGTCGCCGTTCGCCGGTCATGCGGTTTGCCAACTCATGTGTGGCCGCAGGATAGGCCAAAGGCAGGCAAAGCCAAGCGGTTCGCGGTGATGGGAGACCTCAAGAAAACTACGCTTTCCGCTTTTCAGCCTGGCGCCGAAGCCATTCGTCGGCGGCATCCCCCATTGTCTTTTGAACACCGTCCTTGAGCCAGGCCATGAAAGGTCGATCGAACCTGAACCCATTGCCGCATTCGCGGGTGAAAAAGCGGCGCACGTTCTGGGTGTTGCGATAGGATTTGGTGATGGCCGTGGCACGCGAGATCGGGTCGGCGTGCCAGTCGAACGATTTCATCGCCAGGTCCTTACAGCCAGCATCGGATGCAACCAGATGGCTAACGACTGCGACGTGGCTTCGCAAGCCGGTCTAGAACTTATCCAGATCCTGGTGCCGGGCCTTGATCTCGCGCACGGTCCGCGAGGACGAGCGCAACACGATCGTGTGGGTGGTGATGTAGGTGCGGCCGAACTTGACCCCCGCCAGCATGTTGCCGTCGGTGACACCAGTGGCCGCGAACAGCACGTCGCCCCGCGCCATGTCTTGCGCACGATAGACCCGCTTCGGATCGGAAATACCCATTTTCGCGGCGCGCGCGATCTTCTCAGGCGTATCGAGGATCAGCCGGCCCTGCATCTGGCCACCGGTGCACCGCAGCGCCGCCGCGGCCAGCACCCCTTCTGGCGCGCCGCCGGTGCCGAGATAGATGTCGATGCCGGTTTCCTCGGGATCGGTGGTGTGGATGACGCCGGCGACATCGCCGTCGCCGATCAGCCGGATCGCGGCGCCCGTGGCGCGCACGGCGTCGATCAGCTTGGCATGGCGTGGCCGGTCGAGGATGCAGGCGGTGATGTCCGACACCGCGACGCCCTTGGCCCGGGCGAGGCTTGCGATGTTCTCGGCCGGCGAGGCATCGATGTCGATGACGCCATCGGCATAGCCGGGTCCGATGGCGATCTTGTCCATGTAGACGTCGGGCGCGAACAGCAGACTGCCCTTCTCGGCGATCGCGATGACGGCGAGCGCGTTGGGCAGGTTCTTGGCGCAGATCGTCGTGCCCTCGAGCGGGTCGAGCGCGATGTCGACGGCGGGACCTTTGCCGGAGCCGACTGCCTCGCCGATGTAGAGCATCGGCGCCTCGTCCCGCTCGCCCTCGCCGATCACCACCGTGCCCTTGATGGCAAGCCGGTTGAGCTCCTGGCGCATGGCGTCCACGGCGGCCTGGTCGGCCGCCTTCTCATCGCCGCGACCGCGCAACCTCGCGGCGGCGACAGCGGCCCGTTCGGTGACGCGCACCAGCTCCATGGTGAGTATCCGGTCAAGTCCGGCGACGATGTTCTGGGCCACATTCATTTCGGCAAATCCTCGCTTGTACGCCGCCTCCCGCCGGAGGCGCGTCTCTTTTGTCAAACGAGCATGACAACGGCAAGACCTGCCGAGAGTTTTATCGAATAACCAGCAATATCAATCGATTAAACCACATTTTTGAAATGCGGCCGGCCCGGTCGAGAAGAACCGGGCCGGACTGAAAAAGTGAAAATCATGGGTTGCCGGTCGGCTGCCTGATCCCATCACAGCCAGCCGCGACGCATTGGCGCGCTCGCTCGCCTAGAAGACCGCGAGATATTTGAGCAGCGAAATGATGCCAATGATGATGACGATGATCTGGACGATCTGCCTCATCCTGGCATCGAGCGGCAGACGCTGAACCAGATAGAGAACGAGAATGATCACGAGGAACGTGATCAGGATTCCTATCAACATCGATGAAGCCATAATGCCCTCCTGGAAAGGATTTGCCGAAAACGAGGAAATGAGCCGGCAAAGCCGGCTCTATCGGGACGCCATCAATACCAGCGGCGCGGCGTGTCGTTCATCGACTGGCCAATCGCGAGCCCGGCCAGAAAGCCGAGCAGGCCAATCACACCGACCACGGCGGTCGTCGTGCCGGGATTCTCGCGCGCGACTTCCGACACTGCCTGGGCCTGAGTGCGCAGCTGCTGCGCGGTTCGCGACGCGCGGCTCGCCGCCGTCTCGTAGAAATCGGAAGCCTGCTCGCTCGCGTCGTCCAGCATTTCCGCGCCGCGCGCCGCAATGCTCTTGTTGATCTTGGTGATTTCCTTGCGCAGTTCGGCAATCTGCTTTTCCAGCGCCTTCTGGATGTCGTCGATATGGGGGGTGTCGGACTTGTTGGTATCGGCCATGAAGCGGTTCCTTTGGTTGCTGACCAAGAGAACGGCTCCGAGCCGAATTCGTTCCGGCATATCGCGGTTGTTTGCCTTGGCACCGAGGGGCAATACCGGCGCGATCTTGCCCGTGCTGCGACCCGACTGGATGCTACCCTGCCCGCTCGATGCGGATGACCTGCGGCTTGTCGGTCAGGTGACCATCCTTGGTGATGCCGTCGACGGCCTTGCGCACGGCGGCCTCGGTCGTCTCGTGCGTGACGAGGATCACCGTCTTCTGCGCCGCCGCCTCCTCGCTGACCGCGTGCTGGACGATCGATTCCAGCGAGATGTCGTTGTCGGCCATGCGCTTGGCGATCGCCGCGAACACGCCGATGCGGTCGTGCACGGTCAACCGGATGAAGTAGCCGCCGGCATGGCTGCGCATCTGCGCTTTCTTGTAGGGTTTCAGTTCCTTCGCCGGCCGGCCGAAGACCGGGCCATGCTGGAAGCCGGGCCGGCTCTTGGCGATGTCGGCGATGTCGCCGATGACGGCCGAGGCTGTGGCGTTTCCGCCGGCGCCGGGGCCGGAGAGCAGCAGTTCGCCCAGTATATCGGTCTCGATCGCCACCGCATTGGTGACGCCATGCACCTGCGCGATGACCGAGGCCGTTGGCACCATGGTCGGGTGCACGCGCTGCTCGATGCCGCTTTCGGTACGCTGCGCGACGCCGAGCAGCTTGATCCGGTAGCCGAGATCGCCGGCCGCGCGGATATCCGCCTGGGTGATGTTGGAAATGCCTTCCATATAGATGTCGTTGGCGGCGATCCTCGTGCCGAAGGCAAGGCTGGTCAGGATCGACAGCTTGTGCGCGGTGTCGTGGCCCTCGATGTCGAAGGTCGGGTCGGCCTCGGCATAGCCCAGCCGTTGCGCGTCCTTCAGGCAAGCATCGAACGAGATGCCCTCGGCCTCCATGCGGGTGAGGATATAGTTGCAGGTGCCGTTGAGAATGCCGAACACGCGGGTAACCGAGTTACCAGCCATCGCCTCGCGCATCGTCTTGATGACCGGAATACCGCCCGCCACCGCCGCCTCGTAGTTCAGCAGCACGCCGCGCTTCTCGGCGATCTCGGCCAGCGCAACACCATGCTTGGCGAGCAGCGCCTTGTTGGCGGTGACGACATGGTGGCCGGCTTCGAGCGCCGCCTTCACCGCGGCGCGCGCCGGCCCTTCGTCGCCGCCGATCAGTTCGACGAAAACATCGATATCGGCGGCCTGCGCCATCTTGACCGGATCGTCGAACCATTTCGCCGAACCGAGATCAACGCCGCGATCGCGTTTCTTGTCGCGCGCCGAGACCGCGGTGACGATGATATCGCGCCCGCACTGCCGAGTCAGTTCCGCCGCCTTGTCGCGCAGCACACGCGCCACCGAAGCGCCCACCGTGCCAAGACCGGCAATTCCAACACGCAGTGCTTCAGCCATAGCCGGCGACGTCCTTCAGGTCAGATCGAAATTGTGTGCGGCAAGCCTACCGGTGTGCGGAAAGCGGCACCACGTTGTTGGGTTGCTTGGCGCTGGTCGACAGGAAGCGCTTGATGTTGCGCGCCGCCTGCCGGATCCGGTGCTCGTTCTCGACCAGCGCGATGCGCACGTGATCGTCGCCATGCTCGCCAAAGCCGACACCGGGGGCCACCGCCACGTCGGCGTGCTCGATGAGCAGCTTGGAGAATTCGAGCGAGCCGAGATGACGGAACGGCTCCGGAATCGGCGCCCAGGCGAACATCGAGGCCGCAGGCGCGGGAACGGCCCAGCCGGCCCGGCCGAAGGCATCGACCATCACGTCGCGACGCTTGTGGTAGATGTCACGCACCTCGGCGATGTCGGCGCCGTCGCCGTTGAGCGCATGCGCGGCCGCCACCTGGATCGGCGTGAAGGCGCCGTAGTCGAGATAGGATTTCACCCGCGTCAGCGCCGAGATTAGCCGCTCGTTGCCAACGGCAAAACCCATGCGCCAGCCAGGCATGGAAAAGGTCTTCGACATCGAGGTGAACTCGACGCAGACGTCAATCGCGCCCGGCACCTGCAGCACCGAGGGCGGCGGATTGCCGTCAAAATAGATCTCCGAATAGGCAAGGTCGGAAAGGATGATGATGTCGTTCTTCTTCGCGAACGCCACCACGTCCTTGTAGAAGTCGAGCGAAGCGACCAGCGCCGTCGGGTTCGACGGATAGTTGAGGATCAGCGCCAGCGGCTTCGGGATCGAGTGCCGCACGCCGCGCTCGAGCGCCGGGATGAAGCCGTCATCAGGCTCCACCTGCAGCGAACGGATGACGCCACCCGACATGATGAATCCGAAAGCGTGGATCGGATAGGTCGGATTGGGGCACAGGATCACGTCGCCCGGGGCGGTGATCGCCTGCGCCATGTTGGCGAAGCCCTCTTTCGACCCCAGCGTCGCCACCACTTGCGTGTCCGGATTGAGCTTCACGCCGAAGCGGCGGGCATAGTAGTTGGCCTGGGCGCGGCGCAGGCCAGGAATGCCGCGCGAAGAGGAGTAACGATGGGTGCGCGGATCGCGCACGACCTCGCACAGTTTGTCGACGATCGCCTTGGGCGTCGGCAGGTCCGGATTGCCCATGCCGAGGTCGATGATGTCGGCGCCGCGCGAACGGGCGCTGGCCTTGAGCCGATTGACCTGCTCGAAGACGTAAGGCGGAAGCCGGCGGACCTTGTGAAACTCTTCCATGGCAGTTCCAGACATCACTTGGCGTTTGGGAGGGCGCGTTTGCGCGCGCCCTATATACTCATTTGCAGGTAGGGTCGAGGGCGGGGTCGCATTTGCCTTCGATCTGCTTCAGCGTTTCGCCGCCATGTTTTTTGGCCAGATCCTTGAGCGCCGCCTGGTCGGTGACCTTGGGACCGCCGCCTTTCGCCGCCTGCGCGTTCTCATCGGCCTTCAATTGCGCAAGCTTGGCGTTCCTCTCGGCTTCGGTGAACTGCGGCGCCGCCACTTGCGGCTTGATGTTCAGGTTTGGAAAGGTGCCGGTGTCCTTCGGCCCAATGCCCGCCGCGACGGGCTCCGGGCCGTTGGTGCTCGAACACCCGGCGATCCCCAGAAGGATGATTGCCGCGCCGATGCGCAAAAAATGTCCAGCGCCGAAAAAAACAGTCTCGCCAATATTAATCGTCATATGGTTTCCTTGGCAGCCGAGGTAGAGCGAGATTGGACCCGGTCGGATGTCCCATGTTAATATGTCAAGAAAACGCTTCGGGAGGAACCCCGCGAACCATGTCCAAGACACCCGATTCGGGCAAAGCGGAAGATGACGAGCCTTCGACCGTCGAGCAATATCTGGTGAAGGACCCGGAACGCTTCGCCCTGAACATGGCGCGCATGATCGAGCAGGCCGGCAAGGCGGCTTCCGCGTGGGCCGAGCCGCGCGAAAAAGGCGAGGTGCGCGACAGCGTCGCGGAGCCGGTTGTCGACATGGTGAAGACCTTCTCCAAGCTCAGCGAATACTGGCTTTCCGATCCGCAGCGCGCGCTGGAAGCGCAGACGCGGCTGTTCTCCGGCTACATGACTGTCTGGGCCAACGCCATTCAGCGCACCAGCAACGCGGCCGAAGGCACTGAAGACGCCGTCAAGCCGGAACGCGGCGACAAGCGCTTCCTCGACCCCGAATGGGGCCGCAACGCCTTCTTCGATTTTCTCAAGCAGGCCTATCTCGTCACCTCGCGCTGGGCGGCCGACCTGGTTGAGCACGCCGATGGCCTGGACGAGCACACCCGTCACAAGGCCGGCTTCTACGTCAAGCAGGTGTCCAACGCCATCTCGCCGTCGAATTTCATCCTGACCAACCCAGAATTGTTTCGCGAAACCGTCGCCTCGAACGGCGAAAACCTGGTGCGCGGCATGAAGATGTTGGCCGAGGACATTGCCGCCGGCAAGGGCGATCTGAAGCTGCGACAGGCCGACTATTCGCCCTTCGAGATCGGCAAGAACATCGCCACCACTCCCGGCAAGGTGGTTGGCCGCAGCGATGTCGCCGAGATCATCCAGTACGATCCCGCGACCGAGATGGTGCTCAAGCGGCCGCTGCTGATCTGCCCGCCATGGATCAACAAGTTCTACA
This sequence comes from Mesorhizobium sp. RCAM 05104, assembly GCF_059683645.1. Classification (NCBI taxonomy): domain Bacteria; kingdom Pseudomonadati; phylum Pseudomonadota; class Alphaproteobacteria; order Hyphomicrobiales; family Phyllobacteriaceae; genus Mesorhizobium; species Mesorhizobium sp. RCAM 05104. Next base: position 6,675,193 of record NZ_CM185033.1, on the reverse strand, counting down.
TCCTCGATCTCAATCCGCAGAAGTCCTTCATCCGCTGGGCGGTTGAGCAGGGCCACACCGTCTTCGTCATCTCCTGGATCAACCCGGACGAGCGCCACGGCACCAAGAGCTGGGAAGCCTATATACGCGAAGGGCTGAAATATGGCCTCGACACGATCGAGAAGGCCACCGGCGAAAGGGACGTCAACGCGATCGGCTATTGCGTCGGCGGCACGCTGCTGGCGGCGGCACTGGCGCTGATGGCACAGGAAGGCGACGACCGCATCAAGTCGGCCACCTTCTTCACCACGCAGGTCGACTTCACCCATGCCGGCGACCTGAAAGTCTTCGTCGACGAGGAACAGGTCGCGGCGGTGGAAAAGTCGATGAGCGAGAAGGGCTACCTCGACGGCACCAAGATGGCGACCGCTTTCAACATGCTGCGTTCGGGCGACCTGATCTGGCCCTATGTCGTCAACAACTACATGCGCGGCAAGGATCCCCTGCCCTTCGACCTGCTCTACTGGAATGCCGATTCGACCCGCATGGGCGCGGCCAACCACTCTTTTTATCTGCGCAACTGCTATCTCGAGAACAACCTTTCGCGCGGCACGATGGAACTGGCGGGCCACACGGTCTCACTCGCCGACATCACCATTCCGGTCTACAACCTCGCCTCCAAGGAAGATCACATCGCGCCGGCGCTCTCCGTTTTCCTCGGCTCGAAATATTTCGGCGGCAAGGTCGACTACGTCATGGCCGGGTCGGGCCATATCGCAGGCGTCGTCAATCCGCCGGCATCCAAGAAGTATCAGTACTGGACCGGAGGGACGCCGACGGGCGACTTCGGCCAGTGGATTGCCGCGGCCACCGAACATCCAGGATCCTGGTGGCCGCACTGGCAAGACTGGATCGAGACCAAGGACAACACCCGCGTGCCGGCTCGCAAACCCGGCAAGCATATGAAAACCTTGGGGGATGCTCCCGGTACCTATGTGAAGGTGCGTGTGTAACGGACTGTAATGTCTGGTGAGTTGACGAGCCGGCAAAAGCGGGCGAAATGGTGTCGTCAACCTTCAAGCGGCCACAATTCGGCAATCACGACAAAAATACTTCCAAGCTTGCGGATTTGACACAGGTCTCGTTTCCGGATCGGAGACAAAGGTACTTCGTCGCGACGTTTCAGGGCCGCGCCAAGGATATGCCGACCGGACATCGAGGGGGAATTTGGCTTTGAAATCAGCAGGATGGAGCCTCGCAAAGGGAGAACGCCGCGCCATCGTGGCAGCGCTCTGCTCCGTGCTTCTGGCATCCTGCACCTCGGCCGGCGACCCGACAATGTCGGTTGGAATGCCGGGTTACGCTACCGCATCGGACATAAGCGCGGCCTCGAGCGCCAAGGCGGCCACCGTCACCGATTCGTCGCAGATCACCACCGAGCAGACGACCGTGATGACGGCAAGCGATACGGCGCTTCCCGAGACGGTCGCCTATGTGCCAATAGCGAACCCCCAGGCCGCCTTTCCGCTGACCACTCCGGCGGGCGCCGAAACCATCGCGGGAAACACGCCGCAGTCGTTGCAGCAGCCGGCACAGACGGCGCGGGAGAACGACGCGGTTGCTCAACAGATTGCAGCCGCCGATGCAGCCGTGACCGCGCCAAAGCCGACGGCCGCGCCGGCGATGAACAATCCGGTCTACGTGACGGCTGGCGAGATGCCACAATCGCCGCAGGCCGAGGCACCCAAGAAAAAAGGCTTCCTGGCCTCGATGTTTGGCGCCACGCCCGCCTCGGCGACGCCGCTCATCAACACCAGGTCGGCTGAGCCGCCCGCAGTGCAGGCCAAGCCGGCGTCAGCAACGGCAAAGCCGATCATCACGCTAGCCTCGGCCAATTCCACGGCAAAACCGGTGCAGCTGGCCTCGATCGGCGGCGAGACCGGCCACATCACTGGCAGCGATGCCCTGCCCGGCGTGCGCCAGACGGCCCTGTTCGAAATCAAGCGCAAATCCGGCCTCGATGACGAAAGCGACGTCGACCTCAATGAAGACGAGGGCACAGGCGCCGGGGCCTATCGGGTCGCATCCGCCGCCGGCATGGCCCGGCTGGCGCCCAACGGATTGCTCAAGCAGAACGAGAGCGTCGACGTGGCGTGCCTGAAGCCCTCGCTGGTTCGGGTGCTGAAGACGATCGAAGGCCACTACGGCCGCAAGATGACGGTGACGTCAGGCTATCGCGACCCGGCCCGCAACCGGCGTGCCAACGGCGCCAAGAATTCGCTGCACATGTATTGCGCCGCCGCCGACATCCAGGTCCCCGGCGTTTCGAAATGGGAGCTGGCAAGCTATATCAGAAGCATGCCCGGCCGCGGCGGCGTCGGCACCTACTGCCACACCGAATCCGTGCACGTCGATGTCGGCCCCGAGCGCGACTGGAACTGGCGTTGCCGCCGGCGCAGCGGCGGTGGCGACGGCTAGCAGCATTGCGCCGCGGCAAGGCCTTGAGGTCGCGGCATGGATTCTAGGGTCTGCGCCGCGTCGCTTCGCTCCTTGCTTCGCCCTAGAATGACGAAGCGATAAGCGTCTCGTTAGTGAATCAAGCCATGCGGTGATGGTGGCGAAATCCATGATTCGACAGGCCACAAAAAAGTTGCCCAAGGTGGCACCTGACGGGTTGCCGGTTGCGCGCAACGCCAGTATAAGCCGCTTCGTCTGAGCGCGCCCATCGTCTAGCGGTTAGGACACCGCCCTTTCACGGCGGTAACAGGGGTTCGATTCCCCTTGGGCGTACCAGGACTTTTCAAGCACTTAGCTGAAAACTCTTCTCGCTGTCCAACGTTTGGCCAATTTCCTTTCGGGCTGGGCAGACTCGGGGTGAGCGCCATTTTGATTTCCAAGGCGTTCCTGCGACTATCGGCTGGTCCATACGACGCGGGGCTATCACGCGGCCGTCAGGGGGCTAGATGCGCCCGCTGATGTGCTGGCCAGCAAATCAAAGCGCCTGTTGAGGGAGCTTGCAGCATACACGGGGCTAAAATCTCAGCGCTTCGGCTTCGGCGTGATCGTTTCGACCCACACCTTGTCGCCGATCTCCCCACCGCCCTCACGGCTCGTTGATCAGCCGCTTGATCTTCTTGCCTTCGTATCCGTAGTCGTCGACCAGCTTCTGGCAGACCGGCGAAAGCGGTTCCGGTTTGGGGCCGCCAGGTCCCGGCGTGCCGGCGAAGGCCATGGCCATGTCGCCGTTAGATTTCAGCGCGGCGGTGATGTTGCCTTGATTGTCCAGTTCCGTCTGCAGCATCTGCAGCCTCGGAAGATTGACAGACAGCGTCGGGCAGTCCTTCAGCCCTTCCATCGCCTCCGAAATCTGCTTCCTTACTTTATCGGCTTTGGTGGCGGCCAGGCACGGCGTCACCGTCATGCAGGCCATCAAGGTCACGGCAACTGCGGCTTTCATCGCATGGTCCCCTATCCCACAACGATAGTGTTGCAACCTGCCCGGTCGCGTCAACGGGCGTCAGCGAAACGATACTCGTTTCATCGACCGTTCCAAAGGCAAGGTAACGGCGGAAATTCAGCTAGAGCAGGATCGGTGCCTGAAATGCAACGCCCGCCCCAGCGTGAGCCGAGGCGGGCGCTTTTGTTGTCGCACCATCAAGGCGGTGGCGGCGTAGTTGAGGCAACCGGGCCAGCCGTCACGCTGGACAGTCGATCTTTCTTGATGAGTGTCGGCTGTTCGTATGTTTTCTTCATAGGAATCCCCCTGTCCGCCCTCTGCGTCACAATGGCGTCGGGATGCCGAAGGTTGTCAAGCCATCGCTTAAATGGCTCGCCGCCATGGGCGATGGGCAGGTTCTGAAGTCGCCAGAAATCAACCCAACATAGGGATCGACTCAGAGTGGCCAGCGAGCAAGTGAGGGGACAGTTGCAGCCCTGCCCCAGCTCAGCTTGACGCCGCCGGTTCCGCGAAAAAATCCAGGTCAGCCGGCGTCGGCGGCCAGCATGTGCATCTCTTGCTGGACTGCAAAGAAGAAACGGCGAACCTCGTCGCTGGCCGAAGTCCTGTCCTTGCCCGAACCGACAATGTGATCGAGAAGCTCGGAAGCCTTGGCCTTCCAGAAGGAAGTCGCCTTGTCGCCATGCAGGGTCCCCAGCTTGGCGGCAACCTCCCGAACGAGGAAAACCTGACGATCAATCGGGAACGCACGCACGTTTGCTGAGGACATCTTCCGAACCATGGGACTGACGCAACGAATCAACCATTGCTGAACAAGCAATGGCGTAACCTCGAAGATGGAAATGGAACCTTAACGGCGCTGGCGTTGGCGCGTCTTCAGGCAGTCGTCCAGGACAAAGCCAGGCGATCATCGCGACACGTCATCTGCGTTCAAACGCGGCCCTTGGCATTTCGAGCGGACAGCCGGAACGGGCGATGGCCGTCAGGCCTGCAGCGACGTCGCCTCGCCACCGCGCTTGCGCGGCGTCATCATGTCCCTCGCCATCAGTCCGCTCGCACGACAAAACGCCATGAATGCGCGGCAGGCATCCTCGGTCTTGACCACGTCCACCGTGGCGCCAAAGCAGGCATTGAAGGCCTTCTGATAGATCGGGCCCTGGCGTCGCGCGGGCCAGTCCTGAAGAAAATCGAGCGCCTGTTCGACGCCGTAAATCTCCTCGACTGGCAGGTCGGGCGCGGGTGCGATGCGCACCGGCACCTCGAATTGCAGTCTGTCCATTTCCTGTCTCCCGAACTGGCGTCACGCAAGCAACGCCATTCGTCGTCAAAAGTTGCTCTGACCGGCTTCTGGCCCAGAAATGTGTCGTCACTGGGGTCGCGAACCGATGCGTGACAGCGACTGCGCCAGGAGCCGTCAGCCTTACTGGTTCGCCGGGTCGGTCTCGGAGTCAAAAGCCATGCGGACCACCGTGACCAGAACGAAGGCCGATGGCACCGCGAAAATGACGGCAAGGATAATTGCCCCCGTTCCCGACAGGCCGAGTGTCTCCGCGACCGCCCAATAGACGGTTCCGATGCAGATGAGCGCCTGGACGGAGAGGAACGAAGCCGCAGAGACCGCGCGCGACAGGGTTTTGAATGTCTTGATGCGTTGCATTGAAATAGTCCGGAAATGACGCGCCGCGCGACCATGCGCGGCCGACAGCCGCCGCACGGTCACGACGCGAACAGGGATAGGTATGCGGTGAAAAGTGCGGTTCTGGACCGCTCAGGCCGGGACGGAGGGCGGTGCGCGCGGCTGGTTGGCGCTCGTCTTGCGACCCGAGGCCGGTCCGTGTCCGGAAGCGACCGCGTCCGGCGAAGTCCGTTCAAACCGAAGGAAAACAGCTTCGGGAACCGGCAAGGCGGGATGGCCGCTGGCGAACTTGGCCAGCACCGGCCGGACAGCGCGAACCTCCAGCGCTTGCGCCTTGCCGGTGACACGCAGCAGTGCCGCCACCTCGCCAGACCTTTCCACGCCGACGCCGGCACCGCCCGATGCAGCTTCCGCGAAGGCTGGCATCTCCGGCCGGCCAAGGCACAGCATCGCCAGCAGCACCATGCCCATCAGACATGAGCATGCCGCCGCCAGCGGCGCTTCTAGCAATCTGCCACGCTTGGCCGTCATGAAAGGTTGCGATCTCCCAAAACCTCCCCCGCCCTAGCGCAAGGTGGCAAGAAAGGAAAGCAAGCCGGGCACAAACCGGCAAGACATCGGCCCTGACGATGCAGATATCCCGGCTGCCCGGCCGTGCCTGGCAGTTCTTCCTTGAACCTTTCGCCCCCAAGTGCCAAATCTGTCGGGATTTCACGCTGGCTCTTTCAAAGGCCCCCTACCGGCAATACGGACAAAATGATCACCTATCTCGACGCCGCCACGGCACCGCTCAGAAATACCGGCCAGATCCGTCTCTATGGCGAGGAAGGCTTTGCCGGCATGCGCAGGGCATGCGATCTCACGGCGCGCTGCCTCGACGAGCTGGTGCCGATGGTCGAGCCCGGCGTTACCACGGAGGCAATAGACCGCTTCGTCTTCGAGTTCGGCATGGACCACGGCGCGCTGCCGGCGACGCTCAACTATCGCGGCTACACGAAATCGTCCTGCACCTCGATCAACCATGTCGTCTGCCATGGCATTCCCGACAACAAGCCGTTGAAGGATGGCGACATCGTCAACATCGACGTCACCTACATCCTCGATGGTTGGCACGGCGATTCCTCACGCATGTATCCTGTCGGCACCATCAAGCGTGCGGCTGAACGCTTGCTTGAAGTCACCTATGAATGCCTGATGCGCGGCATCGCGGCGATCAGGCCCGGCGCCCGCACCGGTGCCATCGGCGCTGCTATCCAGACCTATGCCGAGGGCGAGCGTTGCTCGGTGGTACGCGATTTCTGCGGCCACGGTGTCGGCCAGCTCTTCCACGATGCGCCGAACATCCTGCACTATGGCAATGTCAACGAGGGCGTCGAGATGCGGCCCGGAATGATCTTCACCGTCGAGCCTATGATCAATCTCGGCCGGCCGCATGTGAAGGTCCTGTCCGATGGCTGGACGGCGGTGACGCGCGATCGTTCGCTGTCGGCGCAGTACGAGCACACGATCGGCGTGACCGATACCGGCTGCGAGATCTTCACGCTGTCGCCCAAAAAGCTCGACCGCCCCGGCCTGCCGGCCTAATCTTGTTCCGCCGGGTCTTTCCGGCCAGGAAAATGCGGAGCGGCTTGTGGGGACAGGAAGCGACGACGACGAGCGGAGTTTCTTCTCCGAGGCGCCGATCCGGCCTGCGGCGAAACCCGTGACGTTCGACGAAAAGCCACATTATCTCGGCCATCGCGACCGCTTGCGCGAGCGCTTTGCCGCTGCCGGTCCGGACGCCCTGCCCGATTACGAGCTGCTGGAGCTCCTGCTGTTTCGCCTGATCCCTCGCGCCGACACCAAGCCGGTCGCCAAGGCGCTGCTGGCGCGCTTCGGCACGCTGGCCGAAGTGCTGGGCGCGCCGGTCGGCCTGCTGCAGGAGGTCAAGGGCATCGGTCCGGCGGTAGCGCTCGACCTGAAAGTCGTCGCGGCGACCGCGCAGCGCATGGCGCGCGGCGAGGTTCGCGGCCGCGAAGTCCTCTCGTCATGGCAGCAGCTTCTCGACTATTGCCGCTCGGCCATGGCATTCGAGGAGCGCGAGCAGTTCCGCATTCTGTTCCTCGACAAGAAGAACGCGCTGATCGCCGATGAGGTGCAGCAGGTCGGCACCGTCGACCACACGCCTGTCTATCCGCGCGAAGTGGTCAAGCGCGCCCTCGAACTCTCGGCGACCGCGATCATTCTGGTGCACAATCATCCATCGGGCGACCCGACGCCGTCGCGCGCCGATATCGAGATGACCAAGGAGATCATCGACGCGGCCAAACGGCTGGGCATCGCCGTGCATGATCACATCATCATCGGGCGGAAAGGCTATTCCAGCATGAAGGGCCTGTTGCTGATCTAGGGCGACAACCAATGTGCCGACGAAGCCGGGCGGCATCGCTCCGTCATTTTCCGGCACTACTTTCCTTGACTGTTCGCCCTCAGCAATTGGCTGCAGGCAATGTCGCCGAACCATTGCTCATATGCCTCGGGCGTCCAGCCACGCTCACCCACAAGCAGCAGCCAGAGATCCGGATGATTGAGCGTCCATAGAATGTCGGCGGCGCGCGTGACGTCGAGATCAGGTCGCAGCGCATTCTTGGCGGCGATCGTCGTGACGATGGCGCGCTGGTTGTCATAGAACGACACTTGGATGCGCCGCCACAGCTTGTCGATGTCCGGGTCCAGAGGTGCCGCGCTGCGGATCACGCCTGTGATCGCGCCAATCCGCTGTTTGACCATCCGCGAGTTGCGAGCGTTGAGGCGAAGCTGTCGCTGCGGATCCGGCTCCTCCATTACCTCGCGATACCATGGCAGGGCGCCGACCGGCGCTGCGTCCTCGGCGCCGCGCAAAAGCAGATCCCACAGCGCGTTCAGCACGCCGCCCTTGGTCTCGAACGCAAGATAGACCGTCTTGAAGGAGACGCTCGCCGCGGCCGCGATCGCGTTCATCGTGGTCGCCCCATAGCCCTGCCCTTCGAACAGCCTTTGGGCCGCTTCGAGGATCACCTTCCGCGTTTCAGCCGCCTGATCACGACGACGTGATGAGTTGTAGCTGCGCTTGGGCTTGACCGGTGCTTTCATTTGGATACAGTCTCACTGTAGTTAATACTCTTTGCGAGTAATCAATAGCAGGATACGTCTCATGGACGCCAGAAAAATCATCGGCCAGACGATTGAATCGCCGGGCCCGGCAGGGGAATCTCCGAAGCCCGCGCGCATCTTCACGGTATGTGGGACGCCGTCGCGGAGGCATGGGCCGAGCACGCGGACTACATCGACACGCGCGCTGCGGGGATCACGAGCAAACTGCTCGACCTGTCGTCACCCCGTCCGGGCGAACGCGTGCTCGAACTGGCTTGCGGTGCAGGAGGGGTGGGCCTCGCGGCGGCAAGACTGGTTACGCCTGGCGGCGAGGTTGTCCTGTCGGACGTCGTCGCAAGCATGACGGCGATCGCCGCCTCTCGCGCCGCAGCTCTTGGCGTCCACAATGTGCGGACGCGAGAACTCGATCTCGAGAGCATCGACGAGCCGGATTGCTCCTACGATGTCGTTCTCTGCCGCGAGGGACTGATGTTCGCCTTCGATCCCGCCAAGGCGGCGCGTGAGATCTTTCGCGTGTTGCGGCCGGGCGGCCGGGTGGCGCTGGCAGTGTGGGGACCGCGCGAACGCAATCCCTGGCTCAAGCTCATCCTCGATGGGGTGAGCGCACAGACCGGAAAGCAGGCGCCGCCGCCGGGCAGGCCGGGGCCCTTCTCGCTCCAGGACAAGGCCAAGCTGGCGGATATCCTCCTCGGCGCCGGACTCGCTGATGTCTCGGTCAGTGAGTTGGCCGTATCCACCCAAGCCAGTTCCTTCGAGGAATGGATGGCGAGAACGACCGCGCTGGCCGGGCCGCTCGCGGCATTGCTTGCTTCAATGCCCGAGGCCGCAAGGCAAGCTCTGCAGGTCCGTCTGCGTGAGGCGGCGGGGCCCTTCACGACATCCACTGGTCTGGACTTTCCGGGCCTGACGCTGTTGGCGACGGGACGCCGGAAATAGTCGGACGAACCGCGCGCGCCTCCCGTCGCCGAAGACGCGCCCATGTTGGGCACTCAGCAAAAGATCAAGGGAAGATCCATGGTCCGCATTGACCGCTATTACATCGTTGCAGCTGCCACCTATCTTGTTTCCGGCCTGTGTCTCGGAATCGGCATGGGGATCACTGAGAACTTTCAGTACGTTGCAGTTCACGCTCACATCAACCTGGTTGGTTGGGCTTCGCTGTGTTTGTACGGGCTCGTGGTGCGGGCATTCCCCGAATTGCAGGCATCGAAGCTGGCGCCTTGGCAATTCGCGATGGCGAACCTGGGAGCAATCATGTTTTTGCCCGGCATTGCACTTGCCGTTGCGCAGGTCACGTCCGCGCTCGCAATCGCTGGCGCTTTGATTTGGCTCGCCGGAGCCCTCCTGTTCCTGACCATGTGCATTGGCCTGGTGCGGCGGGGTCCCGAACCCGGTTGACCTCCTTTGCGCTGGCGCCTCCGCCCCAGAAACGACGTTTGAAATGCGGCGGCGTCGCAAAGTCCCGCATGGCCGTCTCACCGATACCGCCGTTCCAGCCGGCTCATCATACCCGCAAAGCACGAAAGGTCCTGAAGACAATGATCCATCACATATCCATCCCGGCCTCCGAACCTCGCCACGTCGCGGACGTTCTCGCCGAGCTCATGGACGGGCGCTGCTATCCCTTCCCCGGACCCGTCTCTGGTGCTTTCATGGCTGTCAGCGGCGACCCGCGCGGAACGATGATCGAAGTCTATCCGCGCGCCATGGTGCTCAGGCCGGGCAAGGGCGGTGACGGCCCGGCCTTTGTCGACACAGTTGAATCGGGCATCGGTAGTCCGCCAGATCTCACGGCGTTTCATGCCCTTCTGTCGGTTCCGCGTGAGCGGGAGGAGATCGAGCGGATCGGCGCGAGAGAAGGATGGCTCACCAAATACATAGGGCGCGGGGCACCTGGCCGGGCACCTGTCTTCCACGTCATCGAGCTATGGATCGAGAACTGGTTCATGCTCGAGGTTGTCACGGAGCAAATGGCTGCCGGCTATGCTGACGTGATCCAATTCCAAAGGTTGGACCAGCATTTTCAACAAAATACCACGGCTTGACGGCCAAGGGACTCCGGTTCCTCCTCGTCAATGGAATGCAATTTAGAGAGCGCCTGACATCGTTGCCCGGACAAAACGAGTAGGTTGCAAACTTTGGATTTCAGTCATCTTGGGCTCGTAGGTCAACTATGAAGAAACTCGTCTTCGCTTCCGCACGATGCCGCGATCTTGCCTTTTGCGTTTGCGCTTTCCTTCTTTCAAATCTCTCAGCAACGGCAGAGCCGGTGACCTTCGCCGGGCAAGGGTTGATGCTGCATGGCGAACTCTTTCGACCAGACGGCCCGGGTCGGTTTCCGGCCGTCATAGCCCTGCATGGTTGCGCCGGCCTATATGGGCGGCATGATGATCTGGCGCCGCGCCACGCCGATTGGGCCAAGCGGCTGGTCGCCGAGGGCCATGTCGTGCTCTTTCCCGACAGTTTCGGGTCCCGGGGTACCGGGCCTCAGTGCAAGGTCGGGGATCGGATAACACGACCGGCAAAGGAGCGTCGGGACGATGCTTTCGCGGCCAAGGCCTATCTGCAGGGTCGCGCGGACGTCGACCCCGGGGCCATATCCCTCCTCGGCTGGTCCAACGGTGGTTCAACGGTCCTTTATACCGTAGGGCAGAAGCGACCCGCTCAGGATGGGGGACCTGATTTCGCAAAGGCGATTGCCTTCTATCCCGGTTGTCGCCTCCCTCTCGCGCATGGCGATTGGCACGCCCGGGTCCCGCTGCTGATCTTGATCGGTGCGGCCGACGACTGGACGCCAGCCAAGCCTTGCAAAGACTTGGCGACACGGGCGCAAGCAGTCGGCGAGCCGGTATCCATTGTCGTCTACCCCGATGCCTATCACGACTTCGACCATCCGAACCTGACGGTTCATGAAACGGCCGACCTTGCCTTCACGGCCGACGGCAGCGGCTCGGCACATACGGGCACCAGCCCGGCGGCTCGCGCCGATGCAATTCGACGGGTACCCGCTTTCCTGGCGAACTGATGGCGTCGCCACACCTCGTATCCCACCGACACGGGGCGCACTGCCAGGCAGATGCGCACAGCAGGGCGCTTGCCGCCCTCAGATCCAACAGTAAGAAGGTATTAAAAGGTATTAAAATGAAACAAGTCAATCGAGTGAGCATGATCACAAAACTTGTTTACACCATCACCTTCATCTGCTTATCCAATCCTTCTGCTTCAGCAAACGACATTGCCGGCTGCTCTGATGTTGGCGGCCTAAAAAGGTTTATTGATTCCTCTATCGTCATGTGCGAGCGGCACGATTTTGATACTTATACTCTTCCAACCGGGAAGAACACCGGCTTCGATTTCGATTCAAACAAGGCAGAATTTGAATCCTCGATGAATATCGAGGGTCGCCTGGTTGAGAACGTCTATGCCATCCCTCCTGCTGTTTCCTCGGTCGATGTCTTTCGTAACTACAAGGCGGATCTGGCAGCGAATGGATACCGGATTCTGTTTCAGGCTGAGCGGGATGCCACGGGTCCCCATCTTGGTTCCTTTTTTGAAACCACGGGGCCTGGCACACAGATCTGGGGCTATAGCCCCGATCAGGCGCGCTATATCGCGGCCGTGAAGGAAGAAGGCGGCGCCAAGACGTACATTGCCCTCTACGTCATCGAATCTCAGGACGGTTACGACCCCAATTTCAGTCCACAGAAGGGCCAGGCCATGGTTCGCCTCGATGCGGTACAAGTTGGGGCGCTCGAAGACCGTATGGTCCCGGCTTCGGCTGCCGATATCTCGAAGGATTTCGAGGCTGACGGCAAGGCTGCCCTGTACGGTATTCTCTTCGATTTCGACAAAGCGACGATCAAGCCGGAATCTCGACCCGCACTGGATGAGATCGCCAAGTTCCTCCAGCAGAATCCCGCTCAGAAAGTATATTTGATCGGGCATACCGACAGTGTCGGCGGTTTTGATTTCAATATGCAACTTTCCAAGGCTCGAGCAGCCGCTGTCGTCGACGATCTTTCCCGAACTTACCATCTTGAGACCAGCCGAATGATGTCGAGCGGCGTTGGTCTCCAGGCGCCTGTCGCTTCAAACGCAACAGAGGAAGGCCGAGCCAGGAACCGTCGCGTCGAGATGGTGCCGCAGTGACGCCAAAATGGGGCTGAGCGCCCTTGGTCTACCGCCACGATTATCATCGATCCGCCAAGCGGTGGCTTCCGCATCGCGCATCTGACCGTGACTTATGCTTTCGTCATCGACTTCCCTTGCTCCAACGCCTTTCCGATAAACCACTCGACGACCGTTAGCGTGCCACCGGTTGGCAATCAGGTCCATGGCGCCTGCGAGTTGCCAGCGTCGCGCATCGAAACCGCATTTGTCTAAAGTTTACCCTGTGCAATTAGCGATTCCTCATATGACGCTGCTATAGCGATTGGGCGGAGGGTGGCGATTCCCCGAGGAGACACCATGACAAACCGAAAAACACTGTTTGCGGCGCTTGCCGCGTTGGCGCTTGTGGCGTCTCCCGCGCTCGCCGGAGCCGGTGGTAACGGGCACGGCGGCGGCAACGGCGGCGGCAATGCTGGCGGCAATGGCGGTGGCAATGCTGGCGGCAATGGCAACAGCGGCGCCTCGCATGGCAAGTCCGCGTCGGCCCCAGGCCAGGTGGCCAAGGCGGAAACGGAGACCACGGTCGACACGACGCAGGTCGCGTCCGTGCCCAACAACAAGAACATCCATGCCAAGCTTGGCCGGCTGAACTCGCTGCAGCGCAACATCAACGCCTATATGCATTCCAAGAGCAAGAAGTTCGCTGCCATTCAGGCGTTTGTCACGCAGTCGGCGACTGCCAAGAACGCCCAGGCCGCGGCCGATGCGGCAGCCGCCACAGCCGCCGCCGCCCAGGCTCAATTGGATGCCCTGAATGCGCAGCTGACCGCGCTGCAGGCGGACCCGTCCGCCGCGGCTGCACAGATCCAGGCCCTGCAAGACCAGATCACTGCTCAGCAGTCCGTTGTCGACGCCGACAACGCGGCCGCCACCCAGGCCCAGGCGGACGCTGCCGCGGCCACCGTCGGCACCGATCAGGCGTCGCTCGAAGCAGCTCTTTCGGATATGGCCAACAAGCCCGTCGACGCCCAGGTCACAGCTTGGGCCGAAGGCGTCCTCGCCGACAAGATCGACCAGATGGCCGCCACGATGCAAGCGGGGGCGACACCGTAGGACATCGCGACCGAAACGGCAGGAACCAGTCAAGCAAGATGCCGCCGGGCTTTACCCCGGCGGCATCGCTGTTTCCTGGCCATTGAAAAGAAACCGGGCCGTCGCGAACCAACCGAAGAGTTGGGCAGCAGAGCGGCCAGACGCCTCATCGGTCTGGTCGAGGGCAACATCGAAGTCAAATCCGGAATGGAATTCGCCATGCCGAGACTGATCATGCGCGAAAGCTGCGGCGGAAGCCGTAACGCGCCGGACTGCTTCTAAAGATCTCGGAAAAGTCACCCTGTCCCGATTGTAGCGCGCTACCTCCACGGTTCGCCCACCAACTCCATCCAGCCTCCGCGCGGACGGCTGCCGTGGCCCTCCAGGCGATGAATCATGCCGAACCCCGATCACACCTCATCGATCGAATAAAATGCAGAAAATTCGCCTGCACAATCTTTTTTGCTGGAAAATTGAAAATCGTTCAATCTTGGAAAGATCAGTTCCAGCGCCGACCATGAGGCGGGAAAATTTCCCAAATCAAACGGGAGACGGCCTACTTTTTGGAAGATCATTTCATTGAGGCGCGGCATTTCCACTGTTACCGTTTGAAACGCTTCAATTGGAACCATGCAATTGCAACGCAAGCGCCCGACCATAGCGGATGTCGCTCGAACCGCCGGTGTCTCCATCGGCACGGTATCGAACTTCATCAATGGAACCGCCAGCCTCAAGGAAGGCACGCGCGACCGCATAGAAAAGGCGGTTGCTGCGTTGATGTACCGGCCCAGCTCGTTTGCACGCTCGCTCCCCGGCCGCGCGCCGCGCAGGCCAAAGAACCTCGATCATCTGCCGAGGCTTCTGGTCGCCGGCCGGGTGAGTGTCGACTTCCTTTGCCGCGTCGACGTGTTGCCGCATCGCGACGACCGGATCACCGCCAGCCATATCGAAAAGGCACTGGGCGGGCCGGCTGCCAATCTCGCGGTTGCCGCCGCCGGCGTCGGCGCCCCCTACGCTCTTGACGTGGAACTGGCGACGGCGGTCGGCGAGGATCCCGAGAGCGACTGGGCGCTGGGGGAGCTTTCGAAACTGGGCGTCCACGCCTTGCCGATCCGCAGCACGCCCAACAACCGCCTCTCGCAGGCGATCGTGATCATCGAGCGCAACGGCAGCCGCACGATCATCAGCGAACCGTTTGAGCTTGGCGAGGTCGACCTGACCGCCAACCTCGACATCCAGCCCGAGCAGCGCCCGGCCTGTCTTCACATCGAAGGCTTTCACTATGAAACGATGACCGCATCCATAGCGCGCTTTCATCAGGCCGGCTGGAAGGTGAGCCTGCATTCGGCCGGCCTGCCCAAAAGCGCGCGCACCCCGGAAATCTTCACGCAGATGGTCAAACAGATCGACCTGACCTTCATCAACGACGTGATGATGCGGGAGATTTTCGACTTCCGCTCCCGGATGGCGACGATGATCGAAGAGGTGCGGCTGATGCTGTCACGCATCAAGCCGCGCGGAACGGTCGTGCTCACCCTCGGCGAATTCGGCGCGGTCGTCTTTCCGGCGAGTGGCGGCCCGCAGATCGAGGTGCCGGCGCTGCCGGTCAACCGCGTCGACGCGACCGGCGCCGGCGATAGCTTTGCCGGGATCTTCCTCAGCCTCTGGCTGCACGGCGCGTCGCTGGAAGACGCCGCCCGCCATGCGGCGATTGGCGCGAGCCTGACGACGACCGTCGAAGGCGCGCAGGGCCATATCGCCGACTTTGCGACATTGAAGGCTGCCGTCTTGGCGAACAGCGCCATGATGGCAAGCTAGATCAATGGCTTATCGACTTTGCAACCAACAGCAGACAGCCGTCCCATCTGGCGAAATCAGGAGAACATGACCATGGCGAAAACAAAAGTGCTTCTGGTCGGCGAGAGCTGGGTGAGTTCGGCGACCCACTACAAGGGGTTCGATCAGTTCGGCAGCGTTACCTTTCATCTGGGCGCAACGCCTCTGGTTGATGCCCTGAAGGACAGCGAATTCGATCTTGATTACATGCCGGCTCACGAGGCTGTCGAGAAGCTGCCTTTCACCATGGAGGGCCTGTCGCAATACAAGGCAATCATCCTTTCCGATATTGGCGCGAACTCGCTCCTGCTCCACCCCGATGTCTGGCTGCACGGCAAGACGGTACCCAACCGGCTCAAGCTTCTGCGCGACTGGACGCTGGCCGGTGGCGGCCTGATCATGATCGGCGGCTATTTCAGCTTCCAGGGCATAGACGGCAAGGCCCGCTGGCATCGCACGGTGGTCGAGGACGCCTTGCCGGTGACCTGCCTTCCCAACGATGACCGGCTTGAAATCCCCGAAGGCTTTCGGCCCTCGATCACCGGCCCCAGTGATCATCCGATTTTTGCCGGCATCGAAGGCGACTGGCCGCTGCTGCTCGGCGCCAACGAGGTCATTGCCCGCGATCGGGATGATGTCGAGGTTTTGGCGCGGTTGCCGCAGGACCAGGGCGGGCATCCCCTGCTGGTCACCGGACGTCATGGCGAGGGGCGCACCCTGGCGTGGACATCGGATATCGGCCCGCACTGGCTGCCGAACAGCTTTGTCGAATGGCCCGGCTACGCGCGCCTGTGGACCAATGTGCTGCGCTGGGTCAGCAAGGCCGTCTAATGCATGTCGCCCAAAAGTGCGCAGCGGTTTTGGGACAACGACTTGCATGAAAACAAGGATTTAAGGCCAATCAGCAACCGCTGGGGAACCGCCATGACAGAACCGTTTCTAGTGGCCAGGAACATCGCCAAACGCTTCGGCGCGCTGACCGCGCTTGTAGATGTCGACCTGGAGATCCGCTCCGGCGAAGTGCTGGCGCTTCTCGGCGACAATGGCGCCGGCAAATCGACCTTCATCAAGATTCTTGCCGGCGCCCATCCGCCCAGCGATGGCGAACTCGTCATCGAAGGCAATCCGGTGGCCTTTTCCTCGCCCAAGGATGCCGCGTCATCGGGGATCGCGACGATCTTCCAGGAACTGGCGCTTTCGGAAAACCTTTCGATCGCCGAAAACGTCTTTCTGGGCCGCGAATTGAAACGCTCCATTTTTGGCATTCCGTTTCTGAAGCGCAAGGAAATGCGCCAGCGCGTCGACGACCTTCTGCAGGAACTCGACGCTCATATCTCCGACCCGGAAGCCCCCGTCGGCAGCCTGTCGGGCGGTCAACGCCAGGCCGTCGCCATCTGCCGGGCGCTCAATCTGAACGCCAGGCTGGTCATCATGGATGAGCCGACGGCGGCCCTTGCCGTTGCCGAGACCCGCAAGGTCCTGGCACTGACGCGGCGGCTTGCCGCGCGCGGCTGCGCCGTCGTCCTTATCAGCCACAACATTTCCGAAGTCTTCGAAGTCGCCGACCGCATCGTGGTGTTCCGGCGTGGCCGCAAGGTGGCTGAGCGGCTGGCAGCCGAGACCAGTCACGAGGAAGTCGTTTCGCTCATAACAGGCGCTCATCCCGACGTGCGGGCGCTCGAAAAAACAAACTGAAACGCACGTCATTTCCAGAGAGGATCAAACCACAATGCTTTCACAGTTCAAAAAAGCGCTCGCGGTCTCCGTGCTGTCACTGGTTGTCGCAACCGCGGCGCATGCCGCCGACAAACACAAGGTCGCCTTCGTCCCGCAGCTGATCGGTATCCCCTACTTCAACGCCATGGAGGCCGGCGGCAATCGCGCCGCCAAGGACCTGGGCGTCGATTTCATCTATTCGGGTCCCGTCGACACCAATCCGGTCGACCAGTTGCAGATCGTCCAGAACCTGATTGACCAGGGCGTCGAGGCGGTCTCGGTCAGCGTTCTCGATGCCTCCAGCATCGCTCCCGTGGTCGAGAGCGCCAAGGCGAAGGGCATCAAGCTGTTCACCAGCGACAGCGATGCGCCCGACAGCGGCCGCGCGGTCTATGTGGCCCAGGCGACCGACGAAGGCCTCGGCACGACGATCGTCGACGAACTCGTCAAGCGCGTTGGCGAGGATGCAACGATCGGCATCGTGTCCGGCGAAGCAACGGCGTCCAACCTCAACGCCTGGATCGGCTTCATGCAGAAAGAAGCCGCCGCGAAATATCCGAAGCTGAAGCTGCTCTCGCCGCAATTCGCCGGTGGCACCGCTGAACGCGCCGCGCAAATCTCCGGCGACCTGATGGCCGCCAACCCCGATATCAAGGCCATCATCGCCGTTGCCTCCTCGACATGCCCGGGCGTTGCCCAGGCCATCGAAACCGCCGGCAAGATCGGCTCTGTCATCGGCGCCGGCTATTGCAGCCCGAACACGGCACGGTCCTACCTGAAGAGCGGCGCCTTCGGCTTCACCGTGCTGTGGGACCCCGAGCAGCTCGGCTACCTCACGGTCTGGGCCGGTAAGCAGCTGATCGACGGCAAGACCTTCGAGGCGGAAAACAAGATTTCCGGCCTCGACAAGCCCGTCACCTATGACGCCGCGAAAGGCATTCTGCTGCTCGGGCCGCCGGCCGTCTTCACCAAGGACAATGTCGACAAGTTCAACTTCTGAGCCCTGGCATGAACGCGGTGCGGCAGTTTGGAAACGGTGTCTTCTCCATGAACGGGCGGGAGTGGTCTCTGCTTGTCGCCTGTTTGCTGGCGGTCATCATCTTTTCTGTCGCATCGCCCCACTACGCGACGTCAGGCAATGCAGCCACGGTCTTGCGCAATAGCGTCGAACTGTTGCTGATCGGCCTTGGCATGACATTGTTGCTGGCCATGGGCGGCATCGATGTGTCGATCGGCATCGTCATGGGTCTGGCGGCCATCGCAATCGGTCGCGTGCTCGGTGCCGACGGCAATCCGCTGCTGGCGCTCGTCGCAGGCCCTGTGGTGGGCGCGCTGCTGGGATGCGTCACCGCCACTGTCGTCGTCCTCGGCCGCGTTCCGGCGATCGTCGGAACGCTCGGCCTGCTCGGCGTCTACCGCACGGCTGTCTTTGTCCTTCTTGGCGGGCAATGGCTTTCCGGCTTGCCCGCGAGCCTCACCAATCTGCTTGCAACCACCGTGCTCGGCGTCCCCGTCCCTGCCCTGGTGATTGCCGTTGCCTATCTGGTCGTCTGGCTGGCGTTGCGGCGAACCCCCTATGGGCTGCACTTGCTGGCGATCGGCAATTCGGAGGAAAAGGCGCGACTGTCGGGCATCCCGGTCATCAAGACCCGCTTCATGACCTTCGTCATCAGCGGGGTCCTGACCGGCATTGCCGCCACCTTCTATGTCGCCACCTACCGCAATGTGGAAATGACGATCGGCAGCACGCTGGCGCTCGATGCCATTGCCGCGGTCATTCTTGGCGGCACAAGCATATTGGGCGGCAGATGTAGCCTGATCGGCACGGTGCTCGGCGTGCTTCTGCTGAGAATTCTTCAGAACGGACTGCTTTTGATCGGTGTCCCCTCTCTCTGGCAGCCTGTCGTCACCGGCGTTCTCATCATCGGCGTGCTTGGCTTCGAAGCCATCTCCAACCGCTTCCCTGTGGTCCAGCTCCTGCGAGCCCGCGCATGAGGACGCTCCGGAATCTGCAGGGCCCGGCCCTCACCCTGAGTTTGCTGTGCGGGCTTTGGCTGATCGTGATTGTCGGCCTGCTGGCGCTCAAGCCTTCAGTCTATAATCTCGGCACAGTCACCACCATTCTTCAGTTCTCGACGATCCTGGCCCTGGTCGGCCTTGGGCAAGGGCTGGTCATCATGGCCGGCGGCGCCGGCATAGACCTGTCGGTCGGCGGCGCGGTATCACTCTCCGCCATCGTCGGAATGCTTTGCGTCAAGCTGGGATTGCCTCCCGTTCTGCTGCCTGTCGTCTGCATTCTGGCGGGCGCGATGCTCGGTGCCTTGAACGGATGGCTGGTGAACGGGCTCGCGCTTCTTCCCTTCATCGCGACACTGGGCACATTCTTCGTCTATTCCGGCGCGGCACTCGCCGTCACCGGCGGCGCGGCCCAGGCAGGCGTACCCTCCTGGCTGCTCCTGTGGGGACGCGGCGTCGTCATGGGCATTCCCGTGCCCTTCCTCACGCTTGCCATCCCCTGCTTTGCCCTGGCCGGCCTGGTGCTGCTCTCGACGGCGTGGGGGCGCTGGATCTACGCGATGGGCTTCAATGAACGCTCGGCCAAACTGGTCGGCATTCCGGTCGACCGCGTTCGCTTCATCCTCTATTCCTTGAGTGGCGCGCTCGCCGGTGCCGCGGGTCTCGTCTCGCTCGCCTGGCTCGGCAGCGGCAGGCCCAATATCGGTCAGAACCTCGAGCTCGAATCGCTGACTGCCGCCATGCTTGGGGGCATCGCCATCACCGGCGGACGTGGCGGCGTCGGCGGCGTGTTCGCGGCCGTCCTGCTTCTGGTCACGCTGAAGACCGGTCTTCTGCAACTGAATATCAACACGGTCTGGCAGGTGGGAATTGTCGGCGCCCTACTGGTTTTCGTCCTTCTCGTCGACCGACTTTCCCAACGTTGGAGATCATAATGCCGTCCATTGAAGAGATCATTGCCGCGCGCGTCGAGGCAACCGCCGACCGCATCGTCGCGACGCTGAGCGATCTCGTCGCTTTCCCCTCGATTGTGAAATCCAATCCGAAGGACGCCGGCCCCGGTGAGCGTGATTGTCAGCTATATCTGCAAAAACGCATCGAGGCGCTTGGCTTCTCGACCGACCTCTGGGACCCGGACGGCCCGGCGCTCTATGAAAAATACAAGGGCCGCGCCGGCGCCAACAAGGGCAGGACGTTCGAGGGTAGACCCAATCTGGGCGGCGTCCTGAAGGGCACGGGCGGCGGGCGTTCCATCATGCTGACCGGCCACATCGACGTCGTCCCACCGGGCGCCGCCGGACATTGGACGACCGACCCGTTCCAGCCCGTTCTCAAGGACGGATTTCTGCATGGTCGCGGCACCGTCGACATGAAGGGCGGCGTTGCCTGCATGCTGATGGCCATCGAAATCCTGAAGGAGCTCAACATTCCCCTGTCCGGAGACGTCGTCTTCACGACCGTCGTTGACGAGGAAATCGGTGGCATGGGTTCGCTCGCCATGGTCGATCGCGGCTTTCACGCCGACGCCGGCATCATGACCGAACCGACGGCGAACAAGATCGCGCCGCTCTGTCACGGCATTTTGTGGGGAAAGATCATCATCGACGGTATAGGCGGCCATGCGGAACTGACGCCGAATGCCTGGTACTCGAGCGGCCCGGTCGATGCCGTCCAGCTTTGCCGGCAGATCCTCGACGGCATAGACATCCTCAACCGGCGTTGGATGTTCGATCCGAAGAAGAACCATCCGCTGATGGACCTGCCGAACCAGATCATCGTCACCCAGATGAGTGCTGGCGAACACCCCTCCTCCATGGCAGGTCGCGGCGAAATCATCATCGACGCGCAGTATCTGCCGAGCGAACATGACGCGTTCAAGCTGGGCGGCAACGTCAAGCGCGAAATCGAAGAGCACATCGCCAATGTCTGCCAGGCTGATCCCTATCTGCGGAAGCATCCTGCCCGTGTCGAATGGATCCTCGACGCGGATTGCGCCGAGATTCCGTCGGACAATCCGTTCGTCGGCGTCTTCCAGGAGGCCGTCAGGGAAGCCAAGCTGTCGCCGGTCCTGAGCGGGTTTGGCGCACACAGCGACATCGGCCTGCCGACCGGCCTTGGCAACACCCCGACCGTCAACTTCGGCCCTGGCGACCCGGCACAGGCGCATCAGCCGAACGAGCGCGTTTCAGTGCGCGATCTCGTCGATTGCACAAAGGCGATTGCAATCGCCATCGAGAAATGGTGCCGCTGACGCGACGACAAGGTCGCCTTCTTCAGCGATGCCAATAGCGGGATGAGGCCGCCCAAAGACGTCGCGCCTGTCCTGCCCTGGCCTCGCGCTGCGATTACGGCGGATCGGTGTTGCAGCTGCCGGCAATCTGGTCGACGGCTTTGCCGAGCCCGGCGAGATCGAAATCGGCCTCGCCGCGCCCCGACAGCAGCCCGAACCGCCAGGAAAGCAGCAGTCGGCTGGCGGAAACAAGGCGTCTGATGCCGTCGGCACCGTCGCGAACCAGCATCCTGCCGCGCGGCCCGACCGACCAACTCTCCGCGAACTTGCTGCCCTGGTCGACCGTGACAGACATGGTGATCCTGCGGCTGGCTGAGACGGCGTCATTCAGCTGCAGCCATTCAGTCCATCGCGGTTCGCTGTTTGCCCGGCAGGCAATCGTCAGGATCGGGCTGTAGCTCAGGGCGCCACCGCCGGTGATCAGCTTGTTGGTTGCATAAAGCGATGCCGTGACGAGACCGTCTTCGCCCGTGCCGAACCGCCAATTATCAAGAACCGTATCGGCTTGGGCAATGCCACAGACCGAGACAAGAACCAGCGCGATTGCCGCAGCGTGTCCCACTTCAACCAACAGCCTCAACACGCCCTCCAACAGCCAAGCGGCTTGCAATACAAGCGCAGATAAGAATCAAAGCTTGGTATCGCTACAGGCCGTCGCTCGAGAAGCGTTCCCGCTGTGGCAGTTTCGCAACAAAAAAGGCCGCCTCGAGGGCGGCCTTTCCTGTTTCAACGAAATTCTCGAATTATTCGGCGTCCTTGGTGGCCTTCTTCTTCGGCGCTGCCTTCTTCTTGGGCTCTTCCGCCTCGTCGGCCTTCTTGTCGTCGGCCTTCTTGGCGGCGGCCTTCTTCGCCGGCTTCGCCTTGGTCGTGGTTTCGGCCTCCTCATCGTCGGCCATCAGCTCTTCCTTGCTGACCTTGACGTCGGTGACGGAGATCTGGCCGAGTAGATGGTCGACCACTTTCTCCTCGAACATTGGCGCGCGCAGCGTGTTCAGCGCTTCCGGATTGCTGCGATAGAACTCGAAGACTTCCTGCTGCTGGTTGGCCGGATAGCGACGCACCTGCTCGAACAGACCGCGCTGCAACTCTTCATCCGACACGGTGACGCCGGCCTTCTCGCCGATTTCAGCCAGCACCAGGCCGAGACGCACGCGGCGCTCGGCGAGACGCAGATATTCGGCGCGTGCCTCTTCTTCCGTCGTCTCTTCGTCGGCGAAGGTGCGTCCGGCCGCTTCCAGGTCACGATTGACCTGCGCCCAGATGTTGTTGAACTCGGCGTCGACGAGCTTCGACGGTGCCTCGAACGAGTAGGACGCGTCGAGCTGGTCGAGCAGCTGGCGCTTGACCTTCTGGCGCGTCATGGCACCGAACTGGTTCTCGATCTGGCCACGCACCACGTCACGCAGGCGCTCCAGCGACTCCAGACCGAGGTTCTTGGCGGTCTCGTCGTTGATTTCCAGCGCGCCGGGCTGGGAGACTTCCTTGACGGTGACGTCGAAGGTCGCTTCCTTGCCGGCCAGGTTCGCCGCCTGGTAATTCTCCGGGAAGGTCACGGTGACCTGCTTTTCGTCACCGGCCTTGGCGCCGACCAGCTGATCCTCGAAACCCGGGATGAACTCCTTGGAGCCCAGCACCAGCGGCTGATCGGTGCCGGCGCCGCCAGCGAAGGCCTCGCCGTCGATCTTGCCGACATAGTCGATCGTCACGCGGTCGCCATTGGCGGCCTTGCCGGTCTTCGGCTCGTAGCTGCGTGCCGATTCGGCAACGCGCTGGACCTGCTCGTCGATCTCGGTGTCAGGCACGTCGAACACCTGACGCGTCACCTTGATGTCGGAGAAATCCTTGATCTCGATCGCCGGAATGATTTCGTAGTTGAGGCGGAATTCGAAGTCGGCGCCGCCAGCCAAGATCTTCTCGGCTTCCTTCTCGTCCTCGGTCATGATGACCTCGGGCTGCATGGCGGCCTTTTCGCCGCGGCCCGAAATGATCGAACGGGTCGAATCGTTGAGGATCTCATTGACCACTTCGGCCATGAACGACTTGCCGTACACCTTGCGCAGGTGCTGAACCGGCACCTTGCCGGGACGGAAGCCGTTGATGCGGACCTTGTTCCTGGCGTCCGAAAGCCGCGCCATCAGCTTGGCTTCCATGTCACCGGCCGGCACGGTGATCTTGATCTCGCGCTTGAGACCGGAGTTGAGTGTTTCGGTGACCTGCATCGTAAAACCTTTGTTTTCACCAATGAGGCTGCCAAACGGCTTTCTGCCGTTTACAGCCTGCCGGTATATTCTTGCCGGGAATGGCTTTTGGCACGGAACCTGGCGATTTGACCGAAAATACGGCTCAAATTCTCCCAAACTGCGTTCCAAAATGTGAATAAGTCTTTGTTTTTCCTACTTCTTATCACATTTTGTAGAAGCGGATCGTCGCGTCCCGTCACATTCGACACGCCTTTTGTCACAGGCGAGCCTAATTTTCAACCATCTTCGCATTTCGGCGAATAACCATCATTTTGGCCCTGACATTGACAGAATGATGGCCACATGAGATTGCCGGTTCATGCGGATGTGGCGGAACTGGTAGACGCCCTGGATTTAGGTTCCAGTGCCGAAAGGCGTGGGGGTTCGAGTCCCTTCATCCGCACCAAGCCGCCTGCCATTCCTGGCATCGGTGTCTAGGCCTCGAACGCTCTGCCTGTGAACCACTCGGCCAGCTTTGCAAGCTCCGGCCCCAGCACGCGATCCTCGCCGACAGGCGGCACGACGCCTCTGATTTCGTCGACGAATGACCGCAGGGCCGGCGGAGCCGTGCGTTCGGTGACGTGCAACGCCTGCGAGGCCATCATCGCCAGCATCGCCATCGCCGCGTCGACGCAGCGGCCGGCGGTCGCCTCCTTGGTCCATGCGAAGAACGCCGTGGTGGCGACATCATCCTGCCCGGCGCCGGCCGATTCCGTCCCCGGAATGAAGGTGCGCTGGGCGGCAAGCTTGGCCTGCTCGAGATAGCCGGTGATCGCCATCGGCACATAGCCGACATTGCCGTGGCCATCGCTGTCGGCCCAATGCCGTCCAGTCATCAGGAGATCGGGCAGCAGCGACACCTTGCCATTCAGAAGCTTGGAGGCGTGACGGTCGCAGAGCAGGCAGATATCGGCCCATATCGCCGCGAGGTCGTCCAACGCCGGCGTCGCCATGGCGTTGTGATAGCCCCCCGTGCTGATGCAGCGCCCGAACGGATGCGCCTCATCGGGCGGGATGTACACTGGATTGTCCGATATCGAGGCCAGCGAGACATCTGCCGCCCGCTCGGCCGACGAGAGTGCGCGATGCGCCTGGCCGAGAACACGCGGCACGATGCGGTAGCTGACCGGCGCCTGATAGTTGCGCCTGCCATCTCCAGCATCGACCAGAAATTGCCGCAGCCCCTGGAGGGCCGCCGCCTCGTGCTCATCGCCCCAGAGTGTCTCGAGCGCCGCGTCGTAGTGTTCGAGCGGGGCGCGAAACGCTTCGATCGACAGCGCGAACACCTTGTGCGCGATCCGGATACGGCGGCGTGCCGCGAGCGCTGCGTCGGCCACCAGAGCGGCAGCACAGGGCGAGCCGTTGATCAGCGAGCCCCGTTCCTTGACCTCCAGGTCGAAACGCGTCGAAAGCTCGGCAAACAGCGGATAGAGCGCCAGGATTTCGCCGGCGCCGCCCTGACCTGCGGCCGGCACCATTGGCATCGGGCCGCCGTCGAGCATCGCGGCAACGGCGAGCGCGATGCGCGGCGTGGTGGCGGCGTTGCCCTCGATGAAGTTCGTCAGCCGGGCAAGCACGATCGCCCTGACCACGCGATCAGGCAAAGGCTCACCGAACGAAGTCGCGGCGGCGAACGCCTTGATGCGCGCATGGCGGTCCCGCTCGTCATGCGCGAGCCGTTGGCTCGCCAGTTCCCCCATGGCGGTGGTGACACCATAGATAACCGGTGGCGGATCGGTTTCAATCAGCTTCAGGAACGAGGCGCGGCAGTCGGCGATGCGCCGCAAGGCTGTCTCGCCGATCTCCACCGTGTCCTTTTTCCAGGCGACGCGCAAAACGGTGTCGAGGTTGATATCTTCACGTGTCGTCAGGATGACTGGCATGCTTCACACCACGGCAGGCACGGACATTCTAGTAAAGCGGCTCCTCGAACAGCGTCTTGTCGCCATCCACCAGCGCCTTGATCTGGGCGGTGCCATCGCCGGAGAGCGCGAGGCGTATCCCGAACGGGCGCACCCGCATGTCGTTCTGGATCGCCATCCCCTCGCCTTCCGGCAGGTAGAAGCGTTCGATGCCATAATCCGGCGCGATGGTCATTCCCTCGCCACGAAGATCCCAGCCTTCGGCGACATGGCCTGATATATCGGCCTCGTCGGCGGCGGCCGGCGTCGGTGCCTTGCCGAACCAGGCGGTGGTCGGCGTCCAGTAGCCCTCGGCGCCCTTCTTCAGGCGGACGACGATCGACGTGTCGTCGCTGGAGAGTTTGTCGGCCGGAATGTTGGCGATCATTTTCACCGGTATCCGCGAAATCTCGTAGCCGAGGATGATGTAGTCGCCGCGCAGGAGATCGCGTGGATCGACGGGTTCGATCTTCAGCAGCACCTCCTTGCCGTTGCGCAGGATTGCCGCCCGGCCGGCGATGATCCAGCTCAGGAAGCCTATCTGGACGAGCGCCAGCACCAGCGCCGAGATGATCAGCCGCTTTCCGGTCATCATGCCGTGGCTCCCCCGGTTGCTGGACCTTTCATGCGCTTCTCCACGCGGATGATGACGAGCGCAAGGATGCCGAGCAGCACCGCGGCCGCAAGGAAGAAGCCAGCCGTGTCGAGCATCGATTGCAAGGTCACGACATAGATGATGGCGAGTTCGAAGGCGAAGCCGAGATAGGCGAGCCAGCGCAGCCCGCGGCTCTCCCGGCCCGCCAGCACGATCGCCGCGACGATACCGGCCAGCGCGACGACCGAGGCGATGGCAAAACCGCTATTGTAGGTGCTTTCATCGGCCAGTTCGAACTGGATCATCGCCAGGCCGGTGAGGAAGCCGAGCAGCGCGTGCAAGGGCAAGCGACCGCCGAGCTGGACGATCTTGTCGACCGGATCCGGCGCGAAGACTGAGGCCGCGAACAGCAGCACCGACACGATGACCAAGGGGATCGCCACCTGCAGCGTCGCGTGATCCATGGCGAACAGGACGAGGTAGAAGAGCAGCGACAGGATAATGAGGTGCCGCGCCGGCTGGCTGCGGGTCCAGAACGAGACGACAAACAGCACGATCGCCATAACGACGAAGGCATGCGGAAATTCGCTGCGATTGAAATAGTCGAACCCTTTCAGGAACAGCCATGCATCGGCGATGCCGACCGATGCGACGGTCAGCGGGTTCGAACGCAGCGCGATCGCCGCCAATGCCGTACCAGCACCCCAGGTGACCAAAGCAGACGCCTCGTCGCCGGACAGATGATACATCTGGCCTATCAGCGCGATCGAACCGCCGAAAGCCGCGGCCGCCACGATCCACAGCGCCTCGCCGATCGCCGCATGGTCGCGCGTCTTCAGCACCGCGCCGCCGACATAGCCGCCAAGGATGACGGCAAACAGTGCCGCTACGCGTGCCAGCCGCGGGATCGCGTCCCAGTTGGCGGCGACGAAAATCAGGATGGCGGCGCCGAACAGCAAGGCGGCCATCATCGCCAGGATCGAACCGAAGTTGAGTGATTTGCGCTCGTTGGCCTCGACATCGCGCGCAAGGGAATCGGCGGTCGCCGCGTCGATCAGGCCGGTCTGTTGCCAGCGCGCGATATCGGACCTGATCCGCGACGAATAGCTCGCCATGTTGCCCCTTCCCCCGTTTGGTCTTTTTTTAGCCGATCCGGTCAAACCGTTGACGCAACGGCATTTTCCGATTCGGGTTTCTTTGTGTCAGGTCCGTGAACGCGCGTTAATGTTGCATTGCACAATTTGCATTGCTGCCATGCAGCCATAGCGCTTTTAAATCGATATGGGTCCGCCTATTTATGCTTCGTACACAAAGACGGAATGATCCGGAAGAAAGACGAAACGAGAAATACCATGAACCTGATCCGCAACTACCGCAACTGGCGCCGCTACCGGGACACTGTCTCCGAGCTGAGCCGCCTGAGCAACCGTGAACTGACCGACCTCGGCATCAGCCGCAGCGACATTCCTTACGTCGCTCGCAAGGCGGTCTAAATTCTTCGGACCGCAAATGGTCCGAACCAGTTTTGAAAAAGAGAACGACAATGAACCTGATCCGCAACTATCGTAACTGGCGCGTTTATCGCGAGACGGTTTCCGAGCTGGGTCGCCTTTCGAACCGCCAGCTGCATGATCTTGGTATCGTCCGCGACGAAATCAAGAGCGTCGCCCGCCGGGCGATCTAATCCAGGAATTTCGCCAGGGTCGACCTCCTCCCCGACCCTGACGAATACGGTCACCCCTTACCTCCTCCCAAGGGTTGACCACCAAAACGGCGCCCGCCGCACCTCCTCCCGCGGCGGGCGCTGTTTCCCAAAAAGGGTTTCGCCCCTTTCAAAACTAGCGAAAGAGATTTCGTCAAAGCCGACCTCCTCCCCGGCGATGACGAATACGGTCGGCCTTCACCTCCTCCCGAGGGTCGACCCCCAAAACGACACCCGCCGGACCTCCTCCCCCGGCGGGTGTAGTTGTTTTCAGAGGCTGGTTCCTCCGGGAGCTGTTTTGCCCGGCATCACGCACGGCAATTGCAATCGCCGCATCAAGCGATTATTCCGGCGCTCATGAGCAAAAATCCTATTCACATCATTGGCGGCGGCCTCGCTGGCTCCGAAGCCGCCTGGCAGGCGGCGCAAGCGGGCGTGCCGGTTGTCCTGCATGAAATGCGGCCCGTTCGCGGCACCGATGCGCACAAGACCGATGGTCTGGCCGAGCTTGTCTGTTCCAATTCTTTCCGCTCCGATGACGCCGAAAACAACGCCGTCGGCCTGCTGCACGCGGAAATGCGGCTGGCCGGCTCCTTGATCATGAGCGCCGGCGACGCCAACCAGGTGCCGGCGGGCGGCGCGCTAGCCGTCGACCGCGACGGATTCTCCGAGGCCGTGACGAAAAAGCTCGAAGCGCACCCGCTGATCACCATCCAGCGCGAGGAAGTGCCGGGCCTGCCACCTGCGGATTGGGATCAGGCAATCATCGCCACGGGCCCGTTGACCGCCCCATCGCTCGCCCAGTCGATCGCCGAGGCGACCGGCGCCGACGCGCTCGCCTTCTTCGACGCCATCGCGCCGATCGTCCATTTCGATACGATCGACATGGACACCTGCTGGTTCCAGTCGCGCTACGACAAGGTCGGGCCCGGCGGCACCGGCAAGGACTACATCAACTGTCCCCTGGACAAAGACCAGTACCTTGCCTTCGTACAGGCGCTGGTCGACGGCCAGAAAACCGAATTCAAGCAATGGGAAGGCACGCCCTATTTCGACGGCTGCCTGCCGATCGAGATCATGGCCGAACGCGGCGTCGAGACGCTGCGCTATGGGCCGATGAAGCCGATGGGGCTAACCAATGCCCACAATCCGACGGTGAAAGCCTATGCCGTCGTGCAGCTGCGGCAGGACAATGCGCTGGGCACGCTCTACAACATGGTCGGCTTCCAGACCAAGCTGAAGCATGCCGAACAGGTGCGCGTGTTCCGCACCATCCCGGGCCTCGAAAACGCCGACTTCGCCCGCCTCGGCGGCCTGCACCGCAACACCTACATCAACTCGCCGACCCTGCTCGATGCTTCGCTGCAGCTGAAATCGCGCCCCGGCCTGCGTTTCGCCGGCCAGATCACCGGCTGCGAGGGCTATGTCGAGAGCGCCGCAATCGGCCTGCTCGCCGGACGTTTCGCCGCCGCCGAAAGGCTCGGCCATGCGCCCTCGCTGCCGCCGCTCACAACAGCCTTCGGCGCCCTGCTCAACCACATCACCGGGGGCCACATCGTCTCGGATGACGAGCCGGGCAAGCGGTCCTTCCAGCCGATGAACGTCAATTTCGGCCTGTTTCCGCCCGTCGAAGCCCCGAAAACCGAGGGCAAACGTATGCGCGGCAAGGACAAGACGGTCGCCAAGCGCCATGCGATCACGTCGCGCGCCCAGGCCGACTGCCGGCAATGGCTGGGCTTGCCGGCGCCGACGGCGCAAGCAGCGGAATAGAGCCTTCTATTCTGCAGCCTCGGTGCCCGCCATCGGCAGCCCCGGCTTGCCTGCCTCGCTGGGATTCCGCCTGACATAGGCGGCCTTCAGGCTCTCCGAGGTTTCGCGCGAGCCGTCATGGCTCCAGCCGGGCGGCTTGATCAGGTAGTTGAGACGATCGCTGAGCGAAAGCCCTGGCGCAAAGGCATCCCCGAACATGCCGATCCATTCGTGGAACGCCACTTTCAGCGGATTGAACGTGCCCAGATTCTTGACGATGCCGTAGCGCGGTTGGTCCTCTTCCAATTCCTCGACGAAGGTGCCGAACATTCGGTCCCAGATGATCAGCGTGCCGGCATAATTGGCGTCGAGATAGCGCGGATTGGTGGCGTGGTGGACGCGGTGGTGCGAGGGCGTGTTGAAGATGTACTCGAACCAGCCCCACATCTTGCCGATGGTCTCGGTGTGGATCCAGAACTGCCAAACCAGGTTGAAGCCGAAGGTGAAGGCAATCACCGCCGGATGGAAGCCGAGCAGCACCAGCGGTGCCTGCAGCACGAACATGAAGGTGAACAGCCCGGTCCAGCTTTGTCTCAACGCCGTCGACAGATTGTAGTGCTGGCTGGAATGATGGTTGACGTGCTCGGCCCAAACCCAGCGCACCCGGTGCGCGATGCGGTGATAGACATAGTAGCGCAAATCGTCGAGCAGGAAGGCGGTCAGGAACACCCAGAACGACAGCCCGAGATTGAAGATCCGGAATTGCCACAGCCACAGCAGTGCCCAATAGGACACGACGCCAAGCAGCAACCCGGCGACGACATTGCCGGTGCCCATCATCAGGCTGGTCAGCGTGTCGCGCGTCTCGAACGAACCCTTGGCGCGGCCCGTGCGCACCAGCCAAAGCTCGATCAGGATCGCGGCGACGAAGAACGGAATGGCCAGTTGGGTGACCTGCGGGAAATCGTAACTGTCCATCACGCGGCCTCCTTGGTGGAATTGCGGTGTTGCGACCCGAGGGCGTTCAGCAAGTCCTGCGCATCAACGGCGTCGGCAAAGCTGAAGCGACCGCCCTTCCAGGTGAAATCGGCAAGCTGGAACGAAACCGTGTTTGCATCGCTGGCGGTCAGATCCGTGACATCCGCGGACGTGACGATGCGCGTCAAAAAGCAGTCGCCGATGCTGTGCACGATTCCGATGCGCCCTTGCCCGATATCCAGAAACGCTGTCCTGGCATCCGCCGTCAGGCGAACCCGCGTAGCAACGTCATCGGGAAAATCCTCGGCGAAATGGCCCAGCGCTTGATCCGGGCCGGCCAGCGCCGCTGTCTTGCTGCCGCCGGTGAAATGCACCGCGGCGACCGACAGCGCAATGCCAAGGGCGACGATCGCGACCAGCACGGGCA
Source organism: Mesorhizobium sp. RCAM 05104 (assembly GCF_059683645.1). NCBI lineage: Bacteria > Pseudomonadati > Pseudomonadota > Alphaproteobacteria > Hyphomicrobiales > Phyllobacteriaceae > Mesorhizobium > Mesorhizobium sp. RCAM 05104. The sequence goes on along the minus strand of NZ_CM185033.1, from coordinate 6,644,337 downwards.
AGCTCATGGATGGGTATCTCCTCCGGGCCGGTCTGTCGTCTGCGGCAACAGTTCTCAGCTCGGGATTCCTTAACACGATTGACGTTTACGTCAAAGTGCCGGCCAACCCTTGCCTGCTCGACGCAGCAGAAGCCAATGCCGGCGCAGGGCTGACAGCCGCGCCACGCCGTCGATCGGCGAGCTACTTTCCATTTTCGTCAGGTAGGCGCGCGACAGGGCCAGCGGCAGAAATGCCGGACGCAGCGAGACCGGTAGCGCCGACGCCCCTTGCTCGAAGGCGGAAAGATGATCCCGCCCCAGCGCAATCATCGCCGCCACCGCGCGCTTGGCGCCGGGGCCGCCGTCACCGGCAACAAACTCCTCCGGCGAAGAGCCCGCCGCCGCCAGGATATCGGTCGGGACAAAACACTGCCCACGTTTGCGGTGCAGCGGCAGCAGGAGCAAGAGGCCGGTTATCGCCTGGGCGCAGCCGGCCCTGCCCGCCAGCTCGGCAAAGCGCGGTGCCTCGACGGGGTCGAGAATCATGGCCGCAAGCTGGATGAGCGCGGCTGCAGTCTCGCCGCAATAGCCTTCCAGATCGGTGCGCGACGGCATCGGATCGTCATAGAGGTCGAAAATGCGCGCCTCGAGCATGTTGTCGAAGGCCGGTTTCGGCAGGCGGTGAGCGGAAATCGTCGCCTTCAGGGCATCGGCGACCGGATGGCCGATGGCTGTGCCGTCAGCCTCGGCGGCAATAATGATGTCGCGCCACCATTGCAGACGGACCTCGCCCGGCAGAGCCTCGTGGATGCGGTCGCGAATGCCTGCGATCTCGGCATTGAAGGCATAGAGCGAAAACAGCGCGTCGCGCTTATCGGACGGCGCGTAGAGCGCGGTTAGATAGCGGTCATGGTCGGCGGCGCGCACCGCGTCCATGACGATTTGGGCATTTTGGGACATGTCAATCGACGGCGATGAGGGCGGCGGCCACGGCGCGGTCTTCCGCCAGAAGGACATTGTAGGTCCGCACCGCGGCGCCGGTCGACATCGGGTCGGACGCAATGCCTGCAGCCTTCAGCGCCGCGCGCAGCGCCGCTGGCAATGGCCTGAGTTCCCTGCCCATGCCGACCAGCAGGATCTCGACCTTGTCGGCCTCGGCCAGCAGCCTGTCGAAATCAGCCGCTGTCAGCGCTGCGGCATCCGACGGCTCCCAGCCATGGATGCCGGACGGCAGGCACAGCAGTGAGCCGCGATGCGACATGTCGGCAAAGCGGAACCCCCCATTGCCGTAGGCCTCAATCGGCGCGCGGCCAGGAAAATGCGCCTCGCGGATGACGATGCCTTTGCCGGTCACCGTTGTGTCACCCCTTCGCGGCCGCGCGTCAGGTCGCGACAGCCTTGCCGCCACCGACCGGCTTCTCCTCGTCGGAGGCTGTAGCCTGCGGCCGCAACTTGAACAGGATCAGCAGCGGTGCCGCGATGAAGATCGACGAATAGGTGCCGAACACGACGCCGAACAGCATGGCCATGGTGAAGGAGCGGATCACCTCGCCACCGAACAGCACCAGCGCCAGCAAGGCGAGGATCGTCGTCACCGAGGTCAGCGTCGTTCGCGACAGCGTCTCGTTGATGGCGTTGTTCAACAACTGCGGCAGCGGCATTCGCTTGTATTTTCGCAGATCCTCGCGAACACGGTCATAGACCACGATGGTGTCGTTCAGCGAATAGCCGATGATGGTCAGGATCGCCGCCAGCGATGACTGGTTGAACTCAAGCCCGGTGATGACGAAGAAGCCGAGCGTCATGACAACATCGTGCACGGTCGCCACGATGGCGCCGACAGCGAACTGCCATTCGAAGCGGAACCAGACATAGACCAGGATGCCGAGCAGCGCGACCAGCATGGCGATCGTGCCTTGCTTGGCCAACTCGCCGGAAACCGTCGGTCCCACCACTTCGACGCGGCGGAAATCATACTGGTCTTGCAGCTCGCCGCGCACCTTGTCGATGACCGTCTGCTCGGCATTCTCGCCGCCATCCTGCGTCCCGACACGGATCAGCACGTCGTTCGGCTCGCCGAACTGCTGGACCTGCACTTCGCCAATGTTGAGTTCCGTCAATCTGCCTCTGATATCGGCGAGATCGGCGGTGCCGCTCTTGGCCTTCACCTCGATCAGTGAACCGCCCTTGAAGTCGATGCCGTAATTGATGTCGACGGTCATGAACAGCACGACCGACAGCACCGACAGGAAGCTCGACAGCGCGAAGGTCCAGCGGCGGATGCCCATGAACGGAATCTTCGTGCCCGGCGGAATGAAGGTCACCGGCGCCTTCGGCAATTCCTTCGGACGGGCACGGCGCAGCCAGATCGAGACCAGCAGCCGGGTGAAGGTGAAAGCGGTGAAAACGGTGGTCAGGATACCGATGGCGTAGGTGATGGCAAAGCCCTTCACCGGACCGGTGCCGAGATAGAACAGCACCACGGTGGCGATCAGCGAGGTGACGTTGGAATCGACGATGGTCGCCAGCGCCTTCGAGAAGCCGGTGTCGATCGCCTGGATCACGGAGCGGCCGTTACGTCGCTCCTCGCGAATACGTTCGTAGATCAGCACGTTGGAATCCACCGCCATGCCGATGGTCAGCACGATACCGGCGATACCGGGCAAGGTCAGCGTCGCGCCAAGCAGTGACAACAGCCCGACGATCATCGCCACGTGCACCGCAAGCGCGATATTGGCGAGGAAGCCGAGGAAGCCGTAGGCGACGAACATGAAGGCAACGACGAGGATCGAGCCGATGATGCCCGCGACCTTGCCGGCATGGATCGGATCCTGGCCAAGGCCTGGGCCCACGGTGCGTTCTTCGATCACCGTCAGTGTTGCCGGCAGCGCACCGGCGCGCAGTAGCACGGCTAGATCGTTGGCGCTCTGGGCGGTGAAATTGCCGGAGATCTGGCCAGTGCCGCCGAGGATCGGCTCACGGATCTGCGGTGCCGAGATCACCTGATTGTCGAGCACGATGGCGAACAGCTTGCCGACATTCTGCGAGGTGGCCTGGCCGAAACGCGCCGCGCCCTTCGAGATCGAAGCGGAACGAAACCACCGGCTCGTTGTTCTGCGAGTTGTATGTCGCCTGCGCATCGACGAGGTTCTCACCCGAAACGATGACGCGGTTTTCGATCAGGTAGGGAACCGGCGGATCGTCCTGCGAGTAGAGCACCGAGGAGCCGGCGGGCGGGCGGCCGTTGAGCGCATCCTGCACCGGCATCGACTGGTCGACCATCTGGAAGGTCAGCTTGGCGGTCTGGCCGAGGATTTCCTTCAGCCGCTGCGGATCCTGCAGGCCCGGCACCTGGACCAGGATACGGTCATCGCCCTGGCGCTGCACGATCGGCTCGGTGGTGCCGAGTTCATTGACGCGGCGGCCGACGACTTCGATCGATTGCGTCAGCGCCGTCGAGGTGCGGTATTTGATGCCGGCGTCGGTGACGGTGAACTTGAGCAGGCCGGGCTCGGAATCATCCAGCGTCATTTCCTGGATGGAGCCGCCGCTGAACAGGCCGGCGGCGACCGGATCGGTCAATGTCTTCAGCGCCTTCTTGGCGGCATCGACCTGGGCGAGATCGGTGATGCGGACCTGCACGGTGCGGCCCGATCCGGCAAGGCCGGTATAGCCGACCTTGGCATCGCGAAGCAGCGTCCTGATCTCGTCCCGCGTCGTTTCCAGCCGATCCTTGATCAGATCGTTGGGATCCATCCTGAGCAGGATGTGCGAGCCGCCCTGCAGATCGAGGCCGAGCGTCATCTGCCGCTTCGGCACCCAGTTGGGCAGTTGGGCCAGCGTACTGGCGGAGAACAGGTTGGGCGCGGCGAGGATCACTGTGATGGCCACGGCCACCCAGATCAGGATCATCTTGAAGCGCGAAAAATACAGCATATGGCGTCGTCCGTCAGAGCGTGTCCGCGGATCGCTCCGCCTGAAATTAGGTTATTTCTTGGCGTTCTGGTTGGCCACCGGCTCACCCTTGACGCGCACGTCGGCGATCGTCGAGCGCAGCGCGGTCACCTTGGTGCCACCGCCGAGGTCGATCTCGAGCTCGTTGTCGTCGATCACCTTGGTCACCTTGCCGACAAAGCCGCCGCCGGTGACGACCGTGTCGCCGCGACGAACCGCCGCCAGCATCTCACCGCGCTTCTTCAGCTGCGTGCGCTGCGGCCGGATGATCAGAAAATACATGATCACAAAAATCAGGACAAACGGCAAAATGCTGATGAACATATCTGGAGAGGCGCCGCCGATGCCTTGGGCGTATGCCGGTGTCACGAACATCGAGAGTACTCCTGAATTTTGAAAACAGCCGCCAACCGTCCTGCGGAGTCTGGCGGCCCCTTGAAATTTGGCCGGAATATAGTCGGTAAAGTTGTCAATGCAACTGCGCGGCTGGGCAAATCGGCTGCTTTTCCGGCCTGTTCAGCCGTGTTAGAGCATGACCGGGAAAAGCGCGAGCCGGTTTTCGGAAAAGATCACGCTCGAACAAAAGGTTGCAACCGGTTTCGAACCCGACGGAATCGGACAGGTCCACGCTCCCACACTTCAAAACCGCGAAAAAACAAAAGCCAGACATGACCGACAGCAGCATTGACGCCCTGAACCAGAAGCTCGACCGCCTGATCGAGGCGGTCAGCCGCCTCGCCCCGCAACCGGTGCCTCGAACCGATCTCGGCGAGGCCGATTGCTTCGTCTGGCAGGCCGACCCTGGTTTTCTGGAGCCGGTACGCAAGGTCAATCGCGTCGACATCGGCCTGATCCGTGGTGTCGACCGCGTTCGTGACATCCTTGTCGACAACACCGAACGCTTCGCCGCCGGCTATGCCGCCAACAACGTGCTGTTGTGGGGCGCGCGCGGCATGGGCAAATCGTCGCTGGTCAAGGCCGTGCACGCGGACATCAATGCCAAGGCCAGGTCCGACCTGCCGCTGAAGCTGATCGAGATCCACCGTGAGGACATCGACACGCTGCCGAAACTGATGGGCCTGCTCAAGGCGGCTCCCTTTCGCTTCATCCTGTTTTGCGACGACCTCTCCTTCGACCACGACGATACGTCCTACAAATCGCTGAAGGCAGCACTCGAGGGCGGCGTCGAGGGACGCCCGGCCAATGTCATCTTCTACGCCACCTCGAACCGCCGCCATCTGTTGCCGCGCGACATGATCGACAATGAGCGCTCGACCGCCATCAACCCGTCCGAGGCGGTCGAGGAAAAGGTCTCGCTGTCCGACCGTTTCGGCCTGTGGCTCGGCTTCCATAAATGTTCGCAGGACGAGTATCTCGACATGATCGACGGCTATGTCCGCCATCATGGCCTGGCCATCGATCCCGAGACATTACGCGCCGAGGCACTGGAGTGGGCGACAACACGCGGCAGCCGCTCTGGCCGCGTCGCTTGGCAGTTCACCCAGGATCTGGCCGGTCGGCTTGGCAAGCCGCTGAAGGATTAACCTGTCCAAACCAACTGAAAAAGCCCGCTCCTTGCGGAGCGGGCTGAGCCGGCGGGCCGGACTGGAGGTCAGACGGCCTGCAAATCGCTTTTTTTGTTCTATTCGAGATAGCCCGACGGATCGACCGGAGCCGAGTTCTTGCGCACTTCGAAGTGAAGCTTCGGCGAGTCCGTCGTGCCGCTCATGCCTGACAGTGCGATTTCCTGGCCGCGCTTGACCTTCTGGCCGCGCTGAACCTCGATCGAACTGGCATGGCCATAGACGGTGACCAGGCCATTCTCATGGCGCACCAGCACCGTATTGCCGAACTCCTTGAGCCCATCGCCGGCATAGATGACGACGCCATTCTCGGCTGCCTTGACAGGCGTGCCAGTCGGCACCGCGATATCGACGCCGTCCTTGCCGGATCCGAAACCGGAGATCACGCGGCCGCGCACCGGCCAGCGCATCTTGCCGATGCCGGTGGCGTCGGGCGCGACAGCGTCGTCGTCCTCGGCCTGCTGAATGACCTTCGAATCTTTCTTCGGCGGCGTGTAGGACGCCAGCGTTTCCGACGGCGTCGTCTTCGCAGCCGGCTGTGTCGTTGCCGTGGTCACCGGATCGACTTTGGCCGGCTTGGCGCTGGCAACCGTCGCCGTTCCACCGGCCGGCACCTTCAGGGTCTGGCCGATCTTGAGCAAGCCATCCTTCATGCCGTTGGCCTGCTTAAGCGCGACGACGCCGACGCCGGTCTTCCTGGAAATCGAGGACATCGTGTCCCCCGACTGGACCGTATAGGTGCCGGCGGCGCCGGTCGCCTTGGCGACCTGCACGGGCTTGGGCTCCTTGGGCTGGCTTGCGGCGGCCGAAGCATCGACCTGAGCGGCGGACTTGCCCTCCTTGAGCTTCGGCTGCTGTGGCAGCACCGCAACCTTGTCCGGTGCGGTGGCCGGCAGGTCGCGCTTGCCGCCGTTTGCTGGCTTGGCGTCGGCAACTTTCGCTTCGGCCTTGCTCGAATAAGCATAGGCCGGGATGATCAGCTTCTGGCCGGTCTTCAGTCCCTTGGTCGCACTCAGCCCATTGACCTTCATGATGACGTCGGCGGGCACCTTGTAGCGGTGCGCCAGGCCGCCAATCGTTTCGCCATCCCTGACGACGATCTCGGTGGCATGTGGCGTACCGGCGGTGGCCACGCGCGGAGCGTCAGGCTGTGCGACCTTGAAAGGTGATGCCGCGGGAGCAACAGTGCCGGTCGTGGTCCTGTCGACGTGAGGAGCCGGACGCACCAAGGCCGGCGCCGATGCGACGCGGACCGGGTTTGCGGCAGGCGCAAGCGTGGGAGCCGGCTGCGCCTGGGCAACCGGCGGCGGCAGCGGCCGAGACGAAACCGGCTCGAGGCTGGAGCGGCTGACCGACTGCGTATGGCTGCCGTCGAGCGGAGCGGCCGCGACATCGCCCGGATAGGGCTGTACGGCATCCTGCTTGTTGATGATGGCGCGCTGATTGTTGGTCGAGGACGTGAAGACGTCGTCGACGCTGTTGAACCGAGAGGCCTGGGAACTGCACCCGGCCGCAGCGCCTGCAATCATGAGGACGGCGCAGCCTCGCGCCAGATTGCGCCCGTTTGCCTTCAAAACACTGAGTTGCATCGCAATAACCCGCACATACGCTTACCAACTGGGCATGATTAAAGCGCGTTAATGTTACTGGTCGGTTAACCCCTTAAAATCAGACGCAAATTTTCTTAAAATATTTGAGCCTGCTTGGAGAAGCGAGCGAGACCTGCTCAGGCGAGCTTGCAAGCGGTCTCCCTAAACGAGCGCAAGTGGATCGCGCCGTGCTGTCATGAGATCATGACCCGCGGTGCGCAGGCGGCATCGCCTGAACAACAAGCTAGATGACGGCGGCCACGCTGCGCAGGATCGGCTGCAGGCGAACAAGGCCGATGTCCTCGCGTTCGAACCGGCTGCCGACCTTGGTCAGCTTCGCCAGCACCTGTTCGCCCTCTTCGGGACCGATCGGGGCGATGACAATGCCGCCGCTCGACAATTGGTCGAGCAGGAAGCGCGGCAGGCTGTCGAAGGCGGCCCAGGCGACGATACGATCAAACGGTCCTTCGTTCGGCAGCCCGCCGGAACCATCCGCCTGGCGCACGATAACATTGCCGATGCCAAGCGCCTCGAAACGCTGCCTGGCCTGCTCGACAAGCGTCTTGTAGCGATCCGTGGTGACGACCCGCGCCGCCAGCCGCGACATCACCGCTGCCGTGTAACCCGAGCCGGTCCCGATCTCGAGCACGCGGTTGCCCTGCTCGATGGTGAGCGCCGCGATCACCGCCGCCTGCATGTCGGCGCCTTCGATCGCCTCGCCGCATTCAATCGGCAGCATGCGGTCCGACCAGGCGATCTGATGGAACTGGGCACCAAGAAAACCACGCCGCGGTGTCGCCTCGAAAGCAGCGATCAGCGCCTTCGGCACCGTTCCCCGGCCGCGCAAGCGCAACAGAAAGGCGGCGAAGCCTTCGCGATCATCGATTGGAAGCCCCTGATTCATGCAAGCGCCTTGCTCAGTTGGTCACGGATTTCATGCGCGGTGAGGTCGAGATGCAGCGGCGTCACCGACACCAGCCTGTTGTGCAAGGCGTAGAGGTCGGTGCCACGCTTGCCTTCGACCGGCTCGCGGCCGAAGCGCAGCCAGTAGTAGGGCAGCCCGCGCCCGTCGCGGCGCTCGTCGACCCACAGGCTGTGCACAAGCTTGCCCTGCGAGGTGACCACCGTACCGGCGACGTCCTCGGGAAGGCAGTTTGGAAAATTGACGTTGAGCAGCACGCCGTCCGGCAACGGCGTCGCGACAAGCTTCTTCAGCAGCGCCGGCGCCAGCGCCTCGGTCGTCTCGTAAGGGACGACACGATCCTCGCCGACATAGCTGTAGCCCTGGCTGAGCGCGATCGAGCGGATGCCGAGCAGCGCGCCTTCCATGGCGCCAGCGACGGTTCCCGAATAGGTGACGTCGTCGGCGATGTTGGCGCCGGAATTGATGCCGGACAGGATCAGGTCCGGTGCCCCCGGCAGGATCTTCTTGACGCCCATGATGACGCAATCGGTCGGCGTGCCGCGCACGGCAAAATGCTTCTCGCCGATCTTGCGCAGCCGCAGCGGCTCCGAGATCGACAGCGAATGCGCATAGCCGGACTGGTCCTGCTCCGGCGCCACCACCCAGACATCGTCGGACAGGGTGCGCGCGACGCGTTCGAGCGACGCCAAGCCCTCGGCGTGAATGCCGTCGTCATTGGTCAGGAGAATACGCATCATTTCGATTCGATCTTTTCCAGACCGCCCATGTAAGGCCGCAGCACTTCAGGAATGGTTACGCTGCCATCCTCATTCTGGTAGTTTTCGATGACAGCTATGAGCGCGCGGCCAACCGCGGTGCCCGAGCCGTTCAGCGTATGGACGAAGCGGTTGCCCTTGCCGTCCTTGTCCTTGTAGCGGGCGTCCATGCGGCGCGCCTGGAAATCACCGCACACCGAGCAGGACGAGATTTCGCGATAGGCGTTCTGGCCGGGTAGCCAGACCTCGATGTCGTAGGTCTTGCGCGCGCCAAAGCCCATGTCGCCGGTGCACAGCGTCATGGTGCGGAACGGCAGGCCGAGCCGCTTCAGCACTTCCTCGGCGCATTGCGTCATCCGCTCATGCTCGGCGAGCGACGATTCCTGGTCGGTGATCGACACCAGTTCGACCTTGTAGAACTGGTGCTGGCGAAGCATGCCGCGCGTGTCGCGTCCGGCCGAACCCGCTTCCGAACGGAAGCATGGTGTCAGCGCTGTGAAGCGCAGCGGCAGTTTTTCATGCGCTGTGATCTCCTCGCGCACCAGATTGGTGAGCGGCACCTCGGCGGTCGGGATCAGGCCAAGCCTGCCCTCCCCGTGCGACGTGAAAAACAGATCTTCCTCGAACTTCGGCAGCTGGTTGGTGCCGAAAAGAACGTCGTCCTTGACCATCAATGGCGGGATGACTTCCTCATAGCCATGCTCGGTCGTGTGCAGGTCGAGCATGAACTGGCCAAGCGCGCGTTCCATCCGCGCCAACCCGCTCTTCAGCACGGTGAAGCGCGATCCCGACAGTTTCGCCGCCCGCTCGAAATCCATCATGCCAAGCGCTTCGCCGACCTCGAAATGCTCCTTCACCCAGTTCGGACGCGTCGGTATCTTGCCGACGATGTGCTTGACCACATTGTCGTGCTCGTCCTTGCCGACCGGTACATCGTCGAGCGGGACATTGGGCAGCACCGCAAGCGCATCGTTCAGCGCCTTGTCGAGTTCGCGTTCTCGCGCCTCGCCATTCTGGATGAAGGTCTTGATCTCGCCGACTTCGGTTTTCAATTTTTCGGCAAGTGCCGCATCGCCGGAGCGCATGGCATTGCCGATCTCCTTCGAGGCGGCGTTGCGACGCTCCTGCTTCATCTGCAACTCGGTGACGTGCTCGCGCCGCGCCTCGTCCGAGGCGATCAGCCCATCGACCGTGGATTGCGCGACATCGGCCGACCAGGAGCGCTTCACCAGCGCCTCGACAAGGGCCTTCGGGTTGTCGCGAATCCATTTGATATCAAGCATGGTTTTCTCGTCCTCAAGCTAGGCTAGAGGGGCGTAAACCGCATCCTTGATCGATGCAAGATGAGGCTGGGGGGCGGTTGTCGTTTTCCGCCGCGAGTACGGGCCTGTTACTTTACGAGGCTGCCGGCGCCGGTGGCTCGTCCGGCGCTTTGCCCGGCACGGCTTCCGCGGCGTCCTGCTTCTCGCGCGCCATCCGCTGCCTTTCCTGGTCGCGCTCGATCCACCGCGCGGCCCAGATCGAAACCTCGTAGAGCAGGATGGTCGGAAGGGCCAGGCCGATCTGGCTCATCGGATCGGGCGGCGTCAGCACCGCCGCGACGATGAACGCAATGACGATCGCCCATTTGCGTTTCTCGGCCAGCCCCTTGGACGACAGCATGCCGACGCGCGTCATCAGGCTGGTCACCACCGGCAGCTGGAACACCAGGCCGAAGGAGAAGATCAGCGTCATGATCAGGCTGAGATATTCCGATACTTTCGGCAGCAGCGAAATCTGCACCTGGTCGTCGGTGCCGGCCTGCTGCATGGCGAGGAAGAACCACATCACCATCGGCGTGAAAAAGAAATAGACCAGCGAGGCGCCCATCAGGAACAGGATAGGCGACGCGATCAGGAACGGCAGGAAGGCGTTGCGCTCGTTCTTGTAGAGGCCGGGCGCGATGAATTTGTAGATCTGCGTGGCGATCAGCGGAAAGGCGATGACCATGCCGCCGAACATGGCGAGCTTGACCTGGGTGAAGAAGAATTCCTGAGGCGCGGTGTAGATCAGCTCGACCTTGTGCGGATCGAGCCCGGCCCACTTCGTCGCCCATTTGAATGGAACGACCAAGAGATTGAACAGCTTCTTGGCGAAGAAGAAGCAGACCAGGAAGGCGACGAAGAAGCCACCGAGCGACCAGATCAGACGCCGGCGCAACTCGATGAGATGCTCCATCAGCGGCGCCGACGATTTTTCGATCTCGTCCTTTTCCTTGTCCGAAACGCTCACTTGGCGGCTCCAGCCGTCTTCTTGGCCACCGGCTTCTTCGCCGCAACCGGTTTCGGCTCGGCTTTCGCCACGGTTTTGGTCACGACTGCCTTGGCCGCGGCCGGCTTCGCTGTCTTGGGCATTTCAGGCTTTGACGTCGTCACCACCTTCGCCGGTGCCTTGGCCGCCGCTTTTGCAGCCGGCGTCGCCTTTGCCGGTGGAGCCGTGACCACTTTCTTCGCGGATGCCTTCGGCGTCACGACCGGTTCGGTTGGCGCGGACGATGTCACCACCGATTCATCGGTCATTGCCGGGAAAATCGGAGCAGCTGGCGCGGCTTCCGGTCCGTTGACGCCAGGCATCGTCGTTGCGCCGTTCTTAAGCGGCTCGGCTGCCTGCAGGGTCGAAGCGGCAGGCGCCGCCGGATCGGCGGCCGGCTTCGGCTTCATCGCCGCGTCGACGCCCGAACGCACATCGGCTGCCGCCTGCTCGAATGGATTGAGCTGTTTGCGGATCTCGGCGGCCGGACTGAGGTTCCTGAGCTCGTCGACCGACTTCTTGACGTCGTCGAGCTCGGCTTCCTTCAGCGCTTCGTTGAACTGTTTCTGAAAATCGGCCGCCATGGCGCGCAGCTTGGCCGTCGTGCGGCCGAAGGTGCGCAGCATATTGGGCAAATCCTTGGGCCCGACGACCACGATCATGACGATCGCAATCACCAGCATTTCGGTCCAGCCGACTTCAAACATGGCTATCTGTTCCGACTAGAACCTGTGGCTCAGCTCTTGCTGGCTTTTTCCTTCACGGCCGAGACGGTCTCGTCGGCACGGTGTTCGACGGTGCGCTTGTCTTCGGCAACGTCGTCGTCGGCCATGCCCTTCTTGAAGCTCTTGATGCCCTTGGCCATGTCGCCCATCAACTCGGGAATCTTGCCGCGGCCGAACACCAAAAGCACGATCACCAGCACGATCATCCAATGCCAAATCGAAAATGAACCCATAGCAAATCTCTCTCGAATGTTTTCCCTGGCGATGATCTATGCGTTTTCGCGTTGGGATTCAAACACAACTGCGACAGAGTTTATGAAAGGGTGGCGGATGTCACGCATTTTCGACGCCATGGCCCGCTACGAATCCGCGCATCCTCGACAAATGGGCTGCAATTGCCAGTCAATCTTCCGTGACGCGCGGCGTCAGCAGGCCGAGTTCCTCGAGATCGATGTCGGTCAGCGCATCCTCGTCGTCGGTCAGCGCGTCGGGATCGGCCGGCGGCTGCGGAATGGAGAAATTCGACGGCATGCGGCCTGAAAGCAGCCCGGCGCCCTTCAGCTCCTCCATGCCCGGAAGATCCCGGATTTCCTCCAGCGCGAAATGGTCGAGGAACGTGTCGGTCGTACCATAGGTGACGGGACGGCCGGGCGTCCGGCGCCGGCCACGCATGCGCACCCATTCCGTTTCCAGCAGCGTGTCGAGCGTGCCTTTCGAGGTTTCGACACCACGGATGTCCTCGATCTCGGCGCGCGTCACCGGCTGGTGATAGGCGATGATCGCCAGCACTTCGAGCGCGGCGCGCGACAGCTTGCGCTGTTGCACCGTGTCGCGGCTCATCAGGAAGGCCAGATCGCCGGCGGTGCGAAATGCCCAGGCCTCGCCGACGCGCACCAGATTGACGCCGCGCCGTGCATAGATCTGCTGCAGTTCAGCCATGGCAACGGCGACATTGATGCCGTCAGGCAGGCGCGCCGCAAGCTGCTTTTCGCTGACCGGTTCGGCGCTGGCGAACACGATCGCCTCGGCCATGCGCACGGCTTCCGCCAGATGCAGCCGCTCGGCGGGGTTCTGTACCTGCTCGGCCGGCTCCTCGGAAAACAGCGCCTCTTCCGGTTGGTCACCAACCTTGAACGGGATAACCGAAGCGTTGGCGCGTTCGCTCATGATGCCACCTCGACTGCCTTGATTGCCTGCACACGGCCGCGCAGATAGATCGGCGCGAACACTTCGTCCTGCCGCACATCCATCTTGCCTTCGCGCACCAGTTCCAGCGTGGCCGCGAAGGAGCTGGCGATCGCCGTGCGCCGCTCCTCGGGGCTGGTCATGTACTCGATCAGAAAACTTTCCAGCGTCGCCCAGTCATGCAGGGCCCCGACCAGCCGGGTCAGGATATCGCGCGCATCCTTGAGCGACCAGACACCGCGCCTGGCGATCGTCACATTGTTGATCGCCTGCTTCTGCCGCTGCTGGGCGTAAGCGGTCAAGAGATCGTAGAGCGACGCCGAATAGGCGTTGCGCCTGTCGACGATGACCATTTCCGGCATGCCGCGCGCAAACACGTCGCGGCCGAGCCGGTTGCGGTTGACCAGCCGCGCCGAGGCATCGCGCATGGCTTCCAGGCGCTTCAGCCGGAACTGCAGCACCGCCGCGAGTTCCTCGCCGCTTTCGCCGTCGTCGCCCGGCTGCTTGGGAATGAGAAGCTTCGACTTGAGGAAGGCCAGCCACGCCGCCATCACCAGATAGTCAGCGGCAAGCTCGAGCCGCAGCGCCCTCGCCGTCTCGACGAAGGTCAGATATTGTTCAACCAGCGCCAGGATCGAAATCCGCGCCAAATCGACCTTCTGCGTGCGGGCGAGATGCAGGAGCAGATCAAGCGGACCTTCGAAGCCGGCCACATCGACGACCAGCGACGGATCGCCAGTGACGCGTGAATCGTCGTTCTCGGCCCACAGACGGTCCATCGGTGCGGCCTTCGCGGCCTTGCTTTCCAATGTCTCCGCCACTTCGTCTCGCTTCCTTTGTCAGGCCACCGCGTCGAAATAGGTGGCAAATTCCGCACGAATCTCGGCTTCTTCAGCCGCGTCGTGTTTACTAATATAGGTCAGCGCCCGCTTGGCGCGCTCAAGCGACGTGCCTTCAAGCCCTGTGGTGCGCGATGCGATGCCCGCCATCTCCTCGAAAACACCGTTACAGTGAAGGACCAGATCGCAGCCCGCCGCAAGGATCGAGGCCGCCTTTGTCGGGAAATCCCCAGAAAGTGCCTTCATCGAGGTGTCGTCGCTCATCAGCAGCCCGTCGAAACCGATCTCGCGACGAATGATCTCATCGATGACCTTGCCGGAGGTGGTCGCCGGGTTGTTGGGATCGATCGCGCTGTAGACGACATGCGCCGTCATCGCCATCGGCAGATGGTTGAGCTCCCTGAACGGCGCAAAATCATGCCGCTGCAGATCGCTCAGCGAGGCATTGACTATCGGCAATTCGAAATGCGTGTCGGCAAAAGCCCTGCCGTGGCCCGGAATGTGCTTCATGACCGGCAACACCCCGCCCGCCATCAGGCCTTCAGCCGCGGCCCGGCCCAGTTCGATGACGGGGCGCGGCTCCTTGCCGTAAGCACGCGCGCCGATGACGTCGCTGGCGCCATCGATCGGCACGTCGAGCACCGGCAGGCAATCCGCCGTGATGCCGTAGCGCAAGAGATCGAAAGCATGCAGCCGCGCCAGCAGCCACGCCGCACGCGCGCCGGCGTCGTGATCGTTGCGCCACAAGGCGCCAAGCGCGCCGCCGGCCGGATAGTTCGGCGCCAGCGGGGGGCGCAGGCGCTGGACCCGGCCGCCCTCCTGGTCGATGAACACCAGCGCGTCCGGGCGTCCGATGCAGTCGCGCATCTCGGCGACCAGATCGCGGATCTGCTCGGTCTCGCCAATGTTGCGCGCAAACAGGATGAAAGCCCAAGGGCATTCATTGCGATAGAAATTGATTTCTTCGCGGGTGAGCGATTTCCCGGCACAGCCGAGGATCATGGATTTTGATTCGGTCATATCAGGAGTCTAAGGCTTCGCGCGATCAAAGGGAATCGTCCCGGACCACATGCGGTCAAACGTCCGATCTGGCTCCACATGAACAGGTCGCAGCACATGAACAAGTCGGGGCACATGAAAAAGCCGGCGTGGCCCTTGGGTCACGCCGGCTTTGATTGGTTGGTCAGCTCCTAACGCGACACGAAGCAATTGCCGCCGGCAGCCTTGTAGCTGGTGCACAGGTTGATCGCATCGTTGCGCGACTGCGCGGGCACGCGGACACGGTAGAACGTACCCTTGCCGGCGATCTCGGCCTTGACGATGTTGGCGGTGCGGCCGGCAAGCACGCTACCGTAGCGGCGCTGCAGGTCCTGATAGCTGGACTGGGCGCTTTCGACCGTCGGCTGCGAAGCGATCTGCATCGACCATGAACCCCCGCCGGTCGCGGTTGACGACGGATCGATGGACGCAACCTGATCGGGCTTGACCTCGCCGACGACATCAACCGGCTGGTCGGACGGGCGCTGCGGTGCGACCGGAACCTTGGCCGGCGTGTTGGCCGACTGGGCCTTGGCCTCAGCCTTGGGCTTGGCTGCCGGCTTGAGCGCCGGCTCGTCATCCGCCTGGGCGGCGGCGGGCGCCACGGTGCCAGTCTGGTCCACATCGGCCTGC
The DNA here is from genome assembly GCF_059683645.1 of Mesorhizobium sp. RCAM 05104. NCBI lineage: Bacteria > Pseudomonadati > Pseudomonadota > Alphaproteobacteria > Hyphomicrobiales > Phyllobacteriaceae > Mesorhizobium > Mesorhizobium sp. RCAM 05104. The sequence continues at coordinate 6,628,843 of NZ_CM185033.1, read as the reverse complement.
GCCGACGGGGCAACATGCTGCGGCGCCGGATCGACCGGCTCGGTGGCGGCCACCTGCGGTGCGGCGGGCGCCGGGTCCTCGCGCGGCACCAGCGAACCGTCTGATTTGACCACCATGGTCCTCACCTTGCGTGGCGCAACCGCGACGACATCGGCGTTCGTGCCCTTGTCGGCATCCTGCAGCACCTGAGCGATGCGATCCTCGGATTTCGGCGCCGGAGCGGCCGCGACGGCATTGCCGGCCGTATCCGCTCCATCAACGGCGGCGGTGGCATCATCGGCCGTACCCGGCGAAAGATCGATGGCACGAGCCGGGTCCTTCGCCTGCACATCCACTGGCTCTTCGGTGTTGGTGACCAGCTTTTCCTGGACCGGCTCGGCGGGCCTCGCCCCCTTGGCCACCGCGTCGTAGACCTTGTTGTCCTGGTTGGGCACCACTGCGCCGCCCGGATTTTCCGGCTTGACCTTGATCGGTGTATTGTCGGCCTTGACGATCGCCGGCGCCTCGCTGCCGCCCTTGCCACCGAATGACAGCGCAAAGGCACCGAGGCCGCCAGCGACCGCCACGGCACCGATAATCGCGGCAATGAACATGCCACGCCCACGTGAGGATTTTGCGGCCTCCCGCTCGCCGAGCCCCGGAACAGACATCGCCTCGTCCAGTTCGGGATCGTAGTCGAGCTCGTCGACGGTGAAATCTTCCGCCTGTGAAACCGGCTGGCTGCCGGGCAGGTTGTCGAGATTGAAGCCGTCAGCGGCATCCGCATAGCCCATGGACGCCGCCGCGCGGGCAGGCATTTCCATAGGCCGCGCGACATAGGTCCGCGCTTCCGGTTGATAGGCCGGCTTGAGCCCCTCATAGCCCGGCTTGACTTGATCATAGCCCGGCTTGAAACCGGCATTGTAGGATTCATCGTCATAGGACGCGCTGGGTGCTTTGGCCGCCGGAGCGGCAGCGACATCCACCGTGTTCATGTCGGTGAGAAGACTGGCGAACTCGGCATCAAGATCGTCATAGCCAGATGCGGCCGGCTCGTCTTCCTCGAAGTGCAGTTCCGGAATGTCGAGATCATCCGCCAGCGCCACGACACGTTCCGGCACATCGACTGTCTCGACATCAGGCATTTCTTCGTACCGCGCGGGCTGTCGCGACTGCGGCACGGATACAGGGGCTGCAGGAGCGACAGTCTCAACCGGCTCGGCCGAACGGTAGGACGGCACGGCAGCCACTGCCGCCGTCGCGGCCATGGATGCCACCGAAGCCGTCGGTTGAGCGGCAAATGCCGGCTGTTGCGGAACCGGTGTCACGCGGCTCCACGAGCGGGCAGGTTCTGCCGGTGTGGAACGCTCAGCCAGCCAATCGAGAGAATCAGCCTGATCTTGCCGGGGAGCGGCCACGTCACGCGGATCGAGGCTTTTGGCCAGCGCCGCGTCGAACGCATCATTGTCGAAATCGACATCAGCTTGTCCGGCGACATTCGAGCCCAGATCCTGGCCTTGAAGTTCATCAAGCAGAAGATCGTCGAGATCCGCTTTGGCGGCCTGGGCGGCGCCAAGGTGTTGCGGCTCATCGGGCGTGGTCTCGTCAAGATCCCAGTCGAGGTCGCCAGCGAGGTCAGTCGGTTCATCAGCGCTTGTTGCCGCGGTAACGGCCGGCTGGGCGGCAACGACTGGCTGAACCATGACGGCCTCGCTCGCCACCGGCGCCGTGCGCGCGGTCATGGCGCCCAGCAGCGCGTTCAACTCGTCTTCCAGGCTTCGTTCATCCGCGATGGGGGCATGCACCGGCTCGGCCACAGCGGCCGCCGGCGCTACCGGCTGAACGGCAGCAACCTCGGCAACCGGCTCTTCGGCCGCGTCGACAAGCGCATCGTCGAAGTTCAGGTCGAAAACATCGTCCGACGGCTTTTCGGGGCTCTGGCTTTCGCCCTCCGCGCCCACTTCATCAGGGAGCAAATCATGAGCGAGCAAGTCATGCGTTTCCGGCGCATCGAAAGCGACGGGTCGATCCGCGGCAAGATCGAAATCCATATCGACATCGGCCATGGCATCGTCCGCGTGATCGGCGAACTCGCCGTCGGAGATTGCCTGGGTGTCACTCGCGGTTGCCTCGGCAGGCACGGGGTACGCGACGGCATCCACCGCCGTGTAGGACTGCTCCGCGAACGAATGGTCGTCCAGCATCAGCTCGTCCTCGAGCGAATTCGCAACCGCATCGTCGAATTCAGGATCGTAGGCCGGCTCGACAGAGGCATGCATGTCGGCAGCGGCAACAACGTGCTGGGCTTCGTCGGCTTCGTCATCGATCTGGAAATCCTGATCGAGCGACGCCGCGAGCTCGTCTTCCATCGGCTGATCGTCTTCGAAGGGCGAAACGTCTTCGAGCGAACTGGCGACGGCATAGTCGAAACCGGAACCGAATGCCGCCTCGACGGATGGCGCGGTTTCGGCAGCGCCGAGATCAGCATGGTCGGCGACGGCCGCATGATCGTCGAAATCCGCCATGTCCAGATGGAAATCGTCGTCAAGCGACACAGCAAGATCGTCTTCCGCCGCACTGACGGCAGCCGTTTCGAACGCCGGCTCAGGAGCCTCTACAACCGGAGCGGCGTCACTGTCATCAGCGCCGAACTCGCCCATCAACTCCTTTTCGAGGTCGATGTCGAAATCGCCCTCTTCCGCCAGCTGATCGGCGACGGCAGCTCTCGGCTGGGCAGCCGCTTGCGGCCTGACCGGCTGGCGCGGGTCGAATCCCATGATCCTTGTCAGTTCCGCAAACGGATCATCGGCGGCGATGTCGTTGTGGTCGGCTGCTCTCAGCTGGGTTCTGTCTGCCATTATTGTTCCCGAACTCGCACTCATTCGGACGCCATGGACGTCGCGTAGGGTTGGCCCTTACCAGCGCAATGTGGGCAAAAGGTGACAGGTTTTTTAGTCAAACCTAACGCATTTCGGTGGGCGCGGCGGCTCCGATCAACGTCAGGCCGGACGTCAGAACGTCCGAAACAGCCTGCACCAGCCCTAGTCTGGCATGCGTCAATTGTCGGTCGTTAACCTTAACAAAACGTAAGTCCGGATTATCGGTACCGCGGTTCCAGTGTCCATGGAAACTGGAAGCCAGATCGTAGAGATAAAATGCCAGTCGATGCGGCTCGAGCGCAAGTGCCGCGGACTCGATCAGTCGTGGATATTCGGCAAGCTTGCGGATCAGGCCGATCTCGCCCTCGTCGGTCAGCAATGTCACGGCGGCGGCAAGGCTGGCGCGGTCGAAGTTTGCCTCGCCCAACTGCTCACTCGCCTGCCGGAACACCGAATGGCAGCGCGCCGAGGCGTACTGCACGTAGAACACCGGGTTGTCCTTGGACTGCTCGGTCACCTTGGCGAAGTCGAAATCGAGCGGCGCATCGTTCTTGCGATAGAGCATCATGAAGCGGATCGCGTCGCGGCCAACCTCCTCCACCACTTCGCGCAGGGTGACGAAGTCGCCGGAGCGCTTCGACATGCGCACCGGTTCGCCGTCGCGAAACAGTTTCACCAGTTGGCACAGCAGCACCGTGAGTTTCACTTTGTCGCCGGCAATCGCCCGCGCCAGGGCTTCGAGACGTTTGACGTAGCCGCCATGGTCGGCGCCAAGCACATAGATCAGGTCGACGAAGCCGCGATCGACCTTGTCCTTGAGATAGGCGACGTCGGCGGCGAAATAGGTGAAAGAGCCATCGGACTTGACCAGCGCCCGGTCCATGTCGTCGCCGACGGCCGTCGAGCGGAACAGGGTCTGCTCGCGATCCTCCCAATCGTCGGGCTTCTCGCCCTTGGGTGGCGGCAGCTTGCCCTTGTAGATATGGCCTTTCAGCGTCAGGTCGTTGATCGCCGAGCGGATCTTCCTCGCATTGTCGGCGTGCAGCGTGCGCTCGGAAAAGAACACGTCGTGATGCACGTTGAGCAGCGCCAGATCCTCGCGGATCATGGCCATCATCGCATCGATGGTGCGATCCTTGACGATGGCGAGAGCCTCGTCATCCGGCATCTGCATCAAGGAGTGGCCAAATTCCTTGGCCAGCGCCTGGCCGACAGGGAACAGGTAATCGCCAGGGTAAAGCCCGGCCGGGATCTCACCGATATCCTCGCCAAGTGCCTCGCGGTAGCGCAGCACAACCGAACGGCCGAGCACATCGATCTGCGAGCCGGCATCGTTGATGATATATTCTTTGGTCACGTCGTAGCCGGCGAAGGCCATCAGATTGGCGAGCGCGTCGCCAACCACGGCGCCCCGGCAATGGCCGACATGCATCGGACCCGTCGGATTGGCCGAGACATATTCGACATTGGTTTTCCTGCCACCACCGACAGTCGAGCGGCCATAATTGCGGCCTTCGCCAAGCAGTGCGGTAAGATGCGCCTGCCAGAAACCGTCCTTCAGCCGGAGATTGACGAAACCAGGCCCGGCCACTTCGGCGGCGGCGACATCCTTTTCGTCCCGCAGCGCTTGCGCCAGCCTTTCGGCCAGGACGCGCGGATTCTGGCCCGTCGGCTTGGCCAGCACCATTGCCGCATTGGTCGCCAGGTCGCCGTGGCTGGCGTCGCGTGGTGGCTCGACGGCAATGCGCGACAGGTCGGGCGAAACGCCGTCATTGTCTTTCAAATCAAGCGCTTCGACGGCTTTTATGATTCGCGCGGTGAAATCGGCGAAAATGTTCATTGGTCTGACTCTGGGGTCTGGCGCTGGCGGCTTTACAGGGAATCCGGCTCGTTGGCCGGCAAAATCGAGCCCGCCCTAGCTCAAATCCGGCGTATGGTCAAACAAACGCCGGTGCTCCTTGAGCGCGTAGGTGTCGGTCATGCCGGCCAGGAAATCGGCGACGCTGCGCGCCTTGATGCGGTCGTCGGCCCGATCCAGACCCTCGCGCCAGCCGTCCGGCATGGCGCGAGGGTCGGCGAAGTAGACGTCGAACAGGTCCCTGACGATCTGCTCGGCGTCGGCGCGCACCCGCATGACTTCCTGGTGCCGATAGAGATGCTTGTAGAGAAAAGCCTTCAGTTCCTTCTCGGCCGCAGCCATCGCAGTCGAGAAGGTGACCATGGTCTCGCCTGCCCCCCTCACCGCGTCGGCGCTCTGCGGCCTGATGCGCTCCAGATTGGCGGTCGTCGACTTGATCACATCCTCGACCATGGCGGTGATCTGCCGGCGCATCAGCTCGTGGCCAGTGCGCACGGCATCGAGCACTGGATAGCGTGCACGCACGCCGCGCAGGATCGTTCCCGGTAGCGAGACGGTCTCCAGCATGTCCAGCGTCAGCAGCCCCGCCCTCAGGCCGTCGTCGATATCGTGCGTGTTGTAAGCGATATCGTCGGCGATCGCCGCGCACTGCGCCTCGATGCCGGCAAACCGGTCCAGCTCGAGGTCGTGCAGTTGCGAGTAATCACGGATCGCTTGCGGCACCGGCCCTTTCAGGCCCTTGCCGTTGGCGTCCGTCATCGGCCCGTTGTGCTTGACCAAGCCTTCGAGCGTCTCCCAGGTCAGGTTCAGCCCGTCGAATTCGGCGTAGCGCGCCTCCAGCCTTGTCACAATGCGCAGCGATTGCGCGTTGTGGTCGAAGCCGCCCCATTCTACCATTTTCTCGTTCAGCGCGTCCTCGCCGGTGTGGCCAAAGGGCGTGTGGCCGAAATCATGCACCAGCGCCACCGCCTCGGCGAGATCCTCGTCGCCGCGCAACGCTCGCGCCAGCGCGCGGGCGATCTGCGCCACTTCGATCGAATGGGTCAGCCGGGTGCGATAATGGTCGCCTTCATGGGCAATGAAGACTTGAGTCTTGTGCTTCAGCCGCCGGAATGCCGTTGAATGGATGATGCGGTCACGATCGCGCTGGAACGGCGTGCGGGTCGGGCTTTCGACCTCGTCGAAAAGCCGTCCGCGCGACTTTGCCGGGTCGCAGGCATAGGCCGCGCGCGGCCGATAGCCGAATCCGATGTCGCCAAGCTCATTTGTCATGGCTGATGCCGCCGCAGTTGACTTGCCCCGTCGCGCTTCATACCTATCATGTGAAACCGAAAGCAAGGTGACGCCCATGGGCGCGGATGCCAAGACTGCCATGAAAGTCGATATGACCGAGGCCGCCGCCAAGCGGATCGCCAAGATTGTCTCGGGGCAAGCCGGCAAGACGGCGTTGCGCGTTTCGGTCGAAGGCGGCGGTTGCTCCGGCTTCTCCTACAAGTTCGATCTGGTCGACACCCGCAACGACGATGACGTCGCCATCGAGAAGGATGGCGCCACGGTGCTGATCGACGACCTGTCACTGGTCTATATGGGCGGCTCGGTGATCGACTTCGTCGACGACCTGATGGGCCAGTCCTTCCAGATTCGCAATCCGAACGCGGTCGCCTCCTGCGGCTGCGGCACCAGCTTCTCCATCTAGCGATAGTGCGATGCCTGCCATCGGCGCGGTCCGTCAGATCGCGCTGTCGGCCGGACGCGACCTCGACGCGACATTGGCCTTCTGGCGCGATGTGCTCGGCATGAACCTGCATGCGCGCTTCGATCCGCCGGGCATTGCCTTCATCATGGCCGGCGATGTGCGCTTGCTGTTCACTGACGGCATACCGGCTGGCACCGTCTATCTCGACATATCAGGCCTCGACGAGTTCCATGCCCAGGCGAAAACCGCGGGTGTGCCGTTCACCGCGCCGCCGACGCTCGTCCACCGCGACACCGAAGGCCAGTTCGGTCCGGCAGGGGAAAGCGAATGGATGGCCTTCCTAAAGGACCCGGCCGGCAATACGATCGGCTTAGTCGAACGCCATCCGCCGCAAGAACCATCCGCCGCAAGAACAATGAGACCGTCATGAAAATCGTCACCTGGAACATCAACGGCGTCCGCGCGCGCATCGGCAACCTCACCCATTGGCTGACCGAAAGCGCACCCGACATCGTCTGCCTGCAGGAGATCAAGACAGTCGACGAGCAGTTCCCGCGCGCCGAGATCGAGGCGCTTGGCTACAATGTCGAAACCCATGGCCAGAAGGGCTTCAACGGTGTCGCCATCCTGTCGAAGCTGCGCTTCGACGAAGTCACCAGAGGCCTGCCCGGCGACGATGCCGACGAGCAGGCGCGTTTCATCGAAGGCGTTTTCTCGACCGACAAGGGCGCGTTGCGCGTCGTCTCGCTCTATCTGCCGAACGGCAACCCGATCGATGACGAGAAGAAGTTCCCCTTCAAGCTGTCGTGGATGGCACGCCTGGAACGCTGGGCCGAGGATCGGCTCAAGTTGGAGGAGGCCCTCGTGCTTGCCGGCGACTACAACGTCATTCCCGAGCCGATCGATGCGCGGTTTCCGGAAAACTGGCTGGGCGACGCGCTGTTCCAGCCGCAGACACGACAGGCCTTCCGCCGGCTGCTCAATCTGGGTTTCACCGAGGCGGTGCGCGCCGTCACCGACGCACCCGACACCTATACGTTCTGGGACTATCAGGCCGGCGCCTGGCAGAAGAACAACGGCATCCGCATCGACCATTTACTGCTGTCGCCGGAAGCCGCCAACCGGTTTTCATCCGCCTCGATCGAGAAGCATGTACGCGCCTGGGAAAAGCCGTCCGATCACGTGCCGGTGGCGATCGATCTCGCGCTACAGCCGGCCTGACGGCCTTCTACCGCGGAGTGTGGTAAATACCGCCCGCCTCGTGCGCTGATACCGGCCGCAACCCTCATATCGCCACAATCGCGCCGTTGACTCGGGATCAGCGTGGCGGCTGGGTTTCCATGACCATACGATTTGCTCTTTGTCCGATCGGCCTGGCATTTGCCATGGTCGCGCCTGCAGCGGCACTTGCCGCCCAGGAATGCCTGGCCAATGGAAAATCGTACCCACTTGGCCAGGTCGTATGCCTGACGGTCGCCGACAAAAGCCATCTTGCCCGCTGCGAGATGGTGCTCAACAACACGTCCTGGACGAAGATTCAGGACAGCTGTCCTGAAAACACGCTGGCGCCGCACCCGCATGTCACGCCGATCTCGACACCGGCTCCCAGCATGGTGCCGACGGAACCGACCGAGAACTGATCAAGATCGAGAATTGAGTGCCGCGGTCGGTGAGGCCTGCGTGGCCGCGTCCCTACTGGTCGGCGTTGCCGCCCTTGGTGAGGATGTCATCCGCCAGCGAGATCGCGGTGCGGCGGTCGGCTTCGCCGGCGGTGGCAAATGCCTCTTCCTGCATGCCGCGGATCCAGGGCTGATCGGCCGGCGAAGCGCGTTCGAGCGCCGCGGTCATCATCGCCAAGCCGCGAACGATCTTGCCGCTCTGGAACAACAGGTGGCCCAATGTCGCCTGCGCGCCGGCATGGCCCTTCTCGGCGGCGAGCTGGAACCAACGCCCGGCCTGCTTAACGCTGGCCTTCACGCCGCCCTCGCCCTTCAGGAACATTTGCCCCATCTCGAACTGCGCGTTCGGATTGCGATAATTGGCGGCGGCGCGCATGTAATATTCCTGGGCCGCCACCTCGTTCTCGGTGATCGGGCTGCCGGGAATACCCTTGCGCAGATAGTCGCCAAGCGCCACCAGCGCGTCGGAGACATAGCTTTCCTCGGGCGAGCCGGGCTCGACATCCTGGTCGACGATCTCCGAGAAGAACTTGAATGCCTCATAGTCGTCGCGCGCCACGCCGTCGCCCTCGGCATACATGCGCGCAAGTTTCCAGGTGGCGCCGATCTGGCCGTTTTCGGCGGCGTATTTGTAGGCCTCGGCGGCCTGTTCCTTGTGGCCGTTCTTGTAAGCGGAGAAGCCGAACTGGAACACCGCCCACGGGCTGGACTGCGGCTTCACCCCGGTCTTGTCATCGAACACCTTGTCGTCGAAGGCCATGGCCTGGCCCACGGCGCCAAAGATCGCGACAGCGACCAGTGCCGAAAAGACAGACGACCTCAGCAACTCAGATGTCCGCATAGCAGTGTGTTTCTTTCGCACCACCCGGATGGGTGACCGCGCCATCACGCGCCGGCCCTACCGTCTGTGCATATTTCCAAATTGCACCCGATTGATAATCGGTCGTGCGCGCCTTCCAAGTCTTTGCCCTCTCCGTCAGTTCGGTTGCCGACAACGCCACGTCGATCGTGCCATTCACCGCATCGATCGAAATCACGTCGCCATCCCTAAGCAGCCCGATCGGGCCGCCGACGGCCGCTTCCGGCCCGACATGGCCGATGCAGAAACCGCGCGTCGCGCCCGAGAAGCGCCCATCGGTGATCAACGCCACCTTGCCGCCCATGCCCTGGCCGTAGAGGGCCGCCGTCGTCGACAGCATCTCACGCATGCCGGGGCCGCCGCGCGGCCCTTCGTAACGGATGACGAGAACCTCGCCTTCCCTGTAGTTGCGATGCGTCACCGCCTCGAAACATTCCTCCTCCGAATCGAAACAGCGCGCCGGACCGGAGAACTTCAACTCCGACATGCCCGCGACCTTGACGATCGCGCCTTCGGGGGCAAGGTTTCCCTTCAAGCCCACAACGCCGCCGGTTTGAGTAATGGGTCTGTTGGCCGGGCGGACAACGTCCTGATGTTCATTCCAGGCAACGTGCTCCATATTTTCGGCCAAAGTGCGGCCAGTCACGGTCAGGCAATCGCCATGCAGGTAGCCGTGGTCGAGCAACGTCTTCATCAGCAGCGGAATGCCGCCGGCCTCGAACATGTCCTTGGCGACGTATTTTCCGCCGGGCTTGAGGTCGGCGATGTAAGGCGTCTTCTCGAAGATCTTCGCCACATCGAAAAGGTCGAACTTGATGCCTGCCTCGTGTGCGATCGCCGGCAGATGCAACGCTGCGTTGGTCGAACCGCCGGTGGCGGAGACAACCGTCGCGGCATTTTCCAGCGCCTTCAGCGTGACGATGTCGCGCGGCCTAATATTTTTCGCGATCAGCTCCATGATCTTTTCGCCCGAGGCGAAATTGAAACGGTCGCGCATCTCGTAGGGCGCCGGCGCGCCGCAGGAATAGGGCAGCGCCAGACCGATCGCCTCGGCGACCGTGGCCATGGTGTTGGCGGTGAACTGCGCGCCGCAGGAGCCGGCCGACGGACAGGCCGCCTGCTCGATTTCAAGCAGCTCGGAATCGCTGACCGTGCCGACCGAATGCTGGCCGACCGCCTCGAACACATCCTGCACGGTGATCTGGCGGCCGCGATAGCTGCCGGGCAGGATCGAGCCGCCATAGATGAAGATCGACGGCACGTTGAGACGCACCATGGCCATCATCATGCCGGGCAGCGACTTGTCGCAGCCGGCGAGGCCGACAAGCGCATCGTAGCAATGGCCGCGCATGGTGAGTTCGACTGAATCGGCGATGACCTCGCGCGACACCAGCGATGACTTCATGCCCTGGTGGCCCATGGCGATGCCGTCGGTGACGGTGATGGTGCAGAATTCACGCGGCGTGCCGCTGGCGGCCGCGACGCCCTTCTTGACCACCTGCGCCTGGCGCATCAGCGAGATGTTGCAGGGGGCCGCCTCGTTCCAGCAGGAGGCGACACCGACCAGCGGCTGCGCGATCTCCGCCGCCGACAACCCCATCGCATAGAGATAGGAACGGTGCGGCGCACGCGCCGGACCGACGGTCACATGGCGGCTGGGCAGCTTGGCCTTGGAAATGACTCTGGCGTCCATACTCTTCCTTGCCGCGGGCGGTGCGGCCTGCCCCATCGCCGAGCCTTTTGGCGCGTGTCCCGAGGCAAGATCGAGGTGCGCCGGGTTTATGGCGGGAAATAGGCAATTCCCTCGGCCTGACTTTTAGCGCAGGGGTTGTTCAAAAAGTGTTGCCAAAACGCAACAATCGCACGAGCGAAAGCTGTGCGACTTATATGCAACGCAGCTTGGATACCGGGAGCCCCGCCCGCCCAAATAAAAAAGGCCGAGCGTCGCCCGGCCTTTTTGCTAAAAATTTCAGCGGTTTAGAACTTTATCTTGAGACCGCCGGAAATCGCCGTCACGAGATCGTTGCCGAAGTCGTAGCTGGCGTCGACGCCGGCCACATAACCGTTTTCGCCAGCGAGCGTGCCGGAGTGACCACTGGTCATGACGCCAATCGCACCGGCCAAGCGAACTTCGATATTCGGCTTCGGTGTATAGGCGACGCCGCCGCCGAGCGTCCACGTATCGGACTGCGCCCCATAGCCGTGTGAAGTGCCACGGTCCCAGGAAAGCTGGCCGGCAGCACTCCATGCGTCGTTGAACTTGTGACCAATGCCACCAGTAACGGTCCACCCGTCACGATACATCAGATCCAGTGACGTCACCTGGCCCAGACCATTCGTTACGCAGAATGACGAGGGCGTACCCTGGGGACAGATCGGAACGCTTTGCAGCAGGCTCCAGTTGACCCACTTGATAGAACCGAAAGCGAGCCAGCCGGGAGCGATACCCGACTGCAGTTTCAGTTCCACAGAGTCAGGCATGTACTCCGTTGCGCCGTAGATCGGGATGAGACCTTTGCCGACACTCGTCAAGTCCAGCGTGCCGTCGATATTGTCGAGCTTGACCTTGGAATTGTAAACAAGGCTCGCGCGCAACGCGATATCAGGGATTTCGTAAGCAATGCCGGCGCGCCAGCCCCATCCGCTGGCCTTCAGATCGACACGACCTGACAATGCCGGAGTGAGGTTCACCAAGCTTTCCTTGAACCCCGAGATATCCTGATAGAACAACCCTCCGATAAAGCGGATCTGGCCCTTGCCAGCATCCATCTTATAGGAACAGGTCCCTGCGTAATTGTTGCTCTTGATATCGGTTTCTATGTTAGAAAACGCGCCGTTCCACGTACTACCCGGCGCGGTATGCGCACCCCAGGGCTGCGAATAGTCGACCATGCAGTCCACGCCTTGCACAACCTGGACCTTGGCTCCAATGCGCGGGACCCAATAGCCTTCGGCTCCGTCGGCGGTGCTGCTCAAGCCGAGATTGGCCCCCCCTGGTCCGAGCGCATTCTTGTACTTGCGATCCGGCATCACAAAGGTCGATTCCGCTTCCGTAGCGAACGGCGCTGGGTCAAATAAGAGGTCGATGTCGTAGCCGCCGCGTTCCAGGCCACCGGCATGCGCCGGATGCATCGCCGTCCCGATCAAAGCAAGCGAAAAGCACCCTGCCCCCAGCAGTGCTCTCAGACGCAAATTGTTCATGACTGTCCTCCCCGAATAACTAGTGGCTCAAGCTAGAACCAATTCAGGTTAACGCTGCAACAACGAATTCAAGAGGCGTACATGTACATGTCCGCCGAACGCATTTTCGACAAAATGCCGGCCAGTGCCGCAAGGCTGAAAAACGGCCATTTGCGACGCATCGGCCAGAAAAAATTGGAAAATCCAGCTAAGAAAGGCTCCAAAACAGCGTTTTCTGGGGTGTCTGCTCCCATTGTTACATTATGGCAACAATGGGGCGAAAACTTTCCGTTTACGTCAAAATTAACGCAACGGAATGCCTGTTTTCGAGGCAAAAAGACCCTCTTTCGGGGCAAGTCGAAACATCGCGAATCTGCGCTTCAGCCAGCGTCGCGAACCCTGGTCAATGCCACCGAAAGCTTGTCCTGCGCATCGCGGTATTCGGCGAGCTTTTCGCGCTCGGCCTCGACGATCTCGGCCGGCGCACTGGCGACGAACCTGTCGTTGGACAACTTCTTGTGCAGGCGGGCGATTTCCTCGGTCAACTTGGCCAGTTCCTTCTGCAGCCGCGCGGCCTCAGCGGCGAGATCGATCAGGCTGCCAAGCGGCAGGCAGATCGTCGCCTCGTTGAGAACGATCTGTGCCGACCCCTTCGGGGCAGTATCGGCCAGCGAGATGTCACCGACCCGCGCCAGTCGCTTGATCGCCGAATCCTCACGAGCGAGCCTTTCGCGCGTTACGTTGTTGGCGCCAACCACCACGAGCGGCGCAATGGCTGCCGGCGGCACGTTCATCTCGGAGCGCACCGAGCGGATACCGGAGACGAGGTCGACCAGCCAGTTGATGTCGGCGGCCGCATCCGCGTCTTCGAAATCCGGCGACGGCCACGCGGCATGACACAGCAGCGAGGCGCGTTCCCTGCCCTCGCCGGCTGTCTGCGCCCACAACTCCTCGGTCATGAACGGCATCATCGGGTGGAGCAGCTTGTAGATCTCGTCGAGCACGAAGGCGACGCAGGCGCGGCTTTCGGCCTTGGCCGCCTCGTCCGTGCCCATGAACACCGGCTTCAGCAGTTCCAGGTACCAGTCGCAGAACAGGTTCCAGACGAAGCGGTAGGCGGCACCCGCCGCCTCGTTGAAGCGGTATGAGGTGATGCCGTCCGTTATCTCCCGCGCGGCGCGCGTCAGTTCGGTGAGGATCCAGCGGTTGACCGCCAGCTTGGCATCGTTCAGCCAGAAATCGTCGTTGCGCGCGACTTCGTTCATTTCGGCGAAACGTGTCGCGTTCCACAGCTTGGTGCCGAAATTGCGATAACCGGCGATGCGCGCCGGGTCGAGCTTCACGTCGCGGCCTTGCGCCGCCATCACCGTCAAGGTGAAGCGCAAGGCGTCGGCGCCGTATTCGTCGATGAGATCGAGCGGATCGATGACGTTGCCTTTCGACTTCGACATCTTCTGCCCGTTCTTGTCGCGCACCAACGCGTGGACATAGACGGTGTGGAACGGCTCTTCGTCCATGAAGTGCAGGCCCATCATCATCATGCGGGCAACCCAGAAGAAGATGATGTCGAAGCCAGTCACCAGCACGTCGGTCTGGTAGTAGGTCTTCAGTTCGGGCGTCTGGTCCGGCCAGCCGAGCGTCGAGAATGGCCACAGCGCCGATGAGAACCAGGTGTCGAGCACGTCCTCGTCGCGGGTAAGGATCTCGCCCGGCTTGAAGTTCTCGAGTTTGTCCTCGACCCAGGCCTTCCATGGGCCTTCCAGCGCCAGATAATATTCGATCGCGGCACCCAGCGCCTCTTCCTCGGTCTTCTCGACGAAGACGCGCCCATCCGGCCCGTACCAGGCCGGTATCTGGTGGCCCCACCACAGCTGGCGCGATATGCACCAGGGCTGGATGTTTTCCATCCAGTCGAAATAGGTCTTTTCCCAGTTCTTAGGCACGAAGTTGGTGCGGCCCTCGCGCACCGAGGCGATCGCCGGCTTGGCGAGTTCGGCGGCATTGGCGTACCACTGCTCGGTCAGGAACGGCTCGATCGGCACGCCGCCGCGGTCGCCATGCGGAACGGCATGGCGATGCGGTTCGACCTTTTCGAGGAAGCCGCCGGCTTCCATCAGTTCGACGATTTTCTTGCGCGCGATAAAGCGGTCGAGGCCGTTGAGTTCGTCCCAGACCGCCTGGCGCTCCGGCGTCACCTCGAGCCCAGCGAGAAAATCCTCGTTGTCCCTCAGACTGACCGCGGCCTCGATGGTGAGGATGTTGATCGCCGGCAGCTTGTGGCGCTTGCCGACCTCGAAGTCGTTGAAGTCGTGTGCCGGCGTGATCTTGACCGCGCCAGAGCCCTTCTCGGGGTCGGAATATTCATCCGCCACCACCGGTATCTTGCGGCCGACGATCGGCAGCACGATGTTCTTGCCGACCAGGTGCCGGAACCGTTCGTCGTCAGGATGCACGGCGACTGCCGTGTCGCCGAGCATGGTCTCGGGGCGAGTCGTCGCCACCGTGATGAAGGTCTTTGGATTCTCCGGATCGAAGACCTCACCCTCTATGGGATAACGGAAGTGCCAGAGATTGCCGTTGACCTCTTGCTGCTCGACCTCGAGATCGGAGATCGCGGTCAACAGCTTCGGATCCCAGTTCACAAGGCGCTTGTCCTTATAGATCAGCCCTTCCTTGTAGAGGGTGACGAACACTTCGAGCACGGCCTTGGACAGGCCTTCGTCCATGGTGAAGCGTTCGCGTGACCAATCCGCCGAGGCGCCGAGCCGCTTCAGCTGGTTAAAGATCGCGCCGCCGGATTCGGCCTTCCACTCCCACACTTTCTCGATGAACTGCTCGCGCGTCAGGTCGCGGCGATGGATCTGCTTCTCCATCAGCTGCCGCTCGACCACCATCTGCGTGGCGATGCCGGCATGGTCCATGCCCGGCTGCCACAACACGTTCTTGCCGCGCATGCGCTCGAAGCGCACCAATATGTCCTGCAACGTGTTGTTGAGCGCGTGACCCATATGCAGCGAGCCGGTAACGTTCGGCGGCGGAATGACGATTGTGAAGGCCTCGGCCCCCTCGTCAGCGCCGGCGCCAGCGCGAAATGCGTCGGCCTCTTCCCAGACTTTGGCGATCTTCGGCTCGACGGTTTTTGCGTCGTAGGTCTTTTCAAGCATGGGAAATGGTCCGCGCTATCGGGATTTTTGCTGGCCCGGTGTAAATCGGAAGGTCTTGACCAAGTCAACCGCAAGGGCAGCCTCGGGCTCTCGACGTCAAATAGACACGGCCGGGATCAGGTCAAGGAAGGCCATCGCGCCAGCGGACCGCACGAACAGAAACGCCGCCTCTGGGGCGGCGTTTCATCGGTGATCTGGATGGCGATTACTGCGCTCCACGCGCCACGCGCTCGATCTCCTCGCGCACCAGCCGCTCGACAAGGGTCGGCAGATTGTTGTCCAGCCAATCCTGCAGCATCGGCCTCAGCATCTCCTCGGCCATCTCGTCGAATGTCTTCTTGCTGCGGCTGGCAAACGCATCGGAAAGCTCGCCAAAGGCAGCGGCAACCTGCCGGCCCGTGTGCTCGGACACGATTGCCGGACGAACTGACGGCGCGTCGCTGGCCACCGCCGGCCGCGCCGGGCTTCCACTCGGACTAGACTGCTCGAAGGCCCGGTTCATGGTCGGCTCGTCCCTGGGGGTCGGCTCGTCCCCGGGGTTGTCCACCTCCGGCTCGGCAACCGGCTTGCGGGCCTCGCCCCTGTCCTGCTCCATCTTGGCCTGCTCGCCGACCGTGGCGATCTCGCGCCGCCAATCGGCAACGGTGGCGTCGGGGGCGGCGACAGGACGCGCCGCCGGCGCCTCGGCAGCGGCCGGCGGGGTCGGTTCGGCGGCGACCCGGGCGCTGACCTCGGCAAGTGTCATCGATGGCTTTGCCGGGGTGGGTTCGGAACGCACCGGTGCTTCCATCCGCCCGATCACTGGCTCGGCCGTCGTCACCAGCGCCTGCACTTCCGTCAGCTTGACCGGCTTGACCTCCGGCGCGGCATGCAGGTCGGCACGGAATGCCTCGACGTCGGGGACTGGATCGGCGCTCGACGCCGGCTCCAGATCCTGGCGCGGCTCATCGGCCTCGCCCGGCTGCTTGCGGCCGGTATCGCTGTCTTCGATGATCCTCCTGATGGAAGCCAGTATCTCTTCCATCGAAGGTTCGCGCTGTGCGCTGCTTGCCGTTGCCATCGTCACATCCGCCGCCCTTGTGACCCATTGCAGATTTCCGCTCCGGCAAAGCCGGATCGAGATCATGGCGACAGCGTAACCGACGGATCGCCGCACGAGAATCCCCAATCTGGGGACTTGTGGGATTTCAACAGATTAGAGCATGATTCCAGAAAGCGGGAACCGAACAGGAAGACTGCGGAATCCGAACCGAACGCCCTCAGCGGCCATCCGGCGTGCGCAGGCCGAACCACTTGTCCTTGACCGCGTTGTAATGCTCTTCGGGTCTGTATTTCGTCACCTGCAAGCCAAGGCGATCGACCGACAGGCGGCCGGTCGCCTGCAGGATGGCGTAACTCGCCACCACCACGTCGTGCTCATAGCCGGCCTGGTTGATCTCGGCGGTGATGACCGTCGCCTGCGCGTTGAGGACGTCGAGCGTGGTGCGCTGGCCGACATTGCGTTCTTCGATGACACCGTTGAGCGCCAGCTTCGCGGCCTCGATCACTTGCCTATTGGCCGCGAGGCTTTGCTGCGCGGCGGTGTACTCGGTCCAGGCGGCGGTGACGGCCTGGCGCACCTGGTCGCGGCTGACGTCGACCTCGATGCGGGCCTGGCTGAGCGATTCCTTGTCCCGGCGCACGATCGCTGACGTGCGGCCGCCCGAATAGATCGGGATGGTCAGCGTGGCCCCGACGCTGGCCGAATTTGTCGTGCCATCCTGTGCCGAGACGCCCGGCAAGGTATTGCGATAGGCGCTCGAGACACCGGCGGAAGCAGACAGCTGCGGCAGCAGGGCGCCTTCGGCCGACTTCACCGAAAAGGCAGCGGCGTCGACCAGATGCTGGGTGGCAAGGATGGCCGGGTGCTCATTCGAGGCTACACCGACGGCGGCGGCGAGGCTCGACGGCAACAGCTTTGCCACCGGCGAAGCGGCTTTGAGTTTGCCCGGCTCGTCGCCGACGATCTGACGATAGAGCGCGGCACTTGCCAGCGCCTGCGCCCGGGCGGCGCTCAGCGATGCCACGGCGGCGGCCCGCGAAGCGTCGGCCTGCGCCACGTCGGTACGCGTGCCTTCGCCAACATCGAAGCGCGAACGCGCCGCACGCGCCGTTTCGGTCAGGAATTGCAGGTTCTGTTCGGTCAACACGGCCACCTGCCGGTCGCGAATCACGTTCATATACGCTTGGGCCGCGCTGAACAGGATGTTCTCTTCGGTGTTGCGCAGGCTTTCAACCGACGCGCGGACCTGCGATTCGGCGGCCGCCACATTGTTCTTGGTCTGAAAGCCGTCGAACAGCGTCTGATCGATCTGCACGCCAAAATTGCCGGTGGTCAGACGCACGCTCTGATTCGTGCCGTTGAGGTGACTGCTGGAGTAATCGATATTTGCCGAGCCTGTGACTGTCGGCCGCCAGCCTGACTTGGCAATGGCGACGCCTTCATCGGTGACACGGACGCCTGCGCGGGCGGAATTGAGCTGGGAATTGTTCTGATAGGCCTTTGCAAGCGCGCCAAGGATGGTTTCCGCAGAGGCCGAGAATGGAGAAAGCGCGGTCGCGGAAACGAGGACGGCGGCAAAAAGGCTCTTGCGTACAGACAGCACGGTGTATCCCTCATTCGTTTTCCATGGGAACCGCGCCACGCCAGCCTCTCCTTGTGAGCAACCGGCGCCGCGTGTTTAGTGTTCCCTGCTGCTCAGCCCCAAAGCGCCCCCAGTTTGCGGATCAGCAACGATTGTTCAAACACAAGCGACCATGACAAGGCCTCTCCTGCAAGGCAAAATCACTCAGAATTCGAAGGCATGCGCACGTTCGAACCCCGGTAGTGGCTTAATTGCCGCATTAAACGCGCGTCTTCCGGTTACAACCCCCCTTCTTTGAAAAAAAGACGGGCCACACCTGAATTGCCTTGCCCTTCAACAGCGACAAGGCGGCCGCCTTCGGCAAGCTGGTCGAGCAGCGGTGTCGGCACGTCCTCGACGCTGCCGCCGATGAAAATGACGTCATAAGGCGCCTTGGCGGCATGACCTTGCGACAAGGCCCCCTGCACCACGGTCACATTGCCGCAGCCAAGCGATGAAAGCGTCGATCTGGCGGTCTCGGCCAGCGCCGAATCGCTCTCAAGCGCCACCACGGATCCGGCCAGTCGCGACAGGATGGCCGCGGCGTAGCCGGTGCCGCAGCCGACATCGAGCACCGAATCGGTCGGGTTTATTTCAGCCAGTTGCAACAGCTTGGCCAACGGCGAAGGTTCCATGAGGTAGCGCGCGCCATCGGCGCCATCGGCAATGCGGATGTCCTCGTCGATATAGGCGAGATCGCGCTGGCCGGCCCCGACAAAGACCTCTCGTGGCACGACAAGCATTGCTTCCAGCAATGGCGCGCTGGTCACATCGGTGGTTCGAACCTGACCATCGACCATCTTGACGCGACGTTCGGAAAAATCAGCGCTCATGTCCCAACCAATCCGCTTGCCGCGCCAGAAGCGCGGTTCATTTCGACCCGAACTTCAAGCTCCGGCGCGGATGCGCGGGAGCTCGGGCATTGGAGGCCTCGCCCGGAATCGAACCGGGGTGCAAGGATTTGCAGTCCTCTGCGTAACCACTCCGCCACGAGGCCTCGTTGCTCCCGGCGTTCCACCCGGTTCCAATAGGTTGCGGCGAAAATGCCGTCAAGCGGCCACCGTGCATTCCGAACGGTTTCCTCGGCGCCAATCCGGGCAGCATGTGTCAAATCCTCAAGCTCCGGGAATCGCAGCGATATATTAGCGATTTGTTTAGCATGACCCGCCGCCGGAATAAACCGACGCGCCACCCAGGTGTTGAGCAGGACAGGAGGCGCCAGTCATGCGCCGGGCAATGGCAGCAAAAGACAAGAACGCCCCAGCCGCCTCTCGCTGCCGCGATGCGAAGAGCTCTTGCGCTACGCCTTTGACGGCCCGTGTATCGGCGGTGCCAGCAGCCTGTCGCGCCTAGACCGGGCGAAGCTCGCCTTAGCCGTGGCGATTCTCAGGCAGATCCGCGAGGCAATGAAGGAGCACGCAGGGCCGCTGAGGCGTGCCATCTTGCCCTATCGACCTAATCCGGTCGGCGGCGCCGTTCCCACCAGACGACGAAGCGTCGACGGTGGCGGCGAACCATGGCGAATTCATAAGACAGCACCAGCAATCCGAGCGGCACCATCCAGAAGCCGAGGATCGGCAGAAAACCGAGGATGCCGCCGACGGTCAGCAGCATGCCGATCGCGATTCTGAGGCCGCGCGAGCGCGGCATTTTGAACTCGCGTCCCAAAACCGAAATTTTACGCGCTGGCATCTGGCTGTCTTGTGCTGTCATCGTCTCGAAAGATTGACCCGTTTGACCGTTCAGGAGCGTCATTGAACCAAAGCCGCGCCGCGCTTTTTGGTTCCCTATCCCTCGTATGACGGCTTATATGAGGGCCTCCATGGACGATTGCCAGAAACCATCGTGCGAAAAAGCCTCGGAAAAATGCGAAATGCTTCTTTGCAAAGCCGAAAAGGGCAGCTATAGGCTGCGCCACTCACATCAGAGCCTCCGTTCCCCGGTAGCTCAGTGGTAGAGCAACCGGCTGTTAACCGGTTGGTCGCTGGTTCGAATCCGGCCCGGGGAGCCAAATCTTTTCAATAGTTTAGCTGACGTCCGAAGCCTTCGCCAAGTTGGCTGGCATCTCGCCGGGCTATATCGCGGGCTACACCCCGCGCGCTTCGACATATCGTCAACGAGCGCCCCGCCCTCGGCAAACTCTTGCGAATGACACGCAAGGAAACGGCTTCGAACCAGATCAACCTGGCTGCCAAACCAATGAAATACGTCGGGAGCCCAGGCGAAATCCCTGGCTTCGACCGCAGTCTGACAGCGCAAGCCATTAAGTTTGGTGTTAGCTACAAGTTGTGACGATGGGCGGCTGCACGCGAGCTTCCGCGATCGCACCCTACCGACCCGCCCATGGTGCGACCGCGGCGGACCTGATGCGGCTCTGGCTAGACCTGTGCCTCGTTATCTCTCCAAGGCGTGGCGCCGACCGCAACGTTTGGCGCTTCACCTTCGGCGTGATCCCTTCTCGCCGCATTTGGCGTCGCTTTTGCAAATAGAACGATGGGGCCTTGCGCGGGTGGCCGAAAGCTATGTGAGCTATGTCATAGTCTGTTGCAGGGTATCTTCATTAGCGTAGTTGCATATCTTGCTACATGGGAGGAAAGCGGTGGCTCGTCCCCAACGCGACATCGACGGTTATCTGACCAGCTACGGCGGGCTCTCGGGAACCCGCGTGGAAGTGTTTGAGGCCGACGGCGAGTGGTTCGTGCGTGTTGTCGAGCACGACGAAGAGCGCACCTACGCTTTTGCGCTGAAATCATTCGCCCTGGCATTCGCGGAAAGCCAGAGGAATCACATCAAGCCCCCGACGGTCGTGCGGCTGGAGCGCAACCCATCGCTCCTATTCACACATGACCGGTTCACGGCGGTGAACGATCGATTCTAAGATGCCGGGAGACGCGGGAGGCGTCCGCGCCTCCCCTGCCATTTTGCAATGCGTACCGAGCGCCTCGCCCTTCATTGACAACGGGGGCAGCGGAGTCCCGCCCCATCGACAGAGACGAGTTCGGCGAAGGCGACGATCGAAGCGGCACCTTTCCGCAATCGAACTATTCCTCGATATTTTAGAATCAGCTAATTTTATTCGGTGGCAGGACCCCAACCCTGCCAAGGCCGGCGCTCGATGGAGCCACCCTGACCCGAGGGCGTCGGCCGCACCCTGCTGGGCGGAAGCGGGTCAGCCCTATATTCCCGAACCTCGGTACCGTGCGGCCTCCATCCACAATGCGAGCGCAAGGGCAGGAGTACGACCCTTCACCTCATATTCACGGCCCCGATACGTTCCTGCCGCAATCCAGACAGTCTTTGATCGTTGGTAGATCGTAATCCCCCTTGCGCCCGCCCAATTGCACAGTTCTTCATTACTTCGATGCATTAGCCCAGCCATTTCCCCCTCAGGGATGTGGAAGCAATTATCGTGCCGGAGGTGCACTGGCTAAAACGTACAGCTGCCCGCCACTCATCGACGCGCCGCATGCGGCCGGCGCTTAACGATTCTTCTCGCCGTTTGGATTTGGAACCGGCGCCTCTCGCACATCTCGCGGTGGCGGATCGACATGTTTAGGCTCTGGCGGTGCTTCCTTGTCACGACGACGGACGGGTGCCTTCTCGTGGTCGGGCTTCGGTGGCGGATCCTTGACTTGGCTTGGCATATCTATTTCCTCCCATCCCTCGAAACCGGATCGCAGCCCTTTTGTTCCCGGCCAAGAGGCCGACATCGAGGCAGCGGGTCGTATCGCCAACTTGACGACTTGATCCGTCGGTGGTCTTGCGTTCAGGACCAGCGTGGGACCAGCCCGCTGCCGGGACTTTTGGGGGGTGGCAGCGGGCTGTCGGGTGTGGGAACCCAGGGAGCAGCGAAGGGCTGAATGAATTCGCTGCTCCCGGTCAGCCTATGGGACTAGGCTCAGATGCGCGACTTACGGATTCGTAAGCAAGTCGGGACGAGGTTTGGGGGATACATGATCGCTACGATGTTCCGCTGGGGCGTGGTCCTGGGCGTCATCGGCTTTGTCGGCGGGTTCGTTGGACCGCTCATCTTCACGCCCGAGGCCAACCAGGGACCGCTGCTCGGCATCTTTATTACCGGGCCACTCGGGTTCGTTCTCGGCTTGGTGGTCGGGCTGATCCTTTCGTTGCGGCGACGTCGCTACTGACATTCGTTCAAGCGCGCCTGCTGAGGCGAAGCTCGCCTTGGCGATGCTTTCCGCGCCCGTCCGACCGGGCCTGTTATTGTATTGGTTAAGGCGCATATTGATCCGGCAGAACACAAGGTGCTGCCTTCCAATCAGCGCTGTTTCCTCGGCCACCTTTGCAAGATTTGCCAAGATTCGAACTGTCGGTTCGTTCCCCAAGCTTACTTGTCACTTTCCAGGCGGTCTTGCTGCCTCGGGCGAAAGATAGGCCCGCTGCGCGAGCAACGGGCCATCAACTTCGGCAGTGACAAATTGACCGATCGCGCGTCGGCATTGGGCGGTGGACCTAGTGTCCCCTATCACCCGGCTTGTGGCCCGCATCGCGCGTGTCAGCCATGGTCAGACTTGTCGTGATTCCGACGGCGGTGGAGCAGAGGACGACGATAGCCAGAACCCTAGATATTGCACGTAGCATCTTACCCTCCTGTTCGCCGAAACCGGCCTATCCGGCGTCGGGAACGCCGGAATTATATCTGCCTTTCACAAGGAGAGTGACGATGCTCGGATACCTCAATCGGCTAGCCTGGCATGTTCTTTCGAGTGAGCTCGTTTGCTCCTGCTGTTCTGATCGAGATGCCTTGCGGCGCGCGGTTTGCTTTGCCCCAACGGATGGCGACAGTTCCGACCAGCAGCCTCCAGCAGCCTCCTGCTTCCGCGATCACGCCATAACCCCGACCGTCCGAATAGGCCATGTGTGCGGGGCGGCGGACCTGACGGTTCGTCTGGCCGGTGTCACGTTGTCTCTCCAAGACGCGGCGCCGGCCTACCGCGGCTTCCTGCAGCGGGGCAAAAAACGCCACTCCGTTCGTCGCGCGGCCGGCACCGGCCACCTACCCCTGTCATCGACCCACCCAATTTAAGTCAGCGCGCCGTGCTTGAAAGCGCAGCGATCTCTGTTACTTGCGGCGTGGGGTTAGTGCGTTTGGCTTGGGTAAGAAAAATTGGCAACGGCTTTAGTGAATGCGGAATGCCCGCACTGTCATGGCAGCGGCAGGGTTTTCGACTGCTCCAGATGGTATGCGTCAAAGGGGCATTGCTGCCCGCAAGGCACCCATCAGACCGGTTGCCCAGGAGAGACGCTCGCCTGTTCTGGATGTGCCGGCCTGGGGACGCTCGCAGAACCCAGGCTCAGTGCCGCGGCATAGCCCACGATCGGACAGCGGCAATCACGGAACAACCCGGCCCCCCGGCGCGGCCGGACGAAGGACGCGGGCCGGCAGGCTTCTCGCCAAAGACCCTACCTTGCACGCGGAGGGCCGCCGCGCGATGCTGACACTGCGCTGGAGCGAATCATGCGAAAAATTCTGATGTCTGGGCTGCTGCTCGCGGCGGTCTTTTCCGCAAACCCGGTTTGGGCACTGGACAGCAGCGGCACACCGGTCGTCGTCACGCCGCTTGCGTCACGCACGACAACCGCTTCCAGCCAGCCGATCACGCTGCCGCGGAAAAACGTGCAGGTCCTGGTTTCGACCTATGACATCGCGCCGGGCGCGACCTTGCCGGTGCACAGGCATCCCTTCCCCCGCTACGCCTATGTCGAAGCCGGGACGCTGAAGGTCACCAATGTCGAGAGCGGCAACAGCAACACCTACAAGACGGGCGATTTCATCATCGAGGTGATTGGACAGTGGCACCAGGCCACCAATATAGGCGACGGACCGGTCAAGCTGCTGGTTATCGATCAGGTCGAGGAAGGCGCCAAGAATACGGAGTTGCGCCAGTAGCCTGACGCAACTGCCGCTCGGGCAAACCCAAGCGGCAATGCGCGGCGAGTGAGCCGCATCGTCTCGAACGACCGCCCTGTACCCGAGGGCTCAGCCCCAGGCGCCGACCATCTGTCGTGTCGTGGCGTTCAGCCGGTTGAAGGCGTTGATCAGCGCGATCTGGATGACCAGGGCGGCCAGCGCCTTAGTGCCCGGCGGCTTCGTCCCAGACATCGTCCGGCACCGCGTCCGGCCGGTCGGCGAGCCTTGTGCCGGCCTCGGCGAGCGCCAGGGCCGCCCGTTCGGCATCGGTGAAGTAAGGCGTCTCCCGCCATGCCGCAAGGGCAAAGATGCGCTCGTCCTTTTCGCCGGCCTTTTTCAGTTCACGCGCATGCATGTCGACACAGGCGCTGCAGCTGTTGATCTGGCTGGCGCGCAGATGCATGAGCTTGCGTGTCACATAAGGCACCTCGGCCGCCTCGGTCGACTTGTCCAGCGCCAGCAGCGCCTGCAGGGCGCCGGGAATGAGCATCACCGGATTTTTGATCCTCGCTTGCATGTCCGTCTCCTTCTTGAAGCGTTTCGTCGGGGCGTGTTTTGCCAGACCCGGAAGCCGAGCATCCGGGTTGAATTGTTGCGATCGCCAGTTCCGCCGACTGGTTTGTTTGAGAAAAAGCCCGGTGTCAGCTCTGCCTGGCGGCCACCTGTTCGAGCCGCTCGAGGATACGCGGCCACCCGCCCCCCATGCCGGCATATCCGCGTTCGTCGGCGGGCCGGAATCCCGACTGCTCCATTCGCACCCGGGTCGCCGCGCCCTCGGGAGTGAGCGACCATGTCACCATGGTCTGCAGCCCGCTGTCCGATTCCGTCCCGTCGCCCCAGCTATAGGCAAGCAGGCGCGGCGCATCGACCCTCAGCACCACGCAATTCGTCACGCCGGACCAGCCTGGCACCGGCGTTGCCCGGAAGGTGAAGCGATGTCCCTCTTCCGCCACGAAGTCATTCTGCATCAGCCATTCGGCAACGAGATGAGGCACGGTCAATGCGCGCCATATCTTTTCGGCAGCGTGCGGGATCAGACGTTCGACGACAATCGATTTGGTTTCAGTCATGTCCACTCCTTGTCGATCGAGAACGACGCTGCGCTGCCCACACGATCAATAACCCGTTGGCTATAGGTTGATCAATAACTCAACGGTTATAAGACTGTCAAGCCGGGAAATGCAGCCTGGCCCAAGTGGCGGCGCGCTGTTCGCGCTTTCGCGCCAAGCTGCCCGATGCTAGGGCTGACGCCGACATCATCGACTGGATCGCCCCTTGACCAAACAACCTCGCCTGCCGCTGATCGAAATCTGTGTCGAGGGCATCGATGGCCTTTTGGCAGCGCAGGCTGCCGGCGCCGACCGGGTCGAACTGTGCGCCAGCTTGGTAGAAGGCGGCATCACGCCGAGCCTCGGCACGGTGCGCGCCGCCCTCGACCAGGCGACCGTGCCGTTTCACGTCATGGTGCGGCCGCGCGGCGGCGATTTTCTCTACAGCGACGCCGAATATCGCTCGATGCTTGCCGATGTCGCCGCGCTGCGCGACCTCGGCGTGCCCGGCGTCGTATTTGGCTGCCTGAACGCCGATGGCACCATCGACGAAGAGCGCATGAGCGAGTTGACGAAGGCCGCCGGGCCTCTGAACGTCACCTGCCACCGTGCCTTCGACATGACGCGCGATCCGGCCGAGGCGCTGGAAGTGCTGATCCGCTGCAAGGTCGGCCGCGTACTGACCAGCGGCCAGCGCGATACCGCCATCGAAGGCATCTCGCTGTTGGCGGATCTGGTGCGGCAGGCCGGCGACCGCATCGTTATCCTCGGCTGTGGCGGGCTCGACCTTGGCAACATCGCCGAAGTGCTGAGGAAAACGGGACTGGCCGAAATGCATTTCGCCGCCCTCAGAGAGGTGCCAAGCGCCATGCATTACCGCAATCCCCACGTCGGCATGGGCGGCTCCGACCTCGACCGTGAGTATCGCAACACTCTGACCGACACACCGCTGGTGGCGGCGACGATCGCGGCGGCCAAGGCATGACCGCGACCCCTGCCGCGATCAGCCCTGTAGCGCCCGAAGACGAAGCGGCGATCCTGGCGCTCAACAACGAGCACGCAGCCGAACTGTCTTGGCTGGAGCCAGAGCGGCTGTCCTTCCTGCTCGGCGAGGCCTTCTATGCGCGCCGCATTGGCGACCTCGAAGCCTTCATCATGACCTTCGATCAGGACGCCGGTTACGACAGTCCCAATTTTCTGTGGTTTTGCGAACGCTACCCGTGCTTCGTCTATGTCGACCGTGTCGTCGTCGCGGCGCAAGCGCGCGGCCGCGGCCATGCCCGCCGGCTTTACCAGGACCTGTTCGATCATGTCGCGGCCGCCGGCCACACGCTGGTCACCTGCGAGGTCAATATCGATCCGCCCAACCCGGCTTCCGATGCCTTTCACGCCGCCCTGGGCTTCGCCGAAGTCGGCGACGCCGTCATCCATGGCGGCAAGAAGGCGGTGCGCTACTATGTCAGGCAGATCCCCGCCTGATCCGCTGGCGCTGGCCACATAAAAAAGCCGCAGCTAATATGGATGTTTCCGCCAACCGGAGGAAGCGCCATGCCAAGCAATGTCTTCCGTTTCGACGAAAGCTGGCACATCCCCGAGGGCACGCCACTGGAAGTGTGGGAGGTGCTCTCGGATGCCGAACTGCTGCCGCTCTGGTGGGGTGACGTCTACAAGGAAGTGGTGCCGCTGGACAGGAGAGGCAAGGCGATCATCGGTTCGCGCGCAAGGGCGCGGGCTCGCGGCGCCCTGCCCTATGAGCTGAATTTCATCATCGAGGCCGCGGAGCTCGAACCAGGCCGGCTGGTGGTGGTTAAGACCCATGGCGATTTCGACGGGCTGTGGCGGGCCGAATTGTCGCCGTCGGGCACCGGCACCCATGTCCAGCTGATCTGGCAGGTCACGGTCGAGAGACCCATCCTCAAATTCCTCGCACCGCTGCTGCGGCCGGCCTTCGCCTGGAACCACCGCTGGACGACGCCGCGCGGCGAAGCCGGCCTGCGGCGCTATCTTAGGGCGCGGAAAAACAGCGCCTCGGCCTGACGATGCCGGCGGTCTTCACCAATTGCGGTTGAGCCATTCGCGTGCCGGCCGCTCGACGACGTAGTAGCTGCAGAGCGCGCAGGCAAAGACCCCGGCCAGCATCGGCCATGGGTTGCTGCCTTGCTCATAGACGAATTTGTAGAACGGCTGCTGCCACAGATACAGCGAATACGACCACAGCCCCAGCATCGTCATCGGCGATGAGGACAGCAATCCGGTCAGATAGCCGGTGTTGAAATCGAGCGCGTTGACGGCGAGCGCCAGCAGCGGCACCGCCACGAGATAGTGGATCGGCGTCGGCACCGGATCGAGGAAAAGCACAATCGCGCCGACCGTTGCCGCCAGCGCCACGTGCGTGCCCCTGAACACCGCCGGCAGCCTGCCCTCGGCCTTGAGCAGGCAGATCGATGCCGACAGCAGGATCGACGCGATGTGCACGTCGGTGCGCCAGTAGGTGGTCTCGTAGTCCAGATCGAACACCCAGTACGAGATCGCGCCGTTCGCCATGGCAAGCAGGGCCAGTGTCACCAGCAGTGGGATCACGCGGTTGCGGCTGAAGACGAGCGCGCTGATCAGCGCCAGGATGATATAGGCGTGCTCCTCGACGCAAAGCGACCAGATATGGTCTAGCGCCCCGGCCCGGGTAACGAGAATGCCGGCATAATTGTAGGTGAATGTCAGCGCCGTCAGCGCCGCCTTCCATTTGAAGGCGATGAATGTGCCGGAGAGCGCAATCATGGCAACGATGACGAACACCAGCAGAGCCGGATAGATGCGCGAGAAGCGACGCTTGAAGAATTTCTTCAGCGGGTAGCGTTCGATGAAAAGGATCTCGGCCATCAGCCGGCCGCTGAGCACGAAGAAGAACTCGACGCCCAGCACCCCGAGATTGATTCCGGGAACAGGGAAAAAATGGCCGATCAGCACCAGGGCTATCGACAGGCCGCGCCAGCCGTCGAGATAGGCCAATCTTGTCCTGGCCGATCTGTCGGTGACGGTTAGAGACCGAACCATATGGGTTGCGGAAATGTCGGACATTCCGATCCTTTCGCATTGGTCATGCGAAAGGGTACGGCGGTACGCTGTCCGAACCCGGTTCGCATTCCCGCCCCAGGTCATATTGCAGTGCAATATCAATTTGTGCAAGTGCGAGATTGCTGCCACGGCAGTTTCAGGGCAGCAAGCGGCCGGAACTGCTTGAAGCAAAGGAGGTTGGTGCGGCAACGATTCTTTCAGGAACTGGACGACTACGGCCCGCCACATACGAAAAAGGGGCCGCGAAGGCCCCTTTCCATGTCGGCAACTGCCAAGCGATTCCAGGGGAAAGTGTGAGACGGTTTTCCCGGGAAAAGCGCATAGCGCTTTCCCCTGGGAATTGCCTCAAGACAAAGAGAGGGAGCGGTTCGGCGTTTTCGTGAACGATGAACCGCTTTGTCGTCAGGCGTTGGCTGCCGCCACCGCGCGCTTGGCCATCACCGCGATCAGATTTGCGCGGTAGTCGGCCGAGGCGTGGATGTCGGTCATCAAATTCTTCGCCGGCACCTTGACGCCGTCGAGCGCGGCGGCCGCGAAATTCTTGGCGAGCGCTGCCTCGATCTCCTTCGAGCGGAAGACGCCGTCATCGCCGGCGCCGGTGACGGCAACGCTGACGCCGTCCTTGCCCTTGGCCACGAACACGCCGACGATCGCGTAGCGCGATGCCGGGTTGCGGAACTTCTCATAGGCCGCCTTGGCTGGCGCCGTGAAGGTGATGGCGGTGACGATCTCGCCGTCCTTCAAAGACGTCTCGAACAGGCCCTTGAAGAACTTGTCGGCGGCGATCTGGCGCTTATTGGTGACGATGGTGGCGCCCAGCGCCAGCAGCGCCGCCGGATAGTCGGCCGCCGGATCGTTGTTGGCGATCGAGCCCCCGATCGTCCCCCGGTGGCGCACCGCCGGATCGCCGATCAGCGACGCGAGATGGGCAAGCGCCGGACACGCCTTCTTCAGCTTCTCGTCCCGGGCGACGTCGTAGTGCGTGGTGGCGGCGCCGATGGTGACGGTCTTGCCCGACACCTTGACGCCTTGCAGGTCCTTGATCCGCGACAGGTCGACAAGATCGGAAGGTGCCGCGAGCCGCGTCTTCATGGCCGGGATCAGCGTCATGCCGCCCGACAGCAGCTTGGCGTCGCCGGTCTTGACGAGCTTAGCGGCATCCGTGACCGAGGCGGCGCGGTGATAGTTGACCGAATACATGCTTCTTCCTCCTCAGTGTTTCGTCGTCGCGCGGATCGCTGCCCACACGGTGGACGGCGAAGCCGGCATGGCGAGATCGTTGCTGCCGATGGCGTCGGTGATGGCGTTGATCACCGCCGGCGGCGAGCCGATGGCGCCGGCCTCGCCACAACCCTTGATGCCGAGCGGATTGCCCGGGCACGGCGTGTTCGAGGTCGAGACCTTGAACGACGGCAGGTCGCCGGCGCGCGGCATGGTGTAGTCCATGTAGCTCGCGGTCAAAAGCTGGCCGCTATTGTCATAGTGGGCACCCTCGAGCAGAGCCTGGCCGATGCCTTGCGCTAGTCCGCCATGCACCTGGCCTTCGACGATCATCGGGTTGATGATGTTGCCGAAATCGTCGGCTGCGACGAACTGGATGATCTCGGTGGTACCGGTTTCCGGGTCGACCTCGACCTCGCAAATGTAGCAGCCGGCCGGGAAGGTGAAGTTCGACGGATCGTAGAACGCCGTCTCCTTCAACCCGGGCTCCATCCCGCCCGGCAGATTGTGGGCGGTATAGGCGGCGAGCGCCATCTGGAACCACGGCACGTTCTTGTCGGTGCCGGCCACCTTCAGCGCGCCGTTCTCGATGACGATGTCGCCCTCATCGGCCTCGAGCAGGTGGGCGGCAATCTTCTTGGCCTTGGCCTCGACCTTGTCGAGCGCCTTGACGATCGCCGACATGCCGACCGCGCCCGAGCGTGACCCATAGGTGCCCATGCCCATCTGCACCTTGTCGGTGTCGCCGTGAATGATCGAGACCGAATCGAGCGGCACGCCAAAGCGCTCGTTGACCAGCTGCGCGAAGGTCGTTTCATGGCCCTGGCCGTGGCTGTGCGAACCGGTCAGAACCTCGATCGTGCCGACCGCGTTGACGCGAACCTCGGCACTTTCCCAAAGGCCGACACCGGCCCCGAGGCTGCCGACCGCCGCCGACGGCGCGATACCGCAGGCCTCGATGTAGCAGCTCATGCCGATGCCGCGCAGCAGCCCCTTCTTGGCGGCGGCGGCCTTGCGCTTGGCAAAGCCGGCATAGTCCGACGCCTTCATCGCGGCATCGAGAGAGGCCGCATAGTCGCCGGCGTCATAGCACATGATGACCGGCGTCTGGTGCGGGAACGAGGTGATGAAGTTCTTGCGCCGCAGCTCCGCCGGCGAAACGCCGAACTGGCGCGCCGCGGTCTCCATCATGCGCTCCATAACGAAGGTCGCTTCCGGCCGCCCCGCCCCGCGATAGGCGTCGACCGGCGCGGTGTTGGTGTAGATCGCCTTCACATTGGCGTGGATGGCCGGGATGTTGTACTGGCCCGACAGCAGCGTCGCGTAGAGATAGGTCGGCGTCGCTGACGAGAACAGCGACATGTAGGCGCCGAGATTGGCCTTGGTCTCGACCTTCAGGCCAAGAATCTTGTGGTCCTTGTCGAAAGCCATTTCAGCGTGGGTGTGATGGTCGCGGCCATGCGCGTCGGTGAGGAAGCTCTCGGTGCGGTCGGCCACCCATTTGACCGGCACGCCGGTCTTCTTCGACGCCCAAAGACAGACGATCTCTTCCGGATAGATGTAGATCTTCGAGCCGAAGCCGCCGCCGACATCCGGTGCTATGACGCGCAGCTTGTTTTCCGGCGCGACATTGTAGAAGGCGCTCATCACCAGCCGCGCGACATGCGGGTTCTGCGACGTCGTCCAGCAGGTGTAGTGGTCCTCCGCCTTGTCGTAATGACCAAGGGCGGCGCGCGGCTCCATGGCGTTGGGCACCAGGCGATTGTTGATGATGTCCATCTTGACGACATGGGCCGCCTTCTGGAAGGCCGCCGCCGTATCGTCGGCGTTGCCGATGTCCCAGTCGAAGATCAGGTTGTTGTCGGCCTCGGGATGGATCTGCGGCGCGTCCTTGTCCATCGCCTTCGAGGCGTCGACGACGGCCTTCAGCTCCTTGTAGGTGATCTCGACCGCCTCGGCCGCGTCACGCGCCTGCCCCTTGGTCTCGGCGACGACGATGACGACGGCATCGCCGACATACCGCACCTTGTCGAAGGCCAGCGGCGACCACGCCCCCATCTTCATCGGCGAGCCATCCTTGGAGTGGATCATCCAGCCGCAGATGAGGTTGCCGATACCGTCGGCCTTGAGCTCCTTGCCGGTCAGCACGCCAATGACGCCGGGCATGGCTTGAGCCTTTTTGACGTCGATCTTCTTGATCTGCGCATGCGCGTGCGGGCTGCGCACGAAGGCCGCATGCTTCATGCCGGGGACCACCATATCGTCGACATAGCGGCCGGCACCGGTGATGAACCTTTTGTCTTCCTTGCGCGCCACACGAGCGCCAACACCTTCAATACCCATCAGAAATTCCTCCCGAATTGCCGAAATAGCGAATAGTGAGTAGCGAATAGCAAGGGGCGGTTGGGATGAGTTGGCGCCTAGTCAGAGGAACTGACCGCGCTGATCCCTGTTCGCCATTCCCTATTCGCGTTTTCCCTAGGCAGCCTGCCTGGCTTTGCCCTTCGACGCCTTGGACATCGTCTTCGATGCGGCGAGGATCGCCTTCACGATGTTGTGGTAGCCGGTGCAGCGGCAGATATTGCCTTCGAGTTCGGCGCGCACCGTCGCCTCGTCGAGGCCTTCGGGGTGGCGGTTGATCATGTCGGTCGCCGTCATGATCATTCCCGGCGTGCAGAAGCCGCACTGGAGCCCATGATGCTCCTTGAACGCGGCCTGCACCGGATGCAGGTCGGCGCCATTGGCCAGGCCTTCGATCGTCACGATGGTCGAGCCGGAAGCCTGTACCGCGAGCATCGTGCACGACTTGACCGCCTTGCCGTCGACATGCACGACGCAGGTACCGCATTGCGAGGTGTCACAACCGACATGCGTGCCGGTAAGGCCGAGATTCTCCCGCAAGAAATGAACCAGCAGCGTTCGGTCCTCGGCAACGCCGCTGACCCGCTTTCCGTTCACCATCAACGAAACGTCCGACATGAATCCTCCCTGGGTATAACCTTGGTCATCACGCTGCCGACGCGGTGTTGGCGCTTCGGGCATGCGTTATTCGTACACTGCATAACGTACAAAAAACAGCACGTCGAAAACTCGGCTCATTGTACTTTCGGTCATGGCCGGGCAAAACGTACAATCCGGTCTCCCCATTGCCAAAACGCCGATTGGAGACAACAATGCCATGCGACGCCCGCGCGCCCGACGCGCATAAAAACAGCGTCGGAGGAAATGCGGAGGACGCCGCTGGCCAGTTCACGGACCCGCTATGCATGCGGTCTGTCGGTGCTCACCTCGGACGAGCCCGACCCGAACGCTTTTGCACGTGCGGTGGCCACTGAGGCCGCCGCCATCGATGCCGGCTTTGCCCTGCTGTTCTTCTCCCAAAGCCTGGTCGAGGCCAGCGCCCTTTCCCGGGCACTCAAGACCCATGCGCCGGCGCTCCACCACGCCGGTTGCTCGACCGCCGGCGAGATTACGCCGCAAGGCCTCGAGGACGGCCATGTGCTCGCCATGCTGCTTCCCTCGGCGTCATTCACCGCGGTCAGCACGATGGTCGACGATCTGTCCTCCTCGGGCATGGACAGGATCACCGGTGAGGTCGAGGCGCTGAGGCGCGCGTTGCGTGGGCGCGTCGGCCATGAGCAGACCAGGAACACGTTCGCGCTTTGCTTCATCGATGGGCTCTCCTATGCCGAGGAGGCGGTTAGTTCGGCCATCCACTGGGGTCTCGACGACATACCGCTGCTCG
Source organism: Mesorhizobium sp. RCAM 05104 (assembly GCF_059683645.1). Taxonomy (NCBI): domain Bacteria; kingdom Pseudomonadati; phylum Pseudomonadota; class Alphaproteobacteria; order Hyphomicrobiales; family Phyllobacteriaceae; genus Mesorhizobium; species Mesorhizobium sp. RCAM 05104. Next base: position 6,595,867 of record NZ_CM185033.1, on the reverse strand, counting down.
GCGGCTCGGCTGGCGATGACCTGAAATTCGAGACGACACGGCTGATCTCGAATGGCAGGGTCACCTCCGACAGCGCCATCATCGTGCTGATCGCCACGGAAATTCCCTTCCATGTCTTCAAGACCGACAACTTCGTTCCCACCGACGAAAAGCTGGTGGTGACGTCATCCGATCCCGATCACCGCATCGTGCGCGAGTTCAACGCCACCAACGCGGCGGAGGAATATGCCGCCTCTGTCGGTATCCTCCCGCAGACATTGACGCCGCTGAGCTTTGCCTCGCATCCAGTGGTGGTGAAGGTGGGCGGCGAATACTATTGCCGCTCCATCCAGAAGATGCACCCGGACGGCTCGCTGTCGTTCTTCTGCGCCATCGACGACGGCGTCGTGCTGTCGATCGCCCAGCCGATGGACATGGTCGGATCGACGCGCGCCGCGCTGCGGGATGTCGAGGAGAGGCTTGGCGGCATCGACATGATCCTCGGCTTCGACTGCGTGCTGCGCCGGCTCGACGCGCGCAACCGTCAGGTCTTCCGAGACATTTCGGAGCTCTACCGGGTCAATAATGTCATCGGCTTCGGCACCTATGGCGAACAGTACCGGTCCATGCATTTGAACCAGACTTTCACCGGCATCGCCTTTGGCGAACGCCAGGCGGCGGAATAAGATGCCGCTCAGGGACATCAACGACCTCGAGAGGCTGAAGAAGATCAACGCGGCGCTGGTCAGCCGCGTCGAGCGATCGATGGACCAGCAAGGCAACGCCTTCTCACTGTTCCAGACCGCGATTTCGCTGGAAAATCGAGTGCGTACGCGCACCGAGGAGTTGCACTCGACGCTGCGCAGGCTGGAACAATCCAACATCGATCTCAGCGCCGCCAAGGAAAACGCCGAACTGGCGAACCTGTCCAAGACCCGCTTCCTCGCCGCCGCCAGCCACGACGTGCTGCAGCCGCTGAACGCCGCCCACCTCTCCGTCTCGGCGCTCGCCGAAGTGCAGACCAGTGACGAGGGCAGGAAGCTGGTACGGCAGGTCGAGCGCTCGCTGGAGACGATGGAGGACCTGCTGCGCACACTGCTCGACATCTCCAAGCTCGACGCCGGCGTGGTGCAACCCGACATCGGCGACGTCAGCCTGGAGGCGCTGTTCTCGTCGCTGCGCTCGGATTTCCAGCCGGTCGCGGAACTGAAGGGGCTGTCGCTGAAGTTCCGGCCGGTCAATGCGGTGGTCCGCTCCGACCGGACGTTGCTGCGCCGCATCCTGCAGAACATTCTTTCCAACGCGCTGGGCTATACGCGCTCGGGCGGCGTGCTTGTCGGCACCAGGCATCGCGGCGACACCATCCGCATCGACGTCGCCGATACCGGTTGCGGAATTCCCGACGACCAGCGCGAGGCGGTTTTCGAGGAATTCCACCGCGGCACCTCGCCGGCCAATGCCGAACTGGATGGCGGTGGTCTTGGGCTCGGGCTCGCCATCGTGCGCCGCATGGCCAGCGCGCTCGGCCATCCCGTGACCTTTTCATCAAAGGTCGGGCGCGGCACCATCTTCCACATCGATGTTCCGGTCGGCATCGGCGCCCCCGCCGACGCCATCGCCAATCTCGCCGACATGGAGCGGCCGCGCGGCTACGGCCTGTTCGGCACCAAGGTGCTGCTGGTCGAGAACGATGCCGAGGTGCTGCAGGCCATGACCTTCCTGCTCGAACGCTGGCAATGCCTGGTGAGGGCCGCGACCTCGACCGACGATGCGCTCGACCTGCTTGGCGACACCGACTGGGTGCCCGACATCGTCATTGCCGACCAGCATCTCGACGGCGGCGATCTCGGCACCGCCACCATCGCCGAGGTCCGCGACTATCTCGGCCGCGCCGTGCCGGCGCTGATCGTCACCGCCGACAGTTCCGAAGCGGTTGCCAAGGCAGCGCGTGCGGGTGGCATCGAACTGATGCGCAAGCCGGTGAAGCCGGCGCAACTGCGCGCGCTGCTGGCGCATCTGCTGGCTTAGACCTTCCACCCTGTTGGATATGCGCGCAACGTCGGGCGGATAAAAGATCAAAATCCGCCCTGGTCCCGAAACAGCTCCGCATTGTCCAGCTTCGAGACCTCGATGACAGCCTGGGTGCGGCTATAGACATTGAGCTTGCGCAGGATTTCGGAGACATGCGCCTTGACCGTGGTTTCGCCGACCTGCAGCTCATAGGCGATCTGCTTGTTGAGCAGGCCCTGGCGCAGCATCTGCAGCACCCGCAACTGTTGCGGCGTCAGCGTGGACAGGCGCTGCACCATGTCGGCACGGTCGACGCTATCGGCGTCCGGTGTACGGCCTTCATAGGTTTCCGGCACGTAGATCGCGCCTTCCATCACCGAGCGGATGGCGGCAGCCAGGTCGCTCTTGCGCGCCGATTTCGGAATGAAGCCGGCCGCGCCGTAAGACAGCGCCTCGGAAATGATCTTCGGCTCCTCATAGCCCGAGACGATGACCACCGGCAGGCGCGGATAACGGGTCCTGAGTTGCAGCAGGCCATCAAATCCGTGCACGTCGGGCATGCTGAGGTCTAGCAGCGCAAGATCGAACGGCTTGGCGCCGGCCAGAAGCTCAAGCGCCTCGGTGATCGAGCGCGCCTCCACCGTGTCGACTTCCGGATAGGCCATCTGCACCGCGCTGTGCAGCGCCTCGCGAAACAGCGGGTGGTCGTCGATGATCAGGAACCGGGCGCGATCGTGGACTGCGGTCATGGGGTTCATTTCAGTTCAGAGGCGATTAGAATAATCTCGCCAGCATGGCCAGATTATTGCCAAATAGTATATCGCCATCTCTTGGAAAGAGCCGGGCCCGGCGTTTCCGATGACAATCGCCTTGCCCGGCCATCCAAATCGGTCGAATGTTCCAGCAACCAAGCAGAGACCTACATGACAGAGTTCGTCCTTCCCCCGCCAGCAATCGCATCGGTGGCCATTGCGGGTTCGCCGGAACGTTTCGCGGTGCGGCGCATCTTCTGCGTCGGCCGCAACTATGCGGCGCATGCCCGCGAGTTCGGCAATGACGAGCGCGATCCGCCCTTCTTCTTCACAAAGCCGGCCGACGCGGTGGTCGATTCCGGGGCGACGATCCCCTACCCGCCCTTGACCGGCAATTTGCACCACGAGATCGAACTCGTTGCCGCGATCGGCAAGCCGGGCTTCCGCATCGCCCGCGAGCAGGCGCTGGATCATGTCTGGGGTTACGGCGTCGGCATCGACCTCACCCGCCGCGACCTGCAGGACGAAGCCAAGAAGATGGCGCGACCCTGGGACTGGTCGAAAGCCTTTGACCGTTCCGCCCCCTGCGGCCCGCTCATCCCCGCGGCAAAATCCGGCCACCCGCAAAAGGGCCGCATCTGGCTTGCCGTCGACGGCAAGGTCAGGCAGGACGCCGACCTCACCGAGCTGATCTGGCCGATATCAGATATCGTGTCGATCTGCAGCGAGGCCATGGAATTGCAGCCCGGCGACCTGATTTTCACCGGCACGCCGGCCGGCGTCGGCGCGGTCAGGCCAGGCGGGACAATGACCGGCGGCGTCGACGGCATCGGCACCATCGAAATAACGGTCGGCCAGCCGAAGTGAACGCATGAGCGATATCGTCCTCCACAACTACTATCGCTCCTCCACCTCCTATCGGGTGCGGATCGCGCTGGAGATGAAGGATCTGACCTACGACTACATCCCTCATCATCTGCGGCATGGCGAGCATCTGGAGCCCGCCTATCTCGCCGTCAATCCGCAAGGATTGGTGCCGGCCCTTGTGTTGAGCAACGGCACGCTGCTGACCCAGTCGCTGGCGATCATCGAATTTCTTGACGAGACCAATCCCGAACCGCCGCTGCTTCCCAAGGACGCGATCGGCCGGGCCCATGTCAGGATGCTGGCGCAGATGATCGCCTGCGACATCCATCCGGTGAACAATCTGCGCGTGCTGACCTCGCTGCGCACACTGTTCGGTGCCGGCGACCAGGACATCACCAACTGGTTCCGTCACTGGGTGAACGAGGGTTTTCAGCCGCTCGAAAAGATCCTCGCGTCGTCGCAAGAGACCGGAAAGTTCTGCCATGGCGACACGCCGGGGCTGGCCGACATCTGCCTGGCCGCGCAGGTCACCAACAACGCCCGCTTCGGCGTCGACATGACGCCTTACCCAACGATCGCCCGCATCAACGCCGCCTGCATGACACTGCCGGCCTTCCAGAAGGCCGCACCCCAGAACCAGGTCGATGCCGAATAGGACTTCATTGGTCCACGTAGCATCAGCATCCAGAGCAGCATGTCTGGCGGAATCGATTTCCGCTTGACCGGACAGGGAATCGGCTATCGTTTCCTGAGGGCCGCGTGAAGGGTGGAGTGACCAATGAGAGCCGTCGTCTTCGAGAAATTCGGCGAAGCGCCGACGATCCAGACCGTTCCCGATCCGAAGCCGGCTGCCGATGGCGTCGTCATCAAGGTCGAGGCGACCGGCCTGTGCCGCAGCGACTGGCATGGCTGGATGGGTCATGACGCCGATATCACGCTGCCGCACGTGCCGGGTCATGAACTGGCCGGCATCGTGGTTGCCGCAGGCAAGCAAGTGACCCGCTGGAAGGCCGGCGAGCGTGTCACCGTGCCCTTCGCCGTCGGCTGCGGCCGCTGCTTCGAATGCACCTCGGGCAACCATCAGGTCTGCGAACACCAGTCCCAGCCCGGCTTCAACGCCTGGGGCTCCTTCGCCGAATATGTCGGCATCGAGCATGCCGACACCAATCTCGTGCGCTTGCCTGACGAAATGGAATTCGCCACCGCCGCCAGCCTCGGCTGCCGCTTCGTCACTTCTTTCCGCGCCATCGTCGACCAGGGCCGGGTGACACCGGGCGAATGGGTGGCGGTGCATGGCTGCGGCGGCGTCGGCCTGTCGGCGATCATGATCGCCAGCGCCATGGGCGCCAATGTCATCGCCATCGACCTCACCGACGAGAAGCTGGAGTTCGCCAAGAAGATCGGTGCGGTGGCGACCATCAATGCGTCCACGACGCCGAACGTGGTCAAGGCGGTCAAGCAGATCACCAATGGCGGCGCGCATATGTCGATGGACGCGCTCGGCCACCCCACCACCTCGTTCAACTCGATTGCGAACCTGCGCCGGCGCGGTCGCCATGTGCAGGTCGGCCTGATGCTGGGCGAGCACGCCCGCCCGCAGGTGCCGATGGACAAGGTGATCGCCTTCGAACTCGAGATTCTCGGCAGCCATGGCATTCAGGCCTATCGCTACCCAGCGATGATGGAAATGATCCGCCACGGCAAGCTCAAGCCCGAACTGCTGGTCGGCAAGAAGATCAGCCTCGACGAAGCGCCGGCCGCATTGATGGCGATGGGTGGCTTCGAGGGCATCGGCATCGGTGTGGTGACGAAGTTCCAGTAGCGGGAGCCCCCTCCCGCGAAGCCACTTATCTCGCAAACTTCTTCGCGCCGAACACGCACAGCACCACACCGAGCGTGACGACAACCATCAACGAACTGACCTGTTCATGCAGCAGCGTCGCCGCCAGCGCCAGGCCAAAGAAGGGCTGCAGCAGCTGCAATTGCCCCACGGCGGCGATGCCGCCCTGCGCCAGGCCGCGATACCAGAACACGAAGCCGATCAGCATGCTGAACAGCGAGACATAGGCAAGACCGATCCAGGCGTTGGAGCCGACGGCGGCGAAGGACGGCGGTAGCGTTGCGAATGTCAGCACCAGCATGACCGGCAGCGACAGCACCAGCGCCCAGCAGATCACCTGCCAGCCGCCGAGCCTACGTGACAGCGCCGCTCCCTCGGCATAGCCCAGGCCGCAGACGACGATGGCCGCAAGCATCAGACCGTCACCCACCGGCGAGGCGGTGACGCCCTGCGTCAGGGCAAAGCCCGCGACGAGCGCGCTGCCCACGCACGAAAACAGCCAGAACGCCGGACGAGGACGATCACCGCCACGCAGCACGCCGAAGATCGCGGTCGCCAGCGGCAGCAGACCGATGAAGATGATCGAGTGGGCCGAGGTGACGTGCTTGAGTGCCAGAGCGGTCAGCAAGGGAAAGCCGACCACCACGCCCAGCGCCACGATCACCAACGACAACAGATCCCCCCGCTCCGGGCGCTTCTGCCGGAACAGGAGCAGCATTGCCAGGCCAAGCAGTCCGGCAATCGCGGCCCGGGCCGATGTCACGAAGGTCGGGTCGAAATCCATGACCGCCACGCGCGTCGCCGGCAGCGAGCCGCTGAAGATCAGCACGCCGACGAATCCGTTCACCCAGCCGCTCGCGGTCTTGTCCATTCCAGGCTCCATTTCTTTCGCCCTCTATCGGGCCGGCGCATATGGTCTAGCCAGAGACAATGGGGTACAATTTCACAAAACTGTAATGGCATATCGAGCAGTACGGATGACGGACTTCGCTTTGGAAACCGACGGCGTGCGAACCCTTGTCGAGGGTGTGATGGCGACTATCCGTCAGCGGATCGCCGCGCGCAGCCTGACGCCGGGAGCGCGATTGCCCTCGATCCGAGCCTTCGCCAAATCCATGCAGGTGTCCAAATCCACCGTGGTCGAAGCCTATGAAAGGCTCGCGGCGGAAGGCGCGATCCGCTCCCGGCCCGGCTCGGGCTTTTATGCCGCCGGATCGCTGGCGCCGCTATCGCTGGCCGAGATCGGCCCCCGGCTCGACCGCGCCGTCGATCCGCTCTGGATCTCGCGACAGTCGCTCGACGCCGGCGACGATATGTTGAAACCCGGCTGCGGCTGGCTGCCGGCTTCCTGGATGCCGCAGGCAGGACTCCGCCGGGCGCTGCGTACGGCGGCGCGTGCCGACGACGTGGCCCTGGCGGACTACGGCACGCCGCTTGGTCTGCCGCCGCTGCGCCAACTTCTGGCACGGCGCATGGCCGGGCGTGGCATCGAAGCCTCGCCTGAACAGATCATACTGACGGAATCGGGCACGCAGGCCATCGACCTCCTGTGCCGGTTTCTGATCGAGCCCGGCGATACGGTGCTGGTCGACGACCCCTGCTATTTCAACTTCCACGCTCTGTTGCGCGCGCACCGGGCCAAGGTCGTCAGCGTTCCCTACACGCCGTCGGGGCCGGATATCGAGCTGTTCGCACAGGCGCTGGCCGAACACCGGCCGCGCCTCTACATCACCAATTCCGCCATCCACAATCCGACCGGCGCGATCCTGTCACCGGTCACCGCGCATCGGCTGCTGAAACTCGCCGACCAATCGGAGCTGACCATCATCGAGGACGACATCTTCGCCGATTTCGAACATGTCCCCGCTCCCAGGCTGGCGGCGTTCGATGGCCTGAGCCGCGTTGTTCACATCGGCAGCTTCTCCAAGACGTTGTCGGCGTCGGTGCGCTGCGGCTTCATCGCCGCACCGCGCGACTGGATCGAGCGCCTGACCGATCTCAAGATTGCCACGACGTTCGGCGGCGGGCGGCTTGCCGCCGAACTGGTGCTGACTCTCTTGAAGGACGGCAGCTACCGCAAGCACATGGATTTGCTGCGCGCGAAGCTCTCGCGCGCCATGGGCGAGACCAGCACTCGCCTGAAGGCGATCGGCATTACGCCCTGGATCGACCAGCCGGCCGGCCTGTTCCTGTGGTGCAGCCTGCCGGATGGCGTGGATGCGGCCGAAGTGGCCCGCCACGCTCTCGCCGACAACATCGTGCTGGCGCCCGGCAACGCGTTCAGCCTGTCCCGGACGGCCAGCCGCTTCCTGCGCTTCAACGTTGCCCAATGTGAAGACGATCGGATTTTCAAGGTGCTCGAGGCGGCAATGGTGCGTTGATTTCGTACGGTCGTCAGTCAGCGAGAAGCCGCACAAACCTCCCGCACGCAGTCGCGTAGCCAACGTTGCGCCGGATCGGCATCGAGGCGTGGGTGCCAGAGCATGGAGATGGTGACCTCGACCGTGGCGACCGGCAGCGGAAAGCTGTGCATGCCGGCGCGCGCGCCTTCAGTGTGCCGCTCGGGCACGCTGGCGATCAGGTCGGATGCGCGCGCCATGGCAAGCGTGGCCGAAAAGCCCGAAACCATGCACACGATTGTCCGCCGGAGTCCAAGCCGCTCCAGGGCTTCATCGATCGGCCCTTTTTCGCGGCCACGCCGCGAAACACTGATGTGGCGGCCGGCCGCGTAGCGCTCCGGCGTCACAATGCCCTCGCTCAGGGGATGGCCAGATCGAACGGCACCGATGAAGCGGTCGCGAAACAGCGCCTGAATGCGCATCTCCGGTCCGGTTTCACCGGCGACGCCGATTTCCAGGTCAATCGCCGCCTCGCGCAACGACGTGACATCCTTGTCGAACTTCGGCGCGAAACGCAGCCGCACGAAAGGCGCCTCGGTTTCGATGCGGGCAACAAGACGCGGCGCGAACTCCTCGACAAAGCTCTCATTGGTGCGCAGCGTGAAAGTCCTGTCGAGGCTTGAGAGATTGAGAAGCTTGGCAGGACGCAGGAGTGCTTCCGCATCCTGAACGACACGACCGGCCTGCTGCCGCAATTCCTGTGCGCGCGGTGTCGGAACAAGGCCGCGACCGGCGCGGACCAGCAGCGGATCGCCAGTCGTTTCACGCAGCCGTGCAAGCGTCCGGCTCATCGCCGATGGGCTGAGGCGAAGGCGATTGGCGGCGCGCGCCACGCTGCCTTCCGTCAGCAGGACATCCAGGGCGACTAGCAGATTGAGATCAGGTGAAGACATGACAGGATCGTAGCATGGATCCATCATGATGTGGCGTTTCATGCATGAATAAGATGCAAAGGCTGCGCCTTCCGCCATATCCGCCAAGGAACTAGATCTCCGACAGCTCCGGTTCCGGGGCCGATGGAAAGGAGATCGCCGTGGCAATCGTTGAGCAAAATCTGGACGGGCGCGTATCGGCGCCGCAACAGACCCAATCCACCGGCTGGGCGCTGGCAAGCCTGTCGCTCGCCACGCTGCTGTCGTCGCTGGGAACCAGCATTGCCAGTGTCGGCCTTCCCTCGCTGATGCAGACATTCGGGGCGTCGTTCCAGTCCGTGCAATGGGTTGTTCTCGCCTATCTGCTCGCCATCACCACGTTGATCGTCAGCGCCGGACGGTTGGCCGATATGTTCGGGCGCCGGCCGTTGCTGCTTGGCGGCATCGCGCTGTTCACATCGGCTTCGGTGCTCTGCGGCCTGGCGCCGACGCTGTGGTTGCTGATCGCCGCGCGCGCCATACAAGGGCTTGGCGCGGCGTTGATGATGGCGCTGACGCTGGCCTTTGTGGCCGAAACCGTGACCAAGGCCAAGACCGGCAGCGCCATGGGCCTGCTCGGCGCCATGTCGGCGATCGGCACAACGCTTGGCCCCTCGCTCGGCGGTCTTTTGATCGCCGGTCTCGGCTGGCGCGCGATTTTCCTCGTCAATGTCCCTTTGGGCGTGCTGACCTTCGCTCTCGCCTATCGCGCCTTGCTGGCCCGCGGCAAGAAAGCCCAGGCCGACCGGGGCAAGTTCGATGCGACCGGTACCGCCCTGCTGGCCCTGACGCTGGCCGCCTATGCGCTGGCCATGACACTTGGCAGAGGCAATTTCGGCGCCCTCAACATCGGCCTGCTGGTCGCGGCCGGCGTCGGCGTTCTTCTGTTCGCCAGGGTGCAGACGAAAGTGAAAACCCCGTTGATCCAGCTTGCCAGCTTCCGTGACCTCCAGCTGAGCGCCAGCCTGGTCATGAGCCTCATCGTCGCCACCGTGATGATGGCGACCCTGGTGGTTGCCCCGTTCTACCTGTCCCGCGGCCTCGGTCTGGATGCCGCGACGGTCGGCCTCTTGCTTTCTACCGGCCCTCTGGTTTCTACCCTCTCGGCGCTGGCGGCCGGTCGCCTTGCCGATCGCTTCGGAGCCCACAGGACGATGGTCATCGGCCTGCTCGGCCTCGCCACCGGCACATTCCTGCTGTCGCTGGCCATGACCAAACTCGGCATTGCCAGCTATGTCGTCCCGATCACCGTCACCTGCTTCGGCTACGCTCTGTTCCAGACGTCCAACAATGCGGCCGTCATGAGCGGTGTCGGCGCCGGCGAGCGTGGCGTCGTCTCCGGCCTGCTCAATCTTTCGCGCAATCTCGGCCTCATCACCGGCGCGTCGTTGATGGGCGCCATATTCGCCGTCGCATCGGCCGGCGGGCAGCCAGGAATTGGCCAGGATATCCTGAGTTCAGGGGCAGCCGCCCATGGGATGCAGGTCACCTTCCAGACGGCAACGGCCCTGGCGCTGGTCGCGCTGTTCCTCGCGCTGCTCTCGGCTCGCGCCGCGAGCATCTTGGAACCCGGAGTTTCGTGACGCGCGACCTGTCTGGCGGCAGGCCATCGAAGCGGATATCGTCGAACGCTCAGGCCCCTGCCCGCTTGCGGCGCTCGTAGAGCATGACCAGCGTTTCAGCCATCAGAGCGGGCCTTTCCTCGCCTTCGATCTCCACCGTGTTGGCAGCCTTCATCAGATATTGGCCGGGACCCCTGTCCTCCATGGAAAGCAGGGTGATGCGCAACCTGATGCGCGCGCCGACCTTGACCGGCGCCAGGAACCGCACCTTGTCAAAGCCATAGTTGAAAGCGGCCTGGGTGTTCTCCGGCACGATCCCCATGCCCAGCGCCAGCGCGCCAATGATCGACAGCGTCAGGTAGCCATGCGCGATCGTCGTGCGGAATGGGCTTTGCCGCCGCGCCCTTTCAGGATCGACATGGATCCATTGGTGGTCGCCGGTGCATTCGGCGAACTGGTCGATACGGTTCTGATCGACCGTCGTCCATTCCGATACGCCTAGCTCCTGCCCGGCCATCGTCCTCAACTGTTCGTAGGTCGGCGGCGTTTTAGGCCGTACTTCGGTCATTCCTGCTTTCCCGATCGCTTGCCCCGCCTCCGGACCACGAACTGGCGGCCTCTGTCAATTCGTCCTGCATGAATCCGTTCCGCCGAATCCGGCCGCAACCGTCTCATGCCTCCCGGCACAACGGCAGGTCAAATCGGGAATCCTTGGCTTTCAAGACTGTCAGAGAACGCTACTTCTTCTCGTAGCCGGCGCGGATTTCCTCCATCGCCTCCTTGATGCGCGTGCGCAGGATGTCGACCGATTCGGTGCCGGATTTCTTGACCAGCTCAGCCGCTTCGCCGGCGTTCTTCAACGCAACCTCGAAGGATTTGCGGGCGAATTCCGTCTGTTTGGCCATCAGTTCCTGCGGATTGCCCGGCACTTTGTAGTCCTGCGCCATGTCGACGATCTCACGCAGCGTGTCCTGCAGCATTTCGCGTTGCCTGGAAAACAGCGAGGATGCGCCGGCGGCACTGGCTCGCGCCGATTTCTCCAGCGCTTCGAGGTTCTTGCGGTGATGGGCAAGGATCGCCTCGATATCGACATTGGGCACCTTCAGGTCGCGGCCGAACCTGCCGAACATGTCCATGAAGGAATCGGATTCCGGTTGTTTTGCCATGATGTCTTCTCCCCTGTCACCGCGGATGCGGGTACCCTCATTGGGAGAATAGCACTCGCGTGCCATGAGTCCATTCGGTCAGGTCTGCCAAGAACCCTCTCGAACATTGCTGTCCGACTTTTGCCATGAGATATTGGTAATATGGAAAAGCCAGATGAAGAAGCTGAAGAAGACCAGTGGTGCTTGAGCGAGCGCCATCAAGTAATCGACTATTTGCGGAATGAAGGTCTAGTGCATGGCCGTGTTGGAGAATGGCCCGCTTGGCACGTCCATCCGCATGTCGCCGTTTGGGCAATTGAGAGCATTGCGCGCCCGAATTGGGTGGGATGGTGGGTAATTTCCGGCGACCTTCCCACCAACTATGTCCCTTGCGGAACCGATCGCACACCGCGTGGAGCCTTGAAAGACATAGGAACCCGCTGGCAAACGGTTGCAGCGGAATGGTCTCATGGCAGGGAGGTTGAAGGCTTTACTATTGGTAGCGATCTTCGGCATCGACCCGCGTTAATTCCTCTCCTCGCTTCAAGGGCAGAAATACTCCTGGGTTGGGCCGACGATCCAAGCGTCTGGGCTGATTTATGACTGCTTCCACCTGCTAGCGAATACCGCTGGAACGGCGGGGCTATCATATACTGCTCGTCAGCCGGCGAGGAACAGCCGCTCGGCCACGTACAGCACGACGCCTGCAAGCCCGCCAATGATCATGCCGTTGAAGCGGATATATTGCAGGTCCCTGCCGATGTTCATCTCGATCAGCCGCGTCAGTTGGGCAAGGTCCCAGCGCTTGACCTGGTCGGCGATGAACTTCGACACGCTGCTCTTCTGGCTCTCAACGAACGACGAGAGAGCCACCACGAACCCCTGGTTCATGTCGGCCCGGATCTGCGCATCGCCTGCGAGATGCCGCCCCACCTCGACGAACATGTTGGCAAGATGCGCGCGGATCACCGAATTCGGCGCCTTGGCGTCCTGTTCGATGAACTGGCTGAGGCTTGCCCACATGTCGCCGGCCAGCGCCCTGACTTCGGGTCTGGCGAGAAAGTCGCGCTTCATCTTCTCGGCACGCTTGGCGTATTGCTTGGACGTGCGCAGCCGCTCGACGAAGCTTTCGGCGAAGCGATCGAATTCGGCACGCATCGGGTGGTCCGGATCGGTCCGTACCTCGTCGAGCAGCGAGCCGGCCGAGGCGACGATCTTCTTCAACAGATAGGCGTCGGCGCGAAACAGGTTGAACAGCGACGGCAGCTCCTCGCGAATCTTCTCGCGCATCGTCGCCAAGGCCTGTTCATCGTTGAGGAACCGGCCGATCACCTTGATGAACTCGTCGAAAAGTTTCTGGTGGCGGCGGTCATCGGTGAGTGCCGACAAGAGTTCAGCTGCCAACGGCGCCAAGGGCACCTTTTCGATCTGCTCGAGCATACGGTTGGTGACGAAGCCACGCAGGCCGGATTGCTCGACGGCGGCAAGGGTCTGCGGCACCAGCCGCACGACGAAGCGCGACAGGCCGGCGGCGCGTTCGGCGTCGGCCAGCCAGTCGGCGACGAGTGCTGCAAAATCGACCTCGGCAAGCTTTTCGCGCACCGGTTCCGGCGCCAGGAAATTGACCTCGATGAACCGACCGAGATTGTCGGCGATGCGGTTCTGGTTCTCGGGGATGATTGCGGTGTGCGGGATCGGCAGTCCGAGCGGCCGCCTGAACAATGCCACCACCGCGTACCAGTCGGCGAGGCCACCGATGGTCGCCGCCTCGGCAAAAGCAGCGACGAACCCCAGCCACGGATAGGTGCTCTCGAACGACTTGGCGAGCGCAAACACCGCCACGCAAAGCGCCAGTGCGGCGGTGGCGATGAATTTTGTCCACCGCAGCGCGGAAAGTTTGGCATCCGCGTCGGCATCGAAACGCGCGGGCGCCAGGGAAGAGGCCGATTGAGACATGGATGAGCCGCTCCTCGTCGATCTCAGGCCTATTTAGTGTTTCGCCTGACGAAATGCGCGCGACAGTGGACTTCGCCCGTATCTTGTCCGGTCGCGCACACAAAGTTGACGAGGATATTCATCTATTATGCCCAGCTAGTCTGGAATTGTTCCAAGGTATAGGCCATATTCCGCCCAGGCCAGCGTGGCGAATCCGAAAAATCTCGGATCAAAGCCGCGCCAGCAGAGTTTTGAAATCTGGCGTTGTTGCATCGCACCAGCGCCTTGTGAGGACAAGATGCGGCTTACCCGCCAGACCAACTATGCCATGCGCATCCTGATGTATTGTGCGGCCAACAATGACCGGTTGAGCCGCATTCCGGAGATCGCAGCCGCCTATTCGGTTTCGGAGCTTTTCCTGTTCAAGATCCTGCAGCCGCTGGTCGAGCACGGCCTGGTCGAGACTGTACGCGGCAGGAATGGCGGCGTCAGGCTGGGTCGCGCCGCCGAAGCGATCAGCCTGTTCGACGTCGTGCGCGTGACCGAGGAAAGCTTCGCCATGGCCGAGTGCTTCGAGAACGATGCCGCCGAGTGCCCGCTGGTCGACAGTTGCGCGCTGAATTCGGCGTTGCGCGAGGCGCTGAACGCATTCTTCGCGGTGCTGTCGCGCCATACGATCGCCGATCTCGTTGCGGCACGGCCAAATGTGCGCAACCTGCTCGGCATCGACATGCTGGTGGAGCGCCGCGCCCCGGCCGCCTAACCCAGCCACATCATGGGTGGGCTGGTCTGTTGAGGCCTAAGCGACAGATTGCGGCAGCACGAACGGCATATTGCCGGCCGGCAGCACACCGACCTTGAGCCGGCAGTCGAACACTTTCTCGATCAGATCATCGCTCAGCACCTCCTGCGGCGACCCGGTGGCGGCCAGCCTGCCGCGATGCATGACGAAGATCCGGTCGGCATACATGGCCGTCAGGTTGAGGTCGTGCAGGATGGCGACCACGCCGCCGCCCCTTCTGGCGAAGTCACGGGCGATGTTCATGATGATCAGCTGGTGCTTGATGTCGAGGCTGGAAACCGGCTCGTCGAGGAACAGATAGCGCGGCTGGCCGTCGAGCAGCGGCGCCCAGACTTGGCACAGCACGCGCGCAAGCTGGACGCGCTGTTGCTCGCCACCCGAAAGCTCCTGGTAGAAACGCCCGGCAAAACCGTCGAGATCGACGCGAGCCAGCGCCCGCTCCGGCAACCGTGCATCCTCGCCGGGCAAGACACCCGAGCGGCCGCCGACAAGGCCGAGCTTGACAACCTCGCGCACCGTGAACGGGAACGACAGCGTCGTCGCCTGCGGCAGCACTGCCCGCTGGACGGCGATCTCGACCGGCTTCATCGCCGAGAGATCGCGACCGTTGAGGGCGACGCGCCCTGTATAGGCGAGTTCGCCGGACAACGCCTTGAGGAAGGTCGTCTTGCCGGAGCCGTTGGGGCCGACGATTGCCGCCACTTCGCCGGGCCGCGCATCGAAGTCGACACCGCCAACGATACGCTTGCCGGCGATATCCACCGAAACATCCCTTGCCTCGATCATCCAGTCCTCCCAAGTCTCACAAATCAACCACGCCGCGCTTGCGCAGCAGGATCCACAGGAAGAACGGTGCACCTGATATCGCGGTGACGATGCCGATCGGCAGTTCGGCCGGCGCCACGATGGTGCGGGCGACGGCATCGGCCAAGAGCAGCAGCGAGGCGCCGAGCAGCGCCGACGCCGGCAGCAAATAGCGATTGTCCGGACCGATCAGCAGGCGCAGCAGATGCGGCACCACGATGCCGACGAAGCCGATGCCGCCGCTGACGGCGACCGAGGCACCGACCGCCGCCGAAACGCCGATGATCGCGGTGTATTTCAGCCGCTGCACCGGAATGCCGAGATGACCGGCGGTCGCCTCGCCCAACGCCAGCGCGTTGAGCCCGCGCGCCAGGAATGGCATCGCCGCCAGCGCCAGCACGATGACCGGTCCGACCGAAGCGATCTTCGCCCAAGTCGCGCCACTGAGCGATCCAAGTTGCCAGAAGGTCAGGTCGCGCAATTGGCGGTCGTCCGCCAGGAAGATCAGGATGCCGGTCAGCGCCATGGCGAGCGCCGCCAGCGCGATGCCGGCAAGCAGCATGGTGGCGACCGAGGTGCGGCCCTGCCGCGTGGCAACCTGATAAAGCACCAATGTCGTGGCTAGGCCGCCGCAAAAAGCCGCCAGAGGCAGCGCGAGTGTTCCGAGCAAGGCCGTCAGCGGTGCCAGCATTGTCCCACCAAGCACGATGACGGCAACGGCGCCAAGGCTCGAACCAGCCGACACGCCGACCAGGCCAGGATCGGCGAGCGGATTGCGGAAAAGTCCCTGCATGACGGCGCCGGAAACCGCAAGCGCTGCCCCGACCAGCATGCCGAGAATGACGCGCGGCAGGCGGATGTCGTAGACGATCAGGCTGTCGCGGGCGCTCAACGCGGCATCGCCCGGCGTCGCGCCGAACAGCCCGTCCCTGATAACATCGACCGCCGACGCGTCCGACGCTCCAGACGTCAGCGACAGCAAAGCGGCAATGACGAGCCCCAGCCACAAAAGCAGGATGACGATGCGGGCGCGCGCCGAGCGGTCGCCTTCGGATGCACTCGTCATCGCCTTCACCGGGTCGGCGATCGATTGATCGGCCATGATCTGCGCGCTCAGTCCGTGACCTGCCCGCCATAGAGCGAGACGGCGAGGTCGTGGATGGCGTCGGCCGTGCGCGGCCCGAAGCCGAGCAGATAGGCACCATCCATGCGGATCAGCTTGTGTGTGGCACCCGCCGGCGTCGAGGCGATGGACGGATTGGCGAACAGTTCGTCGTCCGATACCGGGGGCCCGGCATTGCTCATCATCAGGATTACGTCCGGACCGGCGGTGATGATCGCCTCGTCGGACATCTGCTTGTAGCCGGAAAAACCCTCGACGGCATTGACGCCACCCGCCAGCTTGATGATGCCGTCGGCTGCGGTCTCCCTGCCGGCGGCCAGGATCTTGCCGCCCTGCATCGACAGCACGAACAGGATGCGCTTGCGCTCCTTGATCGAGGCCGTCTTCTGTTCGGCGGCGCTGAGCTTGGCATCAAGCGCCTTGGCCAGGACTTCAGCCTTGGCATCGACGCCGAGCGCCTTGCCGACGATGCGGACCTTCTCGAGGATACCTTCGTGGCTATAGTGCTCGGGCACTTCGATGAACGGGATGCTCGTCTTCTTCAGCACATCGACGGCTTCCCTGGGGCCACTGCCGTGCAGCGCCAGGATGCCGGTCGGGTTGACCGACAGGACACCCTCCGGCGACAGTTGGCGCATGTAGCCGACGTCAGGCAGGTCGAGCGCGGCCTTCGGATAATTGCTGGTGGAATCGCGAGCCACCAGATGTTTCTCCTCGCCGAGCGCATAGACGATCTCGGTGATCGAGCCGCCGATGGCCGCGATCCTCGCGGGGTCTGCAAACACGGCCGTGCCTTCGCTGGCATTGGATGGCAGCAACGCGGCAAAAGCCAGGGAAAGGCCGATCGCCGGCCCGACCACGATCCTGGAAAAGCAACCCATTGTCGTTCTCCTCAGGCCGCGGTCGGACTTGGGATGCGCGGCAGGTTCTCCGCCAGGAACCGCCAGTCGTCGCGCTCGCTTTCGCCCTCGTGACGTTTGCCGAAGAACTGGATGATCATCTTGCCGTCGGCGGCATAGACTTCGAGCGAAGTGACGTGACCGTCCTTGGTCGGCTTGCGCACCGCCCACACCTCTTGGATGTGGTCGGTGCGCAGATGCAGGTGGAAAGTCTCGTCCAGCACGTTGATCCATGGCCCCATCGGCTTGATGGATTTGACCGGGCCGGAATGGATCTGGATGCAGCCGCGATTGCCGACAAAGCACATGATCGGCATTTCGGCCCCGGCGGCATGATGGAACATGGCCCTGACGGCATCATTGTCGAGCAGCCAGGCATAATCCTGGCCGACCATGCGCACTGCCTGGCGACGGCTGAGCTTCAGCGTCTTCAGCATGCCGAAGAACTGGTGCACGTCGGTCAACCGGCTCCAGCGATCGCGCAGATCGTTGAGATTGGCGGCCGTTTCGCCACCATGGATCTCGTCGTCGGAGGTTGGCCCTGAAATGCCGACCGCCGGCTCCTGGTTCGACGATTCGAGCGCCGCCACCAGTTTCTGATAGGCATAGAGGCTGGAAGCCGGCCGCAGATGCACCTTGTGCACGGCCTCGCCGGCCGCGTCGAAGAACTGCAGGCTGCGGCGGATCTCGTCGCCATCGCGCTTTTCCACGGCAAAACCATGCGCCCAGACTTTCGGGAAGATGCGCAGGTCGATGTTCTCGCCAAGCACCATGGCATTGTGGTTACCGGTGACGACCTTGTCGTAGACGCCGATCTTCTCGTGCACCGCGCTTTCGTTGCGGGTCAGCGCCATGACCTCGCCGACCGCCTCGAGGCCGGTCAGCAGATCGTTGACACGCGGCTCGATGCGGACGACGCCGTCGCCGCAATGCGCGGCGACCAGTTCGGCCTCCGAAATACCGAGTTGCGCTGCCAGGTCACGCTCGCGCGCCTTCGGATTCTCAGTCCGTGCCCGCCGGATTTCATGCGGGGCGGGTTTTGCGCGCTGGTCCATGTCTCGTCCCTACTGCCTTGCCTTACTTGTTGAGAATGAGCTTGCCCTGGCGGGTGATCTTCAGCCGGTAGAGCGCGCCGTGATGTTCGATGCCGATCTCGTGCTCGCCCTGGAACAGGGTGTTGCTGGAGAGCGTTCGCACCGCCAGCGGAACCCGATCAAAACGGGCGGAGGCATCGTCGGAACGGCGGACGCGATAGCGAAAGTCATTGGGATTGTGCGTGTTCATCTGGGTCGATCCCTTTCCTGTGCCGGGCATCTGGCTAGGCGCTGCATAAATTCCGATTCATTTCTTGACTCGAATAATCATGTTTACTAGTCAGTGCAATACCGGAGCAAATGAGTCAACATTTAAGACGCCGGACACGATGAAAAATGCCAGCCAGCCCCGGGCCAGCCAGCATCGAACCTGGATTTTGGAGTTGGGGCATGGGGTTGGCGAATTGGGAATGGCGCGGCCGGTCGGCGGCGAACGGTATAGGGGCCTTGTTGGCAAGCGTGGCGGCGATCGCCTTGTCCGCGCCATCAGCCCACGCCCAACAGGCAACGCAGCCGGCGGGCGAGCAGACGGATCAATCGAAGAAGGCTGACCAGGAAAAAGCAGCGTCTGCCGGAGCCACCCTGCTCGACAAGATCCTGGTACTCAGCCGTACCGGCGAAACGGCGATCGAATCGCTGGCCTCGGCCAGCCATGTCGGCCAGGAACAACTCGACCGCCGCATGGCGACGACGCCCAATGAGATGCTGCTGGGCGTGCCCGGTGTCGCCGCGCAAGCCGACGCCAGGCGCGTCAGCACCAGCATCAACATTCGCGGCTTGCAGGATTTCGGTCGCGTCGCGGTCATCGTCGACGGCGCGCGCCAGGACTTCCAGCGCTCCGACCACGGCACGCAGTCGACCTTCTATATCGATCCCGAGCTCGTCAAATCCGTGGACGTGATCCGGGGTCCCGTCGCCAACACCTATGGTTCGGGCGCCATCGGCGGCGTTGTCTTCTTCGATACAAAGGACGCCGAGGACTTCCTGAAGCCGGAAGAAACATGGGGCGCTTCGGTAACTGGACGATACGAAAGCAACGGCAAGGGCTGGACCACCAGCGCATCCGGCGCCTACCGCTTCAATGAGAACTGGGATGTGTTGGGCAACATCGTCTACCGCGACTTTAACGACTACAAGGATGGCGGTGGCGACACGGTCAAGGGCACCGGCTTCGACGTGCTGAGCGGCCTGCTCAAGACCACCATCCGCCCGACCGACAACAGTGAGTTGAAGCTCGGCTGGGTCGGTTCAAGCGACGGCTGGAGCGAGATCAGCAGTGGTGTTCCGATCAATGATGCAGACCTGAAGTCGAACACCTTCACCGCCCGCTACAACATCACTGACGAAGACAAGAGCTGGCTCGATCTCCACATCAACACCTCCTACAACAAGACCAATCTCGGCCTGACCAGCCTCGTCCCGCTCAACCGGTTCGATCCGACCACCGGTGATTCCATAGTCGTCCCGGCGGGTTCGACATCGACCTTCGACGTCGGTACGGCAGCGATCGATATCTGGAACACGTCGAGATTCGAAACTGGCGGCGTCGCGCACGAACTGACCTATGGCGGCGACTGGGTGAATGATGACGTCAAGACTGGCGGCACCGCGGGCGGCGACAGTTTCTACACCCCTTCGGGCAAGCGCAACGTGTCCGGCGCCTATGTCCAGGACAAGCTCACCTGGGACTGGCTCGAAATCATCGCCGGGCTGCGTTATGACAGCTATAGCCTCAAGGACAGCACCCACGAGACATCAGGTGACCGGCTTTCGCCACGGATCACCGTCGGGGTCACGCCTTTCGACACCCCAAGCCTGTCGGGACTGCAATTCTATGGCACCTATGCGGAAGGCTACCGCTCGCCTTCGCTGACGGAAACGCTGATCAGCGGCAACCATCCGGCCGGCGTCACTTTCCCGTTCCTGCCCAATCCCAACCTGAGGCCCGAGACCGGCAAGACAGTCGAATTCGGTGTCAACTACAAGCAGAACGACATCCTCGAAGCGGGCGATGCGCTCCGCATCAAGGCGGCTTATTTCAACAACGATGTGGACGACTACATCGAGGGTACATCCTTCGGCGCTTCGTTCAGCGACCCGACAAGCGCCTGCCCGGTCGATTGGGATCAACTGATGAACAACCCAGGATACATCCCGATCTGCTACCAATACCAGAACTTCGCCAAGGCCAAGATCAACGGCTTTGAACTGGAAGGGGTTTATGACGCCGGATGGGGCTATGCCGGCCTCTCGGCCTCGATCACCAACGGCCACACCATTTCCTACGAGGGCGTTCGAGCAGACCTCGCCACCATCCCATCCTCGCAGGTTACGGCGCAGCTCGGACTGCGCTTCCTCGAAGACAGGCTGACCGTCGGCGGCGAGGTGCAGTACAACGGCAAACCGAAGGGCAATGCGGTGGCCAGGGACTACACGCTGGTCAATGCCTTCGCCAGCTATCAGGCGACCGACAATCTGAAGGTCGATTTCCGCGCCGACAATCTGTTCGATGTCAAATACGCCAACCCCTTGAACGGCAGCACGACAGTCGCGGTCTATGAACCGGGCATAACGTTGAAGCTGGCGGCGACCATGCGTTTTGGAGGCTGACGGCCATGACGGGCTTGACGGCATCGCTTCGGCTGCTGACCTCGACGCTGGCGATGTCGCTTGCGATGGTTCCGGCGCGGGCACAAGAGTCCGCGCCGGTCCCGGCGCTGACGCTTGAACTCAATGGCGCACAACCTTCCGAAAAGGGTTGCCGCCTGACCTTCGTGGTCAACAACAATCTTGGCGCCGACCTTTCCAAGGCCGCGTTCGAGATCGCACTTTTCAATGAAGCCGGCGTCGTCGACCGGCTGACCGTGCTCGACTTCAAGGACCTGCCTGTCGGCAAGACCAAGGTGACGCGCTTCGATCTGGCCGGCGCCGACTGTGCCAAGGTCAGCCGCGTGCTGATCAACAGCGCCACCGAATGCGCCGGCACCGGCGTCGAACCGAACGCCTGCATGCGCAAGCTGAAGACGGATACCAGGACCGGTATCGCTTTCGGCGTCTGAAGCAGTGGGACTGCACCCGGCATTCGCGCAGAATACCGTGGCATGGCCGCTGGCCGGCTCCCATGCTTTGTCGTTTCGACCAAGCGATCTTGATTTGACAATTCCGCACGGCTCGCTGCAGGTCTTTTCCCGCGACATGCGTGTAATCAGTCCTCTCCCCGAAGCCAGCGCCGAGCTGGCGATCAAGCCAACCGAGCCGCTTGCGCAGGCCCGGCCAGCGGCCTGGAACGGCAAGTGGGGGGCGGCGATCGTCATCTCCTGCCTGCTCCATGCCGCCGTGGCGGCGGCTTTTCTGATCTCGCCTCCAGGGACATTCGATTCCAGGGACACGATGCAGTCGGAAGGCACAGATCAGGCGGGCGCCAATGTGGTCGGCAGCGCGCTGGACAAGGACCCGGCGGCAATAAATGTTGCGCTGGTGCCGAACCCGCAACCAACCAAACCACAGCCAGCAAAGCCTGCCAGGCCGGCGCCGCCAACAGAACCTTCACAGCCCGTGCAGGAAGCAACGAAGCAGCCGCCCAAACCTTTGCCGGAACCCGCCAAACAGCCGACGGCCACGCCTGACATATTGGTGGCTGGCGCCCCACGTTCCGACAACCAGAGCGTGGCTCCCAAGACCGAGACACCGGTACAGCCGACTGTTCAGGCCGAAGACACCGAGGCGCCTGCCCCGGTTCCAGAACAACCGCCGATCCCCAGCGCCAGACCGAGTCCGGCGGCTACCTCTTCAAAGACAGCGGATGCAAAGCGGGGCACGGCGGATGGCCAGGACCGGCTGGCGCAGGCAGCCAGCAAGGGCAAGAAACACAAAGAGGCAGGCAGTGCCACGGAAGACAGCTACCGCGGCGACGTCATCAGAAAGCTGAGCCGCGTCAATCGTGCTGTGCCGCCTTCGGTGCAACTGACCGCCCGCAACAATGCCGTTGTGACCTTCGTCATCGGCAGCCGTGGCGGCATCGATGACCTGCGAATCCTGCAAAGCTCCGGATCGGAAAACTTCGACAAGGTCGTGCTCGGCATCATCCGCAAGGCAGCGCCCTTCCCGCCCATCCCGCCGAAAGTCGGCAACAGTTTGGTCTTCACCGGGGCAATCGGTCCGTTTTGAGAGCCTCCGCCTCGCCGTCTCAACCATCCACCAATCGTTGCAATCCACCAATGTTGAAAGGGACCCAATGTACATCGCCATGAACCGCTTCAAGGTGCAGAACGGCTCGGAAGCCGATTTCGAGACCGTATGGAAGAACCGTGATTCCAGCCTTTCGGAGATGAAGGGGTTCCGGGAATTCCATCTGCTGCGCGGTCCGGTCAACGAAGCCGAAGGCTACACGCTGTTTGCTTCGCACACTGTGTGGGCGAGCCAAGACGATTTTATCGCCTGGACCAGGTCGGAGAATTTCCGCGCCGCCCACAGAAATGTCGGCACGACAAAGGTCCACTATCTCGGCCACCCGCAGTTCGAGGGTTTTTCCGTCGTCGAGGGCGCTTAGACCAAGGTCAAGCGCTCGCCAGCAGGCTCGCATTGCCGCCGGCTGCCGTGGTGTCGACGCACACGGCGCGTTCATGCGCATAGGCGGCGGGATTGAGCACCTCGCTGACCAGCGGCACGATCGGTCCCGCGCGATCGGCAATCACCTTGCGCACGATGCGTGCTGCCTCGGGCGTGCCCGAGAAAGCAACAACATCGACACGCAGCGAGCGCGCTTCGACCGGATCCGGGCGGCCGTCGATGGCGGCCAGGGGCAGGCCCTTGCCGGTCAATGCGGAGAGTGCCGCCGCTGCGCCTGGCGCCACCGCAAGCACCGCATTGCCGGCGGCGAGCGCCTGGATGGTCTGCGCCAGCAGCGTGTCGGCATCGGGACCGAGACACAGCACCCGTCCGCGCGGCGACAGCGACAAAGTGTTGGCCTCGCCGGTTGGCCCGGGCAGGTCGACCTGGCCGAAATCGATGCCGGCGGCGGCACCGATGGCCGCCGCACCCTTGCCACGCAGATGCTTCCTCAGGATGGCGACCCGGTCGGGCCGCGTCGACCAGCCGCCAAGCGCGGGATCGGGCAGATTGTCGGCGAGTTCCGTCGCCGTCACCTTGTGGCCTTCGGCAAGATGCGTGCCGGCCTCCGGCCCTTTTCGGAAGCGACGGAGATAGTGCGGGCCACCGGCCTTCGGCCCGGTGCCGGACAGCCCCTCGCCGCCAAACGGCTGCGAACCGACGACGGCGCCGATCTGGTTGCGGTTGACATAGATGTTGCCGGCATGGATGCCGTCGACGAAATGCTGCACGCGGCCCTCGATGCGGGTGTGCAGGCCGAAGGTCAGGCCATAGCCCTTGCGGTTGATGGCGGCGATCACCGCGTCGATCTGGTCGGCATCGAACGTCGCGACATGCAGCACCGGCCCGAACACCTCGCGCTCCATTTCCTCGATGCCCTTGACCCGGAAGACATGCGGCGCGACGAAGCGCCCATCCTTCGGTGCTTCCAGCTTGGCGATCAGCCGGCCCTGCAGCCCCATTTTGGTGCAGTAGTCGCGGATCGAGCTTTGCGCCTCGTCATCGATGACCGGGCCGACATCGGTTGAGATATGCCAGGGATCGCCGATGCTGAGCGCTTCCATGGCGCCCTTCAGCATCTCCAGCATCTTCTTCTCGACATCCTTTTGCACATAGAGCACGCGTAGCGCCGAGCAGCGCTGGCCGGCGCTCTGGAAGGCCGAGGCGAGGATGTCGCGCACCGCTTGCTCAGGCAGCGCGGTGGAATCGACGATCATCGCATTCAATCCACCGGTCTCGGCGATCAGCATGGCATCGGGCGCAGCGGTTTCCGCCAGTTGCTTTTCGATCAGCTTGGCGACCTCAGTCGAACCGGTGAAGCAGACGCCGGCAATGCGCGGATCGGCGGTGAGCGGCGCACCGACCGACGGGCCATCGCCGGGCAGAAGCTGGATGACGTCTTCCGGCACGCCGGCCTCGCGCAGCAGTTCGACGGCGCGGAAGGCAATCAGCGGCGTCTGCTCGGCCGGCTTGGCGATGACCGAATTGCCGGTGACGAGCGCCGCCGCGACCTGGCCGGTGAAGATGGCGAGCGGGAAATTCCACGGCGAAATGCAGACGATGGCGCCGCGCGCTTCCGTGCCCGTCTCGGCATTGGCCGCCTCGGTGGCGTAGTAGCGCAGGAAGTCCACCGCCTCGCGCACCTCGGCGACGCCGTCGGCCAGCGATTTTCCGGCCTCGCGGGTGGCGAGCGCGAAAAACTCGACGGCATTCGCCTCATAAAGATCGGCGGCGCGGTTGAGGATGGCAGCGCGCTCGGAAACCGGGCGTTTTGCCCAGGCCGGCTGCGCTTCCACGGCGAAGCGCACGGCTGTCGCCACCTGCTTGGCGGCGGCCTCGCTGACCGTGCCGACCACTTCGTCAGGCTTTGCCGGATTGACGATCGGGCGCTGCTTGCCGTAGCCGGCCGCCCGCGTGATCGGCTTGGCATGCCAGCGATCGGGGCCAGCGAACGCCGCCTTGGCCTTGTCGATCGCCGCCAGCGTCACCGTGTCGGTGATGTCAAAACCCTTCGAGTTGCGACGGCCGGTGCCGAAGATCTGGGAAGGCCGGGCAATCGCCGGATTGGCGGCCGGACCCTGGCTCTCGACCGTCTCGAGCGGATCGCGGGCGATATCCTCCGGCTCGACGTCTTCGTCAGTCAGCTGATGCACGAAGGAGGAATTGGCGCCGTTTTCCAGCAGCCGGCGGACCAGATAGGCAAGCAGGTCCGAATGCGCGCCGACCGGGGCATAGATGCGGCAGCGTGTGCCTTCTGCCTGCCGCACCGTCTCGTGCAGCGCTTCGCCCATGCCATGCAGGCGCTGGAACTCGAAGGAGTCGCGATTACCGGCCATCGACAGAATGGCGGCGACCGTGTGGGCGTTGTGGGTGGCGAATTGCGGATAGATGCGGTCGGTCATCGACAGCAGCTTCTTCGCGCAGGCTATGTAGGAAACGTCGGTGTTGGCCTTGCGGGTGAAGACGGGATAGCCGGTGAGCCCAAGTGTCTGCGCGCGCTTGATCTCGGTATCCCAATAGGCGCCCTTGACCAGCCGCACCATGATGTTGCGGTCATACTTCTTGGCCAGCGCGTAGAGCCAGTCGATGGCAAAGGCCGCGCGCGGCCCATAGGCCTGAACGACAACACCAAAACCATTCCATCCGGCCAGTTCCGGCTCGGCCAGCACCCGCTCGATGACGTCGAGCGACAGATCGAGGCGGTCGGCCTCCTCGGCGTCGATATTGAGGCCCATGCGCGAATGTCTAGCTGCGAGTGCTAGCGACAGCAGCCGCTCGGCCATGACCGGCAGCATCTCCTCCTTCTGCGCCACCTCGTAGCGCGGATGCAGCGCGGAAAGCTTGACCGAGATGCCGTGGTTCTGGCGGATGTCCGGGCCGTTGGAGCCGGCATCAAGCGAGGAAATGGCGTCGGCATAGGCCTTGTGATAGCGAAGCGCGTCGGCCTCGGTGCGGGCCGCCTCGCCCAGCATGTCGAAGGAATAGAGATAACCCTTCTGCGTCATCGGCCGGCCGCGCTTGACGGCTTCCGCGATGGTGCGGCCGAGCACGAACTGTTCGCCCATCTCGCGCATGGCGGCGGCCACCGCCTTGCGGATGACCGGCTCGCCCAACCGCCGCACCATCGAACGCAGCGTGCCTTCGATGCCGCCCTCGCCTTCATCCAGGACACGCCCGGTCAGCATCAGCGCCCAGGTCGAGGCGTTGACGAAGATCGAGCTCGAACCGCCGGAATGCGCCGACCAGTCGTGCGGCGCGATCTTGTCGGCGATGAGATCGTCCATCGTCTCAGTGTCGGGGACGCGCAACAGCGCCTCGGCCAGGCACATCAGCGCCACGCCTTCCTTGGTGGAAAGGCCGTAGGCGGATAGGAACACTTCCATCAGCCGAGGATCAGAAGAGCCGCGCACCGCACGCACCAGGTCGGCGGCACGGGTCGAGATCGCCTTGCGGTCCTTCGCCGATAGCTCTGTGGCCTCGGCCAGCCGCTTCACGGCCTCGTCTTCGTCGGGCAAATAGTTGGCGCGGATCTGCTGGCGGATGGCATCGAGCGCTGGCATGGCTGTCCCGTGGATCGAGCAAAGGGGATCGGGCCGGCGGTCGCCGGACCGAATGGCGCAAGCTAGCACAGCTCCGAAATTTCAGCCGGTCCAAAGAAATCGACATGGCAGGTCATTTTATCTATCATAACGTTCAAAAGTCGGAGAATGGACTGCGATTTCGATGATGGAAGACCAATTGGACCGCATCGACAGGAATATCCTGTCGGCATTGGCAAGCGACGGCCGGCTTTCGATGTCCGAACTGTCGGCAAAGGTCGGGCTGTCGAAGACGCCGGTGCAGGCGCGGGTGAAGCGGCTGGAGAAGGACGGCTTCATCAGGGGCTACCAGGCGATCATCGACCGTGAGCGCATGGGCGAAGGCCATGTCGCCTTCGTCCAGGTGAAATTGTCCGATACCCGTTCCGCAGCGCTCGACGCCTTCAATCGGTCCGTGCAGGCCGTACCGGAGATCGAGCAGTGCCATATGATGGCATCGAGCTTCGACTACCTACTGAAAGTCCGCACCAGGGACATCGCCGCCTATCGGCGCGTGCTGGGCGAGCGCATCTCTGCCCTGCCCCATGTCGCCCAGACCTCGACTTTCGTGGCGATGGAGACGGTCAAGGACCGATGACCATGATCCCGAAAAGCGGAAGCCGGTTTTCGGAATAGACCATGGTCAAACAAAAAGAAAAAGAGCCCCATCCCGACACATCGGGATGGATCAGGCTCTGGATTACTCGGACAACGTCTTCAGGAAGGCCACCAGCGCCGCGCGCTCACGGTCTGAAAGCTCCAGCGGATGGACCTCCGACACGCCTTCGACGCTCGGTGCAGCCTTGGCGTAGTGCGCCACCACCTCGTCGAGCGAGGAAAACTGCCCGGCATGCATGTAGGGCGGCCGCGTTGCGGCGCCGCGCAACGAGGGCGTCTTGTAAGCACGGATGAGCTCCGGTGCGGACTTGACCACGAAGCGCAACTCACCGCAGGCACTGACATCGCCGTCACGAAAGGCGCCGAAGCAGTTGAACGGGTCGGCCTCGACCTGGCGTACCGCATCGATGCGTCCGCGATCCGGCGGCAGATTGGCGACGGGGGGCACGCCGGTGTTGTGGAACCCGTTGTCGGTGAAGCGCGGACCGTTGTGACAGCTCACGCAATTAGCCTTGCCGATGAACAGTTTCAGCCCAAGGACTTCATCCTTGGAAAAGACGGCATCGCCTCTCGGTTCGGCGCCGGTGCCAAGGTCCAGCGCAAAGCGGTCGAAGCGCGTCGGCGTCGGTTCGATCGAGCGTTCGAAAGCGGCGATCGCCTTGCCGATATTGGCATAGACGCCGTTGATCGCGTCGCGTTGCGCTCCGCTCATCGCGTTCCAGGTAGCCTTCTCGGCATCGGTTCCAAGCGGGCTGGCATTCAATGGCATGCCGGAAAGATCCGGCAGCGGCCCGAAGATGCGCTCATAGCGCTCGCCGAAGCGCGCCTTGATGTAGTGCGCGTAGGCGGCCCGGTTTCCGGCCTGTTCAAGCGGGTTTTCGAGTGGCGTCAGCGCTTGCGCCCACAGGCTGTCGCGGCGGCCATCCCAGAAGAACCACGGATCGCGCGCCACGCCGGCCAGCGGCATGGTGCGCCGGTTGGTGTGGCCGACGCCCACCGCTTGCGGCAGGTCGTCCTGGAACTGGCGGTCGATCTTGTGGCAGGTCGAGCACGACACGGTGCCGTCGCGGCTCATCCCCAGGTCGAAAAACAGCGTCGAGCCAAGTGCCGCGGCCGCCGGCACATCCGCGAAACGGTTGGTGGTGTCGGGTTTGAGCGGCGGCAGCCTCGACAACGCCAGCGAGGCGATGGTCTGCTTCTCGGCGTCGGAAAAATCCGGCTTGCCGCAGCCGGCAAGCATGACGGCCACCATCAGCGCCAGAAAACATGAAAGGCGCTTCATTGGCCGCTCACAGCACCACGTTGAACAGCACCGTGTCGGAACCGGCGGTGGCCGAGATGGCGAAGTGCAGCTGCCACCAGCCGCTCATCGTGAATTTCAGCCCCTCGATCCGATAGCGCCCGTCGCCAAGATAGTCGGTCGCCTGTGGGCTGGTGGGCAGGCCGTGATTGTGCTGCGGCATGCCACCGGAGATCGCGATCGCCGCGCCTTCCACCGGCGCTCCGGCCTTTGTCTTCAGGGTCAGCAGCCAGGATTCCAGTTCGCCCAGTCGCACAACGCCCCGCTCCGGCGCGAAGCTTGCCACGAACAGCCCGTTGTCGGTCGGCTTCGTCCGCGAGACATCCGGACCGGCAGGCCGCGACGATCGCGGCGCCGTCAGGTAGACCACGGCGAGAATGCAAGCCAGCAAAGCAGCCAGACCCAGACCTGCCAGAAGATAACGCCATAATGATGCCAAACCGGTTCCTCTTCTGCAGACAACGTTCTGCTAGGCAGATCACATCCCGCCAGCCTGTGGGAAAACGCTGTGGCGGAAAAATGCCCGCTTGCCAAGCATGGCGCTGCCGGTGGCAAAAAGCTACAGCACCGGAGTCACTGGAGGACTGTGCATGGCGGGAAACGGCGTTGCCTCGATCGGCGAATGCATGCTCGAACTGTCGGGTCAGACGGGCCCGAACTGGCGCATGGGTTTTGCCGGCGACACCTTCAACACGCTGTGGGCGCTGCATGCGTTGAGTGGCGATCGGCCGGCAACCTATGTCTCGGCCTTCGGCGATGATCCCTTCTCGCAAGGCCAGATCGCCTTCTTCGCCGAAAACGGCATCGGTATCGGCTCCAGCCCGGTCATACCGGGGGCACGGCCCGGCCTCTACGCGATCACGCTGAACGGTGCCGAGCGCTCCTTTACCTACTGGCGCGGCGATGCCGCCGCCCGGCAGCTCGCCTCTGATCCGGCAGCACTATCAAAAAACCTTGAAAATCAATCGCTTGTCTACTTTTCTGGAATCACCTTGGCAATTCTGGACGATGCCGCGCGCGCCGCATTGCTGGCGGCCGTGGCCAAGGCGCGGGCGGCGGGCTCGACTGTCGCCTTCGATCCGAACTATAGGCCACGGCTCTGGCGCGGGCGCGAGGATGCGCAAGCGGCGATCGTCGAAGCGCTTGCCGTCACCGACATCGCATTGCCGACCTTTCCCGACGAGCAGATGCTGTTTGATGACAAGGCGCCGCGGACGACCGCTGACCGGATCGGGAAACTGGTCGGTGAAGTCGTCGTCAAGAATGGCGAAGCGCCGGCGCTGATCACCGCAAACGGGACGCTGCGCGAAGTCCCCGCAATCCATGTCGCCGCTCCCGTCGATACGACGGGCGCCGGCGATTCTTTCAATGGCGGCTATCTTGCCGCTCGTCTTGCCGGCCATGACCCGTTGGAAGCCGCACGCCGCGCCCATCGCGTCGCCGCCGCCGTGGTGCAGGTTCGCGGCGCGCTGGCGCCGTTTGAGACGCTGCGGGCGGCGTTCGAGGGCTAAGATCAAGGCAGCCGGAAACGATATTCGGTCACGTGGTGATAGGCCTCGCCGGGCCACAGTGTCGCCTGCGGAAAATACGGCCGGTTCGGTGCATCCGGCCATACCTGCGGCTCCAGGCAGAAGCCGCAAAAAGCCTTGTAGGCCCGCCCTTCCAACCCCGCGCGCGGTGTCACGTACTGGCCGGTATAGAGCTGGATGCCGGGCTCCGTGGTCCAGACCTCCATCTCGACAACGGAGTTCGCTGCTTGCACCCACGCGGCCTGCCGAAGCGGTCCGCGCGTCGAGGCAAGGCAGAAATTCTGGTCGTAAGGCAGTTGCTCGCCCTCGGTCTCCATGCGCAGCGGCCGTGCCTGGCGGAAATCGAAGGGCGTGCCGTCAACCGGCTTGACCACGCCGGTCGGGATCATGTCGCCGTCAACCGGCAGATAGGCACCGGCATTCAGCATCATCCTGTGATCGAGAATGTCGCCGGCGCCGCCATCATCGAGGTTGAAATAGGAATGCTGGGTGAGATTGCACAGCGTCGGCTCCTCGCAGGTGGCGGTCAGTTCGACGCTCAGCGTGCCGGGGATCTTCAGCCGGTAGGTGCAGGTGACGTCGAGCGCGGCGGGAAAACCCATCGTGCCGTCGGGATCGTGCAGGGTCAGCGTGACGAAATCCCTGCCATGTAGCGAAACTGTCCACGGCCGGTGGAAATAGCCTTGCGAGCCGCCATGCAGCGTGTGCTTGTCGAGGAAATTTCGTTCGGTCTGGTAGCGCTTGCCTGCGATGGTGAAGCGGCCGTCGCGAATGCGATTGGCATAGCGGCCGACGACCGCTCCGAAGAAGGCCGTATCCGTCTCATACGCCTCCAGGCGGTCATAGCCGAGCACCAGCGGTGCATCGTGCCCGGTCAGGCGCAGATCCTGGATGATCGCGCCGAGCCCGATGATGTTGGCGGTGAGACCGCCGCCCCTGATCGTGAAGCGACGCACCGGCTCGCCTGCCTGCGTCGTGCCGAAAACCTCGCCGTCCTTCATCGCCATGCCCGCAAACGTCAGTTGATCCAGAGGATTTCGGCTGGTTTTCAGATCCTGGGCAGGCAGGTCGTAGGCCTGCCCGCCTCAGCGATAGTCTATCAGAGGCCGAGGCCGCCGATGCAGACATATTTGGTGTCGAGGTAGTCCTCGATGCCCTGATGTCCGCCTTCCTTGCCGAGGCCGGATTCCTTGACGCCGCCGAACGGCGCTTCGGGCGTGGTGATGAGGCCTTCATTGACGCCGACCATGCCGTATTTCAGCCCCTCCATGACGCGGAAGGCGCGGCCGAGATCGCCAGTGTAGAAATAACAGGCGAGGCCGAATTCGGTGTCGTTGGCGAGCGCGATGGCTTCCTCTTCCGTCTCGAACTTGAATACAGGCGCGACCGGGCCAAAGATCTCTTCCTTCATGAAGCGCATCTTGGGCGTCGCGTTGGCGATGACCGTCGGCTGGAAGAACGAACCGCCAAGCGCGTGGCGCTTGCCGCCGGCGACGACCTTGCCGCCCTTGGCGGTGGCGTCGGCGATCAGTTCCTCGACCTTCTCGACCGCCTTCACGTCGATCAGCGGTCCCTGCTGGACGCCATCCTCGAGGCCTGAACCGACCTTCAGCCCGTTGCTGGCCGCTGCGAGCCCTTCGACGAATTTGTCATAGACGCCGGCCTGAACCAGGAAGCGGTTGGTGCAGACGCAGGTCTGGCCTGAGTTGCGGTATTTGGCGGTGATCGCACCAGCGATGGCGCGCTCGAGGTCGGCGTCATCGAAGACGATGAACGGCGCGTTGCCACCGAGCTCCATCGAGACCTTCTTGACGGTGACGGAAGACTTTTGGATCAGGATCTTGCCGACCTCGGTCGACCCGGTGAAGGTGATCTTCTTGACCAGTGGGTTGGCGCAGATCTCGTCGCCGATCTCGCCGGCGGCACCGGTCAGGATGTTGATGACACCCTTGGGGAAACCGACTTCCTCGGCGAGCGCGCCCCAGGCGAGACCCGAGTACGGCGTCTGCGAGGCCGGCTTGACCACGGCGGTGCAGCCGGCGGCGAGAGCCGGCCCGAGCTTGCGGGCCAGCATCGAGGACGGGAAGTTCCACGGCGTGATGGCGGCAATGACGCCGACCGGCTCCTTGGTCACAAGGATGCGGCGGTCCGCCCATGGCGAGGGTACGACGTCACCGTAGGTGCGGCGGCCTTCCTCGGCGAACCACAGGATGTAGGCCGCGGCCGAGCCGATCTCGCCCTTGGATTCGAACAGCGACTTGCCCTGCTCGATGGTCAAGAGTTCTGCCAGCACGTCCTGATTGTCCATCATCGCGTCATGCAGCTTGCGCAGCAGCTTCGAGCGCTCGAGCGCGGTCGTCTTGCGCCATGACTTGAAGGCGGCTTCGGCCGCCTCGATGGCACGGCGGGTCTCGGCCTTGCCCGACTTCGGCACGGTGCCGATCTTGAGCCCGGT
The DNA here is from genome assembly GCF_059683645.1 of Mesorhizobium sp. RCAM 05104. NCBI lineage: Bacteria > Pseudomonadati > Pseudomonadota > Alphaproteobacteria > Hyphomicrobiales > Phyllobacteriaceae > Mesorhizobium > Mesorhizobium sp. RCAM 05104. The sequence continues at coordinate 6,563,657 of NZ_CM185033.1, read as the reverse complement.
GGCCGGGTTGTTGACGTCGACCGTCTGGCCACTGTCGGCCTGCACCCATTCGCCGTTGATGAGATTGGCCTGCCGCATGAAATGGCTGGTTTTCTGAAGCATGGTCTATCCTCCGTTCGGCGCTGAAGGGCCGGTCTGTGAATTCTGCGCTGGGCGTGCGCTGGGCCATGGAAGCCGGCACGCTGGAGCCACTGCTCTTTACCTAGGGCAAGGCCCGCAAGCAATCGCAAGATGGCATATAGGGGTTGGGCCAGCGCGAGACGAGAGCAGGCTGCCTGCTTCGCTCAAGGGTATGTTGAGATTCAGGTCAGGCCGAGCCGAGAATGGTGGGGCCCGAGAACCGGAACGGAGCTTACCTTTGGGTACGTGAGTTCCGGAAGCGCAAGGCGCCCGCCGTTCGCGGGCCGGCATCACCTGAATATCGACATACCCTAGCCGAAGACGTGCACGACCACCGTCAGCCAGAAGGCTGTGGTGACGACGGCGCAGGCCGTGGCGATGGTCATCTGGTTCGACGCCAGCGCCTGCCCGGTGTTGAACTGGACGGCGATGAGATACGAATTGACGCCCGACGGCAGTGCTGCAACCACGACGGCCACCTTGGCCGTCAACGGCGGCAGGCCGAGTAACCAGACAAGCGCGAGGACCAGCGCCGGCATCAGGAACAGCTTCAGCGCCGAAAGTGCCAGCGCAGGCCGGACATTGCCGGAAACGCCGAAGCGACGCAGGCTGAGCCCCATGGCGAACAGCGCCACCGGCCCGGCTGTATCGGCCAGCGCATTGACGAGCCGCATGACCAGGTCCGGCAGCGGCGCGCCACCGAGGCGCCATGCGAGCCCCGCCAGAATGCCGATGATCAGCGGATTGATGAACAGCCGCCTCAGGAAACTCCGGATGATGCGCAGCGGATGCACTGGTTCGCCACCGCCCCGGCCGAACATCTCGAACAGGACAATCGAGGCCATCATCATGATCGGCAGGTGCACGGAGACCAGCAGCGACAGCACTTCGAAGCCGCTCGGGCCGAATATGCCAAGAATGAAGGGAGCACCCAGCAGGACGACATTGGAGTAGGCCGACGATACGCCACCGACGACGCCGGCGCGTGCATCCCGTCCGAATATCCTCGTGGTGACGAAATGGCCGGCGGCCCAGGTGATGGCCACTGCCGTGAAATAGGCACCCCACAGGGGCCACGGCGCCACGCCGTGGAAATCGGACGTCACCATCGTCTGGAACAAGAGCAGCGGCATCGCCACGCTGACCGCGAAATCGGCTATCCCCTCGCCGCTCGCCGGCTTCAGATAGCCGGTAAACCCGGCGAGATAGCCGAGCGCCACAAGGCTGAAGACAAAGAGGACGGTTTCGGTGAGCGGAGACATTTTTCAGGGATAGGCGAGCCACGGTCGCGGCGCAATCGCGCCCGAATTTGTTCGCGCCCGAATTTGATCATGCCCGAATTTGATCATGGTAGACTGGCAGCGTTATAGAGGGCTTGCGATCTTCAGGGCGGACACGAAACGACAAATGACTTTTGTCGAAACCTCAAAACAGCATCTTTTCCAACGGACGTGCCTGACAGCTTTCGTCGCCGTGCTGTTTTGCCTTGCCGCGACGACGCTTCAGGCCGCCGAAACGAAGAACCTCAAAGGCGTGGCGCTGATCATCGGCCAGTCGAAATACGAACACATCGCCGCCCTTCCCAACCCGGCCAACGACGCCCGCGACATGGCCAAGATGCTGACCGATCTCGGCTTCGACGCCCGCAGCGTCACCGATCGAGATGCCGCGAAGCTGAAGCGCGACCTGGAACGTTTCACGGAGGATGCCGAAGGCGCCGATGTCGCCTTCATCTATTATTCCGGCCACGGCATCGAGGCCGGCGGCGAGAACTATCTGGTGCCGGTCGATGCCGACGTTTCATCGCTGAAGGACGCCGACCAGGCGCTGGTGCCGATTTCCATCGTCATGGACGCATTGAAAAAGACCGTGCCGGTGACGATCGTGCTGCTCGATGCCTGCCGCACCAATCCGTTTCCGCCGGATGCCCAGGTACGGCGCGCACCGACCGCTTCGGCTTCGCCCATTGGTGCAGGCGGACTGGAGCCGGTGCGCGGCGCCAAGGCCCTCGGCAACACGCCGGCGACGGACGAAAGCCTTGGCACCGTGGTCGGCTTTGCCGCGGAGCCGGGACGCCCGGCGCTCGATGGCGCCGCCGGCGAGAACAGCCCCTACGCGGCGGCGCTGCTGCGCCATCTCGCGGCGATGAAGGGCACGGAATTCGGCTCGGTCATGCGCATGGTGACGGAGGAAGTCTATCTCGACACCAAGGCAAAGCAGCGTCCTTGGGTTAATGAGAGCCTGCGCCGGCTGCTCTATTTCGGCATCGCGCCACCCGAACCGACAGGCGACGACGGGCTGATCACCGGCGAAAGGCGGCAGCTGCTGTTGACCATTTCCGACCTGCCCGGCCCGAAACGGGCGCAGGTGGAGCTGGCCTCGCTGCAGGACGGCGTGCCGCTCGACGCACTCTATGGCGTGCTCAAGGCGCTCGGTACTGAGAAGATGCCGGAGGATCCGACCGATCTGCAAAAGCTGCTGGACGCCCAGGCCGAGCGCTTGAAGAAGATGATGTCCGAGCGCGCCGCGCTGCGCACCGACGATCCGGAGATCAAGCGCCTGGTTGCCTCCGCCGACAAAGCCATCGGCCAGGGCGCGATCGCGACGGCGCACAAATTCCTCGATGAGGCCGTCGGCCGGGTCGAGCAGACCGGCAACGCGGTCGACGAGGCCGAGGAATTGGTCAAGCAAAAGCGCCTTGCCGATGCCGCGATCTACGCCAGGCGGGCGGATGCCTCGGCACTGGCCTTCGACTACCAAGCCGCCGCAAATGACTACGCCAAGGCGTTTTCGCTGGTCGAGAAGTGGGATGACAAGCTGCGCTGGAACTACAAGAACCAGGAAGCCGAGGCGCTGAACGCTTATGGCTATGCGACCGGCGACCTCGATGCGCTGCAGCGTTCCATCGACGCCTACCGCATCATCCTGAACTTCATCCCCAATGGCGAACAGAACCGCGACTGGGCGATCACCCGCAACAACATGGCGGTGGTGCTGCAGACGATCGGCGAGCGCGAGACCGAAACGGCGCACCTCGAAGAAGCGGCTCGGATCTTTCGAGATTCGCTAGTCGTCTTCGAGCGCGAGAAGGACGACCTCAACTGGGCCGCCGCACAGAACAATCTGGCCAATGTGCTGTTGAAGCTCGGCGAACGGCAGAGCGACCCGAAGCGATTGAATGAAGCGGTGACGGCAATGCGGGCCACGCTGGAGAAGCGGCCCCGCGACAAGGTGCCACTCGACTGGGCGGCATCGCAGATGAATCTCGGTATCGCGCTGTACGCGCTTTCCGAGCGTGAGCCCGCCGGCGAGCATCTGACACAAGCGGAGGCGGCCTACCGGCTGGCGCTTGAGGAATACACGCGCGAAAAGGCGCCGGTGGAGTGGGCGATGGTCGAGAACAATCTCGGCAACACGCTTGTGTCGCTCGGCATTCAGCTCAACGACAAGGCGAAGATCAACGAGGCGGCCGACGCCTTCCGCGCCGCGCTTCAGGTGCGAACCAGGGAAACCTTCCCGGTGTCGTGGGCGACCAGCCGGCTCAACCTCGGCAATGCGCTCGGCGGTGTCGCCCGCTTCGACATGGGCACCGGAGCGCTCGAGGAGGCCGCGGTTGCCTATGGCGACGCATTGACGGTGTTCACCCGGCAGCGTTTTCCGATGGACTGGGCGTCGGCCCAGAACAATCTCGGTTCGATCTACCAGACGCTGGGCCAGCGCACCCGCGACCCGGCCAGGCTCGAAGAGTCGGTAGCCGCATTTCAGGCGGCCCGCCGGGTTTACACCAGAAGGGCATTCCCCCTCGACTGGGCAATGAGCCACTACAATCTCGGCAACACGCTGCAGCTTCTTGGCGGCCTGACGGACAAACCGGAACGTTACAGCGAGGCGGCCACCGCCTATCGCGATGCCTTGCGTGAATACAAGCGAGAGACGAACCCGCGGCAATGGGCGCTGTGCGAGGCGGGCCTCGGCTCCGCGCTGCACTGGCTGAGCATGAGCAATGCCGATCCCAAGACCCTGGCCGATTCCGTCGCGGCGCGTCGGGCGGCGCTTGAAGTGCTGACCCTTGAGGCTGCGCCCATAGACTGGGCCAACGCCCAGAACGGCATCGGCATGAGCCTGCTCAATCTTGGCAATCTCGAACGGACCGACAAATATCTTGGCGATGCCGAGGCCGCCTTCACGGCGGCGCTGAAGGTTTTCACTAGGGAAAGCCAGCCCATGCAGTGGGCCTTCGAACAGAACAATCTCGGCGACATCCACTGGAACCGCGCCAGCTATGGCGGCGGCAAGGCCGAATATCAGAAGGCGATCGAGTTCTTCGAGAGCGCCAAGCAGGGTTTCACCGAAGCCGGCTACACGATTCCCATCCCGCTCACCGACCAGAAGATCGATCTGGTGAAGAAGCAGATGGCCAAGAAGTAGGGCTCCCGCCGACCGCGCCTTGTCTTTCGTCCGGCTTTGCCGTCCCTATATGTCCTGCCACCGGAACCCATTGCCGGGAACCGCAGAAGGATAGCCGATGATTCGATTTGTGCTGGCTTTGCTTCTGCTCGCCGTGCCCACGGCAGCCAGTGCGACGGATGCCGGCTGGGCTCTGCTGCGTGACGGCGGCCATGTCGTGCTGCTTCGCCACGCCATGGTCACCGGCACCACCGATCCGGCCAATTTCGACATCGGCAGCTGCGCCACCCAGGTCAACCTGTCGGCACGCGGCAAGCAGCAGGCGAGTAAGATCGGCGCCTTGTTTGCCGCCCGTGCAGCGCCCATCGATCGCGTGTTGTCCAGTCGCTATTGCCGGTGCCTCGACACTGCCCGCATCGCCTTCGAGGCCGAACCGAAGCCGTTCGCGCCGCTTGATCTCCTGAAAACCGACGAGAAGGAGAAAGCCGCCCAGATCACGGCCATCATGACGGAGATCCGCGGGTATTCCGGCTCCGACAATCTGGTCATGGTCACTCATCTCGAAAATATCGTGGCGCTGACCGGCGTCGCGCCGCGCGAGGGCGAAGCGGTGATCGTCGAGCCGCAAGGCGATGGCCTGCGCGTACTCGGCCGCGTGACATTCTGAAGGCCGACATCGCCAGTGTTGCCGAATTGCCACCTCTGAATGAAGCCGAGATTTGGCCACGACAATGCCGCTTGCGACAACCCGTCGCAGGGGCTATAGGCGCGCTCCCGGTCACGAGAACCGAAGCGAGCACAACGGCTGGAGCTTTCGTCTCCGCCCGTGCAGACGGCATTGCCGCCCTGTATACGGCGCCGCTTTGGGGATTGGGATCGCGGATGTAGCTCAACTGGGAGAGCACCGGATTTTATCCGGAGGTTGTGGGTTCGAGTCCCGTCGTCTGCACCACGGATAGCTCAGTTGGGAGAGCATCAGATTGTTAATCTGACTGTCGAAGGTTCGAGTCCTTCTCCATTGGCCTGATAAGCCAGCACCCTGCCAGGTGTTACCTGAAAACGGTCCGGGGACTGGAATGCGAAAGACCTGACGGACAGCCCAAGCCCTCGGGCGCGGACAGTCCTGAAAGTCTGACGCCATCGGCTCGCGGCCAGGCCCGCGGTGACGATCAAGGCGCAGAGTCGCCGGCAAGGGAGGCCAAGGCCTTCGGCGCCCGCTTCGCTGCCTCGTGATCCGCTCCCGAAGGTCCGCCACGGATTGATGCCACCAGTCCCCGGATCATTCGTGCCCGGACCATGACGACATGAACGAGAAACGAAAGGGAAGATCGACGCATGACTTGACGCCTCGCATGGGGCCATGCCCGACAGGAGTAAGACAATGACTGTTCTCGATAAGGTTCTTGGACGCGAGCGCGTCCTCGTAAGGGAAAACGAACGTGCCCTCACCCTCTACAAGGGTGAGATCAAGGCCGTCCTGATGCCGGGCGAACATTGGCTCGCCAACCGGCGCGGGAGCCTTGAAGTGTCCCGGCACGATCTGAAGAACCCGGAATTCGTTTCGGCGTACGAGAAGGCGTTGTTCGACAAGCTCCCCGATGTGGCCGCGCGTCATTTCACCGTCGTCCGCACCGGGCGCACGGACGTCGCCGTCGTCGAACGGGACGGCAACCTGCATGCCGTGCTGGCGCCGGACCGCAAGCTAGTGTTGTGGACGGATGCCGGGCCGTGGAAAGTGACGACGGTCGACACGTCGGCCGATCTCGCCATCGATCCGGCGGTCATGCGTCGGCTCGGCCAGGCCCGGAAGACGGAGTTGATGTCCGTCCATCCGGTCGTTGACGGTCAGGCCGGGCTGCTCTTCATCGACGGTGTCCTCGTGCGGACGCTTGCCGCGGGCGTGCATGGCTTCTGGAACGTCGGACGCATGGTGCAGATCAAGGTCGTCGACCTCAAGCGCCAGTCGCTCGACGTCGCCGGGCAGGAAGTGCTGACCAAGGATCGCGTCACCATCCGTGTCAACATTGCCGCCGAATACCGGGTCGTCGACCCGGTCAAGGCGGTGAGCGCCGTGAAGGACTTCTCCGAAGCCCTCTACCGCGCCCTGCAGTACGCCTTTCGCAAGACGCTGGGCGCGCTGACGCTCGACCAGATCCTTGAAAAGAAGGTGACGATCGACGAGGAGGCCGCGCGCAAGGTCCGCTCCGACATGGCCGAGATCGGGGTCGAGGTCAGCGATATCGCGCTCAAGGATGTCATCCTGCCGGGCGAGATGCGCGAGATCCTCAACCAGGTGGTGTCGGCCGAAAAGCAGGCCGAGGCCAACATCATCCGCCGCCGCGAGGAGACGAACGCCACGCGTTCCCTGCTCAACACGGCCAGGGTGATGGCGGAGAACCCGGTGATGCTGCGCCTGAAGGAGCTCGAGGCTCTGGAGACCATCGCCGGCAAGGTCGAGCGGCTGACCGTCCACAATGGAACGGGCGGACTGCTGAACGACCTCGTCAAGCTCCGCGACAGCTGATGGATGTCGCCCAAAAGTGGTTCCGGTTTTCGGAAAACGACATGATCAAAGTAAAGACTGACGCGACGTCAATCGAAAGGGCCGCCGGATCAGCCGGCGGCCCTTCTTGCCTTGGCAGAGCAGGCTTCTCATCTGCGCCCGGCGCATCAGGCCTTTTCCTGCCGGGAAAAACCGATTAGACAGCGCCCAAACAAGATGCGGACAGATTCCGCCCGCAAAGAAGGAAAAGCCCTTGTCCACCACGTTCGACAAAGTCGCCAAGATCATTGCCGACACCAGCGAGATCGATATCGACACCATCACCCCCGAGAGCCACACGATCGACGATCTCGGTATCGATAGCCTCGATTTCCTCGATATCGTCTTCGCGATCGACAAGGAATTCGGCATCAAGGTACCGCTGGAAAAGTGGACGCAGGAGGTCAATGACGGCAAGGCTTCGACCGACGACTACTTCGTCATGAAGAACCTGTGCGCCAAGATCGACGCGCTGGTCGCCGCCAAGAACGCTTGACGTCAGTTGAGCGCGATCTTGACGCGCTCCACCGCCTGACCCACAAAGCCGCCCATGAGCAGCCCCCACGACGTCGTCATATCAGGCATTGGCCTTGTCTCCTCGCTGGGAGAGGGCTCGGATGCGCACTGGCACAAGCTCGCGCAATCGGGCCTGGAGCCGGTGCTCGAAGCCGCGCGGTTCGCTCCCTACACCGTCCATCCGCTGCCCGAGATCGACTGGAACCTGCAGATCGCCAAGCGCGGCGACCAGCGCCAGATGGAAACATGGCAGAGGCTCGGCACCTATGCTGCAGGACTTGCGCTGGACGATGCCGGCATCAAGGGCAATGACGAGCTCTGCGCGACCATGGACATGGTGGTGGCCGCCGGCGGTGGCGAGCGTGACGAGGCGGTCGATGCCGCCATTCTCGCCGCTTCGGAAAGCCGCAACGACCGCGACGAGCTGCTCAACGAGAAGCTGACCACCGAACTGCGGCCGACGCTGTTCCTGGCCCAGCTCTCCAACCTGCTGGCCGGCAATATCTCCATCGTCCACAAGGTGACGGGGTCGTCGCGGACCTTCATGGGCGAAGAAGGTGCAGGCGTTGCCGCCGTCGAGACGGCCGCCGCGCGCATCCGCTCCGGCCAGTCGACGCACATCCTGGTCGGCGGCGCCTTCCAGACCGAACATTCCGACATGCTGCTCGGCTACGAGCTCGCCGGCTACCTGCATCGCGGCCCCTGGAAACCAGTATGGCAAAGACAGGGTGCTGAGGGTGGCGGCGTCGTCACCGGATCGGGCGGTGCCTTCCTGGTTCTCGAACAGCGGGAACACGCGACAAGCCGGGGGCGCAAGATCTATGCCGAACTCGGGCCGATCGTCTCCGGCCGCGCCAGACGGCGGCAGGGAGAACTTGACGCCGAGATCGCCGCGTTGCTCAAGCAGGTGGCATTGCCGAACGGCAAACTGCTTGCCATCTCAGGCGCGTCGGGCGCTCATGCGGCAACCACCGCGGAAAAAACAGCGCTCGATGCCAATCCGGCGATCGCCGTGCGCGGCTTCTCGACGCTGACCGGACATATGAAGGAAGCGCAGTTTCCTTTCGCCGTGGCGCTGGCTGCACTGGCTGTCGACCGCAAGGCCGCTTACCCTGTTTTTGATGCCACTGCCGAGAAGCCGTTCGAAGGCATTCCCGCAACCGTCCTTGCAACGGCGATCGGCTATCACCAATTCGAGGGCATGGCGCTGGTCACCGCCGCCTAAGGCGGCGCTCCACGCACCATGCTGCAACGATAACGCTCGAGGGCTACCGGATGGCCAAACTGAACGATCACATGGGCAGGCCGATCGTCGCCGTCACCGGCATCGGCGTGGTGACCTCCCTTGGTGTCGGCAAAACCGACAATTGGGCGGCGCTGACTTCGGGCAAGTCGGGCATTCACCCGATCACCCGCTTTCCCATCGATCAACTGAACACCCGCATCTCCGGCATGGTCGATTTCCTGGCGTCGAGTTCGAAAGGTGCCAGCCCACTCACCTACGAGCTGGCCGAGCTCGCGGGCCTGGAAGCGGTGGCCGAAGCCGGTCTTGATTCCAGCGATTTCGGCGGGCCGCTCTTCCTCGCATCGCCGCCGGTCGAACTCGACTGGGCCGAGCGCTTCTCGCTCTACAATTCCGACAAGGACAAGGATGACACCGCCGCCGAAAGACTGCTTCGGGTGGCGCGCAGCCTGAAAGAGCTGGATATTTTCGAGACCACCCAGTTCGGTTCGATCGCCGACCGCCTTGCCGACCGCCTCGGCACACGCGGTCTGCCGATCACGCTGTCGACGGCTTGCGCTTCGGGTGCCACCGCGATCCAGCTCGGTGTCGAGGCGATCCGACGCGGCGAATGCGACCGTGCGCTGTCGATCGGCGCCGACGGTTCCGCGACCGCCGAGGCATTGATCCGTTTCTCATTGCTTTCGGCGCTGTCCACGCACAACGACATCCCCGAAAAGGCATCGAAGCCTTTCTCCAGGGATCGCGACGGCTTCGTGTTGGCCGAGGGATCCGGGGCGCTGGTGTTGGAATCGCTCGAGGCGGCATTGGCTCGCGGCGCGACTGTCCTCGGCATCCTGGGCGGTTGCGGCGAGAAGGCCGACGACTTCCACCGCACCCGCTCGAAGCCAGACGCTTCGCCGGCCATCGCCGCGGTTCGCGCCGCCCTCGCCGATGCCGGCCTGGGTGAAGACGAGATCGACTATGTCAACGCCCACGGCACGTCGACACCGGAGAACGACAAGATGGAACATCTGGCGCTGTCGACCGTGTTCGGCGAGCGCATCAGCTCCATGCCGGTGTCGTCGAACAAGTCGATGATCGGCCACACGCTGTCGGCGGCCGGAGCTGTCGAGGCCGCATTCTCGCTGATGACCATGCGCGAAAGCGTCATTCCGCCGACCATCAACTACGACAATCCGGACCCGGCGATCGTGCTCGACGTGGTGCCGAACAAGAAGCGCAACGCCGAGGTTCGCACAGTCCTGTCGAACTCCTTCGGCTTTGGCGGCCAGAACACTTGCCTTGTCATGGCGCGGGAACCGGTCTAAGCGAGCGCTTTCCGCTCAACAGAACCGACGGGCTCCATGCGCGCACTGCAACTCATCGAGGACCGCCGCCTTGAAACGGTGGACCTGCCGCCCCCGCCACCGCCCGCACTCGGCGAAGTCACGCTGCGCATCAAGGCGGTGGCGCTGAACCACATCGATGTCTGGGGCTGGCGCGGCATGGCTTTCGCCAAGCGCAAGCTGCCGCTGGTCATCGGCGCCGAGGCCTCCGGTGAGGTCGAGGCGGTCGGTCCTGGCGTTTCCGGCCTCCTGCCCGGGCAATTGGTGTCGATCTATGGCGCCCGCACCTGTGGCCTTTGCCGGGCCTGTCGCGAAGGCCGCGACAATCTGTGCGAACATGTTTCGGGCGTTCACGGCTTCCATCTCGACGGCTTCGCGCAGGAAAAGATCAACCTGCCGGCGCGCCTGCTCGTCCCCGCGCCGCCCGGCGTGACCGATATCGGCGCCGCGGTGGCGCCCGTCACCTTCGGCACGGTCGAGCACATGCTGTTTGACAATGCAAGGCTTCAGCCCGGCGAGACGATCCTTGTCCATGCCGGCGGATCCGGCATCGGCTCGGCGGCCATCCAGCTGGCGAAGCGGATGGGCTGCACCATCATCACCACTGTCGGCTCGAACGACAAGATCGACAAGGCCAAGGCGCTCGGCGCCGACCATGTGATCAACTATCGGGAAGACCGTTTCGAAGGCGTCGTGCGCAAGCTGACCAAGAAGAAGGGTGTCGATGTCGTCTTCGAACATGTCGGCGCCGACACCTTTGCCGCCTCGATGCTGTGCCTGAAGCGCGGTGGCCGCTTGGTTACCTGCGGCTCAACCTCGGGCGTGTCGACGCAGATCAACCTGATGCAGCTCTTCCAGCAGCAATTGAAGCTGCTCGGATCCTTCGGCTGCCGCATGGAGAACATGGCCAACGCCATGCAGAAAATGGCGGCGGGACAGGTCGCACCGGTCATCGACACCGAAGTCGGCTTCGACGACATCGACGCCGCGCTGAAGCGCATGGAAGGCCGGGACGTGTTCGGCAAGATCATCCTGCGCGTCGGCTAAAGCCTTGACCTCTTTGCTCAAGAAGCTTCGCCGGGACTTGAGATATCGTTACGGCAGGCAGTTGCGCCAGTTGAATTACTGGCTGGTTGCACGCGCGGCGATGCTGATCATCTCGATACTGCGCCTGCTGCCGGCCGACAGTGCGCTGAATTTCGCCGATCGCGTGGCGCGCCTTATCGGCCCCAAGGTGGGGCGTCATCAGGTCGCCGTCGACAATCTGCGCAAGGCTTATCCGGAAAAGAGCGAAGACGAGATCCAGGCCATCGCCTCCGACATGTGGGGCAACATGGCCCGGCTCGCCGCCGAGTATATCTTCCTCGATGCCCTGTTCGACTATGACCCGGCCGCCACCAAGCCCGGCCGCGTCGAGGTCAAGGGAGTAGAGCACTTCACCGAGATCGCGGCCGAAAAGCAGCCGCATATCGTCTTCACCGGCCATCTCGGCAATTTCGAACTGCTGCCGGTGGCGGCGGCGACCTTCGGCATGAACATCACGGCACTGTTTCGCCCGCCCAACAACCCTTACCTTGCCGACTATATCCTGTCGACGCGCCGCTCGACCATGGGAGCGCTGCTGCCGTCGATGGCCGGCGCTTCGTTTGCGTTGGCGGGGGTGCTGGAAAACGGCGGCAATATCGGCGTCCTTGTCGACCAAAAATTCTCCAATGGCCTGGACACGACATTCTTCGGCCGTCCCTGCCAGACCAACCGGGTGCTGGGCACCCTCGCCCGTCACTACGACTGCGACGTCTATCCGGCACGCTGCGTCAGGCTGCCAGGCAACCGCTTCCGGCTGGAGATCGAGGACAAACTGGCATTGCCGCGCACCGCCGACGGCAGCGTCGACGTCCACGCCACCACCCAGCTTCTCAACGACGTGGTCGAACGCTGGGTGCGCGAAGACCCAGGTCAGTGGATGTGGTTCCACAAGAGGTGGGAGATCAGCGGCAGGCGCGGAAAGCGTCCCCCGCAGGCAAAAGCGCCGGTCGCGGATGCCTGAGATCGATCATCAGGGTATGCCAGCCATGCACCACCCCGATGATCCGGTACTGACATTCGTAGCTTCACTGGTCAGGGAATCTTAAAGGACCACGGTGCAAGTATCCTGAACGATGTTCATCGGCTGGGATGGAGCCCGTTGCATGGCAAATCTCGAGACGCGTCGCCTGGATCGGGATGGCCTCGAAGATCGTTCGTATGGCCGTTTCGGCAGGGCATGGTCCTATATCCGTCAGCGGGGCTTGCTGGAGCCGATCAGGCTCGTCCGCCGGCATGGCGCTGGCGCAAGCGTTGGCTTTGTCTTGCGAAATCTCCGTTATATCCTCGCCGACCTTCTCGCGCGAAAATGGGATCGCCAGCACGGCGTCGACACCGCCGGCTCGATCCAGCTCGGCGCACTGGATGTCGTCGGGCCGCATCGCGGCAAGGGCAATGAAGCCGTCTGCACCTCGCCCAGAACCTTTGACTTCATCATGCGGTCGCTGCCCCGCGATCTCCAGGATCACACATTCATCGACATCGGCTCTGGAAAGTCGCGAACACTGCTGCTGGCGTCGCGATATCCATTCGCGAGCATCATCGGCGTCGAGTTCGCCCGCGAACTCGTGGAAATCGCCAGAAGCAACATCGAGCGCTTCACGGATCCGTCGCAGAAATGCCGGGCGCTCAGTGTCGTCCAGGCGGATGCGGCAGCTTACGAATTTCCCGAGGCACCCCTGGTGGTCTATTTCTACAATCCTTTTTCAAAGGATGTTTTCGACATCGTGCTGAACAATCTCGTGTCGTCGCTCGAACGGCGGCCGCGGGACTGTTTTATCGTCTACGGAAGCTCAAGCCACCGCGCCATCGATTGGGCGAGGCCCGCGATCCGCGAGGCCGGCATTTTCGCGGAACTTCCCGTGCCGCCGATGCCTCACTTCCTCGATGCTATCCGAACCGTCGACTATGCGGTCTTTCGATTTCGGCTCGCGGCATAACCCCTGCTTCCGGCCTTCCGGACGAAACGCGTGACGTTCCGGGCCGCGTATGGCGTACCGGCGGTGAAACGCATCAGCGGGCCGAAACTACCGACCGCGCTCGCGCCGACGAAATGCAGGCCCGGAACGCTCGACTCGAACCCTGCCGAGAGCACGGGAGCCCCTTCCCGGCGCGCAATCGTGGCAAGCATAGCGGGCGCGAACAAACCGAGCCTGGCAATATCGATCTGGTAGCCGGTGCCGAGCAGGACGTGATCGAAGGTGGCGGCATCCTTCTCGAACCGCAGTTCAATGGCGTGCCCCTTGGCGGCGGCGCCGACAATCCTGCTGCCGGCATTGACCTTTATTCCGTCGAAGTCCGGCTTCAGCCAGCCTGACGCGCCGGCACCAAGACTGCGCTTGTTGAGCCCGGCCCGGGCTGCCTCCGGAAAGCGGTGCACAAAGCCTGGAACTTCGACCAGCCAGGACAGCGGGAACGGGCCAACCCTGGAGGGAGACGCAAGACGCTCCGAAGCGAAATCGCGCAAACTCCATCCTTGCTTTCCCGACAGCGCTCGATAGCCCAGCCAATGGATGTCGCCATGGCAGACAAGTTCGACATCCGCCCCGCTTCGCTTGAGCAACACAGCGGATTCGCACGCACTTTGCCCGCGACCGACGACAGCGACGCGCTTGCCGCGAAAAGCCTCGTAGCCGGCATGCTCGCTGGCATGGCTGACCAGTTCGCCGGGCAATCCATTGAAGACGGCGGGTATCATCTGCTGGTTCATCAGACCGGTGGCGATGACGACGCGACGCGCGTGGACGGCATCTCCATCGGCCAGGGCGAGACGAAATCCTCCGTTCGCCGCCTCGACGCGACTTACCATCCGCGTATCCAGATCCGGAATTGTCTGGGCCTGTATCCACAGTCCATAGTCGACGAAGTTCTCGAGCAAAAGCGGTTCGCGCGGCGAGATGCCAAGGATTCCTGCATAGGAGTCGAGCGAGAGCGGACCGTTCGTGTGGCCGATATAGGTCGCGTGCCAGGGCGAGCGCAGCCTCATGCCCCTTGGCATATGGTCGCGCCAGAAGGACATTGCGCCGCCAAGCGCAAGCGTTTCGACGCGCGCAGCCTTGAGGGCGGCGGCAACGGACAGCCCGAAGGGTCCAGCGCCGATCACAGCCACCTCGCAATCAGTCCTGGGCATGGAAGCGGTCATGTCAGTTTGTCTCGCGGATCTGTTTTCTGGTGGCCTGATCTCAACCGGGAGTTCACTCCGGCGCGTCACCGTCCTAAACATTCCCAGGTTAAGAATGCGGAAATAGAACGGGTCCTGCCGCAGGGGCCGGCAGATTAACTGGCCCTATCAGTTAATTGTTTTCACAGCTTACGAAGTATCCGCCTCGTCAGCACTCTCCAGACAGTCAGTGGTATGTCGATAAGGCCGGGCATGGGATCGCTTGCCGCGAATGTCGCCCATGCTCGCACCGAGGCGAATGAGCGCAAATAAGCTCGCCTTGTCAGCCGACCACGTGAGATCAACTTGCCGGCCGCGACCATGTCCCGAACCAGATACATCCAGGACGTATTTGGCCGCGCCGAGGCTGCCTCGATCTTGTGGCCCGACTTGATCGCCCAAAGCATGGCGCCGAGATCGACGCCGGCGGCGGTGGCGAGCCCGAACCATGTCCAGGGCCGCGGATTGACGTCGAGCACCTTCATCGAGCCATCGCGGGGGTCGCGTTTGAATTCGACCTCCACCAATCCGTGATGCGCGATCGACCCAAGCAGCCGGCGCGCGGCGTCGATCAGTTGCGGTTCGTCGACGACCTCCACGAACGTGCTGGTATAGCCGAAGTCGACCGGATATTGCCGTGTCCGGCGGGCGGTAAATTCCGCCACCGGCGCTCCCCGGCTCCACAGCGCCGCATAGGAGAACTGACTTTCTCCTCCCCCCGGTATCATTTCCTGAACGACAACATTCTCAATGCCGATCTCTTCGGCAGCCCGTCCGTAGGCTGTCAAAAACGACGCCTGGTCGTTGGCGAGAATGGCTTTCGCGCGCGCAAAACGGCTGCTCCCGCCCATATTCGGCTTCAGGACGACAGGAAAGCGAAGCTCGGCGGCCGTTGCCTGCTGAAGCGAAGCGAACTCGTGCGTCAACGGAATGGCGACTGCCAGTTCCTGGGCCCGGCGATACAGAAGCGGTTTTTCACAAACCCATTTCAGTTGCTCCCATGGCGGCAGCATCACGTCGAAGACATCAGACAGTTGGTCGATGGATTGCGACACCAGCCGCACTTCAGGATCACCGCCAGGGATCAGGAGAAAGCCGTCCAGTCCCTGGGTCGCGGCCAGATCGAGCAGGAAAGCAACCGCGCCGCCATCATCGGGGCCGGGCCACGTCATCTGTCGATGAGCATAACGCGAGAAACGCGGCAAAGGTGTATCGGCGCTCACCAACCAGACAGGCACTTTCTGTGCGCCAAGGCTCCTGGCCAACGCCAGCGTCCCATGCGCGCCACCGAGAATGACCACTCCGGCGGGTCGACTTGAAACACGATCGTCGATTTCAGGCTGGGAAAGCATCTGTCTATTCCGGCAAACGGCAAGTTTCCCGGCGCACCGATTGACTGGCCTGAAAATGCAAGCGCATAAAAACCAACAGCCAAAGCGGTTCAGTGGCCCTATCGACACCGAACCGATCTAGCATAAGTCACGACTGAGCCGCGGCCTGGACGATGCGCGACAGACCTAGTTCGTCACCACAATCCGCGTGTTGCCGAAACCCACTTCCCGCACCATCGAATAGAAGGTCGCGGCGTTGGCGGTGTGCAGCCGCACGCAACCATGCGATGCCGGCCGGCCGAGCTGCCTGACTGCGCCGGTTCCATGGATGGCATAGCCGCCATGGAAGAAAACCGAATAGGGCATTGGCGACATATGATATTTGCGCGAATACCAAATCCGAGCCGTGCGCTGCGGCCGATAGGTGCCGCGCGGTGTGAAATAGCCTGGACGCGCGGTGGACACGCTCCACCGGTAAACCGACAGGCCATATCTTACCGTCATCGTCTGCGACGACACGTCTATGTTTGCAACGAGACTGGCTGCCCAGCCCTGCCCCGAAGCACCGAACAGCATCGCGACAAACACTGCTGCCATGAGAACTGTCTTTTTCATGCGATCAAACCCCTTTGATTGCCCCTTGCCTGCCTGCCATCACGTTGTTTTTCATCTTTTTAATGGCAGGTGAATGAGATACCACACAGTCCTTGACCAATTCGCCAATCCAAAGCAGCGAATTTGAATGATTTCCCGCGATAGTTGCCACAACGACACGTCGCACTTTGATGTGGACTGACGTTGCCGGCCGCTGAAGCTGCCAGGGCGCCAGCGGCTCCAAACCCGCCACGCTGGCGGTGGCGCAAACAGGCTTGCAATGCCACGCCGTTCGCTGCTCAACTCTGCCGATGAACGAACGACTCCTCCAGGCAATCGATGACCGGCGCGACGATGTTGTCGCGCTGACCGCCGACCTGATCCGTTTTCCGACCATCAACCCGCCCGGCGAGGCCTACCGGCCCTGTGCCGAGTACATCGGCGCGCGGCTGAGGAAACGCGGCTTCGAAACCGAATTCATCCGCGCCGAGGGCACCCCCGGTGACACCGATCGCTACCCGCGCGTCAACGTCGTCGCCCGTTTCGACGGAAGGTCGCCCGGCGCCTGCGTCCACTTCAACTCGCATATCGACGTAGTCGAAGCTGGCGACGGCTGGACCGTAGATCCGTTCGCTGGTGTCGTCAGGGACGGCAAGGTCTACGGGCGAGGCGCCTGCGACATGAAGGGCGGCCTGGCCGCTTCGATCATCGCCGCCGAAGCCTTCATGGAGGTCTTTCCCGACTTTCCCGGTGCGATCGAGATATCCGGCACCGTCGACGAGGAGTCCGGCGGCTTCGGTGGCGTCGCCCATCTGGCCAGCCTCGGCTATTTCTCGAAACCCAGGGTCGACCACGTCATCATCCCCGAGCCCTTGAACAAGGACCGTATCTGCCTTGGCCATCGCGGCGTCTGGTGGGCGGAGATCGAGACCAAGGGCGAGATCGCGCACGGCTCGATGCCGTTTCTGGGCGACAATGCGGTACGCCACATGGGCGCCGTGCTGCAGGCTTTCGAGGACGAGCTGTTTCCGGCCCTCGATCGCAAGATGACGCGCATGCCGGTGGTGCCGGAAGGCGCCAAGCGCTCGACCATGAACATCAACTCCATCCATGGCGGACAGACCGAGGATTTCCGGCCCGGCCTGCCCTCGCCCAACGTGCCCGATTCCTGCCGGCTGACAATCGATCGCCGCTTCCTGCTCGAGGAGGATCTCGACACGGTCAAAGGCGAAGTGACAGGCATTCTCGACCGGCTGAAACGCGAGCGCAAGAAGTTCGACTATGAGATCCGTGACCTGATGGAAGTGCTGCCGCTGATGACCGAGCGCGACGCGCCGGTGGTCAAGGCGGTGGCGCAAGGCATCATGGCGATCTTCGACCGCGAACCCGACTATGTCATTTCGCCAGGCACTTACGACCAGAAGCACATAGCCCGCATCGGTCACATCTATGATTGCATCGCCTATGGTCCGGGCATTCTCGACCTCGCCCACCGACCGGACGAATGGGTCGGGATATCGGACATGGTGGAATCGGCCAAGGTGATGGCGATCGGCCTCAACGTACTGCTGCGGGGCACGGTCGCGGGATGATCCCTGCATGGCGAAAGACTTCGACCTGGCAATCGGGCTGTCAGGACAAAAACATTTCCAGCCACGCCGCCGGACAGTACGAAACGCAATTTACTCCACCGCAAAATCACGCTTCTATCGCCCGGGTTTGAGCACGTGTTTAACAAATGGGGAGTTGCACGATGAAATTGTGGAAAACCATTCTGGCCGCGACCGTCCTGGCACTGGCCACTGGCACCTCTGCATTTGCCGCGCGAACCGACCTGGTCATCGGCATTCCGCTTGAACCGCCGCACCTCGATCCAACCGCCGGCGCCGCAGCGGCGATCGATGAAGTGCTCTACGCCAATGTGTTCGAGGGCCTGACCCGCATCGGGCCAAAGGGCGAGGTGCTGCCGGATCTGGCCGAAAGCTGGACCATCTCCGACGACGGCAAGACCTACACCTTCAAGCTGCACACCGGGGTGAAATTCCATGACGGCACCGACTTCGACGCCAACGACGTGAAATTCTCGCTCGACCGGGCCCGCGCCGACAATTCGGTCAATGCGCAAAAGGGCCTGTTCGCCGCCATCGACAAGGTCGATGTGATCGATCCGGCGACGGTCAAGGTCACGCTGAAGAACCCGCAAGGGTCCTTCCTCTACAATATGGGCTGGGGCGACGCGGTGATCGTGGCGCCGGAGACAGCCGACACCAACAAAGAAAAACCGATCGGCACCGGTCCGTTCAAATTCCAGAGCTGGGCCAAGGGATCGTCGATCACCCTGGTCAAATCGGACAATTACTGGGGCACGCCGGCGTCCCTCGACAAGGCCGAGTTCCGCATCGTGCCGGATGCCGCCGCCTACGTGCCGGCGCTGCTCTCCGGCGACATCCAGGCTTTTCCGTTCTTCGATGCCGACAGCGTCGCCCAGGTCAAGGACGACCCGCGTTTCAAGGTGGTGATTGGTTCGACCGAAGGTGAAACCATCCTGTCGATCAACAACAGGAAGCCGCCCTTCGACAAGCTGCAGGTCAGGCAAGCGATCTCCTACGCCCTCGACCGCAAGGCGATCATCGACGGCGCCTCGGCGGGCCTCGGCCAGCCGATCGGTTCGCACATGTCGCCGGCCAACAAGGACTATGTCGACCTCACCGGCCGCTACCCGCATGACGTCGCCAAGGCCAAGGAACTGTTGAAGGAAGCCGGGCTGGAAAATGGCTTCAAGGCGACGTTGAAACTGCCGCCGCCCGCCTATGCGCGGCTCGGCGGCGAGATCATCGCCTCGGAGCTTCGCGACGTGGGCATCGACCTCGAAATCATTCCGGTCGAATGGGCGCAGTGGCTGGACCAGGTGTTCACCAAGAAAGACTACGACCTGACCATCGTCTCGCACACCGAGCCCAATGACATCGATATCTATTCGCGCAAGGACTACTATTTCAACTATGACAATCCGGCTTTCGACAAGATCATAGCCGACCTGAACCTCACCTCCGACGAAGCCAAGCGCAAGGAGCTTCTGGGGCAGGCGCAAAAGATCCTGGCCGACGATGCCGTGGTCGGCTTCCTCTTCGAACTGCCCAAGGTTGGTGTCTGGGACGCCAAGCTGCAGGGCTTGTGGGAAAACGCGCCGATCCAGGCCAATGACCTGACCAAGGTGAAGTGGTCGGATTGAACTCTGGATTTCGTCATCCTAGGGCGAAGCTGTGAGCGCAGCGAACAGCGCGGACCCTGGGATCCATTCCGTGACTTGCGAACGCCCCTACGGTGCAGAATCTGGGAGACGCAGCAGTGAAGATAGAAAGAGGCGACGCGAGCTTTGGACCGTCGCGCTCTTCGAACTCCGTCACGGCATGGATCCTGGGGTCTTCGCGACGTCGCTTCGCTCCTGCTTCGCCCCAGGATGACGACGCTGGCGTCGAGCTTCCATGACCGCCTATCTGCTCAAGCGCCTGGCCATCGCCCTCGCCACGCTGGTGCTGGCTTCGATGGTGGTGTTCGCCGTGCTGGAGGTTCTCCCCGGCGACCCGGCCCGCCTGATGCTGGGCATGAACGCCAGCGCCGACCAGGTCGAACTGCTGCGCAACCAGATGGGTCTCAACGCGCCACTTGCCTTGCGCTATCTGCGCTGGGCCGGTGGTTTGCTCAGCCTCGATTTCGGCCGCTCCTACACCTATTCGGTGCCGGTCATCGATCTCGTGCGCGAACGGCTTGCCGTCTCGCTGCCGCTGGCGCTGATCGCGCTCGCGCTGTCCACCATCATCGCGATTCCCGTCGGCCTGTTTTCCGCCAGCCGGCGCGGCCGGGCCGGTGACACCGTGGCGATGGGCGCCGCGCAGCTTGGCGTCGCCGTGCCCAATTTCTGGTTCGCGCTGATGCTGATCTATGTCTTCGCCGTCTGGCTGCGGCTGGTGCCGGCCGGTGGCTTTCCCGGCTGGGGCGCCGGCGTCTGGCCGGCGCTGAAATCGCTGCTGCTGCCGGCGGTGGCGCTTGCCTTGCCGCAGGCGGCGATCCTGGCGCGCGTCACCCGCTCGGCGTTGATCGAGGTGCTGAACGAGGACTATATCCGCACCGCCCGCGCCAAGGGCCTGCCCTATCGCGCCGTCTTGTGGCGGCACGCGCTGCGCAACGCCATGATCCCGGTGCTGACCATCCTCGGCCTGCAGTTCGCCTTCCTGCTTGCCGGCACCATCATCATCGAGAATGTCTTTTACCTGCCCGGCCTCGGCCGGCTGGTGTTCCAGGCGATCACCCAGCGCGACCTGATCGTCGTCGAGAGCGTCGTCATGCTCTTGGTCGCCGCCGTCATTGCCGTCAACCTCGTCGTCGACCTTTCCTACGCGGTTGTCGATCCGCGCCTGAGAAGCCGCCAATGACGCTGCACATCGACATCCCCGAGGAGACGTTCAGCGGCATCATGGCCAAGGCGTTCAGGAACAGCGCCTTCGTTGCCGGTTTCGTCATCACCTTGTTGATCCTGGCGATGGCGATCGCCTCCTACGTCTGGACGCCTTACGACGTCACCAGGCTGGTCATATCGGACAAGACGCAGGCACCCTCGCTGGCGCATTGGTTCGGCACCGACCATTTCGGACGCGACATCCTGTCGATGGTCATGGTCGGCGCCCGCAACTCGATTGCCGTGGCGCTGGTCGCGGTCGGCATCGGCATGGGTGTCGGCGTGCCGCTCGGCGCGTTTGCCGCGGCGCGTGGTGGGCTCGTCGACGAAGCGCTGATGCGCCTCAACGATCTCGTCTTCGCCTTCCCTGCGCTGCTGTCGGCCATCATGATCACCGCCATCTTCGGGCCGGGCGCCGTCAACGCCATCATCGCCATCGGCATCTTCAACATTCCGGTGTTCGCGCGGGTCGCCCGCGCGGGCGCGCTGGCGATCTGGCCGCGCGAGTTCATTCTCGCCGCGCGCGCCGCCGGCAAGAGCAGCACGCAGATCACCGTCGAACATGTGTTGCCCAACATTGCCACGCTGCTCCTGGTGCAAGGCACCATCCAGTTCGCGCTGGGTATCCTGGCCGAGGCCGGGCTTTCCTATCTGGGCCTGGGCGCGCAGCCGCCAATGCCGAGCTGGGGCCGCATGCTGTTCGACGCACAGACCCGTATGGTGGTGGCGCCGTGGATGGCGATCTTTCCCGGCATGGCCATCGTCGTCACCGTGCTCGGGCTGAACCTCCTGGGCGACGGCATCGCCGACATCCTCGACCCGAAATCGCGACGGCAGCGATGAGCCTGCTGGAAATCGACAACCTGTCTCTGACCATCGGCGACACGCCGATCCTCAAGGACGTGGAGCTTTCCGTCGCGCCCGGCGAGGTCATGGGGCTGGTCGGCGAATCCGGCTCAGGCAAATCGATGACCGCGCTGACGGTGATGCGGCTTCTGCCGCATGCCGCGCGAGCCACCGGGCGCGTCTCGTTCGACGGCATCGACATCCTCGCGGCAACGGAGGACCAGATGTGCGCGCTACGCGGCGACGACATCGGCATGGTGTTCCAGGAGCCGATGACGGCGCTCAACCCGGTCAAGACCATCGGCGAACAGGTGGCCGAAGGCATACGCTGGCACACCAGGGCGAGCCGCGCGGACGCCGAGGAACGGGCGCGAAAAATGCTCGACCGCGTCGGCCTTCCCTCGGCAAAATTCCCGCTGTCGCGCTATCCGCACGAACTGTCCGGTGGCCAGCGCCAGCGCGTCGTCATCGCCATCGCCTGCGCATTGAAGCCAAAACTGCTGATCGCCGACGAGCCAACGACGGCGCTCGACGTCGTGCTGCAGGCACAGATCCTCGACCTGTTGCGCGATCTCGTCACGGAAAGCCGCATGGGACTGCTGTTGATCTCGCACGACCTCGCCGTGGTGACCGAGATGGCGGATCGTATCACCATCCTGCGACGCGGCGAGGTGATGGAGGCCGGCGATACGGCGCGCACACTGTCCGAACAGTCCCACCCCTACACGCGTCAGTTGGCGCAGGCCTCGATGCATGTTCCGGCGCGCGCCAGGCCGCATGGCGCCGCGTCGGGCCAAGCCTTGCTTCAGGTCGAGAGCGTGACCCGAGACTATCCCGGCCGCCGCAGCTCGCTGTTGTGGCGCGCGCCTGATGTCCGCGCCGTCGACGATGTCTCCCTGTCGATAGCGCCGGGCCAGTCGATAGCGCTGGTCGGCCGCTCCGGCTGCGGCAAGTCAACGCTCGCCCGCATGATCCTGGCGCTGGACCGGCCGAGCTCTGGCACGATCCGGTTTCGCGGCGAGACCATCACCGGCAAGAGCGAAGCCGAACTGAAGCCTGCCAGGCGCGACATGCAGGTTGTCTTTCAGGATCCTTACGGCTCGTTCGATCCGCGCCAGAAGGTCGAAAAACTGGTCGCCGAACCCCTGCATGTACTGGACAAGAAACCAACGCGCGCCGAGCGCCGCGAGATGGTGGCGCATGCGCTGCACGAAGTCGGCCTCGACCAGCGCGACATGGACAAATACCCGCACGAGTTCTCGGGCGGCCAACGCCAGCGGCTGTCGATCGCCCGCGCCATCATCACCCGCCCCAAGCTGGTCGTCGCCGACGAGCCGGTCTCGGCGCTCGACGTCTCGATCCGTGCGCAGATTCTCGACCTGTTCGCCGAGCTCAACCAGAAGCTCGGCATCGCCTATCTCTTCATCACCCACGATCTGACCGTCGCCCGCGCCATCACGGACGAGGTGTTGGTCATGCAGGACGGCAAGATCGTCGAGCGCGGCAAGACGAACGAGGTGTTCGATCATCCTCGGTCCGAGGCGGCGCAGGCCCTGGTCACTGCTGCGCCGGACCTGCATCGGGCGATTGCACGCCGGATGCAGGAACAGGGGTGAGCAGCAGCCGGGCTGCCGTCGAACTCGGATGGAGCCTATTCTTCCGACTTCACCACATCGACCGGGCTGATGTCGAGCAGGTCGAGCGTGCGGCGCAACAGGCGCACTTCGCTCTCGGCCAGTTGCAGATCCGCCTTGGCGATCTCGGCCATATGGCGAGCCAGTTGCGTGCGCCGCTCGATGTCGAGATCGCGAAACAGCGCAACGGCCTGCGAGCCGTTGGTCTCGTAGCCGAACTCGTTGAGATACTCGATGACGCTGTCGATGCTGGTTTCCGGAATGCCAAAGGCTTCCTTGCAGATACGCCGGAAGGCAACCATCTCGCTCTCGCTGACCGATCCGTCGGCCAGGATCATGCGGAACAGCATCAGAAGCTCCGCCGACAGGACAGGATCGTCCGCCACCTTGCGCACGCCCGGGTCGCCGTCGAAGATCGAGCGTATCTGGTCCAGCAATGCGAACGCCATCATGGTCCCTTTCCGATCTCGTCCAGTGCATGTAGCCCAAAACTGCGCAGCGGTTTTGGCATAACGACATGCACATCAAAAAAACCAAGCGCGTCGTGTGATTCTGTCCAAGCGCGGCGCGCCTGGATAGAGGTAGCGCGAAATCGGCCTTGCGCAAACAGGTCGGCCGTGGTCGAACGCCCGGTATCCTACCCGACCGGATTTCTCCACGCATTCGATGATCGACCTCAGCATCCAGACAGTCGCCATGCTGGCGTTCGCCGGCTTTGCCGCGGGCTTTGTCGATTCCATCGCCGGCGGCGGCGGGCTGATCACGATTCCGGCGCTGCTGCTTGCCGGTTTCTCGCCGGTCGAGGCGCTTGGAACCAACAAGCTGCAGGGCATGTTCGGCTCCGGGTCGGCGACCATCCACTATGCCTCGAAGGGTCATGTCGACCTGCGCCGCCAATTGCCCTCGGCGCTGCTGGCACTTGCGGGAAGCGCTGCCGGCGCGCTGCTGGCCACGATCGTGCCGGGCGATCTCCTGCGCGCCCTCCTGCCCCTGGTTTTGATCGCCATTGCGTTCTATTTCGCGCTCAAGCCCAACATGAACGACGTCGACCGGGCCGAGCGTTTGTCGCCGTTCCTGTTCGGCCTGACCCTGGTGCCGGCAATCGGCTTCTACGATGGCCTGTTCGGACCGGGCGCCGGCTCCTTCTACATGCTGGCCTTCGTGGCACTTGCCGGATACGGCGTGCTCAAGGCGACGGCGCACACCAAATTGCTCAACTTCGCCTCCAACATCGGCGGCTTCATCGTCTTCGCCGCTGTCGGTGTCATCTACTGGAAGATCGGCCTGATGATGGGCGTTGCCCAGTTCCTCGGCGCTCGCCTCGGCGCCAACCTGGCCATGCGCATCGGCGCAAAACTGATCAAGCCGCTGCTGGTGCTTGTCTGCGTGGCGCTGGCGGTGAAGCTGCTGGCCGACCCGGCGAACCCCTTGCGGGTCATGATTGGTGTGTGATCACACGTCCTGATAGAATGCCGGTGTTCAGAATCATGTCGGAGGAGCCACGCATGAATCTCAGCGCACCTACCCAGATCGTTTTCATCATATCCCTTGTTATCGCCATCATCGGCATTCTCGCCGCGCTTGGCGTTCTTGCGTTCATTCCACTCGCATCGGTGTGGATCGTGCTTATCGCCTACATCGTGCTTGCCGCCGGTTGTTTGATGCGCGGCGCCTGATACGTTTCCCTTGAAGTGGGGACACGGAGCGCCCGGCCAAAAGCCGGGCGCTTTTGATTCTGAGCCAGGGTCTGCTAGGTTTTCCCGCGGAAGGATGGCCGATGCCAGTCGAGATGCAACGCCAGCAGGACCAGGATCGCTCGGTCGCCGGGCGGTTCGAGATGCGGCGGCGCCTTCCCAATCCTGGACTTGAAAGCATCGTCACCGACATCTGCGGCTACCGCGAAACCGCGTCCGGCCATCTCCGCACCATCGAATATGCGTCGCTGACCGTGCCGCTGGTCATCAGCTTCGCCGAGCCCCTTGCCATCGGGCTTGGCAAGGCGCCGGGCGACAATGACCGCTTCGGCAGCTTCGCCGCCGGCCTCTTTGCCGGGCCAGTGATAATCGAATCCTTCGGCTGCGCCTGCTGCATCCAGGTCAATTTCACGCCGCTTGGCGCTCGCCGCTTCTTCCGCCGACCGATGAGCGAACTGACCGACAGCATGGTCGTTCTCGACGACGTGCTCGGCGCAGAAGGCATGGCACTGCGCGAAAGGCTTGGCAACGCGCCGGACTGGACGGCGCGTTTCGACATGGCCGAGACCTTCGTCGCCGCCCGCCTCAGCAATGCCACTGAGACGCCGCTCGAAATCGCCTGGGCCTATGACCGCATCATCATGTCTGGTGGCCGGACCCGCATCTCATCGCTTGCCGAACGGCTGGGCTGGAGCCGCAAGCATCTCGCCGGCAGCTTCTCCAACGCCATCGGCATCGGTCCCAAGACGCTGTCACGCATCGTACGCTTCAACCGGGCGCTCGGCCTGGCGAGGCAGCAGACCGTCGACTGGGCGGATATCGCCGCCGATTGCGGCTACGCCGACCAGGCGCATCTGGTGCGCGAATTCCGCGACCTTGCCGGCGAGACGCCGGGGGCGCTTTCGGCCAGGTAACATTTCTTCAAGACGCTGGAACGGCCTTCGCCCAGGATGGGGCATCGGCCAACTCGGATGAAGGAGTTTCCCATGCCCACCACCACAGAAGCGCCCCGCCTGTACCCAGCCCTGCGCTACAAGAATGCAGCAAAAATGATCGACTGGCTGGGCGAAGCCTTCGGCTTCAGCGTCAGCGCCCGCTATGGCGAAGGCGATGTCGTGCACCATGCCGAACTGGTCTTCGGTTCTTCTATGATCATGCTGGGAACGGTGCGCGACGACGACTACGGCAAGATGGTTGGCGAACCCGGCTCGGGCGGCGGCAAGTCGATCTATATCGCAGTCGACGATGCCGACGCCGCCTACGCAAAGGCGAAAAAAGCCGGTGCGACGATCATCCAGGAACTGACGGACCGCGACTATGGCAGCCGTGAGTTCATCTGCCGCGATCCGGAAGGCAATGTCTGGTCGTTCGGCACCTACTGGCCGAAGGCGGGCGAAAAGGCCTGAACTGGCCTTCAGCGCGCCAAGGCGAAAATCGCATCGCAGTCGAGATGGGTTTCCAGGTCGGCAGCGACCTCGTCAAGCGCCCGCTCGACCTCGGCGCGATAGTCGATGCCACCGCCCTTGATGCCAAGACTTTCCAGGAATTTCCCGCGAAACGCGTCGGCGCCAAACAGACCATGCATATAGGTGCCCAACACCTTGCCGTCGGCCGACACCGCCCCGTCATCGGCGCCGTTTATGGTGGCGGACGGCCGCAGCGTATCTGGCCCGGTGGTGCGGCCGAGATGGATTTCGTAGCCCTCGAGCGGCAGGTCGAATTGCACCGACCGGGCACTGACATTGCGCACGGTCTTCTCTGGCTCCATCACCGTTTCAATATCGAGCAGGCCGAGCCCTTCGGCCTCGGTGACGCTGCCTTCGATGCCGTCGGGATCGCGCACGGTGCGGCCGAGCATCTGGAAGCCGCCGCAAATGCCGACGACATGGCCGCCGCGCTTGCGGTGCGCGGCAAGATCCCGGTCCCAGCCATTCTCTCGAAATTTCAGGAGATCGCCGATCGTCGACTTGGAGCCGGGAATGACCACCAGCCCGGCATCGGCCGGCAGCGGCTTTCCAGGGGGCACGAACACCACTTCCACCTGCGGTTCGGCCTTGAGCGGGTCGAGATCGTCGAAATTGGCGATGCGGCCAAGCATCGGCACCGCTACCTTCAGCGCACGCGCCTCGCCTGATGCCAGCCGCTCCAGCACCACCGAATCCTCCGAGGGCAGCCGCGCCGCCGCCTTCAGCCAGGGCACCACGCCAAAGCAGCGCCAGCCCGTGAATTTCCCGATCGCCTTCAGGCCGTCATCGAACAGCGAGACGTCGCCACGGAACTTGTTGATGAGGTAGCCGACAATCATGCGCCGGTCGTCTTCCGGCAGGATCAGATGCGTGCCGGCGACCGAAGCGATGACGCCGCCGCGATCGATATCGCCAACCAGCACCACCGGCACGTCGGCACGGGTGGCAAAGCCCATATTGGCGATGTCGCGGCTGCGCAGGTTGATTTCGGCTGGCGAGCCGGCACCCTCGACAATGACGAGGTCGGCGCCCTCGCCGACCTTCGCCCAGGAATCGAGCACCGCATCCATCAGACGGCCCTTCAGCGCCTGGTAGTCGCGCGCCCGCGCTTCGCCAAACACCTTGCCCTGCACGATGACCTGGGCGCCGACATCGGTCTGCGGCTTGAGCAGCACCGGGTTCATGTGGACGCTCGGTGCTACGCCGCACGCGATCGCCTGCAGCCATTGCGCGCGGCCGATCTCGCCGCCACCGGCATTGTTGTCGCCGGGGATATCGGCGACGGCGGCATTGTTCGACATGTTCTGCGGCTTGAACGGCCGCACCTTCAGCCCACGGTTCCTGGCCGCACGGCAAAGGCCGGCGACCAGCACCGTCTTGCCGACATCCGAACCGGTGCCTTGCAGCATGATCGCCCTGGCCATCAGTCCCTGCCCCGCGCGACGGTTCCGGTGATGTTCGATTTCTGCGCCAGTGGCCCGCCACGCCAGATATAGAGCGCCAGGAGAGGCTCCTCGGCCGTTCGCATGGCATGGCCGACATTCGAGGCGTGGTGGATCACCTCGCCGGCCGCGCGCATGCGAAAGCCGCCCTCGCCCATCCGCCACTCGGTGTCCCCGGTCAGCGGAATGTAAATTTCCTCGGCGACGTGGTGGTGGTCTGGATAGACGATATCGGGCCCAAGGATCAGCAGGCCGGCGGCGACCTCGTCGTTGACGAAATGGCCGCGCGTCCCGAACACCTCGAGCCAGCCGTAATTGTCGATGAACTCTTTTCCGAAATCCGCCTCGCTGTAGGTCTGCCCCCAGCGGAGATCGTTGCGCCGGTCCGCGACCATCCGCACCAGCGGCCTTGCTTCCGCCGGCGCCAGCTCGGCGGCGCGATCAAGATGACGCAGGCAGCCGAGCGGATGCGGCTCGAGGGCACGGGCCGGCATTGCCCAGCCTATGCGCGCCACGGCGTCGCGCACCAGGGCGTCATCCACGGAAGCGAGATAGCCGTGGAACCGTCCAAGCAGATCATCGAATTTTGTCGTCACATCTCGCTCCGGACATGCATTGATGCACAGCCGCTCCGCGGACGGTCGGGTTGCGCGGCGGCATCATTGGTCTAGATTGGTGCGCGCGCAAAGCCAAAAACGACAGGCCAGCGGGCTAGTTGGCCAGCATATAGGGAGCACGCCATGGACGCCGCGGTCGATGCGAGCACCAGCCAGTTCGAACTCAACGAGGAACAGCGCGCCATCCAGGAGATGGCGCAGGCGTTCGCCGCCGATCGCGTCGCGCCGAATGCACTCGACTGGGACCGAAGGAAACACTTCCCCGCCGACGTGATTCGCGAGACCGGGCCGCTTGGCCTCGGCGGCATCTATGTCCGCGACGATGTCGGCGGTTCGGCGCTCGGCCGGCTCGACGCGGTGCTGATTTTCGAGGCGCTGTCGCATGCCGATCCTGCCTTCTCGTCGTTCATCTCGATCCACAACATGGTGGCCTCGATGATCGACCGCTTCGGCAATGACGAGCAGCGCCAGCGCTTCCTGCCGAAGCTCACCTCAATGGAATGGCTGGCGAGCTATTGCCTGACCGAACCGGGTTCGGGATCGGACGCCGCGGCGCTGAAGACCCGTGCGGTGAAGAGCGGCGGCGACTATGTCCTCAACGGCGCCAAGCAGTTCATCTCGGGCGCCGGCGACAGCGATGTCTATGCCGTCATGGTGCGCACCGGCGCCGAGGGGCCGAAAGGCATTTCCACCATCGTCGTGCCGAAGGATGCGCCCGGCCTTTCCTTCGGCGCCAACGAGCACAAGATGGGCTGGCACATGCAGTCGACCCGCCAGGTGATCTTCGAGGATTGCAAGGTGCCTGCGGAAAACCTTTTGTCGGGCGAAGGCGCCGGCTTCGGCATCGCCATGGCCGGCCTCGATGGCGGCCGGCTGAACATCGCCGCCTGCTCGCTGGGCGGCGCGCAGTCGGCGCTCGACAAGGCACTGTCCTACACCGCCGACCGCAAGGCCTTCGGCTCGAAGATCAACCAGTTCCAGGCGCTGCAGTTCAGGCTGGCCGATATGGAGACCGAGTTGCAGGCGGCACGCATCTTCCTCTATGCCGCCGCCTCCAAGCTCGACCGCAAAGCGCCAGATGCCGGCAAATGGTCGGCGATGGCCAAGCGCTTCGTCACCGACACCGGCTTCACCGTCGCCAACGATGCGCTGCAGCTGCTCGGCGGTTACGGCTACCTGCACGACTACGGCATCGAGAAGCTGGTGCGGGACCTTCGCGTGCACCAGATCCTCGAAGGCACCAACGAGATCATGCGCGTCATCATCGCGCGCGCCCTGATCGGACGCTGAAGCCAGTAGAAACCGGGAGAGAGACAATGACCACGATCGCCTTCATCGGCCTCGGCAACATGGGCAATCCGATGGCCGCCAATCTGGTCAAGGCCGGGCACGCCGTACATGGCTTCGACCTGATGCCGGAGAACCTCACGGTCGCCCGCGACCACGGCGTCGTCATCATGGCCAACGCGCTGGCCGCGGTGAAGGACGCCGACGTGGTGATCACCATGCTGCCGGCCGGCAAGCATGTACTGTCGGTCTATGAGGACATCGCCCCCAGGGCCAGGAAAGGCGCGCTGTTCATCGATTCCTCGACCATCGACGTCGAATCGGCGCGCAAGGCGCATGCCGTCGCCGCAAAGCACGGCCTGCTGTCGATCGATGCGCCGGTCTCGGGCGGCACCGGCGGTGCGGCGGCCGGCACGCTGACGTTCATGGCCGGCGGCTCCAACGATGCCTTCGCCGCCGCCGAGCCGATCCTGAAGCCGATGGCTGGCCGCATCGTCCATTGCGGAGGCGACGGTGCCGGACAGGCGGCAAAAATCTGTAACAACATGATCCTCGGCATTTCGATGATCGGCGTCGCCGAAGCCTTCGTGCTGGCGGAAAAACTGGGCCTGTCGCATCAGGCGCTGTTCGACGTCGCCTCGACCTCGTCCGGCCAGTGCTGGGCGCTGACCACCTACTGTCCGGTGCCCGGCCCGGTGCCCACCTCGCCTGCCAACCGCGACTACAAGCCCGGTTTTGCCGCTGCCCTGATGCTGAAGGACCTGAAGCTGGCGCAGGAAGCAGCACTTGGGTCTGGCGCGGTGACACCGCTGGGCGCCGAGGCGGCCCAGCTCTACGCGCTGTTCAACGCCCAGGGGCACGCCGGCGCCGATTTTTCCGGCATCATTAATTTTCTGCGCGGAAGCAATCCATAAGCCGCTAATATAATTGGATTTTTTCGCGGACCTCGCGACAAACGCGCCAAATTTAGGTTTGCTTAAGCTCTCGATAACTCCGCGGTAACGATGTCTCTATAAAACGGATTGCGAGGCGGACATATCGCATCCGCCCGGCGCTCCGGATCAGGTCTCGCGTACCGGAGCCCGTAAGTTTCGCCAAGTGTTTGAGTAGCGAAGCGCCATGCGTATCTGGCAAAGCCGCGTTCCCGATGGAGCGCGGTTTTTGCGTTTTGCCGACCTGGCTACACGATCCCGCTTTATATTCCGATCGCCGCATTCGGAATTGGCACATGATCCTCATTGAGCAGCACGATCGGTGCATCGACCCCTTCCACCTTGACGACCAGCAGACGCACGCTCCATGTGCCGGCTGTTCGGGTAGCGGTCGAGAACGCAGTGCCCTTGCCCTTGGCGCCATGGACCGGAATGCTGAACTGAGCCTCCCCCGATCCATTCGCGTCGACATTGAGATGGCCGCCGACCCAGAAATTGTCGGTCACGACGTCGCCGAGAGCGGCCTTGACGCGATCGTCGGCGCGAAGCTTGTCCATGGTCATGTGATAGGCATCGCTGCCTTTCAGCAGGTAGGGAATGCTGCCCACCATCGTCGCACAGCCGCCGATCCCAACCACCCAGACGACAAGGCCGGCGATCGCCCAGTTGCGCTGGGTCTTGCGAAACTGCTCGGCATCGCGCCACGCCCGGTTCCGCCAGGCCCAGCGGCTGCCGCGCGCGCCAAGCACGATGATCATGATGATGTTGACGAACGGGATCAGCGCCAGCAGTGCGATGAAGGTGCTGTTGCCGATACCCCAGATCCAGTTGAGGAAGAAAGCGCCCCAGTTCCAGCGATCAAGTTCGGCCGGAATTTCAGCGGGCTCGTTGAGCGCTTGTCCTGCCATCATACCCCCTTTGATGCATGTCACCCTAGAATCGGCTTGGGATACGGACATGCATAACGCGCTTCAGGCAAATGTGCCTCAGCGGGTTCTAGACCATCATCCCAAAAACCGTAATCGGTTTTCGTTTGGCCGATAGTCAAACGGGTCTAATGGATCGCCTCGGTCAGGCTTTGTTGGACAGCCGGTGAAAGTTCGCTTTCACAGCGCGGCTGGCCGGCTTCAGCGCGGCGCCGATCGACAGTTCCGCCGCGACGCCGTTGAACAGCGACGGCGTGCGGCCGGAAAAGACTTCCGGCCAGAACCGCGATACCGACTGCAGGATAGACATATGCGCCGCAAAAGCGCCTTCGGCCATTGCAACGGTCTTCTCGTTCACCGCGCGGGCCGTCTCCGTGCTCCATGGCTGGCCGCTCCCGGCATCCATGGCCATCAAGGGCAGACGCATCATCGCCACCATCGGCGCCAGCATCAGGTCGCCACCGATGCTCGTTGCTTCTTGCACGCGTCGGCTCTTGCCAGTTTTTCTCATGAAAACGAACCCCTTGTCGCAGCCGAATCGGTTGCTGCCTGACACACTACGCGCCGAAGGTGGAATCGTTCCCCATCGCGACAGCATGTTTCTCACCGGGCGTTCCTGTCGAAGAACGCCCGGTCGAGGTTCGAACCTACCGCTTGCGCAGATCCGCTTGCGCCAGATCCAGCGCCTTGGCTATGCGCTCGCAAGCCATGTCGATGGTGTCGCGGGTCCAGATCAGCGGCGGCGACAGGATCATCGTGTCGCCCGTGGCGCGCAGCATCATGCCTTGCCCGATCGCGTGGTCGCGGACGGTGACCGCCGCACTTCCCGATGGCAGGAACCGCTCCTTGGTCGCCTTGTCCTTGACGATTTCGATCGCGCCCATCAACCCGATCGAACGCACCTCGCCGACCAGATCATGCCCGGCAATGCGTTCCTGCAGGGCCTTGGCGAAATAAGGGCCGGTTTCGTTCCTGACGCGATCGACCAGCCCTTCATTCTCGATGATCTCGAGGTTCTTCAGCGCCACGGCACAGGCCACCGGATGACCGGAATAGGTGTAGCCGTGATAGAACTCGCCGCCTTTCTCGACCAGCGTCGCCGCGATGCGATCGCCGACCAGCAGCGCCGACAGCGGCTGGTAGCCTGAGGTCAGCGCCTTGGCGGTGGTGATGGTGTCCGGTTCGATGCCGAAGGTCTGCGCGGCGAACCATTCGCCGGTGCGGCCATAGCCGGTGATAACCTCGTCGAGCATCAGCAGCACGTCGTATTTGCGGCAGATGCGCTGCACTTCCGGCCAATAGCTGGCCGGAGGTATTTTCACGCCGCCCGCCCCCATCACTGGCTCGCCAATGAAGGCGGCAACCTTGTCGGCGCCGGCTTCGAGGATCGCATCCTCGACCGCCTTTGCCGCACGCAGGCCGAAATCGTGATCGCTCTCGCCGGGCAGCGCCAACTCATAGGCATAAGGCATCATCACATGGACGATGTTGGGCACCGCGCCGCCGAGTTGCTTGTGCATGGCAT
Organism: Mesorhizobium sp. RCAM 05104; assembly: GCF_059683645.1. NCBI lineage: Bacteria > Pseudomonadati > Pseudomonadota > Alphaproteobacteria > Hyphomicrobiales > Phyllobacteriaceae > Mesorhizobium > Mesorhizobium sp. RCAM 05104. Next base: position 6,530,508 of record NZ_CM185033.1, on the reverse strand, counting down.
CCATGCCGCCAAGCGAAGTGCCGGCAACGGTCGAGCCGTGATAGGCCATCTTGCGCGAGATGATGCGGTTCTTCTCCGGCTTGCCTTCCAGCGCCCAGTAATGGCGCACGAGACGCAGCGCCGTGTCGTTGGCTTCCGAACCGGACGAGCCGTAGAAAATCTGGTTGACGTGCTTCGGCGCGATCTCGGCCAGCTTCCTGGACAACAGCACCGGCGTCGGCGTCGAGCATTTGAAGAAGGAGTTGTAGTAAGGCAATTCCTTCATCTGGGTGTAGGCGGCCTCGGCCAGTTCGTCGCGGCCATAGCCGATGTTGACGCACCACAGCCCGGCCATGCCGTCGAGGATCTCGGCCCCTTCGGAATCGTAGATGAACGGTCCGTTGGCGTGGGTGATGATGCGTGAGCCGACCTCGCGCAGTTCCTTGTGGTCGGTGAACGGGTGGAGATGATGCGCGGCGTCGATCTGCTGAAGCTGCTTCAGCGAATAGTTCTGATAGGTCATGGGTCTGATCTTTCCTCTGGATTCTATCCGGCCGTGCCGGGGGCGAATTCATCAGAGGAAGGCAGGTGGCGAATACCCGATGCGGGCGCACAGCCGCAAAAGCTCGGCACGCAACGTGCGCGGTGACGGTGTCACCGCGACCCGGAATGCGCGAGCCGATATCCTGACGTGAGCCATGGCCGGCACCTTAGAGCAAAGGACGGTCGAGGTGAACCACCCTTTGCAAGAGTGCCCAGGGAATGAGTTCAAGCCTTGGCGGTCAGCGCCCTTTGTAGGAAGACGTACTTCATCGCCGTCTGCGCCGCCTGCGGCCGGCGGTCGCCGCGGCCACCATGTCCGCCTTCGGTCTCCTCGAAGAACAGCGTCCTTGCATGGCCTGCCTCCTGCAGGCGGGCGGCCATCTTGCGCGCATGACCGGGATGAACCCGGTCATCCGCCGTCGAGGTGGTCAGCAGCACCGGCGGATAGGCGGCGCCGGCGTCGACGTGCTGGTAGGGCGAATAGGCTGAAAGCCACGCCGCGTCTTCCGGTTTTGAGGGATCGCCATATTCGGCCATCCACGAAGCGCCGGGCGGCAATTCGGTGTAGCGCAGCATGTCGAGCAACGGCACCTCGATGATGACCGCGCCAAACAGCTCGGGGTGCTGGGTCAAGGAAACGCCGGTCAGCAGGCCGCCATTCGAGCCGCCCTGGATGCCGAGCGAGGAAGCCGTTGCGATGCCGCGTTTGACGACGTCCTGGGCGACCGCGGCGAAGTCGTCGAACCCATTCTGGCGGTTGCCCTTCAGCGCCGCCTGATGCCAGGCCGGGCCAAACTCGCCGCCGCCGCGGATGCAGGCTTGCACATAGGCGTTGCCCTTCTCCAGCCACAGCCTGCCACGCACGCCGGCATAGCCCGGCAGCAGCGGCACTTCGAAGCCGCCATAACCATAGAGCAGCGTCGGCACCGGGCCCTTCTGGTCGCGCCGCCTGACGACGAAATAGGGGATCATCGTGCCGTCCTTCGAGCGCGCCTCGAACTGTTCCGAAATCAGCGGCGACGCATCGAAACGCGCCGGCTGCGACTTCACGGTGGCCAGCGTCTCGCCATTGTCATCCGACCAGATGATCGAACTCGGCGTCAGGAAATCGGTGAAGGAGAAAGATACGCTCGATCCGAACTGCTCGGCATGGCTGATGCCGACATTGCCGTTTTCGGGCAGCGCGACCGGCTTCAGCGACCAGCCGCCCTCCTTGCGTTCGCAGACGACGACCTTGCCGCGCACATTGTCCATCAGGTTGATGAACAGCCGGTTCTGCGTGCGGGCAATTCCGGCGATGGACACGCGATACGCCGGCTCGAACAAGGTCTCCACGGGTCCGAGCGCGCCGCTCTCGACCCAGTGCGCCAGATCCAGCGAATAGAGGCCGTCGGGTTTGCACAGCGTGCCGTCGGGCGCCGTCCACGGGCTGCGCACGCCGAAGACAAGCTGATCCTTGAAAATTGCGGTGTCGGTCATGTCATCAGGCAGCGGCAGGCGTTTGTTCTCGCCGGAAGGCAGCCGCAGGAAGATGTGCGAGGCGAAGAAATCGAGCGTCCTGGCCAGGACCAGATAGCGTCTGTCGCCATCGAACTCGAGAGCGGCACCCACGGCGAGATCTTCCTTCTGCGCCTCGAAGATCGGTGTCGCGTCTTCCAGCTTGGCGCCGCGCTTCCACAGCTTGACCACGCGCGGATAGCCCGATTCGGTCTTGTCCGCCTCCTCGAAGGCCGCCGAGACCATGACGGTGTCCTTGTCCAGCCAGCCGAAACCCGATTTCGAGGCGGGAGCACGAAATCCGCCATCGACAAAGGACTTGGTCTCTATGTCGAATTCGCGCATCTCGCTGGCATCACCGCCATCCGGCGACATCGAGACAAGGCATAGGTTGAAGTCCGGATAGAGCCGGCTGGCGCCACTGAACACCCATTTGATCCCTTCCTTCGCCGCAAGCTGGTCGAAGTCGATGATCGTTTCCCAGTCGGGTTTCTCGGTCTTGTAGGAAGCGACCGTGGTGCGGCGCCAAAGGCCGAGCACATTGGTCTTGTCCTGCCAGAAATTGTAGACATGGCCTTTGAGCGCGGAGCCGACCGCGATATTGTCCTCGGCCGTCATCAGGTCGAGCGCGGTCTGGAACGCCGCCTGATAGGACGGGTCGCCCTGCAATTCGCCGACCGTGATCTCGTTCTGGTGATGCACCCAGTCGAGCGACTGGGTGGTTGTCCTGTCCTCCAGCCACAGGAAGGGATCTTCGGTGCCGGATTCTGGCTTCGTGAGGGGCTTGGTCATGGAATCTCCGATAGGCAAGGCTTCGGCATGCAACATCGACATGCCGTGTCCGATATTCAATAGCCGCGACGCCTTGGCCAAGGATTCAGGCTTTCCCGCGACCAACGACACTGGCGAGCGCCAGCGCCAGGCACAGCAGACCGAGCGTGATCGGCAGGCCGCCGGCGCCCAGGACATCCATGGCGCTTCCGGCCAGCGGCGGCATGGAGATACCGCCGACGCCCCACATCAAGGAGAAGGCGGCGTTGCCGGCGATCAAGGTGGATCCGGTGAATCGCTCGCCGAGCTCGATGATCGACATCGTGTAGATGCCGTAGGAGACGGCACCCCAGACGAAGATCATCGGCCAGATCAGCGACGTTTCGATGAGAAGCGGCAACAGCATGCATCCAAGTATCGTGATGGCTATGCAGACCAGCCGCACAGACCGCGCCGTCAGCCTTTCCGCCAGCAAGCCCAGCGGCACTTGCATGGCGATGTTGCCGGCGATCATCACCGACAGCAGGGCTGACATGCGGGCTTCAGCGATGCTGTGGTAGGTCCCGTAGACCGGCAGCAGCGCCAGTGCTGCTTGTTCGAAGCCGGCAGCCACCACGACGGCGAACAAGAGCAGCCAGGCCAGCGGCAGAAAGCCCAGAACGGAAACCCGATGGCCGGCTTCGTCCACCTTCGGCAGGCGCGGCAGCACGGAAGCCAGGCAGACGCCGCACAGCACGAAGGCGGAAATGCCGACGAGGAATGGCGGCCAGCCTTCCGTGCCGACGGCAAGCAGGCAGAGCGGCCCGGCCGCGAAGCCGGCCGAGATGATCGTCGAATAGACGCCCATGACGCGGCCGCGCCGGGCCGGCGGCGCCAGCGCGATCACCCAGATTTCGCTCAGCACGTAGAGCGGATTGGTCACGACGCCGATCAGGAAGCGCAGCGGAAACCACAGATAGACATTCTGCGTCCAGCCGATTAGCGCCAGCACAACAGCCGAAAGAGCCGCACAGGTGAGCGCCGTGCGCCCTGCCCCGAACCGCCGCGCCAGCGCTGGGATCAGCGGCGACGACAGGATGAACCCGACTGGCGTCATCGCCGCCGATAGGCCGATCATCGCCGGCGAGACGCCCTGGCGCTGCAGGATGAAGCTCAGCAGCGGATAGGACAGCCCCTGCGCGATGGCGAACACCGACACGGTCGCGATCACGCCGGTGATCGCTGCCCATTGTATTCCTTCGTCAGTTTCCGAATCCGTCGCGGCCATGGTCCTATCGTTGCTGCGCGGCAGGATTAACGGTTTGATCAAACCGCGGTAGGCGCCGCCGGAGGAAAGCGCTTGCTCCAGCCAGATCCATGTCAGGAGGCTCGACGTCGCGAGGAGCGGTACAAAGCGAAGGCGATCAGAACCGCGTCGAGACCGGCGATCACCACGGGCAGCCCCAGCGGACCGATGCCCTGCATGAGCAGGCCGGCGCCCGGCGGGCCGACGATACCACCAACGCCCCACAGCAAGGCGAAGGCCGCGTTGCCGGTGACGAGCAGCGTGCCCTTGAACCGGCTGCCGAGTTCGACCAGCGCCATCGTATAGACGCCGTAGCCGACCGCGCCCATCACCAGCAACACGCCCCAGATCAGTGGTGTCAAGATCAGCAGCGGCAGCAGAAGCGCGCAGGCGGTCGTCGCCATCGCGCAGGCCAGGATCATCGGGCGGCCGCCGAACCGCTCGGCGAGCAGCCCGAGCGGGATCTGCAGCAAGATATTGCCCAGGGACAGCGCCATCACCAGCGCGGCGAGCACGGCTTCCGGCAGGCCATAACCGGCACCGAAGACCGGGACCAGCGCATAGGTGCTTTGCTGGACCGCGGCCGAGACCAGCACGGCCAGCAGCAGCGCCGGCGCCAACCGGGCGAAACCGACAAAGCTGCCGGAGGGCTGGCCGTCATCCTCGAACCCGGTGAGCTTTGAGGAGACAAGGCGCAGAATGACGGCGCAGAGCATGAAGCCACCGACACCGACGCTGAAGGGCGCCCAGCCCGATGTGCCGACCAGAGTCAGGGTGAAGGGCCCCGCTGCGTAGCCAGCGCCCATCAGCGTGTTGAACACGCCCATCACCCGGCCGCGCCGCGAAGGCGGCGCCAGCGACAACGCCCAGACCTCGCCAAGGATATACAGCGGGTTGATGACCACGCCGATGATGAAGCGGATGACGTACCAGGCCACCCAGTTCTGCAGATAGCCGATCCCCAGAAAGCAAAGCGCACCGATCAGCGAGCAGCCGACCGCCAGGTTTCGCGCACCGACCAGCCGCACCGCCGCCGGCACGAATGAGGCAGACAGGATCAGCCCGAGCGGCATCATCGCCGCCGACAGGCCGATCAAACCAGGTGACATGCCTTGCTTCTGCATCAAAAGCGTGAACAGCGGCGAGCTCAGCCCTTGCGCCGCGCCGAACATGGCAAGTGCGGCGGTAACGCCGGCGAGCGCTGCCCACTGCGTCCCCGCTTCGCCTTCGCTCGAGCCGGTCGCGACCATGCTGTCATCCATGTGAGGGCTGGCCATCCGGCCGGCAAGCCTCACTAGCTACTGGTTCGACCAGAGGAAAGGAAGGCCCGGATCGGAGATCCGTTTGCACCAACGGGATCGACCGGCCGGCCGAAGCCGATCGGTCCAGATTGAACGAATCTCGGATGCAAAACGCGGCGGCGCTATGGAAAATAGCGGGCGATCGCGCCCTTCTTGCCGTCGGCATAGGGCTTCAGCCACTTGTCGTCGATGGAAATCCCGTCATCGTCTGAAGGCCCCTTGCCGATCGTCCTGCGCCAGGCGCGGAACTTGTAGTGGTCGAAGACGTCGAGCATGTGCACGGCATAGGCCGCTGCAAATGTCTTGTCGCCTTCCACGATGACCAGATTCTCGTCGTTTTCGTAGGAAGCCTTGTAGCCGAGGTTATGGCTGCCGGTGATGACGGTGGCGTTGTCCTCCATCGGATCGATGATGACGATCTTGTCGTGTACGATCGCATGGCCGACCGTCAGCACCTCCGCCTGGAAGTCGCGGGCGATCGTGGCGCCGGTCAGGTTTGCGGCCCGCACGATCGAGACATTGGGCGCCTCCCAGACCTTCTCCGGATAGACAAAGGGCGACTTGCCGTCCTTGTTCGACTTGTGGGTGACCGGATCCTTGGTCGGCGCGACATAGTTGGGCATCGCGGTTTCGTCGCTGATCGCGCCTTGCACGATCAGCTTCGGATCGGCCTTCGCTGCCGCGACGGCCTGGTCGACGATCGAGTTTTCGCCGAGCAGCGAAGGGTTGAACACCAGGAACAGCACCGCCCGCTTGGCCGCCTTGATGCGGGCGAAGACATCCTCGAGGTCGACCGGACGCACCGAGATGTCCTTCTTGTTGCGGTTCGGGTCGTTCGGCGAAAACCACACCGTCATGCCGTCCAACGCCACCGAGGCGCCGTTGAACGGGTTTGGCAGGTGGTTTTCCTTGCGGAACGGCACGCCCTGCGTCTGCACGACATGACCGGCAGCGCTCTCCGAAGCCGGCGGTGGGAACACATCGGCCTTCATGCGCTGCCAATAGGCGTCGAACACCTCTGCCATATCAGGATCGTCGCGGATGAAGGCGTTGTTGGACTGACCGCAAATGCCCGTCGACGTCCAGTTGGTGCTGCCGGTCATCACCGCTTGCGGTTTGCCCTGGGCATCGCGGTAGATGGCAAACTTGTTGTGGCCGATATGGTTGTTGTTGAACAGGCGGTCCGTCACCACCACGCCCGCATCGTGCAGGCGCTTCCGGTAAGGTGCATTGCCTGCGTCCCAGGCCTTGGTCTGGTCGTCCCTGCCCGAATTGGAAAGGATGACCTCGACGACATCCTTGGCGGCGATGATGGCGTCGCACAATTCGTCGTCACCAAGCTCATAGAGGGCAAGCCTGACGGTGCCGCCTTCGGTCTTGGCGCGTTTCAGGAGGCTGGTCAGCACATCAGGCACATCGCCATGCAGATAGGCGCGTATCTTGCTGGTCCGATCCTGCAGCACCGCCCTGATCTTGTCGCGTTGGCCGACCTTGATGCCGGCCTCCTGAAGCGCGTGCGACATCCATTGCGTCGACAGCACGCCGTTGGTGAACGCAACGCGCGCCTTGCCGAACATCTGCCCCAGGAAGATCGGTGGGCTGACGGCACCCTGGCCGAGATAGCCGAGCGGGCGCGCCGGCCCGGTATAGGCGGGTTTACCGTCAACGACCTGATCGGGGCGCACCGGCACCTGATCGAGGCCAGGCTTCATGTCGCCGACCGGACGCACGCGGTAGGCGATCATCTCGCCCTCCGGCCTGACATCGAGGCTGTCGCGCCGGCGCCGCACGGTCAGATCGCGCCAGAATGTCTTCTGCACCGGCCAGACGCCGGTGTCCTGCGGAATCCATCTCGGATTGCGCTGCCCCTTGAACGGCACCCAGGAGGCCAGGCAGCGTTCCTCGCCGGTATCGGGGTAGAGGCGTACGATCTCGAAACCGAGGCAGCCCGGGATCATCCCGTCAATATCCCAGGAAAGGAACGCGACTTCGTTGTTGGTCGCGGCACGCACCTTGATGACGTCAGGCATGGCTGTCCCTCCACGAAAGTTCAACGCGCAAATATGTCAGAAGTAAAAGACAGTACTGTAACGCGCTTTACATTGGCATCCGTCCGATCGGCCGCGCTCAGGCGCCCGCCGGCGGGCCGATGTGGCCAAGGGGATGTCGCGGCCGCGCGGCTGCCGTCCCGGCATGTCGCTTCCCTCGCCCTAGTGGTCGCCGCCTCCGCAATGGCTGGACAGCCGCCGGTCCATTATGCCGCCCGCTATCGCATCGTACGAGGACCATCATGACCGCCGCCCTACAACCTGCAGAACCGGCATTGGCCAACGACCGTGCCCGTCGCGGCGGCCGCGCCGGAAAGCGCGCCGGCGGCTCGGCCGCGTTCGAGCAACCGCCCTTCCGTCAGCTGAAAATCCCGATGATGCCGACCAAGCTGATCTCCGACGATGAGCTGGAATCGATCCACCTCGCCTCCCTGCGCGTGCTGAGGGAGATCGGCGTCGACGTTCTGCACGACGAAGCCCGCCGCATCATGAAGGCGCATGGCGCCGACGTGCGCGATGGCAGCGAGCGGGTGCGCTTCGACAGCGACATGATCCTCGAGCTGGTCTCGCACTGCCCTTCGGAATTCACCATCCATGCCCGCAACCCCGCGCACAACGTGCAGTTTGGCGGCAACAACCTGATCCTTTCGATGATGGCGTCGGCGCCCAACTGTTCCGACCTCGATCGCGGCCGCCGGCCCGGCAACCAGCAGGACTACCGCAACTTCCTCAAGCTCGCGCAGATGCACAACATCCTGAACTGCACGGGCGGCTATCCGGTCGAGCCGACCGACATCCACCCGTCCGTCCGGCATCTGGAGTGCGTCCGCGACCTCGCCACGCTGACCGACAAGGTGTTCCACATCTATTCGCTCGGCAAGGAACGCAACGTCGACGGCATCGAGATCACTCGCATCGCGCGCGGCATCAGCCACGAGCAGTTGCTCGCAGAACCGTCCGTCTTCACCATCATCAACACCAATTCGCCGCTGAAGCTCGACGTGCCGATGATGGAAGGCATCATCCAGATGTCGAGCAAGGGCCAGGTCGTCATTGTCACGCCCTTCACCCTGTCGGGCGCGATGGCGCCGGTGACGATTGCCGGCGCGCTGGTGCAGCAGAATGCCGAGGCGCTGTCCGGCATCGCCTTTGCCCAGATGGTGCGCAAGGGCGCGCCGGTCGGCTATGGCGGATTCACCTCCAATGTCGACATGAAGTCCGGTTCACCGGCCTTCGGCACGCCTGAATACATGAAGGCGCAGCTCGTCGGCGGCCAGCTTGCCCGCCGCTACAACATCCCCTACCGCACCTCCAACACCTGCGCCGCCAACACGGTCGACGCGCAGGCGGCCTACGAGAGCGTGTTCTCGCTGTGGGGCGCGATCCAGGGTGGCGGCAATTTGATGATGCATGCGGCCGGCTGGCTCGAGGGCGGCCTGCGCTGCTCCTACGAGAAGACCATCCTCGACATTGACCTGTTGCAGATGGTGGCGGAATTCCTGACCCCGCTCGACCTCTCCGAAGAGGCGCTCGGTTTCGACGCCATCCAGTCCGTCGGTCCAGGCGGTCATTTCTTCGGCACCCAGCACACCCAGGACCGCTACAAGACGGCCTTCTATTCGCCGATCCTTTCCGACTGGCGCAATTTCGAGACCTGGGCGGAAGCCGGTTCGCCGACGGCGCTCGAAAAGGCCAACAAGGTGTGGAAGGAGCGGCTGGCCTCCTATGACGAACCTTACATGGATCCGGCCATCCGCGAGGAACTCAATGCCTTCGTCGCCAAGCGGCGGTCCGAAGGTGGCGCGCCGACCGATTTTTGATCGTCCGTATTGGTTTGATGAACTGATCATTCGTATGGATTTGATGAACAGTCGACCCCCACTCCGTCGAGCTTCGCTCGACACCTCTCCCCCGATCGACGGGGGAGAGGAAGGGCGCGAAACGATTCCGGTTGGCGCCTTTCCTCTCCCTCCGGAGGGGGAGAGGTGGCGCTGCGAAGCAGCGACGGAGTGGGGGAAGCCGCTGGTCAAAACCGCAGTCGCCGCAAAACAGGCACAACACAGCGAGCGCGTAGCCTAAGGCAAGCGGGCAACCAGGCGGAAGCATTGCTTTGGCTTGAACTGAAGGCGCGCAAGCTCGGTGGGTATCGCTTTACTCGTCAGTTCTCCCTCGGCCCTTTCTTTGCAGATTTCGCCTGCCGCGAGAAATGGCTTGTCGTTGAAGTCGACGGACGCCAACACGCCGGCAGGTCATATGACCGCCGCCGCGACGATTTCATGCGCGCTCACGGCTATTCGATCCTGCGTCTTTGGAGCCACGACGTCCTGAAACATCGTACTTCCGTCTGTGAAACCATCCTTGCCGCGCTTGATAGCAGGCTCGCCGAAAACACCGCCGTATCCGACCTCCGCTTTGTTTTCACGCCTCACTCACCCGATTCAATCTCTTCAAAAACGGACCTATCTTGATGAAATCTCACGTAAAAGCGGTTGTCATCGGCGGCGGCGTCGTCGGCTGCTCGGTTCTCTATCATCTGGCCAAGGCTGGCTGGACCGACATCATGCTGATCGAGCGCTCGGAGCTTACCTCCGGCTCGTCCTGGCATGCGGCCGGCGGCTTCCACACGCTGAACGGCGACCCCAACGTCGCTAAGCTTCAGGCCTATACGGTGCAGCTCTACAAGGAGATCGAGGAGATTTCCGGCCAGTCCTGCTCGCTGCACCTGACCGGCGGCGTGATGATGGCCGATACGCCCGAGCGCATGGACTTCCTGCGTCTCGCCCACGCCAAGGGCCGCTATCTCGGCATGGACACCGAACTGATCACGCCGTCCGAAGCCAAGGCGATGTTCCCGCTGATGGACGAGACCAATTTCGTCGGCGCCATGTGGGACCCGGTCGAAGGCCATCTCGATCCGTCCGGTACGACGATCGCCTATTCCAAGGCGGCGAAGAAGCTGGGCGCCGAGATCGTGCTGCGCAACCGTGTCGTCGAACTGACGCAAGAGGTCGACGGCACCTGGAACGTCGTCACCGAGCAAGGCACGGTGAAGGCCGAGCATGTCGTCAACTGCGGCGGCCTGTGGGCGCGCGAGATCGGCCGCATGGTCGGTGTCGAACTGCCGGTGCTGGCCATGGAGCACATGTATCTGCTGACCGAGCCGATGCCGGAGGTCGAGGAATTCAACAAGTCGACCGGCCGCGAGATGATCGGCGTGCTCGACTTCAAGGGCGAGATCTACACCCGCCAGGAGCGCAACGGCATCCTGCTCGGCACCTATGAAAAAGCCTGCAAGCCGTGGTCGCCGGTCAACACGCCGTGGGATTTCGGCCACGAGTTGCTGCCGCCCGACCTCGATCGCATCGCACCATCGCTGGAGATCGGCTTCAAGCATTTCCCCGGCATCGAGAAGGCCGGCATCAAGCAGATCATCAACGGCCCCTTCACCTTCGCGCTCGACGGCAACCCGCTGGTCGGCCCGGTGCAGGGCCTGACCAATTTCTGGTGCGCCTGCGCCGTCATGGCCGGCTTCAGCCAGGGCGGTGGCGTCGGCCTGGCGCTGTCGAACTGGATGGTCCATGGCGATCCCGGCTTCGACGTCTGGGGCATGGATGTCGCCCGCTTCGGCGAATGGGCCGGCCTGCGCTACACCAATGCCAAGGTGCGCGAAAACTACTCGCGCCGCTTCTCCATCCGCTTCCCCAACGAGGAACTGCCGGCGGCACGCCCGGCGCAGACGACGCCGCTCTACGACACGATGCTGGCGAACAACGCCGTCATGGGCGACTCGTGGGGTCTCGAAACCCCGCTCTGGTTCGCTCCAAAGGGCAAGGAGCCAAAGGACATCGTCTCCTTCCACCGCTCCAACGACTTTGGTCCGATTGGCGAGGAAGTGCGCGCCACGCGCGAGCGCGTCGGCGTCACCGAGATCGCCAACTTCGCCAAATACGAAGTGTCGGGACCGGGGGCGGAAGAGTTCCTCAACCGGCTGATGACCAACCGCATGCCGAAAACCGGCCGCATCGTGCTGACGCCGATGATCAACGAATTCGGCAAGCTGATCGGCGATTTCACCATCGCCAAGGCCGGTGAAGACCGGTTCATGATCTGGGGCTCGTCGGCCGCGCAGAAATACCACATGCGCTGGTTCGAGAAGCATTTGCCGAAGGACGGTTCGGTGCGCATCCACCGCTTCGACCAGACGCTGGTCGGCCTGTCGATCGCCGGGCCGAAATCCCGCGACTTGCTGCAGAAGCTGGTCGACGTCGACATCTCGACAAAAGCCTTCCGCTTCATGGATTTCCGCGAGATTGCGGTCGGCGGCGCGCCCTGCATGGTCAACCGCATTACCTACACCGGCGACCTCGGCTACGAGATCTGGATGGCGCCGGCCTACCAGCGCTTGGTGTACAAGGCGATCAAGGATGCCGGCGAGGAGTTCGGCCTCGTCGATTTCGGCATGCGCGCTTTGCTGTCGATGCGGCTGGAAAAGAACTTCCCGACCTGGTTCCGCGAGTTGCGGCCGATCTACGGGCCGTTCGAAGGCTCGATGGACCGCTTCATCAAGCTTGAGAAGAACGACTTCATCGGCCGCGAGGCCGCCGCCAAGGAACACGCAGAAGGGCCGAAACTGCGCCGCGTCTCCTTCATCGTCGATGCCGCCGACGCCGACGTGATGGGCGACGAGCCGATCTGGGCCAAGGTCAGCAAGGACTACGGCACGGTGGAAAAGCCGCATGGCTACGGCGCGCCGCGCTTCGACAATAAGGGCAAGGAAGTGCGTGGCTCCAAAGCCGCCGAAGGCGCTTCCGCCGTGCGTGGCATCGTCGACGGCGAATGGCGCGTGGTCGGCTGGGTCACGTCGGGCGGCTATGCCCACTATGTGCGGAAGTCGATGGCGCAAGGCTATGTACCGGCGGCCCTTGCCGAGGACGAAAGTGCGGGGCTGTTCGAGATCGAGATCCTCGGCCACCGGCGGCCGGCCCGTATCAACGTCGAAGCGCCGTTCGACCCAAGCGGTGAGAAAATGCGGACCTGAGGCACGACCATGGACAGCGCGGTGCCAAAGGGCAGCTTTGGCCGCCATCGCAAGATCATGCCGTTCGAGCCAGGCTCGATCGAGGCTCTGCGCGACGCCTCCCGCCGGAAGGCGGCTTCGCTCAACCAGCATGTTCTGGGCTATGGCGCGCAGGCTGAGGCAGAATGGGTGGCGGCAGGCATTGCCGCCCCCGATCTTCCGGCGATGCGCAAATACCGGCTGGAGCGCATCCGCGCCGAGCTGAGGCGTCGCGGCTATGCCGGCGCCCTGCTCTACGACCCGGTCAACATCCGCTATGCGACCGATTCCACCAACATGCAGCTGTGGGTGGCGCACAATCCAACACGGCATTGTTTCGTCGCCACCGAGGGACCGGTGGTGCTGTTCGATTACTTTACCTGCGAGCATCTGTCCGACCATTCCGGCGTCGTCGACGAGGTGCGGCCGGCCGTCTCGTGGATGTATCTCTATGGCGGCGAGCTGACGGAGCAGAAAGTCCGCCGCTGGGCGGCCGGCATCGCCGACCTGGTGAAAGAACATGGCGCCGGCAATGGCCGCATTGCGGTTGACCACATCAACCCGGAAGGCGTCGAGGAACTGGCCCGCCTCGGTATTTCGATCGGCAACGGCGAGGCGGTGATGGAAAATGCGCGGCTGATCAAATCGCCGGACGAAATCCTCGCCATGCGCCGCGCCATCGTCGCCTGCGAGGCAGCGATGGGCGAAATGGAGCATGCGCTGAAGCCGGGGATTTCCGAGAACGAATTGTGGGCGGAACTTCATCGCGGCAACATCGTGCGCGGCGGGGAATGGATAGAAACGCGGCTGCTGGCGTCAGGCCCGCGCACCAATCCATGGTTCCAGGAATGCTCGTCGCGCATCATCGAGGCCGGCGATCTCGTTGCCTTCGACACCGACCTGATCGGCCCTTACGGCTTCTGCGCCGACCTGTCGCGTACATGGCTGTGCGGCGACGCAAAACCGACCAATGCACAACGTGATGTGTTCCGCATCGCCGCCGACCAGATCGAACACAACACCCAATTGATGCGGCCCGGCATTTCGTTCCGCGATCTGGTCGAACGCTCAGTGGTACCGCCCGGCGATTGCTTCCCGACCCGCTACGGCGTGCTCTATCACGGCGTCGGTCTGGCCGACGAATATCCGACCCTTCCGCATGCCAGCGACTGGACCGCCGACACGCCCGATGGTGTGCTCGAACCTGGCATGGTGCTGTGCGTGGAAAGCTATATCGGCAGGCTTGGCGGCCGCGAGGGGGTCAAGATCGAAGAGCAGATCCTCATCACCGAGAGCGGTAACGAGAAGCTTTCAACCTACCCGTTGGATGCGAGGCTGCTCGGCTAGCCTGGCAAGGGCCTCGCGGAGCGCCGTGACTGTCTTTTCCGGCGTTGTCCTGGCGGTGATGAATGGCAGGCCTTTGCGCCGTCTGGTCCAGCCGACCACTGCTACCTTCTGTGCCGCTGGCTCGAAACGCTGCGCCAGCGCCCAGCTTTCGCAATCGATCGCCGCGACATCCGCCTTGCCTTCGGCCACGGCGACAATCGAGCTTCGGTGACCGCCGCTTTCGCTGCGCGACGAAAAGATATCAAGACTTTCGCCCATGGCTTCCAGGTCGCGCGTCAGCCCGATGAGGCCCGACATGGAATCGAGGTTGTTGAAGGTGAAGCGCCTGCCGCGGATCAGATCCAGCGGGATGAGAGCGCCGCCGTCCGCAGGCGATCGAGCCTCCGGCCCCTCGCCTGTCCGCATCACCACCGCACTCGAATAAAGCTCGCCCTGCCCGCCTTCATAGGCATCGTAGCTTGGCTGGGCGACCACCTGCACATGCCTGGACAGGCCGAGCTCCATTGGTCCCCAGCAAGTCTGCGCGAACAGCAACGCCGGGTGCAGCCACGATCTGTGGAAATCGAATTCGTCGGGCGGCAATGTCACCGGATCGGGCGCGATCAATGCTCCCTGGGCATCACGAATGCCGCCCGGAACCGGCGGCAAGTCGGCATTGCGGCGTGCGATGGTTTGCGGCGCGTCGATACCCTTCTGCCTGAAGGCATCGCGCAGCAGCGCCCATTGGGCGTCGACCTCGTCGCGCACTTCAGGCCAGTCATACATCGGCAACGCCGCTACCAATTCGCTCATGCCGACACTCAATCACCATGTCTGGAAAAAGGATCTCAAAAACACGGCGCCCAATCAGAATTGGCCGACACGGATCCCGGATACGCCGGAACTACTCCTTCGGCGGCTCGGCCGGGACCGGCGCGCTGCCAAGCCCGTTGATGCTGCGGGCCCTGACGCGCGGCTTGAAGGCCCGGCCCGGCTCCGGCGCGCGCCGCAGGACCGGATGCACGACCGGCTCCTTCGCCTTGAAGGCATAGGCTTTGATCAGCGCGAAATAGTTCGGATAGGCATAGCCATTGTTCAGTCGCAGCCATTCATCACGGCGGTCTCGAAACAGTTTTGGCAGCCGGTACCAGGCCACTGTCGGGCTCTTGTGGTGGACGAGGTGCAGATTGTTGTTGAGGAACAGGAACGACAGCGGCGAGCGCTCGACGATCACCGTGCGGCCCTCCGGATGCTCGGACCATTGATGCTCCGCGAAGGTGCGGATTGAAATCAGCGACTGGCCGAGCCAGACCGGGACCAGGATATAGAGCCACAGCGGGATGCCGAAGCCGAATTGAACGATCGGCACCACGATGGCGAGCCCGATCGCGTGCAGCAGCCACGCCTTGCGGATCGCCTTGTCCCCGGCCATCACCTGCCTGGCGTCGTCGATGAAGAAGCCGATGCAGGAAAGCCAGGGGCCGAGCACCAGACGGCCAGCCATGGTGTTGTTGATCTTGAGCAGGAATTTCATCAGCGGCGGCAGTTCCTCATGCAGCCAGAGCGCCTGGTAGTAGCTTTCCGGATCGTCCAGCGGATCGGTCAGCCGCTCGTCGGCATGGTGGCGCAGATGAATGGTCTTGAAGCGGCGGAACGGCCAGACGAGACCGATCGGCAGGAAGACAAAGGCTTCGTTGGCCAGCGCGTTGCGCGTCGGATGGCCATGCAGCACTTCGTGCATGAGCGAGGATTGCAGCGCGGCGGTAACCGCCAGGATGGCGAGCGCCAGGATCGGATGAGAGGGCCAAAGCAGAAAGCCGGTGGCGAGCCATGTTCCGTAACAGAAGAAAGCGAGAACCACGGTCGGCCACTCGATGGCCGGTACGCTCCGCCGCCTGATGCTCTTGCTCGTCATGCTATCGACCACCGCCCCTCAGTCGCCGGAATCCCTGTGATTCCTGACAGCATTGTGTCAGGAGTGTTGGGTTGCAGCAACGCGACAACGCGCACAAACTGTTGCGATTGCGCATTTTCAGCCGCACATGTTATACATTGTAAACATACTTAGGGATTCATTTACGCCTGAGGCAGCTCCAGAGGGGCTTCGGCGCAAATTTTTCCTCAATCGGACTGGAGCACCGAGATGGACAAGCGCGACCTGTCGACCATCTTCCGCGAACGCCTGAAAATGCTCTTGACACGGTCCGACCTCAACCAGTCGGCCTTCGCGACCGCGGTCGGCATCGACCGCTCGGCGCTCTCGCAGCTGCTGTCGGGCGCCTCGACCCGCCTGCCCCGCGCCGAGACGCTGCTCAACATCGCCGCCGAGTTCAAGGTGTCGCTCGACTGGCTTCTCGGCCTCAGCCAGGACGAGGGCCTGACCGGCGAAATCCGCGAAAGCCTGGAGATCGAGGAGGCGCCCGACGGCTTCGACCGCACGTTGCTTGCCAAATGGCACGCCGAGGCGGCCGGCACCAAGATCCGTTACGTGCCGGCCGGCATTCCGGATCTTCTGCGCACCGAGGCACTGGTCGACTACGAGGCGGGCATCACCAACAAGAGCCGCCTGGCGCAGGCCGGCGAAACGCAATACCGCATCGACTACAACCGGCGGCCGGAAACCGACATGGAAGTCTGCATGCCGCGCCACACGCTGGAGATCTTCGCGCGCGGGCTGGGTGTGTGGGACCGTTTTCCGGAAGCCGACCGCCGCGCCCAGCTTCTGCACATGGCCACGCTGCTCGACGACCTCTACCCGACCTTCCGCCTGTTCCTCTACGACGGACGCATGCGCTATTCGATCCCCTACA
The DNA here is from genome assembly GCF_059683645.1 of Mesorhizobium sp. RCAM 05104. Lineage (NCBI taxonomy): Bacteria > Pseudomonadati > Pseudomonadota > Alphaproteobacteria > Hyphomicrobiales > Phyllobacteriaceae > Mesorhizobium > Mesorhizobium sp. RCAM 05104. The sequence continues at coordinate 6,513,892 of NZ_CM185033.1, read as the reverse complement.
CCATATTCGGGCCCTATCGCGCCGCCATCTATGTCGGCGACATGTATCTGGTGCTCAACGCCACCCAGCCGATCCAGACGCTGATCCGCCACTTCGACAATCTGATCCGCGCCGCCGACATCAACGCGCATGAGGCAGCCGGCTTCGCGCAGAGGCTAGCCGGCATGTCGTTCCCGTCAGGCACCGCCTGAGCTCGGTGCGAGGGCGTCCGCATCGGCAATGCCGCGCCCGCTATTTCATTGACTACACATAAAGACTTCTTTATATCCTTATCCGACTTCGAAACATGAAAGCCAATCCGATGACGACGACCAACCCGATCGATGCGCTGCTGGCTGAAAAGGGCGTGCTGCTGGCCGATGGCGCCACCGGCACCAACCTGTTCGCCATGGGGCTGGAGGCCGGCGAGGCCCCCGAGTTGCTGAACGAGACGGCGCCCGACACCATCACCAGCCTGCATCAGAATTTCGTCGATGCCGGCGCCGACATCATCCTCACCAATTCCTTCGGCGGCACTCGTCACCGGCTGAAGCTGCATCATGCGCAGGATCGCGTGCACGCGCTCAACAAGCGCGCCGCCGAAATCGCCCGCGCCGTTGCCGACAAGGCTGGCCGCAAGGTGATCGTCGCCGGCTCGGTCGGCCCGACCGGCGAGTTGCTGGTGCCGCTTGGTGCCATGACCTATGACGAGGCGGTCGACGCCTTCGCCGAACAGATCGAGGGTCTCAAGGCCGGCGGCGCCGAAGTCGCCTGGATCGAGACCATGTCGGCTCCCGACGAGATCCGTGCCGCCGCCGAAGCCGCCATACGCGTCGGCCTGCCCTACACCTACACCGGGTCCTTCGACACCGCCGGCCGCACCATGATGGGGCTGTTGCCGAAGGACATCCACGGAGTCGTTGATGGCCTTTCCGAAGCGCCGCTTGGCGTCGGCGCCAATTGCGGTGTCGGCGCGTCCGACATCCTCGCTTCGCTGCTCGACATGACCGAGGCGAGGCCGCAGGCGACCGTGATCGTCAAGGGAAATTGCGGCATCCCCGAATTTCGTGGCACCGAGATCCATTATTCCGGCACGCCGGAACTGATGGCCGACTATGTGCGCCTTGCCGTCGATGCCGGCGCGAAAATCGTCGGCGGCTGCTGCGGCACCTCGTTCCAGCACCTTGCCGCCATGCGCAAGGCGCTCGACGCGCACACCAAGGCGGATCGCCCGACTGTCGCCGCGATTGTCGAGCGCATCGGTCCGATGCGCAACAAGGTGGCGACGGAAAACACCGCCGAGACCAGCGAGGCCCGTCGCGAGCGTCGCCGCGGCCGGGCCTGACGCGATTCGTCTCTTCGATTATTCGCTGTTGTCGGCGTAGCTCGACTGCGCCGACTTGAAGTCGGTGCCCGCACCGACCGCATCGCTGCGCATCGTCATCAGCGCGCCAGAAGCGCTCGGATCGGTGATCTGCTCCAGCATGACGCGAAAGCGGTCGTTGTTCAGTGCCGATATGGCGGTGTTACGGGCAGCGGCGACATCGTCGCTGATACGCCTGGTTTCCTCGGACGGCGCGGACGAGGCAGCCGATATGCCCCTTGTATTCGGCGCCGGGCTCGCAACATTCCTGATCAGCAATTCCGGCCCCCTCAAGCCCAAACCATGAGCTACTGCATAGCAAGCAGGAATTGCGATCCAGTTCCGGAAAAACCGTGCAATTTAACGATCCCACGCATAACCCCGAACCCACGGGGCCGCGTCAGCGAACGTCGGCAACGATTTTTTCTGACCTCGATTCGGAAAACGGTCGCGCAAGGCGTTTGATGCGCACACTCGGCGTATGCACCACCCCTGGCTGCGATCGTCGAGCGAAACCAGCCAATCCGCCGCGAGCAACGGCATGGATACGGCTAAATCAACGGTGGAAAAAGCTTCCGCAAGAACCCGTGGAACCAGGCAGCTTGCGCGGCGTCGTGCAGGCTCATGAGCCGATCCTGTTCCTCACGCGTCTGTGCACCCGGCTTGCCATAGTTCGCGCCCGGACGATTTTGCACGCGCCCAAAACCGGTCGGCGTGACCTCCGCATGGAATTGCAGTCCGTAGATCTTGTCGCCGATGCGGAAAGCCTGATTGGGGAACAGGGCGCTCGATGCGAGGTGCTCGGCGCCCTCCGGCAGTTCAAAGCCATGCCAATGGGATTGGGTCACATGGATCGGCGCAGGCAGGAAATCTTCGGCGCCCGCGGCCGGATAGAGTGGATAATAGCCGAATTCATGCATGCCGGTCGCTGGCGGGCCAACATGCGCACCGCGATGCCACGCAATCTGCTGCGCACCTTGGCAGATACCGAGCAACGGAATATCGGAATTCATGCAGAAGTCGATAAACCGGTACTCGTCCAGCAAGAATGGATGCAGCGCTGTATCGTAGACATTGTACATGCCGCCATAGACCACGCCGCCCGCGACAGCGTCGTCCGCATCCAGCGCCTCTCCGGCATAGGCCCGACGCAAGACCGGCTCATAGCCGTTTTGCCGGAGATAGGCGAAAACACGGTCGTCCGCCGGCTCGTCGCTGTGCCGCACCAGAATAACACGTCTCGTCATGGCTCTGCCTTTCATCTCGCCGACGAATGAGTGACGGCAGGCCGCGTTGCAACGAAAAAAAAGGCCGGCAAGGGAATGAATCCCTCGCCGGCCTGCCTCACCCGCCCGTGGGTCGGTTTCCCCTATCAGAACGATCCCATCTGAAAGAAACCGGCCGTCATCACCACTACCGGTTACCGCCCAGCGCCGAGGCAAGGCGCACAAGCGAGAGGAACTCGGACCTGTACCCAAACGGGTCGGCTCCTCGAGCGGCAGTGGCGATCTCCATGATCTTGTCGTAACCGAACTTCGCGGTCGCATCCTCGTCGCGCAGCTTCTGGCCGAAGGCCGCGACAGCAACCGAGAACCGCTGGTCGGTGCTGGCTTGATCGAAGGACGCCACCTCGTTGGCCGACGTCACCGGCGTGGTGATCAGCTTCGAGACGTCCTCGTTCGGCAGCTTGTAGCGGATCTTGACGAAGGCATATTCGTCCGCATTGGCGACGCCGCCATTGTTCACCGCCGCCTGGCCATAGCGCAGCGGATCGATCTGCTCGCCGCCACTGCCCTTGGGCGTGATTTCGTAGATCGCGGTGACCGAGTGGCCGGAACCGATCTCGCCGGCATCCACGCGGTCATTGTTGAAATCCTCGCGGTTCAACGCCCGCGTCTCGTAGCCGATCAGGCGATATTCCGAGACCTTGTTCGGATTGAACTCGACCTGGATCTTCACGTCCTTGGCGATGGTGAACAGTGTCGAGGAGGCATCCTCGACCAGCACCTTTTCCGCCTCGGCCAGCGTGTCGATATAGGCCGCGGTGCCATTGCCGTTCTGGGCGATGGTTTGCATCATCTGGTCGTTCAGATTGCCGCGGCCGAAGCCGAACACCGACAGGAAGACGCCGGTCTTGCGCTCGCTCTCGATCAGCCGCTTCAGGTCGTCATCATCGGTCTGTCCGACATTGAAATCGCCGTCGGTTGCGAGCATCACCCGGTTGACGCCGTCCTTGACGAAGGACTGCTGGGCAAGCCTGTAGGCCTCCTTGATGCCGGCCTCGCCGGCGGTCGAGCCACCAGGCTGCAAATTGTCGATGGCGTTGAGGATCTTGTCCTTCTCGGCAACCTTGGTCGGCATCAGCACGGTGCCGGCGTCACCGGCATAGGTGACAATCGAGATCGTGTCGTCGGCCTTCAGCTTGCTCACCAGCAGCCGGAATGCCGATTTGAGCAGCGGCAGCTTGTCGGGTTCATCCATGGAGCCCGAGACGTCGATCAGGAAGACCAGATTGGCCTTGGGCTGCTCGGTCGGCTTGATATCGAACCCCTTGATGGCGACGTGCATCAGCCTGGTGTGCGTGTTCCACGGCGTCGGCATGACACTGACCGTCGAGTTGAACGGCGTCGAAGCGGAATCCGGCCCCTTCCAGTCATAGGGGAAGTAGTTGATCATCTCCTCGACGCGGACGGTGTCGGCCTGCGGCACGAACCCCTCCTTCAGCGAACGGCGCACGAAGGAATAGGAAGCAGTGTCGACATCGATCGAGAAGGTCGAGACCGGATCCTCGAGCGCGGCATGCACCGGATTGGTCTTGAAATCCTGGACGCGGTCGCGGTTTTCCTCTTGGCGGACAACCTGATCGGCCGGCGCCATGGCCGGCTGCTGCGGCGCCATCAGCTTGGACTCGGCAGCCGGCATGCGGGCGACCCGCGACGTGCTGGGCGCACTTGTCGTGCCATCGAGCGCAAACCCACCAGTCGGGGCAGGCGTGGGCGCCTGCTTATTGGTCTGCAAAGTGCCGTATTCTGTTTCATTGATTTTCGCCGGAGCATCGGCTTTCGGCGGCGAAGCTGGCGCGAGCAGCGCGTCAGCAGCGTCGCGGCTTTCCGCGTCCGTTTCGGCCTTCTTGTCCTTCGCCAGTTCGGTGGGAGCCGACTTCGGTTCGGCGGTTGTCGGCTTGATGGTCGCGGGCTTGTCGGCCAGCGTCTCGGTGATCTTCTCGTCGCCGTCGAATTTGGGCGGCTGTTCCCTCAGCAGATGCAAGGTGGCGTATCCGGCGATCGGCAGGGCGACGAGCCCGGCAATGGCCGGCGTGGCGAAAAGTTTCTTTTGCATGATCTCGCTCCAGAGCTTTTGTGCTCGCTCTGTGAGACGAAGACCGCCAACCGATCCTTGGGTAACTGTCGAAATATTTTCCTGATCGAAGGCGCGCAGCGCGGCGTCGAAAGCGCGCGCCTTGGCATCCTGGGCAGGTGCCGGCGCCGCGATGTCGCGCAGTCTGCTGAGTTCGTTGTCGTCGACCATGGTCACACTTCCCCGGCCGAGCGCATCAGCGTCTTCAGCCGTTTCTTCGCTTCATGGATGTGCCAGGAAACCGTCGTCTCCGAGATCGCCATCGCCTCGGCGGCGGCTGCGTGGCTCAGGCCCTCGCCATAGACAAGCAGCACGGCGTCGCGCTGCTTGTCCGGCAATTGCCGCACCGCCGCCCACAGCGCCTCGGCCGGGTCCTCCGGTTCGGCCGAAGCCTCGCCAGAAATCAGCGCATGAACGCCGTAGGCCTCGGTTTTGGCCATGTCGCGGGCGGACTTGCGCATCATGTCGCGCGCGGCGTTCAAGGTCACGGAGTAAAGCCATGTCGTGAAAGCGCCGCCGCCACGATAGTCACGAATCGCCCGGCCAAGCCGGACGCAGACTTCCTGGGCGATGTCCTCGGCATCCGCCTTCTTGCCGCACCAACGATAGGCGGCGCGATAGACGAAGTCGTAGTGACGCTCCAGCAATTTGCCGAAGGCCCCCCTGTCTCCGCCCTTCGCCCGCCCGATCAGTTCGGCGTCGGAGGCTTCGCTCTCATCCAGCATCATCGCCATCATTTGCCTGTTGGACGAAGGCTAATGGTGATTCCTTGGGGCGATGGAAAGATTTTTTTGGAAACAGCCGGGATCCTGTCCATCGACGCCTAGCGACGTCCCTGCTTGACTTATACATATCTCGATGGTTATACGTCTATCAATAGCCAGAGAGTTATCGATCCCAAATGACGAACGCGCACGATATGCTCTTCAGAACGCTCGCCGATCCCACGCGTCGGGCGATCTTCGAGCGCCTGTGCCGGGAGGGCGAGCAGACAGTCGGAGCCCTGACAGCGCAGTCCGGGGTCTCGCAGCCGGCGGTGTCAAAGCATCTCGGCCTTCTCAGGCAAGCCGGCCTCGTGCGCGACCGCCATGAGGGACGACAGACCCACTACAGCGCCCAGCTCGCCGCGCTGGCGCCGCTGACCGACTGGACGAACCAGATGAACGCGTTCTGGCAGAGCCGGTTCGACGACCTCGAAAATCTGCTCAAAAGAATGGACCAATGACCAACACTGCGACCGAAACGCGCTCCGTCATTGTCGAACGTGAGATACCGTATCCGCCGGAAAAGATCTGGCGCGCGCTCACCCAACCGCACCTGATCGAGGAGTGGCTCATGAAGAACAACTTCAAGCCAGTCGTGGACCACCGTTTCAATCTTAGCGCGGACTGGGGCGGCGTCGACTGTCAGGTCCAGACGGTCGAGCCCAACAAGACGCTGTCCTACACCTGGGACACCAAGGATCTCGAGAGCGTGGTCACCTGGACGCTCACGGCTACGAGCACGGGAACCCACCTGCGCATGGAGCAAACCGGCTTCCGGTCGGATCAGCAGCCCTACTACCGTGGCGCCACGGTCGGATGGCCGAAGTTCCTCGCAGCCCTGGAAGAGGTCCTGGCGCGGATAGATTGAAACTCGCCGGCAGGCGGATCGCTGGTCCGCTTCGGCTCGTTTTGACGGGAGGTCTCATTGGACTGGAACTATTGGGTTCGGCAAATTCATCGCTGGCTGTCGATCATCTTTACGCTGACCGTCATCGCCAACTTCGTCGCCATGGCATTGGGGCAGCCTCCCGCCTGGGTGGTCTACTCGCCGCTCTTACCGCTCTTCTTGCTGCTGTTCAGCGGCTTGTACATGTTCGTGCTGCCGTATGTCGCCAAGGGACGCGGCGCGCAGCGAGCAAGCGGATAAGAATGGGCGGAGTGGCCAGGACGCAAGGGCAATCGACCAAGGTCGCGGCCAAGGCCGCACCGGTCCTGCTCTCGGGCGGCAACCCGCAAATCGCCAAGGGCGACGGCAACGCTCCGGTGCAGGCGTATATCGCCGCAATGCCGGGCTGGAAATTCGGCCTGGGCGAGTGCCTCGACGCGCTCATCGAGCGGAACGTGCCTGACCTGCGCAAGGCGGTAAGATGGAACTCACCGTTCTACGGCATCGAAGGCCAGGGCTGGTTCACGACGTTCCATGTCTTTGCCCACTACGTGAAGGTGACCTTCTTCAGTGGCATGTCGCTGCGGCCGGTTCCGCCCGGCGGCACGGTAAAGAGCAAGGACGCGCGCTGGATCGACATCCGCGAAGGCGACGAGTTCGACGAGGCGCAAATGGCGGCTTGGGTAAAGCAGGCGGCCGCCCTGCCCGGCTGGATTCCGTAGCGACTGCAGGAACAGCCCTATCGGACGCCAAGCGCATCGCGGTCTGATGCGGATGCTGGCGCGGACCGGTTGAAAGCCTGACGACACGGTTCAAAGCCCGACCCCACACAGGGCGGCACCGAACGCGACAAAGGAGGAATATCGATGAAGATCAAGCTGACAACCATCCATGTGGACAACCAGGAAAACGCACTGCGCTTCTACACCGACGTGCTGGGCTTCACTAAGAAGGCCGATTTCAGCAACGGGCCCTATCGCTGGCTGACCGTGACCTCCCCCGATGATCCCGATGGAACAGAGCTGCAGCTCGCACTCAATGACAACCCGGCCGCCAAAGCCTATCAGGAAGCCATCTTCCAGCAGGGCCAGCCGGCGGTCATGTTCTTCACCGACGACATCAAGGGCGACTACGAGCGCATCAAGGCGAACGGTGCCACCTTCACCAAGCCGCCGACCGAGGTGACCGGCTCAACCATCGCCCAGTTGAACGACACCTGCGGCAACCTCGTTCAAATCACCCAGCTGGCGCGCTGGTGACGGGCGGCAATTGAAACGCGGCGAGACATAGGAATTCGAGGTGCCCAATGACTCCATCGGAACAGATCGACCAATTGATTGCAGGACTGACGGACTGGCGCGGCAAGACGCTCGCCAGCGTCCGCAAGACCTTCCTTGAAGCCGACCCGGAGATGATCGAGGAGTGGAAGTGGATGGGCAGCCCGGTATGGGCCCGCGACGGGATCGTCGCGATCGGCAACGCCCACAAGGACAAGGTGAAGCTCACCTTTTCCCACGGCGCCAGCCTGCCCGATCCCGACAAGCTGTTCAACAACGGCTTTGGCGGCAAGGTGTGGCGAGCGATCGATCTCTTCGAGGGTGACAAGATCGATGAAGGCGCTCTGAGAGAGCTCGTCCGTGCCGCCATCGATTACAACAAGGCCAAAACGAAGAAGAAAGCGCCCGCCTCTACTCGAGCGAAGGCTCAGGAGTAACGAGATATCAGGCGCGCGATAAGGCGAAAGACAAGCCGGCCAAGGTAGACGCTTTTGACCTTACGCCGCCTGCCCCGCCACCCAGCCCGACGACCACGCCCACTGGAAATTATAGCCACCCAGCCAACCCGTGACATCGACGGCTTCGCCGATGAAGAACAGGCCCGGCACGGATTTCGCTTGCATTGTCTTCTGGTCAAGCCCGTTGGTGTCCACCCCGCCAAGCGTCACTTCGGCGGTGCGGTAGCCCTCCGAACCGGCCGGCTTGATGCGCCAGTCATTGACTGCTGCTGCGACGGTTCTGATCTGGGCGTCCGAAAGATCGGCGAGATTGCCGTCGATCCCGGTGCGCTCGGCGATCGATTGTGCAAGCCGTTTCGGCAGGTGATTTGCCAGCACCGTCTGCACCGCCTGACGCCCATTGCCGCGCTTAACGGCGCGAATGAGGTCAGCCACATCCACCCCCGGCAGCATGGCGATACGGATTTCGTCGCCCTCGCGCCAATAGGACGAGATTTGCAGGATGGATGGTCCGCTGACGCCGCGATGCGTGAACAGCATCGCTTCTGAAAACCGCGCCTTGCCGCAAGCGACTTCCGCGTCGACGGCATTGCCGGCCAACGGCGCCAGCCGTTCGAGCGTTTTTGCGTCGAAGGTCAGCGGCACCAGCGCCGGCCGCGTTTCGACAGTGGCAAGGCCAAACCGTTCGGCGAGCTCATAGCCAAAGCCCGTCGCTCCCATCTTGGGGATCGACTTGCCGCCGCAAGCCACGACCAGGGACTGACAAGCGACCGTGCCGGTGGAGAGCGTGAGCACGAACCCTTCAGGGGTTTTGCGGACATCCTTCACCTCGGTCGACAGTGCCAGCTCCGCGCCCCTGCCCTGCATTTCCGAGACCAGCATGTCGATGATCTGGCGCGCGGAGCCGTCGCAGAACAGTTGCCCCAGCGTCTTCTCGTGATAGGCGATGCGGTGGCGTTCGACGAGCGCGATGAAGTCGCGCTGCGTATAGCGGCTGAGCGCCGAAATGCAGAAATGCGGATTCGCCGACAGAAAATTCTTGGGGCTGGCGTGGATGTTGGTGAAGTTGCACCGGCCACCGCCGGAGATCCTGATCTTTTCGCCAGGCATCGCGGCGTGATCGATGATCAGCACCGAACGGCCGCGCTTGGCCGCCTCCGTGGCGCACATCATTCCGGCGGCACCGGCGCCGATGATCACGACATCATAGGATTGCATCAGCTATTCGTTCCCGCTCGACCCACTCATTTTGGGGCGCGCCACTTGTGCTGCCTGATACCGCGAACAGGCCGGACAGCCAACAGACAAGAACAGGCGAACGAAGGGCTCTAGCTCAGTGTCTCGGCGAAGAGCGTCGTCAACCGCTTCCAGTGGCGCTCGGCGCCGGTCGCATCGAAGACGCTGTGGTCCGGCACGCACCAGCCATGCGCCATGCCGACATAGTTCTCGATTGTGTGGTCGACTTCCGCAACCCGCAGCGCCTCGGCCAGTCGCGCCGACTGTTCCGGCGGGAAACTCCTGTCGACACCCGCCGTGCCGACATAGAGACGCGCCTTGATCGACGCTGCCTTGCGATGCGGGCTGTCGGCGGCGTCGCTGGCCAGATTGCCACCATGGAAGCTCGCGGCCGCCCTTATCCTCTCGGGATAGCTGGCGGCGGCGTTCAGTGACCGAGCGCCGCCCATGCAATAGCCGACGGTACCGATCGGCCCGGTGGCACCTTCGCCGGCGAGCGCATCGAGGAACGCGGCGCTGTCGCGGATGGTCATGTCCTGCGTGGTGCCGCTGACCAGTGCCATCAGTGCTGCCTTCGTCTTCTCCTCGGCGAAGGCAGTCTTGGCGTCAAACGGCCCGTAGGGCGCATTGCGATAGAACAGGTCCGGCACCAGCACGGCATAGCCCTCGTTCGCCAGCCGCTCGGCCATGCCATGGAGCGCCGGCCGCGGACCGAAGGCGTCCATGTAGAGGATGACGCCAGCCTTGGCCGGGGACGCGACGGACGGGCGGAACAGCCCGGCCTTTGCCGTACCGTCATAGGTCTTGATCTGAAGGTCCTGTTTCGTCATCGCCCGCTCCATTCACCGGTTGGGCGATACATATCCGCGCGAGCCGCCGGGGCAAGGCATTCCCTGAACCTGGCAGTCAACATTTCGTCAAGGTCGCGTGACGAGTTACAGACCGGCGAATGCCGCCATGTGGAAGGCCTGGACCTCGGGGGGATAGCGATAGTCCGCGCCGTAAGGGCAGGCATTGCGGTCGAGACAGCCGCCGGCTCGGCAAGGCGCCCCGTCCGCGCCACGCACATGTGCCAGACAGGCCTGATGCGCGAAGCCGTTGGCCGAATAGGCATCGACCGGACAGGATTTCAGGCAAGGCTTGTCGGTACAGGCGTCGCAAAGGTGAAGCGCTTCGCGAGCTTCTTGAAGCGCGATCGCTTCCTCGAACAGCAGCGCACCGCGATACGCGTGCCAGAGGCCATATTGCGGATGCATGAGGATACCGAGTGGCGACGGCTTCAGCCCCTCCGCCCGCATCGCCCATTGCTGGAACGGCAGATAAGGCTTGTCGGAGGGCGAGACGGCCCGCGCCCCAAATGTCTCCGCGACGGCGCCAATGACCTGCCGCGACCAGTTGTCCAGCGGGTTGGCGATTGTCTGTGGCTGCTGCTCCCGCCAGCGCTGGAAATGCGGCCAGGGAGCCGCGCCCGCCTGCCCCACCAGCAGGACGGACCTGGCTGGCGCGCCGGAGGGACCATGTGGTGCCTCCTCGCTATTCGCGAAAGCAAAGCCGCCGCGCAGGATGAGGCCGTTGGCGGAAAGCGCAGCCGCCAGATCTTCCACCCGGCCGCGCACAGCAATCATTCCTTCTTGACCGGATCGGAGAAAGCGCTCCGCCAGACTTCCTTGTGGATAATGTTGGCGACTTTAGCCCCGCCTGACTCGGGCTCCTTTCAAGTGAAGGCGTCGGGCATCGACCCCTTCTTCTTGGCGATGAAGTCCTTCAACGCTTCGTCGATGGCCGGATCGAGATGCGGCGCCTCGTAGCTTTCCAGCCAGCGGCGTGCGAGCTCGTTGGCGCGCTGCGGCGCGGTCTTCTCACCTTCGGCCAGCCACTGCTCGTAGGAATTGTTGTCGGCGATGTTGGAACGGTAGAAGGCGGTCTGGAAATTCGCCTGGGTGTGGTCGCAGCCGAGATAGTGGCTGCCCGGGCCGACCTGGCGGATGGCGTCCATCGCCTGGCCGTTTTCCGACAGGTCGATGCCTTCGGAGAACTTCTGCGTCATGCCGAGCTGGTCGATGTCCATCATGAACTTTTCGTAGCAGGACGCCAGACCACCCTCGAGCCAGCCGGCCGAGTGGAGGACGAAATTGGTGCCGGCCAGAATGGTCGAGTTCAGCGTGTTGGCGCTCTCGTAAGCCGCCTGCGCATCCGGGATCTTCGAGGCGCACAGCGAACCGCCGGTGCGGAACGGCAGGCCGAGGCGGCGCGCAAGCTGTGCCGCGCCGTAGGACACCAGCGACGGCTCCGGCGTGCCGAAGGTCGGCGCTCCTGACTGCATCGAGATGGAGGAAGCAAAGGTGCCGAACAGCACCGGTGCACCGGGGCGGATCAGCTGCGTGAACGACGCGCCGGCCAGCACCTCGGCCAGCACCTGCGTCAGCGTGCCGGCAACCGTCACCGGGCTCATCGCGCCGGCGAGGATGAACGGCGTGACGATGCAGGCCTGGTTGTGGCGCGCATAGACCTTCAGCGCGCCAAGCATGGTCTCGTCGAACACCATCGGCGAGTTGGCGTTGATCAGGCTGGTCAGCACGGTGTTGTTTTCGACGAAATCGTCGCCGAACACGATCTTGGCCATCGCCACCGTATCCTCGGCGCGCTCCGGTGCCGTCACCGACCCCATGAACGGCTTGTCCGAATACTTTATGTGCGAATAGATCATGTCGAGATGGCGCTTGTTGACCGGCACGTCGACCGGCTCGCAAACCGTGCCACCGGAATGGTGGATCGATGGCGCCATGTAGGCGAGCTTCACGAAATTCTGGAAATCCTCGATCGTCGCGTAGCGCCTGACGCCATCGAGGTCGCGCACGAAGGGCGGGCCGTAGACCGGTGCGAAGACGGTGGCGTTGCCGCCGATCTGCACCGAGCGCTCGGAATTGCGGGCATGCTGGGTGTAAACGGACGGCGCGGTCTTGAGCAGCGAGCGGCAGAGGCCTTTGGGGAAATGCACGCGCTCGCCCTTGACGTCGGCGCCGGCTTCTTTCCACAGCTGCAGCGCTTCCGCATCGTCGCGGAAGATGATGCCGATCTCTTCCAGCACCGTGTCGGTGTTCTTCTCGATCAGCGCCAGGCCTTCCTCGTCGAGCACCTCGTAGACGTTGATCTTGCGCTTGATGTAGGTGAGCTGGGTTCCGGGACCGCCGCCCGAACGCGCCGCACGCCGTGCGGCAGCCCCACCGCTCGCACCGCGCCCGCGCCGCGCGTTTGACGCCTCTTGGTCGACTGCCGCGTGCTCGCTCATGATCGCTCTTCCCTGAATATCGCCTGGCCCGAATATGGACAGGTCCGGAACCGTTGCGGCCGCATATCGCCGCTGCTTGCCGGATCGTAGCCATGCACCCTATTCGAAACGGCCCGTCAGCGCCAACGCCTGTCGCAAAATCGACAAGAAATCCAATAGATTTGCGGTCGCTTTCCTTTTGCGGGAAGTCGCAAATCAGCTATGGATGCATGCCCCTAGCGGGTTAGGTATGAACGCGAATATTTTGTGCTTTGCGACACGGTCGCGATGCCGGCAGGAGCTCGATACATATGTCCGACGACGAGATCATCCTTTCCGAACTTTCCGACGACGAGTTGGTGCAGCAGATGCACGACGATCTTTATGACGGGCTGAAGGAAGAGATCGAGGAAGGCACGCAGATCCTGCTCGAGCGCGGCTGGGTGCCCTACAAGGTGCTGACCGAGGCGCTGGTCGAAGGCATGCGCATCGTCGGCGAGGATTTTCGCGACGGCATCCTGTTCGTGCCGGAAGTGCTGCTTTCGGCCAATGCGATGAAGGCCGGCATGTTCATCCTGCGCCCGCTGCTGGCCGCCACCGGCGCGCCCAAGCAGGGCAAGATGGTGATCGGCACCGTCAAGGGCGACATCCACGACATCGGCAAGAACCTCGTCGGCATGATGATGGAAGGCGCCGGCTTCGACGTCATCGACCTCGGCATCAACAATGCGGTCGAGAAATATCTCGATGCGATCGAGCAGCATCAGCCCGACATCATCGGCATGTCGGCCCTGCTGACCACGACCATGCCCTACATGAAGGTCGTTATCGACACGATGAAGGAAAAGGGCATCCGCGACGACTATGTCGTGCTGGTCGGCGGCGCGCCGCTGAACGAGGAATTCGGCAAGGCCGTCGGCGCCGACGCCTATTGCCGCGACGCTGCGGTGGCGGTCGAGACCGCCAAGGACTACATGAAGCGCAAGCACAACGTGCGCGCTTCGGCCTGAGAATAAAAGGCCGCCAATCATGGTGGCCGCCTCACTTGAGGCGAGGCAATGTATGCCTCGCCAAGGGAAATTCGGCTCACTGAGCGGCGTTGGCAACTCTCTTGCCGGCATTCTGTGTAGCATTGACCGTATTGGCAGCATCCTTGCCGACGCCACGGATGGTGTTCGCGCATGCCGAAACCAGCAGCACGCTGGCAAGCAACGCCATGACTGCATATGTCTGTGTTTTCATGGACGGTTTATCCCTCTCTCGGTAGATTCGCCCCACAGCAACGAAAACCGGCTTAGCTGGGTTCCATGGCCAAGACACAAAATAGGAAACCGACCGAAGCGGACAGGCTGCTTGTCATCGCCTGCGGGATGATTGCGCGCGAGGTTTTGGCCGTCAAGGAACAGCTCGGGCTGGATCATCTCGAATTGACCTGCCTGCCGGCGGAATTCCATTTCTATCCGGACCGCATCGCGCCGGCTATGGACAAGGCCATCGAAAAGGCCAAGGTCGAGGGCTACGAACACATCTTCGTCGGCTATGCCGATTGCGGAACCGGCGGCCTGCTCGACCGCATCTGCGAGAAGCATGGCGTCGAGCGCATGGCCGGCCCGCATTGCTTCGCCTTCTATCAGGGCATGGAAGCCTATGCGAAGGTCGCCGATGGCGACATGATGTCCTTCTATATGACCGACTTCCTGTGCCGCCAGTTCGACGCCTTCTTCATGAAGCCGCTCGGGCTCGACAAGCACCCGGAGCTGATCAAGGACTATTTCGGCAATTATGAGAAGCTGATCTATCTGGCCCAGACCGACGATCCGGAGCTCGACAAGGTTGCCGAAAAGGCCGCGAAAATGCTCGGCCTCGTCTATGAACGCCGCGCGACCGGCTATGGCGACCTGACGGCCGGAATGGCGCAGGCCGCGGCGCATTCCTGAATGCGAGCCGCCTAGGCCCCGCTCTCCTCGCTCGCAAGTCCGGCAAGCACATCGGCAAAGCTCGTCTTGCAGACGAAACCCAGCCGGTCCCTCGCCCGCGACGCGTCGTAGACGCGGTCGATGGAGGAAAACATCGTCCAACCTTTTCGCGCGTAGAGCGCCGGAAATTCGGGAAAATAGCGTGCGACAACCGATGGCGCGTCGGCGATCAGTGCCGCGCAGTCATCGGGCCGGAATGGCGTTGGCGCGCAGACGATGAAAGTATCGAAACCGAGCCGCGGCGCTTCTTCGAGAGCAAGGATGTGGGCATCGGCCGCGTCCTCCACCGTCAACCGGCGGAACAGCAATTCATTGGCCTTGGTGTTGGCGTCCGACTGCTCGATCGCATGCGCCATGTCATCGGCTTCGGGAAAGAAGCGGGCCGTGCGCAACACCACCACCGGCAGCCCGTGCTGGATGTGATAGAGGCGGCAGAGATGCTCGGCCGAGAGCTTGGTGACGCCGTAGATGTTGCGCGGCTCGGGCGTCATCTCCTCCGTCAGCCAGGCCGCCTTGCGCGCACCGCCTGTCAATCCGTCGCGTATCGCTTGCGAAATCATCAGCGAGGTCGTCGAGGTGAGGACGAAGCGCTGCACGCCGGCCGCCACCGCCGCATCGAGAAGATTGAGCGTGCCTTGCACATTGGTCGCGACGAAATCGCTGAAGGCGCGGTTCTCGATATTCGGCTTGTGTAGCGCGCCACTGTGGATGATCGCGTCGATCCGGTTGTCGCGGACCGTGCGCATGACAAGGTCGCGGTCCGCGACCGAACCAACAATGTGGGTCTCCCCTGATGGCACGGGATCGAGGCCGGTGACATCGTGACCAAGCTCGCGCAGGCGCGGCGCCAGCGCGCTGCCCAGCCAACCCGACGACCCCGTGAGCAAGATTCGCATTCGGCACACCATGATTTTTGACCGTGACGCTGTTAAGCACGGATGACAGGCGCCAGCGACCCGGTAAGTTGTGCGCCAGATGAGCGGCGGCGCTGCTCCGGACATCAACAGGGAGGCCTGCCATGACCCTTCGCCCGCTTTTCGCCCTTGTCGGCGTGCTCTGCTGCACCCTGCCCGCGCTCGCCGACGGTGAGGTGCAGAAACTCATCACCGCCGCCGACAAGGCACGGCTCGACAAATATGGAGAGACGCGCAAGGCGGCTCTTGCCGAGGCCAGAGCGGGCAACCCCGCCGAGGTCAAGCAGCTCGATGCCTTGCTGGCGAAGCCGCTGGTGTCTTTCTCCGACAAGGATCTGACCGGCAACTGGCAATGCCGCACCATCAAGGCCGGCGGACTTCCCCCGCTCGTCATCTACGGGTGGTTCAAATGCAAGGTGACAGATGACGGTTCCGGCTGGCGGCTGGAAAAGATCAGCGGCTCGCAGCGCACCAAGGGCCGCTTCTTCGACGACGGCGAGAAACGCGCGATCTATCTCGGCTCAGCCTACGTCAACAATGATCCGGCAAAGCCCTATGGCAGTGGCCCGCAAACCGACCAGGTCGGCTACGCCTTCCGCAACAGCGCCAAGGAATGGCGTATTGAATTTCCCGCGCCCTACTACGAATCCAAGCTCGATATCATCGAATTCAAGCGCTGACCCGGCCATCGAAAGCCCGATCATCAAGGATTAACCCGGACGCCCTAGCATCCCGCCAGCCAAGGCCGGTACAGGCCGCATCTTGTCCAGCGGTGCGTCGCGAACCATGGAACCCCCGAAATCCAATATTGTCGTCGTCACCGAGGGCGGGCCGCACATCTGGGCGATCATCAACGCCATCGCCGATCGGTTGGGGCCTGTCAGCGTCATCCTCGAAACCCCTGAATCAAAAAAACAATTGCTGCTCAGGCGCACCCGCCGCCAGGGCTGGATTTCCGCCGTTGGCCAATTGGGCACGATGGTGCTGACGCGTCTGGGAAAGCGCTTCTTCGCCGGCCATGCCGCGCGGATGATCGCTGAACAGAAGCTGCAGACCGAACCGAGGCCGGGCCAGTCGATCATCCCTGTTGCCTCGGCGAATTCGCCGGAATGCCTGGAGGCGATCGCAAGGTTCCAGCCGGGCGTCGTGTTTCTCGCCGGTTGCCGCATGCTGACGCGGGAAACGCTGTCGAAAATCCCTTGCCCCGTCATCAATTACCATGCCGGAATCACCCCCAAATATCGCGGCATGAACGGCGGCTACTGGGCGCTGGCAAGCGATGACGCGGAGAATTTTGGCACCACCGTGCTGCTGGTCGATGCGGGCGTCGACACCGGCGGCGTGCTGCGGCAGGCGCGCGGCAAGCCTGAACGCGGCGACAGTATTTCGAGCTACGCGCTGCGGCAGGCCGCGTTCTCGCGCGGGATCTGCGTCGAAGCGATCAGCGACGTACTGGCTGGAAAACTCGCCACCATCGACCCGGGTCTGCCGTCTCGACAATGGTATCATCCGACGATCTGGTTCTATCTCTGGACAGGCTTGAGAACCGGCATCTGGTGACGCGTTTTGCGCCCGAAACCCGAGGCCGGGCGCCGGTTTTCTTGGCGCGTCGAATCAGCCGCCGGCACAAGCCGCAAACGAATAAACGCGCCTTTCATTTTACGACATCCAAATGCGTCGCTTTTGAATGCGCGCGCGTCGTCCCATAACAAGCAGCCTGACAGCGCATGCGGCAATGCTCGATCCTTCTAGGAGTGAGAATTCATGGCCGATCTGATCGTCGTCTACTGGCGCGACATCCCCGCCCAGGTCATCGTCAAGAAGGGCCGGCAGAACGCCAAGCGCGAACTGCCGCTGCGCTTCACCGAGGCGATCGACATGTGCGCCATGCGCACCGGCGCCGGCGGCACCGACGACTATCTGGCCGAGTGGCGCAAGGCCGATCCTGTTCCTGTCGGTGACGACCTCGAAGCCGAGGTCGAAAAGGCCTTTCAGGACCTCGACACGAAATACGACCGCGACCGGCTGGTCGCTCTCGTCAAAGCCGGCGGGAAAGAAAATGTCTGAAACCACCCCTGCCAAGGATGGCCCGACAGTTACGCAGGCCACTCTGAACAAGAAGGCAGCCCCGAAATCCGACTACAAGCCGGCCGATGTGTCGCCGCAGCGGCGCGTTCAGCGTTCCTTCGCGGTGCGGCTCTGGTCGGTGCGGCACTCGAAGCTGCTCGAGTGGTTCTATGCCAAATTCGCCGACACGTTCCTGCTGTTGCATCCCTTGTGGAAAGGCATCGGCTATAGCAGGGTCGAGGGGCCGATCAAATTCGTCGAAAAGCGCGTCAAGGGTTTCATGTTCGACTGCCGCATGTGCGGCCAGTGCATTCTGTCCTCGACTGGCATGTCGTGCCCGATGAACTGCCCCAAGCAATTGCGCAACGGCCCTTGCGGCGGCGTACGCGCCAACGGCAATTGCGAGGTCGAGCCCGACATGCCATGCGTCTGGGTCAAGGCCTGGGAAGGCTCGCAGAACATGGTGCATGGCGACAGGATCCTGACCGTGCAGAAGCCTGTCGACCAGTCGTTGCGTGAAACCTCGGCCTGGCTGCGGGTGACCGCGCAGGCGGCCGCCGCGCGCGAAGCCGCCACCAAGACCGGGGCATCGGCATGATCGGAGGCCAGCGCGACGAGAACCCGGCCGGCATCCATCTGCCGCTCGATCCCTTGCCCGGCCACACCTCGCGCGGCCGGCTGGAGCGCGTGCTTCGGCGTGGCGAGTTCGCGGTGACGACGGAGCTCAACCCACCCGACAGTGCCGACCCGGAAGACGTCTACAACCGTGCCAGGATCTTCGACGGCTGGGTCGACGCCATCAACGCCGTCGATGCTTCAGGCGCCAACTGCCACATGTCGTCGGTCGGCATCTGCGCGCTGCTGACCCGCATGGGCTACGCGCCGATCATGCAGATCGCCTGCCGCGACAAGAACCGCATCGCCATCCAGGGCGACGTGCTGGGTGGCGCGGCGATGGGCGTCGCCAACATGCTGTGCCTTACCGGCGACGGCGTGCAGGCCGGCGACCAGCCCGGCGCCAAGCCGGTTTTCGACCTCGACTGCATGTCGCTGCTCGAGACCTGCCGCATCATGCGCGACAACGGCAAGTTCCTGTCCGGCCGCAAGCTGACGACGCCGCCACAGCTTTTCCTCGGCGCGGCGATCAACCCGTTCGCGCCGCCCATCGACTTCCGCCCGCATCGCCTGGGCAAGAAGATCGCCTCCGGCGCGCAATTCGTGCAGAGCCAGTACTGTTTCGACGTGCCGATGTTCCGCGCCTACATGCAGAAGGTCCGCGACCTCGGCTACACCGAACAATGCTTCATCCTGTGCGGCGTCGGCCCGCTGGCCTCGGCCAAGACGGCCAAATGGATCCGCTCGAACGTACCGGGCATCCACATCCCCGATTCGGTCATCAAGCGCTTGGAAGGCGCCCAGGACCAGAAGAAGGAAGGCAAGCAGCTCTGCATCGACATCATCAACGAGGTCAAGGAAATCCCCGGCGTTTCCGGCGTCCATGTGATGGCCTACCGCCAGGAGGAATATGTCGCCGAGATCGTCGATGAATCGGGCGTGCTCAAGGGCCGCCAGCCCTGGAAACGCGAAATCCGTCGCGACGATCAGCTCGTCGCCGACCGGCTCGACCACATACTGCACGATGAGATTACCGAAACCCAGGTGGACATGGTGAAGACCGCGCATTGATGGCGCAAACGGTCACCATTCGCTTGATCGAAATCAGATAACGATATAAAGAACTCTTTATATCACGGCGGAGAAAATTCATGACCCGTACCATCGTCGCCTCGGCGACACGAGAAATCATCATCGGCTTCGACCAGCCCTTCTGCGTGATCGGCGAGCGCATCAACCCGACCGGCCGCAAGAAACTGGCCGCGGAGATGATCGCGGGGAATTTCGAGACTGTGATCCGGGACGCGCTTGAGCAGGCAGCCTGTGGCGCCACCATGCTCGACGTCAACGCCGGCGTCACCTCGGTCAACCCGAATGAAACCGAGCCTGGCCTTTTGGTGCAGACGCTGGAGATCGTGCAGGGGCTGGTCGACCTGCCGCTGTCGATCGACAGTTCCGTGACCGCCGCGATTGAGGCGGCGCTGAAGGTGGCCAAGGGCCGCCCGCTGGTCAACTCCGTCACCGGCGAGGAAGAAAAGCTCGAAGCCATCCTGCCGCTGGTCAAGAAATACAACGTGCCGGTCGTCGCCATTTCCAACGACGAGACTGGCATTTCCATGGATCCGGACGTCCGCTTTGCCGTCGCCAAGAAGATCGTGCAGCGTTGCGCCGATTTCGGCATTCCCGCGCATGATGTCGTCGTTGACCCGCTGGTCATGCCGATCGGCGCGCTGGGCGATGCCGGCCGCCAGGTGTTCGCGCTGCTGCGCCGTCTGCGTGAGGAGCTCAAGGTCAACACGACTTGCGGCCTGTCCAACATCTCCTTCGGCCTGCCGCACCGCCATGGCATCAACGCCGCCTTCATCCCGATGGTGATCGGCGCTGGCATGACATCGGCCATCATGAACCCGGTGCGCCCGCAGGAAATGGAAGCCGTGCGCGGCGCCAACGTGCTCAACGGCACCGACGAGAACTGCACCAACTGGATCAGAACCTACAAGGACTACAAGCCGGCCGAAGGCGGCCAGGCGGTTGCCGCACCGACGCAAGTCAATGCGCCGGGCGATGGCGCCAGCAACGGCGGTCGTCGCCGCGGTGGCCGTGAAGCCCGTATGGGTCGGGGATAAGCGCGCAATCGTGAATTCACCCGCCAACATCACCGATCCGCTCGTGCTGTTCATGCCGTCCGGCAAGCGCGGGCGGTTTCCGGTCGGCACGCCGGTGCTCGATGCCGCTCGCCAACTCGGCGTCTATGTCGAAAGCGTCTGCGGTGGACGCGCCACTTGCGGGCGCTGCCAGATCGAGGTGCAGGAAGGCAATTTCGCCAAGCACAAGATCGTCTCCTCCAACGACCACATCACGCCCAAGGGCCCCAAGGAAGAGCGCTATGAGCGCGTCCGCGGCCTGCCTGAACGGCGCCGCCTTTCCTGCTCGGCACAGATCCTCGGCGATCTCGTCATCGATGTGCCGCAGGATACGGTCATCAATGCGCAGACCATCCGCAAGGATGCCGACACCAGGGTCATCGCCCGCGATGCGGCGATCCGCATGTGCTATGTCGAAATCGAAGAACCCGACATGCACAAGCCGCTCGGCGATCTCGACCGGCTGAAGATCGCGCTGATGCACGACTGGGGTCTGAAAAGCCTCGATTTCGATTTTCATCTGCTGTCGCAGGTGCAAGGCATCTTGCGCAAGGGCAACTGGACCGCGACCGCCGCCATCTACAAGGATGCCGACACCGAGACCGCGCGCGTCGTTGCGCTGTGGCCTGGGCTCAAGAACGAGGCCTATGGCCTGGCCTGCGACATCGGCTCGACCACCATCGCCATGCATCTGGTGTCGCTGCTGTCGGGTCGCGTCGCCGCCTCGTCCGGTACGTCGAACCCGCAGATCCGCTTCGGCGAGGATCTGATGAGCCGCGTTTCCTATGTGATGATGAACCCGGATGGCCGCGAAGGCATGACGGTCGCCGTGCGCGAGGCGATTTCGGGCCTGGTCGACAAGGTTTGCGCCGAGGGCAATGTCCAGCGCAACGACATCCTGGATTCCGTCTTCGTCGGCAATCCGATCATGCACCATCTGTTCCTCGGCATCGACCCGACCGAGCTCGGCGGCGCGCCCTTCGCATTGGCCGTCTCCAGCGCGGTGCACATCAAGGCATCCGACATCGGCCTCAAGCTCAACCAGGGCGCCAGGCTCTACATGCTGCCTTGCATCGCCGGCCATGTCGGCGCCGATGCGGCGGCGGTGACGCTGTCGGAAGGCCCGCATCGCCAGGACGAGATGATGCTGATCGTCGATGTCGGCACCAATGCCGAGATCGTGCTTGGCAATCGTGCGCGGGTCGTGGCTGCTTCGTCTCCCACCGGCCCGGCCTTCGAGGGCGCGGAAATCTCCGGCGGTCAGCGCGCGGCGCCCGGCGCCATCGAGCGGGTGCGCATCGATCCAGACACGCTGGAGCCGAAATACCGCGTCATCGGCTCCGAACTGTGGTCCGACGAGCCGGGCTTCCTCGATAGCGTGCAGGCGACCGGTGTCACCGGCATCTGCGGCTCCGGCATCATCGAGGTGGTGGCGGAGATGTATCTCGCCGGCATCATCTCGGAGGACGGCGTCATCGACGGCGGGCTATCCGCCCGCTCGCCGCGCGTCACCGCCAACGGCCGCACCTTCTCCTATGTGCTGAAGGAAGGCGAGCCGAAGATCACCATCACCCAGACCGACGTGCGCGCCATCCAGCTTGCCAAGGCAGCGCTTTATGCCGGCACCAAGCTGTTGATGGAGAAGCAGCATACGGACCATGTCGACCGCATCCATTTCGCCGGCGCCTTTGGCTCCTTCATCGATCCGAAATACGCCATGGTGCTGGGCCTGATCCCCGATTGCGACCTCGACAAGGTGTCGGCTGTCGGCAACGCCGCCGGCGCAGGTGCGCGCATGGCGCTGCTCAATCGCGGCTATCGCCGCGAGATCGAGGACACGGTCAGCAAGATCGAAAAGATCGAGACGGCGCTGGAACCGAAATTCCAGGAGCATTTCGTCTACGCCATGGCGCTGCCGAACAAGGTCGATCCGTTCCCGAAACTGTCGGCGGCGGTGAAACTGCCGCCACGCAAGACAGTCAGCGAGGATGGCATTGCGGGCGACGCCGCCCCGCGCCGGCGTTCGCGCGAAGGCCACGCGGCCCGGCGCGGCCGGGAGTAACCTGACGTTCGCGGGCAAGCCGCGCCCTCATTTCATTTGTATGCAAATGTTTCCGGATCGCACGGATCCGGAAACCGAAACGCTGTTTTCGCGAAATCCATCCGATACATGCGCGGTGCATTTAAGCCGCCATCGAAGGGCCGGCCGGAAATGTCTTCCCGCTGTAGTGACCTTCCGGAGGAAACCAAAATGTCGATGTTCGAAAGCCTCGGCCGCTATGGTGTGGCCATCAAGATTGCCCATGACAGGAAGAAGTCGATCCGGGCCATGAACAACCTGCCGGCGCATGTCCAGAAGGACATCGGCTGGCCGGCATCGCCGCCCAGCGACCCGCAGGCCGCGCTCACCGCGCTGCTTCTGGGTACGCCGCGCTGATGACATTCGCCGACAAATGCAAACTGCTCGGCGCCCGCCGGGGATCTCGCACACCCCCGGCGGCCACCAGCAATAGGCTGCGCGCGGCACTCCTGCCGCGCCGTTGACCCTGCGGCTCGGATCACACCCGCGTGTGGACAGAGCGTAAAACTTGACATTTCGGGCCAAGGTACGATCTTCGCAGACAGTGGAGGTTTCTCTTAGTCGGCTCTTGCCGAAGTTCGTGTATTCGCATGCCAAGTTTCAAAAGCCACGTCGTGTCTTTCGTGCTCAGGCACAGCCGCAAGAAGGCGTTTTCCAGCCCGGAAAACCTGCAGCGCTGGATCGCTGCCGCGCGCAAGACGGAGGACCACCATCCGCCGGCCTCGCTGCACCAGCGCCTCGCCATCGAAACACGAACCATCGACGGCTTCCCGGTCTACGAAATCGCACCCAGAGCCGGTGAACAAAAGCGGATTCTCTACCTGCATGGCGGCGCCTATGTCTTTGAAATCACACCCTATCATTGGCACCTGATTGCCGAGATGGCCGACCGGCTCGGCTATGGCATCACGGTGCCGATCTATCCCATTGCCCCCGAACATGACTTCCATGCCATGTTCGGCATGGTCGGCGATGTCTACCGGCAAATGCTCGACGAGACCGAGGCGGAGGACATCATCTTCATGGGTGATTCCGCCGGCGGCAACATGGCCGTGGTCCTGACCATGATGGCCGCGGAAGAGGCCCTGCCCCTGCCGTCGCGCCATGTGCTGATCTCGCCCGGGCTCGACATGTCGCTCGCCAACCCGGCGGTGTTCGAGGCGGAGCGTAACGATCCCTGGCTCGGCATCCCCGGCGGGTTGGAAGCGATCAGGCTCTACAGTGCTGGCATCGACAGCAGCGACTGGCACATCAGCCCGGTCTATGGCGATCTGTCGGTGCTGCCGAAAACGCTGCTTCTGACTGGCTCGCGCGATCTGTTGACCCCCGACAATCTGATCTTCGCCGAAAAGGCACGTGCGGCCGGTGTCGAGGTCGATGTCGTTCACGAGGAAGGCATGTTCCACGTCTGGCCGTTGATCGACATGCCGGAATCACGTCGCGCCCGCCAACACATCGTCGCGTTCCTCAACGAGAGCCGCTCGCCGATCAGGCAGGACACGAGAACAAGATTTGAAGCGCCCTCCGCCGAGGCGGCGGAGTAGCGCCTCTACTTTGGATCCGGCACTATTGGCGGATCAGAATTTTCCGGTTTCCCGGAACACTTCGAAGGTCGCCCGGATATGGTCGGCAACGGCCTTGACCGGCGCGCTGGCGTCCGGCGCCACCACCATGGCCAGATTATAGGTGCCGATGTCGGGCATGCCGTCCTTCGGGCTGAGTTCGACCATGTCGTTGCCGAGGAACGACTTCGGCAGCGGCGCCACCGCAAGGTCGGACATGATCGCGGCACGTTGGCCGGCTGTGTGGGCGCTCATATAGGCGATGCGGTAGTTGCGGCCCTCGCGACCGAGCGCGTCGAGCGCCCCGGCCCGCCAGGCGCAGCCCTCTTCCCACAGCGACACCGGCAAGGGTTCGCGCAGATGCGCGCAGCCGCCCTTGGCGCCTGCCCACACGATCGGCTCGGTCAACAGCACCTCGGCGCCGAGCGCGCTGGTCTTGTAGGAATTGGTCAGGAGCGTGATATCGAGCGCCCGGTCATCCATGCGCCGGCGCAGATTGATGCTCTGGTCGATGGTGACGTCGACGGCGATCGACGGATGCGACTGCGCGAAACGCTTCAGCACATGCGGCAGCACGCGCTCCCCATAATCATCCGGGGAGCCGAGCCGGACAACGCCTACGATGTCGGGAATGATGAACTTCGACACCACCTCGCGGTTGATCGACAGCAGCCGGCGGGCATAGCCGAGCAGCATTTCGCCGTCCGTGGTCAGCGTCACCGAGCGCGCGTCGCGCGCGAACACCGAGCGGCCAAGAATGTCCTCCAGCTTCTTGATCTGCATGGAGACAGCCGACGGCGTGCGGAAGACGGCGTTGGCGGCTGTGGTGAAGCTGCCGGTCTCGGCGATGGCCACGAAAGTGCGCAAAACGTCGAGGTCGAGCAATGGCAGCGGATGATTGAGTGGGGCGTTCATGGGAAGCGACCTTCAATTTTTCTGATACAAAGTATCATTCCATTTCGTTTGATTGAACATCAGATTGGGAGGATAGTCAACTCCATCGAAGCAGGTTGCTGCCACAAGCAGCCACGAAACGACCACGACACAAACCTGCAATCGACATGAAATGAAGCTGAAACACACCACGCGTAACACCTCACTCATCCAGCGCTGGGAACCCTTCCAGCCCGGCAAGCAAGGAGAATGAAATGTCTATCCTGTCATCCATCGGTCGTATCGCGACCGAATTCAGCGCGGCCCGTGCCCGCTACCAGACCGAACGCGCCATCCGCTCCCTGCCGATCGAACTGCAGAAGGACATCGGTTGGCCTGAAGCTTCCGACAGCAGGACCGGCATCCGCAACGGCATCGGATCCTGGGCTGGAGCAAAGTAGATCGTGTGTATCAAGTGCTGAAGGCCTGCCGCGCGAAACAGCCCGGCAGGCCTTCTCTATTTAATTTGTATTCAAATGAATTTTGAAGCCATGCGACGGCTGCATGGCGCATATGAGCAAGCCGCATAGCGGCTCATATTTTCATTTAATGCCTTGTAAGTAATCGCAAATTTCAGCCACCCGGCCCCAAATTTCAGGCACCCTGCCCAAACTTGTCGCATTTTGTGTCGCTTTTCATGTGAAGCGCTTCGCTTTTGCGATTTAGTTTTACGCAGCGCAAGCCTATATCAGCGCCAGCAAACGAGCTGCCCCACTCCATCAAGCGAAGGCGACCCGTCTGAGCAACAAATGGAGATGATCATGAAGCTTTTTGCCCGCCTCTTTGCCCGCCGCGAAATGAACCTGACCACCGCTCTTGAGCGTCAGCGTCTTGCCAACACCATGCCCGGCCAGACCGGCGCTATGGCTGCGGCCCGCCTCGGCTTCGTCGCCTGAACATTTTTCCAGGCAGCGCTTCCCTGCCGCTGCTTTTTGACTGCAACGCCGCCCGGCCCTGGCCGAGGCGGCGTTTTTGTCTTGCGCCGCGCACTCTGATCATCCTTTGAACAGTCGTGGCCCGCTTCCAGGGCGCGCTGCGCGCCAATTGCCCATTTGCGACCCATGTCGCAAATTTAATTTCGTTCGGACGGCGTAGCCGATTGACAGGAATGGTTTTTGCTGATGTCGCTATGCTATTCGCGACATCCTGTTCGCGCCATCGCAGCGTGAGGTTCCCTTGAACGCCGTAAAGCATCCGATCAAGCGATCGTTTGTATTCTTCCTTGTCCCCGATTTCACCATGATCGCCTTTGCGACCGCGCTCGACCCGCTGCGCTCGGCCAACCGCATGCTCGGCTACGAGGCCTATCGCTGGCGCCTCGCCAGCATCGACGGCAAGCCGGTGCGCGCCTCGAACGGTGTCGAATGCGCGGTCAACACCTCGCTGGAAGAAGAACGCAAGAAGATGGCCGGCCCCGAGCGACCTAATATCGCCATCGTCTGCAGCGGCATCAATGTCGAGCGCTACCAGAACAAGTCGGCCTTCGCCTGGTTGCGCGAGGAATACAATCGCGGCGTCGCCGTCGGTGGCCTGTGCACCGGCGCGCACATATTGGCGGCCGCCGGACTTCTGTCCAACAAGCGCTGTGCCATCCATTGGGAGAACCTGCCGGGCTTTTCCGAGGCGTTCCCGAAGGCCAACGTCTTTGCCGATCTCTTCGAGATCGACCAGAACGTCTACACCTGCGCCGGCGGCACGGCCGCACTCGACATGATGCTGAAGCTGATCGGCGACGATTTCGACGAGAACCTCGTCAACCGCGTGTGCGAGCAGGTGCTGACCGACCGCGTGCGCAGCCCGACAGACCGCCAGCGCCTGCCGCTGCGCGCGCGCCTCGGCGTGCAGAACTCGAAAGTGCTGACCATCATCGAGTTGATGGAGGGCAATTTGTCCGAGCCGCTGTCGCTGATCGAGATCGCCGACCATGTCGACCTGTCGCGCCGCCAAATCGAGCGGCTGTTCCGCACCGAGATGGGACGCTCCCCCGCCCGCTACTATCTGGAAATCCGGCTCGACCGCGCCAGGCATCTGCTGATCCAGTCGTCGATGCCGGTGGTCGAGGTGGCGGTCGCCTGTGGCTTCGTCTCGGCCTCGCATTTCTCGAAATGCTACCGCGAGCTCTACGCCCGCTCGCCGCAGCAGGAGCGCGTCGACCGCAAGCAGTTGTTGGCGGCCTGATCCGGCAATCCACGAACCTAGGCCGGCTGCGCCTGCGCCGTGCGCATCGCCTCGACGCGGATGTCCTCGGTCAGCCTTGCCTTCAGCGCCGAGAATTCCGGGCTGGTCTTCAGCGTGTAATGGCGCGGATGCGGCAGGTCGACGGCGACATCCGACTTGATGCGGCCAGGCCGCGCCGTCATCACGATCACGCGCGAGGCCATGAAGATGGCCTCCTCGATGTCGTGGGTGACGAACAGCACCGTCTTCTTGCGCCGTTCCCAGATGCCGAGCAGCAGTTCCTGCATCAGCCCGCGCGTCTGGTTGTCGAGCGCGCCGAACGGCTCGTCCAGCAACAGGATCTCGGGATCGTTGGCAAGCGCCCTGGCGATCGCCGTGCGCTGTTGCATGCCGCCGGAAAGCTGCTTCGGCCAATGGTTCTCGAACCCCTTCAGTCCGACGAGGTCGACATAGGAAGCAACGATCCCGTCCCGCTCCTTTTCGGCCATGCCACGTTCGCGCAGGCCGAAGGCGATGTTCTCGGCGACCGTCAGCCAGGGGAACAGCGTGTAGGACTGGAAGACCATGCCGCGGTCGGGGCCTGGCCGGTTGACCGCCTTGCCGTCGAGCAGCACACGGCCTTCGCTCGGCGCTTCCAGGCCGGCGACGATTCTCAACAATGTCGACTTTCCGCAGCCGGACGGCCCAAGGATGGTGATGAAGTCGTTGGCGGCGACCGCCAGGTCGATCGGCATCAACGCCTTGACCGGTTGACCACCTCGCACGCCGGCAAAGGTGCGGCTGACATTTTCGATCAATAGCTTGCTCACGCCAGGCTCCATGGAAAGAGCCAGCGGTTGAACGCCTTGAAGGCGAAATCGGACAACAGCCCGATCAGCCCGATGATGATGATGCCGAAGATGATCTGTCCCGTCGCCAGCCGCGACTGGCTGTTGATGATCATGTAACCGATGCCGGAAGACGAGCCGATCAGTTCGGCGACGATGACATAGGTCCAGGCCCAGCCGAGCACCAGCCGCAGCGTCTCGGCGATCTCCGGCGCGTTGGCCGGCATGATCACCCGGCTGACGATGCCATTGTTCGTGGAACCCAGCGTATAGGCGGCCTCGACCAAGTCGCGCCGCGTGGAGCCGACCTTGACCGCGATGATCAGGATGATCTGGAACACCGAGCCAACGAAGATGACGAGCAGCTTTTCCAGTTCGCCGATGCCGGCCCACAGGATCAGCAGCGGAATGAAGGCGGAGGCCGGCAGGTAGCGGGCGAAGGAGACGAATGGCTCCAGAAACGCTTCCACCGGCTTCCAGGCCCCCATCGCGATGCCGAGCGGCACCGCGACAACGGACGCCAGCAGGAAGCCGCCGAAGACCCGCCAGATGGTGATCAGTATGTCGAGCCAGAAACGATCCTCGACTAGCAGCCGCCAACCGTCACGGAGCATCGACAGCGGATCGGCGAGGAAGATGCGGTTGACGTGACCGCCAAGCGTGATCCACGCCCAGAACGCAACGAACAGCACGAAAAAGGAAATACCGAGCACGGTCCGGATGCCCGGCGGGACTGGATGCAAGGGGCGCATCGTCAAATCGACCCCATCTTCAAATCGTCCCCATGCTCAAATCGTGCTTTGTCCAGGAGAAAACGGCGGCGCCGGGCGCCGCCGCATTATGGTCAGAAGCCGGACCGTCAGTTCGACACGGCGCTGGTGTCGGCCAGCGTGGAAACGTCGGGCGCTTCCTTGATCAGCCCCATCTGCAGCAGCAGTTCGCCGGCGGTCTTGGAAAAGTCCTGGAATTCCTTGGTGAAGAACTGCTTGTTCTCCGCCCGGTCGGCCCATTTCAGATACTTCGCCGAATCCTCGAACTCCTTGGCCGACTGCTTCACGTCGGCGCCCATGATCTCGTAGGATTTCTGCGGGTCCTTCTTGATCAGGTCGAGCGCGTCGAAATAGCTGTCGGCGAGCGCCTTTGCCGCGTCGGGATTGGCCTTGAGGAATTCGGGCGTGCAGCCGACCGTGTCGAGCACCATCGGATAGTCGAGCGTGGTCGCCAGGATGTGGCCCTGATCGGACTTGTCGCGCACGGCCGAGATGAACGGCTCATAGGTGACAGCGGCGTCGTTCTGGCCGGCAAGGAAGGCCTGCGCCGCGGCGTCCGGCTCCAGGTTGACGACGGTCACGTCCTTGGTCGACATGCCGTTCTTGTTCAGCACCCAGGCCAGCATGAAATAGGGCGACGTTCCCGGTGCCGAGGACGCGACATTCTTGCCCTTGAGATCGGCGACGGTCTTGATGTCGTTGCGGGCGACGATGCCGTCGGCGCCGTAGGATTTGTCGAGCTGGAATATCTGCTTGGTGGTCACCCCGCTGGCGTTCCACACCAGCCAGGTCTCGACCGTGGTGGCGGCGCATTGCAGGTCGCCGCTGGCGATGGCAAGCGGCCGGCTCGCTTGCGGCACCTTCTTCAAGGTCACGTCGAGACCGTGTTTCTCGAAGATACCTGCCTGCTTGGCAAGCGTCAGTGGCGCGAATCCGGTCCATCCGCTGATACCGATGGTGAGCGATGTTGCGGCCATCACCGGTACTGACAGATCGGCGGCAAGCGTCAATGTTGCGGCAAAAACGGCGATCCTGATCATCTCGGTTCCCCTTTTGTTTTCCTGGATGGGGAATTGTTCACAGACGCCAATCGGCTTGTCAATCAACAGCTTGGTGAGGCACACGGGTGGACCGGGCGGCGACTCGCACCCGGTTGGCGTCCGGCTGCCGACACGGCACCCGACCGCCTGCAATCCAGTATCAGTAGCCGTCGCAATAGCATTCCGCCGACGAGATGCGGTCGTTCCAGTCGCCTCCGAGCTCGCGGGCCCTGCGCCTGATCTCGATCGATTCCCCCCTCATGCCAGTGTGCTCATAGGCGACGAGCGTGCAGCCACGGCGCACGAACACCGAGGACACGCGGTCGTTCCAGAACTGGCCGCCGCGAAAACTGACGGCATCGTCGGCCTCCATCTCGATCGACCGTCCGCGAAAATTCACATGCTCGAACATGACGCAGGCGGGCTGATCGTTGTATTGGGCGCTGGCGCCGTCGGCATAGAACACGGATGCGACCGCAGTCAGGACTACAAGACGTTTCATTCTGATGTTTCCTCGGTTTTGACCGCGGCCCCTACCCTTCGCGCGGATGGTCCCAATTTGCCACTGCTTCGGGCGACGAGGCAAGCCTGTGGCAACACGAGATCCGGCCTAGCGGCTGTCGAACATCCAGCTGCGGTTACGCCACATTTTCTCGCCGACCAGGCAGTCGGTGGCGGACCTGTCCTGAGCCAGCACCACCGGCGGATGATCTGCCTCCTCGGCCGCCCATTGCGGCGAGGCCGGACCGGCAAGCTCCAGAACCAGCTTGCGGCGGATGGCTTCGGGAAATTGCGTCCAGTCGTTGACCGGGATCATGAAGGCTCCGGGACCGCCGATGACGCAATCGCTGTAGTAGCGATCGAGATTGTTGACATCGTAGGCACCGGTAAAGCCGCCCCGGGTCATCAGCGGCAGGCCGTTGATGACGATACCTTGCTTGACCACGCCATCGCGGATCAGATTGACCGGCGCGCCCTGGTTGTTGGGACCGTCACCTGAAATGTCGATCACCCGCTTCGTCCCCCGGTAGCCGCTTTCGGCGAAGAGGTCGCTGCCGAACTCCAGCGCGCCGGAAATAGAGGTGCGCCGAGCGCTGTTGGGCGGCTGGGCGGACAATTGCGCAACCACCCGCTCGGCGTCGGCACGGTTGGCGATCACCGTCCACGGCACGATGACGCGCTGCCAGGTGGTGCCGGCCCATTCGACATAGGTGACGGCGATCTTGCCATAGGCACCGTCGGCAATGGCCTGTAGCACGTTGTCATGTGTCAGCGCCGCCGCGTAGCCGTGACGCTGGATCTCGAGCTCGTCCGCCGACATCGACAGCGAAACATCGACCGCCAGCACCAGCTCGACATCGACCGGCTCGTCGGCGCGGGATCCCGGCGCCAGCCAGAGCATCAGCGCCAGTGCGGCACAGCCGTAAAGGAGATGTCTTGCACACCGGAAAGCAGACATCCCCCAAGGGTAAGCGAAAACAGCCCCGTTAAAAAGACAAAAGCCCGGCCGAAGGCTAGGCTTTTGCGATCAGTCCGTTGCTCCATCCGTCAATCAGCTGCGCGGCTTGAGGTTCTCCGGGTCGTAGAGTGGCTTGTAGCCGACGGCGGCCACTTCCACCGGATAGGTCTCGCCGAAATATTCGATGGCAAGCTTGCGGCCTTCCTGGGCATAG
This sequence comes from Mesorhizobium sp. RCAM 05104, assembly GCF_059683645.1. Classification (NCBI taxonomy): domain Bacteria; kingdom Pseudomonadati; phylum Pseudomonadota; class Alphaproteobacteria; order Hyphomicrobiales; family Phyllobacteriaceae; genus Mesorhizobium; species Mesorhizobium sp. RCAM 05104. Next base: position 6,482,525 of record NZ_CM185033.1, on the reverse strand, counting down.
GCCCACGGCAGATAGGCGAGACCGATGTTCCTGCCGATGGTCGGGCCATAGGCCATCGAGGTGGTGAACGATCGGCGGCCGAGTTCGTCGACCAGCGTCTCGCCCGTCTTCGGGTCCATCACCGGCATCGTGCCGACCGGATAGCGGGCAACGCCTTTCGCATCGACATTGTCGGTCATGACAAGCGTGCACAGCATGGCGGGCTGGTGCTCACGGGCGCGATACTCCACATGCTTGGCCTTGCCGCAGAAATCGTTCTCCTTGACCTTCGGACGCGCGAGATCGGCTTCGAGCAGATTGTACTCGGTCAGAAGATCGGCGTTCTGCAGGCGCAGGCTCTTTTCCATGCGGCGGGTGTTGGCATAGGTCTCGACGCCGAACGGCATCACCCCGGTCGAGCGTAGCGCGTCCCAGACGGCGAGGCCGTCCTCGTAGCGCATATGCAATTCCCAGCCCTGCTCGCCAACATAGGAAATGCGGAAAGCGGTGACATCCTTGCCGCCGATCCGGACCGGCTTGATCGCCGCGAAGGGGAAGTTCTCCGGTGACAACCCGTCAGGATTTTCGACAACCTTCTGCAGTGTAGCGCGGGCATTCGGACCCCAGATGCCGATGGTGACGAATTTTTCCGTCACGTCGGTGATGGTGACATCAAAGCCTTTGTCCTGCGCGGTGCGGCGCATGTACTGGAAGTCGCGCGGGCCGGCGTCGGCGCCGTCGATCAAACGGCAGCGGTCGGCCATGCGGATCACGGTAAAGTCGGCGCGCACCATGCCTTCCTCGTCGAGGAAGTGGGTGTAGATGCCCTTGCCTACGTTGTTGTCGCCACCGATCTTGGCCGCGCACAGCCATTCCAGCAGCGCGACATGGTCAGGGCCTTCGATATCATACATGGCGAAGTGCGACAGGTTGACGATGCCGCAATCCTCGCTCATCGCCAGATGCTCGGCATTGGAGACGCGCCAGAAATGGCGATTGTCCCACTCGTTCTCGCGCACTGGCACCCGGTTGCCGTATTTCTCCAGCAGGTGCTCATTGGCGGCATAGCCGTGTGCCCGCTCCCAGCCGCCGAGTTCCATGAAATAGCCGCCGAGTTCCTTCTCGCGCTCCCAGAACGGCGAGCGCCTGATGTTGCGGCCCTTGGAGAAGGGCTCGCGCGGATGCACCGCCGGATTGTAGACCTTCATCGCCGTCTCGGTGCAGCGATCCCAGATGAACTGCTCCTTCATCTGGTGCGGATAGAAGCGCGCATAGTCGATAGCGTGGTGGTCGATCGAGGTGCGGCCGTCGGTCATCCAGTCGGCGATCAGCTTGCCCATGCCGGGGCCGTCCTTGACCCAGATGGCGACGGCATACCACAGGCCCCTCACCTTCTGGCTTTCACCCATCGACGGGCCGCCATCCGCCGTCACCTGCAGCAGGCCGTTGAAGGAATGGCTTTCATTGTAGCCGAGTTCGCCTAGGATCGGCGTCAGCTCCATGGCGCGCTCGAGCGGCGCCAGGATCTGCTCCATGTCGAGATCGCGCTGCGATGGCGAAAGCCGCGCCTGATCCTTCTCCAGCAGGTCGCGTGGATGGCAGAGACGCGGATTGGTTTCCTCGTAATAGCCCCATTCGATCTGGCCGCCCTCGGCGGTCTTGGGGTCGCCGGTGTCGCGCATATAGGCCGAGTTGCCCTGGTCGCGCAGCAGCGGCCAGCCGATCTCCTTGCCGGTGCCGGCGAACTCATTATAGGGCCCGAAGAAAGTCAGCGGATGGTCGATCGGCATGACCGGCAGGTCCTCGCCGACCATCTCCGCGATCAGCCGGCCCCAGATACCGGCGCAGACGATGACATAGTCGGCCTCGATGGTGCCCCGATCGGTGACCACGGCGCTGATGCGGCCGTCCTTGACGACGAGTGACCTCGCCGGCGTGTTGGCGAAGGACTTGAGCTTGCCGGAGGCTTCGGCCTGGTCGACCAGCTTGCCGGCAACGGTCTGCGAGCGCGGTATGACGAGGCCGGCGTCCGGGTCCCACAGGCCGCCCTGCACCATGTCCTGCTCGATCAGCGGAAATTTTTCCTTGATCTCGGCGGGTTCGATCAGGCGCGCGCGGGTGCCGAAGGCCTTCGCCGAGGCGATCTTGCGCTTGATTTCTTCCATGCGGCTGTCGTCGCCGACGCGCGCGACCTCAAGGCCGCCGATACGCGCGTAGTGGCCCATCTTCTCGTAGAAATCGATGGAATAGAGCGTCGTCCAGCAGGACAGGAAATCGTGGCTCGTCGTGTAGCAGAAGTCGGAGGCGTGCGCCGTCGAGCCGATGTCGGTCGGGATGCCGGACTTGTCGATGCCGACAATGTCGTCCCAGCCGCGCTCGATCAGGTGGTGGGCGATCGACGCGCCGACAATACCGCCCAGGCCGACGATGACGACCTTCGCCTTTTTCGGAAACTCTGCCATTGCCCGCGACTCCAAAGTGCTATTGCGGGCAGCGTCGGCGCCCGTTTGATCGGCGCACAATATGCAGGCGACGGCCACCAGGCTACCGCCTGTTTGCGACACGCCACAGATGCGGCGCGACCCGATATGAATCAGGAATGGCTACCCTTCAGGCGAAGGCCCAGATGTCCTCGGCCTGGAAGCCGACCTGGTAGCCCGCGGTCTTCATCTTGACCACAACCTGGCCGATCTCCGCTGCCGGCAGCGCGCCGACCTCGACCTTGATCATGCCTGGACGGTAGCGCTTGAGGTCGAGCTGTTCGAAGACGATCCAGTCGGCGCCCTCGCAATCGACGAGGAAGGCGTCGATGTGGGTGATGCCGTTGCGGTCGAGAAGCGTCTGCAAGGTCTCGGATGGCACCTCGATATCCCTGAGATGCGGTGCGAACTTGTTGAAGTTGGCGTCGGCCTCGCCCCAGGCATTCTTGCCCGACATCAGATTGGTGTCGGTGACCGACGAGCAGCCTATGAACTCGATGGGCAGCGTACCCGCCTCGAGCGCGGCGGCATCGAAGGTGTGGACGGTGATCGTCCCCTTCGTCTTGGTGACAGCCACCGGCTCGATGATAAACCGGCTCGTGTCGGGGTAGTTGGCGCGCAGCCGTTTCTGATTGTAGGGGATCGGCTCGACCAGCACGGCGCGAGCGCCAGCAATCCGGTGCAGCCATGGCGTGACGTCGTCGAACAGCGCACCGTCGCAGGCCCCGACATTGACCATCTGGAACGGCCGTCCCCCCCCATTGAGGCGCGCTTTCAGCGCCGCCTTGGCCAGGAACTTTGTCCCGCGCAGCGACGGCCCCCGATCGAGTACGCCCTCGGGAAGACCAAGCGACAGGGCAATGCGCGCCAGGCTGGATACGGAACTCATGACTTGTCTCCAGGAATGACGTGCAAGGCGGCGCGCTGCTGGCCGCGGGCTACTGTCGCCCACAGTGCCATCAGCGGCGTCGCCAGCAGCAGGAATGGCGGGACCAGATGCGGGAAATAGATGCGCGTGTCGTGGATCGGGAAGACGGCGAACTTCGCCAGCGCGCCGAGCACCAGCGCCGCAAACAGGATGCTGGCACGACGGTCGAGGCGGAAGCCGGCGCGGCCGGCCGCATACCAGCCGGCCAGTGCCAGCACCGACACGCCGACCCAGCTGTTCAGGCTGACCGCGCGCAGCAGCGACGTGGCAAACGCCCGGAGATAGGCTGTGACCGAAAATGGCGGCTCGAACCCGTCCATGTTGTAATGCTGCTCGATGCTGGAGAACCACAGATGCGGCCACCAGCCGGGATGATGGGCCCAGTGCGAGATGGCGAAATAGGCGACGAAGGAAGCCGCAAAGCCGGCCAGCGCGCCCCATGCCTTCTGCCGGAACGCGACCAACAGCACCGCGAAAATAGCCAGGAAAACTATAGTGTCCGGCCGCGCCATGAAGGCGAGGAAGAGCAGGACCGCGGTTGCCACCTCGTGGCCCCGGACATAGGCGTAGAGCCCGCCGAGAAACAGCGCCGAACACAACAGATCGGGCGTCGAGGCACGCGCCGCATCGCCGAAATCGGCCATGATCAGCACAGCGCCGACCACAGGCGCCAACGCCAATGCCTTCTGCGAGCGCAGCCAGAGCAAGGCGATCGCGCCGAACAGCAGGACGGAGAACACCGAGACGAGCCGCATCGCCTCGACCGGCGACATCACAGAGCCCATCGTCGACAGGATTTCGGCGTAGAGGAACTTGATCCGGTACATGCCAAGCAGCGAGTGGAAGTCGGCGGCATTCTCCGTCATGTGGCTGCGGAAACCGCCACCATCGTCGGTCAACGTCTTGTAATCGGCGGCCGAAACACCTGATTTGACGGTGTCGTAGGCGTAGTCGTGCAGCGCCTGCGCATCGGGATAGGTGCTTTCCTCGGCGACAGCGAGATAGGGCAGCATGTCCCAGTTGGCGTCCGGCATCGCCCATGCCGTAAACGCCGTCAAAAGAATATAGAGCGCGAAGGCCGCCGCGCCGATCGGCGCGGCCAGCCGCGCATAAGTCCCCTCGCCCCACGCCAGGCCGGCCTCGGTGAGCCGGTCGAGCGGGTTTTTCGCGGTGGGAGACTTGGTCAGCATGGCTTTGCTCAGCGAACTTCGCTTTAACGGACTTGGCTTTTGACGAAATCCTTCACGATCGACACGATGCCACGCGACAGCAGGCTGTCGAAGGCATCGACGAAGCGGGCGACATGCTCGCGCTGGCAGATCAGCGGCGGCTCTAGCCGGATGACGTTGCGGTTGTATTCGGTGAAGGCAACGAGCACGTCATAGTCGCGCAAGAGCAGCGCGCCGACGAAGCCGGACAGAGAGCCCTTCAGCTTGTCGTCGAGCACGCTGACGATCGGGCGCAGCACCATCGGCAAGGTCTGCGAGAAGTCGTGGAACTCCAGGCCGACCATGAGGCCCTTGCCGCGCACGTCCTTGATGATCTTCGGGTACTTCTCCTTCAGTGCTTGCAGCCGCTGCAGCAGATAGTCGCCGGTGACGGCGGCGTTGTCGATCAACCCCTCGTCATAGAGCACGTTGAGCGCCTCGATCGAGGTGACACAGGCCTCGCCCATGCCACCGAAAGTCGCCATGGCATGGATCATCGCCGTCTTCGGCGTGCCATAGGCCTTCATGTAGACCTCGCGCCGGGCGATCATCGCGCCGACCGCCGCCTTGCCGCCGCCGAGCGACTTGGCCAGCGCCGTCACATCGGGAACCACGCCGTAATGCTCGAAGGCATAGAAGCGGCCCGAGCGGCCATAGCCGCACTGCACTTCGTCGGCGACCCACAGCACGCCATACTGGTCGCACAGGGCGCGCAGCTTCTGCCAGTATTCGGCGGGCGCCTGGATGATGCCACCACCGCCCTGGATGGTTTCGAGCACGATGACGCCGACCTCCGGGTCGGAGCGGAAAAGGCGCTCGACCGCTTCGATGTCGGCAAAGGGAATACGGACCGTGTTGTCCGCCATCTTGAAGTCGGCGCGATAGAGCTGGCCGTCGGTAATGCCCAGCACGCCCTTGGTCTTGCCGTGGAAGGAATTCTCGGCATAGACGATTTTCGGCCGCTTCGGGCCGGCGGCGCGCTCGGCAAGCTTCACCGCGGCTTCCATGGCTTCGGAGCCGGACGAACCGAGGAACACCATGTCGAGATCGCCCGGCGAGCATTTGGCAATGTTGTGCGCAAGTGCGGCCGCGTATTGCGACATGAAGGCGATGGCGATTTCCTGCCGCTTCTCCTCCTGGAATCTTTTCCGCGCCTCCAGGATACGCGGATGGTTATGGCCGAAGGCCAGGGAACCGAAACCGCCGAAGAAGTCGAGGATCTTGCGGCCATTCTGGTCGATGTAGAACATGCCTTCGGCGCGCTCGATCTTGATCTTGTGGAAGCCGAGCAGCTTCATGAAATGCAGCTGGCCAGGATTGAGATGCGCCTTGAACAGGTCGGTCATACGCGCGACATCCATCGACTTGGCCTGCTCGACGCTGATCAGGTCGGGCTTGGCGATGGTGGCGGGCGACAGCGCCGGCGCGCTGACCATGGTGCGCGTATTCGTCTGTTCGGGCTTGGCCATGACGGTCATTTCAATCTCCTGTCTGCGCGCACGAGCAGGATCGTGCGCAACGAAAACTGTTTTGCGAGCCCGCTATTCGGCGGGCACGTGTTTGGCGGCGACGGCGTGACCGGCCTTCTTGGCGCGGTACTCGCTGTAGGCCGCGATCAGCATGTCCTCGTCGCGATACTGCGGCACCCAGCCGAGCTGGCGTCCGGCCTTGGAGACGTCGAGCACGCACTCCTCGTCGGCGATCAGATATTGCTCCGGGTCCATGATCGGCATGTTCATGAGATCTAGCAGGTCGAGCGTGCGCTTGACCGCCCAGCCTGGCGTAGGCAGCAGGATCGACTTAGAGCCGGCATGCCGGATCAGGTCGCCGAGCAATTTCTTCACCGGCGGCGGGTTGAGCGAGCCGAGATTATAGGCTTCGTTGGGCACGCCAGCCTTCCAGGCCGCGCGGGCAGCTTCCGCACAATCGAAAACAGAAATGAACTGATAAGGGTTGCGGCCCGCACCGATCATCGGAACCGGCAGATTCCAGTCGATCAGCTTGAACAGTTTTTCGAGAATGCCGAGCCGGCCGGGGCCGATAATGAGGCGCGGGCGAAACAGCGAGATCGACATGCCGCGCTTGCGCCATTCGGCGGCCAGTTCCTCGGTCTTCTGCTTCGACCAGCCATATTCGCCAAGCGGCGCGACCGGGTGCTCTTCGGTCATCGGCTGCGTGACCGTGTGGCCGTAGATCATGTCGGTCGTATAGTGGACGAGCCTGGGTGCGCCGGCTCTGTCCATGGCCTGCATGATGTGCTCGGTGCCATGGAAATTGACCGGAAAGAAGAAATCGTGCCGCTTGGCGCGCACCTGGATCGGCGACAGCATCTTGGCCGACAAATTGTAGACCATGTCGTCGGGCTTGATGCCGACACAGGCCACCGAGGCAGCCTCGGTCACGTCGCACTGGACGAAACGGACGGTGCGGTAGTGCGGCAGGTCGCTCTTGACGATGTCGGCGACGACAACCTCCTCACCATCGGCCACAAGCTTCGGGGCAAGGTGGCGGCCGACGAAACCGTCGCCGCCGAAAATCACATGTCTCATCGAACGGTCTCGCTGTGAATCTTGTCGGACGAAAGGGAGGCCGTTTCCTCGTCATGCCCGCGCCCACTTTGCGCGATCAGCACCGTGCCGACGCAGATGCAGGCGATGCCGGCGATGCGCCAGCCATTGAGATCTTCACGGAAGACAAAATAGGCGAAGATGGCGACGGCGACATAGGCGAGGCTGAGGAACGGATAGGCGAAGGAAAGCTCGACCTTGGACAGTACATAAAGGTGCGAGGCCATCGAGATGACGAAGGTGCACAGGCCAAGGAACACCCAGGGGCTGAACACGATCTGCAACAGCTTGATGAGCGGGTTGACGCCCTCGAACGAGATTGGCCCGAGCGACATCATGCCTTGCTTCAGCATCAGCTGCGCCGCGGCATTGGTCATGACCGTAAAGAGAATGAAGACGATGTATTTCATGTTTTCGAAGCCACCCCTTCACGTCTCCTATTACAAACCCGCGAATATTTCGTGAAGTCAAAAGAATGTTTTGAGTGAACCGCAGTATTATCGATACGCTAACCAAGATTATTTCAAATTCTATCTATTCCGCGGCTTCGACAGCACCGCGCCGGGAGTCGAGCCTCTTTGCGGTCCGCGCCCAGAAGCTTGACATGAAGGCTGGATCGCGAAGCGCCTCCAGCCGGGGCCATTCGGGAAAGGACGAAGCGAAGATATCGGCGCCCATGCGGGCGTCCTTGTAGGGATTTACCGCACCGCCGGCCCCGACCGTGATGCGGTCGAGTTCCCGCAGCAAGGCCAGCGTCGCCGCTCCCCTGTTGGGGAAATCAAGCGTCAGTGTGTAGCCGGGACGCGGGAATGAAAGCAGCGCCGGCGAGCGGACGCTGCCGAAGCGTTTCAGCACGGTGAGGAACGACCCCTGCCCGGCTTGCCTGGCGGCGGCGAGTAGCTCCGGCACCACGGCGCGCGCGGCCGCTTCCGGTATCACGCTCTGGTGCTGGAAAAGCCCTTTCGGCCCGTAAAGCCGGTTCCAGTCGCGCACGCCGTCAAGCGGAAAGAAGAAACTGTGGTAGCCGACCTGGCGCGGCGCCGTCGACCGCCCCTTCTTCCAACGATAGGCGGCGTTGAATGCGGTCAGGAAGGGGCGATTGAGCACATTGAACGGCGGCTGGACCGGTATCGAGAGATTGCCGCCGGCACGCGAGGCGGCATGCGAACCGTGCTCGGCATGATTACCGGTGAACAGCAACCCACGGCCGCTGTTACGACCGCCGGCAAGCTGGTCGATCCAGGCGACCGCATATTCATTGGCCTGATCAGCGGCCTCGGCCAGGCCGAAGAACTCGCCAAGGTCGCGAAACGGCGTCGCCTTCTCGACGATGTCGAGTGAAGGAACCCGCATCAACCGGATCGAGGCCTCCAGGATGAGGCCGGTCAGTCCCATGCCGCCGATCGTCGCCCGAAACAGCCGCGGATTGTCTGTCGCCGAACAGCGATAGGTCTTTCCATCGGACCGTAGCAGCGTGAAGGTCTCGACATGGCAGCCGAAGGTGCCGCGCCGATGATGGTTCTTGCCATGGACGTCATTGGCGATGGCGCCGCCGAGCGTGACGAATTGCGTGCCCGGAACAACCGCCGGGAAGAAGCCGTATGGCGCGGCGTAGGCGATGATGTCGGAGAGGAGCACGCCGGAGTCCGCCTCAAGAAGACCCGTCTCGGCGTTGAAGGCTCGGATACGGTTCAACGGCCGCATGTCGACGACCGTGCCGGCCTCGTTCTGGCAGGAATCGCCGTAGGAGCGCCCATTGCCGTAGGCCAGCAGCGATGCCGGCCTGGCCTGGCCTGCCTTCAGCAGCGCAATGCCATCCTCTGCGCAGATCGCTCGTGGCGCTGGCGGCGTGGCGAGGCCAAAACTCTGGAGCGGTTCGGCAGCCATGCCTACCAGCCCCCGATGACCAGCAGCACAGCGCCGATCAGTACGACGATCTGGCTGCGCCAGTCACGTATGATGAAGACGACCGGGTCGTCATGCATCTCGTCGCGGCGGGCGAGGATCCAGACGCGCATGGTGATATAGAGCACGATCGGCGCCAGCGGCCAGATCAGCCACGGATGCGGATAAAGCTCGCGCACCGAAACACTGTCCATGTAGAGCGCCAGAACCAGCGCCGAGGAGAAGGCCGAGGCCATGCCGGCCTGGGCGACAATCTCCTGGTCCTCGGTGCGATAGCCGCGGCCGGCAATGCGCTCGCCAGGCGGAATGGCGGTGGTGCGCAATTCGACAAAGCGCTTCACCAGCGCCAGCGACAGGAAGAAGAAGATTGAGAAGGCAAGCAGCCAGAACGAGACGTCGACGCCGGTCGCGGCCGCACCCGCTAGGACGCGGATCGTGTAGAGGCCGGCGAGCGTCAGCACGTCGACCAGCAGCATGCGCTTGAACGACAGCGAGTAGGCTGTCGTGACGACCATGTAGCCGCCGAGCACGGCCAGGAATTCCACCGGCAAAAGCAGCGCGGTGCCGATGCCGATCGCCAGAAGCACAACGATCGAGCCAAGGCCGAACGGGATCGACAGGGCGCCGCTCGCAAACGGCCTGTTGCGCTTGGTGACGTGCTTGCGGTCGAGCGCGAGGTCGAAGAAATCGTTGAGGATATAGATGGCCGACGCCACCGCGCTGAACGAGATGAACGCCAGCAGGCATTCCCAGATCATGTCGGAGTTGAAATATTCGTGCGAGAGAACCATCGGCACCGCGATCAGCGAGTTCTTCAGCCACTGATGGACACGCAGCATCTTGATGATGGTCCGCAATGTCGGCTTCGGTACCGGCATGGTCTCGGCGCCGTGTGCCGCTTGCCAGCGAGCGGCGTGACGGTCGGGCGCCACGACGATCGCGGCGCGCGCGGCATCGAAGACCTGGAGATCGTGACGGCTGTTGCCGGCATAATCGAAACCGCCGTCACCATAGGCCGCGATCAGCGAGGCGCGCTTCTTGCCCGAAGTGAGATTGTCGAGACCGTCGGTTGCCAGCACCCGGTCGAAAATGCCGAGATGGTTCGCGATGGCGTCGGCGAACTTGCGTGGCGTGCCGGTCGCCAGCACGATCCTGCGGCCTTCGGCGTGCTCGGTGCGAATACGGTCGAGTAGCGGCTCGCGATAGGGCAGCGACGCCGGGTCGATGTCGACGCGTTGGGCGATCGCCTGCTTCAGCCGCGCCGGTCCGCTGGCGGCCCAGAAAGGCACGAGGAAAATATAGAGCGGGTTCTTCTTGAGAAGGATGAACAGTCCTTCCCACAACAGGTCGGTCGCGATCAGCGTGCCGTCGAGATCGACCGCAAGCGGTATTGCGTTCCTGTCCGAGCGCGCATCCATGTCCGTCCTGCCCTGCCAGCGTATGATCCGGGAAACCGGAATCTTGTTGCGCGCCGCGTTTCGGCGTCTTGAAAGCTGGTATAGCGAGGGATGGCGTAGCGAACGTTAAAACGTCCGGTTGCAGGCGGCTGCCGCGGCTGTATTTCCGGCGTCATTGTTAAACAACTGCTACCGGAAACGATAAAAGGCCGAGCGAATGCCCGGCCTTTCCTGTCATATCGTCGAGACTTACTTGATGCGGGCGACGCCGCCCGAGATCTCGACGGTTTCAGATCCGGTCAAGGCTTCGAGGTCGCCGTTGGGTAAGGTGACGAAGCAGCCATTGGGGCAGAATTCGACGGTTTCACCAGCTGCCAGCGCGAGGTCGGTCTTGCTGCCGCCCTCCGTCACGACCAGCGTTCGGGTCTCGGCGTCCTTGTTGACCGCGCTCGCGGCATTGGCCGAGCCGATGGCAGCGACCAGGGCGACGGCAGCGACGAGAGACTTCCACATGTTGCAATATCGGTGTTCCCACCGCCTCTGTTGCATTTCGCAAGGCATTTTCGCCTTTGCATGGGAGCTTATAGGAGATGGAAGCTGAACCGCAACTGAATGCCGCATTCATGCCGCAATCGGCTTTGGCTTCTCCGACACCGGTTACAGACACGGCGAGACCGACCTTCGCGCCGCGCTGCCCGCGCTGATCGTGAATGGCTGACAGGCAACAAGAAGCCTAGTCGGGATCGGGCTTGCGCACCTTGCGCCCGGTCTTGGCCAGTCGCTTCTTCTCGGCCTCGGCCTCGGCCTTCACCTGCTCCTGTTCGGCGAAGTCGGCCTCGATCTTGTCATCGTCGATCGGCCAGGCCTTGGGCTTCTTGGTCTCGACCACGGCCCGTGGCGTCGAGGGAATTTCGATGTGCTCGTCGTTGAATTTTTCGAGCACGGCGAAGCGGACGTCGTTCTGCACGATGTTGCCATTCATCACATCGGCCAGGAAAACCCTGATCTCGAATTCGAGCGCGGCCGCGCCAAAATTGGAAAACAGCACGAAGGGTTCGGGATTCTTCAGCACCATCGGATGGTTGCGCGCGATCTCCAGCAGGATGGCATGGACCTGCTTGACGTCGCTGCCATAGGCGACGCCGACCTTGATGTCGATGCGGCCGAGCTTGTTGCGATGCGTCCAGTTGCCGACAGAATTGTTGATCAGGTTCGAATTGGGCAAGATCACCGACTGACGCTGGAAGGTCTCGATCTCGGTCGCGCGCACGCTGATCTTCTTGACCGTGCCGCTGACATCCCCGGCCACGATCCAGTCACCGACCTTGAATGGCCGCTCGGCCAGCAGGATCAGGCCTGAGACGAAATTGGACACGACATTCTGCAGGCCAAAGCCGATACCGAGGGAAAGAGCACCGGCGACCAGCGCAAGACTGGACAGGTCGATGCCCGCCGCCGAGATGCCGACGAGCGCCGCAAGGGCAACGCCGGCATAGCCGACCGCCAGCCGGATCGAGTTGCGCACCCCGGTATCGACCTTGCCGCGCGCCATCACCGACCCATCGAGCCAGCCCTGGAACCAGCGCGTCAGGAAATAGCCGATGATGAAGACGACGATGCCGGAGAGGATGCCGGTGACCGAAATCGTCACCGACCCGATATTGATCCCGGTTGCCAGCTTGTAGGCCCACGCCTGGATGTCGCCCGGCTGGAACCCCCACATCAGCAAGATCAGCGGCAGGAACACCAGCACGATCATCAGGTTGATGGCGACGCTGACGACAAGGCCGAGCTGGTCGAGCGCCGTATCCTCATAGCTGGAATTGGCCGATAGCCAGCGCCCTACCGAGGTGTTGGCGAAAGCCCCCTCCTCGCCGATCGCCCGCGCCGACAGGAAGCCGATATAGGCAGTGATCAAGGCGGTGCCGGTGACCACGACCTGCAGCGACACGAACAGGGCAAGGCCGATATAGCCAAGCAAGGCCGTTATGATGGTGAACAGACCAAGCGCCAGCGACAGGTAACGCAGCCATGCCGGCCATGGCCGCCAGCTTCCATCGCGCGCCTTGAACGGTCGCAGCATCGCCATCAGGATCAGGATGATGCCGACGATGATTGTGGCAACGAAACTGCGGGCGATGGTCAGCGACAGCGGCGAGCCCATCTTGTCGTTGATGACCGACAGGAAAGTGTTGACGCTGATGACCACGGCCATGGCGGTAGCCAGGCGAACCAGCCAGCGCGCCGGCCCCGTTTCGACCGGGATAAGACGCCAGTTCGGCAGCCGCGGCGATAGCGCCGCATTGGTCAGTCGGTTGACGCAGAACACCACCCCGATGACCGTCGCCAGCGCATTGAGAAAGAGGCCTATGTCGCCGCGCAACACATTGTAATAATTGAAAAAGAAGATGGTCGAGCCGAGAAAGGCGCCGACTGCCAGGGTCGGCAGCAATGTCGACCAGAAGGCCACCGACAGGCGGCTGAGGTAGGACGGGTCCTCGTTGGCGGGGTCGGCCTCGAATACCCGCCCGAACAGGCGCCGGCCGCCGACTAGCAGCACCAGCGCCAGCCCGAGCGCCACGAAAGTAGCCGCGAGGATGGCCTGGAACTTGAACTTGAAGGCGAAGCTAAGCCAGGACGAAACCGCCTTGTAGAAATTGCCGAACTCGTCACTGGCATCCGAAAAGACCTGCGGGCTTAGCGCATCGGACAGCACATAGCGCTTGGTGAGCAGATTGCGGAAGAGCGCGCTGCGCATGTTGCCGATCTTGTCGATCAGTCCGCTGATACGGATCGACAGGTTCTGCGCGGCGGCGACGACCGCGTTGATCTCGGCCTTTTCCGACGCCAGCGCCTGGCGTTCGCCCGTCACTATGTCGGGCTCCTGCGGCTGGCCCGCCGCTGGCGGCGGGCCCAGCACCTCGATGCGATTGTTGATGTCGGTGAGGCGCGAGCGGAACGCCAGCGCACTGGTCAGTGCCGCCCGCGACAGATCCTCCAGTTGCAGACGGATATCCACCAGTGAGGCATCGTCGTCACCGTCCTGCTGTATCTTCTTCTCGAGATCGTCAGTCTTGGCCGTCAGGCCCTGGATGACTTTCTGCTGATCGGTGATCAATCCGGCCGCGCCCTGGCCGAGCGCTTGCGCCATCGCGTCAAACGAAGGCGACGCCGAAACGACGAGCGCGAAAACCAAAACGAGGCGAAGCAATCTCAAAAGCATGATTTGTCGGCGACTCACGGGCGCAAAAAGCAGTTTGAAAGCCTGTCCTTGATAAAGACGGCCATATCATGGGGCAAGCCGTCGCATTGGGTCGTTGCCAAAGGCGTCGGCCAGTCGAAAGGCGATGGCGCAATACTGGCTTTGCGGATGCGGCCTGCCCTATAGTCTGCCGCATCGCCCGAACCGGATGACAATGATGGCAGAGTACTCGGCTTTTTCGCTGCTCGCGAACGCGCTCAAGGGAAACAAGGACTGGAAGCCGGCCTGGCGCAAGCCGGATCCGAAGGCGTCCTATGATGTCATCATCATCGGCGGTGGCGGCCATGGGCTGGCGACCGCTTATTATCTCGCCAAGGAGCACGGCATCACCAATGTCGCCGTGCTGGAAAAAGGCTGGCTCGGCTCCGGCAATGTCGGCCGCAACACGACGGCTGTGCGCTCGAACTATCTGCTGCCCGCGAACACCCGCTTCTACGAACACTCGATGAAGCTGTGGGAGAACCTGTCGCACGAGCTCAACTACAACGTCATGTTCTCGCAGCGCGGCTGCCTGAACCTGGCGCACACGCCGGCCCAGTTCGACGACTATGCAAGGCGCGGCAATGCCATGCGCCATCTCGGTGTCGACGCCGAATTGATGACGCCAGCGCAGATCAAGCGTCTGATCCCGGCGCTCGACATCTCCGACAGCGCACGCTTCCCGGTGGTCGGCGGCCTGATGCAACGGCGCGCCGGCACCGCCCGCCACGATGCGGTGGCCTGGGGCTATGCGCGCGGCGCCGACCGACGCGGCGTCGACATCATCGAGAATTGCGAGGTCACCGGCTTCCTGCGCGATGGCGACCGGGTCACCGGCGTGTCAACCTCGCGTGGCGACATCCGCGCCAAGAAGGTCGCGGTTGCCGTGGCCGGCAGCACCGGACGCGTCATGCAGCTGGCCGGCATCGAGACGATGCCGATCGAGAGCCATGTGCTGCAGGCCTTCGTCACGGAATCGCTGAAGCCCTTCATCGACACCGTCGTCACGTTCGGCATGGGCCATTTCTACATGTCGCAGTCGGACAAGGGCGGCCTTGTCTATGGCGGCGACCTCGACGGCTACAACAGCTACGCCCAGCGCGGCAATCTGCCCATCGTCGACGAAGTGATGAGCGAGATGCTGGCGCTGTTCCCGGGCCTTGCCCGCGTGCGCATGCTGCGCTCCTGGGGCGGCGTCTGCGACATGTCGATGGACGGCTCGCCGATCATAACCACCGGTCCTCTGCCCGGCATGTATCTCAACTGCGGCTGGTGCTATGGCGGCTTCAAGGCGACGCCGGCTTCCGGCTGGTGCTTTGCCTGGACCATCGCCAAGGATCAACCACACGACTTCAACGCCCCCTTCACGCTCGACCGCTTCCACCGCGGTCTGGTGATCGACGACAAGGGCCAGGGCGCAAACCCGCGGCTGCATTAGACCATGATCCGGAACCGAAGGACCGCGCTAGCGAAAGTGGAAACCCGGCTTTCCGACCGGATCACGGTCAAACAAGAAGATAGAATTCAATGTTGATCACCTGCCCGTATTGCGGCCCTCGCGATGTCATCGAGTTCACCTATCAGGGTGACGGCAACCGCGAGCGCCCCGACCCCGCATCGCAGAATTTCGAAGCGTGGAACGCCTATGTCTACGACCGCCTGAACCCGGCCGGCGACCACAACGAAATCTGGCAGCATTCCGGCGGTTGCCGCGCGCATCTGCGGGTCGTGCGCAACACGCTCACGCACGAGATTTCCAGTGTCGCCTTCGCGCGCGGCGATCACACCTCGAGCGCGCGTCGCAAGGCCGAGGGCAAGTCATGAGCCCGCGCCGCACCGACACCGGCGGCCGCATCGACAGGCTGAAAACCATCCGCTTCACCTTTGACGGTGTGGCCTATACCGGCCATGCCGGCGACACGCTGGCATCGGCCCTGCTGGCCAAGGGCATCAGCCTTTTCGGGCGTTCGTTCAAATACCACCGTCCGCGCGGCCTGCTCACCGCTGGCGTCGAGGAGCCCAACGCGCTGGTGACGGTGCTGAGGGGCGAGGTCCGCGAGCCCAACATCCCGGCGACCATGGTCGAGATCCATGACGGGCTGGTGGCGATCAGCCAGAACCGTTTTCCATCGCTTGCCTGGGACATCAATGCCGTCAACCAGCTCGGCGGCAAGCTCCTGTCGGCCGGCTTCTACTACAAGACCTTCATGGGGCCGGTGGTCGGTCCGCTGAAGGGCACGCGCTTCTGGATGGTCTGCGAACATTTCATCCGACGCGCCGCCGGCCTCGGCCGCGCCGGATCGGCAAAGGACCCGACGCGCTACGAACGCATGAATGCTTTTTGCGATGTGCTGGTGGTCGGTTCCGGCCCCGCCGGTCTGATGGCCGCCAAGGCCGCCGCCGACCAGGGCGCCCGCGTCATGCTGGCCGATCTCGAGCCGCGTTTCGGCGGCTCGGCCAACTGGTCGGGCGAGATGATTGATGGCGCGCCGGCCTCCGATTGGGCGCGGCGCACCGTCGCCCAGCTCGAAGGACGCGACAATGTCCGGCTTTTGCCGCGCACCACGGTCTGGGGCTATTACGACAACAACACGCTTGCCGCGCTCGAACGGGTCAGCGACCACAAGGAGCAACCCAGCAAGGGCGAGCCGCGCCATCGCTACTGGGCGATCCGCGCCAAGGCTGTTGTTTTGGCCACGGGTGCTTTTGAGCGGCCGCTGGTCTTCCCGGGCAATGACAGGCCGGGGGTGATGCTGGCGCATGCCGCCGAGCGCTATGCCAACGAGTTCGGCGTGCTGCCGGGCGAGCGGATCGCGCTGTTCACCAACAACGACAGCGCCTATCGCGCCGCCCTTGCCCTGAAGAAGGCCGGCGCTCAGATCGTCGCCATCGCCGATGTCCGGCCGGAGCTTTCAGCCGAGATGCGCAAGCTGGCCGAGGAAGTCGAGGCCGAGATCTTTCCCGGCCATGCCGTCGTCGCCACCGAGAGCGGCAGGGCGCTGTCCGGCCTCAAGCTGCAGCGCTTCGACATGGCCAATGGCACACTCACCGGCGATGCACGCAGCATCCACGCCGATTGCCTGCTGATGTCGGGTGGTTGGTCGCCGACCATCCATCTGGCCAGCCAGGCCGGCGCCAGGGCGGAATGGAATGCCGCGCGTCAGGCCTTCCTGCCACCGAAGCCGACACAAAAGTGGATCGGTGCTGGCGCCTTCACCGGCAGCTTTTCGACTGCCGAGGCGATCGCCGAAGGCCGCGCCGCCGGCCTTGCCGCGGCCGGCGGAACAGGCACGCCGATTGCATTGCCCACCGTCGAAGCCGTCCCAGGATATCCAGACCCGGCGCCGGTTTTTGAAATCCGGGCCAAGGGCAAGAGCTTTGTCGATTTCCAGCACGACGTGACGGCGGAAGATGTGCGGCTGGCACACCGCGAAGGCTTCGTCTCGGTTGAGCATCTGAAGCGCTACACCACGCTTGGCATGGCGACCGACCAGGGCAAGAGCTCCAACGTTCCCGGCCTTGCCATCATGGCCGAAGCGCTGGGCAAGCCGATCCCTGAGGTCGGCACGACGCGCTTCCGGCCGCCTTTTGCACCGGTGTCGATCGGCTCGCTGGCGGCGGAGCGCTTCGGCGACCTGAAGCCCGAGCGGCTGACGCCGATGCATGACTGGCATGTCGCCAATGGCGCGACCATGTATTCGGCCGGCCTCTGGTACCGGCCGATGATCTACGGGCTTTCAGGCGAAACGGTCGAGCAGGCCTATGTGCGCGAGGCCAAGGCGACGCGCGAAAGCGCCGGCATTGTCGATGTCTCGACACTTGGCAAGATTGCCGTGCAAGGTCCTGATGCCGCCGCATTCCTCGACCGCGTCTACACCAACATGTTTTCGACGCTGGCGGTCGGCAAGGCGCGCTACGGGCTGATGCTGCGCGAGGACGGCCTCGCCTTTGACGACGGCACCACCTGGCGGCTTGGCGAGCAGGATTTCCTGATGACCACCACCACTGCGAACGCCGGCAAGGTGATGCAGCATCTGGAATATTTCCTCGACGTCATCTGGCCGGAGCTGAAAGTCCACGTCACCTCGGTGACCGACGAATGGGCGGGCGCCGCGATTGGCGGGCCGAAGGCCAGGCAGATCCTTGCCGCTTGTGTCACCGGCACGGCAGTCGACAACGCCACCTTGCCCTTCATGGGCATCGTGCGCGGCGAGATAGCTGATGTGCCGGTGATGATCTGCCGGCTATCCTTCTCCGGCGAAATGGCGTTCGAGGTTTATTCCGGTGCCGGCCATGGCACTCATGTCTGGGAAGCGCTGATCGAGGCCGGCAAGCCGTTCGGGCTGGTCACCTACGGGCTCGAGGCGCTGGGCACGATGCGCATCGAGAAGGGCCATGTCACCGGCGCTGAAATCGACGGCCGCACTACGGCGCGCGACCTGCATCTCGACTGGATGCTGTCGAAGAAAAAGCCGTTCATCGGTTCGGCGATGATGGACCGCGAGGGCCTGATTGCGTCTGACCGTCTGGAACTGGTCGGCGTGATCGCACTCGACAACCGGCCACTGAATGGCGGCGCGCACATCGTCGAGGAGATTGACGAGGCCAATCCGCACGGCTCGATCGGCCACATCACCGCTTGCTGCTATTCGCCGGCGCTGGGCAAGCATATCGCGCTCGCACTGGTCAAAGGCGGCAAGGCGCGGCGCGGCACGCGCGCCCATGTCTCCGATCCCCTGCGCAACCGCTTCGGACCGGTCGAGATCGTCTCCAACCACTTCTTCGATCCGGAAGGGACCCGCATGCATGGTTGAGCGTCAATCGCCCCTTGAGCCGGAGTTTCACGTCGGCTCGCACGGCAATTTCGAGCATGGCGTCGAGATCATCCTGACCGAGACACGGCCGGGTTCGATCGTGCAGCTGGCGGCCTGGCCCGGTGAGGAAAAGGCGCTGATATCAGCCATCCGCACCGTCACCGGGCTTGCGCTGCCCGATGGTGCCGGCGGTGGCTTGAGCGACGGCGTGAAGTCGGTGTTCGGCTTCGCACCGGGAAAATTCACCGTCGCCGACGAAGCCGAAGGACTGGCCGCGGCATTCGCCAAGGTGGTAACCCCGGCCATCGGAACGGTGACGGACCTGTCGCACGGCCGCACCGCCATCCGCATCGCCGGGCCGAAGGCCGAATGGGTGTTGGCGAAGTTCTTCGCCATCGACTTCGCGCTGCCGGCCTTTCCGATTGGCGCCGGCCGCTCGACCATCCATCACGACGTCTTCGCCCAGATCCAGCGCACCGGCACCGACCAGTTCGACATCTATGTCTTTCGCTCCTTCGCCCGCTCGTTCTGGAAGGCGCTCTGCCACGCCAGCGAGGAAGTCGGCTACGAGGTGCAATAGAGCAATTCCAGGAAAGGTGTGAAACGGTTGTCCGGGGAAAAGCGCACGCCGCTTTCCCTTCGGAGTTGCGTCAAGACAAGGGGTTAGAACAGTTCACCGTTTCCCTGAATTGCTCTGACTGGCGCGGCCGGATGGTCGCTTCGCCTCTGCTTCTGGCATCAAGGCCAACCGGTTCTGCCGCTAGAGAATTCCGCCGCGGACGACCATGGTGGCAAAGCGTGGCCGCCTAGCCGGCCCAAGGGATAAATCCCGTCTCAGCGTCGGCACATCGTTTGGTTCGAACATCTCCATGACCACAGAAATATCCGCCGGCGCCACGGATCGCGCCGATGTGTCGGCCAGAACCATGCTCCTGCTGCCGCTGACGGTTGCATGCGGCGTCTTCATGACCAGCCTCGACCAGAATGTCGTGGTGACGGCGCTGCCGGGTATCAGCGAAAGTCTCGGCCGCCCGCCCAGCCAGCTCGGCCTCTTGATCACCGTCTATGTAGCCAGCCTGATCATCTCGATGCCGCTTGGCGGCTGGGCCGCCGACCGCTTTGGCCTGCGCAACGTCTACTGCTTCGCCTTGCTGGTGTTCGCCACCTCGTCGGCGCTGAGCGGGCTGTCCGACAATATCTGGATGCTGGTCGGGGCGCGGGCGCTGCAAGGTTTCGGCGGCGCGCTGATGGGCACGCTCGGCCAGGTCGTCATTCTGTCAACCTTTCCGCGCAGCCGCACGCTCAAGATCAACATGTACATCTCGCTGGCCGGCCAGTCCGGGCCATTGGTCGGCCCGCTCGTCGGCGGCGCGCTGACCACGTACATCTCCTGGCGCTGGATCTTCTTCATCAACGTGCCCTTCGCGCTGACAGCGGCCGTGCTTGCCGCCTCGCTGTTTCCGACGATGACCAAGCCCGTACGCACGCCATTCGATTTTCCGGGCTTCCTGCTGGTCGGCAGCGGCATGGTGCTGCTGGTCTTCGGCATGGACTCACTCGCCGCTAAGGACGCGGCTGGCGGCATGATCGCGGCTGAACTTGCGCTTGCGATCCTCATCCTGACGGCCGCCTCGTTCTACTGCTTGCGCGCCCGCAATCCGCTGCTTGACCTCAAGCTGCTGCGCATCCGCACCTTCCGCATCTCCTTCCTCACCGGCGGCGGGCTGGACACGATCGGCCTCAGCTCCGTCGTCCTCCTGCTGCCGCTGATGTTCCAGCTCGGCTTCGGCATGAGCGCGGTGCAGGCGGGATCGCTCACCTTCGTGGCGGCCATCGGATCGCTAGTGATGCGTCTCTTCATGCCGCGCATTCTCAACCGCTTCGGCTTTCGCCGCGTGCTGGTCTTCAACACGCCCATCGTTGCCTGCCTGGTGGCTGGTTTTGCCCTGATGCAGGCGACGACGCCGGTCTGGATCACGCTCATCTATATCTTCGTCTTCGGCGTCTTCCGCTCGATGCAGTGGGCCTCGACCGGCAACCTCGCCTATTCCGACATCGCGCCCGAACAGCTCGCCCGCTTCAGCGCGCTCTACTACATACTGTGGCAACTCGCCGTCGCGATCAGCGTCGGCCTGGCGGCCGCGACGCTGTCGTTCCTGGCCGGAGGCGGTCCGGCCGTGGCCAGGGATTTCCGGATTCTGTTTGTGATCGAAGGCGCCATCACGCTCTGCGCGCTGCTGGCCTATCTCAAGCTGACGCCACGCGATGGCGCCCATGTCAGCGGGCACGGCGTGCAGATGAATACGGAATAGTTGACGTCGCCGGTTCCCTGCGTGGCCGGTCTACTCGCTGAACGACACCCACTCTTCCAACGGCACGCGGTCGGTGCGGAAGGCGTTTTCGGGCTTGGAAATGTCCTCATGGCCAAGCGCCATGCCGCAGACGACAATCTCCTCGTCGGGAATGTTGAGCACCGGCCTGATCTGCCGGTGATAGGGCGCGAACGCGGCCTGCGGACACGTATGCAGGCCCCTGCCTCGCGCCGCGACCATGATGTTCTGCAGGAACATGCCGTAGTCGATCCACGAGCCCTGGTTGAGCCGGCGGTCGATGGTGAAGATCATGCCGACCGGCGCGTCGAAGAAGACGAAGTTGCGGTCGTGCTGGGCACGCATCTTGTCGACCTCCCTGCGGCCGATGCCGAGCGCGCCATAGAGGCCGAAGCCGTTGGCGCGCCGTCGCGTCAGATAGGGCTCGAAGAACTGAGTGGGGTAGTAGCGGTACTCATCCCAGTCGGCCTTTTCGGCGCGAATGCCGGAATTGAGAATGGCGTCGGTGATCCGCTGCTTGGTCTCGCCCTTGGTGACGTAGACCCGCCATGGCTGCATGTTGGTGCCCGATGGAGCCCGGGCCGCAACCGACAGAATCTCTCGGATGGTGTCGTCATCGACCATGTCGGGCAGGAATGCCCGCACCGAGCGGCGCGACAGGATCGCCTCGTCGACGATCTCGGCATCACGCGCGATTCCTGGGTTATTCTCCAGCATGGGCCGTCCCTTACCCTTTGTCTCGCTCGGACGTCCCCACTCGCCGCTCGCGGCCGAGCCTTTGCATGAACCATCAAAATCGTGCAAGCAAATCTTGAGCATCTGTGAAAATCTACTTGATTTTTTCACGAGCTTGATTTCTCATGAAATTTGACCGTTCTTTTTCATGAAGTGAGCGTTTTGCCTTCACCTACCGCACGAACATTGCAGGGGCCTGACGAACGCGTGCTGGCCGGCGATATCAGGGCGCTGCGCAAGGCGCGCGGGCTGACACTTGCGGAGATCGGCCTGAAGCTCGGCCGCTCGGTCGGTTGGGTCAGCCAGGTCGAGCGCGGCCTCTCGGCGCCATCGCTCAGCGATCTCAGAGCCTTCGCCGAACTGTTCGGCGTGCCGGTCAGCCTGTTCTTCACCCATGACGTGCCGGTCGAAAGCGAGCGCGGCGTGGTCGTGCGCGCCGGCAGCCGGCGCACGCTTGGCACAAGCGAATCCGGACTGATGGAGGAGCTTCTGTCACCCGATCTCGGCGGTAGCTTCGAGATGCTGCGTTCGGTCTTCGCACCGGGCGCGGAGCTGAAGATCGAGGCGCGTCGGCCTACCGAGGAGGCCGGATACGTCGCGTCCGGAACGTTCGACATCGAAATTGCCGGCATCTGGCATCGGCTCGGCGAAGGCGACTCCTTTCGCTTCGAGGGCAAGCCTTTCCGCTGGCGCAATCCGGGTGCCGAGCCGGCGGTTGTCATCTGGGTGGTTTCGCCGCCGGTTTATTGAGTGCATGTCGCCCAAGGCGCGCGGCGGTTTTGGGACGACGACATGCATCAAAACTAAAATAGAAGCGCAGCGCGCTGAAGATATGGGAGAAGAATATGGCCGGTTTGCCGAGCACGGCGCGCGTGGTGATCATCGGAGGCGGTGCCGTCGGCGCGTCCTCGCTCTATCACCTCGCCAAGGCGGGCTGGACCGACTGCGTGCTGCTCGAAAAGAACGAGCTGACCTCCGGCTCGACCTGGCATGCCGCCGGCAATGTGCCGACCTTCTCCTCGTCCTGGTCGCTGATGAACATGCAGCGCTATTCGACCGAGCTTTATCGCGGCCTGGCCGAAGCGGTCGACTATCCCATGAACTATCACGTCACCGGCTCGCTGCGGCTCGCCCACTCGGTCGAACGCATGCAGGAATTCCAGCGCGCCAAGGGCATGGGCCGCTATCAGGGCATGGACATCGACGTCGTCGGCGTCGACGAGATCAAGCACCGCTATCCCTTCATCGAGACGCACGACCTGCAAGGCGCGCTCTACGACCCAAGCGACGGCGACATCGATCCGGCGCAGCTCACCCAGGCATTGGCCAAGGGCGCGCGCGACTTGGGCGCCAGGATCATCCGCTTCTGCCCGGTCACTGGCGTGCGCCGCGAGAACGGTGAATGGGTGGTCGAAACCGCGCAAGGCGAGATCCGCTGCGAGATCGTCGTCAATGCCGCCGGCTATCGCGCCGCCGAAGTTGGCCGAATGTTCGGCCGCGACGTGCCGATGATGGTGATGAGCCATCAGTACATCTTGTTCGAGGAGATTCCCGAGCTGGCGGCATGGTCCAGGGAACAGGGCAAGAAACTGCCGCTGCTGCGCGATGTCGACACCTCCTACTACCTGCGCCAGGAAAAGAACGGCATGAATCTCGGCCCCTATGAGCGCAATTGCCGCGCGCATTGGGCGACCCACAACGATCCGATGCCGGAAGACTTTTCCTTCCAGCTGTTCCCCGACGACCTCGACCGGCTGGAACATTATCTGGCCGACGCTGTCGCCCGCGTGCCGATCCTGGGCACGGCAGGCCTGTCCAAGGTCATCAACGGCCCGATCCCCTACACGCCGGATGGCAATCCGCTGATCGGCCCGATGCCCGGCGTCCCCAATGCCTTCGAAGCCTGCGTCTTCACCTTCGGCATCGCCCAGGGCGGCGGCGCCGGCAAGGTGCTGGCCGAATGGGTGACGCAGGGCCAGACCGAATGGGACATGTGGTCGTGCGATCCGCGCCGCTTCACCTCCTTTGCGTCCGAGCCTGACTACTGCGTCGCCAAGGGCATGGAGATCTACGGCAACGAATACGCCATCCAGTTTCCGCGCCATGCATGGCCGGAGGGGCGCGACCGCAAGCTGTCGCCGATCCACGACCGCATCAAGGCGTTCGGTGCCCGCTTCGACGCCTATAATGGCTGGGAGCGCGCCACGTGGTACGCGCAGGACGGCGACGACATCTCCGAGGAAGCCACGCTGACCTTCCGCCGCGATGGGCCGTGGCAGCATCGCGTGCGCGAAGAGTGCCTCGCCGTGCGTGACGCGGCCGGCATTTTGGACCTGCCGGGCTTCTCGCGCTTCAACCTCGAGGGCCCGGGGGCCGCCGAGTGGCTGAGCCTTCAGGTCACCGGCCTGGTGCCCAAGCCCGGCCGCATCGGCCTCGTCTATTTCGCAGACGACAAGGGCCGCATCGTCACCGAAATGTCCGTCGTGCGTCACGACGAGAATGTGATGACGCTGATCACCGCGGCGGTTGCGCAATGGCACGATTTCGAATGGCTGAAATCGCGCATGCCCAGGGATGCGGCCTTCAAGCTGATCGACCGGACCGAGGAATTCTCCACCCAGATCCTGGCCGGTCCAAACTCGCGAAAAATCCTCGCCGATGTCTGCGAAGCCGACCTCGCTTTGCCATGGCTGACGCATCAGGAAACAAAGATCGCCGGCCGTTGGGCGAAGCTTGTGCGCGTGTCCTTCGCCGGCGAACTCGGCTGGGAGATCCACACCAGGGTCGACGACACCGCCGCCATCTTCGACGCCGTCTGCGCCGCTGGCCAGAAGCACGGGCTGAAACCGTTCGGCATGTACGCGCTGGACTCACTCAGGCTCGAAAAAGGCTACCGCACCTGGAAGGGCGACCTCTCTACCGACTATTCGATCCTGCAGGGCGGGCTGGAGCGCTTCGTCAAATGGGACAAGCCCGACTTCCGAGGCAAGGCGGCACTTCAGAATGAGAAACAGCAAGGCGTGACGAAGCGTTTCGTCACGCTGGTCGTCGAAAATCCCGGCGATTGCGACGCGCCCTACATGTCGACGCTGTGGCATGACGGCCAGATCGTCGGCGAGACGACATCCGGAGGCTGGGGGCATCGCGTCGACAAGTCGATCGCGCTCGGCATGCTGCGCGCCGATCTGGCGGAACCGGGAACGAGCGTCGAGGTCGAAATCTTTGGCGAGCGTTTCAAGGCGGTCGTCCAGAAAGACGAGCCGCTATGGGATCCGAAGAACGAGAGGCTGCGCGCATGAAGAAAGTCGTCCTCACCGATGGCGGCATGGGCCAGGAACTGGTTCGCCGCAGCAAGTCCGAGCCGACGCCGCTGTGGTCGGCCAGGGTGCTGATCGACGAACCCGATCTGGTGCGCGACCTGCACGCCGAATTCATCCGCGCCGGCGCCCGAATCATCACCATCAACACCTATTCGGCGACGCCCGAACGCCTGGCGCGCGAGGGTGCCGAGGACCTGTTCAAGCCGTTGCAGAAGCGCGGCATCGAATTGGCCAGGCAGGCCCGTGACGAGGCCGGCGACACAGCGATCGCCGGCTGCCTGTCACCGCTTTTCGGCAGCTACGCGCCGGCACTGACCATTTCATACCAGGACACGCTCGACATCTACCGCCGCATCGTCGCCGAGCAGGCCGACGGGGTCGATCTGTTCCTGTGCGAGACCATGGCGTCGGCCGATGAGGCGCGTGCGGCGGTCACCGCCGCATCGGAAAGCGGCAAGCCGGTATGGGTGTCGTGGACACTGGCCGATCACGGCAAGCCGCGGCTGCGCAGCGGCGAGACGATAGCCACCGCGGCAAGCGCGCTCGACGGCTTGCCCGTAGCGGCGCGGCTATTGAACTGCTGCCGTCCGGAAGCGATCGCCGCGGCCTTGCCTGAACTGATCGACCTCGGCGGCCCGGTCGGCGCCTACGCCAACGGCTTCACCTCGACAGAGGCGCTTAAGCACGGCGGCACCGTCGATGTACTGCACGCCCGCCACGACCTCGGTCCGGACGCCTATGCCGCGCAGGCGATTGGCTGGATAGAGGCCGGCGCCGACATCGTCGGGGGCTGCTGCGAAGTCGGGCCGCCGCATATCGCCGCCCTGCGCGACCGGCTCGAACAGGCCGGCTATGAAATTTCGGGAGATATACATGCCTAGACCATCATCGCGCATTTCCGGCATCGTGCCCTCGGGCAAGGATGGCTGGGAAGTCCATTTCGAGGCCTGGACGCGCAAGGAGGCCGGCGAGGACATCATCATGCTCTCGGTCGGCGACCACGACTTCGACACGCCTTCGGAAACGATCGAAGCTTGCGTGACCGCGGTTCGCGGCAGCAATCACCACTACACCCCGCTTCCCGGCCTGCCGCGCCTGCGCAAGGCGATGGCGGCAGCCTCGACCGCCTGCACCGGCGTCGCGACCAACCCCAACCAGGTGATCGCCACGCCAGGTGGGCAGGCCGCGCTCTATGCCGCCGTACAGGCTGTTCTCGACCAGGGCGACCACGCCATCGTGGTGGCGCCGTACTACGCTACCTATCCCAACACCTTCAGTGCGGCCGGCGCCGATTTCACCGTGGTCGAAACGCCCGCCGAGGACGGCTTCCAGCCGCGCGCCGACATGATCCGCGCGGCAATTCGACCGAACACCCGCGCCATCCTCATCAACACACCGAACAACCCGACGGGCGCGGTCTATTCGCGCCAGCGGCTGGAAGAGCTGGCGCAAATCTGCAGGGAGCACGATCTCTGGCTGCTTTCTGACGAGGTCTACTGGACGCTGGGCGGCGGCGAGCATGTCTCGCCGCGCGCGCTGCCCGGCATGGCCGAGCGCACGCTGGTCATCAATTCGATGTCCAAGAGCCACGGCATGACCGGCTGGCGCATGGGCTGGCTGACCGGTCCTGAAGCGATGATCACGCTGCTGGTCAATCTCAATCTGGTGACCACTTACGGCTTGCCGGCCTTCATCTCGATCGCCTGCGCCGAGGCGCTCGAGAACGGTTACGGCGTCAAGGAGATCGCGGAACGCTATGCGGCGCGCCGCACTGTCTTGCTCGACGCCGTGCGCGGCATGAACAATGTCAGCGTTCGCGGTTCCGAAGGCGGCATGTATGTCATGCTCGACATATCAGCCGTCGAATCCGACGACGAGAAATTCGCCTGGGCCCTGCTCGACAAGGAAAAGGTCGGCGTGATGCCTGGCTCCAGCTTCGGCGAGGCGGCCGCGGGCCACATCCGCATCAGCCTCTGCCAGCCAGAGCCCGTGCTGCAGGAAGCAGCGCTGCGGCTGCGACGCTTTGTTTCCAGCTATCGCCGCGAGGCCGCATGAACACCCCTGCCCCCAAAGCCATCCCTACCAAAGCCCGCGCCGTCATCATCGGCGGCGGCGTCTCCGGCTGTTCGGTCGCCTATCACCTGGCCAAGCTCGGCTGGACCGACATCGTGCTCCTGGAACGCAAGCAGCTGACGTCGGGCACGACCTGGCATGCTGCCGGCCTGATCGGCCAGTTGCGCGGCTCGCAGAACATGACGCGGTTGGCGAAATATTCGGCCGACCTCTACGTCAAGCTGGAAGCGGAGACCGATGTCGGCACCGGCATGCGGCAGGTCGGCTCGATCACCGTGGCGCTGACCGAGGAGCGCAAGCACGAGATCTATAGGCAGGCGTCGCTCGCCCGCGCCTTCGATGTCGATGTCCGCGAGATTTCGCCCAATGAAGTCAAGCAGATGTACCCGCATCTCAATGTGTCCGACGTGGTCGGCGCCGTGCATCTGCCGCTCGACGGCCAATGCGACCCCGCCAACATCGCCATGGCGCTGGCCAAGGGGGCGCGCCAGCGCGGCGCCACCATCGTCGAGAATGTGAAGGTCACCAAGGTCCACACCAAGGCCGGCCGCGTCACCGGCGTATCCTGGGTACAGGGCGAAGAACAAGGCACCATCGAAGCCGACATCATCGTCAACTGCGCCGGCATGTGGGCGCGCGAACTTGGCGCGCAAAATGGCGTCACCATCCCGCTGCATGCCTGCGAGCATTTCTATCTCGTCACCGAGCCGATCCCTGGCCTCACTCGCTTGCCCGTCCTGCGCGTGCCCGACGAGTGTGCCTACTACAAGGAAGATGCCGGCAAGATGATGCTCGGCGCCTTCGAGCCGGTGGCCAAGCCCTGGGGCATGGACGGCATCCGCGAGGATTTCTGCTTCGACCAGTTGCCCGAGGACATGGACCACTTCGAACCGATCCTCGAAATGGGCGTCAACCGCATGCCGATGCTGGCCACGGCCGGCATCCATACCTTCTTCAATGGTCCCGAAAGCTTCACGCCGGACGACCGCTATTATCTCGGCGAAGCGCCCGAACTGTCCGGCTACTGGATGGCAACCGGCTACAATTCGATCGGCATCGTCTCCTCCGGCGGCGCCGGCATGGCGCTGGCGCAGTGGATCAACGACGGCGAAGCGCCCTTCGACCTGTGGGAAGTCGACATCCGCCGCGCCCAGCCGTTCCAGAAAAACCGCCGCTATCTCAAGGAGCGCGTCTCCGAGACGCTCGGACTGCTCTATGCCGACCATTTCCCCTATCGCCAGATGGCGACGTCGAGGAATGTCAGGCGTTCGCCCTTGCATGAGCATCTGAAGGCGCGTGGCGCCGTGTTCGGCGAGGTCGCCGGCTGGGAGCGCGCCAACTGGTTCGCTCGCGAGGGGCAGGAGCATGAATACCGCTACTCCTGGAAACGGCAGAACTGGTTCGACAACCAGCGCGAGGAGCATCTGGCGGTCCGCAACAAGGTCGGCCTGTTCGACATGACCTCGTTCGGCAAGATTCGTGTCGAGGGCCGCGACGCCTGTACCTTCCTGCAAAAGCTTTGCGCCAATGACATGGACGTGGCGCCGGGCAAGATCGTCTACACCCAGATGCTCAACCGGCGCGGCGGTATCGAGAGCGACCTGACCGTCTCGCGGCTGTCGGAAACCGCCTACTTCCTCGTCGTTCCCGGTGCCACGCTGCAGCGCGATCTGGCCTGGCTGCGCAAGCACCTGGCCGACGAATTCGTCGTCATCACCGATGTGACAGCGGCCGAAAGCGTGCTCTGCCTGATGGGTCCGGATGCGCGGAAGCTGATCCAGAAGGTCAGCCCGAACGATTTCTCCAACGGGGCCAACCCGTTCGGGACGTTTCAGGAGATCGAGATCGGCATGGGGCTGGCCCGCGCCCACCGTGTCACCTATGTCGGCGAACTCGGCTGGGAGCTCTATGTCTCGACCGACCAGGCCGCCCATGTCTTCGAGGCGATCGACGAGGCGGGCGCGGATGTTGGCCTGAAGCTCTGCGGCCTGCACACACTGGATTCCTGCCGCATCGAAAAGGCTTTTCGCCACTTCGGCCACGACATCACCGATGAGGACAATGTGCTGGAAGCGGGCCTCGGTTTCGCGGTCAAGACGGCGAAGGGCGACTTCATCGGCCGCGATGCCGTGCTGCGCAAGAAGGAAGCCGGATTGAACCGCAGGCTGGTCCAGTTCCGCCTGAAGGACCCGCAACCGCTGCTCTTCCACAACGAGGCGATCCTGCGCGACGGCAAGATCGTCGGCCCGATCACCTCGGGCAATTACGGCCATCACCTCGGCGGCGCCATCGGGCTGGGCTATGTGCCGTGCCAGGGCGAGAGCGAGGCGGATGTACTGGCCTCATCCTACGAGATCGAAATCGCCGGTGAGCGGTTTGCGGCGGAGGCATCGCTGAAGCCAATGTATGATCCGAAGGCGGAGCGGACCAGGATGTAGCGCAGTCTTCCCTTCTCCCCGTTTCACGGGGAGAAGGTGGCCCGAAGGGCCGGATGAGGGGCGGCGCCGGCGTTCGCGAGTTCGTGCTGCCCCTCATCTGCCTGCCGGCATCTTCTCCCCGTTCGACGGGGAGAAGGACGCTAATTCCGCCGGCTCAAAACCGCTCCAGCTTCGCCCTCACCTTCGCCAGAAACGCCGCCCGGCTCCGTGGAGTCGAGGAATCCATCAGATAGTGCGCCAGGAAGAAGGTCCGGCAACGAGTCGCGCACAGCGCCCGCATGCCGCGCAGCAGGGTCTTGCGGCCGGGCTGGCCGACGACGACGCTCCACCAGGTCGGCGCGCCGCAGGTGGTGATGACACCGACCTTGGTCACATGCGTCATCATTGACTTGATCCGTCCCTTGCCGGC
This sequence comes from Mesorhizobium sp. RCAM 05104, assembly GCF_059683645.1. Taxonomy (NCBI): domain Bacteria; kingdom Pseudomonadati; phylum Pseudomonadota; class Alphaproteobacteria; order Hyphomicrobiales; family Phyllobacteriaceae; genus Mesorhizobium; species Mesorhizobium sp. RCAM 05104. The sequence goes on along the minus strand of NZ_CM185033.1, from coordinate 6,452,701 downwards.
CGGCAGCTTGAAGGCGACGTCGGTCGCCCACACACGGTCGAGCCAGCCCTTCAGCATCGCCGGCAGCCCGTACCACCAGGTCGGATAGACAAATAGGATCGCTTCGGCCCAGTTGAGCAGCTCGAAATGCGGCTTCAGCGCCGGGTCCTGCGGTGCCCGGTCATTGTAGGAACGCCGCTCGTCGCAGCCCATCACCGGATTGAAGTTCTCGGCATAGAGGTCGAGCAGCCGCACCTCCCAGCCTCTTCGCGTCAACACCTCGACGGCGCTGTCGCGAATGGACGCACAGAAACTCTCCGGCACCGGATGGCAGTAAACCACCAGCGCGCGCATCAGAAGCCGTCCATGCTGGCCGCGACCTTGGCCGTGAAGGCATCGCGCGTTTGATCGGTCGACAGGTTCATCGCGTAATGCGCGAGATAGCTCACCGGCGCGCCCGGTTTTACCGTGGCACGCAGCATTCGCTTGATCAGCCTGCGCGGCGGATCGCCCATCAGCACAGCGCGGAACCGGCTGCCGCCATAGGTGGTGACCGCGGCGACCTTGCGAATGTTGTGCAGTGATGGCTGCACCTTGCCGTTGACCAGCTTGAAGGACACGCCGGGCAGGAAGACGCGGTCGAAAAAGCCCTTCAGGATCGCCGGAAAGCCATAATTCCAGACAGGATAGGAAAGCACCAGTGCATCGGCCCGCAGCAGGCGCTCGACATAAGGCGCCACGGCGTCGGTGACGCCGCGCTGATTGTGGTAGTCCAGCCTCTCCTTGCGCGTCAGCCGTGGGTCGAAATCCTCGGTGTAGAGATCGCAGTCGTCGACCGTATGGCCCGCTGCCGTCAGTCGCTCGACGATCATCCGATGCAGGCCGGCATTGAAGCTGGTCTCGACCGGATGGGCGTAGAGGACAAGGATGTTCATCAGCCTGCCTTTTGCAGCCCCTTGAACAGGAATGTCCGGCCCGAGCGATAGTCGTAGTCCGGGTTTTCCCAGGCGATCATCTTGCCCGGATTGAGCAACCCCTGCGGATCGGTCTCGCGCTTGAAGGCGAGTTGCACCTCGTCCGTCTGCTTCATGCCGCCCTCCTCCAGCGTGTAGCGGTGCGGGTTGAAGATCCAGCAGCCATTGTCCTCATGGATGCGGATGATCTCGTCCAGCCGTTCCGCCGTGGTGAAGCGCACCAGTGGCAACCCCGCGACACCGATCGCGCCATCAAAGCGGATGAATTCGAGATGCGCCGGTACCTCGTCGCCAAAGCGATCGACCATCGCCTTGACATGGGCGAGATGATCCGGCGACGGATAGCGCGCCTGCAGATAGGTGATAGCAGGGTCCACCCTGATGGCGCGCAAAGTCGTGTGGTTCCACGTCAGCTCATAGGCCGGCGGCAACCCCTTGAGATCGGCCTCATGGTCAGCGCGGAAGACGATCTCGCCCTTGCTGCGCGCCGTGAAGGCGACAAAGGCATCCATCGCGTGTGGCGCGATCATGCACACGACGATGCTCTGTTCGCGCCGGAAGAACCGCTGGTGCCGCTTGAAATAATCGTAAGGGATAGGCGCGGCAATCGGTGTTATCAGCTTCGCCAATATGCCGTCCTGGACGGCGAGGTCGTTGCCGAAGCCTGCCGCGTCCATGAAATCGTCAAAGCCGACGATGACGTCGATCCAGTCGTAGCTGGCGGTCAGCGGCATCTCGACCTCGGTGATGATGCCGTTGGTGCCGTAGGCGTGCATGACCTTCAGCACGTCCTCGCCAGTGAGATCCATGACGCGCGGCTCGGCCTCCATCGTCACCGTCCTCAGCCGGATGACATTGCCGAGATCACGCAAGCCACCCCAGCGGATCGAGCCGACACCGCCAGAACCGCCGGCGACAAAGCCGCCGATCGAGGCCGTGTTGTAGGTCGATGGCGACATGCGCAGCTCCTGGCCGGAATGCGCCCGCGTCGCCCTGTCGATATCGGCCAGGATCGCACCCGGTCCGGTCACCACGCGCCCTGGCGCGATCGACTTGATCTCGTTCATCTCGGCGAGATTGAGCACCACGCCGCCCGAAAGCGGCATCGCCTGGCCGTAATTGCCGGTGCCGCTGCCACGCGGCGTCACCGGCACGCCATGGCGATGACAGGCGGCAAGCACGCGGATCACCTCGGCCTCGCTCTTCGGCGTCACGATCAGGTCGCCGGTAACATGGTCGAGCTGCTGCTTCAGCACCGGGCTGTACCAGTAGAAGTCGCGGCTTTTCTGCTGGACGATGGCTGGATTGTCGTCGAGCTTCAGGCCTTCGAGATCACGTTTGAGCGCCGAAACATCCATCATTCCACCATCAGTTCGTCGAGTTCGGCATAGTCGGGCAATTGCCGATCGATAGCACGACCGCCGCGCACGACGATGCGATCCGATTCGGGGCGCGACAGCAATTCAGTCCAGCTTCGACCTTTGAACACGATGAAGTCGGCATCGCCGCCAGCCGCAAGCGTGCCGAGACCATCGAGCCGCATCACCCTGGCCGGCGTCGCGGCGACCGCTTGCGGCCAGTCGGCGACAGGATGATCGAAATGCAGGATGCGCGTCGCCATGCGGTAGACCTCGAGCATGTCGAGGTCGCCATAGGCATAGAAGGGATCGCGCGTGTTGTCCGAGGCGACGGCGACCGGAATGCCCCTCGCCTTCATCTCGTGCAGCAGCGTCACGCCACGCCAGCGCGGCGTGGTATGATCGCCGCGCCGGTCCTGCAGATAGAGATTGCACATCGGCAGAGAGACGACTGCCAACCCCGCTTTCGCCACCTTGTCGAGCGTATCGAGCACATCGAGATCCGGCTGGCGCGCCAGCGAGCAGCAATGGCCGACGAGGATGTTGCCCTCGAAGCCGTTCCACAGAGCGGCCTCGGCGATCTTCTTGAGCGAGATCGCGGCAACGTCGTCGGTCTCGTCGGCATGGAAATCGAGATCGAGGCCATGCTGGATGGCTTGCGCGAAGACGTGGTCGAGCAGTTCCTCCAGGTCCGGCACCATATAGGTGACGACACCGAGAACACCCTTGGCGGCGGCAACTCTTTTCGCCAACCTGTCGAACCACTTCCTGTCGCGCACGCCCTCGATGCCGATCAGGCACGCGCCCTGCATTTCGATGCGGCCGCGCCATCTCTCGCGCATCGTCTCGAACACCGGCCAGGAGATCTCCTCCTGCGGCGCGACGCTGTCGAGATGGGTGCGCAGCGCCCTGGTGCCGTGCGCGTAGGCTGAGCGCAGAGAAAAATCCATGCGCCGCGCCACGTCCTCGGCGCTCCAGCGGGCGGCGCGATCGGCGCCGGCGGCGTTCAGCGCTCCCATGAACGTGCCGTCGGGATTGGGTTTTCGCGGCCAGATATGGCCCTTGTCGATATGCGTGTGGCAGTCGATGAAGCACGGCAGAACGATGCGGCCAGCGAGGTCGATCGCATCGGCAGGCGCTTTCGATCGACCATGCGCGGTGATGCTGGAAATCTTGCCGTCAGCGACAGCGATGTCGGCAAGCGCGAAACCATCACGGTCGAAAGCGGCGCCAAATCCCGGTGTCAGGGACGCGTGAAGCCGGGCGTTGGTGAGCCGGTATGAACCAGTGTTCGGGATCAAGGCACTAGCGCTCCTGCTTCAGCGCGCTTTCGTGCCAGCGCCGCAGAATGAGATGCGAAATCAGCGACAGCACCAGGAAAATCAGGATGCCGGTGAGCGAGATCAGGAACAGCGCCGCGAACAGCCGTGGTGCGTTGAGCCGGTAGCCGGCCTCGATGATACGCGAGGCGAGCCCCGACGACTGGCCGGTGGCGCCGGCGACGAACTCGGCCACCACGGCGCCGATCAGCGACAGGCCGCCGGCGATCTTCAACCCGCCCAGGAAATACGGCATCGCCGCCGGCAGCCGCAGATACCGCAACTGCTGCCAGCGCGTCGCGCCATTGAGCTTGAACATGTCGCGCAGATTGCGGTCGACGGAGTTGAGACCGAGCGTTGTGTTGGAGAGGATCGGAAAGAAGGCGACGATCCAGGCGCACAGCAGAAGCTTGGTCGTCTGGTTGTCGACATAGATGTTGATCAGCGGAAAGATCGCCACGATCGGCGTCACCTGCAGCACGATGGCGAACGGGAAGAACGACATCTCGACCCATTTCGATTGCGCGAACAGCACCGCCAGCCCGACTCCACCAACCACAGCCAGAAGCAGACTGAGGAAGGTGATGCGCAAGGTGACCAGCAGCGAGGAGAACAGCAGGCCGGCATCGCTGTAGAGCGTCGACAACACGACGCCCGGGCGCGGCAGGATGTATTGCGGGATCGCGTTCCACACGCAGATGCGATCCCACAGCCAGATCGCCAGGATCATGATCGCCAGCGGCAGAATCCACCGGCCGATCCGCTCGAGCCGCTCTTGGCGTACCCGACGCGCTTCCTCGGGATCGAGCTTGAGGACCCTCTCGTCAATAGCCGTCATGATGGGCGCCTGCTGTTGAATTGATGGCGTTGACCAGCACATCGGAGGTCTGCCGGCAGAGCGCGGCATAGTCGGGCGAGGTGCGAAACGCCTCGTCACGTGGATAGGACGCCTCGATCGCGAGTTCGTCGAACACCCGGCCCGGCCGCGCCGCCATGACGACGACGCGGTTGGAGAGAAAGACACTTTCAAAGACGCTGTGTGTGACGAAGACGACGGTGAAGCGTTCGTCCTGCCACAGTTCGAGCAGATCGTTGTTCAGCTTGAAGCGCGTGATCTCATCGAGTGCCGCGAACGGCTCGTCCATCAACAGCACCCGCGGTTTCGTCACCATGGCGCGCGCGATCGAGACGCGCATCTTCATGCCGCCGGAGAGCTCGCGCGGCACCGCGTCCTCGACGCCGGTCAGGTGCACCCGCGCCAGCATCTCCATCACCGCCGGGGCCGCCTTGGCGCGGCTGACGCCCTTCAGCCGGAGCGGCAGCCAGACATTGTCGAAGACGCTGGCCCAGGGCAGCAGCGTCGGCTCCTGGAAGACGAAGCCGATGTTCGAACGATCGAGCGAGCCATCGGCACGCCAGTCGAGCACTCCGGAGGTCGGCGTCGACAGGCCGGCAATCAGCCGCAACGCCGTCGACTTGCCGCAACCAGACGGTCCGAGCAGGCTGAGGAAATCGCCTTCGCGGATCGTCAGGTTGACGTCGCTGAGCGCCGTCACGCCATTGGAAAAGACCTTGCCGACGCCACGCAGCGCCAGCAACGTCGGAACCACGCCGGACGCGCTCGCCGTCGTCTGCGCCACCTTTTCCTGCATCATGCCGGGACCGGCCTATTTCTTCAGCTCGAGCCCCACACCCTTGTTGACGAAGGTCAGTGTGTAGGCCTTCTTGATGTCGATGCCTTCGGGCGTGACCTTGGCCTTGACCATCTTGTCGTAAAAGCTCTTGATCCGTTCGTCGGTCATGGCGCCGATACCGAGCTTGTCGGTGTCACCGGAATCCGCAAGGCCGAACTTCTTCATCTGCTCGATCGAGAAGGCGATCTGGTCGTCCGTCATGTCAGGATTGTCTTTCTTGATCATGTCGTTGGCGGCCTTGTTGTCGCCGTACAGATATTTGTACCAGCCCTTGGCCGAGCCATCGACGAAGCACTGGACCACCTCCGGCTTCTTGTCGATCGTGTCCTGCATTACTTCGATCGTCGTCGAGTAGGTGTCCCAGCCATAGTCGGCAAGCAGGAACTGGTTCGGCACGAAGCCGCCTTCCTTCTTGACCGCGAATGGCTCGGAGGTGACGTAGCCCTGCTGGATCGACTTCTTGTTGGCGAGGAAAGGCGCGGTGTTGTAGGTGTAGGGCGCGCGCTTGGCGGCGTCGAAGCCGAGCGCAGTGACCATCCATTGGAAGAAGGTCTGCACGCCTTCGTCGCCCAGAATATATTGCTCCGCATTCTTCAGGTCTTCCCATTTGTCCAGCCCCTCGCCGGGGTGGGACATGATGACCTGCGGATCCTTCTGGAAGTCGGCCGCCACCACCCGCATCGGAATGCCTTGCTGGACAGCATCGAAGGCCGACAGCAGATTGCCGCCCATGTAGAAATCGATCTTGCCGGCCAGCAGCATCGGCCGGCCGCTGACCTGCGGGCCGCCTTGCATGATGGTGACGTCGAGGCCGCAGGCGGCGTAGGTGCCGTCCGCCACGGCCTGATAATATCCGCCATGCTCCGGCTCGGCCAACCAGTTGGTGCCGAAGGTGACTTTTTCATTCGCCGCCGCGCCGAACGTGCTGGCCGCCAGCAGGGCCACCACCGCCACCGAGATCTTCTGTTTTCCGTACATCGACACCACCCTTTGTTTGCTCCGGCGCGCCACGCGCCAGGCTCGACACCAAAGATTCAAGAAGCAAGACACATGCCACCGGCGCCTCGTACCGGGACCGCCCGCGTGAACGACATTGCCATGCCGGAGGCGGACGGGTCATGCTGTACGGGAGGCATCGTGCCTATTTTTTGAACGCCTGTCCACAATCGCCCCAGCGACATGCACCGCCATCTTGAAGGTGTAACGCATCCGGTCCTAGGCTACCGGGAAACCGGAGATTGCCATGTTCAAGTTCCTCACCCCGAAGTCGATCAAGCCACCCTTTGCCCGCTACAGCCACGGCGTCGAGGTGCCCGCTGGAAAGCGGCTGGTGCTGTGCTCGGGCCAGGTCGCCATCACGTTGGACGACCAGATTCCCGAGGACGCCGGCGCGCAGGCCGAACTCTGCTTCAAGAACATCGCCGCGATCCTCGCCGAAGCCGAGCTGGGGCTCGGGGATATCGTGCGCATCAACGCCTATGTCACCGACCGCGCGCATCTGCGGCCCTATATGGACATCCGCGACCGGTTGTTTTCCAGCCCGGCACCGGCGTCGACGCTGATGATCGTCTCCGGCTTCGCCCGGCCCGAATTCAAGGTCGAGGTCGAGGCCATCGCAGCTGGGTGATCGACAGGCCGCCCGTCCCGCGCTAGGTCTGGCCGTTCATCGAAGAGGCATGACATGACCGCTGCAAAAAGACGCGCCTGGTGGGGCGACTACCGGACTACTGAATACGCCTCGATCGATCCGGAGGCGACGATCGCCGTGCTGCCGCTGGCGGCGATCGAACAGCATGGTCCGCATTTGCCGGTTTCGACCGACACCTCGATCATGAACGGCATGCTCGACACGGTGATCGCCCGCCTGCCCGACGATCTCGATATCCGCATCCTGCCGGTCCAGGCGGTTGGCAAGTCGAACGAGCATCTCCACGCACCGGGCACCCTCACTCTGCCGGCACCGACATTGATCGAGGCCTGGACCGAACTGGGCCAGTCGATCGCACGAGCCGGCGTGCGCAAGCTGATCGTCGTCAACTCGCACGGCGGCAACGAGGAGATCATGGGCATCGTCACGCGCGAATTGCGCGTGCGCGAAAAAATGCTGGCGGTGAAGACCAGCTGGCAACGTTTTGGCCGGCCGGCCGGCATGTACACCGAGCTCGAGGACCGTCACGGCATCCATGGCGGCGATGTCGAGACCTCGCTGATGCTGCATTTCCGGCCGGACCTCGTCGACATGGGCAAGGCCGATAACTTCGTTTCCAACGTCGCGCGGGCCGAAAAGGAATTCGCGCTGCTGCGCCACACCGGCACCCATGCCTTTGCCTGGATCGCCAGCGATCTCAACCCCAACGGCGTGGTCGGCGACGCCAGCATCGCGACCGCCGAGAAAGGCCGGCTGACATCAGAATACCAAGCCGACGGGTTCATCAGCCTGCTCAGGGATGTGCGCAAGGCGAAGCTTGCCGAGTGGCTGAAGTAGCAGCTTTCAGCTGTCGATCGTGAGGGCAAACGGCGTGCCTTCAAAGGCATCGGCGCCGCGCCCTATCGCCTGGATCGCCTCGATCATGCGGCCCTCGCGACCGAGCAACGTGTCGGCGACCGCGATCAGACGCGGATTGGGTGTCGCCGATGGCGATAGCGCTCGCAATGTCCTTGCCAGTTCGGCCTCGTCGCGTTTCGGCGCCAGCGCGGCCGCGATGATATAGGCCGAAGCGGTCGAGCGGCTGATGCCGGCATAGCAATGGACGACCATCGGCCTTGCCCGGTCCCAGCGGCGCCCGAAATCGAGCAGGTTGCGGACATGCTCCTCGCCCGGCATGGTCATGCCGTCCTGCGCCACCGCGATGTCATGCATGACCAGATGCAGATGGTTTTCCCTGGCGATCGAAGCTGGGCGCACCACTTCGGTTCCCGCTGCCAGCAGGGACAACAGCCGCTCAGCGCCGGTCCTCGCAACTGTTTCCTCGACCTTTGCCAGCGAACAGACATGGATCATCATCGCGCGATCTCCTTGGCGCCATCGTCGCGCCGCGACGCCCAGCCGGCAAGAGCGGATTCGAGCCGCTGCCATTCCTCCTGACTGCCCGGCAGGCCGGCGCGCAGCACGTTTGGTCGGCCCGGGAAATGGCGAAGCAGGATGCCGCACTCGCCAAGCGCGGAAAACAGATCGGCGGCATCCGGCAGACTGACATAGCGGAACAGCGTGGTGCCGCCCTCGACAGGAACGCCGAAGCGGCCGAACAGCGCATCGAGTCGCGTCGATGCATCCGTCAGGAATGCCCGCATCGCGTCCTGCCAGCCTGTGTCGGCAAGCGCGCGGATGCCGTATTCCAGCGCCGGGCCGGCGACGGCCCATGGTCCGAATTGCATGTCCAGCCGTTTGATCGTCGCCGCGTCGGAAAGCGCAAAACCGAGCCGCAGTCCGGCCAGGCCAAAGAACTTGCCGAACGAGCGCAGCACGACGATGCCGCCCTGTTCGACATCACCGGCGAGGCTGTGCTGACGCGGGCCGACATCCATGAACGCCTCATCGACGACGAGCAGCCCGACCTTGGCGCGCATTCCGGCGGCAAGCGCCAGCAGCCTGTCGCGCTCGATGACCCGTCCATCCGGATTGTTGGGATTGACGACGATGGCAAGGTCGGCTCCCGCCAAAGCCGCGAAATCGTCGACTTCCGTCACCGCGTGCCCGGCGATCGCCGCTGCCCGCGCATGTTCGGCATAGGTTGGGCCCAGCACCAGCGCCTTGCCGGGCGCGATCAGCGATGCGACGCGCGGCAACAGGATCTGCGTGCCGGGGGCTGCCACGACGTTGATCGGCGAAGGCGCGCCATAGGCGCTGGCCGCGACCTCAACCAGATCGTGGGCGCGCGCCGCTTCCGGCAACCGCGACAGGGTGGTGGCGGGCAGGCCGAAAAGCGGATAGGAGTGCGGATTGATACCGGTCGAGAGGTCGACGAAAGGCAGCACGGCGTTGGGGAACAGCGCCCTCGCCCGGCCAAGACTTCCACCATGATCCACCGCCGCCACCGCTCCATCAAGAAGCTTCATGTCAGTCCTGATCGCTTTCCTGTCATTGGCCGTCGAATTCGTCCTGGGCTACCCGGACTGGCTGTTTCGCGCCATCGGCCATCCGGTGACGTGGTTTGGCAGGCTGATATCCTTTCTCGACCGCAGGCTCAACCACGCGACTGATCCCGACGCGCTGCGTCGCCGGCGTGGTACCCAGGCGCTGCTGGTCATCGTCCTGGTACCGGCGGTGATCGGCCTCGGCGTGCAGATCCTGCTCTGGTTCATCCCCATGGGACTGATCATTGCCGCCATTCTGGCGACGTCGCTTTTGTCGCAGAAGAGCCTCTACGAACATGTCGAGGCCGTGGCCGACGCGCTCGACACCGGTGGCCTCGCTTTGGGTCGCGTTGCCGTCTCGCGAATCGTCGGCCGCGATCCAGAAGCGCTTGACCGGGCGGGCGTCTGCCGCGCGGCGGTCGAGAGCCTGGCCGAGAATTTTTCCGACGGCATCGTCGCCCCCGCCTTCTGGACCGGCGTCGGCGGCCTCGCCGGCGGCGCCGCCTACAAAGCAGCCAACACCGCCGATTCGATGATCGGCCACCGCACCCCGCGCCACGAGGCTTTCGGCTGGGCGGCGGCGCGCTTCGACGATTGGATCAACCTGCCGGCATCGCGGCTGAGCGCGCTGCTGATCGTGCTGGCGGCTTTCCTGGTCAGGGGTGCCGATCCCCGCGGCGCCTGGCATGCGGTGTGGCGCGACGCGAAAAAACACCGCTCACCCAATGCCGGCTGGCCGGAGGCGGCGATGGCCGGTGCGCTCGGTCTGGCGCTCGCCGGACCGCGCAGCTATGGCGGCGTGCTGGTGGATGACGTCTTCATGGGCGAAGGCGGGCGGCGCGACGCCGACAGCATCGACATAAGGCGAGCGCTGAAAGTCTATCGCGTGGCCGACTATCTGCTGATCACGCTGTTCGGTTTGGTCTCGGCTGTTTTCATTGTGGTGTGATCTCACCGCCGAAGACCCCTCCCCACAAGGGGAGGTAAGGGCGCTAGAACTCAATCCCCTGCTGCGCCTTCACGCCCGCCGAAAAATGATGCTTGGTCACGCCCATTTCGGTGACGAGGTCGGCTGCCTCGACCAGCGCCGGCTTGGCGTTGCGGCCGGTGACGACAATATGCAGGCCCTCGCGCCGGCCCTTCAGCGCCGCAACCACCTTGTCGAGATCGAGGTAGTCGTAGCGCAGCGCGATATTCAATTCGTCGAGTACGAGCAGGCTGATCGACGGATCGGTCATCAGCTCCAGCACCTTGGCCCATGCAGCTTCGGCGGCGGCAATGTCGCGCTTCAGATCCTGTGTCTCCCAGGTAAACCCCTCGCCCATCGCATGCCAGACGACGCGGTCGCCGAAGGCGGCAAAGGCGTCCTTCTCGCCGGTATGCCATTTGCCCTTGATGAACTGGACGACGCCGACGCGCTTGCCATAGCCGAGCATCCGCAGCGCAAGACCAAAGGCGGCTGTCGTCTTGCCCTTGCCTGGGCCCGTGTTGACGATGAGCAGGCCCTTCTCGATCGTCTTGGCCGCGACCTCGGCATCCTGCACCGCCTTGCGCTTGGCCATCTTGGCGCGATGGCGTTCTTCTTCCTTTTGGTCGATCTCGGTCATGTCATTTCACCTTGAGCGGCAGCCCCGCCACCATCAGCAGCACCGTATCGGCGACCGCGGCGACCTGCTGGTTGAGCCGGCCGGCGGCATCGCGGAAACGGCGAGCCAGTGCATTGTCCGGCACGATACCTTGCCCGACTTCATTGGAAACCACGAACCACGGCCCGCGTGGCCGCGACAGCACAGCCGCCAGCCGCCGGCATTCCAGGTCGAGATCATGTTCGGCCAGCATGTGATTGGTCAACCACAGCGTCAGGCAGTCGACAAGCACCGGCTGATTGTCCGGCAAGGTCCCCAGCGCGCCGGTCAGATCGAGCGGCGCGTCGAGGGTCGTCCAGCCTTCGCCGCGTCGCGACCGGTGCAGCGCGATGCGTTCACGCATCTCGTCATCATAGGCTTGAGCCGTGGCGATATAGGCCCATGGCGAGCGCAAGGCCGTCGCCAGCGTTTCGGCGTGCGCGCTCTTGCCGGAGCGCGCGCCACCGATGATGAAAGTCAGCTTGCTGCGATCAGGCAAAGCTGTCGCGCAGGCTGGTCGCGGTGCCGGTGAAGCGGCCGCGCACCACCCCAACAACCACGCCAAGCACCAGCCAGAACACCAGATTGGTCAGCGTCACCGCCACCACGAACTGGTGGTGGAGGCCCTCCGGGATCGCTGTCTCGAAGCTGTCGGGCTGTGGCGCGCCAACGACATGCGGTGCCACGATCAAGGCCACACCCAGGATCGCCAGCGGCAGCGATTTGCGGAAGGCGATTAGGCCAAGACCGGCCGCGGTCACCGCAACCGTTGCCCACCACCAGATCTGGCGCTGGGTGAGATCGGCCGCCGGCATGGCCGGCAGTTCCGGCGGCAGGCCGAGGCCCGGCGCCAGCGTGAACACGGCAAAGCCGGCCAGTCCCCAGAACACGCCCTGACGCCAATTGCCGATGCCCCCGGCGAATTCGGAGACCGCGACCAGGATCAGGGCGAAGCCGATTCCGGTGACGATATTGGCAAGCACGCTGAAGGCGAAACGCTCGAAACCGTCGGCCGGCGCCCAGCCTTCGTCTTCCGCCGCCGGAGCGGCTGCTTGCGCCGGCGCGGCAGAACTCATGGCATTCGCCGCCGGGGCGGCCGTGCTCATGGCATTGGTATCTGTTGCGGCCGGTGCGGCGTGGTCATGGTGATGGCCGCCGCCGGCCTGTTCGTAGACTTCCGCCTTCAGGATCAGAGGCACGGTGGCGTAGGCCTGCATGCTGGCGAGAACGACGCCGGCCACGAGCCCTGCGATCGCCGCGATGAACACGACGTTGCGAAACAGGTTCATGATGTCAGACCCTTGTCAGTGGCAGGGAAACGCCATCGAATGGCGATAGTCGTGGGCGGCATTGTGGACCGCATCGATATGCGAGAAGCCGACAAAGCCCATCACGAAAATGCCGAGAAACGCAGCAAGAGCTAGCTGCATGAAGCGCGACTGCGAGGAGACGGAAGCGCCGAGCGAGACGGAAGCGGTATTCATGTCTTGTCCTTTCGCCCTCCACCCGAGGGCATCGAAGTCAGTTTCCTGTCGCCGGCAGGTCTCCTGGCTCGCGGTTCAGCGCCCTTCCCCACCTTCCCGAAGAGAAATCTTCAGTGGCATATGGAGAGGACTACCGCACACAGTTGCGGGGGCAGCCACGGCATTGGGCGAAAACTCGCCCGCACCGCATTCCCTCTTGGCTCCAAAATGGAACCGACGACATCAGCGACTATAGGCAGAATCGTCGCCTCCGGCAAACCAAATTCCACCGCCAACCATCGTGAATGCGTCGTGCCACCAGGCGGTCCACCGGTGCGGCAATTGACAATTTTCCTGGCCGGGTGTCGGCTGACGCGTCACAGGACGCCAGCCATGCAGCCCAGCCCGAGCCAGCACGATCCCTATAACGGCCTCACCCGGGCCGAGCCGACGCTGCCATCGTCAGCCTATTGGGACGCGGACAGCTATCAGCGCGACCTCGATGCGATCTGGTACAGAAGCTGGCTGCTCGTCTGCCGCGAAACCGACCTTGCCCAACCGCTTTGCTTCCGCACCTTCCGCGTCGGCACGCAGGAAATCGTCCTGTTGCGCGACGAGACCGGCGAACTGCGCGCCTTCCACAACACCTGCCGGCATCGCGGCTCGCAGCTTTGCCAGGAAAGCGAGGGGCGGCTGAAGGCGCGGCTGATCACCTGCCCCTATCATGCCTGGTCCTACTCGCTGCGCGGCGATCTCGTGCGCGTGCCGTCGAAATCGCTGCCGGATGGCTTCGACAAGGCCAACCATCCGCTCTATCGCGTCGCGCTGTCGGTGTGGCGCGGCTTCGTCTTCGTCAATTTGCAGGAGGATGCCACCACCTCGGCCCAGTCATGCTTCGATCCCGCCTCCGGCGATCTCGGCAACTGGCCGCTGGAGACGCTGGTGAGCGGCCATGTGCTGCGCAAGGTGATGAACTGCAACTGGAAGATCTTTTGGGAAAACTTCAACGAATGCCTGCACTGCCCGGGCGTCCACAAGGACTTGTCGCGGCTGGTACCGATCTATGGCCGCGGCCTGATGAGCCGGCACGACGACCCCAACTGGGCCCGTCACGCCGACAATGACGCGCCGGAATTTTCCGGCGGTTTGCGCGAGGGCGCGCAGACATGGTCGCGTGACGGCCAGGCGCACGGGCCGGTCTTCACCGGCCTCACACCAGCCGAACGCGCCGCCGGCCAGACCTATGCCACCAACCTGCCGTCGATGTTCATTGTCGGCCATGTCGACTATGTTCGCACGGTGCGGCTGGTGCCGCTTGGCCCCGAGCAGACCGAGCTTGTCGCCGAATGGCTGTTCGCGCCCGAGGCGCTCCCTGCGACCGACATCGACAACATCATCGCCTTCGGCACCCAGGTGCTGGAGGAGGATGCGGCAATCTGCGAGGTCAACCAGAAGGGCCTGCGCTCGATGCGCCACAAGGCCGGCGTGCTGATGCCCGAGGAGTATGATCTGCATCGCTTCCACAACTGGGTGCGCGAGCGGCACGCGGCGCTTTCGCCGGCGCCCTGATCCTCACAGCGACTTCGGCAGATACCGCCAGGTCACAAAGCCGCAAACCGCCGCCAGCAGACTGAGCGTGACGAACACCGAGCCGAGCCCGAAGAAGGCCAGCACCACGGAATAGACCAGTGGCGGCGTCAGTTCGGAAAAGTCGAGATAGGTGCGGTAGACCGCCGCCATCTGCGCCCGCTCATAGGAGCGCACCGAGCGCATGAAGGCTGTCGAGCCCAGCGCGTCGAGCGCAATGGTGAAGAACGCGCCGCACAGCAGGAAGGCACCGGTGAGCAACGGTTCGGTTACGCCCACCGCGCCCGCCGCCATAAGCATCGCCGACATGGCGAAATAGGCGAATGTCATGGTCCTGCGGCCACCGAAGCGTTTTCCCGCCTTGCCCCAGAAGATGGCCATGAACAGCAGCGCATTGCCTGCCGAAACCAGGAGGCCTCCGGCCAGCTTGCCCTCGTCGGTGATCACCATGAACAGCGGCCCATAAACGAAGAACGTCGTCCAGAAACAGGAACGGCCGAAGGCGATCAGCCATGCCAGCCTCAACCTTGGTTGCGCGACGAAGCGGCCGATATTGGCGAGTGGGTTGGCGGGCCGGGTCTTGCCCGGGCGGATCGAGGGGTTGTCGCCAAGCCGGTAGGTCCAGAACAGCGCCAGCAGGGCAAGAGCGAACACGGCCACGGCACCATGCGCGGCATAGATGCCGAAGCGCGTGTAGAGGAAGATGCCGAGCGTCGGCCCGCCCGTCCAGGCGAACATCGACCACGCCATGCGCAGCGATTCGGCCTGCATGAAGTCGGTCTTGCGGATGTGGTCCATGATGTAGAGGTTGAGCGTGATCGACAGCGCGCTGGCGCCCATCACGCGGCACAGCATACCGGCCAGTTGCCCGGCAAGCGTGTGCGTGACGAAGAACAGCGAGCCGATGGCCAGCAGGCACGCACCGGCGGTGTAGACCCAGCGCCGGGCAAAACGGCGGATCAGCATCGGCATGAACAGCGTCACCGACAGGCCGAGCAACGCCACGATGGTGTAGAGGATCGAGACGATCTGCTCGTTGTGGAGGATCTCGTAGGCCTGGATCGGGATGACGCTCGAGACCGTGGCGCGTGCGAAGGATTCGACCGCATAGAGCGAGGCGAATGTACGCGCATCCGCGGCCTTGAGGGCCGGAAGCCAGATCGGATGGCGCACATGGGTGGACATTGCTTCCCCAAAGCAGAATCGCGGCATCAAATCTGCCGCCGCGATCCATCCCCCCGGTAACAGGAAACCGACGCCTTCCCGGTAAAATGCGAAATCGGTCAAAGGCTTTCCAGCGCTGGCCCAAAGCGAGCCTGACGCGGCGCAGTTGGATCTTTGCACCTCAGGGAATCCCGACGCTGCTGTCCACGGGCAATCGGCATCGAAGCACGCATGGTCAGCTTCTTTTGTCCGGTGCAACCGTGATAGTCGTCATGCGGGGCTGATTCAGATCGCGAGACCATGAGCATCCATACGCCGACCGCACCCGTTCAGGATCAACCGAAGCGCATCATCGCCATCGACATCGTGCGCGGCATCGCGCTCATCGCCATGGCGAGCTACCATTTCACCTGGGATCTGGAATTCTTCGGCTACACCGATCCTGGCCTGACCGCCTTCGGCTTGTGGAAGATCTACGCGCGCTGCATCGCCTCGACCTTCCTGTTCCTGGTCGGTGTCAGCCTGTACCTCGCCCATGGCCGGCGGATCCGCTGGAACGGCTTCTGGAAGCGTTTCGCCATGGTCGCCGGAGCGGCGATCGCCATTTCGGTCGTCACCCGCATCGCCACGCCGGACGGCTTCATCTTCTTCGGCATCCTGCACGAAATTGCACTCGCCAGCCTGCTTGGCCTGCTGTTCCTTCGGCTGCCGGCGCTGCTGACGCTTGTTGTTGCCGCGCTCGTCATCGCGGCGCCCGTCTATCTGCGCCTCGAGGCTTTCGACCATCCGTGGCTGTTGTGGGTCGGCCTCTCGGCAACCAGCCCGCGCTCCAATGACTACGTTCCGCTGTTCCCCTGGTTCGGCGCGGTGCTCCTCGGCATCGCCGCGGCGAAACTCGCCTCCGCCTCCGGCCTACGGGCGCGCCTGGCGAGCCTCACGCCGGGTCGTTGGGCCAATCCGCTGGTCTTCATCGGCCGGCACAGCCTGGCTTTCTATTTGATCCACCAGCCGCTGCTGATCGGCTGTGTCTGGCTGTTTTCGCAAGTGATGCCGGCCAAGGTCGAAACCCCGCAGGTGAATTTCCTGAAGACCTGCCAACTGTCGTGCGAGCAGTCGCGCGACACCGAATTCTGTGCGAGCTATTGTGTGTGCATGCTCGACACGCTCGAGGGCGAGGCCTCTCTTGATCGCCTCTACAACAACGACCAGACTGCGGACTGGAAGGCGCATCTGTCCGATCTCGCCGGCATGTGCACCGCCAAGACCGAAGACAAGATGACTGAGGGAGGGGCACAATGACCGAGAACCAGCCGAAGCCGGGCCTCATACCGTGGCCGCCGCTGATCTACATCGCCGCCATCGCTATCAGCGTCGCCCTCGGTCTTTTCTATCCCCTGCCCTGGATCGGCGACCTGCTCGGCGACATCCTGTTCGCCGCCGGCTGGGTGGCGCTGTTCGGCGTCGCGGCACTCTGGTTCACCGCGATCCGCACGATGACCCGAGCCAAGACAACGCTCAACCCCAATGCGGTGCCCGATCACCTTGTCACCACAGGTCCCTTCGGCATCACCCGCAATCCGATGTATCTGGCCAACACGCTGCTGTTGATCGGCGTCGGCTTTGTTTCGGGGATCGCATGGTTCCTGCTGTTTGCCTTCATCGCCGCCTTCGCCACGCAGAAGGTCGCGATCGAGGGAGAGGAAAAGATCCTGGCGGCGAAGTTCGGCAAGAAATACCGCGACTACGCCAAACGCGTGCGGCGCTGGATCTGAGGCGCGGCGGATCAGTCCGAAGCCTTGTGTGGCGCGCCTGCCGTGTCCGGAAGCAGTTTCCGGCCGACATAAAACAGCACCGGGATCAGCAGCACGATGGCCAGGACGACGGCGGGCGCTGACAAGGCGAAGCCGGTCGCCGAAATATATCCCTCGCGAAATGCCTGATGCAGCAGAGCCGCGGTGACCGGCAGGTTCAGTGCGAGAGCGGTCGCGGTCCCCGGCATATAGCGGCGCGTGACCATTGTGACGAGCAGATGTGGAAAAGCCACGTTGAGCAGCATCGCAAGCGCATAGCCCGACAGGACGTAGGCGCCGAAACTCTCCCGTCCCTGCACGGTGGCGAGCAAAGCCGCAACGCCAGCAAGAACAACCAGCACGAACACCGCGAAGCGGAATTCGTTGGCCCCGACGGGACGATGCCAGCGCCCCGCCCGCTCGGACCAGGCGGGCAGGAAAACCGCCTCCTCCAGATTGTGGACGGTGACGGCGGCGACAAACAGCCAGGCGAGAGTGATGAACATGACGTGATCGATCGCCGGTTCAAGCTTTCACGGTTCCTGGCGGCGAGACATCGGAGCAACCGCACCGGTCAGGTGTTGACGCCGAGCTCCACCAGCCGCTCGACGCACGACTCTTCGGCCTGGTCGAGTTCGGCCAGCGTCTCCTCGAGGTCGCGGCGCTTCTGCCGCAGATCCTCGCGCTTTTCCTCGATCCGCTTGATCATCAGCTTGAGTTGACCGACCTCGCCCGGAGGCTCCTTGTACATCTGGATGATTTCGCGGATCTCGTTGATCGAGAAGCCGAGCCTCTTGCCGCGCATGATCTGGCGGATGAGGTGGCGATCGGATGGGCGAAACAGCCGCGTGCGGCCACGCCGCACCGGCTGCACCAGCCCCTCGTCCTCATAGAAACGCAGCGTCCGCGTCGACACGTCGAATTCGCGGGTCAGCTCGGTGATCGTATAGTATTCCCGCATTGTCACTCCAAATGCCGGAATCCCGGGCGATCGCAATGCGGCGTTCCCTTCTGTCCCGAACCAAACCCATGCCATGCCGGAATCGACATGGCACCCCGAACAAGCCTCGCACGGCATTTACGTAAAAGTCAATTGACGGCGCGACACGCGCTTCAGTGCACCCCGAACCACCACGTGGCAATGCCAAGGAAGGCGAAGAAGCCGACGACATCGGTGACCGTGGTGACGAAGACCGCCGAGGCGACCGCCGGGTCGACCTTGAAGCGGTCGAGCAGCAGCGGGATCAGAATGCCAGCCAAGGCGGCCGCGAACATGTTGATGATCATCGCCGCGGCAATGATGCCGCCCAGATTGTTGTCGTGGAACCAGGTCGCGGCGACGATGCCGATCAGGATGGCGAACACGATACCGTTGATGAAGCCGACGCCCATCTCGCGGCGGATGATGCGGCCGGCATTGTAGATATCGAGATCCTTCGTCGCCAGCGCGCGCACCGTCACCGTCATCGTCTGCGAGCCGGCATTGCCGCCCATGCCGGCCACGATCGGCATCAGCACCGCCAGCGCCACGATATGCTCGATCGTGCGGTCGAACAGGCCGATCACCGAAGCCGCAAGGAAGGCGGTCAGAAGATTGACCAGCAGCCAGGGAACGCGCGACCGCGAGGTCGAAAAATACTGTCGGAAAGCTCTTCGTCGCCGACACCGCCCATGCGCAAGAGGTCTTCTTCCGCTTCCTGCTGGATGACGTCGACGACGTCGTCGATGGTCAGCACGCCAACCAGCCGCTCGTTCTCGTCGACGACGGCGGCCGACAACAGGTCATATTGCTCGAATTCCCGCGCCGCCTCTTCCTGGTCCATGGTGGCCGGAATGGCGTGCCGCGTCTCATGCATGACCTCCTCGACCTTGACCGCGCGCTTGGTGCGCAGGATCTGGTCGAGGTCGATGGCGCCGAGCAGCTTGAAGGTCGGATCGATGACGAAGATCTGGCTGAAGCGCTCAGGCAAGTTCCTGTCCTCGCGCATGTAGTCGATGGTCTGGCCGATCGTCCAGAACGGCGGCACCGCGACGAACTCCGTCTGCATGCGCCGGCCGGCCGTCTCCTCCGGATAGTCGAGCGAGCGGCGCAGCCTGATCCGCTCGGTGAACGGCAGTTGCGACAGGATCTCGTCCTGGTCTTCCTTTTCGAGGTCTTCGAGAATGTAGACCGCGTCGTCGGAATCGAGCTCCTGCACCGCCTGCGCGATCTGCGCGTTGGGCAGGTTGTCGACGATCTCCATGCGGATCGCCTCGTCGACCTCGGTCAGCGAGGAGAAATCGAAGTCGGCGCCCAACAACTCGACCAGCAGGCGGCGCTGTTCGGGATGCAGCGCCTCGAGCAGGTCGCCAAGCTCCGACTGGTGAAGATCGTCGACTTCATGCTTGAGCGTGAGCGTGTCGCGATCGGCGATCGCCGCGCCGATCTGGGCCAGGAAGGACGAAAGGACAACGCCGTCCTCGCCATAGATGTCGGCGTGGTGCTCGTCGGCTGCCCTGGCGCCGGTCGTCCTTTCGTCCTGGCCTTCCACCAGCGCCTCCCGCCATCGCGATCCCGGAAAAGGTGCCTGTCAGGTCTAAAGCATCGGACTCAAAAGTGGAAACCGGTTTGGGGAAAATCCGATGCTCAAAAAGAAAGATGCGTAGCGCGCGGGAATATCAAACGAGGTGAGCCCTGCCCGCACGGGCCGGAGGCTGGCACAGATCAGATTCTGGGAAGAGAGAATGGTGCGGTCGAGAAGACTCGAACTTCCACGGGTTGCCCCACAGCGACCTCAACGCTGCGCGTCTACCAATTCCGCCACGACCGCACGTGGTAGGAGCCGGAACCGACCGGCTCGCGGCGTGTAGCAAATCGTTTCCGGCGAAACAAGTGCGCGGCAAGCAATAATCTCCATCGATTGGCATAACACTCCACAGGATCGGAAAGCATGGCCGGAACTGGACGTTTCCGCCTGATGTCGCCATATGGAGGGCAAATGCATATCGCCCAAAAGTGCAAGGCGGTTTTGGGGTACGATAGGCATAAGCAAAAAGCGACACGCCATGCCAGAACGCAGCCAGATCGCCACGTCGTTCCTGCCGTTGCCCGGTTCGGCGCCGGTCGAATGGCGGATCGAGCCGGGCCTCACCGCCTATCCCGATGCACTTGCCTTCATGGAGGCTCGCGCAGAGGCGATCCGAAGCGGCACCGCCGGCGAAATGGTCTGGCTGGTCGAGCACCCGCCGCTCTACACCGCCGGCACCAGCGCCCGCATCGAGGACCTGATCGACGCCAACCGCTTCCCGGTGTTCGCGGCGGGGCGCGGCGGCGAATACACCTACCATGGGCCGGGCCAGCGGGTCGCCTATGTCATGCTCGACCTGAAACGCCGGCGCGAGGATGTCCGCGCCTTTGTCGCCGCGCTCGAACAGTGGATCATTGGCACGCTCGCCGCCTTCAACGTGCATGGCGAGCGCCGCGAGGACCGCGTCGGCGTCTGGGTGGTGCGGCCGGATCGCCCTGCCCTGCCGGACGGCTCGCCGGCCGAGGACAAAATCGCCGCTATCGGCATCAGGCTGCGGCGCTGGGTGAGCTTTCATGGCATCGCTATCAATGTCGAACCCGATCTCGACCATTTCGGCGGCATCGTGCCGTGTGGCGTGCAGGATCACGGCGTCACCAGCCTCGTCGACCTCGGCCTTCCCCTGACAATGGCCGATCTCGACCTGGCGCTGAAATCCGCCTTCGAGGACGTCTTCGGTCCCGCCACGGCTTCGCATTTGGAAGTGGCCCGCAAGACCGGTTGATGCTTCCTATCTGGGCCTGTTCAGGTCAGCTGCGCCGACGCCCACAAGACGCCATAGCCGTGGATGGCGAACACTGCCAGCAGCGCTGCCGCCATGGCGAGGCGATCGATAGTGCGGATCGGCTTCAGCTCGTGGCGCGGCTTTACCCCGCTGCCCACGGTCAAAAGACTGAGGATTGAAAAGATTGCTCCGGCCGCGAGCAGAAAGCCGGAGGAGAAGCCGGCCTGCCGGCCAAGCGCCAGGAAGGCAGAAAGCAGGAAGAACGAAGCCAACGCTAGCACGATCGGCCCCGGGCAGATCTGGCGCAGCACCTGGCCGCCGTCGAACTTCCAGACCGGCACCAGATTGGCGATGTTGAACAAGGCGACGCAGCCAGCCAGCGTTGCCAGCAGCATCGCCGCCAATCGATGTCCTTCCGCGCCGGCAAAGGTACTGGCGGCGATGACGACCGGCACCAGGAAGGCGGAGAAACCGGCGCCCATCAACGCCACGAAGGCCACCTCGAAGCGGCTGTCATAGGGCCGGCCGCCAATGGCGATGCCTCCGAGCAGAGGGATGAAGATCATCCGCGCCTTGCTGTGCCCCATCAGGCGAAACGCCGCCATGTGGCCGAGCTCGTGCAAGGCCACCACCGACGTCAGGATCGCGGCCAGCGCCAGCCCGCCTAAGTGAAGGCCGAAGAACGGCCACAGAATCAGCGCCGAAAGACCCGCGAAGCCGACCTGGCTCAGCGGATGCTCGAACCAGCCGCCCTTGCGATACTGTCCGGTCCTGGCCCAGCGCTGCAGCTTGCCGAGTTCGCGGCGCATGGCGAAATAGCGAAACACCAGGAAGGCAACGCCGCGATAGCGATCGGTCTGGCTGAACGTCACCCGTGTGCTGCCGCCCTCGGAAACGAGTTCGACGCTTTCGCGGTAGTTCGCCCAGAACGAGGCGTCGAGCGCGGTGTCCTCGATGACGCGCATCGAGAAACGGCTACCCTCGACAACCTCCTCGAACTGCGACTTGCGCTCGATCGGCTTGCCGTCGCGGCCTTCCCAAGACAGCACGATCCGGGCCAGGCCCTTCCCGTCCAGTGCCTCGGCGGAAAGGATCTCGCCGGACCAGCCGGCATCGCTGCCCAGCGGCCACAGCGCCTGCCAGAGGCGGTGGCGGTCCATCGCCACCAGGCGGCTCAGCCTGACCGTGCGCAAACCAAGCGGCACGGTCATCAAAAGAAAGATCAGCCCGAGATTGCTGGCCACGAGGATGGCCGTGACGATGGGCGGCACGTGACATTGCTCCTTGCCTCAGCAGGGATATCCTAACGTCACGACGGGCAAGAAAAGCTTAACGGCGGAGCGGTCTTTGCCCGCCCGCAGCAATTCATCGTTTCATGGAAACGCAGAACTGCCCGGTCCCTTTTGTTCTGGCGCAATTCCCAAGGGAAAGCGCCATGCGCTTTTCCCGGGAAAACCGTT
This sequence comes from Mesorhizobium sp. RCAM 05104, assembly GCF_059683645.1. Taxonomy (NCBI): domain Bacteria; kingdom Pseudomonadati; phylum Pseudomonadota; class Alphaproteobacteria; order Hyphomicrobiales; family Phyllobacteriaceae; genus Mesorhizobium; species Mesorhizobium sp. RCAM 05104. The sequence continues at coordinate 6,430,425 of NZ_CM185033.1, read as the reverse complement.
TCACACATTTCCTGGAATTGCGCGGCAACAGCGACGGCTTATGCCGTCAGCTCACATGGCTCCGATCCAGATCGCCATGGAAATGAGAAAGGTGCTCATGCAGACCAGTGAGACGACATCCTGAACCAGATCGGTCATAACTCTCTCCTGTTGTTGATATGTTCTCAATTTGTTCTAATTTTGTGCTATTGTCAACGACCAGAATCCGGCCGCATCCGGAATTTCCAGGCGATCAGATCGGCAGGGTTAAGGAAAGGTTGACGGGCGTGCGGCGAGCACCCGATGGAGCGCAAACACGCTCTGGTGGCGGACTATCGGTGAGCCCGCCAGGATATGGCGAGACTGAAGATCAGCCCGAGCCGAGGGGCACGACCTTGCCGTCGGCCAGGGTGACGCGCCGGTCCATGCGCGATGCCAGTTCGTGATTATGGGTCGCGATCAGCGCCGCGAGGCCGGATTGCTTGACCAGTGCGCCCAGTGCGTCGAACACATAGGAGGCGGTGACCGGGTCGAGATTGCCTGTCGGCTCGTCCGCCAGCAGCACCAGCGGTGCATTGGCAACCGCACGCGCGATGGCAACGCGTTGCTGCTCACCGCCGGAGAGTTCGGATGGCCGGTGCGACGCGCGCTTGCCGATCTGCATGTAGTCGAGCAGCTGCGCCGCGCGCTCGGCCGCCTCCTTGCGCGGCAGCCCCTTGATGAGCTGCGGCATCATGATGTTTTCCAGCGCCGTGAACTCCGGCAGCAGGTGATGGAACTGGTAGACGAAGCCGACATCGTTGCGGCGGATCGACGTGCGTTCGTCGTCGGAGAGCCGTCCGCAGGCACGACCGGCCAGAATCACGTCGCCTGCGTCGGGGCGCTCCAGCAGGCCCGCGGTATGCAGCAGCGTCGACTTGCCGCTACCGGACGGCGCCACCAGCGCCACCATCTCGCCGCGCTTCAGCGAGAAATCGGCGCCGTTGAGAATGGTGAGCTTGCGCGGACCCTGGACGTAGTGCCGCTCAACGCTCTTCAGCTCGATAATGGCCTCGGCCATCATTCATACCTCAAGGCTTCGACGGGATCGAGCCGGGCGGCCCGCCACGCCGGAAACACCGTTGCCAGGAAGGACAACCCGAGCGCCATGATGACGACGTAGGTGGTCTCGCGCGGATCCATCTTCGCCGGCAGCTGGCTGAGGAAGTAAAGCTCGGGGTTGAACAGCACCTTGCCGGTCATCCAGGAGAAGAACTGGCGGATCGATTCGATGTTGGTGCAGATGACGATGCCGAGCAGGACGCCGGCGAGCGTGCCTGTCACGCCGATCGCAGCCCCCGTCATCAGGAAGATGCGCAGGATGGCCCCTCGGGTAGCGCCCATGGTGCGCAGGATGGCGATGTCGTGCCCCTTGTCCTTCACCAGCATGATCAGGCCGGAGATGATGTTGAGCGCCGCCACCAGCACGATCAGCGTCAGGATCATGAACATGACGTTGCGCTCGACCTGCAGGGCGGAAAAGAAGGTCTCGTTGCGCTGGCGCCAGTCGACGAGGTCGATCGGCCGCTGCGCCGCCTCCTCCACCTTCGGCTTCAGCGCGTCGACATCGTCGGGATTGTCGACATAGATCTCGATCGTCTGCGCCCGGCCGTCCATGTTGAAATAGAGCTGCGCTTCCGAAAACGGCATGTAGACGATCGAGCTGTCATACTCCGACATGCCGACTTCGAAGATCGCGGTGATCGGATAGCCCTTCATGCGCGGCGTCGTGCCCAGCGGCGTCACGTCACCGTCCGGCGAGATCAAGGTGATGGTGTCGCCAAGCGCCAGGCCGAGATTCTCGGCCATGCGCTTGCCGATGGCGACGCCCTCGCCCGTGTCGAAACCGGCGATCGAACCCTGCTTGATGTTGCCGGCGACGATGGCGATCTTGCCCAGGTCCTCGCCGCGTATGCCGCGCACCAGCGCGCCGGTGCCGCCACCGACATTGCCTTGCGCCAGCACCTGGCCGTCGATCAGCGGGATGGCGTATTTGACGCCGGGCACGCCATTGATGCGGCCGGCGACCTGCGCATAGTCCTCAAGCGGCGAGATCGAGCGGCTGCACGATCAGATGGCCGTTGACGCCGAGGATGCGCGTCAACAGCTCCGCCCTGAAGCCGTTCATCACCGCCATGACCACGATCAGCGTGGCGACCCCCAGCATGATGCCGAGGAAGGAGATCGAGGCGATCACCGAAATCACCGTCTCCTTGCGCCGCGAGCGCAGATAGCGCCATGCGACCATGCGCTCGAAGATGGAAAAGGGTCCGGCGCCCACCGGTCTTGCCGCCACCGCCTCGCTCATGCGGCGACACCGAAGCGCTGTTTCACGGCGGCGACCGGCAGCGTCTCACGCTCGCCAGTCTTGCGATTCTTGATCTCGATCTCGCCGGCGGCCACGCCGCGGGGCCCGACGATCACTTGCCACGGCAGGCCGATCAGATCGGCGGTGGCGAACTTTCCGCCGGGCCGCTGGTCGGTGTCGTCGTAGAGCACGTCCTTGCCGGCGGCAACGAAAGCGGCATGCAGTTCGTCGCAGACCCGGTCGCACTCGGCGTCGCCCGCCTTCATGTTGATCAGCCCGATGTCGAACGGCGCCACCGCTTCCGGCCAGATGATGCCGTTGTCGTCATGGCTGGCTTCGATGATCGCAGCCACCAGCCGTGACGGCCCGATGCCGTAGGAGCCTCCGGAAACGAAGTGATCCTTGCCGTCGGGCCCGGTCACCTTGGCTCCCATCGGCTTGGAGTATTTGTCGCCGAAATGGAAGATATGGCCGACCTCGATGCCGCGTGCCGAAACCTTGTCGTTTTCGCCGATCTTTTCCCAGGCCGCCTCGTCATGCATCTCGTCGGTGGCGGCGTAGGGCGTCGTCCACGTCTTGACGATGTCGCCGATCTCGGCGTCGTCGGCGAAGTCTGTAGTCTCGCCGGGCACACCGAGCGAAAGATAGTCGCGATGGCAGAAGACCTGGCTCTCGCCGGTGTCGGCGAGGATGATGAATTCGTGGCTGAGATCGCCGCCGATCGGCCCCGTGTCGGCCCGCATCGGAATCGCCTGCAGCCCCATGCGCGTGAAAGTCCTGAGATAGGACACGAACATGCGGTTATAGGCCGCCTTTGCGCCCTCGAAGTCGAGATCGAAGGAATAGGCGTCCTTCATCAGGAATTCTCTGCTGCGCATGACGCCGAAGCGCGGCCGCACTTCGTCACGGAACTTCCACTGGATGTGGTAGAGATTGAGCGGCAGGTCCTTGTAGGATTTCACGTAGGCGCGCACGATCTCGGTGACCACTTCCTCATTGGTCGGACCGTAAAGCATGTCGCGGTCCTGGCGATCCTTGATGCGCAGCATCTCCTTGCCATAGTCGTCATAGCGACCGCTTTCGCGCCACAGATCGGCCGATTGAATGGTCGGCATCAGGATTTCCAGCGCACCGGCGCGGTTTTGCTCCTCGCGGATGATGCGGCAGACCTTGTCCAGCACCCGCTTGCCGAGTGGCAACCACGAAAAACTGCCTTGCCCCTGCTGGCGGATCATGCCGGCGCGAAGCATCAACCGGTGCGAGACAATTTCGGCCTCTCGCGGATTTTCTTTGAGTATAGGCAGGAAATAGCGCGACAAACGCATGGACTGTTCCGTGAGAGAGGATGGCCCCGCCGGAATCGGCGCGACGCAGGCTGCTTGCCCCGGCTTCATAGCCATTTCATGGCGGAATGGAAACCCGGCGAAGGCGGCACATCGACGCCTTCGCGCCCGCAATCGTTCAGTTCCTGGATCTTGTCGCGCCCGGCTTGCTTGCGCTGACAAGCCGTGGGAGTCTGTCAGTTGCGGGTGGATTGGATCATTGCGTTTTTACCTGGCAGTCATCCTGGCGATCTTTTTCGTCTCGGCGGCCCATGCCGAGCGGCGGGTCGCGCTCATTCTGGCGGCCGACGACTACCGGAATGTCCGTCCGCTGAAAAACGCGGTAAACGACAGCCGCACGATCGAATCCGCGCTGAAAAAGCTCGGCTTCGACGTCACCACCGAAGCGAACCGTGACTTGAAGCGTATGCGCCGGGCGCTGGAGGACTTTCGCGACGATGCGGCCGGCGCGGATGTCGCGCTGATCTATTTCTCCGGTCATGGCGTCGAGATCGCGGGCGACAACCGGCTTCTGCCGGTCGATGCCGATCCGTCTTCGCTGGATCGATTGAAGGCCACAACCCTTCCGCTAGAAGAGGTGCGTGAGACAGTGACCGCGGTCGGCAAGATCGGCCTCGTGGTGCTCGATGCGTGCCGCAACGATCCTTTTGGCCAATCCGGGGGCAGCGAATCCGGAGACAGCAAATCTGGCGAAGGGCGCGGCGTGCTGTCCATCGCGCCAGAGGTAAAATCCGAGGCCAAGCCGGGGTTGGGACGCATGGGCCGGGCGGAAAACGTGCTGTTCGCCTTCTCCGCGGCGCCCGGACAGACGGCGTCTGACGGCGCATCCGGCAACTCCGAATTTTCCGCCGCATTGGCCAAGTTCCTGCCCACGGACGGGCTGGAAATACGCTCCGTGCTGACGCTGGTGCAGCAACAGGTCTACGACCTGTCGCGCGGCAAACAGCTTCCCTATGTCGAGAGCGGCTTGCCGCAGCTTTTCTTCGCCGCACAGGCCAGCAAGGACGCCCTGCCCGAGCGCGATCGGCTGCTGCTCGCCATGGCCGACGTCACGCCGGACTTGCGCGTGGAGGTCGAGGCGGTGGCGGCCAACGCCGACATGCCGCTAGCGCCGCTATACGCCGCGCTTATCACCTCCGACGGCAAGGCGATGGAGCCAAGGCAGCGCCAGCAGAAACTCCAGGAAGCGGCCGATGCTTTCACAAAGGTCCGGGCCGATCTGCGCAACTTCGCCTCCTCCGATCCGCAGGTGACGGCGCTGCGCCAACAGGCCGAAGCGCAATTGGCACTTGGCTCATTCGACGAGGCACGCGCGCTGCTTGGCAAGGCGGCGGATATCGACGGCAAGTCGCGCGACGATCTGAAAACCCGATTCATCGAACGTACGCTATCAGAGGCAACGACGCATTATCTCGCCGGCGGCGCTTCGCGGGCGCAACTGCGTTACGACCTCGCCATTGAGGACTACCGCAAGGCCGTGGCGCTCTACGCTGATGTCGAGGGTTTCCACATACCGGACGACGCGCGCTACCAGCAGACACTGTCCTGGGAACTGATCGGCACGCTGGAAACGACCGTCGGCCATTTGCAGGAAGCCGGCAAAGCCTTTGATTCCATGGTCCAGTCCGCCGAGAAACGCGCGGCTGCCGAGCCCGACAAGATCGACCACCAGCGCGACCTTGCCGTGGCCCAGAACAAGGTGGCCGACGTCAAGAAGGCGATGGGCGATACCGCCGGCGCGATCGCGCTTTACGCGCAGGCGCTCGCCACGATGAAGGCGATCCTCGAAAAGGAGCCTACGCTTGGCTATCTGCGCGACTACGCCGTCTGCTTCAACCGCATCGGCGATGCCATGCGGGGTTCGGGCGACGGACCCGGCGCGCTGGCGAATTATCGTTCAGCGCTCAAGGTTGCCGAATTCCTGGTCGAGAAAGCGCCAGACGATGATGGCTTTCGGCGCGACCTTTCCGTCAGCCATTCCAAGGTCGGGCTGGCGCTCAGGCTGACCAACGACCTGGAAGGCTCGATCGCCGAATATGAGGTGTCCTTGCAGATCACCGAGGCGCTGGCGAAGAAGATGCCGGACGACGCCGAACTGCAGCGAGACATCACCGTCAGCCTCACCGCTATCGGCGACCTGCAGCGGCTGACCGGGCACAACGAAAAAGCTTTCGAGCCCTACCAGCGCAGCGTCGATATCGCGCGGAAGCTGGTGGCGCGGGATCCCGGCAACACACTGTGGCGGCGTGACCTCGAGCTTGCGCTGGGCAAGGTGGCCGACGCTCACGCCGAGGCTGGCGACCTCGATGGAGCGCTCTCCAACCGCCGTTCCGGACAGGCCATCGCGGAATATCTGGCCGAACTCGATCCCGACAATGCCGAATGGCAGCGCGATCTCGCGGTTGGCCACAACCGGATCGGCGACGTGCTGATGAGCAAGGGGGACAAAATCGGCGCGGCAGCCGAGTACCAGGCCGGTTTCGTGATCGCCAATACGCAGTCGCAAGCCGATCCGGGCAATGCCCAGCGCACGGTCGATGCCGCCTACAGCCGCTATAAGCTGGCTGTAGCTGGCGTTGACCCGTCGACAAATCTCAAGGCCGCGCTGGCCATGCTAACCGGCCTGAAATCGGAGGGACGCCTCCCGGGTGCCAACGAAGGCTGGATCGGCATGGTCGAGAAAGCGATGGCTGAGGCCGGCTTCGCAAAGTAGGTTCCAGCCGACCGTGCGAGAGAGCCCAGCCTCTTCGGGCTGGGCGCTCCAATTCTTTACGCGCGCCAATTCAGGAAGGGTGGTAAAAGCTCGCCGACCCTATTGGTCGTTTCCCAAGCAACGCCTGCCGCACTATTGTGCAGTGCAGCACGAGAATGCCCGTTTCAAGGCAAAATTCTTCGTGACATTTTCATTCGCGTTAGGCTAATGTGCCCTGATAACCGAGAGGGTAGAAAAAAATCTGCTCTCCTACGCGGTCAAAGTCTTGGGAGGATGCGATCTAGGCGCGGTTACTCGCTGCCGCCGGAAACCGGAAACAGATCGGACGCGTTTAAATTGCAAGGCCTTGTGCCTTGCATTTTTTTTGTGCAATCACCTGCTTAGCGCAACGAGTTGCCAAACCACTTTACCCTGCGTCAGCACCCGTCGAACCGGAAGAACGGTACAGCGTCCCGGAGCGACGCCCTCGGTTCCACCATACCAGAAATGCCGTCGTCAGACGGCCTATTTTGCTGGAGTCTGGCCGAAGTCCGGCACGATGTGCGGGATGTCGTTGAGGCTGTATCCCAGCCCATGAGTCAGGCCGTAGAAAATGCCCATCAGAACCGCCGTGGCGATGGTGGTGCGCACCACGGCGCGCAGCATATGGGGGCCGCGCGGCGCGCTTGGAACCGTGCCCAGCGTCACGTCATGATCCTCATCCTGCGTCCTGATGCTGAACGGCAGCACGGCAAACAGCACCACCCACCAGGTCGCGAAGAACAGCGCGGTGAACGAAACCCAGCTCATGATTGCTCCAGTTCGATCAGCGTGCCGAAGAAATCCTTCGGGTGCAGGAACAACACCGGCTTGCCATGGGCGCCGGTCTTCGGGTTGCCGTCGCCCAGCACGCGGGCGCCGGAAGCCTTGAGCTGGTCGCGCGCGGCCAGGATATCGGCGACCTCATAGCAAAGATGATGCATGCCGCCGGAAGGGTTCTTGTCGAGGAAGGCGGCGATCGGCGAGCCCTCGCCCAACGGCTCGAGAAGTTCGATCTTGGTGTTGCCGACATTGACGAAAACCACGGTGACGCCGTGCTCCGGCAGCGCCTGCGGCTCGGTGACTTCGGCACCGAGCGTATTGCGATAGGCGGCAACCGCCGCGGCCAGGTCCGGCACGGCAAGCGCGACATGATTCAGGCGTCCGAGCATAGGGTGCTCCGTGGAAAGTCAGGGGAGGAGCAGGGCCTACTCCCTCTTCCTCACCTCGTGACGAACACCGTCACCAGTGGTTTCTTGCCCCAGGCTTCGTTGGCCGCACCGCGCACCGCGCGCCGTACGGCTTCCTGCACGAGGTCGAGGTCTTTTCGGCGCTGACGGGGGATAGAGTCCACCGCGCCGATTGCCGCATCGATCATCAGGTCCTCGAGCGTCTCGCCGCCGGCGTCGGCCTCGGCAACGCCAATGGCCACCAGATCGGGATCGCCGGCGAGCTCGTACTTCTCGTCGAGCACGACATTGACCGCGACATGGCCGGCGAAGGAGAGCTTGCGCCGGTCGCGAATGCCCATCGCCTGGTCGGTGCCGATCAGCCTGCCGTCCTTGTAGATGCGGCCGAACGGCACCTGGTCGATGATGGTGGCAGGGCCAGGGGCAAGCCTCAGCATGTCGCCGTCGCGCACTTGCGCCACCTGGCCTATGCCTGAGGTCGACATCAGCGACCCCTGCGCCACCAGATGCGCCGCTTCGCCATGCACCGGCACGCCGATCTGCGGCCGCACCCACTCATACATCTTGCGCAATTCGCTGCGGCGCGGATGGCCGGAGACATGCACCAATGCGTCGCCATCCTCGATGATCTTGATGCCGAGATCGATCAGGCGGTTCTTGATCTCGAGGATCGCTTTCTCGTTGCCGGGAATGGTGCGCGAGGAAAACACCACCGTGTCGCCAGCCGTCAGCGACACCGATTTCATCTCGTCGCGTGACAGCTTGGCAAGGGCCGCCAGCGGCTCGCCCTGGCTGCCGGTGCAGATGATGACGAGGTTTTCGCGCGGGACGAAGCCGAAATCCTCTTCGGCGATGAACTCCGGCAGCCCGTCCATGTAGCCGAGCTCGTCGGCCACATCGATGACCCGCTTCAGCGAGCGGCCAAGCACCAGGCACTGGCGGCCAGCATCGCGCGCCGCCTTGGCAATGGAGACAATGCGCCCGACATTGGAGGAGAATGTGGTGACGGCGACACGGCCCTTGGCGGCCTGAATGACGCCCTTGAGGCCTTCGCCGACGGCCACTTCCGAAGGCGACTCGCCTTCCCTCATCGCATTGGTCGAATCGCAGATCAGCGCCAGGACGCCCTTGTCGCCATAGGCGCGGAAGCGCGCCTCGTCGGTCTTCGGACCGATCGTCGGTTCGGGATCGATCTTCCAGTCGCCGGTATGGATGACGGTGCCGGCAGGCGTGGTGATCGCCAGCGACATCGGCTCGGGGATCGAGTGCGCGACCGGAATGGCTTCGATCTCGAAGGGGCCGACGGTGAATTTCTCCCCTGCCCGATAGATCGTCAGCGGGATTTTCGGCGCGCCATGCTCGCCTTGCCGCTTGGCTTCCAGCAAGCCGGCGCTGAACGGCGTCATCCACACCGGCGCCTTCAGCTTCGGCCAGGTGTCGAGCAACGCGCCATAGTGGTCTTCGTGCGCATGGGTGATGATGATGCCGCGCAGATTGGCGAGATTCTCTTCGATGAAACGCGTGTCGGGCAGCACCAGGTCGACGCCAGGCAGGCTGGCATCGGGAAAGGTCACGCCGACATCGATGACGATCCACTCGCGCGCGCTCGGCGGACCGTAGCCGTAGAGAGCGAAGTTCATACCGATCTCGCCGACGCCGCCGAGCGGCACGAAGACGAGTTCGGCGTTTTCCGCTTTCGCCATGATTTTTTCCTTCCTGGCCCTCAGGCCAAGCCCGTTAGATCCGGGCAGACGCGACCGCGCCGAAATGCACGTCGCCGGCGGCGATCGTCAGAACCGAACCTTCATCGTCGCGGATCACGAAACGGCAGTCCTCGTCAATGGTTTCAAACACCCCACGCACCACATTACCGTCAATTCTGACAGCAACCTCGCCGCCGAGCCCCGCTGCGCGAGCCAGCCAGCGTCGCCTGACAGCGGCAAGTCCGCGCCCCTCATCCCACAGCCTGGCATTCTCGCTCCAGGCATCCGATAGCGCCAGGAACAGCGTTTCGGCATCGCATGTCGCGCCCAATGCATTGAGCGAAGTCGCGGGATAAGGCAAATCCTCGGGATAAGCCACCACATTGACGCCGATGCCGACCGCCACCGCGAAGCGGCCGCCTTCCAGTATCGCCGATTCCAGCAGGATGCCGGCCAGCTTGGCGCCCGAGGCAAGCACGTCATTCGGCCATTTCAGCTCGAACCGGTTTTTGCCCGCGCTTGCACCATCGAGGCCGATGGCGATCCGGCCCTTCGGGACGACGGCGTCGAGCGCATCGGCAAGCGCCAGGCCGGCGACAAAGCCGAGCGTCGCGGCAAGGCGAAGCTCGGCACTGGTGATGACAAGCAGCGTCGCCGCCAGATTGCCTTCGGGCGTCGCCCACACGCGGCCGCGGCGGCCGCGCCCGCTTTCCTGCCTCTTGGAAACGACCCACAATTTGCCCGAGTCGCCCGCCCTTGCGTGGTCCAGCGCCAGCGCATTGGTGGAGCCGACGCTGTCATGCGCCTCGAGCCGGAACCCTTCCGACGCCGAGGTAGGAGCCAGCCGAAATCCCATGCCGGCTAGAAAAAGGTCTTGGCGGCGGCTTCGGCATAGGTGCCGATCGGACCGCCGATCAGCACATAGAACAGCACGAAGGCGCCGGAGACGCCGAGCACGAGGCGCAGTTCACTGGCCATCGGCACGAAGCCGCCGACCGGTTCGTCAAACCACATGATCTTGATGATGCGCAGATAGTAGTAGGCGCCCACCACGGAGGCCAGCACGCCAATGATCGCAAGCGCGTAGAGATGAGCGTTGATGGCGGCGAGGAACACGTACCATTTCCCCCAGAAGCCGGCGAGCGGCGGAATGCCGGCCAGCGAGAACATCAGGACGGTGAGGATCGTCGCCATGATCGGATTGGTCGACGACAGGCCGGCCAGATCGCTGATCTGCTCGACATTGCCTTCCTTGCGCCGCATGGCCAGGATGAAGGCGAAGGTGCCGAGCGTCATCACCAGGTAGATCAGCATGTAGATGGCAACGCCACGCACGCCGGCCTGACTGTTGGCGGCAAGACCGACCAGCGCGTAGCCCATGTGGCCGATGGAGGAATAGGCCATCAGCCGCTTGATGTTGGTCTGGCCGATGGCGGCGAATGCGCCGAGCGCCATCGAGGCGATCGAAATGAAGACGATGATCTGCTGCCAGTCGGCGGCGATCGGCTTGAACGCACCCATGGTGACGCGCACCATCAGTGCCATCGCCGCCATCTTGGGTGCCGCCGCCAGGAAGGCCGTCACCGGCGTCGGCGCGCCCTCATAGACGTCGGGCGTCCACATATGGAACGGCACCGCCGAGATCTTGAAGGCAAGGCCGGCCAGCACGAAGACGAGGCCGAAGACGAGACCAAGCTGGCGCTCGCCGCTGCCCAGCGCCGTGGCGATCTCCTGGAAACCGGTGTTGCCGGTGTAACCATAGATCAGGCTGATGCCATAGAGCAGCATGCCCGACGACAGCGCGCCGAGAACGAAATACTTCAGGCCGGCCTCGGTCGAACGCAGATTGTCGCGATTGATCGCCGCCAGCACATAGATCGCCAGCGACTGCAGTTCGAGGCCGAGATAGAGCCCGATCATGCCGTTGGCCGAGATCATCAGCATCATGCCGAGCGTGCAGAGCAGGATCAGCACCGGATATTCGAACTTGTCGAAATGCTCCGACTTGGCAAAGCGCATCGACATGACCAGCGTCACAGCCGAGCCGATCAGCGCCAGCACCTTCATGAAACGGGCGAAGGAATCCTGGATGAAGGCGTTGCCATAGGCACTGCCCTGCCCCGTGGAAAAGATCAGCCAGGCGCCAGCGATCACCAGCACGGCGACGGCAAGGCCGGTCACGGTGTTGGCGGTGTTGGCGCGCGAATAGGCACCGACCATCAGCAGCGCCAGCGCGCCGATGGCAAGGATCAGCTCTGGCGTCGAAAGCGACAGGCTGGAGAGAAGGTCCGGCGTCATGGTTCGCAAAACCCCTGGTCAGTTCGCCGCCGCGGTCTGCGCGGCGCCGATGGATGCAGTGACATTGGTGACGAGCGACTTGACCGATTCGGCCGTCGCGTCGAAGACCGGTGCGGGATAGACGCCGAAGAAGATGACCAGCACGACCAGCGGATAGATGATGACCTTCTCGCGCGTCGACAGGTCAAGCAGGCCCTTCAGGCTGTCCTTGGTCAAGGCGCCGAAGATCACCCGGCGATAGAGCCACAACGCGTAGGCGGCCGACAGGATGACGCCGGTGGCGGCGAAGAACGCCACCCAGGTGTTGACCCGGAACACGCCGAGCATGGTCAGGAACTCGCCGATGAAGCCGCTGGTGCCGGGCAGACCGACATTGGCCATGGTGAAGATCAGGAACACGGTGGCGTATTTCGGCATGTTGTTGACCAAGCCACCATAGGCGGCGATCTCACGCGTATGCATGCGGTCATAGATGACCCCGACGCATAGGAACAGCGCCCCGGAGACGAGGCCGTGGCTGAGCATCTGGAAGATCGCGCCCTGCACGCCTTCCTGGTTCATCGCGAAGATGCCCATCGTGACGAAGCCCATATGGGCCACCGACGAATAGGCGATCAGCTTCTTCATGTCCTCCTGCATCAGCGCCACCAGCGAGGTGTAGATGATGGCGACGATCGACAGCGCGAAGACCAGCGGCGCGAACATTTCGGAAGCCAGCGGAAACATCGGCAGCGAGAAGCGCAGGAAGCCATACCCGCCCATCTTCAAGAGGATGGCGGCCAGGATGACCGAACCGGCGGTCGGCGCCTCGACGTGCGCGTCGGGCAGCCAGGTGTGCACCGGCCACATCGGCATCTTCACCGCGAAGGAGGCGAAGAAGGCGAGCCACAGCCAGGTCTGCATGTTGGCCGGGAAGTTGTGCGTCAACAGCGTCGGAATGTCCGTCGTCCCGGACTGATAGAACATCGCCATGATGGCGAGCAGCATCAGCACCGAGCCGGCCAGCGTATAGAGGAAGAACTTGAACGAGGCGTAGACGCGCCGCTTGCCACCCCAGACGCCGATGATGATGAACATCGGGATCAGGCCGGCTTCGAAGAAGACGTAGAACAGCACGATATCCAGCGCGCAGAACACGCCGATCATCAGCGTCTCGAGCAGCAGGAACGCGATCATGTAGGCCTTGACGCGCTTCTCGATCGATTCCCACGACGCCAGGATGCAGAGCGGCATCAGGAACGTCGTCAGGATGACGAACAGCATGGAAATGCCGTCGACGCCCATGTGATAGGAGATGCCGGAATCGAGCCAGGCGACCTTCTCGACGAACTGGAAGCCGGACTGCGAATTGTCGAAGCCGGTCCAGATGAACAGCGAGATGATGAACGTGAACGTCGTCGTCAACAGTGCGATGGCGCGGATGTTGCGGCGCGCGTTTTCGCTGTCATCATTGATGAACAGGATGAGCAGCACACCAACCAGCGGCAGGAAGGTGACCAGCGAGAGGATTGGCCAGGCGGTCATCAGAGCATCATCCAGGTGACGAGTGCGGCAACGCCGATCAGCATGGCGAAGGCATAGTGATAAAGGTAGCCGGTCTGCAGCTTGACGACGCGGTTGGTGACATCGACGACACGTGCCGAAATGCCATCCGGACCAAGACCGTCAATGACAGTGCCATCGCCGGTCTTCCACAGGAAATGGCCGAGGCGCTTGGCGGGCCGCACGAACAGGAAGTCGTAGAGCTCGTCGAAATACCATTTGTTGAGCAGGAAAGCGTAGAGCCCGCGATGCTGCGCCGCGAGGTTCACCGGCATTTCCGGCGAGCGGATGTAGAACTTCCAGGCCAGCGCGAAGCCGATCAGCATGGCGATGAAGGGCGACAGCTCGACCCACAGCGGCAGTTCTTCGATCTCGTGCAGGATGTGGTTGTCCGGCAGAGTGAACAGCGACGCCTTCCAGAACTCCGCATAGCCCTCGCCGATGAAGGCGCCGTGGAAAATGATGCCAGCAAACAGCGCGCCGGCGGCCAGGATAAACAGCGGCACCAGCATCACCGGCGGCGATTCATGAACGTGGTGCATCACCTCGTGGCTCGCCCGCGGCTCGCCGTGGAAGGTCATGAAGATCAGCCGCCAGGAATAGAAGGAGGTGAAGCAGGCGGCGATGACCAGGGCCACGAAGGCGAGGCCGGCAACCGAATTGTGGCCGGCAAAGGCGCTCTCGATGATGGCATCCTTGGAGAAGAAGCCGGCGGTGCCGATGACCGTCACCGGAATGCCGACGCCAGTCAGCGCCAGCGTGCCGATCACCATCATCCAGTAGGTGGTCGGGATCAGCTTCCGCAGGCCGCCCATCTTGCGCATGTCCTGCTCGTCGGAGACGGCATGGATCACCGAGCCCGAGCCGAGGAACAGCAGCGCCTTGAAGAAGGCATGCGTGAACAGGTGGAAGATCGCGGCGCCATAGGCGCCGACCCCGAGCGCCACGAACATGTAGCCGAGCTGCGAGCAGGTCGAATAGGCGATGACGCGCTTGATGTCGTTCTGGACGAGACCGACGGTCGCGGCGAAGAAGGCGGTGAAGGCGCCGATGAAGGTCACGACCGTCAGCGCCGAATGCGACAGCTCGAACAGCGGTGACAGGCGCGCCAGCATGAACACGCCGGCCGTCACCATGGTGGCGGCATGGATCAGCGCGGACACCGGCGTCGGGCCCTCCATGGCGTCCGGCAGCCAGGTGTGCAGCGGCACCTGCGCCGACTTGCCCATCGCGCCCATGAACAGCAGCAGGCAGACAACGGTCATTGCCGCCTGCTTGTCCAGCGCATGGCCGAGGAAGGTCAGCACGGCAGCGCCCTGCGGGGCGCCTTCGGCGGGGATGAACGTCGCCGCATTGGCGAAGATGGTTCCGAGGTTGACCGAGCCGAACAGCACGAAGAGGCCGAAGATGCCAAGCGCGAAGCCGAAATCGCCGACGCGGTTGACGACGAAGGCCTTGATGGCGGCGGCATTGGCCGACGGCTTCTTATACCAGAAACCGATCAGCAGGTAGGAGGCGAGGCCCACCCCTTCCCAGCCGAAGAACATCTGCACCAGATTGTCAGCCGTCACCAGCATCAGCATGGCGAAGGTGAACAGCGACAGATAGGCGAAGAAGCGCGGCCGGTTCGGATCGTGGTGCATGTAGCCGATCGAATAGATGTGAACCAGCGCCGACACGGTGTTGACCACCACCAGCATCACCACCGTCAGCGTGTCGATCCTGAGCGCCCAAGATGCTTCGAGCCCGCCGGACTGGATCCAGCGCATCACCGGCACGGTGAACACCTCGCCATGGCCGAAGCCGACGCTGAAGAAAGCGATCCACGACAGCACCGCCCCGATCACCAGGAAACCGGAGGTAATGTATTCGGACGCCTTGGCGCCGAGCGACGTGCCGAACAGGCCGACGATCAGGAAGCCAAGCAGTGGAAGGAAGACGATGGCCTGATACATGGTGGTTCCGTCAACCCTTCATCATGTTCACGTCTTCGACCGCGATCGAGCCGCGGTTGCGGAAGAAGACGACGAGAATGGCAAGTCCGATGGCAGCCTCGGCCGCCGCGACCGTCAGCACGAACAGCGCGAACACCTGGCCGACCAGATCGCCGAGCGAGGCCGAGAAGGCGACGAAGTTGATGTTGACCGCAAGCAGGATCAGCTCGATCGACATCAGGATGACGATGACGTTCTTGCGGTTGAGGAAGATACCGAACACGCCGAGCGTGAACAGGATCGCCGATACGGTCAGATAATGCGCGATGCCGACAACCATCTCAGAGTCCCTCGCCCGTCTTGACCTTGCGGATTTCCATGCCGGTCGCCGGCGTACGGCCGACCTGGGCTGCGATCGACTGCCGCTTGACCCCTTCCTTGTGGCGCAGCGTCAGCACAATGGCGCCGATCATGGCGACCAGCAGGATGAGGCCCGAAATCTGGAAGTAGTAGAGGTAGTCCGTATAGAGGATATCGCCGAGTGCGGCCGTGTTCGAACGCGTTGCGAGATCCGGGATGGGTTTCGAGACCGTCGAGGCGAGCTGCGGCGCGAATGTATAGCCGCCGAGCACGACAATCAGCTCCGCCGCCAGGATAAGCCCGACCAGCGCGCCGATCGGCGCGTATTGCAGGGCACCGCTCTTCAGTTCAGCGAAATCGACGTCGAGCATCATGACGACGAACAGGAACAGCACCATCACCGCGCCGACATAGACGACGAGCAGGATCATCGCCAGGAACTCGGCGCCCGTCAGCATGAACAGGCCGGCGGCGTTGAAGAAGGTCAGGATCAGGAACAGCACCGAATGCACGGGGTTGCGCGACGAAATGACCATGAACGCCGACGCCACCGCGATAAAGGCGAAGAGGTAGAAAAAGGCCGCCTCTAGTCCACTCAACATGGGGTTCCCCCGGGTTCCTGTCCGGACGGGCTCTCACCCTGTCCGCTTCTTTGGCCTGGTCCCGCCTCGGGGTTCCAAGCCGCGTTGTCCTTAGACGAGGCCCCTCGCCCCGTCCATGCGTCAAATATCAGCGATACGGCGAGTCCAGCGAGATGTTGCGCGCCAGTTCGCGCTCCCACCGGTCGCCATTCGCCAACAGCTTGTCCTTGTCGTAGTAGAGTTCCTCGCGCGTCTCCGTCGCGAATTCGAAATTCGGCCCTTCGACGATGGCGTCGACCGGGCAGGCTTCCTGGCAGAAGCCGCAATAGATGCACTTCACCATGTCGATGTCGTAGCGCACCGTGCGGCGGGTGCCGTCATTGCGGCGCGGACCGGCCTCGATGGTGATCGCCTGTGCGGGGCAGATCGCCTCGCACAATTTGCAGGCAATGCAGCGCTCTTCGCCATTGGGATAGCGGCGCAGCGCGTGCTCGCCACGGAAGCGCGGGCTGGTCGGACCCTTCTCGTGCGGATAGTTGATCGTCTCCTTCGGCGCGAAGAACTGGCGCATCGACAGGAAGAAGGCGCTGACGAAATCCTGCAGCAGCAGCGATTTTGCGGCTTGGGACAGAGCGGACATCACGCAAACCCCGTGATCTTGAGGAAGGCTGCGGTGGCGACCACCATGAACAGCGAGATCGGCAGGAACACTTTCCAGCCGAGCCGCATCAGCTGGTCGTAGCGATAGCGCGGCACGAACGCCTTCACCATGGAAATGCCGAAGAACACGAAGCATACCTTCAGCACGAACCAGATGACGCCGGGCACCCAGGTGAACGGCGCGAAGTCGAAGGGCGGCAGCCAGCCGCCGAGGAACAGGATGGTGGCCAGCGCGCACATCAGCACGATGGCGACATATTCGCCGAGGAAGAACAGCAGGAACGGCGTCGATGAATATTCGACCATGTGGCCGGCGACCAGTTCCGATTCGGCTTCGACCAGGTCGAAAGGCGGCCGGTTCGTCTCGGCCAGCGCCGAGATGAAGAAGATGATGAACATCGGGAACAGCGACAGCCAGTTCCAGTCGAGGAAGGTGTTGGGCAGGCCAAGTCGCGTGCCAAGCCCGTCATGCTGCGACAGCACGATGTCGGACAGGTTGAGCGAGCCGGCGGTGAGCAGAACCGTGACGATGACGAAGCCGATCGAGACTTCGTAGGACACCATCTGCGCCGCGGAACGCAGCGCGCCGAGGAATGGATATTTTGAATTGGACGCCCAGCCGCCCATGATCACGCCATAGACCTCGAGCGAGGAGATGGCGAAGACATAGAGGATGCCGACATTGATGTTGGCGATCGCCCAGCCCTGACTGACCGGAATGACCGCCCAGGCCGAGATCGCCAGCACCGCGGACACCAGCGGTGCCAGCAGGAAGACGCCCTTGTTGGCGCCGGACGGGATGATCGGTTCCTTGAAGACGAACTTCAGCAGGTCGGCGAAAGCTTGCAGCGTGCCCCAGGGACCGACGACGTTGGGACCGCGGCGCAGTTGCACCGCCGCCCATATCTTGCGGTCGGCGTAGAGGATGTAGGCGACGAAGACCAGCAGCACGACGATCAGCACGACCGACTTGAGAAGGATCAGGAGCGCCGGCAGCACGTAAAAGGAGAAGAAAGTATCCATGCTTATTCCGCCGCCTGCTTGAAGCCGCTCTTGGCCAGCGCCGAGCATTCCGCCATCACGGCCGATGCCCGCGCGATCGGGTTGGTCAGGTAGAAATCCTTCACCGGCGAGGTGAACGTGCCCTTGTTCAGCCGCCCGCCGAGCTTCGCCACCCTGGCGATGTCCTCGGCGTTACCGGCCGCGACCTGATCGATGCGGGCCAGATGCGGATACTCGCCGTAGAGCTTGGCGCGCAGCTGCGGCAGCGAATCGAACGGCAATTTCTTGCCCAGAACATCCGACAGCGCCCTGAGGATCGCCCAGTCCTCGCGAGCATCGCCGGGTGCGAAGCCGGCGCGATTGGTCTGTTGCACGCGCCCTTCCGTGTTGACATAGGTGCCCGACTTTTCGGTGTAGGCAGCGCCCGGCAGGATAACATTGGCGCGATGCGCGCCGGCGTCGCCATGGGTGCCGATATAGACGACGAAGGCGCCGCCGGTCTTGCCCATGTCGATCTCGTCGGCGCCGAGCAGGAACAGCACGTCCATCTCGCCCAGCATGCCGGCAACGCTCTTGCCGCCCTCGCCCGGCACGAAGCCGAGATCAAGACCGCCGACGCGTCCAGCCGCGTTGTGCAGCACGGCGAAGCCGTTCCAGTCCGCCCGTGCGGCGTTGACGGCGCCGGCGAGTCTCGCCGCCTGGCCGAGCACGGCGGCGCCATCGGCGCGCGCCAACGCGCCCTGGCCGACGATGATCAGCGGATGCGTCGCCTTCTTCAACGTCTGGAAGAACTTGCCATTGCCGTCGGCCAGATCCTTGAGCGAATCCGGCCCGGCACCCAGCTGTTCATACTCGTAGCGCGTGTCGCCGATATCGCCGATGACGCCAACCGGCAGGTTGCCGACCCGCCAGCGCTTGCGGATGCGGGCATTGAGCACGGAGGCTTCATAACGCGGATTGGCGCCGATGATCAGCACTGCGTCGGCCTGCTCGATGCCTTCGATGGTCGGGTTGAAGATGTAGCTGGCCCGGCCGAGCGACGGATCGAGCGCCGCGCCATCCTGGCGACAGTCGGTGTTCTTCGAACCAAGCGAAGCCATCAGCAGCTTCAGCGCATAGATTTCCTCGACCGCGGCGAGATCGCCTGAAATGGCGCCGATCTTGTCGGGTGCCGCCTTCGACACCGCGTCCTTTATCGCGGCAAAAGCCTCGGCCCAGCTCGCGGGAACCAGCTTGCCATCCTTGCGCACATAGGGGCGGTCGAGGCGCTGCGTGCGCAGTCCGTCCCAGATGAAGCGGGTCTTGTCGGAGATCCACTCCTCGTTCACCTGCTCGTTGACGCGCGGCAGGATGCGCATCACTTCGCGGCCTCTGCTGTCGACGCGGATCGCCGAACCGACGGCGTCCATCACGTCGATGGATTCGGTCTTGGTCAGCTCCCACGGCCGCGCCTGGAAAGCGAAGGGCTTCGAGGTCAGCGCGCCGACGGGGCAAAGGTCGATGACGTTGCCCTGCAGCTCCGAGGTCATCGCCTGTTCGAGATAGGTTGTGATCTCGGCATCCTCGCCACGGCCGATCAGGCCGAGCTCGGAGATGCCGGCGACCTCGGTGGTGAAGCGGACGCAGCGCGTGCAATGGATGCAGCGGTTCATCACCGTCTTGACCAGCGGGCCGATATACTTGTCTTCGACCGCGCGCTTGTTCTCGTGATAGCGCGAGGAATCGACGCCGAAGGCCATCGCCTGGTCCTGCAGGTCGCACTCGCCGCCCTGGTCGCAGATCGGGCAATCCAGCGGATGGTTGATGAGCAGGAATTCCATCACGCCTTCGCGGGCCTTCTTGACCATCGGCGTGTTGGTGAAGATTTCCGGCGGCTCGCCGTTCGGGCCGGGACGCAGGTCGCGCACGCCCATGGCGCAGGATGCCTGCGGCTTGGGCGGCCCGCCCTTCACCTCGATCAGGCACATGCGGCAGTTGCCGGCGATCGACAGCCGCTCATGGAAGCAGAAGCGCGGCACTTCCGCGCCTGCGTCCTCGGCCGCCTGCAGCAGCGTATAGTGGTCGGGTACAGTGATCTCTTTCCCGTCGACCTTGAGCTTTGCCATTCGCCTCAAACCCCTGCGGATTTCCCGCAATCTCTTTTTCCGGGCGCGATCGAAACCGCGTCCCGCATTTCATTCACTTCTTGACGGCGAGCGCCGCCGCTTGGGCAGTCCAATCGTCGCGGCCGATGCGGCCTGAGAGCGACAGATAGTCCTCGACCCAGGCAACCTCTTCCTGCGTCCATGCCGCGATCTGGGCATACGTCCAGATGCCGAGACCGTTCAGCACCGTCTCCAGCTTCGGGCCGATGCCCGATATCGCCTTGAGGTCCGACGGTTTCGCCGGCTTGTCCATGGCCTTGGGCTGCCTGAAATCCTCCGGCATCAAGCTGGCCGGAACCGCGCCCGCTGTCGGGCCGGCATCGACGGCTGGCACTGTGTCGGCTGCCTCCCTGGCAACCATGTCGGTCACATCCTGCGCGAAGGACTGGGCTTCGGCGATCAAGGTCTTGGTCGCCGCGCGCGCCTTGGAGGCGCTTCTTTCCATCTCCGACAAGCGCTCGGTGCGCGCCTCGAAGTCGTCGACGATCGGCTGCAGCAGCCGCTGCGAGGCTTCGGCCGCGCCCGAAAGCGCGCCCATCCAGACACCGAAAGCGTGGTTGGCGAGCCCAATGCCGAGCGCCGACATGGCCGCTACACCAGCGACAGGGTGCGCGAGAAGGTTGACGGCGCTCGCCATCTCCTTCGGCATCATCCTAGTCAGATCCTGGTTCATCTTCTCGAGCTGGTCCAAATTGGGCATCAAAGGGTGGGGTGTCGAATACGGCGCCATAGATATCTCCTGGTCGTTTGTTCGTTCGCCCGCCCTGGCTTTCTCGCTTCGGGCTTTCGCCCGCATTCACAAATTCTTCTATTCCGCCGCCACCATCACCGGCTCGGCCCGATGCGCGTTGCGCGAAAACTCGTCGATGCGCCGCTCCACCTCGCCGCGGAAATGCCGCATCAGGCCCTGGATCGGCCATGCCGCCGCGTCGCCCAGCGCGCAGATCGTGTGGCCTTCAACCTGCTTGGTGACATCGAGCAGCATGTCGATCTCACGCTTCTGCGCCTCACCGCGCACCAGCCGTTCCATCACCCGCCACATCCAGCCAGTGCCTTCGCGGCACGGCGTGCATTGGCCGCAGCTCTCATGCTTGTAGAAGTAGGAAAGCCGCGCGATCGCCTTCACGACATCGGTCGACTTGTCCATGACGATGACAGCCGCCGTGCCGAGGCCGGACTTGAGGTCGCGCAGCGCGTCGAAATCCATCGGCGTGTCGATGATCTGCTCGGCCGGCACCAGCGGCACCGAGGCACCACCCGGAATGACCGCGAGCAGATTGTCCCAGCCGCCGCGAATTCCGCCGCAATGCGTCTCGATCAGCTCGCGGAACGGGATCGACATCGCCTCTTCGACCGTGCACGGGTTGTTGACATGACCGGAGACGCAGAACAGCTTGGTGCCGACATTGTTCGGCCGGCCGAAAGACGAGAACCAGGCAGCACCGCGACGCAGGATGGTCGGCGCCACCGCGATCGATTCGACATTGTTGACGGTAGTCGGGCAGCCATAGAGGCCGACATTGGCCGGGAATGGCGGCTTCAGCCGGGGCTGGCCCTTCTTGCCTTCCAGGCTTTCGAGCAGCGCCGTCTCCTCGCCGCAGATATAGGCGCCGGCGCCGTGATGCATGTAGATGTCGAAATCGTAGCCGGACGTGTTGTTCTTGCCGATCAGCTTGGCTTCGTAAGCCTCGTCGATGGCCCGCTGCAGTGCCTCGCGCTCGCGGATGAACTCGCCGCGCACGTAGATGTAGGCGGCAATCGCGCCCATGGCGAAACCGGCGAGCAGCGCACCCTCGACCAGCGTGTGCGGATCATTGCGCAGGATGTCGCGGTCCTTACAGGTGCCAGGCTCGGATTCGTCGGCATTGATGACGAGGTAGCTCGGCCGGCCGTCGCTCTGCTTGGGCATGAACGACCATTTCAGGCCGGTCGGGAAGCCGGCGCCGCCGCGTCCGCGCAGGCCTGACGCCTTCATCTCGTTGACGATCCAGTCGCGCCCCTTGGCAACGATGCCGGGCGTGTTGTCCCAGGCACCGCGCGCCATCGCGCCGGCCAGCGACTTGTCGAAGAGGCCGTAGATGTTGGTGAAGATACGGTCTTTGTCCTGGAGCATTTTTCGTCCCTCAGACCGGCTTCTTGCCGAAGACGCGGATGTATTCGGCGACACCGCCCTTGGCGAGCGCCTTGGCCTGCTTGACCCAGTCGTCGCGCTCGATACGGCCTTGGAAGGAGAGGTAGCCGTCCACCCACTCGCGCTCGGCCTTCTTCCACGACGCGACCTGCGCGAAGGTGAAGATGCCCAGCGTATGCAGGACGCCCTCGATCTTCGGGCCTACGCCGGAAATCAGCTTGAGATCGTCGACCAGCGCCGGCTTGGCGATGCCGGCCGGGCGGTTCTTGTCTTCCAGCGACGGCTTGGCGGCAGCCTTCGCGGCCGGCGCCTTGGTTTCCGGTGCCTTGTAGGCAGCGGCAGGCTCGGCCTTGGTCTTGGGACCATTGCGCTGCTTGGAGACCTGCTCGACCTCCGGAGCGGCCGTGTTGGCATTGGCGGCCGAATGCAGCGGTGCGGCCACACTCGCCGCCTTTTCAGCCGCTGGCGCGACCTTGGTCTTTGACGGCGTCTTCAAGGCCGGGCTGGTTTCCGGGGCATCGGTCCTTGGCTTGCCGGCATTCGAAGGCGCCGCCGGTGCGGTTGCGGCCGGAGCGGTGGCCGCCGCTGGTGCCGCGTCCTTGGCGGCCTTGGTGGCTGCCTTGGCTTCCTTGTCCCGGGTCGACTTGAGGATCGCCTTTTCGCTCTTAAGCGTCGTCAGGCCAGAGGCCGGCTCCGAGCCGGTGCGGCCGTTCTGCGGTCCCGGGGCCACCGAGGCACCCTTGCCGGACTCGTAGAGATCGATGATCTCGGCAAGCCGTTCCGGCGTCAGATCCTCGAACGTATCCTTGAAGATCATCACCATCGGCGCGTTGACGCAGGCGCCGAGGCATTCGACCTCTTCCCACGACAAGGTGCCCTTGTCGTTGGTGTGGAACTGGTCGTGATGGATCTTGGAGCGGCACACATCCATCAGCGCTTCCGAGCCGCGCAGCATGCAGGGCGTGGTGCCGCAGACCTGGATGTGCGCGCGCGTGCCCACCGGGTTCAACTGGTACTGTGTGTAGAAGGTCGCGACTTCGAGGCCACGGATCCGAGGCATGCCGAGCATGTCCGAAATCGTCTCGATCGCCGCCTTCGTGACCCAGCCTTCCTGCTCCTGCGCCAGCATCAAAAGCGGGATGATCGCCGACTGTTCGCGGCCCTTCGGGTACTTCTTGATCCATTGCTTCGCCGCTGCCGCGTTCGCCCGGTTGAAGGCGAAGGATGCTGGCTGGACGCTGGCTTCTGCGAGACGGCGGACTGACATTTAGCGATCGACCTCACCAAACACGATGTCGAGGGAGCCGAGAACGGCGGTGACGTCTGCCAGCATGTGGCCGCGGCAGAGGAAATCCATGGCCTGCAGATGCGCGAAGCCGGGAGCGCGCAGCTTGCAGCGATAGGGCTTGTTGGAGCCATCGGAGACCAGATAGACGCCGAACTCGCCCTTTGGCGCCTCGACGGCGGCATAGACCTCGCCGGCCGGGACGCGGTAGCCCTCGGTGTAGAGCTTGAAGTGATGGATCAGCGCTTCCATCGAGCGCTTCATCGCCTGGCGCTTGGGCGGCACGACTTTGCCGTCGAGGTTGGACACCGGGCCGGTGCTTTCCTTGCCGAGCAGAAGATCGACGCACTGGCGCATGATTTTCGCCGACTGGCGCATTTCTTCCATGCGCACGAGATAACGGTCGTAGCAGTCGCCGTTCTTGCCGATCGGAACGTCGAAGTCCATTTCCGAGTAGCATTCATAGGGCTGCGACTTGCGCAGGTCCCAGGGCGCTCCCGAACCGCGAACCATGACGCCGGAAAAGCCCCAGGCCCAGGCATCGGCCAGCGATACGATGCCGATGTCGACATTGCGCTGCTTGAAGATGCGGTTGCCGGTCAAAAGCGCGTCGAGGTCGTCGATCGACTTCAGGAACGGGTCGATCCACTTGCCGATGTCCTCGACCAGCTTCTGCGGCAGGTCCTGGTGGACGCCGCCGGGACGGAAATAGGCGGCATGCATGCGCGAGCCGGAGGCGCGCTCATAGAACACCATCAGCTTTTCGCGCTCGACGAAGCCCCACAGCGGCGGCGTCAGCGCGCCGACATCCATCGCCTGCGTCGTCACATTGAGGATGTGCGACATGATGCGGCCGATTTCGCAGTAGAGCACGCGGATCAGCTGGCCGCGCTTCGGCACGTCGATGCCGAGCAGGCGCTCGGCGGCGAGTGCGAAGGCATGCTCCTGGTTCATCGGCGCGCAATAATCGAGCCGGTCGAGATAGGGCACCGCCTGCAGATAGGTCTTGGCCTCGATCAGCTTTTCCGTGCCGCGGTGCAGCAGCCCGATATGCGGATCGACGCGATCGACGACTTCGCCGTCGAGCTCCAGCACGAGACGCAAAACGCCGTGCGCCGCCGGATGTTGCGGGCCGAAATTGATGTTGAAATTGCGGACGGAGGTTTCAGCCATTCTGGCGCCTCAATTCGTCTTGGCTTTTTCATCGCCCGGCAGGACATAATCCGTCCCTTCCCAAGGCGAGAGAAAATCGAAATTGCGGAATTCCTGCTTGAGCTCGACCGGCTCGTAGATGACGCGCTTGGCCTCGTCGTCGTAGCGCACTTCGACGAAACCGGTCAGCGGGAAATCCTTGCGCAGCGGATGGCCTTCGAAACCGTAGTCGGTCAACAGGCGGCGCAGGTCTGGATGGCCCGAGAACAGCACGCCATAGAGATCGTAGGTCTCGCGCTCGAACCAGTCGGCGCCGGGATAGACGTCGGTGATCGACGGCACCATCGTCTCCTCGTCGGCCTGCACCTTGACGCGGATGCGGACGTTCTGCTTCGGCGACAACAGGTGATAGACGACGTCGAAGCGCTTGGCCCGCGACGGATAGTCGGCGCCGCAGACGTCGATGATCGAGATGAACTGGCAGCGCGCATCGTCGCGCAGGAAGGTCATCACCTCGACCAGATCGCGCGGCTCGACATGGACGGTGAGTTCGCCATAGGCGATATCAGCGTCATTCACGCGGCCGATCAGCTTCTCGCCGAGATAGGTCGACAGTTCGCTCAGGGATGCGGTCATGGATTTACCGTTCGATCGTGCCGGTGCGGCGGATCTTCTTCTGCAGCAGAAGAATGCCGTAGAGCAGCGCTTCGGCGCTCGGCGGGCAGCCGGGCACATAGATGTCGACCGGCACGATGCGGTCGCAGCCGCGCACCACCGAATAGGAATAGTGATAGTAGCCGCCGCCATTGGCGCACGAGCCCATCGAGATGACGTAGCGCGGCTCCGGCATCTGGTCGTAGACCTTGCGCAGCGCCGGCGCCATCTTGTTGGTCAGCGTGCCGGCGACGATCATGATGTCGGACTGGCGCGGAGACGCGCGCGGAGCGACGCCGAACCGCTCCGAGTCGTAGCGCGGCATCGAGGTGTGGATCATCTCGACCGCGCAGCAGGCAAGGCCGAAGGTCATGAACATCAGCGAACCGCTGCGCGCCCAGGTGATCAGCGCCTCGGTGGAGGTGACGAGGAAGCCCTTGTCGGCCAACTCATTGTTGATCTCGAGGAAAAAGGGATCGTCCTCCCCCACCGGCCTGCCGGTGTTGGGATCGATCAAGCCCTTGGGCTTCGGCGCGATGAGCGTGCCGGAACTGTCGCTCAATCCCATTCCAGCGCTCCTTTTTTCCATTCATAGGCAAAGCCGATGGTCAGCACCGCCAAAAAGACCATCATCGACCAGAAACCGAGCATGCCGATCTTCGAGAACGACACTGCCCAAGGAAACAGGAAGGCCACTTCCAGATCGAAGATGATGAACAGGATCGACACCAGGTAGAAACGGATGTCGAATTTCATGCGGGCGTCATCGAACGAGTTGAAGCCGCACTCGTAGGCGGAAAGCTTTTCAGGATCGGGATTGCGGTAGGCCACCAGAAACGGTGCGGCCAGCAGCGCCAGGCCGACAACCAGCGCCACGCCGATGAACAGGACGATGGGCAGGTACGAACTTAGAAGTGCGTTCATGCTCGGCTTTCCGTTGGCGCCAATCCATTTTGATTACAGCACCGGACCCTAATGCGGAAGCGTGACAGTTTAACCGCTGAACCGTTTTAAGGGCCTATGCTGCAACGCGGCGAGGGTTAGCGCAGCACTTCCGGCGAAGCAAGTCAAACCTTGTTCAAAACGCTGACCTGGACGGCATATACGGGGAAACTGGTCCGATCCGCTCCTGTTTGATTTCCTTCAATTTTTACTCCACTTTTCTCTCCTGACATATATGCCGCCAAAACCCTGCTAGCATCGCCGCGGAATCACGATCCCTGCCAGCTCGAACCCGGTTAGAGTCGCATCAGCATGAAGGAAAAAATCGCGCTTCCCACGGCCCGGCGCATAGCACTCGCCGCCCAGGGGTTTGCCGACGCCAGGCCGGCCGCCACGCCCGATCGACGGCATCTGGCCCGCGTGCTTGCCCGCACCGGCCTGCTGCAGATCGATTCCGTGAGCGCCGTGGTGCGCGCGCATTACATGCCGCTTTATTCGCGACTTGGCCCCTACCCGCTCGCCTTGCTCGACAACGCCGCGGTGACGCGCAAACGCACCGTGTTCGAATACTGGGCGCATGAGGCCTCCTTCCTGCCGGTCGAGACATACCCGCTGATGCGCTGGCGCATGCAGCGGGCCGAGCGCGGCGATGAAATGTATTCGGGTCTGGCCAAATGGGGCCGCGAGCACGCCGCCTATGTCGAAGAGATCTACCGCGCGGTCGTCGAGCGCGGCCCGATCGCCGCCTCGGCACTGGAAGGCCAGAAAGGCTCGGGCGGCTGGTGGGGCTGGAGCCATGCCAAGCACGCCTTCGAATGGCTGTTCTGGGCCGGCCGCATCACCACGGCGCACCGTCGCGGATTCGAGCGCTTCTATGATCTGCCCGAGCGCGTGCTGCCGCAGGCGATCCTCGATCTGCCGGTGCCAGCCGCCGAGGACGCGCACCGCGAGCTGCTGCGCATTTCCGCTCGTGCCCACGGCGTGGCGACGGCCGGCGACCTGCGCGACTATTTCCGCCTGTCGCCCGCCGACATGAAAGGCCGGCTGGAGGAACTGGTCGAACTCGGCGAGCTGTTGCCGGTGCGCGTCGAAGGCTGGGACAAGCCGGCTTACCTTCATAGGGATGCCCGCGTGCCGCGAAAAATCGAGGCGCGCGCCTTGCTGGCTCCGTTCGATCCGGTCGTTTTCGAACGCTCGCGCTCGGAGCGGTTGTTCGATTTCCACTATCGCATCGAGATCTACACGCCGGCGGAAAAGCGGCAGTACGGCTACTACGTCCTGCCGTTCCTGCTCGGCGACAGGATCGTGGCCCGCGTCGACCTCAAGGCCGATCGTCCGGCCAGTGTCCTGCGTGTCCATGCGGCCTATGCGGAGCCAGGTGCACTCGCCGAAACCGCCTCCCAGCTGTTCGAGGAATTGAAGCAGATGCAGGGCTGGCTAGGCCTCGAACGCATTGAAGTGACGCCTGCGGGCGACCTCGGACAGCCACTTGCCGACATTGCCGCGTCGTAGACGTGCGTTGACACGGCTGTCCCTACAAGCCTAAATCCGGTCCAGACGGTCTCCTCTCGGCAAAGGGAGGAGCCAAGAGGGAATGCGGTGCGGGATCGCAAGATTTCAAATCCGCGGCTGTCCCCGCAACTGTAAGCGACGAGCCTGGGCCGAAAACCACTGGGATGTTCCCGGGAAGGCGGCACCCGAGGCGATGACCCGCGAGCCAGGAGACCTGCCGTCTGAGAGATAAAGAATCCGATCGCCTGGCGGGTTTTCCGGGCAAGGAGCCCTGATTTGGAACGCGACAGCAGTTTTTCGGCTGAGACAGCGGACGTATTGTCCGATGACGCCTGGACCGGCGTTACCGTGATCGTCTGCGCCTCCTGTCGCGACGAAACCGGTTCCGACGCCCACCCCCGTGCCGGCGAATTGCTTGCGGACGACACACGCCACGCCGCCTCGGGCGACAATATCCGCATCCGCAGCGTTGAATGCCTCGGCAATTGCAAGCGCCGGCTGAGTGCCGCGATCCTGCGCGACGGCTGCTGGAGCTACGTCTTCGGCGACCTGAGCGCGACCAGCGGCGCCGATCTCGTCACCGGCGCAAAGCTCTTCGCCACCTCGACGGATGGCCTCATCCCATGGCGGGGCCGTCCTGATTCCCTCAAGCGCGGCCTCGTGGCCCGCATTCCTCCCCTCGACATGCTGAAGGACCAGATATGACAGCCTCCGTCTCCCGTGTTCCCTGCACTGTCGTCACCGGCTTCCTCGGCGCCGGCAAGACGACGCTGATCCGCCATCTCCTGGAAAACGCTGGCGGCAAGCGCATCGCCATCATCGTCAACGAGTTCGGCGACATCGGCATCGACGGCGAAATCCTGAAGGGTTGCGGCATCGACACCTGCCCCGAGGAAAACATCGTTGAGCTGGCCAATGGCTGCATCTGCTGCACTGTCGCCGATGATTTCGTGCCGGCGCTCGACCAGATCCTGTCGCTGACGCCGAAGGTCGACCATATCCTGATCGAGACCTCCGGCTTGGCTTTGCCCAAGCCGCTGGTCCAGGCCTTTCAGTGGCCGACGGTGAAGAGCCGGGTGACGGTCGATGGCGTCATCGCGGTGGTCGACGGCCCGGCGCTGGCCGAAGGCCGCGTCGCCAACGACATGGACGCACTTCAGGCGCAGCGCGCTCAGGATGGGACGCTCGATCACGACGACCCGGTCGAGGAGGTGTTCGAGGACCAGATCGCCTGCGCTGACCTCATCATCCTGTCGAAAAGCGATCTGATGGACGCCGCCGGCTCCGCCCGCGCCAACGCCATCATCAATGAGCACATCGCCCGCGCCGTGAAGATCGTGCCGACCTCGCAGGGCAAGGTCGATCCCTCGGTGCTGCTCGGCCTCGGCCTCGCCGTCGAGGACGACATCGAAAACCGCAAGACCCACCACGACGACGAGCTCGACCACGAGCATGACGACTTCGACAGCTTCGTCATCGATATTTCCTCGATCGCCAACCCGGAAGAGCTGGCAAAACGGGTCGCCACCGCAGCCGAGGAAGAAAACGTGTTGCGTGTAAAAGGCTTCGTCGAGGTCGGCGGCAAGCCGATGCGGCTTTTGCTGCAGGCCGTCGGGCCGCGCGTCAATCATTACTATGACCGCGCCTGGACCGCAGCGGACGACCGCCGCTCTCGCCTCGTCGTCATCGGCCTGAAGGGGCTGAACCGCCCGGCGATCGAGCGTATCCTCGCCGGCTGATTTTAACGCCATGCACATCCTCACCACGACCTCCGCCTCTCTCGACGACCTCGCCGAGCCGGTCGATCTGCGGCAGACGCCGGCGGATGTCGTGGCGCTGTCCTTCACCGACAGCGATCTCGCCGGGCTGGCGGCGGCGTGGAAGGCGGATGCCGCCCGCCTGCCCTCGATGCGGCTGGCCGCACTTCGTGACCTGCGCCATCCGATGTCCGTCGACCTCTGGGTCGACAGCGTCGCCCGCCACGCCAAAATCATCCTCGTTCGCATCCTCGGCGGCTACGATTGGTGGCGCTATGGTTGCGACCAGCTCGCCTCGGTCGCCCGCGCGCACGGAATAAAGCTGGCGCTGCTGCCCGGCGAGTGCCGCGACGAGGATCTGCGCCTGATCGAGGCCTCGACGCTGCCGCGCGAGGAATTGGACGGCCTGCTCGACTATTTTCGCGAGGGCGGCCCGGCGAATATGAGCGCGCTGGTGCACCGGCTTGCACGGTTGGCGGGATCGGATGCGGTTGTCGCCGAACCGGTTGCGGTTCCGAAGGCTGGATTTTACGCGCCGGGACATGGCGTCATGGAACACTATCTTCCCCTTCCCTTCGAGGGGGAGGGAAACATCATCCCCATCCTGTTCTATCGCTCGATGCTGCTCGCCGCCGATATCGCCCCCATCGATGCCCTTTTTGAAGCGCTGCGGCAGCGCGGCATGCGCCCGGCACCCATCTTCGTCGCCAGCCTGAAAGACCCGGCATCGCTGGCGTTCGTCGAGACCGCGCTCGCCGCGCTGAAACCCGGCGCCATCATCACCGCGACCGCTTTCGCCTCCGGCGCCGAACCCGGAGTGGAAACCCTGTTCGACCGCGCCGGCGTGCCGGTCTTCCAGGTCATCGTCGCCACCACCCGCCGCGACATCTGGGAGAACAACCAGCGTGGACTGGCGCCCGCCGACCTCGCCATGCATGTCGTTCTGCCCGAATTGGACGGCCGCATCCTTGCCGGCGCGATTTCCTTCAAGGGTGAAAGCGAGGCTGATCCGGCGCTTGGCCACCGGGCCTTCGCCAACCGGCCGGAAGCGGATCGCGTCGAGCAAGTTGCGAACCGCGTCGCGGCCTTCATTCGCCTACAAGAGACATCCCGCGCCGAGCGCAAGCTCGCCATTCTCATCCCGGACTATCCGAGCGCCCCCGGCCGCACCGGCTATGCCGTCGGCCTCGACGTGCCGTCCAGCGTGCTGGCGATGCTGCACGATCTGAGCGAACAGGGCTACGCTGTAGAGGGGATTCCGCAAACGCCGCGTGAGCTTCTGCAGATGTTGGAAACGTCCAGCCATGGGCTGGAGCTTGACGACTATCTCTCTTTCTCTACCGAATTGCCGAGGCCGGCAGTCGATGCGGTAGAGGCGGCTTGGGGAAAGCCGGAAACGCGAACTGGCGAAAATGGCTTCCCCTTCCGCGCCGTGACCTTCGGCAACATCACCGTCGCGCTTGCCCCCGATCGCGGCCGTTCCGCCGACCGCCGCGCCGACTACCACGACCCGACGCTGCCGCCTCGCCATGCGCTGATCGCCTTCGGCCTGTGGCTGCGCAAATCGCTCGGTGTCCATGCGCTTGTCCATGTCGGTGCCCATGGCACGCTGGAATGGCTGCCGGGCAAGACGGTTGCCCTCTCGCAGAACTGCTTTCCCGAGATCGTTACCGGTCCGCTGCCCGTCATCTATCCCTTCATCGTTTCCAACCCTGGCGAGGCGGCGCAGGCCAAGCGGCGCATCGCCGCCGTTACTCTTGGCCATCTGCCGCCGCCTCTGGCGGGCGCCGGACTGGACGAAAACCAGCACAGACTTGAGCGGCTGGTAGACGAATACGCACAGGCCGACGGGCTCGACCGCCGCCGGCGCGATCGTCTGGCCAAGCTGATCGTCGAAACCGCGCAAAAGACCGGCCTCGCCTCCGAAGCCGGGGTCGCCAGGACCGACGCGCCGGACGAAGCCTTGCGCCGCATCGACGCCTGGCTCTGCGACCTCAAGGATTTCGCCATCAAGGACGGGCTGCATATCTATGGCCGCTCGCCCGAGGACGAACCCGACGCCATGCGCCGCCAAAGTGCGGCCGCCGAAAAGACGGCATTGCTCGCCGC
Organism: Mesorhizobium sp. RCAM 05104; assembly: GCF_059683645.1. Taxonomy (NCBI): domain Bacteria; kingdom Pseudomonadati; phylum Pseudomonadota; class Alphaproteobacteria; order Hyphomicrobiales; family Phyllobacteriaceae; genus Mesorhizobium; species Mesorhizobium sp. RCAM 05104. The sequence goes on along the minus strand of NZ_CM185033.1, from coordinate 6,399,069 downwards.
ACTCGACGGCCGCCACGTCAAGGCCGGTCCGGCCGGCGCACCCGCACGCGGCCGCTCCGATGTTCTGCCCACCGGCCGCAACCTGTTCACCTCGGACCCCCGCACCATGCCGACACCGACCGCCTATGATCTGGGCAGAGCGGCGGCGGAGGAAGTGGTGCGCGGCTACATGCAATCGCATGGCGACTGGCCACGTTCCCTGGTTATCGATCTCTGGGGTTCGGCCTCGCTGCGCACCGGCGGCGAGGAGATCGCTCAAGGGTTGGCGCTGATGGGCTGTCGGCCGCAATGGGACGCCGCGACCGGCCGCATCACCGGCATCGAGGTGTTGCCGCCGGCCACGCTTGGCCGCCCGCGCGTCGATGTCACCTGGCGTATCTCAGGTCTGTTCCGCGACATGTTCCCGACCCAGATCGCGCTGATCGATGCCGCCGCCAACGCCGTTGCCGCCCGCGACGAGGAAGATTCGGAAAACCCGCTGGCGGCGAGAACCCGCGCGGACGGCAAGGTCAGTCCCCGCATCTTCGGCACCTCGCCCGGCACCTACGGCGCCGGCGTCGAGGATCTGCTGTCGAGCGGCGACTGGGCGGCGCGCGAGGAGATCGGCCGCGCCTATCTCGACGCCACCTCGCATGCCTATGGCGGCGAAGGCGGCGAAGGCATGTTGGCGCCCGGCGCCTTCGAAACCCGCATCGCCGAGGCCGATCTTCTTGTCCACACCGGCGACGACCCCGGCCGTGACATTCTCGAAGGCTCCGCCGACGTCGCCTTTATCGGCGGCTTTTCGGCAGCGCTTGCAGCGCTTGGTAGGAATGCCGACGTCATCGTGCTCGACACCACGGATCCGCAGAAGCCGAAGCCGCGCTCTGTTGGCGAGGCGGTGGCCCGCGTCGTGCGTGCCCGCGCCGTCAATCCGCGCTTCATATCAGGCCAGATGCGCCACGGCACACGCGGCGCTTCCGAATTCGCCGAAACGGTCGACCGTCTGATCGGTTTCGCCGAAACCACCCACGCCATTCCGGGCACGCTGATCGAGGCCGTTCATGATGCCTATGTCGGCGATCCCGAGGTCCGCGCCTTCATCCTGCGCGAGAACCCTGCCGCCGCGAAAGTCATTGCCGAGCGCTTCCTGTCGGCGCGCCGGCGTGGCCTCTGGCATCCCTTGCGCAATTCCATCGACGACGATCTGGCCGCGCTGATTGCCGAGGCCGAGGCGCTTGGAGTGGCGGCATGAACGCTTTTTCGCGCCGTGGCGCCTGCCCCGCTTTGGCAGCCCCCATGCAGACCGGCGACGGCCTGCTGGTGCGGCTTAACCCTGTCGCTGGAGGACTATCGCCGAAGTCGTTGATCGGGCTGGCTGAATCCGCCATGCGGCACGGCAACGGCATCATGGAAGTCACCGCCCGCGGCAGTTTGCAGATACGCGGCCTGACAGCGGATACCGTGCGACTTCTGGCGACCGAGGTTGATGCGCTGGGCATCGCAGTGCGCACCGGCATGCCGGTCGAGACCGGGCCGCTGGCGGGCATCGATTCCTATGAGATTGCCGATCCGCGCCCGCTGGCTGAACGAATTCGGGTAGCGGTCGAGGAAGCTGGGCTCACGCCCCGGCTCGGCCCGAAAGTGTCGGTCGTTGTGGACGGCGGCGGGCAACTGACCATGGATGCGTTGACGGCCGATGTGCGGCTGAAGGCGGTACGAGCCGACAACGACATCGTTTGGAGCGTATCGGTTGCCGGCGACGGCCGAAACGCGAAGGTGTTGGCAAAGGTCGATGCGAATGCCGCGAGAGACATAGCCGTCGCTGCACTGAGGATGGTCGCTGAAAAAGGCCGCGAAGCGCACACGCGGGATTTGTCGGATCGACAGTTGGCCTCGCTCGCAGGCTGGCATTCCTTCGCGCCCCCCTCCGGCAGGACAGAGGCGGGCGCCATTGAGCACAATCGTCCGTCAATCGGCCTCTTCGATCTGATAAACGGCACCGCCATCGGCATCGCCCTACCCTATGGCAGCATGCCGGCAGGCAAGATCATCGACCTCACACAGTATGCCCTCGCCCTTGGCGCAACCGAAATCCGCACCGCTCCGCAGCGCGCGTTGCTTTTCATTGGCCTCCTACCGGCCGCCAATCAGCGCCTTCAAAACACAGCCGCCGCCCTCGGCTTCGTCACCGACGCCTCCGATCCGCGCACGCGCATTGCCGCTTGCCCCGGCGCGCCGGCCTGCGCATCCGGCCAGATCGCCACGCGCGAGATTGCCGAGACGATCGCCGCTGAAAATGCCGACACCCTCGACTTCACCCTGCACATTTCCGGCTGCGCCAAGGGCTGCGCCCACCCCGGCCCGGCGGCGCTAACCGTCGTCGGCGACGAGAACGGAGCCGGACTTGTCGTGAACGCGACGGCAAAGGCCCTTCCTGCCGGGTACAGGCCGCGCTATGACGCCGCGCGCGGCATCAGCCGCGTCGCGGCGATGATCCGCAGCGCACGACTTCCAGGCGAAACAGCCGCCGCTTGCCTGACACGGCTCGGCGCGGCCGGCATCGCCGAGGCTTACCGACAGGAATGAGCATGGCCGCCTACGACTACATCCACGACGGCACGGCGATCTACGAGCGCTCCTTCGCCATCATTCGCGCCGAGGCGGACCTGTCACGCTTCTCCGAAGCCGAGGCCGATGTCGCCATCCGCATGATCCATGCCTGCGGCCAGGTCGAAGCCGCCAGGCATTTTGTTTTTTCCACCGATTTCGTGGCCGCGGCGCGCAAGGCGCTTTCGGCGGGCGCACCGATCTTCTGCGATGCGGAAATGGTCTCCCACGGCGTCACCCGCGCCCGGCTGCCAGCCGGCAACGAGGTGATCTGCACCTTGCGCGACCCGCGCACGCACGAAATCGCCAGGGAGATCGGCAACACCCGTTCGGCCGCCGCGATCGACCTTTGGGGCGAGCGCATGGCCGGTTCGGTGGTCGCCATCGGCAATGCGCCGACCGCGCTCTTCTATCTGCTGGAAAAACTGCGCGACGGCGCGCCGAAGCCGGCGGCCATCATCGGCATGCCGGTCGGCTTTGTCGGGGCCGCGGAATCCAAGGATGCGCTGGCCGAGAATTCCTACGGCGTGCCATATGCCATTGTGCAAGGCCGGCTTGGCGGCAGCGCCATGACCGCCGCCGCGCTCAATTCATTGGCGAGGGCTGGCCTGTGAACGCGCTTGCCAAAGGCCGTCTCGTCGGCGTCGGCACTGGTCCCGGCGACCCCGAACTGCTGACGCTGAAGGCCGCTCGGGTCTTGGCCGAGGCCGATGTCGTGGCCTATTTCGCCAAGCGCGGCAACAACAGCAACGCGCGCGCCATCGTCGAAGCCCAGTTCCGCCCCGGCATGACGGAACTGCCGCTGCTCTATCCCGTCACCACCGAAATCGACAAGGATCACGACGACTACCGCTCACAGATCACGGCTTTCTACGAGGAGTCGGCCGAGAAGGTCGCCGAGCACCTCGAGGCGGGCCGAATGGTTGCCGTGCTTTCCGAGGGCGATCCGCTTTTCTATGGCTCCTACATGCATCTGCATGTGCGCCTCGCCCACCGTTTTCCAACCGAGGTCATTCCCGGCATCACCGCAATGTCCGGCTGCTGGTCGGCGACCGGCCTGCCGATCGTCCAGGGCGACGACGTGCTGACCGTGCTGCCCGGCACGATGAGCGAGTTCGAGTTGACCCGCCGGCTGGCCGACACCGATGCCGCCGTCATCATGAAGGTCGGCCGCAACCTGCCCAAGATCAGACGCGCCCTGGAGGCGACCGGCAAGGTGACGCGTGCCGTCTATGTCGAGCGCGGCACGATGCCGGGCAGCGTGTCGATGAGGCTTGCCGACAAAAAGGACGACAAGGCCCCCTATTTCGCCATCGTGCTGGTCGCCGGCTGGTCCGGCCGGCCCGGCGCGCTGGGAGCCGAAGCATGAACGGCCGTCTCACCGTCATCGGGCTTGGACCCGGCAACACCGATCAGGTCACCCCTGAAGCCAGCCGCGCAGTGGCGCAGGCAAAGTTCTTCTATGGCTACAAGCCCTATCTCGACCGGCTCGAGCTGCGCCCGGACCAGACCCGCGTCGCCTCCGACAACCGCGAGGAACTCGCCCGCTCCAAGGATGCCTTGACCAAGGCGGCCGAGGGCCATGACGTCGCCGTGGTTTCTGGTGGCGATCCCGGCGTGTTCGCCATGGCTGCCGCCGTCTGCGAGGCGATCGAGGCCGGCCCGGCCGAATGGCGCGCGGTCGATGTCGCCGTGGTGCCCGGAATTACCGCCATGCTGGCCGTTGCCGCGCGCATCGGCGCGCCGCTTGGCCATGATTTCTGCGCCATTTCGCTTTCCGACAATTTGAAGCCCTGGGAATTGATCGAACTGCGCCTGCTGGCGGCGGCCGGCGCCGGTTTCGTCATCGCACTCTACAATCCGATCAGCAAGGCACGCCCGTGGCAACTTGGCCGCGCTTTCGAATGCCTGACCGCGATCCTGCCGGGCACCACGCCGGTGATTTTCGGCCGCGCCGCGGGCCGCCCGGACGAGCGCATCGAGGTCTATCTGCTGGCCGACGTCGATGCGCGAAAGGCCGACATGGCCACCTGCATCATCATCGGTTCGCCGGAAACCCGGATCATCAGGCGCGGCGAGAAGCCGGCGCTGGTCTACACGCCGCGCTCGTCGTCGGGTCAGAGAAAATGATCGACCCCAAGTTGATCAATAAGCGCGGCCAGCGCTTCGACGGTTTCAGCCGAGGGAACGTCCGGCAGATCAGGCCTGCGCACCATGACCACCTCGATACCCAGCGTCCGCGCCGCGGCGATCTTGCCATAGGTTGCTTCGCCGCCACTGTTTTTGGACACGACGATTTCGATGTGATGTTTTTCGAGCAATGCGCGTTCTTCGATCTCGCGAAACGGGCCACGAGCCAACAGATAGTTCGCATCGGGCACCGCCAATTTGGGTTCGACCGTGTCGACGCTGCGAATGAGGTAATGGTGTTGGGGTGCTGCTTCGAAAGCGGCGACCTCTTGCCGGCCGAGTGCCAGGAAAACGCGACGCGGCGCCGGCCCAAGCGCTCGCACGGCATCGCCAACCGTATCGACCCGCGTCCAGCTGTCGCCTTCCACAGGCTCCCAGCCCGGGCGCCGCAGGGCAAGGATCGGCACGCCGGTGGCGCGCGCGGCTTGCGCGGCATTGGCGGAGATTTGCGCCGCATAGGGGTGCGTGGCGTCGATCAGCAGATCGGTGCCGGTTTCCCGGAGATGGATGGCCAGTCCTTCGGCGCCGCCAAATCCTCCGCTTCGCACAGGCACGCCCTGCGCCACCGGGCTTTCGGTGCGGCCGGCCAGCGACAGCGTGACCGAGGCGCGCGCGGCCAGCATTCCAGCCAGCTGCCGGGCTTCGGTGGTTCCGCCGAGGATCAGAATACGGTGGGTCATCATGCCTGCTGAGGGTCCGCGCGGTGCCAAGCTCAACTCACGATGGCTGACGATCGTCGGCATCGGCGAGGACGGTTTAGCGGGTCTCGGCGACGAGGCCAAGCAGCTGATCGCCCAGGTGGAAGTCATCTTCGGCGGCAAGCGGCACCTGGCGCTGGTCGCCGCTTTCGCCAAGGGCGAGCCACGCGCCTGGCCAGTTCCTTTCGATACGGAGATGGCTGACGTGCTGGCGCTTGCCGGCAGGCGCGTCTGTGTGCTCGCCTCCGGGGATCCATTCTTTCACGGTGTCGGAGTTACCCTCGCCCGCAAGGTCGAACCGCATGAAATGCATGTCATTCCCGCGCCGTCGGCCGTCTCGCTGGCGGCCGCGCGACTGGGCTGGGCGCTGCAGGACATCGAGACGATCTCGCTGCACGGCCGGCCGCTCGACCTGATCCGGCCGCTGCTGCAGCCGAACGCGCGCATATTGGCGCTGACCTCGGATGGCGAAGCGCCGGCGGCAATCGCCCGCCTGCTCGCCGAACTCGACTTCGGCGCATCGCGGCTGACGGTTCTGGAAGCGCTGGGTGGGCCGAACGAGAAATTGCGCACGGCCCGCGCCGACGCCTTCGACCTCGAAAACATCAATCCGCTCAACGTGCTGGCCATCGAAATTGATTCGAATCCGCAAGCCCGTGTCTTGCCGCTCACGGTTGGCCTTGCCGACCATCTGTTCGACCATGACGGCCAGATCACCAAGCGCGAAATCCGCTCGATAACCCTGTCCACGCTGGCGCCGAGGCGCGGCGAACTGTTGTGGGACATCGGCGCCGGCTCCGGTTCCATCGGCATCGAATGGATGCTGGCCCACCCCTCCATGCGCACTATTGCCATCGAGGCCGACCCCACCAGAGCCGCCCGCATTGGCCGCAACGCCTCCGCCTGTGGCGTTCCCGGCCTGATCGTGGTGGAGGGTAGCGCGCCCAGGGCGCTTGCCAGGCTGGACACGCCGGACGCGATCTTCATCGGCGGTGGCGGCAGCGACACCGGCGTGTTGAACGCCGCCATCAAGGCCCTGCGCACTGGCGGCCGGCTCGTCGCCAATGCGGTGACGCTGGAGATGGAGGCCCTGCTTCTTGCCCGCCATGTGTCGCTTGGCGGCGATCTCATCCGCATAAACGTATCCCGCGCTTCGCCGGTCGGCACGATGCAGGCATGGCGGCCGGCGATGCCGGTCACGCAATGGAGCTGGGTGAAGCCATGATGGTCGCGGGCATCGGCAGCCGAAAAGGCGTGAGCGTCGAGGACGTGCTTGCGGCGATAGAAACCGCTGTCGAAGCGCATGGCCTGACGATGACGGCGCTGTCTGCCTTGGCGACCGTTCCTCTGAAGCAGGACGAAAAGGCCGTCTTTGCCGCCGGACACCAGCTCAATCTTCCGGTCATCGTCGCCGAAGCGGCCGCGATCGAGGCTTCCGCATCGGCCACAATCAGCCGCTCCAGCCTGTCGCAGGATCTGGCCGGAACACCATCGGTTTCCGAGGCATCCGCCCTTGCCGTTGCCGGCAAAGGCGCCAGACTGCTCGGCCCCCGCACGGTGCTCGGTCCGGTCACCTGTGCCATCGCCATAAGCGGAGATGCGCCATGACGGTTCATTTCATCGGCGCCGGTCCAGGTGCGGCCGACCTCATCACGCTGCGCGGCGCGAGGCTGCTGGCAAGCTGCCCGGTCTGCCTCCATGCCGGTTCGATCGTCGCGCCCGAATTGCTGCAGCATTGCGCGCCGGGAACCAGACTGATCGACACCGCGCCGATGTCGCTGGACGAGATCGAGGCCGCGTATATCGATGCGCACAAAGCCGGCCACGATGTGGCGCGACTGCATTCCGGCGACCTGTCGGTGTGGAGCGCCGTTGCCGAGCAGATCCGCCGGCTGGAAAAGCACGGCATTCCCTATACGCTGACCCCGGGCGTCCCCTCCTTCGCAGCCGCTGCCGCAGCACTTCGCCGCGAACTGACCATTCCCGAAGTCGCGCAAAGCCTGGTGCTGACCCGCATTTCCGGCCGCGCGTCAAAGATGCCACCTGGCGAAACGCTGGCAGGTTTCGGACGCACCGGCGCCACGCTCGCCATTCATCTGGCCATCCACGCCATCGATCGTGTCGTCGCCGAGCTGACGCCGCACTATGGCGGCGATTGCCCGGTGGCGATCGTCTTCCGCGCCTCCTGGCCGGACGAGCGCGTGCTGACCGGAACACTTGCGACCATCGAGGCACAGCTCGCCACCGATCCGATGGAGCGCACGGCGATCATCTTCGTCGGCCGCTCGCTGGCGGCGGAAGGTTTTGGCGAGAGTTCATTGTACGACGCCCATTACCAGCGGCGTTTTCGCGGACGGGACGGATTGTGAGCGGCGGCACCAAAAACAACGGCGACAACGCCACGCTCGAACAGGCGCTCGCCCGGCTGAACTTCAAACCGCGCCGGCTGGAGCCCGGCCATGTCTGGCTGGCCGGTGCCGGCCCCGGCGACCCAGGCTGCCTGACCCTCGAAGTGCTGGCGGCCCTGGCCGAGGCGGATGCGCTGGTCTACGACGCGCTGGTCTCCCCCGATGTCGTCGCCGTCGCCGGAAATGCCGAGCTTTTTTTGCCGGCAAGCGCGGCGGCAGACCGTCGATGAAACAGGACGACATCACCGCACTGCTGGTGCGGCTGGCGCGCGACGGCCGCCGCGTCGTCAGGCTGAAGGGTGGCGATCCCTATATTTTCGGCCGTGGCGGCGAAGAGGCGCTGGCGCTGGCGCGGGAAGGCATCCCGTTCCGCGTCCTGCCCGGCCTGACCTCGGGCCTCAGCGCGCTTGCCGCCACCGGCATCCCGGCCACCATGCGCGGCATCAACAAGGCGGTGATCCTGGCGACCGGCCACGCCGCCGGCACCGATGATGACATCGACTGGGCGGCAATCGCCCGCACCGGCCAGCCTGTCGTGGTGTATATGGGCATGGCCAATTTGCCGCTGATCGCGGCGGCCTTGCTCGATGGCGGGCTGGCGCCATCGACGCCGGCGGCGGTGATCGTCGCCGCGACCACGCCGCAGGAACGAACCGTCGTCGCCACGCTCGCCACCATTGCCGAGGAAGCGGCCGCCGCTGGCCTCGCCTCGCCGGCACTGATTGTCGTCGGCGGTATCGTCGCCATGCGCGCGGCACTGGCGGGCCGGACATGACGGCCCGCGCCATCATCATCGGCGCGCCGCGCTCCGGCTCGGGCAAGACCAGCGTCACCATCGGGATCTTGCGCGCGCTCACGCGGCGCGGCCTGAAAGTGCGCGGCGCCAAATCCGGCCCCGATTATATCGATCCCGGTTTTCATACCGCCGCCACGGGCTTGTCTGGCGTCAATCTCGACAGCTGGGCGATGCCGCCATCGCTGCTCAACGCGCTCGCCGCGCAAGCGGCCGACGATACCGATTTCGTCATCCTCGAAAGCGCCATGGGCCTGTTCGACGGCATTCCGGCCTCTCCGGGCCGTACCGGCTCGGCGGCCGATCTTGCCCGGCTCTACGGCCTGCCGGTGCTTTTGGTGCTCGACGTATCCGGCCAGTCGACCACGGCGGCAGCGGTCGCCAAGGGCTTTGCCACTTACGACCCGGACGTCCGCATGGCCGGCGTCGTGCTCAATCGGCTGGGCAGCGAGCGTCACCGCCGGCTGTCCGGCGACGCCATCGAGGCGATCGGCCTGCCGGTCGTCGGCGCCATCCTGCGCGATCCCACCTTGAACCTGCCCGAGCGCCATCTGGGCCTGGTCCAGGCCGGCGAATATGATGACCTGATGGCGCATCTCGACCGGCTGGCCGACATGGCCGAAAAGTCGCTCGACCTCGACGCCATCATGTCCCTGGCGACCCCCCTCACCCCGGCGCCCGGCGGCTTCGACGACGCGTTGGCGCCGCCCGGCCAGCGGATTGCCCTGGCCGAGGATGCCGCCTTCACCTTTCTCTATCCGCATGTCGCAGCCTATTGGCGCAAGGCCGGCGCCGAGATCGTCCCGTTCTCGCCGCTCGCCGACGAAGCACCTGCTGACGACTGCGACGTCTGCTGGCTGCCAGGCGGCTATCCGGAGCTTCACGCCGGCCGGCTTGCGGCGGTGGAGACCTTCAAAACCGGCATGGCAAATTTCGCCGCGACGAAGCCCATCCATGGCGAGTGCGGTGGCTTCATGGTGCTCGGCGAAGCGCTGGAGGATGCGGCTTCCGAGACGCACAGGATGCTCGGCCTGCTCGGCCATTCCACCAGCTTCGCCAAACGAAAAATGAACCTTGGCTATCGCGAGGCGCGGCTGCGCGCCGATTGCCCGCTGGGCTCAGCTGGCGCACTGATCCGCGGCCACGAATTCCACTATGCGCAAATGACCGCGACTGGGAACGACGACCCACTGGCCGACCTGGCCGATGGCCAGGGCAATCCAATCGGCGCCTCTGGCTACCGGCGTGGCCATGTCAGCGGCACCTTCTTCCACGCCATTGCGAGGGCTAGAGCATGATCCCGAAAAGTGGCAATCGGTTTTCGGAAAAGATCCGGCTCATGTTCCAGAACACGAGCTTTTCGCCCAGGCAGATCCTCGATGATATCGCGCTCTGCCTGGTCTTCTTCACCCGCCTGCCATTGCCCGTCTTCGATTTTCGCGGCCGCGGCCTTGCCGCCGCGATCTGGGCCGCACCGGTCCCCGGCCTCGCCATCGGGCTGATCGGCGCGATCGTCTATGCCACGGCGGAGAGGTTTGGCCTTGCCATGGGCCCGGCGGCGGCCCTTGCCCTTGCGGCAACCCTCTCCACCACCGGCTGCCTGCATGAGGACGGGCTTTCCGATGTCGCCGACGGTTTCGGCGGCGGCAACTCGCGCGGCCGCAAACTCGAGATCATGCGCGACAGCCGCATCGGCGCCTATGGTGCCGCGGCGCTGGCCCTGTCGCTGCTGATCCGCTGGAGCGCGCTTTCGGAATTCGTCGACCCCACGCAAGCCCTCTTCGCCCTGGTGGCCGCACACGCGGCCTCGCGCGGCGTGCTCGGCGCCTTCATGCATCTCTTGCCCCCCGCGCGGTCCGAAGGCCTCTCTGCCGGCGCCGGCGCCGTCTCTGCTGAAACCGCTATCGCCGGCGCTGTGCTCGGTGCGATCCCGCTCCTACTGCTGGGGCTCGGTGGTGCGGTCTTCGCGCTCATCCTGCTTGGCCTGCTGTTTGCCGCGTTCCGCGCGCTTTGCCTCAGCCAGATCGGCGGCCAGACCGGCGACACGATCGGCGCCTTGCAGCAGGTGAGCGAGATCGCCGTGCTGCTCGTCGCTTCCGTAGCCCTTTCCTGATTCCTTTTGGCCTGATTCCCTTTCGGAGACTTTGCCCCCATGCCCTTCAAATCACTCGATGAACTGCGCGCCGCCTGCCTCGACCTGCCCGCCGGCAGCGATGCCGCCGCAACTGCCGTCGCCCACCGCCAGGACACGCTGACCAAGCCGCAAGGCAGCCTCGGCCGACTGGAAACAATCGCCGCATGGCTGGCGCGCTGGCAGGGCCGCGATATGCCCAGGCTCGACCGGGTGAAGGTTTTCGTCTTCGCCGGCAACCATGGCGTCACCGCGCAAGGCGTGTCGGCCTATCCTTCGGAGGTCACCGTGCAGATGGTGGCGAATTTCGCTGGCGGCGGTGCGGCGATCAACCAACTCGCCCGCATCGCCGGCGCCGAACTCGACGTCATCCCGCTCGACCTCGATCATCCCACGGGCGACTTCACGCAAGTGCCGGCAATGGATGACAAGGCCTTCCTCGCCGCCGTCTCTGCCGGCTACGACGCGGTGACGAAGGACCTCGACCTCATCTGCTTCGGCGAAATGGGCATCGGCAACACCACGTCGGCAGCCGCCATTTCGGCGGCGCTGTTCGGAGGCGGTGCGGAAAAATGGACCGGACGCGGCACCGGCGTCGATGACGCCGGCCTGAAGCGCAAGGTGGTCGCCATCGAAGCCGGCTTGAAGCGCCACGCCGCTGTCCTTGCCGATCCGCTTGGCATCGCCGCCGCGCTTGGCGGACGCGAACTCGCCGCCATCTTCGGCGCGACCCTCGCCGCCCGCCATCTGGGCATACCCGTCTTGCTCGACGGCTTCGTCTGCACCGCCGCCGCAGCACCGCTGGCAAGGCTGCATGCGACAGGCCTCGCCCACACCATTGCCGCCCACGTCTCGGCGGAATCAGGTCATCGCGGTCTTCTCGAAGCCCTCAGCCTGCCGCCGTTGCTCGATCTCGGCATGCGGCTCGGCGAAGGCTCCGGCGCGTGTCTTGCCGTCAACGTCGTGCGCTCGGCGCTGGAGTGCCATGCCCGCATGGCAAGTTTTGCCGAGGCTGGCGTTTCGGAGAAGTAAATCGGTCAAACTTTCAGCGTGATTGAGCCAAAATAATAACGCCGTTTTGATTGTTCCATGAGACGAGAAAATCTCATGGGAGATCAAGCGATGTATTTGAAGTCGACAATTATCGTTGCACTGCTTTTCGGCACTGTTGCATCGGCATTTTCTCAGGCCCTTGACGAGACAGGCCGACCGCGGCGGCCCGGCGATGACGGGTTCGCCAAGATGCAGTCCAGCCTCACGATGAGCATTCCGGTCAAGGACGACGAAGACATCGCCGCGCAGCAGGAAGCTGGACTTCGCTCCTTCTACAAGGTCGCGGCCGGCAGTTGCGCCATGGTGATCGAAACCATTGCCGAGACCTGCGAGGTCACCAGCGTCACCACCAACGTCAACGCCAGGGACCGTAGCATGGGCGGCGGCGCCGGATCGCAGATTACCGTGACCGGCCAGATCGCCATGAAGGTCAAGTTCAAGGCCAGCCTCGGCAAGCCCGCGCCATGATCAGCGCAGGCCCGAGACACGTCAAACGCGTCTCGCTTTCAGGGTCTTTCCACCAAGTCTTTGAAGAATTTGGTGGGTGCGCACAGGATTGAACTGTGGACCCGCTGATTAAGAGTCAGCTGCTCTACCAACTGAGCTACGCACCCACTCGGCCGGCAAAAACCGGCGTTGGCGGGCATATAGCCGCCACCATCGGTCCTGTCCAGCCCTGCCGGAATCATTTCCCGACAAATCGCTTAAGTGCCGCACGTCTCAGACGAACAGCTTGCCTTCCGCCACCTTGATCGCGTTGCCGCCGATGCGCGCCGAGGCCAGTTTTCCGCCTTCGACATTCAGTTCGAGGCGGATGCGCGACGGCCGGCCCATCTCCAGCCCCTGCTCGATCCACAGCTGCGAAATGCCGTCGGTGGGGCCGTCGAAATGCATGATGGCGCCGGCAAAGGCGGCCGCCGCCGAGCCGGTCGCCGGGTCCTCGTAGGAAGGCGTGCCCGGCACGATCATGCGCACATGGAACGCGCTTTCGTGGTTCACCGTCTCGCGGCAATAGACATAGGGGCTGGCGAAGGCCCAGTCGCTCTTGCGCGGCGCCAGCTCCGACCACGCCTGGTTGTCGAGCCGGATTCGCCCCGCCGCCTCGAGATTGGCAACCGGGATGGTCACATAGGGCACGCCCGCCGACCAGAACGCGACGCGGTGATTCTCGAAGCCGATTTCGTGCGGCGCCAGGCCAAGGGCAGCGCCAATCGCGTGCGGATCGGCCTCGAGCTTCAACGGCTCCGGCAATTTGGCCAGGTCGAACTCGGCGAAGGTGGCGCCATCGTGCTTGCTGACGGCGCATCGCACCGGGCCAATGTTCTCCTCCAGCACGAAGATGCCGGCGCCGCCCTCTTCCGCCAGTTCGGCCAGCGCGATCGCGGCGCCAACAGTCGGATGGCCGGCGAATGGCATTTCATAGTCGGGCGTGAAGATGCGGACGCGGTTTTTATGCTTGGGATTATCCGGCGGCAGCACGAAGACGGATTCGGACAGGTTGAATTCGCGCGCGATGGCCTGCATGGCGCGCGTGTCCAGGCCTTTGCAATCCAGCACGACGGCCAGCGGATTGCCGGCCAGCCGCTCGGTCGTAAACACATCGTAAAGCAAGTAGTTTCGGGTTTTCATTCCTGCCTCAATCCAAACATGGGCGAAATTTAATTTGATATTCGAACCAGTAAGCCTGATCTGTGCACAGATAGGGACACTGCGCATTATAGGGGTCCGGCGTGGACCAGATTGTCAATCTGCCAAAGACGGAATCGGATTCCGCCATCGAGACCGCGCTCGGACTCGACAGACGAGGTCTGCGCAAGTCGCGCCGGCGTGGCTGGCTCTATGCGCTGCTGGCGCTGATCGTGCTCGCCGCCGGCCTCGGCGTCTATCAGTGGTATGCTGGCTCGCCCACCAGGATCGACTACACCACCGTGCCGGCCGCCAAGGCCGACCTCACTGTCCAGGTGTCCGCGACAGGCACGCTGCAGCCCCTCACCCAGGTGGATATTTCCAGCCAGCTCTCCGGCATTGTCCGTTCGGTATCCGTCGAGGAGAACCAGCAGGTCAAGAAGGGCGATGTGCTGGCCGCACTCGACACCACCAAGCTGCAGGTGCAGATCGAGCGGGCGGAGGCGTCCGCCAAGGCGGCGGCCGCCAATGTCGAGGACGCCACGGTAACGCTTGCCGAGAACGAAAGCTCGCTTATCCGCGCGGCGGCATTGACCAAGCGCGGCATGGCGACCGACCAGTCGCTCGAAGCGGCGACCGCGACGCGCGACCGCTCCAAGGCGGCGCTCGACAGCGCCCGGGCCAATCTCTCCATCGCCAATGCCGATCTGAAATCGCAGCAGACCGACCTCGCCAACAGCACCATCTATGCGCCGATCGACGGCATCGTGCTGACGCGCTCGGTCGACCCCGGCCAGACGGTCGCCTCGTCGCTGCAGGCGCCGGTGTTGTTCATCATCGCCGCCGACCTGAAGAACATGGAACTGGTGGCGGCGGTCGACGAGGCCGACATCGGCACGGTGAAGACCGGCCAGCATGCCCGCTTCACCGTCGACGCCTTCCCGGAGCGGCCGTTCGATGCCGAGATCCGCGACATCTCCTATGCCTCGGTCACCACCGATGGCGTCGTCACCTACAATGCGCGGCTCGAGGTCGACAACAACGAGCTGTTGCTGCGGCCCGGCATGACCGCCACCGTTTCGGTCGTCACCCGGCAGGCCAAGGGTGTACTCACGGTCCCGGCCACCGCCTTCCGCTATCGACCCCCGGCACCTGCGGCCCGCGCGTGGAGCCTGAGCGACCTGTTCACAGGCCGCATGGGGCGTCCCGGCGGCAATCGCCAGCGCCAGGCCGCGCCGCCGGCCACGGACGGCTCGCGCACGCTGTACGTGCTGGAGAATGGGCGGCCGCATCCGGTCAACGTCAAGATCGGCTCGACCGACGGCGAACTGACCGAGATCACCTCGGGCCTGGAGGAAGGCGCTCAGGTCATCACCGCGTCACAGCAGCGGAGCTGAGGCCGTGGCTTCGGGCGCGCACCTCATCACCTTCGACAAGGTCTGGAAGAGCTATGGTCAGGGCGAGGCCCGGATCCACGCGCTGGCCGGCGTCGACCTTGCCATAAGGCGTGGCGAATTCGTCGCCATCATGGGCCCGTCCGGCTCCGGCAAGTCGACAGCCATGAACATCATCGGCTGCCTCGACACGCCGACGGCCGGAACCTATTCCTTCATGGGCATCGACGCCGGCCGGCTCGACCGCAACCGCCGCGCAATGCTGCGCAACCTCTATGTCGGTTTCGTCTTCCAGGGCTACAATCTGCTGGCCCGCACCACCGCCGCGGAAAATGTCGAGTTGCCGCTGATCTATCGCGGCGTTGCCGCCCGCGAGCGCCGCGATCTCGCCATGCAGGCGCTGGCCCAGGTCGGCCTTGTCGGCCGCGAGCACCACACGCCGGCCGAGTTGTCCGGCGGCCAGCAGCAACGCGTGGCGATCGCGCGCGCCATCGTCACAAGGCCAACGCTGCTCGTCGCCGACGAGCCGACCGGCAATCTCGATACCGCCCGCACCCATGAAATCATGGAGCTGCTGACGACGCTGAACGAGGAGCTTGGCCTGACCATCACCATGGTCACCCACGAGGCCGATGTCGCCGAATATGCCAAGCGCACCATCCGCTTCGTCGACGGCCGCGTCGCCTCGGACACCGCGACGCTGGAAGTGGCCCAGCCATGATCCCGAAAAGTGGACTCCGGTTTTCGGAGAAGATCGTGGCCGAACACAGAGATAGAGCCCCATCCCGGTTCTGTCGGGATGGAAGGCTCTGACCATGATCTGGGAAACCGTCCGCCTCTCGCTCCGCTCGATCCGCCGCAACGTGCTGCGCTCGTTCCTGACATTGCTTGGCATCGTCATCGGCGTTGCCGCCGTCATTGCCATGCTCACCATCGGCTCCGGCACCACCGAAAAGGTCAAGGCCGACATCTCCAAGCTCGGCAGCAACCTCCTGGTCGTCCGTTCCGGCCGCCCGGCCGGTCCCGGGGGTCCAGGCGGGCTCGAACAGGTGGTGCGTCCGCTGGCCGAGAAGGATCTTGCGGCGCTGGTTGCGCATCTCACCGGCGCGCGTGCCATTTCGCCGGCCTCGCAGAAGCAGGTCCGTGTCATCTTCGGCACCGAGAGCCTGACCTCGGGCGTCACCGGCACTGACAGCGCCTATCTCGACGCGCGCGACTGGAAGCTGGTTTCCGGCCGCCCGTTCAGCGATTCCGAAACCCGCTCGGGCACCGGCGTGTGCCTGATCGGCGAGACGGTGCGTCAGCAATTCTTCGGCGCCGGCGACCCCGAGGGTGAGATCATCCGCGTCAACCGCACCTCCTGCAAGATCGTCGGCCTGCTCGAACCCAAGGGCTATACCGGCTTCGGCCAGGACCAGGACAATGTCGTGCTGATGCCGCTGCACGCCTATCAGCGCCGCATCGCCGGCAACCGCGACATCGACAACATCTACATCGCCGCCGACGACCGCACCCCGACCAGCGAATTGCAGCCGCGCGTCGAGGACATTTTGCGCGATGCGCGCCGCATCACGCCCGACCGCGAAAGCGATTTCGCCATTCGCGACATGACCCAGATCGCCGACGCCATGGCCAGCGCCACCGCCACCATGACCGGCATGCTGGGCGCGGTCGCCGGCGTCAGCCTGCTGGTCGGCGGCATCGGCATCATGAACATCATGCTGGTGTCGGTCACCGAGCGCACCCGCGAGATCGGCATCAGGCTCGCCATCGGCGCGCATGAAAAGCACATCCTCATCCAGTTCCTGGTCGAGGCGACGGTGCTGTCGCTGCTCGGCGGCATCATCGGCATCCTGATCGGCCTGGCGCTGGCCGGCCTCGCCTCGGTGACGCTGACCATCCCGTTCGCGCCGAGCCCGGCGGTCATCCTGCTCGCCGTCGGTTTTTCGGCTCTCATCGGCATGGTGTTCGGCTTCTTCCCGGCGCTACGCGGCGCTCGCCTCGATCCGATCGACGCGTTGCGCCACGAGTAGGACAGGCCTGCATCCGGCACCCGATCTGATTTTGCACAACTTTTTGACGTTTCCGCGCTGTGCCTCCACTGTCTCGGTGCGGTTCGGGATGTTAGGGCAAGGTATTTCCGGTCGAGGAATAGCGGATGAGCAAGAAGGCGCGACTGATCCTGATGATGGTGATCATCGAAGCCGTGCTTGCCGGCATCTGGTGGTATCTCGCCCGCTTCGGCATGGCCAATCCCGACCGCGTCACCGCCGATTTTCAGGCGGTTGTCGGCCAGACGATGGGAATGGCCATGGGTGGGTTGCTGGGGATTGGATTTATCTTGTTCTTCGTCGCCGCCCGCAACGATCGCAAGGCAGCACAGAACAGGGCGCGCCGCTAACCCTTGCCCGCGAAATGCCACTCGATCAGCGGCTTCATGTGCGCCGACAGCCCGTCCGGCAGGTCTGCGGCATGGCGGATGATCACCGGACCCTCGATCTCGGGATCGGTCTCGGCCGCGACAAAGGCTGAGATTCGCCGAGCGATCTCGTCGGCAGGCGCCGGCGCGTGATAGCGGCGGAATATCACCGTGCCGCTGTTCGTCGACAAAGCGTGATAACGCTGGCCGCGTTCAGCAACCGACAGGTCCAGGCCGGTCTCTTCGCGCACCTCACGGATCATGTTGAAATCGACATCGACCAGCCCGTCGCGGAAATCGATCGGCTCGAACGAGCCGGCGGCGAAGTAGACGCGGCCGGCATTGACCGTGTGCGGTCCCATGCGGATCGCCACCAGCGCATTGTCGCCGGCCACCAGCACGGCATGGGCATAGGCATGCTCGGCGCCCGAATTCTCGCGCCGCTTGCGCCATAGCATGAACGTGGAGTAGTTGACCGCGTGGCAGCGTCCGACGAGACGGCTGTCGCGCCAGGCGAGTTGCGACAGCAGCACCACCGTGCCGTCGAACAGCGCCGGATTGGCTGATATCTCGCGCTGCCAGTTCTCGGCGATCGCCTCCGCGTTATCCAGCGCGAAGGGGTGCGGACCGGGATCGAGCCGAACGTCGACGGCGTCGACCGGCAGGATGACATTGCGCGGCAGATCGAAACTCATGTGATCAGGCCATGTCCAGAGTGATCGCCACCGGGCAGTGGTCGGATGCCTTCGGCCGGTCCCAGCCGGCGCGCGGAAAGCGGTCCACCTCCTGGCCCGGCGGAAAGATGGTGCGCCAGGGCTGGCCGTTGCGGATGATGTCGGGAATGGCCGTGGCGTTCTTCTCCGCCAGCCCCTTGGAGAGCAGGATGTAGTCGAGTTGGCACAGGTGCCGCTCTTCCGGTCCTCGCGTGTGGTAGAAGCTCCAGCGGTTCATCTCCGGCCGCCGCTCGACGACGTTCTCGCAAAAGCCGCCTGCCGTCAGCACGTTGATGCAGGACTGGTTCTCATCGACCACCTCGAAGCGGTAGCCGTCGACGGCATCGCCGGCGATCTTCACGCGCTGCCGGTAATCGTTCATGTCGCCGCAGATCGCCCAGCTTTTGTCGGCGGCATGATCCTTGCCGAAGCGCTCCTCGATAATGCGGCGCACCGCTTGCGCCTCGGCGATGCGCAGCGGCATCGTCGCCTCGCGTCCGTCGAGCCCGTTGCGCGGCGAGCCCATCGATTTGAAATGCACGAGATAGAGCGTCAGGGGCACGCCGCCGACAGTCACATCGATTTCCAGGCAGTCGCGGCGGAAGATGCGCTCATTGGCTTGATTGCCAAGAGCTTCCAGTTCCGGCGTGTGCAGGCCGAACTGCTCGAAGGTGACATAGGCGTGGCTGGTCATGCGCACGAATTCGATCGGCTGGCCCTGCGCGGTCTCGGCGCGCATCATCACGGCCACATCGATGCCGCGCAGATCGTTGCCGGCAGTGGTGTATTTCTGCCGGTAACCCTCCCCCACCATCTTGAACAGATAGCCGTATTCGAAGGCCTTCAGCGCCTCGATATTGTCGACCTCCTGCATGCAGATGATGTCGGCGCGGGTCGCCGCGATCGCCAGCGCCGTCAGCTGGCGCGTGTCGTCGGACTGCGCGATGGCGCGGGCCTGCTCCAGCATCTTGTATTCGGCTTCGCTCTGGATATCGAAAAGCGCCAGCGTGCGGTCTTCGTTGAGTTGGTTGCGATACCCGGAAAAATCGAACCTGTTCATCAGGTTCTCGACATTGAAGGTGGCGAGGCGCAGCAACATGTCCTGACCTTTGCCCACAAGCGCGGGAGAAAACAAGGTCGCGGGACCACCTGTCGATATCGATTGGTCCTGACGGCGTGCGCGTCATGGTTGACGGAACCTTTCCGTTCATCCGCCGTTCAGACGCAAAGGTCCACATTGGCCGCATTCCCAGGGTGGGCGTGGGGCCTGTATCTCTTGGAGAGTGCAATGAATTCGCTCTTTTCTTCCTCTGTCAAATCCGGGCTGATAGCGCTCGGCATCCTGTCGGGCATCACGGCACCGTCCGCGGCCGGCCCGATCCTGCAGCCGGACCTGTCGATTCCCACAAGCACGGCGGCGCCGACGATCACGCCAGTCCGCGACAGTTGGGCGGGCGGCAATGACCGGCAACTCTACAACGAGAATTGGAGATGGCGCCGGTCGGGCCATTGGAATGGCAACCGACACTGGAACGGTAATGGAAACTGGAACGGTGGCAACTGGAACGGCGGCAACTGGAACGGCGGCAACTGGAACGGTGGAAACAACTGGCGTTGGCGCCACCGCCACTATCACGACCGCTACTATGATGACAGTGCGAGCGCCGCGATCCTGGGCCTTGGCCTCGGGCTTGGCCTTGGCAGCATGTACAACAATTACAATTACTACGATGCGCCGCCGCGCCGCTACTACCGCGCAGGCCGGCTTTCGAGCGCCCATGTCCAGTGGTGCTACAACCGCTACCGCTCGTATCGCGCCTGGGACAACACGTTCCAGCCCTACAACGGCCCGCGCCAGCAGTGCTGGTCGCCCTATAGCTGAGCTAAGCCGTAGCTGAGACACAATGAAAAAACGGCGCCATGTGGCGCCGTTTTTGATCCTTGCCGTTCGAAGCCACTGGGTCTTCGAGCATCTGGATTTCGGTCAGTTCTTGGCCTTGTCGACCAGCTTGTTCTTCGAAATCCACGGCATCATCGCGCGCAGCTTGGCGCCAACTTCCTCGATCTGGTGGCTGTCGTTCATGCGGCGGATGCCCTTGAACCGCGACATGCCGGCGCGGTATTCCTGCATCCATTCCGAGGTGAACTTGCCGGTCTGGATGTCCTTCAGCACGCGCTTCATCTCGGCCTTGGTCTCGGCGGTGATGATGCGCGGACCCGAGACATACTCGCCCCATTCGGCGGTGTTCGAGATCGAATAGTTCATGTTGGCGATGCCGCCTTCATAGATCAGGTCGACGATAAGCTTGACCTCGTGCAGGCACTCGAAATAGGCCATCTCAGGCGCGTAGCCGGCTTCCACCAGCGTCTCGAAACCGGCGCGGATCAGTTCGACCAGACCGCCGCACAGCACGACCTGCTCGCCGAACAGATCGGTCTCGCATTCCTCACGGAAATTGGTCTCGATGATGCCCGAACGGCCGCCGCCGACTCCGCAGGCGTAGGACAGAGCCAGATCAAGTGCGTTGCCCGAGGCGTCCTGGTTGACGGCGACCAGGCACGGCACGCCGCCGCCCTTCTGGTATTCGCCGCGCACCGTGTGGCCCGGACCCTTTGGCGCGATCATGACGACATCGACCGAAGCCTTCGGCTCGATCAGGCCGAAATGCACGTTGAGGCCGTGCGCGAAGGCGATCGCAGCGCCGTCACGGATATTCGGCGCGATCTCTGATCTGTAGATGTCTGCCTGCAATTCGTCGGGCGTCGCCATCATCATCAAGTCGGCCCATTTGGCGGCATCGGCCACGCTCATCACCTTGAGGCCGTCGGCCTCGACCTTCTTGGCGGTAGCCGAGCCGGCCTTGAGGCCGATGGCGATGTCCTTGACGCCGGAATCCTTGAGGTTGAGCGCATGCGCCCTGCCCTGGCTGCCATAGCCGATGATGGCGACCTTCTTGCCCTTGATCAGGTTGAGATCGGCATCACGATCGTAATAGACACGCATTTTGTCTTCCTTCCCGTTTTTATAAATCAGAGGCCTTGCGGCCCGGTTTTGCTCCATGAAGAGCGAGAAACTGCTGCGTCGCCCGTGCGGCATCGCCGCCAATCGCCGCCTCAGTCAATTCCAGCCGGTCGCCAAGCAGCAGACGGATCTGCACGTCGCGGGCGACCAGCCCGAAAAAGGTGCGGAACGCTGTCTCGGCGTCCGAAAATTCCAGCAGCCCGGCCTGCCGGCCTGCCTCAAGCACCGGCTTCAGCCGTTTGGCCAGCGCGAAACGGCCATTCTCCAGCACGACGGCGCCGAGATCGTCCTTGCCGGAACCGGCATGCCCGACCGCCACGCGGTTAAGCGCGATCGAGGTGTCGCTCGAAATCACCTTCAGCCAGTCCGAGGCGAAGCGCTCAAGGCTCGCCGTCAGCGAGGCAAGATCGAGCCCCTTGCCGTCGACCGGAGCCACCCGCACTTTCGAGGCTTGCCACTGGACCGTCGCCGTCAGCAGCCCGTCACGGTCGCCGAACCATTTGTAGAGCGTTTCCTTGGAACAGCTCGCGCGGCGCGCCACAGCGGTCATGGTCAGGTGATCGCCCTCCTCGACCAGCAGGCGAAGCGCCGCGTCCAGAACGGCTTTCTGCCGCTCCGTCAGCGCTTGGCTGTTGTCGATGTCGGCGTTTGCCAGCAACACGCTTTTTTCCCGTTTCATGGTGGCGGCGGCGCGGTTCAAACAGCGACCGTACCGTACGTTACGGTTCGGCATATTGCGCAATTCGATGATTGGCGCAAGAGGACGCACTGAAAAATATCTCGAAGCAGCCGCACAATGCCGTGCGGCGAGTTTGCTCAATCGCTGGCAGGCGGATGGCGCAGCCGGCCAAGCAGTGCCGACACCATGCTCAGTTCATCCGCCGAGAGTTTGGCGCCGACGAGTTCGGCGATCGATCGTCCATAGACGGACCACATCCGACGGCGAGTGTCGCGACCCTTGGCCGTGATGCGGATGGTCTGACCGCGACCGTCATCGGCCACCGGCAGTTTCTCGACCAGCCCATCGGCCTCGAGCCGCGCCAGCAGCCGCGAGATATTGTACTGCGCAAACAGTGTGCGCTCGATCAATTGAAACGGTCGCAGCCCGCCCTCGCCCGCTTCGGCCAGCTCATGCAGCACGTCGTACCAGGCAAGCGGCGGCAGGCCGCTTTCCTTCAGCGCGTCTTCGGCCTGTTCGATGAGCTGACGCGAAACCCGCATCAGGCGGGCCCAGGCCTTGATGGCTTCGGGCGAAGGCGTGGCTTGCTCTGTCATGACTGCATCCTAGGCGATAGATGCAGCTGCATCAAGCTTGACGATCAATGCACATGCATATATATAGATGCAATTGCATTAACTCTGGAAGGCAAATCCCATGAAACATGAAATCTGCAAGGTTGACGACATTCCACGGACGGGCAGCATGATCGCGCCATTCTTCGGCCGTGAGGTCCATGTCTGGCGCAGCGGCGAGCGCATCCGCGCCGCCGCCAATGTTTGTCTGCATTTCGGCGGACCGCTCGACTGCAAGGACGGCAGGCTGGTCTGCCAATGGCACGGCGCTTCCTTCGACATGGCATCAGGCGATCGCCTTGACGGTCCAGCGCCAAAGGGTTCTCGCCTGATGTTCCTCTCGACACGCGTCGAAGACGGCGCGTTGAACTATGTCTGGGGCGAATGAGATGGACGACAAGCTCATTCTCGTCAGCCACCATCTCTGCCCCTATGTGCAACGCGCCGCGATTTCGCTGGCCGAAAAGGGCGTGCCGTTCGAGCGCGTCGACATCGACCTCGCCGACAAGCCGGACTGGTTCAAGGCGATCTCGCCGCTGGGCAAGGTGCCGCTGCTGCGTACGCAGCGAAAGCGTGAGCAGACGGCAATCTTCGAGTCCGCGGTCATCCTCGAATTCCTCGAAGAAACCCAAGCCAATCCCCTCCACCCTGCCGACCCCTATGCACGCGCACGGCATCGCGCCTGGATCGAGTTCGGCTCGGCCATGCTCAACGCCATCGGCCGTTTCTATTCTGCCTCAACCGAGGCAGGCTTCCTTGCGGAAAGCGAGGCTCTTTCGGCGATGTTCGGTCGTCTTGAGGCCGAGCTGGCAGGATCCGAACGGAACGGGCCATGGTTCGCCGGCGAGCGCTTCTCGCTCGTCGACGCGGTTTACGGACCAGTCTTCCGCTACTTCGACGCCTTCGACCGGATCGGCGATTTCGGCATTCTGGATGGCAAGCCGCTCGTCAAGGCCTGGCGCCAGGCGTTGAGCGGACGCCCCTCGATCAAGCACGCCGTGGCGCCGGACTATCCGCGGCGCCTGCACGCCTTCCTGCAGGCGAAAGGGTCCTACCTTTCGAGCCTCATCCGCCGAAGCGATCCGGCCAGCGCGCCTCCTTTAGCCCGATCCGCCTGAACGGATCGATAACCGTTCCGGCCACCATCGAGGCGAGGAACTGTGGCGCCGGCGGGATTTTCGCCACCGTCGCCACCAGCCTGTCACGGATGAACGGCAGCGCCACGGAATCCGACTGGTAGAATGGCGTGAACGCCAGCGACAGCGCCTGGAAGACACGCACATGCCAGCGCCGCGCTGCCGCATAGGCTTCGAGCGCCGCTTCGACATTGCCCGTCCGTGCCAGTGCATGGCTGAGCGCCGCCGCGTCGAGCAGCGCCATGTTCGCCCCTTGCCCGAGTTGCGGACTGGTCGAATGCGCGGCATCGCCGATGACGGCCAGCCGCCGACCGACCGGGCGCTTCATCGTGTGGTGACCATAGCGTGCCAGCGAAAGCTGGTCGAAACTGTCGATCTGGCTGGTGAACGCCTCGCTCTGCGGCCACAGCCGGACCACCCTCTCCTTCCAGGCCTCGAGGCCCCGGGCGCGCACCGCGTCGGCGTCCGCCGGCTTCAGGCTCCAGAAGAAGGCTGCCATCTTTTCGGCGCCCGGCTCCGGCCGGCCGATCGGCAGCACGCCGATCATCACGCTGGCCCTGTCGTAGCGTTGCAGCAACGCGTGCTCGTCGAAACCTTCGCCGCGCCAACCGAGCGACGCCCAGAACGCGCCATAGGTGAGTGGACGCGGCGCGCCTGAATTGCCCGCGCAATGCCGCAGTTTTGACTTTGAGCCGCTTGCGTCGACGACAAGGTCGAACGGCCCTGCCCTTCGCCCGTTGCCCCGGATCAGCGTCGCCCGGTCGCCAGCCTCCAGCGCCTCGATCTCGACGCCGGTCTCGATGGCGATCGCTTCGCGCTGTGCGGCCCGGAAAAGCACGCCGAACAAGGCCGCCCGGTGCACAGCCAAGCCAAAACGGCGACCGCGCTGGGCATCATAGCGGACATCGAGCACGGTGCGGCCGGTCGTGGCGTCGGCGCCATGCAGCCGATCGATGCGGCTGCCCAGCGCCAGTATGTCATCGAGCAGGCCGAGATCGGCCAGCACCGTCAGCCCGGTCGGCTGCAGGATCAACCCGGAGCCGACCGGCTTCGGCTCCTCGAAGCGCTCGAACACGGTGACCCGATGTCCGGCACGCCTGAGATAAAGCGCCACCGCCAGCCCCGCCGGCCCGGCGCCCGCAATTGCGATATCGTAGGAAATGCCAATGCCCCCAAAGCCGGATTGGTCGGGACAATCCTTCAGCGGCCGGACTAAATCAAGCCGCCTCTCCCGGCACTAGTCGCCGTTCAGGCCTGGGCGGCATCAAAACCGGCGCGCGCCTCGCGCACCGCGTCATGATTGAGCTCGGCCCACAGGATCAGCTGGTGCAAGGCGCCGAACATCGACCGCCCGAGGTCGGTGAGACTGTATTCGACGCTCGGTGGCTTGGTCGGGAACACCTCGCGATGCACATAGCCGTCACGCTGCAAATCATGGAGCGTCTGGGTGAGCATGCGCTGCGAAATGTCGGGCACCAGCCGCCGCAACTCGCCGAAGCGATATGGCTGCTCGGCCAGGGCTCCCATCAAAAGCGAACTCCATTTGCCGCTAAGGCCCTGCATGACATCGCGAACCGGGCAATCGGCAAGGTTTCCGCCGCCAGTCATGGCTTTGTAGATCTCGAGCTTGGATCTCAGATTGACGATCGTGCTGTCCACGGCTGGTTCCTTGCCTGTGCCTACCTCCCGAAAAACTGCCTTCTTTACGGCCAGGGGTCAATTCCTATTTTAGTGCTGGTCTCTTTTTGAGACCACCACTCGCCCCTTCCCTCCGACCCATGCCAGGATCACCAATGAGCAAAACTCTCCTCGTCACCGGCGCTTCCGGCCAGCTTGGCCGCAGCGTCATCAACCACCTGCTGGACACATTGAAGGTGCCGGCGGCTCGGATCATCGCCACCACCCGCACGCCGGCCAACCTTGCCGATCTGGCGGCGCGCGGTGTCGCCGTCCGGGCGGCCGACTTCGACGATCCGGCTTCGCTCGCCGAGGCTTTTCAAGGCGCCGACCGGGTGCTCATCATCTCGACCAACGAACTGGCGATCCAGGGAAAGCGGCGCCAGCAGCAGCTCGCTGCCGTCGCCGCCGCGAAGCAAGCAGGCGTCGCCCACTTGCTCTACACCTCGATGCCCAACACCGAGCCGGGTTCACCGGTGCTCTTCGCCCCCGACCACTACGACACCGAACAGGCGATCAAGGCGAGTGGCATCCCCCATACGATCTTCCGCAATGGCTGGTATGACGAGAACCTGTTCATGGCGATGCCGCAGATCCTCGCATCGGGCCAATGGTATACATCGGCGGGCGATGGTGCCATTTCCTATGGCGCACGTGACGATCTCGCTGCTGCCATAGCTGCTGGGCTCGCCTCGGACACCCGCGAAAGCACGACCTACACGCTGACCGGCCCCGAGGCCTACACTGTCGCCGAGGTCGCAGCGCTGGTCACCGAAGTCACCGGCAAGCCCATCCAGGTCATCCAGCTTTCCGACGAAGCATTGACCGAGGGAATGAAGTCGGCCGGCCTTCCCGAACCCATCGCCCGGCTTCTCGTATCGTTCGACGCCGCCACGCGGGTCGGTGGCCTCGGCATGGTGACGGACTCCGTCGAAAAGCTTTCCGGCCGCAAATCGGAGTCGCTGAAGCAGTTCCTGGAGACCAATAAAGCCGCTTTGGCCGCCTGACGATCAGCGCGGCGGGAAGCCTCGGCTTTCCGCCGCTACTTCGATGTCTTCAGCAACCCAAGCCGGATCAGGCTTTCGCCAGTCGCGACCAGCGCATCTTCGCGTGGTCGCGGTGCCCAGCCGAGCATGCGCACCGCCTTCTCGCTGGTGGCGTTCTTGGCCTTGCCCAGCTCCGGCACGACCTGCGCGGCTTCCGCGCTGAACAGCCCGACGAAGCGGACCAGCCAGTCGGGAAGCACCCTCGTCGAGACGCGCGCCGCAGCGTCGCCCAGCCGTGCCCTCAAGGTTTCGGCCATCTCCCGCACGGTCATGAAGTCACCGGCAACCGCCAGAAACCGTTCGCCACCGGCGGCGGGGTTGGTCATCGCGCGCAGATGCAGATCCACCACGTCGCGCACATCGACGACGCCGAAGGACAGGCGCGGTAAGCCAGGCATGGCGCCATCCATCATGCGCCGGATGAATTCGGTGGAGGTCGAATGGTCGGCCCCGAGAACCGGTCCGAAGATGCCGACCGGATTGACGACCGCAAGCTCCAGCGCCCTGCCCTCGGCGGCAATGAAATCCCACGCCGCGCGCTCGGCCAGGGTCTTCGATTTCACATAGGCGCTGACCTTGCCCGTCGGATCGGTCCAGTTCGCCTCGGTGAACGGCCGGCCGTCAGGCGGCAGCTTGCCATAGCCGATGGCCGCGAAGGACGAGGTGAGCACGACACGCTTCACCCCAGCGTCCCGCGCCGCCCGCAACACTCGTAGCGCGCCCTCGCGGGCCGGTATGATCAGTTCATCTTCATGCTTCGGCACGCCGGGCGGAAAGGGCGAGGCGACATGCAGGATATAGTCGCAACCGTCGACGGCTTGCGGCCAGCCGGCATCGGCCATGAGATCGGCGATGGCGAACGAGGGTGCCACTCCGGGCTCAGCGCCGCCGGCCTTGAGCATGGCGAGCACATCGGCTTCACGCTTGGCGGACCGCACGGTCGTGCGCACGCGGTAGCCGGCCTTCTTCAGGGCGAGAATACAATGAGCGCCGAGGAAGCCGGATCCGCCGGTGACAAGCACCAATTCGCCGCTCATTCCCGCCTCCTCGGCTATCGGCCCGTCCTACACCCTCAAATGGCGACCTGGGTGCCGATTTCCACGACGCGCCCGGTTGGGATCTGGAAATACTCCGTCGCGTCGGCCGCCGTGCGCGCCAGACCGATGAACAGCCGGTCCTGCCACACCGGCATGCCGGAATTGGGCGAGGCCTTGAGCGAGCGGCGCGACAGGAAGAAGGACGTCGTCATGATGTCGAACTTCCAGCCCTGCTTGCGGCAGATCGCCAGCGCGCGCGGGATGTTGGGCTGCTCCATGTAGCCGAAGGTCAGCGTCACCCGCATGAACAGCTCGTTGACCGTCTCCATCTTGACCCGGTCGCTGTCGGGCACCACCGGCTGCGGCGCGGTCACCACCGAGAGGATGACGTTCTGCTCGTGCAGCACCTTGTAGTGCTTCAGGCTGTGCATCAGCGCGGTCGGCGCGCTGAGCGGATCGCTGGTCAGGAACACCGCCGTGCCGGACACCAGCTGCGGCTTCTTCTTCAACAGATTGCCGGCGAGGAAATCGAGCGGGATCTCGTTGCGGCGGGTCTTGTCGAACAGATAGCGGCTGCCGCGCACCCACGTCCACATGGCCAGCACGATGGTGAAGGCAACCGCCAGCGAGGCCCAGCCGCCTTCGAACACCTTGACGATGTTGGAGGCGAAGAAACCGATATCGATGAAGGCAAACAGCGCCGTCAGCGAGATTGCCAGCCAGAGCTGCCATTTCCAGATACGCGTCATCACGACATAGAGCAGCACCGTCGTCACCAGCATGTTGCCGGTCACCGAGATGCCGTAGGCCGAGGCGAGCTTGCTGGATTCGCCGAAGCCGACGACCAGCAGCATCACCACCAACGCCAGCAACAGGTTGACGCGCGGCATGTAGATCTGGCCGGACTGTCGTTCCGACGTGTGCAGGATTTGCAGGCGCGGCAGCATGTTGAGCTGCACTGCCTGCCTGGTCAGCGAGAAGGCACCGGAAATCACCGCCTGGCTGGCGATGACCGTCGCGGCGGTCGCCAGCACCACCATCGGGATCAGCGTCCAGCCCTCGTTCATCTCGAAGAACGGATGGCCGACCACACCGTTCTTCGCCAGCACGAAAGCGCCCTGCCCGGCATAGTTCAACAGCAGACAGGGAAACACGATCGACAGCCAGGCGAGCACGATCGGCTTGCGTCCGAAATGACCGAGATCGGCATAGAGCGCCTCGGCACCGGTGACGGCCAGGAAGATAGCGCCGATCGTCACGAAGGCGACGTCGGGCGAATGGATCAGGAACGCGACAATGTAGTGCGGGCTGATCGCCCACAGGATTTCCGGATCGGCGATGATATGGTTGAGACCTGAAAGGCCTATCGCCAGGAACCATACCGCAGTCACCGGACCGAAGACCAATCCCACCCCGCCCGTGCCGAAGCGTTGCACCGCGAACACGATTGCGAGAATGACCAGCGTCAGCGGCACGACGTAGGGCTGGAAGGCAGGGGTGACAACGTTCATGCCTTCGACCGCCGAAAGCACCGAAATCGCCGGCGTGATGACGGCATCGCCGAAAAACAGCGAGGCGCCGACGATGCCGATGCCCAGGATCACCGCCGAGCGCGTCGGAAAACTGCCGCGCGCCAACGCCATCAGCGACAGCACGCCGCCCTCGCCGCGGTTGTCCGCGCGCAGCACGAACATGATGTATTTGATCGTCACGATGATCGTCAGCGACCAGATGATCAGCGACAGCACACCGAGAATATCGCCGCGATCAGCAACGGCGCCATGGGACGACGCCACCAGCGCCTCGCGAAAGGCATAGATCGGACTGGTGCCGATATCGCCATAGACAACACCGAGCGCGCCCAGCATCAGCACCTTGGTGCTGTGCTGTTCGATTTCTGGATGGCTCGATTGTTCGACGGGTTCTGCCTCACTACCAGCATTGGCAAGGGCCATGGACGACACTCCGATAAGCGCGCGGTGCTCTACGCTTGCTGCGATGCAATATCAAGTACCGTAGCGTGATGGCTGCCATGCCTACAGCACTGGGCCGCTCAGGCAAATGGCTGATCATCCGATGTTCGTGGGCTGAATCTGCCGCTACGTCCGGCACGGCGTGCGCCCATAATACCTGCCGTATGTCACTTAGATAGCTACTTGCGTGCCGATTTCCACGACGCGCCCGGTTGGGATCTGGAAATACTCCGTCGCGTCGGCCGCGGTGCGCGCCAGACCGATGAACAGCCGGTCCTGCCACACCGGCATGCCGGAATTGGGCGAAGCCTTGAGCGAGCGGCGCGACAGGAAGAACGACGTCGTCATGATGTCGAACTTCCAGCCCTGTTTGCGGCAGATCGCCAGCGCGCGCGGGATGTTGGGCTGCTCCATGTAGCCGAAGGTCAGCGTCACCCGCATGAACAGCTCGTTGACCGTCTCCATCTTGACCCGGTCGCTGTCGGGCACCACCGGCTGCGGCGCGGTCACCACCGAAAGGATGACGTTCTGCTCATGCAGCACCTTGTAGTGCTTCAGGCTGTGCATCAGCGCGGTCGGCGCGCTGAGCGGATCGCTGGTCAGGAACACCGCCGTGCCGGACACCAGCTGCGGCTTCTTCTTCAACAGATTGCCGGCGAGGAAATCGAGTGGGATCTCGTTGCGGCGGGTCTTGTCGAACAGATAGCGGCTGCCGCGGATCCATGTCGACATGATCAGCCCCATGAGGCAGGCAACTGTGATCGAGACCCATCCGCCTTCGACGATCTTCACGACATTGGCCAGGAAGAAGCCGCTATCGATGGTGCCAAACAGCAGGGCCAGGGCCAGTGCGAGCGCCAGCTTCCATTTCCACAGCTTGCGCATCACCACGAACAGCAGGATGGTCGTCATCAGCATTTCGCCGGTCACGGAAATTCCGTAGGCGGAAGCCAGCGAACTCGAGCTGCCGAAACCGACAACCAGCACCATCACCCCCATCGCGATAAGCAGGTTGACACGCGGCATGTAGATCTGGCCGGACTGCATTTCGGACGTATGCTGCACCTCGATGCGCGGCAAAAGGTTGAGTTGCACCGCTTGGCGGGTCAACGAAAAAGCGCCTGAGATAACAGCCTGGCTGGCGATAACGGTCGCTGCCGTTGCCAGGCCCACCATCGGCATGAGCGCCCAGTCCGGCAGCATCTGAAAGAATGGATTGGTCGGCCGGCCGCCATTGGCAAGGACAAAGGCGCCCTGCCCGAAATAGTTGAGCAGCAGGCACGGAAATACCACGGAAAACCATGCCAATACGATCGGCTTGCGCCCAAAATGGCCGAGGTCGACATAGAGCGCTTCGGCTCCCGTCACGGCCAGGAATACAGCGCCGACGGTGACGAAAGCAGCGGTCGGCGTGCTGACAAGATAGGCGACGGCATAATAGGGATTGATCGCCAGCAGGACCGAAGGATCGTCCATCAGGTGATAGAGTCCGGCGACGCCTATGGCCAAGAACCACAGAGCCGTCACCGGTCCGAATACGGCCGCCACCTTGCCAGTGCCGAAGCGCTGCACCGAGAACAAAAAGGCCAGGATGATCAGCGTAATGGGGACGACAAAGGCGTCCAACGTTGGCGTCACCACCTCAAGGCCCTCGACCGCGGACAGCACGGAGATGGCCGGGGTTATGATCGCATCGCCGAAGAACAATGCCGCGCCGCATAGCCCGATCGCCAGGATCAGGGGGGCGCCTTTGGGATAGGCGGTGCGGGCAAGCGACATCAGCGACAGCGTGCCGCCCTCGCCCTTGTTGTCGGCACGAAGCACGAAGGCAACATACTTTATGGTCACGATGATCGTCAGCGCCCAGACGATCAGCGACAACACGCCCAGGACATCGGTGCGCGTATCGGTGCCGGGCGAAGCATGAAGCGCCTCGCGGAAGGCGTAGATCGGGCTGGTGCCGATATCGCCATAGACGACGCCAAGTGCGCCGAGCATCAGGACCTTGATGCTGTGCCGTTCGACGGCGGAATGACTCGATGGTTCGACGGTTTGAGCCTCGCTACCGCTGCTGGCAAGGGCCATCGACCATTCCCCGATAAGCGTGCGATGCCTTATTCATGCTGCGATACGATATCAATTGCACACGACGGCTGCCATACCTGCACGCGAGGCTTCTCACTCTACCATCCGCAAGCCTTCAGAAATCGCCCCACCGTGCCGGCCATGCCATACTCCAACGCGTCGGCTGTCAACCCATGTCCGATCGACACTTCGGCCAATGCCGGAATGCGCTTGACCAGCTCAGGCAGATTGCTCACCACCAGATCGTGCCCGGCATTGACCTGAAGGCCGGCAGCGAAGGCGGCGTCGGCGGTTTTTCCAAGTTTTTCCAGTTCCTTGGCCGCTCTGGCTGGATCGGAATGATAGCTGCCATATGGACCCGTATAGAGCTCGATACGGTCGGCGCCAGTGTCGCGCGCGGCGGTCACACAATCGGGGTCCGGATCGGAAAACAACGACACGCGGAAGCCCCCCTTTTTCAGACGCTTGACGATCGGTGTCAGGAACGCCGCCTCGGCGGCAAAGTTCCAGCCATGGTCGGAGGTCGCCTGGGCCGGATCGTCGGGCACCAGCGTCACCTGTTCCGGCTGATGCTTTTCCACAAGCACCAGGAAATCCTCGGTCGGATAGCCCTCGATGTTGAATTCCGCGCGCGGGAACTCGTCATCGATCAGCGACCGTATCTCAGGCAGATCGGAGTGTCTTGTGTGCCGCTCGTCGGGGCGCGGATGCACGGTCAAGCCATGCGCCCCGGCCGCGAGCGCAATGCGGCCGAGACCGGTCACGCTCGGCCAGGGCAGGTCGCGCCGGTTGCGCAGCATGGCGATGGCATTGAGATTGACGGAGAGCTTTGCGGGCATGGAGCGGCCTCGGAATTCATTCGACGCGCCACCTATAATGCCTTTGGCGGGAACAGACAGGGGGTTTCGGGTGTTCCAGGGAGACGAACTGGTCCGCGAAAGGAAGCGTCCATGAATTTTCTCGACACAGTGCCGGCGATCCGCCGCATCGACACCGATCGCGACGACCTTTTTGCCATCGATGTCGTCGGTTATATTTCAGCCGCAGACGCCGAAAACCTGTTTGGCCTGCTGGAGGCGGCCTATGCCCTCCACCCGCAGATCGATGTGGCCGTGCGCCTGATCGACCACGAGGGCGTCGACTGGGCCGAAATTTCGGACGACACGCTGAAACAGGGCACGATCCGTGCGCTGGAGCATGTCGGTCGTTGCGCGGCGATCGGCGAACCGGACTGGACGGCGGACGCCCGGCGTCTCATTCCGGCTTCAGCCCCTGTCGAGCTCAGGCACTTCAGTGCCGAGGAGGAAGCCGAGGCCTGGCAATGGCTCGATGCCGAACCGATCGGGGATCAATAGCGCGGGGAGGAAAAGCCTGACCGTCGAATGGAACACTGTCCGGAAGTCCCGGCAGACACTTACCTGACGATCGTCAGCCGTTCGGCCGCGCGGGTGATCGCGGTATAGAGCCAGCGCTGGCGGGTTTCCTTGAAGGCCCAGCTCTCGTCGAACAGCACGATCTCGTTCCACTGCGAGCCCTGCGCCTTGTGCACGGTCAGCGCGTAGCCATAGTCGAAATCATCGAAGCGCTTCTTCTGCTGCCAGGGAATATCGGCGTCCGGATCCTCGAAGGCCGCCTTGAGCAGCTTGATCTTGGCGACGCCGCGATCGGGATCGTCCTCTTCCGGCGAGACCAGAAGATTGATGCCAGGCTTCACTGTCTCGCGCGACGAGGTCATCACCTTCCACAGCGAGCCGTTGAGCAGGCCCTTGGCCGGATCGTTGCGCAGGCAGACCAGCTTGTCACCCGCCTGCGGGTAGTCTGCATTGAACCCTTTGAGCTCGCGCAGACGCTGGTTGTAGCGGCGACGGGTACGATTGGTGCCGACCAGCACCTGGTCCGCCTTCAGCACGAGTTCCTGGGTGACGTCTTCCTTGCCGATCACCTGTGCGGTGCCGTAGTCGCCACGCATGAATTCGCGGCCCTCGCGCACATCGAGCGCCAGCCGCAGGATCGGATTGTCGCGCGCCTGCCGATGGATTTCGGTCAGCAGGAAATCCGGCTCGTGGTCGGTGAAGAAGCCGCCGCCCGAGATCGGCGGCAGCTGGCCGGGGTCGCCAAGCACCAGGATCGGTGTGCCGAAGCTCATCAGGTCGCGGCCTAGCTGCTCGTCGACCATCGAGCATTCGTCGATGACGACGAGCTTGGCGCGCGAGATCGGGCTCTGCCGGTTGAGCGAAAAGGTCGGCGACATCGAGGTCTTGCCAGTGACCTCGTCGGCAACCGATTCCTCGCCCTTTGGCCGGTAGATCAGCGAATGGATGGTGCGGGCGTTGACCGCGCCCTTCGAGCGCAGCACCTGCGCGGCCTTGCCGGTGAAGGCGGCGAACTGAACCTGGCCGTCGACATGTTCAGCGAAATAGCGCGCCAGCGTCGTCTTGCCGGTGCCGGCATAACCGAACAGCCGGAACAACTGCGGCTTGCCGGTCTTGAGCCAGCGGGCGACCGCTTGTAGCGCCTCGTCCTGTTGGGGAGAGAATTCCATCAGTGCGACAGACCGGATTCGCGAGGGAAAGACAAGCTCTGCGGCCACCACGATCAATCCTTGGCGGCAAGGGTCAGGCTATCAGGCCCAAACTGGAACGTAAAGTGAACACACGAAACAGGCGGGGCAAGCCGCCATGACTTATTCGGTCGGCCCGGGATCGTTCTCCAGCAGGATCGGCTTGCCGTGTGGGGTCGCGTGTGCGGCGCGTTCCCAGGCCTCAGCCATCGCGTCAACATCGGACTTTCCGGCTAGCCCCTTGGACGCAAGCAAGCCTTCCAGCGCCGCCAGCCAATGCTCATAATAATCATGACCATCGGCCGCTGCGCCCCGCTTCTTCACCTCGGTCGACAGCGCTTCTGCCCAATCACTCCACGAAAACAGCCCCTTGTCGTGCAGCGCGACCGTCATCGCGAAGGCTTGCGCCTGCCAAGGCTCGGCGAAGACCGGCACATCGACGCCCGCCGGCAAGTTGGCGGCGTGTTCGTTTGCCTCATGCCGGTTCAAGATAGCTCTCCCAGGCGTCGATCGACACGGCCAGCGTCGGGTCAGCCCCCTCGCCCCAGATCTCAGCCCCTTCGAAAACGACGGTATAGACCCATTGCGGGTTCTCGCCCTGGCCATGCGCGTTGCTGTCGGGAAACACGAAGCCGTCGCGCACGGCCTCGATGACTCCCTGCTTGCCGCGTGCGTAGCGCGGCAGTCGCGTGTGGCCGGTCGGGTTGAAGTTCTTGGTCCGCACATGCTGGCCGGCCTTGAATCGCGCTGGCGTGGCAACCGGCCGGTCGCAGGGACCGCCCTTGGCCAGCACCGCCGGAACGTTTTCCGCCTTCAGCACCCTTTTGGGGGTTGCCGCCGGATCAACCGCCGTGCCTGCCGCCAGATCGCGCTCGCTGACGAAGCCATGGCGCTTGAGCAGCACCTCCAGCGCCATGATCCAGATCTGATAGTAGCTGGAGGCATAATAGTCCGCCGGATGCAGCGATTCCCGCGCATGCCGGCTCTCATCTATGGTCCAGGCGCCCATGGCACCGGCGCATAAGGTCACGCCGAGCGCCCGCTTTTCCCATGCGGCATGAAAATACGGCTCGTCTGTTTCCGGCGCCACCGGCCCGAAGCCCATCTGCCCGCCGAGATCCTGCGGCCCGTTCATGCCGGCTCCTTCGCCAGGGCAGTGCCGATCATCGCATCGCGTGTCACCAGGTCGGCCAGCCGCTCCTCGCTCCAACCCTCGGCGCCCTCGGGCCGCATCGGCACCACGAGATAACGCAGTTCGGCGGTCGAATCCCAAACGCGGATCTTCTTGGTCGCCGGCAGCGTCAGCCCGAATTCCTCCAGCACCCCGCGCGGATCGATGACCGCGCGCGAACGATAGGGCGGCGCCTTGTACCAGACCGGCGGCAGGCCGAGCACCGACCACGGGTAACAGGAGCACAGGGTGCAGACGACGAGGTTGTGGGTGTCCTCCGTGTTGAACACCGCCTGCATGTGCTCGCCCTGACGGCCGGTATAGCCGAGCGAGCCGATCGCCGCCGTTGCGTCGCGCTTCAGCCACGCCGCGAATTCCGGGTCCGCCCACGCCTTGGCCACCACCCTGGCGCCGTTGCGCGGGCCGACCTTGGTCTCGTAGGTGTCGACGATGACGTCGATCGCGACCGGGTCGATCAGCCCCTTGCGGGTGAGGATCGTTTCCAGCGCGCGCACGCGCGAGGCAAAAGGATCGAGTTCGTTGTCGTGGTCATGATCGTGTGACATCACGGCAAATTACGATCGCAGACACAAGGCCGCAAGCGCGACGGCTTGGGCCAGCGCGTTCGCGGCGGGTCGGCGCTATTCGGCCGCCGCCTTCTGCGGCTCGACCAGCGGCTCCTCATCGACGTCGAACAGCGACGGCTGGGCAGGCGCCTCGGTTGGGCGCGGTTCGACTTCGCGCTTCGGCCACAGCCCGATAAGCCAGCCGGAGAAACGCTCCATGTAGACATAGATCACCGGCGTCACGAACAGGGTCAGCGCCTGCGAGGCGACAAGGCCGCCGACCACCGCCACGCCGAGCGGCTGGCGCAGTTCGGCGCTGGCGCCGGTGCCGAGCGCGATCGGGATGGTGCCCATCAGCGCTGCCAGCGTCGTCATCATGATCGGGCGGAAGCGCATGATGCAGGCCTTGTGGATGGATTCGACCGGCGACATGCCTTCTCGTCGCAATTCGAGCGCGACGTCGATCATCATGATGCCGTTCTTCTTGACGATGCCGATCAGCATCAGGATGCCGATGACGGCAATGACCGACAGATCCATCCCCGCAAGCCTGAGCGCAACCAGTGCGCCCAGCACCGCCGATGGCAGGCCGGTCAGGATGGTGAGCGGATGGATGAAACTTTCATAGAGGATGCCAAGCACGATATAGATGGTGAGGATCGCACCGCCGATCAGCAGGCCCTGGTTTGCAAGTGAATCCTGGAATGTCTTGGCCGTGCCGGCGAAGGTGGTCGAGATTGCCTTCGGCATGCCGATCTGCTCTTTCAGCGCGTCGATGCGGGTCACGCTATCGCCGAGCGCCACACCTTGCGGCAGGTTGTAGGAGATCGTCACCGCCGGAAGCTGGCCAAGCTGATTGACGGTCAAGGCGCCGGCGGTTCGGTCGACACGGGCGAAGGCGCCGAGCGGCACCAGGCTGCCGCTGGCCGTCCTCACCTGGATGGCCAGCATCCGCTCGGGCGACCACTCGATCTTCGGATCGAGCTCCATGACGACTTCGTAGCTGTCGGCCGAGCCGAAGATGGTCGAGACCTGCTGGGTGCCGAAACCGCCATAGAGGCTCGAGCGCAGCGTGTCGGTATCGATGCCGAGCGTCGCCGCCTTGTCGCGGTCGACCACCAGCGTCGCCTGCAGGGCATTGTTCTGCAGATCGTCGGTGACGTCGGTGAAGGTCGCATGATCGGCCGCCATGGCGTCGTTCAGCTTCTGCGCCCAGAGGTCGGTCTGGCCCGTATCGAGGCCCTGCACCACCAGCTGGTAGGCGCTTGCCGAAGAGCGCGAGCCGAGCCTGAGGTTCTGCACCGGCTGCATATAGGTTTCGATGCCTGGCACATTGGCGAGTTGCTTGCGCAGGTCCGACAGCACCTTGTCGATGTCGGGGCGCTGGTCCTTGTCCTTCAGCTGGACATAGAGCTGACCCTGGTTGAGCGCCCTGCCGCCACCGCCCGCCGAATAGGCGACATGCGAGACGTAGGGTGAGTGGGAAAAGACATTTGCCACTTGCCCCTGCAGCTTCACCATCGCATCGAACGAGATGTCCTGGCGCGCAATGGTCGTCACCGAGACCTGGCCGATGTCCTCCTGCGGGAAGAAGCCTTTCGGCGAAATCTGGATCAGCCAGACCGACGCCGCCGCCGTTGCGATGAAGACCAGGAAAACCAGGAATGTGTGGCGCAGGCAGAAGGTCAGCAGCCAGTCATAGCCGCGCATGAAGAAATTATGCTTCTGGCCCTCGCCGTGCGCGGCTTCCCGCTCGGCCTTCGACACCGACAGCAGCCTGGAGCAAAGCATCGGAGTGAGCGTCAGCGACACGAACATCGATGCCAGGATGGCGACCGTGACCACCACCGCGAACTCGTTGAAGATGCGTCCGATGACGCCACCCATCAGGAGCACGGGGATGAATACGGCGACCAGCGAGATCGAGATCGAGATGATGGTGAAGCCGATCTCGCGCGCGCCTTTCAGCGATGCCTCGAAGGCCGAGAGCCCGTCCTCCTCCATGTGGCGGAAGATGTTTTCCAGCATGACGATGGCGTCGTCGACGACGAGGCCGACCGCCAGCGTCAGGCCCATCAGCGAGATGTTGTCGATCGAGAAGCCGAACAGGAACATCACGCCGAGCGTGGCGATCAGCGAGATCGGCACCGCTACCGCCGGGATGATCGTCGCCGTCACCCGGCGCAGGAACAGGAAGATCACCATGATCACCAGCGCGATGGTGAGCAGCAGGGTGAACTGCACGTCGTCGACGGCGGCGCGGATCGAGGTCGAGCGATCGTTGAGCAGCTTGATGCTGGCCGCCGCCGGCATCTGGTCCTGGAAGGATGGCAGCATCGCCTTGACGCGGTCGACGACGTCGACGGTGTTGGCGTCGGGCTGACGCTGCACCGCCAGAATGATGGCGCGCGTGCCGTCATACCAGCTCGCCGTGGTCGAGGTCTCGACCGAGTCGATGACGCGGGTCACCTCCCCCAGCCGTACCGGATGCCCGTTCTTGGTGGCGATGATGAGATCGGAAAATCCCGCCGCATTGGTCAGCTGCGTGTTGGCCGTGATGGTCAGCTGCTGCTGGTCGTTCTGCAGCACGCCGAGCGGCGTGTTGCTGTTGGCCGAGGCAATCGCCGTCTGCAGCTGGTCGATCGAGATGCCACGTGCGGCAAGCGCTGTCGGATCGATCTGGACGCGCACGGCGTATTTTTGCTGGCCGAAGATCGAGACCTGCGCCACGCCGTCGATTGTCGACAGCGACGGCGAGATGACATTCTCGGCAAAGGCATCGAGATCGGTCAGCGGAACCGTGTCGCTGACCAGGGACATCAACAGGATCGGCGCGTCGGCCGGATTGACTTTGCGGTAGCTCGGCGGCGCCGTCATCTCCGGCGGCAACTGGCGCTGCGTGCGCGCGATCGCCGCCTGCACGTCGGCCGCTGCCGCGTCGATATCCCGGTTGAGCACGAATTGGATGGCGATCGAGGTCGAGCCGAGCGAGTTGGTCGTCGAGATCGAGTCGATGCCGGCAATGGTGGCGAACTGCTTGATCAGCGGCGTCGCCACCGAGGTCGCCATGGTTTCCGGCGAAGCGCCCGGCAGCGAAGCCGAGACATTGACCACCGGGAACTCGGCGCTCGGCAGTGCGGCCACCGGCAGGAATTTGTAGGCAAAAAGCCCGCCCAGCACGAGGGCGAACGACATCAGCAGTGTGGCGACCGGCCTGCGGATGCAGAATTCGGAAATCATTGGCGTGCCTCGCCGGCCTTGTCGGCCTCGGCAACCTTGGGAGCGGCCTGGCCATCGGCGCCGGCTGAAGCCTTGCCTTCACGCACCGCGGCACCTTCCTTCAGCTTTGTCTGGCCTTCGACGACGACTTTCTCGCCACTTTTCAGACCTTCGCTGATGGCACTGTTTTCACCCTCGGTCAGCGCCACCTGCACCGGCCGCATCTCGACCGTGTTGTCCGGCTTGACCACATAGACGAACGGCCCCTTCTGGCTGGGCTGCACCGCGACCGTGGGAACCGATGTCATTTGTGGCATGATGCCGGCATCGAGCACGACGTTGACATACTGCCCTGGCCACAAGGAGAGATCGGAGTTCGGCACGCTCGCCCGCGTCGCGATCGTGCCGGAAGCGGTATCGACGCTGGAATCGACGAAATCGAGCGTGCCCTTGCCGACCGGCGTCGGATCACCGTCCTTGATCAGCGTCACGGCACCTTGCTGGGGCGTCACCAACGCCTTGTGCAGAAGGGCCAGATTGCTTTCGGGAAGGTTGAAGTTGACCTGCAGCGGATCCATCTGGGTGATCGTCACCAGCGGGGTCGCCGTGCTGCTGTTGCCATTGCTGGTGGTGACGAGGTCGCCGACAGCGACATTGACGGCGCCCAGCCTGCCGGAGATCGGCGCCCTGATCGCGGCAAAGCCAAGCTGGACGTTGTCGGCGTCGATTGTCGCCTTGTCGGCATCGACGGTCGCGGCCGCGGCCTTTTGCGCCGCCATCGCCTGATCGTAGGTTTGCTGCGTGCCGGCTTGCTTGGCGACCAGGTCCTTGGCGCGCTGAAGATCTGACTGCGAGCTGGCGAGCATCGCCTGGTCCTTGGCGAGCGTCGCCTGGTCCTTGGCGAGTTGCGCTTTCAGCGCGCGGTCATCGAGCGAGAACAGAAGATCGCCGGCCTTAACCATCTGCCCGTCCTTGACGTCGATAGACACGATCTGGCTGGATACACGCGCATTGATGCTGACCACGGCCGGAGAGGAGACGAAGCCGATCGCGTAGCGCCGGATCGGGAAATCAGCCGTCGTTGCTGTCGCGGAAACGATCGAGGCTGAGCGAGCGCCATTGCCGCCGCCGGCCTGCTTGCCGGCCGCCGCCTTGTCCGACGCCGCGACCGGCTTTCCGCCGATGATCTGCTGAAATTTGCCCATCGTGTCGGGCGAAAGGTAAAGCCAGGCGGCGCCTACGCAGGCGACCGCAAGCAATGAAAGGATGGCTTTCCCACGCATGATCAAAAGGCCCTCTCCATCCGACACGCCGTGGCCTGATGGTCTTATTCTAGCGCAAATCACGGCCTCTTGCCGCCATTTCGCCGAATAGATAGGACATGCCTTGGGCGGAAAAGGGCCAAAACACGGCATTACGAAGATTTAATGTGCACTGCACAATGGCTGTGCATCGGCCTTCATTCCGAACAGGACAGCCCGCGACCTAACGCAACATCGGCCAAAGCGTCGCCGCCAGCAGCACGCCCATGGCGATGTTGAACCACTTGAGCCGCACCGGGTCGGACAGGAAACCGCGCAGCGCTGTGCCGAAGCCCGCCCACACCGAGACGCTCGGCAAATTGACGATGGTGAAGGCGATCGAGATCAGCGCCACCGACAGGAACGGATGCTGCGGATTGGTATAGACGGCCATGGCGGTGATCGCCATTACCCAGGCCTTGGGGTTGACCCACTGGAACGCAGCCGCATCGATGAAGCGCATCGGTTGCCCCTTCGCCTCGCCCTTGCCGGC
Source organism: Mesorhizobium sp. RCAM 05104 (assembly GCF_059683645.1). Taxonomy (NCBI): domain Bacteria; kingdom Pseudomonadati; phylum Pseudomonadota; class Alphaproteobacteria; order Hyphomicrobiales; family Phyllobacteriaceae; genus Mesorhizobium; species Mesorhizobium sp. RCAM 05104. Next base: position 6,358,476 of record NZ_CM185033.1, on the reverse strand, counting down.
AAGCGAGCGCGACATGGCGATCTTCCAGGCAAGGTAGAGCAGATAGGCGCCGCCGGCGATCTTGAGTGCGGTATGCAGTGCCGGAAACGCCGTCAGCACCGCGCCAAGGCCAAGCCCGACCGCCACCAGCAGCACCAGGAAACCGATGCTGATGCCGAACATGTGTGGCACGGTCCTGGCGATGCCGAAATTCACCCCCGATGCCAGAAGCATGAGGTTGTTCGGCCCCGGCGTGATCGAGGTCACGAAGGCGTAGACCAGCAAGGCGAGGAATGCGTCAAGCGACATGATACCCTCCCAGATACGTCAGTACTATTGTCTCTTTCCGATGGTCGCACAAAGGCCAGTGGCCGGCCTGTGGCCGAGCCAGAGTTTGGCGCTTGTGGAAGATCTGGATCCGCCTGGCCGGCCCTACATGCCCTGCGGACCACGGTTCAGTGCCGCCACGCCGGTGCGGCAGATTTCAACGAGGCCGAGCGGCTTCATGATTGCGATGAACTGGTCGATCTTGGAGCCCTTGCCGGTGATCTCGAAGATGAAATGCTCGGTGTTGGCGTCGATGACGCTGGCGCGGAACGCGTCGGCCAGCCGCAGCGCCTCAACGCGGGCTTCGCCGGTGCCGGCAACCTTGACCAGCGCCAGCTCCCGCTCCAGCGGCCGCTCCTGGCCGAACTCATGCGAGCGCACGGTGAGATCGACCACGCGGTGCACCGGCACGATGCGCTCGAGCTGATGCTTGATCTGCTCCAGCACATGTGGCGTGCCGCGCGTCACGATGGTGATGCGCGACAGATGCTTCTCGTGCTCGGTCTCGGAGACCGTCAGGCTCTCGATGTTGTAGCCGCGCCCGGAGAACAGGCCGATGACCCGGGCAAGCACGCCCGGCTCGTTGTCGACCAGCACCGAAAGCGTGTGGTTCTCGGGCTTTTCCGTTTCCTTGGCGATGAAATAGGCGGAGCCGGTGGGTTGTAGCTGTGCGTTCATGACATGAATCTCGATTTCAAACTCTTGATCTAGTTCTCTGTTTGCGCACGGCTTTCTCGCGACAGCCCTGCCTCGGCTCGACCGGACTAGACCAGTTCCCTGCCCTTGGCGTCGATGGCGTTGGCCACCGCCTCGTCGGTCGCCTCGTCGGGCAGCAGCATCTCGTTATGCGCCTTGCCAGATGGGATCATCGGGAAGCAGTTGGCGAGCGTCGCCACGCGGCAGTCGAACAACACCGGCTTCCTGACCGAGATCATCTCCTTGATCGCGTCGTCCAGTTCGTCCGGCTTCTCGCAACGAATGCCGTGGCCGCCATAGGCTTCCGCGAGCTTGACGAAATCGGGCATCGCCTCGGTATAGGAATGCGACAGCCGGTTGCCGTGCAGCAGCTGCTGCCACTGCCGCACCATGCCCATATACTGGTTGTTCAGGATGAAGATCTTGATCGGCGCGTCGTGCTGCACGGCAGCGCTCATCTCCTGCATCGTCATCTGCACCGAGGCGTCGCCGGCGATGTCGATGACCAGCGCGTCGGGATGCGCGATCTGCACGCCGAGTGCCGCCGGCAGGCCGTAGCCCATCGTGCCCAGCCCGCCTGACGTCATCCAGCGGTTCGGCTTCTCGAAATGATAGTGCTGCGCGGCCCACATCTGGTGCTGGCCGACCTCGGTGGTGATGTAGGTGTCCATGCCCTTGGTCAGTTCGTAGAGCCGCTGGATGGCATATTGCGGCATGATCACGTCGTTGTTCATCTTGTAGGCGAGCGAGTCGCGCGCGCGCCATTTGGCGATCTGCTCCCACCAGGGATAGAGCGCCTTCTTGTCGGTCTTGGCGGTCGCCCGCCACAGCCGCACCATATCCTCCAGTACCCGGCCGACATCGCCGATGATCGGCACTTCGGTGTGAACGTTCTTGTTGATCGACGATGGGTCGATGTCGATGTGGATCTTCTTCGAGTTCGGCGAGAAGGCGGTCAGCCTGCCGGTGATGCGGTCGTCGAAGCGCGCGCCGATGCAGATCATCACGTCGCAATCATGCATGGCCATGTTGGCTTCATAGGTGCCGTGCATGCCGAGCATGCCCAGCCAGTTCTTGCCCGATGCCGGATAGGCGCCGAGCCCCATCAGCGTCGAGGTGATCGGGAAACCGGTGAGATCGACCAGCTCGCGCAGCAGATGGCTCGCCTCGGGGCCGGAATTGATCACGCCGCCGCCGCTATAGATGATCGGCTTCCTGGCGCTGGCCATCAGCTCGACCGCCGCCTTGATCTTTTCCAGATCGCCCTGGACCTTGGGCTGGTAGCTGGTGCGTGGCGCCATCTGTGGTGGGACGTAGAAGCCCTTGGCAAACTGCACGTCCTTCGGGATGTCGACGACCACCGGACCGGGACGACCGGTCGTCGCGACATGGAAAGCCTCGTGAATGGTCGCGGCGAGCTCGTTGACGTCCTTGACCAGCCAGTTGTGCTTGGTGCAGGGGCGCGTGATGCCGACCGTATCGCATTCCTGGAACGCATCCGAACCGATCAGCGAGGTCGGCACCTGCCCGGTCAGGCAGACCAGCGGGATCGAATCCATCAGCGCGTCCTGCAGCGGCGTCACCGCATTGGTGGCGCCCGGGCCTGAGGTCACCAGCATGACGCCGGCCTTGCCGGTCGAGCGTGCATAACCCTCGGCCGCGTGGCCGGCACCCTGCTCGTGACGCACCAGGATGTGCTCGACCTCGTCCTGCTGGAAGATCTCGTCGTAGATCGGAAGGACGGCGCCGCCCGGATAGCCGAAGACATGCTTGACGCCATTGTCCTTCAGCGCCTGCACCACCATTTCGGCGCCCGTCATTTCGCGCCGCTCACTCTGTCCGTTGCTCATCGGTCTGGTCCCGTACTGTCGCCATTTGGGCGTTGCTGGTCGTTTAGTCGTGTTTCAGGCAATAAAAAAGGCCCCCGAGGGAGCCTGTGTGTGCGCATGGGAGGTTTTCGCCCGGCGGTTACACCGCCTTGCCCACGCGCCTTCCTACGAGAATGAGTACCGTTTTCATGGTGGCGGACACTAAGGGCGGGAAAGGCAACCTGTCAACGGGAAAAAATCGAGCCGGCGGTCGGCGCGCAGCTGCGTTGCCTGGCCCCGGCAAGCGGCCCGCGCCGCTCCCCCGGATTCCGTTCGGTCCCCGCGCCGGTCAGCCCGCTCCCTTGCAGAGGGAAACGTGCGGATCGCATTTGGATATCTTCTTCGCCTGCATCGTTGCCGGCAGAGGGTGAACGGCTCTCCCTCGACTTGTTTTTGGCAAGCCATTGAAATCACTGGAAACTATGGTGGGGCGTGACGAAGGCGGCCATCTCTGCCGATACTGATCGTCCGGCTTGCAAGTCGGGAGGAGCCACCATGACGATTTGGATTTTACGGGAGGAATGCTGATGCTCGACAAGGCCCCAAACAAGAAACTGTCCGACCTGCTCGATCAATTCGGCGCCGCCCTTGCCGCCAACGACATAGACAAAGCCGTCAGCTGCTTTCAGGAGGATTGTTACTGGCGCGACCTCGTCACCTTCACCTGGAATATCAAGACCATGGAGGGCCGCGATCAGGTCCGCGACATGCTGAAAAGCCAGCTGTCGAAGATCAAGCCGTCACATTTTGCCATCGCCAAGGGAGAGGACGCGACAGCAAGCGGCGGGCTGATCGAAGGCTGGATCAGTTTCGAGACCGGGGTGGCGCGCGGCTTTGGCCATATCAGGCTGAAGGACGGCAAGATCTGGACGCTGCTGACCACCATGGTCGAATTGAAAGGCCACGAGGAGCCGGCGGGCTTCGCGCGGCCGATGGGCGCCAAGCATGGTTCGGGCAAGAACCGCCTGACATGGAAGGAGGAACGCGAAAAGGAAGCCGCCGAACTCGGCTTCAAGACGCAGCCCTACACGCTGATCATCGGCGGCGGCCAGGGCGGCATCGCGCTCGGCGCGCGGCTGCGGCAGCTCGGCGTGCCCACCATCATCATCGAGAAGAACGAGAGGGCCGGCGACAGCTGGCGCAAGCGCTACAAGTCGCTCTGCCTGCACGATCCCGTCTGGTACGACCATCTGCCCTATATCGATTTTCCGAAGAACTGGCCGGTCTTCTCGCCGAAGGACAAGATCGGCGACTGGCTGGAAATGTACACCAAGGTCATGGAGCTGAACTACTGGTCATCGACCGAGGCCAAGAGCGCCTCTTATGACGACAAGACGAAGGAGTGGACCGTCGTCGTGCACCGCGACGGCAAGGACATCACGCTGAAGCCGAAGCAGCTGGTGCTGGCCACGGGCATGTCGGGTCGGCCCAATCTGCCCAAGTTCAAGGGCATGGAGAACTTCAAGGGCGAGCAGCACCATTCCTCGAAGCATCCTGGTCCCGATAAATATGTCGGCAAGAAAGTGGTCGTCATCGGTTCGAACAATTCCGCCCACGACATCTGCGCAGCGCTGTGGGAAGCTGGCGTCGACGTCACCATGGTGCAGCGCTCCACCACACACATCGTCAAGTCCGACACGCTGATGGATATCGGCCTTGGCGCGCTTTATTCGGAACAGGCGGTGCAGAACGGCATGACCACGGCCAAGGCCGACCTCATCTTCGCCTCCCTGCCTTACAAGATCCTGCACGAGTTCCAGATCCCGCTCTACGAAAAGATGAAGAAGCGCGATGCCGACTTCTACAAGGGGCTGGAAAAGGCTGGCTTCATGCTCGACTGGGGCGATGACGGTTCGGGCCTGTTCATGAAATATCTCAGGCGCGGCTCCGGCTACTACATCGATATCGGCGCCTCGCAGCTGATCATCGACGGCGCCATCAAGCTGAAGAGCGGCGTCGACGTGAAGGAGATCAAGGAACATTCCATCCTGCTCAGCGACGGCACCGAACTGCCGGCCGATGTCATCGTCTACGCCACCGGCTACGGCTCGATGAATGGCTGGGCGGCGGAGTTGATCTCGCAAGAGGTCGCCGACAAGGTCGGCAAATGCTGGGGCCTCGGCTCGAACACGACCAAGGATCCCGGCCCCTGGGAAGGCGAACAGCGCAACATGTGGAAACCGACGCAGCAGGAGGCGTTGTGGTTCCATGGCGGCAATCTGCACCAGTCACGCCACTATTCGCAGTTCCTGGCGCTGCAATTGAAAGCCCGGCAGGTCGGCCTGCCGACGCCGGTCTACGGGCTGCAGCAGGTCCATCACAAGGGATAGTCGTAGGGCCATCCGGGGAAGCCAAAAGGAAGGGAGGCATGGTCCTGGCCGTGCCTCCCTCTTTGTTCGATCGCGAATGGCTACGCCTTGTCAGCCGCGAACCTGGTCACCACCTGCTGCAGCAGCGGGACATAGTCGCGAAACGTTCGTGTCTTCATGTTGGCGATCTTGCCACTCTCATCCCAGATGCGGACCCGGACCGCTTCCTCGTGGAAGGGATTCTTGCGGAACTCCGCCACCTCCTCGGCGCTCATCGGTCCACCCTGAAGCGACAGCGTGTGGACCGAGGCCGGCGAAAGCTTGCCGAAATAGGTCGGGTCGGTGGCGCAGAGATAGCGCTTGGCCGCGACATGCAGCCTGACGCATTCGACGATGACGGGCGGAAAGAACGGCGCCAGCACCTCGCCGCCGGCCTCGTCATGGTGCTTGTCCTCGACATCGTCGGGCGAATAGGTGCCGAACTCGCTGGTATAGTGGCCGATGTCGTGCAGCAGGGCCGCCGCCACCAGCTCGTCCGGCGCGCCGTCCTGCTCGGCGAACCACGCGCCCTGCAGCATGTGCTCGGACATGGTGACGGGTTCCCCGAGATAGGATTCCGCGCCCCGGCGTTCAAAGATGTCAGCGATGAATTCGACGATGTTGTCCGCGTTCAAGTCCTGGCCGCTCATTCCGCCGCCTCCTTGAACCCGTGTTCGATCGCCGCCAGCGTCGACAGCAGGCCGTCCTTGTCGGCATAGCAACCCTGGAGCCAGCGCTTGCCGGTGCCGGAAAACGCCTTGCGCGCATGCATGACGCGCGTGTTGTCGACAATGAAGGCCTGGCCAGCTTCGAGCTTGAACGTGACTTCGAAGGAGGGATCCTCGATCAGTTCGGCGAACCGGCGATAGGCGGCGTAGTAGGCGTCCATGTCGGCGAACGGCACGTCGACCGTTGGCGCCAGCGAACGGTTGTTGAAGCGGATGCAGATCAGCTCGCCATCGGGCCCGAGTTCGATCATCGGCCGTTTCGCCTGAAGTCGCACGCCCGACGAGCCGGCATATTCGAAGCGTGCCGGCCATGAACTCAGGAGCCGGAAGCCTTCGGGGTTTTCGGCCTGCAGCGCGGCCGCGACGGCAAAACCGTCGACGACGCTCGACTCGCCACCCTCCACCGTATTCTCGATGCAGGACAGGATCTGCAGCGTCGGCACCGGATCGCGATAGGGATTGTCGGTGTGCGCCTGGAGGCCGAGATTGGTGTAGGCGAGATTGCTCGGATTGACCTCGGCGCGCACTTCGAACCAGCGGCCGTAATTGGTTTCCCTGATATAGCCGAACAGGTCCGACACTTTGCACAGGGCCCCGGACTCGGCCGGCAAGCCATCCATCACGGCAAAGCCATAGGCTCGCACCGCCGACAGCCACTGCCGCAGGACGTCGCGGTCGCGGCTGGCGATTGCATAGTCGGCGCGCGGCACGGAACCCTGCATCGCCGCCCCGGTCCAACGCTTGATCCCGACATCCGTCCAGCCGAGTTGGCGCGCCTCGCCACGATCATAGGCGTTGGCGCTCAGCCATGCGGCCGGAAAGCGGACCGTCTTCTGCTCGGGCACGAAGCTGATCTCGAGGGCGCTTCCCTTGATCAGTGCGGCACTGATCCGCGTCGCGGCCGGAATGTCGAGGATGGTGATGAGCCGCTGACCGTTGCCAGCGCTGCGCGTCTTGTCGTCCAGCGCGTTGTCGCGCAGCCACATCGCATGAAAGCGGGTGCGCGTCCCGTCCTTCCAGCCAAGTTCGATTGTTCTGCCTTCGTCGCCGATCAGCGCGTGGGTAAGCATCGAAATCCGTTCCTGTCCTCTACGCCTCCGCGGCCCGATCCGCAGGGTTTCGGTTGCATGTTGACGGCGCGAAAGGCATAACTCAAATTATCATTTTTTGGCCAATGACCACACTCAGCTAATGGCTCGAAGAACCATCCCGTCCTTGCCTCCCCTCGACTGGCTCCGCAGTTTCGAGGCCGCGGCGCGGCTGTCGAATTTCACCGCGGCGGCAGCCGAGCTTGGCCTGACCCAGGCGGCCGTCAGCCAGCATATCCGGCTTCTCGAGGAGCGGCTGAAGACCCGGCTGTTCTTGCGGCTGGCGCGCGGCGTCGCGCTGGCGCCGGAGGGCGCGGCCTACTTGCCGCACATCCAGTCAGCCTTCGCCACCATCGGCAACAGCACCGCGGAACTCTTCGAGCCGCGCGCCGTCCAGACGGTCTCCATCCGGGCGCCGATCTCCTTTGCCTTGCTGATGCTGGTTCCGGCGCTGCCCGATCTTGCGAAGGCGCTGCCGCGCATCCAGCTCGACCTGGTGACGATCCATCGCCCTATGGACTACGACTTGCCGGGCTCGGTGCTCGACATCCGTTTCGGCAATGGATCCTTTCCCGCCCGCGAAGCCGACAGGCTGACCGCCGAGCGGCTGGTGCCGGTGGTGGCTCCGCCCCTGGCCGGCGGTGCCGACTGGACATCCCTGCCGTTGCTTCTGGTCGCCGGCGCGCGCGAGATGTGGGCGGAATGGTTCGCGTCCGCGGGCTTGGCCGGCCATCCCAGGCGATCGCACCGCTTCGACAGTTTCGTCGCCGCCATGGAAGCGGCGAGAGCCGGCGCCGGCGTGCTGCTGGGCTCGCGACCGCTCATTGATGCGACGCTCGACAGCAAGGCGCTGGTCAGGCTTTCCGATTTCGAACTTTCCAGCACCTCGGGGCATTTTCTGACCAGGGCGACGACCGCGCGCCTGACCAGCGCCGAGCAGGATTTCCGCGACTGGCTGCTGTCGCGCCTCTCGGGTGCGGCGCCGACGTGACCGGGACCGACCTGAGTTACGGGGATGGCGTGCCGATACGCTTCCAGTAGATCAGCGTACCAGTCAGCCCGCCATGCGGCTTGAAAGCATAGTCCGGTATTTCGCCGGCCAGCGTGAAACCGAGTTTTTCGTAGAGGCCTGAAGCGCCCTCCTCCGTCGCCGTATCCAAAACCAGCAGCGTGCGCCCCTTCTCAACGGCAAGGCTTTCGGCGGCGCGCATCAGGTGCGTTCCCACGCCCCTGCCCCGATGATCGATGCGTGTCATCAGCTTGGCGATCTCGGCCCGATGCGGCTGGTTGGGCGGGCAGTCGAGCAGCAGGGTCACGGTGCCGACCAGAACCTCGCCGTCCCAGGCGCCAAGCACGGCTCTTTCCCCTCTTGCCGCCGCAGCCAGCGACTTCTCCCAGAATGCGCTTGCCGCTTCCGGCGCCAGCGGATGCATGAAGCTCACCGAACCGCCGGCGGCAACCGTTTCGATCAGCAGATCGGCCAGCCTATCCCGCGTTTCCATCGTCGCGGCCAGGGCTTTGATTTCGAGGAAACTCATCCGTGCGTTCTGTAATCTGTAATTGCAGTGAAATGGTCGATGCGAACTGACCGCCGTCAATCGAGATGGCGGGCGCGGCGGCGCTTGCGTGCCGCCTTGATCGCTGCAATGCGTTCGGTGTCTTCTTCCCGAAGGTGCCGCCCCCGCTCCAGAATCTCGAGCGTGTACTCCTCATAGGTCAGGCCCAGCCGTTCGGCCTTGTCCATGCGCAGCAGCATGACCTCGCGGCTCGGCGCCTTCCACGCCTTGGCGTGGGCGGCCTGCCAGGCAAGGAAGATGTAGGGATCACCCTTGCCCCATGGCGGCCCCTTGTACTCGTCGAGAGGCGGCCCCCCATTGTGGGAGCGTTTTGGTCGTCTCGCCATGATGTCAGCCCCTGACCAGCGCGACGAGATAGTCGGCGCCCGGCCCCAAGGCATGGAAGGTGCAGTCCGCCGGCGCACCAAGCGCCAAGCAGTCGCCAGGCTCAAGCCTGTGCACCACATCGCCTTCGACGAATTCGAGCCGCCCTGAGATCAGCCATATCTGTTGCTTGATGAAGGCATAGGAAGCGGCGGGGAAACTGACCTTGGCGCCCGCCGGCAGTTGCACCCTGACCAGTTCGAGCGGCATGTCGCAAGATGGCGACAGATGCCGCCTGACATAGCCGGTATCGGGATCGCGCCACACCGGTTGATCGCTCTCGCGCAGCAACCCACCGCCTTGCAATTCGGCCCGCGCGATGAGGGTCGACAGCGTCATGCCAAACGCCGACGCGATCCGTACCAGAAGGACCGCCGTCGGGCTGGTCTTGCCGCGCTCGATCGTGCTCAGCATCGCTTTCGACACACCAGACCGCTCCGCAAGCTCGGCCAGCGACCAGTCTCGAATGACCCTCTCGGCGTGAATCCTCCTGCCGATGGTCGAGGAAATATCGTTCGCTATATCATCCATACGTTCATTATAGCGAAATATCGAGACTGGAGAAGAGCCGTCTCGCGACAATTTGCACGGACCGCTTAATCCTCTCTACACCATCCGACCTCATCCCGCCTTAACCCCAGTCCTGTAGGGTCGATGCTTCAGGGAAATGGGATTGGCCTGTCCATGTTTGTCGAACGCGAAGCTTCCGGCGGAGAACCGACATCGCAGGAGCGCCGCAACGCAGAGCAGAACGACAGGCGCGTCCTGGGCAATGTCGTGCAATGCGACGGCGCGCGCGCCACCATCAGCGCCTATGCGGACGATATCGACGGCGCGGTGACCGGCCTGTGGACGGTCGGCAAGATGATTTCCATCAATCTCGGATCCACGCGAACCGTCGGCCTGGTCTACGGGATCGGCAAGTCGGATCGCGCCTGGAGCAACGAGGGCCAGAACCCGATCGAGGTCAGCATCGAGCTGATCGGCGAAGTGCGTGACGGAGCTGACCCGAACGCCAAGCCGATCTTCGATCGCGGCATCACCACCTATCCGCATATCGGCGCCATCGCCCACCGCATCCGCACCCGTGACCTGCAGGCGGTTTATGATCTCGCCGGGCGTCACTCCATCACCATCGGCACGCTCTCGCAGGACGAGTCGATCGCCGCCAACATCGCCATCGACGATACGCTGGCGCGCCACTTCGCCATTGTCGGCACCACCGGCGTCGGCAAATCCACCGCCGTCTCGCTGCTGCTGCGCAAGTCGATCGCGGCGCGGCCCGACCTGCGCATCCTGATCCTCGATCCGCACAACGAGTTCGCGGCGTCGCTGCCCGAATATTGCGTCAGGGTCGATTCCAAGACGCTCGATCTTCCGTTCTGGATGTTCCGGCTGGAGGAATTCGCCGAGGTGCTTTTCCGCGGGCGCGAGACCGTGCCGGAAGAAATCGACGCCTTGCGCGACCTCATTCCGGCCGCCAAGAATCTGTACCGCAACCCGAATTCGGGCACCTATCTGCGGCGCGGCAGCGATGCGCTGACCGCCGATACGCCGGTGCCTTACCGCATCGCCGACCTCATCAAGCAGATCGATGAGCGTATGGGCATGCTCGAAAGCAAGAACGATCGCCCGACACTCAAATCGCTGAAGACGCGCATCGAATCGGCGGCCGCCGATCCGCGTTACCGTTTCATGTTCAACTCGCGCCTGATCGAGGACACCATCCACGAGACGATCGGCAACATCTTCCGCGTGCCGCATCACGGCCGCCCGGTGACCTGCTTCGAGATGGCCGGCATGCCGTCCGAAGTGGTCAATTCTGTCTGTTCGGTGCTGGCGCGCCTGGCCTTCGACCTCGCATTGTGGAGCGAGGGCAAGCTGCAACTTCTGTTGCTGTGCGAAGAAGCGCATCGCTATATGCCGGCCGACGCCCGCCTCGGCTTCGCGCCCACCAGGCACGCGCTGTCGCGCATCGCCAAGGAAGGCCGCAAGTATGGCTGCTATCTCGGCGTCGTCACCCAGCGCCCGGGCGAGCTCGATCCGACCATTCTGTCGCAATGCTCGACCTTCTTTGCCATGCGGCTTGCCAACGAGCAGGACCAGGCGATCATCCGCTCGGCAATTGCCGACTCCTCGGCATCGACTCTTGCCTTCCTGTCGTCCATGGGCCAGCGCGAAGCCATTGCCTTTGGCGAAGGCGTGGCGACGACCATGCGGCTGAAGTTCGAAAAACTGCCCGCGGAATTGATCCCGGGCACGACCAAGCGCGAAGACGCCACGTCGTCGAGAACCGGCGATGATGTCGATCTGGTGACGATCGTCGAGCGGCTGCGCAACGTGCCGAAACCGCAGCAGCAGGCGATGGCCTTCGCCGAAGTCGTCGACTCGGGCCGCCAGGCCGGCGACCCGGACTACCGCAAGCCGCCGGCGACGCGCGTACCATCGGACGACGATTTCGACATGCGCTACGGCCTCAAGCCAGCGACCTTCGGCCTGCGCCCGCAGAACGATTGAGCCGGCAGGCCGATCCTGCAGTCTTTTTTGGCGTTCTGCTGACCGGTTGAGAAGCCGCGTCAAGCATCCAAGGTCTGCTTCGTTGGCCCGCTTGGATAAATCCCGAAAGGGAATTCATCAGGCCGGATTGAATGACGTGGCTTTCGAGAAGCCGGAGCGGAGCGGACACCTAGTCCGTGAGCACCGGAAGTCGAGAAAGCCGCGTCAGGCAACCGGCCTCATGAATTCTTCTTCGGGATTTTAGGCGCAGACGCGGTTGCGGCCTTGCCTCTTCGCCTCATAGAGCTGGCGGTCGGCGCGGCGGTAAAACTCCTCCGCTGTTTCCTTGCGGTCCCAGACGGCAAGCCCGACGCTGGTGGTGATCTTGAGGCGGACATTGCCGGAGAGCACCGACATGTTGGCGATCGCCTTGCGGATACGCTCGGCAAACTTGCCCAGAAGTGCGGCGTCCATATTGGGTGTGACCACGGCGAACTCCTCGCCGCCCAACCGCGCCACCACGTCGTGATAGCGCGTCATGTCCTTGAGGCAATTGGCGACGGCCCTGAGCACCTCGTCGCCGACATCATGGCCATGGGTGTCGTTGACCTGCTTGAAATGGTCAAGGTCGAGGATCATCAGCCCGACGGGCTTTTCGATGCGCCTGAACTCCTCGAGATATTCCTTCAGCGCATCGTCGAAATAGCGCCGGTTCTGCATTCCGGTCAGGCCATCGGTCAGGGCGGCGTGCTCGAGTGTTTCCGAACGGGCGCTGAGCGAAACCGTCATGGCGCGCAGCTTGCCTTCTTCCGTCGCCTGTTTTCGGATCAGCGGATAGATGAAGAAGATGCCGAAAAACAACGCCGTGGCCAGGAGCACGCCCGTCGCGAACAAGAGCTTGTTGAGGTAGATGATCTTCTCTTGGCCGGAAGCCGTATGCAGCTCCGTGGCGAAGGCTTGCAAAAGCCCATAGGCATGCAGCGTCACCAGACCGGCGGCCAGGATCACGAAAATAAAGACGAAAAATGCTGATTCCGCCTTGTGGAAACGCATCTGCTCCCCGTTGGAAAAATGCCCACTGACCTTATGGCATGGCGGGCCTTACGGAGGGTTAATTTGGACAACCGCAACGGGAATCTTTCGTTGCAGGTCAACTTTTCAGGTTGTAGCGGAGACAAGCTGTCGGATCGTGGTTTCCAGATCATCACCGGGACGCAATCTGTGCCATTCCGGCCCCAGTTGATTCCTGAACCAGGTCGCTTGCCGCTTGGCATATTGCCGGGTCGCGATCTTGGCGAGTTCGATCGCCTCGGAAAACCCGACCTCTCCCGCCATCGCCGCTTGTAGTTCGCGGACGCCGATCGCCTTCATCGCCGGCAAGTCTGGATTGAGGTTGAGCGCCACAAGTTCCTTGACCTCATCCAGCGCGCCCATGTCCAGCATCTTGTCGAAGCGCGCTTCGATACGGCGGACCAAAGCTGCCCGATCCGGCTCGATCACGAAGAAACGCGCGCTCTCCCTGTCGATGAGCGGCCAGCCGCGTTGCGCTTGCCATTCCAGGATCGATCGGCCCGACGCGTCGAGCACCTCCAGCGCCCGCACGATGCGTTGGCTGTCGGTCGGCTTGAGCGTCATGGCCGCCGCCGAATCCTCGCGCAGCAGCAGGCTGTGCAGCTTGCCGGCGCCCTGCTCCTTCAACTCGTAGCGCCAGCGGTCACGGATCCGCTGCGGAATGTCGGGGATTTCCGAAATGCCCTCGGCAAGCGCGCGAAAGTAGAGCCCGGTGCCACCGACGAAAATCACTGGCCGTGCCGAGAGCGTGCCGTCCGGCCGCGCGGAGAGCGTGCCGTCGTCGATCAGCTTCATCACGTCGCGCAGCCAGGCGCCGGTGGAATAGGCGGTGGCCGGGTGGACGTGCCCGTAGAGGAAATGCGGGGCGCGGGCCAGGTCGGCTGCCCCTGGCCGGGCCGTCAGCACGTCGAGTACTGAATAGCCCTGCATGGAATCGGTATTGACGATGACGCCGCCCTTGCGCTCGGCCAGATCGAGCGCGAAAGCCGACTTGCCGCTCGCGGTCGGCCCGGCTATCAGGATCGCGTTCTTCACGCGGCCCTCGCCCGCCTGTCCGTCGGAATGTTCCATGCCGCTCGTCGCCACGCTTGTTTCCCGTCCCGCCGACCGCGCTCTGTCGCTGTCGCTTGCGAATATGGCGTCACGGTCGGTCGGCGCAAGCGCTGTTGTCTGGCTGGCCGAAGCGATTGCCTGCGATCTTGTCCTGCCGAGCCAAGCCGACGCCGCCGATGCGACAGCCGCCTTGCGCGCCGCACTTGCCGGCGAACCGGTCGACGTGATCGTCCAGCAGGCTGAAACGCGCCGCAAGAAGATCCTCATCGCCGACATGGATTCAACCATGATCGACCAGGAATGCATCGACGAATTGGCCGACGAGATCGGCGTCAAGGATCGTGTTGCCACTATTACCGCGCGTTCGATGAACGGCGAGATCGCTTTCGAACCGGCCTTGCGCGAGCGCGTGGCGCTGCTGAAAGGTCTCGACGCCGCCGTGGTCGACCGCATCGTCGCCAATCGCCTGACTTTGGCCTCCGGTGGTCGCGCCTTGGTTCAGACCATGCGGGCCAATGGCGCCTGCACGGCGCTCGTGTCCGGCGGGTTCGAGGTCTTCACCACACGCATCGCGGCCATGCTTGGCTTCCAGGAGAATCGTGCCAACCGCCTGCTTGAGCAGGACGGCCGCTTTACCGGACTGGTCGGCGAACCAATCCTCGGCCGTGCCGCCAAGGCCGACGCATTGATCGAAATTTCAGCGCGCCTCGGCCTGACCCCCGCTGACGCCATCGCGGTTGGCGACGGCGCCAATGATCTCGACATGATCCGCCTGGCCGGGACGGGTGTCGCGCTTCATGCCAAGCCGACCGTGGCGGCGCAGGCAAAGGTTCGCATCGACCATGGCGACCTGACCGCGTTGCTCTATTTGCAGGGCTACAGGCAGGAAGAGTTTGCGCAATGAAAACAATGCGTACCGAGCGCCTGATCCTGCGGAACTGGGAGGATCGCGACCGCGAGCTGTTCCACCGGATCAATTCCGACGAGCGGGTGATGGAGTTCTTCCCGTTCCGCCGCGACCGCGTCCAGGCGGATGCCAAGATGGACGAGTTGCGAGGCGTGATCGACCGCGACGGCTTCGGCTTTGCGGCGGCCGAGATCGCCGCCACCGGCCAATGCATCGGCTTTGTCGGCCTCACGCGAACCGATCATCTGCCGTTCCTGCCGGCCGGCACCGTCGAGATCGGCTGGCGGCTGGCGCCCGAATTCTGGGGCAAGGGCTATGTCACCGAAGCCTCGGAAGCCTGGCTGGCCTTCGGCTTTGAGACACTCGGCCTTGGTGAGATCGTCTCCTTTGCCGTCGAGAACAACCGGCGCTCCACTGCCGTCATGGAACGCCTCGGCATGACCGCCGACCCATCGGCGGACTTCGATCAACCCGGCATTCCCGACAGCCACGCCGCGCTCAGGCGGCACGTCTTCTACAGGCTCCGGCGCGCCGACTGGGAACAAAAAAGAGCGGCTCGCTAGCCGCCCTTTTTCTTTCAGATCAGAGTGTTGCCGGATTTTCCGGACGTCAATCCATCCGGATCGTCACGAACCTCAACTCGCCGGTCTTGGACGCCAACATCAAAAGTGCGTTCTTGCGCCCCTGTTCCTTCAGTGCGCCGATCCGGTCCATGACGTCCTTGGGCGTGGCGACCGATTCCTGCGCGATCTCGGTGATCACCTCGCCGGGCTGAATGCCCCGTTCGGCAGCGGCCGAGTCCTTGGTGACGTCGGTGATGACGACGCCGGAAACATCGGCGGCGATGCTGAACTTCTTGCGTGTCTCGTCGTTGAGTTCGCCGACCGTCATGCCGAGCACCGAAGCGGTCGAAACGGCCGGAGCCTTGTCACCCTTGTCCTGGTCGGTGTTGCCACCCTCTTCGCCGCTGGTGAGCTTCTCGCCATCCTCGAGCCGGCCGAGCGTCACCTTCACCGTCTGCTCGACGCCCTTGCGCACGATCAGCACATCGACCGCCTTGCCGACCGGGCTTTCGGCGACGACACGCGGCAGGTCGCGCATTTCATGGATGTCCTTGCCGTCGAATTTGAGGATGACGTCGCCCGCCTGGATGGTGCCATTGTCGACCGGACCGCCCTTGATGACGCCGGCGACCAGCGCGCCCTTGGCGGTCGCCATGCCGAGGCTCTCGGCGATGTCGTCCGTCACTGGCTGGATGCGCACGCCGAGCCAGCCGCGCCGCGTCTCGCCGAACTGACGCAACTGATCGACGACGCCCGAGGCGAGTTGCGAGGGAATGGAGAAACCGATGCCGATCGAGCCTCCGGACGGTGAAATGATCGCGGTGTTGATGCCGATGACCTCGCCCGCGCTGTTGAACAGCGGACCACCGGAATTGCCGCGGTTGATCGCGGCATCGGTCTGGATGAAGTCGTCATAGGGGCCGGAATTGATGTCACGGTTGCGTGCCGAGACGATGCCGACCGTCACCGTGCCGCCAAGGCCGAACGGGTTGCCGATCGCCATCACCCAGTCGCCAACACGCATCTTGGTGGAATCGCCGAACTTCACCGCGGTCAGCTTGTGGCCCTTCGGGTCGACCTTCAGCACCGCGACATCGGTCTTGGTGTCGGTGCCGACCAGCGTCGCCTTCAAGGTGATGCCATCGGAGAAATTGACTTCGATGTCATCGGCGTCGGCGATAACGTGGTTGTTGGTGACGACGATGCCTTGCTCTGCGTCGATGACGAAGCCGGATCCCAGCGACTGCACCTTCTGCGCGCCATTGTCCTTGTCGCCGCCACGGTTCTTGAAGAAATCGTCGAAGAAATCCTGGAAGGGCGAGCCTTCCGGCAGCTGCGGCATCGGCACCGCGCCCGGACCTTCCGTGCCCTTGACCGTCTGCGAGGTCGAGATGTTGACCACCGCGCCGAGCAGGCCTTGCGCCAGATCGGCGACCGAAGCAGGCCCGTCAGCAGCAATTGTCGGCGTCACGAAGGACGGGACAGCGACGGCGCCGACGAGAAGCGCCGCGGCGCTGGCGATGAACGTCCGCCGAGCCACGCGCAAAAGGGTATTGGATGTCATCGAGAAGCCTCCCGGTATTTCTGAAAGAGAAACGCGCTTCGACGAAAACGTCGCGTCGCGCCATGTTGGCAAAAAATACGGCACGTTTGCGGCTATGACCACCGGCAGAGGATAAATCATCCGTTGTCCCAAGGATCGAGGCTCGTATCCCAGGGATCGAGGCTCGTATCCCAGGGATCTAAGCTCGTATCCCGAAAACCGAAGCTGGCCGCCTTCATCCGCCTCGCACCAGCCAGACGATGCCGACCCCAATGGCGACCGCTGCAAGCCCCGCGATCCGCAACGCGTTCTCGGGCATCGATAGCACTTCGGTGGCCAACTTCCTGGCGAGGCCGGGAAAGCCGCCATAGACCAGACCTTCTATCACGAGGACGAGGCCCATGGCGGCGAAAAAATCCTGCACCGGCCGTTACTGGCCGGTGCTGGGCTGTGCCGCCGGCGCGGCAGGTGCCGTCGGTGGCGAAGCCGGCGTCGCCGGCCCCTCCTTGCCGTCGGGATCGCGGAAGAAGCGGAAGAACTCCGAATTCGGCGACAGCACCATTGTCGTCCCGGTGTTGTCCAGCGCCGTGCCATAGGCATTCATCGACCGGTAGAAGTCGAAGAAGGCCGGGTCGCGTTTGTAAGCATCGGCGAAGGTGGCGCTGCGCTGGGCTTCGCCCTCGCCGCGCAGGATTTCGGATTCCTTCTGCGCTTCGGCAACGATCTCGACCACTTCACGATCGGCACGGGCCGTGATGCGCTGTGCCGCTTCGTTGCCGCGAGCCCGCAGCCGAGCGGCTTCTGCCAGGCGTTCCGCCTTCATGCGGTCGTAGGTCTGCTGCGAGACCTCAGCCGTAAGATCCGTGCGACGGATACGGACATCCTCGATCTGCAGGCCGAGCGACGTGGCGTCTGGCCTAAGCTGATCGCGGACTTCGCGCATCATGACGGCACGTTGTTCGGAGAGCGCGGCCTCGAAGTCGCGCAGACCGTAGACGCGGCGCAAGGCAGCGTCGAGACGTGTCCTCAGCCGCGCTTCGGCCAGTTCGATCTGGCCGGACACGGCGGCGCGGAAGACACGCGGATCCGAGATGCGATAGGCGATGAAGGCATCGACCTCATAGAACTTGCCGCCCGACACCTGAACGCGGATGTTGTCCAGGTCGAAGCGCAGCACCCTGTTCTCGATCAGCTGCACCGTATCGGCGTCGAAGAAGGAGAACGGGGCCTTGAAGTAGATGCCGGGCTCGCTCTTGACGTCGACGATTTCGCCGAACCTCAGCACCAGCGCCTGCTGGCGTGCATTGACCACGAACACCGAGGAATAGATCAGGAACAGGATGACCGCCGCGATGACG
Source organism: Mesorhizobium sp. RCAM 05104 (assembly GCF_059683645.1). Classification (NCBI taxonomy): domain Bacteria; kingdom Pseudomonadati; phylum Pseudomonadota; class Alphaproteobacteria; order Hyphomicrobiales; family Phyllobacteriaceae; genus Mesorhizobium; species Mesorhizobium sp. RCAM 05104. Next base: position 6,340,511 of record NZ_CM185033.1, on the reverse strand, counting down.
ACGAAGATGGGAAGACGGTTGGCCATCACTGGGTACCTCCCGTGTTCGCGGAAGGCGCGGCCGGTGCCGGCGGTTTCGCCTGCAATGCCGGCAGCGGCAGGTAGGGAACGACACCTTGTCCGTTGCCCTGTTCGACGATCACCTTGCTCGAGTCCTTCAGAACCTTCTCCATGGTTTCAAGATAGAGGCGCTTGCGGGTGACATCCGGCGCCTTGGCATATTCGTCATAGACGGAGATGAAGCGCTGGGCCTCACCTTCGGCTTCCTGCACAACCCGGTTCTTATAGGCGGCCGCGTCCTCGCGGACCTGTGCGGCCTCGCCGCGTGCCTGGCCGAGCTTCTGGTTGGAATACTGGTTGGCCTGCTCGACGAACTTGTCCTCGTCCTGCTCGGCGCGCTGCACCTCGTCGAACGCGTCGGCCACTTCGCGTGGCGGTGCCGCGTCCTCGATCGAGACGGCGTTGACGTTGAGGCCGGCCTTGTAGCCGTCCAGCGTCGTCTGGATGATTTCGCGAACCGAAGCCGCGATGCCCTGGCGGTCATCGCGGAAGATGTCCTGCGCCGGCCGGCGGCCGACGGCTTCGCGCATGGCGCTTTCGGCAACCTGCCGCAGCATACCGTCGGGATCGGATACGTCGAACAGATAGGCCCTGGGGTCGGAGACCTGATAGGCCACCGAGAACTGGACGTTGACGATGTTCTGGTCGCCCGAAAGCATCAGGCCGTTGCCGCTGGTGTTGCCACCGCCAATGTCGACGAGCTGCTCGGAAATCTTGGCCGTCTCAACGGTCTCAAGCGGCCACCAATGGAAATGCAGGCCGGGCTGCGACAGCTCCGGCTTCGGCTTGCCGAAGCGCAGTTCAACCGCGACTTCGTCTGGTTGCACGGTATAAACCGCCTGGAACGCCCACAGCACGACAAGGGCTGCCGCGATCAACCCGAACACGGCCGGGCTGGCGCCGCCACCGCCCGGCAGAGCGCGCCGCAGCCGATCCTGGCCGCGACGGATGATATCTTCGAGATCGGGAGGCGAGCCCTGCGGACCGCTCGGTCCCTTTGGTCCCTGCCCCCAGGGTCCCTGATTGTTGCCGCCGCCCCATGGGCCGCCGCCGCCGCTTTTGTCGTTCCAGGGCATGAATGTCCTTTCGCTTGGAATTCCCTCAAGCGCCGGTATTGCGGCGCAAAAATCCAGTGTTGTTCTTCTATAGGGACGCCACGAGGCGCTTTCAACGCGATGCGTTGCCGACTTCGTCCGATTTGGTCCGGTCGCGACCCTTTGTCTTCCTTCAATGCACGTCGCGGCGTCGCTCGTAAACCGAATAGCGCGTGGCGTGGCTGTCCTTCTCCCCGGCCGGAACCTCCTGTGAACTGACGACGCGCCAGGAATTCGGATCGATCGGCGGGAAATGCGCATCGCCGTCGACCGTGGCCAGCACGTGGGTGACATGCAGCCGATCGGCCAGCGGCAGCGCCTGGGCGTAAATCTCGCCGCCGCCGACGATGCAGACCTCGTCCACCCCAGCCATGCAGCGTCCGCGCACTGTCGCCAGCTGGATCGCGGCTTCGAGCGTATGGGCGACCTCGATACCGTCGGCACGCCAGGTCTTGTCTCGGGTGACGACGATGTTCAGCCTGCCCGGCAGCGGCCGGCCAATCCCTTCATAGGTCTTGCGGCCCATGATGATGGGCTTGCCCATGGTGTCGGCCTTGAACCGCTTGAGATCGGTGGACAAGCGCCAGGGCAGCCCGCCGTCCCGTCCGATGACGCCGTTCTCGGCGATGGCGACATAGATCGCGACATGCATCAGTTCGCGCCCCCGCCATTGTCCGACGGATCGAGGATCAGGATGTCGATGTCGTGCTCGGGATAGAAATCGTCCGCGGTCATCTCGAAGGTCGTCGGCCCGATCTTCTTGACATTGTCGCCGCAGAACGAAACCAGGGCCTTCGGATTGCCTTTGTCGACGGTGAGCTTGAACTTGCCGATGCTGCCCGCCGCCCAGTTGCCCCCAGTGGTCAGGATATAGGCGATCCGGCTTTCATAATATTTCGGATAGCCGTCGGGATTGTCCTTGGCAGCCTTGCGCACCGCATTCTCGAACGTGCCGTCCATGCAGTAGCGGGACTTGTAGGCGGTATACTGCCCCTGGAACTGGCCATCATAGAAGAAGCTGACCGATGAGGTGCCGCCGACGCTCGGCTTGTAGCGGTGGGAGACGTGAACGTCCTTGTTGGCCGGAAAGGTCGAGCGCCACCAATAGGTCGAGCGCAATTGCCAGAACGGCACATAGGTGGATTTCATGCCGCTGCCGTCGTCGGCAGTGTCCTCGATGATGATGCCCCGGTTGACCCAGTCGTCGGCCACCGCCTGCGGCAGCTTCGCCAGTGCCGCCTTGGCCGCGTCGCCGAACGGGTTGAAGGGCACATTCTGCGCCTTCAGGTCGGCGCCGATGTCGATGCCGAGCGCGAACACCTTCTGCTCAAGCTGCGGCTTTGCCGCGACGCCGTCGATCGTCACCTCGAAGCCGAGGAAGTTGTCGCTCTGGTTTTCAGGGATCGCCGGAATCTCTTCGGGGTCGCCCGAGATGTCGGGCATCGGGAAGGCGACGATCGCGTCGACATCCTTGTCGGTGTTGTTGTGGAAGACGTAGTCGACCGTCACCTTTTCCGGCGAGATGTAGAGGTTCTCGCTCTGCATCGCCACGGCATCGCTGCGCGACAGGATCAGGCCGCCAGTGCCGAGCTCCGCGATCGAATCATTGGCAAGCGCGGGTGCGGCGCACAGTATCAGCGCGGCAATCAGGACGTGTCGGAACATGGAAGCCCCCTCGGCGACAATATCGGCACGACCCTAGCGGTTTCAATGTGACGTTTCAAAGCCCTTCAACACGCACCTCAACGCTTGCCCACATGCCGCGCTTGTCTGGACACCGACGTTCCGATCGGGCAGGAGTCCGCGCATGCGCAAGCTTCTCGTCATCGGCATCGGCGCCGGCAATCCCGACCACATTACCGTGCAGGCCATATCAGGCCTGAACCGTGCCGACGTGCTGTTCATCCCCGACAAGGGCGAGAAGAAGAACGATCTTGCCGAACTGCGACGCCAGATCTGCGACCGCTTCGTCACCAACCCGAAAATACGCCGCGTCGAATTCGACGTGCCGGTGCGCGCCGAGCCGGCGCCCTCCTACCGTTCGACGGTCGACGACTGGCACGAAGCGATCGCCGCCATCTATGAGAGCCTGATCCGCGACGAGATTGCGGAGGACGGCTGCGGTGCCTTCCTGATCTGGGGTGATCCTTCGCTGTACGACAGCGCGCTGCGTATCCTCGAGCGCGTACGCCTGCGAGGCAATGTCGTCTTCGAGCTTGAAGTGATACCCGGCATCACCGCTGTCCAGGCGCTTGCCGCCAGCCACAAAATGGCGCTGAACCGCATTGGCGATTCCATCCTGATCACCACCGGCCGCAGGCTTACCGAGGAGGGTTTGGCTGGAAATGCCGGCAGTACAGTCGTCATGCTGGATGGCAAATGCGCCTTCAACACGCTGGATGACAAGGATGTCGTCATCCATTGGGGCGCCTATCTCGGCACGCCTGACGAGATCATCATCTCCGGCCGCGTGGGCGATGTCGGCGCGAGGATCGAACAAAGCCGCGAGGAAGCCCGCCGGCAAAAGGGCTGGATCATGGACACCTATCTGCTGCGCAAACCAGGCGAGCCGGAAGACAATTAGTCTAGTCCCTCTGTTTGCCGATCGCAGGGATCGGCTCGAACTCGCCCTGACGCGGTGAATGGCGTGGATTTCGGGTTCGCCCGAGGCGACGAACGGAGCGGACTTTCAGGCCCGCGGGCACCGGAAACGCTAAAAATCGCGTCATGCATCCGGCGCAGTGGAGTTTGCACAGGCCTTTTACCCAGCGTCGATTTCGGCCTGCAATGCCTCCATATGCGTTGCAGCCGCCGATGCAGCTGCCCGTTCTATGGCCCTGAAACGGCTGACCACCGCCAGGCCGACCGCCGTCAGTTGCGCGCCGCCGCCTTTGCGGCCGCCGGTCTGCGCCGCGACCAGCGGCTTGCCGAACACCCGGTTCATGTCCTCGACCAGGTCCCAGGCGTGCTTGTAGGACATCTCCATGCCGCGCGCTGCGGCCGAGATCGAGCCAAAGGCGGCGATCTGCTCAAGAAGCTCGATCTTGCCCGGTCCGATGCGCCCGTCGGGATCGAGATTTATCCGCAAGCTCAGCGATGGCATTTTTGCTCCTCCGCGGTCACGCGCGACCCCATACTAGAAGCTCCTCTGCAATACCGCTATTCCAAAAAAACATAGCGATGATCATCCATCCGCCTCGGCGGGCAGGCCGGCGCCGGTATTGGCACGATCGAAGCTCACCGTCTTGATCACGGCAAAGACATGTCCCCCGAGCCGCAGCTTCAGCGCATGCCGCGATTGTTCGGTGATGCGGGCCAGCACGGTCGCGCCATTGCAGTCGATGCCGACCTCGACCGTCGGCCCCTCGCCTTGGCTGATCGCAACAATGGTGCCGGGCAGGATGTTGAGCGCGCTGAGGCCCGCCGGCTGTTCGGTGGCGATCATCACGTCGCGGGCGCGGATGCGAATGCGGACCGGCGCTCCCGCCGCAGCCGCCAGCCGCGGCACCCGGATCTCACCGGCGGCCGAGCCGAGCACGGTCATGCCGAAAGTCTCGTCGTGACGCAGCACCCGTGTGTCCAGCACGGCTCCGCCCTCGCCGCGCTCCTCCGCCGGCAACAGGTCGAGCCTTTGCATCACGGCATCGGTCGGTCCGCTGGCGATGACATTGCCTTGCGCCAGCATCACCACGTCGCTGGCCAGCCGCGCCACCTCGGCGACCGAATGGCTGACATAGACGATCGGGATCTTCGTCTCGTCGCGCAGCCGCTCGATATAGGGCAGGATCTCGGCCTTGCGCGCCTCGTCCAGCGAGGCCAGCGGCTCATCCATCAGCAGCAGCCGAGGACTGGCAAGCAGCGCCCGGCCGATGGCCACGCGCTGTCTCTCGCCGCCCGAGAGCTTTGCCGGTCGCCTGTCCAGCAGTGGGCCGATGCCGAGCAGTTCGACCACGGCGCCCATGTCCGCGTAGCGCTCCGCCGCCGGCGTGAACCAGCGACCGTAACGCAGATTGCCAGCCACGCTCATATGCGGAAACAGGCGCGCATCCTGGAACACCATGCCGATGCGGCGCCTGTGCTTAGGCACGAAAATGCCCGCGCCGGTGTCGACCAGCACGCGGCCATCGGCCTCGATGCGACCCTTGCCGGGCCGGATCAGCCCGGCGATCATGTTGATCAGCGTCGTCTTGCCCGATCCCGAGGGTCCGAACAGCGCCGTCAGCCGCCCTGCGCTCTCGAAGCGAACATCGAGGCTGAAGTCGCCTAGGCGATGGCTGATGTCGACGAGGACTGTCATTCTATGTCCCTTCGCCGGCCGACACGCCGCGCCAGCACTTCCGAGGCGACCAGTGCGGCCATCGAGATGACGATGGAAATCAGCGTCAGCCGCAGCGCGCCTTCATCGCCGCCCGGCACCTGCGTGAAGGTGTAGATCGCCGACGGCAAAGTCTGTGTCTCGTTGGGGATGTTGGAAACGAAGGTGATCGTCGCGCCGAACTCGCCCATCGCCTTGGCGAAGGACAGGATGGCGCCGGCGATCAGGCCGGGCAGGATCAGCGGCAGCGTGATGGTGGCGAACACCCACAGCGGGTTGGCGCCGAGCGTTCCGGCCGCCGCCTCCATCCTGCGATCCACCGCCTCGATCGACAGCCGGATTGCCCGCACCATCAGGGGAAAACCCATGACGCCGCAGGCGAGAGCAGCACCTGTCCAGCGAAATGAGAAGACAATGCCGAAATGCTCGGCCAGGAAGGCGCCGGCCGGGCCACGTTTGCCGAAAGTGAGCAGCAGCAGATAGCCGGTGACCACCGGCGGCAGGATCAATGGCAGATGCACCAGCCCATTGAGCAGCGTCTTGCCCCAGAATTTTCCCCGGGCAAGCAGCAGCGCGATCAGTATGCCCGGTGGCAGACTGAAAAGCATTGCCACCGTCGCCACCTTGGTCGATAGCCGGACCGCATTCCATTCCTCGGGAGTTAGGTCCAGCAGCCAGTTCATATTGCGAAATCAGGCCTTTTCGAACTCAGTTGCTTGGCGTGAGCACGGTGAAACCCTGATCCTTGAACAGCGCACCGGCCTTGGCCGACTGCAGGCATTTCAGGAAGGCCGGCGTATCCTTGTCCGTCGAATCGGCGATCTGGGCAACCGGATAGATGACCGGCGGATGCGAATCCTCCGGAAAAGTACCGACTACCTTGACGCCTTTTTCGGCATGCGCGTCGGTGGCGTAGACGATGCCGAGGGCCGCTTCGCCTGTCGAAACCAGCTTCAGCGCCGCGCGCACATTCTCGGCCTGCGCCACCTTGCCCTCGACCGAGGACCAGACGCCCAGCGATTCCAGCGCGGCCTTGCCGTATTTGCCGGCCGGCACCGCCTTGAAGTCGCCCATGGCGAGCTTGCCGTCGCCGATCAGCTTGGCCAGATCGAAGCCCTTCTCGATCCTGGTTTCAACTGTCGAGTCCTTCGGCGCCACCAGCACGATCTCGTTGCCGAGCAGCTTCACCTCTGTGTCCGGCTTGGTCAGCTTCTTGTCGGAGAGATATTTCATCCAGTCGAGGTCGGCCGAAATGAAGACGTCGGCCGGTGCCCCGCTCTCGATCTGCTTGGCCAGCGCCGAACTCGCGGCGTAGGAAACGGTCGCGGCCTCACCGACATCGGCCTCGCAGGCCTTGTTCACCGCATCGAGCGCATCCTTGAGGCTGGCCGCGGCGAACACGACCACCTTGTCTTGCGCATGCGCGGCCGGCATCGCGGCCATCAGCGTCGCCGCAAGACCACCGATCGCAATCGCCCTCAATCCGAAACCTTTGCGCATCAGCATGAAATTCTCCCTGGGTTTGAAATCCGATCGGCTCGAAGCCTGTCAACCGATATATCCATACGGACATAACAAGGGAAGGCTTTTTGCCCGACACCTGCATTGTATCGAGATGCCGTCACGGCCTACGATGGACCGGGCTGGATACAGCGAAATGCAAAGGAGACGTCCAATGAAGATCAGCGCCCGCAACATCCTGAAAGGCACAATCGTCGACATCGTCAAAGGAGCCACCACCTCGCATGTCAGGATCGACATCGGTGGCGCCGTCGTCACCGCCTCGATCACCAACGAAGCCGTCGCCGACCTCAAGCTCGAAAAGGGCAAGCAGGCCTATGCCGTGGTCAAGGCCTCGGACGTGATGGTCGGCATCGACTGATCGGTGCCCGATTTCGAGGAGTGAGCCAGCCCCGCGGGCTCAGACGGCGATCGGCGCCTTGATCGATGCGTCGGCGACGTAGTTTTCCAGCCGGAAGTCCTCGAAGCGGAAAGCGAACAAATCCTTCACCTCCGGGTTGATCCACATCGTCGGCAGCGCTCTCGGCGTGCGTTGCAATTGTTCGCGCGCCTGTTCGAAATGGTTCGAGTAGAGATGTGCGTCGCCAAGCGTATGGACAAAATCGCCGGGCTTCAGTCCAGTCACTTGCGCCACCATCAGTGTCAGCAAGGCGTAGGAGGCAATGTTGAATGGCACGCCGAGGAAGATATCGGCCGAACGCTGGTAGAGCTGGCACGAAAGCCGGCCCTCGGAGACGTAGAACTGGAACAGGCAGTGGCACGGCGGCAGCGCCATGGCTTCCACCTCGGCCGGGTTCCATGCCGAAACGATAAGCCGCCGCGATAGAGGATTCCGGCGTATCTCCTTGAGAAGATTCGCGATCTGGTCGATCGAGCCGCCATGGCCATCGGGCCAGGAGCGCCACTGTTTGCCATAGACCGGGCCCAGATCGCCATTCTCGTCCGCCCATTCGTCCCAGATCGAAACGCCATGGTCGGTGAGATATTTGATGTTGGTGTCGCCGGCCAGGAACCACAGAAGTTCATGAATGATCGACTTAAGATGCAGCTTCTTGGTGGTCGTAACCGGAAAGCCGCGCCCAAGGTCGAAACGCATCTGGTAACCGAACACCGAGCGCGTGCCGGTGCCGGTGCGGTCGCCGCGATCGGCGCCGTTTTCCAGCACATGCTGTAAGAGGTCGAGATATTGGCGCATCGGTTCGGGCTCGATTCGGGATTTACCAATCATAGCGCATGTGCGCGCCGACGCCACGCTTGTCTGAAATCATCCCCACCATGGCGGGGAGTGGAGACATTCAGAATCTACTCTGGCGAGTCGAATGGTGTGATTTCGAAAAAATGGTGTGATTTCGAGGACCGGAGCGGAGCGTACTCAAAGTACGTGAGCACCGGAAGCGCGGAAAACCGCGCCACTCGGCCGCCAGGGTAGAATTATCAGAGGTCTCAGAGGGAGCCGAGCTTGCCCAGATCCTTGGCAACCAGATAGTAGAAAGTCACCCGGTTCTTGGTGTTGTCGGCGGCCATCGCCTTGCAGACCTTCTCGATCGCCGCATCCGCCTTCTTGTCGTCTGATATGCCGAGCTTCTTCGATACCCAGCCTGCCTTGACGCGCTCGAGTTCCTTCGGGTCCGTGCAGGACACCAGCGAGGAATCGCGGTTCCTGAGCGCAATGCCCAGATGCTTCACGATCTTGTCGACCACGTCGGCGCTTGCCGCGGCGTCGTATTTCTTCACGTCTGCAAGATAGTCGGCCATCAAAATTCCCCTCGTCGGCGCCACGAATCCGATCGATGAGGGCTGTGGCGCGCTGCTGCAACTTGTGCGCTAGATCATGACTCCTCACCGCCCACAAAGCTTCGGTTGAGAGCGCGCCCGAGTCAACCCTTTGGAGCAGCGGTTTCGACACGGGGACAAAGTGCCATTGTGGCCTTTCATTTCTTGCGATGCCCCCCTATATTCGGATTGTCGGCTTGACCGACTATGGCGATAAATGGGCGATGAAATAAGCCGTTCGGACCCGGGGGCGGTACCCGGCGCCTCCACCAAAAGCCGCTGTTCACGACAGAGCGGTTTTTGCTGGGGGCGAAATAGGATCGACGAAGGTGTAAAGATCGTACTTTTGCCCGGCATGGTACCACCGTCATCGGGCTAAACCTGTAGTTGCAAATGACAACTATGCGGAAGCACGTCTCGCCGCGTAAGCGGTGCGATAGCTTCAATTCAAGCCCTAGGGGTTCGCACTTCTAGGCGGGGTTCGGAGGTACCTGGCAACAGAAACCTCCACTTCTCCCCCCTCTCCAATATGCGTCATGCAATGGCAGCTCCCGCTGGCAGACCTTCGTTCGGCCTGTGGCCGCGAAGGCGCCGCGCTGCGCGCGCCCTTCTCCATGGACAAAGATGAAAAATGATTCCGACCGATTCTTAATACTGACCGGTGGCCCCGGCAGGACTGGCCCAGGCATGAAAAAGGCCGGGCATGCCCGGCCTTTTTGGTATCCAAGGGGCGATTGCCTACTCCGCCGGCGCCTCGACGGCTTCGCGCGAACGGCCGAGCGTGACCTTGGCCAGCGTGAACGAGATCACCGCGCAGAGCGTGATGCCCGCCACCATCGGCAGCGGCGTGCCGTCGAAGAACAGGCCAGCGACGCCCATGGCGACCGCGCCGATGGCAAAGTGCAGCGTGCCCATCAGCGCCGAAGCCGTACCGGCGATCTCGCCATGCTCTTCCATCGCCAGCACCGAGGTGGTGGGAATGACCAGACCGAGGAAGCCGTAGCCGATGAACAGCAGGGCCGCCATCACATCGAGCCGGTCGACGCCGGTCGCCATCACCGCGAACAGCACCACCATCGTCGTCGCGTAGCCGGTCACCGCGACGCGCACCACGCGCCGCAGCCCGAACCGCTCGGCCAGCAGTCCCGTCAGCTGCGACATGCCGATGAAGGCCACCGCGTTGATCGAGAAGAACACGCTGTAGACCGAAGGCGACAGCCCGTAATGGTCGATCAGGATGAAGGACGAGCTCGACAGGTAGACGAAGAAGCTGGCAATGCCGAAACCGGCGATCGCCACCAGTCCGAGGAAGTTGCGGTCGCCCATCAGCAAGCGGTAGCCGGACAGCGCGGTGCCGAAGGAGGAACCGACACGGTCCTCGACCGGCCGCGTTTCCTTGAGCGAGGTCGCCAGAAGGATGGTGGCCAGCGCCGCCGCACCCGTCACCGTCCAGAACACGGCGCGCCAGCCGAAATTCTCGATGATCTGGCTGCCGGTCAGCGGCGCCAGGATCGGCGACACCGAAAACACCAGCATCAAGAGCGACATCAGCTTGGCGGCCTCGGTGCCGGTGTGCAGGTCACGCACGATGGCGCGCGGAACGGCCATGCCGGCGCTGGCGCCCAGGCCTTGCAGGAAGCGGAAAGCGATCAGCCATTCGATGGTCGGCGCCATTGCCGAACCGATGCCGCCAGCCATGAACAGCGCAAGACCGCCATAGAGCGGCAGCTTGCGGCCGACCATGTCGGAGATCGGCCCGACGACGATCTGGCCGAAGCCCATCGACAGGAAGAAGATCAACAGGCTCATCTGCACGGCAGCGGTACCGGCATGCAGATCCGCGCCGATCGACGGCAATGCTGGAAGATACATGTCGATTGCGAATGGGCCGATGGCGGACAACAGGCCGAGCACGACCGCAATGCGGAGGAATTTGGGACTCATGATAAAGGCTTCTTTCGAATCTGGTTGCCGCCGCCAGGCGACGTCTAACCCTAGGACGTTCCATCCCGTGAGATTCCGACTCTCCAGGAGCGAATTCTATTCGTCTCTCCGGGCCGAAATCTCTTTGTATCGTGTCCACAAATTTAGACACTCTTGTCTAAATCGTCAATCACCTCTATATAGTTTTTCATGAGATTGAGCGTTTCTCCTGACACTTTCCCGCCACGCGGCCACGAGGCCAAGCGCCTGTCGATCGTCGACGCCGCCGCCGGGGTATTCTGCCGCGAAGGCTTCGCCGGCGCCAACATCGATCTGATCGCCGCCGAAGCCGGGGTCTCGCGCCAGACCATCTACAACCACCATGGCGACAAGGAAAAACTGTTCGTTGCCGTGGTGCGCGACCTCACCGAGCGCTGCAATACCGGCATCTTCGCCACTATCGCCACCTTCCCCGACCAGCCGAAGGATCTCGAGGCTGATCTGATCGGCTTTGCCATGCGTCTGAACCAGAACTGCATCTGCAACCGTGACGGAAAATTCCTGCGCAAGCTGATTCAGACGGAAGGCGAACGCTATCCCGAGCTGTTTGCCGAATGGCGTGAGCAGGGGCCAGGCCGAACATGGCCGGCAATCGCCGCCCGCTTCGCCCGCCTCGCCTATGGTGGTTACCTCGCGATCGAGGATCCGGACGTGGCGGCGCGCCAGTTCCTCGGCCTCGTCAATGCCGAGCTGCAGACCACCTTCATGCTCGGCGGCACGCCGCGCGAGGACGAAGTGCTGCAATCCGCCACAAATGGCGTGCGCACCTTCCTGCGCGCCTTTGGCAAGCGCCGGTCCGTGGCCTCGATGGAAAAGCAAAGCGCTCTTGCCGGCGCCTGAGCGATCAAATCTCGGCAATAGTCCTCGCTTCGGCGCGACGGTGATCTATATCAGGTTTACGCCGCCCTCAAGCTTGATTACAGCTATGCGGACGATTCAACGGAACCCGACCGCCACATGGCCGACGACCACATCCGCTACGACATTCTGGCCCAGGAGGCGTTGCGCGGCGTCATGCGCAAGGTCCTGGCCGAGGTCGCGCGCACCGGCCTCCCCGGCAACCATCACTTCTTCATCACCTTTCTGACCGGTGCACCGGGCGTGCGCGTGTCTTCGCGGCTGCGCGAGCGCTATCCGGAGCAGATGACCATCGTCATCCAGTTCCAGTATTGGGACCTCAAGGTGACCGACACCGGCTTCGAAGTCGGCCTGTCCTTCTCCGACGTGCCTGAGAAACTCGAAATCCCGTTCTCGGCCGTGCGCGGTTTCTACGATCCGTCGGTCAATTTCGAGCTCGAGTTCGACGTCAAGACCGATGTCGTGGCGGCCGACGAGCCAGCCGCTCAAGCCTCGCCCGAGCCGTTGACGATCGTTTCCGAGAAAAAGCCGAAAGCCGAGAAGAAGGCCGCCGCCGAGTCGGAGAAGAAACCCGCGGCCGCTGACGCCGCCACCAAGGGTGCCGATGTGGTCTCGCTCGACGCCTTCCGCAAGAAATAGGCCCGCGGGTTCGCTGTGGCCGACATCGTCAATCTTCGCCTGGCCCGCAAGCAGAAGGCGCGGGACGAGAAGATGCGCGTCGCCGAACAGAACCGCGCATTGCATGGCCGTTCCAAGACGGAGAAGCAACGCGACCGCCTGATCGCCGACAAAAGCGACAAATTCGTTGCCGGCCACCGCCGTGAAAAGCCCGGCGAACCGGGGCAACAGTGAGCGCGGTGGAAAAGCGCTCGGTGACCATTCGCGGCCACCGCACCAGCTATTCGCTCGAAAAACCCTTCTATGACGATCTCGTGGCGATCGCGGCGACCAGAAAGCTGACGCTCGCCGCTCTTGTCGCCGAAGTCGACGAAACGCGGCCTCGCGACACCAACCTGTCCTCGGCTCTCCGGCTCCACGTCCTGGAGTGGGCGAAGCGCGGAACCAGATCCTTGAGCTAGAGGCTCTCGGCCGCCTGTTGCTTTTTCCTGTGTCTGGTGCCGAAGCCAAGCAAGGCCGAGCGGTCGCGCTCCTCGGCCTGTTTCCTCGACCGCACGCGCATCAGATCCTTCCAGCCGACATAGCCGACCAGTTGCAAGCCTTCACGGGTGACGACGGGCAGATGGGATACGTTGGCCATCAGCAATTTGTCGGAGAGACCTTCCAGATACTCATCCGGGTAGGCCAGCGTGACCTTGCTCCCGGCCAGCAACTCGCCAAGCGTCGTGGTGCGGTGCGTGCCGGCGCGTCTCCAGCGCAGGATCGCCGGCGGGTCGATGAGGCCGAGCACATGGCCGTTCTCGTCGACCACCGGAAAGCTCGGATGCCGGGTTTCCGGCGCGGTCAGGAATGCCGCGGCGCCGTGCAGCGTCATCGTCGCCGGCACACTTTCTACCTCGGAGGTCATCACCTCGCGCACCCTGGTCAGGGCGAAGGGATCGACGCGATACTCGCGAACCAGATGGTGTCCCCTTCTGGCGATCTTCTCGGTCAGGATCGAACGCTTCATCAAGAGCACGGTGACCGCGTGCGCCGCGGCACAGGCCGCGATCAGCGGCACCAGCATGTGCGTATTGCCGGTCAGTTCGACGGCAAAGAAGGTTGCGGTCAACGGCGCCCGCATGGTGCCGCCCATCGTGGCGGCCATCGCCAGCAGCGCCCAGAAGCCTGGATCCGCAGCAGGCAGAACGCCAGCCAGCACCGCCCCCATCGCACCGCCCATGATCAGCAGCGGCGCCAGCACGCCTCCGGATGTTCCTGAACCGAGCGCAACCGACCAGATGATGGCTTTAACCACCAGCAGGATGAGCGCCGCGGTGGCGACAGTGCGGCCATCCAGCATGTCGGCGATGTTGTCATAACCGACGCCGAGCGCCTGCGGTTCGATCAGCCCGCCTATGCCGACCACCAGACCGCCCAGCATTGGCCACCACATCCAGTGGATGGGCAGCTTCTGGAAGCCGTCCTCGCAGGCATAGACCATCTGCGTCAGCAGCCCCGACAACAGGCCGGCCGCGACACCGATCGCGACCCAGCCGGCAAGGCCGACAAAGGAGACCTCCATGCCGCCCTGAAATGGAAAGATGGGGCCGGGCAGATGCAGCATGGTGCGCTCGACCTCGGCAATGATCGCCGCCACCGCCACGGGAATGAAGCTGCGCGGCGTCCATTCGAAAAGCAGCAGTTCGACCGCCAGCATGATTGCGGCGATCGGTGTCCCGAACACGGTGGTCATGCCCGCCGCCGCACCCGCCACCAGCAGCGTCTTGCGTTCATTGTCGCTGACCGGCAGCATCTGCGCGATCAGCGAGCCGATCGCGCCGCCGGTCATGATGATCGGGCCCTCGGCGCCGAACGGGCCGCCGGAACCGATCGAGATCGCCGACGACAGCGGCTTCAGGATCGCAACCTTGGCGTCGAGCTTGGAACGTCCGAGCAGGATTGCCTCGATGGCCTCGGGAATGCCGTGGCCGCGTATCTTCTCGCTGCCGAAGCGTGCCATCAGGCCGATGATCAGCGCCCCGATCACCGGGACGATGACGGCGGCAAGCCCGAGCGGTGTGTCCCGCAGCTTGAGATCGGCGAGCGAAAACTGACCGAAATAGGCAATGTTGGTGGCCAGACGGATCAGCTTCAAAAGCCCGATGCCGGCAAACAGACCCGCCGTGGCGACCACGACGGCTATTGCCGCGATGAACAGCACCCTGGCGTCGGTCGTGAAATCCCTGAGATGGCCGGGATTGGAATGATGGGTCTTCATGGGGGGGCTTTCTGGCGGCGGCCGGATCTCGGATCTGCGGCACGGCCGAAGCGGCCAGCCGGGTTGTCGGCTGGCTATGTATCGTAACACGATATAAATATTCAAGCCGGTTTTGCACGAAATCCGTTTGAGCTTTCGCGGAAAACGAACAAATGTCGGGTATGACGCAGCCACAGAAACAACGCCCCGCCATCAAGCAGTCCGACTACCAGCGGCTGTCCGAGTTTCGCTACCTGATCCGCCGTTTCCTCGAATTCAGCCAGTTGCAGGCGGAAGACGCCGGCCTGACGCCGCGCCAGCACCAGGCGCTGCTTGCGATCAAGGGTTTCCCGGGCGGCGGACCGGTGGCGATTGGCGATCTGGCGGAGCGCCTGCGCATCCGCCATCACAGCGCCGTCGAGCTGGTCAACCGTCTCAGCGAGGCAGGACTGGTCGCGCGGGATCAGGACAAGGACGACCATCGCCGCGTGCTGCTGCGGCTGACCGAGCGCGCCGACGATTGCCTGGCCGAGCTGTCGGCCGCGCATCTCGACGAGCTTTCACGCATCGAACCGATGTTGAAGCGCCTGCTCGTCCGCGAGTGACGCTCCGGCGTCTTTGCGGTGTGACACGAATTATTTTCCGGTGCCCGAATCCTTTGGCCTCACGATAACGTCTCGAAGGTGGGCAGCCTCCAAGGCGCAGGGCCCCAAAAGGAGCAACCGAGATGAAGCACCACCTGATACGCTACAAGACGAAGCCGGAGCGGGCCGATGAGAACGAGCGGTTGGTCAAGGCCGTCTTTCAGGAACTGCGGGACAAATCGCCGGACGGCGTTCGCTACATGACTTGGCGATCCGCCGACGGCACTTTTGTGCATCTGGTCGAGACGGAAACCGAGGCTCATGCCGATATCATCACCGGGCTGGCGGCATTCGAGGCCTTTCAGAACGGTATCAGGGATCGCTGCAGCGAACGTCCGCATCGCGAGGAGATGACCGTGGTGGGCCGTTATCGGATGCTGGATGAGTAGTCGCGGGTGGAACGACGTCACGAAACGGCAGGCGCATGAGCATCCCTGGCGAAATCCGCGAGCCTTTTGATCGCCTGTTCGGCGAAATACGCCCCAAATTGCACCGCTACTGCGCCCGCATGACGGGCTCGGTCGTCGATGGTGAGGACGTGTTGCAGGAGGCGCTGGCCAAGGCGGTCAAGGCTTTGCCCGACGCCGGCCCGATCGCCAATCCGGAAGGCTGGCTGTTCCGCATCGCGCACAATGCGGCGCTTGATTTCCTGCGCCGCCGCGCCCGTGAAAAGGCCATTTCCGATGAGGATCCGGACATGATCGTCGACCCGGCAAACCCCACCGTCGACCGTCAGGCCGCGGCCGCCGGCTTGCATACCTTCATGCGCCTTCCCGTCCCGCAGCGAAGCAGCGTCATCATGATGGACGTTCTGGGCTATTCGCTGCAGGAGATCGGCACTGTCCTCGACACCAGCATCCCGGCCATCAAGGCGGCGCTGCACCGAGGCCGCGGGCGGCTGCGCCAGCTCGCCGATGAGCCCGACGACCGCCCTCCTCCCAGGCTCAGCGCCGCTGAACGTCTGCTGCTCGACGCCTATGTCGATCGCTTCAACGCCCGCGACTTCGACGCGGTGCGCGACATGCTAGCGGACGAAGTGCGACTGGAACTGGTGGCCAGGACGAGGCTCGCCGGGCGCAAGGAGGTCGGCACCTACTTCCACAATTATTCCAGGGTCCAGGATTGGCGTTTCGTACCGGGGTTTGTCGAGGACAGGCCGGCAGTCCTTGTCCGCGATCGCGACGATCCGGCGGCGCGGCCATCCTATTTCGTGCTGCTGGGATGGCAGGCCGGCAAGCTCTTGACCATCCGCGATTTTCGACACGCCCGCTACGTCGCGGACGGCGCCGAAATGTCCATCCTCTGAAGCGATTGTTCTGCCCGTTAGCAGTCCGCGCTACTGCAACGACTTCAACAGATTGTCGATCGTGAACGGATTGGGCTTCGGCTTGGCCGGCGGCGGATTGTCGTTGGCCTCCGGCAGCGGCGCTCGCTCGACCTTCGGTGCCTGTTCCGCGGCCTTGCGCTCGGCCTCGAGCCTTGCCTTTTCTTGCGCAGTGCGTATCGCCTCTTCCGCCTTCTGGCGATCCTGCTCGGCCTGCGCTTTGGCCGCTTCGTCGGCGGCCTGTTGCTCGGCCGCGGCCTTCGCGTCAGCATCCGCCTTTGCTTTGGCATCCGCGTCCGCCTGGGCCTTGGCTTCTGCATCGGCCTTCGCCTTTGCCTCCGCTTCGGCCTTCGCCTTGGCGTCGGCCTCGGCCTTCAGGCGCGCTGCTTCCTCCTGCTTGCGCAGTTCCTCGGCCGCCTTGTCGCGCGCGTCCTGCAGCGCCGCGTAGTAGCGCACTTCGCGCCGCAGCCGCTGCTTCTCAAGCAATGCTGCCTGCATCGCTTCGACGCGTTGCTGCTCCTTTTCCAGCGCGCGCTGGGTCAGGAACTGCGCCAGCGGCTCGCTGTCGAACTGCCGTTTCACGGCGCCGATCGGCCCCTCGGCGGTGAAATTCACGATCGGCTCGGAGCCGACCAGCGCCTCGTCGCCGGGCCTATAGGTGACTGCTCCCTTGGCCGAAACCGTGCTGGTGTTGAGATCCGCCGTGATGTCGGCGGACAAGGTCGCCGCCGGATTCTCCAGGCTGATCGGCGGCACCCTCAGCGTGCCGCCGGCCACCGTGAAGGCGACGTCGATATCCTTCGCCGCGAAGCTGCCATCGGCGGCGATCTGCGGCGCGAAACCGGCGGTCTTGGCCGCGTCGATGTCGCGCCCGATCGCATCCGCCTTGGCAAGGAACGCGCTGAACGCATCGGGATTGACGCCGGCGACCCGCAAGCTCTTCAGCGTCGCCGTGCCGGAGCCGGACAACGCCGCCACCATCGCATCGACCGACTTGCCGCTGGTCGACAGTGCCGTCGAGAAATCACCGCTGCCGCTGATGCCGGCATCCGGCAGCACGTTCGCGAGATCGGCGCCCGCCAGTTTCATCTGGCCGGTGAAAAGTCCGGTGCCGTCAGTGTTCTTCAGTTCGAACAGGCCGGTCAGCGCACCGCCAAGGAATTTCGCCTTCAGATCCGAAACGCGGATGCCTTCCTGGTCGAGCTTCAGGGAAAAAGCGGCATCGTAGGCAGCGACGAACGGCCCGGCGGCAAGCGCCGCCGTCGTCAGATCGAGTTCGGCGGTGAACGGCAGGCTGGATTTCTGGCTGAAGGGGGCGGCCGGCCACGCGCCACCCTTGTCACTGGCACCCTTGTCGACGAGGAAAGCCGAATCGCCGAACAGCGCCACCGCCATCGGATCGAAGTCGAGTTCGTCGAGCGCCAGCGCACCGGCCAGATGCGGCACGCCATCCTTGACATCGACATTGACGTCGCCGGACACCGCCGCCTCATTGATGGCACCACTGAGCCCGTCCAGCACCAGCAGGCCGTTGCCGTAGTCACCCTGCGCCGCCAGTGATGTGGACATGCCCGCCCCCATGCCGGGAAGCCCGATGCCGGTCGTCATCAGCCACGGCTCGATGTCGGCGGCATCGAGGCTGAGCTTGCCCTTGGCGACCGGGCCTTGCGGCGTATCGGCGAACGTCCCCTCGAAACCTGCCTTGAAGTCGTTACCGGAGAGGCTGAAACTCGTCGCAAGGCCGCCGCCGAGCGTACCTTTGGCCGAAATATCCGTGCTTGCCTCACCCAGCATGCCGAGCGGCAGCGCCGGCAGGCCGTAGAGCGCCAGCAGCGCGGTTGCGTCAGGATTCTTGGCATTGAAGGTCAGCGTCATTGGCGCTTCGAGAAGCCCGTCCAGCGCCCCCTTTCCCGACAGCGACGCCGAAAATGCCGAGCCGCCGGCCTTGCCCTGGCCACTCACCGCCAGGCCCGTGGTGCCGTCGCCATTGTCGGCGGCACTCGCCACGAGATCGATCCGCGAGTCCTGGAACAGCTCTGGATAGGCTGAAGCCCGGCTCGCCAGCCCCTTCAGCACGGCATTGTCGGGATAATGCTGGGCGGCAACGTCGATCAGCGGCTTCAGATCGACGGCGACCACCGATGCATCGAGCTTGCCGGTCGGGCTCACCGGAAAATCCTTGACCCTGCCAGTGGCGCTGATCGAGGCACCGGCCAGCCCGCCCACCGAAAGCCTGTCGATTTCGAGCAGCCCGTCGCGCAGCCTGAGCGCCGTGTCGACCGTGTCGGCGGTCAGGCCACCGGCGCTGACCGGCCCGGCCTTGATCTGGAAGTCGAGGTCGCGGTCGGAAAAGCGGTTGGCGCCCTTGTCGCTGACGAAGATCGAGGCGAAGGCCGCCAGCCCGTCGACATCGAGTTCGCCGCCTTCGAGCCGCATCAGCACGGACGGCTTGGCGTCGTCAGGCTGACTGGAATCAATGCGGCCGGAGAACTTCGCCTTGCCCAGGATCAGCTCGAGATCGCTGAAGGCCTGACGCTTTTCCGAAAGGTCGACCTTGGCCTTGAAGCCGGCGGCGGGCAAACGGCGGATCGCCTCGTCGACATCCTTCGACAGCCAGGCGGCAAAGCCGGAAGGTTGCGCCACCGCCAACAGCAGCGAGCCAGTGAAACCGAAATGATCCTCGACGCTGAGCATGCCGTTGGCTTCCAGCGTGGTTCGGCCGGGCAAGGTCGCGGCGAGCGATTTCACCGCCCAGCCGCCATCGGTCGGTTCGGCGGAAAGATGCACGTCGCGCACCGTGGTGTCACCGGCCACCACTGCCGGCAGCTTGACCTCGACAGTGCCGGGTATGGTCGGCTTCGGCAGGTCGAGCAAGGCTTGCTCCAGCCCGGCAATGCGCTGATCCAGTGTCAGCCCGGCGCCGGCCTGAGCCCCCACCGCCTCGTCGAACTGCACCTGTACGCCACTGGCCTCGATGGCGAAGCTCGGCTTCAGCCCGAGATCGACCGAAGCCTTGCCATCGGCGGTGTAGGGATTGTCCAGCGGTCCCGTCTCGAAACGGAATTCATCGACACCGAGCTTCTGGTGGTCGAGCGAAAACTTGCCGTTCAGCCTAAAGCCCGGATCGGGCTTGCCGGCGCTGACCTTCACCGTCTCGCCATCGGTGCCGCGCAGCTCCGCGCTGTTCCTGCCGGCGCTGTTCTTGTCGGCGCCGGAGATTTTGAACTGGCCGGAATAGACGGCGGCGCCGTTGATGATGCCGGCATTGCCGTCGGTCTCGATGACCAGCGGATAGGCGTCTGGATCGGCTTTCAGCCGAAGCCGCATCTGGCCGCTGCCTTCGGCCTTGCCGGTGGAAGCGGCAATGGCGGTGCGCAACCCGTCCAGCCGTAATGTGCCGTCCATGCGCCATGGCCCGGCCAACGACTTGGCCGAGATGGTCGAATTGATCTCTGACATGAGATGGCTGCGCCCGCCGGCGGCATGGCGCAGTTCGATCTGCCCTTCCGTCACCGTCAGCTTCTCGATCGAGATCTGGTTGAGGTCGAAGGGCGAGGACGGCCGTATCGCCCAGTCGACTGTGCCGTCATCGGCGATGTCGATGGTCGCCTTCGGCCGCACCAGCCGCATGTCGAAGATCAGCACCTCGCCGCGCAGGAAGGGGGCCAGCTCGGCGTCCATCGAAAACGTCTCGACGGTCATCGCCGGCTGGCCGCCGGGGCCGCCGGCAACGGCGACGTTGGAGAAGGTCACCGAGGGGAACGGCAACAGCCGCGCCGTGGCATCCCCTTGCACGGTCACCTTGCGGCCGAGAATGGCGCTCGCCTCGCGCTCGAACTCGGCGCGGTAGCCGGTCCAGTTGACAAAATACGGCCCCACCAGCGCCACACACAGCACCAGCACGAACAGGCCACCAAAGATCACGAACAGGCGAGCGAGCATCAGCTCCGAACGGGTTGATTGAAATTCAGCCGCACTCTACCTGCATCCGCGTGTCGATAAAGAGGCAATTCATCCGGTGTTGCGTCATCCCTGATGATCTGAAACAAATCCTGGAAAATGCGGAGAATTTCGGATGTCGGGCAAGAACTGGGACCGGGTGCCGATCGATGCGCAGAGCGTCGATGCCCCGCTGTCGCTATCGGCGGTCTTTCTGGTTGTCACCGTCGCCAGCGAACAGAATGCTCTCGCCAAGGTCGCCTCGGTGCTCGGCGGGCTTGACGATCTCGTCAAGACTGTCGGGTTCCGCGATCTTTCCGGCCGGCTGTCATGCATTGCAGGCATCGGCCGCGACTTCTGGGATCGTCTCTCTTCCGGCCGGCGGCCCTTGGAACTGAAGCCATTCGCGCCGATCAAGGGAGCGGTTCATTCGGCCCCGTCGACAGCGGGCGACCTTCTCTTCCACATCCGCTCCGAACGTCCCGACATGTGCTTCGAGTTCGAGCGCATTCTGCTCGACAACCTCGGGGACGCCGTGGCGGTCGTCGACGAAGTCTCGGGCTTTCGCTATTTCGATGCCCGCGACCTGCTCGGCTTTGTCGACGGCACGGCCAACCCGACCGGCCTCGATCTGCCCGCCTCGGCGCTCGTCGGCGATGAAGATGCCGACTTCGCCGGTGGCAGCTATGTCGTCGTCCAGAAATATCTTCACGATCTGCAGGCCTGGGCGCGCATTCCAACGCCGCTGCAGGAGGCGATCATCGGCCGCACGAAGATCGACAACATCGAGATCGACGATGACGACGCCCCGCGCAAATCACACAAATCGCTGGCCACCATCGAGGATGCCGACGGCAATGAATACGACATTTTGCGAGACAACATGCCGTTCGGGCGGCCGGGGCAACGCGAATTCGGCACCTACTTCATCGGCTATAGCAGGTATCTTTGGGTGATCGAGAAAATGCTGCAGCGCATGTATGTCGGCGACCCTCCGGGCGCCTACGACCGGCTGCTCGATGTCTCGACGCCGCAGACCGGCACGACGTTCTTCGCTCCGACCCGCCCAATGTTGCAGACACTTGCTGAGGGCGTGCAGGAGCAGCCTCGGGCCGCGAGGTAGAAAGCCGATCTGGTCAGCCTGCGGACCGGCTGCGCCGATGGGCGCAGACCAGTTCGACGAGTTCCGCTCACGATCCCTATCCCGCTGCAGGCAATATCTTGCCAGGGTTCATGATGTTCTGCGGATCGAGCGCCTGCTTGATCGTGCGCATGATGTCGACGCCGTGGCCGAGCTCATGGCGCATGAAGCCGATCTTGCCCTGGCCGATGCCGTGCTCGCCGGTGCAGGTGCCATCCATGGCGATCGCCCGCATGTTCAGCCGCGAGACGAATTTCTCCGACAGCGCGATCTCCTCTGGATCGTTCACATCCATCAGCACCAGCACATGAAAATTGCCGTCGCCGGCATGACCGACGATTGGCGCGATCAAGCCCATCTCGGCGATGTCGGCTTCGGTTTCGGTGACGCATTCGGCAAAGCGGGAGATCGGCACGCAGACATCGGTCGACAGGCCCTTGGCGCCCGGCCGCAGCGTCAGCGAGGACCAGTAGGCATCGTGCCTGGCCTTCCACAGTTTTGTCCGTTCCTCGGCAACGCTGGTCCACAGGAATGGCCCGCCGCCATTCTCTTCGGCGATCATGCCGAAGGTCTCGGCCTGCTCGGCAACACCGGCATCGCTGCCGTGGAATTCGACGAACAGGCACGGGCTCTCCGGATAGTCGAGCTTCGAATAGTTCTTCATCGCCCGCATCTGCAGCGCGTTGACCAGTTCGATGCGCGCCACCGGAATGCCCATCTGGATGGTCGCGATGACGGCGTTGCAAGCCGCCTCGACGCTCGGGAATGGACAAACGCCGCCGGAGATCGCCTGCGGAATGCCCTGCAGCTTCAGCGTCAGCGACGTGATGATGCCGAGCGTGCCCTCCGAGCCGATCAATAGTCGCGTCAGATCGTAACCGGCCGAGCTCTTTTTCGCGCGCTTGCCGGTCGTCACCGTCTCGCCATCAGCCATGACGGCCGTCAGCGACAGCACGTTCTCGCGCATCGTGCCGTAGCGCACCGCATTGGTGCCGGATGCCCGTGTCGCCGCCATGCCGCCGAGCGACGCATTGGCGCCGGGGTCGATCGGAAAGAACAGGCCGGTGTCGCGCAGATGCCGGTTGAGGTCCTCGCGGGTGACGCCCGGTTCGACCGTGCAGTCGAGATCCTGCGGATTGACCGCGAGGATGCGGTTCATGCGGGAGGTGTCGACCGATATGCCGCCGCCAGGTGCGTTGGTGTGGCCTTCGAGCGAAGAGCCGACGCCGAAGGCGATCACCGGCACGCGGTGCGCCGCACAGGCGCGCACGATCTCCTGCACTTCGGCCGTCGTCTCCGGGAAGGCGACGCCGTCCGGCGCCTGTGTCGGGATATAGGTGGTGGTGTGCGCGTGCTGGGAGCGGACGGCCGCGCCGGTCTGGAAGCGCTCGCCCAGCCGCTGCTTGAGGATGCCGAGCACGGCAGCGATGCCTTCCTCGTTGCGTTCGACCGGATTGAGGTCGCTCAGAGCCATGAATTCCTCCGCGAATGGACCAGCGCCCACGCTTGTTATGGGGTTATGGATGCGTAGTCTTACCCACCACGCTCTGTCCAGCGCCAGAACAAGGAAGTTTCAATGTCCATCCCCGCCCCCTTCGTCTCCAAGCCCATGGACATCGAGAAGGACTGGATCGATTACAACGGCCATCTCAACATGGCCTATTACAACGTGCTCTTCGACCGCTGCTCGGACGAGGCCTTCGAGGCGATGGGCATGGGGCTGGACTACGTGAAGCAGCGGCGGCTGACCATCTACACGGCCGAAGTCCATGTCTGTTACGTGCAGGAACTGCATCTCGACCACAAGGTCACGGTCTCCTTCCAGCTCATCGACCACGACGACAAGCGGCTGCGGGCCTATCAGGAAATCCGCCATGTCGACGGGTGGCTCGCCGCCACCTCCGAAACCCTGTCACTGCATGTCGACATGTCCGGGCCGAAAGTGGCGCCCTTCCCTGCCGATGTGCTGGCCAAGGTCGAAGCCATGCGCGCCGCCCATTCGGTACTGCCGATGCCGGAACGCGCCGGCCGTTCGATCGGCATTCGTCGCAAGACCGCTTGAAGCGGCCCGGCGCCCGCGTTAACCTTACCGAGTTTTTAACGGGAACAAGCCAATTGAGCCGTTGAACGACTCAGCGGAGCGGTTGAAAACGATCCGCACGGGGTTTTGCTACGGGCGGCGGGGCGAAGCCGGTTCGAGGGACGTGCATGAAAACCGACATCAAGGTCGAGGTGGACAGGCTGGCCGCCGATCCGCGCATCACCGACTATGATTTCTGGCGTTCGCTCAAGAACGTCAACAACGAGATATTCCACATCGCCAACAACAACGAGCCGATCCCGTTCGACATGATCCGCTGGCGCGCCATCCTGAAGCGAGCCCGCCTGAAACGTGGCCACGCGTAGCGCCGGCGAGTCGGCCTGTGGCCGATGCCGCCCTCTTTCCTGAGGGGCGGCACGAAAAATCGGGCAAGTGTATCGGGTTGCGCTTCACGGCCGGCGTTTGATCGCCGCCAACGGCGAGCGCGCCGTTACCGGCGACGACTGGATGATGGCCGTGTTGGTCATCGCATAGGGTATGATCCGGTCGATCACCCGTTCAAGCTCGGCAACCGAGCCGACATGCGCCAGCGCGATGAAACAGTCCTCGCCGGTCACCCGGTCGCATTGGGCGATTTCCGGCAGCTCGCGGATGATTTCGGCCACGACAGCCAGTTGCCCCGGCACCGGCCGAATGCGCAGCCATGCCGACAGCGGCAGCCCAAGTGCCGCGGGGTTGATCCGGACCGAATAGGCTTCGATGACGCCGCTTTCCTGCAGCCGCTTGATGCGTTCGGCCACGCTCGGCGCCGACAGGCCGACCGAGCGCGCCAGTTCCGCCGTGCTCGTGCGCGCATCTTTCTCCAGCAGGCGCAGGATCTTCATATCCGCCGCGTCGAGATCGACTTTTTCGTTCCGAAGGCGTTTCAGGAAAAACTCCTTGCTTTCAAGGGAAAGATGATCAGCCAAGCCAATCATCTTCCATATAAAACGGAAAAATCGCCTGCGATACTGATACGATGGTCACTCAGACACAAGCCCCCATTACCAGCCCTGCCCTTGCTGGTCCTGCTCTCGGCGGGCTGGCGACAAAGCTACCGCCGCATGTCTGGTTCGGTGTCAGCGCCGTCTTCCATTATCTCGGCCCGGCATTCGCCGTGCTGCTCTTCCCGCATGTAGGCGTGCTTGGGATGGCCTGGCTGCGCATCGCCACCGCCGCCCTGATCTTCGCGCCATTGACTCGCCCGTGGCGAACCCTCGCCCGCGCCGATCGCCCGACGCGGCTGCTGTTACTGGCCTTTGGCGCTTGCCTGGCGGCGATGAACTGTTCGTTCTACCTGGCGCTTGACCGCTTGCCGATCTCGCTGGTGGCGGCAATCGAGTTCGTCGGCACCATTGGCGTCGCGGTGATCGGGCTCAGGAGCCTCCGCAATCTCGCCGCCCTTGCCGTTGCCGTCATCGGAACCTTGCTGCTCATCGACGTCAAATGGTCCGATGATCCCGTAGGGCTGTTCTGGGCCTTCCTCAATGGCGCGCTGTTCGTCTGCTATATCGTGCTCGGCCACCGCGTCGCTCGCTGGGGCGCGGGCGACGGCATCGCTGGCCTTGGTGCGGCGATGGCGGTCGCCTTGCTTGTCGTGCTGCCGATCGGCTTCACTGACGCGCTGCCCGCCTTTTTCTCACCGATGCTGTTGCTCGCGGCCATCGGCGTCGGCATCTGCTCGTCGGTCATTCCCTACATTTGCGACCAGCTCGCCATGTCGCGGCTGCCGCGCTCGAGCTTTGCGCTGATGCTGTCGCTGCTGCCGGTCACAGCGACACTGATCGGCGTCATCGTGCTCCACCAGATTCCAAGCCTGACCGATTGCCTCGGCATAGCGCTCGTGGTCGCCGGCGTCGCGTTCCATAAGCCGGCTCCGCCAA
Source organism: Mesorhizobium sp. RCAM 05104 (assembly GCF_059683645.1). Lineage (NCBI taxonomy): Bacteria > Pseudomonadati > Pseudomonadota > Alphaproteobacteria > Hyphomicrobiales > Phyllobacteriaceae > Mesorhizobium > Mesorhizobium sp. RCAM 05104. The sequence continues at coordinate 6,315,040 of NZ_CM185033.1, read as the reverse complement.
CTGAGCGCCAGAAATAACATAACTTCAATCACTTACAGAAGTCACGCCCCGGTTCCCGGTTACGACCGACTGCGACAACAAGCTCAAGATTGAACCAATTCCGCATCTGGGCCGTTGTCCCCACGAACCGGCTTGGAGTGACAAGATGGACTGGAAACGGACCAGGGAACCTGCCGACGCCTGGCACATGACGGACGACCTTCATGTCGAGCACGGCAAGGGCGACCCTTTCGCGGCAGCTATCCGTGCCACACGCATGTCGATGATCATCACCGATCCGCGGCAGGCCGATAACCCGATCGTCTTCGTCAACGACGCCTTCCTGCGTCTGTCCGGCTATGAGCGGCACGAGGTGCTGGGCAAGAACTGTGGGTTCCTGCAGGGCCCGAAAACCGACAAGGCAACGGTAGACCAGCTGCGCGAGGCGATCGCGGAGAAGGTCGATGTGAGCGTCGACATCCTGAACTATCGCAAGGACGGTTCGACCTTCTGGAACGCGCTGTTTATCAGCCCCGTCTCGAATGATCGCGGTGAACTCCTGTTCTTCTTTGCCTCGCAGCTCGACGTCTCGGACCGCAAGCGGTCCGAGCATCGCATGACAGCCGACAAGGAGCGCTTCGAAAAGGCGGTGAAGGAACGCACCAGGGAACTCGAAGCGGCGCTCGAGGCGCAGACAACGCTGCTCCACGAAGTCGATCATCGCGTGAAGAACAACCTGCAAATGATCTCCTCGCTCATCGTCATGCAGAGCCGCACCATCAAGGATGCAGCGACGAAGAAATCGCTGACCACCATGCTGGAGCGCATCGAGGCGTTGAGCACCGTGCATCGCCGGCTCTACCAGTCGAAGGATGTCAGCAGGTTCGATGTCGCCGATTTCGCCAGGGATCTTGTAACCGACTTGTTGACGGCTTCTGGACGCGCCGAAATCAAGTCGACGCTCGATCTCGAACCGATCGTCATTTCGGCAGAGAAGGCGACCCCTGTTGCCCTGATGGTCAACGAGCTTGTCACCAACGCCTTGAAGCATGCCTTCAAGGAAAAGCCCGACGGCACCACGGCGGGCCGCATCGGCATCAAGATGAGCCAACCCGGTGGCCACTTCAACATCGAGGTGTCCGACGACGGTGTCGGCATGGCCGACGCCAGTGGCGACGCCTCGTTCGGCATGCGGCTGATCAAGTCGCTTGCCCGCCAGTTGCATGCCGATATCGAATGGCGCGACGCGGGCCCCGGCACGAAGGTCGTTATCTCGATGCCGAACGAACCGCAGCAAAAAGGGAATGTGTCATGATTGAACCGCTCAAGGTCCTGATCGTCGAGGACGAAGCGCTGCTGGCGATGGAACTGGAAAGCCTTGTCGAGGAAGCCGGCCACAGCGTTGTGGGCTGGGCAACCTCCTCGACCGAAGCCAAGGCCATGGTGGACTCGACGGAAGCCGACATCGCCTTTGTCGACATCCACTTGACCGATGGTCCGACCGGCGTCGAGGTCGCCGAATATATTGGCGAGAAGAAGAACTCGATGGTCGTTTTCATGACCGCAAACCCGAAGCGGATCCCCGATCATTTCGCCGGCGCGATCGGCGTCATCGCCAAGCCCTATACGATGAACGGGCTGATGTCCGCGTTGCGCTATCTGCAGGAAGGCGTGCACCGGCCGCCCCCGAAATCCGTGCTGCCGGCCGGCTTCACCCTGTCGCCAGCCTTCAAGACGGTCTGGGCGCCGGCGGCCTGACGCTGATCGCTACGCCAGCTTTTGCTTGAGGAAAGCGATCGTCCTGCCCCAGGCAAGGTCGGCCGCCTTCTTGTCGTAGCGCGCCGCGGAGGTGTCGTTGTTGAAGGCATGGTTTGCGCCTTCATAGACATAGACCGCGTATTCGACATGCGCCGCGTCGAGTTCTTTCTTGAAGGCGTCGATGCCGGCATTGGTGCGCTCATCGAGCCCGGCATAGTGCAGCAGCAATGCCGCCTTGATCTTCGACACGTCGGCGGCCTTCGGCTGCATGCCGTAATAGGCAACGGAGGCGCTGAGATCGGGCGCGTTGACGGCCAGCATGTTTGCCGTGCCGCCACCCCAGCAGAAGCCGACGGCGCCGACCTTGCCGTTGCCGTCCTTGTCGGCCTTCAGGAAGGCGACGGTCGCCACGCCGTTGGCGACCGTCTGCGTGGAGTCCAGTTTGGCGAACATGTCGCGCGCCTTGTCTTCATCACTCGGCGTACCACCGAGCGGTGACAGGAAATCGGGGGCGAGCGCCACGAACCCCTCCAGCGCCACGCGCCGCGCCACGTCGCGAATGTGCGGGTTGAGCCCTCTGTTCTCATGGATGACGATGACGGTGCCGAGCTTGCCCGACTGGCCGGCCGGCTTGACCAGATAGCCCTTCATCTCGCCGGAGCCGCCGGGATAGGTGATGTCCTCGCCTTTCACGCGGGCATCGTTTTCGGCGATGATAGCCGCCTGGGCGGAGTTCGCCGCCAGAAGCGGCGCGATCGCCGCCGCCGCCGCGCCCGATCCGGCAAGCCGGCTCAGCTGCTCCATGAAGCGGCGGCGATCGAGCGTCAGATGCGTGTATTCGTCATAGGCATCGATCATCGCCTGGGTGATGGCTAGCTTTGCTTGTCTGGTGGCGGCTGGTTTCGTCATGGCGCACTCCTCGGCTTCGAGCTTCGATACCCAGGCTACATAGGGATCGAGCCGGCGCGGTCCAGTCGTGCATTCACCGGCCGTCGATCGCCTCCAGGCGTCGACCAGCGGCCATGCCGCGCGGCCAGCAAAGCCGGCGCCACGGGCGCCCCGGTCATCACTTTTTGGTCATCGGCGACAAATCCTTCAGGCGGCGCCACAATAGTAAGAGAAACTGCCTGCTATCGATGGCATCTTGCCGTGTGCCTTCACGTCCCGCCCCAGAAGGAGCGACACCGATGACCTTGCCTTCCCCGATGCTCGCCAGCGCGTTCGTCCTTGCCGTGGCTGCCGCCCTGGCACTGCGCTCGACGGTTGTGAATGCAGGCAGGCGATCGTTGGTCAGGGTCCGCGGTGAACGGAACCGGCGTACCGACACGAAAACCCAAGGTTGAGGTGAGACCATGAACGTCCAGGATATCGTCAACACCGTCTCGCAAAAAGCGGGTCTCGACCAGGCGACGACCGAGAAGGTCGTCGGCACCATTTTCTCGGTCCTCGAACATGAGGCGGAAGGCACCAGCGCCTCGTCGTTCTTCGCCAAGATCCCCGGCGCGGACGACCTTGCCCACCAGTATGACGTGATGGCCGCCGCCCCAGCCAGTGGCGGCTTCCTCTCATCGCTGCAGGGCGCGCTTGGCGGCGTTCTCGGCGAGAAGGCCGGCGCGCTGGTCAACGGCCTCGCCGCGCTCAAGGCATCCGGGCTCGATTTTGCACAGATCCAGAAGGCTGGCGAGACGCTGGTCCAGCAGGCCGAAGCGGCCGCCGGCCCCGACCTCACCAACCAGGTGCTCGGCTCGGTGCCCAGCCTGAAGAGCCATCTCGGGCTTGGCTGAGACGTCGCCAAGACGACACGGCATCGAGGTAGGGCACCCCTATTTCGGCAGCGCGTAAGCCATCACATAATCTCCCGGCTTGGTGCCGACCGAGCCGTGGCCACCGGCGACGATGACCACGAACTGGCGTCCGTCGGCCACCGTGTAGGTCATCGGTGTCGACTGTCCGCCGGCCGGCAGCCGCGCCTGCCACAGTTGCTTGCCCGATGTCAGGTCATAGGCGCGCAGATAGTCGTCGACCGCGGCGCCCAGGAAGGCGACGCCTCCGGCGGTGATCATGGGCCCGCCAATGCCCGGCACGCCGACTTTCAGCGGCAGCGGCAGAGGCGTCATGTCGTAGACGGTGCCGTTGCGATGCTTGTAGGCGATTGAGCCGGTCCTCAGATCCACGCCAGCGACATAGCCCCAGGGCGGCGCCTGGCAGGGAACGCCGAGCGGCGAGAGGAACGGGCCCATCACCACCGCATAGGGAGCGCCCTCATTGCGGTTGAGCCCCTGCTCGCTGCCGCGCCCCTCGTCCGGCGGCGGCACCTGATCGCGCGGAATGAGCTGCGACTTGAACGCCAGATAGGTCGGCATGCCGAACATCACCTGCCGGACCGGATCGATCGCCACGCCACCCCAGTTGAACGTGCCGAAATTGCCGGGATAGATCAGCGAGCCCTGTACGGACGGCGGCGTATAGCGGCCTTCATAGCGCAGGCCCTGGAATTCGATCCGGCACGCCAGCTGGTCGAACATGGTGATGCCCCACATGTCGGCACCTGTCAGTGGCTTCGGATTGAAGGAGAGGTCCGACTCCGGCTGGGTCGGCGACGTGTGGTCCCCCTCGATGGCGCCGCCGGGCGCCGGCACTTCCTTGACCGCAATCACCGGCTCGCCGGTGCGCCGGTCGAGCACATAGAGATCGCCCTGCTTGGTCGGCCCGACCAGCGCCGGCACGACGGTGCCGTCGGCCCTGGTGATGTCGATCAGGCTCGGCTGCGCCGGCACGTCCATGTCCCAGAGGTCGTGGTGCACGGTCTGCCGCACCCATTTCAACTGCCCGGTATTGAGGTCGAGCGCGGTGATCGAGGAGGAGAACTTCTCGACATTGGCGCTGCGTCCGGCGCCGAGCTGGTCCGGCGTCTGGTTGCCGAGCGGCACGTAGAGCAGCCCAAGCTTCTCGTCGGCGCTCGGCGTCGACCACATGTTGGGCGAGTTGGCAGTGTAGGTCTGCCCAGCCGCCAGCGGCGTTGTCTGATCCGGATTGCCGGAATCCCAGTTCCACAGCAGCTTGCCGGTGGCGGCGTCATAGGCACGGATGACGCCGGACGGCTCCTGCGTCGAATAATTGTCATTGACCGCGCCGCCGACGATGATCTTGCCACCCACGATCAGCGGCGCCGAGGTCGAATAATAATAGCCCGACTTCGGATAGGGCATGTTAGTCAAAAGGTTCAGCGTGCCGCCCTCGGCAAAGGCAGGACAGACCTGCCCACTGGCGGCGTCGAGCGCGATCAGCCGCGCGTCCGAGGTCGGCAGGTAGACACGGTTTCCGCAAGGCTGGCCGGCGGCGATGGCGGCATCGGTATAGTAGGAAACGCCGCGGCAGGTCTGGTGCTGGCGGTCCTTGTCGAGTTTGATCTTGGGGTCGTAGCGCCATTTCTCCTTGCCGGTCGCGGCGTCGATGGCGATAGCGAAATTATGCGGCGTGCAGATATAGAGCGTGTCGCCGATCTTGAGCGGCGTCACCTGATAGGTGGTCTCGCCAATGTCGTCGGGTCCCTTCACATCGCCGGTGCGGTAGGTCCAGGCCGGCTGCAGGCTGGCGACATTGTCCGGCGTGATCTGGTCGAGCGGCGAATAGCGCTGCCCGAACGGCGTGCGGCCATAGAAGTGCCACTCGCCTGCCGGCACATCGCCGCCGAGATTGGCGTTGGGGATCACCTTGTCGGTGTCGAGTTCGCCGGCAATGTCCTTTGGGTCCGTCGTCATCGAATAGCCGGCCACCGCCAGTGACGCCAGCACGGCAAGGATGAGCGGCGCCCGGCCGTCTGGCCCGGCAAGGCCCCGCCTCGCCCATGGCGTCAACAGCCACAGCGCCACCAGCACGATGATGCCGCCGCGCGGACCCAGTTCCCACCAATCGAAGCCGGTTTCCCAGACCGCCCAGGCCAGCGTGCCGAGCACGATCGCCGCGTAAAGCCACAGTGCTGTCGACCGGCGCCGATAGAGCAGCCAGGCGGCGACCAGGAAGGCGAGACCGACGATGATGTAGTACCAACTGCCGCCCAGCATCGCCAGGCGGATACCGCCGCCGCCAAGCACCAGACCGATGAGGAATAGGATCACGGCGGTAAGGACGGTTGCCACAACGACACTCCTTCAAGCCCAGCGGGCGGGCGGCCGAATACCGCCGTCACGAAATGGAAACTAGCCCGCTTTCGATTCTGTTCCATCTCGTAGCGGCAGTTTTCCGCCCGCCCGTGCGCGGTGTCAAATCAGGAGGCGCTTGGATAAAGTGGCGTCATTCCGTGCTCTCGTCCTGGTGCCGCTTATTCCGAACTGAGGGGGCGCTGGCATTCGCCATTCTTCTGCCGGCCATCAGGAAATGCTATGCTTTGCCCATGAAAGCCGATGCCGCCTCGTTGCTCGAACAGGCTCGTCAAGCCTACGCCCGGCGGGCGTGGGCAGATGCATTCGAGCTGCTGCGGGCAACGGACGAAATCACGTCGCTCGGTCCGGAAGACCTGGAACGGTTGCTCTGGTCGGCCGGCATGCTGGACCGGGATCAAGAAATCTTCGCCACCGGCGAGCGTCTCTTCAACATCCATCTCGACGCGGGCCGTGACGACCAGGCTGCGTATTGGGCATTCTTCGGTGGTTTCCGGCTTCTGGCACTGCGCGAGGAAGGGCGCGCAACAGCCTGGTTACAGCGGGCGCAGCGCCTGGCGGACGGCTTTGGCCGCGAATGCGCCGCACAAGGCTATCTGGTGTTGTTGGCGGCCCAGAAGGAACTCTTGACCGGCAACGATCCGGAATCGGAGGCGCTGGCAAGGCAGGCGCTGGCGATCGGCGAACGCTGTTGCGATATCGACCTGATCGCCTTCGCCAGATGCTATCTCGGCCGCGCATTGGTGCGGCAAGGCAGGATCGAGGAAGGCATCGCCCTACTCGACGAGGCCATGCTGCCAGCCGCCGATGGCAAGCTTTCGCCGATCATCACCGGCCTCATCTATTGCAACCTCATCGCCGCCTGCCGGCAAGTCTATGCGCTCGACCGCTCGCGCGAGTGGACCGAGGCGCTGTCGAACTGGTGCGGGTCGCAGCCACAGCTGGTCCAGTTCAACGGCATTTGTCTGCTGCACCGCGCTGAAATCATGGAATTGAACGGCGCTTGGCAGGAATCAATTGCCGAAGCTCGACGCGCGACCCAGTCACTGGCCCACGTGATCGGCAACGAGACGACGGCCGGCGCGGCCTATCAGGAGGCCGAAATCCATCGGCTGCGCGGTGAATTCGCCGCCGCCGAGGAGCTTTACCGTGCCGCCAGCCGGCTCGGGCTCGAACCCCAGCCCGGCATGGCCTTGCTGCGTCTCATGCAAGGCCGGGCTGAACAGGCGGCGGCAACCATTCGCCGCGTGCTTGGCACGACCAACACTCCGCTGAGCCGCGCCCGCCTGCTACCGGCGCTGATCGAGATTATGATCGCTGTGGGTGCCGTCGAGGAGGCGCGCGACGCCTGCGAGGAATTGCAGGCGATCGCCGATCGTTTCGCGACCGACATTCTTGCTGCAATGGCATCCCAGGCGAGAGGTGAAATCGAGCTGAGTGAAGACAATCCGGCGGCAGCGCTCGGCCACTTCCGTGCCGCGCTGACGATCTGGCAGCACGCCGGCGCTCCCTATCTGGAGGCGCGGTTGCGCGTGCTGGCCGGGCAGGCCTGCCGAAAGCTTGGCGACGAGGACAGCGCCGAGCTTGAATTCGATGCCGCCCGGGCGATTTTCACGGAACTTGGCGCAGCGCCCGACCGCGACCGTGTCACCGCGCTGATCGCGCCGACAAATTCACGTCCGCACGGCCTGACCCGGCGCGAGATCGAAGTCCTAGGCCTTGTCGCCACCGGCAAGACCAACAGGCTGATAGCGACTGAGTTGGGTCTCAGCGAAAAGACCGTGGACCGGCATGTCAGCAGCATATTCGACAAGCTGGCGGTCAACTCGCGCGCTGCGGCGACAGCCTACGCTTTCCAGAACGGCCTGCTCTAAGGCGACGCTGCGGCATGGGTAAAAATCCCCATGCCATTTCTTTGTCTGATGGGGTGTCTCCCCGAAGCGTCGGTGCGCCGATTCGCTATTTTGCTCCCCGGTTGACGAAAACCATGGAGACGATCATGAATCCGACTTCGACACTTGGCCCGACTTCAATGCACGCAATGAAGCCACGTGGCAGCCGCGATATCGGCATCGCCGAGACTAAGGCACGTGCCGGCTCACTGCTGGAGCAAGGGGCGGCGTTCACGCAACTTGAGGCTGGCGCGCTGCAGGCAGCGGGCAGCCAGGCGCCATCAGGTGACGAAACGCGGTCAGCGCTCCGGGAAGAACATGTCGATGTCGTCGTCATCGGCGCCGGCCAGAATGGCCTGTCCGTCGGCTATCATCTCGCCCGCAAGGGCCTGAAGTTCGTCATCCTGGAGGCACGCGAACGCGTCGGCGACATCTGGCGTTCACGCTGGGATTCGCTGCGCCTGTTCACGCCCGCGCGCTTTGACGGGCTGATCGGCATGCCCTTTCCCGGTGACCGCTATTCGTTCCCGAGCAAGGACGACATGGCCGATTATCTTGAGGCCTATGCGAAGAAATTCGCCCTGCCGGTGCGCACCGGCGTCAAGGTCGACGAGGTGACCCGTTCCGGCGACCGCTACATCGTCACGTCCGGCCGGACCCGCTACGTCGCGAGCCATGTCGTGGCAGCGGCCTCGAGCTACCAGAAACCGAAGATCCCCGATTTTGCCGCGCTGCTCGATCCGTCGATCCGGCAATTGCCTTCGAGCGCCTACAAGAATCCTTCTCAGCTTAACCCGGGCGGCGTGCTGCTGGTCGGAGCCGGCAATTCCGGTGCGGAAATCGCCATGGATCTCGCGCCTACGCACCAGGTCTGGCTGGCTGGCCGGCATCCGGGCAACATCCCCGTCACCTACAATGGCTATTTCGCCATGCGTCTTGTCCTCCCGGTCGTCTTCCGCATTGTTTTCCACCGACTGCTCACAGTCGATACGCCAATGGGCCGAAAGGCCAAGCCTGAGCAACTCTCCCATGGCCTGCCGCTGATCCGGGTTAAGCCGCAGGACCTTGACGCTGCCGGCGTCCGCCGGGTGTCCCGCGTCGCCGGCGTCCAGGACGGCAAACCGATGCTCGACGACGGCCAGGTTCTCGATGTCGCCAACATCATCTGGTGCACGGGTTTCCGGGCGGGGCTGGATTGGATCAAGCTGCCGATATTCGACGAAACCGGCCGGGTAAAACAGTATCGTGGCGCTGTGGAAGGCGAACCCGGCCTCTATGTCTGCGGCCTGCATTTCCAGCACTCGACGTCCTCGACGATGATCCATGGTGCGGCACGCGATGCCGGCTATGTGGCCGACAAGATCGGCGAACGGATGCGGACAGCAGTCCGGTAAGGCCCGGCAGAGCGGATTGTCGGGCGCCGGGGGGCGAAAATGTTCGCACGGCGATCGGCAATCTGGCTTCTATACCGGAACAAAACGTAACACTTCTGGTCTTTCGCCACCGAATCACTACATTCGGGGCAATGTCCGGCTTTTCCGAAGACATGCCCTTTTTCGATGAACCCAATGCGCGGCCCTCGGCCCCGTCGGGCATTGCCGCGCGCGCCATGGCTGCCCGCAGCGGTCACAACAACGCGCCGGACTATCTGAAGGGGCTGAACCCCGAGCAGCGGCTGGCGGTGGAAACCACCGAAGGTCCGGTTCTGGTGCTGGCCGGCGCCGGTACCGGCAAGACCCGTGTCTTGACCACCCGCATCGCCCACATCCTCGCCACCGGCAAGGCCTTCCCGTCGCAGATCCTCGCCGTGACCTTCACCAACAAGGCCGCGCGCGAAATGAAGACCCGCATCGGTCATCTGGTCGGCGAAGCGGTCGAGGGCATGCCGTGGCTCGGCACCTTCCACTCGATCGGCGTCAAGCTGCTGCGCCGCCACGCCGAACTGGCGGGCCTGAGATCCGACTTCACCATCCTCGACACCGACGACGTCGTGCGGCTGATCAAGCAGTTGATCCAGGCCGAGGGGCTCGACGACAAGCGCTGGCCGGCCAAGCAGTTCGCCCAGATGATCGACGGCTGGAAGAACAAGGGGCAAGGGCCGGCCGACATCGCCGAGGGCGACGCCCGCGCCTTCGCCAACGGCAAGGGCCGCGAACTCTACAAGGCCTATCAGGCGCGGCTGCAGACGCTGAACGCCTGCGACTTCGGTGATCTGCTCTGCCACCCGATCCGCATCTTCCGCGCCAATCCCGATGTGCTGAAAGAGTACCACAAGCGCTTCAAATACATCCTCGTCGACGAGTATCAGGACACCAACACCGCCCAGTACATGTGGCTGCGCCTGCTGGCCCAGCGGCCCGATGCCGGACGCCCCACAACATCGACGGATCTGCGATCGGCCGAAGGCCGCAAGCCCGACCGGGCGTCGGCCGGCCAGGCCGCCCCCGCGGAGGCCAGCGAGCGAAGCTCGCGTGCGGCCGTGAGCGATAACAAGGTCAATATCTGCTGCGTCGGCGACGACGATCAATCGATCTATGGCTGGCGCGGCGCGGAGATCGACAACATCCTGCGCTTCGACAAGGATTTTCCCGGCGCCACCATCATCCGCCTGGAGCGCAACTACCGCTCGACCGCCCACATACTGGGTGCCGCCTCCCATCTCATCGCCCACAATGAAGGCCGCTTCGGCAAGACGCTGTTCACCGACCGCGACGAGCCCGAGGACGGCAAGGTGCATGTCCACGCCGCCTGGGATTCCGAGGAGGAAGCCCGCGCCGTCGGCGAGACCATCGAGGCCTACCAGCGGCAGAAGCACAATCTCAACGACATGGCCATCCTGGTGCGCGCGTCCTTCCAGATGCGCGAGTTCGAGGACCGCTTCGTCACGCTCGGCCTCAACTACCGCGTCATTGGCGGTCCGCGCTTTTATGAGCGCCTCGAAATCCGCGACGCGCTGGCCTTCTTCCGCGTCGTCGCGCAAGGCGCCGACGACCTTGCCTTCGAGCGTATCGTCAATGTGCCCAAGCGCGGGCTGGGCGAGGCCACCATCCGCCAGATCCACGACACGGCCCGCGCGCTTCGCGTGCCGATGCTTGAAGCCGCCGCCAAGCTGGCCGAAAGCGACGAATTGAAGCCGAAGCCGCGCGCCGCACTGCGCGAGGTATCGGCCAATTTCGAGCGCTGGCAGAAGGCGCTGGAGACCACGCCGCACACCGAGCTCGCCGAGACCATCCTCGAAGAGAGCGGCTACACCGACATGTGGAAGAACGACCGCTCGGTCGAAGCCCCCGGCCGGCTGGAGAACCTCAAGGAGCTGATCCGCTCCATGGAGGAATACGAATCGCTGCGCTCCTTCCTCGAGCATGTCGCGCTGGTCATGGACGCCGAGCAGAACGCCGAGCTCGACGCCGTCAACATCATGACGCTGCATTCGGCCAAGGGCCTCGAGTTCGAGACCGTCTTCCTGCCCGGCTGGGAGGAAGGCCTGTTCCCGCATCAGCGCGCCCTCGATGAAGGTGGCCGTTCCGGGCTGGAGGAAGAGCGCCGGCTTGCCTATGTCGGCCTGACCCGGGCCAAGAAGAACCTGCATCTGTGGTTTGTCTCCAACCGCCGTATCCACGGCCTCTGGCAATCGACCATACCGTCGCGCTTCCTCGACGAACTGCCGGAAGCCCATGTCGAGGTCGCCGAAAGCGGCAATTCCTATGGCGGCTACGGCAATTCCTATGGCGGCGGCTCATTCGCCCCGGGCCGTGGCGGCCAGGGTGCAGGCAGACAGAACCCTTACGGCGCCTCGCGCTTCGACAGCGTCGGCGGGAACAATGGCGGCGCCGAAAAATCCGGCGCCTTCTCCAACACCTATGCGACGCCGGGCTGGCAGCGCGCGCAGGCCAACCGCACGGAGGCGACCGACCGCAACTGGGGCTCGCGCTCCGGCCACCAGGTCGAACGCATCGGCTATGGCGAGACCGATTCCGGCTATGGTGCCGGCCGCACCTCGGTCAAGGGCCGCACCATCGATGGCGAACTGGTCGCCAAATCCGTCGCCGACAAGCCATCCCCCTTCAATGTCGGCGACCGCGTCTTCCACCAGAAATTCGGCAACGGCAACATTTCCGCCATCGAAGGCAACAAGCTGACCATCGACTTCGACAAGGCCGGCCAGAAACGCGTGCTGGACGGGTTCGTGGCGGCGGTGTGAAAGGGGCGCTGCCCCATGTTGCCTCCCCGCCCCCGGATATCGAAACCCAGCGGGCAACGGCTCTGGATTGTTCCGGCCTATCGCTCGGCGAATTGGGAAAGTCCCGCGGGCTAGAGATTGGCTGCGCGTTTTCCGGACATGCCGATCCGCGGTATCGGCGGCTGCTTGCGCATCACTGCCGGCTGATCGTCCCCGAATGGCAGTTGAAGCCGCGATTTCTGCGCCCACGCCGTGCCGCGCCGTGCAATTTCGGTCCCGCGGATGCGATCGCCGGCTTCGCGGCTTCCAACGACATGGCATTCCACGGCCATACGCTGTTCTGGCACGAAGAGCCGATCCGCTGGGCGCAAAGTGAAAACTTCGAGCGGGTGAAGCGCAGCTATGGCGGCTTCATCGGCGATGTCATGCAACACTACCCCCAGGCGGTCTCGTGGGATGTCTTCAACGAGATCGTCGGGGAGCAGGCACCGTTGCGCGACGAATTTTTCGTCCAGACCTTCGGGCTGCGATTCATCGACTACTGCCTGCGACTCGCCGGGGATTGTGCCCCTGCCGCGCGCCTCGCCCTCAACGATTACAATCTGGAATGCGCCACCGACTGGTCCCGGACCAAGCGGGACAACATGTTGCGGCTGGTCGAGCAGATCAAGGTCATGGGCAGCCCGCTGCATGCGATCGGCATCCAGGGCCATCTGTCGTCGATGCACAAGGCGTCGGCTGAATCCACAGTGCGCTTCATCGACCGGTTGACGGATCTCGGTCTCGACGTCTTCATTTCGGAACTCGACGTCAACGATTCCACCATGCCCGCCGACATTGCGGTCCGCGACAGTGAAGTCGCGGCCTACTACGAAGAGTTCCTGACAGCGGTATTGAGCCGACCCGCCGTCAAGCGCCTGGTGTTCTGGGGTATCTCGGATTTCGACAATTGGGTGGTTCGGCGCCAGACCCGGGAAAGGCGCCGATCCGGCAAGGCGCGACCAGCGCTGTTCGACGAACGGCTTCAGCCGAAGCCGGCTTTTGACGCGGTGGTGCGCGCATTGCTGAACGCACCGCCACGCTGAGAGCCGTCGCCGGACTAGGCCTTGACCACCCGATCGCAGACAATGCCGTTGCGCTGCATGGCGTTGCGGGTGTCGATGATCAGCCGCGAATGGTTGGCCAACAAGCCGTAATCGATCCCATCATGATCGGTGACGATGACCACGGCGTCATAGGCGCCGATGGAATCACGGCTGAGCCGGATGCAGTTCTTGCCGGCAAGCGTCGGGTGCTTGCGGGTCTTTGGGATGCGCGCAACGTGAGGGTCGTGATAGGCGATGTCGGCGGCGCGCGTTTCCAGCAATTCGATCAGCTTCAGCGCCGGGCTTTCGCGAACGTCGGAGACGTTCTTCTTGTAGGCGACGCCGACGATGAGGATGGATGCCTGGCTGAGCGGCAGGCCGAGATGCGTGTCGAGTGCTTCCGTCAGCTTCGACATCACGTAATGTGGCATGGAGATGTTGATCTCGCCGGCGAGCTCGATGAATTTCGTCGACACTTCGAATTCACGCGACTTCCATGTCAAATAGAACGGGTCGATCGGTATGCAGTGGCCGCCGAGCCCGGGCCCGGGGTAGAAAGGCATGTAGCCGAACGGCTTGGTCTTTGCCGCCTCGATCACTTCCCAGATGTCGATGCCCATGGCGCCGTAGATCACCTTGAGCTCATTGACCAGGGCGATATTGACCGCCCGGAAAATGTTCTCGGTGAGCTTCACCACTTCGGCGACCTTGATGCTTGAAACAGGAACCACCTTGTCGACGATCGCGCCATAGAACTGCGCGACCAGCGCGGCCGCGACCGGACCATCGCCGGCGACAACCTTGGGAATGGTCGTGGTTTCGAATCCGGCGCTGCCCGGATCTTCGCGTTCGGGAGAATAGCCGAGAAAGAAATCCCGCCCCGATCGATAGCCCCCCGCTTCGAGGATCGGCTTCATCACCTCATCCGTGGTTCCGGGATAGGTGGTGGATTCAAGAACGATCAGCTGGTCCTTTCTCAAATGCGCCGCGATGGCGCGCGTCGTGTTCTCGACAAAGGACAGGTCGGGCTCGCGCTGCTTGGTCAGCGGCGTCGGCACGCATATCGATATGACATCGCATTCAGCGAAAACCGCAAAGTCGGAAGTCGGCCTGAACGACCCGTCCGACATGACGGACTGTAGCGTCTCGTCCGTGACCGCGCCGATATAGGAGCGGCCGGTCTTCAGCTTTTCGACCTTGCTGTGGTCGACGTCGAAGCCGATCACCTTGAAGCCGGCGCGCGCCGTCGCCGCCGCCAACGGCAGACCGACATAGCCGAGACCCACGACGCCGATCGTGGCCGTACGCATTTCCAATTTTGAAAGGAGCACCGCTCCTCGCGATTGCCCGACCAGTACGGTCATGTCACGCCTCCTGCTCACAGCGACGTGTTTCGACGCTGTATCCTGAATTTTGCGAGCCGCGATGCCGGGGAAGCTGGACAAGCTGCCTGGCGTCGCGGTTCGCGCCCACAGGGCAAAGCGCAACCTTTGTGCCAGTTTGAATTCTGGAACGGATTCCCGCCTTGGGAACGGCGCAGGAGGTGGGAAAACGAGCTTTTCGGCTGCTACGGACGCATCGGCTTGTCAAGCTTCATCGGTGTTCCATTTTCGGACACCTTTGTTGCAAGATAGCTCATGTAATGCCGGCTATTAAAAAAAACATAATGATTACAGAGACGTAATTAACCAAAGCCGTTGACCATATCGTTAACGATTAGTTGCATTGCCTGTGGAAATGTTCTTTCCATGCGAAAAGCGCACAACGACTAGGTGCGATTTCCCCCGCACTCAATGCTGGATTGCTCAAATGAATAAAACCAAAGAGCTCAGGTGCCTGATCGCTGGCGGAGCCGGGTTTGTGGGAACCAACCTTGCCCGCCGCCTTCTCGAACAGGGCGCCTCCGTCGACTGTGCCGACAACTTTTCGACTGGTCGAAAATCCAATGTCGCGGATCTCGCGCGGTATCCCAAATTCCGTTTCCTGAAGCTCGACATTGCCGATACCGCTTCATGCAATCGCCTGCTGCGTCGCCGCTACAGCCACGTCTACAACCTGGCCTGTCCGACGGGCGTTCCCAACATTGCGCTGCTCGGCGAAGAAATGCTGATGGCCTCGTCCCTCGGTGCGCTGAACCTGCTGAAGGTCGCTCGCCGGTCGAGGGCCAGATATCTCTTTGCCAGCACGGCGGAGGCCTATGGCGACCCCGAGATTTTCCCGCAGCCGGAAAGCTATGTCGGAAAGGTCGATCCGGTCGGCCCGCGCAGTCCCTATGAGGAGGGAAAACGCTTCGGCGAAGCCCTGACCCGCTTCTGGGGGCGCAAGCACAATGTCGACGTTCGCATCGTGCGCATCTTCAACACCTACGGTCCCGCGATGTCGCCGGACGACCAGCGTGTCGTCCCGCAGATGCTGTCGCGCCTGATCGCCGGCAAGCCGGTGCCGATCTATGGCGATGGCAGCCAGACCCGCACCTTCCTGCATGTCGACGATCTCGTGCGCGGCCTGCTGACGGTGATGGAGAAGGGCGAGAGCGCCGAGGTCTACAACATCGGCGGCGCCACGCAGATCACCATCCGCGAGTTGTTCGAGCTGGTGAAAACAGCAACCGGTCTTCTCGGCAAGGCCGTCTTCGAAAAACACTTCATTGCCGATCATCGTGGCCGCTGGCCCGACACCACCAAGATACAGGCGCTGGGCTGGCGCCAGCAGGTGGCACTCGCGGACGGCATTCGCCAAAGCCACCGGGATCTGCTGGCGTCCATCGAGGCCCGTCGGGTCACGAAAACCGCCCCCCAGGTCAAACGTCCCGCCTTGGTCGAACGTCGCTCCTCCGGTCCCGATCAGCAGTGGCAGACCTTGCCATGACCGACGTCGCCGCGGCCAACGTCCTTATGATGGTGCTGAGCGCGTCGCTCGGCATCAACATCGCGTTCTGGTGCACGGTCGGCCTCGTCAGGTTCGTCGTCGAGATCGGCTCTGGGAGACGTTTCGAAAATCCGACCACCATCGGCATCGCCGATGTCGCCGTCGTCATCCCGGCCCACAACGAGGAAATCGCACTGCCGAAATGCATTGCGGCGCTGACGGCGATCATTCCCGCAAGACAGATCTTCGTCGCCAGCGACGGCTCTCGTGACGCCACCGTCGCCATCGCGCGCGCCGCAGGCTGCAGGGCGCTCGACATCCAGCCGAACGGTGGCAAGGCCAAGGCGATCGACAAGGCGATCAACCACTATCGCCTGTGCGATCGTTACCAGGCCGTGCTGATCCAGGACGCGGATTCGGAAATCGACCGGCACTATTTCGAACATGCCTTGCCGTTGTTCGATGATCCGAACGTGGCGGCAGTGGCGGGCCACGTGCTGTCGCGCTGGCGCGAACAGCGCTGGCCGAGCATGGACATGCTCTATGCGGCATACAGGACACGCCTCTACCGGATCCTGCAGACGGCGTTCCAGTACGGGCAGTCCTGGAAATGGACGAATGTCAGCTACATCGCGCCCGGCTTCGCCAGCATCTACCGCGCGAGCGCCCTTCGCCAGATCGACATCACGGCGCCCGGCCTTGTCATCGAGGATTTCAACATGACCTTCGAGGTCCAGCGCAAAGGGCTGGGCCGCGTTGCCTATTCGCCCAGGGCGCGGTGCTCTTCGGAAGATCCGTTCACCCTCAACGATTACCGCAAGCAGGTTCAGCGCTGGTATCTCGGTTTCTGGCAGACAGTGCGGCGCCACGGGGTCTGGCCGAGCCGCTTCTGGCTATCACTGGGCGGTCTGCTTGCCGAACTGCTCGTCATCTCGCTGTTTGCGCTGGCGCTCCCTTTGGCCGCCATCCTCTATTTGGCGACCGGCTTCGAAACACCGGCCCTCTCGCTAAGCGAACTCGCCGTGCACCCCGTATCGCCGCTTGGCCTCCTGGCACTGTTTCTCGCCGTCGATTACGCGCTCACGTTTGTTGTGGCGGTCATCGAATGCCGGCCGAGCATGCTCCTCTACGGTATCGCTTTCCCGGTCATTCGGCTTCTCGACGCAGCACTCTTCCTGCGCGCGCTGTTCAAGTCATTCTCCGTGCAATCCGATGGCCGTTGGGTCAGTCCGGAACGGTACACGGCGGCCATTCCCGCAGGGAGGTAGAGATGAACATAACCCGTCGCACCGCTGTTCTTGGTGGCCTGGCGATGCCGCTGCTGGCATTGGCGGGCAAGGGCATTTCGCGAACCGAGGCCGCAGAGAAATTGCCCAACCCGCTGATCGTGACGATCAGCGGGCTCGATGCCACGGCAAAGCCTGCCCGGCTCGCAGCGCTCACCGATGCGTTCCTGACCCGCAAGGTGCCGATCCTTGTCACGGTCGCGCCCATCGATCCCGCGGGCAATTTGCTCGACTACAATTCCGAAGTGGCCAAATGGCTGCGCCAGATGGCCTTGCTCAATACGGACGGTATCGAATTCGGCGCGCACACAAACACCATCACGTCGGACGATCCGTACTTCCAGGCACGGCAGGCCAGCGACATCCAGGCCGCGTTTTCCTATCTGGTCAACGAATACCAGAGATATCAGTCGAAGGCCGTGATCACGGCTCTGACGATGACAACCGATTCGCCGCTGCGCTCGCACCAGGACGCGTCGTCGCTGCGCGCGGCCGGAATCCGTTCGCTCATCAGGCTGCGTGGCGGGCTCGAGGACAAGGTCAAGCTGCAGCCCGACGATGGCGGCTACTGGAGCACCACCACCGACCTGGTCAACGTCTTCGCCTCCGCCCTGACCTCGACCAGACCGGCGGTCGCCGGTGCGGGACCAATGGATGTGCAGACCCTCGGCGCGAACATCGCCGGCCTGGCTGCCGGCAGTAACCCGATCGTTATCGATGTCCCGTTCGCGGCGCTGGCAGCCCTCGGCGACGGCGATCTCGCGGATTACGCGGCCAATGTCGCACAAGCAGTTCTTTCCGCCATATCGACGGGCAAGGTACGGGGCATTCTGCCGAAGAAACTCTACGTCCAGAGCAAGCAGATCAGCCGCCTCATCGTCGTCCGGGTCGATGATCTCAGGCTGGACACCGACACCGACCCGAGCCACATGGCTTTTGTCTACGGGCTGATCGAGGACGGTTACCCCGTTACCGATGCAGTAATCCCGTCGCCGCGGTCGGGCCTTTTGTCCAACGATGAAAAGAGCAAGGCCTTTCTGCGCGCCATGCTGCCGGAAAAGCACTACGACATCGCCGCGCATGGCTGGAACCACACGCCGCAGGAACTGCTCGGCAATTCGTCGCAAAAGGATTTCGACCTGATCAGGGACGGCATAAGCGAGGTCTATCGCTCGACGGGCAAGTTCCCAACCTCCTACATCCCGCCAAACGACGCCTTCGACGACAACACGCTGAATGCGCTGGCTGCCACCGGGACGCCGGTTTTCAGCGCCGAAAAAGGCGATCTGCGCCGGTTCAGCGGCCTCGACAAACGCGGCATCCTGCATGTCTCGAACACGATGAAATTCGAGAAAGCCTGGACCCCCGACCTTCCCTATTTCACCAAGCAGCAGGTGCTCGACTATTTTGGCACCGAGAACGATGCGGTGTTCTGCATCCATCCCGGCACCGCCAATACGCCTGAAAAGCAGGCACTGATCCTGGACATGCTGGCCGAGCTTTCCAGCCAGCGCGGCACCAAACTCGTGAACTTCGACGAATATTACCGCGCCGTCAGTCCGGCGATGCCCAAGGTCGATCTCATTCGAAGCGCGCGCGCCGATGTATCCGTGCGCGACTGGAAGAAACCGGATCCGTATCCGCTGGACGACGGCGTGCTGAAGGCGGACGCGGCCCTGGCCTGGAGCTATTTCGACTGGGGCGCGAAGAACTACAACGGCATGGTTCCGGCCACGTCATGGGTCGAGTTCGGCAAGCAGACGGGTTATCCTTTCACGACGATGTGGGACGTGGGGTCGCACATTCTCGCCGCCTTGTCGGCAGAACGCCTGGGCATCATCGGCCAAGCGGAATTCGAGACAACCATCAGCCGCATCATCGCGTTCCTGGGGGAGACGAACTTCCGTTATGCGGGCGGAAAACTGCCCCACACCGAGCGGGCGCTGAAACCGCAGGACGGCCAGCGCGACGGCTTCGATAGCGCCGACACCGGACGCTTGCTGATTGCCCTCAAGATTCTCGACAACTACACAGCCGGCGCATTCCCTGTTTTCGATCTCGTGTCCGGCTGGTCCTTCAAGCCCGTGCTCAAGGGCGGCGAAATGCATGTCGTGAATGACAAAGGCCGGATCTCGTCGGTCCATGCGAACAGCTATGCCGGCTATGCCGGTCGCGGCTACAGCCTCTGGGGCGAAGAGATCAAGCCTGTCTTCGGCACGACGGATCCCGGCCACAGCATGGACGACGCGGTTCTCGCGCTGACGGAAATCCAGCGCCGGGGCCGCATCGCCACCGAACCGCATGTCACCGAGGAGATCGAGCTCGGCGGTTCGCCGCATGGCCGCCTGATGGCCGATATCCTCTATGCGGCTCAGCTCAAGCGCTACCGCGAAACCGGAATAGCCACCTGCGTCACCGAATCCGCCATGGCCGGCGCGCCCTATTTCACCTACCAGGGCTATCAGTTGACCAACGATGGAGGGACCTTCACCGTCGATACGCAGAAAACCTCGTCGCCCGACAAGGCAGCCAAACTTGCTGATTCATTGCGCCTGGTCAGCGCCAAGGGTGCATATCTCTGGCATGCGGCGCGTCCCGGCGACTATTCGAGTACCCTCGTCGAGCTGATCAGGAACAAGGCGAAAATGCCCGGCATGGGATTCTCCTCTGGCATTTCGGAAAAGACGGGCAAAGCTGTCCCCGTGACCGACATCAACACCAACGGCATCATCCTTGAGGCCGTCGCCTATATCCTTGGCGAGCGAAAGCCGCTCCTGCTTTCCGAGGGGGCAGCCTAAGGGCCGGAGCCTTCCGAACAGCTGTTCACCGATAGCGCGCCTGGTTCCATTTGTGGCCGAGCAGCGACAGGATGATGATCAGCCCGTTGAAGAACTGGACGTAGAAGCCGCTCAAGCCCGCTGCCACGACGCCGGTCTGGATGAACGAGACCGTGACGGCGCCGATCGCGCCACCGACAACGGTGCCGATGCCGCCCCAGGTCGGCGTGCCGCCGACGAACACCGAGGCCAGCACTGGCAAGAGATAGCCGTCGCCCGCCGTCGGCCACCAGGTGAAGTTGATCATCACCGAAAAGGTGCCGGCGATCGCCGCGCCGATGCCGACGAAGACGAACACCTTGACCCGGACGCGCTTCACGTCGATGCCCATCTGCTGGGCGCTGTCGGGGTTGTCACCGACCACCCTCACCTGCGCGCCGAAGCGGTGGCGGTTATAGAGCATCGCCGACAGCACGACGAAGGCGATGGCCCAGAAGATCTGCACTGGAATGCCATAGACCTGGCTGGAGAAGATCTTGTAGGCCCAGCTGTCGGCGAGGCTGGTCAGCGCCATCGACTTGCCCTCGTTGATGATCTGGATCAGCCCACGCAACAGGAAATTCATGCCGAGCGTGGCGATCAGCGATGACAGCCCGCCATAGACGACCAGCGAGCCGACCAGGAAACCGAGCAGCATGCCGGTGACGAGCGCGGCGGCGATGCCGAGAAACGGATCGTAGCCGGCCTGCACGACCAGCGCGAAGACCCAGGAAGCAAAACCCATCGTTGCCGGAAACGACAGGTCGATCTCGCCGCAGGTGACGACGAAGACCAGAGGCACCACCACGAACAGCGCCACCGGCAGCGTGGTCAGCACGGAACTGTAGAGATACCAGGTGGTGAAGACGGTCGGGTTGGCGATCATGAACACCGCCATCATGACGATGAACACGCCGAGCGTGCCGAGTGCCGCGCGGTTGTCGATGACGAAACCGCGCAGCCAGTGATCGGACGGGTGTTTCCACTCTTTCCGGACTGGCTCGCCGTGCGACAGGCCGAGAGAATTCTGCAGATCGGGTTCCATGGTCTTGCTCATAGCGCTGCGCTCCCCGCGTCACCGGCCTCGTGCAATCCAGCCAATCCGCCGGGATGCGCTACGTCTTCCATGAAGTTGATGAGATCTTCCGCCGACTTGACTTCGCGCCGGTCGGCCGTCAGCGCCACCTTGCCGCGATCGAGCACCACGAAGCGGTCGGCGATGTCGAAGACGTGGTGGATGTTGTGGCCGATGAACAGGATCGAACGGCCGCTCGCCCGCACCTGGCGCACGAAATGGAAGACCTTGGCGGTCTCGGTCAGCGACAGTGCCGTCGTCGGCTCGTCGAGGATGATCAGTTCCGCCTGCTTGTAGATGGCCCGCGCGATCGCCACGCCCTGGCGCTCGCCGCCCGAAAGCTGGCCGACGATCGAATGCGGCGTGAACACTTTCGAGGTGAAGCCGATCTCGCGCATCAGCCGGCTGGCCTCCTCGACCTCCTTGTTGACCTTCAGCCAGCCAAGCCAGCCGGTGAGTTCGCGGCCCATGAAGATGTTGCGCACGATCGTCTGCTGCACCGCCAGCGCCCGGTCCTGGAACACCGTCTCGATGCCGGCTTCGCGCGAGCGCGCCGCGCTCCATCCGGTCACCGGCTTGCCGTGGATGAGGATTTCGCCGCTGGTCGGCTTGACCACGCCGGACAGGATTTTGATCAGCGTCGACTTGCCGGCGCCGTTGTCGCCGATCAGGCCGACCACCTCGCCACGGTCGACACTGAGATTGACCCCGCCCAGTGCATAGACATGGCCATAGGACTTGCTGATGTCGCGCAGTTCGATGATGCGTTCGGCCATGGCGGTCCTCGCTTGTGTGTTGTCGCATCCCGGCCCCGCTGCCGGCGGTCCTGCCGGCCGGGCTCGGCCCGGCCGGCAGCCTTGGGAGGTCAGCGCAGCGCCTGCTTGGCGAGCTCTGAGACGATCTCGTAGTTCTGCGGCGTGACGAAGCCGGCACCGGTGTCGACATTCATCGGCGCCAGCCCCAGCACCACTTGCTGGCAAAGGCTGAGGATCGGCAGATAGCCCTGCAGGAACGGCTGCTGGTCGGCTGTCAGCTGCACCCATCCGCCCTTGAAGCCCTCGACGATCTGCGGGCTGGTGTCGAAGCCGAAATTGAAGACATCGCCCGGCTTCCGCCCTGCGGCCTGCATGTAGGTCGGCACATTGCCGAGCATCTGCCCGCCGGGATAGCCGACCGCCTTCACAGTGGGATTGTTGAGCAGTGCCGCGGTGATCACCGGGATGGCGAGATTCGGATCGGCTGCCCACTCGGGTACGGAATTGATTTGAATGACATCGACGCCGGCCTCTTTCAGCGCGGCCACCGTCCCACGCTCGCGTGCGCCCCGGCTCTCATTGTCGAACGGGCCGATCATGATCGCCTTGTCACCGGACTTCAGCCCGGCCAGCTTGAACGCCTCGGCACCGAGCGCGCGGCCCTGCTGCTCCTGCTGGGCGCCGACATAGCCGCCGCCGAATGCCGCCGTCACCTTCGGCACCGGCACGTTCTGGTACATCATCTTGATGCCGTCCTTGTGCGCCTGCTGGGCCAGCGGCATGATCGCGTCATCACCGGGATGGCCCATCATGGCGATACCGCCGGGCTTGACCGCTACCGCCTCGCGCAATTGCTGCACCATCTTTTCGACGTCCCAGCCGGAGAAGATGTAGTCGACCTTCGGGCCGAGATCGGCGGCCGCCTGCTTGGCGCCATTGTAGACGATGGTGCCGAAGGCGTCGCCCTCGGCGCCGCCGACGAAGAAGCGGATATGGACGTCCTTGCACCATTGGGCGTCGAGCGCCTGCGCCGGCGGGGTCGAGATTGCGGCGGCGAGCGCCGTGGCGGCAGCCACGACCGTCAAGCGCGGAAATGTCCTTCTCATCGTCATGCTCATGCACTTATCCTCCCTTTGTTTCCTCGCTAGCCGAGGGTTTTGGACGATCGCTTCGGCAATGCGCCGCAATCTTCGCTGGCCGGCCCTCCCGCCGGCCCGCACTCACGCCGGATTCTGCAGGTAGCTGGCACCTCCCCGGCATTGCTTGAGATAATCCAGCGCCCGCGCCTGACCGGTAATTTCAAGGTCGCCGCGATAGACCGGATCGTGCCAGCCCTCGATGTCGATGGCGCCCTTGTACCCGGCCAGCCGCAATTCGCTGATCACCCGCGTCCAGTCGCTGTCGCCAAAGCCAGGCGTGCGCATCTGCACGAACGGCAGGCGGCCGAACACGCCGTGCTCGCGGATGACGTCCCAGCGCACCGTCGCGTCCTTGCCGTGGACATGGAAGATGCGCGGGGCCCATTTGCGGATTTGCGGGATCGGGTCGATCAGGTAGACGAGCTGGTGGCAGGGCTCCCACTCCAGCCCGAGATTTTCGTCGGGCAATTCGTTGAACATCAGCTCCCAGGCGTCCGGGTTGTGGGCAATGTTCCAGTCTCCACCAGCCCAGTTGCCGTCCATGGCGCAGTTCTCGAAAGCGATGCGCACGCCCTTGTCGGCGGCGCGCTTTGCCAGCGGCCCCCACACTTCCTTGAAGCGCGGCAGGCTCTCCGGCAGCGGCTTGCCGCGGAGGCGGCCTGTGAAGCCGCTGACCGTCGAGGCACCGAACAGATGCGCGTTGTCGATCACCGTTTCCCAGGCCTTGAGCACGCCGCGATCGACATCGCCGCTCTCCAGCGGATTGCCGAACACGCCGATCGAGGACATTGTGACGTCGGCATCGCCGATCGCCTCGCGGATCTGGCCCGCCAGCCGCGGCAAATCCTTGCCGCCCAGCGTCTGCCAGAAGAAGGGCTGGATGCTCTCGAATCCCAGCGGCAGGATCGCCTTGATGTAGGCGGCCGGATCGTCGAGGTTGGCCCGCACCATGGTGCCGATCCGGATGTCGAGAAGCGGGTTTGGCATCATTGTCCTTCCTGTGTGGGGATCGCCACCCGGCGCCCGGTCTCGGCGCTCTCGATGGCGCCGAAGACCATGGCCAGGCTCTTGATGTTGTCGGTGCCGCGCGTCTCCGGCTCGGTGCCGGTCTCGATCGCGCGCATGAAATCCTGGATGATGCCGAGATGGCCGCCGATGCGGTCGGCGGGATCGAGCGGCGGAACCTCGATCGCCTCGATTTTGTCGAACAGGCCGTCGCGGCCCGGCACCACCACCTCTGCCTTTAGCGCGTCGTTGCCATCCCAAATGAGGCTGCCGCGCTCGGCGACGATGCGCCATGTGCTTTCCCAGCTGGTGCGGAAGCCGACGGCGCACCAGGAGCCGGTATAGGTGAACCGCTTGCCGCCGCCGAGATCGAAGACGGCGGCTGCCGACGATCCCTGCCGGTACCAGGAATTGGCCGGCTCCCATTCCTGGCAATAGACGCCGGCCGGTTCGCCGGCGACCATGTAGCGGGCGGCGTCGAATGTATGGATGGCCATGTCGAGCAGCAGCACATGCGCCATTTCCTCGCGAAAGCCGCCGAAATGCGGCGCGACGAAGAAGTCGGCATGGATGCTGGTCGCGGCACCGATGGCGCCGGAGTCGAGAAAGCGCCTGATGCGCCTGACATTGGCGACATAGCGCCGGTTCTGAACGACGGCATGGACACGCCCGGCCTGGCGCGCGGCCTCGACGATGGCGCGCGCATTCTCCGGACTGTCGGCGAGCGGTTTTTCCGTCAGCAAATGGCAATGATGGGCAAAGGCGGAGAACGCAACCTCGCGCCGGGCGGCGGGAACCACGACATCGAACACCGCGTCGGGCCTGGTTTGATCGAGTACCGCGTCGAGGCTGGTGCCGATGACGGCCCTGGTGAGATCGTATTCGCGCGCCCTCGCCTTCGCCCGTTCGGCGTCGAGGTCGACAAGGCCGACAATGGCAAGCCCGTCGATCTGCCTGGCGGCATCGAGCCACTGCCTGCTCATCGCTCCGCAGCCGACGAGGACGACATTCATCATCCGGCATTCCTCCCGTCCGGTCCCTCCAGACCGAATGTCACGGCATTCACGGCATCACCGTAAACGTTTTCCCGTAAACGTTTACGAGAACACACCCGATAGCGTAGAATGTCAATCGGCTGCCTGCGAAAATCATCCCGAAGCCTTGGCCTGAGCGGCAGCCGGTGCTAGCCAAGGGTCGGGGGAGAACTGTCCTTGGCGTCCAGCATCCACGACCTTGCGCGTCACCTGAACATTTCGATCGGCACCGTGTCGCGGGCGCTGAATGGCCGCGCCGACGTCAATGCCGACACCCGCCAGCGCGTGCTCGAAGCGGCCAAAAAGCTCAACTATTCGCCGAACCAATCCGGCCGCAGCCTGCGCCAGGGCGCCACCCGTTCGATCGCCTTCATGCTGCAGCCGCATCCCGGCGACCAGCAATATGGCGAACCGTTCTTCATCCCGTTCCTGACTGGTCTGCAGGCGCGGCTCGCCGACTATGACCTGGATCTGATGGTCGTCATGGGTGAGCCCGGCCAATACCAGCAGGAGAGGCTGCGCCGTGTGGTTGAGACGCGCCGTGCCGACGCGGTTGTGTTGGCCAACACACGGCGGGAAGACGATCGGATCGATTATCTCAGCAAGGCCGGCTTTCCTTTTGCAACGCTTGGCCGAAGTCAATCCGGCGGCGACACCTATCCTTCGCTCGATATCGATTTCGAGAGGGCGGGTGATGAAGCCGTCGACCGGCTGGTCGCGCGCGGCCATCGCCGCATCGCTGCCATCCGCCCTTCGCACGATCTCAACTTCGGCTACCTGTTCCTGGACGGCTATCGCAAGGCGCTGGAGCGGCACGGCATTGAAGTCGACCCCGGCCTGATCGCCGACGGCTTCATCAACGAGGCCGGCGGCTATCAGGTGACGGCGGACGTAATGCTCTCCAAGGATCGGCCCACCGCCATCATCTTCAACAATGACGCCATGGCGCTCGGCGGCTGTAAGGCGCTGGCCGAGATGGGCATCCGGCCCGGCCATGATATTGCAGTGATCGTCATCGTCGACACGCCGCTTTGCCGCTATTTTTCCCCGGCGCTGACCGCCTTCCGTCCGTCGCTGGAGCCGATGGGACAGCGGCTGGCCGAAATGCTGCTGGCTTCGATCCCGGCCTTCGCCGGTCCGGAAGGTCCGCGGATCATCCGCGAGGTCTGGCCGCTGGAACTGGTGGCGCGCGACAGCGATTGATTTGACGCAGCCGCTGCCGCGTCAAAGGCCGGCGGCCTCAATCCACCTTCTTCTCGCCTCTCTCGCCGGCCTTGACGATATCGCCGGTGGTGAACAGGATTTCCTTCAGTTCCGCCCGCCAGTCCTTTTTCTGGCGCAGCAGGAATTCGAGATCCATGCCGAAATGCTTGAACTCCTCGCCCTGCGCGTTCTTCATGATGGCGCGCGCCTGCGGGTCCTTCTCCACCGACATGCGCTGTTCGTACCAGCCGATCGCTTCCGCCTCCTCGATCAGCGAGGTGATCATGCGGGCAAAGGTCCGTACCTTCTGCGACAGTTCTTCAGGCGGTTCGTGATACTGGTCGAAACCCATGTCGTCCTCCGTGGTTCATCCCCATGAATGCCTGGGAATGTCGCGCGGTTCCGCATCATCGCTGCAATTCCGCCAGCGCCCTCTCCAGCGGCATCGGTGAAATCTGGATCGGGCCGGAGAACGGCACGTCCATGTCGAGGATCAGGTAGAGTGCCCCGGCTATCAGCACGGCCGAAACAACGTAGGTTGCGACAGTGATCGCATTCTTCGGTGCCCTGAACCCGAAACTGGCGAAGATCAGCGCCAGCCACGCAACCAGCATGGCAATCAGCGGCCAAGGGATCGCGCCTTCCGACTGCTCGACCAGAATCCAGCGCAATTCCAGCACCTTCTGCAGGCGCTGGCGTCCATCCTGCAGAAGGGAGCCACGGACAGCGTCGGGCGGCGTCAGCGCATTCAGCCGTGAGCCGATCTCCGTCAGCAGACGTTCGGACAGCTGGTTGGCGACGATAGGCGTTTCGCTCGTTTGTGACGAGGTGGCCACCACCCTCTGCACGTAGGCGACCAACGGCTGGCGCACCGCGTCGGTTTCCGGGCCATACTGGCGCAAGGTCCTGTCGAGCAGGATCAGCTCCGTCGCATAGGCGTGCACATTGTGATCGACCGACTCGAAGGTGTTCTTGGCCGAGTTGATCATCAGGCCGAGCACCAGCGAGGTCATCACCCCGAACAGGTTGGCGGCAAGCCGGACCACATTGTTGGTGTCGTCATCGCGATGTCTGGCCGGCAGCTTGGGCCAGACCGCCATGCTGACCAGCGGCGCCGCCGCCAGGCACAGGAAAATCATCACTGCGATCAAGGCTTCGCGCATGCCGCTCATTTCTGCACGGCATGCGCCAATTGCCAATGGCAAGGACCCATCGCACCGCGAAAGTTGCGGTAGGCGCAGGGGTCTCTGGCGGCTGCTCGCGCCTCACGACACCGGTGCTGCTCCGCCCTCTGCAGTGCGCCGCGCGATGAATTCGTCGAGCACGCCTGATGTTGCGACAGCCGTTGCCGGCGGGGCGAAATCGGCAAGTGTGCGTCTCCAGACACCGGTGGCGCGCTCGCTTGCCGTCTTCGACCCGCTTTGCGTCCAGTTGCCGAAGTTCGACCAGTCGGCCACCAGCGGCTCATAGAAAGCGGTGCGGTAGCGCGCCATCGTGTGGCCGGCCGAGAAGAAATGGCCACCCGGCTGCACTTCGGCGATCGCCTCGAAGCCGATCGTATCGGTGTCGCCAGGCGTCGCGGCACACAGTTCAGCCACCGTCTGCAGCGCCTCGATGTCGGTGATCAGCTTCTCGAAGGAGACACTCAGGCCCCCCTCCAGCCAGCCGGCGGCATGAATGCACATCGTCGCTCCGGCCAGCACCGAACCCCACAGCGCGAACTGCGTCTCGTGCGCCGCCTGTGCGTCAGAGATGTTCGCCGCGCTGCCACCGCCCGACCGCCACGGCAGGCCGGTGAAGCGCGCCAGCTGGCCGGCCCCTAATGTCGCCTTGACGTGCTCCGGCGTGCCGAAAGCGGGCGCACCCGATTTCATGTCGACATTGGAGGAGAAGGAACCGTATACGACCGGCGCGCCGGGCCGCACGATCTGCGCCAGCGTCAGCCCGGCCAGCGCTTCGGCATGCTGCAGCGTCAGCGCGCCGGCGACCGTGATCGGCGCCATGGCGCCCGCCAGGCAGAACGGGGTGATGACGGAGACCTGCCCGGCCCTGGCGAAATCGATGATGCCTTGCGCCATCGGAATGTCGAGCTGGCGCGGCGAGTTGGTGTTGATGACGGTGTAGCAATGGGCATTTGCCAGGAACTCGTCCTCCGACAGGCCACGCGCCAGCCGCAGCATCTCGAAGCCGTCCTCGACCTGCGGGGTGCCGCGCGCGAAGACGAACGGAAACTTGTCGGACAGCGTCAGCTGCGCGCGGTTGACGGCGTAATGGCGAAAACGGTTGTCGACATCCTGTGGCTCGATGCACGGTCCCAGCATATGCAGCACGTCGAAATGCTGCACCAGCCGGATCAGGTCCTCGAAATCGGCCAGCGTTCCCGGCCGCCGGCCGCGCTCGAGATCGGTGACGTTCGGCGCCCCGCATCCGGCCAGGAAGGTCATCGAGCCGAGTTCGAGGCTGAGGTCGCGGGACCGAGAACCGGCATGAGCGAGGATCGATTTCGGCGCCGAGGCCAGAGCCGCCGTCACCATGTCGCGGCCGATGCGCACCATGTCGGTGTCCGGGTCGACCAGGGCGCCGGCGTCGGCGAAAACCTCACGCGCCCGCGGCAGCAGCACCTTGATGCCGAGCTCTTCCAGCACGCGCAATGCCGTGTCGTGGATCGAAGCGACCTGATCGTCCGAAAAGATCGGCTGCGGCAGGAACGGGTTCTTCAGTGAACGGTAGTTGGGATGGCGGCTGCTCTCGCTGCCGGCCTCGCCCGTACGCCCGCGCCGACGTTCGCGCCTGCTGTCTCGTGCCGCGTCATCGATCATCGGAAATCCTCCTCATTGCCGCATCGCCTTACCCTGGGGATCGTAGGGCGAGGCCGCGATGACGCGCGCCGGCCGCTCTATGCCAATGATATGGACCGAAAGCGCGGTGCCCTCGCCCGAGAAATCGCGGTCGACGAGCGCCAGCGCCAGGCTTTTGCCGACCGCATAGCCGTAACCGCCGGAGGTAACGAAGCCGACACGCCGGCCCTGATGCCAGACCGGCTCGAAGCCGCTGGCGTCGGCGTCGATGGCATCGATCTCCAATGTCACCACGCATTGGCGAGCATCGCCGCCATCACGCTCCTTCAATGCCGCCGCGCGGCCGATGAAGTCACCCTTGTCGAAAGCGATGAAGCGGTCGAGACCGGTCTGGCCCGGCGTGTAGCCCTGCGTGAATTCGCGCGACCAGATGCCGAAGCTTTTCTCCAACCGCAGCGCATTGAGCGCATAGTAGCCGATCTCGGCCAAACCGAGATTCTCACCGGCGGCCAGCAGAGTCTCGCGCAGGCCGGCATGCATGGTCACCGGGCAACTGATCTCGAAGCCGAGCTCGCCGGCGATCGACAGCCGCGCCATGCGAGCCTGCACCATGCCGATGTCGAATGCGCCGCAGGCCATGAATGGCAGTACCGCGCCGGACACATCCTGATGCGTCGTGCGTTCCAGGATCCTGCGCGCATTCGGTCCAGTCAGCAGGAAGCCGCTCATCGTGTCGGAAAGGTCGGTAACGGTGATGCCCGCCGCCGCATGGCTCTCGAACCAGCGCATGTGAAACTCACGCAGATAGTAGGAGCCCATCAGCCAATAGTCGCCGCCACCCCAGTTGAAGACGGTGAGGTCGCCCTTCAGCCGCCCGTCATGGCCGAGCATCGGCGCGAGCCTCGCCTGCCCCGGCCTTGGCAGCCTGCAGGCAAGCAGCCGGTCGAGCCATGCCTCCGCGCCGGGCCCGGACACGGCATAGCGCGAATAGGCCGAGATATCGACAAGGCCGGCGGCGCGCCGCACCTGCAGCGCCTCGTCGCCGACAATGTCGAAGGCGTTGGAGCGCCGCAACGTCGTGTTCTCGGCAAACCCCATCGGCGCGAAATAGGCCGGAATTTCCAGCCCCCATGACGCCGTCCATTCGCAGCCCGCCGCCGTCATGCCGTCATAGGCGCCGGGGCGTTTCAGCGGCCGGCCGGCGGGCAGCCGCTCATTGGGAAAGGTCATGACGAAACGGCGCGAATAGAATTGCCGCGTCGTCTGCTTGAGATAGCAGCGGTTGGCGGCGAAGGCGCCGTAGCGGGCAATGTCCATGCCGAAAATGTCGGCTTGCGGCTCGCCGAAAATCATCCATTCGGCCAGCGACTTGCCGACGCCACCACCCTGGCTGAAGCCGGCCATGACGCCGCAGGCGACCCAGTAGTTCCTGAGGCCACGCACTGGCCCGACGATCGGATTGCCGTCGGGGGTGAAGGTGAAGGCGCCGTTGACCCATTTGCGGATGCCGGCCGTCGCCAGGCAAGGAAAGCGCTCATAGGCCTTGGACAGCTCCGGACTGATGCGGTCGATATCTTCCGGGATCAGCTCGATGCCGTAGTCCCACGGCGCGCCATCCATGTTCCAGTGCTTGGGGTTCTGCTCATAGACGCCGAGCAGCACGCCCTTGCGCTCTTGCCGAAGATAGGAAAAGCCGTCGAGATCGACGGCAAGGCCGAGCTCCTTGTCGAGAGCGGCAACCTCCGGAATGTCCTCGGTGATGAAATAATGGTGCTCCATCGGCGTCACCGGCAGGTCGACGCCGGCCATGCGGCCGAGCTGCTTTGCCCACAGCCCGCCCGCATTGACGACATGCTCGGCGACGATGGTGCCCTGTTCGGTGACGACGTCCCAGCTTCCGTCGGCGCGCGCCTTCAGCTCGACGACCCGGTTGCGCAGGATGATGTCGGCACCGCGCTTCTTCGCGGCGCCCGCATAGGCATGCGTCGTTCCATAGGGATCGAGATGACCTTCGTTGGAATCATGCAGGCCGCCGAGCACACCCGTGACATCGACGATCGGGCAGATTTCCTTGATCTCTTCCGGCGTTACGAGGCGGGCTGTCTCGATGCCGACCGACTGGAACACCGCCCAGGCCGATTTCAACCATTCCCAGCGCGCGGGATCGCTGGCGATATTGACGCCGCCGGTCATGTGCAGGCCGGCGTTCTGGCCGGATTCGGCCTCGATCTCGCGATAGAGGTTGATGGTGTAGTCCTGCAGCGCAGCGACGTTGGGGTCGGCATTGAGCGCGTGGAAACCGGCCGCGGCGTGCCAGGTCGAACCGGCCGTCAGCTCTGCACGCTCGATCAGCGCCACATCGCTCCAGCCGAACCGCGTCAGATGGTAGAGCACCGAGGCGCCGACCACGCCACCTCCGATGACGACTGCACGGTAGCGCGATTTCAACGCATCCCCCTCCCTGTCAGAAGCAGCACCATATATGCACTGGACATAAGTGTCCAGTGCAACACGAACACATCATGCCTGATCGAACCGATGCGTGACCGGGTGACCAATTCTGTGGCGCCAGCGCACGGTTTTATCGGCGCGTGAGCAAGCCGGCGGGCATGCGTGGCCCGCTGTCACGCAAGCATCATGTTCGCGCCGTAGACCGTTTTTGGAGAGGCGCGCGCGGCATCGTCGATGTGGCGCCTCTTTCAGCTTTCATCCTTCGGCCGCTTCGGCTCGCTTTGTCACAAGGGATCATCCATGAAACACCTGTACCGAACCGCGTCGCTTGGCGTCGCGCTGGCATTGTTCACCGCCTTGACGCCGGCGCTCGCCGACAGCACCGCGACCGTCGGCGGCCTCGTCAACAAGGGCCTGGTCGGCGTCGGCCGCATCCCGGCCGGTCTGCGCGACAAGTTCGGCGAGACGTTCGGCTCGGGCTCCGGCATGGCGATAGACACATCAGGCTGGACGCATGATGCGGCTGGCTACAAGGGCTCGCTCTGGCTACTGCCGGATCGCGGCTACAATGTCGCCGGCACCACCGACTACCGGCCGCGCCTCAACACCATCGCCATCGAGTTCTCCCCCGTCGCGCCGGGCGCCGCTCCTGCTGCCGGCCAGGAGCAGACAGACGTCAAGGCGACGCTGGCCGACAGCCTGCTTCTCACCGACGACAAGGGCGCGGACACCACCGGGCTCGACCCGTTGTCGGATGTCCGTCCGGCCGCCGGCGACATGCCGCTGCTGCCCGCCGCCACCAATGGCAAGCTCGCCCTCGACAACGAGGCGATTGTGCGGCTGCCCGACGGCTCGATGTTCATCTCTGATGAATATGGCCCGAACATTTACCGGTTTTCCGCCGAAGGCCGCCTGCTGTCGGCGACCCAGCCGCCGACAGCGCTGGTACCGATGCGCAAGGGCGCGCCGAACTTCTCCTCGGACAACCCCGGCCCCGGCGCTGCCGACCCCGATCCCAAGGATCCCGACACCGGCCGCCAGAACAACCAGGGCCTAGAAGGCATGGCGATGACGCCGGACGGCAAGTTCCTGATCGCCGTGCTGCAATCGGCGGCGAGGCAGGATGGCGGCGATTCCGGCTCGACGCGCCAGAACACCCGCGCCCTGGTCTATGACGCCTCCGACTTCGCCCATCTGAAGCTGGCGCATGAATATATCGTGCCGCTGCCGGTGTTCACCGATGCCAAGGGCAAGACCAAAATCGCTGCGCAGAGCGAGATCGCGGCGCTCTCGGACCAGACGTTTCTGATGATCACGCGCGACAGCAACAACGGCCAGGGGCTGAAAGGCGACACCTCGCTCTACCGCGAGATCAACATCGTCGATCTCTCCTCGGCAACCGACATCGCCGGCGGCGCCTTCGACTCTGCCGACAAGCCGGTGGCGCCAAAGGGCGTGCTTGATCCCTCGGTGACACCAGCCAAGCTGACGCCGTTCATCGACATCAACGACAACGCCGAGCTTGGCCGCTTCGGCCTGCACAATGGCGCGCCGAACGACCACAACAACCTGTCCGAGAAATGGGAGGCGATGTCGGTGGTCAGCGTGCTCGATCCGAAGCTGCCCGACGACTATTTCCTGTTCGTCGCCAACGACAACGACTTCCTCACCCAGGACGGTTTCCAGGTCGGCGCGCCCTACAAGGCCGATGACGGCGCCAATGTCGACACCATGTTCCTGGTCTATCAGGTCACGCTTCCAGGCCTCGCCAGGAAGTAGCGATCGCTGCGGGGCGGGCGCGCTTGGCGCGTCCGCCCGAGCAGAGGGTGAAGGCTTACTTCAAGAACTCGGCGTCCTTCGGCACGCCGGCATCGATCGGCTCGGCCGTCCTGCTCGACACGGCCATGATCTTGCCGGCAGGCGACAGGTTCGGGCGCACGAAGACCGGCGCGGGTCCATTGACGCGGCTGTAGAGGTCGATGATGTCCTGGTTCATGAAGCGCACACAGCCCGACGATGCGTTCTTGCCGATGGAATCCCACTCCGGCGTGCCGTGCAGCCGGTACATCGTGTCCTTGCCGTCGCGGAACAGATAGAGCGCGCGGGCGCCTAGCGGGCTCTGCGGGCCGGGCGGCATGCCGTCCTTGTATTTGGCCAGTTCCGGCCGGCGCTGGATCATTTCCGGCGGCGGCGTCCAGACTGGCCACTTCTTCCTCGCCTGAACCACGGCGCTGCCGGTCCATCCGAAACCGGCCTTGCCGAGGCTGACGCCATAGCGGATAGCCTTGCCGCCGTCGCGCACCAGATAGAGGAAGTGCTCGGAGACATCGACGACGATCGTCCCAGGCTTTTCCCCGGTCGGATCGGACACGATCTGGCGCACGAACTTCGGATCGAGCTTGGCCACCGGGATTGCCGGCAGTTGATAGCCCTCGTCGACGCGCGCCGCGTACATGCTTGCGGCATCGCCGAAAGCCGGCTCGGGTGGCGGCGCTGTCACCGGTGGTGTCACCACCTCCGTCGTGGTGCACGCCGAAAGAGCCACGGAGGCCGCGCCCAAAGCGGACGCACCAAGAAACGCGCGCCGGCTCAGGCGCTCAGAAAAAAGCGGAATATCGGACATGAACCCCCCGGTCTATCCATCAGATTTCAGAGCATGATCCCGAAAAGTGGAAACCGGTTTTCGGAAAGATCATGCTCAAACAAAGATATGCGGCCCCACGCGGCGACGATCAATATCCTATTCCAGAGGCTTTGAGAACATGATTGGATCGAGGCACGCCAGATCATCTCAGGCCAATCTTTTCCGATGCCGCATCGACCTGCCTCGTTGAATCGGCGATCATCGCGAACCGGACTCACGGAAGCTTCGCCGAGTTGCCAGCCATGGACGAAAAAATGCCCGCGCGTCGGCGCACCGGCGACCTGACCAGCGGTCCGATCCCGCGCACGCTTCTGCTGTTCGCCTTGCCGGTGCTCGGCTCCAACGTGCTGCAGTCGCTCAACGGTTCGATCAACGCCGTCTGGGTCGGCCGTTTCCTTGGTGAAGCGGCGCTGACCGCCACCTCCAATGCCAACCTCGTGCTGTTCCTGATCCTCGGCACGGTGTTCGGCATCGGCATGGCGGCGACCATCCTGGTGGCACAGTCGGTCGGCGCCCGCGACCTGCCCGAAGCCCGCCGCATCGTCGGCACCAGCGCCACCTTCTTCTTCCTTGTCTCGGTCGTCTTCGCCGTCTGCGGCTGGATCTGGGTCGACGGCATCCTCAACACGCTCGGCACGCCGGCCGACGCCTTGCCGCTCGCCCGCTCCTACCTGCGCATCATCTTCGTCGCCGTGCCGATGATGAACCTTCTGTCCTTCGTCATGACCGTGCTGCGCGGCGCCGGCGATTCGCGCACACCCTTCATCTTCATGGCGCTCGCCGTCGTCCTCGACATCGTGCTCAACCCGCTGCTTATCCGCGGCATCGGCCCGTTTCCCGAACTCGGGATCGCGGGATCGGCTACCTCGACGCTGATCGGCCAGACGGTGAGCGTGATCGCCATCCTCGTCGTGCTCTATGCGCGCAAGCATCCGTTGCGGCTGGCCGGCGCCAATCTCGCCTTGCTGCGGCCCGATCCCGCATTGCTGCGCATCGTCGTCTTCAAGGGCGTGCCGATGGGCCTGCAGATGATCGTCATCTCGGCGGCAGCACTAACCGTGATGGGCATCGTCAATTCCTACGGCTCGCGGGTCGCCGCAGCCTATGGCATCGCCGCCCAGCTATGGACCTACATCCAGATGCCGGCGCTCGCCATCGGTGCGGCGGTCTCCTCAATGGCGGCGCAGAATGTCGGCGCCAAGCGCTGGGACCGGATCGGCCGCATCGCCGCCTCCGGCGTTGGCTTCAACCTTGTCCTGACCGGCGCTCTCGTCGCGCTGCTATGGGTCTTCGATCGCTCGATCCTCAGCCTGTTCCTGAGCAGCGACAGCACGGCGATCGACATCG
Organism: Mesorhizobium sp. RCAM 05104; assembly: GCF_059683645.1. NCBI lineage: Bacteria > Pseudomonadati > Pseudomonadota > Alphaproteobacteria > Hyphomicrobiales > Phyllobacteriaceae > Mesorhizobium > Mesorhizobium sp. RCAM 05104. The sequence goes on along the minus strand of NZ_CM185033.1, from coordinate 6,279,565 downwards.
CCGCCCACATCAACAAGGTCGCCTCCTGGTCGTTCATCCTGTTCGGCATCACCATCGTGCTGTTCGCCACGGTACGCGCTACGGGTGCGGTGATGCCGCCGCTGATCATCCTGGTGATCTCTGTGCTGGTCGTGCGCACCGGCTTTGCCTATTTCATGCGCGGCGTGATCGGCGAGGAGGCGCTGTGGTGGAGTTTTCCAGCCGGCTCGATCACGTCGCTGATGCTGGCCGCGGCCTACTACCGTTTCGGCCGCTGGCGCACCATGCACATGATCGAGAACAGGCCGGCCGCCGGCGAGCCGCCGGACACCGGGCTTGGCGTGCCACGCCAGCGCGCGCATATGACGCCCGAGACACCGAACGGCTGAACGATCTGGCACCAGCGGGGGTTCGTCGACCGCCGGCCAGGCAATACTCAATGGCTCTCATGGTCCGCCTGCACAAAGTGCGGGCCATCTTCCGGTCGCCCGGCCACATGGCGGGTAGCCGCACGTCCCGCCATCGCGTAGATTTCGCCCGACATTCGGGGGAGTTCCATGGGCAAAGGCAGGGTCGAGGCATTCACCGATGGCGTGGTGGCGATCATCATCACCATCATGGTGCTTGAACTGAAGGTTCCGCATGGCGAGGACCTTTCAGCCCTGGTGCCGCTGTGGCCTGTCTTCCTCTGCTACGTATTGTCCTTCATCAATGTCGGCATCTACTGGAACAATCTGCACAACATGTTCCACACGGTGCAGCGCGTCGACGGCCGCGTGCTGTGGGCGAACCTCAATCTGCTGTTCTGGCTGTCGCTGATGCCGGCAACGACGGCATTCATGGGCGAGAATCATTTCGCGCCGGTGCCGGTCGCCGTCTATGGCGCCGACCTTGCGCTATGCGCTATTGGCTTCAACATCCTGACCAGCGCTCTGCACCGGCTTCACGGCGGCGACAGCGCCTTTGCCAGGGCTCTCGGCAGCGACCGCAAGGGCAAGATCTCGCTCGCCTTCTACCTCGCGGCGATCCCGCTCACCTTTGTCAGCCAATGGATTGGCGTCGCGATCTACGTAATGGTCGCGACCGTATGGCTCGTGCCGGATACGCGTTTCGCTCGGATGGTCGAAAAGTAGCTCTTTTGTTTGACGCAATTCCCAAGGGAAAGCGTTACGCGCTTTTCCCGGGAAAACCGCTCCACACTTTTCCTGGAATTGCTCTACGTGCGCATCGCTTTCAGCTTTTCCGCCACCGAAGCGGCAAGATCGGCATAGCGTTCCTCCAGCCGTTCCGCCGCCTTGATGATCGAGAAATCATGGCCGAACTTTTCCAGCGCCATGCGCAGCTTCTCGACGAACTCGGCTTGTTTCTCCAACGCGGAAAACAGCGTCTTCACCTGTGCCTCGCTGATATCGGGGTTGGCCAGCATCTGTGGCACCTCGCGGCCCATCTGGTCGCCGGTGGCGGTCTGCTGCTTCAGAATTTCGACCCAGTCCGTCAATCAGGAAATCTCCGTTTTTGCCAAGGCAGCATGCGCAGCCTCGGCCGGAGTGGTCAACCCGGACAACCGTGGAACGCGGACAAGGGTGGAGACGGGCTTGCGCAAGCCCGTTCCAGCGCTAAGTTCGGCGTCACTGAAAGAAGGAACCGATAGCCCATGATCACCGACGCCGAGATCCAGACCGCCCTGCCCGCGCTTGGCCCGGGCAACACCGCCGTCATCACCGGCGCGGCCAGCGGTATTGGTCTTGCGGCCGCCAAACGGCTTGCGTTGATGGGCATGAAGATCGTCCTCGCCGATGTTGCCGGCGCACGCCTTGACGATGCCTCGCGCGCGGTGGCGGCCATTGCCGGAGATGATGCGGTGCTCCCTGTCGCCGCCGACGTTTCGAAGGCGGAAGACGTGGACCGTCTCGCCGACAGGGCGTTCGGCGCCTTCGGCGACGTGTCGCTGCTGATGAACAATGCCGGCGTCGGCAACAACCCGGGAAAGCCCTGGGAAAACCGCGACGCCTGGAAGCGGCTGCTGGACATCAACTTCTGGGGCATCGTGCATGGCGTCGAGGCGTTCGCGCCGCGCATGCTGGCATCGGCCAAGCCCGGCCTGATCATCAACACCGGCTCCAAGCAAGGCATCACCACGCCGCCTGGCAATCTTGCCTACAATGTTTCCAAGGCCGGGGTGAAGACCTTCACCGAAGGCCTGGCGCATGCCTTGCGCAACGAACCCGGCGCCCATGTCGCCGCCCATCTGCTCATCCCCGGCTTCACCTATACCGGCCTGACCGAAGGCGCGACGGAGAAGCCGGCCGGCGCCTGGACCGGCGAACAGGTTGTTGATTTCATGCTGGAATCCCTGACCAGGGGCGACTTCTACATCCTGTGCCCGGACAATGAGGCGGCACGGCCGCTGGATGAAAAGCGCATGGCATGGGCGATCGGCGACATCATCGAGAACCGGCCCGCTTTGTCGCGCTGGCATCCGGACTACAAGGAGCCCTTCGCTGCGTTCATGAAACAATGAACATGACTGCATGCACTGACCTCCGGCGTGGAGAGATCATGGCCAAACAAGAAACCGATGCTGGTTCCGAATTAAGTCCCTGACGCTTCAGGCCGCCTGCTTTTTCGGCCCGCGCTTGCGCGCCACGGCCTTTTTTGCCGCCATCGTTGCTATCTTCTCGTCATGCCGCTTCGCCGCCCGCTCGCATTTGTCGCGGATTTCCTCGACCTCGGATTCGGTCAGGTGCTCGATGCCGATAAAGCGGTTATGGCCCTCGCTGACCCGGATCAGCTCATCCAGCTTGGCCTGGATCGCCGCGCCATCGCGGTTCTGGGTGTTCTGGATGAGAAACACCATCAGAAAGGTGATGATGGTCGTGCCGGTGTTGATGACCAGCTGCCAGGTGTCCGAAAAGCCGAACAGCGGCCCACTCAGCGCCCAGACGATGATGATCAGGCAACAGGCGGCAAATGTCGGCGGCAGGCCGGCGAGATGGGCGACGGTGTTGGCGATCCTTGTGAAGAGCTTTTCCATTATCGAGATCCCTCGATGGCTGCCGTGCGACGAGAAACAACTGGCGGCGCTTCAGGTTCCCGCCGGAAACAATACAACCGGCACAATTCAATACACGCTTCGCGCGAAGAAGCGGAAAACACACCCACTCCCACAGGCAGAGAGCCTGCTCCCTCCGCTTCACAGCGTTTGCCTCCAGCGCCTTCCGTCGCGCCACCCCGCATGGCGCGGAGCATAGGCCCGTTGATGCCCTGAACGCTCAAGCGCTCGCATGCGGCTTAGACCGCGCTGTCTTCCCAGCGATCGAGGAAGGCCTCGATCGGTATGGCCTGCATGTCAGGAACCGCCCTCGCCAGCTTTTCGACCGGCCAGTCCCACCAGGCAAGGCGCTCGATGCGCGCCGCGATGTCGGCGACGAAACGTGGCCTGAGTGGTCTGGCCGGCACGCCGGTGACGATCGTGTAGGGCGGCACGTCATGCGTCACCACCGCATTGGCACCGATGACGGCGCCATTGCCGATACGCAGGCCCGGCATGATCACCGCACCGTGGCCGATCCAGACGTCATGACCGATGGTCACGGCTTGCGCTTGGCGTCGCTCGCGGAACGAGGCATCGACGCCCAGCCAGCGAAAATACTCGTTCGGCCGGTAGCTGACCTTGTGCTGGGTCAGCCGCTCGATGGGATGGTCCAGCGCATTGACGCGGCTGTTGGCGGCGATCGAGCAGAATTTGCCGATCGTCGCGTAGATTGCTTCCGAATGGCGCTCGAAATAGGAGAAGTCGCCAACCGTCACTTCGCGCAGCACCACCCGCTCGCCGATCGAGGCATAGCGACCGAGCTTGCACCCCTTCAATTCCGCGGTCGGATGGATGCGCGGCTCGGGGTCCTTCGGGACGAGACGTTCTGAACGATCCATGCCGGCGGCTTTACCCCCGGACGATTGGCCCCGCAAGCGGGGCCAATCGTCCGTCAGACCAGTTCCGGGAAAGAGTTAGATCCACCTACTTCGGCTTGCCGTTGGTCCACACGACGTTCTGGCCGTAAAGCGGCACGGTGGTGACCGACATTTTCGCCGAGCCGTTCTGCACCTGGCGCGAATGCGACAGATAGATCAGCGTCTCGTTGGCCTTGTCGTAGATGCGGTTCACCACCTGCTTCTTCCAGATCAGACTGATGCCTTGCTTGAAAACTTCCTCGCCGGCCTCGCTCATGTCGATGTCGCCGATGGTGATCGGTCCGGTCTGGCGGCAGGAGATCGAGGAATCGGAAGGATCCTCGAACCAGTTGCCCTTGTGCAGGCGGTCGATGATGCCGCGATCGAAATAGGAGACGTGGCAGGTCACGCCCTCCACCTTCGGATCCTTGATCGCCTCGACGATGATGTCGTTGCCGAGCCAGTCGACACCGACCTTGCCGACTTCCTCGGCGACGGCCGCACCGGCGCCAAGGACAACACATGCGGCCAGCGCGCCGCCGATCAGTTTTCGCAAGGAGTCTCCCGCGGTTCGAGTTTTCCGGTCTCAGGTGGGGCGAACAGCTTGGCTTTGCAAGCAGATACGTCAACACCATATGCTATTGCGGCAACGCGGCACTTTGCCTGGACGGGGTCGAACCGCTAAGACTGTCGCGCTGGCGCGGCATGGAGCCGGCGCCACCGATGATTTCTGCGGACGGACCTTACTGATGATGCGTTCTATTCTGGTCGGCATTCTCGTACTTATGGCGGCCGGCATCGGCTGGCTGACCTTCGACTGGTACCGCGGCCATTATGGCGGCGAGCCTTTCGGCACCGCCTTTACCCTGGTCGACCAGAAGGGCGCGCCGATCACCGAAGGCGCCTTCAGGGGCCAGCCCAGCGTCGTCTTCTTCGGCTTCACCCATTGCCCCGAGGTCTGCCCGACGACGCTGTTCGAGCTGGCCGGCTGGCTGAAGACGCTCGGCGACGACGGCAAGAACCTGCATGCCTATTTCGTCTCTGTCGATCCGGAGCGCGACACGCCGGAAGTGATGAACGCCTATGTCAGCAATTTTTCCGACCGCATCACCGGCATCACCGGCGACCCGGACAAGGTCCATGCCATGGCCAAGTCGTTCGGCATCTACTGGAAGAAGGTCGACACCGGCGACGGCGACTACACGATGGACCACACCGCCTCGGTGCTGCTGCTCAATGCCAAGGGCGAATTCGCCGGCACGATCGCCTATGGCGAAAGCGCGGATACGGCAATCGCAAAATTGAAGCGGTTGGCGGCGAAGGGCTAGAGCATGATCCCCAAGAGCGGGAACCGGTTTTCTCAGACAAACGGTTCCGTCTGTCCAGAGATCATGCTCGAACAAGAAATGCATTCATGACCCAGACGCGGCTTCATTTCATCACCCGAAAGAGCGAGGCAGACCTCATTTTCGCGGCGTTCGAGGCCGCCTTCGAGGATGAGGGCCTGCCGATCGCCGTGCTCGAGGTCGATGAGGACCAGGACATCCACGAAGTCTCGCTCTATGCCGATGGCGATGTCGACGCGGTCGAGGCGCGGGTGAAGGACGTTCTTGCTGGCCTCGCGCTGTCCAGGCCGGTCGAACGTGAGTCCCTGCCCGACATCGACTGGGTGGCGCGCTCGCTGGAAGGGTTGAAGCCGGTGCGTGCCGGGCGTTTCTTCGTCCACGGCGCCCATGATCGCAGAAAGCGCCACAGCGGCGAACTCGCCATCGAGATCGAGGCCGGCCTTGCCTTCGGCACCGGCCACCACGGCACCACCGCCGGCTGCCTGGAGATGCTGGAAAGGGTCGTGCGGCGCGAACATCCGCGCAATGCGCTCGACCTCGGCACCGGCAGCGCGGTGCTGGCCATCGCCGTCGCCAAGCTGGCGCATATTCCGGTGCTCGCCACCGACATCGATCCGGTGGCCGTGAGGGTCGCTGCCGCCAATGCGCGGCTCAATCACGTCAAGGCGCTGGTCGAAACGGTGACCGCGCCGGGCTTTCATCACCCGATCTTCGGCAAGCGCGCGCCTTTCGATCTCATCGTCGCCAACATTTTGGCGCGGCCGCTGATGCGGCTTGCGCCGCAAATGGCCGATCACATCGCGCTAGGCGGCTCGATCGTGCTGTCAGGCATCCTCGAACGCCAGCGCGACGCCGTGATCTCGGCCTATGTCGGCCAGAACTTCCGCCACGTGCGCACCTTGCACCGCGAAGGCTGGGTAACGATCCATCTCAAGCATTAAGACCGGCCGGCCTGGACCAAGCGCGTTTGGTTGTCAGCCAGGCAGCGCTGTAGCAGTTTGCGCCGGCTGGAAATCGATTCCGCTTTCCAGGGCCATACGCTACGGTCGCGCGAGTACAAGGAGGCCCACCATGTTCCAGACCTTCGATTCCGCCGGCGACCCGACAGTCGGCAAGCCGCGCGTGGCGCTGCTGCGCCAATGGCTGGCGGCCAACGGGCTGGACGGCTTCATCGTGCCACGCGCCGACGAGCACCAGGGGGAATACGTCGCCGACCGTTCGGCGCGGCTGAAATGGCTGACCGGCTTCAGCGGCTCGGCCGGTGTCGCCATCGTTCTGCGCGACCGCGCCTTCGTCTTTGTCGATGGACGCTACACGCTGCAGGTGCGGGGCGAGGTCGATCTCGACATCTTTTCGATCGAAAGCCTTGTCGACAACCCGCCGGCTGCCTGGCTCCGGGAAAACATCGGCAAGGGTGCGCGGCTCGGCTTCGATCCCTGGCTGCACACCATAAGCGAGGTCAAGGCGTTGCAGGCCTCGGCCGACAAGTCCGGCGCCGTGCTGGTGCCACTCGACAAGAACCCGATCGACATCATCTGGAAGGATCAGCCCGAGGCGCCGGTGGCCCTGGTCGAGCTTCACCCGATCGGCTTTGCTGGCGAACTCGCCAAGGACAAGCTGGCGCGGCTGGCGATGGCGATCGGCAAGGACGGCGCCACCCATGCCGTGCTGACCGACCCTTCCTCCATCGCCTGGGCTTTCAACATCCGTGGCGGCGACGTGCCGCACACGCCGCTGGCGCTCGGCTTCGCCATACTGGCGACCGACGGATCGCACCAGCTTTTCATGGATCGGCGCAAATTCTCGCGTCAGGTCGCGGCCTACCTCACCCAGCTTGCCGATCTGCACGAGCCCGACGAATTCGAAGCGGCGATCTTGGCTCTCGCCAAGGGTGGCGCGAAAATCGCGCTCGACCCGGTGCTGGCGGCCGACAGGTTGCGCATGCTGGTCGAGGACAATGGCGGCACCGTGATTGCCGCGCCAGATCCCGCCCGCATCCCGCGCGCGACGAAGAACCAGGCCGAGATCAACGGTTCTCGCGCCGCGCATCGCCGCGATGGCGCCGCGGTGGCCAAGCTGTTGTGCTGGCTGGAGCGCCAAGAACCGGGCTCGCTCGACGAGATATCGGTCGTCACCAGGCTGGAGGAGACGCGCCGGCAGACCGGCGAGGAAACCCAGATGCCGCTGCGCGATGTGTCCTTCGACACCATTTCCGGCGCCGGCCCGAACGGCGCCATCATGCATTACCGGGTGTCGCGCGCCACCAGCCGCAAGCTGCAGGCCGGCGAACTGTTCCTGCTCGATTCCGGCGGGCAATATCAGGACGGCACCACCGACATCACCCGCACCGTGCCGGTCGGCCAGCCGACCCAGGAAATGCGAGAACGCTTCACGCTGGTGCTGAAAGGCATGATCGGCATTTCCACGCTGCGCTTTCCCGCCGGCACGCGCGGCTCGGAAATCGATGCCGTCGCGCGCATGGCGCTGTGGAAGCATGGCTGCGACTTCGCCCACGGCACCGGCCATGGCGTCGGCTCCTACCTTGCCGTGCATGAAGGCCCGCAGCGCATCGCCCGCACCGGAACCGAAAAGCTGCTCGAGGGCATGATGCTGTCCAACGAGCCGGGCTACTACAAGGAAGGCGCCTACGGCATCCGCATCGAGAACCTTATCCTGGTCACTCCGGCGGCACAGGTCGAAGGCGGCGACATCGCCATGCACGGCTTCGAGACGCTGACGCTCGCGCCGATCGACAAGCGGCTGGTGCGCACCGACCTCCTGACGCGCGACGAACTGCAATGGCTCGACGCATACCATGCGCGCGTGCTGGCCGAGATCGGGCCGATGCTCGATGGCGAGACGCTGGCCTGGCTGGAAAAAGCGACCGCACCGCTGCCGCACGACGCCAAGATCTGAGGTGAGCCACTTTCTCCCCGTTCTACGGGGAGAAATACTCGGCATGAGGGGCAGCGCCTCGGCATGAGGGGCAGCGCCTCGGCATGAGGGGCAGCGCCAACGGTCCAAAGCGATCGCGCCTGGAAGATCAGCCAACAAATTGCCGCGCGACGATCAACACCGCTGCCCCCGCCAGGAACATCGACATCAGCCCGCCGCGCAGCGAAACCACGGCCGTGACGACCAGCGCCGCCCATTCCGCCGGCCCGGCATTCAAAAGCTCCGGCGCCACCAGCGTCGTCAGCACAGCCGCCGGCACGGCGTTGAGGCCGGCCTCGACGCGCGGATGGATGTTCTCGAAGCGCGAGATGACCAGATGTCCGCCGATGCGCGTGAGATAGGTGGCGATCGCGCCGGCGATGATGATCCAGAATGTCGTGCTCATGGCCGCACCTTCACGCCGCTGTGGTGGGGCGGCAGGATGACGGCAAGTAGCACGCCGGCAACGGCGCCGATCGAGACGTGCCAAGGCGAGCCCACCGTCTTGTAGGCGATGATGGAGGCGCAAGCACTGGCGATGACCACCGGCAGCCACAAGGGCCGCTTGCGGAAGCCCATCACGAGGCCAAGAAAATAGATCGGCAATAGGAAATCGATGCCCAGCGCATGCGTGTCGGGGATGAGCTTGCCGAACACCGCGCCGAGCGCGCTTTCGATCACCCAGAACACATAGACCGGCAGGCCAAGTCCCAGATACCAGGCGAAGCCGACCGTCCGGCCGGACGCCGCCCTCGCCTCGGCCACCGCGAATTGCGGATCGGTGAGGATGAAATAGCCAAGCGCCTGCTGAATGATCGGCCAGTGCGCGATGCGCCGGCCGATGCCGGCGGAATAGAGCACATGGCGGAAGTTGACGGCAAAGATCGACAGCACGATCAGCCACGGCGCGACATGCTGGCCGAACAGCTGGATGCCGACCATCTGGCTGGCGCCGCCAAAGACCAGCGCGCTCATCAGAAAGGCTTCGAGCACGGAAAATCCGTTGTCGACGGCAAGCGCCCCGAACAGCACCGCGAACGGCGCCGACGCCACGACAACAGGCATCGAGAGCCGCACGCCCTGCCAGAAATCGCTCTTCGCGCGGCTTTCGGAAATTGCTTCTGCCGTCATGACCACTCCCTGGGCAAGGGCCTGATGTAGGAAGCGCCGCCTGCCTTGTCACACGAATTCGCTTGAGCCAAACGATCAGCGGAAATGATCGTCACGGCGCCCTGTCGAAAGGCTAGTCGGCAAGGACTTTGCCCTCTATAGCCCTGCCCCAGTCGAGCAGCGGCTTGGCGCGCACGGTAAAATCGACGAGTTCGTCGACCAGTGCCGGACCATGGATTCCAGCCGGATCGATTGCGTGCCGAACGACAAAATGCCGATTGCGGATAGCGGCGACAAGATCCGCGTCGGCGACATCATCGAAGCCGCGTGGCGTGCGCTTCATGCAGCCTTCGGTGTCGAGTTCGAGCCCGTTTTTCTTCAACGCCTTCACCATGGCGCGAAACTTGTCGGGCTGCGTCGCGATGGCCCTGCGCATCGCCAACAGCAGCACGGCCCCCGGCTGCCACCAGGCAACGCCGGCAAAGCAACCTTCAAGCCCGATATGGACGTAGAACACGCCCTGCTCCATCTTGGTGCCGTCGGGCGACAGAATGGCGGACAAATGCCGGTTGTAAGGCCGCTTGTCCTTGGCGAAGCGCACGTCGCGGTTGATCCGGAACAGCGACTTCTTGCGGTCGCCGCGCAGGCCGAGCCCCGCGGCTGTGAAACGCTCCGTCAGCGTTTCGACCAGATCGCCAAACGGCTCGCGCAATTCCCTTTCGAACAGGTCGCGATTTTCCAGGAACCACTCCCGGCTCTGGTGGAAATCGAGCGCCTTCAGGAACGGAATGGCCTTTGGGCCGAAGCCTTTGAATGCACTTTCCATCACGCCTTGCCGATCCGCACCAGCCAGGCGTCCTCGTCAATCACCTCGATGCCGAGTTCGCTGGCCAGCTTGAGCTTGGAGCCGGCGCCCGGCCCGGCCACGACAAGATCGGTCTTCGCCGAAACCGAGCCCGCCACCTTGGCGCCGAGACGTTCGGCCATCGCCTTGGCTTCGGAGCGCGTCATCTTTTCCAGCGAGCCCGTGAACACGATTGTCTTGCCAGCGACCACGCTGTCAGCCGAGACGTTCACGATGTACGGCTTCGGCTTGACCTGCGCGAGCAGTGCTTCGAGCACATCGTCGTTGCGTTCATTGCCGAAGAAATCGCGCAGCGCGCCGATCACCGTGTCGCCGATGCCGTTGACCGATGGGAAAACGGTGTGCGGATCGGCCGCCGCCGCTGTCTCCCTGCCGACACGGATCAGTTCCTCGATGGTCGAAAAGGTTCGGGCAAGCACGGCGGCCGTCGTTTCGCCGATATGGCGGATGCCCAGCGCGAAGATGAAACGATCGAGTTCGGGTTCGCGGCGAGCGTCGATGGCGGCGAAGAGCTTGTCGAGGCCTTCGTAGTTGCGTTCCTCGACACTGCGCACATTCTTGCGCGTCTTGCCCGAGGCGGCCTCGCGCTGCCTGGCCTGCTCCTCGCGCCGCTCGGCCAGCGCCTTGGTGACGGCGGGGCGCCGATCCCTGAGCGTGAAGATATCGGCGGCTGTCTTGATCAGTCCGGCATTGAAGAAGATATCGATGTTCTCGGCGCCCAGGCCTTCGATATCCATGGCGCCGCGCGACACGAAATGGCGCAGTCCTTCCACGGCCTGCGCCGGACAGATCAGTTCACCGGTGCAGCGTCGGCGCGAATCTTCCTTGCCGGTCTTCTCGTTGATCTCGCGCGTGGCCGGCGAACCGCAGATCGGGCAGGTGTGCGGGAATTCGTAAGGCACGGCATCGGGCGGACGCTTGTCGATGACGACGCTGACGATCTGCGGAATGACGTCCCCTGCCCGCTGGATCACCACCGTGTCGCCGATGCGCACATCAATGCCGTCGCGGATCGGCTGGCCGGTGCTGTCCAGACCCTTGATATAATCTTCGTTGTGAAGCGTGACATTCTCGACCACGACGCCGCCAACCGTGACGGGCGCAAGCCGCGCAACCGGTGCCAGCGTGCCGGTACGGCCGACCTGGATGTCGATCTTCTGCACGATCGTCATCGCCTGTTCGGCCGGGAATTTGTGCGCGACGGCCCAGCGCGGTTCGCCGGTGACGAAACCCCATCTGCGCTGCAGTTCCAGCTGGTCGACCTTGTAGACGACGCCATCGATGTCATAGCCCAGCGACGAGCGCTGTTCCTCGATCCGATGATAGTGCGCGATCAGCTCGTCGGCCGACTTCGCCCGCACCATCAGCGGACTGATCTTGAACCCCCAATCGGCGAATCTCCGCACCGATTCATATTGGGTCGGAGCGGGATCCTCCGTTGTATAGCCCCACGCATAGGCAAAGAATTTGAGATTGCGGCTGGCGGTGACGGATGGGTCCTTCTGCCGCAGCGACCCGGCCGCCGTATTTCGCGGATTGACGTAATCCTGACCGCCGGCCGCGGCCGATCGTTCCTTCAGTGCCTCGAATTCCGCATAGGTCATGTAGACCTCGCCGCGTATCTCGATGACCTCCGGCCAGCCCGAGCCCTTCAAGGTCTTGGGGATGTCTGCGATGGTCTTGAGATTGGCGGTGATGTCCTCGCCGACCGTGCCGTCGCCGCGCGTTGCGCCCTGCACGAACACGCCGCCTTCATAGCGCAGCGAAGCCGACAGCCCGTCGATCTTCGGCTCGGCCGTGAAGGCGATGTCGAGGTCCTTGTCGCGGTCGAAGAACCGCCGGCCACGTTCGATGAAATCGGCGACATCCTCATCGGTATAGGCCTTGGCGAGGCTGAGCATCGGCACGGCATGGCGTACCTTTGCAAAACCTTCGGCCGGCGCTGCACCCACCCTGCGTGATGGCGAATCCTCGCGCACGAGCGAGGGGAAGCGCTGTTCGATGGCGAGGTTGCGCCGCGTCAGCGCATCATATTCCGCGTCCGTGATAACAGGCGCGTCCTCGGTATGGTAGTGCCGGTCGTGCTCGGCGATCTCCTCCGCCAGGCGTTTCAGCTCGGCCTCGGCCTCGCTTTCCGTCAGGGCATCGACTGGTTTTTCCGACATGGTTTCAGATCCGGCTCCCAGTGCATGCCGCCCAAAAGTGGCTCCGGTTTTGGGAGAACGACATGCATAAAACAAAGACCCAAAGCGCGTCGCCCGAATCCGTTCGGACGCGACGCGCTTTTGTGGTCCGCGACCATAGATCAGCTTTCGGATTCAAGGGAGCCAAAATTCTGACAAAACCGCGCCGAAACAGCAGGATGGCGCCACAAGCTGACTCCGTGCCAAAGCCCGGATCATGCCGGCCCGGCGACCATGCGGTCAGGAAGCGGCCGTGTTCTCGCGCAGCAGGCGCTCGGCGGCGGCGCGCGCCTCGTCGGTGATGGTGGCGCCGGCCAGCATGCGCGCGATCTCTTCCTGCCGCGCCGGTCGGTCCATCTCGGCAATGCCGGTCGCGACGCGATCGGCGCTGCCCGACTTGGAGATCAGGAAATGCGTCGCCGCGCGCGCCGCCACTTGTGGCGCGTGGGTCACCGAAAGCACCTGGACGCGCTTCGACAGTCGCGCCAGCCGCTGGCCGATGGCGTCCGCGACGGCGCCGCCCACACCGGTGTCGATTTCATCGAACACCAGTGTCGGCGCCGAGCCACGATCGGCCAGCGCCACCTTCAGCGCCAAAAGGAAGCGCGAGAGTTCGCCACCGGACGCCACCTTCATCATCGGCCCGGGCCGTGTGCCGGGATTGGTGCGCACCCAGAACTCGATCTGGTCGATGCCTTCTTCCATGCGGCTCTCGGCCTCGCTCTTCATCTCGACGATGAAGGCGGCGCGCTCGAGTTTCAGCGCCGGCAGTTCGGCCATGACGGCCTTGGTCAGGCCGACCGCGGCCGCATGACGAAGCGAGGAGAGCTGTGCGGCGGCAATGTCGTAGGTCTCGCGCGCCGCGGCGCCCTGCTTCTCCAACCCGTGCAGGCGCTCTTCACCGGCATCGAGATCGGCGAGATCGGCCGACATCGTATCTCGCAATTGCGCCAGGTCGTCGACGGCGACGCTGTGCTTGCGGGAAGCCGCGCGCAATGAAAAAAGCCGCTCCTCGGCCTTCTCCAGCCGCTGCGGGTCATATTCGGTGGCGCGCAGTGCGGCCTCGACGCCCGACTGCGCCGCGTCGAGCGACAGCATCGCCTCGTCGAGCGACTTGACCACGTCATCGAGCAGGCCGGGCGCTTCCGTCACCTTGCGTTGCAGTCGCCGCAACAGGCTCGCCAGTTGCGGCAGGGGCGAAGACGGGCCGGAAAGCACATCCTGCGCGTCATGGATTTCCGATGCGATCTTCTCGGCCCGCATCATCGACGCGCGCAGCTCGGCAAGATCGGTCTCCTCGCCGGGCTGCGGGTCGAGCTTTGTCAGCTCCGCGACCGCCGCACGCAGATAATCGGCCTCGCGCGCTGCTGCCGCCACCTTGGCACGATGTCGGGAAAGCTCCTGCTCGCAGGCGCGCCAGTGCCGCCATGCCTCGCCGGTTGAACGAACGGCTCCGAGATGGCCGCCAAAGGCATCGAGCACCTCGCGGTGGGCGCCGGGATCAACCAGGGCGCGTTCATCGTGCTGGCCGTGAATTTCGACCAGCGCGCGGCCGACATCGCGCATCAAGGTTACGCTGGAGGGCTGATCGTTGACGAAGACGCGGGTGCGGCCGTCGGCCGTCTGCAGGCGGCGCAGGATGATGTCGCCGTCATCGTCGATTGCGTTGTCGGCCAGCAGCGCTCGGGCGGGATGATTGCGCGGCACGTCGAAGACGGCGATGACCTGGCCTTGCGCCGCGCCATGGCGAACCAGCGAGGCGTCACCGCGCGCGCCGAGCGCCAGCGACAAGGCATCGAGCAGGATGGATTTGCCGGCACCGGTTTCGCCGGTCAGCACCGAAAGACCGGGCGCAAAATCAATGTCCAGCTTCTCGATCAGGACGATATCGCGGATCGACAGTCTGGATAGCATCAGAACCTGGACCTAGAGCGGCACGCGACCAATTGGAATCGCAGCGCCGCACTATCTTTTCGTTTGAGCATCGGATCAATCCGAAAACCGCTGCGCACGCTTCGGTCCGATGCTCTGGGGTCAGGCGCCGGTGATCAGCTTCCCGGCCTTGGATATCCACGACCCGGCATTCTCGCGCGGCGCAAGCCCATTGCTCTGCAGAAGCTTGTAGGAATCCTTGTACCACGGGCTGTCGGGGTAGTTGGTGCCAAGCACGGCGGCGGCGGTCTGCGCCTCCGAGGTCAGCCCCATCGCGTAATAGCTTTCGGTCAGGCGAGCCAACGCTTCCTCGACATGGCGCGTGTTGGAATAGTTCTCAACCACGTTGCGGAAGCGCTTGACCGCGGCGATGTATTCTCTCCGCTCGAGATAGTAGCGGCCGATCTGCATTTCCTTACCGGCCAGTTGATCGTTGGCGAAGCGAATCTTTTCCTTGGCGTCGTCGACATATTCCGATGTCGGCCAGCGCGTCACCAGATCCTGCATCGTCTGCATGGTCAGGCGCGCTTCCTTCTGGTCCTGCGTCACGTCCTTGATCTGGCGATAATAGCTCAGGCCAATAATGTATTGCGCATAGGCGGCATCATCGGTCGACGGATAGAGCGTGAGATAGCGCTTGGCCGCACCGATGGCCTCATCGTAGTTGCCCTGGCGATAGTCGGCGAAGGCACCCATCACCATCGATTTGCGAGCGAATTCCGAATAGGGGTGCTGGCGGTCAACCGCGTCGAACTTGCGGCTCGCCTCTTGCAGGCGCCCGGCATTCAGATTGGCGAGGCCCTGATTGTAGAGAACATCGGCCGGTTCGGTCTGGTCGACATAGGTCGACAGGTCGATATCTTTCTCCGACGACATGCAGGCCGACAGGAAGAGCGATGGAACAACCACCGAAAGCGCCAGAAAAACAGCCCGCTGCGGCGCTTTCGATTGACCAACTCGCTTGAAGAACATGATTGGATTCCGCCCTTTCGGCGTTACTTTAATGTGCTCTGCATGTCGTTGTCGCAAAACCGGCTCCCACTTTTGGGCGACATGCACCAGTCAACGGCAGCAGCCATAAACCATAATCGCCTTACCCGGCAACGCTATCTCCGGCCAATCGCACATTTTTGTGGCGGTCGGACGCAGCTTGAACATCCACGCTATTTCGCCGGCAGGTGGTGCATTCATGCAACACCCGCTCCCCGCCGTGGAATCCGAAAAGTTGAGAAAATCAGATCATCCAGGGCGCGTAGAGGGGCGCGTTGACGGCGTTCATCTCGGCCGCGCGGCCACGCTCGCGGCGCGTCGTTTCGACGATCTCGAACGCCGCACGGTCCGATAGCAGACGGCGCAACGCGGCGGCATTCAACCTGTGGCCGCCGCGGTAGGAGCGGAAGCAGCCGATGAAGCGGGCGCCGGCCAGCGCCAGGTCGCCCATGGCGTCAAGCGTCTTGTGGCGAACGAATTCGTTGGGATAGCGCAAGCCTCCCATGTTGATGACGCGGTTGTCGTCACCGATCACCAGCGAGTTCTCGAGCGACGAGCCGAGCGCGTAGCCGGCGGCCCACAACCGCTCGACATCCTTCATGAAGCCGAAGGTGCGGGCGCGCGCGATGTCGCGGCGGAAAATATCGGCATTGAGGTCGGAAGCGAACAGTTGACGGCCGATTGCGGGGCTTTCGAAGTCGATCTCGATCTCGAAGCGGGTGCCGTCATAGGGCCTGAATTCCGCCCAGGAGGCGCCGTTCTCGATGCGGACCGGCTTCATGACCCTGATGTAGCGCCGCTTGATCGGCAGCGTCTCAATCCCCGCCTGGTCGATGGCTTCGACAAACGCCATGGCGCTGCCATCAAGGATGGGAACCTCGTGGCCGTCGATCTCGATGGCGACATTGTCGATGCCAAGCCCGAACAGCGCGGCCATGATGTGCTCGACCGTGGCGATGTGCTCGCCGGCGGGATCGCCAAGCATGGTGCACAGGTCGGTGGCACCGACCTCGGAGACCAGGGCGCGGAACTCGCGGCCCTGTTCGCTACCCTTGAAAAGCTGGAAAACGATGCCGGTGTCGGCATCCGCTGGCACAAAGCTGATGGAAACTTCCTTGCCGCTGTGGACGCCGGTGCCGGTAAGCGACGCGCGCGTCTTCAATGTCGTCTGATAGTCGTGCAAGACAATCCCCATAAGCCCGTAATGCCTAGGTCCGCTTCTCCAGCCCGAGGGCGCGGCTCTTGTTTGAAATCGGCAGGCAGGGCTACTTCCCCCGAAATCCCGGCAAACCGACTATGGTAGGCAGCGAAGATAATGTCCCGGGAGGGAGTCTCCAAATCACGGTTTCTTACCCTTTGTAACCGCGAGATGGAACGTGCGCGACTTTGTAAGCGCTTGAAATCACAGGATTTAAAACGTTAACAGGCAAGCAATTCCTTGCTCGCCTGTTAATAATTATTACAACCCGTTTACCAATCAGTTGGCCTGGCGGCGCAGGAACGCCGGAATCTCCAGCTGATCGTCGTCCTGAGTCGACCTGACCTGCGGCGTCAGGCGGCCCTGGTCATCCAGTTGACCGCGGCGCGGCGCATAGAGCTGCGCGTCCTGGCTGGCGAGACGGCGCACTTCCGGTGCAGCCTGGCGCAGCTTGGGTTCACGCGGCTGGGCCGGCTGCAGCCTTGCAGGTTCTTCTTCACGGCGGGTCAGGCCGTTGGTCAGGCGCTTCAGCAGGCCCATCGGTCCGCTGTTGTTTTCATGGTCGGCCGGACGGCTCTTGGCATCCACCTCGGCCTTCACGACGGGCGGGAAGTCCTCGACGCGAGGCATGCGCTGCGGTGCCATAGCAACCGGCTGCGGAGCTTCGCGCTGCAGCATCTCACGCGGCTGCGGAGCCGGCTGCGTCATTTGCTGGACCGCAGGCTGCGGCTGTGCGGGCGGCGCCTGGAAGATCTTGCTCTGCGGGCGGAAATCGTCCGCTTGGGCGACGGGAGCCGGGCGGGCCTGGGCCATGGCCGCGGCATTGGCTTCGGCCAGATGGATGGCTTCGGCGACCGGGTCCATACCGCGCGGCTCATACGCTGCCTGCTGGACCGGCGCAGGGCGGCTTTCCACCGCGGCAACGGCCGGACGGCTGGCCTGCTTCGGCGGCGCCGTGCGGATCGAGATCGGCGCGGCGGCAATCTCCGCCGCCGTCTTGTCGATACCGGTGGCGACCACCGAGACGCGGATGACACCTTCCAGCTCTTCGTCGAAGGTGGCGCCGAGGATGATGTTGGCGTCCTGGTCGACCTCCTCGCGGATGCGGGTCGCCGCCTCGTCGACTTCGAACAGCGTCAAGTCGCGCCCGCCGGTGATCGAGATCAACAGGCCCTTGGCACCCTTCATCGAGGTCTCGTCGAGCAGCGGGTTGGCAATCGCCGCTTCGGCGGCGGCCATCGCGCGGCCCTCGCCGGAAGCCTCGCCGGTGCCCATCATCGCCTTGCCCATCTCGCGCATGACCGAACGCACGTCGGCGAAGTCGAGATTGATCAGGCCTTCCTTGACCATCAGATCGGTGATGCAGGCAACACCGGAATAGAGCACCTGGTCGGCCATGGCGAAGGCGTCGGCAAAGGTGGTCTTGTCATTGGCCAGCCGGAACAGGTTCTGGTTGGGGATGACGATCAGGGTATCGACGCATTTCTGCAGTTCCTCGATGCCCAGATCGGCCGTCTTCATGCGGCGCTGGCCTTCGAAGTGGAACGGCTTGGTGACGACGCCGACGGTGAGAATCCCCTTCTACGGGCAGCGCGCGCCACGACCGGAGCAGCACCGGTGCCGGTGCCGCCGCCCATGCCGGCGGTGACGAAGCACATATGGGTGTTGGACAGATGATCGATGATCTCGTCGATGCATTCTTCCGCCGCCGCGCGGCCGACTTCGGGTTGCGACCCGGCGCCGAGGCCCTCGGTGACATGCGCGCCGAGCTGGATCAGCCGATCGGCCTTCGACATGGTCAGCGCCTGCGCGTCGGTGTTGGCCACCACGAACTCGACACCGCGCAAGCCGGCGGTGATCATGTTGTTGACGGCATTGCCGCCGCCGCCGCCGACACCGAACACGGTGATGCGCGGCTTAAGCTCGGTGATGTCCGGCTTTTGCAGATTGATGGTCATTGTCTCCGTCCTTTGCCTTTCACGCCGCTTCGCCGCCGCGGCCGCCTATTGGGGCTGTCCCCGTCAATTAGAAACTGTCTCTCAACCACTGACTCATGCGATGCAGTTTTCCGCCCGTTCCGGTCATCCTGAGACCGGAAATTCCTTTGCCGGATGGCTCTCGAAGCTCGCCATCTGCGGATAGATCAGAAGCCCCACCGCGGCCGAGAAGGCCGGCCCCTTCGCCGCTTCCGGCAGGCCAGCCACGCCGAGCGGTCGGCCTATGCGTACATTGCGTCCCAGGATGCGCCGCGCCGCCTCCGGCAGGCCGGCAAGCTGGCTGGCGCCGCCGGTCAGGACGACGCGCTTGCCCACCGCATTGCCGTAGCCTGACTTGTTCAGCCGATCGCGCAACAGTTCGAGCGTCTCGTCGATGCGGGCGCGCACGATGCGCGTCATCACCGAACGCGGGATCTGCAGCGGCACGTCACCATCGTCGCCGATCGGATGGATCGAAACCAGGTCGCGGTCGTCGGCGCTGCCCGGCAGCGCCGAACCATGCATCACCTTCAGCCGTTCGGCGGCATCGAGCGAGGTCGAAAGCCCCTTGGCCATGTCCAGCGTGACATGGTTGCCGCCGATGGCGATCGCATCGCCATGGACGAACTTGCCTTCCGAAAACACCGAAATCGTCGTAGTGCCGCCGCCCATGTCGATGCAGGCAGCGCCCATTTCCAGTTCGTCGTCGACCAGGGCCGCCAGCCCGCTCGCATAAGGCGTCGCCACCATGCGCTCGACCGACAGGTGCGAGCGGTTGATGGAAAGCTCCAGATTGCGCATAGGTGCTGCGTCACCCGTCAGCACATGCATGTCGACACCGAGCGCGTCGCCGACCATGCCGCGCGGATCGCGCACGCCGCGTTCGGCATCCAGCGAGAAGCCCACGGGCAGCGAATGGACCACCTCGCGCTCGGCCTTCATCGCCTGCTTTGCGCCGGCGCCAAGCACGCGCTTGATGTCGGCCTCGTCGGCCTCGTGGCCGCCAAGGTTGATGGTGGCGGCGAAGGCTTCGCTCTTCAGCCGGCCGGCCGTCATGTTGACGATCAGGGAATCGACCGTCAGCCCCGCCATGCGCTCGGCCGCGTCGACGGCAAGACGGATGGCATGCTCGGCCCGGTCGAGATCGATGACGACACCCGACTTCACGCCTTGCGACTTCTGATGGCCGATGCCGATCACCTGGATGCGGTGCGAACGGCCGCGCAGCAACTGGCCGTCATCGCGCGGCTTCAGCTTCGCCACCATGCAGCAGACCTTGCTCGAACCGACATCCAGCACCGTCAAGGTGCCGGACCGGCGCGACGAGGCATCGCCATGACCGCCAAGCCAGCTCATATCTTCGTCTCCGGCTTGCGCTTCAGGCTCTTCGGTTTCTCGTTGAGTGCGGCTTCGCGCTGCGTCGCCGCCTCCGGCGTCAGCTGCACGACCAGCCGATCGGACAGGCGCATATCAACGGCGGCGATGTCGCGCGACAACAGCCCTTTGTCATGATCCATTCTGACGAGCTCGGCGATCGCCTGGTCCTCGCCATCCTCGGGAAGCTTGACGGTGATGCCGTTGTCCAGCTTCAGGTCCCAGCGCCGCTCGCCGACGCGGACATAGCCTTTGACCCGGCTCGCGAGCTCGGGATATTTTTCGATCTTGCCCAGGAAATCTGGCGCCTTGGCCGGCGCGCCGGCGCCGATCAGCAGCGGCAACAGCACCTGCTTGCCACCCGAGAACGGCGCGATCACGGCGCCATCCTTCTCGATGACGGACAGATCATTGCCTTGCTGCCAGAGCGCGAAGGGCTCGCGCTCCTCGACGCGCACCTCCAGCGTATGCGGATAGACCTTGCGGACCGCGGCAACCTCGATCCACGGCAGGCTGGAGATGCGCTCGCGCGCCGCCTCGGCATTGAAACCGATCAGCGACGTCCAGCCGTCGAGTTCCAGCCTGTCGAGGATATCGATCTCGGAAGTCTGGCGATTGCCGACCACCTTGACCTGATCGACGGCGAATCCGGTGCGGGCCGTGATACCTTGAACGATGCCATCGACATCACCACCGAGATAGGCGCCATAGGCACTGCTCGAGGCGATCAGCACGCCCGACAGAATCGCGGCGGAAAAGCGCGGCGCCTGGAAATCACCCACGCCCAGGCGCGCCAGAATGCGCACCGGGCGGCGAAGCACACGTGGCAGCACGAAATGGCCTGGCGACAACGGCAGACCGAACAGCGCCGGCCCAGCCACGCCCTTCCCCTTGCCTTGTCCCCATTTCAACGCAGACACGAAGCGTCCTCCACCATCCAACTCAACAAATCGCCAAACGAGTGCCCGGCCTGGGCGGCGATTTCAGGCACCAAAGACGTCGGCGTCATGCCCGGCTGGGTGTTGACCTCGAGCCAGACAACCTCGCCGTTTTCGGAGTGACGATCGTCATAACGGAAGTCCGACCGGGAAACGCCCCGACAGCCGATCGCTTGGTGAGCCTTGAGCGCCAGTGTTTGTATTTTTTGGTAAATATTCGGTGAAACTTTTGCGGGGCATTCGTGCTTTGATCCGCCAGCGACATATTTTGAATCATAGTCGTAGAAGGAATGGCCGGTCGGGATGATCTCGCAGACACCGAGCGCCACATCGCCCATCACCGCACAGGTCAGCTCCCGCCCATGGACGTAGCGCTCAACCATGACGGTATCGCCATATTTCCACTCCGACGAGCCGATGACCTGCGGCGGATGCGACTGCCCCTCATGCACGATGACGACGCCGAAGCTCGAACCCTCATTGACCGGCTTGACCACATAGGGCGGCTTCATCGGATGCTTGCTCTGGATGGCGAAGCGGCTTGCAACCTTCGATTCGGCGACCGGGACGCCGACTGATTTGGCAATCCGCTTGGCCTGCTCCTTGTTCATGGCCAGCGCCGAGGCGAGCACGCCGGAATGGGTATAGGGAATGCCGAGATATTCAAGGATGCCCTGGATGGTGCCATCCTCGCCGAATGGACCATGCAGCGCGTTGAAGGCGACATCGGGCCCGAGCTCGGCGAGCACCGACCCGACGTCGCGCCCGACATCGACGCGCGTGACCTGGTAGCCTTCCTTCTCCAGTTCATCGGCACAAGCCTTTCCGGAGGACAGAGACACGGGCCGCTCGGACGAAAAACCACCCAGCAGGACGGCCACATGCTTGCTTTTCATTCCCCGGCATCCCCTCTCACGGCGGACCAAAAACCAAGATTTTCCGCAACATTGAGTCCGAGTCTCCCGGCAGGTTGCCCCCCAGACGGAAAACGCGGGTAACGCGTCGAACGACTCAAATCAGGAAACGCTTTCCAGCAGAGAATCAGAGAGTTGATTCACTGGCAAGTGCTTACGATTCCGAGAGATTCACTTTCTGAGAAAATGGATGCGAAAACCGTGTCGTTGAGCCATTACAGCAACGGTCACACCGTTATTTTTGGTCCCGTTGAAGTTCATGCATCACTTGAACTTCAACGGTGCTAAAGTAGCTGCCCAAGAAACTCCTGGACAGCATGGCCCGGCCGGAAATTGCCGATGCGCTTGATTTCCCACTGCAGCCGGATGCCCGAATTCTCCAGCACCCGCGTGCGCACCGTTTCGCCGAGATATTCAAGGTCGTAGCCGGTCGCGGTTCCGGTGTTGATCATGAAGTTGCAGTGCATTGGCGACATCTGCGCGCCGCCGATCATCAGACCGCGGCAGCCCGCCTTGTCGATCTCCTTCCAGGCCGATGTTCCCTCGGGATTCTTGAAGGTCGAGCCGCCGGTCTTTTCGCGGATCGGCTGCACGGTCTCGCGGTGGTTCTGCACCGCATCCATCGCCGCCTTGATCGCCGCCTTGTCCTCTGAAAAACCTTCGAAGACGGCCGAGGTGAAGATCAGCCCGGAAGGTGCCGACGAATGACGATAAGCGTAGCCCATTTCGGCATTGCTCAGGGTCTGGATATTGCCCTTGCGGTCGAGCGCCCGCAGTTCGACGACGCGCTCGCGCGTTTCGACACCGTTGGCGCCGGCATTCATGACAAGTGCGCCGCCAATGGCGCCCGGAATGCCATGATAGAAATGGAAGCCCCCGATGCCGGCCTCGTAGGCGACTGCCGCGACACGCTTGTCAGGCGTCGCGGCCCCCGCCTTGATCGTGGTAGGGCCAATCACCTCGGCCTCGCCAAAACCCTTGGCCGAGAGCCGGATGACGAACCCCGGAATGCCGCCATCCCTGACCAGGAGGTTCGAGCCGATGCCGACCACGGTCAGCGGGATCTCTTCGGGAACCGCACGCAGGAACGCGGCAAGATCCTCCTCGTCGGCCGGCTGGAACAGCACTTCGGCCTGCCCTCCGGCGCGGAACCAGGTGATCTTGTCCATCTCGGCATTCGGCGTGAGGCGGCCGCGCAGGCCGGCAAGCCGGTCGCCAAGTCTGTCGATCAAAGCCTGGCCGTGCATCATGAGACGGTCCCGCCAAGCTCCTTGGGCAGCGCATAGGCCCATTGGGTGATGTTGCCGGCGCCGAGGAAGACAACGAAGTCGCCGGGCTTGGCCAGGTCGCGGATGATCGGCGCGATTGCTGCCGGACCGTCGATGTAGCGGGCGTCGCGATGGCCGCCGGCGCGGATGCGCGACACCAGTGCGTCCGAGGTCACCCCATCGATCGGCTCTTCGCCCGCTGCGTAAACCGGCGCCACCATCACCGTGTCGGCATCGTTGAAACAGGTGGAAAACTCGTTGAACAGATCATGCAGCCGGGTGAAGCGATGCGGCTGGGCAATGGCGATGACGCGTCCCTTGGTGGCGCTGCGCGCCGCCTTCAACACCGCCGCGATCTCCACCGGATGATGACCATAGTCGTCGAAGATGTCGACGCCGTTCCAGGAGCCGGTATGGGTGAAACGGCGCTTGACGCCGGCGAAGGACGACAGGCCCTTTTTGATCGCCTCGGCGGACAGGCCGAGTTCATGCGCGACCGCGATCGCCGCCGTCGCGTTGGAGACGTTGTGACGGCCGGGCATCGGCAGCCGCAGGTCCGATATCGTCGTATGGCCGCCGGTCTTGCGGTCGCGGATCACGATGTCGAATTCCGAAACAGCACCGGCCATGCGATGGTTGGTGAAACGCACATCCGCCTGCGCATTCTCGCCATAGGTGATGACGCGGCGGTCCTCGATGCGGCCGACCAGCGCCTGCACCTCGGGATGGTCCGTGCACATCACCCCGAAGCCGTAGAACGGCACGTTTTCGACGAACTGGCGGAACGCCTCGCGCACCTTGTCGAAGCTGCCATAGTGATCGAGATGCTCGGGATCGATGTTGGTGACGACGGCGATCTCGGCCGGCAGCTTCAGGAACGTGCCGTCGCTCTCATCGGCCTCGACCACCATCCACTCGCCATCGCCCATGCGCGCGTTGGTGCCATAGGCGTTGATGATGCCGCCATTGATGACGGTCGGGTCGAGCCCGCCGGCCTCCAGCAAGGTCGCCACCATCGAGGTCGTCGTCGTCTTGCCATGCGTGCCGCCGATCGCCACCGCCTGGCGGAAGCGCATCAGTTCGGCCAGCATCTCGGCACGGCGCACGATCGGCAGCAGCTTCTCGCGCGCGGCTTTCAGCTCGGGGTTGGATTTCTTGATCGCCGTCGAGACGACCACGACCTCGGCATCACCGAGATTCTCGGGCTTGTGGCCGACGAAGCATTCGATGCCCTTGTCGCGCAGCCGCTGAACATTGGCGCTCTCGGCCTGGTCGGACCCTTGCACCTTGTAGCCGAGATTGTGCAGCACTTCGGCAATGCCGCTCATGCCGATGCCGCCAATGCCGATGAAATGCACAAGGCCGATCGTCTGCGGCATCTTCATGCGTGCGTCCCCTTCCTGAAATCCGAAACCGTTTTTTTCGACGCAATAGCCTCTGTGAGATCGGCGAGCAACCGTGCCGCGTCCGGCCTGCCGGCCGATTTCGCGCCCGCGGCCATTGCCGCAAGCCGCTCGGGATCGTCCATCAGTCCGCCGACGAGCGTTGCGATGCGCTCGGGCGAGAGCGAGGATTGCGGGTGCACTTCGCCACCGCCGGCGGAGGCAAGGGCCGCCGCGTTGGCCGCCTGGTCGTGGTCGAGCGCATAGGGATAAGGCACCAGCAGCGCCGGCCGGCCGATGACGGCGATCTCCGAGACGGTCGAAGCGCCGGAGCGGGAGATCACCAGATGCGCCGCCGCGATGCGCGCTGCCATGTCGGTGAAGAAGGGCGAGACCTCGACACCGACACCAAGCGCTGCATAGGCCGCCTTCACCCGCGCCACGTCATCGGCGCGCGCCTGCTGCGTGATAACCAGCCGCTTGCGCTGGGCATCGGAAAGCAGCGCGATGGCCGCCGGCACGGCATCGGAAAAGAACTGGGCGCCCTGGCTGCCGCCGAACACCAGCAGGCGGAACGGCTGTTCCCCGGTCGACGCCACATAAGGCGTCTTGGCCGCTTCCAGAACTTGCGGGCGAACCGGGTTGCCGGTCGTCACCGTCTTGACGCCGGCCGCACTCGTGTCCCGCGGCAGGAAGCCGCCGGCGATCGCGTCGACACGGCCGGCCAGCGCCCGGTTGGCGCGGCCCATCACGGCGTTCTGCTCGTGGATCAGCGTCGGCACCTTGCGCCGCGTCGCCGCATAGAGCGGCGGCAGGGTCGGATAGCCGCCAAAGCCGACGACGGCATCCGGCTTGATCCTGGCAATGATGGCCGAGGCCTGGCGCACCCCGCGCCAGATTTTCCAGAAGGCGCCAAGCAGGGCGAAAGGATTTTTGGGACCCATCGTCGCCGACTGGATAGGATGGACGGCGGCGGCCGGGAAGTGGCCGGCAAAACGTTCGGCGCGGTCATCCGTCGCCAGATGCACTTTCCAGCCGCGCTCGTTCAGCTCATGCGCCAGCGCCTCGGCCGGAAAGAGATGTCCGCCGGTTCCGCCCGCCGCGAGAAGGATGACACCCTTGGACATCCAGCCTCATTCCGCCGGCACGGCGCGTTGCGACAGGGCAAAGCCCATCTGCTTGCGCTTTTCCGGCCGCTTGCGCGTAAGCGCCAGCACCATGCCCATCGAGATGGCGATGGCGATCTGCGAGGAGCCGCCGTAGGAGATGAAAGGCAGCGTCATGCCCTTGGCCGGCACCAGCTGCAGGTTGACGCACATGTTGATGACAGCCTGCAGACCAAAGACGGTCACGAGCCCGCCGACCGCATAGCGGGTGAAATCGTCATGCTCCTTCAGAGCCGTATTGAGACCGCGCAGCACGATGAAGGCGAAGATCGACATGATGAAGAAGCACATGATCAGCCCGAACTCCTCGCCGGCGACCGAGAAGACGAAGTCGGCATGGCTGTCCGGAATGACCCGCTTGACGGTACCCTCGCCCGGCCCGACGCCGAACCAGCCGCCATTGATCAGCGCCTCGCGTCCCATGTCGACCTGAAAGGTGTCACCTTCGCCAGTGAGGAACTTGTCGATGCGCAGGGCAACGTGCGGAAACACCGAATAGGCTGCGAACACACCGCCAACGCCCGCGCCTCCAAGCGCGATGATCCATAGCCATGGCAGTCCAGCCATGAAGAACATCACCCCCCAGGTGCCAGTCACCAGCATGGTCTGGCCGAGATCCGGCTGCGCGACCAGCAGCGAGACAACCAGGGCAAGCAGCAGCATGGCGAACAGATTGCCCGGAATGTCGGGCTGGCGCTTATGCTCGGCGAACAGCCAGGCGCACATGATGACGAAGGCAGGTTTGAGGAATTCCGAGGGCTGGATCGACAGGCCGGCAAGCGACACCCAACGGCGAGCGCCCTTCACCTCGACGCCGATGTAGAGCACCGCCACCATCAGCACCAGCATGAGGCACAGCATGATCAGCGCCATGCGCCGGATCTGCCGCGATTCAAGGAAGGAGACGGCCAGCATCACGCCGAGCGCCGGAACCGTGAAGATGATCTGCCTGGTGGCGAAGTGGAAACTGTCGAGGCCGATGCGTTCGGCCACCGCTGGGCTGGCTGCGAAGGAAAGCACGATGCCGAGCCCCATCAGCGACAGGAACGCCGCCAGGAACCAGCGATCGATCGTCCACCACCATGTCGCAACCGGGCTTTTGTCGAGACGGCTCTGCATTATCGTGCCCCTCCGATGGGTTTCACACCCTCGATAGCATTCGCAGCTTGCCTGAAGGCTTCGCCCCGAACTTCGAAATTCTTGAATTGGTCGAAACTGGCGCAGGCCGGCGACAACAGCACCACCACCTCGCCGCTTTCGTCTCGAGCAGCGTCATGCGCGGCGTGCTCGACCGCCGCCGCCAGCGTGCCCGATATCTCGTAGGGCACGGCCTCGCCCAGGGTCGCCGAGAAGGCAGGCGCCGCCTCGCCGATCAGATAGGCCTTGGCGATGCGCGGGAAGAAGCCGCGCAGCGGTTCGATGCCGCCTTCCTTGGGCAAGCCGCCGGCAATCCAGTAGATGCGCGGAAAGCTAGACAGCGCCGGTGCCGCCGCATCGGCATTGGTCGCCTTGGAATCGTTGATGAACAGCACATGGTCCTTGCGGCCGACCTGCTCCATGCGATGCGCGAGGCCGGGAAAGCTCTCCAGTCCCGACTGGATCTCGCCGAGGTCCAGCCCGACCCTGAGGCAAGCGGCAACCGCTGCCAGCGCGTTCTGCGCATTGTGCTGGCCGCGCAGCGAGCCGATGCCTTCGAGGAAGGCGACACGGCTGTAGCGGCCGTGCACCGCTTCCATCAGATTGCCAGCGTCGGCGAAATAGCCATCGGTCAGCGGCAGGCGCTTGGAAATGCGGATCACATGCCGCCCCGCCCGCTCCAGCCGCTCGGCGATCTGCGCGCACCAGGAATCGTCGATGCCGATGATGGCCGTCTCGCTGCCGGCCACCAGCCGCTCCTTGATCGAAGCGTAGTGCTGCATGGTGCCGTGGCGGTCGAGATGGTCGGGCGTCAGATTGAGCAGGATGCCGGCCGTCGGGTTGATCGAGGGCGCGAGGTCGATCTGGTAGGACGAGCACTCGACCACATAGTGTCGACTGGGCTGCGGCGGATCGAGCGTCATCACCGCGCGGCCGATATTGCCGCCCATCTGGGTGTCGCGTCCCGCGGCTTTCAGGATATGCGCGGCCAGTGCGGTCGTCGTCGACTTGCCGTTGGTGCCGGTGATGGCGATGAAGGGCGACATTGGTGCGCCGAGCATCCGCTCGCGGCAGAACAGCTCGATATCGCCAATCACCTCGACACCGGCGCCCTTCGCCAGCTCCACCGTCCAGTGCGGCTTGGGATGTGTCAGCGGCACGCCCGGCGACAGCACGAAAGCCGAGAACTTCGCCCAGTCGGCGCCACGCAAATCGGCGGTTGCGATGCCGACATCCGCCGCCTTGGCGACGCTGTCGGGATTGTCGTCCCAGGCCAGCACCTCCGCGCCGCCGGCAATCAGCGCGCGCGCCGTAGCGATCCCCGAGCCACCGAGCCCGAAGAGTGAAACGCGCTTGCCTGCGAAGGATGCGGCGGGGATCAAGGGATTTTCCTATCTCAGCTTCAGGGTGGACAGGCCGACCAGCGCCAGGATCACGGCGATGATCCAGAAGCGGATCACCACCTGGCTTTCAGTCCAGCCGAGCTTTTCGAAATGATGGTGGATGGGCGCCATCAGGAACACCCGCTTGCCGGTCATCTTGAAGTAGCCGACCTGGATGATCACCGACAGGATTTCGACCACGAACAGGCCGCCGACGATAACCAGCACGATCTCGTGCTTGGTGGCGACCGCGACCGTGCCGATCAGGCCGCCCATGGCCAGCGATCCGGTGTCGCCCATGAAGATCGCTGCCGGCGGCGCATTGAACCAGAGGAAGCCGAGGCCGGCGCCAATGACCGAGCCGAGCACGACAGCCAGTTCGCCGGTGCCGGGCACGAAATGGATCTGCAGATATTCGGCGAACACGGCGTTGCCGGACAGATAGGCGATGACGCCGAAGGAGGCCGCCGCGATCATGATCGGCACGATCGCCAGCCCGTCGAGGCCGTCGGTCAGGTTCACCGCGTTGCCAGCGCCGACAATGACGAAGCAGGAGAACGGAATGAAGAACCAGCCGAGATTGATGATGAATTCCTTGGCGAAGGGAAATGTCAGCGACGACGAGAACGGCGCCTGGCCGTTATGCATGATCGCCCACGCGGCGATGCCGGCGATGACGAATTCAAGTGCCAGCCGCGCCTTGCCGGAAAAACCGAGATGCGACTGCTTCGTCACCTTCAGATAGTCGTCGTAGAAGCCGATCGAGCCGAAGCCCAGCGTGACCAGCAGCACCACCCAGACATAGATGCTCGACAGGTTCGCCCACAAAAGCGACGAGCCGATGATGCCCGACAGGATCATCAGCCCGCCCATGGTCGGCGTACCGGCCTTCTTGAAATGCGTCTGCGGCCCGTCGGCGCGGATCGGCTGGCCCTTGCCTTGCCGTAGCCGCAGCGAATTGATGATCGTCGGCCCGAAGATGAAGACGATCAGCGCCGATGTGATCAGCGCCCCGCCGGTGCGGAAGGTGATGTAGCGGAAGACATTGAAGACCGAGATCTTGTCCGCAAAATCGACGAGCAGTGTAAACATGCGCTTTTCGTCCCCCGACTTGACCTAGGTCAGTTTGCTGGTTGCGGATTCCGCCGGGAATTTGCCCAGCAGCGCATCGACCAGTTTTGCAAAACCGATGCCCTTCGACGATTTGATCATCACCACGTCGCCCGGCTGCAGGGCGGCGAACAGCACCGGCTTCAGTTCCTCGACGCCAGCGCGGTATTCGGTCTTGACCTCGCTTGGCAATGCCTCGGCCAGCGCGCGCATCTCCGGGCCACCGAGAAAGACGGTCTGCGTCCCGGTGCCCACGATAAGATCCGCCAGAGCGGCATGCAGCTTGGCAGAATGGTCGCCGAGCTCCAGCATGTCGCCGAGCACGGCGATGCGCCGGCCCCCGCCCGTCACCGGCGTCGCGTTGAGCAGCGCCATGGCGGCAGCCATCGACGCCGGATTGGCATTGTAGCTCTCGTCGATGAGCGTGATCGGCCCTTTGGGATGACGCAGCACATGGCGCTTGCCACGCCCGCGCTCGGCCGAAAGATCAGCCAGCGCCAAGGCTATCCTGTCGAGATCGGCACCGACCAGATGCGCCGCCCCCAGCACCGCCAGCACATTCTGCACCATATGCCGGCCGGGAGCGCCGATACGAGCGATCATATCGTGGCCGCTGATCCTGGCGGCGATGTCGGAATGGTCGGCATGCAACTCGCATTTGACCAGTTTGAAGGTCGAGCGCGCATTTTCGCCGAAGCCGTAGACATGCTCGACGCCGGCGGCATGCGCCATCTTGTCGAGAAGCTTGAAACGCGCGTCATCGCGGTTGAGGACCGCCGCGCCATCGGGCTCCAGCCCTTCGAAAATCTCTGCCTTGGCCCTGGCTATCTCGTCCAGGTTGCGGAAGAAGCCGAGATGCGCCGCCGCGATCATGGTGACGATCGCGACATGCGGCCTCACCATTTTCACCAGCGGCCGGATCTCGTCGGGATGGTTCATGCCGATCTCGAACACGGCATAGTCGCAATCATCAGGCATGCGCGCCAATGTCAGCGGCACGCCCCAATGGTTGTTGAAGGACTGCGCCGAGGCATGTACCTTGCCGACGGCCGACAGCACGTGGCGCAGTGCTTCCTTGGTGGTGGTCTTGCCGGCCGAACCGGTCACCGCGATGATCTTGGCGCTCGAGCGGGCGCGCGCCGCGACACCGAGTTTTTCAAGTGCGGCCAGCACGTCCTCGACGACGATGATCGGCGCCGTCAGCCGGCCGAGCGAAGGCAGCTTGCCTTCGGCCACCACCAGCACGCCGGCGCCGGCCTTGATGGCAGCGGTTGCGAAGTCATGACCGTCCATCGCCTCGCCCTTGATGGCGAAGAACGCATCGCCCGGCTGCAGGCTGCGGCTGTCGATCGAAATGCCCGATATGCCGTCCGGCATCGGCCCGAGCGGCCGGCCGTCCATGGCGGCAACCAGAGTCTCGGAGGTCCAAAGCAAGCTCATGCGGCACGCTCCAGCAGCGCGGCGCGCACTTCCTCATGATCGGAGAAATGCAAGGTCTCGGAGCCGATCGTCTGGCCTTCCTCGTGGCCCTTGCCGGCCACGATCAACGTGTCGCCGGCATGCAGCATGCCGACCGCCTCGTGGATCGCCTGGCGCCGGTCGCCGATCTCGATCGCCCCGGGTGCGGCGGCAAGAATGGCGGCGCGGATCGTTTCGGGCACTTCCGAGCGCGGATTGTCGTCGGTGACGATGACGACATCGGCGAGCCGTGTCGCGATCTCGCCCATGATCGGCCGCTTGCCGCGGTCGCGGTCGCCGCCACAGCCAAACACGACCATGACACGGCCGGTGGTGAACGGACGCACCGAGGCCAGCACATTTTCCAGCGCGTCGGGCTTGTGGGCGTAGTCGACATACACAGGCGCACCGTTGGCGGTGGTGCCGACGAGATCGAGCCGGCCCGGCGCGCCCTTAAGTTTCTCCAAGGACATCAAGGCCTTGGCGACGGGTGTTCCGGTGGAAATGGCAAGTCCCGCCGAAACCAGCGCGTTCGAAATCTGGAAATCGCCCGCAAGCGGCAGGTCGATCTCGTAAAGCACGCCGTCGGCCTCGACCTCGGCGCGCTGGCGATGGCGCTCGTGCTCGACCCGCTTCAGCTTGAGGAAATCGCCATGGCGGCCAACCGTCAGCACCTCGAGCCCGGCCGCCTGCGCCGCCTGGATCGTCGGCGCCGACCACGGATCGTCGGCGAAGATGACGGCCGGTGCGCCTTTCGGTAGCAGCGTGTCGAACAGGCGCAGCTTGGCGCGGTGATAGTCCTCGACCGTCGGATGGTAATCCATATGGTCGCGGCCGAGATTGGTGAAGCCGCCGGCGGCGAGCTTCACGCCGTCGAGGCGGCGCTGGTCGAGCCCATGGCTGGAGGCTTCCATCGAGGCGTGCGTGACGCCGGCGTCCGCCAATTCCCTGAGCAGTTGGTGCAGCGCGACCGGATCGGGCGTGGTCAGCGAGCCATAGTCGTTGCGGCCCGGCGCCACGACGCCGGTGGTGCCGATCGAAGCGGCGGCATGGCCGGCCTGTTCCCAGATCTGCCTGGTGAAGGCAGCGACCGACGTCTTGCCGCTGGTGCCTGTCACCGCGACCATGGTCTGTGGCTGCTTGCCGAAATAGCGTGCCGCACTCAACGCCAGCGCCAGGCGCGGATCATCGACTGCCAGCACTGGAACCTGTAGCCCGGCAAGGTCACTGCCCTGGCTTGCAACGATCGCGATGGCCCCACGCCCGGCCGCGTCGGCGGCATAGGCCGCGCCATCCGCCTTGGTGCCGGCGAGCGCAAAAAAGACGACGCCCGGTTTTACCTGGCGGGAATCCGACGAAATCCCGGTAACCTCCAGATCGGCGGAAGCTGTTCCTTCGACTGGCAGGATACCGGCTAGATCTCTGAGCTTCATCGAGTCCCGTTCACCACAACAAAATAGCGCGCAGTTGCCGGCGCGCCCCAAGAATCACTGATAGGAAACCAGCGTTGCACCATTTTCATGGCTGAAATCTGGCTTGACGCCAAGTATGGCCGCTGAGCGCCTGATGATATTGCCGGCTATAACCCCAGCATTCGCGGCCGCGACGTCTGTCATGCCAGGCTTTTCCGGGTGCGGGGCGTCGGCAATCGTGAACACCAGGTATTGCGGATCGTCCATCGGGAAGGCGGCGACGAAGGTATTGAAATTCAAGTCCTTCGAGTAGCGGCCATTGATGACCTTCTCGGCTGTTCCGGTCTTGCCGCCAACGCGGTAGCCGGGGACCCTGGCGTTTCTGGCCGAGCCCTTCTCGGCGTTGAGCGTATAAAGGTAGCGCATGCCTTCGACCGTCTTGTCGCTGACCACTTTCTTGGCCACCGCCATCGCATCCTGCTCGCTGCGGACCAGGAATGTCGGCTCGATCAGGTAGCCGCCATTCATCAGCGCCGCGCAGCCGACGGCCGCTTGCAGCGGCGTCGTCGACACACCATGACCGAAGGCGATGGTAAACGAATTGACCTGTTTCCAGACCTTCGGTTCAGTCGGGCGGGCGACTTCCGGCAGTTCGGTCTGCATCCTGTCCAAAATTCCAAGGCGATGCAGGAATTCGCGGTGCCCCTCGATGCCGACCAGCTCGGCCTCCCTGGCCGACCCGATGTTGGACGAATAGAGGAACACCTCCGGCAACGACAGCACGCGGTTCTTGCCGTGGAAATCGTGAATGGCCTGATGGCCGACCCGGATTGGATGCGAGGCGTCGAAGCGGCTCGCCATCGTCGCCTTGCCGGAATCGAGCGCCATGGCTGAGGTGAAGCTCTTGAAGGTCGAGCCCATCTCATAGAGGCCCGCCGACATCCGGTTCAGCCGGTCCTTTTCCTGTGCATTGTAGGGATTGTTCGGATCGAAATCCGGCACCGAGCCCATGGCCACCACTTCGCCGGTCTTGACGTTGAGCACAACGGCACCAGCACCGATGGCGCGATAGCGCTCCAGGCCGGCGGCGATCTCGTCGCGCACGATATGCTGGACGCGCAGATCGATCGACAGCTTCACCGGCTTCAAATCCTTCGCCACCGCCAGGCCCGACGCCTGCAGGTCGCTCAGGCCCTGCTCATCGATATACTTCTCCATGCCGGAGATGCCCTGGTTGTCGATGTTGGTGAGGCCGACAATGTAGGATGAGGTCTCGCCGCTCGGATAGAAACGGCGCTTTTCGGTGCGGAAGCCGAAGCCCGGAATGCCAAGCTGCATGATGTCGGCCTGCTGCTTGGGTGTCAGCTGCCGCTGCAGCCAGACGAAGCCGGCACCGCTCTTCAGCTTGTGGTAGGTCTGCTCGTAATCGATCTCGGGAAGTACCGTCGACAGCTTCTCGATCGCCTCGTCGGCGTCGACGATGCGGCGCGGTTCCGCAAACAGCGACGCCGTCTTGATGTCCGTCGCCAGCACCTCGCCATTGCGGTCGACAATGTCGGGCCGCGATGCCGTCACCCTGCTCTGCGGGCCGCCCGACATGTCGGGGGTCTGGAAGCCGAGATAGACCAGCCGCCCGGAAATGATCGAGAAGATGCCGAAGAACACCGCCATCGTCATCATGATGCGCGTCCTGCCCTTGCCGCCGGTCGCCTTGCGGGCGCCCTCGACCACGATCGATCCGGCTTCACCCGTGCTCGCGCGGCGTTTCAGCAGTTTGCCGATCATTGGGCGATGCCTCCGGTAACCACTGGATCCTTGTCGCCCGAGGGCGCCTTGTCGGAATTGTCGGCCATGCCGTCCTGGCGTCCTTTCAGGATGTCCTGAATGTCCAGGGCTTTGGCCGGCAGATCACCGATACCGACGATCTGGCGGGCGCTGACTGGCTCGAGCTCGAGCTGCGACTTGTAGAGTTCGGCCAGCTTCTGCAGCCGTGACGGCTGGGTGAGCAGGCTCCAGTCGGCCTTGAGCAGGTCGATCGTGTCCTCCTCATAGCGGATCTGGGCGTGGATCTTCTGCACCGCCGCCAGCTGTTCCTCGGCCTCGCGCTTGGTCTTGTAGGTCAGGGCCGCCGCCGAAACCATGACGGCGATCAGGACAATGTCGCTGGTACGAAACACGTGCTCACCTCTCTCCCGGCCGGTCGATGCCAGGAAGCTTTGGAAGGCCGAAGATCGAAAAGTCGCTGCTGCGCGCCGGCGCCTCGGTGCGGATCGCCGCGCGTAGCCTGGCCGAACGGGCGCGCGGATTGGCCGCGACCTCGGCGTCGCCGGCGGTCACGCCACCACCCGCCTTGCGGAAGGTCGCGATGCGCGCATGAGCCTCGGGCAGGTGACGCGAGCCGGTCGCGACGTCGGCGCGATCGGCGATGAAGCGCTTGACGATGCGGTCTTCCAGCGAATGGAACGTCACCACGGCGAGCCGCCCGCCCGGCTTCAATACGCGTTCGGCGGCGAACAAGGCCTTGGCCAGTTCGCCGAGCTCGTCATTGACGAAGATGCGCAGCGCCTGGAAGACGCGCGTGGCCGGATGGATCTTGTCCTTCGGCGCGCGGCCGACATGCGTCTCGATCGCATCGGCGAGTTCCAGCGTGCGTTCGAACGGACGCTTTTCGCGGCGTGCCTCGATCATGCGGGCAATGCGCCCGGCATGACGCTCCTCGCCGAGGAAGCCGAAGATGCGGGCAAGGTCGCCCGGCTTGAAGCTGTTGACGACGTCGGCGGCGCTGAGGCCCGCTTGCGCCATGCGCATGTCGAGCGGTCCATCGGCGCGGAACGAAAACCCGCGCTCGGCCTGGTCGAGCTGCATCGAGGACACACCGATGTCGAGCACGACGCCGTCGGCGCTCTCGACATGCTCGTCCAGCGTCGAGAACGGCGCCTGCACCAGCCTCAGCCTGCCGCCTGATTGCGCCTCGAGATCGCGCCCGGCGGCGATGGCGTCGGGGTCGCGGTCGATGGCCACCACGGAAGCCCCGGTGGCCAGAATGGCCCTGGTGTAGCCGCCGGCGCCGAACGTGCCGTCGATGATGATGTCGCCCTCCGCCGGCGCCAGTGCCTCGAGCACTTCGCCAAGGAGGACCGGAATGTGGCGGGCCGATCCGCCAACGGCGTGAAGGTCATCGCCGTGGCCCACCGTCATTCCAGTCGCTCCCCAGGCTTCGTCCCCTGCCGAAGCTGCAAAAGCCGGGCCCGCGCCTGCGCGCCATAGGCAGCAAGCCGTCCCGGCTCCCAGATCTGAAAGAAATTGCCGCGTCCGACAAAGGCCACTTCCGACGAAATGCCGGTGTGCTCGCGAATGAAATCGCTCATCGTGATGCGGCCGTCCTGATCGAGCTTCAGGAAGGTGCCGTCGCCATGGCAAAAGAACGACATGTCGTCCGCCGTCTGCAAGAAGGGATCCTCGAGCGCGATACGCTGCTCGTAGCGGTCGAGCAGGTCCAGCCCACCGACATCCATCGCCGGCAGGTCCAGGCAGCGCAGCGCGTAGAGCTCCGAATAGCCGCGCTTCTGCACGACGGCGCGGAAATGCGCCGGAACGGACACCCGTCCCTTCGCATCGATCCTGCTCACCGTGTTTGACAGAAACCGGTCCATCACGCGTTACAGCCGCTTGCGCCGCCGCACCCCTCTTCATCTTGTCAAACGCACCGCCGCAGCGCGTTCCCTGCCCCGTACCAGCCTCGTCCGCATGGGCAAAACCCGGCAAGCGCGCAGCCGCCGCGGCTGCCCGATTGGCGTACGCTTTACCCCGACGCGGAACGAAGGCTTTGATGTCGAAATGGGATATCATGGGGCACTATGGGCGTCAACGGGAATAGGCTTCACAAGCATGCGCACCGCGACCAATGAAAGCAGCCTTGACGGCACATCTCGTCTTTATGGATCATTAAGCCTAACGAAGCGTTTAGAGCCCTCTGGCCCAAAAGACGTGGCTTGCCGCCGATCACCCGCGCGCATAGCGTCGAGCGAGATCTTCCGCCCAGATAACAAGGATCGAGTTCATGTCCGAGACGGCAAAGTCACGCGCCGCCGAACTGTCCCATTTGCGCAGCCGCGATTCTGCCAACGGCGATCCGATCCCCTTGCCGTTGACCATGGCTTCGATCTTTCACACGCCGGGCGCCGAGACCGGGGTCGATCAATATGGCCGCTACGACAATCCAACCTGGCGCGCCGTGGAACATGTGCTCGGCCATTTGGAAGACGCCAAATGCGTGAGTTTTCCTTCTGGAATGGGCGCGATTTCGTCGGTGTTTTTCGCGCTGCTGAAATCGGGCGATCGCGTGCTCCTGCCGGCGGACGGCTATCATGCCACGCGCGCCATGGCCGAACGCTTCCTGAAGCCGCTCGGCGTCACCTGCGACACCAGGCCGACGCCGACCTTCCTTGACGGCGGCTTCGAAGGCTACTCGCTGGTCTTCGTGGAAACCCCATCCAACCCGCGTTTGGACATCTGCGACATCTCGGCCGTCGCCAAGGCTGTCCGCGAACAGGGCGGGATCCTTGTCGTCGACAACACGACGATGACGCCATTCGGCCAGCGTCCGCTCGACTTCGGCGCCGATCTCGTCGTCTCCGCCGACACCAAGGCGGTCAACGGCCACTCGGACGTGCTGTTCGGCCACGTCGCCAGCCGCAACGCCGACATCGTCACCAAAGTGACGGACTGGCGCGCAATGGCCGGCGGCATTCCCGGGCCGTTTGAAGCCTGGCTGGTGCATCGCGGCCTCGAAACACTGGAGGTGCGCTTCGACCGCATGTGCTCGTCGGCGGAAGTGATCGCACGGCGGCTGAAAGGCCACCCGGCGATCAGCGGACTTCGTTTTCCGGGCCTCGAAAGCGATCCGTCGCACAACCTTGCCCGCGCCCAGATGGAGCGCTTCGGCTTCCTGATCTCTTTCGAACTCGCCTCGGAAGCCAAGGCCGAGGATTTCATCAACAATTGCCAACTGATCGAGGCCGCGACGTCCTTCGGCGGCGTCCACACCTCCGCCGAACGGCGCTTGAAGCGAGGCGATGCGGTGCCCGCCGGTTTCGTCCGCCTGTCGGTCGGCTGCGAGCCTGTGGAAGAACTCTGGAAGGCGATCGAGGCATCGCTGGATAAAATCAGCGACTGAGAAATGGGCTACGGGCCAAGATCGTCGGCTTCGATGTTGCGCTTGCCATGCAGCACGCGGATGACTTCGATCGCGCCACTACCGACACGATACAAGGTGAGGTAGTCGCCGACGACCAGATGACGAATGCCGGGCCCGATATCGTCGCGCGGCGCGCCTGAGAGAGGATAGATTGCCAGTTGCTGCCACCGTGCCTCGATGCGGTCGAGCAACCGGTCAGCTGCAGCCTCGCTGTCGCGCGCGACATGGAGCCAGATCGCGATCAGATCGTCTTCAGTGCGCGTGTTCCGAACGATGGGCAGCAAATTCATGCCGCGTCGTCAGATCGCAAACGTCTCCGTGCCTCGGCCTTGATTTCATCCATCGACGCAAATCGTCCGGGCCCGCTGTCGATTCCCTCCCGCACCAGCTTTCGCAGTTCCTCGACGGTGTAGCCATGCAGATCGCGCCGGTCCTTCCATTGCCTGAGCGCATCGCGGATCACTTCGCTCGCCGAGGCATATTCGCCGGCGGCGACCACATCGTCCACCGCCGCCGCCAGTTCCGGCGACAGCGTGATGCTGCGTTTGTCGACCTGTCCCATGATAGGCTCCTGATGGCATTCGCTAATCGATGGTACGATTTAATCGCACCAGGTTCAAGCAACGACCAGTGCTACATCGCCTAGACAAACAGCTGACAGCTTGAATCAACAGGCCCGCCCGAAAGCGCAACCTGCTGATCTCAAAAGATTTCTCTTCGATATCGTGGGAGAAAATTGCCAGCTGGCCTGTAAGCCGGGTTCTGTATGGCCCTCGCCCCTTGCGGCGCGAGAACGTGGCGGCCATTCATCTTGGGCGCATGTTGCCATGCGCCTCACGCAACCTACCCGGACGGTGAGCCGGAAACAGCCCTCGAGGGTTTCCCCTCGCACCGCCCCTATTCGGTCTTGCTCCCGGTGGGGTTTACCGTGCCGCTCCTGTTGCCAGTCGCGCGGTGGGCTCTTACCCCACCCTTTCACCCTTGCCACGGTAAACCGTGGCGGTTTGCTTTCTGTGGCACTTTCCCTGGGGTCGCCCCCGCCGGCCATTAACCGGCACCGTGTTTCCATGGAGCCCGGACTTTCCTCACCCACAGCCTTTCGGCATTTGTGGGTGCGGCCGCCCGGCCAGCTGGCAAGGCGTATAAAGGGGTTCACGTCCGAAAACGCAAACGAAAAAGCCGGCATAGCTCAAAGAGTTAGAGCGTACTTTGTGCGGTCGAATGACCACACGTCGCTCTAAGCGGCCGGCTCCCCACAGCCAAATGGCTACAGCGCCGCCATCTGCACCTTGACCTTGCTGCAATAGGCGGCCGACACCGGGTTCATCCGTGTCGCGGCATGGCCGGCATTGTATTTCAGGATCGTGCCGCAGGTGGTGCCACCGCCGAGATCCTGCGCCATGGCGAGATACTTCATCCCGTATTTGATGTTGGTATCCGGATCGAAGAGCCCCTTGGCCGAACCGTTGTAGCCCATCATCCGTGCCGTCGCCGGCTTGATCTGCATCAGGCCGATCTCGCCGGCGCTGCCGACCATGTTCGGCCGGTAGTTGCTCTCGATCCTGATGACTGCCTGCGC
Organism: Mesorhizobium sp. RCAM 05104; assembly: GCF_059683645.1. Taxonomy (NCBI): domain Bacteria; kingdom Pseudomonadati; phylum Pseudomonadota; class Alphaproteobacteria; order Hyphomicrobiales; family Phyllobacteriaceae; genus Mesorhizobium; species Mesorhizobium sp. RCAM 05104. Next base: position 6,240,784 of record NZ_CM185033.1, on the reverse strand, counting down.
GAGCGAAACCGGTACGCCGTAGCTCGCGGCATAGCGTGCGACGATCGCGGAATACTGACCACTGCTGGCCACCGCGGCTGTCGACGCCGCCGCGTTCCTGAGACCAATCGATGCCGTTGTCGTCATGTCGATGGTCTTGCGGCCGCGCTTCGTCGGCCTTTTGGCGGTGGATTTCTTTTTCCAGCTTACCTTTTCCGCTTTGGCGGAAATCCGCTTCGCGCCGTGGCTTGCCTGCGTCTTGCCGCCTTTGGCCAACGTGGCCTTGCCGCTTTTTGCGGATACCGCGATGAAACCTTGATCGCCCCGCTGGCTGAGTGGCGCGGCATTCGCGGCGCTGAACGCAAAAGTCATTACGCCGGCAGCAAGAGCTGCCGTTACAACGGTCAATTTCTGCATGTGATCCTGTTCTGTCTGAACCGCGCGAAGATATTCACGCAGCAACGCTCAATTAATATCGGAACATCCGGGGGGCTGGGGGTCCGATATCTGCACGTCAGCCGTTTGACGCTCGATTTGGTGTCAAACAAGGCCGGGCAAGTCACTTTGCGTGACACGTTGTAACCTAAGGATTGGAAAAGGATTACTTGGCCAAGACCTTCCTCCGGGTCAGGGTCTCACGGAAGCCAGCAGTCTTTGCAGCGTCCGCAGCGTCGAGCCATCCGCAACGCCATCCACTTTGCGCGGCCGGAAATGCCGCTGAAACGCCTCGACGACGATCTCCGTGCGCTGGTCGAAAATGCCCGATATTTCGACACCATAACCATAGAGTGCCAACATCGACTGCAGCGCCTCGACCTCGGCGCCCACGGCGCCGATCTTGAGCGCGGCCCCTCGCCTGACCGGGGCCGCCGGCACAAGATGGCCGACACCGGCTTCGAACAGGGCTTTCCACGGAAACTTCTCGCCCGGATCGATCTTGCGCCCCGGCGCCACGTCGGAATGCGCCAGCACCCGCTCGGCAACGATCGAATGCCGCCTGGCGATCCCCTTGCACAGGCCAATCACGGCGTCGATCTGTCGCCCGGGGAAATCGCGATAGCCGAGCGAATGTCCCGGATTGACGATCTCGATGCCCACCGAACAGGAATTGATGTCGGTGCGTCCGAACCACGAGCCCTTGCCGGCATGCCAGGCGCGGTCGCTTTCCCTGACCATCTGCACGATGTGGCCATTCTCATGGACGAGATAGTGCGACGAGACTTCGCTGGCCGGATCACACAGCCACGCTTCAGCCCCGGCGCCTGTCGCCATGCCGGTGTAATGCAGCACGATCATGTCGGGTCTGAGCATGTCGCGCCTTGGCCCGAAATTCGGCGACACCCTGACCTCGGCACGCGGCTCGTCGGGCAGGAAGCCGCTCATGCGTGCCGCAGGCCCCGCTCGATCATCTCATAGGCGGCGTTGATCGCCGCGACCCTGGTCGTTGCGATCTTGATGAACTCCTGCGGCAGGCCGCGCGCGATCAGCCGGTCGGGATGGTTGTCGGAAACCAGCTTGCGATACCGCTTCCTGACTTCCTCGAACGGCTTGCCGCGCTCGATGCCGAGCACGATATAGGGATCCCCGGCGCCGAGATTGACGTGCCGCGCCATGATGCTTTCGTAATGCGCCTCGTCGATGCGGAAAATCTCGGCAATACGGTGCAGGAAAACGCCTTCACGCTCATGCACCAGCCCGTCGGCCTTGGCGATATGGAACAGGCCGTCGAGTATGTCCTCCAGCATCACGCAGTTCGAATGGCCCGAGCCGCAAAGCTGCGCCATCCGCTCGGCATAGGTCTCGAAACCGGCCACGTCGCGCTGGGCGAGATCGAACAGCCGCGCCACGTTGCGCGCTTCTTTCTGCGGCACTTCGAATATTTCCTGGAAGGCACGCACCTCATCCTGGGTGACGATGCCGTCGGCCTTGGCCATCTTGGCCGAAAGCGCGATCATTGCCACCGAGAAGGCGACGCGGCGACGCAGGTCGGCATCGCCGGAGAAAACCGTGCGCACGGCCTCGACCACGTCGGCGACACCCGACGTGGCTGAAGACGAAACCCGCGTGATGAAGTCGCCGAGGCGATCCCAAATCGACATGGCCCGCTTCATAGAGCCAACCGGTCCCCGCTATCAAGCCAATAACGGCCGGTGTCGGGGTTGTGAAGGCCCCCCGCAAAGAGGACCCCCAGCAAAGAAAAGGCCGGCGCGAGGCCGGCCTTCTCTCCCAAGACACACTTACTGATACACACTACTGCTACTGGGACTAACTACTGCGCGGGGGCAGGAGCAGGCGTTGCCGGAGCCGGCTCGGCGGGCTTGGTGGAATTGTCGGCCGGAGCAGCAGGCTTCATCGGCTGTTCGGCGGCCGGCGGGTTGGTGCTCTGGGTGGTGGTGTTATCTTTGCCGCTGTCGCTGCAGGCTGCGACGCCAAGCAAGGCAAGAGCCGAAACTGAAGCAAGAATAAGTTTCTTCATGATATCTCTCCTTCTAGTAACGCCCCCGTTGCCGGTAGGCGGTCGAAGAGAAAATGCATCAGATGGATATGGGTTTCGTAACGTTGCGTGTCCGCATGTAACATCATGCGCATGGCCGTTGCAGGTTAAGCCATTGCGAACTAACAGATTGCATCGACAAGAATGCCGGAGCATGCCGCATGACCGCGAAGTGGGATTTCTGGATCGACCGCGGCGGCACCTTCACCGATGTCATCGGTCGTGACCCGCAAGGCGGTCTGCATCCGCGCAAGCTTCTGTCAGAAAATCCCGAAGCCTACGCCGATGCCGCCATCCAGGGCATTCGCGACCTTCTCGGCCTGCGCTCTGGCGCAGCGATCCCGCCCGGCTTGATCGGCGACATCAAGATGGGCACCACGGTGGCCACCAACGCATTGCTGGAGCGCAAGGGCGACCGCGTCCTGTTGCTTATCACCAAGGGGTTTCGCGATGCGCTCAGGATTGCCTACCAGGCACGGCCCGACATCTTCGCCAAGGAGATCATCCTTCCCGAGCAGCTCTACGAGCGCGTCATCGAGGTTGACGAGCGCGTGCTCGCCGACGGCTGCGTCGAACGATTGCTCGACGTCGCAGCCTGCCGGCCGGCGATCGAGCAGGCGAAAGCCGATGGCATCGACGCCGTCGCCATCGTCTTCATGCATGCCTGGAAATATCCCGATCACGAGAAGGCGGTGGCAAAAATCTGCCGCAAGCTTGGCTTCGGCCAGGTTTCGGTCAGCCACGAGGTGTCGCCGCTGATCAAGCTGGTGGGGCGCGGCGACACCACGGTGGTCGACGCCTATCTGTCGCCGATCCTGTCGCGCTATGTGCAAAGGGTGGCGGGGGAGCTGGGCGTCACGGCGGGAAAGAGCGACCAATCCCCGCACCTCATGTTCATGATGTCGTCTGGCGGCCTCACCGCCGCCGACATGTTCCAGGGCAAGGATGCGCTGCTGTCCGGGCCGGCCGGCGGCGTTGTCGGCATGGTCGAGACGGCGAAGCTCACCGGCTTCGAGAAGGTCATCGGCTTCGACATGGGCGGCACGTCCACCGATGTCGCCCACTATGATGGCGAGTATGAGCGCGCCTTCGATACCGAAGTCGCCGGCGTGCGCGTTCGGGCCCCGATGATGCGCATCCATACCGTCGCCGCCGGCGGCGGCTCGATCCTGCACTATGAGGCAGGCCGCTTCCGTGCCGGGCCGGACTCCGCCGGCGCCAATCCAGGCCCGGCCGCTTACCGGCGCGGCGGCCCCCTGGCCGTCACCGACGCCAACGTCATGCTGGGCAAGCTGCAGCCGGAATTCTTCCCCGCGATCTTCGGCCCCGGCCAGGACGAGCCGCTCGATGTCGGGATCGTGCGCGAGAAATTCGCGGCGCTCGCCGCCGAGATCGGCGATGGCCGGCCGCCGGAAGCAGTTGCCGAAGGCTTCATCACCATCGCCGTCGAGAACATGGCCAACGCCATCAAGAAGATTTCCGTGCAGCGTGGCTACGACGTCACCGAATATCTCCTGAACTGCTTTGGTGGCGCCGGCGGCCAGCACGCCTGCCTGGTCGCTGACGCACTCGGCATGGAGGCGGTGCTGATCCACCCGTTCTCCGGTCTGCTTTCAGCCTACGGCATCGGTTTGGCCTCGGTCTTTGCCTCACGCCAGCAGGCACTGCTCAAGCCTCTTGCCGAAGAGTCGAGAACCGAGATCGCCACCCTCATTGCCACCTTGAGAAAAGCCGTCATCGCCGAGCTCGCGGCGCAAGGCATCGCCGAGGATGCCGTCGCCGCGAAGCCGGTGCTGCACATCCGCTATGACGGCACTGACACGACACTGCCGGTGAATTTCGAGGAGGACTCGATTTTCCAGGCCAAGCGCGATTTCGAAATCGCCCACAAGGCGCAGTTCGGTTTCGTCTATGACGACAAGCCGATGATCGTCGAGACAGTCGGCGTCGAAGGCACCGACACCGGCGGTGCTCGCCGCGACGAAAATGATTCAGAAACCGAAGATCTCACCTTAAGCCCTTCGCAGACCCGCGAAATCTTCACCGAAGGGGCGTGGCGTGCTTCCGGCGTCTTCCTTCGCGACGCGTTGAAGCCGGGCAACAGCATTGCCGGTCCCGCTTTGATTATCGAGCCAAACCAGACCGTTGTCGTCGAGCCCGGCTGGCAGGCCCAGATCACCGCCAGGAACCATGTGCTCTTGCGCCGCGTCGAGAAAAAGCGCCGGCAGGCGGCGCTCGGCACCGAAGCCGATCCGGTCATGCTGGAAGTCTTCAACAACCTCTTCATGTCGATCGCCGAGCAGATGGGCGTGACCTTGCAGAACACCGCCTATTCCGTCAACATCAAGGAAAGGCTGGATTTTTCCTGTGCCGTCTTCGACCACAGCGGCGCCCTGGTCGCCAATGCGCCGCACATGCCGGTGCATCTGGGCTCCATGGATCGTTCGGTCGAAACCATCATCCGGCTCAATTCCGGCGACATCCACCCCGGCGACGTCTTTGCCCTCAATGCACCCTACAATGGCGGCACGCATCTGCCCGATATCACCGTGGTGACGCCGGTCTTCGACGACATCAAGCAGAACATCCTCTTCTGGGCGGCCTCGCGCGGCCACCACGCCGACATTGGCGGCACGGCGCCCGGCTCGATGACGCCGCTCGCCACCACGGTCGACGAGGAAGGCGTGCTGTTCGACAATTTCCGCATCGTCGATTGTGGAAAATTCCGCGAGAAGGAACTGCATACGCTGCTCACCGACCACCGCTACCCGGCCCGCAACCCGCACCAGAACATCGCCGACCTCAAGGCGCAGATCGCCGCCAACGAGAAGGGTGTCGCCGAACTGCGCAAGATGGTCGCGCATTTCGGCCTCGATGTCGTCGTGGCCTATATGGGTCATGTCCAGGACAATGCCGCCGAAAGCGTGCGCCGCGTGCTGGAACGGCTGCCGGATTCCTCGCAATATGAGTACCCGACCGACACCGGCCAGGTCATCAAGGTGAAGATCACGGTCGACCGGCAAAAGCGCGAGGCGACCGTCGACTTCACCGGCACATCGCCGGTGATGAAGAACAATTTCAACGCGCCCGAACCGGTCGCGCGCGCCGCGGTGCTCTATGCCTTCCGCGTCATGGTCGAGGACATGATCCCGATGAATGCCGGCTGTCTGCGGCCCATCAACATCATCATCCCCGACGGCTGCATGCTCAAACCGTCCTATCCGGCGGCAGTCGTCGCCGGCAATGTCGAGACCTCGCAGCATGTCACCAACGCGCTGTTCGGCGCCATGGGCGCCATGGCCAATGCGCAGGGAACGATGAACAACCTCACCTTCGGCAACAAGCAGTACCAGTACTACGAAACGATCTGCTCCGGCTCACCGGCCGGGCACATGAACTCCGGACGCGGCTTTGCCGGCACCTCCGGCGTCCACACCCACATGACCAATTCGCGCCTCACCGACCCGGAAGTGCTGGAACTGCGCTTTCCCGTGCTGCTCGAGGATTTCCACATCCGCGAAGGCTCCGGCGGCAAAGGCCGATGGAATGCCGGCGACGGCACCAAACGCACCATCCGCTTCCTCGAAAAGATGGAGTGCGCGATCCTGTCCTCGCATCGCAATCGGCCTCCGCAAGGCCTGGACGGCGGCGGCGACGGCGAGGTCGGCTCGACCAAGATCCGTCGCAAGAACGGCACGATCGAAATGCTGAAAGCCTGCGACCAGACCGTGCTTCAGGCGGGCGACGCCGTCATTCTGACGACGCCGACGCCGGGCGGATTCGGCAAGGCCTGAACTGACGTCAACAGGCTGTCACCGGCCTGTCATGACCCTGCGCTACCCGCTTGCGGCAAAGCAAATGGGGAATCAGCTTGCCATGACGGACGTTTCCGCAGATCTGGTTTTTCGCCGCGGCAAGGAAGTTGGAAAAGCCGTCTACCAGAACCGCCCGCTGTCGAAAGCCGGCATTTCGGAACGGCTGTTCGCCTTCCTGTTTTCCGGCCTCGTCTATCCGCAGATCTGGGAAGACCCCGATGTCGACATGGAGGCCATGCAGCTTGGCCAGGGCCACCGTGTCGTCACCATCGCCTCGGGCGGCTGCAACATCCTGGCCTACCTCACCCGCTCGCCGGCACGGGTCGACGCGGTCGACCTCAACGCCGCGCACATCGCGCTGAACCGCATGAAGCTGGAGGCGGTGCGCCATTTGCCGTCGCAGGGCGACCTGTTCCGCTTCTTCGGTGCCGCAGACACCAGCCACAATTCGCAAGCCTACGACCGGTTCATCGCACCGCGTCTCGATCCGGTCAGCCGTCACTATTGGGAGCGCCGCAACTGGCGCGGCCGCCGGCGCATCGCCGTCTTTGACAGCAATTTCTACCAGACCGGCCTGCTCGGCCTGTTCATCGCCATGGGCCATCGCACGGCAAAATTCTTCGGCGTCGACCCAGCCGGCATCATGCAGGCCCGCAACATCGGCGAGCAGCGTCGCTTCTTCAACGAGGAGCTGGCGCCCGTGTTCGACAAACCGCTGCTGAAATGGGCAACCTCGCGCAAGGCTTCGCTGTTCGGCCTCGGCATTCCACCAGCGCAGTACGATTCGCTGATCACCTCGGGTGACGGCACCATGGCCAGCGTACTGAAAGCCCGACTGGAAAAGCTCGCCTGCGATTTCCCATTGCAGAGCAACTACTTCGCCTGGCAGGCCTTCGCCCGCCGCTATCCCGAACCCGGCGAGGCCGCCCTGCCCGCCTATCTGGAAAAGCGGAATTACGACACCATCCGCGGCAACATCGACCGCGTCGCCATCCACCACGCCAATCTGATCGAGTTCCTCGCCGGCAAGGATGCCGGCTCGGTCGACCGTTTCGTCCTGCTCGACGCGCAGGACTGGATGACCGACGAGCAGCTCAATGCGCTGTGGGCGGAAATCACCCGCACCGCTTCCACCGGTGCTCGCGTCATCTTCCGCACCGCTGCCGAACCCAGCCTGTTGCCCGGCCGCGTCTCCACCTCGCTGCTCGACCAGTGGGACTACCAGAACGAGGCCTCGCGCGAATTCTCGGCCCGTGACCGTTCGGCCATCTATGGCGGCTTCCACCTCTATGTGAAGCGCGCCGCATGAGCACGACGGAGCTGCCGGCCAGCCATGCCGAACTGATGGACGGCGTCTACCGCTGGCAGCGCCACATCTACGACCTGACCCGCAAATATTATCTGCTCGGCCGCGACCGGCTGATCGACGGGCTGGATGTTCCGGCTGGCGGCACCGTGCTGGAACTCGGCTGCGGCACCGGCCGCAACATCGTCCTCGCCGCCCGCCGCTACCCAGACGCCCGCTTCTTCGGTCTCGATATTTCAGCCGAAATGCTGGAGACGGCCAGCACTGCGATTGCCCGCGAAGGCTTGGTCGATCGTATCACGCTCGCCCAGGGCGACGCCACGGCATTCGATGCCAAGGCACTGTTCGGACGCGTTGGCTTCGATCGCATCTTCGTGTCCTATTCGCTGTCGATGATCCCTGGCTGGGAGAAGACGGTGTCCGCGGCACTTGCCGCCCTCTCCCCCAACGGTTCGCTGCATGTCGTCGACTTCGGCCAGCAGGAGGGCCTGCCGCGCTGGTTCCGGACCCTGCTGCGCGGCTGGCTCAGGAAATTCCACGTCGCACCACGCTCGACCCTGCGCGAGGTTCTGGAATCGGAATCTCGGCGAACCGGCGCAAGCTTCCGGTTCCGCACGCTTTATCGCGGTTATGCCTGGCTCGGCGTGATAGGGTTGCCCCGGTAGGCTGCTAATGCAGCGCCTTCACCAGCGCCCCCACCATCGTCTGCGGGCGGTAGCCGAGGTTGGCCGGCGTCAGTCCGAGCCGCACCACCACTAGCTGCTCCGAAGGAATGATGGTGACCGTTTGCCCGTCATGCCCTTCCATCCAGTAGGTGTCCTTGGGCAGGCCGGCCGCGACACCGGCGCCCGGGCTATCCTCGTCGCCCGGTGCCTCGATCCACAGCTGACCCTTGCCGTAGACCTTCGAGGCGGGCGCCGGCTCCCGCATCCAGTCGACGAAGCCGGCCGGCAGCACCTGGTTGCCGTTCCACACGCCTCCTTGCAACAGGAACTGGCCGAAGCGCGCCCAGTCATGCGCCGTGGCGTAGAGATAGGACGAGCCGACGAAGGTGCCTTGCTCGTCGGTCTCGAGCACCGCGCTGTGCATGCCGAGCGGCTCGAACAGCGCCGTGCGCGGCCACGTCAGCGCCTTGGCCTTGTCCCCGATCGCGCCTTGCCAGAGGCGCGACAGCATCACCGCCGTGCCGCTCGAATAGGAAAACACCTTGCCGACCTCGGCCACCAGCGGCTTGGCTTCGGCAAAGCCCGCCATATCGGGTTCCAGGTAGAGCATGCGCGTGACATCCGCGACGTCGCCATAATCCTCGTTGAACTCCAGCCCGCTTGACATCGCCATCATGTCGGCAAGGGTGATCGCGGCACGGCCGTCGGCCTTCCACGGCGCGAACAGCCCCTTGTCAGTGACAGCCATCTTGCCATCCTTGACCAGCGTGCCGATGAGCGCGGCGTTCACAGTCTTGGTCATCGACCAGCCGAGCAGCGGCGTCTTTTCCGAGAAGCCGGCGCCGTAGCGCTCGGCGACGACGCGGCCGTTCTTGACCACCACCACCGCGCGCATGCCGGTGCCGGTCAGCGCCGCATCGTCGAGCAGCTTTGCAATCACCGGGTCCTGCGATGCATCGACCCGCTCGCCTTCCGGCCACAGCGCATCCTGACTGGTCGCCGACGGCTCGCCATGGATCACCGTGTGCCGCGCCTTGCCGACATCGCCATCGGGAACCGAGGCGCAGCCCAGCCCGTCGCGGGCGACGGCGATGCTCTTGCCGAGGAAACCAAGCAGCCCCGCCGAGACCGTGCCCCGGTTCTTGTCCACCGAAACCTGCATCAGCCGCAGCAAAGGATGGCCGGGCGCCTGCACGTCGACGGCAAGCACCTCTTTGGGGTCGCGGCCGGCGATGAAGACATTGGAGCACACGATCTTGGCCGAATAGCCCGCGCCGACGCGGATCAATTCGGGCGGCGCGATGTAAAGCCAGGCAAACAAGGCGGCGACCGCCAGCACGATCAGGCCGAGAAGCCATTTGATGAGCTTGACGACGATCCGCATTTATTTCCCCCCAGGCTCTCGCCTGAGCCTTATGTCATCGATTTGCCGCCATTGCTTCCGCAAATCGTGGTGCTTGTCGAGCGCCGTCAACTGATTATCAACCATGATCGGCGATCACAGGATGCATGTCGCCCAAAAGTGCGCAGCGGTTTCGGGACAACGACATGCATGAAATGATGCTGGGCGATGCTGTGGGGCGATCGCTCGGAGGGGGCCTGACCAAGCGGCGGCCATCGAATCACAGACCCATCAGCGACCGGCTGAATCCGGCTCGGGAATTGCGATGCGCCGTCTTGCGGCCCTTTTCATGCTGACGCTGCTCGGCGGCTGCTCGACCGTGGACGATCTCTCGCCGCTGTCGCCCTCCAGCAGCCAGACGGTTGCCGTGCGCGCGCCCCGCTTCGGCGATTCCAAGCCGCATGAATGGGACAGTGGCGCGCCGTGGAACTATGCCGTTCATGGCACCGACGTCTCCAAATACCAGACCTCGGTCGACTGGTCGGCGGCCAAGGCCAGCGGCATCTCATTCGCCTTCATCAAGGCGACGGAGGGCGGCGACCGCTTCGATGACCATTTCAACGAGCATTGGGCCCGCACGAAAGCCAACGGTGTTCCGCGCGCGGCCTATCATTTCTTCTATTTCTGCACCCCCGCGGCCCAGCAGGCGCGCTGGTTCATCCGGAATGTCCCCGTCGATCGCTCGGCGATGCCGCCGGTCCTCGACATGGAATGGAACCCGAAATCGCCGACCTGCAGGCTGCGCCCCGACGCCGCCACGGTGCGCGCGGAGATGACCACCTTCCTCGAAATCGTCGAACGGCACTACGGCAAGAAACCGATCATCTACACCTCGGTCGATTTCTTCGACGACAACCAGCTGTCGACCTTCCGCGGCTATCCCTACTGGTTGCGCTCCGTTGCCGGCCATCCGCGCGAGAAGTACGGCAGCCACCCCTTCACCTTCTGGCAGTATACCGGAACCGGCATCGTTCCCGGCATGACCGGCAAGTCCGACATCAACGTCTTCAACGGCAGTGAAGCCGCCTGGAACAAGTGGCTGCGGCAGAACACCCGTTGACACCGGGCTTGCCGCCTGCTTTTCGACACAGCCAGCGGTAAAGTCTGCAACCGCCGGTACTCCGAAGCTCCGCGCCCTTATGGCTGCGCAAGGACGCCTTGGAATTCTGAATGTCGAAAGGAAGCCGATGCGACTGCGTTCGAAAGCCCTCGCGGCGCTGTTCTTGTGCGCCACGGCCTTGCCGGCGATGGCGCAGGAATGCGGCGGCGACTTCGAAGCCTGGAAGCAGGGCGTGGCGGCGGAAGCCAAGGCGGCTGGCGTCGGCGCCGCCGGCCTCGACGCGCTGGAGGATGCGACCATCGACGACAAGGTCCTGGCGCGCGACCGCGCCCAGGGCGTCTTTACCCAGACCTTCATCGAATTCTCCAACCGCATGATCTCGGCCTACCGGCTGAAGCAGGGTGCGGCAAACCTGAAGAAATACGCCGACGTCTTCGCTCGCGCCGACCAGCAGTTCGGCGTCCAGGCACCGATCATCGCAGCCTTCTGGGCGCTGGAAACCGATTTCGGCGCCGTGCAGGGCGATTTCCACACGCTGAGCGCCCTGGTGACGCTCTCCCATGATTGCCGCCGCCCACAGCTTTTCCGGCCGCAACTCATCCCTCTTTTGACGCTGATCGATCGCGGTGTGCTGCCGGAGAACGTCACGGGCGCCTGGGCCGGCGAGATCGGCCAGACGCAGATCCTGCCTTCGGACTATCTGGCGCGTGGCGTCGACGGCGACGGTGACGGCAAGGTCGACCTGCGCAACAGTGTCCCGGACGTCATCATGACCACGGCCAACAAGGTGCTGTCGCGCGGCTGGAAGCGCGACCAGCCCTGGATCGAGGAAGTCCGCCTGCCCGAAGACATGCCGTGGGACCAGACCGGACGCACCAACAAATTGCCGCTGTCGCAATGGGCGCTGTGGGGGGTCACCAACCCGAACGGCACCCCGCTGGTCGACAACGGCCTGAAGGCCGGCCTGGCCTTGCCGATGGGGCGCAAGGGTCCTGCCTTCCTCACCTACGACAATTTCGACGTCTATCTCGAGTGGAACCAGTCCTTTACCTACGCGCTGACCGCAGCCAACCTCGCCAACAGGCTGGCGGGCGCGCCGCAGTTCGATCCGCGCGATCCCGAGACCGGCCTCGACAACGAGCAGATGAAGGCCTTGCAGACCAAGCTGGAAGCCAGGGGCTACGACGTCGGCACCGTCGACGGCATCCTGGGCACCAACACCCGCGAAGCGATCCGCAAGGAGCAGATGCGGCTTGGCCTGCCAGTGGATGGCTGGCCAACGCCGGATCTGCTGGCGAGGCTTTAGCTCCTCTTCCTTCTCCCCCTGTGGGAGAAGGAAGCAACTTAATCCGCCATTGTCTCCAGGCTGGCAAACCCTTGTGGCGCGTCGCCCTCGTCGAACGGCGTCGTCACCTCGACGAAGGTGTCGGGATAAAAGCCGTTGAAGCGGGTCCTGAGCGATAGCGAGTAGGCGCCGATATGGCCGATCTCGATCCAGTCGCCGGTGTCGACCGTTTCCGGCAGCCAGAACGGCCGCGACAGGATGTCGACGGAATCGCAGGTCGCCCCGCAGACCTTGAACGGCACGATGTTCTTTTCCTCGCCATTGCGCGAGCGGATCGCCGGGTCGGGAATGAAGCGTGCCGGCAGCGTGATCTTGCCGGTCCATGAATCCGACAGCGATGCCCAGATGCCGTCATTGATGTAGAGCCGCTTGCCCTTGCGCAGCAGCACGCGCACGATCAGGGACAGGCAACGCGCGACGATCACCCGGCCCGGCTCCGCGACCAGCGGCATCTGGTCGAACTGGTATTCTTTCAGGTCGCCGGACAGCCGCGACATGATCTGGCCGAGCGACGGCATCTCGATCTGCTTGCGGTTGGGATCGTGCCCGTATTCGGCCGGAAAACCGCCGCCGACATCGAGCCCGGCAATGTCGAAGGTCAGCCGGTTGCGTACCCAGTCGGCCGAGGCCAGCGCCCGCTCATAAGTGTCGGGATCCTCGATCTGGCTGCCGACATGAAAGCACAGGCCAACCTTGTAGCCGGTGCGGTTCAGCCGCTCCGCCAGTTCGACCGCATAGGCAGGCCCGGCGCCGAACTTCTTCGACAATTCGTAGGCCGCGAGGCCCTTGGTCTGCACCCGCACGAACACGCTGATCGAGCCCGGATCGATGTCAAGCGCGCGCACTACCCGCGTCAGCTTGGTGATCTCGTCCTCATGGTCGAGCGAAATGACGCGGATGCCGTACTTCTCCAGCGCCAGCTTGATGTCCGACTGCGCCTTGACCGGGTGCATGTAGAGCATCTCGGCATCGGCGGAGACGGCGCGCACGGCGGCGAACTCACCGGGCGAAGCGACGTCGAAGGCATTGACGCCGGCCTCGACCAGGGTCTTCAGCACGATCTGCTCGCCATTGGTCTTGACCGCATAAGCGGTCTTGCCCGGGAACATGCCCATGAACTGCCGCGCATCGGCCTTCAGCACCTGCGGGCGAAAGCAATAGATCGGATCGTCCGGGCGAAGCGCCAGTGCCGCCTCGCGGGCATTCTCGAATCGCTGCATGGACGAATCCTCACCTCGGCTGCGCACAATTAATCCAAGCTAGCGGCTAATGAAAACAATTCTGTGTCTCGCGGCCCTGACGCAGCGGCGCTAGGTCTTTGACGGCAACGTCTGCCATCAATCAGGTTTCGGGTGGCCCTTGTCGCCAAACCCGATATGCCTTCCGCCTGACTGGCTGGCATTCAGGGCGTCTGGGAGGACGATCACATGGCAATAGCCGCGACATCCACGCCACGCGGGCCGATGGTGCTCAAGGACTGGGGACAGCTCCTGCTGCTCGGCGCGATCTGGGGCGGCTCGTTCTTCTTCGCCCGCATCGCGGTGGCTGAGCTTCATCCGCTGGTGCTGGTGCTGTTTCGCGTCGCCATCGCCGCGATGGCGCTGCAGGTCTATCTTGGGCTGCGCGGACCGTCTTTCCGGCTCGCTTTTCCTCACGCCGGCCTGTTCTTCCTGCTGGCGCTCACCAACAATGTCATCCCCTTCTCGCTGATCTTCGCCGGCCAGACCCAGCTTGGCGCCGGTGTCGCCTCGGTGCTCAACGCCACGACGCCATTCTGGACGCTGATCCTCGCCAACGCGCTGACATCAGACGAGAAACTCTCCTGGAACAAACTCGTCGGCATTGCGCTCGGCGTCGCCGGCACGGCGGTGATGATCGGTCCCGGGCTGCTTGCCGGGCTCGGCGGCCCGGTCTGGGCCAAATTCGCGCTGATCGGCGCTTCGCTGTCCTATGGGATTGCCCTGATGGTCGCGCGCCGCTTCAAGGGCGTGCCCTCGCCGGTCATCGCCACCGGACAGCTGACCGCCTCGACCATCATCACGATTCCGATCGTGCTCTTCACCTATGGCCCGGCTGGCCTGTTCTCGGCGTCGCCCCCGGTGTGGGCGGCGGTGCTGGCGCTGGCGCTGCTGTCCACCGCCTTCGCCTACATCCTCTATTTCAACCTCGTCGCCTCGGCCGGCGCCACCAACGCCTCGCTGGTCACGCTCATCGTGCCGGCCAGCGCCATGATGCTTGGTTTCCTTTTCCTCGGCGAGCGGCTCGAACTGTTCGAAATCGGCGGCGTGGTGCTGATCGCGCTTGGCCTCGTCACCATCGACGGGCGAGTGTTCGCTCGAGGTTAGAGCGCCGCGCGTCCAACTGGACGTGCGAAGGACGCTCCAGCCCCTTCAATTGAATCGCCTCTTCGTGCTTTCCGGAAGTCGAATTCGACTTCCGGGTCGATGCGGTAGCGCTGCCATGCCACGGCAGCGACACACCACCGCCATAATTTATTCACAGGTCCGAACCCGGTTTTTGCCTAGGAGTTTCAACACCTAACGGCAAAACCGAGGTCGCAAATCCCACAATCACGTCGCAATGCAGCACATTTTCCGCTTGCCTGTGGCACAAATGAACCTAGACTCCCAGCCATAGCTCTTTAAGAGGAGGCTATATCATGGGACTTACGAGGCCAATCAACGCATTGATGATCTGTGCTGCGTTCGCCTTCATCGGAGCCCTTATTATGGGCTTTCTTCCCTGACCCGCCAAGACGGGAAGACCAGCACCCAATAGTCCAACCGATTCGAAAGGCCGGGTTTTACCCGGCCTTTCGCTTTTTCAGCCGGTTCATGCCGCGGCCGACCCGGCTGCCTCCACTTCATGCGAGCGGATGCCGATCATGTGGCAGATCGCGAAGACAAGGTCAGCCCGGTTCATGGTGTAGAAGTGGAAGTCGCCCACCCCGCGCTCGACCAGGTCCAGCACCTGTTCGGCCGCCACCGCCGAAGCCACCAGCGCATGCGTTTGCGGATCGTTCTGCAAACCGTCGAAGCGCTCGGCCAGCCAAGCCGGCACCAGCGCACCGCAGCGCGCCGAGAAATTGGCGACCTGGGTGAAATTGTGCACCGGCAGGATGCCGGGCACGATCGGGATGTATATACCGGCGCGGCGGGCGCGCTCGACATAGCGCTCGTAGAGATCATTGTCGAAGAAGAACTGGGTGATTGCCCGCGTCGCGCCATTGTCGACCTTGCGCTTCAGCATGTCGATGTCGGTGGCAAAGTCAGGGCTTTCCGGGTGCTTCTCCGGATAGGCTGAAACCGAGATGTCGAAATCGCCGGCATCCTTCAGCGCCCCCACCAGTTCGGCGCCGTTGGCGTAGCCGTCGGGATGCGGACGATAGGCGGTTCCGACGCCGGCGGCCGGATCGCCCCGCAAGGCGACGAAGCGCTTCACGCCCATGTCGGCGAATTCCTGGATCACCGCGTCGACCTCATGGCGGGCGGCGTCCACGCAGGTCATATGCGCCGCCGGCGTCAGGCTGGTCTCTCTCAGGATACGGCCGATGGTGCGTGCGGTGCGCTCACGGGTCGAGCCGCCGGCGCCATAGGTCACCGAGACGAATTTCGGCTTCAGCGGCTCCAGCCGGGTGACCGTATCCCACAGCCTCGTTTCCATCTCGTCGGTCTTCGGAGGGAAGAATTCAAAGGAAACGCTGACCTTGTCGCCAATGTCCGGGCGGCGGGAAAAACGGAACTGGTTCATCAGGCGATTTCCCCTATCGAGCTAACTTTGGCCTGGCGGCTTTCATTGGAAGGATCGGCGATCAGCAGGCGCCGGTCGCGGCCAAGCCACAGCTTGACGGTGAGCTTGGCCTCATTGCCGCCGCGCGGCTCGAACTCTTGGGCATCCTCGAGATCGAGGCCGGCTTCGGAAAACCACTCCTTGATCTGCCGGTCCGAAAAGCCAAGCCGCATATGCGCGTGTTCGTCACGCAGGAACTCCAGCGCATGCGGCGCGAAATCGACGATGACCAGCCGCCCGGCCGGGCGCAAAAGCCGCGCCGCCTCGTGGATGGCGCGGGCGGGGTCGTCGAGATAGTGCAGCACCTGGTGGATGGTGACGAGATCGAAGGCATCGCGCTCGACCGGCGGCGCGAAGATGTCGCCCTGCCGCACCTGCGCATTCGAAATGCCTGCCTTGTCGAGATTGGCGCGCGCCACGGTCAGCATCTCGCGCGACATGTCGATGCCGACACCGCGCCGGTAGAGCGGCGAGAATATCTCCAGCAGCCGCCCGGTGCCGGTGCCGAGGTCGAGCATCGACTGGAACGGCCGCTTGCCGACCAGCTTCAGCATCGCGGCTTCGACGGCGCGGTCCGGCACATGCAGCGAGCGGATATGGTCCCAGCTCGCCGCGTTCACCGAAAAATATTCGGTGGCGCGGTCCTGACGCTTGCGCTTGACCGAGGCCAGCCGCTCGAGGTCGCGCTCGACCTGCGGGTCGGCACCGCGAATGCCGGAAACCAGCCCCATCACGAAGTCGCGCGCGGAATCGGTGTCCGACAGGCGGAAGAACGCCCACGACCCTTCCTGGTAGCGGCCGATCAGCCCAGCCTCCAGCAACAGCTTCAGATGCCGCGAAACGCGCGGCTGCGACTGGCCGAGAATTTCGGTAAGATCGGAAACGGTGAGGTCACCGCGCGACAACAGGGCCAATATGCGCAGCCGGCTGGATTCGGCCGCCGCCTTCAGTGTGTCCACCATGGTGTCGAGCGAAACATGCATCAGCGTATTCTCTTTGAAAAAGATATAAACATATGTTTATGTCGATTTTCAAAACCTTGCAAGCGCTATGTCGTTTCCGGACAAGAAAATGCCGCATGCGTGATTTCCCGCTCCATGCCTTCCAAAACGGTGTAGCGATCTTGGGACAAGGACATGCACCAACAGGAAGATGGGCAGAATGACCGCACCGCGTGAGATGTTCGAGGCACGCGAAGGCGAGCAGAGACTGGAAACCGACCCGGCAACGATGCCGCCGGATGGCGGGATCGTCTTCATCGGCCGCATCGCCTCGCCATGGAAGACGCGGGACATCTGCCCGAAGAACATGCGCACCGCGCGCGAGACCGGGCAGCCGGCGACGCTGACCATCGACGCGCCTTACCGTGAAGGCCTGCGGGGCCTGGAGCGCGCCAGCCACGTCATCATCCTGTCCTGGCTGCACCACGCGCCGCGGAATCTGATTGTGCAGAAACCCCGCCATGCGGCTGAAGCGAAAGGCGTATTCGGCCTGCGCTCCCCTGCCCGGCCGAACCCGGTCGGCCTGCATGTGGCCAGGCTCGTCGGACTCAACATCGCCACCGGGCGCATCGACCTTGACGCCATCGACGTGCTCGACGGTACGCCGGTCATCGATATCAAGCCCTATTTCGCTTCGACCGACGCCATATCAGAGGCGACCATGGAAGGGCGCGACGAGCGATGAAAGCGCCGACCGGCCGCCGTCGCGCAATCGCCAAGGCGCTGACCGCGCTTCTGCCGCTGGCACCCTATTCCGACATGGAGAAGATCCGTACCGACGCCGGCGCGGTTCACATGAAGACCTTGCCGCCGACCATCGCCGTGTGGCTCGCGACCATTGCCCACATCCGTCACATGCACACCGATTACGAGAAGCTGCTGAGCGAGGGCTACGACCGCGACTCGGCGCGGTTCTTCGTCATCGAGCAGACCAACACCGTGCTCACCCGCTGGCGCGCGACACGGCTGCTCGACGCCGATGACGAGGATGAATAAGACAGTAAGTCCGCTTATTGCCGCGTCAGGACGGCGACCGCATTGTAGGGCTGGCCGTCCGCCTGGCCGACCCACGTCCAGGACAGGTTCCCCTTGAAAAACCTGACGGTGATGTCGCCGCCATCGATGCACCTGTCCTGGCCGTAAGTGATGCTCTCATGGTATTGCGCCGAGGTGTCGTCCCTGGACGTCTGCGACAGCGATCCGCCGCAGCCGAGCGATGGATAATCGATCGATGCGCCGCCCTCATTGATCGTCATGGCGATCGACCAGTCGGCGCCGGCGTCGCCGGCCGGACTCTGGTGGCCGTTGCCGACCCAGGTTCCGGTCAGCGTCGGCACCCCGCAAGGAACGTTCTGGAAGATCGGCGTCAATTCGCTGCCCGTCTTCTCGCAGCGATAGGTCTGGCCGCCTTGGCACAGTTCCTCGCCTTCTTTCGCGCACTGCGCACTGGCTTCGCCCGCGGCGGCGAAAATCAACATGCCTGCGATGACGGTCCCAAGCCTGCCCATGTCCCCTCCCGTTCAGAGCCCCACAATTGTATGGCAATTTCAGTCCAATGTATCAGCCGGTTCGCCAGGGAGGACGAACAGCGCCGGGTGGGTGGCTCTATCGCTTGTGCCTGGGGCCGATAGCCTGCGGATTCCGCCTTGCGCGAGAGGAGGCCCCGATGAGCCAGACGACGGCAATACAGGACGCGAAGCCACTGCCCGCGGTCAGCGACCGCCACGTCGACCCGCATTCCTATCCCCAGGGCATCGCCTTCCTGGACGGCCAGTACCTGCCGATGTCGCAAGCCAGGATTTCAGTGCTGGACTGGGGTTTTCTGCATTCCGACGCCACATACGACACGGTGCATGTCTGGAACGGCCGCTTCTTCCGCCTCGACCTGCATCTCGAGCGCTTCTTCGGCGGGCTGGAAAAGCTGCGGATGACGATCCCCTTCGACCGCGAAGGCGTGGCTGAAATCCTGCACAATTGCGTCGCGCTGTCGGGTCATCGCGAAGCCTATGTCGAAATGCTGTGCACGCGCGGCGCCTCACCGACCTTCAGCCGTGACCCGCGCCAGGCGGTCAACCGCTTCATGGCCTTCGCCGTGCCGTTCGGCTCGGTCGCCAATGCCGAGCAATTGCGGCGCGGCCTGCATGTCGCGGTCAGCGACAAGGTGCGCATTCCGCCAGCCTCGATCGACCCGGCGATCAAGAACTACCACTGGCTCGACCTGGTACGCGGCCTCTATGATGCCTATGACCGTGGTGCCGAGACCGCGCTCATCCTCGATTTCAACGGCAATGTCGCCGAGGGCCCGGGCTTCAACGTCTTCTGCGTCAAGGACGGCAAACTGTCGACGCCGGCCGTCGGCGTGCTGCCCGGCATCACCCGCCGCACCGTATTCGATCTCTGCGCCGAGGCCGGACTTGTCGCTACGGCCGCCGATGTCGGCGTCGCCTCCCTCAAGGCGGCCGACGAAGTCTTCATCACCTCGACCGCCGGTGGCATCATGCCGGTGACGCGGATCGACGGCGCCCCGGTGGCGGACGGCAAGGTCGGCGCGATCACCAGCCGGCTGATGGCGCGCTACTGGGAGAAGCATGACGATCCGGCATGGTCGAGCCCGGTGCGCTATCCCTGATCAAACGGGGCGGCTGCCCAAAAAATTTCCCTCACCTCTGGAAAATCCCGGGATCCGCAGTATATGCGCGGAAGCGGAGAAGCCTCCGCTTTCATCAGAAAAATCGCGCCCGCAGGGGCAAGGATTCCCATCATGACAAGCAAGGTTTGGTTCATCACCGGATCGTCCAAGGGTTTTGGCCGCGTCTGGGCCGAGGCCGCACTGGCGCGAGGCGACCGCGTCGCCGCGACCGCTCGCGATGCCGGCACGCTCGCCGATCTCGTCGAGAAATACGGCGACAACATTGCCGCCATAAAGCTCGACGTCACCGACAAGCAAGCCGTCGATGCCGCGATAGCGGAGGCGCACAAGCGCTTTGGCCGGCTCGACGTCGTCATCAACAATACCGGCTATGGCCATTTCGGCGCCATCGAGGAAGTCAGCGAACAGGAAGCCCGCGACCAGATCGAAACCAATGTGTTCGGCGCCCTGTGGGTGACCCAGGCCGCGCTGCCGATCATGCGGGCGCAGCGTTCCGGCCACATCATCCAGATCTCGTCGATCGGCGGCGTCAATGCCTTTGCCTCGCTCGGCCTCTACCACGCCTCTAAATGGGCGCTGGAAGCCTTCAGCCAGTCGTTGAGCATCGAGGTCGCGGAATTCGGCATCCATGTGACGCTGGTCGAGCCCGGCGGCTTCTCCACTGACTGGGCCGGCCCCTCGGCCAAGGTCTCCCAACCGATCGAAGCCTACGCTCCCGCGCGCGCAAAGATGGCCGAGCGCCGCGCCAATTCGGTCGCCGGCGATCCCGAGGCCACCGGCCCGGCGATGCTGGCCATCGTTGACGCCGCCGAGCCGCCGCCGCGCGTGTTCTTCGGCGATGGCGGCCTGCCGATGATCAAACAGGAATACGCCAACCGTCTCGCCACCTGGGAAAAGTGGGACCACGTTTCCGTCATGGCGCAAGGCGCGAAGAAGAACCGCAAGGCAGCCTAGACGATGCAAAATCCCGCTACGCCGCCTCCGGTGGCGTAGCCCTGCCCTGCTAAGCCGGATAGATCCACTGCTCCGGCACGCGCACCGAGATTTCTTCGCCTGCCCTGATCGTTCCCGGCTTCTCGACCCAGGCAACGAGGCCGCGAAGCCGCTTGGCGGCCTTGGGGAACAACAGCGCGCCGGCCTCAACGTCGGCCATGCCGGCGTTTTCGGCGATCGATCGGCCGGAGATGCGGCAAGGTCCGTTCTGCGCGTCGACCTTGATGGTCGCGCCGCCCTTGAAGAACAGCAGCGTGCCGGCCGGCAGCATGGACAAATGCGGCACGCCTTCGATCACCAGATTGGCGCCGATCCACTCCGGCTTGATTTCGGCGAGCCCCATCCGTTCGGCGACGACGGCCAGTTCATCCGCCGCCACGATAGACAATTGCCGTTCGTTGCGCATCTCGGTGCCGCGCGGATACCATGGCTCGCGGCCGCCCGAACGCCGCGTCGATCCGGCATGGAAATCGCCTGATATGCCGTCGAAGCCCAGGCGCAACTCCTCCACTGGGCGTGTCTCGAAATGATCCGATGGCGCGAGGTAAAGCGCTGCCGCCTTGGCGGCAAGCTTTCGCGCCGGGATGATTTCGACCGGCTTTTCAGCCTCGGGGAAGAGATCCAGCATGGCTTCATTCCTTGGATGACGCCGCTTGGTTTTGCCCTTCTGCCGGCAAGGCCGCAAGGGCGGTTTGGGCCAAAACGCGCAACTCCTCGACCGAAGCGCCGTCCCGCGCCTGGATCGACATCCCGTTCATGACACCTGCCAGGTATTTGGCGAAGCCCTCGACCGAGAGGTTTTCCGGCAGGTCGCCCACTGCCTTGCCCTTGGCCAGCCGGTCCGCGATCGCTGCCTCACTCGCCTTGCGATAGGTCTTGAGCTCATCCGCAATCGCTTGTGCCTGCGGCGAGGTCGCCAGCGCACCGCTGACGAACAGACATCCGCCGGGCTTGCCGGGCCGGGAATAGGCCTCTGCCGCGCCCAGCAGCAACCGCCGGATCGCCTCCCGCGTCGGCACCGGCGCGCTCAATGCCTCGAGCGCAAACCCTATCTCGGTCTGGTGATAGCGCGTCAGCGCCTTGCGAAACAAAGTCTCCTTGTCGGTGAAGGCGTTGTAGATCTGCGGCGGCGTCAGCCCCATCGCCTCGCGCAGCATAGCCAGCGACGTTGCCTCATAGCCATGCTCCCAGAACAGATGCATCGCCGCATCCAGCGCCCGATCGGGGTCGAATGCGCGCGGCCGGCCACCCCTAGGTTTTTCCAATTTATCCATAGTGATCGATACGAAACCTATTGACTCGCCTTGCCCCCATAACGTAACAATTGATACGAAACATGGCAAGCAGAATGAAATCCTGCCAGCAAGGCCATGCAACCAAAGGCAAGGAGAGCCAAATGCCAATCACCGTGACCGCGCCGGAAGGCGTACTGACCCCGGCGGGAGAGCGCGAAATCCTGCCGCGTCTTAGCGCCGCCCTCATCGAAGCCTCCGGCGCCACCGGCAATTCGTTCTTCACCGCGATCGTCGGCGGCACGGTCCACGTCCTGCCGCCTCACCACATCTATGCCGGCGGCGCCAATCGGCCGGTCGTCATGGTGGAACTGAAATTGCCCAACATCGGCCTTGGCTCGATCGAAGCCCGCAAGGACTTCATCACCGCTGCCTGCGGCATTGTCGAAGAGCTCTGTGTGCCCGGCCACCGGCCTGAAAACACCTGGATCAACATCGTCAACGCGCCCGATGGCGGCTGGGGTATCGGCAACAGGCAATATACCGGGGACGCGCTTGTCGCTGCCGCCACCGCAGCCGCGCACTGATCTGGCGATGAGCGGAAGCGAACCCATGCGGCTCTCCCCTTCGCTGTTCTTCACCACCAATTGCGAGCTGGCGCTGGCCTTCTATGAACAGTGCGGCCTTGGCCGGGGAACAATCCTGCTGCGCTGGGGCGACAACAACATGCCGGTGCGCACGGAAGCCATGCGTGGAAAGGTGTTGCATGCCCGGTTCGAAGGTCCAGGGGTGCTGTTTCATGCTTCCGACAATGATGACGCGGAGCCTATGAAAGGCTCGGCATTGATGCTGGACTTCGACGACCTCGCCGCCGTGCGGGCTCTCTTCGATCGTATGGCGGCGGGTGGCCGGATCACCGTGCCGTTGGCGCCGCAATACTGGGGAACCAGCTTCGGCATGATCGTGGACCCATTTGGCGTGCAATGGATGTTCAGCTGTTCTGGCGGCTGATGCTGCCAGGCTCTTCCATCAGGAGGGCTTCCAGCCATCGAAGTTCCAGTGCGTCGGTTTCGATGCTAGCTTTCAGAACAGCAGGAGGCGGCAATGGAACAAAGTGAAATCATAAAACGATCAGCCGGAAACTTCTTGATCTTTGCTGCTTGCGCGTTCCTGCTATGGATTTGGGCCGCGCTCATTGATCGGATTGCGCAGATTGTGCGCCTTTCCACACCCGATCACCTTACCGGTGTTGCCGCCTCGATCGCGAGTTCCGCCACGCTTCAGGCGATCATCAGCATCTGGCTTCTGACCGCCGCCGTCGCGATTGCATTTCCTGTAATCTGGCGACCGCTCTCCATGACCACGACGCTGATGTTCGACGTTGGCTATGGCGTTCTTGGCGCCTTGACGGGCTTCGGCTTAGCCATCGGCCTTTTTGGTGGGGGGTGGCACATATTCCTGTGGGCGTTGATCTACAGCATAGCCATCGCCGTCGGCTATGCGCTGGTACGCTGGTGGCTGCCGCTTTCGGAGGTGCAATCTTACGGCCGTAGCCGGTGGATCCTTGCCGGCATTCTGTTCCTGGCCTCCCCGGTGATCCTTATCTGGGGATAGGCGGGCGAATGCTCCGGCCCCGCGAACGCATAGGGATTCGATCACGACCTTCTTACCTGAAACCGACCTGTTTCGGTACCGCGCCGCATTGCCGCCGCGCCATGCCGGTTTGATGATACCGCCCAGATAGGAGGGATCTCATCATGCGTCCGGGGACGGCAATTACACTGCTTTGGCTGTTCTGGGCCGCGACATGGGCCGCCGCCGCCTTCTGGGCCGACCGGGTCGAGAAGCGCGCCGGCTTTCAGGCCGAGGCGCCTTACCGGGCGGTCCTGATGCTTGGCACCATCCTGCTCTTCATTCCGGCGCACGGCTATGTCGGGCGGCTTCGCCTGTGGTTTCCCAATCTTGCCGAGGCCTGGATCTGCGCCGCGTTGATTGCCGTCGGCCTCGCCTTCTGCTGGTGGGCGCGCGTGCATCTCGGTCGATTGTGGTCAGGCACGGTCACCGCCAAGGCCGAGCACCATGTGGTCGACACCGGCCCGTACCGTCTCGTCCGCCATCCGATCTACACCGGACTGCTGCTGGCGATCTTCGCCACCATGGCGGCGAAAGGCACTGTCTGGGGTGTTGCCGGCGCCATTCTGCTGACCATCGGCATCGTCATGAAGGCAAAACTGGAAGAGCGCTTCCTGCGCGGCGAACTGGGCAGCGCCTATGACGACTACGCCAGGCGCGTGCCGATGCTGGTGCCGTTCGCGCCAGTCTGAAGCGACAAGATATGTTGAACGCCAGCTCAGTTTGAATTCTTTGCCACGCTGCCTTGCTGGAAATGTTCGACGGCACCGTCAATTTGAACCCAGTCATGTTTCGACTGCTCAAAAACCGACCTGATGGGGGGTGGGTGTTTTGGGTCCGCCAGCGCGCCGACCGCAACGCCGATCAGCGACGGCAACCTGTCGGCCTTCCAATAGATCGTTGAGCCGCAGTTTGGACAAAAGTAGCTGTGGACCTTCCCGCCGCTTGCCGCATCCCTGGTGAACTCTTTGGCAGTTCCGGAAATGACGACGGCGTCGACCGGATAAAAAGCGCCGACGCCAAATGGCGCGCCGGTTCTGCGCTGGCAGTCAAGGCAATGACAGGCGACAACCAGTTTCGACGCTCCTGGAAGCGTTAAGGTGAGAGCCCCGCAACTGCATCGGGCATCAGCCATTGGAAAACTCTCCTTTTTTGAAGTGAGATCGCGTTGATTTCAAAGTGAGACCCCTCCCGAACGCCGGGAGCAGTCGAGATTGAGGTCAGGCTGAGGGGAGTGGAAGGCAGGCGCGAATCGGCCAGACTGGGCGGATTTCAAGACTCCGAACGAAGCGTGCCTTGGTAAGGAAGTGCGGGACGCCGCCTTCCGCAGGCCGGCTGAATATCAGCACACGTTAGAGCATTCTGAGAAGCGCGCCACCTATCGAGTATCCCGCGCCAAAGGCGCAGATCAGGCCGTGGTCACCTGGCTTCATGTCGGCATGGTTCTGCGACAGCGCGACGATGGCGCCGGCGCCTGCCGTGTTGCCAAGTTTTTCCAACACCATCGGCGCGCGGTCATGGTCGACCTCATGGCCGAACGACAGCTTCAGGATCATGGCATTCATGCGGGCATTGGCCTGATGCAACCAGAAGCGCCTGACAGCCTGCGGCGTCAGCCCGTGCTCGGCGAGGAACTCGACAATGAATTTGTGCCCGGCGACGGTGACCTCCTTGAACACCTTGTTGCCGACCTGCTTGATCAGATTGCCTTCCAGATTGATCATATAGGGATCATCCTGGGCGGTACGGGTGTAGTAGCCAAGATTGGTGCGGATGTTGTTCGACATCTGCGTCCAGATCCGCGTGTCGAGCACCTCGAAGCGTCCCGGTCGCCTCTCGCCCAGGGCGAGCCCCTCGACCACCATCGACACCGAGGCATCACCGAAGATGAAATGCGTCTGCCGGTCGCGGAAATTGAGATGACCGGTGATGATTTCCGGTGTCGTCACCAGAATGCGCTTGTGCGCGCCCGAGCGCACTAGGTTGACCGCCATGTGAAGGGCTGCCGCCGCCGACGAACAACCAAGCCCCATGTCGAAGCCGGCGCCCTTTGTGCCCAGCGCCTCCTGCATTTCGATGGCGATCGCCGGATAGGGTCGCTGGTGATGCGAGGCCGAGCAGATGATCAGGTCGATATCGGAAGGCCGCAGCCCAGCATGGTCGAGCGCTTTCCTGGCCGAGGCGATGCCGAACTCGGCTTCGAGCGACAGCGCATCGTCTGGGCGCGCTGGAATGCGCGGCGTCATGCGGGTCGGATCGAGAATGCCTTCGCGCTCGATCACATGGCGGGTGCGCACGCCCGAAGCGTGGACGATGAAGTCGCTGTCCGATTTCTGCAGCGGCGGCTCGTCGGTGCCCTGGCGGCGCGCATTCTCCATGTCGACCCAGGCATTGAAGCTGGCGACCAGTTCTTCATTGGTGATCGAGGGTTCAGGAATTTCAACGCCGATGCCGCCGATGATGACGCGATGCATGTCCAGTCTGTCCCATCCGCAGCGTTGCGGCTTCATGTGGGCGCCGTAACGCTCCGGCGCAACACTTTTCTCACTGAGGCGGTTTACGCCAACTTAAACGTGACTTCACCAGGCGCAGACCTTGGTGTTGGTCTGCGGATTGTTCCAGCAGGCGCCATCGTCGCGGCTGCGCACGAACTGTCCCGGCAGCGGCACGTTGCGGCGGCCGAGATTGACATAGCCATAGGCGAAGCCTGGGCCGTCGACCTCCAGCACATAGGTCGGATAGCCCGGCGCCGAGATGCGGAAGCTGCCGGCACCGTCGATCGCGCGATAGCTGCACGGAAAATAACCGTCATCGCTGGTGAAGCAGCGCGCCCGCTTGGCCTCGGCCGAGCCCGACAAGGCCAGAAATGTCGCCACGCACACGCTGCCGGCGAAGAGCAATTTTCCCAGTGTCATCATCCACCCCCTGCCACGCGAGCTTGACGGAATTCCCGCGGCAATGAAATGCGCACGGTGGCGAAACGGGGTCAAGCAGCCGCGATTGGCTGCTGGCG
Organism: Mesorhizobium sp. RCAM 05104; assembly: GCF_059683645.1. Lineage (NCBI taxonomy): Bacteria > Pseudomonadati > Pseudomonadota > Alphaproteobacteria > Hyphomicrobiales > Phyllobacteriaceae > Mesorhizobium > Mesorhizobium sp. RCAM 05104. The sequence continues at coordinate 6,214,408 of NZ_CM185033.1, read as the reverse complement.
ATGTAGATAATTCTTTCCTAGCCGGCCCGCTTGGCGACGATGAAAATACGAGGGAAGCGCAACAGCACCTTGCCGTTCACCGTCCTCGGATAGGCCTTGGCGATCTTGGCCGTGTAGCTGTCGAGGAACATCTTGCGCTCGCCGGCTTCCAGCGGATCGAGGAAAGGCTTCAGGCCGGTCGATTTCACCCATTCGACGATCGCTTCGGCGTCGGCCAGAGGATGATTGTAGATCGTGTGCCATATGTCCAGCCGATCGCTGAGCGGCGACAGGAGGTCATAATAGAACGACACCGGCGGCAACGGCGCGCGCGCCGCACCCTTGATCTTTGCGGCAAACGGCATTTCGGCGGCGGTCTCCCGCATCAGGCGATGGGAGTCCTCGCCCATATTGTCGGGCATCTGGATGGCGAGCGCGCCGCCTTGCGCCAGAAAGCCCATCAGCCGCTGGAACACCGCCGGGTGCTCGGGCAGCCACTGGAAGACCGCATTGGCGAAGATCACGTTGACCGGCTCCGCCGGCTGCCATTTGGACGCATCGGCGAGGTCAAAGCTGACTTCAGGCAGCCGCGCCCTCGCCTTTTCGATCATGTCGGGAGAGGTGTCGAAGCCGCTCACCTCGGCATCCGGCCAGCGCTCGACCAGAAGTTCCGTCGAGTTGCCTGGCCCGCAGCCGATGTCGACGACCCGGCGCGGGAAGTCCACCGGCACTTGCGCGACGAGATCACGCGCAGGCCGCGTGCGCTCGTCCTCGAATTTCAGATATTGGGCGGCGGACCAATCAGCCATTTGAACTCCTCATATCACCTTGAGAATTCGCCGCCCCAATGCCCTTACCGCTTCAGAGTGATCCCCTACCGCGTCAGCCTCTTGTAGGTCATGCGGTGTGGATTGACGGCATCGGGCCCGAGCCGGCGGATCTTGTCCTGCTCGTAGTCCTCGAAATTGCCCTCGAACCATTCGACATGGCTGTCGCCCTCGAAGGCGAGGATGTGCGTCGCCAGACGGTCGAGGAACATGCGATCGTGCGAGATGATGACGGCGCAGCCACCGAAGTTTTCCAGCGCGTCTTCAAGGGCGGCCAGCGTTTCGGTGTCGAGATCGTTGGTCGGTTCGTCGAGCAGCAGCACATTGCCGCCGGTCTTCAGCATCTTGGCCAGATGCACGCGGTTGCGCTGGCCGCCGGACAGGTTGCCGACCTTCTGCTGCTGGTCGCCACCACGGAAGTTGAACGACGCGCAATAGGCGCGTGTGTTGGCCTCGAACTTGCCGAGCTTGACCACTTCAGCACCACCGGAAATCTCTTCCCACACGGTCTTCGAAGGATCGAGCTGGTCGCGGCTCTGGTCGACATAGCCGAGCTTGACCGTTTCGCCGATGCGGATCGTGCCGGCGTCCGGCTTTTCCTGGCCGGTGATCATGCGGAAAAGCGTCGTCTTGCCGGCGCCGTTCGGGCCGATGACGCCAACGATGCCGCCCGGCGGCAGCTTGAACGACAGATTGTCGATCAGCAAGGTGTCGCCAAAGCCCTTCGACAGGCCTTCCGCTTCGATCACCACATTGCCAAGCCGTTCGCCATGCGGAATGACGATCTGTGTATCGCTCGGACGCCGCTTGTCGGCGGCATCCAGCAGATCCTGGAATGCCTGGATACGCGCCTTGGACTTGGTCTGGCGGGCCTTGGGGCTGGACTGGATCCACTCGCGCTCGCGGCCGATCGCGCGCTGGCGGGCGTCGTCCTCGCGGCCTTCCTGCTTGAGGCGCTTGGCCTTGGCTTCGAGGTACTTGGTGTAGTTGCCCTCGTAGGGAATGCCGCGGCCACGGTCGAGCTCGAGGATCCAGCCGGTGACATTGTCGAGGAAGTAGCGATCGTGGGTGATGATCATGACAGCACCCGGATAGGCGCGCAGATGCTTTTCCAGCCACGCGGTCGTCTCGGCGTCGAGATGGTTGGTCGGTTCGTCGAGCAGCAGAAGATCGGGCTGGCGCAGCAGAAGCTGGCAGAGCGCGACGCGGCGGCGCTCACCGCCCGACAGCTTGGTGACGTCGGCATCCTTGGGCGGGCAGCCCAGTGCTTCCATCGCCATCTCGACCTGCTGTTCGAGATCCCACAGGTTCAGCCGGTCCATCTCGTCCTGGAGCTTGGCCGACTCGTCGGCCGTCTCGTCGGAATAGTTCATCATCAATTCGTTGTAGCGTTCGATGATGGCGGTCTTGGCGGCGACGCCTTCCATGATGTTCTCGAACACCGTCTTGTTCGCGTCGAGCGCCGGCTCCTGCGCCAGGTAGCCGACGGTGGCGCCTTCAGCCAGCCAGGCCTCGCCGCTCCACTCCTTGTCGAGCCCGGCCATGATCTTGAGGATCGTCGACTTGCCCGAACCGTTGGGGCCGAGAATGCCGATCTTGGCATCTGGATAGAAGGACAGATGGATGTTCTCGAGCACCTTCTTGGTGCCATAGGCCTTGTTGAGGCCGGCCATGTGATAGATGAACTGGCGTGCCACGCGCGCTTTCCCTGAAAAACTGACTGGATTGTCAAATTGAATGGAGGTTGGCCGCTATGTAGGCGATGCAGCGGCGAACGGCAATCGCTTTCGCCGCTTCGGTCCGGTCACACGAGGAAGTGTCCGCCGAACCGGGCGGTTTTCCACCGGCCACCGAACCCGCTGAAAGCTCCGGTTAACCCTTCCGCGTCAAAACAGGGATGGGGTGGAATCGCTGGCTGGCCGCGATTTCGAGAGAGAGATCGGATCGACGGCATTGCTGAACAGTTTCCTGCTCCTTGCCGAGGCGGTCGTCTACTTCAGCGTCATGGTGACGCTCTTCCGCTTCAGAAAGCGTATCGGCCTCGGCGTGTTCGTCTGCGCGCTCGGCGTCATGCACTTCCTCGAGACCTATCTCGCCAGCGTCTTCTATGTCGACCTGCCGTTCGGCATGGTCTCACCGGGCTCGGCGGTACTGTTTTCCGGCAAGCTGGTGATGCTCTTGCTGCTCTACATGAAGGAAGACGCCGCCACCGTCCGTCAGCCGATCTATGGGCTGCTGCTCGGCAATACGCTGATGGTTGCGCTGGTGCTGCTCCTGCGCCTGCACGCCATCGCCGCGCTTCCCGATGGCAGGCTCCCCGACATCGGCTTCATCGATGAGATGGGCTGGCTGATGGTGTGGGGCACGACGTTGCTCTTCGTCGACGCCATCCTGATCATCCTGCTCTATGAAAAGCTTGGGCGCACCCTGCGCAGGGCACAGTTCGCGCGCATCCTGATTTCGGTCGCCTGCGTGCTCACCTTCGACCAGGCCGGGTTCTTCACCGCGCTGCATTTCGTTGCTGGCGCGCCGATCGCGGTCTTTTTCGGTGGCTGGTTTGCCAAGATGGCGGCGGCGCTGGCCTTCAGCGGCATGCTCGTGGCCTATCTCAGATGGTTCGAAGCCCGGGAGATTTCGGTGCCGCGTGGGCTGACCGACATCTTCGACACGCTGACCTATCGCGAGCGCTATGAAGCCCTGGTCGAACATGTTGGCCGTGACGGCCTCACCGGCCTGCTGCACCGGGGGCGCTTCGACAGCGACGGTGAAGCCGCGGTTCAGGCCAGCCTGCGCACGGCCAGGCCACTCAGCCTGCTGATCATCGACGTCGACCACTTCAAGTCGATCAACGACCGTTTCGGCCATGCCGAAGGCGACAAGGTGCTGAAAGCCGTTGCGGCATTGCTTGGCGAAATGGCTGGTGCCGAAGACCAGGTGTTCCGGATCGGCGGCGAGGAATTCGCCATCCTCAGCTCGCGCCCGCACCCGGTCGCCAGGCTGTTCGGCGAAAGCATCCGCAACGCGGTCAAGACGTCAGCCACCACCAGCCGCTTCGAGCTGACGGTCAGTGCCGGCGTTTCCAGCGTCAGCGAAACGACCCGCAGCCTTGCCGATATCTTCGCGCTTGCCGACCAGCGCCTCTACAGGGCCAAGTCGACCGGACGCGATCGCGTCGTCGGCGAACCCGTTGGCCATGAGGCCGATACCGCCGTTGCATGGACGAAGCCCGCGCAACTGTAATTGTATTCTTGCTGCGGCTTCTTCTGCCGCCGAATGCCTGTCCCGCCGAATGATGCGCGAGGCAGCATAGCACCACCTCGCGGGCGAGACGACAGTCCCTGCCGGCTTACTGGGGTCCGCGCCCCGTACTTACTGGAACCCGATCGCGTCGACGGTGCCTGTCGGGCAACCGGCCTTGTTGGTCGGCACCGAGGCCAGCAAAAGATCCTTGAGCGAACTGTTGGGACCGATCGGGCCGGCAAGGCCCAGCGTCAGTTCGCCGATCAGCCGCCGGCCGCTCGACGGATCGATGACGCAGGACACGCGCACGCGGTCGCCCGCTCCAGCGCCGAAGGCAGTGTCAAAGGCACCGCGGATCTGGTCCGCCGTCAGCTTGCCGCCAATGTTCTTGGCAAAGAGGTCACGCACCGGCGAGCTGTTCACCGCACGCATCAGGTTGAGCGCGTCGGAGAAGTATTCCTGCTGGCTCTTGCCGTAGCAGGTGCCGTGCTTGATCCATTCATGCCGCTCGAGCTGGGAAGCCGTACCCGGCATCACCCGGTCGAGTTCCGAGCGAGTGTTGGCATCCAGATTGACCGGCGGCAGATCCTTCCAGTGGGCAGGATTGTCGTTGGCCTTGTCGCCTGCCGTCACCTGGCAATAGAAATTGCCGCTCGGTTGCGGCCACAGGCCGTGCAAGGTGAAATGCGTCGCGTCGAAATCGTTCGCGCTCTGCGCCCTGCATTCTGTCTTGCTCGATTTGGTCTCGCAAAAGGCCGGTTGCCAGCTCAGGGCGAAGACATAGTCGGGTTTCCCCGAGGCGGATGTCGCCGGCTTGCCCTGCCCGCCGGGCGCGGCCGGCACTGTCGCTGCGCTGCTGCCGGACACATGGCCGCAACTGACCTTCACCCAGCGGCGCTCGGGATTGGCGCCCGGCACCAGGATGAGATAGTGCGTCGGCGCATCCTTGTTGCCGGCAAGCAGCTGGTAGCCCTGCCCGGCATCGGTCGAGACATTGCCTGGATTCTTGCCGTTCTTGATGGCCTGCGTTGCCGGACAGGCAGCGTCGGCAACGAAGGTGCCGCTCAGCTTGACGTCGGCACGCGCAGCACTGGCCAGCGACGCCGCCAGCATGGCCAATCCGAAAACAAAACCAATGCGCATATGGAATCCCCGGCTGAAGAAAGTGGGCGACAGACTGCCGCTGTCTCCGTGTCAGAATTGCGATATTTCGCCGGTCAAGCGCAAGAAACATCGTCGCGCAAAAGCAGCCGTGGCGGATTGACGCAAAACCGGCGCCGGCGCAAACAATGCCTGCGCCGCGAAGGTCGGCGGAACCTGGAGACCGAGCGGCATGTCATTCAGCCAGCAGCGCATGGTTCGCTCGCCGACCGGTGCCGACCTCAATCTTTTCATCAGGCAGGCCGATGGCCGGCCACGCGCTGTCGTCCAGATCAATCACGGACTGGCCGAACATGCCGCGCGCTACGCCCGCTTTGCCGATTTCCTTGGGGAGCGCGGCTTCCATGTCTATGCACACGACCACCGTGGCCATGGCGCTACAAAGGCTCCCGACGCACCGCTCGGCAGGTTCGCCGACAAGGACGGCCCTGCCAAGGTGATTGCCGATATCAATGCCATTCACGATCTGATCGCCAGCGAACAGCCAAACCTGCCGGTCATCCTTTTCGGCCATTCGATGGGTGCGTCCGTGGCGCTGAACTTCCTGTTGCGCCACTCCGCTCGCGTTCACGCTGCCGCCATCTGGAACGGCAATTTCTCGGCCGGCCTGCTCGGACAGGTGGCGCTCGGCATCCTCGCCTGGGAGCGGTTCCGGCTCGGCTCCGACGTCCCGTCGCGCATCTTGCCCAGGCTGACCTTTCAGGCCTGGGGCAAGGCGGTGCCCAACCACCGCACATTGCTCGACTGGCTGTCGCGCGACGAGGCCGAGGTGGCGAAATACATCGCCGACCCGCTGTGCGGCTGGGACGCCTCGGTATCGATGTGGCGCGACGTCGTCGGCATGGCGCTGAACGGCGGCAAGGATGCCGGCTTTGCAGGGATGCGACGCAACCTGCCTGTCAGCATCGTCGGCGGCGAGAAGGACCCCGCCTCGGACTACGGCAAGGCTGTCGACCACCTCGCGAAACGCATGCGCGCGATGGGCTTTTCGAATCTCGTTTCAAAGGTTTACGCCGACACTCGCCACGAAAGCCTGAACGAGGTGAATCGCGACATCATCATGGCCGATTTCGCCGCCTGGGCCGACGGCGTGCTGAAATCGTGACCCGGTCACGCGGCGCGTCTCTTTTTCGAACCGGACCGTTGGCCCATCGCAAGGGCCGTGACAGCCACTGCCCAGCTTGATAGAGGCTCTGCTTTCGCAGCAATCACGGTGATTGCGGCAACCACGGTGATTTATGGCCGAACCCCCGCTGAAAGGCGTCCGCGTCGTCGAACTCGCCCGCATCCTTGCCGGGCCGTGGGCCGGGCAATTGCTTGCCGATCTGGGCGCCGACGTCATCAAGGTCGAAAGTCCCGATGGTGGCGACGACACCCGCAAATGGGGTCCACCCTTCGTCATCAGCAAGGACGGCGAGAACCTGTCGGCCGCCTATTACCATTCCTGCAATCGCGGCAAGCGCTCTATCGCCATCGATTTCTCGACGCCTGAGGGCGCCGAGACGGTGCGCCGGCTGGTCGCCACGTCGGATGTGCTGATCGAGAACTTCAAGCTCGGTGGCCTGAAGAAATACGGGCTCGACTACGACAGCTTGCGTAGGATCAACCCGCGCCTCGTCTATTGCTCGATCACCGGCTTCGGCCAGGATGGGCCCTATGCGCCGCGCGCCGGCTACGACTTCATCATCCAGGCCATGGCCGGCATGATGTCGATCACCGGTGAGGTCGGCCGCGAGCCGCAAAAAGCCGGCGTCGCCATATCGGACATCTTCACCGGTCTTTACTCCGTCATCGCCATCCAGGCCGCATTGCGTCATGCCGAACAGACCGGCGAGGGTCAGCACATCGACATGGCGCTCTTCGACACCCAGATCTCGGCGCTCGGCAACCAGAACCTCAATTATCTCGTCTCCGGCAAGTCGCCGGTCCAGATGGGCAACGCGCACATGAACATCGCGCCTTACGAGGTGGTGCCGGTCAGGGACGGCCACATCATCCTGGCGGTCGGCAATGACGGCCAGTTCGCCAAATTCTGCGCTGCCGTCGGGTTGGACGATTTGCCGACCAATCCCGATTTCGCCACCAATCCGGCACGGGTCGCCAACCGGGTAAAGCTGCGCGAACACGTGATCGAGGCGCTGAAGACTTTTGATCGTGACCCGCTGCTGGCAAGACTGGAAGCGGCAGGCGTGCCGGCGAGCCCGATCAACACGATCGGCCAGATGTTCGCCGACCCGCAGACGATCGCTCGCGGCATGCGGCTCGATCTCGACGACGGCCACGGCAATCTCCTGCCTTCGGTGCGCGCGCCGATGGTCATGTCGGGCACGCCGCTGGTCTATGAGCGCCCCTCGCCGCGCCTGGGCGAACACACCGAAGAAATCCTTGCCGAACTGGAGAGGTCCAAGAAATGAAGACCGGCGGACAGCTGATCGTCGACGCACTCGAAGCCAATGGCAGCGACCGTATCTATTGCGTGCCCGGAGAATCCTACCTCGCGGTGCTCGACGCCCTGCACGACTCGCCGATCCGCACCATCGTCTGCCGCCAGGAAGGCGGTGCGGCGATGATGGCCGACTGTCATGGCCGCCTGACCGGCAAGCCCGGCATCTGCTTTGTCACCCGCGGCCCCGGCGCCACCAACGCCTCGGCCGGCATCCACATCGCCATGCAGGATTCGATCCCCCTTATCCTGTTCATCGGCCAGGTCGCCAGCCACGCCAAGGAGCGCGAAGCCTTCCAGGAGGTGGATTACAAGCGCTTCTTCGGCGCCATCGCCAAATGGGTGGTCGAGATCGACGATGCCTCGCGCATCCCTGAATTCGTTACCCGCGCCTTCGCGGTGGCGACATCGGGCCGTCCCGGTCCCGTGGTCATCTCGCTGCCTGAAGACATGCTGACCAGTGTCGTCGATGCGCCCGCTGCCTTGCCGCACACGCCGGTCGAAACACGGCCGGGCGAAGCCGAACTCGATGCGCTGGAAAAGCTGCTCGGCAAGGCCAAGCGGCCTTTCGTCATCCTTGGCGGCACGCGCTGGGACGCTGAGGCCGTGGCGCGGATACGAACGATCGCCGAGGCGTGGTCCCTGCCGGTCGGCTGTTCCTTCCGCCGCCAGATGCTGTTCGACCATCTGCATCCGAACTATGCCGGCGATGTCGGCATCGGCATCAATCCGAAACTGGCGACGGCGATCAAGCAGGCCGATCTCCTGCTGCTCGTCGGCGGCCGCATGGGCGAGATGCCGTCCTCCGACTACACGCTCCTGAAAAGCCCCTACCCCGATCAGACGCTGGTCCATATCCATGCCGACGCCGGAGAGCTCGGCCGCGTCTATCGGCCGACACTGGCGATCAACGCCTCGCCCGCCGCCTTCGTCGAAGCCTTCGCCAAGCGCAAGCCGGCCTCGGCACCCGTCTGGGCAGGCGAGACGCCAAAGCTGCATGCCGCCTATCTCGACTGGTCGACACCGCCGGAAAGCGGCCCCGGCTCGGTCCAGATGGGGCCGATCATGAACTATCTGGAAAAGATGCTGCCCGACGACGCCATCCTCACCAACGGCGCTGGCAACTACGCCACCTGGGTCCATCGTTTCCATCGCTTCCGCCGCTTCGCCACCCAGGGCGCGCCGACCTCGGGCTCGATGGGCTATGGCACCCCTGCCGCGGTCGCCGCGAAAGGGCTGTTTCCGGACCGCACCGTGGTCGCCTTCGCCGGCGACGGGTGCTTCCTGATGAACGGGCAGGAATTCGCCACCGCTGTGCAGTATGACCTGCCGATCATCGTCGTGGTCGTCAACAACGGCATCTACGGCACCATCCGCATGCACCAGGAGCGCGAGTATCCCGGCCGCGTCGTCGCCACCGATCTCAAGAATCCCGACTTCGCTGCCCTAGCCCGCGCCTATGGCGGTCATGGCGAAACGGTCGAGAAGACGGCGGACTTCGCCCCGGCCTTCGAGCGTTCCCGCGCCAGCGGCAAGCCTGCAATCGTCGAGATCAGGCTCGACCCGGAGGCGATCACGCCAACCCGGACGATGACGCAAATTCGCGACAAAGCGTAAAAAAGGGGCGGTTGCCCGCCCCTTGCGTTGTGGCTTCCCTACATCGCCTTTTCGATCTGGCCGCGGATCTCGCCGTCCTTGTTGGCGGCGGTGTGGACGTTGACGTAATATTTGCCGGCCTCCAGGTCAGCCGCCTGGGCATCGGTCAAGACAGCCGAACCCTTGATCGGGCTCTTGAGCTTCTTGAACGGGATCACCGGTCCGGCGTTCTCACCCACCGCCGCCGGGCCGTGAATGTGCCCAGCCACCGCCGGCCCGCTTAGGCCGGAATATTTGACGTTCCAGCTGAGCTTCTTCTTGGCCGTGTCGAACGTGAAAGTGGCAGTTCCCTTGCCTTTCGTGGTGACGGGCGGATTTTGCTGGGCGCCATCGAGCGTCGCCTTGAACTTTTCCATGTCGGCCAGGGCCGGCGAGGCAAGGAAGATGGAAGCAGAGACGGCAAGTGCCGAAACGATCGGCGAAAAGGAATGCATTCGCATTTTAGAACCTCCGTTGGATGTAACACCCTTGCGGCCCCCCGGCCGCATGGATGTATCAGCACAACGGTCGGCTGGCCAAAAGTATCCGCGGGCGCACGCATATGTGATGACCAATGGAACAAAAGAGGCGGTCGCCCGCACACCCCAGATCATCCATCGACGCCTCGATAAGCGAAAGGCAATGGTCAGACGGCCGCCAGCGCCTGAGTGAGATCAGCGATCAGGTCGTCGGGGTGCTCGACACCGATGGACAGCCTGACCGTGGTCTCAAGCACGCCGATGCGCTGGCGCACGTCGAAGGGAATGCCCGAATGGGTCATGGCCGCAGGGTGGCTGGCCAGCGATTCCGTTCCGCCGAGGCTCACCGCCAGCTTGAAGATCTGCAATCCGTTGAGAAAGGCGAAAGCCGCCTTCTGCCCGCCCCTGATATCGAAGGAGAATGTCGAGCCGGCGCCGCTGCATTGCATCCGGTAAACGCGACCCGCGGGTGTATCCTCGCCCAGGAACGGCAGATAATGCACCTTCTCGACCTTGGCATGATCGCGCAGGAATTCGGCGACGAGGCGCGCATTGTCGTTGGCCCGCTCCATGCGGATCGACAACGTCTCCAGCGAGCGGCCGAGCATCCAGCAGGAATGCGGGTCCAGCTGCGTGCCGATCGCGCCGCGCAGCGCCTTGATCGGCTTGGTGACCGCCTTGCTGCCCATGGCGGCGCCCGCGATCAGGTCGGAATGGCCGCCGACATATTTGGTCAGCGAATAGACGGAAACATCAGCGCCGTGCTCGATGGGCCGCTGGAACACCGGGCCAAGCAGCGTGTTGTCGCAGACGACGATCGGCGTCGAACCTTGGTTCGCGCCGATCTCGTCGGCGATCCTCCGCATCAGCGCGATGTCGACAAGGCTGTTGGTCGGATTTGACGGCGTCTCGATCAGGATGACCGAAACGCGGCCCTTCGCGGCGGCAGCGTCGGCGGCCGCGCGCACCGCCGTCTCGTCGACACCATCGGCGAAGCCGACAGCGCCGACGCCGAAGCCGGAAAGCGTGCGCGTCAAAAGCGTCTCGGTGCCGCCATAAAGCGGCTGCGAATGCAGGATGACGTCGCCCGGACGGGCATAGGCGAGCAGCGTCGTCGCGATCGCCGACATGCCGGACGAAAACAGGATACAGGCATCCGTCCCTTCATAGATCGCCAGCCGGTCCTCGACGATCTCGCTGTTGGGGTGGTTGAAGCGCGAATAGACCAGACCGGACGCCGTGCCAGTTGGAGGCTCCTTGCGACCGGACGTGTAGTCGAAGAAATCACGACCCTCTTCGGCCGATTTGAACACGAAAGTCGAGGTCAGGAACACCGGTGGCTTGACCGCGCCCTCCGAAAGCTGCGGATCGAAGCCATAGCTCAGCATCAGCGTCTCCGGATGGAGCTTGTGGTTGCCGATATGGGTTTTCGACGGGCGCGGCGCGGGCATGGCTTTTTCCTACTTTTCGAGCGTGTTGCGCGGCAATTTATTCGATCTCCAGCACGCAGTCCTTGCTATTTCTGGGCTGCCATGGCTGCGTTTGCGCAACGAATTGCTGAAAGAGCGCAAAAATGCAGCAGAAGATAGCTAACGATTTCGACCGCAAGATCCTGCGTGAACTGCAGGCCGACGCCCGTATCACCAACAACGAGCTTGCCGGGCGCATCGGCCTGTCGCCGTCGCCCTGCCTGAGGCGGGTGCGGCGGCTGGAGGAGACCGGAATTATCAGGGGCTACACCACGCTGGTCGATCCGTCCGCCTTCGGCTGGAGCATGGTCGCCATCGCCACCATTCGGCTCGGCCGCCAGAACGAGGACGAGATCGTCATGTTCGAGGACGCGATCCGCGGCTGGGAAGAAGTGCTGGAATGCCACCTCGTCACCGGTTCGCGCGACTATGTGCTGAAAGTGGTGACAGGCAGCCTCGAACAATACGAGCGCTTCATCAAGGAAAAGATCGCGCGGCTGAAATGCGTCGCCTCGATCGAAACCAGCTTCGTCATGAACACCATAAAGGAACGGCGCCTCTGACACTTGGCCAGAGGCGCCGTTCCCAAGATGTTGCCGGCTAGGCTTACTTGACTGCCTTGTCGGTGATGGCGGTGGTATAAGCGCCTTTCGGCTCCTTGGTGATGATCTTCTGGTCAAGCAGCGCCTTGGCGGTGCGCTCGTAGGTCGCCGGGTCGAGCTTGCCGTCGGCATTGTCGATCAGCTTGGCGACTTCGCTCATCATGCGCTTCTGGTGGTTCTCGTCCTGGCCGCCACCGTCCATGACGATGCTTGCTGCCTCGTCATTATTGTCGATGGCGTATTTCCAGCCCTTCATCGAGGCACGCACGAAACGCACCATCTTGTCTTCGAAGGCCGGATCCTTGAGCTTGTCTTCCGACGCATAGAGCCCGTCCTCGAGCAGGTCGTTGCCCATCGCCGAATAGTTGAACACGGTCAGCTGTTCCGGCTTGTAGCCGGCGTCGATCAGCTGCCAGTACTCGTTGTAGGTCATGACCGAGATGCAATCCGCCTGCTTCTGGATCAGCGGCTGCACGTCGAAGCTTTGCTTGAGAACGGTGACGCCATCCGGGCCGCCATCGGTCTTGAGGCCAAGCTTGTTCATCCAGGCGTAGAACGGATATTCGTTGCCGAAGAACCAGACACCGAGTGTGTGGCCCTTGAAGTCGGCTTCGGTCTTGATCGGGCCGTCCTTCGGGCAGACCAGCTCCATGCCGGCCTTCTTGAACGGCTGGGCGATGTTGACCAGCGGCACGCCCTTTTCGCGCGCGGCCAGCGCACCGCCCATCCAGTCGACGATGACATCGGCGCCACCGCCGGCGATGACCTGCTCGGGCGCGATATCGGGGCCGCCCGGCTTGATGTCGACGTCGAGACCCTCGGCCTCATAGAAACCCTTGGCCTTGGCGACGTAGTAGCCGGCAAACTGGGCCTGCGTGACCCATTTCAGCTGCAACGTCACCTTGTCTGCGGCCATCGCCTGGAACGCGGCCAGCGACATCGCGCCGGCCAGAACAGGAATAACAAGTCTTTTCATGTTTTTACCCTCTGAAGTTAGCACCCTTAAACCCACCGCCCCTATCCACCACGGACAGAGGGATGCCAAAACGTGACGGCTCTTTCGACCAGAGCGACCACGCCATAAAAGACCGAACCCGCAAGTGCTGCAACTGCGATTTCGGCCCAGACCATGTCGATGTTCATCCGCCCGACCTCGGTCGAGATGCGGAAGCCCATGCCGACGACGGGCGTGCCGAAGAACTCGGCGACGATGGCGCCGATCAGCGCCAGCGTCGAGTTGATCTTCAGCGCGTTGAAGATGAAGGGCGCGGCGGCCGGCAGCCGAAGCTTCAGCAACGTCTGCCAGTAGCCCGACGCATAGGTGCGCATCAGGTCGCGTTCCATATGGCCGGAAGCGGCAAGCCCGGCGACCGTGTTCACCAGCATCGGGAAGAAGGTCATGATGATGACCACAGCCGCCTTGGACTGCCAGTCGAAGCCGAACCACATGACCATGATCGGCGCCACACCGATGATCGGCAGCGCCGAGACCATGTTGCCGATCGGCAAAAGCCCGCGCCGCAGGAACGGCACGCGATCGGCGAGCACGGCGGTGATGAAGCCGGCGCCGCTGCCGACGATGTAGCCGAAGATCACCGCCTTGAAGATGGTCTGCCGGACATCGGCGCCGAGCACCGGCAGCGAACTGGCGATGCGCGCACCGATGGCGCTCGGTGGCGGCAACAGGATGAAGGGGATGCCGGCGCCGCGCGTCACCGCCTCCCAGATGATCAGAATCCAGGCGCCGAAGATAGCCGGGATGATCAGGCGCAGCGCGCTCCGGGCCCAGCTCGCCATCGGCCGAAGCCCAGACAGCACGGCGACGCAGCGCCAGCCAAGCAGCCAGGCAGCCGTGAGCAGAAGGAAATACGGTGCCCGCGCCAGACCTTCGAAGCCGGCGATGCCACCAATCAGCAGCCAGGCCACCAGATGCGCACCGATGAAAAGCACGACAGCCTCGACGACGGACGGCATTCTGGCCATCGAGATCAAAGCAGCGAGAAGCAGCGCGCCGAAGATCAGCCAGCTCGTCGCCGCATACGGATATATCAACGTCCCCGCGGGCTGCGCCAGCGGATCGACTTTTGGCGCGGCGATCGCGCCAAGCGCAAGTCCGGTCACGCACAGCACGATGGCCAACACCGCTTGCCAGGAGGGTTTCAACCAGCTCATGCCGGCCTCCCGCCCATGGCGCGGTCGACGATGCGGCCGGCAATGCCGACCACCATGACCAGAAGCGCCGCCACCACCGAGCCTGCGACCAGCGCCGACCAGATGTCGATGGACTGGCTGTAGTAGGCGCCGGCCAGCAGCTTGGCGCCGATGCCGGCGACCGCACCGGTCGGCAGTTCGCCAACAATGGCGCCGACAAGGCTTGCCGCCACCGCCACCTTCATCGAGGTGAACAGGAATGGCACCGAGGCCGGCACGCGCAACTTCCAGAAGGTCTGCGCGCCGCTGGCATTGTAGGTGTGCATCAGGTCGAGATGCATGATCTCGGGCGAGCGCAGCCCCTTCACCATGCCCACCGTCACCGGGAAGAACGACAGATAGGTCGAGATCATCGCCTTCGGGATCAGGCCGGTGATGCCGATCGCCGCCAGCACGACGATGATCATCGGCGCCACCGCCAGGATGGGAATGGTCTGCGATGCGATGATCCACGGCATCAGGCTGCGGTCGAGCGTCGCCACATGCACGATGCCCACTGCAATGATGATGCCCAGCGCCGTGCCGAAGGCAAAACCGAGCAGCGTCGACGACAGCGTCACCCAGGCGTTGTAGACGAGGCTGCGGTTCGAATTGATTGGCCGCAGGAAGGTGTTCTCGAAAAAATTCACCGCCACCTGGTGCGGCGCCGGCAGCGTCGGCTTCGGCTGCGACAGCGTCTTGCCGATGAATTCGCTCAAGGCAGGGGTTTCATTGGCGCGGCGGTCGAGATCGCGCTGGAACGGCGTGTTGAGAATGACGGCGAAAACGTACCAGAGGACGACCACGCCAGCGAGAATCGAGGTAACTGGGATGACCTTGTCGCGGAAAGAGTCCATCAGGAGCGCTCCCCTCTTCCCCTTGACGGAAGCGAGCGACGACACCCATTCTTCGTTATCCCAGGGTCTGCGCATGCCGCTTCGCGGCTGCTCCGCCCCAGGATGACCAAGGCGTGGCTGGCCGCTCGCTCGTCAGGGCGCTCAATCGTCATAGCTGTGCCCTGCCCTCAAGCCATCACGAACCCGCGCCGCTATCGCCAGGAACTCCGGCGTCTCGCGGATGTCGAGCGGCCGTTGCTTCGGCAGCGTCGATTCGATGATGTCGCTGACCCGGCCCGGCCGCGGTGACATGACGACGATGCGCGTCGACAGATAGACGGCTTCGGGAATGGAGTGGGTTACGAAGCAGATGGTCTTGTTGGTTCGTCCCCACAGTTCCAGCAATTGCTCGTTGAGATGGTCGCGCACGATCTCGTCCAGCGCGCCGAACGGCTCGTCCATCAACAGGAGGTCGGCGTCGAAGGCCAGCGCACGGGCGATCGAGGCGCGCTGCTGCATGCCGCCCGAAAGCTGCCAGGGATATTTCTTCTCGAATCCAGAGAGGTTGACGAGGTCGAGCGTGCGCTTGATGCGCTCCGCCTGCTCAGCCTTGGACAGGCCCATGATCTCAAGCGGCAGCCCCACATTGCGCTCGATGGTGCGCCAGGGAAACAGGGCCGCTGCCTGGAAGACATAGCCATAGGCACGTTTCTCGCGCGCCTGTTCGGGTGTCATGCCGTTGACCGAAATCGTCCCCGATGTCGGTTTCTCCAGATCCGCGATGACGCGCAGCAAGGTGGTCTTGCCGCAGCCCGAAGGCCCGATGAAGGAGACGAACTCACCCTTGCCGATGGTCAGGTCGACATTGGACAGCGCCTGCACCGGCCCGTCATTGGTCTGGAAGGTCAGTCCGAGTCTGCTTGCCGCAACGACGGCTGGCGAGGTCCCTGTCATCGGCTGCGGCCTGCCTGTTCCCGTCCCTGGGGCGCCGGCTGGATTCCGATTGCTTTTATCGCGATGTTGTTTTCCACTCGCCCCGTCCCACTGGTCTTGTCCCACTCGATCGACGCCCGGAGTTTCCCCGATGTCGCCTAAACCGACTTGTCATCTTATCCGCCCTGAAAGCTCTTATGAAGGCAAGCAGGGATTGACCTATTTCGCCGGCATTGCCGCCGAAACGGTCGGCTCCTCCGGCATCTGCATGCACATGCTGACCATGCCGCCCGGCGCCCGTGCCAAGGCGCACATGCACGAAAGCCATGAAACGGCGATCTACGTGCTCTCCGGCGAAGTCCACACCTGGTACGGCGACCGGCTGGAGCATCATATCGTCGTCAAGGCAGGCGATCTCTTCTATATTCCCGCCGGTGTGCCGCATCTGCCGGCCAATCTGAGCGGCGCTCCCGCCTCGGCCGTCATTGCCCGCACCGATCCCAACGAACAGGAAAGCGTCGTCCTGTTGCCAGATCTGGATGCGCTGGTCGCCTGAAGCCGGCATCGATGCAGAGGCCGTCATCGGCAACGGGACACTTCTCCGTAGACAGTGCCGTCCTCGTCGGCAATCACCAGCTTCTTGGCATTCTTGCGGCTGCGCTTGACGGTGAACTGTATCGGCGACTGACCCTCCTCGCCTTCCGCCTCGCACATTGACTTCACCACCAGCGAACCGTCAGCCTGTGTCTTCTTCTCGGTAAAGGTGCAGGCGCTGGTAGCGGTGATGAATTCCGTATCGTTCAGCAGCAGCATGTCCTCCGCATAGACTTGCTGGCCGTTCTTGTTGATACAGCCGGACTTGTTGCCATAGGGCTTGGACAGATCGATGCCGGCAGCCGACGCATGGCCCGCGGCCAGGACAAGAAGAGCGGCTGAAAAGAGCCCCGCGCGCCTCACCATCAAACCCCGGTCGCCGGAATGCCGCTGCGTTCCACCTTGCGCGGCGCGGTGATGTCCTTCCACGTCGACAGCGCCCGGTTGACCGCCGCATTCGGTTCGCGGCCGACGAATTCGCCATGGCCGGGCTTGGCCTTGACCTCAGCTTCCTGGATCGACAGTTCGCCGCGCGAGAAGACGAAGCGCGGCAGTCCGGTCACCTCGAACCCTTCGAAGACATTGTAGTCGATGACCGACTGCTGCTTCTTGGCCGTAATCTTCTTCTTGCGCTTCGGATCCCAGACAATGATGTCCGCATCCGCGCCTTCCACGATGGCGCCCTTCTTCGGGTACATGTTGAGGATCTTGGCGATGTTGGTCGAGGTCACCGCGACGAACTCGTTCATCGTCAGTCGGCCGGTGTTGACGCCCGTGGTCCACAGCACTGGCAAACGGTCTTCCAGACCACCGGTGCCGTTGGGGATCTTGGTGAAGTCCCCGACGCCGTTTCGCTTTTGGCTGGTGGTGAAGGCGCAATGGTCGGTCGCGACCACCTGGAGCGATCCGGCCTGCAGGCCGGCCCAGAGCGAATCCTGGTGCAATTTGTTGCGGAAAGGCGGGCTCATCACGCGGCGCGCCGCATGGTCCCAATCCTTGTTGAAATATTCGCTCTCATCCAGCGTCAGGTGCTGGATCAGCGGTTCGCCGAACACCCGCATGCCCTTCTGGCGCGCCCGGCGGATGGCCTCATGGCTCTGCTCGCAGGAGACATGCACGACATAGAGCGGCACGCCGGCCATGTCGGCGATCATGATGGCGCGGTTGGTCGCCTCGCCTTCCACTTCCGGCGGCCGCGAATAGGCGTGCCCCTCCGGCCCATTGTTGCCGGCGGCCAACAGCTTCTGCGACAGGGCTGCGACCACGTCGCCATTCTCGGCATGCACCAACGGCAGCGCGCCGAGGTCGGCACAGCGCTGGAACGACGCATACATCTCGTCGTCGTCCACCATCAGCGCGCCTTTGTAGGCCATGAAGTGCTTGAACGAGGTGATGCCCTTGTCGACAACGGTGGCCATCTCGTCGAACACCTGCTTGCCCCACCAGGTGATCGCCATGTGGAAGGAGTAGTCGCAGGACGCCTTCGAGGTCTTGTTGTCCCACATCTGCAAGGCTTCGAGCAGCGACTGCTGCGGCGCCGGCAGGCAGAAATCGACCACCATCGTGGTGCCGCCGGCGAGCGCCGCCCGCGTGCCGGATTCGAAATCATCGGCCGAGTAGGTGCCCATGAACGGCATTTCGAGGTGGGTGTGCGGGTCGATGCCGCCCGGCATGATGTAGCAGCCGGTGGCGTCGAACTCGTGGTCGCCATGCAGATCCGAACCGATGGCGACGATCTTGCCGTGGCTGAACAGCACATCGGCCTTCCAGGTGCGGTCGGCGGTGACGATGGTGCCGTTCTTGATGACTTTGGTCATTTTCTCGTTCCCCTGTTCTCTTCGCGCTTCT
Organism: Mesorhizobium sp. RCAM 05104; assembly: GCF_059683645.1. Taxonomy (NCBI): domain Bacteria; kingdom Pseudomonadati; phylum Pseudomonadota; class Alphaproteobacteria; order Hyphomicrobiales; family Phyllobacteriaceae; genus Mesorhizobium; species Mesorhizobium sp. RCAM 05104. The sequence goes on along the minus strand of NZ_CM185033.1, from coordinate 6,196,172 downwards.
TTGTGAGCGGCGTTTGGAATGTAGATCTCTAGGCTCACTCCACGATGACAGCTGTCTCCACCACTGCATGGAACAGCACGTCGGCGCCCGCCGAGGCCCATTCCTTGGTGATATCTTCGGCCTCGTTGTGAGACAGTCCGTCGACGCAGGGACACATCACCATCGCGGTCGGCGCGACGCGATTGATCCAGCAGGCATCATGGCCGGCACCGGAGACGATGTTGCGGTGCGTATAGCCGAGCCGTTCGGCGGCATCACGGATTGCCTTGACGCAGCCCTTGTCGAAGGTGACCGGATCGAAATGGCCGACCTGCTCGATCTTGTACTGGATGTCCAGTGCCTCGCAGATCGTGTCGATGCCTTCGCGGATGCGACCGTCCATCGCATCCAGCACTTCCTTCTCGGGCGAGCGGATGTCGATGGTGAAGACGGTGCGGCCGGCGATGATGTTGCGCGAGTTCGGATAGACCTCCATGTGCCCGACCGCACCGACGGCGTCGGGCTGGTAGTCCATGGCGATCTCGTGCACGAGCTCGATCACCCGCGCCATGCCGAGCCCGGCATTGCGGCGCTTGGGCATCGGCGTCGACCCTGTGTGCGCCTCCTTGCCGGTCAGCGTCACCTGCAGCCACTTCAACCCCTGGCCATGGGTGACGACGCCAATGTCGATGCCTTCGTCCTCGAGGATCGGTCCCTGTTCGATATGCAGTTCGAAGAAGGCGTGGATCTTGCGGTCGCCGACCTTCTCGGTACCCTTCCAGCCAATGCGCTCCAGTTCCTCGCCGAACTTCTTGCCGTCCTTGTCGACATGTTCGTAGACATCAGCCTGGTCGAGCACGCCGGCGAACACGCCGGACGCCATCATCGCAGGCGCAAAGCGCGCGCCTTCCTCGTTGGTCCAGTTGGTGACGACGATCGGGTGCTTGGTCTTGATGCCGAGATCGTTGAGCGAGCGCACCACTTCCAGCCCGCCGAGCACGCCGAGCACGCCGTCATACTTGCCGCCGGTCGGCTGCGTGTCGAGATGGCTGCCGACATAGACCGGCGGCAGGCTGGGGTCGGTGCCTTCGCGGCGGGCGAACATGGTGCCCATTTCGTCGACGCCCATTTCGAGCCCTGCCGCATCGCACCAGCGCTTGAACAGATGCCGGCCCTCGCCGTCCTCGTCGGTCACGGTCTGGCGATTGTTGCCGCCGGCAATGCCGGGGCCGATCTTCGCCATTTCCATTATCGAATCCCACAAACGGTCTGAATTGATTCGCAGATTCTCGCCGGGCGCGGCCATTCAAAACCTCTCCAATTGCGCGGGGTCCCCCTCCCTCTCGAGGGGAGGGTGGCCGCGAAGCGGTCGGGTGGGGTCGCCTGACATAAGCTCGACCTTCCCTTTGACCACCTGCGCGACATGCCACGCGCTGTTTATGACATCGGGCTCGTCAACGCGAAAGATATCGAACCCGAGCGAACGCAGATAGGCATCACGAACGGCGTCGTGCCGTTTGCCCTTTTCGTATTCGTGCAGATCGCCATCCACCTCGACCACCAGCTTCACACCGAAGCAGGCGAAGTCGACGATATACGGCCCAATCGGGCACTGACGGCGAAACTTGATGCCGGCCGATTTCAGGTCCCGCAGTTCATACCACAGCAGGGATTCGCCCTTGGTCGCGTGAACTCGAAGCGCCCGCGCCTTCTGGCGCATTTCGAAACTCACGCGAGTGCGGGGCATTAGTGGCGGCCTCGCAAAAGATCAGGTCGGCGCCCCGTCGTACCGACCCCACCCGACCGCTTCGCGGCCACCCTCCCCTCGAGGGGGAGGGATATCCGCGCCCAATTTGTCAATCGATCGACCTCAGCACATCGCGCACATGGTCGATCAATTCGTTGATCTGGCCCTTGGTGATGATCAGCGGCGGCGACAGCGCGATGATGTCGCCGGTGGTGCGGATCAGCGCGCCGCGCTCGAACGCCTTGACGAAGGCCGAGAAGGCCCGCTTGGTCGGCTGGCCGGCGATCGGCGCCAGCTCGATCGCGCCGATCAGGCCGATGTTCCTGATATCGATGACGTTCGGCTCGCCCTTCAGCGAATGCAGCGCGTCTTCCCAATAGGGCGCCAGCTCCTCGCCACGGGTCAGCAAGCCCTCTTCCTTGTAGGTGTCGAGCGTGCCGAGTGCCGCCGCGCAGGCGATCGGGTTGCCCGAATAGGTGTAGCCGTGGAAGAACTCGATCATGTGCTCGGGGCCGGTCATGAAGGCGTCGTGGATTTCCTTCTTCACGAACACCGCGCCCATCGGGATGACGCCGTTGGAGACGCCCTTGGCGGTGGTCATGATGTCGGGCGTGACGCCGAAATAGTCGGCGGCGAATGGCGTGCCGAGGCGGCCGAAGCCGGTGATGACCTCGTCGAAGATCAACAGGATGCCGTGCTTGGTGCAGATTTCGCGCAGCTTCTGCAGGTACCCCTTGGGCGGCAGGATGACGCCGGTGGAGCCGGCGACCGGCTCGACGATGACGGCGGCGATGGTCGAGGCGTCATGCAGGGCGACGATGCGCTCCAGTTCGTTGGCGAGTTCCGCGCCATGTTCCGGCACACCCTTGGTGAAGGCGTTCTTCTCCGGCAGATGCGTGTGCGGCATGTGGTCGACGCCGCCGAGCAGCGTGCCGAACATCTTGCGGTTGGTGACGATGCCGCCCACCGAGATACCGCCGAAATTGACGCCGTGATAGCCGCGCTCACGACCGATCAGGCGAGTGCGCGAGCCCTCGCCCTTGGCGCGGTGATAGGCGATCGCCATCTTCAGCGCGGTCTCGACCGATTCCGAGCCGGAATTGGTGAAGAACACATGGTCCATGCCCTTCGGCGCGAGATCGACCAGGCGGTTGGCCAGTTCGAACACGATCGGATGGCCCATCTGGAAGGCCGGCGCATAGTCGAGCTCGGCGGCCTGATGCTGGATCGCCTCGGTGATCTTGGGCCGGCAGTGGCCGGCGTTGACGCACCACAGGCCAGCGGTACCGTCCAGCACCTTGCGGCCATCGCTCGTCGTGTAATGCATGTCCTTGGCGGACACCATCATGCGTGGCGCCTGCTTGAACTGCCGGTTTGCCGTGAACGGCATCCAGAATGCGCTGAGATCGTTCGGCGTGACTTTCAGCCGGTTGGACATGACCAAGACTTCCCCTTGTAACTGTTTCGGTGCGCCTAACGCTTGGTCTTCCCAACTGTTGGTCTTCGCGACGTTTTCATGCTACGCAAATTTTTGACCGATTGGACAAACGTTAGCACCGCCCTGTCGGCGGTCAAGGGATTACTAGCGGAAATGCGGCATCGGAAGCGCGCTCCACAGCCTAAGGAAAAACTGGTCCAGAGAATTGGTCCAGATGACCGTCAACGCGAGGGCCCGCAACGGTGAACACCAGCATGGACGCCCCCCGCCGCACCCGCATCCAGCAGGAAAAGCGTGAACTCATACTCGAGGCGGCGCTCGAGGTGTTCTCCACCCATGGCTTTCGCGGCTCGACCATCGACCAGATCGCCGAAGCCGCCGGCATGTCGAAGCCGAACCTGCTCTACTACTTCCGCCGCAAGGAGGACATCCACGAGGCGCTGATGCAGCGGCTGCTCGATACCTGGCTGGCGCCGCTGCGCGAACTGGACGACATCGGCGATCCGCTGACCGAATTGCGCAGCTACATCAGGCGCAAGCTGGAAATGGCACGCGATTTTCCACGCGAGAGCCGGCTGTTCGCCAATGAGATCTTGCAAGGGGCGCCACGCATCATGCCGCTGCTGGCCGGCGAACTGAAAACGCTGGTCGACGAGAAGGCAGCCGTCATCAAGGGCTGGATGCGCGCCGGCAAGATCGCCAGGACCGACCCCTGGCACCTGATCTTCTCGATCTGGGCAACGACCCAGCACTATGCCGATTTCGACGTCCAGGTCCGCGCCGTGCTTGGGCCGAACCGCGGCGGCGACGGCCGTTTCGAGGATGCTGCCCGCTTCCTGGAGCAATTGTTCCTCGAGGGGCTGAAGCCGAAAAGCTGACCCCTGTCCAAGGGGCTCACGCGCTGCGCCGCTCGGCCGGCAATGCGTCCAGCAATGTCTGCAGCTTGGCGACCGAGTTCTGCTCGGCAAGCGGCGTGTAGGCGATCAGCTTCATGTCGGAGCCGTCGTCGATCGAAAAGCTCATATGCTCGAACGTCATCGCGCCAGCGATCGGGTGCCGGACATGCTTCACCCCCGACAATCGGCGCGCGACGTCGCGCTGCGGCCACCAACTGCGGAACTCCGGGCTTGATCGCGTCATCAACTCGATCAGCCGCTCGAAATCCGGATCGCCGACATATCTGGCGCTTGCGGCCCGGAACGAGGCCAGCACGGTGCGCGCCAGCTGCTCCCAGTCGACCAGCAGGCGCCGGTGGTACGGGTTGGTGAACACCATGTGGACGATGTTGCGGGCGTCCCCCTCCAGCAGACCATAGTCGCCGAACACCGCCACCGCCGCCGGGTTCCAGGCCAGCACATCCCAGCGCCGGCCGATCACATAGGCTGGCTGCAGGACCAGGCTTTGCAGCATGTGCAGCAAGGGACCGTCGACCTTTTCCGGCGCCACGGCACGACGCTCCGGCTGCTGGCGGCCGGCGAGGATGAACAGATGCTGTTTTTCGGCGGCGTCGAGGCGCAATGCCTCGCCGAGGGCCGTCAGCACTTCCACGGAGGGCCTGACGTCCCGCCCCTGCTCCAGCCATGTGTACCAGGTGGTGCCGACGCCGGCGATCATCGCCACCTCCTCGCGCCGAAGCCCGGGCGTGCGCCGCCGCAATCCGGTGGCGATGCCCGTTGCCGAGGGCGTCAGCCTTTCACGGCGCGAACGCAGGAAAGCGCCGAGCTCACGTCGGCGGCTGTCTTCAGCGGACTGAGTGGGGGATCGGGATTCCATGAGTCTATTATAGCAGTATTGATACCAGGATAAAGTTTGAACTGTTTGGCGCGCGCAAGCTGCCCCATCTTTGGTTCGGAGCGACGAAATGGAGGCTCCGAACATGGAACTGAAAGACAAGACAATCCTCATCACCGGCTCGACCGACGGCGTCGGCCGTGTCGTGGCGCACAGGCTCGGCGCCGCCGGCGCCCGCGTCCTGGTGCACGGCCGCGACGCGGCGCGCGGCAAGGCGACCGTGGCCGAAATCGAAGCCGCCGGCGGCAAGGCCGAGCTTCTGGTCGCCGACCTCTCCTCGCTGGCCGAGGTCCGCCGCCTTGCCGAGACTGTACGCGCCCGAACCGACCGGCTCGACATCCTCATCAACAATGCCGGCATCGGCACGGCAGGCCAAGGCGCCAAAAGACAGGTCAGCGCCGACGGCTCCGAACTGCGCTTCGCGGTCAACTATCTCGCCGGTTTCCTGCTGACCACGGAGCTCCTGCCGTTGCTCAAGGCCAGCGCGCCGGCGCGCATCGTCAACGTCGCCTCGGCCGGCCAGCAGGCGATCGATTTCAGCGACGTCATGCTGACCCGTTCCTATGACGGCGTACGCGCCTACTGCCAGAGCAAGCTGGCGCAGATCCTGTTCACCGTCGACCTGGCGCAGGACCTGAAAGGCAGCGGCGTCACCGTCAACGCGCTGCATCCGGCCAGCTACATGAACACCACCATGGTCCGCCAGGCCGGCGTGACGCCATGGAGTTCGGTCGAGACCGGCGCCGACGCCATCCTCAATCTGGCCACCTCCCCGGCACTGGAAGGGCGCAGCGGCCTCTATTTCGACGGCCTGCGCGAATCCCGCGCCGACGCCCAGGCCTACGACGCCAGGGCAAGACGGCAATTGCGAGCCTTGAGCCTAGACCTCGTCGGCCCAGCTTCACCAACATCCAAGGAACAGCATTCATGACCAACAAGATCGAACACGCCGTCATCATCGGCGGCTCTTCCGGCATTGGCCTCGCGACCGCGCGCAAGCTGATTGGGCCGGGCATGAAGGTGACCATCACCGGCCGCAACCAGGACAAGCTCAACAGCGCGTGGAAGAGCCTTGGCGGCGCCGCCGAGAAGGCTGCTTTCGATGCCTCGAAGCCGGACGAGGTCGACAGCTTCTTCAGCGGTCTCGGCCCCTTCGATCACCTGGTGCTGGCGGCCAGCGGCGGCAAGGGCCTTGGCCCCTTCCAGACGCTTGACCTGACCGACATCGGCAGCGGCGTCGACGAGAAAGTAAGGCCACAATTGTCCTGCCTGCAGGCCGCCTTGCCGACCCTGAACAAGGGCGGGTCGGTCACCTTCATCTCGGCGGTCTCGGCTCAGCTCGCCATGCCGGGTGTCGCAGGCATTGCCGCCATCAACGGCATGCTTTTGACCGTGGTGCCGATCCTGGCGGTGGAGTTGAAGCCACTGCGCGTCAATGTCGTGGCGCCTGGCGTCATCGACACGCCCTGGTGGGACTTTCTGGGCGAAGAGCAAAGACAGGCAATCTTTGCCGACTATGCCGGCAAGACCCCGGTCGGCCGTATCGGCCGCGCCGAGGACGTCGCCGGCGCCATCGCCTTTCTCGTCTCGAACGGCTTCATGACCGGCCAGGTGCTGACCTGCGACGGCGGCCTGCGGTTTGCAGCCTGACGGATGTCATTGCGGCGGTCGTGAGGCCGCCCCCGGCCTGTCAAAGTGGCAAAAGCCGGCGCGGCGAACGAGATCGCCGCGAGCATCAGGCACCGACAGGACCTGCTACCTCATTTGGCCTTCCTTGGAGGCATATTCTTGCCGTCCAGGGGCCTGTCGCCGGCCGGTCTTGCCGCACCTGAAGCAGGTTGTTCCGGGACATGGGAATAGTCCGACGTATCGGCCCCATACATCTTGTTGTCGATCGCTTCCCGCCAACTCGAATCCGCGTCGCCGGACAGTGACGCGCCGGCGGCCCCATGGCGGGAGGATTGAGGGCTAAGCCAGCTCGGCGTGATCTCGCGAACCAAACGTGCAAAGCGTCCCATTGACGTTCCTTTCCTGGCCGAAATACCTTTTCCAAGATGCCTGATCGCGGTTGCGTCCCTCGGCTGGCCCTAAAGTTGACCTCTCAGCCAGGCGAGCGTTTCGGCAACACCGGCAAGGCCGTACCGCGCGGTGGTATGTGCTGGCGGTCTGACCCGTATTGATATGCCGCCGGCATCATTCACGGCTTCGAAGCCGTTTTCGTCCGACGTGTCATCGCCCAGGAAGACCGGGCGACGGCCTGTAAAGGGCGCGATGTCCATGAAACGCCGAATCGCGGCGCCCTTGGCGGCCTCGAGCGGCAAAAGTTCCACGCCGGCGTTGCCCGGAACCACCCGGTAGCCCTTGGGCAGGCTGGCCAGCGCTTGCTCGACAAGCTGCGTCGCGCGTGGAAGCAGATGCGGGGCGGCGCGTGTGTGGATGGCCAGCACCCGGCCTTTGCGTTCGATATAGACCTGCCCACGACCGAGCTCCGCCTCGATCTCTTCGGCAAGTGCGGCAATATCCGCCGGCTCTCCCGCAACCTCGACATCGTCGTCCGGCAGGAGCCGGTGTTCCAGGCCATAAAGCCCGGCTGCGCGCAGTTTCAGAGGCTGAAACAAATGGTCTACTGCCGCAACGGAGCGGCCGGTGATAAAGGCCAATGCCCCGTTCAACTTGTGATCCAGGCCTCGCAGCAAAGAGCGAAGCTCGTCACTGACCGAGACAGCGTCTGGGTGTTCCGCATGTTCCAGCAGGGTGCCGTCGATGTCGAGGAACAGCGCCCATTCGCCTGTCAGCAAGGCCTGCGGCCTTTGCAAGGTGTCGCTCATGACATTGCCACCCGTTTGCGTTCGAACATGGAAACGACATTGTCGATGCCGGGCGGCCGGTCGGCAGTGCTGGTTGCCCGATCGACGTCACCGCGCTTGCGCAAGCGCGCCGCATCCAGAAGCATGCTGCCGGCCCAGCGATAGACATTGTTGTTGCGGACCATCTCGCGCATGGGCCGCATGCGTTGGCGCTGCTCGTCGGGCGTCATGGTCAGCGCCTGCAACAGCGCCTCGCTCATCATTGCCGGATCGTAGGGATTGACGATCAGGGCCTCGAGCAGCTCGCGCGAGGCTCCGGCAAACGTGCTGAGCAACAGCACGCCCTGTTCGTCGTCGCGCGCCGCGACGAATTCCTTTGCGACAAGGTTCATGCCGTCATGCAGGCTGGTGACCATGCATATGTCGGCGGCCCGGTAGATCTCGTAGACCTGTTCCTGCGAGTGATGCTCGGCCACCATGACCACCGGCCTATAGCCCTCGCTGCCATAGCGCTGGTTAAGCTCTTCGGCATAGCGGTGGCATTCGTCGTGGAGTTGCTTGTAGGCAGGCAGCGTACCGCGGCTGGGGGCCGCGATCTGCAGCACAACCAGCTTCCCAACCCATTCGGGGTGTTTGATGAACAATTCTTCCAGCGCCTGGAAACGGTCGAGAATGCCCTTGGTGTAGTCGAGGCGTTCGACCCCGACGCACAGCTTGACGTCCGCCTTCAGCCCGAACCGCTCGCGCAGGCTGGCGCGGGACGCATCCACATCAGGCAGTTTTGCCAGAAGTTCCGCCGGCCACTCTATGGAGATGGGGTAGGCGTGCACCAGCGTTGTTTGTCCGCCATAGGAGATGGCCGCATCGGCCCGCTCGATGCGGCTCTCCAGGAAGCGGTCGACGCTCTCGGTGAAATTGTTGGCGTGGAACTGGGTGTGGAAGCCGATGATCGAGCTGCCGAGCAACCCCTCGAGAATGCGCTCACGCCACGGGCAGATACTGTACACCTCCGAGTTCGGCCACGGGATGTGCCAGAAGGTGATGACGATCGCCTCGGGCAGGCGCTCGCGGATCATCCGTGGCAACAGCGCGAAATGGTAGTCCTGGACCAGCACGATCGGCCGCTCGTTGCGCGCTTCGGCAACCACCGTATCGGCGAACTTCCGGTTGACGGCTTCATAGGCCTCCCAGTCCGAAGCGCGAAAGATCGGCCGGGTAAAGGCGATATGACAAAGTGGCCAGAGGCCCTCATTGGCGAAGCCGAGATAGTAGCCCTGATGCTCTTCCTCCGTCAGCCAGACCCGGCGCAGCGTGTAGGAGGGGTTGCCGGGCGGCACCTGCACGCGGTCGTCCTTGTCGACCGTGAGACGGTCCGCCGTTCCGCCGCCATAGGCAATCCAGGTGCCAGCACAGGCGCGGGTGATGGGTTCGAGCGCCGAAACCAGGCCGCTGGCAGGCACCAGCAATTCAATGCCATCATCCTTGCTATTGTGGATGTAGGGCTCGCGGTTGGACACCACGATGACCTGGGCATCCGGCAGATCGTCGGCCAGGATCTTGCGCAGGGTTTCGGGCGACCATGTCACCAGGGCGGCATCGACCGATTGGCCGTTCTTTTCGAACTCGCGTATCACCTTGCGCGCCGCCTCCGCGGCGACGTCTTCGCCGGCGGGATGTATAACCGCCGGAGGATGACCGCGGCGTTGCCGCGATATGGAGAAGTAAACAGCAAAAGCGGAAAAGCCGAGGCTCGCAAGAATCAGAACCCAAAGCAGGTCCACGCCATAGTCTGTCATTGAATGCCAACTCGTTTCCGGCCGTTCGGCGGCCGATTTGTTCGTGTTTCTGGTCTGAAGTTGTACGTCGGCGACTTGGCCGCCGTTCGGACCCGCATTTTGCAACGCACAAGGACGGGATCGGTTCCGGCCAATTTTGGCCCGGATCATGTCCTGACCCGGATCATGTCCTGACGATGAGCGGCACCAGCCCTTCATGCCGGTCGGCGAGAAAAGCGACGACCCGATCGCCAACCCGCTGGAACGTCAGGTCAACCTTTGTGTCGCCAACGCCCAGATGCCGCAGCGTGAGCGTATCGATGCCGATCGGCAGCCTGGGGCGGGTAACGCGGATTTCCCCGTCCCAGCCGTCGATCTCCAGGCCAAGGCAGGCTTGCATCAGCATGAAGGCCGAACCCGCCGACCACGCTTGCGGCAGGCAGGCTACGGGATAGGCGATCGGTGCTTCGCCCGGGGCGCGCGTAAAACCGCAGAACAGTTCGGGCAGCCGCATGTTGAAATGGACCGCCGACTCGAACGTGCCACTCATCAGGCGAACCACGCTTTCACGTTCGCCATAACGCGCCAGGCCGGCACCGCAGAGCGCGGTGTCATGCGGCCAGATCGAACCATTGTGGTACGACATCGGGTTGAAGAACACGGCATCGTCGGCAAGCGTCCTCAAGCCCCAGCCGGAATGGAAGGAGGCGGATAGAAGCTGCTCGGCGACCATCTGCGCCCGCGCCGGCTCGGGAAGCCCGACAAACAGAAGATGTCCCGCATTCGAGGTCCGCACCTTGCACGGCTCCCCGGAACCGTCGATCGCCACGGCATAGAAGCCGAGATCATCCAGCCAGAAATCACGTTCCACCGCGGCCCGCATGGTCTCGGCGGCGCCGTCCCAGTGATCGGCTCTCTCGTCCTCGCCACGGCGACGGGCAAGTTTCGCCAGGCCCCGGAAGGCGGCAAAGACATAGCCTTGCACCTCGACCAGGGCGATCGGACCCTTGGGGATGCGGCCATCGGCATGAAAGATGGAATCGAAGCTGTCCTTCCACCCCTGGTTGGCGAGGCCGGACTCCGCCGCCCGCAGATAGGTCACGAACCCGGTCTCGCGGCCGGCCTCCTCCGTCCATTCGGCCGCGGCGCACAGCGACGGCCAAAGGCTGTCGATGAACGCCATGTCACCGGTTCGATCGGCATAGGCACAGGCGAGATGGATGTAGAGCGGCGTCGTGTCGACGCCACCATAATAGCGGCCGAAGGGAAGCTCCAGCAGCGCCGCCATTTCGCCCTTGCGAGTCTCATGCATGATCTTGCCAGGCTGCGAATCGCTGAACGGCGACGTCTCGGTCGCCTGATGCTGGGCAAGGAAGGCCAGTACGCCTCGTGCAAGGCCCGGATTGAGCCAGAGCATCTGCAGCGCCGAGATGACGCCGTCGCGTCCGAACGCCGTGGAGAACCAGGGAATTCCGGCATAGGGGTAGGGTCCGGTCGCAAGCTCGGTGGTCAGCAGCGCGACATCGGCGCGGGCTCGTTCGACCCAGTCGTTGAAGACGCGGCCGGAGCTGTGCACCGTCGCGCCATGGCGACGCTTGGCCCGCATGCCAAAGCGCGCCCGGGCGGCGGCGGCACGGAACCGGTCGCGATCAGGCGCGTCCGCCGCCTCGGCACCGACTTCGACATAGAGCACCTTGCTGGTGCGCTTGGTCACCGCGAGCAGGAAATCGGCGCGATCGGCTGTCAGTTGATCCGGTGCCTGCGAAAACGATATCGCCGATGCGCGTGCCAGCCCGTCCAAGCCGTCGTAGCGCAGCAGGACCGATGCCACACCCGTCTCGGCCGCATGGGTCATGCCCCGCCTGAGCCGTGTCGAGCCGCGCACTTCGAACATATCGCGGAAATCGGCGGCAAAGTGCAGGGAAACCCCGATCGTCGAGTTCTCCCGGCTGTAGTTGGAAAGGGTGATGCGTTCGAACAGCCGGTCCTGCCAAAGCAGCCGGACGCGTTCGACATGGATCGCGCCCTGCGGAATGTCGTGGCCCCCGGCACTTAGCATCGGCAGGTTGGTCAGGTTGGTGGTGAACAGCACATTGTCCTGGCTGAGCGACGCGCCCAGCAACGATGTCTGCCTGCCGCCGACAGTCAGGCGGAATTCGGAGAGCACGCGTGTGTCGTCGCGGAAGAAACCATCGCCGGCGCCACGTATGTCGCCATAGGCATCGGCGACGACAAAGCAGTCGCCCTGCTTGAGCGCGAACAGCCGGTGCGGCTCACGCGGGGCGGTCGCGTCGAGCGATGCAAGCGCTATGGCGGGATCGAGTTGGCGCTCGTCGAGTTGGGCCATTCGTCACAGATCCCTGTCGTTTCGTTCCCGTCGCCAGGACGCGACGCTGTTCACGACGCCTTCGCTTGCGTCGAGACACCGACCAGGCGCGCATAGGCAGCCAGATAGTCGCCCGCCATTCTTCTGGCGGAAAACCGATTCTCGAAAACGGCTCTCACTTTCCGCCTGTCGAGCCGCAGCAGATCCGGCACGGCGGCGACGGCGCCATCCACCGAATCCGCGATAAAGCCGGTGACGCCGTGATCGATGATCTCGGGCAGCGCGCCGCAATTCCAGGCGATCACCGGCGTGCCGCAGGCCATTGCCTCGATGGCGACGAGGCCGAACGGCTCCGGCCAGTCGATGGGGAACAGCAGGCCGGCCGCTTTGCCGAGAAACTCCGCTTTCTGGTCCTCCTCGATCTCGCCGACATAGTCGATGCGATCGCCGTCGATCAAAGGCTCGACCACCTCGTGAAAATAGGCGCGATCGTCATCACCGATCTTTGCCGCAAGCTTCAGCCTCAGCCCCGAACGCAAGGCGATCTCGATGGCGCGATCGGGGCGCTTGTCGCGTGAAAACCGGCCGAGGAAGGCAAGATAGGGTTCTTCCGTCGTGGCCTCGAAAGTCGGTTCGTAGATATCGGTCGGCAATCCGTGGTGGATCGTCGCCAGCCAGTTGGCCTTGGCGAGGCCTGCCCTTTGGCTGCGCGAAATGGAAATCATCGGAAAACGCGGAAACCGCTCATAGGCCGGCGCCAGGTCGACGTAGTCGAGCCTGCCGTGCGGCGTCGTCACCGTCCGCTGCGCCATGTCCTCGAAGAAGGAAAAGTGCAGGAAGTGGCTGAGGTGGAAGTGGATGACATCAAACTCGCGCGCGCGTTGCCTCACTTCGGCAAGCATCGAAAGATGCGCCGCCGTCTCGGATTTCAACGGGCGCAGATCGAGGCGCAACGCGCATTCGCGGCTAGCCACCAGCTTTGCGGAGGTCTGACTGTCGCCGCTGGCAAACAGCGTCACCTCATGACCCATATCGACCAGCGCTTCGGTCAGATACGAAACGATGCGCTCTGTGCCGCCATAGAGTCTGGGCGGCACCGATTCATAAAGCGGCGCGACATGGGCGATCTTCATATTTCATCCTGGATGCTCGGCATACAGGTGCGAAATGCGTCAACGGCGGGATTGGTTCCGATTTAATGACCGATCCCGGCGGCGCTGCACGTCTGCCGTCGTTAGGGAAACGCTGATCAAGAAAATGGCGACGGCCTTAAGCCGCTGCCGGGACTTGTCAAACAGACTGCGCGATCAGCGTCAGAAAACCACCGCTCAACGCGACGTTGCCGACGAAGCCATTGATGCGCGCGGCGCGATCCGGACCCTGATGGTCCCAGAAATTGTGGAACATCGGCGTGGCGACGATCAGGAACAGCATCAGCACCGCACAGGCAGTCGCGGTCCACAGGCCAGCGGTCACCAACAGGCCGGCAATGATCTGCAGGACGATGCCGGCCCACAGTGCCAATCGCGCCTGCGGCACGCCACGCGCGGCCATGAGCCCTGTCAGAAAGGCGGCATTCTGGATGTTGCGCAGGCCGGCGAAGACGAAGGCGCCGCCGAGCAACAGGCGGCCAAGAAACAACAAGGTCGAAGGCAAAACGGTGGACACCAAACTCTCCCTTTGAAAACAGTTGGAGCGCCGCCTCTCGACGGCGCTCCCAAGGCACAATCGGTCGATCAGGCAGCCTTGGCCGCCGGCATCGGATGAATGGCCTGGAACGGGATGCACAGTCGATTCCAGGTGTTGATCATGCCAAGCGCCACCGACAGCTTGACCAGTTCCTCTTCCGAGAAATGCTCGAGCGTGCGTGCGTAGAGTTCGTCCGGCACGCCGTTGTTGGCGATCAGGGTCACGGCCTCGGTCCAGGCGAAGGCGGCGCGCTCACGCTCGGAGAATAGCGGCGATTCCTTCCAGGCCGAAACCAGATAGAGCCGCTGCTCGGTCTCGCCGTCGCGCCTCGCCTCGCGGCTGTGCATCTCGACGCAGTAGGAGCAGCCATTGATCTGCGAGGCCCTGAGCTTGATCAGGTGCAGCAGGCTTTCCTCGAGCCCGCATTCGTCCACCGCCTTGTTGAGCGCCGACACCGCCTTCATGATTTCCGGCGCCTTGGCGAAAAATTGCAGCCTCTGTTTCATCGTCTTCCTTTCACGTCAGCTTGGTTGAACTGGATTTCTGCGGTCGCTGATGGCGCGCCACGAAGGCGCAGCTCGCGGCAAAGGATCTCGGATCGCCCTCCGCCGCGTAGTCCGCCACGATGTCGGACAGCTTTGTTTCGGCGAGCGCTGCTCGATAGGCGCGCTCAGCCCTGAGCATCGCTGCATTGATGCCGCAGGGTTTGACGTAGGCGGATGCATCGAGCTTGACCGGACCGTTGCGGCGGATCTCGCCACAGCGAAATGCCGGTTCGCGCCCTTCGACCGCCAGCACGATGTCGAGTAGCGTGATGCGTTCGGCCGGCCGCGCCAGTCGGTAGCCGCCAGCCGGACCCGATACCGATTCCAGGATGCGCTCGGCGGTCAGCATATTGAGATGCTTCAGGAGATAGCTCGGCGACAGGCCGAAGGACTCGGCAAGGGCCGAGCCGGGCATGGTGCTGTTGCCCTCGACACTCGCCAGCGTGGCCGCGCAGTGGATGGCCGCCTCGACGCCCTCGCCCAGCTTCATGGTGTGGCTCTCCTATTCATGGATATATTTTATCGTGGATAATTTTTATCCGCAATAGGAAAGTGAAAAACGGCGCCCGAAGGCGCCGCTTTTTCATCAGAAGGCGCGGCTACTCCGCCGCCACCTTGGCCATCGGGTTGTTCGGGTGCGTCGTCCAGTTGGCGTAGATCGGCGACACCGGCTTGCCGGTGCGCTGGTCCATCACGCCCGCCGCCAGCGGCTCCATGGTGATGCAGTTCTCGACCGGGCAGACATTGACGCACAGATTGCAGCCGACGCATTCGGCCTCGATGACCTCGAAGTGCCTGACGCCGTCGACCATGCTGGTGATCGCCTGGTGCGAGGTGTCCTCGCAGGCGATGTGGCAGCGGCCGCACTTGATGCAGGCGTCCTGGTCGATACGCGCCTTGGCGACATAGTTGAGGTTGAGATACTGCCAGTCGGTGACGTTTGGCGTGGCGCGGCCGACAATGTCGTCGAGCGAGGCATGGCCTTTCTCGTCCATCCAGTTTTCCAGGCCAGCGATCATCTCCTGCACGATCTTGAAGCCGTAGGTCATCGCCGCCGTGCACACCTGCACATTGCCGGCGCCCAGCGCCATGAATTCGGCCGCGTCACGCCAGGTGGTGATGCCGCCGATGCCGGAGATCGGCAGCCCATGCGTTTCGGGATCGCGCGCGATCTCGGCCACCATGTTCATGGCGATCGGCTTCACCGCCGGGCCGCAATAGCCGCCATGCGAGCCCTTGCCGTCGATGGTCGGCTGTGGTGCGAAACTGTCAAGGTCAACGCCGGTGATCGAATTGATGGTGTTGATCAGCGACACCGCGTCGGTGCCGCCGGCAAGTGCAGCCCTCGCCGGCTTGCGCACATCGGTGATGTTGGGCGTCAGCTTGGTGATGACCGGCATGCGGGTGTTCTGCTTGCACCAGCGCACCACCATTTCGATGTATTCCGGCACCTGGCCGACGGCGGCGCCCATGCCGCGTTCCGACATGCCGTGCGGGCAGCCGAAATTGAGCTCGATACCGTCGGCGCCGGTCTCCTCGACCACCGGCAGGATCGCCTTCCAGGCCTCCTCGACGCAAGGCACCATCAGCGAGACGACGATGGCGCGGTCGGGCCAGTCCTTCTTGACCTGCTTGATCTCGCGCAGATTGACCTGCAGGTCGCGGTCGGTGATCAGCTCGATGTTGTTGAGGCCGAGCAGGCGGCGGTCGGCGCCCCAGATGGCGCCATAGCGCGGGCCGTTGACATTGACCACCGGAGGGCCTTCCTCGCCCAGCGTCTTCCACACCACGCCGCCCCAGCCGGCCTTGAAGGCGCGGATGACGTTGTAAGCCTTGTCGGTCGGCGGCGCCGAGGCCAGCCAGAACGGATTTGGCGACTTGATGCCCACGAAATTGTTGCGGATGTCTGCCATGACAGGTCCCTTTCAGCCGAGACGAAGGATCAATTCGACGGGTGCGAGAATGCCGCCTTCAAGCGCGGCGGTAAGGTTGGCGATCTTGGTGCGGGCGTTCTCGCCCATGACGAGGCCGACACCGGGCGGCGGCTTCCTGCCTTCCGCTTGCGCGGCGGCCATCCCGGCACGCATCGTGGCGAAGAATTCGACGGCGAACACGCCACGTTGCCGCTCTGCCTTCACCAAGAAACCCGCCGCGGCGGCAGCCGCGCGATAGTCGTTGGGCGTGGCGACGAAGGACATGGTTTCATCGGATGCCCAAGGCAAGGGATAGGATAGCGCGCCATCCTTCAGCCGCATCACGTCGTAGACGGCAAAGATGCCGCCCGGCTTGAGCACGCGGGCAGTCTCGCTCATCAGCTTCGGCTTGTCGGGAAGGTTCATGCCGACATGCAGGATGACAGCCGCATCGAAGCTGTCGTTTGCGAATGGCATGTCCAGCGCGCTGCCCTGCACGAAGCGCGTCTTGCCAGCCATTCCAGTTCGCTTCGACAGGCTTGTCGCGATATCGACATAGCTCTGCGTCAGGTCGATGCCGGTGACCTCGGCGCCGGCGCTGTTCGCGACGAAGCGGGCCGGACCGCCGATGCCGGAGCCGATGTCGAGAAGCTTGGCTGTGGGCTTGAGGTCCATCTGATCGACGAGTTCCTTGGTGGCGGCCACGCCGCCAATATGGAATTCGTCGGCCGCTTCGAGATTGCCGGCGCGCAGATGGGCAACGTCCACGCCAGTATCGGCGAGCGCGGCAAGGATCCGTTCCTCCAGGCCCGATATGTCGTAGTGACGGGCGATGCCAGGTTCCAGCGTGGCCATGATCCCTATCCCTGCATCAGACTCCTGTGCATGCTCTCCGCCGCGTCGCGGCCTTGCGCCACCGCCGAGACGGTGAGGTCGTCGCCACCGAAGATGCAGTCGCCGCCGGCCCAGACATTGGCCAGCGAAGTACGACCTTCCGCATCGACCTTGATGCGGCCGGCTTCAAGCTCGATCGCCGCACTGCTGCCATTGAGCGCTGCCGGCACAAAGCTCTGGCCGATCGCCTTGAACACCTGGTCGGCGGTAAGCGTCAGCGTCTCGCCGGTGCCGGCGAGCTTGTCGCCGGTGAGCGCGGTGTATTCGAGTTCGATGCCCGACACCTTGCCGCCTTCGGAAATGACCCGCTTCGGCTGCAGCCAATGGCGGATGGTGACACCGTTGGCCGCGGCCAGATCCTGTTCGAATTCGGAAGCGTTCATGTGCTCCTGGCCACGCCGGTAGCAGATCGTCACCTCCTCGGCGCCAAGCAGTTTCGACTGCACGGCGGCGTCGATCGCCGTCATGCCGCCACCGATGACAACGACGCGGCGGCCAACCGGCAGGCTGGCGAGATCGCTGGCCTGGCGCAGTTCGGCGATGAACTCCACCGCATTGGTGACGCCGTCGGCGTCCTCGCCATCGGCGCGCAGCGCGTTGACGCCGCCAAGCCCCATGCCGAGAAACACCGCGTCGTAATTGCGGATCAGGTCGGACAGTTGATAGTCACGGCCAAGCGCCTTGCCGTTCTGGATGTCGATGCCGCCGATGGCGGTCACGTATTCGACCTCGGCCTGGGCGAAATTGTCGACGCTCTTGTAGGCTGCGATGCCGTATTCGTTGAGCCCGCCGGCCTTCGGTCGCGCTTCCAGGATGGTGACGTCGTGGCCATGGCGGGCGAGCCTGTGCGCGGCGGCAAGGCCGGCCGGCCCTGCGCCTACCACGGCCACCGTCTTGCCGGTCGGCGTGGCGCGCGGATAAAACTGCTTGTTCTCGGCCATGGCGATATCAGTGGCGTAGCGCTGCAGACGGCCGATCTGCACCGGCTTGCCTTCCGCCACCTCGCGCACGCAGACCTCCTCGCACAGCGTCTCGGTCGGGCAGACGCGGGCGCACATGCCGCCCAGAATATTCTGGTCGAAGATCGTCTTGGCCGAACCGATCGGATTGCCGGTCGATATCTGGCGGATGAACAGCGGAATGTCGATCGAGGTCGGGCACGCATTCATGCACGGCGCGTCGTAGCAGAAATAACAGCGGTCGGATTCGACCAGAGCCTCGTGGTGATCGAGCGGCGGGTGCAGGTCGGAAAAATTGTCCGCGTACTGGTCGGCCGCGAGCCTTCCGCCTGCAATGCCTTCCCTGAACTGGCCTTCTGGCATTCTCAGTTCCCCATGTTTTCGTTTTGGGAAAGGCTAGCACGTTTTATTTTTTTATCAATTGGTCAATTTTCGGCGCAAAGCACTGAAAAGACTGTGCAATAACATGATTTTTTCACTCATGTTATGCGCAAGAGGTTGCGTTTACAGCATCGTCGGACGACCGAAATCGAGCGCATGGCCATGAATGGCCCGGACCTCGTCGGCGACCAGCTCCTGCAGCCGCCACAGATTTCGGTCGTGGATGCCGAACGCTTCGAGATGACTGACCGTGTTGTAGAGATATTCGGCGCCGGATCCGATATGTCCGCAAGCCCTGGCCAGTACGCCGGCCACCCTCTCCAGCGGCTGGCTCAGTGACGTTCCCCTGCCCTTCACGCCGACCCAGAAGCCAAGCGCTCGCAGCGCGCCCTGGCCCGTATGCACCGGCAGCCATCTGACCGAGTCGATGCTTTCGTGGTCGTTGATCTCACGCCGCAGCAGCCTTTCGATCTGGGTCGGTTTTTCGCCCTCGGGCAAGCGGTAGATGACCCCGTTGCAGCGTCCGCCCCGTTCGAGCGCCATCATCAGCCCCGGCTGCTCGGCGCTGCCGCGCCAACGCACCATGTCGAGACAAAAGGAGCGGTGCCAGCCGAAGGCCGTGGCGAGCTGTTGCTCGACCGACTCGAATTCCGGCTTCCAGATCAGCGATCCGTAGGCGAACACCCATAGTGGCCCCGCGTCGGCTTCATCGGACAGCCGCGAAGCAAGGGTCCGGAAATCCTGGTCGTCCAACGGCGTCCAGCTCGGATCCGGGCCGGGATCGGCCTCTTCCCGATGGCACAGTGCGACAAGCTCGGGCGTGAGCGACATCCGGCGCATGAAACGACGTCCCCTCTTTGTCTTTGTCGCAGAGAAATCGAAAACAGCGGCGCGCGCAAGCCTGGGAACATTTGCTCCGGGTGGACGATTGTTGTCCAGGCGGGTGTCGGAATTCCATCGTGAAGATCGTCCTAGGATCGATCGGACAACGATCGATGCATAAGGTGAGGAGACCGACAATGCCGAAATCCCCGATGCCCTTCTTCTGGTACGAATTGATGACATCAGACCTCGACGCCGCCGAGGCGTTCTACACCAAGGTGGTCGGCTGGACGGCGCAGCCTTTCGACAAGGCCCCCGGAATGCCGCGCTATATCGTCATGAATATCGGCGAGCGTGGCGTAGGTGGCCTGATGACGATGCCCGAGGACGCCGCCAAGATGGGCATGCCGCCCGCCTGGCTCGGTTATATCCACACCAAGGATGTTGATGCCTCGACCAAGGCACTGAAGGCTGCCGGCGGAGCTGTCCACCGCGAGCCCGACGACATTCCGGGCGTCGGCCGCTTTGCCGTCGTCGCCGATCCGCAAGGCGCAACATTCATGTTCCTGCAGCCGAATGGCCCCGACCAGCCCACCGTGCCGGCCGCAACGCCGGGTCATATCGGCTGGCACGAGCTGTACACCTCGGACTGGAAGGCCGCGTTCGATTTCTATTCCGGCCAATTCGGCTGGGCCAATGCGGGTGACTTCGACATGGGCCCGATGGGCATCTACCAGACCTTTACGGCCGGCCCCGAATCCGGCGGCGGCATCATGAACAAGCCCGAACAGATCCCGGTGCCGGTCTGGCAGTTCTACTTCAACGTCCCGGCCATCGACGCGGCGGCCAAACGCGTCACCGACAATGGCGGCAAGATCCTGATGGGGCCAATGGAAGTTCCCGGCGGCAGCTGGATCGTGCAATGCGCGGACCCGCAAGGCGCGCATTTCGCGCTGATGGCGCCGGTGCGCTGACGGCGATAAACACCGCTGGTACGAAGCGACGGCCTTTCATCGCACCACGGATGAAAGGCCGCGTTCCTCTGCCTGGCCCGTCCTATTCCGGGGTCAGCACCGCGACCTTCAGCTCAGCCTTTTTCGCGCCACTGAACTGGACGGTGGCCGGGCCGGCCGCGAGCTTGAAGCGCACGCTCTTGCGGATGCCGGGGCAGGTTTTCACGCCGCTATAACCCGCCGACTTGATGGCCTTGCCGTCCTGGATGACATCGATCCAGGCCTCGCCTGAGAGGCTGATCTGAATGGCCCCCTCGGACGGCACCTCGACGCTGGCGACGGCGCCAAACGTGCCCTCTGCCGGGGCGCGTTCGGGCGGCAGCGTAAAATCGGCTTTCTCCGCCGGGACCAGGGCCAGATCCGCTGCAGCGCCCACCACCAGCGTCGCTCCAGACGGCGTTGCGGGCGCCGTGGCAAACAGCGCCTGTTCCCGCGTCACCGGCCATTTGAAGGCCTCGCAGCCGGCGTCTTCGGCCATGGCGAAGCTGGTGCCTGCAAGGATTGCGAATAGGCTGATGATGACTTTTTTCATGGCGAAGGGACCCAGATGTTTAGAGTGTCCCTACTGATACAACCATAGCGATATGAATGCAACCCTGACGAGAACATTTGAGAGTCGGACTGGGGAACATTTCCACTCACCGATTGTTGATGGCACTCCACGGGAAGTGAATGGTCCATTGCCGGGCGATAATCTATGGCCGGGTCGGGAGGGTGAAATGGAGTTTTAGATGAAGCTTTTTGAAGGCCTTGCCAGATACCAGCCGCAGGCGCTCGGCGTGCTGCGCATCATGACCGCGCTGCAGTTCATTGAACATGGCAGCCAGAAACTGTTCAATTTCCCCGTCAGTGCCGACCCCCACGCCCTCTCCGGGCTGACGCTCACCGCCGCCATCCTCGAATTCGCCGGCGGCATCCTGCTGGCGCTGGGGCTCTTCACTCGGCCGGTGGCATTCCTTCTGGCCGGCGAAATGGCGATCGCCTATTTCATGGCGCACATGCCGCGTGACTTCTTCCCGGTCAACAATGGTGGCGATTCGGCAATCTCGTTCTGCTTCATCTTCCTCTATCTGTTCTTTGCCGGCGCCGGCGCCTTCGCGCTGGACAACCGCGATAACAGGTGAGGCCGGAACAGAGGGTGAGCCTTCACCCTCTCATGCGCTCGAAATTCGCATCGAAGAGCGGCGCCGCCTGCATGCGCGCCGCGTGACGCTTGCCAAGCAACTCGATTTCGAACCCGTCGCTCTCGTCGGCGATCTCCTTCGGGACATAGCCGACGGCGACGGACTTTTTCGAATGATGCGCGTAGCCGCCCGAGGTGACCCAGCCGCGCACGGCGCCGCCGAACCAGATCGGCTCGTCGCCGATGACATCGGCGTCGCGGGCATCGAGGATGAAGGCACGCAGGCGCAGCTTGCCGCCTTGTTTGCGCTCGGCCAGCGCTCCTGCCTTGCCGATGAAATCGGCCTCCTTGCCATAGGCGACAAAGCGGTCGAGGCCGGCTTCAAGCGGCCCGTAAATCGGCCGGTATTCGCGCGCCCATGAGCCGTAATTCTTCTCCAGCCGCAATGCGTTGAGCGCGCGCGAACCGAACAGGCCGATGCCGAATTCCTCACCCGCCGCCATCAGGGCCTGGAATGCGGCGCGCTGATACTCCGGCGCCACCCACATCTCGTAGCCGAGATCGCCGGTGTAGCTGACGCGGCCGACCAGGCACGGCGCCATGCCGATATCCATCCTGGCGATGGCCATGAACGGAAACGCCGCATTCGAAACATCCGAGCGCGTGGCCTTCGCCAGCACATCGCGCGCCTTCGGCCCGGCGATCGACAAGCCGGTGAGCTTTTGCCCCAGCGCCTCGATACGAACCGAGCCGTCGTCAGGCAGGTGCTTTTCGAACCAGCGCATGTGGTATTGCTCGGCAACACCCGAACCGGCGAGGAACCAGCCGTCACTGCCGAGATTGGCCAGCGTGAAATCGCCGATCAGCTTGCCATCTTCCTTCAGCATCGGCGCCAGCGTCATGCGGCCGGGCTTCGGCAATTTGCAGGCAAGCAGGCGATCAAGCCACGCCGCCGCCCCCTCACCCGTCACCTTGTATTTGGCGAAGCTCGAAATCTCCGACAGGCCGACACCGGTGCGAACGGTCTTCACCTCGTTGGCCACATGCGTGAAATCGCTCGAGCGGCGCCATGAGAACTCGTCCTTGACGCCTTCGGGTGCATACCAAAGCGGCACCTCCAGCCCATAGGCGACACCCCACTGTGCGCCTTTGGCCGACAACAGATCATAGACCGGCGTCGTCTTCAGCGGCCGCCCCGCTGGCAGCTCCTCATTGGGGAAGCGGATCGAGAAGCGGCGCGAGTAATTCTCGCGCACCTTGGCGTTGGTGTAGGCCATCGTCGCCCAGTCGCCATAGCGCGCGACATCCATCGCCCAGATGTCGGCGCCGGGATCGCCCTCGATCATCCAGTTGGACAGCGCCAGGCCAACGCCGCCGCCCTGTGAAAAGCCGGCCATGACGCCGCAGGCCACCCAGAAGCCCGGCAGACCGCGCACCGGCCCGACCAGCGGGTTGCCGTCCGGCGCGAAGGTGAACGGGCCGTTGATGATCTGCTTGATGCCGGTGTCCTGGAAAGCCGGGAAATGCCGGAAGCCGACCTCCAGCGACGGCGCGATGCGGTCGATGTCGGGCGCCAGCAGTTCATGACCGAAATTCCATGGCGTCTGGAATTCGGACCACGGCTTGTTGGCCTTCTCATAGGTGCCCATCAACATGCCGCCGCGCTCCTGGCGTAGATAGAGCTCGCCGTCGAAATCGACCGCATGCATGATCTCGGTACCGGTCTTCTGGTTCCAGGCGGCGACTTCCGGCATGTCCTCGGTGATCAGGTACATGTGCTCCATCGCCAGCACCGGCAGTTCGAGGCCAACCATGCGGCCGACCTCGCGCGCCCACAGGCCCCCGGCGTTGACGACGTGCTCGGCCACCACTTCGCCCTTGTTGGTGATGACACGCCACATCCCGTCGGCACGCCGCACGATGTCCTCGACCTTGGTGAAGCGCTCGACCTCGGCGCCGAGTTTACGCGCGGCCTTGGCATAGGCATGGGTGACGCCGGAGGGATCGAGATGGCCGTCCTCCTTGTTTCTGACGGCGCCAACGAACTGCTTGGGGTCGAGCAGCGGCATCAGTTCGGCCGCCTCTTTCGGCGAAATCACTTCCAGTTCGATGCCGAGATAGCGGCCTTTGGCGACGACGCCGCGCAGCCAGTCGAGGCGTGCCTCGGTCGCCGCCAGAAGCACGCCGCCGGTCAGGTGCACGCCGGTTGCCTGGCCGGAAAGCTCCTCGATCTCCTTGTAGAGGCTGATGGTGTATTTCTGCAGCTTGGCAACGTTGGGGTCGCCATTGATCGTATGCATGCCGCCGGCCGCGTGCCAGGTTGAGCCGGAGGTCAGCTCGTCGCGCTCCAGCAGCACGACGTCGGTCCAGCCGTGTCGGGCGAGATGGAACAGCACGGAGCACCCGACGACGCCACCGCCAATGACCACGACCTTTGCATGCGACTTCATAGGTTTTCTCGTTATTTCAGTGAGTTGGATGAAGGAAGTGAATCAAGGCAGGAAGACTGGCGCATCACGGCTCGCCCTGCCCGATCGCTTCCTTGCGCTTGGCCACATAGGCCTCCAGCGCCTCGCGCACGGCGACATCCATCACCGGCTCGGCGTACTCTTCCAGCGCCTTCTTCCACAGCCGCGTCGCGCGCGCCGTGGCGTCGAGCGCGCCAGCCTCCTGCCAGGCTTCGTAGTTCTGCCAGTTGGAGAGCATCGGTTGGTAGAAGGCGGTGGCATAGCGCTCCAGCGTATGCGGCTCGCCGAAGAAATGGCCACCGGTCGGCACCGCGCCCAGCGCCTCGACGGCAAGCTCGGCCTCGTTGACCTCGATCGGGCGCAAGAACTCCATCATGTGCTGGATCATCTCGACATCGATGATGAATTTTTCGAACGATGCCGTGAGCCCGCCCTCCTGCCATCCGGCGGCGTGATAGACGAGGTTGCCGTGGCCGAGCACCGCGCCCCATAGCGCCATCAGCGTCTCATAGGCGCCTTGCGCGTCGGCGGCGTTGGAGGCCGAGCCCGGCGTCGTGCGGTAAGGCAGCCCATAGCGCCGCGCCAGTTGCCCCGACGCGACGTTGGCCTTGGTGTTCTCCGGCGTGCCAAAGGCCGGCGCGCCCGACTTCATGTCGACATTGGAGGTGAAGGCGCCATACATGACCGGCGCACCGGGACGCACCAGCTGCGTCAGCACCACGCCGAACAGCGCCTCGGCATTCTGCTGTGCCAGCGCGCCGGCCAGCGTCACTGGGCTCATCGCCCCCATCAGCGTGAACGGCGTCACCGCCACCGACTGGCCGAACTCGGCCATCGTCATCAGCCCCTCCGCCATCATCTCGTCGAAGCGTCGTGGCGAGTTGACCGAGATGATGGTGGCGATGCCGGGATCGTCGCGCATCTCATCCAGCGTCAGCCCGCGCGCGATCGCCATCATCTCGATGCCGTCGAGCGCCCTGCCCCGGCCGATCGCCGAGACATGGAAGCTCTTGTCGCTCAGCGTCAGATTGGTGAAATAGGTGTCGAGGTGACGGGAATTGGCCGGCAGTTCCACCGGCGCGCAGACTTGGTTGCCGAGCATGTGAATGCAGTTGAAATGCTGCGCCAGCCGGGTGAGATCAGCATAGTCCCGCAGATTGCCGGCGCGCCGGCCGCGCTCCATGTCATGCACATTGGGCGGCCCGGCAACCAGCGTGAAGTTGATGGTGTTGCCGCCGAGATGAACGGTGTTGGCCGGGTTGCGTGGCGTCAGAGTGTAATTGGACCGTGTCGTTTTCAGCGCTTCGCCTACCATGCCTCGATCGATGCGGACATTGGCCGTAGCATGATCGACTGTGGCCCCTGCCTTCTCGAACAGCGACAGCGCCCGCGGGCTCATCACCTCGATGCCGAAATTCTCCAATATGTGCATCGACGCCTGGTGGATCTGCTCGATCTGGTCGGACGACAGCAGGGCCATCGGCGGATAGGGATTGGTTACCCGCCGCAGCGGCAGTTGCGGAATGGGCGTCGGGCCCCTGTTGCTGGTGCGCTCGGCACCGCGTTTACGTCTTGGCTCGTTCATGCCCGGCATCAAAGCCCCGGGCAACCAGCCAAGCTGTCAGAAATACGCCGCTTGCGGGCGCGATTTTAGCCAAGGCGGCATTTCTGCAATATCTGTTTAGAAAAAACGACGAATTGCGTCGGATTATCAATACGATATCTTCCCGGGCAGATGCGCCGACGAAACGTTAACGCCGGCAGCAAGATTCCCTTTATGATTTCGGCCTATTGCTCTGCCAATGCGTAGGTCGAGTTTTAGTAAAATTGTAGCGGTTGGCGTGCTGCTGGCACTTTCGGCCTGCGCGACGGCACCCAGCCACATCAACAATGTCTGTGCTGTCTTCGATCAGAACGACGGCTGGTTCGACAACTGGCAGTCGGCGGCCGAGCGCACGCAGCAGAAATACGGCGTGCCGGTTCCCGTGCTTATGGCGACGGTGCGCAAGGAATCCGGCTTCAAGAGCAATGCCCGGCCGCCGCGCACCAAGCTGCTCGGCTTCATTCCGTGGACGCACGTCTCGTCGGCCACCGGCTTCTCGCAGGCGCTGGACGGCACTTGGTCGCAATATCAGAGCGAAACCGGCAACTGGGCGGCGCGGCGGACGAAATTCGCCGATGCCGTCGATTTCGTCGGCTGGTACCATTCCAAGACCGCCGACACCTACGGTGTCGCCCGCAACGACACCTACAATCTCTATCTCGCCTACTATCTCGGCTGGACCGCCTATGGCCGCGGCAACCGCGGCGACGCCGGCGTCCGGGGCTATGCCCGGGCCACCGAAAAGATGGCGCGGGACTATGCGCAGCAGCTGAGCCAGTGCGGCAACTGAACGCGCCGTGCCTCTAACCTCGATCGGTCAGCTCGGCTTCTTGCCGCGCGGACGCTTCGGTGGCTCGCCGGCAAAACCCGGGCCGCTGGCATGCGGCGCGTCTTCCGGCACGCCCTCATGCGCGGCATGCTCCTTGTCGAACTTGATCACCGGCTCCATCTTGGCCAGCACGTCGTCGGAAAGCCAGCACAGGCTCATATGGCCGTTGCCGAGATGCTTGACCGGCGGCACCTTGGTCTCACAGAGATTGTCCGGCACCAGCTTCTTGTAGCCGCAGCGCGTCTGGAACGGACAGCCGGACGGCGGGTTCATTGCCGACGGGATGTCGCCCTCCAGCACGATGTGCCGCTTCACCACGCTGGTGTCGGCGATCGGGATCGCCGACAGCAGCGCCTCGGTATAGGGGTGATAGGGCGGCGCGAAGATCTGGTCGGTCGTGCCTTGCTCGACGATATAGCCGAGATACATGACGACGACGCGGTCGGCGATGTAGCGCACGACGGACAGGTCGTGGCTGATGAACAGCATCGTCGTCTTGTTCTTGCGCTGGATGTCCATCAAGAGTTCCGTCACCGCGGCCTGCACCGACACGTCGAGCGCCGAGACCGGCTCGTCGGCCACCACCACCTTGGCGTCGCCGGCAAAGGCGCGCGCCACGCCGATGCGCTGCTTCTGGCCGCCCGAAAGCTGGCGCGGCTTGCGGGTCTCGAAAGCCCGCGGCAGCTTCACCAGGTCGAGCAGTTCCAGCATCCGCTTGCGGCGGTCGGCAACCGTCTTGCCGACCTTGAATTTCTCCAGCGTGCGGATGATCTGCGAGCCGACCGAATGGCTGGGGTTGAGCGTGTCGAACGGGTTCTGGAACACCATCTGGATCGACGACACGGTATCGACGCTGCGGCTCTCGATGCCGGTCGACTGGATTTCCTTGTTGCCCAGCGTGACAGTGCCCGAGCTTGCCGTCTCCAGTCCGAGCAGGACCTTGGCCAGCGTCGACTTTCCGCAGCCGGATTCGCCGACAATGGCGACGGTCTCGGATTCGCGCGCCATGAACGAGATCGTCTCGTTTGCCTTGACCACACGCCCCTCGCTCGAGCCGAAGACCTCGTTGCCGCCGACCTTGTAGTACTTCCGGAGGTCCTCGATCTTCAGCACCGGCGCGCCGGGCACGACGCGCTCATTGACCTTCTTGGCGCCGGGCGGCAGCGCTTCCCAGTCGATCTCGTTGAAGCGCACGCAGCGTGAGAAATGGCCCTCGTGGCCCGCGACCTCGATCATCGGGATTTCGGCGGCGTTGCAGACGCCTTCCACGAAATGGTGGCAGCGCGGGCCGAAATTGCAGCCCTTGGGCCGTTCGTGCGGCAGCGGCAATTGCCCGGGGATGGAGATCAACGGCCGCGAATTCTTGTCGGCGCCAGGCAGCGGGATCGAGCGGAACAGCCCTTGCGTGTAGGGATGGCGCATCCGGTCGAACACGTCCTTGATCTTGCCGGTCTCGACCGCCTCGCCCGAATACATGACCGTGATGCGGTCGCAGGTCTCCAGGATGAGACCCAGATTGTGCGACACGAAGATCATCGAGGTGCCGAACTTCTCGCCCAGCCCCTTGACCAGATCGACAATGCCCGCCTCCACCGTTACGTCGAGCGCCGTCGTCGGCTCGTCGAGCAGCAGCAGCGCCGGCTTCGACAGCAGCGCCATGGCGATGACGATGCGCTGCTGCTGGCCGCCTGACAGCTGGTGCGGATAGGAGCGCATCATGCGCTCGGGGTCGGGAAGCTTCACCGAGCGCACCATTTCGAGCGCTCGTTTATAAGCCTCTTCCTTCGACACCTTGTCGTGGATCAGTGGCACTTCCATCAGCTGCTGGCCGACCTTCATCGCCGGATTGAGGCTTGCCATCGGCTCCTGGTAGATCATGGCGATCTTGTTGCCACGGATGGAGCGCAGCTCCTCGTCGGA
The DNA here is from genome assembly GCF_059683645.1 of Mesorhizobium sp. RCAM 05104. NCBI lineage: Bacteria > Pseudomonadati > Pseudomonadota > Alphaproteobacteria > Hyphomicrobiales > Phyllobacteriaceae > Mesorhizobium > Mesorhizobium sp. RCAM 05104. Next base: position 6,168,150 of record NZ_CM185033.1, on the reverse strand, counting down.
GAGCTCGCCCATGTCCTTGCCCTGGAACTTGATCTTGCCGCCGACGATCTTCCCGATGTTGGAGAGGTCGCGCATGATGCCGAGCGACACGGTCGACTTGCCGCAGCCGGATTCGCCGACGATGCCCATCGCCTCGCCCGGCATGACGGTGCAGGAAAAATCCATGACCGCCGGTATCTCGCCCTTGCGGGTGAAGAAGGAGATCGACAGGTTCTCGATCTCGATGATCGGCCCATTGGTCGGCCCAGGGGTCGGCTTGCCGGGATTTCGAACTGCCTCATTCATGGGTCGCTCCAATCCTTGGTTCTCAGGTCCGGCTCTTCGCTCTTGGGGTCGAAGGCCAGCCCATCAGTCTTTCATCGATTGTTCGCGCAAAGAGTCGGCGAGCAAATTGAGGCCCAGCACGAACGACATCAGCGCGATCGTCGGCGGCAGCGCCGGGTGAATGAAGGAGCGCAGCAGGCGGCTGGCGTCCTTGATCGCGGTGCCCCAGTCCGGGCTTTCCGGCGCCAGGCCCAGGCCGAAATAGCCGAGCGTGCCGAGCAGGATGGTGGTGTAGCCGATGCGCAGGCAGGCATCGACGATCAGCGGCCCGCGCGCATTTGGCAAGATCTCCCACAGCATGATGTACCAGGGCGATTCGCCGCGCGTCTGCGCCGCCGCCACATAGTCGCGTGTCTTGATGTCCATCACCAGGCCGCGCACGATGCGGAACACGCCGGGGCTGGAGGCGAACACCACCGCCACGAAGATGTTGAGCTGGTTGGGATCGATATGCACGATGTGCAGCGGGTCACGGTCGAACACGAGGCCGACATAGATCCAGCCGCCGATGACAAGCGTCAGGCCGAGCAGGATATAGAGCCGGTCGGGCCGGTTCTTGAAGCGCGTCCAGAACAGCACGCTGAAAAAGATGATCGGAAACAGGAAGAAGACGCCGGCCAACCCATAGGGGATCGGCGTGTCCATGATGCCCGGCGTCACCAGCAGGTAGAACAACAGGATGACCGGGAAGGCCAGCACGAGATTGGCCAGGAACGACAGCACGGTATCGATCTTGCCGCCGTAATAGCCGGCCGGCAGGCCGAGCGTGATGCCGACCATCAGCGCGAAGCCGGTCGCTGCCGGCGCGATGATCAGCACGATCTGGCTGCCATAGACCATGCGCGAGAAGACGTCGCGGGCCAGCTTGTCGCCGCCGAACAGATAGACCAGTCCCGATTTCGCCTCGATGGCACCCGGCAGCGTGTCCTTCATCTCCGGGACCTGGGCCAGCGGATCGAAAGGCGAGATGGTCGATGCGAAGATCGCCGTGAACAGCCAGAACAGGCAGATGCCGACACCGACAATGCCGACGCCGCTGTCGAACAGCTGGCCGTAGAGCGCCAGCTTCTTCTTGTAGGCGAAGCTTGCCCCCATGACGATGATGAGCGCGATCCACACCGGCCAGAAGCGTGACAGCACTCCGAGCACGACACTGACGGCGCTGATATATTCGATCTGCATCCGCCTGATCTCCTACTGGACTCTGATACGCGGATTGAGAAACGCGTAGCCGACATCGGAAATGAGCTGCGTGATCAAGACGATGAACACCGAGACCAGCGAGCAGCCGAGCAAGAGATCGATGTCGTTGTTGCCGGCCGCCTCGACCAGTGTGTAGCCAAAGCCCTGGTAGCGGAACATCACCTCGACGATGACGACGCCGGTGAGCAGCCACGGAAACTGCAGCATGATGACCGTGAAGGGCGCGATCAACGCATTGCGCAACGCGTGTTTCACCACCACGCTGCCGAAGGAGAGACCCTTCAATCGGGCCGTGCGGATATATTGCTGCGTCATCACCTCGACCATCGAAGCGCGCGTCATGCGGGCGATATAGCCGATGCCGTAGATCGCCAGCGTCATGACGGGCAGCGTGAAATTATAGAAGGTGATGCCCTGGCTGGCCGATGCGGCCGAACCGTTCAGCCAGCCGAGCCATGAGGCGAAGATGACGGTGAAGATGACGCCCGACACATATTCAGGTGTCGCCGTCGAGGCGATCGAGGCCACCGAAAGCACCCGGTCGGTTCGCGACCCCTCGCGCATGCCGGCCAGGATGCCGATCAAGAGCGAGATCGGCACCATCACCGCCAGCACCCAGAACATCAGGATGCCGGTGGCGCCAAGAGCGGGGAACAGCTTCGAGGCGACCGTCGCCTTGAACTTGGTCGAACAGCCGAAATCGCCTTCGAGAACGCCGGAGAAGGTCGGCACGACCGGATCGTTGCAAAAGGTGAAACGCTGCGCCGGCTTGCCTGTCGTGGGATCGGTCACCGGCTGCTTGGGCAGGATGCCCAGCCACTGCCCGTAGCGGACGAAGAAGTTCTGCCGGTAGCCGTGATTGGCCAGCCATCCTTCGAGTTGCTCTGCCGACGTGTGCATCTCCGTCTGGCTGATCGCCAGCTTCTTCAGATTGGGCTCGAGATTGATCAGGAAGAAGACGATCATCGTCAGGCACAGCATCGTCAATGCCATGGTGCCGAGACGCCTGATAACGAAAGAAAGCATGGCGGCCCCCTGCCGACGGGGTTGGGGTTTGAGCCGGCTCCAAAGCCTTGCCTGCCGTTGCCGGCGGGGCGGCTGTCAAACAAGCCCTCGGATGCGATCCGCTCTTGATTTATTGCACGATCTTGTCCGGGGAGTCCGCAATTTTTTGCAGTGCACACTCGTGGCTTCAGATCGCTGCGAAAGAGTGAGGGGAAAGGGGCAACGCCCCCTTCCCCTTCATCCGGATCAGGCCTGGTCGAGCCAGACCTTGCCGTAGTCATGCTCGTAGGTCGGGTGCATCTTGTAGTTCTGCACCGCCTTGACCGAGTGGCTGAAGAGCTTGCGCCAGTACGGCTGGATGATGATGCCGGAATCCTGCAGCACCTGCTCGATATCCTTCATCATCTCCTTGCGCTTGGCCGCATCGGCGACCGAAAGCGCGGCGTTGAGCTTGGCATCCCAGTCAGGATTCGACCAGGCCGCCTCGTTCCAGGCTTCGCCGGTGCGGTAGGCGATGGCCAGAACCTGAACGCCGAGCGGGCGCATGTTCCAGTTGGTCATCGACAGCGGATACTTCGTCCAGTCGTTCCAGAATGTCGAGCCCGGGAGCACGGTGCGCTTCACCTTGATGCCGGCGTCGCGAAGCTGGGCGGCGATCGCGTCGCCGGTGTTCTTGTGCCAGTCCTCGTCCACGGTGATCAGCTCGTGCTCGAAATCGGCCTGGCCGGCCTCGGCCATCAGGGCCTTCGCCTTGGCCGGGTCGCGCTTGATCGGCGGCAGTTGGAAGTATTCCGGATGAATGGCGCAGACATGGTGGTTCTCGGCGACGGTGCCGGCATTGCCGTAACCAAGCTGGAGGACGACATTGTTGTCGACACCGAGCTGCAACGCGTTGCGCACCTTCTGGTCGTCATAGGGCTTGTTCTTGATGTTGGTGCGGCACACGATGGTCGCCGCGGTCACCACTTCCGACTTCACCAGGTCCATGCCGTCGAGGATCGACACATAGTCGGCCGAGGTTTCGAAGTTGGTGTGCACTTCGCCGGCTTCGAAGGCGCTGACCATGGCCGCCGGATCGGTGCCGTAGTCGATGAACTCGATGCCGTCGAGGAACACCTCGCCATCCCACCACTTGTCGTCGGCGCGGCGCTTGTAGACCACCTTCTGGCCGACATCGTAGGAGACGAGCTCGAACGGTCCAGTGCCGATCGGGCAGGATTTGAAGTCGCCACCCTTCTCGTCGAAGCTCTTGTGGACGATGAGGCCGGGATAGTCGCACATGTTCGGGATGAGCGCGATGTCGGGCTTGCTGAGCTTCAGCACGACCGTGTGATCGTCCTTCTTGGTCACTGCGCTTTCGTCGAGCTTGTCGTCCTTGACCAGCGAGCCGAGACGGCCGGGCATGGAATTGCCTTCGGCTTTCTTGTCGCCCCAGCGCTTCAGGTTGAAGATGACGTCGTCCGCGGTGAATGCATCGCCGTTCGACCACGTCACGCCCTTGCGCACATGCAGCGTGTATTCGGTGGCGTCGTCGTTCACGTCCCAGCTTTCCAGCAGATAGGGGCGGAACGTGTATTCGGTGGTGTACTTGACCAGTGGCTCGAGCGCCTGGCGCTCGGCATTGGCGATTTCCGACCAGTCGGACTTGCGCGGGTCCTTCGGATCCTTGATCCACTGCGCGACCTTCAGCGTGCCGCCCTTCTTGCCCTTTACCTCTTCGGCCTTGGCCGGCGTCGGGTCGGCGAGGCCGAGCAGGCCGTAGGCCATCGCCGTCGATGCACCGAACACGCTGGCCATGGCCAGGAATTCGCGGCGATCGACCTTACCTGCCTTGGCTTCTTCGGCCATGGCCAGGATGTGATCCGGAACGCGATCGCCATTACTCTTGTAGATCGTCATGACTTAACTCCCATTGTTGGCTTTCCGCCTTTTAACATTCCGCATCCAGGCCCTGATGTCAAAGACGACATGGATTGGGAACATGTCCAGGAATGTGCAACTTTGGAAGGGGGGCGGTTCGCGTGATAACGACAGTCTTGGCGCAAAATTGCTACTGCCCGACGGATTCCGCTGGAATCTCGATAGTTGATTAGACTGAGACATTTGCCCACGCCCGGACAGCGCCAGTCTCAAGCCGCGATAAGGCCAAAACCCGGCCGAAACATCAATATTCCTTCTCGTAGAAGATGCCGCCCTTGGCTTCGCCGGCGTCGTTGGCCTCGCCGCGCAGCTTGACGCCGCGCCCGACATTGAGGTCGATGGTCGCCTTGCCCGAACCCGGCTTGTCGCCTTTCTGGATCGTCACATAGGTGCGGTCGTTCAGATACTTGCCCGCCGAGACCGCGGTGCCGCCCTTGTCGTCGGTGGTAACGTCGAGATCGTCGACGCCGATGGCGCTGCGCAGGTTTTCGAGCAGCGACGTCGAGCCGCCGACGCCGGCCAACTGCCCGGCCGCTTCAGCGAGCTGAGCAATCTGCAGCGGCGACAGGTTCGACATCGAGCGACCGAAGATCAATTGCGCCAGCACCTCGTCCTCCGGCAATGCCGGCACCGAGGAGAAAGTGAATTTCGGATTGGTCGCTTCACCCGAAACGACGATGGTGACGGTGGCGCTGGTCGTCGTCGTTGTCGCCGTCAGATTGAGATAGGGCACCAGCGAGCCGGAAAAGCCGACCGTGCCTTCAGTGAAGGTCAGCCGCTTGCCGAGAATCGAAAGTCGTCCGCGCTGCAGGGTGAAGGTGCCGACCGCTTGCGGCGACGAGGCCGGGCCGGTCAACTTGAGCGAGCCGCCGAGTTCGGCATCGACGCCCCTGCCCTGAATGAAGATCTGGTTCGGCGCGTTGACCGTGACATCAAGAGCGAGACCGCTGCCGCCGCCACCGCCGCTGGTCGTCGCCGGGCGCAACGCCTTGTCCTGCGCCCGCACCGCACCCGGCGCATTCTTGTGCTTGACGTCGAGCGCTGCCAGCGAGCCCGGCAGCTTGTCTGGAACCGTGATCACGGTCTTGGCGAGATTGATGGTTCCGGCAATCACCGGCGCCGACGTCAGCGGTCCCTTGATGGTCAGGTCCCCACCGAGATTGGCGGTCACCACTCGGCCGTCCGTATAGCGGCCGTCGACCAGCTTGATCGACAGGTCGGCCGGGAAGCCCTGCGCCGGATTGATACCGACCGTGCCGCTGGCCGACAGGCTGCCGCGCGTCGACAGCGTTCCGGTCAGCCGGTTGATCCTGGCGACGCCGCCGCCGATCGACACGTCGGCCGTGATGTTGTTGACGGCAAGCCCCGAGCGCGCATCGATCAGGCGGGCGCCGGACGTGCTGACGCTGCCGCCAATGACAGGCGATGTCGCGGGACCGCGCACCTGCACATTGACATTGGCCGTCCCGCTCAGCGACAGGCCCAGTGCCGCGAGCTTCTGGCTCAGGATACCAAACGGCACGCCGCCATTGAAGTCGAGCACCAGCGCCGGCGTGCCCGACGTCGTCACCGTGCCACCGCCCTTGAGGCCAAGGCCGGCGCCGTCGCCGATATTGGCATTGAAGGTCAGCTTGTTGGCAGCAAAGGCACCGGAAGAGGAAACGCTCAGCGCGGTGAGACCCGCGGCACGGGTCTGCGACGTCTGCACGCCGGCCGCGTCGATATTGAAGGCAACGGCGGGGTTTGCAGGCGCGCCCGTCACCTTTACCGTACCCGAAATCGAACCGGCGGCGTCGAGCCCCGGCGAGAAACCGTTGGCGAGTGACATCGGCACCCGCGCCAGCGCCGCGTTGATGTCGAGCGCCTGACCGACCTTGCCGGTCACCGTCGCCGTCCCGCCGCCGAGATTGAGCACCAGCCTGTCCAGGGTCGTCGTGCCATTGACGATGCTGATCGTCGAGGCTTGGGCGATGGCCGCCTTGATGCCCTGGACGGTGGCCTGGCCGGATGCAAGCTCGATGGTGGTGGTGCCGTTGACAACCTTCACCCGACCCGCGGCCTTGGCCGGAATGCCCTTGACGGTGGCGCCACCGGAAAAACCGGTCCAGTCGCCGTCCCGCGTCAGGTCGACGTCGATGCCGCTGATCACGGTGGCGCCTGAGATGACGGTGTCGGCGCGGATCTTTCCGGAGATCACCGGTGCCGCCAGATAATTGGCGATCAGCGCATCGACCGAGACGGCCTTCGCCTGGAGGTCGCCGCGCGTGATCGAGGCAGCCGCCGCCTTGATCGCGACTTGGGGTGCCGTGCCATTCTTCGAGAAGGCAATCGTGCCGCGCACGTCGCCTTCGGCCTTTTCCAGCGCCAGTGCTGCAAGCGGTCCGATATCCGGCAGATCGAGCGAGATGGTGCCGACCGGCACGAACTTCTCGTCCAGCGCCAGATCGCCGGAAATCCTGTTCTTGCCGAGCGACAGCAGCAGGCCGTTGATGGCGCTCTTGCCGTCGGCGGTAGCCAGCACAGCGCTGCCCTGCAGCGCCTGTCCCGCGACATTGCCGGTCAGTTGCACATTCGCCGCCGGATTGGCCGCATCCGCCTTGCCGGTGGCGGTGAGTTTCAGCCCGGTGATCTCGCGCTCCGCCACCAGCAGCCGATCACTGTTGACCGTCAGCGACAAATCCGGTGCGATGGCCGGCCCCTGTGCGTTCAGCGCAAAGGCAATGGCGCCCTTGGCGTCTTTGGACAGCAACGAGATATCGGTAAGAGAGCCGGTGATGGCAGCGGCCAGCTTGTTGTCGGCAAGGCTCGCCTGCCCTTGTGCGGTCAGTGCGCCCGAGACCAGTTTCAGCCCATCGACATTGATGCCGCCGTTCGGGTCGCGCTTCAGTGTGGCGCTGATCTGCGCGCGTTCGCCGAGGATACCCCGCGCCGCCGCCGGCAAGGCTGATGACGGGGCATCCGCGCTCAGCTTGAGGTCGATGGCGCCGTCGCTGAGGGATACCTGGCCAGCGACCTGGCTGTTGAGCGCATCGCTCTTGAGCGAACCGCTGTCGATGGCGACGGCGTCCGATGTCAGCCGGGCGTTGAGCGCTGCCGTGACCTTGCCGGCAATCAGAGGCGCGATGGTGGCATTGTCGAGACCAACCTTATCCACGGACACCGTGCCGGAAACCGGTCCGGCGCGGCTCTTGAGATCGAACGCGTCCGAATGCAATGCCAGGACGAGCCCGTCCACCCTGGCCGGGCTGGTTGTGACTGACGGCAGGATCGCGGAGACATCCAGGCGGGCCTTCGTGCTTTCGCCCGCAACCTTTGCCGACAGGGACTGGATCTCGATCTTCACCGGGCTCGCGGCACTGCCGAACGTCAGCGGCAGGCTGGGACCGGACGAGGTAAGATCGACGGCGAAATCGCTGCTGCCGTTCGGATTGATGGTGCCGGCTGCCTTGCCTGAAATCTTGTCGCCGGACAACGTCGCATGGTCGAGAACGACGCCGCCGGCCATGGTGTAGCTGCCGGCCGAGTCGATTGCGAGCGGCCCGAGCCCGGCCTGGCGGGTCTGGCTGGTCTCGACGCCAGCCAGTTGCGCGTTGAACCGAACCTCGGGAGCGGACGGCGAACCGGTAACCTGTGCCGTGCCGCCGAGTGTGCCCACGGCATCGAGGCCGGGCGAAAAATCATTGGCAAGCGCTGCCGGCAGCGCGGAGAATTGTGCCGCGAGATCGAGCGTCTGGCCGGCGGTGCCGGACAAGGTCACCGAGCCACCGCCGACATCAAGCGCCAGTTTTTCGACGCTGGTCGTGCCGTTGGCGATGGTCAGCGTCGACGGTGCCGCGATTGCCGCCTTGATGCCGCGAACGGTGGCCTCGCCCGAGGCGATTTCAACGCTGGTGGTGCCCTGGGCGATCTTCACCCGGCCGGCCGCGGTCGCCGGAATGCTTGCTATGGTGGCGCCGCCGGTGAAATTGGTCCAGTCGCCATCGCGTTTCAGGTCGACGCCGATGCCGCTGATTTCAGTGGTGCCCGAAGTGACGGTGTCGGCCTTGATGGTGCCGGAGATCGCCGGCGCCTTGAGATAGTTGGCGATCAGCGCGTTGACGGTGATGGCCTTGGCCGTCACCTCGCCGCGCGCGATCGACGTGCTCTTCGCATCGATGGCGACGGAGGGCGCGTCACCCTCCTTGGCGAAGCGGATGGTGCCATTGATGTCGCCCGTCACCGCCTGGCCGGCAAGTGCAGCCAACTGATCGATGGCAGGCGCGTCGAGCGTCAGCGTGCCCAACGGCATGAACTTGTCGTCCAGCGCCAGGTCGCCCGAAACCTTGTTGTCGCCCAGCGAAACCAGGAAGCCATTGATCGAACGCTTGCCCTCGCTGGTCACCAGCGCCGCCTTGATGTCGAGCGGCTGGTTGTTGACGGAGCCGGTCAGCGAAACGTCAGCGGAAGGGCTTGATATGTCTGCCTTGCCGCTCGCGGTGAGCTTGATCGCCTTCACCGTTCGTCCAGACGCCGTCAGGCTGTCGCTGTCGGCGGAAACCGTGAAATCCGGAGCGGTCCTGGGTCCGCTGGCCGACAGCGCGAAATCGACGCCGCCGGCAACCGGCACGCCGACCATCGGCGACAGCACCGAGACGTCGCCCAGCCTGCCTTTGATATCGGCCTGGATGTCGGTGCCTTGCACGCTGGCGGTGCCACTGGCGCTGAGCGAACCGGAGGTGAATGAGATCGAATTGGCGGAAAAAGACCCCTGCGGATCGCGCGTCGCGGCGGCCGAGAATTTCACCCGTTCGCCGAGCACCGAGCTGATCTGTGGCGGCAAGGCCGTCGACACGGCGTCGGCATTCATCTTGAGCTGCATCGACAGATCGGCAAGCGCGACCGTCATGGTGAGCGAGGCGTTGAGCGCGTCGGAGCGCAACGTACCCTGGTCGATGGCGATGGCATCCCTGCTGATCGATCCGGCCAGGTCGACATCGACCTTGCCGGTAATAAGCGGCGCCAGCGTCGCGACATCGGTCTTCAGGCCGCCCGCCTGCAGCTTGACGGCAACCGGCCCGGCACGGTTCTGGATATCGAAGCCGTCGGAGTGTATCTGCGCCGCCAGATCGTTCAGCTGGGTGCCGCCCGCCACCACTGAAGCCAGCGAGGCGCTGATATCGACGATCGGCGCCTTGCCGTCGCCGAACGCGCGGGCGGTGGCATTCCTGATCGCCAGCGCGATCGGCTGCGCGGCGCTTCCCACGGTGATCTGCACGGGCGCGCCCTTGGCGGCGAGTTCAACCGACAGATCGCTGGCGCCGGCGGGATCGGCGATGCCGGTCGCGGTGCCATGCACGGCATCGGTGTCGATGCTGGCCCGATCGATACTGATGCCACCGGCCGACGTTGCGGTGCCGGCGACATCGAAGCTGGTCTTGCCGGCAAACAGCGGCCTCAGATTTTCGGGCAGGAAACGCTCGAACTCACCGTCGCCCTTGGCCTCGACATGGCTGCCCTTGTCGGTCGACTGGTGGCGGCCCGTCAGTTGAGTGACAATCTTGCCGTCGACCGTGAACGTGGCGATGCCGTTCCAGTTGGCGAGCGGTCCCGTGCCCGAGACGGTTATGTCGACTGGCGGCGTATCGGGCAGCTTGAGCAGGTTGGCAATGATACCGCCTGCCGGCTCCGAGGCCTTGAGGTCGAGGTCGAGCCTGTTGTCCGCTGGCGCAAAGTGGATCTTGGCGTCGACATTGCCCTGCTTGCCGTCATGGCGGGCGATGTTGAGTTTCGTCTCGACCGCCAGCGGCGCGGCATCGGCCTTGAGCATTCCTTTGGCGGCAAGTTCGGCGATGCCGCTGCCGGCCAGCTGCTGGCCAAGCGCGATTTCAGGCAGGTCGATCTGCTTGATGTCGATGGAGACAGGCAGCGTCGTGGTACCGCTCTGCGCCGGCTGTTGCGTACCGGCCACCGGCAGCCTAGCCAGTTCGATACGGTCGGCGGCAATGCGGTCGGCACTGAAATTCTTCGACAGCAGCGCCAGCGGTGACCAGTCGACGGCGACCTTGCGGGCCACCAGCCAGGCGCCCTCGCGGTCTTCAAGCACGACATCATCCACCGTCAAGGCGCCCGACCAGATACCGTTTATGCCGCTGACCGTGATCTTGCGGTCGTCGCTCGATGCCAGGCGCGAAATGATGCCGGCGAGATTGTCGCGGCCGCGCTCGGTCTTGGTCAGCACGACGAGCGCGCCGATCGCCCCGGCGACGACGATGAGCAGTGCGTAAAGGACAATGCGAAGGATGCGCTTGAGTATCTTCATCGCTCAGAACGCCTGTCCGATGCCGGCATAGATGCCGAAATGCGGGTCGCCCGGATCCCGGTTGAGCGGCACGGCGGCGTCGATGCGCAGCGGCCCGAACGGCGTGACATAGCGCAGGCCGACACCGGCGCCGACCTTGACGTCGGAGAAGTTGGGCACCGATCTGGTTGACACCGTGCCGGCATCGACGAACGGCACGATGCCGATCGTGTCGGTGACGGCAATACGCATCTCGACCGAGGTCTCGAAGAAGGACAGGCCGCCGATCGGCTGGCCGGTGGAATCCTTGGGGCCGATGCCCTGATAGGCGTAGCCGCGCACCGAGCCGCCGCCGCCGGAGTAGAAGCGTCGGTCGGCCGGAACGTTCTGAAGCCCGGTGCCGACGATCGAGCCAACCGTAACACGTTCGGCCAGAACGAATTTCGAAGCCGTGTCGAGCGACTGATAGGCCGATCCTTCACCCTTCAGCTTGAGGAAGGCCGCGCCGCTCAAGATGTCGTAGCTTGGTTCGGCGTAGGCCAGCAACCGGAAGCCGCTGGTTGGGTTCAGCCGATTGTCCCTGTTGTCATAGACATATTGCAGCGGAATGCTGGCGATCAGATATTTGTGCTTGCCGAAGGCGTCGTGGATCCGCGAATAGTCGAGCGCGACCTCGGCCGACACCGTCTGTTTCTTGGTCAGTTCGTAGGACAGGCCGGTGCTGCCCTTGACCGAGAAATGGTCGTAGGCGTCCGGATGCTCGAGCACGGTCTTGAAGCGGGCGAAGAATTTCGACGCCGGCCCGATCACGCCCGGCTTTTCGAACATGACGCCGGCATTGTAGTTGAGCTTGGACAGATCATTGCTGCCGATGCCGCTGATGGCGCCGTCGATGCGCAGCTTTTCGGCCCGGCCGAACAGGTTGCGGTGGCCCCAATAGCCTTCCAGGCCGAGCCCCTCGGTGTTGGAAACGGTACCGCCAAGCCCGAAATAGCGCGGCTTGCGCTCGCTGACCTGGACGCCGATCGGAATGTTGCCGTCGGCGTCGAGCTTGTCGGCTTCCTTCAACGTCACGCTGTTGAAGACCTCGAGCCCCAGCAGCCTGTCGCGCGCATCGCTGATCTCCTGGGGAGAGTATTGCCGGCCGCGCTTGAGGCCGGTCATGTATTCGGTGAAGTCGCGATCGACCTTCTCGGTGCCCTCCGCCGTGGTATCGCCGTAGCCGGCGACCGGTCCGGCGGCGACCGTCAGCGTCACGTCGAGCGTCGAGGTGGCATGATCGGCGACGATCTGCCGATCCGTCACCTTGGCCAGAGGCCTGCCTTCCTGCTTCAGCGCCAGCACGATCAGCGCCTCGGCCTTGAGCACCGCGCCGGACCCGGCGTCACCGCCGGTGATCAGGCCGTAGTCGGCGCTCATCAGCCCCGCCGCATCGCCTTCCAGCCTTATATTGCCGAGGGTGAATTTCGGGCCGCTGGCGACGTCGACGACCACCGGGATCGGCTGCGGGCCCTTGAATTCGGCATCCGGCGGCAAATCGTCAAGCAGCTTGCCGTCGATGGTGATGGTGACGACGCCCTCGTAGCGTGCATCGGCATAGAGGGCGGCGACAAGCTGTTCGCGATCGCTGCGCGCCTTGGCCAGCAGCCCCAGCGACCCGGAGACCGGGTGCCCCTCGTCGCCCTTGAGCGTCGAGGCGTTTTCGAGCCTCTTGACCAGATCCTTGTCGGCGTCGGGCGCATTGATGGTCACGGCATAGCGCAGCGGATCGACGATGTCGGCGTCCGCGTCGCTGGAGGAACCCCACAGCTTGATGCCGAAAAGCTCGAAAGCGGCCGCCGGCCTCGATTCGGCGACAAGCGCGGTCGAGCAAATCACGGCCAAAAGCAGGGCGCGCGAAAGCACACGCCCTGGCGCGGTACCTCCTGACATCTGCTCTTCATGCGCCGGCATTAAGACAACCTAGGTTATAAAACTAAAATTGGAATGAAGTTCTGAAGCGCTCGTAAAGGGGCCACAATCCAATTGTCTGAAATAGCACGGGCTTGGAATTCACACCTCTTTGCGTTGCCGCAAGAAAGCGTGATCCCCTGTCCTATGGAGGTACTACCGGTCATTGGCCGGAAAGGAAACCGTTGGCAGGCGGAACCCTGCCGCGTCCCTGTGTTGACAAGCTTGACTGAAGCTTGATCATGCCCGGACGTCAGCAGTGTCTGGAGGGTGTTATGACAATGCGCGCGGCTCGTGGTCTGTCGATCCTGATCCTTCTCTTTTTCGCCTGGGCCAATGTCTTCGCCTGGAGTGGCGTCGCGCAAGCGGCCGAAGCCCGGCGAATCGCAACGACCGTCAATTCCGACTATTTCGGCTTTGACCTCAGGTCCGACCAGAATGTCACGCTCGATCAGTGCAAGACGACATGCCTGGGCGATCCGGCCTGCCGCGCATTCACATACAACACCAAGGCCAAATGGTGTTTCCTCAAATCCGACTATAACCAGCTCAAGCCCTTCAACGGCGCGGTCGCCGGCAAGGTCGTCAAAGTCGACGGCGACCCCGACATCGGCGCGCCGCCGGAACTCGCCTTCTTCCCCAACTGGATGGCCGACCAGGCCCAGCAGTACCGCAACAAGCTGCTCGGCCCGGCCTATATCAAGCCGACCGACGGGCTGGCTGCGCTGACGAGCGCCGCCGAGCAGTCCGTGCTTACCGGCGACCACCGCTCCGCCATGCTCAGATACGAAGGCGCCGTGTCGGTCATGCCCGATGATGGCCAGCTATGGCTTGCCCTGGCGCGCGAAACGCTGGCCGTGCAGCCCGCCGCCAACACATCCGATGCCTCCACCTTGCCGGCAAACGGCACTTCTGCCGCCTTCAACGCCTACAAGTTGCTGCGCACCGCCAAGACGCGCGCCGAGGTCCTGGCTTTGCTCGGCAACGGCCTCGACAAGCGCGACCTTTACCGGCCGGCATTGCAGGCCTATGAGGCGAGCCTTGCGCTGGTGCCCTCGCCGGCCGTCCAGGCCGACTATGCCGATCTGAAAGCCCGCAAGGGTTTCCGCGTCATCGACCACACCGTCGATGCCGACACCAGCGCGCCGCGCATCTGCGCGCAATTCTCCGAAGACCTGGTCAAGACCGGCGTCGACTACGCGCAGTTCGTCACCGTCGACAACGCGCCGCCCAAGGGCGTCGAGGCCAAGGACAAGCAGATCTGCGTCGAGGGACTGGAGCACGGCCAGCACTACGACGTCACCTTCCGCGCCGGCCTGCCGGCCGCAATAGGCGAAGTGACCGCCGCGCCCGTGGTGCTGTCTATCTATGTGCAGGACCGGGCGCCGTCGGCCCGCTTCACCGGCGACAGCTTCGTGCTGCCGGCCGGCGCGCGCCGCGGCATTCCGGTCGTCACCGTCAACATGAACGCAGCCGAGATGAAGCTCTACCGCATCGGCGACCGATCGCTGGCCCAGCTTCTGTCGGGCTACCAGTTCCTGCACCAGCTCGACGGCTATGACATCTCCAACATTTCCGAGCAGATGGGCGCGCCGGTCTGGCAGGGCCAGCTCGACATCGTCAATGACCTCAACAAGGAGGTCACCACCTCCTTCCCGGTCGACGAAGCACTGCCGCAGCGCAAGCCGGGCGTCTATGTACTGACCGCCCAGGCCGTCAACGACAAGAGCGACGACTACAATTCGATGGCCACGCAGTGGTTCGTCGTCTCCGATATCGGCCTGTCGACCTATACCGGCCAGGACGGGCTCAATGTCTTTGCCCGTTCGCTGGGCAGCGCCAAGCCGATAGCGGGCGCCGAACTGACGCTGGTTGCCAGGAACAACGAGGTTCTCGGCACCGCGACATCGGATGCCGACGGCCATGCCGTCTTCAACCCCGGCCTGACGCGCGGCGATGGCGGCATGGTGCCGGCCGTATTGATGGCGAAGCAGGGAGACAATGATTTTGTCTTCCTCGACATGTCCAAAGCCGGCTTCGACCTGTCCGACCGCGGCGTCACCGGACGCGCGGCGCCCGGCGCGCTCGACGTCTATGCCTGGACCGAACGCGGCATCTACCGCGCCGGCGAGGATGTTCATGTCGCCGCCCTTGCCCGCGACGGCGCTGCCAAGGCGGTCGAGAACCTGCCGCTGACCTTCATCTTCTCGCGCCCCGACGGCGTCGAGGACCGCCGCATCGTCAGCGACGGCGCATCGGCTGGCGGCCATGCCGTCGACCTGCCGCTCGAACCCAACGCCATGCGCGGCACCTGGTCGGTGTCGATCTACACCGATCCCAAGCAGCCGGCGGTGGCCAGCCATATGTTCCTGGTCGAGGATTTCGTGCCGGATCGCATCGAATTCGACATGACCGCCGACAAAAAGGAGATCGCGCAGGGCGAAACCGCCAACATCAACATTGACGGCCGCTTCCTCTATGGCGCTCCGGCGGCGGGCCTTGCGCTGGAAGGCGAGTTGACGCTGTCGACGTCCCGCGATTGGGACCGCTTCCAGGGCTTTTCCTTCGGCCTCGCCGACGAGCAGTCGGCCGAACCCTCCGTCACCCCCCTCACCGGTCTGCCGGTGGTTGGCGATGACGGCAAGGTGACCTTCCCGGTCTCCGTCGAACAACTGCCCTCCACCACCAAGCTGGTCGACGCCAAGGTGACGGTGCGCATGCGCGAAACCGGTGGCCGCGCCATCGAGCGTTCGCTCAACATCGGCATCCGTCCGCAAGGCCATATGATCGGCATCCGTCCGGACTTCGCCGATGGTGAAGTGCCGCAAGGCGGCACGGCCAAGTTCAGCCTGATCGCCGTCGACCCCGACGGCAAGCGCGAAGCGCTGAAAGGCGCGCAATGGACGCTGGTCAAGGTCGAACGCAACTACCAATGGTACCGCTCCAACAACTCCTGGAACTATGAGCCGGTCACCTTCACCAAGTCGATCGCCGACGGCCAGGTCGACCTCGGCGCCGATGGCGACGCGACAGTCTCCGTGCCGGTCGATTGGGGCCAGTACCGCCTCGAGGTCGAGACATCCGATCCCGAGGGACCGGCGACCAGCTACGAGTTCGATGCCGGCTGGTACGTCGCCTCGACCACCACCGAAACGCCCGATGGCCTGGAAATCGCCCTCGACAAGGACACCTACGCCGCCGGCGAAGTGGCCAAACTCAAGGTCTCGCCGCATTTTGCCGGCGAACTCCTGATCAACATCGGCGCCGACAAGCTGTTGAAAACCGTCACGGCAACCGTGCCGGCCGGCGGCAGCACCGTCGACATCCCGGTTGGTGATGATTGGGGCGCCGGCGCCTATGTCACGGCAACCCTGTTCCGGCCCGGCGATGCGCAGGAAACGCGCATGCCGGCCCGCGCCATCGGCGTGAAATGGCTGAAGGTCGATCCGGGCTCGAAGAAGCTCACTGTTGCCCTGACGCCGCCGGACAAGACCATGCCGCGCCAGCAGCTGTCGATCCCGGTTTCCGTGGCCGGCGTGCAGCCGGGCAGCAACGCCTATGTCATGGTTGCCGCCGTCGATGTCGGCATCCTCAACCTGACCAATTACAAGGCGCCGGACCCGGAAAACTGGTTCTTCGGCCAGCGCATGCTGGGCATGGAGATCCGCGACATCTACGGCCGCCTGATCGACGGCTCGCTGGGCAACGCCGGCAAGCTCAGGACCGGCGGCGACGGTGCCAACATGCAGGCGCAAGGCAGCCCGCCGACCGAAAAGCTGGTCGCCTTCTTCTCCGGCCCCGTCCAGCTCGACGCCGACGGCAAGGCGCGGATCGACTTCGACATCCCGCAGTTCAACGGCACCGTGCGCGTCATGGCTGTCGCCTGGACCAAGGAAGCGGTCGGCCATGCCCAGACGGACGTCATCGTGCGTGATCCCATAGTGATCACCGCCGGCCTGCCACGCTTCCTTTCGCCTGGTGACGCCGCCGTTATGCGCCTCGATGTCGCCGACACCGATGGTCCGGCCGGCGACTACAAGCTGTCGATCGATACGACGGGTGATCTATCGACCGGCGACAGGCCGCTGCCCGAAAAGCTGACGCTCGCAAAAGGCAAACGCCAGACGCTGACCGTGCCGCTGGTCGCCCAGACGGCGGGCAATGCCTCGATCACCATCAAGCTTGCCCATGCCGACGGCACAGCCGTCGAACAGACGCTCTATGTGCCGGTGCGCCCGGCGCAGTTGCCGGTCACCACCCGCCTGGTCGTCGACCTCAAGGGCAATGGCGGCGCGCTGCGCGTCGACAAGGAGCTCCTGGCGGCAAGCCTGCTTGACGGCGCTTCGGTCAGTGTCGGCGTTTCGCAGGCGGCGGCCTTCGACGTGCCGTCGCTGCTGATGACGCTCGACCGCTACCCCTATGGTTGCGCCGAGCAGACCACCAGCCGCGCCATGCCGCTTCTCTACGTCAACGAGATGGCATCCGGCATCGGCATGGCCAGCGACCCCGACCTGCATGGCCGCGTCCAGGACGCCATCTACAAGGTGCTGAGCTACCAGGCCGCGGGCGGCAGCTTCGGCCTGTGGGGTCCGGGCTCCGGCGATTTGTGGCTCGACGCCTATGTCACCGACTTCCTGACCAGGGCGCGCGAGCAGAAATACGACGTGCCGAGCCTGGCCATGAACCAGGCGCTGGGCAACCTGCAGAACTCGCTGGGCTACGACCAGAGCGTCCAGGACCGTGGCAGCGAGATCGCCTACGCCCTCTACGTCCTGGCCCGCAACAAGAAGGCCTCGATCGGCGATCTGCGCTACTATGCCGACACGCAGCTCGAAGCCTTCTCGAGCCCGATGGCGGTTGCCCAGCTGGCGGCCAGCTTGGCGCTCTACGGCGACACGCCGCGCTCGGAAGCGACGTTCCGGACTGCCCTGCAGCTCGCCAAGTCGACCACCGAGTATGATTACTACCGCTCCGACTATGGCTCGCCGCTGCGTGACGGCGCGGCGATGCTGGCGCTGGCGGCGGAATCGAAGCCGGTGCCGACGATCGTGCCGGAGCTGATCAAGCTGGTGACCAGGGAACGCGCCGAAGCCCGCTGGACCAGCACTCAGGACGATTCCTGGATGCTGCTGGCGGCCCGTGCATTGAAGGAAGGCAATGATTCGATCACGCTGACCGTCAATGGCGCGGCGCATGCCGGCGGCTATTCCGACCAGATCAACGGTAGCGACCTGGTCGACAGCCCGCTGACCATCGCCAACACCGGCAAGACCCCGCTGCAGGCTGTCGTCACCACGGTGGCGTCGCCGATCCAGCCCTTGCCGGCAAGCGGCGACGGCTTCACCATCGACCGCACCTACTACAAGCTCGATGGCACCGAAGCCAACGTCACCGAGGCGACCCAGAACGAACGCTATGTTGTCGTGCTCAAGATCTACGAGCAGAACAGCTGGCCTTCGCGCCTGCTGATCACCGACCTGTTGCCGGCAGGTTTCGAGATCGACAATCCGGGCCTGGTCTCCAGCGCGCAACTGTCGAACTTCTCCTGGCTGGCGCAGACCGATGCCGCCCACCTCGAATTCCGCGACGACCGTTTCGTCGCGGCCTTCAACCCCAATGAGGGCGACGGCGACCGCAACATCACGCTCGCCTATGTCGTGCGCGCGGTGACGCCGGGCACCTATGCCCATCCGGCGGCAACGGTGGAGGACATGTACCGGCCGCAATATTCGGCCCGCACCGCCACCGGCATGATGGAGATCAAGGCTCCGTAAGGCCCGATGGTGGCGATCATGCAAATGGCGATTGCGCTCATCACAGCTCCCTTCTCCCCGTCACTATACGGGGAGAAGGTGGCGGCAGCCGGATGAGGGGCGGCGCCATGCTCTCCAAGAAATTCTTCCGCCGAGCAGCCATAACCGCAGCTTCGTGCGCCGGCCTTGCAATCCTCTCCGTCGCCTCCCTGTGGGAGCTCGACCGCGCCTTCCCGCCCCCGCTCCCGGCGGAACTCACCGTCTCCACCGAAGTCCAGGACCGCGATGGCCAGCTGTTGCGCGCCTTCGCCACGCCGGACGGTTACTGGCGGCTCGAAACCCGGCTCGACCAGGTCGACAAGCAGTTCGTCGACATGCTGGTCACCTATGAGGACAAGCGCTTCTGGGATCATGAGGGCGTCGACGTGCTGGCGCTGGCCCGTGCCGCCGGTCAGTTCGCCAGCAGCGGCCATATCGTCTCCGGCGGTTCGACGCTGTCGATGCAATTGGCCCGACTGATCGAACCCCGCGAAAGCCGCAGCCTCGGCTCCAAGATCAAGCAGATGCTGCGCGCCATCCAGATCGAGCGGCGGCTGTCCAAGCGCGAGATACTCGAACGCTACCTCACACTGGCGCCTTATGGCGGCAATCTCGAAGGCGTGCGCGCCGCCTCGCTTGCCTATTTCGGCAAGGAACCGAAGCGGCTGACCGTTTCGGAAGCCGCCCTGCTCGTCGCTCTGCCGCAACTGCCGGAAAAGCGCCGGCCCGACCGCAATCTGCGGATTGCGCATGCCGCCCGCGACCGGGTGCTGACCCGCATGGTGTCTTCCGGCCTGCTCGGCGAACGCGAGGCCGCGCGCGCCGCGCTCGATGATGTGTCGGGCCTGCGCCGCACGCTGCCGACGCTCGCCGCCCACGCCGCCTATGCGATGCTGCCCAAGGCGGTGCCCGGCCAACCCTTGCGATTGACGATCCGCAAAAGCGTCCAGGAAGGGCTGGAACAGGTGGCGCGGGACGCCGCCACCAAGCTTGGACCCCGCCTGTCCGTGGCCATGGTGCTGGCCGACGCCCGCACCGGCGATATCCTTGGCGAGGTCGGCTCGGCCAATTTCTTCGACGCCAGCCGCTCTGGCTGGATCGACATGACCAAGGTCGTGCGCTCGCCCGGCTCGACGCTGAAGCCGTTCATCTACGGGCTTGCCTTCGAGCAAGGCCTGGTGGCGCAGGAAACGCTGATCGAGGACAGCCCGGTCGATTTCGGCGGCTACCGGCCGAAGAATTTCGACATGGGCTACCAGGGCGATGTCAGCATCCGCCAGGCGCTGCAGCTGTCGCTCAACGTGCCGGCGATCCGCGTGCTCGACGCGGTCGGCCCGGCACGCCTGACCGCACGTTTCCGCCAGGCCGGTGTAAACCCCATACTGCCGGTCAACGAGGCGCCGGGCCTCGCCATCGGCCTTGGCGGCGTCGGCGTCACATTGCGCGATCTCGTCCAGCTCTACACAGGGCTCGCCAACGGCGGCAAGACGCACACGCTGCATGACGGCACCGAGCCGGCAAACGCCGAGCGCACCACGGCCACCATCCTCGACGATCAGGCGAACTGGCAGATCATCGACATCCTGTCGGGCGTCAAGCCGCCCGAGGGTGCCTCGCAGCGCGGCATCGCCTACAAGACCGGCACCTCTTACGGCTACCGCGATGCCTGGTCGGTCGGCTTCGACGGCCGTTATGTGCTGGGCGTCTGGGTCGGCCGCCCCGATGCCGGCGCGGTGCCGGGCCTGTCCGGCTATGTCTCGGCCGCCCCCATCCTGTTCGAGGGTTTCGTCCGCTCGGGCCTGGCCACCGTGCCGTTGTCGGGCAAGCCACCCGGCGTCTTCAGTCCCAAGCGGGAGGACCTGCCGGTAACGCTCGCCCGCTTCGGCGCCGGCGCGGACGGCCTGGTGCAGGCAACGGTGACCGAACCCGCGCCGACCATCATCTTTCCGCCTGACGGCGCCCGCGTCGATCTCGGCACCAACTCGGCCGATGCCTCGCCGCTGGTGCTGAAGCTGCAAGGCGGCCGCGCGCCGTTCCGCTGGTTGGCCAATGGCAAGCCGCTCACCGGCATCGACCGCCGCCGCACCGCAACCTGGCAACCTGATGGGACCGGTTATTCGACCCTGACCGTCATCGACGCTGCGGGACGTGCGGCCAGCGTGAAGGTGTTCGTCGAGTGAAAGCGCTCCTTGAATAGAATGCGCCAGGCGATTCAACGCATTGGCTTTTGCGCTCTGACGGTTGCAGCCTTCGTTCTGCCGGCACATGCCGACACCCTGCCCGCCGGCTTTGTTCGGCTTGCCCATATCGATGCCTCGATCCGCCAGGACATCCGCTACGCCGGATCCGACAATTTCCTGCACCGCAAGGTGACCGGCTACGATGCGCCGGTCTGCATCCTCACCCGACAGGCGGCGCAAGCCCTCTCCGTAGTTCAGAAGGCAATTGCCGCCAGGGGCCTGACGCTGGTTGTGTTCGACTGCTATCGCCCTGTCCGCGCCGTGGCCGACATGGGCGAATGGACGAAGAAAGGCGGACCACCCGATCCGCAATGGTATCCGAAAGTCAGGCGCGGCGATCTCATCGCCAAGGGCTATGTCGCCCGCCTGTCGGCGCATTCGCGCGGCTCGACCGTCGATCTCGCCATCGCCCGAACCGACCACGGGTCCAGCCCGAAACCGGCCTGCGGCGCTGTCGATGCCGACACGCTGGATTTCGGCACCGGCTTCGACTGTTTTGACCCGATGAGTGAAACCGCCCACCGCCCGCTCGGCAAGGAAGCGCCGGCAAACCGCAAGATGCTTGTCGATGCCATGCGCGCCGGCGGTTTTGTGAACTATGGCCGCGAATGGTGGCACTTCACGCTGGCAGATGAACTATTCGCGAAAGAGCGCTTCGATTTTCCGGTTATTGCCGAGTAAATCGCGGGACCCAATCCCATCCGGCCTTGCCTCAACACGCCTCATTTCTAGATAGGCCAAAGTGGGGGCGCGGATTCGTCGCACAGGGTACGCCGAGGAAAACATTTTCCAAAACGGCGGAATCTCGTCGAAAATTTTCTTCACGAGGGCAAAAAAGGCAACATTCAATGCATCTTATTTCTATCAATTCGGTAGATTTGGCGCGGGTTCAACGGAGGCAGAAATGACCAAACCTCATTTCCGGAAACTGCTCGGCGCGCTGGTCGCCACGTCTGTCCAGTTCGGCACGCTCGGTTTCGCGTTCGCCGACACCACCATCCTCAACGTGTCCTACGATCCGACACGCGAGCTCTACAAGGCCTATGACGAGGCCTTCGCCGCGCACTGGAAGGCCGAGACCGGCGAGACGGTCACCATCCAGCAATCGCATGGCGGATCGGGCGCCCAGGCCCGCGCCGTGATCGACGGCCTCGACGCCGACGTGGTGACGCTGGCGCTCGAAGGCGACATCAACGCCATCGTCGCCAAGTCGAAGAAGATCAATGCGGACTGGCGCGGCAAATTCGACAACAACTCGGCGCCCTACACCTCGACCATCATCTTCCTTGTCCGCAAGGGCAATCCCAAGGCCATCCACGACTGGAACGACCTGGTCAAGGACGGCGTCCAGGTGATCACCCCCAACCCCAAGACCTCCGGCGGCGCGCGCTGGAACTATCTTGCCGCCTGGGCCTACGCCAACGCCAATGATGGCGGCGACGAAGCCAAGACCAAGGAATTCGTCGGCAAGCTCTATGCCAATGTTCCGGTGCTCGACACCGGCGCGCGCGGCTCGACCGTGACCTTCGCGCAAAAAGGCCTCGGCGACGTGCTGATCGCCTGGGAGAACGAGGCCTATCTGGCGCTCGACGAGTTCGGCGCCGACAATTTCGACATCGTCTACCCGCCGACCTCGATCCTGGCCGAGCCGCCGGTGGCGGTGGTCGACGCCAATGTCGACGCCAAGGGCACGCGCAAGGTCGCCGAAGCCTATCTGGGCTGGCTCTATTCCAAGGAAGCGCAGACGATCATCGCCAGGAACCACTATCGTCCGTCCAAGCCAGACCTGGTGCCGGCCGAGGACCTCGCCAAGCTGCCGCCAATCAAGCTGATCACCATCGACGATCCGCTTTTCGGCGGCTGGAAGAAGGCCCAGCCTTATCATTTCGGCGACGGTGGTATATTCGACCAGATCTACAAGCCCCAGTAAGCAGTCGATATTTAAGCAGTCGATATTCAGGACGATATGACCATAGCACCCGCTCCTGCGGGGTGGCGGTTCAGACAGCCGAGTGTCATTCCGGGTTTCGGATTGACGCTCGGCTTCTCGCTTGCCTACCTGACGCTGATCATTCTCATTCCCTTGTCGGGGCTGGTCTGGCGCTCGGCCGCACTTGGCTGGACCGAGTTCTGGGCCATCGCCGCCGACCGGCGCACCGTCAACGCGCTGGAGATCAGCTTCGGCACCGCCTTCATCGCGGCGGCCGTCAACGTCGTCTTCGGCACGCTCGTCGCCTGGGTTCTGGTGCGCTACCGCTTTCCCGGCCGCCGCATCGTCGATGCCATGGTCGACCTGCCCTTCGCGCTGCCGACGGCGGTGGCCGGCATCGCGCTGACCACGCTCTACGCGCCGAACGGCTGGATCGGCAAACTGCTGATGCCGCTCGGCATCAAGGTCGCCTACACGCCGCTCGGCATCGTCATCGCGCTGGTCTTCATCGGCCTGCCCTTCGTCGTGCGCACCGTGCAGCCGATCATGGAGGAGATCGACAAGGAGGTGGAGGAAGCCGCCGCCACGCTTGGCGCCAGCCGCTTCCAGATCATCACCCGCATCCTGTTTCCGGGTCTGGCGCCGGCCATCGTCACCGGCTTCGCGCTGGCTTTCGCCCGTGGCGTCGGCGAATACGGCTCGGTCATCTTCATCGCCGGCAATCTGCCCTACAAATCCGAGATCGCGCCGCTTCTGATCGTCATCCGGCTGGAGGAATACAATTACCCGGCGGCGACCGCGATCGCCGCGCTCATGCTGGCCCTGTCGTTCGTCATGCTCCTGGTCGTCAATCTGGCGCAGTCATGGAGCCGCAAGCGCTATGGCTGATCCCGAGATCAAATCCTACGAACCGCACCATGAGAGCCAGTCGGCGGCGGTGACCGAAAGCCGCCCGGCGCAGGCCGTGCTGATGGCCATCGCCTTCGCCTTCCTCGGCATCTTCCTGCTGCTGCCGCTGATCGTCGTCTTCAACGAGGCGCTGGCCAAGGGCATCGGCGCCTACACCGAGGCGCTTGGCAATCCCGACACCCGCTCGGCGATCCGGCTGACGCTGCTGGTGGCGGCGATCGCGGTGCCGCTCAACATCGTCTTCGGCCTCTCCGCCGCCTGGGCCATCGCCAAGTTCGAGT
Source organism: Mesorhizobium sp. RCAM 05104 (assembly GCF_059683645.1). Classification (NCBI taxonomy): domain Bacteria; kingdom Pseudomonadati; phylum Pseudomonadota; class Alphaproteobacteria; order Hyphomicrobiales; family Phyllobacteriaceae; genus Mesorhizobium; species Mesorhizobium sp. RCAM 05104. Next base: position 6,144,319 of record NZ_CM185033.1, on the reverse strand, counting down.
TCAAGGGCAAGGCCTTCCTGACCACGCTGATCGACCTGCCCTTTTCGGTTTCGCCGGTCATATCGGGCCTGGTCTATGTGCTTCTGTTCGGCGCCCAGGGGCTGCTCGGCGGCTGGCTGAAGGCGCATGGCATCGTCATCCTGTTCGCCGTGCCGGGCATCGTGCTGGCCACCATCTTCGTCACCTTCCCCTTCGTCGCCCGCGAGCTGATCCCGCTGATGCAGGAACAGGGCAGTGGCGACGAGGAGGCGGCCCTCTCGCTTGGCGCCAATGGCTGGCAGGCCTTCTGGTATGTGACGTTGCCCAACGTCAAATGGGGGCTGCTCTACGGCGTGCTTTTGTGCAACGCCCGCGCCATGGGCGAGTTCGGCGCGGTCTCGGTGGTGTCGGGCCACATCCGCGGCCTGACCAACACCATGCCGCTGCATGTCGAGATCCTCTACAACGAGTACAACGCCGTCGGCGCCTTTGCCGTCGCGTCCTTGCTTGCCGGCCTGGCGCTCGTCACGCTGGTCTTGAAAACACTTCTGGAGATGCGCTACGGCGCCGAGATCGCCGCGGCGCGCGGACACTAGATGCCTGTCGCCCAAAAGTGTGTAGCGGTTTTGGGACAATGACAGGCATCGCCTGCTGAGGGACTGTAGATGGAAGTTCGCGTTGCCAACGTGCGCAAGGAGTTCGAGCGGTTTCCGGCGCTCCACGACGTCTCGCTCGACATCAAGTCGGGCGAGCTGATCGCGTTGCTGGGGCCGTCCGGTTCCGGCAAGACGACGCTGCTCAGGCTGATCGCCGGGCTGGAGCGGCCGACGCGGGGAAAGATCTTCTTCGGCGACGAGGACGCCTCGCACCGGTCGATCCAGGAGCGCAATGTCGGCTTCGTCTTCCAGCACTATGCGCTGTTCCGGCACATGACGGTGGCCGACAATATCGGTTTCGGCCTGAAGGTCCGGCACGGACCGTCGCGCCCGCCGGCGCAGGAGATCCGCCGCCGTGCCTCCGAGCTTCTCGATCTGGTGCAGCTTTCGGGGCTGGAGAAGCGCTATCCGGCGCAGCTCTCCGGCGGCCAGCGCCAGCGCGTGGCGCTGGCGCGCGCCATGGCGATCGAACCCAAGGTGCTGCTGCTCGACGAGCCGTTCGGCGCGCTCGACGCGCAGGTGCGCCGGGAACTGCGCCGCTGGCTGCGCGAGATCCATGACGCCACCGGCCACACCACCGTCTTCGTCACCCACGACCAGGAAGAGGCGCTCGAGCTTGCCGACCGTGTCGTGGTGATGAGCCAGGGCCGCATCGAGCAGGTCGGCACCGCCGACGACATCTACGACACGCCGAACTCGCCGTTCGTCTACGGCTTCATCGGCGAATCGAGCTCGCTTCCCGTCAAGATCGACAATGGCGAGGTCTGGATCGCCGACCGGCCGATCGGGCTTGCCGCGCCCAACCAGCCCCCGGGCGAGGCGACGCTGTACTTCCGCCCGCACGATGTCGAACTGCTGGATGGCTGCAGCGGCTGCATCGTCGGCACGGTGGCCGCCAGCCGCCGCGTCGCCGGTACCAGGCGCGTCGAGCTCGAAATCGGCGGCGACCGCCAGCGGGTCGAGATCGAACTGCCCGTCGACCATCCCGCCGCGCAGAAAAGCCGCGTCGCCTTCCGGCCCGGTCGATGGACCCTCTTCCCGGCCGCTTGAACTCTCAGCCGTTCCATCGCTTCTAGAAGGATTGTGCGCGCAAGGGGCGTCGGCGCCGCTGCCAAGGTGCCCAGAATGACTCTCCTTGGAAGGAGATCCTAACAACCGGCTGTTCCAGCGATATCTTTTCTCGGGGTGCGGCCACGGAGCCGCGGAGTGTGCCTCGTCGCGCACCATGCATCACGGCTATCTTCGAGCCACAAACGCATTGCATCCGGAGCCCGTTTTCATGAAGCGATTTTTCCTTGGCGTCGCCACCGTCGCCGGCCTGTTCCTCGCATCCTCCCAAGCCTGGTCGGCCGACAAGCTGCTCAACGCTTCCTATGATGTCGGCCGCGAGCTGTTCGTTCAGGTCAACAAGGCCTTCATAGCAGGCCATCCGGGCGTCACCATCGATCAGTCGCATGCCGGCACCTCGGCGCAGGCACGCGCCATCGCCGAGGGCCTTGGCGCCGATGTCGTCACTTTCAACCAGGTCATCGACATCGACTTCCTGGTCAAGAAGGGTCTTGTCTCCGCCGACTGGCAGAAGGATTTCCCAAACAACGCCTCGCCCTTCTATTCGCTGCCGTCCTTCCTGGTTCGCGCCGGCAATCCCAAGCACATCAAGGACTGGAACGATCTCGTGCGCGACGACGTGCAGGTGATCTTTCCCAACCCGAAAACCTCGGGCAATGCGCGCTACACCTATCTGGCGGCAACCGCCTACGCCAAGGAAGCCTTCAAGGGCGACGACGCCAAGGTGAAGGAATTCATCACCAAGCTGTTCAACAACGTGCCGATCTTCGACACCGGCGGCCGCGCCGCGACCACCACCTTCGTGCAGCGCGAAATCGGCGACGTGCTGATCACCTTCGAGTCGGAGACACGCGGCATCCGCAAGGAATATGGCGATGACAAGTTCGAGCAGGTCACGCCTTCGGTCAGCCTGCTGGCCGAATTCCCGGTGGCGATCGTCGACAAGGTCGCCGACGAGCACGGCACCCGCGATCTCGCCAAGACCTATCTCGACTTCCTCTACACGCCTGAAGGCCAGGACATCCTCGCCCAGAACGGCAACCGGGTCCGTGACGCAGCCGTCGCCGCCAAATACAAGGCCCAGTTTCCCGATGTCCGCCTGCTGACGGTGGAAGACGTCTTCGGCGGCTGGGACAAGATCCAGAAGGAGCATTTCGCCGCCGGCGGCCTGCTCGACCAGACCTACGGCAGCCGCTGACATCGGCAACATCCGCGATCAATAAGGAAGCCGGCGCTTTGCCGGCTTTTTCGTTCCATATGCCGCAAACCCGGTTTCCGGCGAAATATCGGCGTCATCCGTGCAAAACGTTACAAAGAATCAACGCGTTTGTGCCTAACGTGTCATCGGACGGCTTGTTTTTGGGCGAAACCTCATCGCGTGATAAAAACGTCATCATTTGCACACAAACAGTCGCCAGAGGCGAGTGGTTGGGGCTTTATGGGTTGACTCGGGCATGCTGACGAAAAAAGGCAAATACGGCCTCAAGGCCCTCGTGCATCTGTCTGGCCTGCCGGCCGGCCAACTCGCATTCGTCAATGACATCGCGGTGGCCAACAACATCCCTAAGAAATTCCTGGATGCCATCCTTGGCGAGTTGCGCAACGCAGGCTTCGTGCAGAGCCGCAAGGGCAAGGAAGGCGGTTATCGCCTCGCCCGGCCAGCCTCCGAAATCAAGATCGGCCATGTCGTGCGCGTGCTTGACGGGCCGCTGGCGCCGATCCCATGCGCCAGCCGCACGCAGTATCAGCGCTGCGAGGATTGCGACGAGGCGACCTGCCAGGTCCGGCACATGATGCTGGAGGTGCGCCAGGCGATCGCCGAAGTGCTGGACAATCGCAGCCTCGCCGCCATGCGCGATGCCGACAATGACGATTTCCCGGTCGAGCTGACGTCGCAAATCTAGACCACCACGCGACGTTTCCCGTCGCAAGGTTGCGAGGCCCATGCCGACGCGGTACAGCGGGTTTAGAAGACAGGATAGACCGATGAGGCTGTCGTGGTTCGCAAAATCCCGCAACCGCAAGCTGACATCGGCAGCCACATTCCGTACTGAAATCATCGCCGACGTCTTCGTCCCCGACCATGCCGAGGATGTCCGCTTCTTCAGCCGCAAGCTGGTGCACCCTGGCAGGCTTCGCCGTTTCTCGAACAGGGATCTTCGCGAAAGCCTGCTGTCGGTCTTCTATATCACGGTGGCGGCGGCGCTTCCGATGCGCTGGTGGGCACAGGTCTGCGACCGGGTGTCGAGGTTTCGCCTGAAGCGCCATATGCTCAAGGAATTTGCGGACTATGCAGCCGCCACGCGCGCGGTGCTCGGCGACGGCATCGATCCGCGCAGGCTGTTCGAGGCGTTGCTGGCGGCACGCCATCGCCGCCACCTGCAGCTGGCCGCGCATCTGGTCCCTGGCCGCTGGTCGCCGACGATCCGCCTGGAGGGGCTCGATGGGCTGAGGTCAGCTTTGCTGCGCGGCCACGGCGCCATCCTCTGGTGCGATCAGTTCACCGCCCAGACCATGATCGGCAAGCGTGCCCTGCACGAAGCCGGTGTCGAAGCACATCAGGCGAGCGTCAACACGCACGGTGTTTCCGAAACGGCATTCGGCCTGCGCTTCCTGAACCCGCCGCTGATCAATGTCGAGAACCGGTTCCTCAAAAGTCGGATCGTCTTTGACCGCGACAGCACCTATCAGGTCACGATCCGCATCCAGAAGATCCTGAAGGAGAATGGCGTGGTGATGATGACCAACACCATCCATGCCGGCTCGACCTTCGCCGAGGTCGCCATGGGCGAGAGCGGTTGGACGTACCTCGCCTCGGCACCGGCGAATTTCGCCGCCAGGGGCAAGACGGCGTTGTTTGCCATGTCGACTTTCGAAGTGGTTCCCTTCCGCGAATACCGGGCCGTCCTGAGCCAGGAGCTGGTGCCGGCGCCATCGACCGTCTCGGCCGCGGGCATGGCCAGGGACGGTGCCAAGAGCATGGCGTTGCAGGCGCGTTACATCCTGCTCAAGCGCGACCGCCTGATCGAGGCCCTGAAGCTTTATCCCGAGCAGATGATGTCGTGGTCCCGCCACCAGCGGCTGACCGAGCGCCAGGATGGGACCAGCCTCGGCACCGATGATGAAGGTTCATGACCGGCGTATCCGACGGACCGCGTCAGCGACGAGTTCGCCGACCGGGCGCGTCGCGTCGAGCGTCAAGGCCCGCTCATTCGCCGCCGGCGGCTCGAGGATGGCGAACTGGCTGTCGACAAGGCTCGCCGGCATGAAATGGCCCTTGCGGTTGCCGACACGCCGCCGCGCGGTGGCGGGGTCGATCTCCAGATAGAGGTAGACGATATCCTGGCGAAAGCCGCTCAGGCGCATGCGATAGCTGCGCTTCAGCGCCGAGCAGGCGGCAACCACGCCTTGTCCCTGCCCCACCAGCGTCGCGATGCGCTCGCCGATCGCGTCGAGCCAGCCTTCGCGCAATTGATCGGTGAGCGGTTCGCCGCTTGCCATGCGGGCGACGTTTTCGGGTGGATGCAGCCTGTCGCCCTCGACGAACACTGCGCCCAGCGCGGCCGCCAGCGAGGCGCCGACGGCTGACTTGCCGCAGCCGGCGACACCCATCACCACTATGACCGGAGGCACCGAACCGGGAGCGCCAGTCGGCGCCTGTGCTGCCTTTTCGTCCACGATCAGCGGCTTGCTGGCGCGCGGCCGTAGAGCAACAGCATGGCGACGATGACGACGCCATAGATGATCTGCCGCCCCGCCTCCGGCATCTGCATGACTGAAAGAATGGACTGCAGCAGCGTGATCAGGATGACGCCGGCGACGGTGCCGAGATAGGAGCCGCGCCCGCCGAGGATCGAGGTGCCGCCAAGCACGACGGCCGCGATCGACGGCAAGAGATAGGCGTCTCCCATCGACTGCGCCGCCTTGGAGGCATAGCCGGCCAGCAGCACGCCGCCAAAGGCCGACAGGCCGCCGGAGACGGCGAAGGCGACCATCACCACACGCCGCGTGTCGATGCCCGAGAGATAGGCGGCACGCTCGCGGTTGCCGATGCCGTAGACCGTGCGGCCGAAGCTGGTGCGGGTCAGCACGAACACCATCGCCGCGCCGATCAGCGCCCAGATGACGACTGCGTTGGGCACGCCCGGAATGGCAAAACCGGTCGCCAGATAGCGCATCGCGCCCGTCGCGGAATCCTGCGGCGAGAAGCCGCCGGTGTAGACCACCATAAGCCCTTGCGCGACGGCATTGGTGGCCAGCGTGATGATCATCGAGGGGATGCGCAGATAGGCGACGCCGATGCCGTTGACGACGCCGATCAGCACGCCGCAGAAGATGCCGAACGGGATCGCCAGCGCCACGCCGGCCGGACCATAGGCGGCGGCCGCGCAGGCCATCATGGCACCCGCCGCCACCGACCACGGCACCGACAGGTCGATCTGGCCGAGCAGGATGACCAGCATCATGCCGGTGGCGATGACGCCGAGGAACGACGCCACCTTGAGCTGCTGCAGCAGATACTCAGGCGACAGGAAGCTGCGCGAATAGAGGCTGCCGAGAAATAGCAGCAGCACGATGCAGGCAAAGGCGGTGACGACGGCCGGATCGGCGCGGCGGATGAATTTCGGCATGCGTCCGGCAATACCGCCGATGGTCGTTTCGCTCACAGGAACCACTCCAGCCGGTTGCGGACCCTGAACAGGGCGAAGGCGCCGAGGCTGACCGCGACCAAAAGGATAACCCCCTGGAACAAAGGCTGCCAGAGCGGATCGAAATCGAACACGAACAAGAGGTCGCCGATGGTGCGGAAGGCGAGCGCGCCGAAGATGGCGCCGATGGCGCTGCCCTTGCCGCCGAACAGCGAGACGCCGCCGAGCACCACGGCGGCGATCGAGAACAGGGTGTAGGCGTTGCCGCTGGCATAGGCCGCATCGCCCGTATAGGTGAAGAAGGTGAGGAACAGCCCGCCGATCGCCGCCAGCAATCCGGCCAGCGTGTAGGCGGCGAACTTGCCGCGCCGGATCGGCACGCCGGACATATAGGCCGCGGTTTCCGATGATCCCGCCGCATACGCGGCGCGGCCTAGCACCGAGCGGCTGAATGGCACCCAGATCACCAGCACGATGGCAAGCAGGGCAACAAGGCTCGCCGGCACCACGTCGAACACGCGGCCCGTCAGCGCATCGGCCAGGTTCTCATTGACGGAACCGCCGGGGAATGGCCGCAGCAACAGGCCGATGCCGTAATAGACGGCCCCGGTGGCAATGGTGGCGACGATCGGCTGCAGCCGCCCATAGATGACGATGGCGCCATTGATGGCGCCGCAGAGCAGGCCGACCGCCAGCACGGCGATGACGCCGAGCGTCGTCTGCATCGGCGTGCCCACCACCAGCCAGGAAGCCAGGCAGTTGGTCAAAAGGAAGATCATGCCGACCGACAAGTCGATGCCGGCGGTGATCACCACCAGCGTCTGCGCCATGGCGACGAAGGCGAGCAGCACGCCCTTGTTCGCCGCCGTCTGCACGACATTGGCGGTGAAGCCCGCCGGGTGGTTCGAGGTGTAGATGGCGAACATGGCGATGAAGATGCCAAGCGCCAGCAGCGTCCCGCGTTGTTCGGCCAGCCAATAACGCCAATCCTTCACGCGTCCGCTCCCTGGGTCACCGGGCTGTCCTCGCCATGGATGTTGAGCGCGCTGGCGATCAGCGCCCGCTCGGTGATCCCGGCGCCGACCAGTTCGCGCTTGACCGCCCCGTCATAGAGCACAAGCACGCGATCGCAGCAGCCGATCAGCTCGTCATAATCGGTCGAATAGAACAGGATCGCGGCACCGGCGTCGGCGAGCTTGCGCATCAGCAGGTAGAGCTCCTGCTTGGTGCCGACGTCGATGCCGCGCGTTGGATCGTTGAGCAGGATGATGCGCGGTTGCCGCATCAGCCATTTGGCGATCACCACCTTCTGCTGGTTGCCGCCCGACAGCGCGCCGACCGGAATGTCGAGGCCCGCCGTCTTGATCGCAAGCAGGCCGACCATGTCGTCGATCAGCCGCTGCTCGGCGGCGCGGTCGATGACGCCGGCTTTCGACAGCCTGTCGAGGGCGGCGAAGGACAGGTTTTCGCGCACCGTCATCGGCAGCATCAGGCCTTCGGTCTTGCGGTCCTCGGGAATGAGCGCCATGCCGATGCTATCTTCCCGCGCGGCTGCGGGGCTGGCGATGGCGACCGGCTTGCCGTCGATGAGGATCTGGCCCGACAGGCCGCGCAGCACGCCGAAGAAGGCCAGCAGCAACTCGCGCTGGCCCTGGCCGTCGAGGCCACCAAGGCCGACCACCTCGCCAGCCCTGACGGTCAGCGAGACGTCGTGCAGCCGGTCGGCCCAGGAGAGCTTGCGGGCTTCGAGCACCGGCGCTGTGGTGGCGGATGCCGCCACCGGCTTGGGTGGAAAGATATGGCTGTATTCGCGGCCGATCATCAGCTCGACCACTTCATTGTCGCTCTTCGAGCCCGCCGGATAGCTGGCGACGTTACGGCCGTTGCGAAAAACGGTGCACTGGTCGGCCAGTTCGGCGATCTCGTTCATGCGGTGCGAAATGTAGAGCAGCGCCAGCCCTTCCGAGCGCAGCCGCTTCAGCACCGCGAAGATCTTCGAGACGTCCGCCGCCGTCAGCGCCGAGGTCGCCTCGTCGAGAATGAGGATGCGTGGCTTGCGTGCCAGTGCCTTGGCGATCTCGACCATCTGCCGGCGCGACAATGGCAGGTCCTTGACCAGCGCCAGCGGATGGATGTCGGCGGCACCCGCGCGCGCCAGCGCCTCTTCCGCGATGCGGCGCTGCGCCTTGCGGTCGATCATGCCGAAGCGGGTCGGGGGGTCGGAAATGACGATGTTGTCGGCGACGCTGAGTTCAGGAACCAGGGACAGCTCCTGGAAGATGCAGACGATGCCGGCCTTGTTCGCCGCACCGGGTGAAGCGAAGGTCACCTCGCGACCGTCCAGCATCATACGGCCCTCGTCGGGCGCCACGACACCGGCCATGACCTTGATCAGCGTCGATTTGCCGGCGCCGTTTTCGCCAAGGATGGCATGGATGCTGCCGGCCGAGACCGACAGATCAGCCTTCTCCAGCGCCCGCACGCCTCCATAGCGCTTGGATATGCCTTCCATGCGCAAGAGCGGAACCGCGCCGTCCATCAGCCCTCCCAGGCATTTGCGATTGACATCAGGCAGCCGATGCCGCGGGTTTTCTCCCGCGGCATCGGCTGGTCAGACTATTTGTTTTCCTTGGTCTGGCCCATGATCTCCTGCGCGGTGAAATTGATGCCGCAGGTCGGGAAGGAGTTGCCGACGAAGAAATTGTCGGACTGGTCGGGGAAGAAATCCTGGCCTTCCTTGAAGTTCGGATCCTCGACAATGGCGAGCGGCAGCTTCACCGATTGCGGCACGACATTGCCTTCGAGCGCGGCAATCGCTGTCTTGATGGCAACCGCCACCTGGGCCGGGCCGGTGCCGGCCGAAGAGCACTTCAGTCCGTCGCCGGCATGCGCGGCACAAAATTTGCGGAAGCCGTTTTCGGTCTCGCCGCCGAACGGAACGAACGGATGCTTGGCATCGATCATCGCCTGCACGATGCCGGTATCGCCACCCTGCCCGGTGATGCCGTCGAAGGGCCCGTTGGTGGCAATCGCGTCGGCCGTCGCTTTCTGGGCCACGCCATCGTCCCACTTGCCGACGACTTCGGTGACATCCCACTTCTTGCCGGACGCGTCGAAGACCTCATGGATACCGGCGTGACGGTCCGTATCGACGGAAGTGCCGGCAACGCCGCGTACCTCGAGCACCTTGCCGCCGTTCGGCACATGCGAGACCAGCCACTTGCCCCACAATTCGCCAAGGCCCTTCTGGTCGACGTTGACGTTGATGGCGTCCTTGGTGTCGAGGATGTTGTCGAAGGCGACCAGCACGACGCCGGCTTCCTTGGCGCGCTTGATGACCGGCCCGAACGCGGTCGGATTCTGTGCGTTGACGACGATCGCGTCAAAGCCGGAATCGATGAAGTTGTTGATTGCCGAGATCTGCGCCGGCACGTCCTCGCCAGTCGATACAACCTTGAATTCCTTCAGCTTCGCGGCAACGTCCTTCTGTGCCGCATAGGCCTTGGCGGTCTGCACCATCTGGATACGCCAAGTGTTGGCGATATAGCCGTTGGCAAGCGCGATGCGATACGGGCCTTCCTTCTTGGGAAACTTGAAGAACTGCGTGTCGGCTGCCCACGGTGCGAAGCAATCCGGCTCGGCAGCCGGGCCCTTGACGATTTCCGGGCCGGCGGCGATCGCCGACGAGCTCAACACGACGAATGCAGTGGCGGCAACGATGCCACCAACAAGTGACTTGATCATCGATATTCCTCCCAGTTGCAGTTCTGATTGTTGTTTCGCTTTGCGAAGTCTCGCGCGATGGGCCGGCACCTCCTGCCTTGCCAAGCACGTCTTGGTCGCCGGTGATGGCCGACCCGGTCCCTCCCCTCGTCGTCGCCAGCACGGCGAAAACTATCATATTATACATAATAAACAAGAATTAGTTGTTACTTATGTATAATAAACAGGCACTACCCTCTATGTTCCACGCCTGCTCGACAAAAATGGTAGCGCTACCAAATCAGCCTGTAAACCGGCATTCGCACAGTCGCTTCTGTGTGTTTCAACGAGCGGAGCTCTCGCGGCGCTTGAGCTCGAAGCCAAGGTCGACGACCCGTTGTTCCGGCCTGTTGCCGGCGATCGCCGCCAGCGCCATGGCGACAGCGCGCCTGCCGATCTCATAGCGGTGGGTGCGGATGCTGGTGATCGAGGGGAACGCCACCTGCATCATGTCGAGGTCGTTGAAGCCGACGATGCCGATCGTCTTCGGCACCGCGATCGAGGCGCGATGGCATTCGAACAGCACGCCAAGCGCGATGTCGTCATTGTTGCAGAACACCGCGTCGAGCGTCGGCACCTTGGCCAGCGCGTCGCGGAACAGTTCACGCCCGAGCGACACGCTGGACGGCACCGGCGTGGTGGTGACAAGGCGCGGGTCGAACAGGCCGGCGGCCCCCATCGCCGCGCGATAGCCTGCCAGGCGCCGCTGCGAGCGCGGGTCCATGCGCGCGCCCATGAAGCCGATCCGGCGGTAACCCACCTCGATCAGATGTTCGGTCGCCGTCCTGCCGCCATCGAAGTGCGAGAAGCCGACCATCATGTCGACCGGATCGGGCCCGGTCTCCATGACCTGAACCACGGGGCAGCCGGCATTCTCCAGCAATTTTCGCGAGGTCGGCGTCTGGTCGATGCCGGCCACGATCAGCGCTGCCGGCCGTTGCGGCGCGAACACCTGCAGCAGCCGCTCCTCCTCGAGGCCGGAATAATGGGTGTTGCCAAGCTGGATGCGGAACGGGCTGTCCGACAGGCTGTCATAGATGCCGCGCACCACCTCGGCAAAGACGTTGTTGGTGAGCGAAGGCACCAGCACGCCGAACACCTCGGCGCGCGCCGAGGCCAGCGCCCGCGCATTCGGGTCCGGCACATAGCCGAGTTCGTCGACAGCGGCCTGGATCTGGCGACGCAGTTCTTCCGAGACACGCTCCGGCTCGCGCAAGGCGCGCGACACGGTTATGGCACCGACGCCGGCCTTGCGCGCGACATCGGCAATCGTGGGGCGGCCGCCGCCGCGGCGTGAGCGCGGCTTGATCAAGGGCGCGCTCCACGCGCCAGGCCGGTGCCGCCACGCACTCGCGAAACCAAGTTCAGCGTCTTTGCCACTGTCGCCATGCCAAACCGGCCTGTTGCCGCACCCACCCGGTTTCTGGGGTCGCGCAGCCTTGGGTGGATGTCAAGGCGCGCGGTTCCCTGGCGATATGGTGGAAAGACGCTTCAGGCCATCACGGCGGCGCTGCGCCTTGCCTTCCACACCAACAGCCCGATCGCCAGCAGGTTCAGCACATTCCAGGCGATGCCATTGAGGAAGGCCGCGGCATAGGAGCCGGTCAGGTCGTAGATCCAGCCCGACATCCAGCCGCCGATCGCCATGCCGAAGATGGTGGCCATCATCACGATGCCGATACGCTGGCCGGCTTCATTGGCCGGCATGTAGTCGCGCACGATGATCGCGTAACAAGGCACGATGCCGCCTTGCGACAGGCCGAACACCAGCGACACGACATAGAGTGAGACGAGCCCGTCGAAGGGAATGTAGAACAGCAACGACAGGCATTGCAGCACCGAACCGATCAGCAGTGTCTTCACGCCGCCGATGCGATCGGCAATGAAGCCGGACGCCAACCGACTGACGACGCCGCCTGCCATCATGATCGACAGCATGTCGGCGCCGTGCGCCACGCCGTAGCCGAGATCCATGCAATAGGCGACGATATGCACCTGCGGCATCGACATCGCCACGCAGCAGCCGAGGCCGGCAACGACCAGCAGCACCTGCAAGGCCGCCGGCGACAGCGAGATCGGTTGCACCGGCCGGCTTCCCGGCGAACCGGCGGCGGCAGCCGCCGGAGCGCCGCGCCGCAGCATCAGCACCAGCGGCACCATGGTCACCAGGCAGAAGACGCCGATGGCTGCATAGGTGAATCGCCAGCCTTCCGCCTTCATCAGCGTCGGAATGATGGTCGGCCAGATCGCTCCGGCAAGGTAATTGCCGGCCGCCGCCGCGGTCACCGCGACACCGCGCCGACGGTTGAACCAGTGCGAGATATCGGCAATCAGCGGCCCGAAGATCACCGAGGTGCCGACACCGATCAGCACCCCTTGAGCAAGGGTGAACTGCAGGATCGAGGTCGACAGCGCCGCGAGCAAAAGGCCGGCGGCGAGCGCGACCGAGGAGAGCAGCGCCGGGATCCAGTAGCCCATACGGTCGATGGCGCGGCCGATCAGCACGTTGCCGGCGGCAAAGCCGACCATGGTCGCGGTATAGGGCATGGAGGCCGCGGCGCGATCAACGCCGAACTCGGCCTGCACGGCGGGCAGCACCACGACCACCGCCCACATGCCGACGGCGCCGATCGTCGCCAGCAACATCGAGATGGCAAGCCGCATCCAGGCATAGGGGCTGTCGATGCCGGAGCTCGGCCGGCTGGTATCTGTTCGGGTCAAGGCGTTTCCTGTCGGCGGGCTCGAAAACCGGCTGCCGTCTGCACCACTATCGGCGCATTCGCCGCGCGCAGCAGCGCCACAGCGGGCAAATCCGTGGCTCCAGACTTCCCACGCGGAACCGACGCCAATGTACGGAGTTTTCCGACAAGCCACCCTGCAAGGGAGTCCTGTCATGACCGCGAAGAAGAAATGGTCGGCCGAGGTGACCGAGCACAGCGACGCGATGGATCTCGAGGATCACATCTTTGAATCCGACGACGCCAGGAAGATTGCCGCCTCTCTCAAGCGATCCGCCCAACACAGTCACCGGCGCAAGGCCGAACCCTTCCAGTCCGCGATGTCGATGCTGAATTTCTACATCAACCGCGCCGGCAAGAACCTGCCCGCCAGGCGCAGGCAAGTTCTCGAGGACGCCAAGGTTGAACTGCGCGCCGCCTTCGGGCGTGACAAGGAAGGTTAGTCGCCCGCGCCACCTTCTGCCGCCACCTTGGGGCCTCATCCAGAAGCTGCAAGGGTCTGGCGGCAAGACAGTCGGGAAGGGCATCAATCCATCCGTCACACGCTATGACAAGGGACCCCCGCGCCGACTATGGCGAAGCCTTCGTCGAGGCCCTGCACCGTACGGGGGTTGGCTATCGACTTACCTGGATCGGATGACGCCGTCGGTGTTGGCGAGCAACTTGCGCACCGCGTTGCGCGCCGCATCAGGGCGCTGCAGCCGGATGTTCTTTTCGATCGCCTCATGCAGCTTCTGCGCATGATTGAGATCGTCAACGGCCCGGGTGGTGAAGGCGAACAGATGATCGAACGCGGATTCGATCAGCACGCCGAGCGGCACCAGAAGATCGTTGCCGGAGGCGCGCAGGATCGCCAGATGGAACCGGGTATCGGCGCGGGTGCGCTCCTGCAGGCTGGCCGCCTCGCCCATCTCGCGGCAGGCCTGGCTGATCTCGGCCATCTGCTCGTCGGTCCGCCGCATGGCGGCAAAGGCGCTCGCTTCCGGCTCTATGATGTGGCGAAACTCCTGCACGGTTTTCAGGAACACCTCGCGGTCCGGCGAGGTCGCGTACCAGGCGAGCACATCGCGGTCGAGGAGATTCCAGCGCTCCTTCGGCTCGACCCAGCTGCCGATCTTGGGTCGGGAGGCCAAAAGGCTCTTGGCCATCAGCATCTTGATCGCCTCGCGCACCGCCGAGCGGCTGACGCTGAAGGTCTCCGACCATTTGGCTTCATTGGGCAGGATGGTGCCGGGCGGATAGTCGCCGCGCACGATCCTCAGGCCAATCTCGTTGGCCAGCGATGTGTGCACGCTGGCGCCCGGAATGCGCGCCGCGTCGGGCCGGCGAACGCCGGCCGGGCGCTCGGCGGCCGCCGCTTTCGACGGCGATTTTTCCTTGTTCGGCTTTGCGTCCCGCATGGGCACCAGAAAGTCCGGTTTGGGCAAGCTGTCAAGCGCGGCAAGCGGGTTGACCCGCAAAGCCGGCGGCTATGCACAATTCACCCGCGAATTGCCCCCCGCTCAAGCGATCTTGACGTATTTGCGCCAGCTGTGCTCCGGGCGGAAGCCGAGCATGTCGCGCGCCTTGCGATTCGACAGCAGGGTCTCGTATTCGCCAAGCTCGCCCTTGACCGGCACGCCAGGATAGAACCGCTGCAAGAGTTCGGCCGTCGGCAGGTCGGACGAGGTGTCGTCATTGGCAGCATTGAACACCTGGAAGCCGAGCCCGTCCTTCTCAATGGCGCGCAGCGTGATCTGGCCAAGGTCACGCGCATCGACATAGCTCCACGCGATCCGCTTACGGAAACCCGGATCGGCGAACCATTTCGGAAACAGCGAATATTCATGCGGTTCGATGACGTTGCCGATACGCAGCGCATAGATGTCGGTGCCATTGCGCTGCGCGAAGGCACGGGCCGTCTTCTCGTTGACGATCTTGGACAGCGCGTAGCTGTCCATCGGGTCGACGTCATAGTCCTCGTCAAGCGGGAAATATTTGGGGTCGCGCGGCTCGTTGGCGAAGACGAGCCCATAGGTCGTCTCGCTGGAGGCGATGATGACCTTGCGGATGCCGAGCTTCACCGCCGCCTCGATGACATTGTAGGTGCCGAGCGCGTTGATGCGGAACACTTCATTGTCGGGTGTGATCATGATGCGCGGGATGGCGGCGAAATGCACCACGGCATCGACCGGTTGCGCCCGCAGCGACGGGTCGAACTCATGCAGGCCCATATAGCTCGACAGCGCGTTGAACACCTGGCCGCTGTCGGTGATGTCGGTGATCAGCGTGCGCACCTTGGGATTGTCGAGCGGCTTGGTGTCGATGTTGAGCACCTGGCAGCCCTGCTCGACCAGATATTGCACGACATGTCGCCCCGCCTTGCCGCTGCCGCCGGTGAACATGATCCGCTTCGCCATTTTGCTCTCCACATCCTCTGGGATTTATGTGTATTGTCAGACAATAAGGCATTCCGCAATCACCTGCCACCGCCTGCGGCAAAAACCCGCCTCGCCTGCGAAAATGGCAGCGCTGAATATCAATCATTGCAAACAGGACGACACGACATGAACACGACCGCCGCGAGCGAAAAGATCGGTTTCATCGGCCTTGGCCTGATGGGACACGGGATTGCCAAGAACATCGTCGACAAGGGCTACAGCCTGACCTTTCTCGGCCGCAAGAACCGCAAGCCCGCGGAAGACTTGGCTGGCCGGGGCGCCGTGGAAGCGGCCACCTCGCGCGACGTGGCAGCGGCATCCGACATCGTCTTCATCTGCGTCACCGGCTCGCGCGAGGTCGAGGCCATCATTCGCGGTCCCGGCGGCCTCAAGGAGGGCTTGAAGAAAGGCTCGGTCGTCGTCGACTGCTCGACCTCCGATCCGGTCTCGACGGTGGCGATTGCCGCCGAGCTCAAGGCGCTCGGCGTCGACTATGTCGATGCACCGCTGAGCCGCACGCCGAAGGAAGCCTGGGAAGGCACGCTCGATGCCATGGTCGGCGCGCCGGACGCCGTCTTTGCGCGGCTGAAGCCGGTGCTCGAAACCTGGGCCGGACGCATCGTCCATATCGGCGACACCGGCGATGGCCACCGCATGAAGCTTCTCAACAACTTCATTTCGTTGGGCTACGCCGCGATCTATTCCGAGGCGCTGGCGCTGGCGCAGAAGGTCGGCATCTCGCCGCCGCGCTTCGATAGCGTCATCCGCAACGGCCGCATGGATTGCGGCTTCTACCAGACCTTCATGCGCTGGACGCTGGAGGGCGACCGCGACGCCCACAAATTCTCCATCGCCAACGCCTTCAAGGACTTGACCTATCTCGAATCGATGGCCGGTGCGGCCGGCATCGCCAACCCGCTCGGCAATGCCACCAAGAATTCCTTCGCCGGCGCCCATGCCACCGGTCCGGCCGAGCAGTTCGTGCCGATGCTGGCCACGCACATCGCCAAGGTCAACGGCATAGACCTGATGCCGACCAAGGATGGCAAGAAACAGACGATTTGAGGGATCGCCGAGCGCGGGCGCCAATCACCGCCTTGACCGTCCGATGCCGTCGTCGGTGTTGGCCAGCAGCCTGTGCACGGCGCTACGCGCGGCTGCCGGACGTCGCAGGCGGATGTTCTTCTCGATCGCCTCATGCAGCTTCTGTGCCTGGCGCTGATCGCCGACCTGTTGCGTCGTGAACGCGAAGAGATGGTCGAGCGCCGATTCGATCAGCACACCGAGCGGCACCAGAAGGTCGTTGCCGGAGGCGCGCAGGATGGCGAGATGGAAGCGCGTGTCGGCGCGGATACGCTCCGGCAGGCTCAAGGCCTCGCCCATCTCGCGGCAGGCCAGGCTGATCTCGGCCATCTGTTCGTCGCTGTGCCGCAGGGCGGCGAAGGCCGATGCTTCCGGTTCGATGATGTGGCGGAACTCCTGCACTGTGCGCAGGAAAGCCTCACGATCGGGCGCGGTCGCGTACCAGGCCAGCACGTCGCGATCGAGCAGGTTCCAGCGCTCTTTCGGTTCGACCCAGCTGCCGATCTTGGGGCGTGACGCCAAAAGGCTCTTGGCCATCAGCATCTTGATGGCTTCGCGCACCGCTGACCGGCTGACATTGAAGGTCTGCGCCCATTTGGCCTCGTTGGGCAGGATCGTGCCGGGCGGGTAGTCGCCACGCACGATCCTCAGTCCAATCTCGCTGGCCAGCGAGGCATGGACGCTCGCTCCAGGCACATGCGCCGAACCGGCACTGCGCACGGCGGCCGGATGGCGACTGGTTTGCACCTTGGTCCGGCTGGGCCGCTTCTTTGACTTTTTGTCCGGCATCCACGTTCCAATACGTCGGCCGTCTGTCGTCCGGAATGGTCCGAACCTGCGCGGCGCGCCGATCTCGTTGCCGAAAAATCCAAATCCTGGGCGCGCCAAAGCTGGAGCCTGTTGCCCCCAACCACCGCGTCCTGTTCGAGAGTTGGCGGGGCGCCCGTTGCCGGGCGCCCCGAAATCGAGAACCTATTTCTGGATGCAGGTGTCGACCGTGTCCTTGGTGCATTCGTCAAGGCCGGTGAACACCGGATCGGCGACGGCCTTGCCTTCGATGAGATCAATCATCACCGACGGTGCCTTGTAGCCCATTTCGAACGGCCGCTGGCCGACCAAAGCGGTCACCAGGCCGTCCTTGGCGATCGCCACTTCGTCGCCGATCGTGTCGGCGGCGCCGATGACGAAGTCGTTGCTGGCCAGCTTGTCCTTCAGCGGTCCGACCAGATCGCGATAGGGCTGCGGTGCGCCGAACAGCGGCCAGCCGCCCATGATGCCGAACGCATCGAGCTTGGGGTTGGCGGCGAGGATGTCGGTCATCGCCTGCACGCCCTTGGCACCATCGTCATTGGTGAACACCGGGCAGCCGGCGACTTCGGTCCAGCCACCTTCGCCGGCAAGTGCAGCGAGGCCTTCCTTGCCCGTCAGGGCGTCGCGCATGCCTTGCGCGCGGCGCAGGATGTTGTCGGCCGCCGGGTTGCCTTCGATGGTGCAGATCGTGCCGCCATTCGGCTTTGCCTTCTTGATGTATTCGCCGATCTTCTTGCCCATCAGGTAATTGTCGGTGCCGAGATAGGTCTTGCGCAGCGCGGCATCTTCCTTGCTGAGGTCGGCATCGACGGTCATGATCGGGATCGTCGGATTGGCGGTCTTGATCGTCTGCGCGATCAGCGGCGCGTTGGACGGCGAAATCGCCATCGCCACCGTATCCGCCTTGCTCAGCATATCCTGGACGATTTGTGCCTCGCCGGCTTCGTCGGAAGTCGACGCCGGACCGGTGTAGAAGCATTCATATTCCGAGCTGGCGTTTTCCTTGTTCCACTTCTCGCAGCCCTGATGGATGGCTTCGAAGAACGGATTGTCGAGACCTTTCACCACAATGACGAGCTGTTTCTTGGCCAATGCCGGCCCGGCGCCAAGCGCCATCATGGCGGCGGCGGCGAGCAAAAGTGATTTCCTCATGTTAGTCCTCCCTTGAAACAGACGGACACGGCGTGCCCGCCACACAAATCGACCGGACGCGTGATGACAGAGGTTCGTTTCGCGAGCACTCGTGTCGCCAAGACAGATCGATAAGCATTTCCAGATGCGGTTTCGGACCGGCTCAACCACATGGGTGCAGCCGGAACCTCGACCGATATATCTTCGCCGATTCCACCGGGCGAACCGCCCGAAGGGATCGGCATAATCTCCTCCGAGGCTTAGCTAATATCGGCTCGCCGCCAACGTCAATGCTATTTGTCCTACAAAACGGATTTTTGAAATAATCCGACCTTGATTCGTCCGACAATTGATTGACGCGCGCCGGCTTTTGCGTAAAAGAACGCTAACGCTGTTTCCGGGAGGAGCTGGGGAGAGCGAGGGCCAAAGCAGCGCCGGCATCCACGCCGGGAACAGCGGCGGGTCACAAAGCACGGGGAGGCAGCAGGCTGGTGGCGGTTCTCGAACTCACCAATATATCGAAGCATTTCGGCGCCATCCAGGCGGTCAACGACGTGTCGCTGTCGATCGAGCCCGGCCAGGTGGTCGGCCTGATGGGCGACAATGGCGCCGGCAAGTCGACGCTGGTCAAGATGATCGCCGGCAATTTCCGCCCGAGCCATGGCGCCATGCAGATGGACGGCAAGGAGCTGATCCTGCACAAGCCGGTCGAGGCGCGCCAGCACGGCATCGAGATCGTCCACCAGGACCTCGCTTTGTGCAACAACCTGACGGCGGCGGCGAATGTCTATCTCGGCCGCGAACTGCGCAAGGGCGTTGGCCCGTTTCGCATTCTCGACTATGCCGCGATGTACAAGCGCGCCGGTCAGATCTTCGCCGAATTGAAGTCCGAAACCCGCCCACGCGACCTCGTCAAGCAGATGTCCGGTGGTCAGCGCCAGGCGGTGGCGATCGCCCGCACCATGCTGTCGCAAGCCAAGATCGTGCTGATGGACGAGCCGACGGCGGCGATCTCGGTGCGGCAGGTGGCGGAAGTGCTGAACCTGATCCGCCATCTGCGCGACCAGGGCATCGCCGTGGTGCTGATCAGCCACCGCATGCCCGACGTCTTCACCGTCGCCGATCGCGTCATCGTCATGCGGCGTGGCCGCAAGGTCGCCGACAAGACGATCGCGTCGAGCTCGCCCGAGGAAGTCACCGGGCTGATCACCGGCGCCATCGAACAGGTTTGATTTCAGGCGTTTTCACCACGCACAGCAGATGAAGGTCGACGATGGCACTGACAATTGACCAGCCGATCGAACACAAACGGCAATCCTTGCCGGCGCGGATGTTTGCCAGCCAGACCTTCTGGGTGGTGATCGCGGTCATCCTCGCCTGCCTGTTCCTGTCGTTCGCCACCGACGCCTTCGCCACCTCGAAGAACCTCTACAACATCACCCGCAACATCACCTTCGTCGCCATCATCGCGCTCGGCATGACCTTCGTCATCATCACCGGCGGCATCGACCTGTCGGTCGGCTCGGTGCTGTGCCTGTCGTCGATGGTGCTGGCCGTCACCATGCATGCCGGCTACTCGATCGAGGTCGGCATCCTGGCCTCTATCTCCACCGCGCTCGCCATCGGCGCCTTCAACGGCATAATGATCGCCTATCTCGGCTTTCCACCGTTCGTGGTGACGCTCGGCATGCTGTCGATCGCCCGCAGCCTGGCCATGGTCGCTTCCAACAACACAGTCGTCTTCCAGTTCGGACCGGACCACGCCAAGCTCTTGTCGCTGGGCGGCGGCGCCTGGGTGTTCGGCATCGCCAATCCGGTGCTCTACACCATCGTGCTGGCGCTGATCACCGGCTTTATCCTGCGTTGGACCAAGTTCGGCCGGCACATCTTCGCCATCGGCGGCAACGAGCATGCGGCGACGCTGACCGGCGTTCCGGTGCGCCAGATTAAGGTTGCGGTCTACATGATCTCGGCGCTTTCGGCGGGCATCGCCGGCGTCATCGAAACCGGCTGGCTCGGGGCCGTCACCACCAACATCGGCACCGGCATGGAGCTGCAGGTGATTGCCGCCACCGTCATCGGCGGGGCCAACCTTGCCGGCGGCGTCGGCACCGCCTTCGGCGCCATCGTCGGTGCGGCCCTCATCGAAGTGATCCGCAACAGCCTCGGCCTGCTCGGCATCAATGCCTTCTGGCAAGGGGTGTTCATCGGCGGCGCCATTCTGCTGGCGGTGCTGTTCGACCGCATCCGCAATTTCCGCCGCAGCGACTAGGCCGAAACGGTCCATGGCAAGCTCCCTGTTCAGTCTCGAGGGCCGGCTGGCGCTTGTGACCGGCTCCGGCCAGGGCATAGGCTTCGCCCTGGCGCGCGGCCTCGCCGAACACGGGGCGAGCGTGGTGCTGAACGGCCGCGACCGCGCCAGGATCGACAGCGCCGTCGAAAAGCTGCGCGATGCCGGCTTCAAGGCGCATGCCTCGGTCTTCGATGTCACCGACTTTCAGGCAGTGAACGCCGATGTCGCCCGCATCGAGGCCGAGATCGGCGCCATCGACATCCTCGTCAACAATGCCGGCATACAGTTCCGCGCGCCGCTCGAGGACTTTCCCGAGGAGCAATGGGAGCGGCTGTTCAAGACCAATGTGTCGGGCGCCTTCCATGCCGGCAAGGCCGTCGCCCGCCACATGATCCCGCGCGGCAAGGGCAAGATCATCAACATCGGCTCGGTGCAGAGCGAACTGGCCCGGCCGAACATCGCGCCCTACACCGCAACCAAGGGCGCGATCCGCAACCTGACCAGGGGCATGTGCACCGACTGGGCGAAACATGGCCTGCAGATCAATGCCATCGCGCCCGGCTATTTCCGCACCGAGATGAACCAGGCGCTGGTCGACAATCCGGAGTTTTCCGCCTGGCTGGAAAAGCGCACGCCGGCCGGGCGTTGGGGCAATGTCGACGAGCTGATCGGCGCCGCCGTGTTCCTGGCCTCCGATGCATCGTCCTTCGTCAATGGGCACACACTCTATGTCGATGGCGGCATGACGGCCTCGGTTTAAGGGGCAATTCGCTCCCGGGCGCTATTCGTTCAGGTACCTATCGCTCAGTCTGAAAATCCTCTGTCGTGGCCGGCTGTGGGTGTCCGCACAGCGACCCCGCCTTGACGCGCGCCCGAACTCGGCCGCACAATCCCCACTGCAGGCGAAGGGAGGCCAGTCGTCTGCGGGAGGATATACCCATGACGGAAGCGATCAGGCTCTACTGGGGCCGGTTCGGACATGTTTCTGTCCTGAATGTCGCAAGCGACTTCGTCACCCATGCCCATGGCGAGGCACATCTGATCATCTGGTTGGAAGGCACCGCCGGCGAGATGACCGTCGGCCGCGAGACGGTACGGCTCGGCCCCCGCACCGCCGCCGGCATCAACTCCTTCCAGCCGCACAGCCACGTCCTGTCGCAGAACGGCACGCCGGGCCTGTTCCTCGCTTTCTACATCGATCCGGACTGGGCGCGCCGCCGCCGCGACCTGCCTTCCTCCGCGCCGTTGTTCTCGCAGGCGGCAATCAACCTCGAGCCGTGGCTGCACCAGGCCGCCGCCAACCTGCTCGACCATCTCAGCGACAATGAGAGCGTCGATGATGTCGCCAACTACGAGATCGAACGCTTCATCGACAGCGTGCTCGATGCCGCCAATGCCTCGGCGCCGCAAGAGGCGCGCATCCGCATAAACACCATGCAGGATTTCCGCGTCCGCAAGGCGATCCAGTTGATGAGGGCCAACGTCTGCGAGCGCATCTGCTTCGACGAGGTGGCGCGCAGCGTCGGCCTGTCGCGGCCGCACTTCTTCGCCCTGTTCAAGGAACAGACAAACCTGACGCCCAATGTCTACTGGAACACGCTGCGCATGGAAGAAGCGGTGCGGCAGTTGCAGTGGTCGCAGGAGCCGCTGATCTCGGTCGCCTGCAATCTCGGCTTTACGACCCAGGGCAATTTCTCGCGCTTCTTCCGCGACCATGTCGGCGTGCCGCCGACGCTTTATCGCGAGGCGGCGCGGGCGATCGCCTGAACCACCTGCCGCCACCTTTTTCAGACTCCTTGATACGCACTCAAGACGCATTGATAAGCGCCCCGGAGACGGCCGCCCTACCCTTGCCCAAGTGTCGCATTGCAAGGGAACATCCATATGGCGAAAGTCACCATCTCCAGCGTAATCGACGCGCCGGTCGAACAGGTCTGGGCGCGCATACGCGACTTCAACGGACTGCCGAGCTGGCATCCGCGCATGGTCGAAAGCCATATCGAGGACGGCAAGGACGCCGGCACGATCGGCTGCGTGCGCAACTTCCAGCTCGCCAGCGGCGCCCGCATCCGTGAAAAGCTGCTCGACTTCTCCGACGCGAACTTCCTCGTCAGCTATTCCATCCTGGAGACGCCGCAGCCGCTGACCAACCACAAGGCGACACTGCAATTGCGGCGCGTCACCGATGGTGACCGCACCTATGCCGAATGGACCGCCAGCTTCGACGCGCCGCCCGAGGAAGCCGACAAGCTGGCCGAGGGCATGGGCGCCAATGTCTTCCAGGGTGGCTTCAACGCCCTGAAGAGCCATTTCGCCGGCCAGAATTGAGCCGCAACGCGGGGGCATGCCATGGCGCTAGCACTGCAGACTTTCGCAACGGTCAAGGACGCCAACGTGGCGCTGAAGGCCGCTGGCACCCGCTATCTTGGTGGGGGGACACTCGTGGTCCGCGCGGCCAATGAAGGCGATGTTTCGGTTTCCGGCCTCGTCCGCTCGACCGATCCAGCCCTGTCCGCCATCGAAATTGCGGGCGGCAAGGTCCGCATCGGCGCTTCGGTGACGATGGCGGCGATCGCCCGCCATCCGGACCTCGGCACCCTTGCCAGGGCCGCCCGCGCCGTCGGTGGCCCGGCGATCCGCAACATGGCGACCGTCGGCGGCAATTTGTTCGCACCGGCTCCCTATGGCGATTTCGCTGTCGCCCTGCTGGCGCTTGGCGCCACGGTCAGCACCGACGATGGCGAAACGCCGATCGAGACCTTTCTGGCCAATCGGGACGGCAGCCGCGCCATCGTCACCTCGGTCGGCTTCACGCTTGCGGGGGCTGACGGATTTCGCTTCCTGAAAGTGTCGCGGGTCAAGCCGAAAGGCATCTCGGTGCTCAGCATCGCCGCCATGCTCGAACAGGCTGGTGACGGCACCGTGTCGTCGGCGCGGATAGCACTTGGCTGCATGGCCGACCGGCCAATGCGCGCCAAGGTGGCGGAGAAGGCGCTGCTCGGCAGGAGGCTTGACCAGGACGGCATCGCGCCGGCGCTGGCCGCTGCCGGTGAAGGCACCTCGCCGATCACCGATCCGATCGCCAGCGCCTGGTATCGCGCGGAAGTCCTGCCGGTCCATCTGCGCCGGCTGTTGCTCAGCTAATCACCTGTCGGGGGGCGCGCGTCTGTCCGATCGTTCGGGCAGGCGCGCAAGGAGGAAACATGGCAAAGGTCCCGGTTCAATTCACGCTCAACGGTTCTGAAAAGGCCGAATTCATCGACAGCGGCACGACGCTGCTCAACGCCTTGCGCGACAAGATCGGTGACACCTCGCCGAAAGGCGGCTGCCATCAGGGCACCTGCGGCGCCTGCTCGGTCATCATCGATGGCGAGCTCAGGCTCTCCTGCCTGACGCTGGCCGAGGCCTGCAATGGCGCAGCGATCACCACGACATCGGGGCTTTCGGAAGGTGGCGTCCTGCATCCCCTGCAGCGCGCCTTCCTCGACGCCTTCGCCACGCAATGCGGTTTCTGCACGCCGGGCATGATCGTGGCCGCCAAGGTGCTGCTCGACCACACGCCCAATCCCAGCCGCGAAGAGGTGGTCGAGGCGCTGTCGGGCAACATCTGCCGCTGCACTGGCTACGAGCCGATCATCAAGGCGGTGCTGCTTGCGGCCCGCTCCAATTCGCAGAACGCGGCCTGAGGGAAGCAACCATGGAACTGCGCAAGAACTACTTCGCCGATGTGCGCAAGGACGATCTGAACGAGATCGGCCAGCCACGGCCGCGCTCGGATTCCCCGGCCACGTCACCGGCAAGACCGCCTTTTTCGCCGACCGCAATTTCCCCGGCATGCTGCACCTGAAGATGGTGCGCAGCCCGCACCACCATGCCCGCATCCGCTCGATCGACACGTCGGAGGCCGAGAAACACCCGGGCGTCGTCAAGGTACTGACCGCCAGGGATGTGCCGCACAATGTCTACACCATCCTGATCCTGATCCAGATCGGGCCGGAGGACGAGACGGTGCTGGCCGACGGCAAGGTGCGCTGGAAGGGCGAGGCCGTGGTGGCGGTGCTGGCCGAGACCGAGCGCGCGGCGCAGGAGGCGGCGGCCAAGGTCAAGGTCGACTATGAGGTGCTGCCGGCCGTCTTCGACATGGAGGAAGCGCTGAAGCCCGGCGCGCCATTGGTCAACGAGTACCACGGCCAGAACTACTACCTCTATGACAGCGGCGAGTGCCGCAAGGTGCGCTTCGGCGATGTCGAGGCGGGCTTTGCCGGCGCCGATCATGTGCTGGAGCAGACTTACCAGTCCTCGCCGATCGAGCATGCACCGACCGAGACCACCGGCTGCGTGGTCGCGCCCGAGGGCAATGACCGCTTCACCTGCTACACCAATACGCAAGCGATGTTCTTCACCCTCGACAATGCCTCGATCATCCTGCAGATGCCCGGCAACAAACTGCATTTCGTCGGCGGCACCGTCGGCGGCGGCTTTGGCGGCAAGGTCGACGTCATCGTCGAGCCGATCGCCATTCTCGGCGCCAAGCTGACTGGTCGGCCGGTCTCCTTCATCTACAGCCGCGAGGAGGAGATGCAGATATCGTCACCCCGCGCGGCCGAAAAGGTCGTCATCAAGGACGGCGTCATGAAGGACGGCCGCATCGTCGCCCGCAAAGTCACCGGCTATACTGATGCCGGCGCCTATTCGCGCCACTCGCCCTATGGCGCCCAGAAAGGCGCCGGGCATTATCCCGGCCCCTACACGATCCCCAATGTCTGGATCGACACCTATTGCGTCTACACCAACCGTACGCCCTCCTCCGCCATGCGCGGCTTCGGCGTCACCATCGGCGACTTCGCGCTGGAAGTGCAGATGGACAAGCTGGCGCGGCTGATCGGCATGGATCCGCTCGAATTCCGCTTCATCAACGCCTATCGCGACGGTGACATGAAGGCGCATCGCCAGCCGACGGAGGGGGCGGCGCTAATCGAGTGCATGCAGGAAGCCTCCCGCGCCGCCAACTGGCCGGTGGCGGAGAAGTATATGGCGATGTCCTCCTACGCGAAGGGAGCTTGAGATGGCGATCAGACGCGGACGCGGCGTCGCCGCGATCAACTATCCGACCGGCATGAACCTTGGCGGCGATCCGACCCAGGCGCTGGTCCACTCGACACCGACCGGCAATTTCATGGTGACGCTGTCATCGGTCGATCTCGGCCAGGGCATGAAGCAGATCATGGCTCAGATCTGCGCCGAGACGATCGGCGTGCCGACCGACCGCGTCGTCGTCGACACCGCCGACACCGACACCGGCCCGCACTGCATGGGCACGTTTGCCTCGCGCGGCACCCACCGCGCCGGCAACGCCGTCATCCAGGCCGCCAGGGAAGCGCGCCAGGTGATGCTGGAAGTGGCGGCCGAGGAACTGGAAGTCAACGCCTCCGACCTCGAGACCGACGGCCAGGGCAACATCCTGGTCAAGGGCGCCCCGCAGAAATCGATCTCGATCTTCGATGTCGCGCTGTCGGCGCATTTCAAGCGCGGCCGCTCGATCTCCGGCCGCGGCATGTTCCTGATCCCGCGTTCCTATCCGGAGAAGGAGACCGGCGCGATGAAGCCGTCGACCTGCTACGCGCATGCCTGCACGGTGGCCGAGGTCGAGGTCGATGACGAGACCGGCGAAGTCACCGTGCTGACGGTCAAGAACATTTTCGAGATCGGCCGCGCGCTGAATCCGAAAATGGTCGAGCAGCAGCTCGTCGGCGGCTCGTGGATGGGCATCAGCCACGCGCTCTACGAGACGACCGAGCCTTACTACCCCAACCGCGACCATGGCGGCACCGACTTCAACCAGTATTTGATGCCGGGTCCCGGCGATCTTGCCGAAACCGAGATCATCGTGCTGGAACGGCCTTCCGCCGACGGACCTTACGGTGCCAAGGGACCGGGCGAAATGTGCGCCAACCCGCAGATTCCAGCGGTCGCCAATGCCGTCTTCGACGCTGTCGGCGTGCGCATCGACACGCTGCCGATCACACCGGAACGCATCCTGCGCGCGCTCAAGGCGCAAGCACCGAATTGAGTGCTGACAATGCTCGAGGTGAACGCCGAGACTGTCGCGACCTCGCCGGAGGCGGTGGCGCAGCACCTCGCCGCCTCGCGCTATCTGGCCGATGAGAGCCTGGCCACCGCCATCTTCCTGGCCATCCGGCTGGGCAAGCCGCTGCTGCTCGAAGGCGCGCCTGGCGTCGGCAAGACGGAAGCGGCCAAGGCGATCGCCAGCCTGCTCGGCCGCGACCTGGTGCGGCTGCAATGCTACGAAGGCATCGACGCCGCGCACGCGCTCTACGAATGGAACTACCAGCGCCAGTTGCTCGCCATCCGCCATGCCGGCGACAAGGAAATCGACATCTATGACGACCGTTTCTTGATCGCCCGGCCGCTGCTGCAGGTGTTGAGGGCGCCGGAGCAGCGCGTGCTGCTGGTCGACGAGATTGATCGTTCCGACCATGAATTCGAGGCGCTTCTGCTCGAATTCCTCTCCGATTTCCAGATCAGCATTCCCGAGCGCGGCACCATCCGCGCTGCCGCGCAGCCGATCGTCATCCTGACCTCGAACCGCACCCGGGAGTTGGCCGAGGCGCTGCGCCGCCGCTGCGTCTATCATTGGATCGGCTATCCCGACGCCGAGCGCGAAGCCGCCATCATCATGCTGCGCGCCGGCGATGTCGCACAAGCCACCGCACGCGCGGTGGCGGCAGCCGTGCGGACCATCCGCGCACGCCCGCTCGCCAAGCCGCCCGGCATCGCCGAGGCAGTCGAATGGGCGAATGCCGCCACCATTCTGGAAAAGGGCGGCAGCCCTTGGCCGGAAGCGTTTCGCCGCGCCATCGGCGTGCTGATCAAGGATGAGGAAGACCTCTCCTACATCGCGCCGGAGCTTGGCCGGATCGTCGAGGAGGCACTGGCGTGAGCGCCCTACCTCGCGCCGCAGCACCCCTCCTAGGCTTCGGTCGCCTTCTGCGCCGCTACGGCTTTGCCATCGCGCCGGAGCAGGTGTCAGGCTTCATGCAGGCGGTGACATTGCTCGGACCACGCTCCATGGCCGATATCCGCGAGGCTGCCCTTGCCACACTGGCACCGCCGCCGGACCGCCGCGACGAATTCGAAGCGCATTTCCAAAGCCATTTCTACGGCAACACATCCGCCGTGGTCGAAGGCGACACCGACGAGGAAACCCGCATCAAGGATGATGGCGGCTCGGATCAGCAAGAGATCGAGGTGGTCAGCCCGCAGGAAGGCGGCGAACTGTCCTCCGGCGCCGAACAGCTGAGCACGCGCGACTTCCAGCGCGACGACGACAGGCTGACCGGTTTTCGACGCAAGCTCGCCTCTGCCCTACCCGCCCGCCGCTCCTTCCGCACCGTGCGCACCCACGCGCGCGGCAAGCTCGACCTGCGCCGGTCGCTCAGGGAAATCATCAGCGCCGATGGCGACGTCCCCTCGCCGCTGCTGCGCCGCCGTCAGACCGTGCCGCGCAAGCTGCTAATGCTCATCGACGTCTCTGGATCGATGAAACTGCACACCGCGGACTATCTCAAGCTCGCCCATGCCGCCGTGCAAGGTGGAGATCGCGTCGAGATCTTCACCTTCGGCACACGGCTGACCCGCATCACCTCAGCGCTGCGTATTCGCGACCGCGACCAGGCGCTGGCGCGTGCGACGGCCTTGGTCGACGATTGGGACGGCGGCACCCGAATGGGGCCAACCCTGCTGGCCTTCCTCTCGGTGCCGCGCTTCTCGGCCTTCGCGCGCGGTGCCGCCGTCGTCATCCTTTCCGACGCACTGGAGCGCGGCGACCACGCCGAGCTGGAGACGGCGATGCGCCGGCTGAGCGCCCGTGCCTTCCGGCTCTCGTTGGCGACACCGTTGGCTGGCGACCCACGCTTCCAGCCGGCAACGGCGGCACTTCGCGCCATCCTGCCAGTGCTCGACGATCTCGTCGACGGTTCGTCGCTCGCCGGTCTCACCGATTTCATCCTGTCGCTTGCCCGCCCGGCTCCAGCGGCGGCGGCAATCTGGAAGAGGGTTTCATGATGCAGAAAGCCATCGACGCGCATTTCCACATCTGGCGCCAGCAGGACCAGCCCTGGCTGGTCGGACCGATGGTGCCGCGCATCTTCGGCCCTTACGAGCCGATCCGTCGCGACTACCCGATCGAGGAGTTTCTGGCCGACCAGCGGGGCGCCGGCGTCGAGAAGGCCGTCTATGTCCAGACCAACTGGGCCAAGGAGGATTTCGAGAAGGAGGTCGCCTTCCTGCAGAAAACCGCCGACGAGACTGGCTGGCCGCATGCCATTGTCGGCTATACCGACATGACCGTCGACGATGTCAGGCCGCAGATCGACCGGCTGAAAAAATATCCGCTGCTGCGTGGTGTGCGCATGCAACTGCACTGGCACGAGACGCCGGCCTTCCGCTTCGCCGCTTCGGCCGACCAAGTCATCGACCCGAAGGTACGCGCCAATATAGCGCGCCTGAAGGACTACGACCTGTCCTTCGACCTGCAACTTTTCCCAGCGCAGATGAAGGACGGGCTGACGCTGGTCGGCGAGAACCCCGAAACCAACTTCATCCTCACCCATGCGGGCATGCTGACCGGCATGGAGTCGGAAACCACCGAAGCCTGGAAGGCCGGCCTGCGCACCCTTTCAGCCGCGCCCAATTTCTACGCCAAGCTGTCCGGCCTCGGCACCTTCGTCCACCGCAACGACCCGGCGCTGATTGCCTACATCGTCGACCATGCGATCGACATCCTTGGCAGCGACCACCTGATGTTCGGCTCGAACTTCCCGATCGAGAAATTGTGGACCAGCCACGCCGAGCTGATCAAGGCGCACCGGGATGCGGTGGCCAGGCATGGCGCGGCGGCGGAGGCGGATATTTTCTGGAACACGGCGGAGAAGGTTTATCGGCCGGTGTAGCGCCTCCGCCTCACTTCACCTCGAACTGCGGATCGACCGGGATCTGCATTGCCGTGACCAGATGATTGGTCTGCCCCGCAAGGCCGATGATCGACACCAGCTCGCCATGCTGCGCGTCGGTCATGCCCTTGGCGCGGGCCGCCGCCGTGTGCGAGTGGACGCAGTAGGAACAACCATTGGCGGTCGACACCGCGATGTAGATCATCTCCTTGGTGAGTGGGTCGATGGCGCTGTCGGCCACCATCACCACCTTCAGCTGTTCCCAGATCCGCTTCAGCGCTGGGGGATCATTGGCCAGCCCGCGCCAGAAATTGTTGACGAAATCGGATTTGCGCGTCGCGCGGATGTCTTCGAACACGGCCTTCACGGCCGGGATTTTCTCCACCTCGGCATCGCTGAGAAGTCTTGTGGTGGCCATGATTGGGTCCTTTCATATGAATTGAATCAGGTCTTGAGCAATTGCAGGCAATCGACTTGGATGATTCAGTTTTTGCTGAGCGCAACACAGTGGAAATCTGGCGAACCCTCACTTTCGTCATCCTAGGGCGAAGCAGGAGCGAAGCTCCGTCGCGGAGACCCTAGGATCCATTCCGTGACGTCTCTCGAAGTGTGCAGCGGAGCAGAATCCTGCACCGTGGTGGCACTTCCGAGTCCCGGCATGGATCCTGGGGTCTGCGCCGCGTCGCTTCGCTCCTTGCTACGCCCCAGGATGACGAAGGGACAGGCGTTTTCGCCAATTGCCAACGTATACGCACCCACCAGGCACCAGCCAGAAACCTAATGCACCGCCGCGTACATGATCTTCTCTTCCGTCGCCTCCGCCGGCGAAAACTCCTCGACGATGCGGCCCTGGCGGCAGACCAGGATGCGGTCGGACAGGTTCATGATCTCCGGCAGGTAGGATGAGATGACGACGACGGCGAGGCCCTCGTCGGCCAGCCGGTTGATGATCTGGTGGATCTCGGCGATGGCGCCGACATCGACGCCGCGCGTCGGCTCGTCGAAGATGACGATGCGCGGCTGCTGCACCAGTCCCTTGCCGATCACCACCTTCTGCTGGTTGCCGCCGGACAGCTCGACGACGCGCGCATTGTCGTTGATCGCCTTGATGTTCAGCGTCTTCGTCCATTCGGCCGAAAGGGTGCGCATCTCCTGCTGGTTGATCACCCAGGCCTTTTCGCGGCCCGCCGCCAGCAGCCCGCCGAACAGGTTCTCTGCAATGCCCATCGTCTCGAAGATGCCTTCGCTCTTTCGGTCCTCGGTGACGTAGACGATGCCGTCGGCCACCGCCTCGCTCGGCACGAGATAGCGCACCGGCCTGTCGTCCAGCTCGATGGCGCCACCACGCAGAAAATCGCGCTTGTAGATGCCGGAGACGATCTTGAACGTCTCGGTGCGGCCCGAGCCGATCAGCCCGAACACGCCGGTGATCTGGCCCTCGAAGATCGAGAAGGAGTTGTTGCGCACGACATTGCTCATCGAGATGTCCTGCACCGACAGCACCTTCTTGCCGGCCTTGCGCAGCTTCGCCTCATCGCGCTGCCGGTAGATCTGCCCCGACAAGGTGCGCCCGACCATGGCGGCGACAATCCGGTCGCGGTCGAAGGCCGATGTGTCGTCGGTGATCACAAGCTCGCCGTCACGCAGGATGGTGATGCGGTCGGCGATCATCAGCGCTTCTTCCAGAGCGTGGCTGATGAAGACGATGGAAACGCCGCTCGCCTTCAGCCGGCGGATCAACGCGAAGAAGTGGCGCTTTTCTTCCGGCGTCAGTGTCGCGGTCGGCTCGTCGAAGATGATGATCTCGGCATTGTGGTGCACGGCGCGCGCGATCTCGACCATCTGCCGCTTGGCCGCTCCCAGCGTCGCCACCATGGCGTTCGGATCGACCGCAAAATTCAGCGACTGCAGGAACTGCTGTGCTGAAATATACGTGCCGCGCAGTCGGTTGAGGAATTTTTCAGTACCGAGATACAGGTTCTGTGCCACGGTCATCGACGGCACAAGGCTGGTTTCCTGGAACACCATGGCAATGCCTGCCTCGAGGGCGGCATGCGGCGAGGCGTAAGCGATCTCGGCGCCTTTGTGGAACATCTTGCCGGAGGTGGCATCGACCACGCCGGCGATGATCTTGGTCAGCGTCGATTTGCCGGCGCCGTTCTCGCCGAGCAGTGCGTGGATCTCGCCCTTGCGCAATTCGAAGCTGACATTCTTCACCGCGGGCACGCCGCGATAATTCTTGGTGACATTCTCCAGGCGGACGATCGGTTCCATCAAAAACCTCCCGACGCGAGGTCGATCGCCAGCACGCAATCGCCGCCCCTAGAGGCGATGAACAGCCGGCCGTCTTTCTCGGCGGCGCTGCAGATGCCGTGGCGCGTGCCGTTGGCGCGGCTGTGCAGGCTGAACTGCGGCTGCATCTCCCGGTCGAGCCTGACCACCAGCCCGTAGGAGCGGCTCGGCGACCACGGCTTGTGAATGCCCATGATGCGGATGCCGCCGCATTGCAGCGGTTCGAGGAAGCTGCGGCTGGAAGCCAGCGCCGGCGCGATCCAGTAGGCCGGCGGCACCTGTGCCAGCATGTCCTGCCGGTAGTGCGTCTCCTGCAGCACGAATTCGATCAGCCGGTTGCGTGGCGCGAACAAGGTCAGCCAAGCCCCGCCATCGGGGGATGGGGAAAGGCGCGCGGGATAGCCGGGCAGATGCGTCAAAACGGTCGAACGGTTGCCTGTCGCGCCGTCGAAACGCACCAGTTGATGGCGCCAGCTTTCACTGACCAGCACATCCTTGCCGATCGGATGAAGACCGTATGGGAACGCGATGTTGCCGACGACTTTCTGGAAGCCGATCGCTCCCGGCCCGCATCGCCACAGCGAACCGGAGGCGCCCTTCTTCATCAAGTCGGCGGCCCATTGCGACGGCGCGTGCTCGGCCGAACCGTTGGCCAGCCAAAGTGTGCCATCGTCTGCATAGGCAAGTGCCGTGATGCAGCGCACATCAGCCGGGAGCAAGACTTCCTTGCCGGCAATCACCAACTTGCCGCTTTCCAGCCCGACCGTCAGTTCGCCCGATGGTGAAAGCGCCAGCGCCGTGACGGGAGATGGAAAGGTCTCGGCCACGACGGGCGCGGCGCCGACAGCAATCGAATAGATGGCGTTGCCGCTGGAGGCGAGCAGCCTGTCGCCGGAGACCAGCAGATTGTCCGGCTCGGACAGTTCGGCGAAAGCCGGCGCATCATCGAGCCGCGTGTTGGGCCGAAAGGCGCCGTCGAGCGGCGGGATGGTGACGGCCTTGCCGCGAAAGATATCCAGGATCGGATCGAGGATCATGGTTTTGCCCCCCAATAGGAAGCCGGGCTGGTCCAGTTCGGGTCGGCGCCCGAAATCCTGTAGCGGCCGATGCGGTTGTTGAGGATGCCGCCGACGAACAGAAAACCCTTGTGCTCGCGCATCGAGGTGACCATCGGGTGCGCACCGCCTGAGAGGTCGCCCATCGCCTCGACGATGCCGCCCTTCTCGTTGAATTTGACCACGCCGCCGGTGTTGATGTTGGGGAACAGCCATTCGTCCTGCGGCAGCCGGCGCGTCATGCGCTTGCGCATGTCGGGGTGGCGCAGCGACAGGTCGAAGCTCGGCGTGCGCATGCCGAGCCAGGCCATCCAGTAATTGCCGTCGGACGCGCGGTTGATGTTGTCGGGGTAGCCCGGCATGTCGCGGATGACGCATTCGGCGGTGCCGGCTTTCGGCCCTTCCAACCAGTAGCGATGCACCCGGCAGGCCCAGCTTTCGGCGAAGAACAGCGACTTGCCGTCATGCGCTATGCAGACACCATTGGTGTAGCGATAGCCATCGAGCAGCGTCTTCGTCGAACCGTCCTTCGGGTCATAGACCAGCAGGCGGCCGGTGGCGCGGTTCTCGATCGAGTCCAGCGCCCAATCATGCGCATCGTAGCGCTTCGTGGAGTCCGTAAAATAGATGCGGCCATCGGGAGCGATGTCGCAATCATTGGGGTCTCGCAGCCGCGCATCGTCAATGATCGAAGTCCAGGAGCGCGACGTCTCGGCCGACAGCCGTTTCACCTCGCGATCCGGGGATACGGAATAGAGTCCCATGGCGCCGACGCAGCTGATCAGATTGCCTGATCTGTCGAAGGCGAGCCCCAGCGGAAAGCCGCCAATATGGGCAAACACTTCCGCCTTGACGTAGTCCGGCGCGAAGAAACGAACGATCTCGCCATGCCGCGTGCCGCAATAGAGGTGGTCGTCGCGGTCGAGGATGACGTCCTCCGGTCCCTCCAGTTCACCAAGCCCGATATGGTCGGCTGCCGACAACCTGTTGTCGAGTTCGTAGGGCGTGCCGGAGCCGGGTGCGGCCGACTGTGTCGCGCCCATCTTGAGATAGACCGGTGCGACATAGACCTCGTTCAGCACCTTGTGGCGGTTCTTCAGCCAGCGGATGTCGATGGTCACCGCCACGGCCAGCATGATGCCGAGGACCATTTGGTTGGTGCCGGTGCCGTAGCCAAGCCGGATCAGCCCGTTGGTCATGGTCAGCACGATGATGGCACCCATCAGGCCCTTGATCACCGAACCGCGCCCGCCGCCAAGGCTGACGCCGCCGACCACCGCCGCCGTCAGCGCCATGATCTCGAGGTTTAGGCCGGTTCCGGGCCCCGCCCCGCTCAAGCGGCAGGCGATGAGAAAGCCGCCGATCGAGGCGCAGAAGCCGGAGAAGACATAGGTCATGAACACGGTGCGCCGCACGCGAATGCCGGCATTGTGGGCCGAGCGCCTGGAGCCGCCGACCGCCACCACATGCCAGCCGGGCCGCGAGCGCGTCAGCGCGATGTGGGTGACGATGGCCAGGATTATGGCCAGCCACACCGAGACGGAGAGCCCCCAGAAGGTGCTGTCGCCGATGAAATCGAGCACATCCGATGTGGCGGTCGAAAGCTGCACGTCGGCGGCGTAGGTGGTGACGAGGATGTCGAACAGCGCCCGCCCGAAGATGAAGGTGACCAGCGTGGTGAGGAAGGCGCGCAGCCGCAGATACCCGACTAGATAGCCGTTGATGGCGCCGAACACGAGGCCGGTGGCGATCGACGCGGCCAGCGCCAGCCAGATCGACTGTTCGAGGATGAAGAAGACATAGACGGCGGAAAAGCAGGACAGCGCGAAGATCGAACCGACCGACAGGTCGATGCCGCCGCCCAGCATCACCACCGTCATGCCGGTGACGACCATCGAGAACTCGCCGAGCTGGCGGGTCGATTCCTGCAGCGAGGTCAGCTTGAAGAAGCCTGGAATGACCGAGCCGAAGGTCGCCAATGTCACCACCAGCGCCAGGAACGGAATGGCGTTATCGGTCCAGCGTTTGGTCAGGATCTCACCGACGAGATGGTCGGGCACGAGATTGTAGCGCCAGGACTGGAGGCGTTCGCGAAAGGACATCAGGTCACTGCTGCCGCGAGAGAAAAGGAAAAAGAGGTGGCCGGCAGTCCGGCCACCTCGTTGATATCGATTGGCGAGGATCGGCTTACTTCGCCGCTGCTTCTGCCTGCAGCGCCTTCAGGTCCCAGCAGCTGTCTGGCTTGAGGTCCGCCTTGGTCGTCGCCTTCTCCAGCGTATAGATGTAGGTGTGCGAGGTGCCGGCCGGCTGGCCGCTCTGCAGCAGGAACTTGATGATCGCATTCATGTCGCCCGACTGGCGAGCCAGCTCGGTCATCACCACCGCGCCATAGGTGCCGTCCTGCAGCTTGTCGCAGTCAGCCGCCTTCTCGCCGCCGCCGGTGGTGACCAAAAACACCTTGCCGTCGAGCTTGGCGTCGCGGATCGCGGCGGACGCGCCGGTGGCGTCACCATCCCAGAAATCGATGATCGAGCAGATGTCCGGGTTCTGCTGCAGCATCGTCGTCGTCACGTTGCGCGAGGTCGTCGCGTCCCAGTTGGAATCGGGCTTGGCCACCACCTTGAAGTCGGGATGCTTGTCCAGCACCTTCATGATGCCGGCATACTGGTAGAGGCTCGACGAGTTCGCCTGGTCGCCCTGCACCAGTCCGATCTTCTTCGACGAGTTCTCGCCGCAGCCCTTGATCGCCGCTTCAGCCTCAAGCTGGCCAAGCCGGTCCCAGTCGCTGCCGACAAAGGCATCGGCCGGGAAGTTGGCGGGATTGTCGACCAAGAGCACATAGGTGCCGGCGGCCTGCGCCTTCTTCATCAGCTTGGAATAGGAGTTGAGATCCGGCGCATGGATGATCAGCACATCAGGCCTTGTGTCCGAGGAGATGGCGTCGGTGATCGCCTGCGCGCCGGCATCGACGACCCAGTTCGGATCGCGCGTTTCGAAAGTGCCGCCCCACGCCTCGACTTCCTTCTTCAGGTAATGGGCCCAGCCCTGCGCCAGGTCGAAGCCCATCGCCAGCGGCACCAGCATCACGCGCTTGCCCTTGAGCGCCTGCGCGTAGGCGGCCGGGCCCGGATCGTCGGCGGCGAAGGTTGGCGCCACGAAGGCGGTAACGGCAAGCGCCGTGGCGGCGGCCATGAGTGTTCTGATCAGTTTCATGTCACATCCTCTGTTTTGCTGTTGTTGTTCACGGCCGGCCCCTACCGTCCGCGTCTGGTCTAGATATCGCCCTGCTGGGCGGTCTGCTCGTCACGTGGATTGATGATGCCGTCGACGATGATCGCCCCCAGCAGGATCGCCGCCTTGATCAGGTTCTGGTAGAGCAACGGAATGTCGATGATGGTCATGGCGTTGAGCAGGATGCCGATCAGCGCCGCCCCCACCAGCACGTTGCGCACCCCGCCGCGCCCGCCGGACAGGCCGATGCCGCCGATCACCGCCACCAGCACGATGTCGTAGAGCAGCGTCGAATTGACGACACGGGTGTTGATCGAATGCAGGCTGGCCGCCGTTAGCAGGCCGGCGATCAGAGCGACGGAGGCGGAGAGCACATAGCGCAGCACCAGCATCGGCCGCACCGGGATGCCGATGTTGCGCGCAGCGGTCGGATTGTCACCGGCGAAATAGATGTAGCGGCCCCATTTGGTGTAGCGCAGGAACAGGAAGAACAGGAAGGCCAGGCCGGCGAAGACGAAGACCTCGATGGGAATGTCGAGGAAGCGCAGGCCGCCGAGCAACTCGACCCAATGCCCCTGCGGCACCGGCACTGCATCCTGGGTGATCAGTTGCGAGCGCACATAGCCGAAGACGAAGGAGCCGGTCGCCAGCGTCACGAAGATCGCCGGCACGTCGGCATAGGCGACGAGAAAGCCGTTGAGCAGGCCGATGGCCAATACGCCGGCCAGCACATAGGCAAAGGCCAGCCCATCCGAGGTCCCGGTGTTGAGCAACTGCAGGTACCAGGCGACCGACATCGCCATGATCGCAACGGCGGAAAGGTCGATGCCGCGGCCGATGATGACGACGGCCATGCCAAGCGCCAGAATGCCCAGCACCGACACCGAACGTACGATGGCGACGAGATTGTTGGGATCGATGAAGCCCGGCAGGCCTATTGCCGCGGCAACGAACAGCGCCACCGCGATGGCAAAGACAATGCCTTCCTGATTCAGGCTCCTCAAATTCGGCCAGCCTATCGAGTTCATGTCTGCTTTCGCCCCGATGGCAGCGCTGCCATCCCCGAAGAACAAAAGCTAATCGGCTCAGCGCCGGTTCGTCAAATGAATCCGCGCTCGCAAGCCTCGTCCACGGCGATATTCATCGAGTGGACGCATCGATTGCCAAAACTGGCGCAATGCCCGGAAACTCCTGCATTTTTGACAATTGATTGCGCCGTTGCGGCGGCTCGCGAAAGCTCCGCCTCAAGGCGAAGGGACAAGGCGGAATTTATCTCCGCATCAGGCGGAAAAATTCGATTTCAATTCCCCGGCGCGTGGCCGGAAACCTCGGCGCCCGCACCCGGCGGCAGCGCGAGGAAACGGAATGACGTCACCAGCCCGACGGCGCCGATCACCAGGAACGCGATTCGAAAATCGACGAGGTCGAGCGCCGTCCGGCCCCTGGCGATCTGCGACAGGTTGAGGATCGCCGCCGCCACCGCGACGCCGAACAGCATCGCCACCTGCTGCAGCATGCTGGACAAGGTCGCCGCAGAACTGCGCTGGGATGCCGCGACATCGGCGAAGGCCAGCGTGTTGAGCGCGGTGAACTGCATCGAGCGCGACAGGCCGGCGAGCAGCATCAACACGATCACCAGCGCTTGCGGCGTCTGCGGCGAGATCGCCGCGCAGGCCATGATCGATGCGGAGGCGATCAGTCCGTTGATGACCAGAACCCGGCGAAAGCCGAAGCGCCGCAACGTCGGCGTCGTCACCGTTTTCATGCCGAGATTACCAAGGAAATAGGCAAGGATCATCATGCCGGCGTCGATCGGGCTGAGACCGAAGCCGACCTGGAACAGCAACGGCAACAGGAACGGCGTGGCGTTGATCGCCACCCGGAAGTTGGTGCCAGCCGACAGCGTCGAGATGGCGAAGGTCAGCACCTTGAACGACGAGAGGTCGAGCAGTGGATGCCGGGCGCGCAAGAGGTGGCGTACCGCCAGCCAGCCGATGACGATACCGGCGGCGATCAGCAGCACCGTCGGCAGGACGCCATCCTCAGGATGCGCAATGCGTTCGAGACCGTAGAGCATCGAGGCGAGCCCCGCCGACGTCAACACGAAGCCGGGCCAGTCGAGAGGTTTGGGATCGGCTTCGCGGTCACCCGGAATGAAGCGGGCGACCAGCGCCAGCCCAACCGCCCCGAGCGGGATGTTGATGAAGAAATTCCAGTGC
The DNA here is from genome assembly GCF_059683645.1 of Mesorhizobium sp. RCAM 05104. Lineage (NCBI taxonomy): Bacteria > Pseudomonadati > Pseudomonadota > Alphaproteobacteria > Hyphomicrobiales > Phyllobacteriaceae > Mesorhizobium > Mesorhizobium sp. RCAM 05104. The sequence continues at coordinate 6,105,961 of NZ_CM185033.1, read as the reverse complement.
CAGGACAGCGCGGTGGTGATGAAGCCGCCAAGCACCGGTCCGACCACGGGCGCAAACAACGCCGGCCATGTGATCAGCGCCGTGGCGTTGAGCAGTTCCGACTTCGAGGCGTTGCGCAGCACCAGGATACGGCCGACCGGCGTCATCAGTGCGCTGCCCAGGCCCTGCACGGCGCGGGCAGCGACGAACTCGGTCAGGTTCTGCGAGAAGCCGCAGGCGAGCGAGGCCAGCGTGAACAGCGCGATCGCCACGAGGAAGATGTTGCGCGCGCCGAAACGGTCGGCGAGCCAGCCCGACAGCGGCACGAACACCGCCATGGTCAGCATGTAGACGGTGATGCCGATGCTCATCGCCACCGCCGGCACGCCGAACGAGGCGCCCATCTGCGGCAACGAGGTCGAGATGATCGTCGAATCCAGCAGCTGCATGAAGAAGGCGATGGCGACGATCAGCGCCACGCGCCGCGCATTCGTGGCCGTTTCGGGTAAGGTTTCGGTCTCGGGAATGGCAGTCATGACGGAACCGGTTTGAACAGCATTTGGCCGGCTGCGTCCAGAGATGGCGCAACAAACTTTCGTGTCGCGCCGCGGGCTGCTATGGGATGAGCGGGGCGACCGAGGAAAGTGTGCGCGCAAAATGAAGCCCATCTATATCGACTACCTCAATGCCCTCGACATCGATGCGCTTGCCATGACCGATGGTGAAATCATTGCCGCCGTCGAGGCCGGCCTGGTCGCGCAAGGCAAGGGCCAGACGGTGATCGAGCCACGCGTCCATCTCGAGCCCGACCCGTCCTTCCACGGTCATTTCAATGTCTTGCGCGGCTACGTCGCCCCGCTCGACACCGCCGGCGTCAAGATCGTCGGCGACTATGTCGACAACTACCTGCATGGACTGCCCTCGGAATTCGGCATCCTCAATCTGTTCGACCCGCGCACCGGCACGCCGCGCGCCATCCTCGACGCCACCGTCATCACCGACATGCGCACCGGCGCCGTCACCGCCATCGGCGCCAAACATCTGGCGCGCAAGAATTCGAAGGTGCTGGCCCATATCGGCGCGCGCGGCACCGCCTACTGGAACGTCCGTCTGCTCGACCATCTCTTTGACTTCGACGAAATCCGCGTCCATTCGCGCCGCCCGGAAAGCCGCGACGATTTCGCCGCCAAGCTCTCCGCCGACCTCGGCAAGACGGTGACCGCGGTAGCCGACTGGAAGAGCTGCATCGAGGGCGCCGACATCGTTGTCGAGGCTTCGCGGCTGCTGGAGCCGCAACCCTTGTTGAAGACCGAATGGATCAAGCCCGGCGCGCTGGTCGTGCCCTATGGCACGATGAGCGCGGTGGAACTGTCGCTGACCGACATCATGCAGAAGATGGTCGTCGACGACTGGGGCCAGTGCAAGGCCGGCAAGTTCGGTTCACTGCGTGCCCATGTCGAGACCGGACGGCTGAGCGAGAAGACGCTGCATGCCGAGCTTGGCCAGATCGCCGCCGGGCTCAAGGTCGGGCGAGAGAATGACGGCGAGACGATCCTGTTCTGGCATCGCGGCCTGTCGCTGTCCGACATCGCGCTCGGCAAGGCGATGTTGGCGAAGGCGCAGGCGCAAGGCATCGGCCAGAGGCTGCGCTTCGCATGAGCGCGCTCGTCCTGACCGGAGCCAGGGTCGGTGTTGGCGATGTCGCCGCCGTCGCGCGCGCGGCACGCAAGGTGGAGATCGCGCCCGAAATCATCGGCGGATTGGCGAAGGCGCGAAAAGTGCTCGACCAGGCTGCCGCGTCCGGCCAGCAGATCTATGGCCTGAACACCGGGCTTGGCGCCAATCTCGGCACTGCGGTGGAGGGCGATGCCAGCGCCTTCCAGCGCCAGTTGCTGGAGGGACGCAGCGGCGCCGTCGGCGAAGCGCTGCCGGTCGAGGCCGTGCGGGCAACCATGTTTGCCCGGGTAGCGATGCTCTCCGTCGGCGGCTCCGGCCTTTCTCCTGCCGTGTTTGTCGCCCTGGTCGACGCGCTCAATGCCGGCGTTCATCCGGTGATGCCGTCGCTTGGCTCGGTCGGCGCCGGCGACCTGGTGCTGATGACGTCCCTTGCGCGCCTGCTGATCGGCGAAGGCGAAGCCGAATATCAGGGCCGGCGCATGCCGGCCGCCAAGGCGCTGATGATGGCCCGCCTCGCCCCGGTCACCCTCGCACCCAAGGACGGGCTGTCACTGATCAATGCTTCCTCGGTGTCCGCCGGCAGCGGCGCACTGGCGGTGACGGATGCGCTGTCCGCCCTTGCCCAGCAGCAGCAGGCCGCCGCGCTGACCATGGAAGGCATCGGCGCCAACCGCACCATCCTCGATCCGCGGCTGCATATGGCGCGTCCGGCGGCCGGCCAGCAGGAGGCCGCCAAGGTCCTTCACGATCTGCTCGCCCGCGACGAGGCGCCGGCGCCGACCACCTTGCAGGACCCGCTGTCGATCCGCTGCATGCCGTCGATCCATGGCGCGTTGATCGAGGCGATCGGTCAGGCGAGACAAGCCGTCGAGATCGAGCTCAATGCCGCCGCCGACAACCCATTGGTGCTAAGCGACGACGAGCTGGTGCTGTCGACCGGCAATTTCCACACCGCCGCGCTGTCGCTCGCCTTCGAGACGCTCGGCCTGGCGATCGCTCAATGCGCCGCCGCAAGTGCCGCCCGCTTCATCCAGCTCACCGGGTCGGGCCGCAACGGCCTGCCGAAATATCTGTCGCCGGTCGGCGGCGCCTCGGCCGGCTTCGTGCCGTTGCAGAAGACGGTGACATCGGTGCTCGCCGCCATCCGCCACAAGGCCAATCCGATGATGCTCGATTTCTTGGCCGTATCGGAAGGCGTCGAGGACCATGCCGCGCAGACGCCGCTGGCGGTTGCCAAATGTGCTGTGATGATCGCGCTGTGGCGGCGGCTGATCGCCTTCGAGCTGATGGCGGCCGCGCAGGCAGTCGACCTGCGCGACGGGTTCACGTTAGCGCCCCGCACCACCACGGTCCACACGGCAACACGCGCGCTCGTCCCTGCCCTGAAAGAGGATCGGCCGCTCGGCATCGACGCCGAGGCGCTCTACGCAGCGCTGGCCGGCGGAAGTTGGCCGGTCTAACGCGGCTTCGCTCAGAAGACGATGGTCTTGTGGCCGTTGAGCATGACGCGTGCCTCGAGATGCAGCTTGACGGCGCGCGCCAGCACACGGCTCTCGATGTCGCGCCCGACCGCGACGAAATCCTCGGCGCTCATCGCATGGGTGACGCGTTCGGTCTCCTGCTCGATGATCGGGCCCTCGTCGAGGTCGGAGGTGACATAATGCGCTGTCGCGCCGATCAGCTTGACGCCGCGGTCGAAGGCCTGGTGGTACGGCTTGGCGCCCTTGAAGCTCGGCAGGAAGGAATGGTGGATGTTGATCGCCCGTCCGAACAGCCGGTCCGACAGGCCTTTTGAAAACACCTGCATGTAGCGCGCCAGGATCACCAGCTCGGCTCCCGTCCGTTGCACCAGGTCCAGCAGCTTCTGTTCCTGTTCGGCCTTGTTTTCCTTCGTGGTCGGCCAATGGTGGTAGGTGATGCCCTCCAGCTCGGCGAAGCGGCGGGCATCCTCGTGGTTGGAGACGACGGCGGCAACCTCCGCGTTCAGCCAGCCGACCCTGATCTGGTACAGCAGATGGAGAAGCGCGTGGTCGAATTTCGAGACCATGACGACGATCTTCGGGCGGCGCGCCTGGTCGACCAGCACGGTCTTCATGCCGAAGCGGTCAACGCTTGATTTCAGGGCCCGCTCCAGACTGTCCTTGCTCGAGCCCGGCGGGCTGGTGAAGGCGATCCGCATGAAAAAGCGGTTCGTCTGCCGGTCCCAGAACTGGCTGCTTTCGGCGATGTTGGCGCCGTTCGCGGCAAGCTCCGCCGTGACCGCGGCGACGATCCCCGGCCGGTCCTCGCAGGACAGGGTCAGAGTATATACCGGCGCTGCCTCGGCCGTCGCATCATTGCCTTGAGATTTCACGCCCCGTCGACCCTCTTCATGAACAGGCTGAGCTCAGCCGGATCCATATGCACCACATGCTTGTCCTCGGGATAGGCCAGACTGTTGACGTCGGCGACATATTCGGAAAAAGCGGCGATCCGTTCCGCTTGCAGGCGGTCGTATTCGGTCGCGAAATTGCGGTAGACCTTGGAATGGCGTGGCATGTGGCCGCGATTCTGGCCGAGGATATCGTCGGCGAACAGATATTGCGCGTCGCAGCCGGTGCCCGCCCCCATCGACAGCATGATCAGCGAGGTGCGCTCCGAGATCGCTTTCGCCACCTCCACCGGCACCACTTCGATCTCGGCGCCGATGGCGCCGGCGGCCTCCAGTTGCTTGACCGCCTCGAAGACCTGCATCGCGGTGTCGGCGGTCTTGCCGACCGCCTTGAAGCCACCGGTCCATGTGGCGCGCGACGGGATCAGCCCGACATGGCCGATGACCGGGATGGCGTCGTCCGCCATCCGCTTGATGGTGGCATAGCCGGCGCTGCAATAGACCGCGTCGGCGCTCGCCTTGTAGAGCCGAAAGGCCCAGCGCACGAAATCGTCTGATGTGCCGATCTCGAAAAAGTTCTCGCCCGGCATGGTGAACAGGCTGGGCGCCGCATCGCGATATTGCGGATTGAGCACCAGTTCGGGCGGCACAGAGACGATGTCGACCCCGGCCCGCTCGGCGGCCTCGGCCTCATCCATCGTCAGCACGCGCAGCATGGTGAGCTGGCGTTTGCCCTTCATGGCGCGCAGGTCCGCCACCGTCGGTCTCTTTCGGCTCATCGGCATGGTTCCTCTTGTTGCTTGGGGTACGGCCGCAGGTGTTGCTCTAGATCTCGACCATGACCTTGCCAGCTTCGATCTTCACTGGATAGGTTTTGAGGTTGACGCAGACCGGCGCGCCCTTGGCGGCACCCGTCTTGTAGTTGAAGCGGCCATTGTGCTTGGGGCATTCGATGATGTCGTCCATCACCAGGCCGTCGGCCAGATGCGCCTTCTCATGCGTGCAATACCCGTCGGTGGCGAAGAACTCATCATCCGGGCTGCGATAAATGGCGAAGGTTCGTCCGCCATGGTCGAAGCGGATGACGTCTTCTTCGTCGACGTCGCTCACGGCGCACGCCTCTACCCAGTCGGCCATTTGCGTCTCCTCGTGGTCCAGCCTCTGCGGCCCCTCAAACTATTCGGCGGCCGCCGACATATCGACCTTGTGGAATTCGCCACGATAGGGCCTGGCCGTCGGCGGCAATTCGCGCTTGAGGTAATAGTCCTCGTATTTCAGCTGCCTGAGCAGGACCGGCCAGACCTCTCGATAGGCATGCCACATCGACGGGTTGGGCTGCGGCAGATCGTGCTTGATCAGTTCGTGCAACCTGGGCAGTGCGTGATACGGCACCATCGGAAACATGTGGTGCTCCACATGATAGTTCATGTTCCAATAGATGAACCGGCTGATCGGGTTCATGTAGACGGTGCGCGTGTTGAGCCGGTGATCGACGACATTGTCGGCGAGCCCGATATGCTGCAGCAGGCCGGTGGTCACCATGTGCCAGGTACCGTAAAGGCGTGGCAGGCCAATCAGCACCAGCGGCAGCCACGAGCGTGTGTAGAGCGCAAGCGCAAGCGTCGCGATGTAGATGGCGATGTGCCAACGGGCCGCGACAACCGCCTTGCCTTGCTCCATCTCCGGAATATAGCTCTTCTCGTCGTCCGACAGTCTGCCGAACGCCTGGCGCACCAAAATCGGCAATGAATAGCGGAAATCGAGGATGCCGGTGAAGGCCAGTGCCGCCTTCAGGAGGTCTGGCGGCCGCATGACGGCGATCTCGGCGTCGCGGCCGACGATGATCGTATCGGTGTGGTGGCGGGCATGGCTCCAGCGCCATTGCACGGGATTGCGCATCAGCATGAAGCTGGCGATCTGGTAGACCACGTCGTTCATCCAGCGTGTGCGGAAAGCGGTGCCATGGCTGCATTCGTGCCAGCGCGAGTCGCTCGAGGAACCGTAGAGCACGCCGTAGACGAACAGGAACGGCACAACCCACCACGTGCCCCAGAACCAGATGATTCCAGCGGCGGAAGCCAATATGGCGACGATCCAGATCAGCGTGTCGCGGATCGCCGGGCCGTCGGAACGCTGCATCAGCTCCTTCATCGCTTTGCGCGGGACATCGGTGTGATACCATTCCGCCGAGGCCAGCCCGGTTTCGATCGCGATCCGCGTGCTTTCACCGACCAGGCTGTAGTCGCGCTTCGTCTTGCCAGCCGTCATCATGGCCTCCGGATGGTAAATCGGGCAGGCTGATCCACAACCTGCCATTTGCCGCGGCATGGGCTCGTCATCGACATCACGGCCTGCCCCTCAAGGTCGGAAAATTGCCCGACGGCGCCGGGTAATCCTCTTGCGGCTGCATCGCGATCGCCGCGATCCGCCGCTCGCAGGCGGCGATTTCGCTCGCGCCGTCGAGAACGCGGAACACCGCATCATAGGAGCGGCCTTCGCCATGCTCCAGCCAGATCATCTCGTCGCGTTCGCGCGCGGCGAGATTGCCCAGCACATGATGCGTCGAAGGTTCGATGCCCAACGCATACTGCCCCGCCTGGAAATTCTGCCATTGATAGGCGCAAGGCAGCTGGTCCTTGCGCGTCACCACTTCGAAGCCAAGGCCGATGCGATCGTTGACCAGCGCGACCGGCACCTCGCCATTGGCATCGGCCGTCATCTCATGCTGCCAGACCTGTTCGCTGAAACCCAGCTGCGGCGCCGGCACGGTGCGGTAGCCGACCGTTTGTGCCCGATAACACTCGCCATCATGGCCGGCCCAGACAACGTCCCGGATCGGCGCCAGATAGCGCGAACCCTCGTCGAGCAGGGGATGGCTGACATTGACATGGTAGAAATACATATGCGGCGTGCGGCTGAAGCCGTGATTGACGACACGGTCGAAGAGCCGGATCTCGTTGCCGCCGACATCGGCCTCGATACGGCGGATGAGATGCAGGTCTTCGCCGAACACGGCCGACTGCTGAACGATGCCTTCGGCCCACAGCACGCAGCGGTCGCCGTCCCAGCTCTCGCCATAGCCCGTCAGCCGTGCGGGAATGGTGCCGGCGCGGCCATGCAGCGAATGAACCACGGTCTTCCTGCCCGGGTAGTTGTAGCTGTCGGCCGGCACTTCTTCCCGGCCCAGTATGTGGTCGAGGCCGCAGGTGACAAGCAGGCCGGAAAAGGAGCGCGCCCAGGCCAGCCCCCCTTCCCCTTCGTAGTCGTGCAGGCCCGGATGGCGAAAGCCGCTCGGCGAATGCCAGCCGATCGCCTGGCCCTTGAATTCGCAATCGGCGATGTCGAGCGCACGGTCGGCCAGCGCGGTGAAGCGCAGGCCCGAACCGGTGCGGAACTCCAGCATGCGGATGCCGCGCTCCACCCCGTCGCCGAGTGTCATCAGCCGCACGCCGGCGAATTGCGACAGCATGCCGGAGCGTTCCCGGACCTGCCTGCGCGAAAGCGTCTTGCCGTAGAGCTCTACCATGTGACGGCCGCTTCATTCACTGCACTGTCGTCCCCTCAGCCGGCGCCGCAACCGGCCATCACAGGCCGTTGGCGCGGAACTTCCCGTCGAGGAATTTCTTGGCGCGCGGCACGTCGTCTTCCGACAGATGCTCGATGATGACCGGGATGTTCGGATGCTTCTGCGCCAGCCGCTGGAGATAGAGATCGTAATTCAGCGAGCCGAGGCCAGGTGCCGGCAGTTCGATCTCGCCGACACCGCGGAAGGTGTGGCTTTCCAGCGCGTCCTCGTCGCCGATATCGGCGTGCTTCTCGGACTTGTCGCCGCCCGAGCGCTTGACGTCCTTGGCGTGCGCGATCTTGATCTTGTCGGTCAGCGTGTCGAACACCTGGTTGAGGATCTGGTCCATCTTGTCGATGTTGTGCGTCTCGAAATAGTTGGTCGGATCCATCAACAGGCCGAGGCCGGGATGGTCGACCTGCGCGAACATCTTCACCGTCTCCTCGACCGAACCGACGACGTTGTTGACATAGGTCTCGAGCAGGAACACCGCGCCGTGATCATAGGCGGTCTGGGCGAGGTCGGCGATCACCTTGCGGCATTCCTCGAACCCTTCCTCGGTCTTGTTCTTGGGGTGATGCACCCAGTCGGATTCGGTGTTGTAGGTGCCGGTCTCCGAGATCACGTAAGGCGAGCCGAAATGGCGGGCGTAACGGATGATTTCCTTCAGATAGCCGACGCGCTTGTCGCGCTCGGCCTTGTCGGGATGGATGATGTTGGTGTAGCCCGACACGCAGCAAACCGGCAGGTTGTTGTCACGGAAGACGTCGCGGACCTTCTTCGCCTTGTCCTTGGTGATCTGGCCGGCCGACAGGTCGACATCCTTGAAGTGCAGGTCGAGCTGCACCGTGTTGAAACCGAGCCCGCGGATCTTCTTCGCCGTCTCTTCGAGACCGTACGGGAAATAGCCCGTGAAAATACCTGCCTGCATCATGGTGTGAATTCCTCCCTGTAAGCGATTCAGTTGATTCAGTTTGTCGAGATTTCAGAAAGCCTGACCGTGCGGCCCTCCTCGATCGAGCGGTAACCCGCCTCCACGAGCGCCATGGTCTTGACGTTGTCGGCGACCGACAGCGCCGGCGGCGTGCCGGTCTTCACCGCGTGCTGGAGCTGCTCCATCACGCCAATGAAGGCATGCGGGAACCACATCGTGTCCCAGCTGGGCGTCACCCATTTGCCGTCGGTGGTCTCGGTCGAGGCGTAGGTCAGCGTCGAGGCGGAACCCGTCGGCCAGCCGATCGTGCCCTTGGCGACGCCCTTGGTGCCGTCGACGCGCCAATTGATATGCTGGTCGTCCTTGTAGCCGTCCTGGCGCGGGCCGGACCACACATCCTCCAGCGACACGGCGAGCACGCCGGACGGGAAGCGCAGCGTCGAGACGGTGATGCCGTCGGAATGGTCGAATTTCGTGCGCGGATCCTTGCGCGTCAGCGTCGTGATTTCATCCGGGTCGCCGAACAGGAAACGCAGCACGTCGAGATGGTGCACGCTCATATTGGCGAGCGTCAGCCGGTCGTAATCCTCGAGGAAGGCCTGCCAGTGCGGGATGGCGTGCATGTCGATCTGCGCGAAGACAATGTCGCCAAGCGCACCGCTGTCGATGATCTGCTTCAGCACGCGCATCGACTGGTCGTAGCGCATGTTCTGGTTGACGGAGAGGATCTTGCCGGCCTTCGCCGCCTCGTCACGCAGCTTGACCGCTTCCTCGACCGACAGCGCCAATGGCTTCTGCGCCAGGATCGCCTTGATGTGCTTCTGCTTCAGCGCATGGCGGATCAACGCCGGCTGCTGATCGGGCGGAAAGGCAAGGTCGATGATCTCGACATTGGTGTCCTCGATCAGCCGTTCCGGCGTGTCGTGCACGATCGGGATGCCCCAGCGCGTGGCCACCTTCTGTGCATTCGCCCTGGTGCGCGAGGCAATCGCCACCACCGGGAAGCCCGCTTCCTTGTAGGCAGCGAGATGGCACTCGGCCATGATCATGCCGGCGCCGACGCAACCGATCCTGTATTCTTTCGTGCGGACCTTCACGTCCGGCTCGAAGCCTTTGCCTGCCATGTTATCCTCCCGAAACTCTTTCCTCGCGGCCGCAATCATCGTGCCAGCGCTCCCCCGCTCTGTCCGAAATAATGCACTCTGGCCGGCTCGCAGGATATCGCCACCATTGCATCGGGCCTGATGTCGGGCTGGCCGCGCAACAGCGCCTTCAGCCGTGCCTGCCCGGCTTCGAGGGTCACCACGGTGTAGCCACCGAGCGGCTCGACCTCGAACACTCGCGCCGGGCGGCCTGACACCCCGTCAGCCCCGCCCCCCTCCGCCCACGGTCTGACCTTGATGTCTTCCGGCCTGAGCCCGATCTCGACGGCATCGGCGGGAGCCGTCTTGTCTGCAATGCGGATCGTGCCTTCGGCGGCCTCGACGCCGCCCTCGCCGCGCGCCGATTTCAATATGTTCATCATCGGCGAGCCGAGCAGCCGCGCCACATAGGTGCTGGCCGGGCGGTCGTAGATCTCGGCCGGAGCTCCGATCTGCCTGATCCTGCCATGCTCCAGGATGGCAATGCGGTCGGCAACCGACATCGCCTCTTCCTGGTCATGCGTGACATAGATCAGCGTCTTGCCGAGTTCGCGCTGGATGCGCTTCAACTCGACCCGCGTCTCCTCGCGCAGCCTGGCGTCGAGCGCCGAGATCGGATCGTCCATCAGATACGCATTGGGATCGCGCACCAGCGCACGCGCGATCGCCACGCGCTGCCGCTCGCCGCCCGAAAGCTGCGCCGGCGGCTTGTGCAGGATGTGGCCTATATGCAGCTTCGCCGCGACATCGGCGACCCGCTTGCCGATCGCGGCCTCGGCGACCCCGCGTTCGACCAGGGGGAAGCGCACATTGTCGAGTGCGCTCATATGCGGGAACAGCGCCAGGTTCTGGAACACCATGGCGACGTTGCGCTCGGCCGGCGACACCGTGTTGACCAGCTTGCCACCGATCAGGATGTCTCCGGTATCCGGCGTCTCCAGCCCGAGCACCAGGCGCAGGATTGTCGACTTGCCCGACAGCGGCGGCCCGAAGAAGCAGAAGAACTCGTTGTCGTTGACCGTGAACGAGGCGTCGTCGACGGCGAGCGTGCCGCCGTAGCGCTTGGTCACATTGCGAAAGACGATATCAGCCATGCCTCAACCCGCCTTCATCGCAACGCCGGTAGCGGCATCGAAGATACGCACCGACGACGCGGCGGGCGCGACAACGGCGATGTCGCCGATCGCCAGTCCGACGTCATTGTCGAACACCGTCTTCACAGCAGCCTCGCCCTGGCCGAGATGAACGATGGTGCGTGCACCGATCCGTTCGACGAAGCTGACCTGCATGGCGAGGCCCTGCCCATCTTGCACCAGCGAGGCCTGTTCCGGCCGAAATCCGTAAAGCACGTCGCCGCGCGCGCAACGCAGTGCGGCCGCGAGTGCGCCCGGCAGCGGCGGCGTGACGCCCAGGGGTCCGAGATCGACGACCACCCCCCGGTCGCTCTCCGCCGGCCTGCCCTTGAGAAGATTCATGCCGGGCGCGCCGATGAAGCGCGCGACGAAGACATTGGCCGGATCGTTGTAGACCTCGAGTGGCGTGCCGACCTGTTGCAGTACGCCATGGTCCATGACCGCGATGCGATCGGCCATGGTCATCGCCTCGAGCTGGTCGTGGGTGACGTAGACCATGGTCTGGCGGAACTGGCGCTGCAACTGTTTCAGCTCGGTGCGCATGACAGCCCGGAAGGCGGCATCGACATTGGAGAGCGGTTCATCGAGCAGGAAGATCGCCGGCTCCATGATCGCCGAACGGCCGATCGCCACGCGCTGCAAGATGTTGACCGACAGCCGGTCGGCCTTGCGGTCGAGCAGCCGCGTCAGTTGCAGCATTTCGGCGATGGCGCCGACACGGCGGTCGATCTCGGCTTTCGCCGCGCCGTGCATCCTCGGTCCGTAGGCGAGGTTCTGGCGCACCGTCATATGGGTGAAGATGGCATAGTTCTGGAAGACGAAGCCGACACCGCGCCGCCCCATCGGCACGCCTGCCATGTCGCGTTCGCCGAACAGGATCCTGCCGTCGGTCGGCTCCTCCATGCCGGCGATCATGTTCATAGTCGTCGACTTGCCGCAGCCCGACGGCCCGAGCAGCGCCATGAACTCGCCGTCGTCGATGGCCAGGTCCATCGTCTTCAGCGCGGTGAAATCGCCGAATTTCTTGACCAGGTTCTGCAGGTGGATCGCGCTCATGCCGGCACCTGCCCTGCCCGCGCCATGCGTTTCATCGCGAAAACGGCGATGATGGACAGCACGATCAGTATGGCCAGCGCGATCGCCGCCACATAGCCCCAGATCAGGTCCTGCGTGGTGAGCTTGTAGATGTAGACGGAGATGGTCTCGGTGGCGACACCGGGGCCGCCGCCGGTCATGATGTAGAGCGTGTCGAAGATCTTGAAGTTCTCGATCACCCTGATCGCCAGGGCGATGATGATGATGGTCTTCATCTTCGGCAGCACGATGGTGACGAAGCGTTGCCAGGGATTGGCGCCGAGCAGCGTCGCCGCCTTGATCTGGTCCTCCGGCACGCCGACCAGGCCGGCAAGCAGGATGAGGAACATCAGCGGTGTCCATTGCCAGATGTCGGCGACCATGACGGCGATCAGCGCCAGCGTCGGGTCCGACAGCCAGGCGATGGTGACTGGAGAACCGGTGAGCGACGACAGGATGTCGTTCACCGGGCCACCCGACTGGAACAGCATGAAGAACATGTAGCCGGCCACCGCCGGCACCACCATCATCGGCATCAGCAGGATCGAATAGAAGATACGCTTGCCCGGAAAATCGTCTGCAAACAGCGTCGCCAGCGCCAGGCCAAGCAGGAGTTCCGCCGGCACGCAGACGACCATGACGATGGCAGTCCGCTTCAGCGCGCTCCAGAAGCGCGCGTCGGCGGCAAGGTCGGTGTAGTTGGCGAAACTGTTCCACATCTCCCAGGCATTCCACCAGCCGAGCCCCGAAAGCGGCGACCAGTCGGTGACGCTGATGTAGAGCTGCATCAACAGCGGGAAGGCCGAGATGAACAGGACGAGGATCTGCGCCGGCAGCGTCAGCCGGAAGCCGAGCCTAGCGCCCTCGTCACGCGGAGCCGGTCTTGCCTGGACGGCTTTCATCACGTCCTCCGAAATCGTCCCAGTCACCGCGCTCATTGCTTGAGCGCCCCGAAGGTCAGCCCTCGCACCAGATGGCGCTGGATGGCGATGCCCATGATGACTGGCGGCACGGCGGCGATCAGGCCGAGCGCTGCCTTGGCGCCGTAGAGCTGTCCGGTCATCGAGGATGACAGCGAGGCCATGTAGACGGGGATCGTCACCCATTCGCGCGTCGTTAACAGCAGCGCGATCAGATAGTCCGACCAGTTGAGGATGAAGACGAAGAGCGCGGCACTGGCCAGCGGCGCGCGCATCATCGGCAGCGTGATGCGGGTGAAGACGCGCAACCGCGAACAGCCCTCGACCAGGGCCGCCTCCTCGATCTCGCGCGGCATGTCGTCGAAGAAGGTCTTCATCAGCCAGAAGGCGAAAGGCAGGGTGACGATGCCGTAGATCAGCGACAGCCCCCACCAGCTGTCGGTGAAATTGAGGAACGACCACATGATCATCACCGGGATCATGACCGCCATCGGCGGAAACAGCCTGAGCTGGATCAGCGCCAGCGGCAGGTTCTGGCCGGAGCCGAAGCGCGACAGCCCGTAAGCCGCGGCCGTACCAGCCGACATGGCGATTGCCGTTCCGAACACCGCCGACAGCAGCGATGAGAGGATCGGCTTCAGCGCCGTGCGGTCGAGCGCGACGATCAGATTGTTGGTCGACTCGCCGAAGACGAAGCGGAAATTGCTGAGCGTCGGGTTCTTCGGCCACCATGTCAGGTCGGCCCCGGTCGCCGACCATTCGGCGATCGGCTTGAAGGCCATCGACACCATCCACAGGATCGGCACCAGCGTCACCGCCATCGCCGCGAGGATCGCGGCGTAGCGGAAAATCTCGAAGGGGATGGAACGCTTCATCTGGCTGCTTTTGCTGGTGGCGTCGGTTGCGGAGGGGAAGAGCAGGTGCTCCTCCCCTCCGGCTCTGATCCAGGGAGACGGATCAGCTGATCGGATCGAGAACGGTCGGCCAGGCCTCCTTGTTGGTCTTGATGGCTTCGAGAAGCTTGTCCTCGCCGATGCGCCGGGCGATCTTCTTCCACTCGGTCTCGGTGTCGGCCATGGCCTGCTCTGATGTCTTCGCCTTGGTCAGCGAGGCCATGAGGTTTTCGTCCAACGCATTGTGGAAGGCGGTGGCGCCGGGATAGTTGATGGTCGGCACCGTGCGGGCGACCGTCTCGCGCACAATGTCCATGTGGTAGGCGTGGTAGGTCTGGCGCACCAGCGGATCGGAGAAATCCGAAAGCCGGAATGGATCCAGATAGCCGCCTGGGTTGGCGCTCATCCAGGCGTAGATGCGGGCGGAGCCCAGCCATTGCAGCAGGAGGTAGGCGACCTCCTGGTTTTTCGACTGCGACGAGACCATGCCGGTCAGCGAGAACCACAGCACGGAACGGCTGATCAGCTTGCCGTCGATCTCGCGGCCGGGCGGCAGCATCGAGCCGATCTTGCCGGTGACAGCCGAATCCTTGTTGCCGGCATTGTCGAGGAACTTCGGCAGGTTGGAGAAGGCGCAGGTCATCGCCGCCCCGCCCTTGGCGAAATTGCCATACTGTTCCGGCCAGCCCCACGAGATCGCGTCCGGCGAATGGTGCGCGAGCGACGCGACATATTCGTTGGTGGCGGCGATGCCTTGCTCGGAATTGATCAGCGGCTTGCCGTCATCGCCAAACAGGAACTGGTTGGGCGAAGCCATGGAGACGTAGCGCTGATACCAGTTGGTGTAGCCCCAGCCCTGGTTGCGCAGGTCGGTGGAGCCGAACAGGCCCTTGTCCGGGCGCTGGAAGAAGGCGGCGATATCGCCGTGCTGCTTCCAGGTTTTCGGCGGCGCCAGGTCGTAGCCGTACTTGTCCTTGAAGGCCTTCTTCTCGGCTTCGTCGCCGAACAGGTCGGTGCGGTAGACCCAGGTCTGGAAGTCGCCATCCAGAGACACGCCATAGTTGGAGCCGCGATATTTGTTGAGCAGCGACACGCCCTTGGCGCCGTCGACATAGCCGTTCTGGGGATCGTCCCATTCCGGCTTGTATTGCGCGACAAAGTCGTCGAGCTTGGCGATGCCGCCGGTCTCGGCGAGGTCGCCGAGGCGGTTCCATTCGGTCGAGTAGATGTCGTAGGCCCCACCCTTGGTGGAGATGTCCTGCATCGTCTTGGTGAATTCCTGGCCGTTCGGCAGGCCGACGATTTCGATCGGAATGCCGGTCTCCTTTTCCCACAGATCCTTGATCGACAGCGCGCCGGCCGGAAACGGCTGCGTCAGCTGGCCGATCGAGCCATCCGAAAGACCGAGCACGATCTTGGCTGGTGCCTTGCCGGCCCCCTTCAATGCCTTGGCGGCCTCGATGGCGCGGCCTTCCGGTGTGTCGGCGCCGTACTGGTAGCGCTCGGCTCCGTCGAAGCCCGTCGGGCCGCCGATCATGCCTGGCGCCAGCGCGTCCGCCGCATAGGCGCGGCTGGGACGAATGAATTTCGGTGCAATGCCTGCGGCAGCCATGATGACGGCCGCCTTTCCTCCGGACGCCAACAAGCGGCGCCGCGACATGCGGATCAAATTGGACATTGGAACTCCTCCCTCAGGGCCACGTTTCCTCCACGACCCTATGAGGGATATTGACGGCAGCACGGTAAGGCTGTCAACATCATAAATAATCAAAACACATCACAACATTGCACGAAGGCGAGGAAATGCATCGTACCGCGGTCCACACGCCACTCCTGATGCCTCGATTTGATGGGAAACTCCCCCTCCAAACCCCGCTCATTCCTGTCGGACGAATTGATTTAGCCCCGCAGCTTGCACATCGGCCAAGGCCGGATACATCATTTCCCATCAGAATCGCGGATGGCTCGGAAGCCGTCGCCAGACGACCTGACGCATACAGGAGATGAAAGACGGTGCGGTCCACCCTGACTGACATAGCCCGGGAAGCTGGTGTCTCACCCGCCACGGTCGATCGTGTGCTCAACAACCGCCCCGGCGTTCGGGCGCGCACGCGTGAAATCGTGCTCGAAATGGCGCAGCGGCTTGGCTACATCGCCGAGAGCCCGAACGGAGCGCCGCCCAGGCCCTTGCCAGGCGACATCATCCGGCTCGATTTCGCGCTGCCCGCCGGCACCAATTCCTTTATCAAGATGCTGCACCGCCAGATCGAGGCGCAGGCCCTTGCGCGCCCCGACCTCGATGTGCACATCGCCACCATAGAGGGCTTCAATCCCGACCGGCTCGCCCGTTTGCTGCAGGACCTGCGCGGACAGACGCAAGGCGTCGGCGTCATCGCGCTCGACCATCCGACGGTGCGCGAGGCGATCCGGTCGTTGTCGGCCAACGATATCAAGGTGGTGACCATCGCCTCCGACATCCTGCATGTGCCGAGGGTCGCCTATATCGGCATCGACAACCGCGCCGCCGGCCGCCTCGCCGGCTATCTGCTCAACCGCTTCATGGGATCAGGGCGTCCGGGCAAGGTGGCGCTGTTCGCCGGCTCGCTTTCCTATCGCGGCCACGAAGAACGCGAGATGGGGTTCCGCCATATCCTGACCGAGGAATCGCCCAATCTGCAGATCGTCGAGATGCGCGAAATGCTCGACGACCGCGAGAAGGCCTATTCGGAGGCGTCCGCCCTTCTGGAACGGCACCCGGATCTTGCCGCGATCTACAATGTCGGCGCCGGCAACACCGGCATCGCCCGCGCGCTCAAGGAGCGCGGCCGCGCGCAGTCCATGGTTTTCCTCGGCCATGAGGTGACTGAAGGCACCAAGGATCTTCTGCTCGACGGCACGCTCGACGCGGTCATCGACCAGAACCCGCGCGTCGAGGCGCGCGAGGCGCTCAACACCTTGACCCATGCGGTCAGGGGGCTGCCCTACGAATTGCACCAGCCAAGGCTGCAGGTGATCTTCAAGGAGAACATTCCGGAGATCTGATGGGCGGGCCTAGTCGGGGCGTTCCGTTTCCGGATAAAGCGCCTTCGCCAGATCGCGGATTGCGTCGGCGGTGCGTGGGCCGAAGCCAATCATGTAGGCGCCGTCGAGCACGATCAGTGCCTTGTTTGCCGCCGCCGGCGTTGCCGCCAGTGCACGGTTGCCGAACACCTGCTCGGGCGTCGGTCCACCCTTGCCGTCGCTCATCATCAGGATCACGTCAGGCGCCATCTCGATCAGCTTTTCCTCCGACGCCGCCTTGTAGCCCTCGACCACATCCATCGGGTTGAGGCCACCGGCATAGCGGATAATGGCATTGGCCGAGGTGCCGGCGCCGGCGGCGCTCAACTTCTCGAGACCATGGAAGAACACCACCTTTCTGCGCCGTTCCGGCGGGATTCTTGCAGCCAGATCGGCGGCCGCCTGAAAGGCTGTCAGCACCTCGGCGGAAACAGTCCTGCCCTTTTCCTCGAGCCCCAGGCTGGCAGCGATTAGCGCGATCTTGCGCTCGATGCCTTGCGGGCTGTTGTCCTGCGGGATGAAGACGATCGGGAATGCCAGCGACTTCAGCACCTCAAGCGCTTCGGGCGGCCCGCTATCCTCGGCCGCCAGGATCAGATCGGGACGCAGTTCGGCCAGCCCCTCGACCGAAAGCTGGCGGCGATAGCCGACATTGGGCTTCGCAGTCACCGATGGCGGATACTTGCTGCCCCGGTCGACGGCAATGATCCGTTCGCCGGCACCGAGCGCATGGACGATCTCGGTGACGTCGGAGCCAAGCGTCAGGATTCTGGCTGCCGCTCCCGGCGCGACGGTTCGGCCCAGCGCGTCGACAACACTTTCACCGGCCAGGGCCTTGAAGCCGCAGGAAGGCGCCAGCACCGACAGCGCCAGAAGCAGCATCGCTGCGATCCTGCCTGGCTGGAACCAACCGATCCGCCTGCCCTCACCCACACTCCCGACCATGCTTCTGCTCCTGTCCAATTGCCTTTTCGATGAAGATGTCGGGCCTATAAATTTAAAGTTGACTTATGTCATCATGTTTTAATATGTGAGCCTGGTCCCGGCCACTTGGGTCGAGGGATTCCATCATGCCAGCCAAGGCCCGTTCAGCCATCGCCAGCAGTTTTGCTTTTGCTTGGGGGCTGCATGACAACGACAACAAACACGACCTTGATGGCGAGCACGGCGCTTGCCTTCGTGCTCGGCCTGTGCGCGGCGCCACAGGCCGGCGCGCAGGAGCCGGAAAAGAAGGGGGCGACCGCCAAGACCGCCCGCCTGACACCAGCCACTGCCGGGCAGAACCAGCCTGCAACGGTGCTCGACCTCATCACCATCTCGGCGACGATGATCAAGACCGCCGTCATCGAATCGATGGCCGCCATCAGCGCCGTCGATTCTGACGAGCTCGACCGCATCCAACCAGACACCGCCGCCGACATCTTCCGCACCACGCCTGGCGTCGCCGCCTCGATGAACGGCGACGACCCCGCGACAGCCATCAACATTCGCGGCCTGGAACAGTATGGCCGCGTCGTCGTGACGCTCGACGGCGCCCGCCAGGATTACTGGCGCGTTGGCCACGGTTCAGGCTCGTTCTACGTGGAGCCGGACCTGATCAAGGAAGCCACCGTCATTCGCGGCCCGGTGTCGAATGCCTATGGTTCGGGCGGCATTGGCGGCGTCGTCTCCTTCGAGACCAAGGATGCCGGCGATTTCCTCAAGAAGGACGAGCGCTGGGCGCTGAGCGAGAAGCTCGGCTACGAGGACAATGGCGACGGCTTCACCACCAGCACCACCGGCGCTTACCGCTTCAGCGACGATGCCGACATCATCGGCAACCTCGTCTATCGCGACCGCGACAGCTACACCGACGGCAATGGTGAAACCGTGCCCTGGACCGGCGAGCGGGTGACCAGCGGCTATTTGAAGACGACGCTGCGCCCGGCCGACGGCCACGAGCTGAAGCTCGGCGCCATCCTGCAGCGCTACAACGACCAGATCACCGGCTCGAGTGGCTCGACCTCGCCGACGCTGAGCCGCTACGATACCAACACCACCAACCAGACCTACACGGCCGCCTACACTTGGAAGCCTGACGACAACCAGCTGATCGACCTCAGCGCCAATGCCTACCACAACCGCACCCGAGCCGAGCAGACGCAGGTCTGGCCCACCTCGGCGATCGGCAATTTCCGCTTCTACGACGTCGCCACGTCGGGCTTCAATGTAAAGAACTCCTCGCGCTTCGACGCCTGGGGGTTAGCCCATACGCTGACTTACGGGTTCGACTATTACTATCTCGAGGCGTCCTCGGAAGCCGCGCATTTCGGCGCCGGCGAGCAGCAGGGCTATGGCGGCTTCCTGCAATGGCAAGGCGACTATGAGACCTGGCTGCAGGTGATCACGGCCCTGCGCTATGACGGCTACCAGCTCGACGGCGAGACCCGCTCCGTGCCGCCGGAACAGGCGTCGATCTCCGGCGACCGCTGGTCGCCGCGCCTGACCGTCGGTGTCACGCCCTTCGAAGGCTTCCAGCTCTACGGCACCTACTCCGAAGGCTACCGGGCACCGGGCCTGCAGGATGTCTTCCGTGGCGGCGGCGCGCATGGCGGCTCCGACAGCTACCGGCCCAATCTCCTGCTGCAGCCCGAGACGGCAAAGAACTGGGAGGCCGGCATCAACGTGAAATACGACGATGTGCTGACGGCGGGCGACCGGCTGCGCGCCAAACTCAACGTCTTCCACACCGATGTCGAGGACTATATCGACGTCGATCTCACCGTCCTGCCGCGCACGGCGATCAACATCGGCGACGCGCGTCTGAAGGGCGTCGAGGCCGAGATGGTCTATGACTACGGCTGCGGTTTCGTGAATCTCGCCGGCGCGCTGATAAACGCCAAGGTCATCAGCGGCGTCTATGCCGGTCAGGCGCTCAACAACACGCCGCTCGACCGTTTCTCGGTCACGCTCGGGTTCCGCATGCTGGAGGATCAGCTCACAGTCGGTGCGCAATATCTCAGCGTCGGCAAGATCACCCGCACCAGCCGCAGCAATCCCGACGCCGTGCCGGTCGTCGATGACGGTTTCGATCTGGTCAACGTCTTCGCCAACTGGCGCATCAACGACAACGCCAGGCTCGATTTCGGTGTCGATAACGTCTTCAACACCGCCTACACCGACCCGCAAAGCGCATGGTCAACCACGGCGGCTACCGAACAAGGCAAGGGCCGCACCTTCAAGGTGGCCCTCACAGGCAGGATCGGAGGCTGACAATGAGCGAGGCATCGGCGAGCGAACTGACCTGCGAGGCGCGTCTCGACCTGCGGCACCTGCCCGACTACATGGACCGCATCAGCGACAGGCTGCGGAGTTTCGAGGCCGATGCTTCGCACCATGGGCAGCGCATCGATTTCCGCTTCGCCTTCGGCGGCGCCTCCTTCGACATGGAGCGTCTGGTGATGCGGGCCAACGCCACCGACCGAGACGGCCTCGCCCGCATCAAGGACCTGCTCGCTACGGCGGTGGAGGTGTATGCCAGGGAGGAAAACCCCGAGATCGTCTGGACCGGCGATCTCGCCGGCGAGACCCGCCTCGCCCAGTTCCGCGAGATGGTGGTGACCGATGTTCGCCACCTCACCCCACATATGCGCCGCATCCGCCTGGCGGGCGACGATCTCACCCGCTTCGCCAAGTTCGGCGGCATGCATATCCGCATGCTGTTCCCAACCGGGGAAGTGCCCGACCCGCTGTGGCCGAGGCTCGGCGGCAATGGCTTGCCGGTGTGGCCTGCCGCCGACCGGCGGCCGGTGGCGCGCGTCTACACCATCCGCGCGCTCGATGCGGACAAGGGCATCAT
Source organism: Mesorhizobium sp. RCAM 05104 (assembly GCF_059683645.1). Lineage (NCBI taxonomy): Bacteria > Pseudomonadati > Pseudomonadota > Alphaproteobacteria > Hyphomicrobiales > Phyllobacteriaceae > Mesorhizobium > Mesorhizobium sp. RCAM 05104. The sequence goes on along the minus strand of NZ_CM185033.1, from coordinate 6,085,375 downwards.
CGATGTCGACTTCCTCGTCCATCCCGGCGAGAGCGTCGGCTCGGCCTGGGCCATGCGGGCGGCACCCGGCATGAAGGTCGGTATCATGGGGCCAGTCGGCCGCCCGGTGCGACCAGCACAATGGTATGTCATGGGCGCCGACGAAACCGGCCTGCCGGCGCTGGCGCGGCTGCTGGAAACGCTGCCCGCGCAAACCAAGGGCCTTGCCTTCGTCGAAATCGCCGATCATGCCGAAAGGCAGGAGATCGCTAACGCCACCGGCATCGAGCTGCACTGGCTTACAAGGGACGGCGCGCCGGTAGGCGAGGACAAGCTGCTGGCCGAGGCCGTTCGCTCGGTGGCGTGGCCGCAGAGCGGGTCGGCCTTCGGCTGGTTCGCGGCCGAAGCCGCCGCCGCGAAGATCGTGCGCGAGCACTGGCGCGACACGCTGGGGCTTGGCCGCGATCAAACGCTCGCCGCTGCCTACTGGCGACGCGGCTCCGCGGGATTGATGGCTGGCTGAACGCCGACGGTCGCCCGGCCACCCTCGCCTGAGCTGATTGTGATCCGGTCGCCGGAGGCGATGCTCGAAATATCGCACACCACCAGCGGCATATGAATATTGTAGAGAAACTCGGCGACGATGGCGCCCACAGCCAGGATCGGGTCCGGCCGTTCCATCAGGATGGCTGCCGGCGCGGTGCCCCTGCGGATCGCCTCGGCCAGAACCGAGGATGAGGACGACGAACCGCGCCCGCTCGGCATGACCAGGATGCTGCCGGCGACATTCTGGCCAAGGTCCGGATGCGAATGATCGATGACGTCGCCGGTCTCCGCATCTATGCCGCCCCAGAAGCTAAGCGCCTGCGAAAACACCAGGGCCTGTCCTGCGGCTTCCCCGGCCAGTTGGAAAGTGCCGGTCCGTTCGACGGACTTTGTTTCCACCGGCTGCGTCATGAGGCGCTCCGCATGACATGTCCGACTGCCGCGGAGCGGATGCAATCCTTCATCTCGGCGAAGGCGACGGACACGCCGATATTGCCCGGCGCGTAGTGCGCCCATTTGCCGGAATTGGTCATCACCACCCCGTCGAGACGCTCGAGGATCGACGTGACATAGGTGCAGGTGTCGGCGACGGGGATGAGGCCGAATGCTTCCATGCCGGTTAGCGCGCCCTCCTCCTGCAGCCGGGTCAGCGTCGCGCGCCCAGTGTTGACGTATATCGGGATGCCCCTGCCCGGAGCGACCGCGCGCAGCAACGGCAACAGGCGCATCCATTCCTCATGCGAGAAATGCGGCGTCCCGAGCGACACGGCCGCCAACGGCACGCCATCCGGCACGGTCGACAGCCTGGCCAGCGCATGGTCGATGTCGGCGCGGGTGACGCGGACCGTTTCCTCCGGAGCGTGGCCATCAAACGCTTCATCGAGCGTCCTCGCCTCGGGCGTGATGCCGACCGCATGGAACAACGCCACCGCGCCGGTCGTTGCCGCCGCCGCCCCCAGCGCCTTCAACTGGTCTTCGTCGCGGGGCCGAGGCAGGCCTGAGATCACCGGAATGCGGTCGCCGCTGGCTTGCCCGATGATCAGCCCGACGCCGACGAACAGGCTGTCACTTGGCTCCGGCTCGGGAACGGCCAGCTCGAACAAAATCCGCCCGCGCCGGTTGCCGCTTAGATGCAGGCCCCAGGCCGGCGCCCGTCCGGTCATGGCGCAGCACAGATCGATGAAATCGCCATAGCGGTTGGTGCGCGCGCCGATCACGGAATTGGCAAAGACGATGGCGTTGGATTCACCCCAGGCGATCTGCTGGCCGAAGCTTGGCCGGAACCGCGTCTGGTAGGGCGCGCAGGTGAAGGTCGCCTGGCAGCCGAGCTCCATATGCGCCGTCATCAGCCGCCGCGCCGGCGCCTCTTCCACCGCCGGCATCTTCACCATGCCGGGATGGATGAGGTCGAACGAGCCGACATTGAGCGTCGTCGGCACCTGCACGCGGCCACCGCCCTCGACCAGCCGCTCGACGAAATCAAGCCCTGCCTTGCCATGGTAAAGGCAGCCATCGATGTGGGAGCCGGAAATATCGAGCAGGCTGCCTGCCCCGACCGCATTGGAAAACGCGACCAGGATTTTCATCGCGGCGGCAGCCGACGAACCTTGTTCGCCGTCGAGCATGGATCGGTCTCGCGCACTCAGTTCCAAGGTCATCGGTATGCTCCGGCTTGTGCCCGGTTATGCTGTCCCTGATTGCGAACAGTCTGGCAAGAGCCGGCGTGAGCATCAGCCCGCCGCGATCAGCACCGTGCTATCCGGCGACCAGCGCAGCACCACGTCCTGCCCCTCCGCCAGCCTGTCAGCGCCGGTATTCTGCACGATCACCTTCAGCGTCTGGCCGGCACGCTCGACAAAATAGGTGCTGTTGTTGCCGGCGAAGATGCGCTTCGACACTTGCCCCTTCAGCATGTTGGCGTTGGCCGTATCCGGAGCCCCGGCATCGGTGGCGATGCGGATGCGTTCGGGGCGCACGGCGCAGCTCGCTTTGGCGCCGGCGGCAAGCTTGGCACCCGCTCCAGCTGCAATCGCGGTGCCGTCCGGCAGGCGAATGCCGTTGCCCGTCGTGTCGCCGCGAAAGATGTTGGCGTCGCCAAGGAAGGTGGCGGCGAACTCGCTCTTTGGCCGGTCGTAGATCTCCTCCGGGGGCCCTTCCTGCACCAGCCTGCCATCGCGCAATATGCCGATGCGGTCGCTCATCGTCAGCGCCTCTTCCTGGTCGTGGGTGACGAAGATCGTGGTGATGCCGATCTCGCGCTGGATGCGTTTCAGTTCGATCTGCATGTCGACGCGCAGCGCCTTGTCGAGCGCGCCGAGCGGCTCGTCGAGCAAAAGCACGCGCGGCTTGGTGACGATGGCGCGGGCGAGTGCGACGCGCTGGCGCTGGCCGCCGGACAGTTGATGCGGGCGGCGGGCACCGAGCTTGCCGAGTTGCACGAGGTCGAGCGCACGTTGCACTTCCGTCGCAATCACTGCCTTGGTCTCACCACGCACCGAAAGGCCGAAGGCGACATTGTCGGCGACGCTCATATTGGGGAACAGCGCATAGTTCTGGAACACCATGCCGATGCGCCGCTTCTCGACCGGCACCCGCTCGACGCTCTCGCCGCCGATCGCGATGCGACCAGAGTCGGGAAAATCGAAACCGGCGATCTGGCGCAGCAGCGTGGTCTTGCCGCTGCCCGACGGCCCGAGCAGCGCATAGAAGCCGCCATCGTCGAAATCGATGGAGACATCGTCCAGTGCCTTGTGCGCGCCAAAGCTGCGGGAGACATTCGATACCTGCACGCCGGCCATTATTTCTCTCCGCCGAATTTGAAGAACCGCGCCGTGAGCAGCATCAGCGCCATCGACACGACGATGATGATCGTCGAGACCGCATTGATCTCGGGCGTGAAACCCTTGCGGATCGCGGCATAGATTTCGACCGGCAGCGTCGTCTGGCCCGGCGTCGCCAGGAAGTAGGAGACGACGAACTGGTCGAACGATACGGCGAACGCAAACAGCCCGCCGGCGATGACGCCGGGCATGATCCAGGGCAGCGTGACGCGGTTCGTCACTTGCCACTGGTTGGCGCCGAGCGAGCGCGCCGCCTCTTCAAGCTCCGGCGCGAAGGTCTGCAGCCGGGCCGAGACGACGACGATGACATAGGGCAAGGCCAGCGCGACATGACCGAGCAGGATGGCGAACAGGCCGCGCCCGATGCCGACGCCGAAGAAGAAGATCAGCATTGCCGTGCCGGTGATCAGCCACGGAATGGCGATCGGCGGAAACAACAGCGCCTGCAGGAATTTCTTGCCACGGAACTCAGAGCGATAGAGCGCCAGCGACGCCGCCGAACCGAGGACGGTGCAGATGATGGTGGTGATGACGGCGATTTCGAGGCTGTTCCAGGTGGCGGAGATCAGCTGGTCGTTCTGCCACAGCGAGGCGTACCATTCCGTCGTCCATTCGAACGGCAATTGGTAGAAAGGCGAGACGTTGAACGACATCAGCGCCATGATGATGATCGGCAGATAGAGGAAGGCGAGCAGCAGCCAGATGTAGAGGCGGCCGAGCCATTCGAGGATGCGCGTCGTCATCATCAGGCAGCCCTCCGCAGCACCGGCGCCGCCAGCGCCAGGATGACCAGCACGACGGCCAGCAGGATGAAGGAGAGCGCGGCACCGAGCGGCCAGTTGAACACCGCGACGAACTGGTCCTCGATGACCGTGCCGTAAAAGGTGCCGGTGCGCCCGCCAAGGATGCGCGGCTCCATGAACGAGCCGACGACAGGTACGAAGATGAGCGCCGCGCCCGCCACCAGCCCCGGCATCGACAGCGGGATGATCACCCGCTTCAGCACCTGCAGCCGCGAGGCGCCGAGCGAGCGCCCCGCCTCGATCAGCGAGTCGTCGATCGCCTGCAGGGTGAGGTAGCAGGTCAGCACCATGTAGGGCACATAGGAGTGCACCAGCCCGATGATGACGGCCGGATAGGAATACATCAGATCAATGTTGATCTTGAACGGCAGCACCGCGTTGAGTGCCGTGTCGAGAATGCCGCCTTCACGCAGCACCATCGCCCAGGAGAAGATGCGCACCAGCCCGTTCGACCAGAACGGCAGGATGACAAGCAGAAAGATCGCCTCGCGGCTACGGCCCTTCAACACCTTGGCGAGCACATAAGCAGCGGGATAGCCGATGACGATGCACCACAAAGTCACTTCGAGGCCAAGCCGCAGCGAGGCCAGGAGCAGCGTCAGATAAAGGCCCTGCGAGAAGAAGGCGGCGTAGTTGCCGAGCGTGAACGCCCAGGGCTTTCCCGACAGCGGCAGCTCGGTCATGAAGGAGAAGAACACCATGGCCGACAATGGCAGGAAGATCGCCACCGTCAGCCAGAGATAGGCGGGTGCCAGCAGCGGTAGTGCCGATCTCAGCCCGCCGCGCGATGCGGTCGCACCCTGCGCTGCCATGATACCCTCCTCCCCAGGATTGGAAGAACCAGCCGGCGCGAACCGCCGGCCGGCCCGGACGTCGGCTTTACTTCACGTCGACCTTGAGCTGCTGCCAGAGCGCCAGATAGGCCTCGCGTTGCGCGTCGGTTATCGGCGCCTGGAACTGGATGCGCTTGGCAACCTCGGGATCACCCATCACCTTGCGGTTGAAGGCATCCTCGGGCAGTGCTTCCACCGCCTTGGTGTTGGCGGACACCGGAGCGCCGACTTTGGTGACCCATTCGACATAGAATTTCGGGTCGATCATGTAGTTGATGAAAGCCTCGGCGCCGGCGACATTCTTGGAGCCTGCCGGAATGGAAAAAGCGTCGAGCCAGGCGACGGCGCCTTCCTGGGGGATGACCAGCGAGACCGGCAGCTTGAAGTGCGTCTTGGCACGATCCGCCGAGCCGCTCCAGTAGGTGCCGATGTCGATCTGGTTGGAGGCGACCATCTGGTTCCAGTCGTTCTCCGAGCTCCAGAAGGTCTTGATCTGTGGCATCAGCGAGGTGAGCTTCGTCTTGACCGCGTCCATATCCTTGATGTCGTTGATGTTCTGGCCAGTGGCGATGGCACCGAACTGCACCGCCTCGACGGCGTCGTCGCGGATGACGACGCGGCCCTTGTGGGCGGGGTCCCACATTTCGGCGATGCTCGTCGGCGGCTTGTCGAACGACTTTTCGTTGATGGCAAGCGCGGTCAGGCCCCAGACCCACGGCACGCCATAGACCTTGCCGTCGTGGTCGAGCATCGGCGAGCTGGCCTTGTCCTTGCTGATGTCGGCATAGTTCGGCAGCTTGGACGTATCGATCGGCTGGATCAGCTTTTCGGCCATCGCCTGGTCGTTGAAGGCGGCATTGATCATCACGACGTCGTAGAGGCCGGGATTGGTCCGGATCTTGGTCAGCATTTCCTGTTCGGAATTGAAGAAGTCGTTGACGACCTTGTGGCCCGTCGCCTTCTCGAAGGCGGCGATGGCCCATGGTTCGTCGGCACCGTAGCCCTTCCAGTTGAGCACATGCACTTCGTCGGCCTTGGCTGCGAAGGCGAGTGCTGAGGTGAAGACGGCGGTCGCCGTCAACAGGGCAGTCAAATCAGGCATGCGCATGTTCGTTCCTCTCTTTGGTTTGCCCGCTTCCCGGGCTTGTCAGGCTGTCTGATGGGCCTTCCGGTTCTGGCCTGGCTCGCCGGTCGACGGACCGTCGGCATGGCGCAGGAATGTCTGGATCTCGTCGTCGGTCGGCGCCGATGACCCGCCGTGGCGGGTGACCGAAATAGCCGCCGCCGCATTGGCGTAGCGCGCTGCCTCGAACGGAGGCACGCCGCGCGCCAACGCACTGACGAAAGCGCCGATATGGGTGTCGCCGGCGCCATTGGTGTCGATGGCGGCGACCTCGAATCCGGAAATGGTTTGCGCGGTGCCGTCGGCCAGCCACACATGACAGCCCTTCGCGCCGGCGCGGATGATAACGCCCGCTGCCTTCGGGCAGTGGTCGGCCAGCAGCCGTGCGGCGACCGCCTCGACACCGCCCGGACCGGCGATCTCGACCGCCTCCGCCGTGTTGCAGCTCAGCCATGTCGTGCGGGCGAGCACTCGCGACAGGATCGGTCGTGGAATGTCCGATACGATCGGCGTCGGATCAAAGACGAGAGGGATTTCGGACGGCAGCGCTTCGATCCAGTCGGTCAGCGCGTCGCGGCTCCTGGGATAGCTCAGCGTGTAGCCGGAGGTGAACACCCAGTCTCCCGGCGCGACCGAGACAGGCGCCATCATGTCGAGGCTGAGCACGCTTTCCGCGCCGGGCCACGAGACGAAGGTGCGTTCGGCGTCGCTCGAGATCATGGCGACGCAATTGCCGCTGTCCATGACGGGCGATGGCGGCGTCAACGTCTCGATACCCTCGGCGGCGAAGGCAGCGCGCAGGAAATCTCCGTTCGGCCCACTGCCGAGCTGGCCGCCGAACACCACTTTCATGCCGGTGCGGGCCGCCGCGACCATCATGTTGAAGCCGCCGCCGGCGACCTGGGCGAAGCTCGATGCGGTCTTTTCCGTGCCAAGCGTCGGCAAGGCATCGATGCGGTAGACATAATCCACCACCGCGCTGCCGATATGGACGAGACGCCCGCTCATGCCGCTGCGTCCTTGCCGGACCCGGCTTTCGCCACTCTTGCCGCGACGAGGTCGGCGGCCAGCGCGCGAAGCTCAGCCAAGTCGATGCCCTTTAGCCGCGCGATATGCTGCTGCGGCAGTTGGGAAAAGCCCATGCAGGCGCCGGCCATGCCGGCCGCGATGGCGCCGATCGTGTCGGTGTCACCGCCGAGATTGGCGCTGATGACCGCCGCCTGCCACGGATTGCCGCCGGCGACTTCCAGTACCGCGAAAGCCGCGGGAACGGATTCCTGGCTGGCGACGCCGGTGCCGACCAGGTCGGTGATCAGCCGGATCGCATCCCCCGTCGCCTTGCCGCGCACGATACCCTGCGCCCAGACGATACGCGCGGCGATGTCGCCACCGGTCACCCAATGGCCGAGCGTCGCCCCTTGCCTCGCCGCCGCGACGGCGCTGTCGGAAGCGGCGCGCCAGTCACCACCGGCAACGCCACGGCTGACGGCGGCCGCGACGGCGGAGGCCGACGCAATGGCGATCGAGGTGTTGTGTGTCGCCCGGCAGGTCTCGGCGACTTTGGCGACCAGCGCGTCGAGCGGCTCCGGCGGCATCATGATGCCGACCGGCGCGATGCGCATGGCCGCGCCATTGGTATCGCCGCCGCGCCCCGCCTCTTCCGCCGGCACGCCGTTGTTGATGGCGTCGATGGCGCGTTTGGTCGACGGCCCCAGCAGATCGTAGCTGCCGCGCGCCTTGACCTCGCGCTCCCAGTCGAGCAGCGCGTTGACCCAGCGCGTGTGGTCGAAGCGCTCGCCCGATTCAACGAGAATGCGGCCGAGCAGCAGCGCCTGCTCGGTATCATCGGTAATGGTGCCGGCGAGCAGTCCCTTGGACACCGGATGATCGGCGAAGGGTGCGATGAAATCCTCGACATGTCCGTAGAGGTCGGCAATCCGGGCTGGCGACAAAAGCTGCGTCGGCATGCCGAGCGCGTCTCCCAGCGCTCCGCCGACAAGTGCGCCCATGGCGCGATCGAGCGTGTCCCTGGTGGTGTCCGGCATCGCTCAGAACCTCATATGCAGCGCGAAATGCGCCGGGTTGAGCAGGCTGGTCACATATTCGATCGGCCGATCGTCGGCGGCACGCGTCAGCCGGCGGCCGCGCAGGAACGGCGTGCCTTGCGGGCAGCCGAGAATGGCGGCGTCCTCGGCATTGAGCATTTCGATGCCGACCCATTCCTCGCCATGGTCGGGAATGAGCCCGGCGCCGCGCAGCGTCTGGTGCAGTGACCCTTCGCGCAGGCCGCGCAACGGCACGTCTTCCAGTTCGGGCGACAGTGGCAGGCGGCTGCGCTCGATGGAAATCGCGTGGCCATCGCTGGCATTGGTGCGCACCCGGTCGACAGCGATGAAGAAAGGGCTTTCGATGCCAAGCAGGGATGCCAGATCGGCGTCCTCGATGACCTCCAGTCGCAGCGTGCGGGTCTCGGCATTGGCGCCCGCATTGGCCAGCGCCCGCGACCAGCCGACCGCGTCATCGACCGGCTTGCCGTCGAAGGTGACGAAGGAGCCGATTCCGACCTTTGTGGTGATCAGCCCGCGGCTCAACAGCTCCTCAAGGCCTTTGCGCACGGTGTTGCGGCTGACGGAAAAACGCTGGACGAGCTCGTTCTCGCTTTGCAGGCGGTCGCCGAAACCGAGAACCCCGGAGCGGATTTCATGCTCCAGGACGGTAGCTATCTGCTCGGGCTTGCCCGTGCCGGGAGACAGTTGAACCGCACGCCGTTTCATATGGGTACCTGTTCAGTAAACCTGTATAGTCCTGTTCAATATATTGACATGGGTCTCGTGTCAACGGGATGCCGAGGCAGGCCAAACGAGCAGCGAACGTTGCGGAAATGCGGACAAAGCGGGTTATGCGGCCGGACGGCAAGACGCCGAAAGCCCTAACATGGTTGCCGAAAAATCCCGATCAATCAGGAGGATAGAGGCAAATCCTGAATCAGCTTGATCGAACTGGCGCAGGCATAGACACCTCACGGGGCTCGATGAGGATGTCGGCCTCGATCGCGGCATTGATGAACGCCGCGCGCGCCACCGAGGCCTCTTTCTTCCCTTCAAGCACCGCTAGGCAGGCCTTGCGAGCGACCATGTGCCTTTGCCCTGTCGCAACCGGCCACCGGTTCATCAGAATGTCGGCGGCTTGAGCGACCCTCTCCACGTTGAAGATCGTGTTCCCCGAGCGGCCGAGCGCAATCCTGACCGGCTCGTCGAAACGCTGGTCCCGCACCACCTCACCTCCCGAAATCGAACGTGCCAACCTAATTTCCGCTATTGTGATAGGTTCCGGAAAGAAGGTGCAAGATGTCCGATTCCAATGGCCAGAAAAGTCCCAAGCTGATCGTCGTGGTCGCGTTCGATCGTGGCGAGGACGGCGAATTGTTTGCGGCCTTCGGCCCTGCCGACCAGCAGAGCGAGGACCGCGCCATACGCACCGCCAGGGCTCTGGCGTCAAAACATGCCGGCGTCATCGCCTGGAGCCGCGAGGCCGACCCAACGATGGGCGAATACGGCCCGCCGAACACGCTGTTTGTCAGCGGCGACGTACCGGACATGGAGTAAAGAATCGGCGCCTGGATGCTGGCCCGCACTTAATACCGACGGCCAAGCCCGGAAATATCGCTAAAACGCCGATACTGGCTAGGCGGCGCACTAGGCCAAGCCGAAAAAATAAAATCTCGTTTTAATATTTGCTCGCTTGAAGGAACTGTTTTCTCTCGGTCCCGTTTGTTTCTAGGTCGTTTATTCCAATGACCTCCACAGAGAGGAATATCCAGATGAACTTCAAGATGCTCGCTATGGGCGCGATGGCGCTTGCAATGATGACTGGTTCGGCCCTTGCCGGCGGCAGCACCGGAACATCCGCGCTCGACGATCCGGCAAAGATGTCGCCCTTCTTCACCGACGCCGGTATGAAGACCATGAAATCCGAGGCGGAATTCAAGGCCGCCTGGATGGCCATGAAGGAAGAAGACCGTGCGGGCATGATGAAAGAATGTGGCGACGAGGCCATTGCCAAGTCCCATGACAATTTCTGCAAAATGACCAAGCAGCTCGGCGGCGCGAACTGACGCACTTCGATTTGGGCGCATGCCCGAACCAAGACAGCCGAAATAGGCGGGCCAAGTGCCCGCCTATTTTCAACGCGATGTGGAATCACATCACCGATGCCAAGCGGATTCAATTCGCGACAACGGGCGGGTAAAGGTATATGTCCACGTTTGGAGAGGCAAAACGCCGCTCGTCTGGCTTAGTGCCCCATGTTTCAACCCATCGCGAATATCGAAGACGCGCAGACGCTGGCGCAGGCCATCGTCAACACGATCACCGAGCCGTTTCTCGTCCTCGACGAGCAGTTTCGCGTGCTGGCGGCCAGCCGCTCCTTCTACAAGACATTCGAAGTCGACCCCGCGCAGACCCAGGGCTCGCTGCTCTACGCGCTCGGTGACGGTCAATGGGATATTCCCGCCCTTCGCTTGTTGCTGGAGACGATCATTCCCGAGAAGACCGCCATGGACGGTTTCGAGGTCGAGCATGATTTCCCACGGATTGGCCGCCGCACCATGCTGCTCAATGCCCGCAAGGTGCTTTACGACCATAGTTCAGCCATCACCATCCTTCTGGCCTTCAACGACATAACCGCCCGTCGTGTCATTGAGCGGGAAAAGGAAGATCTGCTCAAGCGTACCGAAGATCTGCTCCACCAGAAAGACGTCCTGCTGCGCGAAATGGAGCACCGGGTTGCCAACAGCCTGCAGATCATTGCCAGCATCCTGTTGCTGAAGGCGCGCTCGGTCACGTCGGAAGAGACGCGCCAGCATCTCAAGGACGCCCATCAACGGGTTCTGTCCGTGGCCGAAGTGCAGCGCCATCTTCACACTTCGGCCGGCATCGACGAGATCGACGTTGGGTCCTACCTTTCGAAACTGTGCGGCAGCCTTGCCGCATCGATGATTGGCGAAGTCCAGCCGATCGACGTTACCGTTATCGCCGAAGGCGGCAGGATCGATTCGCAGCGCGCCGTCAGCCTCGGTCTGATCGTCACCGAACTCGTTCTGAACGCCATCAAATATGCCTTCCCCAAGGAGAAGACCGACGCCCGTATCCAGGTAACGTTCGAGACCGCGGGCAGCGATTGGAAGCTGACGGTTTCGGACAATGGCGTTGGCAAGATCGCCAATGACTTGCCGGCCACCGGCCTTGGAACGGCCATCGTCGAGGCGCTGGTGAAGCAACTGGAGGCCAAGGTGGAAGTCGTCAGCGACACCGACGGCACCAGCGTGTCGGTGACCCGGGCGACGTTTACCTCACGGGTGCCGCGGGCGGCTTGAAACCACTGCCACGATACATGCCTCCCGAGTGCTGATCTGGTTGAGGGGATGGCTGCCCAAAACCGTCGGGACTTCAGCGCATCCGGCCCTGGTAAACTGCCGCGCATTGCCAGCAGCGACCAGGCAAATTTGCAGCGTCGTCTTCCCTGGCGTTCATCCGAGTCTTTTTTGCTCAGACAGTGCGATCAATACGGCGGATGGCCTTGATGGTCTCTGCCTCCGCCACCCCAATCAGCGCATCGATTCCCTGGATCGTCTCGATATGACCGCGCGCCGCCACCATCCGTCGCAGGGCGTGAAGATCATCGCGAATTTCGCAGAGTGTTGTCCGGAGCGTCAGGGGCATTATCAGCCTTCCACAACTCAACGGTACCAACGCAAGCCGGTTCCCTCGACCGCAAAAAGCAAAGCCCGCCACGGCAAAACCGGAGCGGGCCTTGGAGGAGGACAAGGGGTGGGACCCTCTCCTCTTGTTTCCACGGGGGGTGTGGACCGCAACCACCATAAGAGATCCTTGCGGAACGCCGGATCACAAGCCGACCTGAACTCATCACAATCCGGTGCGCCGCGGTGTTGGCGCGGTCACGAGATTGCGAGCCCGGCGATGACCGGGCGGAACGGCTAGATGCGTCCGAGCACGACGAGCACGATGATGATCAGCAGCACCAGTCCAAGCCCACCGCCGCCATAATATCCGGTTCCGTAGAACGGACCGCCGCCAAGGCCACTGAACCCGCCGAGCAGTGCAATGATAAGAATGATGATTAGTATGGTGCCTAAGCTCATGGGTTTTCCCGCTCCTGTAGGCGCCGATGCGCCGGTCTCAACATCGCGCCATTCGCATGTTGCTGGGAATGAACGCTTTCAGCGCGTTAGCGTTCCGCGCGACCTGTCGGTAGCGGAATCGGCGGAAAAAACCTGATTCACGCGGAATGCCCGCCTGGAGTGGCGGGCCTTCCGATTGGCCGGATGCCAGGAGAGTGCGGTCAAAGCCCCCCGGCTGCTTCTGTACTTCCGATCCCGGTGCTCTTTTGGCCTCGGCGGCGGGCGGGCGGGCAGCAGGCGTCAGCGTTCATGCGGCCTTGTTGTCAGGCGATCCCGTAGAACAGCCTGTAGGGCACGCGATGCATGTAAGCGCGGTATTCCGGCAAGGTGGCCAGCAGGGCCTCTTCACGCAGGATGCGATACAGCTGGAGGTAAGTGATCACGGCGTAGACGGCCAAATTGTAGAAGGAAAAAGCCGACAGCAGGAACAGGATATGGCCAGCAAGGTAGCCGGCATAGATCGGGTGTCGCACCAGACGGTAGGCACCGCCGGTCATCACGCCGCGATTGGCGGGCAGGATGGCAAAGGAACGCCCCAACGATATCTTCCCCCAGATGACGAACCACAACGCCAGGAACTGCAGAGGTGCGGCGACATAAACCGGGATAATGGTGATGCCCGGCTCAAGGGTGATGAAGGCGGCGCCAAAACTGGCGATTACGGAGACGACCACGGTGAGCGGGTTCCAGTCGCGCGTCACCGGCCGCCGTGACAGCAGCAGCCAGGTGAAGGTCAACACCTCGGAAATCGCCATCAGCGCGATGTTGAGCCGGGTCGGATCCTGCACGAAGTGATACACGCCGCGGTAGACAAAGAGCGCCGCGAAAGCCAGCGCGCAGGCGCGAAAGAAGCCCTCCCGCAGGTCGATCAGGATTTCGCGCTTTCGCGCCGCGGACAAAATCTCGTCCTCATTGGCCCGCGAAAGCGTTTCACTTTTTGACAGAAGCAATGCAAGCACCCCGATGTTCCCCTCGGGCCGACCTTTGCACGCAACCATTGCCGGGCAGTTAATTGACAAGATCAGATCGGTATTAAACCGGATATATATCACCGAAACCAGGCAGGGGTTGCCTTCCTCTATTCATGCAATCTATGCGGCGTACGGGATTGGACGTTCCTGCCTTGGCAGCTTCGCGATACAAAGCTCGTCCAGTCCCTATTAAGGGCCGCCTCAGCGTCATCGTCCGTCGACGCGTGACGATGTGCTCCCCATGCGACTTTTGAGTTCAAGAATCCTGCCCTACCCCAGATACGCATTGCTGAAATACCCCGCAAAATTCGGACGTTGCTTGACAACGTTGCCATCGGGGTCACGCAAAATGCCGGCGGCGAACAGGTAGTCGCCGATTGCTTCCATCTTGGCCGGATCCATGGTGGCGATGGCGCCACTTTGGCTGCGCAAGAAGTGACCATCGATCAGTGCCTTCAGCGAAGCGCGGATCAGCGCCGGATTGGTCAAGGCATCCTTGTTGGCCGCGATCAACAGTGCGGCAGCCTCATCGGGATGATCGACGGCGAACTGATAGCCGCGCCGCGTCGCCTGGACGAAGCCGGCCGCGACTTTCGGATTGGCCTGGAGATAGGCTTCGCTCGACGAGATCAGCGTCGTGTGCTCGTCGGGCACGCCATGGTCGGCATAGACGAAGCTGCGCTGCTTGATGCCTTTGAGCTCGGCATCGACACCCTCCCAGGTCGCGACCTCGAGCGTGAAATCGACCGAGCCGTTGGCCAGCGCTTCATAGGCCGAGGTGCCGAGCGTCACCGTCTCGAAATTGCCCTTGCCGCCGTCGTGGCGGATGATGGTGCCGATCAGCGCGTTTTCCCAGGCGCTGCCGAAGCCGCCATAGGTCAAGCCGTCAAGGTCCCTCGGGCTTTTGATCTCGCCGCGCGCCGCATTGAAGACCACTCGACCGGTTTCGGATTGCACAACGGCATAGACGGCCTTCAAGTCGGCCCCGGCGGTTTTCTGGGTGAAGAGGCTGATGGTGCCGTTGATGCCGAAATCGGCGACGCGGGCGGCGACGAGTGTGCCGGCACCGGTGTCGCTGTAGGGCAGGATATCGACCTCGAGGCCGGCCTCGCGGTAGAACCCCTTGTCGCGTGCGACAAACAGCCCGATGTGGTTGGTGTTGACCGTCCAGTCGAGTGCGACGGTGACCTTTTGCGCCGCCGATTGCGCTTGAGCCCGGCCCGCTCCGGCAACAAGCGGAAGACTCGTGGCAAGGGTCAGCAACAGGGCCTGGCGGCGCGTCAAGTCAGTCATGATCGTATCCTTCGGGTGGTTGCGGGTCGAGTTCGGGATTGAGAATGGTGTCGAGGATCTCGGCTTCGAGCGCGCTCGCCTGCCGCGCGGCATCGCCGCCAAGGCCGCGCGGGCGCGGCAGTGGCACCTTGATTTCACGGGCGATGCGGGCCGGGCGCGCCGACAGCACATAGATGCGGTCAGACAGGAACACGGCTTCGCGCACGTCGTGGGTGATCAGCAGCGCGGTCCAGCGGTGGTGGCCCCACATCTGCTCCAGCCAGCGCTGCATGGCGGTGCGGGTCAGTGCGTCGAGCGCGCCGAACGGCTCATCGAGCAGCAGCATGTCGCGCTCCTGCACCACTGTGCGCAACAGCGCTGCACGCTGGCGCATGCCGCCCGAAAGCTGCGCCGGAAAATGCCGCTCGAAGCCGGCAAGCCCGAATTCGGCAAAGAGCGGTGCGACACGCGCCCGCGCTGCCTTTCGCCTGACGCCTTGCACTTCGAGCCCGAGCGTCACGTTGTCGAGGATGCGCCGCCATGGCATCAGCGCGTCGCGTTGCGGCATGAAGGCGAAATGCCTGCCGTGATCGTCGAGCGGCGTGCCGTCGAAGAACATCTCGCCATCGCCGTGCTGCGCGCCGGTCAGGAGCTGGAACAGCGTCGACTTGCCGGCGCCCGAAGGACCAAGGATGGAGACGAATTCTCCGGCGCCGACGCGAAGCGAAATGTCGGCGAGTACCTCCAGCCCGCCGAACGCCTTGCGCACATGCCGCAGTTCGAGCCGGCTCATCGCCGTGGCCCCTTCCCCTGAGCTTGCCTGTCGGCCCGTTCCCAGGGCATGGCCAGGTGCCGCAGCAGCACCGTCAGTCCAAACAGGATAAGCGTGAGCGCGGCGCTGACGCCGACGGCGGCCAGCACCAGATCGGGGCGGAAATTGTTCTTGGCATTGAGCATGTAGATGCCCAGCCCCTTCGCGGCACCGGCATATTCGGCGAAGATGGCGCCGACCACGGCATAGGTGATGGAGATCCTCAAGCCGGCGAAGAAATAGGGCAGCGCCGAAGGCAGCCGCGCCAGCACGAAGACGCGCCAGCGCCCTGCCCCCATGGCGCGCAGCACCTGGCCGATCTCGGCCTCGGTCGCCTCGTAGCCCTGCACCAGGGCCACCAGCATCGGAAAGAAGGTGACCAGCGCCACCAGTAGGACCTTGGGCATCAGCCCGAAGCCGAACCACAGCACCACCAGCGGCGCGATGGCGACCAGCGGCAACGTCTGGCTGATGATGAACACGGGAAACAGCGCGCGCCGCAGCGGCTGGAAAAAGTCGACCAGCATCGACAGCGCAAAGGCAGCGCTGAGCGAACAGGCAAAGCCGAGTAGCGTGGCGCGGATGGTGGGGATGGCGTTGTCGACCAGCGCTTCGCGATTGAGCATCGCCTGCGCGAAGACGCGCGACGGCGCTGGCAGTATCGTCTGCTTGATGCCGGAATAACGGGCGCAAAGCTCCCACGCCAGCAGGAGCAGCCCGACCGAGATCACCGCCGGCGCTGCCTTGGCGAAGAGACCCGCGAGTTGACGCGAGCGGCTGGACGACGATGAGACCACGGGAGATGTCCTTGGACGGGCGCTCGCGCGCAGGCGCGGGCAGGCTCAGACAGCGCTGGGGCTGTTGGCGGAGACCGTGACGTCGAGGGTTACGTGGCCGGCGCCTGGCCCGAAGCGGCAGAAAGCCTCGTTCAGCGCCACGAAGATCGCGCCGGCATCTCCGCGCAATTTGGTGCAGAAATTCTTGGAGCGCTCATAGACGCCGGACTGCTTCAGGAAATCGATGCAGCCATAGATCTCGTCCATGTGGTCGTCGGTGCCCATCACATAGAGCGAGAACTGCGCTGCCGCCGGCTGGCCAGCGACAGCGGTTTCACGCACCGCGCGGATGGCTGCCTCCTTGCGCGGGCCGAGCGGCCCGACAGGTCCGTCAAACGCATCGGAGCGGCAGATCGGATCGTCCGGCTCGCCCGGACAGCCGCGCGAAATGGCCGCCGACAGGACGCAATGCTTGCCGCTGCGCGCTGCCGCCACGAACAGATCGCGAAGAGCCGGGAACAGGACTTCGGGCGGCCCGACAAGCAAGGTCGAGATATCATCGGTCTCGATCCTGAGCCTGTCGCGATAGGGATCGAGCGCACCGAGCGCACCAAGAATGACGCCGACGAAATCGTCGGCCATGGGATACAGGGAAATTTGTGCGCCTGAAAACATCGCCCGCCTCGCTCCGCTGGTATTACCCAGATCAGCTTCTAGGGTCTGTGGGCTTGCCGCCCCCGTCTCAGCCCCGACCGTACGGAGCACCCCTGTGGATGCGGGAGTTAAAGCACCATTCGAGCGATTGGGAAAGCCGTTTTTTCAGCGTACTGCGCCAAAACCATTGCGCCAGGCGCCGACGGCAGCCCGCCGGCGCCACCTCGCCGACAGCAATTGTGGCAAGTGGGCTACAGGCCTGCGGCGGACGATCATCTCTGCCCGGGCTTGCTTTCCACTTTGCCGAAAAGTCGCATTACCGGGCGCGCTTCCGTGACTGGAGCGCGTGCGAACATACTTCGCACTTTCAGGAGCCGTTTCAGCAGACGGCTGTAGGTGCGATGCAAAACCCTGCCGTCGGCAAGGTCGAACTCCACGCTTCCCCATCGCCTGACCGGCGCCCTGCCGGTTGGCAGGCCTAGCCGCCTGACCTGGCTGCGGCGCCCCTGACAAGGCGCCCTTGCAGTAGGCCGGCGCCGCCTCGCCCACCAGCATCCGCATCGCAGTCGGTGGGTCGCCGCCGGAAGCCAGGCACGACGATCGCGCCGATGTGGTTTCCCGCCTCCACCGAGCCGGCAAGCAGCGGTCCGGCATGAAAATGGCGCTGATCGGCCCTCCACGACCGGTGGGGTCAGTCGAATTCATCTTCCGGCGTCCGGTCAAACAGTGCCTTCCTCGCCACCATTCTGCGACCGGCGATCCAGTCCGACCTCACGAACCGCCCGAGCAGGGTCGAGCCGCGCCTGTCAGCCAGCCGGTTTGGGTAAAAGCGCCCCCACGGCGGTGACGACCGAAAGTCGTTCGCGTTTCACCAGCACCGGCTTTTCGTAGATCCTCTTCATGTTCACTCCGAAAGAAAACTGAAATCAAATCAGCATCCGCAGTTCGCCAGCGGCACAGCAAACTGTCAACCGCCAGACAGGGTTTGGCGGCCGGCATTGGCATGCCGCAGGAAATCGACGAAGGCGCGCACGGCCGGCGGCGTATGGTGCTGCTTCTGGTAGCAGAGGAACCAGCCGGGAAAGGTCGCGCACCAGTCGTCCAGCAGCGGCACCAGTTTGCCGGCCTCGATCAGCGGGCGCAGCAGATCTTCCGCCCAGAAGGCAATGCCGACCCCCTGCACCGCGGCGGCAACCGCCATGTCACGGCTGGAAACGACAAGCGGGCCATCGACCGCGACCGAGAACCATTGGCCTTCCCTGGCGAATTCCCATTTGTAGAGGCCACTGCCGCCCGGCCGGCGCCAGTTGATGCAGCGATGCTGTAGCAAATCCGGCGGTGCCGACGGTGATCCGTGGCGGGCGATGTAGTCCGGCGAGGCCACGGCGAGTTGGCGCTGCTTGCCGCCAAGCGCCACGGCGACCATGTCGGCTTCGAGGAATTCGCCGAGTCTCGCGCCGACATCATAGCCAGCCTCGACAATGTCGATGGCGGCATCGCCGATCGTCAAATCGAGGACGATGTCCGGCCATGCCTCGTGAAAGCGGCCGAGCACAGGCTCCAGATAGGTGGCAGCGGCAACGCTCGGCATATGGACGCGCAGAACGCCAGCCGGCGTGTCGCGCAAGGCAACGGCATCGCCAACCGCCGCCTCCATCTCGGCCATGGCCGGCGCGAAGCGCGCATGAAGGCGCACACCGGCTTCGGTTAGCGACAGGCTGCGGGTGGTGCGGTTGAGCAGCCGCAGGCCAAGCCGCGCTTCGAGCTGACGGATCGTCTGGCTGAGCGTTGACGCGGAAATCCTGAGATCTTCCGCGGCGCGGGCAAAGCTGCCATGCGTGACAACAGTGGCAAAGGCCTTCAGTTCCGCATAGTCGCTGCCGCGCATTATGGTAGATTCTCCAATGAGTGTCGTCAAATTCTACCGCATTTTCCGCACGGCGTCTGTCACCTAGTTTTGCGGAGACGCTCGAACGGCATCCGATCAGGACCGGTCCGGCATCGAGCGCATCTGAATCTCCTTCTGAGCAGGAGCAACGAACATGCGGAAACTCAACGGAAAAATCGCTCTGGTGGCCGGCGCGTCCTCTGGCATCGGCGCGGCACCGCGCTGGCGCTGGCGGCAGAAGGAGCCACCGTAGCCATCGCGGCGCGGCGCCGGCAGCGGCTTGATGACCTGGCCATGCGCATCAGCGATGCCGGTGGCGAGGCGCTCACCATCGAGGCCGACATTACCGACGAGGAACAAGCCACCGCCATGGTCCGGCGTGTGCTGGAACACTACGGCCGCCTGGACATGCTGTTCAACGTCGCTGGCGTCGGGGTCGCTGCCCCCTTCCAGAACACCACCCCCCGTGAGTACCGGGAGATGGTCGACATCAACGTCCTGGGTCTGCTCTACACGATCAACGCGGCACTGCCGGCGATGAAGCGGCAGGGATCAGGCCATATCGTCATCGTCTCGTCCGGCACCGGCCGCTACATCCACCCTTCGGTCGTCTATTCCGGCACCAAGCACGCGGTGAGCGCCATGGCGGAATCGCTGCGCCGCGAAATCGGCAGGGACGGCATCCGGGTTACCGTGATCGAACCGGGCGCGGTGAGGACCGGCTTCACCGCCAACATGCGCGACGATGTGCGGTTGGCGGTCGAGCACCGGCTGGGCGACATGGAGCAGTTGGAGAGCGAGGACATCGCCGCCGCGATGCTCTATGCGGTGTCGCAGCCGCCACGGGTCAACGTCAACATCCTGACGCTCTACCCGACACAACAGGCTTGATCCGCGACAGAAGGCAAGGCGAGGGTCGGGGCCTTGACCCCGATCCTGTGAACCTTATGAAACGGCCTTCTCGCGAACGGGCAGCTTCCAGCCCGGCCTGACGAAATGGCAGGTATAGCCGTTGGGGTATTTCTCCAGATAGTCCTGATGCTCGGGTTCGGCTTCCCAGAAGGGACCGGCCGGCGCGACTTCGGTCACGACCTTGCCCGGCCACAGACCAGAGGCATCGACATCGGCGATGGTGTCTTCGGCAACGCGCTTCTGCTCGTCGCTGGTGTAATAGATCGCCGAGCGATAGCTCATCCCGACATCGTTGCCCTGGCGGTTGCGCGTCGTCGGATCGTGGATCTGGAAAAACCGCTCCAGCAATGTGCGATAGCTGATCGTGGCCGGATCGAAATTGATCTCGATGGCTTCGGCATGGGTACCATGGTTGCGGTAGGTGGCGTTGGGCACGTCGCCGCCACTGTACCCGACACGGGTGGAAATGACGCCGGGATAGCGCCGTATCAAATCCTGCATGCCCCAGAAGCAACCACCGGCAAGCACTGCGCGTTCGGTCGAAGTCGCCATATCACGTCTCCTCTCAAAGCAATTCCAGGAAAAGTGTCTAGCGGTTTTCCGTCCGGAATTGCGCAAAAATGAATTGGATTTCCCATAAATGGGCATTGTCGCCGGCTTCGTCCAGTCGCCAACGTAGGACGCGGCGGGCAGCAGTCAATTGTCCTGATCTTCAGGCGGGGCCGGCGGATCACTCGGCAGATCGTGTGTGCCCGGGGGAATGACGACGAAGTTGATGGCCACGGGCGGCGCCTGGCGTGACCAGCCGAGCATGACGGTCTTGACCGGAAGTGCCTTGATCCATGGCATGAGCCGCCGCGGCGGCGTTTGGCTCCCCTGCCAGATCAGCAGCATGCCCTGGTCCTGCAGCCGTTTTGGCGTGATCCATGGCGCAAACCGCATGTCGAGGCCGGTAAAGATCGAGGGCTCGTCATAGGCATTCAGCCCGGCAAGCATGGCCAGTCCTGTGTCACCGCCGACGATGCCCAGCCGACCTTTGCTGGCCTCGTGCCAGACAGTTTCCGCTTCATCGGACACCAATTGCGCGGGCCAGCAGACGGGTTGCATGTGTCCGAGGACATTGCAGCTTGTCGATCGGATCGTCGCGTAGGCTCCGGATACGCCGATGACGCACACGAGCGCGCAGATCGCCAGCCTGCGCATCTCGGCGATGCCGAGCCTGTCACCAAGACAGGCAATGGCCACGACGCCGACAAGATTGTACATCGGCGCCCCCCACGCCTCCCCCGCTCCCGTGAACAGCGAAGCCACCATGACGAGAATAGCCGGACCAAGCCCGATCCATAGCAGATAAGTGAACGCCCTCGGCCCGATTGGCGCCATGCGCAATGCCACGACCTTGCGCGGCGGCTCGCGCCGCAACAGCCCGGATATGGCGAGAACGGCAAGGAAGCCTGTCAGCCCGGCCAATTGCACACCGATGTAGTAGAGACGGGCGCGGTGGGCCATCACCCAGTCATCGCGACCGGCGACATAGGTCAGCGGCAGGAAGTCGATGCGGTAGAGTTGGACGGCCAACGGCGCGGCGACGACAAGGAACACGGCGAGCCCGAGCCATGGCCAAAGCGTGGCGAGCCGAGTGCGTGCCCGTGTGTCCGACAACAGCCAGATCGCGCCAAACAGCAACAGCAGGCCGGTGGAAAACTTGGCGTAGAGCCCGACCCCGGACACCAGCCCCAGCACAATCCACCACCATTTCGAGCCAGGGTCCCGGGTTGCGCGCCACAAAAGCCATGAGATGGCGGCCCAGAAAGGCATCTGCGCGTAGTCATGATTGAACTGCGGGGTGGGCCAGCCGAAGAAATAGATCGACGGCATCAAAAGCACGGCGGCCAGAGCTCGGGTTCGCCCAAGCATGTCGCGGGCCAGCAGATAGACGAAGATGAAGGTTGCCGAAACGACAAGCTGCGAAAGCAGATATTGCGGCCAGCGGAACGATCCGGTGAGAAGATGGCTGGCCTCGAGCAGCCATGCCGGAAGCTGCGGGTGCTTGTAGGTCAACAGCACCCATTCGCGTCCCCACATGAAGCCCTCGACGACATCGCCAGGCGGCGCGGCGTCGACAAGCGCCGGTACCACGGTCCAGCACAGGATCTGCATCAGGCACAAAAGCGCGAGAACGACTTCCGGATAACGGGTCAGACTCGACCAGATCGACGACTGGTGCCGGCCACTCGCAACGGGCAGGCCGACCGGCAGCCAGTTGTCCATGGATTCATCGATTCTCGCCATGCGGTGGGTAAATCACACCGGACCATTTTCCGAACAGCCCAGAAATCGAAGCTTACGAAAATGTATACTTACATGACCATTGCAAAACCAAGATTGAGGCGGAGTTTCGCGCCCTGATGCTGTCCCTCACCTCGAAATACAAGCAGAACGGCCATGGAAGACGCCACCAGGCAGCCCGTCGAAAACTACGCACCGGGGCGGTTCATTTCTGACCCACGACGCCTGTGATCCCAGCCACGCGCCGGGCGAGATGGCGGCGGACGTCGCCTGCGTCTGAGCGGATCAGCCCACCAAGCTCCAAACCTTCAAAGTTCGCCAGGATTTACAATGCGCCACCAGCATGCCGTCATTCACTACCGAGCGCTCGACTTCTGGATGGCCCGTGCCGCCGTCCTCATTATCATCTGCCTGCAGCTTCTGGTCATCAACAACCTGTCATTCGGGCCACGCTGGCTGGCGCCGGCACTGGAAGCCGCCCTGTTGCTGCCCTTGTCGGTGGCAACGGCCTGGACGCAGGCCGCCACCAGAAAGGCGGTCGAGGATCACGAGTGGCACGCGATCGGTCAGTTTCGCGTCATGATCCGCAGAACGGCACTGACCATGACAGCCGTCATCAGCATCATGAATTGCGGTTCGCTGGTCTTGCTGGTGCGTGCCTTGCTGGAGGGCCATGCCGGCAGCAGCGGCACGACGCTCCTGATCGACGCGCTCAACATCTGGGTGACCAATGTCATCGTCTTCGCCTTGTGGTTCTGGAGCACCGATCGTGGCGGACCGCCGACCTGCGGCCTCGTCAAGCTCGCCCAGGCCGATTTCCTGTTTGCGCAGATGACCCTGAACGACCGCGAGCTTCGCGACTGGCTGCCAGGTTTCGTCGACTATGTCTTCCTTGCCTTCACCAATGCGACGGCGTTTTCGCCGACCGATACCTTGCCACTTTCGCAGCGCGCCAAGCTGCTGATGATGGCGGAGGCCATGATCTCGCTGCTGACCATCGCGCTGGTCGCCGCGCGCGCGGTCAACATCCTGGCTTGAGGCTTGCCAAGCCGGGTCGCTGACGCAAGGCTCGTTGAGCGGATGGCCAGGGCTTCACGAGCCGAAACGCAAAATAGCCCGCCCGGCGAACCGGACGGGCTATTGAATTGCCTTCGAAAGATGGAGACGCGTTGGTGGCGCTTGCCCAGCCTGAAGCAGTTACCGCCAGGCAGGTTGACGTCAATTCCCCTCAGAACGCCGCCGACAAGGCTGGTCTTGATGCCGTTGAGAATGCCCGAGACAACATTGCCGCTCAGGATGTTGTTGCAACCGAGGACATCGTTCAGCGCGGCAATCTTGCCCTGGCGGACCTTCCGTTAGGCAAATCGCCGTCGCAGTCGAAAGCACTCGCACACGCTTGCGTGGACCGTACTGGAGTCGGAGCTACTCTTCCACGGACGGCTTGAACCTCCTCACCACGAACTCGAACAGAATATCCGAAAGGCGGCAACGATCGCCGCGCGCTCCCCGGGCGAATAATGCTCGGCATCGTCGATGGTCATGAAGGTGACGTGACGGGTCATATGAGCTTGCCGTAATTAGCCGCCGTGACGATTTGCAGCCATTGATAATACTGTTCATCAATGCGAAGTTGCTGATGAATCGGGGGAGATACATGATCCGCATAGCAATCGTTGTGGCCATTGCCGCCAGTACATCAGCATGCCAATCGAACGTTCCATACGATACAAGTAAGCAGACCTGCAAGATGTACGAGCTCAGCGGGCACCAACACAAAGTTTGTGCCCCGGACACGCCGAACAAAGTATGCAATGTCTGGTTCAATCCGATTTCGGGCGACGAAAGGATATGGTGCCAACCGCTCACCCGGAAAGCAACCGATCCGAAGGCCCGCGCCAGGCAGCTTGCGGGCAGCCAATACCCTTGATTCGACTCCATCCACCTTTTGACCCCCAGCTCGACCTGATCGGCCATCGGGAACATCACGGGGGCGACGCTGCTTGAGCCGGTCCTAGCGCGTCCAGCGTCCTCCGAAGGCCCCTCTCCAGCCGCTGCGCGGCCACCTCTCCCCCACTTCTATCTCCTGCGCGACGGCGGAGCGATGTCACAGAAGGAGCTGGCGCGCTTCGCCAAGATTGAGCAGCCTTCGATGGCGCAGATGCTGACCGCATGGTGGCGCAGGAGACGGAGTGAAGCCGTTAGCGCTCAGGATTTATAGCCTTCCTTCAGGCAGTCGTTCTGCCAGGCCCAGTCGAAATCGGCCTTCGACATGGGCGTGCGGCCCATGCCGGCCTCGACGAACGGGCCGGCGCCATCGATGTAGACAATGAAGCGGGCTCCCTTCGTCAGAGCGCCGACCTTCGCGGTGACGAAGCCGCATGTCTGCCCTGACGAGCTGTCGCCGGTGATCTGCAGGTGCGAGAATTCCGCCGCCGGGTCATTCACCTGCGCACGGATCGTGTCTTGGGCATTGGCGATCGCCTCGGCGCGCCAGTCCTTTGCAGTACAGGCGGCAAGGCTGATGACACCGCACAGCAGGAGCAGTCTTGCAGGATTGCGCATGTCGGCCTCCGATCGCGGCGGACGCTACTCGCCCCTCGGTTGCATTCCAAGCGGCATCGCGGATCATGGTTTCAGGTGAGTTGCCATCCCTTCCACCTGCTCGGCCGACAGGAACAACAGCACCACATCCGACATGCCGAGCAGCGGGGTGAAGGTGACGATGGTGATGCCGCCTGTTGCGTTGGTGCGGGTCAGCCCCTCGGAATAGATGTCGAGCGGCGGCTCCTCGTCGAACCAGACGCCGTGCAGCGTCTCGCCCTGCCATTTCTCGCGGCCCTTCTCGAAGCTCTTGAACGACAGCACGCTCTCGCCGGCCTGCACATCGCCGCCGCCGCCATGGCGCACGATGACGCTGTCGAGCGCGCCCGGTGCGCCGCGGCCCATGATGGTCTGCGCGATGGCATCGGCCGGGATCATGCCGGTGCCCCAGGCCGCCTGCTGTTGCGGCGGACCGACCAGCACGCGCTGCGGGTTGTCGCGCGTGCCCTCGCCGGTCACGCCGGCGGCCCACAGCCGGACCGCCGTGTCGAAGACCTTGCCTTGCCACCACGCGGGATAGCGGCCGGTGAGGTGCATCGCCCATTCGGCGCCGCCGGCCCTGGTCTTGCCAAGCTGGTTGCCGGCCATGAACAGCCGTTCGCGATTGACCGCGCCTGCCGCATGGAATTCCGCCTGGCGTTGATACGGTTTGTAGGCCGCCAGAAGATTTGTGCGGCGCCTGCGGTCAAGCTCCGCCAGCAGCGTCAGATATTCCGCCCTCGCCGCCATCAGCGGGTTCTTCGAGGAACGGCCTGAGGACGGCTTCGAGGCCACGGATGCGGCTGCGGATCTCCTCATCGCTCAGCGCGTCCAGTTGGTTGAGGGAAACATGTAAATCCTTGGGCAGCACCGAAAGCACGATCTTCAGATATTGGTCCGGCTTGTCGGCGCGCACCTCGGCGATGACGCCGGCGCCATGGGCGCGGAAATCGGCGCGCACGGCGGCGAGAAAGTCATCGCCCAGCGTCTTCTTCATCCGCTTCGGACGGGACGCCGGGCCGGCGGTGGGCTGACGCCTTGCCGGCTTCGCCTTGCCGCGCCTTGGCCCGGCGGCGGTATCGTCAGCCATCGGCCTGCCCCATGGCGCCGGCATCGCTGGCGGAGATGCCAGCCTTCGGCATCGATCTGCCCGGCTTCTTCGAGCGGTTCTTCCCGGCCCTCTTGGCACGCTTCGGCCTTGCCGTCCCAGGCTTCGCCACCTGGGCAGGCTTCGCC
Source organism: Mesorhizobium sp. RCAM 05104 (assembly GCF_059683645.1). NCBI lineage: Bacteria > Pseudomonadati > Pseudomonadota > Alphaproteobacteria > Hyphomicrobiales > Phyllobacteriaceae > Mesorhizobium > Mesorhizobium sp. RCAM 05104. The sequence continues at coordinate 6,059,663 of NZ_CM185033.1, read as the reverse complement.
GCCTGGGCAGGCTTCGCCGCGCCGGCCCTGAGGCGCGCCATGGCGAGGCCACCAATCCCCGCTTGCGGGAAAGAGAAGCCACCAGCCGCGTCCCGCACCATGCCGATCAGCACGCCGGGCGCCACCTGCTCGACACGGCCCAGACGCGTCCGTGGCGCCGCCCCCTCGAACTCGCCAATGGCGCTGACGATCTCGCGGCCGTCATCGTCGGTGATGATGGTGGCGTAGCGATGGGGCATGGTCTTCTCTTGAAGGCTTCAATACGGTTGTTCAAAGAACTTTCAGCGCTCGGCCGATTACAAGAGGCCCGGCAGAAAGCGAGCCTGATTTGCCTCGATATTATCCGATGGATGTTCATCCCGATCTCGACTGCAATCGGAGCGACCTGCTGGAATTGCGCTGGACGAATGAGGCGGTGGTCGCGGACTTCCTCATCCCCGATGACGAACATCATATGCTGCGCGTGCAATTTCGAGACGAGGTGATCGTACGCATCCTTGATGAAATGGCGCTCAGCACCGAGCATGAGAGCACGTCCAAGGAAGGACTTGTCGCGAACCACTTCGGCTATCGGGTGGAAGGCGCAGTCTTCGAGAGCACGCAATCCGAAACCTGGCGATCGACACGGTCACCGGCGACCCACTATCGCTTCGTCACCGGCTGGGCTTGCGTGGATATTCTATCCGTCAGCGAACCGAGCTTCGAGGTGATCAACCGGGTAAGGATTTCCGAAAGAGACGCGTCAGGCGCCACACCCTGGATGTGACCATTGCAAGTGCCAGAAACACAAAACCCGCCTCGGCGGCGGGTCGTTGGCGCAAATCAGCACCATGGGCAAATATGTAGCATGGCTGCCCTCACCCAGTCAACGATTTTCTAGGAAAAAATTCCTGGATGCATTTAAGTACAGCCGGCGGTGGGCGGAAGCGTGTCGGTGTCTCCCTTGTCGAGTGCGGCGGCGCTGTCCGTTCGTTCCATGTCCAGCACACCACGAAAAACATCGCGCGATATCCCGGTGCGCAATTCAGACCGCGCCTCGACCCTCTACACTGACGAGTCCAAGATCGGCCTCGCATGGCCCGCGACAAACGACTCACCCATCGGCGGATTGGTGAAGCCAGTCACGCCTAAGCAGGCGGCGCGCAAGTTCCTGCGCAAACGCAAGAAGCTTTAATTCAACGATTTCTCGGAACCGGTGTCCGTCACCAAACGGCAATGGCGGCAGCTTGCGTCGCACTTGCTTTCATCATGCGAGACGCACACCCAAACGTCTGCGTTGCTGCGAGCACGTGGCAACAACTCTGGCGGATAAGTAACAGCCGTCCGTTTGGTTAGACTCGGCATCGTCATTCCCCTAATATTGCATCACCCGAATCAACGGAGGTGCCTGATGGCCCGCGCCCAGTACTTTGTTGTCTTCCATGAGAATGAATGGAAAGTTAAGCTCGACGGAAAGCATTACGGTCCGTATCGGACACAAGCCGATGCGATCACTGCCGCTGTTGATGCGGCGCACAAGGCCGGCAGCGGCGGCCATGATGCCCAAGTCCTAGTGCAGCGTCCTAACCATGAATTCCGGACCGAATGGACCTACGGTCACGACCCGTATCCGCCACGCGGCTAACGCTTTTTGGTTGCAGTCGAGGGCGGTTTCACGGAGCCGCCCTTTTTCTTTGGTGCCAGCACGGTCTCGTGCGGCTTCGGCGGTGTCTCCAACAGGCGGCGCAATACTTCGTCGCCCTTTTTCTTGGTCTTTGTTTTTAGGAGTTTCCGACATGGACAACAAATTCCGTGACCTCGATTTTGATCCAAGGAACTTACCCAAAGAGTACCTAGAGGCAATCGGGATGGCGTGCACCTGCTACGCCCAGACAGAAGACCACGTCCAGATGGCCATAGCCGGGCTGCTTGGCGTCGATATGGAGACCGGCTGGGCCGTTACGACCCACATGACTCTTCCTTTAAGAGAGAGTGTGCTGAAGTCACTCACCGACATCAAATTCGACGATCTGACTGACATTGAGAAGTTTGATCGCCTTTTGGCGAGGGTGAGTGAGGCAGCTAATAAGCGAAACCAGATAGTGCATCACATGTGGTGCATAGATGAAGAGACAAAAGAAGTCTTTCAAGTTCGCGCTCAAGCGCGCTCCCGCGTCAATGTCGATGTAACGCCAGTATCACTCGACGCGATCAGGGCCGACGCCGGATTCATTTACTCTGCGGGAATAGAACTCTTCCGTTTTCTCATGGTCAAAAATCTTCTCCCGTCTCTTCCGTCTCGCACCCGCGCGCGATTCTGACAAGCGTAAGGCAGTCAAGCAAAAGCGCGGTGGAAAGTGATTGTATTTCTTCTGTGATGAATGCCGACCTGTCGGCTTGCATTACATCTAAGCCTCCTCGTGACCTGCGTAGCGCCATCATTGATCCGGGCCGCGATGATATGGCCGAGCGCGACCGCTCCCACGCACAGCACCACCAACAGGCCGATGTTGAGCGCCGCCCGGTCGAAGCCGTCGGCGCAAAGGGTCTAGCGTCTGTAGGCTGAACGAAGAGGTGGTGTAGCCGCCGCACAGGCCGATCATCACGAACAAGTCGTCGGCGACGAGATCAGAAGGCCTGGAAAACAAAAACCCGCCTTCGCGGCGGGTCCAGAGGTCGTTGGCGCAAATCAGCACCATACCCGAAACAATAGCACAAATGCCCTCACCGGACAACCCGAGCGGCACAGGCCGAGCCTCGAGGATCGACTTTTCGGCCGGCTTTTCATGAGCCGGCAACTGTGGAATCATAAGCTAGAGCTCATGGAATGATTCGCGTCGCCTTGTGGGAGAGGACGATGGACAGACCAACCATGGCATCCGTATTCAGGATGCGGCACGCGCCAGCCACGGTTTCCGGTGTGCGCAGCACCGGCCAAGGCCAGGCCGATCCGATCATCCGCGTGCGCTCGCTTGGCGAAGCAATCCGCTTCGTCGCCAATGCCTTTCCAAACTATGATATCAGCGCCGTCGCCATCATCCCTGGCGATCCGTCGGCCCCGCGCCTCGGCAGCCTGGAAGCGAAGGCGCTATGGCGTGAATATGGCGAGCACTGGACGCTGGAATAGGCCATTTGACCGCGGCCTGCTCCCGGCTAGCCATCCCCAACCGAAGTTCCGCGCCATCTTCCGGATCGGAAACGCCGCTCGCGCGTTTCGAGCCTAGCCACGGGAGCAATCGTCATGAATGTCGCCAATCTGCAACTTGAAGGCCTGCTGATGGCCGTCGCATCGATCAACCACGTGCTGGTTCGCAAGGGGGTGCTGACGGCAGAGGAGATCGACGTCGCCCTGCGCAAGGCCGAAGCCAGCGAAACCAGCCAGGAGCGATCAGGCGGCATGTCGGCGTCGAGCCGTGACGCCGTCAACTTTCCGATCCGGTTGCTGGAGCTCGCCAATCAATGCCAGCCGGAGGCGGACATCCCCTCTTTTTCGAAACTTGCCCGCATGGTCGGCCAGATCAAGGAGCCGTACAACGACCAGATGTGAGGCCCAGACCCGCTCACGCCCGGCCCGGCCATCCCAGGTTCAGCGCCAGCACCTTGCCCGGCCCGTGCACGGCGGCGAACAGAAGGCCGGCCAGGAAGGAGAAATGGTCGACGAAGAAGCCGAACTCCGCCTGGTTGCCGGCCCAGTGGCTCGGTCCGTGGAAGGCGAAGCCGAGGAACAGCACATAGGCCGCCGCGACCAGCGCCGCCTGCGTGAAGAAGGCGCCGCTCAGAAAGCACAGCACGAGTGCGACCTCCAGGATCGCCGCGCACCAGGCCAGAAACAGCGGGAACGGAAAGCCGGCGGCGGCGATGTAGCCGGCGGTCGCCTCCATGCCCATGAACTTGAAGGTCACCGCCATGAGAAAGACGGCGGCGAAGATCAGCCGGGCGACGAGAAGGGCCGCGGTCTGCCACGGCGATTGAATGCTATCCGACATGCTGTCTCTCCAGGGTTGCAATGGATTTCGACCCAAGGACGGGTGACCCTGGGCAGTTCCGACACCGGCCGGAAACTTTTCGTCGGGCACCTGCGGCACGATGGACCAGCTCACCGCGCGATGGCACTCGAACCTTGCCGCGACCTGCCCTGGACGCTATTCCTTGCATGGGGGTGCTTGATCTGTTGTGAGGAGCCAGCGGATGGCGACGGTCCGGTATCTCGTCAGCGATGTCGAGTTGTCCATAGCGTTTTACACGAAGCATCTGGGGTTCGCGTTGCAGCAGCAGTTCGGTCCGGCGATGGCCATCCTGAAGCGCGGCGATCTCACATTCTGGCTCGCGGGCCCCACGGCGTCGGCCGCGAGACCGATGCCGGATGGCCGTACGCCGGAGCCCGGCGGATGGAACCGCATCGTCCTCGAGGTTCAGGACTTGCCGGCGCACGCCGCCCGGATGCGCGAGGCCGGCGTGCCGTTCCGCAACGAGATCGTCGACGGCCCGGGCGGCCGTCAGATTCTTTGCGAAGACCCGTCCGGTAACGTGGTCGAGCTCTTTGAACCCAAGGCATGATCCCTCGCGAACCGCAGGTTCGGGATCATGGGTTTGGATCGTTGGCGCTCCGCCCTCAGTTCGCCGCCGGCGCCGGCGTGCCGAGTTCGAGGAACGGCACCGTCGAGCCCGGGATCATCGATTTCGGCAACTGCCCGTCCCACTTCTCGGCCTTGGTCAGTTCGACCAGCAGCGGATTGTTGGCGAGCGCGCCGGCGCGGGCCTTGATCGCTTCGGCCGTCGCCTCGCCTTCGATCCTGGTCTTGTAGGCGCTGGCCTCGGCTTCCGCCTTGACGCTGTCGGCGCGGCCCTTGGCCTGCGTCACCGCGATGTCGGCCTTGATCTTTTCCTGCTGCAGGTTCTGCTCCTGCTTCTGCACTTCCACCTGCGCCGTCATCCTCGCCTCGACCGCCTGTTCATAGGCATCGGAAAAGTCGATGTTCTCGACCTGCACGCTGTCGATCATCACCGGGCCGTCGGTCACCGCCGAAATGGCGTCGGCGACATCCTTGTTGAACTTGGCGCGGTTCTGGATCACCGACACCGCGTCATACTGGCCGAACACCGTCTTGATCTCCTGTGGCGCCTTGCGGGCGATGACGCGGTCCGCCAGCGCCTCGATCGACCCGTAATTGATGTAGACGTTGCTGACCTCGGCCGCCGGCACGTGGAAGTTGACGGTGACGCGCATGTTGGCCGGCTGCTGGTCGCGCGAATAGGCCTGCATCGCCGGCAGGTTGCCGCAGTCGCTCTGGTTCTCGCAGCCCCATTTGATGACCTGCTGGCGCAGGCTGATCTTCTCGACGCGCTGCAGCCACGGCAATTTGAAATGCAGGCCGGGATCGACGACCGAACTCAACGCGCCATTGGTCAGAAGCACGCCGCGGTCGCCCTGGTCGATCGTGTACCAGGACCCCATGACGGCGGCGATCAGCGCCAGCACGATGGCCAGCGCGACGATGCCGCTGCCGATCGGACGCGAACCGGCGACGACATGCTGCTGGAGACGGTTCGAATTGCCTTGCGTGTCGGTCATTGCCCACCCCCCATGATCCCTGTCCGATTCCGGACTTGCCTGAAATCATGGCGCCAAGATTGCCATGATGTCGAGTGCCCCGGCCTTTTGCGCCGCTCCACCGCATGTCCAGGAAGCTAACTCCTTGATTCCATGCACAGTGCCGGCAAAAAGCCGATTCCGGTTTGCCCGCTGATGGTATAGTACCGCACCGCTCAGAGGGGAGGAATCGGACATGGCCAAGGCATTGACCATCGGCGCGCCGCAACATCCGGCGATGACCACCGCCTATGAACAGGAATGCAGGGACATGCTTGTCCCCCATCTCGACGCTTTGCTCGACAAGGCCGAGGCGGCCGGCTGGGACCGCGGGCAGGCCGCATCGGCGCTCATGTATCTCGCCGCGATGCGGCTCAAGCCCGCCTGAGGCCCCGTCACAGCCGCGGCGGCCTTCACGAACAATTAATGATCGCGAAACTTGTTCGTAACCAGCATCGTGGTATTGTTAAGCTGGGGCTAATGCACAGCGGTGCCAGTGCAGGTTTTTGGGTGGGTTTGAGAATTGGGCGCGAGCGTCGGGTTTGGGGCAAGATTCCATGTCGTCCGGTCCACGGTGCTGGAGTGCAGCGGCTGCGGTGGCGCGGGCCAGGTCTTTGAGTGTCCGCGCTGGACGAGTTCCAACGGCCATTGCTGTCCCGCCGGTACCCAGCAGCGTGGCTGCCCGGGCGTAAGCGCGCCCTGCACCGAATGTGACGGCGGCCACCTTTCCGATATCGATCCGATGCAGCGGTCGGCTTGAACAAAGCCGGCTGACGACAGGGCCTTCCTGGCCGGCATTATTGTCATGCCCGTGGAACCCGCGACGCCGATCTGTGTTATGTCCTGTTGGCCGCAAGGTGGGGCCCGCCAACGGCCGCGCCGATGCGCCTACCCAAAACAGAAAGCGAGGCCTGAGATGGCTGACGACAAGTCCAAAACAAAGCAGGACCGCAAGCTGGTTTCGAGCGAGGAGCCTTACGAGGTTGCTGCCTTCGCCAAGAAATATGGCATTCCGCCGAGCGAAGCGCAGACCATCATCAAGCGCTATGGGCCATCGAGAAAGAAGCTCGACGCCTATATGGCCGCTCGGGGATAGAGCCTACCCCATCCCGATGCGATCGGGGTGGGCGCCCGTCTCGGTGTCCGAGCAGCCGCGAGCCCTCCGGCCGAACCAGTCCCCCGCACTTTGGGAGGTATGGCATGGAAGTCGCAACCATGGCCGAGACCATGCGCTGGACCGGCCGCCGCCAGCGCCGGCGTGCGCTTGACGGTCAGCGGCGCGCCGCCCGGAACAGCGCTTTGTCAGCCTTTTGCGTCTGGCCGCGCCCAAGCCTTCGGGACGCATGTTGCACGACCGAATTTTGATTTTCGAGCACGGAACCCTCCCCTGTCGCGTACGTTATACGACGCTTCACAGACCCGGAGACGAGAGCTTGAACGACAAGATGTTCCCAAGGCCCATCAGGTTGAAATTTGCCCCCGAGCGGGAGCGCGTCGTGCGCAGCGCCTGGGAAGGCCTGGAGTGCCTCGGCGACTGGCCGGCGGGCCAGGGTCGGCGGTACCGGGCGGCGTTGCGCAGCTGTCGCGATGCACTGGACGGCTGGACTCCGCCGGAAAAGGCGATGCGGGCGATGATCGACGCCGCGCGCGAAGCGCGGCTCCTCCAATAGCGGGAAACAAAGATGGCTGAGCTGATGCTATCGCCGCCGTTGCGGATCAAGCCACATGGCACGGACACGATCCGCGACATCATTACGCTGAAGGATGCCAGCGAAGTCCTGATCGATTGGCCCCATGCCAAGCGTGGCCCTTTCTATCAGGCGGCGCGCGAACAGGTTGAAGCCGCGCTGGAAAGCAAGACAAGCGCCGCACAGGCCCACGAAGCTTTCACGGCGCTGTGCAATCACGCGGGCGTGCTGGTTCGCTAGACCGGTTCCGTTTCACGCTTTCCTGGAATTGCTTTGGAAAAGCATGAAAAAAGCAGGCGGGGCACAATGCCTCGCCTGCTTTTTCGCGGTGAATCCGCCCTGTTACTGTTCTAGCGGATCGCCCTGTACAATCGGCTGGGTGGTTTCGAGCCCGAAGCCCTTCGGCGCCAACAGCACCACCACGATCACGATGGCGATGGACGCAAGCAATGTTGCGGTGCCGGCGATATCTCTCACGGGTCTCGTCCTTTCAAAATCAACTCGTGACGGAAACGTTTCGTTCGGTGCGAGGTTCCCGCCCGGCGACGCCGTCGACGAAATCGGCTTCTACTGCGCGGGCGGCTGAACCGGCACCTCGCCGGGCTTGATCACCGGCGTCTTGCCCTCGTCTGGAGCCGGGGCCGTCATCCCCTGGTCACCGGTGGTGGGCGGTTTCAGGACGCCGCCGCAATCGCTGAGCGTCTCCGTCAGATCGCCGCCTGCAGGCTGCTGTTTGTTGCCTTGCTCTGTCTGGGCCCGGCATTTGTCCGCCTGCGGCGACTGGCTGTCCTGCTGCGAATCCGTCTGGGCCGCGGCTGGCGCGGCCAGTGCCAGCACCAGGCTGAACGGCACGATGGCGAGACTTCTCATCCCGGCCTCCTTTCCTGTCACGGCCACCCGCGGCGGCCTTGCCTTCACAGGAACAACGCCCGCCGACGAAAAAGGTTGGCCATTTCCGCCCGCGTGGAAATCGGATCACGCCTCCAATGGATTTCTCCCCCGCCGTCGCCTGGCCGATGCCGGTCCCTTCAAGGGCTGAAGGACCGATCTCTGTCGTCGACAGGCATTTCGTCGCCGAGTTGCGCAACGATGATCGATTCCAGCGGCGCCGTCAGCGACCAGCTGAGACGGCCCGGGCGACGATCCAGCACCGCCGAACCGTTCAGCGATTGTGGCGAAACCCGCTGCAGGACGACGGTGCCGAAACCCTTGCGCGTGCTGTCGTCTAGCCGCTCATCGGCGGGGACTGGCGAGGTTTCCTCCCACACGAGATGGATTTCCCGCTTGCCCGCGACGCCGGTGGCGATCAGCCAGGTGATGTCGATCCTCCCGGCTTCCCCCGACAGCGCGCCATATTTGGATGAGTTGGTCCCGAGCTCATGAAATGCCATGCCGAGATTTTGCACGGCGTTCGGCTGCAGGGTCAGAAGCGGTCCGGACAGCGATACCTGCTCCTCATGGCCAAACGGCTTGAGGTGTTCCTGGATGAGGTCGAAGAGGCTGGCGCCCGCCCATTCCGAGTTCACCAGCAGATCGTGCGAACGCGACAGCGCCATGATGCGGGAACGGACAAGCGCTTCGAACTCACGCGGATCCGTCGAGCGTTTGCTTGTTTCCCTGACCATCGAGAGGATCACCGCGAACTGGTTCTTGACGCGATGATTTACCTCCCGCATCAAAAGCCTGATCCGCCGTTCGCTCTCCTTGGTCGCGGTGATGTCGCGTGCGATCTTCGAGGCGCCGATGATCTTGCCTGATCCATTTCTGATCGGCGAGACGGTCAGCGACACGGCAATGATCCCGCCATCCTTGCGGCGCCGGATCGTCTCGTAGCTGGCCACGAGTTCGCCATTGCGGACACGGCCGATGATGTCGGCCTCTTCGTCCCTGAGGTGATCGGGAATAAGCATGAGCACCGATTGGCCGACAGCCTCCTCGGCAGTGTAGCCGAACATCCGCTGCGCCGCGCCGTTCCAGCTGGTGATGACGCTGTTCAGATCCTTGCTGATGATGGCGTCGAAGGAGGAATCGACGATCGCCGCCAGCCTTGCGTCGGCGGTGGCTTCTATCGGGCCGTTCACGCTTGCCAATTCCGTCATTGCCCCCGACATCCCTCGGTCACGCCCAACCGCCTCGCGCCTGGCCCTCGCCCTCTCAAGCGTATTTCAGGCTTGCGTGATGGATTTCCGCCCATTCCCTGCAATGCAGGCGGGACATTTTGGTTGCAAGGGGGAGCAACATTGCGCACTGACAAACCTGGATTCGACTTCAGAACCTGGGGAACCTGGGAATGGTGTCGTCCGCGGTGTCGGAGGATGGATCGACCTCGGGGTCTCGTTGCGGGCATTGCTCATAGCGGTGGTCGCGGCCCCCGCAGAAGGAACAGCACATGGCTTCGCGATCGTCGCCGCCAGGCCACCATTTCGGTGTCTCGTAGGGTTTTCTGCTGTCCATCCCCAGCAATGCGCGACGTGCCATTTGGTTGCGCCGCAAAAAGACCGCCTTCTGGCTGTTGCGGAACCGCTGGCCGGGATGCGAGTTTCCGGTGACACGCCCGTTCGAGATAATCGCCATGCCCATCCGCCGGATTGTTCCTTTGACAGCAGCCATCATGCTGGCCGCGACGGGTCTTGCCAATGCCAGGCCTGACACGCGCACGATGAATTGCGGGCAGCTTCGGCAACTGATCCAGAGCCACCGCGCCGTGGTGCTGACCACCGGCCCCAACACCTATGACCGCTATGTCAGGCAGTTCGGCAACGAATGCGACTGGCCGGAGGTGCCGATGTCGGCCTATGTCCCGACCCGCGACGGCAACTGCCCGGTCTACCGCTGCGAGGAACCGGTCGCCAACTTCCCCAACTGATTGTTGGCGCCGGCCGCCGGCATGCGTTGATCCCGGCGCGCGAACCGGCTAGGGGTGGTGCGCCTGCCCGCTTTTCCCGCTTCGTCTAATGGTAGGACAGCGCCCTTTGAAGGCGTGAATCGTGGTTCGAGCCCATGAGCGGGAACCAGCACGCGGCGCAGGATGAGTCAGGTCCGTCCTGATCCAATCCTTTGCGGATTCTTCGTAGTCTTGCGGCGCACCGATCAGGCGCCCTGGGTTCCCTCTAAGGGCTTTCCAAATGCCATCGGCCACGGCGCAAAAAGGGGGCCGGCGCGTCCGGCGTTGGGGGGGCTTGGGTCGGACGCGCCGTGTGGTCACCGACAACGCCGCACCATCTTGCCGAAGGACATGACCGGGGGGGTCCGCTGTTATGCCGGCAGTCATGTCGTTGCATCAAGACGATCTTGGGCTGCAGGTCCGGTCCAGAGGGTTGGACCGGCATAAAATCTAACACAGGTCCAAGTGGTTCGACTGTTCCATAAGGAACAGGTGCCTCAAAGGTCCCTGCCCCTGAGGTGAGGATTGTCGTGCAGGACCACGTTCAGCAGAGAATTATGAACCTTCAAATGTCCGTTGTATTCGATGAACCCGAGCTTGCGGAATTTGTTCATGAAGGTGCTCACGCGCGACCTGGTGGTGCCAACCATCTCGGCGAGCGTCTCCTGGCTTATCTTCGCTATGACGGTTTGCGGGTCCCCCTCCTTGCCAAAATTCGCCATCAGAAGCAGCAACCTCGCGAGACGCTTCTCGCTCGAATTGAAAAGCTGGTCCACCAAGTCCTCTTCGACGCGGGCGTTCCTCGCCAGCAGGTACGATATGAACATCTCCGAGAACTTCGGCTCCTCACGGAGCACCCGCGTGATGGATGCTTTGTCAATCCGCGTGACGACGCTGTCCACCATCGCGGAGACTGTAGCCAACCGTAGCGGCTGGCCGGACAAGCAGCCTTCGCCGAAGAAGTCTCCGCTCTCGTGGAGGGCGACGATCGCTTCCTTGCCCTGCTCTGATACGATGCAGACCTTGACCTTGCCTTTCTGGACGTAGAAGACGGAATCCGCCGGGTCGCCCTGCGAATAGACAGTCTCATTCTTTCGATACGTCGCCACGGTCCTTCCGCCGTCCACCGTATTGAGGAAGGCGTTCACATTGAAAAGGTGCTTGTCAGCCTTGGCCACGACGGGTCTCCATTCGGTAAGGTGATATTCTAACGCAGGCCGCGTCCGGAAATCACCTGGATTGATGAAGACAGCTCGCCCCGGCGAATGCCGCTATGGCAACGGCAACGACGTAATGGCCATGACCACCTGTCAGCCCGGCGTATCAACGGTGATGGGGCAACACCGCAGCCAGCCGTTTGCCATTCGAATGCTCGGAACGGCAATGCGTCCTGGCCGCTGTCCCACAGCGGGGAAGTGGCCCCATCGTCCTTTTGACCCTCCGCTCGCGGATTATGCCGGCACCCCACCGCGACCCGATTTCGCCCCGGCCATCCAGGGTAACGCGGTGGACACGGGCTCGAGGATTTTGACCGATCTGGCAAACCCGGCGAACGCGTCGCGCGCCACGGAAAGCGGCACGTGACCGTCATGGGCGCGGAGACAGGCCCGAAGCGCGGTCTGATAAATCGGTCCCCGCCGGTTCTCGGGCCATCGTTCCAGGAACTCGAATGCGTCGGCCAAACTTCCAATTTCCTCGACGACAAACTGCCCGTTTTTGACCAGAACGGGCCGCTCGAAAATCCTGCCGTTCATAGACTCCTCCATCCGTTGAACGAGTTTTTGAGACGAACTGCCCCGGCTTGACGCAGCCCTGAGCGCAAAAAATATGATAAGCGGGATCATGGCTGTCAAGAATTTGACTCATCGCCATCGCGAGGGGATGAATCCAGCGGGTTAACCAGCCCTCTGACAACATTCGAACCATCGAGCTGGCTGGCCTTGAGGGCACGCCAAAAGATCCCCTCGCTACGGTCGTCGCAGCTCTGCACACCGCAATGAATGGGTTGGGCGCTCGGGCCGAGTTGTTGGCGAATGCTCCCTCGAAGGAACGCATATTCCCCTCCATCCGTTGTAGACCATGACCCAACAATTCGGCGGCGTGCCTATCAAAGGCATCCACGGCGTTCGCGTCGTTCGAAATCTCTTCGAAATGAATGACATCCTGACCGACGGCAACTGGCCCTCCAACGGCCCCAAATTTCTGGCCGCGCTGTCGGCCCTTGTCGAGCAACGCGTCGGCCGATGCAGTCCAAAACAAGTGCGTATTGCTTTCATCAGCGCGGCGATCGAAGCCGACGTTCTTCCCGACGCCTTCATGGAAAATTGAAAGCCGCCCCCTGCACGTCAGGCCGCGCGAGGCAAAATAAAAACAGGCTCGGCAATCGAGGCCAAACACCAAACCGCGCAAGGCGGTGCCGGCATCATCGACGAGGCTGTAGCTCGCCGGGGCAACCCCAACCCTCCCCGGCGAGCCTGTCGCTCCGGTATAGCGAACAATGGAGCAACTACTGCTCTACGAAATGAAGCGCCACTAAGTTGCAGAGCCCTGCCGACAGCGAAATTGCGATTATTTCGCGTCGCCGTCGGTGGGCAGGATTCCATAATCCTGCGACTTGAGGCCTTGCTCCGCCGTCAGGAAGCCGTCGGAGGCAAGACCGCGCCTCAACAGCTCCCTCACCGCGGCCGAGCGACTCGGCATGCGCTTGTCGTAGCGCCAGTTTTCCAGAGCCGCCAGTTCATCCGAAGTCAGCATGATCTGCAATCGTTCCGGGCGTTCCAGTTCAGCCATGTGCGTTTCCTCGCTCAGGACCAAAAATACATCGAGTTAGTATTTAACTCATTCAGCTCAAAATTAGGAAATTACTCATAATGCGTCAAGAGCCTGCGATGCGTGAAGAGCGCATCACGCACAGGATGAGCATCAAGCGTTGTCCCCGCATTTTGATCACTATGCTAACTAGTTGATTTGTTTGGATAATATTTATATTGTTACTTGCCATTTCGTAGCGACAGAGGCAAGCTGGAACCTGGAAAGAGCCCATTCCCCCAGGGAGGTTTCAATGCGGTATGATTACTCGGAGTGCCTGCGCCAAGACGTGATTTCCTCGGTCCAGAGGGCGTGCAAGACAGCGGGCATCGTCAACATCACCATGGTCGCGGAGCAGGTCAGGGTCAGGAATCTGGCCGAGAATGTTGCCCTCGAGGACATAGAACACCTGGTCCTGCAGGCGGCACAACTCGTTGGCGCGGCAATCGAATTCGACGGCCTGGGCAACGATATGGCTCTGCTTGGAGATGGCCTCGTCGAGGATGGTGACGAGCACGCAACCGGCCCGCTCGATTTCCCTCAACCAGCCTCGATGCAATAACCGAGCGACGGAGCCGGTACGCGCAGGCGAGCGCTTGATATATGCCGGCGTGGAACAAGCCCGGTCTTCGGAAATTACCATGTCGTCTTGAAAGCGGAGGACGTCGTGAAAGACCTGCGCAGGCTCCTTGTCGAAATGTCTTCGAACTGGCTGAAGCGCCGCAAGGCGCAAGCACCTGACAACGTGAAGACGGTCGACGTGAAGACGGTCAAGGCCGCTCCCCGCCTCGCCGAACGGACGACAAGGCAGCGCCCAGTCCACAAGCCCAAGCCGAAATCCGCCCGTGACGTCGCCTCGAATATGTGAGTGATTGCGCGAGGCCGTCGAAAGGCGGCCTGATAAGCCTCTCCCTAGCCGGCTTGGGACGATTGCCTTCGCCGCCGGCGGATGTCGGCGGCCTCACGCCACAGTGATTGGCCGGGATGAAACCTTGCGTCGCGAGGGGCGTTTTACGACTGCAACGCAGTCGAGGTTCCAATGCAAACCGCATGGTTTTCCAAACCCGTGGTGGTTTCGGTCGGCGTCACGGGCTCCATTCGCCATCTGTCCAATACACAGCAGGCCATCGAATTGCTCACGACACATTGGCGCGACACCGGCAGCCAGAAACATCAGTCCGCGCTGCGCGCCTGCCGCCGGGCGACAAGCGGCGACGTCGCCCCCGATGTCGCCAGGGAGGCGTTTGTCGAGGCCGCGCGCGAGGCGCATATCCTTCTCGAATGAGCTTGATCAAGCGAGCCTGCGTTCACGGCACGTCTGCGCCGTTCACAATGTTGTGATCGAGGGAACCGCCTGAAACGACAGGCGTTTTTTTACGACAGGCGTTTTTGGCAGGCGTTTTGTCAGGCAACATTCAGGAGGCGTTTATGCGCATCATGAACCTCGTCACTCTCGCCCTCATCATCCTTGGCGGTCTCAACTGGCTGTCCATGGGCCTAACCGGCTATGACATAATCGGCACGGCTTTCGGGGGTGCCACCCTGGCCCGTATGGCCTATCTGATCATCGGCCTTGCAGCCATATGGCAGCTCATGCCGGGCTTCCAGAGCCTCACGGTTGGGGAAGTCGATGCCGAAGGGCATGTCCATCATTCGTGACCGGTAAAACAGGGCGGCGGAAAATCCGCCGCCCTGTTGCGTGAAGCCGATCGGCTGGCCGCCGCGCACCATGGCGACGACCGGTTGGCAGGCGCGCCCTAACTCGCGGCCGCGGCCGGAACCTTCTTCGGCGCGGCCCGCTGACGTCGTACGCGCCGTTTGGCGATGAGCTTGAGGGTGACGGGGGGCTCGTTCGACAGCGCCCCCATCACGGCATCCACCATGCCATTCGCCACGAAATCCGCGTTCATGTCATGGGCCAGCCTGGCGGCCGTTTCCTTGTCCCCGTTGCCGGCCTCGGACCAGAACACGATTCCCACTCGCAGCGCCGCCTTCGCACGCTTCAGCCGGCGAACCAGGAAGCGGGCGTGCTTGACGGAATCCCGGTTCAGGAAGCCGACCACGACAGTGTTCACCGTTTCGAGCCCAAGGCGGCGGATGTTCGAGGGTTCCATATCGGCAAAGCCAGCCTTCGTCGCTGTCGCGCCCTGGACTTCCAGCACCTGCGCCAGCATCGCGGCGGCGGCATCGTCGAGTTCGCCACGCCCGCCGGCGCAAAGCACCGACATACCAGTGCCATCGGGCAGGTCGGCCTCTTCCTCGCCGGCGGCATCGCCTTGGTCGCCCGCCTCCACGGGCGGGATATCCTCCTCGCCCGCTTCCTCCTGCGCATCGTCGTCGAGGTTGGCCACCAGCGTCAGTGCGCTCGCCGCCACCTGCCGTCTCTGCAGGTCGCCCATAACGCCGCGCGCACGGTCCCGTTCGCCCAGCAGAAGCGCCGGAATGGCGACCTTGTCGTAGAATTCGACCAGATATTTCTCCTCCAGCATCTCCTCGGCGTGGTCGGTGGCTTCGTCCGGATCGCCAGCCAGCAGCCGCTGGTAGAGGCGCGCATGGGGTTCGAGCACGGGCTCGTTGCCGAACAGCACGTCGAGGAATTCAAACTGCGGCACGTGCCTGCCCAGCACCACCAGGCAGACGGTGAGCGGTGTCGACAGGACCAGTCCGAGCGGCCCCCAGAGCCACGTCCAGAAGATGGCCGCAACGATGATCGCCAGCGGTGACAGCCCCGTTCGCGAACCGTAAAGCCAGGGTTCGACGACGTTGCCGGTGACCAGCTCCATCACCACGAACAGGGCGGCCGTCCACAGCACGAGCGACCAGCCGGGCGCCACGGCCAGCGCCAGGAGCAGCGGCAGCAGCATGCCTATGGCCGGGCCGATATAGGGAACGAAACGCAGCGCCAGCGCCAGCAACCCCCACAGCAGCGCATTTGGAATGCCGAGCACCCACAGCCCGATCGCGATCGGTATGGCGTAGACGATGTTGACCACCAATTGCATGAGCAAATAGCGGCCCACCCGCTTGCCGGCATCCTGAAGCGCCTCGGTGGTGCGGTGGAGGTCTCCGTAACCGACAAGCCGGATGAAACGGTCGCGCAAATCCTCCCGCTCGAGCAGCATGAATATGACGACGACGATGATCAGCCCGGCCGATCCGAGCGGGCTGATCAGCGGACCGACTATGTTCTGCAGCACCTCGAGCGGCCTTTCGCGCGCGATGATCTCGACGGGCATCGGCTCGCGCGGCGGCTTGTCCTGGGTGGCGGACGGCAGCGAAGCATCCTGCCGGTCGATCTCCTGGCCGACACGCTCGACCACGCGGCTCAGTCTGGCGATGATCCCTCCCCCGACCCCGGTTTCCTTGAGCGAACGGATCTTGGCCACGATATTGGTCTGGTAGACCGGGATGTTCTGCGCCAGTTCGCTGACTTGCGTGACGACAATGAAGCTGAACAGGGCGAGTGCCGCGAAAGCGCCCAGCACGCTGGCGATGACAGCGGCAATCCGGGGAATGCCGATCCGTTTGAGCGCCGACACAAGCGGCGCGAGCGCGAAGGTCAGCAGCAGCGCGATCGCGATCGGCAGGAAGACCTCGCGCCCGAAATACAGCGCCGCCACCGTCGTGACGATGGTCGCCACAGTGGGCAATGACGTCCGCGGGTGAGGCGCGGCGGCCGAAAGAATCTCCTCCAGCCCATGTGCCGGAGACGCCGTCCCGTTTCGACGATTGGCCGCCACTTGATGTCTCCCCCTGCCGGCGGCCATGGTCTTGCATATTGAGCCGGCTTGCAACCTTCGCAGCCGAACCGCTGGTTACCTTCAATGCCGGGCCGGTCGGTATGTTCCCCCAGTCCGAGGGAATGGAGAAAAATGAGTCTGCCGCGCATCGGGATTGACGTTCCAAGGCGGACGGCAACCTCGGCGTGACGTTGGACAGGGCGGCTCAGCGCGCTGCGTGCCTTGCCAGTGCGTGCTCGATCAGCACGTCGATGACCTGGCTGTAGCCGATGCCGATCGCCGCCAGCGCCTTGGCATACATCGAGATGTCGGTGAAGCCGGGCAGCGTGTTGACCTCGTTGACCAGCAGGCTGCCGTCGGCGCGCAGGAAGAAATCGACGCGCGCCATGGCTTCGCAGCCGAGCGCCAGAAAGGCTTGCCGCGCCATCGCCATCGCCTTGTCGGCGACCGCGGCCGGGACATCGGCCGGCACCTTTACCACCGCGCCGTCGGCATCGAGATACTTGGCCTCGTAGGTGTAGAAGCCATGCTTGCCGGCCGGAATGATCTCGCCGGGCAGCGACACCGTCAGCGAGCCATCGGCCCGCTGCAGCACCGAACACTCGATCTCGCGGCCGTCGACGAACTCCTCGATCAGCGCCTTGCCGTCATAGCGGAAAGCCGTTGCGACAGCGTCCTCGAAACCGTCCCGGTCGTTCACCTTGCTCACCCCGAAGGATGAGCCCTGGCGCGCCGGCTTGGCGAAGAACGGCAGGCCAAGCGCCCCGGCGATCTCCTGGAAGGAACGCGTGTCGTTTCGATGCAAGGTGACGGAGCGGGCGACGGCAAGCCCGGCCTCGCGCAGCAGCCGCTTGGCGACATCCTTGTCCATGGCGGCGGCCGAAGCCAGGATGCCGCAGCCGACATAGGCGACATCGGCGACTTCCGCATAGCCCTGCACCGAGCCGTCCTCGCCGAACGGCCCGTGCAGCACGGGAAAGACGACATCGACCGGCGGCAGATCGGGCTGTTTGCCACCATGCGGCGCGGCCACCAGCCTGCCCTTGCCGCCAGGCAGCAGGGCGACCTCTACACCATCCTCTGACACTGGAGCCCCTGCCCCGTCACCGGCTGCAACCGACGACGGTTGCAGCAGCCATTTGCCATCCCTGGAAATGGCAATCGGGATCACCTCGTAGCGCGTCCGGTCGATCGCTTTCAGCACATTGGCGGCCGAAAGGCGCGACACGTCATGCTCGGCCGAGCGCCCGCCATAGAGGATGGCAACGCTTGTCTTGTCCTTCATCGAAAATCCCTCAAAAAATCAAATGGTGACCGCGATGCCGCGATTGGCAAAGAAACGGTCGGCATCGGCTGGCGCCAACACTGCGTTTGCCTGTGTGGCGCGGATATGGCCGGATGGATTGTGGAAGCGGAAAGCCTCGTCCGAGGCGGAAGTGACCAGCACCAGATGCCCGCCCTTCGACGGCGGCTCGCGCTCGGGCCAGCGGATCCAGCTGCTGACCGAAGCGATGAAGAAGCGCGACCGTGAAAGGATCGCAGGTATGTCCGAGGCCGCGATATTGGTCATCACCTCGGCCCGCAGGCCGAAGGCCTCCTTCACGAAGCTGACGAAGGGCGCGTAGATCAGCCCCTTGATCGATCCCTCGTTGACGACATAGCCGCCATATCCGGTGCATTGCCTGGCGAGTTCGATCGTCGGAACGATCTCGCCGCGCGTCGCCAGGATCATCTTCAGGCAGGCCATGCCGCAGATGTTTGCGGCCCAGACCGCGTATTCGTCGAGCGTTTCGGCGCCTGAACCCCGCCACAGCGGATCGCGCCTGAGGGCAACTTCGGCGCCTTCGGCGAGCACGTCCAGCGTCAGGTCCGAAGTTTCCCACTGGCTGAAAAACGGCACGGTTT
Organism: Mesorhizobium sp. RCAM 05104; assembly: GCF_059683645.1. Classification (NCBI taxonomy): domain Bacteria; kingdom Pseudomonadati; phylum Pseudomonadota; class Alphaproteobacteria; order Hyphomicrobiales; family Phyllobacteriaceae; genus Mesorhizobium; species Mesorhizobium sp. RCAM 05104. The sequence goes on along the minus strand of NZ_CM185033.1, from coordinate 6,041,069 downwards.
CAGTCAGGGGCTTCATGCGACTCCTTGGGGCTCAATCCGATCTCGTATACGGGAATACGAGATTGGTGAAAAGCCACCAGCACAGCGAAAACGCGGCAGGTCTGGGCCGCATCACTCGGGAGTGCCGGCCTCATAGTGCCCTCTGGCGACGAGGATTGTTCGGTAGACTGTCCAGGTGAAAAAGTAATGCCTTATCCACTTATTCGCGGCAAGTAGTGTTAGTTAGCCGTCCCTAATTAACTCCTTTTGCAAAGATAAAGATTCGTCCCTGCAATTAAGAAAACTGCAACGCGGTGCCGATACTGCTTGCACGTCAGGGGTGACTAGGGGGGATTAGGTGATGGTCGAAGACAATATCTGGGTGGCTTCGCTCGAAATTTATATCCGCAACCGGAAATGGGTTCTCGGATACATCGTTTTGGCTGGCGGGCTGGCGGTGCTTGAAAGCTTCGTGAAGGTCAATTCAGGAGCTTCAATCTTCATCGGCGTAATGACGTCGACCTTCTTGGCTATTCCTGCCCACATCGCCGTTTTGACGCAGCTTGATGCCGACCAGGTATCCAATTGGCTGAAGGAAAGGCCTAAGGCATTTTTCAGTTTCGTAAGACGTTGCCTCTTGCTCGGCTTCCTCGGCGCGATAGCTCCCATTGCGGTTGGGATTGCCATGGTCGTCGGCGGCGTTCATCCGTCCGTCGCCCTGTTGGCGGCACTTCTTGTCTGGGTTTTTTCCGGCATCGCTGCGTTCGCAAAATGGGGTACGATGTTGCCTGCCGTCATTGCCGATGATGATCAAACACTTGCGGTTGCCGGCAAGCGCGGTTCCAAGGTGTTCGGCTATGCGTTTCCGCGTCTGCTCATCTCGTTCGGCCTGATCACTGTCCTGTTCATAGCGACATTGATGCTGCTGTTCTCACTACTGGGCATCGATGCCAAAAATCCAGGGTCCCTGTCCCTGGTTCTGCCGGTCGTCGGCGCCAGTATTACCGCCTATCAAATCGTCATGACGTCCGTCGTGTTGTCACGCTCCTACCTTAGAGCGCGACCACCTGCGCCGTCTGCACGCCGGATGGCATTTGTGGCCGGCAGATAAGTCCTCGCCATACACGCGCCGGCGAACCACACATCCACGCCGATGGCATGCGTTCCTGGTCCTTCTCAGCCACGGCCATTGTCGGCACCATAGAATTGCACGCCAAGCCGTCCGTTCTTTCTCCACCGCACCACGGCACGATAGCTGGCCTCATCAGCAGGCACGTGAAGGACGAAGCGATCGGGAATTGTCACGCTGGGGTCCACCTTCAGTTCCGCGCCGTGAAGGTGCTGATTTCTCACGGAGCAGCTGATCCTCGCGTCATCGGTGATGATGGTCGCATCCTTCAGAACAATTCCACGTGGGTGTGAGCGTCGCTCTATTGGAGGATCAATGGGGTTCATGGCTCTTTCCTCCCGGAATCCTGAAGTGATCGTTCACAATAGCGTCTGCTGCTGGACGGTCGAGCGCAACATCCAATCGCCCTTCCGTGGTCTGGATCGAGAGAATTCCGGGGTCACCGTTTCCCGATCTGACCGTGCTGAGGTGAATTTCAGTCGGCACGAAACCGGAAGCGCGGAAAACGCCGCTCCGCCGGAGTGGAATTTCCAACAGTCCCTCAGAATGTGATCTTCACCGAGGCCGCGCTGCGCGTGGCTGGCCCGTGATGGACGGCCTCGATGTTGTTGCCGTCCGGATCGAGCAGGAAGGCGGCGTAGTAGCCGGGATGATAGGGTCGCTCGCCCGGCGCGCCATTGTCCTTGCCGCCATCGGCGAGCCCCGCCTTGTGGAAGGCATCGACCATGGCGCGGTCCCTGGCCTGGAACGCCAGATGGTGGCGGCCGGTGAGTTGTCCCAGGGCCGCCCGGCTGTCGGCACTGGAGACGAACAGTTCATCGGCCCAGAAATAGTCCTCGCCGACACCACCGATCGGAACATCGAGCGCCCGCAAGACCGCCTCGTAGAAACGCCGGCTGGCAGGAAGATCCCTGACCACCAGATGGATATGATCGATGAGACGGCCGCGATGCAGTTCCTGGGTTTCCATGCAAATTCCTCCTCGCAAGGCTGCGAATTTAGGTTCGGACGGGGCGCCGTCAATGCGGGAACTAGCGGGCCAGGGCGACTTCGTCATCTCCGGGCGTTTGCGCTGCCCCTCACCTGCCTGTCGGCATCCTCTCCCCGTAGAACGGGGAGAGGGGGGCTGCCATCGATGGTTCGCCAATCACAACCGGTGCAAGAAGGGCACCAATGTTGCGACCAGCCCCTTCTCCCCGTCACTATACGGGGAGAAGGGGCTGGCAGGGCGATGAGGGGCGGCGCCAACTTCGGCTATTAGCTCGTCCCCCAGCACAAACCGGAGGCGCATTATCTAGACCAGGCCTTACCCCTTCAGGATGGCGGCCAGCCGTGGGATGCCCTCGCTCACCGCGCGGCGGTCGGCCAGCGTGAACGACAGCCGCAGCGTGTTGCGCCCGCTGCCGTCGGCATAAAAGGCGTTGCCGGGCACGAAGGCGACGCGCGCCTCCTTCACCGACCGTGCCAGAAGCGCGGTGGCATCGGAGCCTTCGGGCAGCGTCACCCAGACGAACATGCCGCCTTCCGGGCGGCTCCAGGTCACGCCTTTCGGCATGTTGGCCTCGAGTGCCGCGAGCAGGCCGTCGCGGCGCTCGCGATAGGCGCCGATGAGTTTTTCCACCTGGCAGTCGAACACGGTCTCGGCCACGCGGTGCATCACCACCTGGTTGATCGACGGGCTGTGCAGGTCGGAAGCCTGCTTCATCAGCACCAGCTTCTCGACCACGTGGCGCGGTGCGCACACCCAGCCGACGCGCATGCCAGGCGACAGGATTTTCGAGAACGAGCCGCAATAGAGCGTGCGCGCCTTGTCGATGCCACCGGAGCGGGCGCAATCGAGCGCCAGGATCGGCGGCACACCTTCGCCGTCATAGCGCAGCGCGCGATAGGCGGCATCCTCGATGACGGCGATGTCGAGTTCGCCGGCGAGGTCGAGCACCGCCTCGCGCTGCTGGCGGTTCAGGGTCTCGCCGGTCGGGTTGGCGAAATCCGGCACCAGATAGGCGAACTTGACCTTGCCGCCATTCGCGGCGGCGGCCGCGCGATAGGCATCGGGCGTCATGTTTCCGCCTTCGGGCCGCAGCCGGTCGTAGCGCGGCTCGTAGGCGTTGAAGGCCTGCAGCGCGCCGAGATAGGTCGGCCATGTCACCAGTGCGGTATCGCCCGGCGACAGGAACAGCTTGCCGAGATAATCCAGCGCCTGCTGCGACCCGGAGGTGATGAAGATGTTAGCCTCGTCGCAGGCAACGCCGAGCTTGCCCATCTGCCCGGCCAGCCAACGCCGCAACGGCAGATAGCCCTCCGAGACCTGGTACTGCAGCGCCGCCCCCGCCTCGCCGCCACCCAGCACCGAAGCATAGGCATCGCGGATCGCCTCGGTCGGAAACAGCGCCGGATCGGGAATGCCGCCGGCGAACGAGATGATGTCGGGCTGGTCGAGCAGCTTCAGCAGCTCGCGGATTTCGGACGCTTTCATGCGCGACGAGCGCGAAGCCAACAGATTCATCAAGGTCAAAGCGCGCCTCCCGCGACAACTGGATATAGGTCAACCTGACTGACCTATATCAGCCCTCCCCGGCAATTTGAATAGAGCCTGGGCGACTTCCGGTATACGCCAGTCGCTGCCGGCCCGGAACCGGCAGAAGGTCGCGAGCGCCTGAAAAGTCATCTTGCAGCCGGGATGGCTGGCGGTTCAGTTGCGCCGCGCGATAAACGCGGCGGCGCGGGCGACATGCGCGTCGCGATGCGTGCGCGCCGCCAGCGCCAGCCATTCGCGCGCGATGGCGTCGGCCATCTCAGGCCGCTCCAGCTTCAGATTGACGTCCACCTGGCTCGCCAGGATCTCCACCTGCAGCCCGGCATAGCTGTCGATGTCGCGCATGCAGCGCCGGCGCGCCTCGCCCAACCATTCCATGGCCGGCACGAATGCCCCTTCCGCCGCGTAGGTCAGCGCGAGCGCGCGGGCGACCGCCCCTTCCCAGCAGGGATCGTTCATCTGGCAGCTCAGGGCGAAGGCTTCCTCCAGCCGGGGACGCAGATCATCCGGGCGCGCCTGCCGTCGCGTGCGGGCTTCGCTGAGCACCGCCACCGGCCAGGGCCGAAACGATATCCAGCGTTGCTCCTCGACCAGCGCCAGGCAGTCCTCCAGCCAGCGATCGGCCTCCTCCAGCCGGTCGGCGGCGAGCAGACCCCAGCCGCCAAGCCCCAGCGACCAGATCTCGCGGCGGCGGTTGCCGGCCGAGCGCGCATGCTCCAGCGACAGCGCGTAGTGGTCGAGCCCCTCGCCGAGCCGACCCCAGTCGACCAGGTTGAAACCGATGACGCCATGAATGCCGGCAAGATTCTCGCCCCCAAGGGCCAGTTCCAGCGCCTGCGCCAGATAGGTCGCGGCCGACGGGCGCCGCCCCGCCAGCGCCTCGACATAGCCGAGTTCGCGAAACCCCGCCGAGGCGATCGCCGCGTTGCCCGCCTGGCGCGCCAGTTCCGTGCTCCGGCGCAGCAGCACCGAGCCTTCGTCATCATAGCCCTTGACCGAATGCACAAGCGCCGTGCCCAGTTCGAACATGGCGCGTGCCGTCAGTTGCGCGTCCTTGTGTTTCTCCGCGTCGCGAACGGCGCGGCGCAGGCAATCGATGCCGGCATCCACCGCACCCGCCGAAAGCGCGGCCAGGCCCGACTGCATGAGCGAGGTGACGAAGGCCTGGCGCGAGATGCCGCTGGGCGGCGACGAGATGGTGCGGCGTGCGGCGCTGCGCAACGCGGCGGACGGCTTTTCGCCGAGCTCGGCCATGAACACCGCCTCGGTCGCCTCGACCTGATCGAGCGCCGCCTGGTAGCGGCCGGCCAGCGCCAGGCTCTTCACCAGCAATATATGCGCGCTTTCGTCATAGGGATTGCGCCGCACGCCAAGTTCGGCCAGCCGCGTGGCGCGGGCATGATCCTCGACCGACATGGCGCGGATGGTTTCCTGCCGGATGCGGGCTTCGACGATGCCGGCGATGCGCGCGCGCTCCACCAGCAGCCAAGTGGCGAATTCCGGACTGCAGCGCGGCTCCAGCGCGCCGAGCAGCGGGCCGGCGGCCTCGATGTCGAAATCGTCGCGGTCGAGCCGCAAAACGTCGATGTCGATATCATCGGCAAAGCCACCCTCGATCGGGTCGCCATTCAGACAGTCGGAGGTGTTGAGCGCCTTGCGCAGCGAGGCCAGGCACCAGCGCAACGAACCCAGCGGATCGACGGTTTCGGGAAACAGCTCGATCGCGAGTGCGCGTCGGTCGAGCGGCGTGCGCGCCAGAAGCACGCGGGCGAGCAGCGCCCAGGCCTGATGACCACGCACCGGCTGGCTCCGCCCATCCGCATCGAGAATGGCGGGTTCGCCGAGAAGCCTGATCGTACCACCCAATTGTCCCACCATATGCGCTTGCCCATCCTCGTACGGGGCATGCGCCGCCGCCGTGGGACGAAGCGTGTGACCATCCTCGCGCTGTTTCCTTGGCGAGCGGCACGCCGGGTCCAACGTCGATCGGTTTTATCGGGCCGTCAATCACAACGGAGACCGACAATGCCAACTTTCATCATCGAACGCGAAATCGCTGGCGCCGACAGATTGAGCGCCAGCGAACTCAAGGAGATCTCGGCCAAGTCCAACGAGGTCGTGGCCGGGCTCGGCGTGCCCTACAAATGGCTCACCTCCTATGTCGCCGGCGACAAGATCTACTGCATTCATGAGGCCGAAAGCGCCGACGTGGTCGAGAGGCATGCCCGCGAGGGCGGCTTTCCCGCCAACAAGGTGACCGAGATCGCCGCCTTCATCGGCCCGCAGACCGCAGGATCCTGACCAGCCATCCGGGCGGACCACGCGTCCGTCCACGACCGGGGCGCCCGGGCCAAGAGGGCGGTGCGATAGCAAACTTATGGAGCTAACATGATTATCTTTCCTTGGACCCGGCGCCTTGCCGCCCTGTCCATGCTGCCAGCCATCGCGTTGACGGCGGTTCATGCCCATGGGGCCAACACCTCTGTAACCGGTGACACGAATGTCCTGGCGCAAAAGGTGCGTGCCGCCAACGGCCGCTTCGAGAACGTGGCGACGGCCACGGCCGAGGGTTACGCACCCATCCCCTGCGCCAGCGGCATCACCGGCGGCGCGATGGGCATCCACTATGTCAATGCCGGCTATCTCAAGGACGATGCGGTCGAGCTCGCCAAGCCCGAGGCTGTCATGTACGAGCCGATGGCCGACGGAAAGCTCAAGCTCGTGGCGGTCGAATACATCACCTCGAAAGGCCCGGCGTCGCTGGAAGGGCAGCTGTTCAACTTCAACAGCGCCCCCAACCGCTACGGCCTCGGCCCGTTCTATGAACTGCATGTCTGGGCCTGGAAGAGGAACCCGACCGGCACCTTCGCCGACATGAACCCGAACGTGTCGTGCGACGCGATGAAGATGGGCGATTGAAGCCGTCAGGGCTTGCCGGCGCCACGCCGGCAAGCCCTTCGCGCTGGATTTTCGAGGAAGCCATGACCCAAACCGAAAGCGTTCCGAGGCGCGCCCGACAATGGCGTTTTGCTTCAATCTTGCTGGCACGCCTGCTGCGCCGCTGGCGCCACCGTCGTGACCGGCGTCACCTGGAGGCGATGCCGGACTTCATGCTCAAGGACATCGGCATCAGCCGGTCCGATATCGACCATGTCGCGGCGCATGGCGAGACCAGGCGGTAGATGCCGCGTCACACCAGGCGTTGGCGGTGCCGGAAGGCCCGCCAATCAGTCCCCATCCGCAGGTTTGGCCTTGCCGCACTGCGCCAGCACCTTGCCGATTGCCGCGTTCGAGCCCTTCAGCGGAAAGCTGCTGTGGCCATACTTGGCGGCGCTGACGCTGACCTCGCCCTTCGAACGCAGCAGGTCCAGCAGCGGATCGGCCCGGGCCAGGTCCACCGTGAAATAGTTGTACATGGCCTCCAGCTGCAGCGTTTTCGCCACCGTCTTGCCGTCGGCCTTGAAGTCGAACGAGCCGCTGATGCCGGGCTCCAACTGTTGGCCGGCGGTGCCGAGGTCGTAGCTCAGCACCGGCGTGTCGAAACAGACCAGCATCAGATGCGCATCGCCTTTCGGCCCGCCGCAGACCGAAGCGGTCAGCACCTTGCCGCCCTCGTCTTCCTCCATCTTCGCGCTCCAGCCGCTGCACGACGCGGCAAGCGCCGGCTGCGCGGCCTGCAGCGCCGCCACCGCACCGGCGACTATGAGACAGTTCGCTCTCATGATTTTCCCCCTCCCCATTTGCGGCCTCACCCCTTGGCAGCATATAGCAAAAGTCTTCCGATGGCATTGCCCGCTGCGGCAGGGTCGTCCTGATTTCGCGGAGAGCGGTGTTGAGAGCCTGTGTTCGTCTGTGTCTGTTGCTGGCCGCCCTGCTGGCCTTGCCGCTCGCCGCCCGTGCCGACTGGAAGCCGGTCGAGAAGGTCGAGACCTACGCCATATCAGGCCAGTCCGGGCCGGAGCTCTATCAATCGATCGGCGAGAACGGCCCCAAGCTCGGTGTCGTCCGTGCCATCGCCCACACCAATTTCAAGCTGACCTGGACCAGGGACTATCAGGCACGAGCCGAAGCCTGCGTGCTGGTGTCGGCGAGGCCGAAGCTCATCATCACCTACACCTTGCCCAGCCCGTCCGCGCCCCTGCCGCCAGCCATCCAGAAGAACTGGGAGGTTTTCATCGCCGGCGTCAGCGCCCACGAGAAGGTGCATGGCGAGACCATCGTCGACATGGTGCGCAAGATCGAGGCGGCGACCGTTGGCCTCAGCGTTGCCGACGATCCCAAATGCAGCAAGATCCGGGTCGAGATGACCAAGCGGCTGTCCGAACTGTCGCAGGCGCAGCGGCAGGCCAGCCGCGATTTCGATCGCGTCGAGTTCGGCCAGGGCGGCAATCTCCAGAAGCTCATTCTCGCCCTGGTGAATGGCGGCTAGAAACACATCGTGCCAAGGGCCCGCCCGGCCCCTACCGGCTAAGGTCGAGCGCGGCGGAGAGATCCCCCATCGGCGGCTGGTCGTTGTTGCGCAGTGCCTTGTCGCGGGCGACGATGCCGGGAAGCACCGGCAGGTCGTAGCGCGCCGTGATGAAGCGCAGGATCGACGTCGTGTCATATTGCGTGTGGTCGACGGTACCCATCTTCGCATAGGGCGAGATGATGAAGGCGGGGATGCGGTTGCCCGGCCCCCAGCGGTCGGCCTTCGGCGGCGCGACATGGTCCCAGAAGCCGCCATTCTCGTCATAGGTGACGACCACCAGCATGTGGCTCCATTGCGGGCTTTTCTCGAGATGCGAGACGACATCGGCGAGATGCTGGTCGCCGCTTGCCACATCGGCATAGCCACCATGTTCGTTGAGGTTGCCCTGCGGCTTGTAGAAGGTGACGGCCGGCAGCTTGCCGTCGTCTATGTCCTTGATGAACGCAGCGCCGTCCATGCCGCCATCCCGCAAATGCTCGACCCGCGCGGCGGTGCCAGGCGCGTAAGCCGCGAAGTAGTTGAACGGTTGGTGGTGGAACTGGAAGTTCGGCACCGGCGTCGCGTTCTTGCCGTCGAGCGTTGCCTGCCAGGCGCCGGCATACCAGGCCCAGCCGACGCCCTTCAGCGACAGCAGGTCGCCGATGGTGATGTCGTGCTGCGGCGGCAGCGTGCTCGCCGCGGACGGATCGGCCAAGGCCGGATCGCCGCCCGCGGCCGGCTTGTTGTTGCTCGGCTGATAGGGCGGCTGCATGGTGTTGACGGCATGGAAGTCGGGCGTGATGGCGCCGTCATTGACGAATTTCGGCGCGCCGCCAAGCGCCGAGGCCGGCGAGTTGTCGGCGACCTTCAGCGTCGTGCCGTCGGCCTCGACGACGGCGATCTGGCCCTTTACCGGGCTCGTATCGGCATTGGGATAGACTGGCACGCAGGCGCAAGCGAGCATGAAATGGTTGAGGAAGGAGCCGCCGAAGGCGCCCTGGAAGAAATTGTCGGCGAGCACGTATTTCCTGGCCACCGCCCACATCGGCAAACCGGAGCCGTCATAATGGCCCATCACCAGGCTGCCTGAATCGGCCCAGGCGACGAACTTGTCGTTGTGGCCGCCATCGATCTGCATCTGCTCCTGGTAGAAACGGTGCCAGAGATCGCGCGTGATCACCGAGGTCTGTTCGTTGAAGCCCTTGGGATCGTCGATGGCGAAGCTGGCATTGGCCAGGTGCGCCGACTGCTCCTCGGTCACCGGCGGCGTCACCCCCTTGGCGGTCAGGCCGCCCCAGGCCGGCGGCAGCTCGGCGAGCGGCTTGCCGTCGCGGTCGAGCTGGCGCACCTGGCCGGACGACAGATTGGCCAGGCCGTTGGCGCCGGGAAAGCCGCCATAGAGATTATCGAAGCTGCGATTCTCGGCATAGATGACGACGACGGTGTCGATCTTGTCGTAGTTGGGGGGCGCTGCGGAAGCGGTGACCGGAACGGAGGCCAGCGCCGTGCCGGCGAGGCAAAGCGAGGTAAGGAACTTCAGCGTCGTCATCGGGTTGCCTCGTGGCTTGGGGGATGGCTGGAGGGGCAATGCATGGTCGCTCGACGAGCCATGGATGAAAACGTTAGATCGGTGCCTTGTCACCTTTGTGACATTTGCCTTGCCTGCGAACACGGTTGCGTGAGCGGGCAGACCGGTCATGAATCCGTAGCAGTGCGGCCTTAAGTCCCGGGCGAAAAGGCGGACCGGACGACATGGCGGCAGGACAATGGAAGAGGATCATCATCGCCGCATCGATGCTCGGCAGCGCCGCGATTTTGTCGGCAAGCATTGGCCGCGCCGGGACCGGCAGCGTCCATCCCGGGCCGATGTCGCGGGCCGATGCCTTCGCCAGGGCGCAGGCCCTGACGGCGCTTGGCCGTAAAATGTTCTTCGATCCGTCACTGTCTGCCTCGGGCAAACAGGCCTGCTCGTCCTGCCATGACCCGCATCATGCCTTCGGCCCGGCCTCGGCGGCACCGGTCGAGATGGGCGGGCCGCGTCTCGACCGGCCGGGGTTGCGCGCCGTGCCTTCGCTTCGCTACCTGCAGGCGGTGCCTGCCTTCACCGAGCATTTCCATGATTCCGAGGACGAAGGCGACGAGAGCGTCGACAACGGCCCGACCGGCGGCCTGACCTGGGACGGCCGCGTCGACCGCGGCAAGGATCAGGCCAAGATCCCGCTGCTGTCGCCATTCGAGATGGCCAACAAGGACGCCGCCGCCGTCACCGTTGCCCTGCGCAGGGCCGCCTATGCCGATGCATTCAAGGCTGCTTTCGGCGACGACGTGTTCGACCACCCGGACGACGCCTTCGACGCCGCCGCCGAGGCGCTGGGCACCTTCGAGCAGAGTGCCGCCGACTTCTATCCCTACTCCAGCCGCTACGACGCCTTCCTCGCCGGCAAGGCGACGCTCACGGCGCAGGAACTGCGCGGCCGCGCGCTGTTCGAGGACGAGACCAAGGGCAATTGCGCCAGCTGCCATCTGAGCGAACCCGCCAATGACGGCGAACCGCCGCAGTTCACCGACTATGGCCTGATCGCCGTCGCCGTGCCGCGCAACCCGGCCATATCGGCCAATGCCGACCCCGCTTATTTCGATCTTGGCCTGTGCGGACCGCTGCGCACCGACTTCCTCGGCCGGGCGGACTATTGCGGCCTGTTCAAGACGCCGACGCTGCGCAACGTCGCGCTGAGAAAGAGCTTCTTCCACAACGGATACTTCCACACGCTGCGCGACGCGGTCGCCTTCTATGCCAGCCGCGACAGCGATCCCGGCCGCTGGTACCCGAAAAACGCCGATGGCACGGTGCGCGAATATGACGATCTGCCAAAGGCTTACTGGCCCAATCTCAACCAGGATCCGCCCTTCGGCGGGAAGCCCAGCGACAAGCCTGCACTGACCGACCCCGAGATCGATGCCATCGTCGCGTTCCTGCAGACGCTGACGGACGCGGACCAGCAGGCCGAGCCGGTACCGGCGAATTGAATCCTTGCCGGTTGGGCTGGAAGAACCGCAAGGACCTTCCTGCCGGAATGGCCAGGAACCGGTAGCGGCCCCCTAACTCCGCCAGACCGCCAGATCGGCCAGGATCCGCGCCTTCAACGCTGGGTCGGCGTAGCTCGCATGCACGGATGTCGCGGCGAGCTGGCGGATGGTTTCGCTGTCCCAGGCGAAGGCCTCGGCGCAGGCGGCATAGGAGGCTTCGAGCGTGGTGTCGAGCAGCGACGGATCATCGGTGTTGATCGAGACGAGGACACCGGCCTTGCGAAGGGCGTCGAGCGGATGTTCGGCAAGCGACGGATAGACGCCGAGCGCCAAATTGGAGATCGGACAGACGCCCAGGGGAATCCGCTTGCGCGCCAGCAAGTCGACGAGCTCCGGGTCCTCGATCGACCGCACGCCGTGGTCGATACGGTCGGCGGCCAGCAGCTCGATCGCGTCGCGAACACCTTCCGGGCCGCTCGACTCGCCCGCATGGACGGTGCGCCGCAGGCCCGCCGCGCCGGCACGGCGAAACGCCTCGGCGAAGCGCGGTCCGGTGCGGCCGGCAGCCGCTTCGTTGCCGTCGATCGACAGGGCAACGACGCGCTTGTGCCTGATCGCGCTCAGCAACTCCACCAGTTCGATCGCTTCCGCCGCCGACTGGGTGCGAAGCAGGCTGACGCAAAGTCCGACCGGCGGGTGTCCGTCCTGCTCGGCGGCCGCGAAACCCGCATCGAATGCGTCGATCATCCGGGGGATGTTCTTGTGCCAATGCGGCCAGTGCGTCGGGTTGACGATGACGTCGGCGTAACGCACGCCGCTTCGGCCCATGCGCTGCGCGAACTTGTAGGCCGTGGTGGCGAGTTGCTCGCGCGTCCGGAATGTGCCGCACAACCAGTCGAGCATCTCGAGGAAGCTCTTGAGGTCATGGGCTTCGAAGAGCCTGTCGCGCGGCGCACGCAGCGGAATGCCGGCCTCCTCGCAGTTCCTGATCACATCGTCGGCCTCGAAGCAGCCCTCGACGTGGATATGCACTTCGGCCTTCGGCAGTCCGATGAAGTCGGTCAATGACGCCTCCCATATTGGCAAGCGTCATCAAATCATGAAACGACCGGCCCCCGTTTCAAGAAATGATTGAAAGAATTGCGCGGCGCTGCACGGGAGCTGGTTCCTCTCCCCCACGAAGTGGGGGAGAGGTGGCTCGGCGAAGCCGAGACGGAGAGGGGCCGCGCCCTACGAAAGCCCCCTCTCCGTCCGCTTCGCGGCCACCTCTCCCCCGCCTCTGGCGAGGGCGAGGAAAGGAGCTACTGCGTATCCGCGTTGGCCCTCAGCTCGGCGCGCTTCTCATCCGACACCACCGCCAGGTCCAGCACCTTCTGCAGCCCGGCGGCATGGCGGAAGGACGGCTCGGCCTGGACGCCGCTCTTCACCGCCTCGACGAAACGCTGGTAGTTGGTCGCCACCGTGCCGGCGTCGAGCACTTCCCATTTGGCGTTCTCGACATTCTCGCCGACGCAAGCCTTGAGCACCGAACCGTCGAGATTGTGCACCACCTCGATGCCGCCTTTGTCGCCATAGATGCGCAGGCGAAGTTCGTTGAGATGGCCGGTCGCCCAGCGGCTGGCATGCACCACGCCGAAGGCACCGTTGGAAAAATCCAGCGTCATGGCGAAGCTGTCATTGGCGTCGAGCCCGTATTCGCCGATGCGGTTGCCGGGCGCCTTGTCGAAGGCGCGCAGCCGGCAGAAGACGTGATCGATGTCGAGAGCGGCACCGTAGCTGGCGAAATCGAGGATATGGATGCCGACATCGCCGAGCACGCCGTTCGAACCGTGGCCGCGCGACAGCCGCCAGAGCCATTTCGGATCGCTGCGCCAGTCGCCCCAGAATTTCGACACCAGCCAGCTCTGCAGGTAGGAGGCCTCGACATGCCGGACCGTGCCGATTTCGCCCACCTGCACCATCTGGCGGGCCTTCTGCAGCGCCGCGACGTTGCGATAGGTGAGGTTCACCATATTGACGATGCCGGCGGCCTCGGCGGCGTCGGCCATCTCGGTGGCCTTGCCGAAATTCTCGGCCAGCGGCTTTTCGCACAGCACCGGCTTGCCGGCGGCGATCAGCGCCATGGTGGTCGGGTGATGGATGCGGTCCGGCGTGACATTGGCCACCGCGTCGAAGGCACCCCATTCCAGCGCCGCCTCCAGCGAGGTGAAGCGGTTGGGAATCTTGAAGCTGTCGGCGAATTCGCCGACGCGCGCCGCATCGACATCGACGGCACCGACGATGTCGACGCCCTCGATGGCGCTGAAGCGGCGGGCATGTTCCTGCGCCATCCAGCCGGTGCCGAGTATCAAAAGCCGCATGTGTTGCTCCCTGAGGATATCGGAATTCGCCGTCTCAAAGGTGCTGCCAGATCACCTTCAACGGCGAGCCCAAGGCTTGCTCGATCGCCCGCAATTGCTCACTGGCAACGGAGGTCACCCCAGGGCTGACGACCGTAAGAGCGCAGACGCCGAACGCCGCCGGCCAGACATACCGCAGGTCGTTCAGCGAGGTATTCCTGTGGCAGCATGGCATGGTGACGGACAGATCTTCGAAGCGGGACGCCGCGGCTTCATTCATCGCTTCACCCCACCAATCTTCCAGATCGCTGGCGCAGAACGGGCAATGAACGCTTTCCGTGTTGGCTCCGGCGTCGAAGAACGTCACGCCTTCCTCATATTCGACGGCGACATGGCCGGCCATCGGGAACAAACCGCGTGCAACCTTCACGGCCGCCGTGGCAGCCGTCTCGTCGGGATGCCAGTGCGGTTCATTCGGCACCAGGCGCAGAAACGTGTCGGACATGGCCCCTCCTCATCATGAGTCGAGGATGACGGTTCGAAGCATGTCACGCAATGGCCGACTGCCGATTGACCAGGTACGACCACTACTTGATGTCAGTGCTCGCCGACATGCGGCGCCTGTCATTGGCTTGCCATCAAATAGCGCGGATGATGCCCCCGTCGACACGAATGTTCTGGCCGGTGATGTAGCCGGCGCCTTCCGACGCCAGGAAGGCGATGGTCGCGGCGATCTCCTCGCTCGTGCCGTAGCGCTGCATCGGCACGCTGTCGCGGCGCTCCTCGGTGGCGGGCAGGCTGTCGATCCAGCCGGGCAGCACGTTGTTCATGCGCACATTGTCGGCGGCATAGGTGTTGGCGAATATCTTGGTGTAGGCGGCAAGCCCGGCGCGGAACACCGCCGAGGTCGGGAACATCGGGCTGGGCTCGACCACCCAGGCCGTCGAGATGTTGATGATGGCGCCGCCCTTCTGCTTGACCATGTGGGGTGCCACGATGCGCACCGGCCGGATGACGTTCATCAGATAGACATCGAGGCCGGTGTGCCATTGCTCGTCGGTAATTTCGAGGATCGGCGCGCGCGGCCCGTGGCCGCCGCTGTTGACCAGCACGTCGATGCGGCCAAAGCGCTCGAGCGTCAGGTCGACGAGACGCTGCAGATCGTCGTTCGACTGGTTGGAGCCGGTGACGCCGAGCCCGCCCAACTCCTTGGCCAGCGCCTCGCCCTTGCCCGACGAGGACAGGATGGCAATCTTGAAGCCGTCCGCCGCCAGGCGCTTCGCCGCCGCCGCCCCCATGCCGCTGCCGCCAGCCACCACAACAGCCACTTTTTCTACACTCATTGGATTTTCCTCTCGGGGTTGGCAGGACTCTGCAAGCAGTGTTTTCGGGATCCGGGCGGTGATATAGCTGGTTTTCTCGCCCGGTTCGAACCAGAATGCCTGAAATCAGCCTGTAGAAAAGCTCCTGCATGCCCGAAGCCTTCCTGAGCCTGCCGCCACTGAATGCGCTGCGCGCCTTCGAGGCCTCGGCGCGCCATCTCAACTTCCGCATCGCCGCCGAGGAATTGAACGTCACGCAAGGCGCGGTGGCCCAGCACATTCGCGGGCTGGAGGCCGATCTCGGCACAAAACTGTTCGAGCGGCTGCCGCGCGGCCTGGCGCTGACCGACGAGGGCCGCGCCTATGTGCCCAACATCCGCCGCGCCTTCGACCTGATCTCGGAGGCGACGCTGCTGTTGCGCCCCGAGCCGGCGCGACTGACGATCAGCGTGACGCCGAGCTTCGCCACCAAATGGCTGATCCCCAGGCTGCAGGACTTCATGGCGCACAATCCGCTGGTCGACCTGCGTGTCCTGGCCAGCGAAAGCCTGTCGAGTTTTCAAGCCGATGGCGTCGACATCGCGGTGCGGCAAGGTCGCCCTCCCTTCGGCGCCGGCCTGATCGTCGACCTGTTGTTCGCGCAGCAGATCATCGCCGTCTGCAGCCCGGCCCTGCTTCCGCACGGCGCCGTCGAGATCGCGGCGGCCGAGATCCAGCATCATGTCCTGCTGCACGACGCGCACAATCTGTGGCCGGAATTCATGGAAAAGGTGGTCGGCCTGAAGATGACGACCGAACTGAAGCGCATGCGCTTCAACCAGACGAGCCTGGCCATCGACGCCGCCATCGCCGGCCAGGGCATCGCGCTGGCCAGCCGCTTTCTCGTCGCCGCCGATCTCGCCGCCGGCCGGCTGATCCAGCCGGTGAGCGGCGAAATGCGCGGCACGCAGGATTTCCAACTCGTGGTGCCGAGAAGACAGCGCCATCCCGAGCCGACGCGGGCCGTGCGGCAATGGCTGCTCGATGCGGGAGAGAAACAGCCTTTGTCGTGAGCCCCCGCTCTCTGCCTGTTTGAGCTTTTCCGAAGACCGGCACCCGCTATCGGGATCATGCTCCGGCTGGATCGGCGGCAAGGCGTCCGGCTTCCCATTGGCGATCGCGTAGGCATGCTTCTCCCGGACACTTACGCGGAGTTAAGCCGACATGGCCCACATATGCTGTTGGATGCCTTTCGGTCGAAAGCGACCCAGGGCAATATTTATATGTTAATCTCGCGAGCCATCGAACCAACGGCGGGAGATAGCGATGTTGGAAGCGGACAAGGTTTTTGCTGGCTCGATTCCGGAAAACTACGACCGCTATATGGTGCCGTTGATTTTCGAGCCGTTCGCCGCGGATCTTGCACAACGAGCAGCGTCCTTGTCGCCCGGCGCCGTCCTGGAAATCGCCGCGGGCACCGGGGTTGTCACCCGCGCACTGGCGCCACGACTGTCCCCTGGCGCAACCTATGTCGTGACCGACCTCAACCAGCCGATGCTCGACTACGCCGCTTCGCGACAAGCGCCCGACAGTCGCATCGAATGGCGCCAGGCGGACGCCATGGCGCTGCCGTTTGAAGATGCGGCCTTCGATCTTGTTTGTTGTCAGTTCGGCGCGATGTTCTTCCCCAACCGCACATCCGCCTACCGCGAGGCAAAGCGAGTCCTGAAGCCCGGAGGACATTTCTTGTTCAACGTGTGGGATCGCATCGAGGAGAATGTCTTTGCCGACGATGTGACAAATGCTCTCGCAAGGATGTTTCCGGACGATCCGCCGCGCTTTCTGGCACGCACGCCGCACGGCTACCACGATACGGCACTGATCCGCAGCGATCTGGAAGACGCGGGTTTCTCCCGTGTGGTGATCGAAACGAGGGCCGAACAAAGCCGTGCCTCCTCGCCGCGCCTTCCGGCCGTTGCTTACTGCCAGGGAACTGTTCTTCGAAGCGAAATCGAGGCCAGGGACCCGGGAAAGCTGGAAGCTGCAACCGACTATGCCGCCTCCGCGATTGCGGACAGACATGGCAGCGGCGAGGTTGCCGCCAAGATTCAGGCACACGTAGTCGTGGCTCAGGTCTAGGGCTATCCACGAAAGACCGTGAGCGGTTTTTCGTCCGGAATTGGGTCAGGACGAAGAGATAGAGGTGCGGGAACACCCGGTTCCGGCACTTCTCGACATTCCGGGGCGGGCATCAGGGCCGCGCTTGCCGCCCCAGCCCGGACGAGGGGTTGGCCAGGCCCGGCACCATCTGGCTCAGCACGCGATCGCGAAGGATGACGTGGTGGTAGATGGCGGCCGCGGCGTGCAAGCCTGCGAGCCACAGGATGATGTCGCCGAGCGTGCCATGGATCTCCGCCAGCGACGTGCCCCATGTGCCGGAAAACGGGCCGATCGCTCCGAGGCCGTAGACCGTCACCGGGTGGCCGCCAAACCATGCGCCGAGCATAGCGGTCGCCGGAACCGCGAACAGGAGCGCATAGAGCGCCCAGTGTGTTGCCCTCGAGGCGAGGTCCATCCACCCGGGCATGGGAGGAGCGTCCGGAATGCGGTCGAACAAACGCCAGATCAGGCGGATGACCAGCAACCAGAAAACGGCGAAGCCGAGCGACTCGTGAAGCAGCAGCGTCGAGGCGTTGGCGGTTGAATAGACGCGCGTGGCGGGACCACCTTCCGAGACCAGGAAGGCGATGAGCACGAGCAAGGCCGTCAGCCAGTGAAGCGCCTGGGCGAGGCTTCCGTAGCGGGTTGCGGTACCAGATAGCGACATGCGAGAACTCCTGAACGCAGCGGCGGACGATCTCCGCACCGTGCCCCCATTTCAATCGTTCCTCAAGCGACATCGAAGGCGATGCGGCAGCTCCTCAGTCTTCGTCCGTCCAGATCAGGCGCAGCATGCGCAGCAGCGTTGCCCGATCCTTTTTCGTCAGCCGATGCAGGAACCGGTCCTCGTGCCGGCGAACCTGTTGCCGCCATCTGGGCATAGCCTCCCTCGCGGCCGGCGTCAGGGTCAGCACCCGTACGCGCTTGTCCTCGGCATGGTCGTCGCGCTCGACCAGCCCACGCTCCTCGAGCTCGGCCAGCAGCGGCGCCATGTTGGCGCTCTTCATGCCGAGCAGGCGGCACAGTTCGGCGGCGCGGATGCCGGGCCTCTCGTCGATCAGCGCCAGCATGCCATAAGTGACCGGGCGCAGCGCCGCATCGGCCAGCTCGACCGCGAAATCATTCAAGGCGAAGGCCGAGGCGCGCCTCAGATTGTAACCGATCTGCGCGTCGAGCGCGTCCTCGGCCATCGCACCCCGCGCGGCTGTACTGGCGTGAACCTCTGTGTCATCCATGGTATAATCGATCACCGCGATCGCCTCCTCTTGTCAAGCGAAAAAGACTATGCGACATAGCAATCGTGATAGCTATGTTACATAGCGATTTTCATCAATGTCGATGCGAAACGGGAGGACGCTGACCATGACCGAAGAGACCGTTGCCTTCGATGTCGAGAATGGCATCGCCTGGGTGCGCTTCAACCGGCCGGACAAGCGCAATTGCATGAACCCGGCGCTCAACCGGCGCATGATGGAGGTTCTCGACGAGCTGGAATTCCGTGACGATGTCGGCGTGCTCGTACTGTCGGGCGAAGGCAGCGCCTGGTCGGCGGGCATGGACCTGAAGGAGTATTTCCGCGAGACCGAAGCCAAGGGGCTCGGCGCCGTCCGCAAGGCGCAGTCCGAAGCCTATGGCTGGTGGCGGCGCCTGCGCTGGTACGGCAAGCCGACCATCGCCATGGTCAATGGCTGGTGTTTCGGCGGCGGCTATGGCCCACTCTTCGCCTGCGACCTCGCCTTCGCCGCCGACGAGGCGCAGTTCGCCCTGTCCGAGATCAACTGGGGCATCCTGCCGGGCGGCGGCGCCACCAAGGTGGTTGTCGACCTGCTGTCGATGCGCGATGCCATGTACCACGCGCTGACCGGCGAACTCATCGACGGCAGGAAGGCCGCCGCTTGGAAGCTGGTCAATGAAAGCCTGCCTCTGGCCGACCTGAAGGCGCGCGTCACCGAGGTTGCGAACATCTTGCTGAAGAAGAACCCGATTGCGCTCAAGGCGACCAAGGATGCCATCCGTCGCGTCGCCGAGATGACCTACGACAATGCCGAGGATTATCTGGTGCGGGCGCAGGAGGCGGCCAATTTCCATGACAATTCGGGCCGCAAGGAAGGCATCCGCCAGTTCATCGACGAAAAGAGCTACAAGCCGGGCCTCGGCGCTTACGACAAGGCCAGATGACGCCACGATAAACCCATCGCCGCAATCTGGGAGGAGATGCGAAATGCCGGCCTGGACGACGCCAGATCCCGTGGCCCTGCACGCCCGGACGCAGCCGGATCGTGTCGCCTGCGTCGACCTGGCATCGGGCCGAAAATGGACCTATGCGGCGCTAGATACAGCCATCCAGCGCGCCGTCGGCGTCCTTGAAACCGGCCACGGCATCGAACCGGGGCAACGGATCGCCACGCTTGCCCGCAACAGCGCCGATCTCCTGATCCTGCAACAGGCCGCCATGCGGCTCGGCGCCATCTTCGTGCCGCTCAACTGGCGGCTCGCCAGTGCGGAACAGCGGGCGATCCTCGAGGACTGCGATCCGGTATTGCTGCTGCATGACGCCGCGCCCGAAATGGCGTTGCCCAGGGGCTGCATGCCAATCGGAGTCCCGGCCTTCGCTGAAGCGGTCGCGGCGCGGGCACCGGCGCCGCGCCGCCCCTTACCGGCAGGCGACGCGCCGTCGATCATCCTCTACACATCGGGCACGTCGGGCCGGCCAAAGGGCGTCATCGTCACGGAAGGCAATGCGTTGGCGACCGCGGTCAATTTCGGCGTGCTGGGACGGGTCGCCAATGCCAGCATCTTTCTCTGCGACGCGCCGATGTTTCATGTCATCGGCCTCATCACCAGCCTGCGTCCGCCGCTGCTGCAGGGCGGCACGGTGCTGATCTCACCCGGCTTCGATGCCGGTCTCACCAACCGTCGCCTCGCCGATCCGACCGTTGGCGTCACCCACTATTTCTGTGTCCCGCAGATGGCCAGGATGCTGCGTGAACATCCGGACTTTGCGCCGGCGCGCTGGACATCGCTCACCGCCATCTTCACCGGCGGCGCGCCAAATCCGGCCGCCAATATCAACTGGTGGCTGGAACAGGGCGTGTGCATGGTCGACGGCTTCGGCATGACGGAAGCAGGCACGGTGCTTGGCATGCCGGTCGAGGCCGACCGGATCGCCCGCAAGGCGGGCTCGGCCGGCCTGCCGGCGCCAACGATCGGCCTGCGCATCGTCGACGAGGATGGCCGCGACGTCGCCGCCGGCGAGCCAGGCGAGATATGGCTGTCCGGTCCCTCCATCACATCAGGCTACTGGAACCGGCCGGAAGAGACGGCCTCCGCCTTCACTGCCGATGGCTGGTTCCGCACCGGCGATATCGCGCGGCGGGACGACGAAGGCTTCGTCACCCTTGTCGACCGCCGCAAGGACATGTTCATTTCCGGTGGCGAGAACGTCTATCCGGTCGAAATCGAGATGGTGCTGCTCGACCATCCCGACATCGCCGAGGCAGCCGTGATAGGTGTCGCCGATCGGCGCTGGGGTGAAGTCGGGCGCGCCTTCGTCGTGCTGAAGCCAGGTCGTGTTGCCGATCCGGCGGCGCTGGCCAGCCATTGCGGCGCCCGCATCGCCCGCTACAAAGTGCCGAAGGAATTCCTGATCACGGATGTCCTGCCCCGCACCGCATCCGGCAAGATCCAAAAACACATTTTGCACACCTGGACAGCACCAGCCAGCGGGCACAACTGAAGCAGACCACCAATCAGCCCGCCGGCGCGCCGCGAAAAATCGCCGCGGCGGCCTCGACGATTGCCGCATTGTCTCTCGCCGTCCCGCCATCGGCCAGCGTCTTGCCGTCCTCCAGCCCGACGCGCGTCGACCAACGCTTGCGGTGCGCAAGCTCGACGAACCGCCAGACCGTGGCGTCGACGCCATGCAGCAGGATCGGCCGCCGCACCCCGGCGCGTTCGAGCACGGCGGCGATGCCATGCGCCTCGTCCAGCGCGGCCGGCAGGTCCTGGATGTCGATCTCGATCAGGATGCGCAGCACCCGGTCGCGGCCGGCAACGCCAACGAAACGCTCGGTATCGGCAACGGTAGCGAGCCCGGCCTCGATCCCGACGCCGCGCTGCCGCAGCAGCTCCATCACCCCGGGCGCGTCGGCCTCCGACAGATTGACCGAGGCGTAGTCGGGCAGTTCCCGCCAGCCCGCGATCGCGGCGCGGGTCCGCTCGGCATCGTTCTCGATCCAGGCGCCGGTCGACACGCCGATGAGCGTGCCCTGGCAGGCCTGGCGCACGGCGAGGACCGTCGCATCGACAGCCGCCAGGCTTTCGTGCCCATCGGCGCCGCGCGGATGGATGTGCAGTTCTGCCGCTCCGGCGGCGACGCAGGCCGCCGCGTCGATGGCCATCGCCTGTGCGTCGAGCGGCAGCCTCGGGTGGAAATCACGCGAGCGCGCGCCGTTGATGCAGGCCTGGACAATCATTGATCTCGCCTCGGTCAAGAGTGACCGCACTCTAGCCGCGCGGCAAGGCACGGCAAAGAGTTGGGTGGCGCGACTCCTGACAGGCCTGGCAAGATTTGGCGGCATTTGAATAAAAGCCGCCTGTGGATATTTACCTCGCGTTCCGCCCCGTCCGGCAACCTATATTAGGGCGGGATCATGGAGGGACCCTTGACCAGCGATTTTTCGGCAGCCCGTGTCCACCTCGAACGAGCCTATTACTATCTGCGTGGCGACGACGAAACGAGCCGCGCGGCATGTGACACCCTCGATCTGTTGATCGAAACGGTGACGGAAGCCCAGCACATGCGACCCAAGGCCGGTGTGCTGGAGTTTCCGCTATCGCCGGCGCGGCAAGCCGGCTGAAACGTGTTCAGGTGAGGCCGGCCTCACCTGAACCTCGACACGCCGCGGGTCACGAGGCCTTGCGGGCCGTCGCCACCCCAGTCGCGCGCGCGACAATCTGCTCCAGAGGCTCCGGCCGGTGCAGCAAAAATCCCTGGCCGAAGGCGACGCCCATGTCGCTCAGCATCGTCAGTGTGTCGTGCCGTTCGATCTTTTCGCCCACCACATTGCAGCCGAGGCTGCGAGCGATGCTGGTGATGGCCAGCACGATCTCACGGTCGAAGCGACTTTCCGTGATGTGCTGGATGAAAGAGCCATCGATCTTGATCGTGTCGACAGGAAAGCGCCGGAGATATTCGAACGAACTCATGCCGGCGCCGAAATCGTCGAGGCTGACCCGGCAGCGGCGCTCGCGCGCCTTGCGCACGAACTGCTCGGCGGCGTCGAAATTGGTGACGGCGGCGGTCTCGGTGATCTCGAAGCCGATGGCCGAATGCGGCGCGCCGGTCTCGTCGATGACGCTGTCTACGAACTCCCAGAGCTGCGGATCGCTCAGCGTCTGCGCCGACAGGTTGAAGCCGAGCGTCAGCGCACCCGAGCGCAGGGCCGCGCCATGCCGCGACAAAACGGTGCGGATGATCCAGCGGTCGAGCCTGGAGGCGATGCCGAACCGCTCGGCAACTGGAATGAACTCGCCCGGCGGCACCAGCCGCCCGTTGCGCCCGACGAGCCTGGCCAGCACTTCGACATGGCGGCTCTCTTGCCAGGGCCTGCCGAGCAGATGGATTTCCTGGCCGAACAGTTTCAGCCGTCCGTCTTCCATGGCGTCGACCGTGTCGGCGGCGACGCGCGCCGCGTTGAGCCCGCCGGACCCCGATTCCACCGTCGCGGAGAACACCGCGAAACGATTGCGCCCGGCAGCCTTCGCCGCGTAGCAGGCGTCGTCGGCGCAAGCCAGTGCGTCGGCGACCGTGGTGGTGGCGTCGTCGATGAAGGCGATGCCGATCGAGGCCGCCAGCTTGCGCGCCGACGCGGCCGTGCCAAGGTCGGCCTCACGCACCGCGCCGAGCACGGCGGTTGCGATCCGCTCGGCCTGCGAGGCATCGCAATGCGGCACCAGCAGCGCGAATTCGTCGCCGCCCAGCCGTGCCGCGTGCGCCGCCCGCGGCAGGCTGGCGCGGATGCCGGCGGCAACGCTCTTCAACGCCTGGTCGCCGGCCGCGTGGCCGGCAAAGTCGTTGAGCGCCTTGAAGTAGTCGAGATCGACATAGAACACCGCCAGCGGCGCACCCGCCGCGATATGGTCGGCGAGCAGCCGATCGAAGGCGGAGCGGTTCCACAGGCCGGTCAGCGCATCATGACGGGCCGCATAGGCAAGCTCCATCTCGCGCAGTTTTTCCTCGGTAATGTCGCGCACGGTGCCGAGGATCTGGCCCGCCGACTGCGTGTCGGCGATGAACCGCACCAGCGATTCGACATGGCGGACCTCGCCGTCGCGCTTGATGATGCGGTATTGCACGGCGACGACGTCCTGCGTGCCGATCGGTGCCAGATGCGCCTGCTCGGTCGCCGCCTTGTCCTCGGGATGCAGGAACGTATGCCAGAGGTCGTCGGTCACCTCGTCGGTATCGGAGACCAGCCCGAAGATGTCGCGCGTGCGCTGGTCCCAATAGCTTTTGTTGGTGTCTAGGTCGTGATGCCAGATGCCGGTGCCACTGGCGGCGAGCGCCAGGCGGAAGCGCACATTGACCTGCTCGAGCTCGGCTTCGGCGGCTTTCTGCTTGGAGATGTCGGTCTGCACGCCCATCAGCCTGACGGGTTTCCCGGACGCGTCGCGCTCGACGATGCCACCGCGATCGAGCACCCACACCCAGTGGCCGGCTTTGTGCCGGAGCCGCAGTTCGGTCTCGATGGCGTCGGTCTGTCCGGCGATGTGACGGTCGCCGCTGGCCAGCGCCCGCTCGCGATCATCGGGATGGGTCAGCTGCAGCCACAGGTCGCTGGTGTTGGCAAGTTCGCTTTCATCATAGCCCAGCATCCGCGCCCAGGTCGCGGAATAGAAGCATTCTCCGGTCCGAAGATCCCAGTCCCAGACGCCGAGATGGGCGCGTTCCAGCGCCTTCGCCCAGAAGGCCCCATTGCGATTTTTCTTGTCCTGACCCGTCATCTTCTGTTTCGCTCACCTCCATCAAGCGGCAATCTGCAGCAAAACCAGAGAAGAAAGCGTTACTTGGTCGCGGACGGACGGCAGACCCGGCCTCTCCTCCACCATCCTCATCGTTCGCCTTTCGATTGGCCGGCAAGAACCGGAGTTTTGCGGCCACTGGATCGTCCTAGTGATGCCCGAGGTCGCCGGCAAGTCCGGTGATCCCGGGGTCGCCGGCCAGCCGTTGATCCCGGGGTCGCCGGCCAGCCGGCGATCCCTGACAGCAACAAGAGGACCTCCCAATGACCAAACAGGAAGACAACAAGGCCGTCGTCGTCAGATGGTTCACCGACTTCTGGGGTGAAACCTGCGACCTGTCGGTGGTCGACGATATCGCCGCGCCCGACATGCTGCTGAAATACTCGCTGCATGAGCCGCGCCGTGGCCGCGACGACATCAAGGCCTTCATGACCGACTTTCGCGCCGCCTTCCCGGACCTCAACTTCTGGGCCACCGCCGACCTCATCGCCGAGGGCGACCATGTCGTCGGCCAGTGGGAAGGTGGCGGCACGCATACCGGCCCGGCGTTCAGCGATTTCCTCGTCGGCTCGCTGCCCGCCGCCACCGGCCGCACCATGCGCTTCACCGGCACCACCGTGCTGAAGCTTGTCGACGGCCGGATCGTCGAGGAGATCGGCCTCGACGACGGCGTTGCCGCCCTCACCCAGCTCGGCCTGATCAAGGCCGCGTGATTGCGGGGCCATCGCCGTCCAGGCGATGGCCCACTTTCAATCGCGGTCGAAGCCCGATGACAAGGCCGCTCTACAGTTGAAAATCGCGGCGGCCACGAATGTTGCTGTTGCGTTGCCACGCAACCTCTTCATCAACGGTTCGTTAGTGTCAAACAAAATATTATCGACTAAAAATATTAGAAATTTAACAAAACTCCAAGTGTAACCAGATGGTAATACATTGCCTGTGAAATACCCATAACAGTCTTCTGGACAGCTGGCGGGATGTCCTTCGATGAGTGCGTATGGCGAGCAGCGGGGTGGCAATGGCCGCTCAGCCTCCATTCTTGATCTTGACGTGGCGGCAACCAGGGGCGGTTGGCTGCTGGTTGCTCTGTGTCTGACCTATGCCGTGGCCGCTCTTTGTCTGCAGCCGCATCGCTACCTGCATCTGGCGCAGTCCTATGCCGAGCCGTTCGTCTTCTTCTTGCCCTCGCTGCTGGCGGCTGGCCTTGGCGTGGCGGCGCTGATATTTGCCCGGCATGCTCCAACAAGGTTCATGCTCGACATGCTCACGCAGCGTTGGCTGGGCGCCGCGCCGGTCATCGTCTTGTTCTTTCTCGGCATCACCGCCTTCACCACCTTGAAGGTCGCCATCCCCGACGTCGTGCCATTCTATGCCGACCGGGTCCTGGCCGGGCTTGATCTTCGGCTGCATGGCACGGATCCCTGGGCGTGGGCGCACGGCGTCGTGTCCGAACCGGTCTCGGCCATAATTTTTGCCAGCTATGGGTTTGGCTGGTTCGCCCAATGGTTCGGCACCTTGCTCTTCGTCGCCTTCTGGAACAGCCCGGCCAGGCGCCTGCGCTATCTATGGGCGTTCGCGCTGACCACGATCCTGTGCGGTACCGTTCTGGCCACCCTGCTATCGTCCGCTGGCCCGATATTCTACGACCAGCTCTACGGCGGTGACCGGTTTGCCGGGCTGCAAATCGCCCTGGCGCAGAACGGCCACGCCATGCCGGTCCATGCCTATGCCAACTACCTGCTTGCAACCTACGAAAGTGGCCGCCCGGAACTGGGCACCGGCATCTCGGCGATGCCAAGCATGCATGTCGCCTTCGTCACGCTCAACGCATTGTTCCTGACCGGTTTCGGACGCCGGTGGGCCATGGCCGGCTGGTCCTTCGCGGCGCTCATCCTGTTCGGCTCGGTTTACGCCGGCTGGCACTATGCCGTGGATGGCTACCTCTCGATCCTTGTCGTGTCGTTGCTCTGGTACCTGACCGGGCGTTTCGTTTTGCCGCAAGCGAGCCGGGGCGCCACCGACGCGGGATTGGCCCTTCCCGACCCCGGCGCCGCGGTGAGCGAGCTCAGCTGACGCCGTTGGCTGTGGAAGAGTGGCCAGACGGCATTGGCCGCCTGGCCTTGCCGGCTACTGGCTCGGCGCCATCGTGTGTTCGCACGACACTTTCGGGTTCATGTCGGCAAAGGTACCGGTCGGGTTGCCCTTCCAGGCCCAGACATGCAGTTCGTAGAATTCACCCAGGCCGTAACGGTTGGGCGCGCTGTTGAAGTTGAACAGTTGTCCGTCCAGCGACGCCGGCCCCTTCGAGGTGATGTATTCGACCGCCACCAACTGCAGCGTACCATCGGCCATCGGCTCGTACATCACCGCTTCGGGGCGGGCGATGTCGATCTTGTCGTCCTTAAGATACTGGCCGTTGACGTAGTGGATGCCCATGGCGCCGCCGGTGATGCCGCTGGCGCAGGGAATGGGCGCATAGCCCTCGGCCGTCGCGGCCTTGACGTCGAGAAACCGGCTGTTGGCGGCACGCACCTTGTCGGCCAGCGGACTGGAGCCGGCCGCGGGCGCAACTGCTTCCTGATGCGCCTGAGCGAAGGTGGTGCAGACGGCCAGCATGGCCCCCGCCATGAGAAGCCTGTTGCGAAAGTTTGTTATCATGTTCATTCCATTCTTCTTGAAAAAGCACAGCGGGCCGGCCGCCGAAAATACGGAGGCCCGGCAGGCAAGCGCCGTGGCTGTTGTTGCTTGGATATCCCGAGGCGACGAATGCCGATCATCCCTTCGGCAGATACGGGATCGTTCCGGCCAGATCGGTGTTGTCGATCATCTGGAAACGGCTGTCGCTGCCATCCTGACGGGCCGAAACGAAAGGCGCATAGGCAGGATCGTTGGTGAAGGCGCGCGCCGCCGCTTCCGACGGGAATGCCATCAGGGCGATCAGCGTGGTGTCGAGCGGCTTGCCTTCAAGCGTCTTCACATTGCCGCTGCGCGACAGATATTTGCCGCCGTGCTTGTGGACGAGGTCGTGCACCGAGGCGGCATAGGCCGGCACCCACTGCGGGTGGTTTATCTTGATGTCTGCGATAACGTAAGTGGTCATGGTGGTCTCCTGGTTGCGGCGCACAGGGGTATCCCGTGCAACCGGCCAAAGGGCTCGCATGGCAGGGCCCGCGCCAACCAGTCCGCGATCTGTACTGGGCTGGTACAGTTTCTGTACTCGCCGCCTCAATCATGAAGGGCTAATGTTCGGCCCAGCTTCGAGGGAGGACCACAAATCATGGCCCAGCACGGATACAAACAGTTCTGCCCGCTATCGATGGCCGCCGAGGTGCTGTGCACACGCTGGACGATGGTCCTGCTGCGCGAGCTGGTGGCGGGCTCGACCCGCTTCAACGACCTGCGCCGCGGCGTGCCAAAAATGTCGCCCACCCTTCTGTCGCAACGGCTGAAGGAGCTCGAACTGGCGGGGATCATCGAGCGCAAGGAAGTGCCGGGCGAGAAAGGCATCTCCGAGTATCGGCTGACCGAGGCCGGCCGGGATTTGCGCCCGGTCGTCGAGGCGATGGGCTTCTGGGGGCAGAAATGGGTCGAGTCCCGGCTGTCGCTCAAGAACCTCGATCCGTCGCTGCTGATGTGGGACATGCGGCGCAACTTGAACCCCTCGCCGCTACCCGAGGGGCGCACGGTGATACAATTTCTGTATCAGGATCTACCGGCGTCCAAACGGTCGTGGTGGCTGATCGTCGAAAAGCACGGCGAGGTCGATCTGTGCTGGTACGATCCGGGCTTCGATGTCGACCTGTACGTCTCGACCGACCTGCACACGATGACGGCGATCTGGATGGGCTTGCTTACGGTCGAGAAGGCCGGAGCGAAGGTTTCCCTGACCGGCGACCAGGCTATCGGCAAGAAGATGCAGACCTGGCTCGGCCTCAGCCCGTTCGCGATCGAGCCCAAGCGCGCGGCGTAGGAGAGCCGAGGGCTTGAGGATAGGGGGCCGGAAGCTTGCCCACCCTGACACTTGTCAGGAAACGGGTGGCGAGGCCGGCTTCTGGCGGCTTCAATGCGGCCATGTTCATCACCCTGGCAAGAGACCTGAAAGCCACGCCGCTGCCGGTTGCCGACGATCCGCGCTGGGCGCGCATCGTCGCGCGCGACAAATCGGCCGACGGACAATTCTGGTATTCGGTGGCGACGACCGGCGTCTATTGCCGGCCCTCCTGCCCGTCGCGGCGCGCCAACCCGAAGAATGTCCAGCTGCACGACACGCTGGATCAGGCCAGGGCGACCGGCTTTCGCCCGTGCCGGCGCTGCAATCCGGATGGCCCTTCGCTCGAGGCCGGCAACGCCGCGATGGTCGCCGATGCCTGCCGCTTCATTGAACAGAGCGAGGAAGAACCGTCGCTCGGCGAACTGGCCGACGCCGCCGGCCGTAGCGCCGGCTATTTCCATCGCATCTTCAAGGCCGTCACCGGGCTGACGCCGAAGGACTATGCCGCCGCCCACCGCGCCGCCCGGGTCCGCCAGGGCCTGGAAGATGGCGCCAGCGTGACAACGGCGATCTACGATGCCGGCTTCAATTCGAGCGGGCGTTTTTACGAGAAATCGACCGGCATGCTCGGCATGACGCCGACACGCTATCGCGCAGGCGGCGCCAACGAGGAGATCCGCTTCGCCGTCGGCGAATCCTCGCTCGGCGCCATCCTGGTCGCGTCGAGCCAGAAGGGCGTCGCCTCGATCCTGCTCGGCGACGATCCCGACGCGCTGGTGCGCGACTTGCAGGACCGTTTCCCCAAGGCGCTGCTGATCGGCGGCGACCGCGACTATGAAGCGCTGGTCGCTCGCGTCGTCGGTTTCGTCGAGGCGCCGGCGCTCGGTCTCGACCTGCCGTTTGACGTGCGCGGCACCGCGTTCCAGCAGCGTGTCTGGCAAGCCTTGCAGGATATCCCGGCCGGCCGGACAGTCTCCTATGCCGAGATCGCGCAGCGCATCGGGTCGCCCAAGGCGACCCGCGCCATTGCCGCCGCTTGCGCCGCCAACAATCTTGCCGTGGCCATTCCCTGCCACCGGGTGATCCGCAAGGACGGCGCGCTGTCGGGCTACGCCTGGGGAGCGGAGCGCAAGCGCGCGCTGCTCGACCGCGAGGCCGCGCCCGGCGGATCGGTGAAGGCACCCGATGACGCATACCGCTCCTCACCGGCCTGAGAGCAGGAGGACCTGGCGGCAATGGGCGCGATGGCAAGGTCTCCCGAGAGCAGCGCCGATGCGACGAGCCAGACCCAAGCCGCCGGCAGCCGGCGCGCCTCCAACGCGAAGTCCCTGGTGATGGCCACCATCGGCGCGCTTGTCGATGACGGCAAAGCCGAGTGGAACCGCACCGCGACCGGCGAGATCGAGCTGCGGCTGTTGACCGGCGAAGTGTTCCTGCTCGGCGAGGTCTCCGTCACTCGTATCGCGTGAAGTGCGAACGGTTCAGAATCAGCGCCATAGAGCAGCTACTTTGCGCCATTCAGACCCCAGATTCTGAGATTTGAATTTGAAAGCAAGCACCGGAGTGAGGGCCGGCCGGCACCTGGCTAGGGTTCAGGCACAGACAAAGGAGTGAAGACAATGAACCTCATGCAAACCAGTGGGAAGACGGCTGCCCCCTACGCTGCCGCCCTCGACACCATTGCCTATGCGATCGGCGAATCCGAGATCGGCAAAATCCTGGCGGCCCGCAGCCATATCGGCGTCTGCGCCATCCTGATCGGCTCCGACGCCGACGCGCTGGAGCTGGACCTCGCCAACCGTTTCCCCGACAGGATGCTGGTCGAGGACGAGGCTACCTTGAACGACGATCTCGCCGCGATAGCGCGCTTCATCGAAACGCCCGGCGTCGGTCTCGACCTGCCGCTCGACATGCGCCACGGCACGCCGTTCCAGCAGCGTGTGTGGGACGTGCTGCGCGCCATCCCGTGCGGCGCCACCATCACCTACACGGCACTTGCCCGGCGTCTCGGCCAGCCGGACGGCGCCCGCGCCGTGGCGACGGCTTGCGCCGCCAACGCGATCGCGCTTGGCATTCCGTGCCACCGTGTCCTGCGCACCGACGGCACGCTGGCCGGCTACCGCTGGGGGGCCGAACGCAAGCGCGCTCTGCTCGACAAGGAGGCCACCATATGAACACCCACACCGAGGTTGCCGCATCCGTCGTCGAGGCAGCGGAAACACGCGTCGCCGGTTACGACTGGCCGGCATTGAGCGCCGAACTCGACGGCTTCGGCTGCGCGGTGATGGAAAAGTTGCTGTCGCCACAGGAATGCCGGCGGATCGCCGGCCTCTATCCCGAGGAAGAACATTTCCGCAGCCACATCCATATGGCCAGGCACGGCTTCGGCAAGGGCGAGTACCGCTATTTCCGCTATCCCTTGCCGGACCTGCTCGGCGGCCTGCGCAGCGCGCTCTATCCCAGGCTGGCCGAGGTCGCCAACCGGTGGAACGAACGCATGGGCCTCGCCATGCGCTACCCCGCGGCGCATGCCGAGTTTCTCGAACAATGCCACGCCGCCGGCCAGACACGGCCGACGCCCCTGCTGCTGCAATATGTCCCCGGCGACTTCAACTGCCTGCACCAGGACCTCTATGGCGACCTCGCCTTCCCGCTGCAGGTGGCGATCCTGCTCTCCGAGCCGGGCAAGGATTTCACCGGCGGCGAATTCGCGCTGACCGAGCAGCGGCCGCGCATGCAGAGCCGGGTCGAAGTGGTGCCGCTGCGCCAGGGCGATGCGGTTGCCTTCGCCGTCCACAATCGGCCGGTGCAGGGAACGAAAGGCAATTACCGCGTCAATTTGCGCCACGGCGTCAGCCGGCTGCGCTCAGGCATGCGCCACACCGTCGGCATCATCTTTCACGATGCCAGGTAAGTGGCCTCCGCGATCCGATGCGGCCGCTCCGCCGGTGACCGCATCTTGAAAACGAAGGAAAGCGGGCAAGCGATTCCACCCAAACACTATTTTCCGCCGCGCGATGCCTTCGCGCGGCATTCCGTATCAGCCGGCCGGCGCGTAGCGGTTGACCACCATGCCGCAGGCATAGGCCTTCGAACCGAGCAGGCGCAGCTTCTGGAAACCGCGCAGGTCGAAGATCCGGCGCCCCTCGCCCAGCACCGCCGGGTTGATGAACAGCTGAAACTCGTCGACCAGCCCGGCCGCGATCAGCGCCGACGCAAACCCCGCCCCGCCGAACACCGCGATATCGCCGCCGTTGGTCTTCTTCAGCGCGTCCACCTCGCGCGGTAGGTCGCCGCTGGCGACCGTGGTGCGTTCCCACCGCGAGACCTTGAGCCTGTCGCTCAGCACCACCTTGTCGACCTCGACGACACGTTGCGCAAAGGCATGGAAAGGGTCTCGCGGATAGTTCCTCGCCGCGTTGCCCCAATGGGTCAGATAGCCCTCCTCGACCATCTTGCGGCTCAGCAGGATGGTGTCGATACCGGCGAAGACGGCGTTGAAGTCCTTTTTCAGCTCGTCGTCCCAGGCGCTGTCGTCGCCCCATTCCCACAGCTGCCAGTGATGGTCCTCGAAGGCGCCGACGAAGCCGTCGACCGACATCTGCATCTGAAGGATGAGCTTTCTCATCGTCATTCTCCTCGTTCGCTTGCGATCAAAGGGACGCGCGAAATTGTGCTCCTGGCGAGCCGTCACGGTTGGAAACGATTTACTTTTGGAACCATTTGACGCATGCCGATAATGGTGTCAATAGTAAAGTGATTTACAAATGGAAGCATAGCGATGTCGACCAGGAGAAAGTCCGGCTGCCCGATCAACCTGTCGCTCGAACTGCTCGGCGACCGCTGGACGCTGCTCATCATCCGCGACCTGGTCTTCGCCGGGAAAAAGCATTTTCGCGAATTCCTGCAGTCCGACGAGGGCATCTCGTCGCGCACGCTGGCCGAGCGGCTGCAGACCCTTCAGGACGAAGGCATCCTCACCAGAAGCGACGACCCGACGCATGGGCTGAAGACGGTCTACCGGCTGACCGAGGCCGGCATCGACCTTCTGCCCGTGCTCGCAACGCTCGGCGCCTGGGGGAGCAAGCACCGCAACGCCGACGACAGGCTCGCCCGGATCGCCGACGACCTGGCGGCGGGTGGCGAGGCAGCGCTCGATCGCATGAAAATGGCGTTGCGGACCGAGCATGTCGGCCAGTCGACAGGCTGAGGCACCGCGCTTTCCCGCGCGGAGGAAATGAAGCGCCGAGCCCGCCAACGCCGGTCTCATCAGCTTGACAGCGAGCTATCTTTGTTCTCTATTTGTTCCTATTCATAAGCAACTCCGGATATGCGGCCGGTGCACCGCGAGCGAATGGTCGGCATGGAAACGACAGCCACCATCCTGCATGCCGATCTCGACGCCTTCTATGCCTCGGTCGAGCAGTTGCTCGATCCGTCGCTGCGCGGCAAGCCGATCGCGGTCGGCGGCGGCGTCGTGCTTGCCGCCTCCTATGAAGCGCGCGCCTTCGGCGTGCGCGGCGGCATGCCGGGGCGCAAGGCCCGCGAGCTCTGCCCGCAACTGATCTTCGTCGGCGGCAATTTCGGCGACTACCAGCGGCTGGGCGACGCGGCGATCAAGGTGCTCGACGATTTCACACCCGTGGTCGAGCGCATTTCCATCGACGAGGCCTTTGCCGATGTCGCCGGCTGCACGCATCTGTTCGGTTCGCCGCAAGAGATCGCCACGACGATCCGCCGCCGCGTCCGGGCCGAACTCGGACTGCCGATCTCGATCGGCGTGGCGCGCACCAAGCATCTGGCCAAGATCGCCTCGCAAGTGGCCAAGCCCGACGGGCTGGTGGTGGTCCATCCCGGCACCGAACTGGCCTTCCTGCATGATTTGCCGGTCTCGCTGATGTGGGGCGTCGGCCCGGCGACCAAGGCGCGGCTGGCCGACATCGGCGTCGAGACCATCGGCCAGCTGGCCCGGACGCACAGCGGCGCGCTGACGCGCCTGCTCGGTCCGGCGGCCGGCGAAAAGCTCGCCGCGCTGTCTTGGAACCGCGACCCGCGAAAGCTGGAGACGAAGCGCAGGGCGCGCTCCGCGGGCGCCCAGTCGGCGCTCGGCCGCAAACCGGCCGTGGCCGACGTCTACGTGCCCACTCTGCTGCATCTGGCCGACCGTGTCGCCTGCCGGCTGCGCGCCAAGGCGCGGCCGGGCCGCACCGTGACCGTGCGCGTGCGCTTCGCCGATCTCAGCGCCGTTACCCGTTCGATCACGCTTGACCAGCCGATCTCGGCGACAACGATGCTGGCCGAGATCGCCGGCGATCTGGTGCGCGGCGTGCTCGCCGACCACCGCCAGGAGAAAACGATCTCGCTGCTGGCAATCTCGGTCTCGCATCTCGAGGAAAGCGCCGAGTTGCAGCTCGAACTGCCGCTCGGCCTCGCCGACGAGAAGCGCCGGCCCGGTACGCGCAAGGGCCTGACGCGCTTCGGCGCCGACCGCGCCATCGACAAAATCCGCCAACGCTTCGGCAAGCAGGCGGTCGGCTACGGCACGGTTGCGCTGGAGGCGGCGCGCTCGGTGCCCGACGAGTTCAGGGAACTGGCGGAGAAGGAATTGTGAGCCGTGCCCGGAGCGCGCCAGTCGGGTGCTCATGAGCGACGTACAAGACGCCGCCATGAGGCCACCGACACACCAAGCCGAGAACACTGTTCAGCACGGCACCGATTGCGCATCGCTGCTTGACACAAATCAATGCCGTGCACCTTGGGTAGCGCTAGTTTGCCAAGTCTCATTCGACAGGATCGGATTTTTCCCAAGTTTCCCTGAAACGTGGGGATGAACCGGAGGTGAGATTATGCCGGCATTCTCGCGTTCCACCGAGGCTACTGCCACAATAGACTCCACGGCTGAGACCGTGTTCGCCTATCTCGACGACCACAGGCACCTCGGGGCTCACATGAGCGCCTCGTCCTGGATGATGCTCGGTTCGAAAATGGACTACGAGTTCGACGCAGGGAAAGCTCGTTTGGTCGGCTCCAAGTTCGGTTTCCATGGAAAAATACTTGGAATTGCACTGTCTGCGGAACAGGTGGTCACGATCCGGATGCCTCCCAGACTGAAGGTCTGGGAAATCATCGGAACACCAAATCTCTGGGTAGTCGGCCGCTATCGGATGGGTTTTGAAATAGCACCCGAGGCGAAATGGTCCCGGCTTCGGGTCTTCATCGAATACGACCTGCCGGAAGCGGCGCCGGCCCGTTGGCTTGGCCTGATCTTTGCGAATGCATACGCACGCTGGTGCACAGGCCGGATGGCGAAAGACGCAGCCCGTTATTTCAAGACGGCGGGGGCGCAGCCAGCCCCTTCGACAGGCTGAGCGAGGCGAGGGTCGGCACGGCTGTGATCCTTGATAGAACCCATCCCGATTCCATCGGGATGGGTTGGGTCCCAGTCCGTAGCCGGCATCGGCCGTTGGTCCCTGGTCTTTCTGGCCCGAATTGAAGCGGTTAGGTCTGCATGGGGGGCGGATCCACGTCTCGCCCCGCCCCTCACCCAACCATCCAGCCGCCCCTTCTCGCCAGCAATGCTTGCCAAATCCCGTCATGCCGCCCATACACCCTCTCGGGTGGATCGCCTGTCCCGAGAGGTCCGCGCCCTCTCTCATTTCGCCGGGGATACTGTCCGATGTCTGCGACGCCCTACCCTTGGTCAAAGCCGTGAAGCCCTCTCCCGACACCCCGTCACTGTCGCTTGCAAGCCTCGGATGGTCGGATTTTTTTGGCGATCAGCTCGGTCCCGATGAGGCGAACCTCGTCCCGACACGCATTGCCATGGTGCATCGTGACCGCCTGAGCGGCATGTCTCAGACCGGGCAAACGGACCTGACACTGCCGCCGCAAGCCAACACCGGCGACTATGCCGTCGGCGACTGGGTGCTGGTCGAGCCGCATAGCCGCCTGCTGCGGCGCCGCCTGACCCGCAAGACGGTGCTGGAGCGCCGCACCCAGGGCGGCAGGGTCCCGCAGCTTGCCGCGGCCAATGTCGACACACTGTTCATCGTCACCTCCTGCAACGCCGATTTCAACATCGCCCGGCTCGAACGCTATCTGGCGCTGGCCAACGAGGCTGGAACGACCCCGGTGATCCTGCTGACTAAGGCCGATACCGCTGAAGACGCCGAGGCGTACCACAAGCAGGCGAGCGCGCTGCAGCGCGGATTGCCCGTCGTGACGCTGAACCCGCGCACATCGGATGCCGCGGCCGCCCTCGCTCCCTGGTGCGGCCCGGGACAGACGGTCGCGCTGGTCGGTTCCTCCGGCGTCGGCAAATCGACGCTGGTGAACACGCTGGCCGGCGCGGCGCAGCAACTGCCGCAACAGACCGCGGGCATCCGCGAGCACGATGCCAAGGGACGCCACACCACCACCGCACGATCGCTGCACGCCATTGCCGGTGGCGGCTGGGTGATCGACACGCCGGGAATGCGCACGCTGCATGTCAGCGACGTTGCCTCCGGCATCGACACGCTGTTCGCCGAAATCACCGAGCTTGCCCCGCTGTGCAAGTTCCGCGACTGCACCCACGTGCATGAGCCGGGCTGCGCGGTGCAGGCTGCCCTGAAGGCTGGTACGCTCGATCCCGAGCGCCTCGCCCGCTGGCGAAAACTGTCCGACGAAAACCAGCACAACACGCCGGTCCAGACAGGACCTCGCGGCGCCAAGTCTCCCGCCGGCCGCGGCAGGCGGCGCTGAACGACCGTCCTACCGCCTACTGCCTACTGCCTACTGCCTACTGCCTACTGCCCTTAGAGCCGCGCCGTGCCGAAAACCCGATCCCACAAGGCTGACGTCACGCCGAAATTGGCCGTTTCGTCGACATGGTGGTGCACGGCGTGGCGGCGCTTGAGCGTGTAGAGATAGCTCGGATGGGTGGGATGCCAGTGATGGATCATGTGGTGGATGCTGATGTACCAGAGGTAGCCCAGCATCAGCCCGCAACTGGCCGCGCTCGCGGTAGCGAAATCCGACACCATCCATACCGGCAAAAACGCCACCAGCGCATGCACCCCGAGGCTGAGCCAGGTCGGCGTCCCCACCGAACTGCGCTCCTCGACATGGTGGCGGTCATGCAAGTCCCTGATGTAGGGGATGTGATGAAGGACGAACCTGTGCAGGACATATTCGATCAACGTCCACAGGCCAAGACAGGCGAGAACCGTGCCCATCCAGCCTGGCGCACTCTCTTCGCCGGCCTCGATCAGGCCGGCCACCGCCAGCACGGCGATCACCAGCGGATAGACCACGAAGTCGCTGTAGTAGCCAATAAGACCGAGTTGCATCCGAGACGCCTCACCTAGCTTTCGGTGCCGCCAACAGAAGATGGCATCAGATTGCCAGCCCGGCGGCTGAGGAGCAATGCAGGTGCACCTGACATAGCATCGCAGTCACCCGGCGCAAGCCCACGCCAAAGGATTTGCGGGGACAGTCGGCGCTGTGAGGGCCGGATCGTATTGTTATCCGGCAAACCGCGCCGGCGTCCACGCCCCGCCCGCCGCGCTCGAATCCACAGCCGCCGCGACGAACTTCACGCCGCGCGCGCCGTCGACGACATCGGGCACCTGCGCCGCGCGGACCGGATCGACCACGCCGCCCGAGCGATGGGCGCGGATGATGTCGGCGGCGTCGCGATAGAAATTGGCGAAGGCCTCGATATAGCCCTCGGGATGCGCCGCCGGCATGCGCGACACGCGCCGGCTTTCCTCAGTCGAGCCATGGCCGCCGCGCACCAGCGTGCGGGTTTCCTCGCCATAGCGGGAGAAGCGCAGTTCCTCCGGCCGCGCGCCCGACCATTCGAGCCCCGCCTTGTCGCCATAGATGCGCACCGAGAGATCGTTGTAGTGGCCGGGCGATGTCTGGCTGGCCAGGATCGTGCCGCGTGCGCCGCCCGTCCAGCGCATCATCACATGCGCGTTATCGTCGAGCCGGCGCCCCGGCACGGCGGTAAACAGGTCGGCCGACACCGCCTCGGCCTCGCAGCCCGAGATGAAGCTCGCCAGGTTGAAGGCATGCACGCCGATATCGGCCAGCACCGCCGACTGCCCAGCGCGTGCCGGATCCGTGCGCCATTCCGCCTGCTTCTGGCCCTCGGCGTCGATCGGCCTAGTCAGCCAGTCCTGGATGTAGGCGCCGTGCACGGACACGATCCGTCCAAGCTCGCCCGCCTCCACCATCTCGCGCGCCTGCCGCACCATGGCGTAGCCGGTGTTGTTGAGGGTGACGACGAAGCGGCGCTTTCTCGCCCGCGCCAGCGCCACCAGTGCCTCCGCGTCGGCCAGTGTCGTCGACAGCGGCTTGTCGCAGATCACGTCGATGCCGGCCTCGAGGAAGGCGGTGGCGATCGGCGCGTGCAGATGGTTGGGCGTGACGATGACGACGGCTTCGATGCCGTCCGGCCGCGCCGCTTCCGCCCGTGCCATCACGCGATAGTCGGCATAGCTGCGCTCCGGCGCGATGCCGATCTCGGCGGCCGAGGCGGCGGCGTTGTCGGGATCCGAGGACAGCGCGCCGGCCAGCAGAGCGATCTGGTCGTCAAGGCGCATGGCCAGCCGGTGCACGGCGCCGATGAAGGCGTTGCGCCCGCCGCCGACCATGCCGACCCTCAGGCGCTTGCCCGCCGATCCGTCCGATGTTGCATAGACCATTTCAAACTCCTCCACCTATCGCTTCGTCATCCTGGGGCGGAGCAAGGAGCGCAGCGACGCGGAGACCCCAGGATCCATGCCGTGGCTTCAAGGCGTTGTGGCCGTGCAGAATCTTCTCTTCCGCCGCATTCCTCGACAGCCGTCGCGGCATGGATCCTAGGGTCTCCGCGACGGAGCTACGCTCCTGCTTCGCCCTAGGATGACGACGTCAGAAGGGCTTTCGCCAACCCTGCGTACGGCGACAACAGTATTCTCCAGTCCACCTTCCGCGCTACCAAGCCCCCTACCACTTTCGAACAGGATTTCCAATTTCCATATTGTAAAACGATCGTATCGCGCTAGCCTGAAATCATGAGTGGGGCGCGCAAATCATCGGGACGATCGGCTGCCGACGAGGCGGCGACCCGCAAACGCGGACGCTCGCTTGCCGCCCTCGGCTACATCAAGCCGCAAACCTATGAGGAACTGCGCGCGGTGCTGTCGTCCGGCACCGTGCATTTCCCCAAGCGGCTGCGCCAGGTCGCGATCTTCCTGTGGCAGCATCCAAGCGACGTCGCGCTCGGCACCATCGCCCAGGTGGCCGAACAGGCCGGCGTGCAGCCGTCGACGCTGGTGCGCTTTGCCCAGATCTTCGGTTATTCCGGCTTTTCCGATTTCCAGGGCCTGTTCAAGGACCACGTCAAGGGGTCCTGGCCGGAAGGACGCGGCCAGGAACGGACGGCGGCCGAGCCCAATGCCGACCTGCATTTCCTGCACGGCATGGTCGGCGCCTCGCAGGCCTCGCTTGGCCGTATCGAGAGCGGCTTCGACGTCGAGAGCTTCGAGAAGATGGTGGCGCTGCTGGCGGGCGCCGACCTGATCTATGTCATCGGCTCCAAGCGCGCCTTTCCGGTCACCACCTATCTGTCGCTGACGCTGTCGCAGCAGGGCGTGCGTAATGTGCTGGTCGACAATGTCGGCTCCACCGCGCTCGATCAGGTCGGCTGCATCGGCAGGCAGGATGCCGTGCTGGCGGTCTCCTTCAGCCCCTACAATTCGATCACGCCCGACCTCGTCGCGGTGGCGCATGAACGCAATGCCCGCATCGTCACCATCACCGACAGCACCTTCAGTCCGCTGATCAAGCTGTCGGACAGCTGGCTGGAGGTGGTGGAGTCCGACTTTGCCGGCTTCCGTTCGCTGGCCGCGTCGCTGGCCGTCGGCATGGCACTGGTCCATGGCGTCGTCGCGCGCCGCGGCACATGAGGCGCTGCTGGCACAATTGACTATCGGGAATTGCCGTTCCATATTCGGAAAAATAGAAACTTTGTTCCGGGAGGAGGAATGGAGCTTCATCTTCAAGGCAAGGTCGTGCTGGTCACCGGCGCAACACAAGGCATCGGCCGCGCGATCGCCGAGACGCTGGCGCGCTCCGGTGCCGCTGGCCTTCTGGTCACCGGCCGCGAGAAGGCGCGCGGCGACGCGGTGGCGGCAGAGCTTTCGCGGCTCGGTACGCCGACACTCTTCGTCGCCGCCGATCTGGGGGACCCCACAGCGCCCGCCCTGCTGGCGCAAGCCTGCATCGAGCGCTTCGGCCGCATCGACGGTCTCGTCAACGCCGCCGGACTGACCGACCGCGCCTCCTTCCTCGATGCCAGCCTCGACGACTGGGCGTCGCTGTTCGCCGTCAACGCGCGCGCGCCGTTCTTCCTGATGCAGGCTGCCATCGCCGACATGAGGAAGCGTGGGGAGCCCGGCGCGATCGTCAACATCCTGTCGATCAACGCGCATTGCGGCTCGCCCGAGCTTGCCGTCTATTCCGCCACCAAGGGCGCGCTCGCCACGCTGACCAAGAATGCCGCCAACGCCCACCGCTTCGACCGCATCCGCGTCAACGGCATCAATGTCGGCTGGACCGACACCCCGGCCGAACGCATCATGCAGGCGGAGAGGCTGGGCCATGGTCCCGGCTGGCTCGATGCGGCAAACGCCGCGCAGCCTTTCGGCCGGCTGCTGACACCAAGCGACGTCGCCAACCTTGCCGTCTTCCTGCTGTCCGACGCGGCCGGCCCGATGACCGGCGCCGTGATCGACCAGGAGCAGTCGGTGATCGGGGCGAACCGGTGATCGGTGCTTCCGCATCGCTGGAAACCCTCGGGCCGGCATTGCTCGACCGGTTGCCTGCCGCTGTCCAGAAGCCATCCTATGACCGCGCGGCGCTGGTGCCCGGCATGGCGCATCTCGGCGTCGGCGCCTTCCACCGCTGCCACCAGGCCGAATACACCGACGATCTGCTCTCGCTCCGGTTCGACCGCTGGGGCGTGGTCGGCATCAACATCCGGCCACCCAGCCTCGCCGACACGCTTGGCCGGCAAGGCGGGCTCTACACAAGGCTGATCCGCGAAGACCAACGCATGGAGGCACGCGTCATCGGCAGCATCGTCAAGGTGGTCGACAGCCAGTCCAGTGCCGTCCCCGCGCTCGACGTGCTCTCCTCACCCGACATCGAACTGGTGACGATGACGGTGACCGAGAAGGGCTATTGCCACATCCCGTCGAGCGGCGAACTCGATCTCGACCATCCCGACATCGTTCATGATCTCGCCAGCCCCGAGACACCGCGCAGCGTGCCCGGCATCCTCGCGAGGGCGCTGGAACTGCGCCGGGCCACGCACGGCCAGCCGCTGACGCTGCTGTCCTGCGACAACATCCCGACCAACGGCGTCATCCTGGCCAATGTCGTGCAGGCCTTTGCCAAGCGGCGCGGCAATGGCCTTGCCGACTGGATATCGGCCAACGCCGCCTTCCCTTCGGCCATGGTCGACCGCATCGCGCCGGCGGTCACGCAGGCCGACCTCGACAGCGTCGAGCAGCGTTTCGGCTACCGCGATGCAGCCGTCGTCGTCGGCGAGCCGTTCCGGCAGTGGGTCATCGAGCAGAAATTCGCCGGCCGCACGCCGCGCTGGGACCTGGTCGGCGCCAGTTTCGTGGATGATGTCACGCCGTACGAGCATCTCAAGATGCGGGTGCTCAATGGCGCCCAGACGACGCTCGCCACGCTCGGCGTGCTGGCCGGGCTCGAACACACATTCGATGCCATCGCCGATCCGCTGCTGGCGGATTTCGTCCGCCGCATGCTTGTCGAAGAGACGCTGCCGACGCTGACGCCGGTGCCCGGCGTTTCACCGCTGGCCTATGTCGAGCAGAGCCTCGGCCGGTTGCGCAACACCGCGATCCGCCACCGCAACCACCAGATCGCCACCGACGGTTCGCAGAAGATCGTGCAGCGCCTGCTCAACCCGATCCGCGACCGGCTGCGCCAGGGCGAAAGCATCGCGCTGCTGGCGGTGCCGGTCGCCGGCTGGATGGCCTATCTGATCCAGGCCTCGGCACGGTTCGGCACACGCTGGCCGGTGTCGGACCCCTACGCCGTCAAGGTCGCTGATATCGCCGACGCGATCGGCCACGACGCCAAGGCACTGGCCGCCGGCATCCTTGCCATCGACACCATTTTCGACCCCGGCCTTGCCGCGAACGAGACGTTCCGCACGGCCGTCACGTCAGCGCTCGACGGGCTGCTTTCGAACGATCCGATGGCAGCCGTCAGGCGTAGTCTGGAACAGGGCGAGGCCGCACGGTTGAAGCCGCCCTCACAATCGGCATTATCGGTATCGGCCGTGAATTCACGACAAGGGGAGGCACGATGAAACTTGGAGTGCTCACCGCGCCATTCGCGCAGACGCCGCTTGGCGAGGTCGCCAACTGGGCAAGTGGTGCCGGCTTCGAGGCGCTGGAAATCGCCTGCTGGCCGAAATCATCGGGCGCCAGCCGCCGCTATGCCGGCACCAGCCATATCGACGCCGCCTCGACTTCCGCCACACAGGCGAAGGAGATCGTTGCCTCGCTGGCGGAGAAGAACCTGTCGGTCTCGGGCCTCGGCTACTATCCCAATCCGCTGCACCCGGACGCCGCCCACCGCGAGGCGGTGATCGGCCATTTGAAGAAGGTGATCGTGCTGGCCGCCACTATGGGCGTGCCCGTCGTCAACACCTTCTGCGGCGGCGATGCCTCGAAAACCGTCGACGTCAACTGGCAGGAGGCGCTCAAGGTCTGGCCCGAAATCGTCGCCCATGCGCGCGACCATGGCGTCAAGCTCGCCTTCGAGAACTGCCCGATGATCTTCAGCTATGACGAGTGGCCGGGCGGCCACAACATCGCCTATTCGCCGCTGGTCTGGCGCCGCATCCTCGAAGCCTGGGGCGGCGAAGTCGGCATGAATTTCGACCCCTCGCATCTGGTCTGGCAGATGATCGACCAGGCCCGCTTCATCCGGGAATTCGGCCCCTACATGCTGCATGCCCACGCCAAGGACCTGATGATTGATCATGATGGACTCTATGAGCGCGGAATCCTTTCGGCTGGCATAGGCTGGCAGGTGCCGCGCATGCCGGGGCTCGGCGATGTCGACTGGAATGCCTTCTTCTCCGGCCTCTACCGGGCCGGCTATGACGGCCCCATCATCATCGAGCACGAGGACCGGCGGTTCGAGGGCAGCGACGATCAGATGAAGCGGGGATTCCTGCTCGCCCGCGATGTGTTGCGTCCCTTCGTCAAGTGACGGCGGATATGCATGTCGCCCAAAAGTGCAT
Organism: Mesorhizobium sp. RCAM 05104; assembly: GCF_059683645.1. NCBI lineage: Bacteria > Pseudomonadati > Pseudomonadota > Alphaproteobacteria > Hyphomicrobiales > Phyllobacteriaceae > Mesorhizobium > Mesorhizobium sp. RCAM 05104. The sequence continues at coordinate 5,998,814 of NZ_CM185033.1, read as the reverse complement.
TGCGGTTTTGGGACAACGACATGGGTGAGGAGAGCGCATGTCGGCGACGACATGGGGAGGACAAAGACTTGAAGCACGGCGCCTGACTCTCTTTCTAAGCGACGCGCTTCAACGACTTGGAATTGAAACTGAAAATCAATGTGGAGGAGTACTGAAATGAAGAAATACCTGACCATGGTCCCGCTGCTTGCCGGCGCGGCCTTTCTGGCTTCGGTGGGCGCCTCGTCCGCCGCGGGCAAATACACGATCGGCATCTCCAACACCGTGCAGGGCAATGGCTGGCGCGAGGAGATGGTCTGCGCCATGAAGGCGCAGGCGCTGGCCTCCGGCGAGGTCGCCAAGCTCAACATCGCCCACCGCAACACCGACGCGGCCGGCCAGCTGGAAGACATCCGCAACCTGATCAGCGCCAAGGTCGACGCCATCGTCGTCAACCCGGCCGATCCGGCCGGCATCAAGGCTGGCCTCGAGGAAGCCACCAAGGCCGGCATCGTCGTCGTCGCCGTCGACCAGGCGGTCACCGAACCGTCCGCCTACATCATCTCCAACAACCAGGAACAATACGCCTATCTCGGCGCCAAGTGGCTATTCCAGCAGATGGGCGGCAAGGGCGAGGTGTTCTACATGCGTGGTGCCGCCGGCGCGTCCGCCGACAGCGACCGCGACAAGGGCTTCAAGAAGGCGCTGGCCGAATTCCCCGATGTGAAGGTGGCGCAGGAGGTCTTCACCGGCTGGCAGCAGGACCAGGCCAAGCAGCAGATCCTCTCCTTCCTGTCGACGGGAACGCCGATCAACGGCATCTGGACCTCCGGCATCGACAACGTCATCGTCGACGCGCTGGTGGAATCGCAGGCGCCGCTGGTGCCGATCGTCGGCGCCGACAATGCCGGCTTCGTCGGCCAGCTCAGCTCGGTCAAGGCCCTCGTCGGCGCGGCGGTGACCAATCCTGGCTCGATCGGCGGTGCCGGCGTGACGCTCGCGCTGCAGATCCTCGACGGCAAGAAGCCGGCACAGCAGACCGTGCTGGTCGAGCCGCAGCTGTGGGAGAACGCCACCGAGGAAGGCAAGGCCAAGCTGAAGGCAGCGGCCGACCCGTCGCTGAGCCCCGAATGGCCGGTGTCGATCTCGATCCCGGACTGGACCACCTACACCAAGGACCAGATCGTGGCGTGCAAGGGCCCGGGCGAGTAAGTCTCGATATCCCCTGCCTTGGAAGGGTTGGGGATATCACATATGGCAAAGGCCCCCTCACCCGGATTGCCAACCGAATTGCAAAGGGCAATTCGGGGCAATCCGACCTCTCCCCGAGGGGAGAGGAGGGAGCCGGCACAAGCGCCAACCTCTTCTCCCCCACGGGGAGAAGGTGGACGCGAAGCGGTCGGATGAGGGGGCCTCTCCACACGCGATAACCCTGCCTCATGAATCGAGAACTCTGCGATTTGACCAGCACCCCCCTCCTCGACGCGTCAGGCGTCGCCAAGAATTACGGCGCGGTGGCAGCGCTGCGCAACGCGTCGCTGTCGGTGCTGCCGGGCGAAGTTCATGCGCTGATGGGCGCCAATGGCGCCGGCAAGTCGACGCTGGTGAAGATCCTGACCGGCGCGGTTCCTGCCTCCGCCGGGCGCATCCTGATCCGTGGCGAGGCCCGCGACGTGCGCTCGCCCGCCGCCGCGCGCCGCGCCGGGCTGCTGCCCGTCTACCAGGAGCCGTCGCTGATTCCCGATCTCGACGTGCTCTCCAACCTGCGCCTCACCGGCACGCCGGTCGAGCCGTTCCGCGCCTGGGTGCGCGAACTCGGCATTCCCGATCTCGACATCCGCGACACCGCGCGCGACATCCCGCTGGCCGTGCTGCGCGTGCTCGACCTCGCCCGCGCGCTGGCCGTCGAACCCGACGTGCTGCTGCTTGACGAGATGACCGCGGCCCTGCCCGCCAATCTTGCCGAAAAGGTGCTGGAAGTCGTGCGCCGCCAGGGCGACAGCGGCCGCGCCGTGATCTTCATCTCGCACCGCTTCGTCGAAATCTCGGCGCTGTGCGACCGCGCCACCGTGCTGCGCGACGGCGAGACCGTCGGCGTCGTCGACATCGTGCCCGGTGTGGAGGAAAAGATCGTCGAGCTGATGCTCGGCGCCCGCATCGTCAAGACCCACGTCGCCGCGCGCAACGCCAGCCAGGCCGCCGCCAGCCGCCCGCGCCTCGGCGTGCGCAATCTGCGCGTCGGCACCAAGCTCAACGACGTCTCCTTCGATCTGGCTGACGGTGAAGTCGCCGGCGTCGTCGCGCTCGAGGGCCAGGGCCAGGACGAATTGTTCGCCGCCCTTGCCGGCTCGATCCGGCCCTCGGGCGGCACAATAGAGGTCGACGGCCAGCCGGTGAAATTCACGCACCCGATCGACGCCATCCGCGCCGGCCTCGCCTATGTGCCGGGCGACCGCGCCGAGGCGCTCGCCATGCAGCGCTCGGTGCGCGAGAACATCGCCCTGCCCTTCAGCGCCGCGCTCCGCAACTGGGGCCCGATCAACATGCGCCAGGAGCGCGCCAAAGTGGTCAGCGCCATCGAGCGGCTGCGGATCGACACCCGCGCGCAAGGGGAAGTGCAGCGCCTGTCCGGCGGCAACCAGCAGAAGGTGACCATCGCCCGCTGGATTGCGGCCGACGCTCGCACCATCCTGTGCTTCGACCCGACGCGCGGCATCGATGTCGGCACCAAGCAGGAGATCTACAAGCTGCTGCGCGAGCTCGCCGGCAACGGCAAGTCGGTGCTGTTCTACACCTCGGAACTCGAAGAGGTGCAGCGTGTCTGCGACCGCGTCATCGTCATCTTCGGCGGCCGCGTCGTCGATATCTTTCCGGTCGAGGAGGCCGACGAGCCGACGCTGATGCGCGCCGCCTACGGCCTGCCGCGCGGCGCCAAGGCAGATATCGGCATTCTGGCCGATCCCCACTCTTCTTCCCCGGAAACCTCGAACGCTTCGACCGCGCCGGGGACGACGCCATGAGCCACTTCCTGCGCCGCCAGGGCTGGGTCGCCGGCCTGTTCGCCCTCTTCGTCGTCCTGTTCGTCATCACCAGGCTGATCCAGCCGGCCTATGGCAGCGGCGATTTCGGCTCGCTCGCGCGGGCCGTCTTGCCCTACGCTTTCGCGGTGGCCGCCCAGACCGTCGTCGTCATCGCCGGCGGCATCGACCTGTCGGTCGCCGCCATGATGGCGCTGACCAGCGTCACCGCCGCCTCGATGATGAATGGTGCCTCGGAGGAATACGCGCTGTTCGTGGTGCCCTTCGTGCTCGCCATGGGTTTGGTGCTCGGCGCCGTCAACGGCCTGCTGATCGTCGTCACCCGCGTGCCCGACATCGTCGTCACGCTCGCCACTTTGTTCGTGCTGCAGGGCGCCGCCCTGCTGGTGCTCGACGCGCCGGGCGGTGCGGCCGCCGAATGGCTGAAGGCGCTGATCTCGGGCACCGTGCCGATACCGGGCCTGCCCGACGGCATCGACGCCTGGATCCCGAAGGCGCTGCTGCTGCTCATCATCTGCATCTGCATCATCTGGATCCCGCTCCGGCGCTCAAAGCTCGGCCTCTCCATCTACGCCATCGGCTCGAGCGAGCTGGCGGCGTTCCGCAGCGGCGTGCCGGTGGCGCGCACCCGCATCATCGCCTATGCGCTGTCTGGCCTGTTCGCCGCTTTTGGCGGGCTGGCGCTGACCATGAGCACCGGCATCGGCGCCCCCATCCCCGGCCCCTATCTGCTCGCCAGCGTCGCGGCGGTGGTGCTGGGCGGCGTGGCGCTCGGCGGCGGCAAGGGCGGCCTGCTCGGTCCCATCGTCGCCGTCTTCGTGCTGCGTCTGGTGCGCACCGACCTGACGCTGCTCGCCATCGATCCCAACGTCACCGCCATCATCGAAGGCGCCATCATGGTCGCCGTGGTGATGTTCGGCGCCTTCATCACCATGAGGGGGCGGCAGTCATGAGGATATGGGCATGAGCAACGCCGCAACCATCTCTCAATCCGTCCCCTTCGGCCGCCGCGTAAAACGCTTCATGGCCGACCGGCCGCTGGTCCCGCTCATCATCCTGCTCGTCATCCTGGTGGTGATCCTGCAGATCCTGCGCCCCGGCATCGTCAACGAGCGCTGGATCGCCAACACCATCAAGTTCGCCATTCCCTTGGCGATCCTCGCCGGCTGCCAGACCATGACCATGCTGACCGGCGGCATCGACCTGTCGGTCGGCACGGTGGCGACGATGAGCGCCTTCATCATGGCCACGCAAGTCGTCAACCAGGACCCGGCGGTGGCCTTCCTGCTGGCGATGATGCCGGCGGTGCTGATCGGCCTCGTCAACGGCATCGGCGTCGGCGTCTTCCGCGTCCACCCGCTGATCATGACGCTGGGCACCAGCCTGATCGGCACCGGCTGCCTGCAGGTCTACCAGCGCACGGTGATCGCGTCGGGCGCCAAGATCCCCGACTTCCTCGCCTGGCTCGGCACCGGCCTGAGCTGGGGCATCCCTAACGCGCTGCTGCTGTTCGTGCCGCTGGCCGCCCTCATCGTCTTCACCTTGAGCCGCACCGGCTTCGGCCGCCTGCTCTACGCCGTCGGCGACAATGAGCACGCCACGCGCCTGTCCGGCGTGCGCTACTGGCAGGTGATATCGGCGCTCTACATCATCTCCAGCCTGCTCGCCGGCATCACCGGCCTGCTCTATATCGGCCTGATCAAGGCCCCCTCCCTGTCGCTCGCCGAACCGCTGGTGCTGCCCTCGGTGGCCGCCGCCGTGATCGGCGGCACCTCGATCTTCGGCGGCCGCGGCGGCTACACCGGCACCATCATCGGCGCCCTCATCCTCACCGTGCTGACCACCCTGCTGACCATCCTGCAAATGCCCGAGGGGGCAAGGCGGATCCTGTTCGGGCTGATCGTGCTGTTCGTCACGGCGGCGTATTTGCGGATTGTCGAGGAGCGGTAGGGGGCCGAATGAAGGGCTGCTTTTGCCCGAAGCCGCCGCCAACGGCATCTCCGTCGCTCGGCGCGCGAGATCCTGATAGCTTGCCTTTCGTTCAGGCCGCGCCAACTGAGCAGCAACGACTGCCCGCTCTCTGACAAGGACGCGGTCAGACCGACACTCTGGCCGCGGCCTTCATCCGTTCTTGAAAGACCTCTTGCAACCGGGTCAGGAAGGCCCGCACGGCGGGATTGGTACGGCGGCTTTCCGGCCAGAGCGCGGTGATATTGTGCCGCTCGACGGCGAATTCGGACAGCACCGGGACCAGTTCGCCACGCGCCACATAGGGCGCCGCGATAAAGGTCGCGCTGATGCCGATCCCGCCGCCGGCCACGAGTGTCGCGACCAGCGCATCGCTCACGTCGACGACGAGGCCGGACCGCGGCACGATCTCGATCACCCGGTCGCCGATCCGAAAAGGCCAGCGCAAGGCTTGGCTCGTGCTCTGGTAGCGAAGGTTGACGGTGTCGTGCCCCTCCAACTCGTCCGGGTGCATCGGGGTGCCACGCGCTGCCAGATAGGCTGGCGAAGCAAAGGCGCAGAGCCGATGCGGTGCGAGCCGGCGCGACAACAACCGCGAGTCCGCGAGGTCGCCAATGCGTACCGCGATGTCGATCCCCTGCTCGATGATATCTACGATCTGGTCGTTCAGCCGCAGATCGACCATCACCTTGGGGTAGAGCTTGCGGAACGCCGGCAGCGCGGGCGCTATCACATGGACGCCGATCGGCAACGGCGCTGCTATCCGCAAGGTACCCGACGGCTCTGAGCGCGCCGTCATCGCCGCCTGCTCAATCTCTTCCGCGTCGCGCAGCAGTCTGAGCGCGCGCTCATGCAGCTCGCGGCCCTCTGGCGTGAGCGTCAGCGAGCGGGTCGTGCGGGTGAAGAGCGAAATGCCCAGATGCTGCTCGAGCCGCTGCACGCTCTTGCTGACGGCCGAGGGCGAGATCGACAGGGACCGGGCGGCGGCGGTGTAGCTTCCCATCGACCCAGCGCGCGCGAAAGCGATCAAGCCGGTCAATCGTTCGAAAGCCATTTGTTCCTTCATGGCATTATTGAAACGAAATTGGCTGCAATTATCAACCCCACGGTTACAGCATACATGACCGCTGAAGCAATATGCGTTCTCGTGGAGATTCTAGTGAGCGATATGATGAAGGCGATCCGATTACATGCATTCGGCGGTCCCGAGGTGCTGCGCTACGAGGATGCGCCGAAACCTGAGCTGAAGGCGGGCGAGGTGCTCGTCCGCGTTCACGCGATCGGTATCAATCCCCCCGACTGGTATCTGCGCGACGGGTACAAGATGCTCCCTCCCGCGTGGCAACCGCAGGTGTCGTTCCCCGTCATTCTGGGAACAGACATATCGGGCGTTGTCGAGGCGATCGCTGACGATGTTGAGAATTTCTCCGTCGGAGACGAAGTGTATTCAATGGTTCGCTTCCCCGTGGGCCTTGCGGGGGACAGCAAGGCTTATGCCGAGTACGTCAGCGCGCCAGCGTCGGAAGTCGCGCTCAAGCCGACCGGCATCGATCATGTGCATGCCGCTGGAGCACCGATGTCGCTGCTCACCGCGTGGCAGTTCCTGGTGGAGTTGGGGCACAATGAGCCGAACCCGCTTCAGCCGAACCAGCATGAGCCGGTGCCGCTCGAGGGGAAGATCGTCCTCGTAAACGGCGCCGCAGGCGGTGTGGGGCACTTCGCGGTGCAGATAGCGAAGCTGAAAGGTGCGCACGTCATCGCCGTGGCATCGGCTAAACATGAGTCAATTCTGCGCGATCTCGGTGCTGGCGAGTTCATTGACTACACAAAAACGCCTCCTGAGAACCTGGCGCATGACATTGATCTTGTCATCGACGCCCTCGGCGGACCGAGCACCGGTCGTTTCCTGCGCACGCTGAAGCGCGGCGGCGCATTGTTCCCAGTGTTTCCCCTGGGCTTCTCCGGTGCCGAGGAGGCCGAGAGGCTGGGCGTCACGGTTTCGGCTACCCAGGTCCGTTCGAGCGGGGCTCAGTTGAGGGACGTCGCCCATTTGCTCGATGACGGGACAATTCGCGTCGTCCTGGACAGCATCTATCCGCTCGCCGACGCTCGCAAGGCGCACGAGCGGGCGGCCCAAGGGCACATTCAAGGCAAGATCGTGCTCAACGTGGATTGAAGGCCGAAGCTTGAAGGATCGTCCTTTGACTGACGCCTCGTCGCGAAAGTGACACCTGATGAAAGAAGCGGTTTGATGACCATGGACGCGAAGGTTTGCCAGGGAACGACGGCTTGGTTCGAGATGGTGGGAACGTTGATGAGCGAGGCGGCTTCGCAGTCCGGACTTTCGCCAGAACTCAGTCTGTCGCTGGTTGAGCGCTACACTGACGGCGTCGAATTGTCCGAAGGCCTTGTTCAAGGCCTTCGCTTCGACATCCTCGGTGGCAAGCCGTCGTTCAGGGTCGGGGCGCGGCGGGACGAGCGGGCGGACGTGATGATCGAGATAACGGCCGCGGCGGCGCGCGAGCTGAACACATTGCGTAGTGCCGATCCGAACTATACCGCCGCGCTCCAGGGCTTTTTGAGCACGGGGGAGATGCGGGTGGAGGGCGACCCTTTGCGGATGGGCGGCTGGCTGAACGCGGTGCACGATCCTATCGTGAGCCGTACAATTTAGCTCGCGAGGTGGGGACGGGACTTCTGCCTGGACTGCTGATCGCGGGCGATCCCTCGCCAGGAAGATTGGAGAACTAAAGGAGGGCAACGTTGCGGCGTACTCCCTTTGATGAGGCGTGTTTTTCCAATGCACCCTCGCCTCACACCGCCAAACTCCCCTGCTCCACCGCAGATACGTGCGCCTCAAAGTGTTAGCATAGACTAATATTAATTGGCCCCATTCAAGCAAATCTGCCTATAATTTTGGCATGATATGCAAAATTTTAATAAATATCTTTATGGTCATTATGTCTTGCTGTCGGCAACAGGGCTGACTCTTTGCTGCTTATTCAGGGTATGTCTTCCGAAGAGCCAATGCTATGGTGAATCGAGTGACGATTCCCTGGAACGATATTGTTCGTTGCAACGTTGCTCGGGAAGCGGTCGCCGGGACTCTTATCGAATGATTTGAGCAGGCCAGGCACCACGAGGAAGGATTTCTGATGAGCACCGTCACGAACGCCAAAGGCATCCCTCTTCCCTACACCGGTGCTTCCACCCATTGGTACTCGGCGACAGGGTCCGGACCGGAACTGCACGGCACTCCCGGCAACGACTCCTTCTGGGGAGACAGCAGTGTCAATGTCACGATGTATGGTGGCGCGGGGGACGACTACTACCATCTCTATTCCACGATCAACAAGGCGGTCGAAAATCCTGGGGCAGGTGTCGACACGATCGACACCTGGATGAGCTACAAGCTGCCCGCCAATTTCGAAAACCTCGTCGTCACCGGCGATGGCCGCCACGCGTTCGGCAATACGCTGAACAACATCATCACGGGCGGCGCCGGCAGCCAGACGCTGGATGGCGGCAAGGGCAATGATGTCCTCATCGGCGGCGACGGCGCCGATGTCTTCATCGTCTCGAAGGGCAATGGAAGCGACCTGATCTTCGATTTCGGCGCGACAGACACCGTGCGTCTCAATGGCTACGCCCTCACCTCGTTCGAGGCCGTGCAGGCCAACATGGTCCAGGCGGGAGCGAATGTGCAGCTCAACCTCGGCTCCAGCGAGGTTCTGGTGTTCAACAACACCACGATCGACAAGTTTCAGCCCGCCCAGTTCGAACTGCCGATCGACAAAACAGGTATGACGGTGTCCTTCGTCGACTACTTCAACACGCTGAATCTCTGGAACGGCCACAGCGGCACCTGGGATTCCAACTTCTGGTGGGGCGCTCCGAACGGCAGCACGCTGACCCAGAACGGTGAGCTGCAATGGTACATCGACGCCAGTTACGGCCCGACGAGCTCGGTCCACCCGTTCAGCGTGGCAAACGGCGTTCTCACCATCACCGCGGCGCAGGCCCCGGACGACATCAAGCCGCTCATCAACAACTACGAATACACGTCCGGGATCCTGACGACGCACGACACCTTCTCGCAGACCTATGGCTATTTCGAAATGCGCGCCGACCTGCCCGAAACCGCCGGAGCATGGCCGGCCTTCTGGCTGCTGCCGGAAGACGGCTCGTGGCCGCCGGAGCTGGACGTGCTCGAAATGCGCGGCCAGGAACCGAACACGCTGCAGATGACGGCGCACACCAACGAGACGGGACAGCACACCAAGATTTCGTCCTCGGTGAATGTTTCGAGCACCGACGGCTTCCACACCTATGGCCTGCTGTGGACGCCGGACCAGCTGATCTGGACCTACGATGGCGTCAAGGTCGCCGAAGCCGCGACGCCGTCGGACATGCATAGCCCCATGTATATGCTGGTCGATCTCGCGGTCGGCGGTTTCGCCGGCGCGCCTCCCGACCATCTAGCGACGCCGGCACAAATGAAGATCGACTATATCCGCGCCTACACGCTGGATGATGTGCAGCAGAGCCATCTGAGCATAACAGGCGAGCACACGGTCTAGGCGACCAGTGCGATGTTGCGGGATCATGCGCCATTGAGGGATGCGACGAGGCAGCAGGGCCTGCGGCCGGTGTTCATGCGCGCCATTGCCGATATCGGCGTCTTCTCGCTGCTGATCAACATCCTGCTGTTGGTGATCCCGCTCTACCTGCTGCAGGTCTATGATCGCGTGCTGCCATCCTCCAGCGTCGAGACGCTGCTTTATCTGTCGGCCATGGCGGTCGTCGCGCTCGCCTTCCTCGGCTTGCTGGACGCGGTGCGCGCCTTTTACACGCAGCGCGTCGCCGCTGCGGTCGATCAGAAGCTGGGGGCGACGACATTCGCCGCCTCGCTTGGCGCCAAATATGCCGGCGGCGGCCTGTCGCCGCTGCGCGACCTTGCCTCGGTCTGCGCCTTCATCAGGTCGCGCGGCGTGGCGGTGCTGTTCGACCTGCCCTTTGCTCCTGTCTTTCTCGCCCTGCTCTATCTCATCCATCCGGTGCTGTTCTGGCTGACGCTCGCCGGCGCGGTGCTTTTGTTTCTTCTGGTCGTGGCCAATCAGCTTGCCATTGGCAGGAACGATGCCCTGTCGGCGGAACGCTCGGCCGCCGCGAGCCAGGCGGAGCAGGCCTTTGCCCGCAATGCCGAAACGCTGCGCGCCATGGGCATGGTGCGAGCCGCCTCCGAGGTATGGGGCAGGCACGTCGCGGAAGCGCTCACCCTGCATGACCGTTCATCGGGCGCCAACGCCATCTTCAGCGCGGCGTCGCGGGCGCTGCGCATGATGCTGCAGCTGGCAATACTGGGCGCCGGCGCATGGCTGGTGCTGCAGGGGCAGATGACAGCCGGCATGATCTTCGCGTCCTCGCTGGTGTCGTCGCGCGCGCTGCAGCCACTCGACCAGCTGATCGGGTCCTGGCGGCAGATCGTCGATGCCAGGCGTTCGTGGAAGCGGCTGGAGACCGCGCTTGCGGCCCGTCCGACGGAAGCGCGGAAGCTGACATTGCCGGACCCCTCCGGCGCGATCACCGCGCAGGACCTTTTCTTCATCGCGCCGAACGCCTCCTTCGGCACGGAACCCATCCTCAAGCGGCTGAATTTTGTGATCGGCGCCGGCGAGGCGGTGGCAATCATCGGCCCGAGCGGCGCCGGCAAATCGACGCTGGCGAAATTGCTTGTCGGCGCGCTCCAGCCGACCGGCGGCTCGGTCAGGATCGACGGCGCCGACCTCAGGACCTGGGACGAAAACCAGCTCGGAAAGCACATCGGCTACCTCGCGCAAGAAGTGGAGCTTTTTCCCGGATCGATCGCGCAGAATGTCGCCCGCTTCGACCCCGATGCCGATGACCCCGCGATCGTCGAGGCCGCCAGGCGCGCCGAGGCGCACGAGTTGATCCTGGCGCTGCGCGACGGCTACCAGGCCACCATCGGTCCATCCGGCACGACGCTGTCGGGTGGCGAGCGCCAGCGGATCGGACTGGCGCGCGCCTTCTACGGCAATCCGCGCATTCTCGTTCTGGACGAGCCCAGTACCCATCTCGACGGCAGCGGCGAAGCGGCGCTCGAAGCGGTGCTTTCCGCCGCCAAGGCAGCGGGCGTCACGACAATCGTGATAACGCACCGCCCTTCGATCGCCGCGGCCTGCGACCGCGTGATGCTTCTGCGCGGTGGAGTGGTCGAAGCCTTGGGTCCAAGCGGCGACGTGTTGCGGCAGTCGACCGCCGGCAAGGGCCTTCCCCCACAGCGCAACACGGTGGTGACAGGGTCGTTCGCCACGACGATCCGCGGCGCCTCGCACAACGTCCGCTTTGGATCGTGAGGATGGCGGCGCAGAGCCTGGCCTGGGAAGGCCGACCACGCACCGACATCCGACGGGTGGCCTTCACTGGCTACGCCGCAATAGCGCTGCTGGCGGGGTGCTTTGGCTATTGGGCCGTCAGCGCGCCCTTGGCCGGCGCGGTGATCACGCAAGGCACGATCTCGGCGACGGGTGGCAACATCCTCATCCAGCACCCCGAAGGCGGCATCATCCAGGAGTTGTTGGTCCATGAAGGTGATCGCGTCCAACAGGCCCAGGATCTGATCCTGCTCGATCGAACAGCCGCGCAGGCCGAGTTCAACCGGCTGACGAGACAGTCGATCGCGCTCAAGGCGAGCGCCTCGCGGCTCGAGGCGGAACGCGACGGATTGGACCGGCTTGCACCAGTCACAGGGACCGCGCCGGCACCGTTCCAGCACGATTTCGAGACTCTGGTTCGAGAACAGCAGAAGGAATTCGACGCCAGGCTCGCCCGCTTTCGATCGGAACAATCGATCCTCACGCAACGGGTTGCCATGCATCGCCAGTCGGTCGTGGGATTGCAGGCCCAGAAACTCGCCATCCAGCAACAGGCCGAAATCGTGAAGAAAGAGCTCGGCATCAAGACCAGCCTGTTGGACAAGGGCCTCACCAATCGCAGCGAATATTCGCAGCTTTTGCGCAGCGAGGCCGATCTTGTCGGGCAGGCAGGGGCGCTGGAGGCGGATGTTGCGGCGACCGCCACCCAGATCGTCGAAGCGCAGGCGCAGATCGAGCGTGCGACCACGCAACGCGTGGAGGAAGCGCTGACCAAGCTGGACGACGTCCGTACCAACCTGGCCGACATAGAGGAACAGATCCGGGCAGCCGAGGCGGTGCTGAGGCGGACAACGATCAAGGCGCCGGCCGCGGGCATCGTGGTGTCGTCGACCTACAATTCCAAGGGAAGCGTGATTGCCCCCGGACAGAAGATCATGGAGATCCTGCCCACGGCGTCGGGCCTGATCGTCGATGCACGGCTGCGGACGAAGGACATCGATCAGGTTCGTGTCGGCCAGCCGGCAAAACTGCGATTGTCCGCGTTGAACATGCGGCTCACGCCTGAGATTTCAGCCGAGGTGACACAGGTTTCCGCGGACCGGCTCATCGATGAGGCTACGCATGAACCCTATTTCCGCGCCAAGCTGAAGATTGCCCCCGACCTGCCGCCCGGCGTGAAAGCGGAGCAGCTTTACCCTGGAATGCCGGTCGAGGCGTTCATCAGCACCGACGACCGGACCTTCTTCGAGTATCTCGCACGACCGATGCTCGATTCCTTCGCTCGCGCTTTCACGGAGCGGTAGATCTCGCGGACCGCAGTGTCCGTCGGCACGCCGTCAATATCGCCAAGGGTCAGGCCGCACGATGCCCACCCCAACTTGAATATCCGCTCCTGAAGATTCGCGGCCCAAAGCCGCCGGTCCGCCTTCGGCCCCAAAACGGAACGTTCTGTTTCTCGTCGGATAGCACAACCAGGGTTGGGGTTTTTTCCCTAGGCATAAACGGCAGGCGGGGCTAGCGTAGCGCCACTGGGAGGTGGGCGATGACAGACGTCTCGATCCGCCGGGCGGATTTCATGATGGTCCTCGCCTATGCGTCGGACCTTGCCACCGGCCATTCTCGCGACTTCGCACTGAAATCCTGCGTGCTTGCGATGCGGATCGCCGATCTTGCTGGCGTTTCCGATGAGGTTCGGCGCAACGCCTACCACCAGTCCATGCTCCGCTATGTCGGTTGCAATGCCGACACGGACCTCCTGTCGGCCACCTTCGGCGACGAAATTGCGCTCCGCCAGGATCTTGTCGGTCTCGATATGGGCAACCGGGCGGAACTGGGCAAGGTCTTCGTCCAGGCTTTCAAGCGGCTCTACTACGATCTTGAGCCCGACGCGCAGGCCAAGGCGATCGAGGCTGGGCTATCGCAGGCGATCGCCGTCGCCCGTCCGGTCCTGACCGCGCATTGCGAGGTCGCGCAGCGGATCGGCGAGCGGTTGGGCCTGTCGGAGGAGATACGACGCAATCTTGGACAGATCTACGAGCGCTGGGACGGCAAGGGCCTGCCGCGTGGGCTGAGCGGCGAGGATGTCCTGCCAGCCGTGCGCCTGATCACATTGGCGCAGGACGCCATTGCGCTCTGCGATGCCGTCGGCATCGACGGGATGGCCGAAACCATCGCCAGCCGTGCTGACGGCCCATATGAAGCGGAACTGGCCCGGCTCGTCTCGGCCAACGCGCCGGCGCTGATGGCGGGCATCGGCGCGACGGTCGACCGCGAGACGATCCTGGCGCTCGAGCCCGATCCTCCGGTGACGCTGGACGAGGAGGCTTGCGACGAGGCGTTCCTCGCCATCGCCGACATGATCGACATGCGCATGCCGTTTACGCAGGGCCATTCGAGGATGGTGTCGGAACTGGCCACGGGCGCGGGCAAACGGATCGGGCTGCCCGACCCTGACGTCCGCGCGCTGCACTGGTCGGGCTGCATCCATGACATCGGCGAACTCGTGGTGCCGGTGGCCACCTGGATGCGCAATGGTCCGCTGTCGGTCCGCGAGCGCGACGCGGCGCAGTTGCACGCCTATTATGGCGAGCGGGCGCTGGCCTCGTTCGGCCGCGAGGGCGATGCGATGGCCGCCCTCGTCCTTCGCCATCACGAACGCCTGGACGGCTCGGGCTATCACCGCAAGGTCCACGGCTCCGACCTGTCGCCGGCGGCGAGGATCCTGGCCGCCGCCGAAGCCTTCCAGACGTCGCGAGAGGAACGTCCGCACCGCAAGGCGCTGTCCAGCGAGGCGGCGGCAACGCAGCTGCGCGCCGCCGTTCGCGAGGGCTGTATCTGCCCCGATGCCGCCGAGGCCGTGCTGTCCTTCGCCGGACAGCCGTCGCGCCGGGCGCCGCCCCGGCCGCTGGCCGGAATGACGCCGCGTGAGATCGAGGTGCTGCGCCTGATCGCCGCCGGCCTTACCGCGAAGGAAGCGGCGCGCAAGCTGGATATCTCGCCCAAGACCGCAGACCATCATATCCAGAGCGTCTATGCCAAGATCGGCGTGACCACCCGCGCCGCCGCGGCACTCTACGCGGTCGAGCATGGCCTTGTCCGGCCGGGCGAGACGCAGGCATAGGGAATACACCCCATGTGCGCCCGCTCCGGGGCGCGCATCGTGATCCTGTCGACGGACCGATGGTGGCCGCGACCGACAGGAGGAAATCAGATGCTTCTCGCAACAACCAAGGTGGCGGACGTCGACCGCTTCATCCGTATCTTTTCAACCAAGGGCGCCGACAAGCGCCGGCTGCACGGCTCTAACGGCGCAACCGTCTTCCGCGACCCCAGCGAGCCCGACCGCGTCTGGGCGATCTTCGACTGGGACGCCGAGGGCTGGAAGAATTTCGTGTCGGATCCGGAGGTGCCCGCGATCCTGCAGGAAGCCGGCCATGTCGGCAAGCCACAGGCGGCACTGCTGCTCGGCCACTACGAGGCTTGAGGTCCCCGCGCGCCGCCTGCCGCCCGGCGGCGGCGCCTCCCCGACGAACCCCCAGATTTGGAGAAATCAAATGGATCCGAAACCCATCAAGATCGGCCTTATCGCCGAACTCAGCGGCCCGTTGTCCTTCATGGGCGTCGCCAACGCAAACCTGACGACCATGCTCGTCGACGACATCAACGCCAAAGGCGGCCTGCTGGGCCGGCCGGTGAAGGTCATCGTCGAGGATGGCGAGACCAACGACAGCGCCGCCAAGGCAAGGACCGCGAAACTGATAGATGTCGACAAGGTCGACCTGGTCGTCGGCGGCATCTACAGCTCGACCCGCCAGGCCATCAAGAGCGAGGCGGTCGCGCGCGGGAGGACGCTCTACATCTACACCGAGCAGTATGAGGGACAGGAAAACGATCCGCTGATCTTCTGCACCGGTCCGGTGCCCGCGCAGCAGGTCGAGCCGCTGATCCCATGGTTCATGAAGAGCACCGGGGCGAAGAAGTTCTACCTGCCATCGGCCGACTACATCTGGCCCCATCTGCTGAACAAGGCCGCGAGCCGGGTGGTGCGCGCAAGCGGCGGTGAGATCGTCGGTGAGGAGTATTTCCCACTCGATACCGTCGATTTCCGGCGCACGGTCGAGCAGATCATGGCGAGCGGCGCCGACGTCGTATTCAACACCCTCGTCCCGCCGGGCCTGACGCCGTTCCTCGACGAGCTGCACAAGGCCGGTTTCGGCAAACGCGGCGGCAAGATCATCTGCACCTACTTCGACGAAAACTTCTTCAATCTCGTGCCGTCCGAGCAGATCGAAGGCCTCTACAGCTGCCTCGACTACTATCAGGAACTCGAGGATCCGTTTGGCCGCGCGCTCTTGCGTCGCTACCAGGACCGTTTCCCCGGCAGCGCCATGTTGACCTCGGGCAGCGGCTGCACCGGCCACTACCGGGCGATCAAGATGTGGGAAGCGGCTGTCAATGAGGCCGGCACGGTCGAGCGCGATGAGGTCATCCGGGCGCTCGATCACGCGCGGATCAGCGAGGGACCGGGTGGCCCGGCCGAAATGGTTCCCGGCCAGCACCATGTTCGCATGAACATGTACATCGCGCAGGCGCAGGGCGGTCGCTTCCGGGTCGTCAAGAACCTGGGTCCGATCGATCCCAACGAACGCGTGCTCGCCGACGAACTCCAACTCAGCAAAGCGGGCTGAGACGGCCGCGTCGATGACTGTTCTTCCAGGTGGTGGGGCGGCCAGCAAGTTGCCCTGCCACCCAGCCGGGCAATAGCACAGCAACTGAAGATTATCGGGCGCTATCTCCGGCGCCGGTGCGTTGCGGTCCGCGATACGCTGGACGCGTCGGTCCGCTTTCCAATCTCGCCATCCCGAAGACGGACAGTCCGCAAACGGTCCAAAGGCCGCGGGTGGCAATACACCTATCCCGGCCGCGAGATCGAAACTGACGCCCGACGGCCGGGTGACCCATGCGCTAGCTTGCGTTGTCCAAGCGGTTTGTCTTGCGCCACTCCTCGTACTCCCCGCGGGCATCGTCATGCAGCGGATAATAGCGTTGCAACGGCGCGCCCTGCATGAGTTTCATTCGCGAGAATTCCTCCCAATCGTGATGCTTCTGGGATTCTTCGATCACCTTGGCGGCCATTGCGACGGGAAGCACGACCACCCCGTCGTCGTCGGCGACGATGATGTCGCCGGGGATCACCGTGACACCGCCGCAGGCAATTGGAACGTTGACGGCGTTCGGATAGATGCTGGTCTGCACATGGTAGTTGGGCGTCCAGCCGCGCAGCCACAGGGGCAGGTCGAGCTTTTCGACATTGGGCCGGTCGCGCATGCATCCATCGATGACGATGCCCGCGCCGCCCCTGCCCTTGAAATAGGTCGACATCATATCGCCGAAGACGCCAGAGCTCATGTCGCCGCGCGCGTCGACCACGACCACATCGCCCTCCCGCGCGTGATAGAGCACGTGCCGGTGCAGTTGCGTCTCCGGATCGGCATATTCTCCCTCGCTAAAGAGGTCCGGCCGCTGCGGCAGGAACTGCAGCGTCAGCGCCGGCCCGACGATCGACTTGCCGTGGTTCTGCGCCACCGGACCGACCATGTGCGGATTGCGGAAACCCATGTGGCCAAGCGTGCCGGCAACCGTCGCGGCGCCGATCTCCCTTAGCGCGTCGATCAGGTCCTTGGGCGGCCGGGTGATGTCGGGGGTATGCGTCATTATCGGACTCCGGTTGAAAGGGAACTACCAGTTCGTGACGGAACCGTCGCGGCGCTTGAGGTGAGGCGCTTCCCAGAAACGCAAGCTCTGCGCCTGGACAGCCGCTTCGTTGACCTCGACGCCGAGCCCCGGCAGATCGCCGACCGGATAGTCGGTCCCGTCGAGCCGTGGTTGCACGGGGAAGAAGTCGGAATTGTCGAAGCCAAGCTTTGTTTCGGGCACCCTGGTCTCGAGCCACGCGAAGTTGGGTACAGCGGCGGCGAGATGCACGGTCGCGGCCGTGCACACTGGACCAAGCGGATTGTGCGGCATCAGGTCGACATAGTGCGCCTCGCTCCAGCCGGCGACCTTCATCGCCTCGGTGAGCCCGCCGACATTGCAGACATCGAGCCGGTTGAACTGATGGATGCCGCGCTCGATGTAGGGGAGGAACTGCCACTTGCTGGCAAATTCCTCGCCGATGGCAAAGGGAACGTCGGTCATCGTGCGCAGGGATTCGTAGGCCTCCGGTGTCTCGTCGCGTATCGGCTCCTCGAGAAAATCGAGAACGCCGCGGCCGAGTTTGTTGCAGAAGCTCGCCGCCTCCGCCACCGACAGCCGATGATGGTAGTCGAGGCCGAGGACCACGTCGTCGCCCAGCGACTCGCGTGCCTTGTTCAGCATCCTCGCGGTCGCGCCGATCGACTCGCGCGGCTCGAAGATGTCCTTGCTGTTTTGCCCAAAGGGAAAGAAGCGGATCGCCTGCCACCCCAGTTCGTGCAGCTCGCGGGCTCGCTCGATGGCAACATCGCCCTCGGCCTCGTCACCGGTCGAGGCGAAGGTGGGGACGCGGTCGCGCTGCTTGCCGCCCAGCAGTTCATGGACCGGCACCCCCAGCGCCTTGGCCTTGATATCGTGCAGCGCGATGTCGACGGCCGAAATCGCCGCCTGCAGAACGCGCCCGCCTTCGAAGTACTGGCTGCGATAGAGCTCCTGCCAGATCCGGCCGATCTGCATCGGGTCGCGGCCGATGAGAAACTCGCGATAGTGCTCGACCGCGCCGGCCACGGCCCTCTCGCGGCCGCTCAAGCCGCTCTCCCCCAGCCGTGGATGCCCTGGTCGGTCTCGACCTTGACCAGCATCTGGTTGCGCGTTCCTACCCACACTGGATAAGGCTTGATCGCGGTGATCTTAAGCTTCGTCGTCATCCACGCCCACGTCCCAAACGCATCCACCCTGTCTCAGTTGGCCTCGAGAGCCATTTCAGTTTCGCCGTCGAACAGGTGTATCCGCTCCTGGTCGAACTCGAGCCAGATCTGCTCGTCGGGTTTGACGGCGATGTTGGGGGACACGCTGATGTTGACGATGGCGCCGGAGAGGAACGCCTGCACGAAGGTGACGTCTCCGGTTGGTTCCACCGTATAGGCCTTGGCCGGAATGGCACCGGGGACCGCGCTCTTGTGCAGCTTGATCGTCGAATGGCGCGCACCGAGCACGACCTTCCTGGTGGTCGCTTTCTGGACCTTGCGCGCGTTTGGCTGCGACAACTCGAGGCTCCAGCCTTCCGCGCTCGTCAGAACGGTGTTGCCGTTTGCCGTCGATGCTTCCAGCGGAATAAGGCTCATCGCCGGGCTGCCTATGAAGCTCGCGACGAACATGTTGACGGGATGGGCGAAAACTTGCGCCGGCGAATCGTATTGCTGCAGATAGCCGCCGTTCATCACGGCCATCCTGTCGGCCATGGTCACGGCCTCGAGCTGGTCGTGCGTCACGTAAATGATGGTCGCCTTGAGGTCCTGATGGAACCGCTTGATTTCGGACCGCATCTGCACGCGCAGCTTTGCGTCGAGATTAGAGAGCGGTTCGTCCATCAGGAATACCGCCGGATCTCGAACGAGCGCGCGGCCCAGGGCCACGCGCTGCTGTTGCCCGCCCGAAAGTTCGCGTGGCTTGCGCTCGAGCAGCTGCGTCATGTCGAGCACTCGCGCCGCTTCCCTGACCTTCTTGTCGATCTCGTCCCTGGGCAGTTTGCGCATCTGCAGCGGGAACGCCAGGTTCTTGTAAACCGATTTCTGCGGATAGAGCGCGTAGTTCTGGAACACCATCGCGATGTCCCGGTCCTTGGGGTCGAGGTCGTTGACCACCCGGTCCCCGATGACGATGTCGCCCGATGTGATCGGGATCAGCCCCGCGACGAGATTGAGCGTGGTGGTCTTGCCGCAGCCTGAAGGGCCGACGAGCGCGACGAACTCGCCGTCATTGACCGTCAGCGAGACGTCGTTGACAGCTTTGAAATTGCCATAGGTCTTGACGAGATCTTTGAGGACCACGTGGGCCATCGGCGGGACTCCCTAATGCTTGACCGCGCCTTCTGTAAGGGCGCGTACGAAGTATCGTTGCAGGACGAGGAACAGCACCACGACGGGCACGCTCATCATGAAGCTGGCCGCCATCAGGCCCGGAAAGTCCGTTGTATTTTCCGAGAAGAAGCGCTGGATGCCGACCGGCAGCGTCAACTGTTCGTTCTTGGAGAGGAAGGTGTAGGCGTAGATGTACTCGTTCCACGCGCCGATGAAGGAATAGATCGCCGTGGCGATGATTCCAGGCGTCGAGAGCGGCATCACGATCAGGATGAAGGCCTGGAACCGCGTTGCCCCATCGATGCGCGCCGCCTGCTCGAGTTGCACAGGGATGTTGTCGTAAAAGCCCTTGAGCAGCCAGATCGCCAGCGGCAGGCCGAAGGTGAGATAGGTCAAGATCAGCGAGCCATGTGTGTTCACCAGCCCGAGCGCGCGCATCAGGATGAAGAGCGGCACCAGAAAGATCACCGCCGGGAACATGTTGCGCAGCAGCACGGCGAAGAACAGGAAGTTCCGGCCCGGGAAAGTGAAGCGCGAAAACGCGTAGGCCGCGGGGACAGCCACGATCACCGACAGGATCGTCGTGACGGTCGAGACGTAAAGGCTGTTCCAGAAGAAGCGGAGGAAGTCCTGGCCGACGCTGTTCTGCGGATCGAGCAGCTTCTGGTAGCTGGCAAGGGTAGGCTCGTCAGGCCACCATTGCGGCGGGAATTGCATCGCCGCGAATCCGGACTTGATCGAAGTGATCAGCATCCAGATCATCGGCAACGCGGTGTAAAGCAGCATGAACACGAGGAAGATGCGCCCGGCCCACCGCCATCCGTCGACGCGCATGCGGCGGCGGGTCTGGCCTCGAGGGGCTGTCTCGGCAATCGTGCTCATGCGCCCCCCTCTTTCCGCTCGTTGCCGCTCAGCGCACGGACGTAGAAGTAGCCCAGCGTCATCAGGATGAGGAACAGCAGCACCGAATAGGCCGATGCCACCCCCCAGCGCTGCCGGCCGAAGGCGAGCTCATAAATGTGGGTGATCCAGATATGCGATGCGTTCGACGGCCCGCCGCCGGTCATGATCCAGGGGATGATGAAGGAATTGAAGTTGGCGACTGCGAGCAGCAGGATCGTCACTGTCGAGACATTGCTCAGATGCGGGAAGGTGACGTGCCAGAAGCGCTGCCACGCATTGGCCCCGTCGACCTTGGCGGCGCGCAGCAACTGGTCGGGGACTGTCTGCAGGCCCGCCATCATCATGATCATGGCAAACGGAAATTCGCGCCAGATATTAACGACGATCAGGGAGGGCAGCACCGTGCTGACGCTGTCGATGAAATTCGGTGGCCGGTCGGCCAATCCGAGGCCGACCAGCACCGCGCCGATGATGCCGAAGTCCGAATGGTAGATCCACTTCCAGATATAGGAGGCGGCGACCGCGCTGATGACCCAGGGAATGATCAGGATGGCGCGCAGGACGCCACGGCCGATGAAGTCGCGGTGGAGCGCCAGCGCGGCGGCGAACCCCAGGACAAAGGAGATCAAGGTGGATCCCACCGTCCAGATCAGGGTGTTCCAGGTGACCTTCCAGAACACCGCGCTGGTGAGGATGGCCGTGTAGTTGTCGAAGCCGATGAAGGTCTTGTCGCGGAGCTGCAGGCCGGGCGGCGTACTGAAGAACGACAGCTCGATCGTGTAGTAGATCGGATAGGCGATCACGATGAGCATAATGGCGATCGCAGGCAGCACATACGCGTAGTCAGCGCGATGCTCCCAGATCTTCCGCAGCACGCCGGACATACCGGGTTGCAATCTTCGGCGAGCCTCGGTCTTGCCGGTCACGATCGTCACTGTGGCGTGCCCTTGTTCTTCGGAACGAACCGGCCGCACCTTCGGCGCAGCCGGTCAGATCGTGGGTCCGGCTCGGACTAGAGTCCGCCCATCAGGTCCTTTACCTTCTGGGCCGCGTCATTAGCTGCCTGATCGACGGTCATCGCTCCGGTCAGGGCATTCTGCAGCATGTCCGGGATGATGATGTTCATGATCTCGGGAGACTGCGGCAGCGCTGGGAACGGGATGCCGTAAGGCAGCATCGAGGTCGTGACATCAAGGAACTTGATGCTGTCCAGGCGTTCCTTCATCCACTTGGTCTTGAAGCCGTTGAGGTTGCCCGGGTTCGAGCCGGCGTAAGCCATCTTCAGCGACCATTCAGGGCTCGTCCACATGCAGATGATGGCCTTCGCAGCCGGCTCGTCCACCTTGCCGCCCTCGACATATTCGGGCTTCAGGATGTGAATGTTCGAGCCGCCGAAGACGACGGCGCGCTTGCCGTCGGGCCCGGTCGGAATCAGCCCGTAGCGCATGTTGTCGATGACGGTCTGCGCCTTGTCCTTGTCGGTGCCCGTCGCCTTCTTCTGCAGGTCGAGCATGACGTTGTAGTCGGACGGGTGCGAGATCATCATGCCGAGCTGGCCGGCGAGGAACAGGGGCTGGTTATCGGCCTGCTGGTTGGTGAGTGCCGAAACCGGAACCGACTTGTCGCGAACATACATGTCGTAGGAGGCTTGCAGCGCCGCCTTGCTCTGCGGACTATCGAGCTGAACCTCCTTGTAGGTCGGGCTCGCGGTGGCTTCGTCGAAGACGCCACCGCCATAGGCCCACAGCTGCGGCATGAAGCGGTACGGCGTGTTGCCGGCATTCTTGCGGGCCACGAGGCCGTAGCCGGCAATGCCGAGCTTGTCGTGGATCTGCTTGGAATACTTGACGACGTCGTCCCAGGTTGCCGGAGCCTTGTCCGGGTCGAGGCCCGCGCGCTTGAAGATGTCGGCGTTCCAGATGAACGCCATCGTCTCGTTGTTGGTCGGAATGCCGTAGCTTACCCCGTCCCAGGTCACGGCTTTCAAGGCGCCGGGCCAGAAGTCCTCGGTCGAATACCCCACGTCCTCGGGCTTCAGCGGCTGCAGATAGCCCTTTGCGGCGAACTCGGTACCCCCCAGGATTTGCAGGCGCACCGCCATCGGCGCGGCATTGCCCAGGAGCGCCGTGCGGAACTTGTCGAGAAGGTCGTTGTAGGTGAGCGCCTGTTCCTCGAGCTGGATGTTCGGATAGGTCTTGCGGAAGGTCTCGAAGAACTCCTTGTAATACTGGCGCAGGAGATCGGGGTCGCCTTCGAACACGCCCTGATACCAGAAAGTCAGCCGCCCCTTGTAGTCGAGCGGGGTGACCTTGCCGCAATCGGCCGCCGTATCAAAATCCTGTGTGCCCGCAATGGAGCGCACATATTCCGGCGACCACTTGCTCAAATCGACCGGCGCCGCACCCAGCGCCGACGCGGACATAAGCGATACCATTAAAGCAGCGGAGACAGTGCCGCGCAGGACGGCACCGCCGAGTGTAATCCTCGTCATAGGTATCCTCCAGGTTCTCTCCCATGCCGCTCTGCATCGAGGCGAGCGGTCCTTGCTTGTTCAACCGCGGGGACGCGTCTTTCTGCTCAACGTTCCTTTCGATGTATCCCTTCGATCACTTCGTACGTTTTCAGATCGTAGATTGCCTGTCAACGCGTTAGATCGTACATTGTTTGTGAAAACCGTGTGTGATATCGGGCAGAGTATGTATTAATTGGGGGAGCCGGGGCCTTGGCCGAAACAAGTTATTTTAAAGCCAAGCCACCGGCGGGGATTGACCCTATCGGGGCCTCCAGCGAGGGCGCCTCGCTTTATGAACGGATCAGGGAAGACATCATCGAGGGACGGCTCGCCGCCAACGAACGGCTTGTGGTCACCGACCTCGCCCGGCGTCACGGCACCTCGACCAACCCCGTCCGCGAGGCTCTGCAGTTGCTACGCGGAGAGGGCTTTGTCACCTTTGTCGCCAACCGCGGGGCGCGCGTCCGGCCCATAGATCAGGATTTTGTCCGGGATATCTACGAGATCGGTGTTCTGATCGAGCCGGCCCTGACGCGATGGTTCGTGAACATGGCCACCAGCGAGGACATCGCCGAACTCGAACGTCTCCAGGGCCTGATCGAAGAGAACAACTTCGCCGACACGTTCAGGCACAGCGAGCTGGATACCGCCTTCCACACGGTGATGTACCAGCGGCACTACAACCGCCATGCCGCCGAGCTTTGGTGGAAGCATCGCGAAGTGCTGCGAGCCGTGAGCCGTCGTTTCAATTTCACGCTCGCACGGCGTGCCGCGATCATGCGCGAGCACCGCGAACTCATCGCCCTCGTCAAGGCGGGAGAGGCAGACAAGGCCGCCGAACTCATTTCCCGTCATGTCGAGGGTTCCGGCCGGCATGTTCTCGAACAGATGCGCGCGCGCAACGCCGCTCGGGCCGGATAGAATTTCCCCTCAGGAACATCGTTAGCCTGACCATCAGATAAAGGTAGTTGAGAGATGAAAATCACGAGCATTCGGCCGTGGCTGATCAAATCCGATGCTTCTTATTGGGGAGAGTACCTGTTCGTCGAAGTGACGACCGATGAGGGGGTGAGTGGCTGGGGAGAGATCACCACCACCACCAAGCTCGCCAACCGTGCTCTCTGCACGATCCTGCGGCAGATCGGTGCCGCCGTGACCGGCGAGGATCCAGCGCGGATCGAGCATCTGTGGCACAAGATCTTCCGCAGCTTCACCTATATGGGCAGCCGCGGCGCCGCCGTCGAATGCGTGAGCGCCATCGATATAGCCCTCTGGGACATCCGCGGCAAAGTCCTCGGCCAGCCGATTTACGAGCTGCTGGGCGGACCGGTACGCGAGGAAATCGCGCTCTACACCCATCCCAACCAGGCCAAGTTCACCAGCAAGGAGGCTGTGGTCCGCGAAATCCTGGACATCGTCGAGTCCGGACACACCGCGCTCAAGTTCGATCCTTTCCCGCACCAGGGCCGCACCGCCGATGGCCTGTCCCGCGAACAGCGCGACGGCTATCTCGATGGCAGCATGACCCGCAAGGACGAGCGCGAGGCCGCCGAACTCACGGCGCTGATCCGCGAAACGGCGGGGCCCGATGTCGATATTCTCATCGATGCGCATGGCCGCTTCGACGTTCCCACCGCCATTCGCCTCTGCCGGAGCCTCGAGGAAGCCGGCCAGATCGACTGGTTCGAGGAGCCCTGCCCGCCCGAGAGCCTGAACGCCCTCAAGCAGGTTCGTGACAAGGTCAGTGCCCCGATCTCGTGGGGCGAACGCGGCCACACCAAGTGGGATTTCGTGCCGGTGCTCGAAAACAAGCTCGCCGACTACATCATGCCTGACGTCACCTGGACCGGCGGCATTACCGAACTCAAGAAGATTTCCGCCCTGTGCGAAGCCTACTACATCCCGGTTTCGCCGCATGACGCCGCGGGACCGATCAACGTGGTTGCGGGAGCGCAGGTGATGATGACCGTTCCCAACTTCTACAAACTCGAAACGTCGGAGTGGAACCTGGGCAAATACGATCACTTGATCGACACACCGCTCGACGTTTCGAACGGCAGCCTCAAGCTGACGTCGAAGCCTGGTCTCGGCGTTGAGATGAACCGCGAGTACCTGCAGGCCCACGAGATTGAGCTGGGCTAACAACGCTCTGCGCCGCCAGCGTGCGGGCGACAAGCCTCGCGACCAGAAGCCACCAGAAGGAGGATAGGTCATGCCAAAGACGGGTGGAGCCGACGCGGCGCTCAATCGGGTGAACACCAACTCCAAGCCCTCCCAGCTTCGCATCACCGACATGCGGGTAGCCGAGATCGTCGGCGCGCCGTTCACCTCGGCGCTGCTCAAGATCTACACCAACCAGGGCATCGTCGGGCTTGGCGAGGTGCGCGACGGCGCCAGCGCCACTTACGCGCTGATGCTGAAGAGCCGGCTGCTTGGCGAGAACCCTTGCGATATCGATCGCCTGTTTCGCCGCATCAAGCAGTTCGGCGGGCACGGCCGGCAAGGCGGCGGCGTCTCGGCGGTCGAGATCGCGCTGTGGGATCTCGCCGGCAAGGCTTATGGCGTCCCTGTCTACCAGATGCTCGGCGGCAAGTTTCGCGATCGCGTGCGCGTCTATTGCGATACCGACGCCGAGAAACCGAGCGGCACCGAAACCGGAAAGCGCCTCAAGGAGCGCATGAACCGCGGTTTCACCTTCCTCAAGATGGACCTGGGCTTGATGCAGATCGCCCATGTCCCGGGCGCCGTGGTCGCGCCCGCCGGCGTGCTCGAAGGGTTTCACGCCAATCCACGTGGCCGTGGCGGCACGCTCGACGAGCGCAAGGCTCGCAATCTCGCTTACGATGCGCAGAACGTGCAGCACCCGTTCACGGGCCTGCATTTCACCGAAAAGGGGATCGACCTGCTCGAGCAGTATATCCACGAGGTTCGCGAGGTCATCGGATACGAGGTCCCGCTCGCCATCGACCATGTCGGCCACATCTCGCTGCAGGACGGCATACGCCTGTCGCGCCGTATCGAGAAATACGTCCCTGCCTGGCTCGAGGATGTGATTCCCTGGCAATACACCGAGCAGTACCGACAGCTGCAGGACGCCACCACGGTGCCGATCTGCACCGGCGAGGACATCTACCTCAAGGAGGGGTTCGAGCCTCTGCTCAGGAGCGGCGGCCTCTCCGTCATCCACCCGGACCTGCTCACCAGCGGCGGCATCCTCGAGACCAAGAAGATCGGCGATATGGCGCAGGACCACGGCGTCGCCATGGCGATCCACATGGCAGAAAGCCCGATCGCCGCAATGGCCGCCGCACATGTCGCCACCGCGACCGAAAACTTCATGGCGCTCGAATACCACTCCGCCGATGTCGACTGGTGGGACGATATCGTCACCGGCCTGCCCAAGCCGCTCGTTAAGGACGGCTTTATCACTGTTCCGGACAAGCCGGGCCTGGGGATTGACGACGTCGTCGACGAGGTAATCTCGCTGCACCTGCAACCGGGTGTCACGGGGATATGGCAATCCACCGAGCATTGGGACAATGAATATAGCTGGGACCGGACCTGGAGTTAGCCCAGACCCCCTTCCCTCATTTCCTCAGGCACACAGGGCCAACGACCGAGCATTCGTGTCGACCTCTCCCAAGGGAGAGGCAAAGAAAGAAACGGACGAAACCATGATCTACGAACTGCGTATCTATGACTGCCTGCCGGGCAGGCTGCCGGCTTTGCTCAAGCGCTTTTCCGACCAGACGCTGGCCATCTGGGAGAGGCATGGCATCCGCCAAGCCGGGTTCTTCACCACGACGATCGGCGAAAACAGCAATCGCCTCACCTATTTCCTCGCCTGGGAATCGCTGGCCGAGCGTGAGGCGAAATGGGCGGCCTTCGTCACCGATCCGGCATGGCACAGGGCCCGGGACGAGTCTGAGCGCGACGGGCAGATCATTGCCAATATCAGCAGCCAGCTGCTCACGCCGACAGCTTTCTCGTCTGTGAAATAGGACCGCGCCATGAGGATCACCGACCTCCGCTGCGCCGTCATCGGCAAGCATCCCATCGTCCGCATCGTTACCGACGAGGGCCTTTATGGCCTTGGGGAAGTCGAGTTCACCAAGACCTACCTCAAGCCCTTCGTGCTGCATTTCCGCGAGGCGCTGATCGGCGAGGATCCGACCGACGTCGAGCGGGTCATGCTGAAGATCCGCCAGCGCGGTTCGTTCAAGCCCTATGGCGCCGCCGTCTCCGCCATCGAGCATGCCTTGTGGGACATCGCCGGCAAGGCGGCGGGCGTTCCGGCCTACAAACTGCTCGGCGGCAAGGTGCGCGACAAGGTCCGCGTCTACAATGGCTCGATCCGCCAGAAGCGCACGGGCGACCGGCCGGAGGATTATGCCGCCGACGTCAAATGGATGATGGAGCAGCCGCAGAACTTCTTCATGGTCAAGCAAGGAATCTCGTTCCACTCCAACATGAAGGACAGCATCGACGGCTTCCACTACGGCGTGACGCAGAAGAAGGCCGGCTATCACGGTGCCATGGATCAGGGCGTGATCAGCGAGCGCGGCTTCAATCACATGCTCGACTGCGTGATCGCGATGAAGGAAGTGCTGGGGGACAAGGTCAGCCTGGCGCTCGACTGCGGCCCGGGCTGGATGCTGCCCGATGCGATCAAGTTCGCTCGCGCGGTCGAGAAGTACAATCTGATGTGGCTGGAGGACATGCTGACCGGCGACTATGTGCCGTGGGTCAATCCGCAGGCCTACCGGGAACTGACCACCTCCACCTCGACGCCAATCCACACCGGCGAGCAGATCTACCTGCGGCACAATTTCAAGGAGCTGATCGAGACGCAGGCGGTGCGCGTCATCGGCCCCGATCCCGCCGATATTGGTGGCATCGCCGAGCTCAAATGGGTCGCCGAGCATGCCTACATGCACTCGATCCTGATGGCGCCGCACGGCACCGCGAATGGCCTGCTCGGCCTCGGCGCGCTGATCAATGTCTGCGCCACCTTGCCCGCCAACTACGTCGCCTTCGAATACCCGAGCGCCTCCGACCCCTGGTGGGAGGACCTCGTAATCGGCCTGCCCTCCCAGATCGTGAAGGACAGCATGGTGGACCTGCTGGAGGCGCCGGGGCTTGGCCTCGATATCGACGCCGAAGCCGCCAGGAAGTATCTCAGGGAAGAGGATGCGGGCTTCTTCGACTGAACCATTCCTCCTTCGCCACCCAGCACCCTGGTATCCGCAATGACCGCTTCGGATCATTCACGGCTATGCAAGCGGGGTGCCTCAACGTCCGCTTCAGACAATTTGCATCTTGAAGCTGACGGTCTGCACTCGGCCCCAATGATGCCGGCGGCAATGCGTCTCAAGTCCGACATTCGGTTGAACTTTGATCGCGCCCAGAAGCGAACGCTCCGCGATTGCCGCGGAATGACGGTCTATGGGGTAAAGACGGAAACTCGCCGCCAATTATGGGGGCGGCTCGCACGATACGGTGATCTGAAGGTCATATACCCCGTCATCGTCGTCATCGTCGTCTTCAGCCGGGTTGAAGACCAGGGAAAGCTGAACTGTGAGACTGGCGCCTATTCCCTCCAGAACTTTATCCGTGTTGGCCAGCATGTCGAAGGAAGGTATCTGGATGGACGTCCGGTCAGCCGGGCTGAGGTCGTCCAGTTCGACCAACTCGAATTCAGCCGAATCGATGTACCGAACCATGTTGATCTGAGGCAGATCGCGGAACGAATCGTCGTCGAACTCCAATTCGTCGCTGTTTGGGATATGAACGCGAAGCTGACCACCAACGCTGACATTGATCTGGATGTCATCGGAACCAGCCTCGCTTCCCAGGAAGCCGTCCGTCTCGTCGCGGCAGAAAAGGCGCGCCATCGTCCGGGCGCGGGAGCCGGCGTTGTTCGGGTTGCCGTAGAGGTAGCTGACGTTCGACTTCAGCGTGATGGTGAAGCGCTCTGCAGTAAAGCTTGGATCGTGACGTTGCGCCAGAAAATAGCCGTTCAGCGGGCGGTCATAGCCTACCTGCGAGACGACAGCAGGGCCGGCATCCACTTTGTCCAATAGAGCCAAGTCGGTCGATCCGGGCTTGGAAGCGACCACGAGCAGGCCGAATGCATCCATGTCCGAATTGCTTATAGATATGGTCGAGTTGGCGTTCAGGCTGCCATCCGGCTCGGTGTCTAGCGCCGCGCAGAACCAGACGGTGTCCATCTCATCGAAATCGGGCGTGGACGGGTCATTTAGCGAGTGCGGTGCACCGACCTTGGCTTGGGCAACAAACGGCACGTTGCGCTGCAAGGGAATGGCGTCCAGGCGGCTCGTGCCAGCATAGCGATGGACCCGCACCCTGTAGCGTCGTTCGCCGCGCCGACTTGGATGGGCGATGCGGATGAGGAAGGGAGCAAGTGGCAATGCGAAGCGCGTCATCTTTTCCTGGCGCGGCCCGCCTTCGTCCTGGATGCTGAATGGTTTCACCGGAACCGAAAGATTGTCGGCGGTGAAGATGTCCATCCTCACGTCGGGGCCGCCGAGCGTAAGGTCGATCGCATAGCCGCCGGGATCCTTGATGCAGATCCAGTGCATCTGGCCTTCAACGAGGAAGCCGT
Source organism: Mesorhizobium sp. RCAM 05104 (assembly GCF_059683645.1). Lineage (NCBI taxonomy): Bacteria > Pseudomonadati > Pseudomonadota > Alphaproteobacteria > Hyphomicrobiales > Phyllobacteriaceae > Mesorhizobium > Mesorhizobium sp. RCAM 05104. The sequence continues at coordinate 5,969,340 of NZ_CM185033.1, read as the reverse complement.
TGAATATCTTGTCGCCGCTTCCGATCGGCATGTTGATCTGCTCGGACGTGGCTATCGACGCGAAGGGTCGGTCAAGGTCGAGATCGATGCGGACCGGAAGATGGTCGCTAACATAGGACGTCGGATTCGTCGCGTCTGTCGCAATGTCATAGGCGATGCACATATGCTGCATCGCCCGCCGTCCGTTCAGTGGGCCACGGCCGCGCAACGCGTAGTCGAGCCGCTGGTTGTGCACCGTCATTCCCCGGTCGAACCAATCAGGCAAAGTCAGCATGCCGAGGCGCACGTCGCCCGGCGACTGTTCGTGCATCCACGAGTCGTGCAGCACCTTCGTGAAAGGGGCGCCGGGCGTGTTGAAGCGTTCGGTCCACTCCTGCCGGAAACCAGTGGTCGGATGGCTCATACCGTCGATGTTGAGATCGCCGCACATCAGGATCTCGGCATCCTCGACGTTGCCCGTCATTGTTTTGATGAGATCGAAGGCCTGGTTTAGCTGCTTGCGGCGTATGTCCTTGTGTGCCTCGACATTGTCGGTCGCGTCGGCCTGTGTGTGGCTGTTCAGCAGATGGAATGCCTTCCCATCCTGCACGAGCTTGGCGTACAGCACTCCCTTGGAGGCGGCGGAATCGTCCCAAACCGAGTCTTCGTATTCCACGAACGCGACGATGGGGATCTTGTCCTGTCCAACAATATCCTGCAACTCGGCTGGGACCGGTATGCCGTCGAACGGAATGCGGCTGAAAATCATCAGACCCGAGTCTTCGAACTTGCTGAAAGGGATAAGGATCAGTCCGATGACGCCTGCGACAATCGACAGCGCGGCGCCGCCGGGAATGGTCGCCGCATAGCCGGCAACACCCAAAAGCGTCGCGCACACGGTTGAAACCGAGTCACCTTGCGCCTTCTCGACGCGGAACGGGTATTTGCCCTTGAGATGCGAGATCAACGCATCGCGTCCGTCCTCGTCGAATACTTCCTGGAAGCACAAGACGTCGTAGTCCCACTCGCTGCCGAGAACCCTCTTCGAAATTAGCTTGGCGCGGTCCTCGACGTTCTCGTATGGCGTCAGGGATCCTTGCGCGCCGGCTTCCATGGCCCACGACCGCATCTGGACATTGTAGGTCAGAACTCTGATCGACGCGCTCATCTTGTCCTCAAGGCAGCTGGCAGAGGGCGGTTGGCCGGCGAATGCCGACTTGATCGAGCCTGGCATCGAGGGACACATTCCAGCCCGAGGCGTCGCGAACAACAGAGCAGAGCGCAAGCGTAGGAAGGCAGAATGCAGCCAAGGAATCCGCGCTTGTCACGGCAAGTGCCGCCGGATAGCGCAAGACATCCCCGAGGATCGTCTCCGTGATCCCGCCTGACGGCGAGGCCATGATGGATAGTCCTTCGCGTGTCAGGTCTCCCACAATGATCGTACCGTCGGGCAGCACGGCGACCGCGGCGGGATTTCGGAACGTGCCCTGCGAACTCACATCCCAATGAGCATCGTCGAGCTGAGCAAGCTGCACGATACGCGCCGCCGCTGGATCCGCTACTACCAGCCCACCCGGTCCGTGCTGGATGCAGGCCGGACCTGCGAACCTGCCCGGCCCGACGGAGCCTGCGGCAATTTTCTGGCCGTAAGTCTGCCAACCGGTTCCGTCAAAGGCATCCATGGCGACTATTCGGAAATTGCCGGTATCGGCGACGAAAATCCGTCCCTCGTCGGAGACGGCAACTCCCATCGGGTTTTGAAACTGGCCAACCCCGGCACCCTGCGACCCGAAACTTTCCCAATTCGTGCCGTCTTCGGCGCAGGCGATGATCCGGCTTTGGTTGCGGTCGGCTGTCAACAACCGTCCGTCCGGAATGCGGGCCAAGCCATACGGAAGGCCGAAACCAGCGGGCGCCGGCACGTCAGCCGGGGGATCGGACGGATTCGCCTCGAGGATTGAAACTCCTCGCCTCAGGTCGGAAACAGCAAGTCTAGCCATCTCATAATCTCAGCCGCGGTTGTTCCAGCTGCCAGTCGATGACTCTCCAGCCCTGGTTGCCATTGAATACTGCAACCAGCAAGACACCGGTGTGAAACAGCTCACTGAGACAGGCGAGACTAAATGTGCGGCTGAAGCCGATCCCAGTCAATGATGATTGATGTCGGCGTCTTTAGGCCCTGCGTCTAGGCCCAGTTCACAGAGCCCGGTGCGCGCAGCTGGAGGTTAAGCCACGCGCGTGGTCGCTCCGAGCGTGGTCCAGCACTACTGCCACGCCAAGCATTCGCGTTGTTTGCTGAGCTTCAATGCCATCGAGCGTGTACTCGTCTCGAGCTATATACTCTGGTATGATTGCATCGCGAATAGTCCGGGACGCGATAATCCCGCTGGCACAAACACGATCATGCTTCACGTACTCCGAAAGGGGAAGATCATGTTCAGAATGCCGCTTTCCATTCTAATAGCTTGCTTTTCAATGATCTCTTGCATCGCGATGGCTCAAGACATCTCCAGCGAAGAGAAACTCACTGCCGAGGATATCGCCAAGGAGGGAATCACCAAGGAAAGACTGGCCCAGGACAACAAGCTCTTCATCACCCTCGCGACAAAATTTTTGCACTGGCAAGAACCGCAGGAGCCCTTTCACATTGCCGGGCCGCTTTATTTTGTCGGCACGCGCGGCCTGAGTTCGTTCCTTTTCGTAACGTCTCAGGGGGATATTCTGCTCAACACCGGCGATACCAAATCGGGCCCGATGATCGAGGCCTCCATCAAAAAGCTTGGCTTCAAGCCCGAAGACATCAAGATCATGATAAATGGTCACGGCCATTCGGATCACGCAGGCGGATTCGCCTACCTGAAGAAATTGTCCGATGCACAACTCGCGATCATGGAGCCAGACGTGGCAATGATCGAGGACGGCGGCAAGAGCGATTTTCACTACGGCAAGGACTGGGAAGTGATGGGACAGGACCCGGTCCACGTCGATCGCGTGTTACGTGACGGCGATCGGGTCAGCCTCGGCGACGTCACTTTGACTGGCTACAACACGCCCGGACATACCCGGGGATCGACGACTTGGATCACGCACGTCACAGAAGCAGGCAAGACTTATGAGGTTGTTTTTCCCGACGGAGGTGGCTTCAACCCCGGCTATCGTCTCGTCGGTCCGAAGGCCGATTACCCGGGAATTGCCGATGATTTCCGCCGCACGCATCATTTTCACGAGATGCTGAAACCAGACATCTGGTTTGGCTTCCATACCGAGTATTTCAACATGGAAGGCAAGCTCAAGCGCGCCGCCACCGAGGGAGTAAATGCCTGGGTGGATCCCGAAGGTTATCGCGAGTTTATCGCCAGCAAGAAGCGCGCATTTGAAGATGAGGTCGATTCGGAATTGGGAGTGGCGGTCACCAAAAAATAGGGTTCAACCCAAGTCAGCTGGCCGTTTTCGTCAGCTGCGAGTCGGGTCCACCGGCCGTCAAGGATAGAATGCGGCGGCCAAAGCCGCGGATGACCCATCTGCCGCTAGCAGGATGTCATGTTTCGACAGCTGTTGGCGTTTGGCTTACTTCGTTCAGGACGGGGCATCGAGGGAGAAAAGGACGTCTGGCTCGGTCGAGCAGTTTGTTGGCGGATCCGTTGCATGACCGAAAGAGGTCGTCAGCGGCACGGCTCCTTGTCGGTAACTTCGGCCCGGGAGCCGCCAGTCCACCTTCGTGCCCAAAGGCGACATCAGAACATCTGCTCGGTCAATGACCGCTCATGGCGCAATGCAGACTTCGGCGCTGCATTTGCCGTTTGGCTACAGCCACGGCTTGAGGGTATTTTCCTATTATCCCCTCACAGCGCCAAACTCCCCTGCTCCACCTCCCCCGCATTGGGGTCGCCCGGCGCGGTCGCCCAGGCGAGTTCCACCAGCGTCACGGTGCGCCTTCCGGTCCCGTCGAGCTGGCAGACGATCAGGCCCTGCTCCTCGATATAGGTCAAGAGGCGCCGGGCGCGGCGCAGCGAGTGCGAGCCATAGGCGCGGGCGATGGCGGCGTCGCTCGGGCATGGCCAGCCTTCCTTGGCCGCACGCGCGATCATCATGAACACGCCCTGCATGTCGTCGGGCAGCAGCGAGGCGCGCACCGATACGTCCTGCCAGGCGTCATCGCCCGCTGTCATGTCGGAGCCCAGCCCGGCGCGGGCGCGCGTCAGCATGCGGCGGAACTCCGGCAGGTCAGGCACCACCGAGGCCAAGCCCTCGATGCGGCAGCGGACCACGAACTCCTGGTAGAGCACGCCGATCACCCGAAAACCCGCGTCGGGCTGCGCCAGGATGGCGCGCAGGACACGGTCGACGCGCTCACGCCGCTCCGCCAGGTCCTCGGCGCTGATTTGCGGCTCCGCCGGTTCGGGGCGGATTTCCAGCGCCGCCGACTTCGCCGCCATCAGCTGATCGAGCAGGTCTGGCGAGGACCGGCGCTGCGCCCGCACGGTTTCGGGCGGCGGGGCGGCCAGGATGATCGCGCGCGCGTCCTCGAGCGCTGACTCCGGCATCGCCATCAGCCGCGGCGTGCCATTGCGCGGGCTTGTATCGGTCGGGCCGATGCGCAAGCCCAGTGGACGGCGCGACAGCGCCGGGCCGAGTGCCATGAACTGCCCGCGCTCCAGGTCACGAAACGCCTCCGCCTGCCGCCGCTCCATGCCCAGAAGGTCGGCCGCGCGCGCCATGTCGATGTCGAGGAAGGTGCGGCCCATGAGGAAATTGGACGCCTCGGCGGCGACATTCTTGGCGAGCTTGGCCAGCCGCTGGGTGGCGATGATGCCGGCAAGCCCGCGTTTGCGGCCACGGCACATCAGATTGGTCATGGCGCCGAGCGAGAGTTTGCGCGCTTCGTCCGAAACCTCGCCGGCCACCGCCGGCGCGAACAGCTGCGCCTCGTCCACCACCACCAGCATCGGGTACCAGTGGTCGCGCGCGACCTCGAACAGGCCGCCGAGGAAGGCGGCGGCGCGCCGCATCTGGTTCTCGGCGTCGAGCCCTTCGAGATTGAGCACGGTGGAGACGCGATGGATGCGCGCCCGCTCGCCGGCGCTCTGCAGGCCGCGCTCGGTATGCTCCTCGGCATCGATCACCAGATGGCCGTAACGGTCGCCCAGCGAGACGAAGTCACCTTCGGGGTCGATGATGGTCTGCTGCACCCAGGGGGCGCTCTGCTCCAGGAGCCGGCGCAAGAGATGCGATTTGCCGGATCCCGAATTCCCCTGCACCAGAAGCCGGGTCGCCAGCAGTTCCTCGAGATCCAGGGTCGCCGGGGCGCCGGCGGTCGTGTGTCCCATCTCGATCGCAACGGTCATGTCTCGACTCAAGGCTCCTTCGCCCACGGACTTATCAACCCCAGGATAGCCCGTCGAGCACCGATGCCCGCCTGCCCGGTGTTGCGCACAGCTGTGGATGACGCTGGCCTGGATAAGCGGCACGACCCGGAGACTGCTCGATTCAAGACGCTCGCGCCGCCCCTCATTGCCCTGCCGGGCATTTCTCCCCGTAAACGGGGAGAAAGAGGCTGGCCGTAGCGCCGGCACCATCTGCGACGCTGGTAATTGGCGAAACAATCGACGGGAGCCTCCCTCGCCCCGTTTACGGGGAGAGGATGCCGGCAGGCAGGTGAGGGGCTACTCCGGCTTCGGCAATTGCCGATTGCCCCTCAAACCACCTCGAACATCCGTCATTGAGCCGCCACTTTGTGCCGGTTAGCATGGGCTGGGCTTATCGGGGTTGGGCATGGCGGGCTGGCATCGCGTCACCGTTTTCGCGGCATTGCTGCTGATGCAGCTGCTGCTGGCATGGCCGGCGTCCGCTGAAGACGCCAGGCCGTTGCGCGGCGTGGCGCTGGTCATCGGCGAGTCCAGATACGAGTCCCTGCCCGCGCTTCCCAACCCGGCCAACGACGCGCGTGCCGTCGCCCAGTTGCTCGGCGGTCTCGGCTTCGAGGTCAGCTCGATCCCCGATGGCGACGGTCCTCGCCTGGCGCGTGGCCTGAAACACTTCGTCGAGGACGCGGCCGGCGCCGATGTCGCACTGCTCTATTATTCCGGCCATGGCATCGAGGCCGGCGGCGAGAACTATCTTGTCCCCGTCGAAGCGGACGCCTCCTCGCTTTCCGATCCGGCGAACCGGCTGGTTCCGGTCTCGGCCTTGCTAGCCCAGCTCAAGGCCAGCGTGCCCGTGGCGATCGTGCTGCTCGACGCCTGCCGCACCAATCCGTTTCCGCCGGGCGCGACGCTTGCCGCCCCGTCCGGCGCGTCACCCGTCGCCGCCGCAGGGCTCGATCTGGCGCGCGGCGCCGCACCGCTGGCCGATGCATCCGGCGCGCCGCAAAGCCTGGGCGAGGTGATCGGTTTCGCCGCCGAGCCCGGCCATGCGGCGCTCGATGGCGAGCCCGGCGGCAACAGCCCCTATGCCGCCGCCTTGCTGAAACATCTCGCCGCCGGCGGCTTCGCTTTCGGCGATGTCATGACCATGGTCGCCGAGGAGGTCTATGTGAAGACCGGCGGCCGGCAGTTGCCATGGACCAATGCCAGCCTGCGGCGCCTGCTCTATTTCGGCCAGGCGCCGGAAGAGACCGGCGGCGACGAGGCCTCGATCCGCTCCGAGCGGCGCAAGCTTCTGCTGACCATCGCCGCGACACCGGCCGAGCAGCGCTCCATGGTCGAGACCGTGGCGGCACAGAATGAAGTGCCGCTCGACCAGCTCTACGGCATGCTGGGCGCCCTGCGGGTCGACACATCGGCCGGACCCGGCGATCTGCAGGCGCAGCTCGCGGCGGGCGCGCAGAAGCTGCACGAAATCCTCACCCAGCACGACACCGAAACCAGGCAGGATCCGGAATTGATTCGGCTTTCCGGCCTTGCCGATCGTGCGCAATCGGAAGGCGCGATCCAGCTTGCGCTGACCTTCCGCGCCAGGGCCAGCTTCCGCGCCGAGGAGATCGACAAGCAGCTCGACGAGGCCGAGGCCAACATCAGGCAGCGACGGCTGGAACTGGCCGACACCTTCGCCGACCATGCCCGCACCGCAATCCTGAATTTCGACTATCGCACCGCCGCCCGGCGCTACGAGGACGCCTTCCGCCAGGCCGAGCGCTGGGATCCGAAGACCGCCTTCATCTACAAGATCTTCGAGGCCGACGCGCTGACCGACCAGGGCATGATCAAGGGCGAGAACGCGGCGCTGTCGGAGGCGGTCGACGTCTACGAAGCGGCCAAGCTGCTGCCCGGCGTCACCGTCTTCACCGGCGGCCCGGCGGGCGTCGCCATCAACGAGGGCATCACGCTGACGGCGCTCGCCGCGCGCGAAAACGGCACGGCGCGCGTCGAGCAGGCGATCAAGGTCTACGAGGACGCGCTTGATATCTTCACCCGCAAACGCACGCCGGTGCTGTGGGCCACCGTGCTGATCAATCTCGGCAACGCCTATGACCTGATGGGCCAGCGCGCCGGCGGCACGGCCTATTATGCCAAGGCCATGGAGGTCTTCCGTCAGGCGACGAAGGTCTACACGAAGAAGACCAATCCCGACGAATGGGCGGGACTGCAAAACAACATCGGCAACGAGTTCACCGCCCTTGGCGATGCCGGTGATGCCCGAAAGAACTACACTGCCGCGATCGAGGCCTTTCACGCCGCGCTCACCGTCTGGACCCGCGACAAGGTGCCGATGCAGTGGGCCATGGCACTGGGCAACCTCGCGGTCTCCTTGCAGAAGCTCGGCGACATCGCGGACGACACGGAGAAACTGGAAGCGTCGCGGGCCGCTTTTCAGGACGTACTGGAGTTCCGCACCCGGCAAACGCAGCCGGTCGACTGGGCCAACACGCAGAACAATCTCGGCTCCGTGCTCCTGTCGCTCGGCCAGCGCGGCAAGTGCCCCGACTGTTTCACGCAGGCCATCGCTGCCTTCGACAAGGCGCATGAGGTGATCACCCGCAAGCTGGATCCCTTCACCTGGGCGACCATCACCTACAACCAGGGCCGTGCCTACCGCTTCATCGGCGATACCGAAAACAGCGTGCCGCTCTACCGCAAGGCACTGGAACGGATGGACCTCGCGCTCACCGAACTGACGCGCGACAAGTCGCCGGTCATCTGGGGCAAGACCCATTCGGTGCGCGGTGAGATCCTGCTCGCCATCGGCACAAGAACGCACGACAGAGCGAGCCTGCTGGCGGCCCGCGACGCCTTCATCTCCGCCCGCGACATCTTCCGCGAGCAGCATTACTCATCCGGCTTCGAGGGCTTTTACCGGAAGGAACTCGACCTCGTGGAGCAGCAACTCGCCCAGGCGAAATGAACCGGACGGCAACGCCGGCCCGTGCAAGGCCTGTGGATAGTAACCAGATGTTTACCATGGGCCGGCGTTTCGATTGAAGGCATCCGGCATCCGCGTAGCCTGACCCTGCATCACCCCCCAATGTGATGCGTCCCCAACGCCCCCAATGGCGGCCGGCGCCTTCAAGTTCTCTCCATTCAGTATGCGCCGGTCGCCACCCCTGGTTCTTCTCGCGCGGCAACAGCCAGCTTCACGGTGCCTGTCGAGCCCCGGCGCTGGATCCGCCAACTGAAACCCGTCTGCTGGCGCAAAGCCGGGGTTGACCGGCCCGGATCGCGAGGCGACACTTCACCCGAAGAGCACTTCCGGGGATGCCCATGGCTGGCCTGGACTTGCCCGACGCGCAGGCGCGAGGAGGAATTGCGATGGACGAGCCCGAACGGTGGCGCCACATGTCGACGGCGCCGAGGGATGGCAGCCGCATCCTGGTCACGGTTCGTCCGTCCGAACAGGGGCCGGCGGAAGTCGATCTCGCCTACTGGTCGCGCGGCGACCAGTTCGCCAGCGAAGGCTGGCGCGCGTCGGATTCCTCACCCGGACGCGTCATCGAATACGCCGAACCGGAGCTGAAATGCTGGATGCCGCTGCCCACGGCCAACCTCAGCCGCGCCTCGATGCCGGCGCCCTGGGAAGGCGACGACGCCCAGCAACTCGACGGCTCGGGGATTTGAGGGGCCGCGAGGCCAACCGCCATGGCTGAAGATTAGCGAAAAGGACGAAGCGCCAATCTCCCCCACACGGGGGGATTGGCAGCTTCGCCGCCGGCTCGCCCTCAGAACAAGAACGAAGCCGTGGCGGGGTCCGCTCCGACGCGGCCGGTGGCTGAATCCATGCCGCGGATGAGCGCCAGGTCCTGCGCGTCCAGCTCGAAATCGAAGACGTCGAAATTGGCGGTGATACGATCCTGATGGATCGACTTTGGAATGACGATCAACCCTTGCTGAAGGTGCCAGCGGATGATCGTCTGCGCGACGGATTTGCCGTGTTTCCTGGCAATACCTGATAGGGTCGGGTCGCTCAGCAGCCGGCCGCTGCCCAGCGGGCTCCAGCTTTCGGTATGGATGCCGTGCCGGGCGTGGAACTCCCTGATGCCGCGCTGCTGGAACCGGGGATGCAGCTCGATCTGGTTGACGACGGGCGTGACGCCGGTCTCGCTGATGATCCGCTCCAGATGGTCCTGGTTGAAATTCGAAACACCGATCGACTTGATGCGACCGGCCTGCTTCAGCTCGATGAGGGTCTTCCACGCCTCGACATATTTGTCCTGGCTGGGCACCGGCCAGTGGATCAGGAACAGGTCGAGCTGCTCGATGCCGAGCTTTTTCATCGTCTCGTCGAAGGCCTTGCGAGCCGCATCGGGCTGGTGCGCGCCATTGCGCAGTTTCGAGGTGATGAACAGTTCGCCTCGCGGCACGCCGGCGGTCCGGATCGCCTCCCCGACCCCTTCCTCGTTCTGGTAGCCCTCGGCGGTGTCGATCAGGCGATAACCGGCCTCGATCCCCCAGCGCACCACCTGGGCGGTGATGGCTTGATCGACCTGCCAGACGCCAAGGCCGAGTTGAGGAATGGTGGCGCCGTCGTTCAACGCAATCTGTTCGGGCATGGTCAGGTCCTTCTGCAAAGATGTCTCGGGGCGCGGTCCGCCCGGTGCAGAACCTAACTAGGTGCGAGGTGGTCGGATGGCCAGCCATCGAGGGACATTTGTCGGCTGGCGATATGATGCAAGGTTGGCGTGGAGCACCAACCTTCGCCATTGTCACCGGCGCCTTGCCCTCACCTCGGCCGGCGCACCGCCCGCACCACCCCTACCGATCCGCCACCGCAGAAGAGCCGGTCGCCGCCGTCGGATTCCAGCCCCGAGACGCCCATGCCAGCCGGCATGTCCAGCGTCTCCAGAACCTTGCCGGTCTGCGGGTCGACGCGGCGCAGGTCGCTGTCATCGCCTTCCCAGGTGGCGTGCCACAGCTCGCCATCGACCCAGGTCACCCCGGTGACGAAACGATTGGATTCGATGGTGCGCAGGATTGCCCCGGTCTCGGGGTCGATCTGGTGGATCTTGCGCTCGCGGTACTGCCCCACCCACAGCGTCCCTTCGGCCCAGGTCAGCCCGGAGTCGCGGCCGCCGCCAGGTGCCGGGATCGTGGAAAGCACCTCGCCCGTGTCAGGATCAATCTTCTGGATGCGATCATTGGCGAGCTGGAAGAGATGCCTGCCATCATAGGCCGTGCCGGCGTGTGCTGCCACATCGATCGAGCGCAGCGACTGTCCGCTTGCGGGATCGAAGGCATTCAGCCTGTCACCCGAGGCAAACCAGACGTTCTTGCCATCAAAGCTTACGCCACCGACCCGCTCCACGCCGGGAAACGGTCCATACTCCCGCAGGATTTCGGCCGCTGAATGTTTCATGTCTTGATCCTCAAACCGTGTTGGTCGTGCCCCTTTCTAACCATTCGGCAGCGGTGCGGGGAGTAACAAGGTGGTCGTGAATCCCACCACCGGAGGCGTCATCCAGCGGCGCGCCCGCCCGTGGCCGAACGACTGCACCTTGCCGGTTTCGCAAAGCTGCTCGAGCGCCCGCTGCACGCTGCGCTGGCCGGTTCCAAGCGCCAGCGCCAGCGCCGAGCTCGACCAGGATTCACCATCGGCGAGCAAGGCGAGCACCGCCGCGTGCCGCTCTTCGATCGGCCGCGCCAGCACCGCCACCTCGCCAGCCTGGCGCGGCGCCAGCGCGAAGCCGCGCTTGGTCGCGCCGATGTCGGCCAACGTCCGCAACTCGGCGCGCAGCCTGCCGATCTCGACCCGCAACCTGGCGCGATGCGACTCATCGGCGTGCTTGCCGCCAAAGGCCCGCGCCACGAGTTCCTCTCTCGACACATCGCCCGGCCACGCTTCTGCGAGCGTGCGCGCCAGCGCGAACAGCACCGGGCGCGTTGCCAGTGAGATCATCGTTTCGCCGCTGCGCACGGCATAGCGAAAGCTATCGACGACCAACCCCGGCGACGCCTGCAGCGCCTCGACCTCCTCGAGCAGCAGCGGGCGCTGCTGGCCGCGCGCGATCAGCCGCGCCGCCGGCGTGTCCAGCGCCAGGAACGCACTGTCGACCTCCGCCATGAGGCCGGCAATGCCGGCCCGGCGGGCGGCGTGGCGTGCCCACTCCAGTGCCGTCCGCGCCGTCTTCGTCTTGAGCCGCCGCATCGCGATGCCGGCGACGGCCAGTTCGTGCGCGGCCCTCGAGGCCGGCGGAAGCGGCGCCGGATCGAGCCCGGCCAGCACGTGCTCGGCCTCGTCGAGCCGCCCGATCAAGAGCAGCCGCCGCACCTTGAGGTGGCCGGCATGCGCGGCGTTCAGCCGGTCGCCATGCTTTTCCAGCGTTGTCCGCGCCGCGTCGAGCGCCCTGGCCGGCCAGCCGAGGTCACGCGAGACCAGCGCGATCTCGGCCTCGGCGACGACGCATCTGGCGCGCGCCACCGCCTCTTTCGGGCCAAAGGCGCGCGCGGCCCGCCGCAGCAGCGCCTTGGCGCGTTCGAGGTCGCCGAGCTGCGCCATGGCGATGCCGCGCAGCGCCAGCGCCGGCGCATCGTCGCGCAAGGCGACGCGGTCGAGCGCGCCGAGCGGATCGCCCGCGGCCAGCGCCATGCCTGCCGCCGTGATCAGCGAGTCCATTCAAATCCCGTCACACTTGTAACTCCCACCCCCGCGCCGCGCCGCCCTAGCTTAAGCCAGCACCGTCAACCAGCAAGCCGTGCTGGCAACCGACGGCGCGCCAAAGGAGAAGAAGATGAATAGTTCAGCCGATCTGCCCCTCGACGCGACAATAGACGCGGCCAAGCACGCCGGGCGCCACCCCTGCTGCGGCGGGCCAGACGATTCAAATCCCGTCACACTTGTAACTCCCACCGAAGCACCTGACCGCCCTACCCTACCTCACGACCAGCAAGCAGCAACACGTCGCGACGGCGCGACGGCAAACTGACAAGGAGACGACCAATGACCAAGCACGTCACGATGAAGACCCCGCCGATCGTTTCACGGCAGGCGTGGGAGGCCGCGCGCGAAGAACTGCTCGTAAAGGAGAAGGCGACCCTGCGCGCCAAGGACGCGCTCGCCGCCGAGCGCCGGCGCATGCCATGGATGGAAGTTGACAAGGCCTATCTATTCGAGGGCCCCAATGGCAAGGCGAGCCTGCTCGACCTGTTCGAAGGCCGCCGCCAGTTGATCGTCTACCGCGCCTTCTTCGAACCCGGCGTGTATGGCTGGCCCGATCACGCCTGCCGCGGCTGCTCGCTCGGCGCCGACCAGGTCGGCCATCTCGCCCATCTCAACGCCCGCGACACCACGCTCGCCTACGCCTCGCGTGCCCCGCAGGCCGACATCGCGCGGTTGAAGAAGCGCATGGGCTGGGAGATGCCCTGGTACACCATCACCGACAGCTTCGACAAAGACTTCGGCGTCGACGAATGGCATGGCCACAACGTGTTCTTCCATGACGGCGACCGTATCTTCCGCACCTATTTCATCAACAGCCGCGGTGACGAGGCGATGGGCACGGTCTGGAGCTATCTCGACGCCACCCCGCTCGGCCGCCAGGAGCTCTGGGAGGACTCGCCCGAAGGCTATCCGCAGACCCCTCTCTACTCGTGGTGGAACTGGCACGACAATTACGACGCCGGACACGACAAGAAATGGGCCGAGGTGTCGGCTGCCGGCGAAGCCGCGTTCCGGGACAAGGGTGAGTAAGAAGGACTGGCTGCCTATCCAGCTTGGGTTCCTCGCCCCACGGAGTGGGGAGAGGTGGCTCGCGAAGCCGAGACGGAGAGGGGCCGCGCCCTACGAGAGCCCCCTCCGGCCGCTACGCGGCCACCTTGCCGGGGCGAGCCTCGGGTCTCGCCCGTCCTTTGGACCCCCCGCCTTTGGCAGTGGCGAGGAACCCTGGTTCTGACGGGTCGCAACCATCAAAGGAAAAAGACGATGAGCAATATCCACACAAGCGCCGGCGGCGCGACCCCTGAAAACACCGCCTTCGGCATCGCCGACTGGCTATGCCTCGCGGCGGCACCCACCTTCGCCGTGATGGCGCTGCTCTCCTGTCTTCAGGGTGGCGACGCCGCCATGCTGTGCATGGGCGCCAATGCCTCGCCGCTCACCGGCATGGCGGCGATGTATCTCCTGATGAGTGCCTTCCACCTGGCGCCCTGGCTGCGGGTGATGTCCGGCCGGCAATAGCGGCCGCGCCATCCGATCCGGAAACAATCCATCAGCAACAGCTAATTGACAGTCTGGAAGAAACGGCGCTGACTGGAACGCAGAGGTGGATCGCAGCATCAGGCGGGCGACATCGACCGCCGGCGTCACCTCGGGGAGGGTGCCATGCCAACTGTCATTGGCCATCACAACATCACGAAAGATAGCAAGCACTGGCTCGGTTCACCCAAGCGCAAGGAGCTTTTCGGCGCGCTTGGGATCACCAACATCCGCACGTTCGTCGATCCGCAGAACCCGAAACGGGTGGCCGTGATGATGGACGTTCCGGACATGGACAAGATGGCCGCGCTGATGCAGACCAAGGCAGCCGCCGACGCGATGGCCCACGATGGCGTGGTGCCGGAATCGCTGGTGATCCTGGTCGAAGAGAAGGGATAGCTGCTCCGGCTCGCTGTTCCCCGTTCGGCGGTGGACCTAATGCAGATGCCTGAGCTTGTCGGGATTGCGCATCACGTAGATTGCCGCGATCTTTCCGTTCTCGATTTCGAGCGCGGTCGTTTGCAGTTCGCCATCGGCTTCCAGCGTGATGAATCCGGGCAATCCGTTGACGAAACCAACACGGACGAGTTTTGAGCCGTTCTCCTGGAGCCAGGCCGCCACGCGCTCATATTGGGTCATGACGGCATCGTGGCCCAGGACCACTTCCATGGCTGCTGGACGCTTGCCGCCACCATCGGCATGGGCGCTGACATCGGCCGTCAACATCGCTCCGAGCGCCTTCATGTCGCCGCTGCGCGAGGCGGCGAAAAAGGCCTCGGCAAGCGCGAGGCCTTGCTGCTTTTCCGCCTTGAAACGAGGCCGCGCCTCGCGGACATGGGTGCGCGCGCGAGCAGCGAGCTGGCGACAGGCGGCGGGTTCGCGCTGGATGGCGGCCGCGACCTCCACAAATCCCAGCCCGAACACATCGTGCAGCAGGAAGGCCGCCCGCTCGAGCGGAGAAAGACGCTCCAGCACAAGCAGCAGCGGCAAGGTGACGTCTTCCTCGTCGTCCTCTTCCACGACGGGATCGGGAAGCCAGGGACCGACGTAGCTCTCGCGCTGGCGTCGAGCGGATTTGAGCTGGTCGAGGCAGAGCCGGGTGACCGTGCGGCGCAGGAACGCCTCGGGCTCGCGCACCTCGCCGCGGTCGGTCCTCATCCAGCGGATGAAGGCCTCGTGCACCATGTCTTCGGCGTCCGCCACGGAGCCGAGCATGCGGTAGGCAACACGCATGAGCTTTGGACGCAGCGGCTCGAAATTCGCTGCTGCGTCCTCGAATCCCGCATTCGCCGTCAAGCGGCGGCCGCCTTGGCAGCGGACCTTATCGCCGCCGGATCGGCCCAGCCACCGAAACCAACCGCGAGGCGGTTGTAGCCGTTGATAACGTTGATCATCAACGTCAGCTTGACCTGCTCTTCCGGCGTGAACTCGGCCTTCAGGGCTTCATAGGCACTTTCATGCGTATGTCCTTCGCAGAGCCGCGTCAGCGCCTCGGTCCAGCCGAGCGCGGCGCGTTCACGATCGGTATAGCAAGGGGCCTCGCGCCAGGCCGACAGCAAATAGATGCGCTGCTCGGTTTCTCCATCTTCGCGGGCAAACACGGTGTGCATGTTGAGGCAGTTGGCGCAGCCGTTGATCTGGGACGCGCGAGATCTTCACCAGTTCGCTCAGGCTGGGCTCGAGGCTTGAGGAAATGGCAAAGGATGCGCGTTGCCATTCCTTCATCAGCGAGGGGGCAGCGGCGAAGAGATCAAGTTTGGCGGTCATGATTGGCTTCCTTCTGTTGGTTCCGGCATCATGACGAGACAGCGTCCGCCAATGTGACATGCACACCAAGGTTTTTTGATGCGTGCCGCCCGGGAGGTTCAACGCCACGATTGCACGCGGCGATGCCTGCGACTGTCGCCTCATGCCTCGGCGCCGTGGGTCGCAAGCGCCTGCATGACGCTGGCTTCGAAGGCGCCAGGCACGCGTCCGGCCTCGGCCAGTTGCCGGGCATCCCACTGTCGCGCCACGCGGCCCTCGGCCAGAAGCAGGGCGCGGTTGCACAGGCCGGGCACGGCTTCCACGACATGGGTGGAGATGATGACGGCATGGCGGCTGCCCGCCGCAAGGGCCAGGACCATGCGCTTGACCTCGAAGGCCGCGAGCGGATCAAGGCCGTTCAGGGCTTCGTCGAGGATCAACAGCGGCGGCACGCCCAGCAGTGCCGCCGCGATGGCGATCTTGGCCCGCGTGCCCAGCGAATATTCGCCGATCGGCCGCTCCATCCAGCGCCCCAGCCCGAGCCGCATGGCGACGTCGGCGCCAGGCCAATCGTCCTCCGCACAGCCGCGGATCGATGCGACGAGCTGGAGATATTGCCGGCCGGTGAGCGCCGCCGGCAGGTCGGGCGGATCGATGGCGAGACCAAAACCGGCCTTGGCGCGTTCCGGCGCGCCGGTGAGATCGACGCCGTTGATCGCGACGCTCCCGGCAAGCAGGCGGATCTGACCGGTGACGGCTTTCAGCAAGGTGGATTTGCCAGATCCGTTGGCGCCGAGAAGGCCGAGGACGTCGCCCGGATTGAGCGTGATCTCGATGCCGCCAACAACCGGCCGACCGCCATAGCCGGCTCCGAGACCGCGAACAGCGAGGATCTCGGGCACATCGGCGGTACTATCCATGGCGATACCTGAGGCGCGCCCGGTGCCATAGCCACAGGACAAGGGCGGCAATGCCGATCAGCACGGTGCGCCCATATTCGAGCGACTCGTAGGTGGCGTAGGCGATGGCGCCGAGGAAGCTCAGCGCGGCGACGAACGGCGTGGTCATGAAATAGGCGGCAAAGACCGCGTAGGCGCCGTTCAGCGCCAGCAGCCATAAACCACTGGCAACCGGCAACGCCCATGCCGACGGCTCCGCCGCCAGGGCAGCACTCGCCGGCAGTGCGAAGAAGGCGACGGACAATTGCAGGGGCAGCCGTGCCAGGCGCAGCCAGGCCCTGGCGAAGCCAAGCGGAGCGGTGCGCAGCACAGGCGAGCCGAGCGGGTGGAAACGCGCGCTCAGCATGAACACGACAAGGCCGCCGGTTAGGGCGGCCATGGCTGCCGGGGCGGCGTTGCGGTGGATGAGGCTGGTCGCAGCGGCAAGGCCGGCGGCGACACCGAGCAGGACGGCAGCGCCGGTCAGGCGCCATGACGGCCGGATGCGGCCAGCAGGCAGGTTCCACGCCCAGCTCGAGAGCCAGGCGGGTGTCGAAAGATCGAAGGCACCGAGCCAAGGCCGGCGCCCACTCCCCTCGCCCGCCAAGGCCGCGGTATCGATGTAAATCATGTCGCGGCCCCAAAGCAGGCGCCATCTGGCCGCCGCGCCGAAACCGGCGGCAAACAGGATCGCGGCGCCAAAGCCCCAGACCGGCGCCAGCGGTTTTGCGATGACGGCACAGCCAAGCCCGACCGCCGCCGCGACCATCATCGCCAGCGGACCGCCGATGGCAAAAGCCGCAACCGCCGCCATGCGCCGGCGCGCTCCGAGCGACAGCGGCAATGCCCTCAGGAAGGGCGCGGAGGCGCGCGACAGGCAAAGGTCGGCAAGTGCGCTGCCCGCGAAACATCCCAGGCCAAGAAGTACCACGGGCAGGCCGAACATCCACAATGCCCACGCCTGCCGTAGCGTGGCCGCCGCCTTTTGCAGGGCGAGAACGATGTCGGCAATCGCGTAGACCAGCAGAGCGCCACCGCCCAGCCCGATCCAGGCAAGGTCGCGGCGACGCATCGAGCGCAAGCCAGCCAGCAGCTCGCGCCAGAGCAGGGTCAGGACAAGCCTGTCGTGCCGCATGGTTTCATCTTCGCGATCAGGCCTCGCAAGCCAGTTGGACACCCGACATAAGTCGGCGACGATTGTGCCACCAGTGGGGCCAACGCGGCTCAACTTCCCGAAGCGGAGTTCGCATTGACGTTCTTCAGGGCGGTCAGGAGATAGTCCTGCATGGTCGCCTGGAGGCTGGTCGTGGCGGTGCGCACCGCCGCCATCGCGTCCTTCACCGCCGCTTCGTCGAAGGGCGTGGCCTTTTGCGCCGCCGCCAGATTGGCGCGTGCGGTGCGCAGTTCGCGCAGCGCCTGGAAGGTGCGCGCCCGGTTGTCGCGCAGCACGCCACGGAACTCCTTCCTTACCTCGGGCGGATAGCTGCTGGCGATTTCCGACAGGAGCACGCGCGCCGCCGCGCCCTGCCGCAGGCCATGCATGGCATAACCGACCAGGAAGAAATTGAGGGCGAGCGACAGGGCGAGCAGCACCAGCGTCGCCGTCCATAGCCAGGAGCGCCTCAAAGCGAATCCTCCTCTGCTGGGTCAGCCGCCATGTCGGCCCCGCCATCGCCGGAGAGCCGCGCCCCGGACGCCAGCGCCAGAAGTTCCGAATCCTGCAGATCGTCCTGCAGCCGCGCCGCCTGGTAGCCCGCCAGCGTCACCGCGATGAGAATGGCCGCGGCGCAGGCCGCCAGCCCTGCCGGCGCCAACAGGAAGCGCGGCAGCAAGGACGGGGGGCGCGCCGAGCCGGTGTCGATACGGGCCAGCACCTTGCGCGCCAGCGCCTGGTCGTCGCCTTCGATCAGCGTCGCTTCGAGCACAAGCCGGTCGAGCGCGGCGTCCGGATCGTCCTCAGGCGGCGCCTCGTCCGCCATGAAGGCCAATGCCTGCTGCCGGAAAGGCGCCGGCCATGCCTCGACGGTGTCGCCGAAGCGGCGCCGGTTTCGTTCGAATTCGTCCCGTGTCATGAGGACTTCCTTTCGCGGCCCGCGGCCGCCATTGCCATATGATCCCTGAGTGCGCGCCGGCCACGGACAAGCAGTTGCTCGGCCGAACCGACGCTGCCGCCCATCACCTCGGCGATCGCCGCGATATCGAGGTCGCCGACGGCCCTGAGCAGAACCGCCATGCGCTGCCGCTCCGGCAGGCGCGAGAGGCCGTCGCGGACAATCGCCAGTTCCTGCCGCGCCGCTGTCGTCGCCTCGGCGTCGGCCTCCGGCGAGGCGACTTCATCCCTGATGTCGTCGAGACCGATGAAGCTGCGCAACGCCCGGCGGCGGCGCTGGTCGATGCAGCGATTGGCGGTGATCCGGTACAGCCAGGTCGAGGCCCGCGCCCTGGCGGGATCAAACCGAGCGGCCTGTTTCCAGACAGTCACGAACACCTCCTGCACCACATCCTCGGCGTCGCCGGCATTGCCGAGATAGCGCGCGGCAAACACCCGCAGGCCGTGGCCATGGCGGGCGATGAACTCGGACAGCGCGCCCTGGCTGCCCGCCGCGATGCGCGCCAGAAGGTCGTCGTCGCCACGGGCCCTCTCATGCGACACGGCGGCAGGCACCTGTCGGCTTGGCGAATCCGAAAAACGCATCGATCCGGATAAGCGCAGAAACGAATTTCGGATGCAAATCCATCACACCAGATGTCAGCGGCGCCAGCGGCGCAAGCCGTGGACTGTATTGCCGTTCGGGCCGGTGAAGCTGCCAGCCGAACGACCACGGAACGGTCCACGCGCCGACACCCGCTCTCCGGAGAAGGACTGCCCGTCGGGTCCGGTTCCAGAATAGCTTCTGGCGCAGCGGTCAACAACGCCTCCGACGCATTTGGAGCTCGATGTATAGGTGCCGCCATTGGGGCCGGTGCGGGTGGTCGAGCCGGTATGGATGTTGCCATCCTTGCTGACGCTGCGGCTGATCTCGCCGCCATGCGCCGTGGGCCGTTTCCATTCCTCGGCGGCGGCTGGCGAGGCAGCCGACCAGACGAGCATCGCGCCAAGACAGAGCAAAGGGAATTTGGCTGAAGAGAGCATTTTGTACTCCTGGTTTTGATAGGGATGATCGCCGTGGATCGTCAGTTGGCACGCTCGGCGATCAGCTTGCGGACCGACGCGATCTCGTCGGCCGAGAGCCTGCCGTCGCCATTGCGGTCGGCGAGGTCGAACAGCGGCATGCTGCTGGCGAACTCCTGGTCGGAGACCTTGCCGTCGCCATTCGTGTCCAGGCGCCGCCAGCGGTTGCCGAGCCTCGCCTGCGCGGCATCTGCCCGATCCATGATGGCATCGCGGGCGCTTTCGATCTCCTTCTCGTCGATGACGCCGTCGCCATTGCGGTCGAGCTTCTTGAACAGGCGCTCGCGGGCGGCCGCCATCTCGTCCTTCGAGATGGCGCCGTCATCGTTGGTGTCGATCCGTTGCAGGATGCGCTGACCCGGCATGTCTTGTGCCTGCGCGGCGGAGAGTGGTGCGAGCCCCAGAAGCAGGGCCGCGGCAAGTGTTGAGCGTTTCATGATGATGGTCCTTTCGTTGTCAGGTCGCGGGGGCGACTGCTGACCGATACGCAGGAAGCGCCCTGCCCCTACGCCCGGCGCGAAAGATTCTTTGCCGAGGCTGCCAATCCGTGAGGCCGGCGGTTGCGCCCGGCGGCGCCCTCAAAAAAAACACCGCGTGCCGCGTAGGGGCGGAGGAGGCGGTGCGTAGAAGGCCCAGCAGGACGCGCCGCGGCGGGTCGTCCAACCCAACGCGGAGACCAACATGAACAAGATCGTCATGGCCTTTGCCGGCCTGCTGCTTGGCGCGGGCAGCGCCTGTGCCGCGGATGGCGGCAACGCCCGGGAACTCTTCCGGCGCATCGACACCAACGGCGACCGCAGGCTCGAATTCAGCGAGATCCAGGCGGCACGGGCGCAGATGTTCGACCGGATGGATGCCAACCACAACGGCCTGCTCGATGCGGGCGAAGTGCGCGCGGCCGTGGAGCAGGTGAAGTCGAAGCGCGACTTCCAGGCCGCGCAGTTCGCCGGCGTCCAGGCGCAAGCGGACCGCATGGATCGCAATGGCGATGGAAAAATTTCGCGCGACGAGTTTGCCGCCTTCATTCCCGACCGGCTGGTGCGGGCGGACACGAACGGCGACGGCGCGCTTTCGATTTCCGAACTGCGGGCGCTCCGGCGCCAGTGATCCCCGAGACCTTCCACACCACCCAACAAAGGAGAGAGATGATGAAACGGACACTCACGGCGTTTTGCGGCCTGATGATTGGCGCCTCGGTGCTGGCCTCACCGGCCGAGGCCTTGCCGATCGTGCCGACCTCGGGTCCGGTATCGGCCACCACCGCGCCGACGCCGGTCTGGTTCCGGCGCGGCTTCTACGTCGTCGGCGGCGGCTATTACTACAATGGCTACCGGGGCTATGTCCGCGTGCGGCCCGGCTACCGCTACTACAATGGCTACTGGTTCCCCGCCGCCGCCTTTGCCGCCGGCGTCGCGGCGGCGACCGTGCCGCCACGTCCGGCCGCCCGGCTGGCCGCCGCGCATGTGCGCTGGTGTCACGAGCGCTACGTCTCCTACCGCGCCTGGGACAACAGCTACCAGCCCTACGACGGACCGCGCCAGCAGTGCTGGTCGCCCTACAGCTGAGGCGATGAAAGCTCCTCACGAAGAGCCCTGTTCAACGCGGCACGGGGGACGACATGATCGACAATCGCTCCATGCCCGCGAGCGCGGTCATACCGGTGCTTTCCTATCCCGATGTCGAGAAAGCCAGCCGCTGGCTTTGCAAGGCCTTCGGCTTCGAGCCGCGGCTGATGATCGGCACCCACCGGGCCCAGCTCGGCTTCGGTGACGGGGCTGTCGTCGTCACCGAACTGAAGAGTGGCGAACGGATAGAGGCGCGGACAGCCAAGCCATTCGCCGTGATGGTGCGCGTCGAGGATGTCGATGCCCACCATCGTCGTGCCGCGCGCCATGGCGCCACCATACTGAGCCCACCGACGAGCTATCCCTATGGCGAGCGTCAATATTCCTGCCGCGATCTCGGCGGCCATGACTGGACCTTCTCGCAGTCGATCGCCGATGTCGCGCCGGAGGACTGGGGTGGCATTGCCATCGGCAATTGAGCGGCCTCGGCCGACGCCGGTCCGTCGTGCTGGCTGGCGCCGACACCACGGACGGCATAACGGCCATGGCACAGGATCGCCCCGGGTGCCATGGCTGTCTCATGACCTCAGTTGCATTTCGGCTTGGCACTGTTGCAGGCGTCGACCAGCTCGGCCGGCGGATCCTTGTGGAAGACGGTCTTGAAGGATTCCAGCACGTTGGACTGCACCACCGGCAGCGACTTTACGCCAACCCAGGCGGGCGTGGTTTCACCGATAAGCGCCTTCATCATCGCCAGCGCCTCGGCGACACCCTGGTCATAGGGACGCTGCGAACCGGTTGCCTTGAGCGGGCCGCCCTTGGCGATCTCGATCGCCGACTGCAGGCCGAGATCGACCGTGGTGATCGGGATATCGATGCCTTGCGCGCGCATCGAGGACAGCGTGTCGAGCGCCGGCTGATCCCACACCGCAAACACACCCTTCACGTCGGGATTGCCGGTCAGGAAGTCGCCAGCGATCTGCGAGACCTTCGAGGGGTCGGTGAAGTCGACCTGCTTCATGACAATGTCGGGCCGGTTCTTCTTCATCCACTCACTGACGCCCTTGGTGCGCTCATTGGTGCTGAAATAGTCGACGCCGAAATTCACCAGGCCGATCGTGCCGCCCTTGGGCATACAGGAAGCAAGGATCTGCGCCGCGATCTGGCCATTGCCCTGGCTGTCGGCCGAGATCATCGAGGCAAAATCCTTTGGAGATTCGAGACCAACCGGGATGCTGTCCATGAACACCAGCTTGATGCCGGCCTCGCCCACCTTCTTGTAGGTTGGCGCCGTGGCGGTGAAATCGACGGGGATGGAAATGATGCCGTCCGGATGCTGCTGGATGGTGTTCTCGATATCGGCGATCTGCTTGTCGACCTGATATTCGGCCGACGCCACGCCAGTGACGGTCACGCCATATTTGGCCAGCGTTTCGCTGATGCCTTGCACCTGCAGCTGCGACCAGTCGAGGTTCACCGTCTGCATGGAAATGCCGACCTTGAACTTGCCGGCCTTGACCTTGGCGGCTTCGTCGTCGCTCAATTTCAGCTCGTCCGGCGAGGCTGCCTTTTCGCCATGCGGGCCCTGCCCGACGATGCCCTTGGGGCCAAGCGTGGCCAGGTCGACGCCGGTAACACATGTGTCCGGCGTCTGCGCAAAACTCATGGACGTCGACAGCGCGAACGCGCTGGCGGCGAGGCTCAATGTACAGAAAAGCGAATGGATCCGTGCCGATTGTTTCATGACTTTCCTCCGTTGATCGTTGACGTTTCGTTGCCGTTTGGAGCCGACAATTTTCTGCTGATATCCGCGGGATGCGCGCCTTACCTCCTCGTGAACGCGACCGCGGCGACAATGATTGCTCCCTTGATGACGAGTTGCAGTGACGAGCTGACGCCGAGCAACACCAGTCCGTTGTTGAGCGTGCCGATGATCAGGCTGCCGAGCAGCGTTCCGAGCACGAAGCCACGGCCGCCGAAAAGGCTGCAGCCGCCGAGGATCACCGAGGCGATGACATCGAGCTCCATGCCTTGCACCACGTCGGGCCGCGCCGCGTGCGAACGCGCCGACAGGATCAGCGATGCCAGGCCTGCGAGCGTCCCGGTCAGCACGAAGGCCAGCGTGGTGACCTGCTTGATGTGGACGCCGGAATAGAGTGCCGCCGTCGGATTGCCGCCCGCCGCATAGACCTGCCGTCCGTAGACGCTGTAGTGCAGGAGCAGGATGCCGGCGATGGTGACGCCAAGCGTCCACAGGATCGGCGCCGGAATGCCAAGCAGGGAGCCCTCGCCGAAGATCGCGAAATAATACTCGTTGGTGATGATGACCGGCTTGGTGTTGGTGACCATCAGCGCCAGGCCGCGCGCGCCGCTCAACGTGCCGAGCGTCACCAGGAAGGACGGGATTTCGAGGCGGGTGGTCAAGACACCGTTGATCAGCCCGATCAGCGCCCCGGTGCCCAGTCCCGCCACCGCGCCGACGACCCAGTTGTTGGCGACGAAAGCCATGGCCAGTGACGCGCTCATGCCCGAAAGCGCCAGCGTCGAGGCGACGGACAGGTCGATCTGCCTGGAGATGATGACGAACGTCATGCCGACGGCGATGATCGAAACCAATGTCGTCTGCCGGCCGATGTTGAGAAAATTGTCGATCGACAGAAACCAGGGCGATGCCAGACTGAAGACGATCAGCATGATGGCGAAGGCGACGTAGAGCATGTAGGGCCGCTCGCCCTGAAGCAGATGCCGCAGCGTGGCGCGCCCGCCCGGCTGGTTGGCGGCACCTGCCACGCTTGCCATTGGTGCCTTCGCCGGGCTTTTTGTGTCGGTCATGCCGCGTGCTCTTCCGATGGCTGCGAAAGTTGGATGAGGTGATGAAGGTCCTCGGCGCTGCCGAGGTCTTTTCTGGCAATCGTCCTGATGATCCGGCCATCGACGACGATGGAGATGCGGTCGCAGAGCTGAAGCAGTTCGGACAGATCCGAAGACACCAGCAGCACACCGCTGCCAGCCGCCGCCGCTGCGCGAATGACGCCGTAAATCTCCTCGCGGGCACCGACATCGACACCGACCGTCGGCTCGTCGAGCAACAGCACGCGCGGCCGCGGCTCGTTCCATTTGCCGAACACGACCTTCTGCTGGTTGCCGCCGGACAGGTTCTTCACCGTGGTCGACGCGCCTGGCGCCTTGACGGCCAGTCTGCGCATCGCGGCATTGGCGTGCTCGTTCGCCGGACGGCGCTGCAGCCAGCCAAGGCGGGAGAAATAGGGCAACCGAGGCAGGGTCAGGTTGCGCTCGATCGAATGTTCGAGCACCAGGCCCTGGACGTGACGGTCCTCCGGCACCAGGGCGATGCCTTGTCGTATTGCCGCCGCGGGATCGGTTCCCTTCAGCGAAACGCCATCCAGGCTGGCCTCGCCCGACTGCACGGGCCGCAGGCCGAAGATCGTCTGCAGGATTTCGGTGCGTCCGCTGCCGATCAGTCCGGCAAGGCCATGGATTTCGCCGCTGTGCAGCTCGAGATCGGTCCGGTCCAGCCGGTCGTTGCCGACGCCCTTCAGTTCGAGCACCAGCTTTTCAGGAGAACCAGTGGAGGATGGCACGCTTTGCCCAGCTGGCCCGCCGTCCGCCTTCAGAACGGCGTGATCCGGCCCGACGATCGCGCCGACCAATTGCCGCATATTGGTTTGCGCCGTGACAAATGTTCCGGCGTTCTGCCCGTCGCGGAACACGGTCACCCGGTTCGAGATGCGGAAGACCTCGTTGAGGCGATGGGTGACGTAGATCACCCCGACGCCCCGCGCGGCGACCGCGCGGATCGCCTCGAACAGGATCTTCTCTTCATCGTCGGTCAGCGCCGAGGTCGGCTCGTCCAGGATGAGCAGGCGAACGTCGCCCATCAGCGCCTTGGCGATCTCGGTCATCTGGCGATAGGCAAAGGGCAGCGAGCCGACCATGGCGCGGGCATCGAGCGGGATGTTCTGCGACTTCAGGAAGGCTTCGGCCTGCGCCACCAGCTGGCGCTTCTTCAGGAAGCCGAAGCGGGTCCTCGGCTCTCGCCCCAGCAGCAGATTGTCGGCAACCGAAAGCGATTCGACCAGGCTCAGATCCTGGTAGACGACCGCCACGCCGGCGCCGCGCGACTGGGCGGGCGAAACGAAAGAGACCGACTTGCCGTCGATTTCGATCGAGCCGCCATCATGCACATGCACGCCGCTCAGGATCTTGATGAGCGTCGACTTGCCGGCTCCATTTTCGCCAAGCAGGGCGTGAACTTCGCCGGACCGGATTTCGAGACTGACGCCGCGCAGCGCATTGACGCCGCCGAACCGCTTCCTGACGCCCTCGACGCGCAGCAAGGGGGCCTCGGACATCAGCACAATCGAACCCTGTTCGACCATGACGCCTGCGCTTCCTCCCGTTGACGCGTCCCCTACCCTTCATGACGAGATCGTCTTTTTGAGACTTCTCTTACTTTTTTTGTAACTTTTCCATCAGTGATACGAAATGTCAAATGAAGGCTGGTCGCCGCATGAGGCATTTTGAAACAAGCTCAGGCCTCGCTGAAAGATTCCGGCCCGACCTCGCCATGTTCGGTGATGACGGCGTCGAAGCCGTCCATCGGCGCGAAGAAGGCGCGCTTGAGCTTGCCGATCTTGCTCGAGTCGACAACCAGGTAGTTTTCGCGCGCCAGGCTCATCACCTTCTGCTTCACCACCGCTTCGTGGAAATGCTCGCAGGTGGCGCCGCGCTTGGCATCGACGCCCGAGGCCGACAGGAAAGCGACGTTGATGCCAACGCTCTTCAAGATGTCGAAATCATGCGTGCCCGAGAAAGACGCCGAGGCGGGGTGATAGACACCGCCCAGCATGATGATCGTCACATTGGCCTTGCGGGTCAGGCGTTCCGCGACATTCATGGCGTAACATATTGCCGTTATTTGATAATTATCGGGAATGAGGTCGATCAGATGGATCAGCGTCGTGCCGCAGTCGATGAAGATCGTCTCGTCGGGCCGTATCTTGCGCACCGCGTGCAGGCAGGCTTCGCGCTTCGCGGCCGCATGGCTGTCGGCCGCGGTCGCCAGTTCGTAAGGAGCGTCGGTGTCGATCTCGGCCGCCGCCAGTATATGCCCGCCGAGATAGGCGATCTGTCCCTGGTTGGTGGCGATATCACGCCGCACCGTCATCTCTGAGACGCCGAGAAGAATTGCCGCTTCGCTGAGATGAATGACCCGCCGTTCCGACAGCAGATGGATCAGCCGGGCTGTCCTTTGCGCTTTGCGAGAAGTCATGCGTCGGGCCTGTTGGTCACGTGAAATGTGAGGAACTTAACAACTGCTCGCATTCAGTTGCAAGCGCGGTGTGCCGAGCCGCCCTGCTGTCATGAACGGACAGGCCGAATTGACGGTTCAGGGGATGAGGCAGGAGGAAAGCCGCGATCGGGCAGATACCGGTTGAGCGTATCCATGAACGCGTCGATATCGGCCACCGTCGTGCGATGGTTGACGATGGCGCAGCGCACGACCAGCTCGCCGCTGATGGTTGTCCACGAAGGCGCGGCCAGGCCGGATTCCTGAAGATCCAGCACCAGGTTGCGGACAAATTCGGAGTCCGCGCCGCGAATGCCGAAACAGACGATGTTGAGCGCCACGGGCGCCTTCAATTCAAATGCCGGATGGCGTTGCAGAGCTTTGGCGAGATGGCGGGCGAGCAGGCATGTGTGAGCGATCGAGCCGCCGATGCGGTCCGTCCCGAGCGCTTCGATCGTCATCCATGTTTTCAAGGCGCGGAACCCGCGCGACAGGTCGGGGCCGAGATCGCAGGGCCATGTTTCGCCGGCGGCAAGCCCGCGATTTGCCCGCTGCAGATAGGCGGCCGGCTGTGCGAACGCGCGCTTGTGGGCATCGCCATCGCGCACCAGAAGGAACCCGGCGTCGTAGGGAACCTGGCCCCCTTTGTGAAAGTCGAGCGCCACCGATGCCGATTTTTCGATGCCCTTGAACAATCCGCGCAAGGAATCGGACAGCACGGCGAGCGCACCGATCGCGCCATCGACATGGAACCAGAGTTTTTCCCTCGATGCGATTTCGGCGATGTCGGCCAGCGGATCGATGGCCCCGGTGTTCACCGTTCCCGCGGTGCCTACGACCAGAAATGGCAGGAACCCGTCGGTGCGGTCCTGTTCGATCGCCGCACGCAATGCGCCCGGCAGCATCCTTCCGGCATCGTCGACCGCGATGGTCCGCAGATTTGCCGATCCGATGCCGGACAGCTGCATTGCCTGCGCGATGCAGGAATGCGCCTCGGTGGACGTATAGGCAACCAACTGGCGGTCGCAGTCGCGCAGGCCGGTCTCGCGGACGGACTGGCCGAGTGCCTCGGTCTTGGCGATCGTCAGCGCGACGAAGTTTGCCATCGAGGATCCTGTGAGGAACAAGCCGCTCGCTCCACTGGGGTAGCCGAGCGCCTCGCTCATCCAGCGCACGATCTGCTGTTCGACCACGAGACCGGCATGGTCGCGGCCGCCGCAATTCATGTTCAGGCCGCCCGTGACGATTTCCGCCACCATGCCGATCGGCGTGCCCGCGCCGTGAACCCAACCCATGAACGAGGGATGCAAATTGCCGGTTGCGAACGGCATGATGTGCATGCGCACATCATCGAGGACATCGCCCAGTTCGCGAGGTCCGTTCGGCAGTGGCCGGGCAAACCGCGCGCGCGTTTCATCGCTCGGCCGCTGCCACACCGGTCTCTGCCTGATCGTCTCGATGTGGGTGATCATGTCGTCCAGCATGCCGTGCGCGGTCTTGCGAAACTGATCCCAGTCCGCTGGATCGAGGCTGGTCTCGGCCGCACTATCGGCGGCCGGGTCGCTCTGCTCGGTGGATCGCGGCATCAGGCATCTCGCGGATGGTGCAGGACCGCCGCCAGTTTCTGGAAGAAAACGTCGAGCCTGGATTCGATCGGACCAAACGCCTGCTGCAGCGACTGGCCGGCCGACAGTCGCGTCGAAACGCCGATCACATCGGGAGCGGAGGCGGCAACACGCAGCACCGTGCGCGAGCCCAGGCGCACGGCTTGCCCGACATGGCAGATCGGGCCTCCGTTGAGACCGCGCATCGACAGCTGAATGACCTGGCACTCCTCGAACGACGCGAAAGCGCCGGCGCGGTTCGTGACGGTCAACGGGACCATGGCGCGTGAGCCGAGATGATCGCCTTCATCGTCCTGATGCAGTGAGATGCCTTTCACGGCGTCGATGCGAGACCGCACCAGTCGGACGAACTCATCCTTGACGAGGCTTTGCCGGGCCTCGTCGATCGCGGCATAGCGCTCGAGATGGGCGAGCGCCGCGACCCAGCGCAAACCCAGCCCCAAATTCAATTCCGACTTGAACGCGAAGCTCATCCGCTGGCGAAGGGCCGCCGGCCAGTCTTGCGCCGCGGTGTATTCCGCCAGGCCCACCGGGATATCGGACCTCGCCGCAAGCTCCTCGGCCAGTGCCGGGGGGATGAGAAGCGCGCCGGAAAAAGGCGGGCCGGCGATGAACTTGGAGCCGGTCAAGGCCACCACGAAGCCATCCGCCAGATCCTGCCCCAGCCGCGAAATCGAGCCGCGGAACTGGCAGGCATCGACGATGACCCGCACCCGTCCAGGGGCAAGCGCCGCGACATGGCGCGCGGCCTGCCGCGTTACGGCCGGCAAACCTGTTTTGGACGCATCGAGCACGTGGACGAGGACATCGCGATCCCGCCTCAATTCCAGCTCGACGGTGGCGATGATCTCGGCGTCGATTTCGTGCTGATGGCGAGGCTCGCCCGCCTCGTTGCGGATGGCGATCGTGCGCACCTCGATACGGTCCGGCAACAGGCCGTCAAGCGGCGCGCCAGCCTCGACGGCGCTGCCGAGTGCCGTCAGATCCGAGTAATGACGCCCCGCCGCCGCGCGTGGCACGCCATTCCCCGTCTCGTCAGGCGCGACAAGCACATTGGTCAAGGGGCGCCTGGAGACGCCTGCAATCATGCACAGCGCGAGAAGCTCCGCATCCGTTCCGGAGGCGGCGAGAACGACGTCCGCCCCCGCACAGCCGAGATTGCCGGCAATCCGGTCGCGAATGTCGGCGAACCATTGATCTACAGGGAAAGGCGACGCGATATCCATGAGGCGCGCCAATTCGACCCCGGCCGCCTGAAAACCCTCACGCGAGATGTTGCTTGCCGTTGTCGATGAGAATGAGATCTCGTCGTCGGCCGGGGTTGCGCGCGTTCCATAGCGGTTGCGGCGCGTGATCGCATCCGGCCAGATGCGCCTGTCGCCACCCGTGCCGAGCAGGAAGGAAACGGAGGCCGGGGAACGGCGCTCCGGGCCCTCCGTTTCCGGGACCGGGTTCGCCGGCACCTGCAGGATCCCGCGCTGAGTTGCAGGCATGATGGTCTCCGTGGTCAGGGCTGCGGTAGCGAGGTGATCAAAGCGGTTCATTGGCCGCCACGGCACCGGCCAGGTAGGAGATCTGGATGTCATGGCTGATCAGCGGTTGCAGATCGCTCGCCCGCTGCGTGAATTCCAACCCGCACCGGTCGACATAGGCACGATCGACGCGTTCGCAGAAACCCGGATCGATGATCTTCTCGCCATCCCAGAAAACGGCGTGGCCGGTGTTGGGAACGGTCGGCGACACCACGCCTATGATCGCCGGCTTGGCCCACAGCATGTAGATGCTGCTCAGGAGGACGAAACCGCATTTGTTGGCAACGCCGCGCATGATCGAATGGCTCATCGGGCCGCCAAGCGGATAGGCCGGATCGCAGCCTCGCGCGATGTCCTCGATCTCCTCGTAGGTTCGGCCGGTGAGCATCGCCAGGGCACAGACCAGGCAGTCGTCGTGGGTTCTCTGGTAGACGGCCGGTTTTCCGGTATGGGCACATTCGGTCGTCGGTGTTGGCAGCGTCCGCGCCACGCGCCGTGCCAGCGCGTGTTCGAATGCCGCGAAGAGCTTGCGCATGGCGCCCTTCTTGTAGGGAAAGATGCTCTCCCAATCCATGGAATGGACGATCATCGCCACATCCGCCTCGAACACCAGCAGGCGGCCGTCGGCGAGTTCGGCGCAATCGATGGCGAAGTAGTCCAGCCCGAGACGTCGATGCAGCGCATCGAAGGAACGCGCGTGGCGCACCGCGAAATCGCTGTCGAAATTGGCCATCCACAGCGCTTCCTCGGCACGCCTGTCTTCGTGCTGGGTCATGCCGGCGTTGAGATAATGGACCATCCAGTGCTCGGAAACCGCGAGATGGCTGGCATGGGGCCGCCCGTTGATGAAGGCGACGCGCTGCTTGCGGAATTTGCCGTCCGTCCCGCTGTAGTCGATGAAGGGCGTGACATAGAATTCGGTCTCGGCGTGCGAATTCAGATAGGCCGAAAGCTCCGCTCGGGTGGCGATCTTCTCCATTCCCTTGCCGGCATGCGTGCCGAGCGGGCGGACAATCACCGGAAACGCCTTCGCCACGAGGAGTGCGTCGACCTCGATGTCGCCGGACGCCAGTTTCTCGAGCACGGTCCGATCGACGCGCGCGGCGGCAGGCGCAAGGATCGAGGGTTCGTCCTTCAGCGCTTCCGCGACGCCGTCCCTGGACAGCGCCATGATGAGCCGCGGCGCGTTGTTCAGGATCGGGCCGGTCCAGTCGCGCAGCAGCCGGTCGAGGTTTGCCAGCACGGCCAGGTTTTCGGCGGACTCGCCGACAGCCACGAAGGCGACATCGTGCTCGGGAACATCCCCGAGGTCCGCCGTGTCGGCGTCGACATAGTAGAGCAGCAGGTTCGCGTCGGAGTGCTCGAGCAGGAATTCGATCGGCGTGTTGGCCATGAAGTCGCCGGCCGTCATGAAGACAAGGACGCTCGGTCCCGTACCGCGTCCGTTGCGTATCAGATATTTGCGGCTGATCTCGAGCGCGGCCTTCTGGCTGAGCGCCGCCTTGTCTTCCTCGCCGATCGCATGAAGCAGGATCGACACATCCAGGAACGCCCCGGCGTCGGTGATATCGGCCGAAATGCGCCCGAACAGCGTGTCCCACAAGGGAGAAATATTGCGCCCCTCGAAGACGGCCCGCACGATGGGCGCCTTGCCCATGATGAGATTCGGTTCGTCAAGGACCTCGATTTGAACTGCCGCGCTTTTCAAGCCCTCAAGCCTTCCGTCACGCGGTGGTTACGGCCGGTTCAGCCTCCACGCCGCTTGCACGATGTGCGGCTCCACTCTGGCTCCCCGCGCTTGTGCGAGCCTTGTGGCGTCCTGATGCGCAGGTCGGAAGAATGCGTGGCTTGAGGGATTACAGGCTCGGGCGTGCATCGGACTTTGCGTGGTTTCGGTGGTTTCGCGGTCGCGGAAGGCTATGCCTCACTCGCCACTCTTCGTCGAGGTCCCCGCCCCGAACCGCAACCCGTCCATCAAGAGCTTGACCAGCCGGCGCGAGCGGTCGCGCCATTCCGGGGTGTCGGGGGCCGAATAGATGCCCGAAAGCGCGTGCAGCACGTCGGAGGCGTCGACGTCGCCGCGGATGGTACCGTCGGCCACCGCTGCGTCAACCAGTTGCCGCAGGGCCTGCGATACCCTTCCCGACGTGTCGGAAAACAGCGTCGAATTGGTGGTAAGCAGGATGCGCAGGCTGGTCGCCAGCCCGCGCTTGGTGGCGATGTAGTCGACGAAGCGCTGCATCCACTGCTCCAGCGCGACATCGGACGGATGTTTTTCGGCGAGCTCGCCGGCGGCCGCGCACAGCGCCTCCACCTCGCGCCGGTAGACCACCTCGACCAGATGCTCGCGCGTCGGAAAATGCCGGTAGAGCGTGCCGATGCCGACGCCGGCACGCCGCGCGACCTCTTCGAGCGAGGCATCGATGCCGCGCTCGGCGAAGACGATCGCGGCCACCTCGACCAGCCGGTCGCGGTTGCGCTGCGCATCGGCACGCAGCCGCTTGGCCTCGGCGGCGTCGGTCTTCTGTCCAGCGCTGGACGGCTCTGCGGCCAATTTCTTTCTCCACGTCGTGTCGAGGGCTTGAACCCAGTCGGGTCAACCCCCACGTAATAAACGGAGGCGCCTCCGCTTTAGTGGAGCACCTTTATCATATAATCAGGGGAACCGGTATGTCACGTCTTTCAAACCTGCAAGCCGACATCTCCCCTGCCCGCCTGTCTCACGCGAGATTCGCTGCCATCTCCACTTCCGCCAACACCTGACCACAAGGTTACCTTGCCCTTCGCCGGCAAGGCACCAGTTCATTTCCCATCCGCGTCAAGCAAACTGGAGCCAGACGCCCATGACCAGCCTTCCCATCACGCTTACCATCAACGGACACCGACACGAACTGGAGGTCGATCCACGCGTAACCTTGCTCGACCTGCTGCGCGAACGGCTTGATCTCACCGGCACCAAGAAGGGCTGCGACCGTGGCCAGTGCGGCGCCTGCACGGTGCTGGTCGACGGCAAGCGCATCAATTCCTGCCTGACGCTGGCGGTCAGCCAGGACGGTGCCAATGTCATGACCATTGAAGGCGTCGCCCGTGGTGAAGAGCTGCATCCGGTGCAGGCCGCCTTCATCGCCCATGACGGCTTCCAGTGCGGGTTCTGCACACCCGGCCAGATCATGAGCACGCTTGGCCTGATCGCCGAAGGACAGGCCGGCGACGATCCCGAACGCATCCGCGAGGGGCTGAGCGGCAACATATGCCGCTGCGCGGCCTATGGCGGCATCGTCGAGGCCGTCCTGGAAGCCCAGCAGAATCTTGCCAAAGCCGACCGGAGGACCGCGGCATGAGAGACTTCGATTACGTCAGGCCCGCCACCATTCCCGATGCCATCGCGGCGGCGGCCGAGCCGGGTTCGGCCTATCTCGCCGGCGGCACCAATCTGCTCGATCTCATGAAGGGCGGCATCACCCGCCCCGAGCGCATCGTCGACATCTCGCGGCTGCCGGAGCTCAACCGCATGGAACGGCTCGACGATGGCGGCCTGCGCATCGGCGCGCTGGTGCGCAACGCCGATCTCGCCCATGACGCGGCGTTCGCCAAGGCTTATCCGGCAGTGGCAGAAGCGCTGCTGTCGGGCGCCTCGGCGCAGCTTCGCAACGCCGCCACCGTCGGCGGCAATCTCCTGCAGCGCACGCGCTGCAGCTATTTTTACGACACCGCCAGCGCCTGCAACAAGCGCGAGCCCGGCGCCGGCTGCGCGGCACTTGGCGGCGAAAACCGCCTGCACGCCGTGCTTGGCTGGAGCGATGCCTGCATCGCCACCCATCCGTCGGACTTCTGCGTGCCGCTGGTGGCGCTCGACGCCGTGCTCGAGATCGAGGGTAAGGAGGGCCGGCGCCACGTCACGCTGGCGGAATTCCACCGGCTTCCCGGCGACACGCCACAGCGGGAGAATGCGCTGGAGCCCGGCGAGCTGATCGTGGCGGTGCGGCTGCCGGCGGAGGCGGCCTCCTTCGCCGCCAATGCCCGTTACCTGAAAGTGCGCGAACGCACCTCCTATGCCTTCGCGGTCGCCTCGGCCGCCGCGGCACTTGTCGTCGACGGCGGCAAGATCCGCGCCGCAAGGCTGGCATTGGGTGGCGTCGCGGCCAAGCCATGGCGGGCGCGTTCGGCGGAAGCCGTCCTGCTCGGCGCCGATGCGAACGAGGCAACCTTCGCCAGCGCTGCCGATGCCGCTTTGGCCGATGCCAGCCCCTCCGGCGACAATGCTTTCAAGATCGAGCTTGCCCGCCGCATCGTGGTCAGGGCGCTGATGTCTGCCCTGGCGGGAACGCCCGAGCGGCTGCCGGCCCTTCCCGCCTCCCCGTTCTCGAACATTCCAGGAGCGCGCCATGACGCTTGAACTCAGCCTCAACCAGCAACCCACCCATGCCCGGCAGGGCTCCAGCATCGGCCAGCCACTGACCCGTCGCGATGGCTTCCTCAAGGTCACCGGCGCGGCCCGCTACGCGGCCGACAACCATCCGCCCGGCATGCTCCATGCCGTGTTGGCCGTCAGCAGCATCGCGCGCGGCCGCGTTGCCGCGCTGGATATCGAGGCGGCCAAGGCGCATGCGGGCGTGGTCGAGGTGATGACGCCCACGAACCGGCCGGCGCTGGCCGCCGATCCGGATGCCAAGGACCATCCTTTCATGTTCCGGCTCGACCTGTTGCAGAACGATCAGGTCCGCTACCCCAACCAGACCATCGCCGTGGTGATCGCCGAGACGCTTGAGGCGGCGACCGAAGGAGCGGCGCTGCTGTCGCCGCGCTATGAAGCGCTGCCGGCGCGCGTCGGTCTCGACGACGCCGAAAGCTTCGTGCCGCGCGGTGTCGGCGTCGGCGGTCCGGCGGTGCAGCACAAGGGCGATAGCGAGGCCGGCCTCAAATCGGTAAGGACGCGGATCGAGGCGACCTACGAGACACCGGCCCAGTACCACAACGCCATGGAGCCGCATGCGATCGTCGTCGCCTGGGAGGGCGACAGGCTGTCGATCGACACGCCGAGCCAGGGCCTGGCCATGGCGCAGGGCCGCATCGCCGGCCTGTTCGGCATCGCGCCGCAAAACATCCACATCCGCAGCCCCTTCCTCGGCGGTGGCTTCGGATCCAAGGGCCTGATCTCCGGGCCGCAGGTGCTGGGCATCCTGGCGGCGCGGCTGGTCGGCCGTCCGGTCAAGCTGGTGCTGCGGCGCGAGCAGATGTACGGGCCGGTCGGCCATCGCGCGCCGACGCGCCAGACCTTGCGCATGGGCATGGATGGCCAGGGGCGGCTGACCGCCATCCACCATCACGCCAAGACCGCGTCGAGCACGTTCGACGATTTCTTCGAACCGGCGGCGGACGCCTCGCACACGCTCTATGCCAGCCCGGCGATCACCACGTCGCATGAGGCAGTGCGGCTCGACACCGGCACGCCGCTGTTCATGCGGGCGCCCGGCGAAGCCACCGGCTCGATCGCGCTGGAGAGCGCCATCGACGAGGCGGCTCACGCCTGCGGCATGGACCCGCTGGAATTCCGGCTGAGGAACTATGCCGAGGTCGAGCCGATGACCGGCAAGCCGTTTTCCTCCAAGGCGCTGCGCGAATGCTACAGCCAAGCCGCTGAGGCGTTTAGCTGGGCGAGCCGCCCGCTTCAGCCGCGGCTGATGCGCGACGCCGACGGCTTCCTCACCGGCTGGGGCATGGGCACGGCGACCTTCCCCGCCATCATGTTCCAGGCCGAGGCGCGTGCGGTGCTGAGGGCCGATGGCAGCGGCCTGATGGAGACTGGCGCGCAGGACATGGGGCAAGGCGCCTGGACCGCCTTTGCCCAGATCGCCGCCGACGGACTGGGGCTCGACATCGACCAGGTCGATTTCAGGGCCGGCAGCTCCGATCTGCCCAATGCGGGCATTGCCGGTGGCTCCGGTCACACGGCGACGGCCGGCATGGCGATCCACAATGCGGGTGCCGCCGTCATCGCCAGGCTCGCCGATCTCGCCACCGGCAACGAGGCCTCGCCGCTGTTCGGCGCGGGCAATGAAGGCGTGCTGGCGCGCGGCGGCCGCCTGTACCGGCGCGACGATGAAAGCCGCGGCGAAAGCTATGCCGAGATCCTGGCGCGCGCCGGTCTCACCGAGATCGAAGGCCGTGGCAAGGGCGCTCCGGATCCGGCATCGCAGGAGACCCACGCCAAGCACGCGCATGGCGCCGTCTTCGCCGAGGTGAAGGTCGATCCCGATTTCGGGCAGATCCGCGTCACCAGGCTGGTCGGCGCGTTCGCCGCCGGACGGGTCATCAATCCCAGGCTGGTGCGCAGCCAGTATTATGGCGGCATGATCTGGGGCGTCTCCTTCGCGCTGCATGAGGAAGCCATCACCGACCGGCGTTCGGGCCGCATCCAGAACGCCAACCTCGCCGAATACCATGTCCCGGTGAATGCCGATGTGCCGTCGGTCGAGGCGCTGTTGGTCCACGAGGACGACCCTTACGTCAACGCGCTCGGCATCAAGGGCGTTGGCGAAATCGGCATCACCGGCACCGCCGGCGCGGTCGCCAATGCGGTCTGGCACGCAACCGGCGTGCGGCCCCGGCGCTTTCCGATCCGCATCGAGGACCTGCTGATCTGAGGGAGACCGCGTAACAACCGGAAAGCCAGGGCCTGGCTTTCCGAACGACGAACACCCGGAGCGAAAGCGATGGGCCGGACGGCTGGCGCTAGGGCCGCCGGCTGTCCCGCCTGCCCAACATGAGATCAACCGACTTCGCGTCAAGCAACTGGAGCCAGACGCCCATGACGAAAATCCCTGTCCATCTCGACATCAACGGCAACCATCACGAACTGGAGCTTGAGCCGCGCGTCACGCTGCTCGACGCCTTGCGCGACCGGCTCGGCCTGACCGGCACCAAGAAGGGCTGCGACCACGGCCAGTGCGGCGCCTGCACCGTGCATGTCGACGGCGAGCGCGTGCTGGCTTGCCTGACGCTGGCCACTCAGGCTCAGGGCCGCGCCGTCACCACTATAGAGGGGCTTGCACGGGAGGGCGAACTGCATCCCGTGCAGGCTGCCTTCCTCGAGCAGGACGCCTTCCAGTGCGGTTATTGCACATCAGGCCAGATCATGTCGGCGGTGGCCTGCATCCGCGAGGGCCATGCCGGCTCCGATGACGAAATCCGCGAATACATGGCCGGCAATCTCTGCCGTTGCGGCGCCTATCCGCACATTGTCGCCGCTGTGCGCCAGGCAGCTTTGGAGGTCGCATCATGAGGGATTTTTCCTATTTTCGCGCAGGCTCGGTCGATGCGGCACGCGAGGCGGCCGCCCTGCCCGGCGCCATGCTGCTCGCCGGCGGCACCACGCTGATCGACCTCGCCAAATGCGGCGTTGCAGAACCCGACAGCCTGGTCGACATCACCCATCTCAAGGGGCTGGACTCGATCGAGGTGACCGAGCGCGGCGCCACCATCGGCGCGCTGGCCAAAATGGGCCATGTCGCCGACCATGCCGATATCAAGAGCCGCTTCCCCGCCGTCTCGGAAGCGTTGTGGCAGGCGGCTTCGGCACAAATCCGCAACATGGCGACCATGGGCGGCAATCTGATGCAGCGCACCCGCTGCCCCTATTTCCGCGATCCCTCGAATTTCCCCGCCTGCAACAAGCGGGAACCCGGCTCGGGCTGTTCGGCGATCGGCGGCGTCACGAGGGGACATGCCGTGCTCGGCACCAGCGAGGCCTGCATCGCCATGTATCCCGGCGACCTCGCCGTGGCCTTGGTCGCCTTCGACGCGGCCGTCCATCTCGGCGAGCGCCGGGTTTCGGTCGACGACTTTTTCCTGCTGCCCGGCAGCGCGCCCGACAGGGAACACGCGATCGAACCGGGAGAGATGATCACCGCCATCGAAATCCCCGGGACCGCCGCTGCCCGCCGCTCGACCTACCTCAAGATCCGCGATCGGCAATCCTACGAGTTTGCGGCGGCCAGTGCGGCCGTCGGCATCGAGTTCGAGGCGGACGGCCGCACCATCCTTGACCTGCGCGTCGCGCTCGGCGGTGTCGCCACAAAGCCGTGGCGTGCGCGCGCCGTGGAAGCGGCGCTGAAAGGCAAGGTGCTGGAACCGGAAACCGTCCGCGCGGCCAGCCTGCTCGCCGTCGAAGGCGCCGTCGACCATGGCGCCAACCATTACAAGATCGAGCTCGCGCCGCGCGTCGTCGCGCGCGCCATCCTCAAATTGGGAGAGACGGCATGACCGTTCACACAAGACATGGCGATGCTTCGGATGGCGTGACGGCGGAAGCCGTCGGCGGCCGGCTGTCGCGCGTCGACGGCCCGGCCAAGATCACCGGCGCCGCGAAATACGCCGTCGAGCAACAGCTCGAAGGCCTCGCCTATGCCGTGCTGGTCGAGAGCACGATTGCATCGGGCAAGGTGCGCGCGATCGATACCACCGCCGCTGAAGCCGCACCGGGCGTGCTGCAAGTGCTGACACCGGACACCATCATCAGCCTCAGGACCGCCTCGGACTGGTTCGGCACGCCGCCACCCGACAAACCCTATTGCCCGCTGGCGCGCGACATCACCTTCTCGGGCCAGCACGTCGCTGCAGTGGTGGCGGAAACCTTCGAGCAGGCGGTCGCCGCGGCCGCCCTGGTCAAGGTCAGTTACGACGAGGCGCCAACCATCGTCGACCTCAGCGACGGCAAGGCCGGCGACGGCATTCCGATCGACGCCATGACCAAGGAATGGGGCGACGCGCAAGCCGCTTTCGCCTCGGCCCCGGTCCGGGTCTGCGCCGCCTACAACACGCCGCGCGAATACCAGGCGCCGATGGAGCCGCATGGCCTGATCGCGCGCTGGGAAGGCGACAAGCTAACCGTATGGGAGCCGAGCCAGTGGCTGGACGGCATGGCGCGCACCTATGCCGAATGGTTCGCCGTGCCGTTCGAGAATGTGCGGCTGCTCTCGCCCTATATCGGCGGCGGTTTCGGCTCCAAGGCGCTGGCGCTCAGCCATGGCGCGGTGGCGGCATGTGCCGCCAAGATGCTCGGCCGACCGGTGCGGCTGGTGATGACGCGGCCGCAGACCTTCACCAGCTATGGCGGGCGCGCGGCGACGCGGCAGACGGTGGCGCTCGGCGCCGACCATGACGGAAAAATCCAGTCGATCGTGCATCGCGGCGTCAACGAGACCTCCATGGACGGCATGTGGGTCGAGCCGCTTGGATCGGTCACCTCGATCATGTACGCGACGCCCAATTTCTCCTCGCGGCAGAATGTCGTGCGGGTGAATTCCGTGGTGCCGGGCGCCATGCGCGCACCGGGCGAAAACCCTAGCGCCTTCGGCATCGAAAGCGCCATCGACGAGCTCGCCTACGAGGTCGGCATCGACCCGTTGGAGATTCGGCTGCGGAATTATGCTGAGCAGGATCCCCATGCGAAAAAAGCCTGGTCGACCAGGCAGTTGCGCGAGGCTTTTGCAGCGGGAGCGGAACGCTTCGGCTGGGCGAGGCGGACACCCGAACCGCGCTCGATGCGCGACGGCAACCAGCTGATCGGCTGGGGCGTCGCCGCCGGCACCTATCCGGTGCGGCGCGCCTATGGCGAGGCGATCGTGCGCATCCTCGCCGACGGCTCGGTCGAGGTCGAGAGCTCCTCGATCGACATGGGCCAGGGCACCTACACCATCCTGGCGCAGACCGCCGCCCAGACGGTCGGCGTGCCGGCCGACAACGTGGTGGTGAAACTGGGCGACTCCCGCTTTCCCCGCGCCGGCGTCACCGGCGGCTCGCGGCTGGCCGGTGTCATGACCGGCGCCGTCTACAAGGCGGCGACCTCCGCGCTCGACCAGCTGGTTGGGCTGGCGATCAGCGATCCGCGCTCGCCCTTCCACGCGCTGCAGGCCAACACTTTGGTCGTCGCCAACGGCCGCATAGCTTCGCCGCGCGGTGACGGCCCCGATCTCTCCATCGCCGAACTGCTGGCCAGCATCGGCCGCGACCACATCGAGGCCACCGGCGACACCATGCCGGTCAACTCGACCGCCGAGGATCGCTACAAGAACTACACCACCATCGCCATGTCGCTGCCGCACACCGAGGGCGACTATTCCCGCCACTCCTGGTGCGCGCATTTCATCGAGGTGCGCGTCGACGAGGATTTCGGCACGGTGCGCGTATCACGCGTGGTGTCGG
Source organism: Mesorhizobium sp. RCAM 05104 (assembly GCF_059683645.1). Taxonomy (NCBI): domain Bacteria; kingdom Pseudomonadati; phylum Pseudomonadota; class Alphaproteobacteria; order Hyphomicrobiales; family Phyllobacteriaceae; genus Mesorhizobium; species Mesorhizobium sp. RCAM 05104. The sequence continues at coordinate 5,929,649 of NZ_CM185033.1, read as the reverse complement.
CGCTGGATTCCGGCCGCCTCTACAATCCGAAGCTTGCCGAAAGCCAGTGGAAGGGCGGCATCATCATGGGCATCGGCCAGGCGCTGTTGGAGGAAGGCATCGTCGACCGCCGCCACGGCCGCATCGTCAACAACAACCTCGCCGACTATCTGGTGCCGACCAATGCCGATATTCCCGACATCGAGGTGATCTCGGTCGGCATCCCCGACCTGCACTCCTCGGTGCTCGGCGGCAAGGGCGTCGGGGAACTCGCCATCGTCGGCGTCGCGCCCGCGATCGCCAACGCGGTGTTCCACGCGACGGGCAAGCGCGTGCGGGACCTGCCGATCACGCTGGAGAAACTGATTTAAGTATCTGCCGACGCCGAAACTGCCGATCTCCCCCTTGCGGGGAGATTGCGCGCTCAGCCGCCTCCGCCTCCACCCTGCCCCTTCATGAACTGGCTGAGCAGATCCACCGGCAGCGGGAACACCACCGTGGACGAGCGCTCGCCGGCGATGTCGTGCAAAGCCTCGAAATAGCGCAGCTGCATGGCCTGCGGCTCGGCCGCCAGCATCCGGCCCGCCTCGACCAGTTTCGCCGCCGCCTGCTGTTCGCCCTCGGCGTTGATCACCTTGGCGCGCCGCAGCCGCTCCGCCTCGGCCTGCTTGGCGATGGCGCGGATCATGTTCTCGTTGAGGTCGACATGCTTGATCTCGACATTGGAGACCTTGATGCCCCAGGCGTCGGTACGCTGGTCGAGGATCTCCTGGATATCGCTGTTGAGCTTGTCGCGCTCGGCCAGCATCTCGTCGAGCTCGTGCTTGCCGAGAACCGAACGCAACGTGGTCTGCGCCAGCTGGTTGGTGGCGGCCATGAAGTCCTCGACCTGGATGACCGCCCGCTCGGCGTCGACGATGCGGAAATAGAGCACCGCGTTGACCTTCACCGAGACGTTGTCGCGCGAAATGACGTCCTGCGGCGGCACGTCCTGCACCACCACGCGCAGGTCGACCTTCACCATCTGCTGGACGAAGGGAACGAGGATGATGAGACCGGGACCCTTGACCCCGGTGAAGCGGCCGAGCGTGAAGACCACGCCGCGCTGATATTCCCTGAGGATGCGGATGGCCGCGGACAGGAATATGACCACGACCAGCGCAAGCAACAGATAGGCCACGTAACCGATGCTCATTGTTTTGCTCCGTTCCTTGCCGCATCGCGCCGCCGCACCGTCAGCACGAGGTCGCTGACATCGGTCACCTCGACGCTGTCGCCGGGTGCGATAGGTTCGTCGGCCTTCGCCCGCCAGCGCTCGCCCTGGGCCAGCACGTGGCCCTCGCCGCCTTGCCAGTCGAGGATCTTGGCCGGCAAGCCGCGCATGGCCTCGCCGCCGACGCGCGGCGGATTCCGGCGCGCCGCCCAGACATAGGTGCCGGTCAGCAGCGCCAGCCCAAGCGTCAGCGCGGCGGCTGGACCGATGATGGCCCATGACATGGCAAAGCCTGGCCCCTCGACCCTCAGCAGCATGGCGGCGCCGAACAGAAAGGCGGCCACGCCGCCGAGCCCAAGCACGACGGTGGGATTGAAGGCCTCGACGACGAGGAAGGCGATGCCGAGCAGCATCAGGGCAAGGCCGGTATAGTTGATCGGCAGGAGGTTGAGCGCATAGAGGCCAAGCACGAGGCAGATGGTGCCGATGACGCCGGGCGCCACGGCACCTGGGCTGATGAATTCGAAGAGGATGCCATAGACGCCGACCAGCATCAGGATGATCGCGGTGTTGGGATCGGTGATGATGGCGAGCAGCCGGATGAACCAGCCGGGCTCCAGGGTCTCGACCGGCAGCCCTTTCGTCGCCAGCACCTCTTTCTTGCCGGCCACGTCGACGGTGCGCCCATCGGCCAGTTGCAACAGCTCGGTGGTGTCGCGGGCGACGAAGTCGATGACATGTTCCTGCAGCGCCGCATTGGCCGACAGGCTTGCCGCCTCGCGCACGGCCTTCTCGCCCCAGTCGCCATTGCGCCCGCGCAGTTCGGCGAGCGAGCGGATCAGCGCGACGGCGTCATTGGTCACCTTGGCCATCATCGCGTCGCCCGCCGGCCGCCCGGTGGCGTCCTTCTCGTCCTTGGCCGGGCCGTTGTCCTTCTCGCCGCCGGGAAGCGACGGCAGGCCGCCCATCTCGACCGGCGTCGCGGCGCCGAGATTGGTGCCGGGCGCCATGGCCGCCACGTGGGTGGCGTAGAGGATGTAGGTGCCGGCACTCGCCGCATGGCCGCCGGCCGGCGCGACATAGCCAATGACGGGCACCGGCGAAGCGAGAATGGCGGCGATCATCTCGCGCATCGAGGTGACCAGTCCGCCGGGCGTGTCGAGTTGAAGGATGAGGACCGCGGCGTCCCGCCTGGCAGCGACGTCAAGCGCTTCCTCGAGCTGCCTGGTGCTTGCGGGCCCGATGGCGCCGTCAATGGCGACGCTCAGCGCGACCCTCTCGCTCCCGGCCGAAGAGAAGGGAGAAAAGACAGCCACGGCGACAAAGGCCGCGGCAAGAAGGGCCACCCGCGCGAAGGTCACGCTCAAAGCTCCACGGAATCCATATGGGTTGTATTTTGGAGAAGTCCATGGGGGAGCAGTGGTGTCCTTCAAGCTTGCGAAGCTGTGGTCGGCCACGGCCCCACCGGTCTCCTTGAGCAAGGTTGGGCGCGGCAAATTGCGAGATCTGGAAAGCCTATTCCGGCGACGGCACCGGCGGCCGCGATGTCAGCGCGGTGCCGAAGGCGGCGGCAATGACGGCGGCGATGCCGGCCAGTTGCGGCGCGGTCAGGGTTTCATGCAGGAACAGGAAGCCGGCCAACGCGCCCAGCGCCGGCTCCAGGCAGGTCAGCGTGCCGTAGATGCGCGCCGGCATCCGGGTCAGCGCCACCATCTCCAGAAAGAACGGCAGCGCGCTGGAGAACAGGCCGACGAGCAAGGCACTTCCCAGGATCGACGGCGCGAGCAGCGCGGTTCCCGCCTGCGCCACGCCGAATGGCAACACCAGCACGGCGGCGATCGCCATGCCGTAGGCGGTGGTGCGGGTGCCAAGCTCGGCGCCGGCCTTCTGGGCGAGCACGATGTAGAGTGCCCAGAAGCCGCCGGCCGCCAGCGCCAGCATCACCCCGGTCGGATCGAGCGGCTGGAGCGAACGGACGAAGGGCGACAACAAGACGATGCCGGCCACCGCCAGCACGATCCAGGCAAAGTCGCTGGCGCGCCGCGAGGTCGCCGTCGCCACCAGGAGCGGGCCGGAGAACTCCAGCGCCACCGCGATGCCGAGCGGAATTCTGGCGAGCGCGGCATAGAACAGAAGGTTGAGCGCGCAGAGCGTCACGCCATAGGCGACCAGCCACGGCAAGGTGGCGCGCGACGGCTGCCTCTGCCACGGCCTCAGCACCGCGACCAGCATCAGCGCGCCGATGACCAGCCTCAGCGTCGTGGTGCCTTGCGCGCCGATCAGCGGGAACAGCCCCTTGGCGAAGGTGGCGCCGATCTGGATCGACACCATGGCGCCCATCAGCGCCGCTATGGGCAAGGGCGCCGCTTCACGACGGGCAATCGGCGTCGATGTCACTTTGGTTTCATCCTTCCCTGCCCTGTCGGGCATCCGCGCGGCCCAGTGGCATGGGGATAGGCTGAACTGGCCTGGCTGTCGTGAGGCAGCAGGCGGCTGGCTAATAGGGCAAGGTGCTGGAGAGCAAGTGCGGGACAAACGCCTGCCGGGATCAGTCGCTTTCCTGTTCGCGTGGCAGGCGCCGCTGCTTCGACATCGCGACGACCTCATCAGCAATCCGCCGGTCAATCATAGGTCAGCCGCCATGGAGCGATTGCAACAAAGGCTCCGACACAAGGCATCCAATGTCGACTTGAGGCGTTGAGAACAATGTCAGCAGGCAATCCATCGGTTTAGCCAACGACTGGCGCAATAGCGGAGACTCACAAATGGACATTCCCAAGGGTGCGACCGTCGCGGTAGCTGACGGCGAGAGGCTCAACCTGTTCCGGAACTCGGGAGACGAGGCCAATCCAAAGCTCACGGCCTCGGTGGCTGAAGACGTGACAAACGACAACAAGGGCTCCGGCGCGCGCCATCAGAGCAGTTCCGCCAATCCGGACAGCAGTCAGATCGAGGAAGATAGTTTCGCTGCGGGAACAGCCGATCTCCTCAACCGGCAGGTGCTCGGCGGACAGATCGCCAATCTCATCATCATCGCCGCTCCCCGGACGCTTGGGGAACTGCGCAAGCACTATCATCAGAAACTTTCGGCGGTGCTTGTTGGCGAAATCGCAAAAGATCTCACCGGTCATTCGGCGCAGGAGATCGAGAAAGTCGTTGCCGCCGCCTAAGCCATCCACATCCCAATTTTACTATTCCTCCATTGGATTGAAACAATCAATCATGACAAGATTATTTGGTTTATTGGCCACAGCGATGCTTTGCATCGCGGTCCCCGCCCAGGCGTCTGACGGGTCCTTTCTGAAATCTTTCGCAGGCAGTTGGGTTGGCAAGGGCACGGTCAAAGTCGACGCAGATTCTCAGCCCATCAAGATCAACTGTAAATTCGCGTCCGACGCAACCGAGAGCTCGTTGTCCCTTGATGGCAAATGTACAGGTTACGTGGTCTTCTCGCGAGCGATCGGCGCCGACGTCAAGACCGATGGCAAAACATATGCCGGCACATACACCGGATCGAGCACAGGCCCGGCAGGCCTGAGCGGCAATCGCTCAGGCAACGCTTTGGTCCTCGGCATCCATTGGGCAAAAGAAGTCAATGGCGACCGGGCCGCCCAGCTGAAGCTGGAAAAGGTTGGAGACAACGGGATGCGTTTGACGACCATCGACAAGGACCCGGCCACCGGCAAGAACATCACGATCAGCGAGATCAACCTCAACCGCAAATAGCGTTTTTGATTGGCCGACATCCTACATTCGGGCCGGCAGGCGGGCGAAGCTCAAACGTCCGCCGATGCCGCCGAACTATGTTAGCTCGTAGTAGAAATCGCAAATCAGATCCGCGACTTTAATGGCTTCAAAATCCGTCATGTGCGCGGCTGTCTCGACAGCGACCGTTTCCATATCGTCCTGATCGATGGCCATTAGGTCCAGTATTTTTGCAAACTTGAATTTGAGCTCGCGATCACCATCGAATTCGTCGATCGTAACGTGCAAAATGTTCAAATTGGCATCGATCAGGCGCGTTTGAACGCTGTCGGCAGAGGCTGCCAGCGTCCTGATTGCAGCGAAAAAGTGCTCGCGCGCATTGGAATATTTTTCGTCCATTTTATTGTGCCTTTACGGTTGAAACGCAGCGCCTTGGACGCGAGACGCGAACCACGACTTACGCTTTCGGGGTCGCCGGAGTCAACAATGGTGACCGCCCCCTCGCCCGCTGTGAAACGTGTGGACTGTGCACAGGCAGGCGGATAAAATAACCCCTTGTCGAGCGGAGGGTTCCAGCAACGATGGACGGCAAGCGGCTCGACCACAAGCTGGATTGCAAGGCTTGCGGCACAATCCTGATGGACATCCCGGACAAGGCGGAAGAACACACCGCCATTCATTGCAGTCTTTGCGGCGCTTACCTCGGCGAATGGGGCGAGTTGCAAGATGATTTTCAAAAGCAGGCCGGGCACACCCAGGCCTTCGACCTGAATCACGGCACTATCCGGAAGAAATAGCCTCTTGGAGGCGTCGGATCATCTTCTTGAAATCCGTCGGCGCAGTGTGCTCTTTTGTTTTGCTCTGCAGCGCAAGGACGTGACTCCAAACCCGCTGCGGGCCGGCGCAGCGGGTTTGATATGGCTTGCGTCAAGCGGGAAGCCTATCCATCAGGCATAAATTGGTTCGCGGTCAGCCGCCACGCAAGGGCCACTTTGCCCCCCGCGGGGCCAGCGTGGGGCGACCGACGCCGGGCATGGCGGTGGATCATCCTCATCATCCTTGCCCGTAAACCGCCATTTACGCCTCCATCCACTGATGAGGGCGCTGCGGCGATCAAACGCGGTGTGCGACGGCATGACCCGATGCAACGGACGCTTGCCGCGACCACCGTCTTGATCGAGAGCCCGCAGCCCACACAGTATTTCCTCGAGCGGGATAATCGTCCCGTTGTCCAGTTTTCGTAAGGTGGGCTGGTTTTCGACTGCACAAGCGTCCGACGCCCACGATGCGAGCACGGCACGCTTTTCATCCAGGCTCATGCGCGAATGGTTGAGCACACGCTCGGGACTGTCGAGAAGGAAAGAAAGACCTTCGAACAAAGTGGCGCGCTTGGTTGCAGCGCGGGATATTTCAGTCTGCTGGTTCATCTCCAATCTCCGCAATCAGGGCCTCCCGGCCGAAACCGGGAGGGGACCGCAGCGTTAGGGGTTGAAAGCTTGGCCGTCAGGCAACCTTGCGCGACTTTTCCACGTCCTGGCTGATCTGCTTGCCGACCGCCACGGCATCGCTGGCGCCGATGCTTATGCGGCGAGGCTTCAGTTCCTCGGGGATTTCCCGGACGATGTCGATGCTGAGCAGGCCGTTTTCGAGGCTCGCCGCAACCACCTTCATATGGTCGGCCAGCTTGAATACCTGTCTGAAGTTCCGCAAGGCAAGGCCCTGGTGCAGGATCTGGCGCCCCTCCGTGCTGGTGGCTTTCTGGCCGACGACCACCAACTCGTGACCGTTCTGCGTCAATTCCACCTCATCGGAGCTGAAGCCCGCTATAGCCATGGCGATGTGATAGTCGTTTTCGCCCGTCTTCTCGATGTTGTAAGGCGGCCAGTCGGTCCGGTTACTGTTGTCGAGCATGTCAAAAAGACGGTCGAAGCCGACGGTGGTGCGATAAAGCGAGTCAAAGGTTCTCATAGCCACATTCTCCTTGAAGCAACATGGGTACAAGGTGCGCCGCCCAATGCGGCGCCGCCTGCTGTCGAGCTTTGAAGCCTCGACGGCAAACGATTTGGGGACCGTCGAAAACAGCTTCAAGAGCCTCGAGCAAGAAAAAATAAGAGCTCCTCATGGTGAGAAAACCGCCTGCCGGGAGGAGGTTCACAAGATCTGCGAACGACCTCGGCGATACACGTGCAGGGGGCCCGGAGAAGTCGTACAAGAGCTCTGCAGGTGCCCCTCGCGGCGTGGTCTTCGAGCGGGGCTGGGCGCGCCGCATGCGTGCCTGAGCATGAACAGCGGTGGGGCGTCGAAAGGCCGTGCCGGATGGGGGCCGTTCGATACCTCACCCTGCAGCTTGCAACCGGTCAGGGCACCGCCAGCTTCGCCAGCCGTGGGCCGGTCTTGACGTCGATGATCTCCGGCGTCGTGGTGTCGACGACGCCGTCCCAGCCGCCGCCGAGCGCCTTGTTGAGGGCGATGTAGTTGGTCGCCAGCAGGACGCGGCTTTGCAGCAGCGTGTCCTCGGCCGAATAGAGCGAGCGCTGGGCGTCGAGCACGTCGAGAAGGCTCGTCTCGCCGGCCTTGAACAGCGTGCCTTCGATGCGTGCCGCCTCGCCGTAGGATTTCGCCGACGAGGCAAGCTTGCCGATCCGGATACGCTCCTGCGACAGAAGCACGAGCGCATTCTCGACATCCTCGAGCGCGCTCAGCACCGATGACCGGTAGGCGATGAAATACTGATCGCGCTGGGCCTCGGCGACCTCGACGGCGGCCTTCAGCTGCCCGGCATTGAACACCGGCACGCTGAGCGTCGGCCCGAACGACCAGCCGATCGACGAATTCTTGCCGAGGTCGCCAAGCTTGTAGGCGGAAGTGCTGATGTCCCCCGTCAGGCTGACCGAGGGATAGCGCGCCGCCTCCGCCTGGCCGATCTTGGCGGTGTATTGCGCGTATTGCCGTTCCGCCATGCGCACGTCGGGGCGCGACAACAGGATGTCGGCGGGAATGCCGGTCGGCATCGGCAGCCGCGGCGCCGGGATCGGCGCGCCGCGCTTCAGCCGCTCGCTCAGCGCCGCCGGCGGACGGCCGGTGAGCACGGAAAGACGATGCACGGCCTCGGCATAGCTTGCCTCCAGCGTCGGGATGTCGGCTTCGGTGCTGCTTGCCTGGCCCATGGCTTTCGCCACATCGGCCGCCGTCGCGGTGCCGGCCTGCGCCATGGTCCGGGTGAGTTCGGCGGTCTGTCTTTGCGATGCGGCCGAGCGCCGGGCGAGCGCGACGCGGGCCTGATAGCCGCGCGCCTGGGCATAGTACGAGGCGACATCGCCAACCAGGGTCAAAAGGGTCGAGCGGAGCTCCTCCTCGGACGCGTCCAGCCCATAGCGGGCCGCCTCGACGCTCCTGTGGTTGGCGCCGAACAGGTCGAGTTCCCAGCTGGCGTCGAAGCCGGCCTGATATTCGCTGTAGACGGTGCTCGAGCCCGACGTGGTCGCGGCCGACTTGTTGCGGGTGGCCGAGCCGGAGCCGTCCAGCGACGGGAACAGGGCCGCGCTGCTCTGGCGATAGCTGGCGCGCGCCTCGCGGATCTTGGCCTTCGCCGTGGCGACGTCGAGATTCCCGGCAACCGCCTCGTCGACGAGCGTGTTCAGCTCGGGATCGCGCAGCCGCTGCCACCATTTCGACAATTGCGCCGGCTTGGCCGGCGTGGCCTTGTTGTGATCGCTCCAGCTTGCCGGCATCGCCAGCAAGGGCTTCTGGTAATCCGGGCCGACGACGCAGCCGGCGAGCGCCGTCGCCGTCAGCGTCACGACGATCAGCCGCGCCCCGACAGCGCGTCTTGCCGGTGCGCTGCCGATCCGCGCCAAGGCCCCCCTGCTGGCGATATCATCACCCGTCATACCCTTACCCTCAATTGTCATGGATCGTCGCCTCGGGCCTGGTCTCGGTCGCGGCATCCTGCCTGGCCGCCCCGCCCCTGAAGATGCGGCGCACCGTCACGAACAGCAGCGGCACCAGGAACACGCCGATCACCGTCGCCGCGATCATGCCGCCCATGACGCCGATGCCGACGGAGTTCTGCGCCCCCGAGCCGGCGCCGCTGGCGATCGCCAGCGGCGTGACGCCGAGGATGAAGGCCAGCGACGTCATCAGGATCGGCCGCAGCCGCTGTCGCGCCGCCTCCAGCGTCGCCTCGACGAGCCCCATGCCGGCGGTCTGCCGCTCGATGGCGAACTCGACGATGAGGATGGCGTTCTTGGCGGCGAGGCCGATCGTGGTCAGCAGCCCGACCTTGAAATAGACATCGTTGGACTGGCCGAACAGGGTCGCCGCCAGAAGCGCGCCGAAGATGCCGATCGGCACCGAGAGCATGACCGCGAACGGGATCGACCAGCTCTCATAGAGCGCGGCCAGGCACAGGAACACGACCAGCGCCGAAATCGCGTAGAGCGACAGCGCCTGGTTGCCGGAAAGCCGCTCCTGGTGCGACAGCCCGGTCCATTCGTGGGAATAGCCGGCGGGCAGTTGCGCCACAAGCTTGTCGATCTCGTCCATGGCGGCGCCCGAACTGACGCCGGTGGCCGCCGCGCCCTGGATCTCGACGGCCGCCGACCCATTGTAGCGTTCGAGCCTGGGCGAGCCGAACGTCCAGTGGCTGGAGGCGAAGGCCGAGAACGGCACCATGGTGCCGCTGGAATTGCGGACCTGCCATTTCTCCAGATCTTCCGGCTGCATGCGGAAATTCGGGTCCGACTGCAGGTAGACCGGCTTCACCCGCCCGCGATCGATGAAATCGTTGACGTAGTCGCTGCCCCAGGCGGTGGAAAGCGTGTCGTTGATGTCCGACAGGCCAACGCCGAGCGCGCTGGCCTTTTCCTGGTCGATGTCAACCGAGAATTGCGGCTGGTCCTCCTGGCCGTTGGGCCTGGTGTTGGCGAGCACCTTGCTCTGCCCGGCCAGGGCCAGAAGCTGGTTGCGCGTCTGGAGCAGCGCGTCATGGCCGGCGCCATTGACGTCCTGCAGGTAGAAATCGAAGCCGTTGGTGTTGCCGAACCCCTGGATGGCGGGCGGGGCGAGCGCGAACACCTGCGCGTCCCTGATCCTGGAGAAGGCGCCCATCGCGCGGCCGGCGATCGCCTGTGCGGCCATGGCCGTCGATTTGCGCAGGCTGAAATCCTTCAGCCGCACGAAAGCGATGCCGACATTCTGCCCGGCGCCGCCAAAGCCGAAGCCGGAGGCGCTGAACACCCCTTCGACCGCGTCCTTTTCCTCTTTCAGATAGTGGTCGGTGACCTGGGTCAGCACGCGCTCGGTGCGGTCCTGCGTCGCGCCGACCGGCAGCTGCACGCTGGTGATCAGAATGCCCTGGTCCTCTTCCGGCAGGAACGAACTCGGCAGCCTCGCAAACATCCAGCCCATGGCAATGACGATGGCGAGGAAAACGACGAGGGAGCGCTTGGCGCGGTTGATGATGCCATGCGAGCCGTCGCGATAGGCTGTTGCGCCGCGGTCGAAGACGCGGTTGAACCAGCCGAACGGGCCGGTCTGCATCGCATGGTCCTTGGGCGGCCGCAGGATCGTGGCGCAAAGTGCCGGCGTCAGCACCAGCGCGACCAGCACGGAAAGCACCATCGCCGAGACGATGGTGACCGAGAACTGCCGGTAGATGATGCCGGTGGAACCGCCGAAGAAGGCCATCGGCACGAACACCGCCGACAGCACGGTGGCGATGCCGATCAGCGCCCCGGTGATCTCGTTCATCGACTTGCGCGTCGCCTCCTTCGGCGACAGGCCCTCCTCCTGCATGACGCGTTCGACATTCTCGACGACGACGATGGCGTCGTCGACGAGCAGGCCGATGGCGAGCACCATGGCGAACATGGTCAGTGTGTTGATCGAATAGTCGAACAGCGACAGCACGCCGAACGTGCCCAGCAGCACCACCGGCACCGCGATCGTCGGGATGATGGTGGCGCGCAGGTTCTGCAGGAAGATGAACATCACCAGGAACACCAGCACGATCGCCTCGGCCAGCGTCTTGACCACCTCCTCGATCGACAGCCGCACGAAGGGCGAAGTGTCGTAGGGATAGACGACCTCGACGCCTTGCGGCAGGGTCGAGCTCAGGCGGTTGATCGTCGAGCGCACGGCCTCGGCGGTGTTGATGGCGTTGGCGCCGGTCGCCAGGCTGACGGCGAGGCCCGCCGCCGGCTTGCCATTGTAGTGGGCTTGCGTCGTATAGCTTTCGGCGCCGAGCTCGACGGTGGCGACATCGTTGAGGCGAACCAGCGAGCCGTCGGTCTGGCTCTTCAGGATGATGTTGCGGAACTGTTCGGCGGTCTGCAGCCGGCTCTTGGCCGTCACCGTGGCATTGAGCTGCTGGCCCTTGCGCGCCGGCAGGCCGCCGAGCTGGCCGGCAGAGACCTGCGTGTTCTGCGCCTCGATCGCCGAGGCCACGTCGCTCGGCATCAGGGCATATTTGGCGAGCTTGTCGGGATCGAGCCAGATGCGCATGGCATAGCCGGAGCCGAAAAGCTGGGTCGTGCCGACGCCCTCGACGCGCTTCAGCGTGTCGTTGACGGTGGCGTCGACATAGTCGGCGAGATCGGTCGAGTTCATCTTGCCGTCGCTGGAGACGAAGCCGATGACCATCAGGAAGCCGGTCGAGGATTTGGAGACGGTGATGCCGTTGTTCTGCACCACCTGCGGCAGCTGCGACTGGACCAGCTGCAGCTTGTTCTGCGTCTGCACCTGGGCAGTGTCGGGATCGGCGGCCGTGGTGAAGGTCAGCGTGATCGAGGCCGAGCCGGTCGAGGTCGAGGTCGCCGTCATGTAGTCGAGATTGTCGATGCCGGTCATGCCCTGCTCGATGACCTTGGTCACCGAATTCTCGACGGTCTGGGCGTCGGCGCCGGGATAGGTGGCGCTGATGCTCACCGTGGTCGGCGCGATCTGCGGGTACTGCGAGATCGGCAGCGAGTTGAGCGCCAGCAGGCCGCCCAGCATGATCACGATGGCGATCACCCAGGCAAAGATCGGCCGGTTGATGAAAAATGCGGACATGGCTCAGTTCCCGGTCGACTGGCCGGTGCTGGCCGTCTTGGAAGGGGTGGTGACGGCCGAAGTCCCCTGCGCGCGGTCCTTGACCTCGCCGGTCGCCTCGTCGATCGTCACCTCGACCGGCGTCGCTTCGGCGCCGGCGCGCACCAGCTGCATGCCCTCGACGATGATCCGGTCGCCATCGCTGACACCCTGGCTCACCAGCCAGTTGTTGCCGACGCTGTTGCCGACGGCAAGGATGCGTTCCTCGACCTTGCCGTCGGCCTTGACGACCATTGCCGTGGCCTCGCCCTTGGCGTTGCGGCTGACGGCGCGCTGCGGAACCAGGAAGCTGTTCGGCGCAACGCCTTCTTCGACGACGGCGCGCACATACATGCCCGGCAGCAGCAGGCGGTCCGGGTTCGGGAACTCGGCCCGCAGTGCGAATGTGCCGGTCGTCTGGTCGACATTGGCGCCGGCGAACTCCATCTTGCCGGTCTGCGCATAGATGGTGCCGTTGTCGAGCTTCAGCTTGACGCTGACATTGGGGCCGCTGAACTTCAGCCTTCCTTCCGTGATGGCCTGGCGCAGGTTGAGCAAATTGGTGCTCGACTGCGTGACATCGACATTGATCGGATCGAGCGCACGGATGGTGGTCAGCACGGTGTCCTGGTTGGCGGTGACCAGGGCGCCGGGCGTCAGCGACGATTTGTCGATGCGGCCCCCGATCGGCGCGGTGATCTTGGTGTGATCGAGGTTGATGCGCGCGGTTTCGACGCTTGCCTTGGCGGACGCGACGTCGGCCTTGGCCTGCGCCAGCGATGCCGCCGCGTCGTCATAGTCCTGCTTGCTGACCGCATTCTGCTGGATCAGGCCGGCATAGCGGTCGAACTTCGCCTGCGCGCTCGGCACCGAGGCCTCGGCCTTCTGCTGCGACGCCACCGCGCTGTCGTAATCCGCCTGATAGCTTGCCGGATTGATGAGGTAGAGCGGCTGTCCGGCGACGACCTCGCTGCCCTCCTGGAAAAGGCGTGCCTGGATGATGCCGTTGACCTGCGGACGCACCTCCGCCGTAAGCGAAGCCGACGTGCGCCCCGACAATTCGGCGGTGATCGCCACCGACTGCGGATGCACCGTCACCACGCTGACTTCGGGACGCCCGGCCGCCCCCATGCCGGCGGGAGTCTTGCTTTCCTCCTGCGAGCAGGCCGCCAGAAGAAGGGCGACGGCCAGCATTGCGGCCCGGGGCGCGCGCCGGCGTGCCGGCAAAGGGGGTTGGCTAGACTGCATGGACATGTCCTGGATGATGTTTCGCTGGAGTTGCGGTCGCCGCCTGGCTGTCGGCATCGGATCGTTCCGCCAGGAGCCAGCCAACCGAGACGAGGCTGGGCACGGCTGCGGGGCCGCCATCATGGCGATCGCCGTCATGATGACGGGCCGCGCCAATCCGTGGGCGGCGTCGAGCAATGCCCTGAGGCGGCTCATGTCGCGTTCCTTCTCCGCCCCCGGAGCGTACCCGACGAAAAAGCGAGTTCCTGGCCGCGCTGCCCATCGGCATCAGTATCCCGATCAGCGGCGACAAGCCAAGCCTTTCGCGATCGTGCGGCCATGGCCGCCATGGGCCGCTCCGAAAGCGGAGGCACGAGGCGGCGAAGCTCAGGCGGATCGGGCCCTTCACCCGTTGACCGGCAGGGCCGTCGGCATGGCACGCGCGGTCAGCGGCAAGCCGCGTCCGGCATGGCCGATCGAGAATTTGGGGCCGACCGATGCGATCAGCCGGTGCGGCATCATGGCTTCCCACATTGTCGTACTTCCATTTCGGGGATTTCGAGCGGTGGGATGGCGGGGCGCCATCCCACCAAGGGGACCGGCCGGCCCGGGAACGGGTTGGGTACCGGGCCGGCCGGCGCAGCCGGTCAGGGTTGCTCGCCGTTCCCGGGCTGGGGCGGCGGGAGCTGCCTGTCGGGCAGGCCCCGGGGCCCGGCTGCATCATTCGGCGGGCCGCCCCAGGGGCCGGGGGGTGGTCCGTGGGGGCGTTCCGCCGAGGCGAGGATTTCGAGCTGGTCGGGGGTCAGCTTGGTGCGCAGCACGGTGATGGCGTCCTTCAGCTTGCCGGCCGAAACCGCGCGGGCGGTGACGTCGTCCGCCAGCCTTTCCTGGAAGGCGAAGGCATCGGGCTTGCCGCCCGCCGCATCGGGGCCTTTCGCCTCCGGCCCGCCAGGTCCGCCCGGACCGCCGGGTCCGTGATCGGGACGTGGCGGCGAAAGCATCGCCTGCAACGCGCTGGTGTAGTCGCGCCAGGCATCGAGCTGCTCGGTCCGCACGCCAATGCGGGTCTCGAGCGCGGCAAGCCGCGTCGCCAGCATGAATTCCGGCGGCGGTCCCATGCGGTGCGGGCCGAAGCCTTCCGGGCCAAAACCTTGCGGCCCAAAGCCTTGCGGACCTTGCCGTGTCGGCCCGTGCGGGCCGGGCCCATTCTGGCCGAACCAGGCCATCGGGCCGTGGTCCGGTCCATCCTGCATTGCCCCATCCTGCATTGCCATCATCGGTGGCGCATCGCCGGGCGCGGCGGGATCAGGCTGCGCCGCCAGCGCCGGATGGATGGCCGCGGCGGAAAACAGGCCGAGCGCGAGAAGTGTGCTTCGCATGATGTTGTTCCTTTCTCTCATGCTTCGTATGGCCAGGAGGATAGGAACCATCCTTTTCCGCTTTGTTTCGGTGTGTTTCCCAAGGTTTCCGCAAAAAGGAGATTTGTTTCCCAATGTTTCCAGCGGGGCACTGGCAACATTGCGTTGCAATTTTCCATGCCGTTTGCCGGCGGCTCTCCCTATAATCCGAAACGAACAGGCAAACGGGCGAGCAATGCAGGTACAACCCCATATCCTTGTCGTCGACGACGACCGCGAGATCAGGACGCTTCTCCAGCGCTATCTCGACGGCCAGGGCTTTCGCGTCTCGGTGGCGGCGGACCGGCGCGAATGCGAACAGAAGCTCGGCGCGGGCCAGTTCGACCTGCTCGTGCTCGATGTCATGCTGCCCGACGGCTCCGGCCTCGATATCTGCAGCGGCTTGCGCGACCGCAAGCCGCACATGCCGGTCATCCTGCTGACGGCGCTGAAGGAAGATGTCGACCGCATCATCGGCCTCGAGCTCGGCGCCGATGACTATCTCGGCAAGCCCTTCAATCCGCGTGAGCTCACCGCCCGCATCCGCGCCGTGCTCAGGCGCTCATCGCCCGAGGACGCGCCCGTGGCGCCCCGCCCCCGCGCCTACCGTTTCGCCGGCTACAGGCTGGAGCCCGACACCCGCAAGGTGACGGATGATCAAGGGGTGGCCGTCGACCTCACCGGCGCCGAGTTCGACCTTTTGCAGGTGTTCCTCGACCGTCCCGGCCGGCTTTTGTCGCGCGACCAGCTGCTCGACCTGACGCAAGGCCGCGAGCGCGATCCGCTCGACCGCTCGGTCGACGTGCTGATGAGCCGGCTACGCCGCAAGTTCACCGAGACCGGCGACGGGCCGCTGTTCAAGACGGTGCGCAATGGCGGCTACCAGCTCACCGCACGCGTCGAGACGGTGGAGGGCCAAGCGTGAACTCGCTGCGGCGTCGCCTCATCCTGTTGCTGGTCATCTCGATCGTCGGCGTCGTCGGCCTGGCGACGGCCGCCGTCATCAGCGTCCGGGGCGGAGGGCCGCCGCCGGAACTGACCGTGCCCTGGGTTGCCCAGCAGATGGAACTGGTGATGCGGCTGCTGCCTGGTCCGTTGCCGGACGTCCTGCGGGTCGACTTCAGCGACCATCCGGCGGGCGGCAAGGTGGCCGGGCCGGAAACGGCGATGCTCGGCGATATCCTGCACCGCCGCGGCTTCGACGTTGCCGCCATCGTCAGCGACAGGGTGGACAAGCCCGGCCAGATCGCCTCGGTGCGCCTGCCCGACGGTCGCTGGGCGATCATGCAGGTTCCCCACATCGACCCGCCAAATCGCGAGTGGCTGGTTCTCGCCGGCTGGATCTCGCTGATCGTGGCCGGCGCCACGGCCGTCTCGGTCTATTTCACCTCGGTGCTGATCCGGCCGCTCGAAATGCTCGAGGCGGCCGTCTCCAAGATCGGGTCGGATGGCGTGCTGGCCGCGGTGCCGGAAGTGGGATCGGCCGAGGTCAAGGCGACGGCGCACGCGCTGAACCAGCTCTCGTCGCGGCTGCGGACCGCCATGGAGAGCCGCATGCGGCTGGTCGCCGCCGCCGGCCACGATTTGCGCACGCCGATGACGCGCATGCGGCTGCGCGCCGAGTTCCTCGACGACGAGCGCGACAAATGGCTTCACGACCTCGACGAGCTCGACCGCATCGCCGACAGCGCCATCCGGCTGGTGCGCGAGGAGGTCAACCAGGATGCCGTCGAACCGGTCGAGCTGGACAGGATAGTGCGAGACATCGCGACCGAGATGGTATCGCTCGGCCATGTCGTGGCGATCGGCCATCTGGATGCGGTTTCGGTGCGCGCCGGCGCGCTCGGCCTGCGCCGCGCCTTGCGCAACCTGATCATCAACGCCGCCACCCATGGCAAGGCGTGCCGCGTCGACCTTGCCGCGGCCGACGGCCGCGCCGTGCTCACCATTTCCGACCATGGACCGGGGATTCCACAGGAGCTGCTCAACAAGGCGTTCGAGCCCTTCTTCCGCGCCGATCCCGGCCGCCTGCAATCCATTCCGGGCGCCGGGCTGGGCCTGGCCATCGCCAAGGAAATCATCGAGCGCTACGGCGGCACCGTGACGCTGGAAAACCGCAAGGGCGGCGGGCTGGCCCAGACGGTGGTGTTCGCGGCGGTGTGAACTGGCGCCCCACCTCCCCCTTTGTGGGGGTCCGAAGGAGGGGCGAGACCCCGTGGCTCGCCCCGGCAAGGTGCCTCGGCGAAGTCGAGACGGAGAGCGAGGCGACGTCGCGGGAACCCGGGAATGGCGAAGTCGGCTACGGCGCCACGCGGAGGTTCCTGCGGATACGCCGCCTGCCCGTTGCACGTGCTTTCTCCGCCACCACGCCGGCAATCTCGACCACGCCGCCCTCGCGCGGTCTGCCGTTGGTGGCCTTGTGGAGCCGCTCGTAGGGCAGCAATTCCTTGATCCGGGCATTCAGTGTCGCGATTTCGGCCCTGAGGTCCTCGCATTCCTGCCTCTGGACATCGAGCTGTATCTGTTCCGATGCCTGTTGCAGCGTAAGCTGTGAAAGGTTGGCGTTCACTTTCGAGAGGTTCATCTTGTCGTTTTCGTTCTCATGGGTGAGAGCAGCCAATCTTTCGTCGGCGATTTTCTTTTCGGCCATGGTGTCGTTCAATTCGGTCTTGAGCCTGGCGATTTCGCCGGCGGCCTCGCTGTTCTCGTTGGAGGCCTGCTCCAGTCGCGATTGCAGGTCCTGGATCTCCGAACGCAATCCGCGCATTTCCGCCTGACCGCGAGCCAGCTCGGCTTCCCTGTCGCCTTCCGCCATGCGGGCCGCTTCGATTGTTTCCGACAGCTTCGCCTGTGCGGCCTCAAGCGCCTTCTGGAGCCGCATCTCCTCTTTCTCGCTCTTGCCGAGCGCGGCCAGCAGTTCCGCGAGCCGCGCTGCATCGCTGGCATGGACCGTCGAGAGCTCGTCGAGCCTGTGGCGCGCCTGGGATTCCCGCTTCAGCGCCTTGTCGAGATCGAGCGACAGGCTGACATGCTTTTCCCGCAGCATCTTGCTCTCGCGCAAGCGCCTGTTGGCCTCGACCGTCCTGGCGGTCAGCCGCTTGGCGATGTCGCCGAACTCCGCCTCGCGTCTTGCGCTCGCATTGGCTGTCTCCACGAGTTCCAGCCTTACCGCGGCAAGCGCGGCACGAAGCGCCTCCCTCTCCTGAACCAGGCTTGTCTCGCGCTGTTGCAGCACTTCGTAGGCGCCTTCACGCTCGCGCAGCTTTCTCAACGCGTCGTGCAGATTTTCCGACAGCGTTCTCTGTTCCGCGCCCAGCCCGGTATTTGCAAGCTCCAGCTCGTTCGCGCGAAGAATGTCGCTGTGGAGGATGTTGAGGAATTCGCGCGTCAGATGGTATGAGGTCGCGACCTCCGAGAGCTTGCTGTTGATCTCCTCCAGATACTCCCTGGAATCATGGAAGAGCCCTTCAAAGGCATTCAACGCAGCCAGCCGGGTCTGGGTATGGGACGTCAGTCGCGGCGCGGTTTCGGGGCTGTCCGTATTGTCCGCACTCTCCGGATTTGCCGCATTCGCCTCGGGCGGCGCTTCGTCGGGCCCTGCCGCGGGATCCGCGACATCGTCGCTCCTTGGCGGCGCCCGGCCCTCGGCGTCGAGATCCGATTTCAGCGCGTCAGCCAGTTCGATCTGCAAGTCCTGGAATGTCTTGTCTACGTCTTCAGCACGCTTGATCAATGCCTTGAAGTTCATGCCCGAACTCCCCCACTCATCACCAACCCGGTACTTAACGAATTGCTAACATGACCCTACATCCACTGATTGCATAGGGGAAGCCCCCCATTGGTGGGAGGGTGATCCGGGACATTTGGGGGTTTGGATACTGCGAGTAACCATGCCGCGGCCGTGGAAAAGCTTGGGTTCCTCGCCCCCACGAGTGGAGGAAAGGCTCGGCCTCAAATGAATTCAGAGGAAGCTCGCTGGTGTGGCAGGCCCCCTCTCCGCCTCGCTACGCGAGGCACCTCTCCCCCGCTTTGCGGGGGCGAGGAAATGGCGTCCGCGCTACCCCGCCATCGCCAGCGGCCTGGCGCTCTTGTTTGGGATCTGGATGTCGATTTCCAGCGTCGACATGGTCTCGCCGCGGTCCATCGACACCTGCAGGTAGTCCTGGTCGATCTGCACGTGCTTGGCGATGACGGCCATGATCTCCTCGCGCAGGATGGAGACGAGGTCGGGCTGGCTGCGGTTGCGGCGCTCATAGGCGAGCAGCACTTGCAGCCGCTCGCGCGCCACCGGCGCGCTGGAGCGCCGCTTGAAGATGTCGAGCAGGCTCATGCCGCCCTCCTTCCCAGAAGACGATCGAGGAAACCCTTGCGTTCGAAGGGCACGACGACCGGCAGGTCCTCGCCTTCCAGTCGCCTTGCGGCGTCCAGATAGGCCTTCGCGGCCGCGTTGAGCGGCTCCGACAGCGTCACCGGCGAACCGAGGTTGGAGGCCCTGAGCACATCCTGGCTCTCGGGAATGATGCCGAGCAGCGGCGTCGACAGGATTTCCAGCACGTCGTCGATGGACAGCATTTCGCCGCGCGAAGCACGCGCCGCGTCATAGCGGGTGACCAGCACGTGCTTGGCGATCTGCTCGCCCTGCTCGGCCCGCAAAGTGCGGGCGTCGAGCAGGCCGATGATGCGATCGGAATCGCGCACCGACGACACTTCCGGATTGGTGACGATGACCGCCTCGTCGGCGAAGCGCATGGCGAGCTGCGCGCCGCGCTCGATGCCGGCCGGGCTGTCGCAGAACACGTAGTCGAACACCGAGCGCAGCTTGTCGATGACCTCGCCGACGCCCTCCTCGGTCAGCGCGTCCTTGTCGCGCGTCTGCGACGCCGGCAGCAGGAACAGCGTCTCGACCCGCTTGTCGCGGATCAGCGCCTGCGACAGCTTGGCCGAGCCCTGGATGACGTTGACCAGGTCGAACACCACGCGCCGCTCGGCGCCCATGATCAGGTCGAGGTTGCGCAGGCCGACGTCGAAGTCGACAAGCGCCACCTTCTTGCCGGTCTTGGCCACGGCCGCCCCAAGGGCCGCCGTCGAGGTCGTCTTGCCGACGCCCCCCTTGCCCGAGGTGACCACCACTACCTTGCCCATTGAAAAGCCTCCGTTGTTGTTTGTTTGTTGTCGGTCGGGCGGCTCCTTGCCGGCCGCCCGGTATCTATCGAAACGAATGTCAGCTCAGCGGCGCGACGCGCAGGCTCTCGCCGTCGAGAAACGCCTGCACCGGCTTGCCACGCGAGGACCCTTCCATCTCCTCGGCGGTGACGTACCAGCCGTCGACCGCCAGGAGCTCGGCCTCGTTGCGGCGGCAGAAGATGCGCGCGCCCTTGTTGCCGAGCGCACCCGCCGAAGCGCGCCCGCGCAGCGTGCCATAGACATGGATGGAGCCCGCCGCGATGATCTCCGACCCGGACGCGACCGAGCCGAGCACGATGACGTCGCCATGCGGATGCACGATCGCCTGGCCGGAGCGGATCGGCGACTTGATCATCAGCGTGCCCGAAGCTTCCTGCTGCGGCTCGCTTTCGCCCGCTTTGCTTGCGCCAGGCTTGCCCGCGCTGGCCGCATCTTCGCGACCCGCTCCCACAGCGTGTTCGGGCGCCTTGCCCTCGGCCTTGTCCGAAACCTCCGCCCTCGCCTTGCGGCCGGGCAGCAGGCCATCCGTCGTCGCCTCCTTGGCGCCGACCAGTAGCGGCGGCAGTTCGGCGCCGAGTGCTGCCCCTTCAAGCTCGATGGCATAGATGCGGATGCCGCGCGTCGCCAGCTCCGCCACCAGTGCGGCGATCTCGCCTGGCTGCGGCTTCAGCGTGTTGAGATCGAGCAGCACCGGGCGGCCGCTGAAATAGCCGGGCGAGTTGCCGATCCAGTGGTCCAGCCCCTCCAGCCAGGCCGCCAGGGGCGCGTCCGGCGTCAGCGTGAAAGCGACGAAGGAGCGGGCGCGAAAGCGAATGGATTTGGCCTCGAGGGGAGCGGCAAAGGTCACGGCTGGCGAATCCTTACTGATAGGTAAACGCTAGCGAGGGAATGGTTAACGAATGGTTAATGGGACGGATTGGTGCAACTGGGCAGCAGTTCGATTCGCAGGTCGGCCAACCGCTAATTAAGGCCTCTACTAGGCGAGGCACCGAATGTCTTGGTGGCGGTTTGCTGACTGGCAGCTTTTCAGCGTCCTATGGGCCAAAACCGCCATCGTGGGCGTCGGGAGTAGCGTCGTTGCGCCCACATCTACGCATTTGTGCTTTCAGCACTTCGTCCATCTGTCCACAACCAGCAAGGATCGTGGAAAGTTTTTCATGCTGTTTCGATTGATTCCTGAACGCGCAAGCATCAATGTCGATTCGTATGCTTCGGGGGGAAAAGCAATTGACTAGTTTCAAAAACCGCATGAGCACGGTCTTCTGACAGCATGGCCGGCAACCCGAATCAATTCTCAGCCGCGGAGCCTGGCCTTGGTTACATTTACCAATCAAGATTCGCACTTCTGAAGGCGCTGGAGCTTCGTGAAGATAGTCACGTATACATAGAGCGAAATGACGACGTCGAGTTTGTCGCCACAGACGGCAAAATCTCGCTTGGATCGCTCAAACACAAGGCTGTAGGTGAGCATCTATCGGACTTGTCGGTCGACTTCTGGAAGTCGGTGCGGGTATGGGTGAATCATTACAAGAAATCGGGCCGGGTAGGATCTGATGCGTCTTTCATCCTCTATAGCACCGCGACTGTTTCGCGCGGATCGTTTCTGGAGGATTTCGTTGGTGAAGGTGCCTCTGATGAAGTGCGCACTGCCAAGGCCGCAGCAATTCTTGCTTCGAGTGCATCCAAAGAAATAGAGAAAGTGAAAGCAGATCTGAGCGACCTCAGCGCCGAGGAAGCACAGGATTTCTACGGCCGCATAACTATCGCTCCTCCTGCGCCCCGCATTGATGAAGTGCCCGGGCTGATCGAGCCCCGGTGGCGCCTGATCAGGAAGGAACTCCGTATGCCGTTGTTCCTGAGACTGGAGGGCTGGTGGTCGGATTTGGTGATCAATGTTCTTACTGGCAAAGTCGGGCCTGCTATTAGGGTGCAGGATGTTAGCGACAAGCTCGCATTGCTAAACGAAGAATTCCGATCTGATAATCTTCCTATAGACTTCCGCAACAAGAAGCCGAACGAAATCGATGCCAAAAACGACAATCGCACATTCGTCGCGCAACTTCGTGCATTGAGGCTGTCAGAGCTCAGGATTCGGCACGCAATCATCGACTACTATAGAGCTTTCGAACAACGTTCGGCCTGGGCACGCGAGAGCTTAGTAGTAGCCGGTGAACTCGAAGAGTACGAAGATCGTTTGGTGGAAGAGTGGGAGCGGCATAAAGCGGTTGTTTGCGAGAAGATTGACGACAGCACCCACGATGATACCTGCACCGCAGCCGGCAACGAGCTCTACACTTGGGCGATCTCTCACACGGATCACCTCAGAATTCGTGAGCGAGTGACCGAAGGATACGTAGTGCGCGGCACTTTTCAAATGCTCGCCAACGATAGGCCGGAGCCGAAAGTCCACTGGCATCCGCGATTCCTAGAGCATCTGGCCAAGATCTTGGATCCAGCAGCATGAAACGCTGGGACCAACGTCCAATCGAAGTGCGAAACCTTTTCAATCCGGCCTTCTGTGGTTTGGTTCTTTTTCGATCTATGAGTGCCTTCCAAGAACGTGACCGTAGGGGAATGTCCTTTTCGTTGTCACTGTTGATCCTGCCGTTGACCCTACAGCGCCAATCACGTGAAATCCTCCAACATGGCAGTCGAAGCCACTTCCTCAAAGTCCTAGCCGAGCACCCGGAACTTCAAATCGGCTTTGCAAAGCGATGCACGGACATCTTTCCCTTTACGATGGAGGCCATGGGTGTGCTGACGAGTTTGCGCGTCATGGAGGTTCAGACTGGTGGTCGTCTGATTGTCCAGCCGGAAGGTGTGAAACGAACAATCGCTGGCACTGATGAGTCTAAAACCTGTCAGCGCACTGCGGTGTATTTGGGGAAAGAGTTCGCGAAAATCGGTCACGATAGCACGGTCTACTCAACGTTAGGCATACGGCCATGAAGATCAAATCGATACACATCTACAGTGACGACGGTCGGAAGCGGGATTTGCCGTTTCATGATGGCCTCAACGTTATTACCGGGCAGTCGTCCACTGGTAAGTCCGCCCTATCGGAAATCATTGAGTATTGTATGGGTCGATCAACCTTCAATATCCCGGAAGGTGTGATCCGGGATAAAGTCGCCTGGTACGCAGTCATCTTCCGCTTCAGAGGCGAAGAGGTCTTGGTGGCGAAACCAGCACCGGCGCCAGGCGCGTTGAGCTCTAGCAGCGTGATGCTCAGACGAGGTGCCGATGTTCGTGCGCCGGAGCCTGGGGAACTCGCCATAAATGATAGCGATGACGGCGTGATAGCGCTTTTGTCCCAACTCCTAGGCATCCCAGAGAACACGACCGATGTGCCGTTGGAGAGCAGTCGTGAGAGCTATGACGCAAATATCAAGCATACTTACTACTATCTTTTTCAGAAACAAGGAATTGTTACCAACAAAGATCAGCTCTTCTATCGGCAAAATGAACAGTTCCAGCCTCAAGCGATCAAAGACACTCTTCCCATTCTCATAGGTGTGTCGGGAAAGGACAAATTTACTTTGGAGGGCCAACTTCGAACGGCGCAACGTGATCTCCGTCTGAACGCCAAGCTCGTCCAGCAGGCACAGGAAGCCGTTGACAATTCGGAGCAACGGGCAATCGGTCTGCTTTCTGAAGCAAGGGCGGCGGGCATTCCCGTTAGAACAGGCGGTGGTGCAGAGGTCATCGACATGTTGCGCCAGGCTCTCAATTGGCAACCGGAAACGGTTCCAGATGACGACAGCGATCGTGTCGCATCTATTGAGGATCAACTAGCTTCCATGCATATCCACCGGCGCGATCTCCAGAAGCAGATTGAAAGCGCTCAACAGTTCGCCAAGCGCGCAGATGGATTTCAAGGCGAGGTTCTTGAGCAACGAGACCGCCTCACTTCGATAAAGGCGCTGCCTTTCAATAAGGAGACCGGCGAATGGCAATGGCCGTTTGCCCAACAAAATATGGGTATGGAAACACCCATCGCCTCAGCATTGCTGTTCGAGCTGGAGAATCTAGACAGAGAATTGGAAGCTGTGACAGGCGAGCGACCAGCCCTGGAGGCATATCTACTCAGCCAAACTAAGGAGGTCGCTTCCTTAACAGATCAGATGCGCAGCAAGGAAATCGAATTGGCCTCGGCAATCGCCACAAACGAGATTATCGCGCAACTGGGCAACAGAAATAACGCCGCGTCTCGTGTGGTTGGACGCATAAGCCTTTTCTTGGAGAACCTAGTCACCGATGAAGAATTGACGCGACTTTTGAACGAGCAACGTCGGCTTAAGGCGCGCGTCGCGGATCTAGAAAATCGCTTGGGTGCTGACGAATCCGACTCGCGCCTAGCTTCGACGCTGAGCAATATTGCCATGCACATGTCGGGATACATCCGGGATTTGCATGGCGAATTCAGTCAGTACCCCGCAAGGCTGGACCTTCACAATCTTACGGTAGTGATTGATCGACCGGGAAGACCAGTCTACATGAATAAATCGGGGGGAGGACAGAACCACCTCGCCTACCATCTGGCGGCACTTCTTTCCCTTCACCGTTTCGCTTCGAACTACGATCAGCCACTCCCTAGATTCATGCTTATTGACCAGCCTACACAAGTCTACTTTCCATCCGAAAGCGCGTACAAGTCCGTTGACGGGTCTGTTGAACAGACCGAGCAAGCGCCCGACGCCGATCTCGCGGCAGTACGTCGTCTGTTTGAGTTGCTTCGGCGCTTCACCACCGAAGATGCGCCTGGTTTCCAGTTGATCGTTACTGAGCATGCTAACCTGCGTGACGACTGGTTCCAAGAAGCGCTGGTCGAAGATCCATGGACGAAACCGCCAGCCTTGGTTCCCGACGACTGGCCTGAACTACCTCTGGCGTGACCGCCTAGCACATGGCGTCGCGCGTCACCAACGCAGACGATTGGCGATCTGTCTGGCTTCAGATAGATTGAACGCTCATTGAGATTTGATGACCTATGCTCTTTCAGACATCGCGACCAGACAATGAGCTTCATCCTAGCTTCGTCAGGTTGCGGGACGACCCAAGGCTCGCCTCTGGTCGGTCGTTGATGGAAGAAGCGTTTGGTCGGTTTCCTGATCGTGACGGCAATTTCGTTGAACAATTTCAAACGACAGGATTCGACAGCAGAACGTTCGAACTCTACGTAAGCGAATTGCTCAGATCGGAGGGTTTCGTTCTGAGCGGCGCGGAGCCTCAGCCAGATTTCCAGGCTTCAAAGAACGGCGTTTCGCTTACTATCGAGTGCACGACGGCCAATCCTACGGACAGTGGCAACGGGGCTCGATTGACGCCCTATCGCCCCATGAACGACCGCGACGCTTCTCTGGATGATGTCAAGGATCGTTCGCACAATGAGATTCCAATCAGAGTCGGTGGCGCCCTCCACTCCAAGATGATGAAAGGCGTGAAAGTCGGCGAGAACCGGGTGAAATACTGGGAGCTACCCCACTGCCTCGACAAGCCGTTCATCCTTGCGGTTCAAACGTTTCACGAGGATGGTTCGCTCAGCTTCAGTGATGCAGGCGTAGCCGAATACCTTTATGGCATCGCTCATCGTCCTGAATGGGACGATGACGGCAACCTGATTGTCAAATCGCAACCTTTATCAGAGCATGTTAGAAAATCTGACGGTAAGAAAATTCGGTCTGGCTTTTTTTACCAGCCAGATGCTGAAAACATATCTGGCATTCTTTGGTCGAATGCCGGCACTGTCCCGAAATTTACGCGAATGGGGCTGGGCAGCACCTATCCGAGTGATGATGTTATTGCTCTAAGATACGGGAATTACTACGACTGGGACCCCAACGCCCATGCGCCACTGCCCTTCGTATACATGGTCGCGCAGGAGAATGCTCCGGAAGAGACTTGGGGACAAGAAGCTGTGTTCTTCCACAACCCCAACGCGACTCATCCGATTGTCAAAGGTCTATTCAGCGCTGTCTCTGAAGCAAGTATTGACGGGAGCGGTGTATACAGCGTCAAATCGAACAAAGAATTCTTTCCATTTATGTCGATGACCAGCTTCTTCACAGGCGATAGAAGGATCGAAGAAGCAATCTCGATGGGAAATTTCTGGTGGGAGGTTCTTCAGATGGCTTATCAGGCTAGCTCACAACGAGAAGGAAACCCTATGTGGTCGTGAGTTGTTGGAGATTTTTTATGTTGCTTCACGCGAAAGACATATGCTCCAACCTCAGGATAATGAGGCGCACAGCCTCCGCTGTATCAAACCAATCACGGAAGCGTGCGGCGTATAGCCATTGCGACAGTCAACGCAAGAGCCAAACGGCCCCCTCAATGCCGCTTGAAATACTGCACATCCCGCTGGTGCTGCTCAGCCGCCTCGCGCGTCTCGAACGTCCCCAAATTCCGCCTCTTCCCGGTCTTCTCGTCCTTCTTGCGTGAACAAAGCCGGTATTTGCCGTCCTTGAGTTTGCGGATCATCTCGCTCTCTCTTGGCTAGGCCCGATCAGGATTTCCGCTTGGCCTTAAGGCTGCGGGCGACTTGCTCTGTCGCGGCGCAGGTGCCCAGGCGGTCGATCAACTCCTTCGCCGCCGTGGCTCGACGTCGGGGCGGTGCATCAGCTCCCGGCGCCCACCTTGACCGTGTCGCCGGCAGTGAGCGTCGTGCCGACATTCGCCCCCGCGCCTTGCTGTCGAAGCAGCTTGTCGTGCTAGGATTGCCCGTCGGGCTGCTTCAGCGCAACGCGGCCGCCAAGCGCCGGTTCGTACGCAGCCGGTTCGTACGCATGAATAGACCGCCAGGCCGCCGGCAAGATTTTTGCCGCGAATTTCGCAAGAGCAAGGAGACGTCGATGAGCGCAAGGGGCCGATTTTTCCGTAGCCTGGTGGCAGGCCTCTTTGCCGGCGTCTGCCTGGCGGAGACCGCCCTGGCGCAAGACGCGGGGTGCGGGCTGGTGCCGGTGGCCGGTACGACCCGGCAGATCCTGAAGTGTCGGGAAGGCCTTACCATCATCATGGAAGACGGCGCTCGGTTCACGCTGAAGGACAGCGATCGAAACGGCAATGCCGATGCGGTCAAGTTGCGGCGCAAGGCGCTGCTGCTCGACGCTCCGTCCGGCTCGGTCCCGGGTGGCTTCGCGGTTGTCACCCCGCAGGCGATCGCCGCGGTGCGCGGGACAAAATGGGTCGTCGACGTCGGCCAGGGCAAGACGTCCGTTTTCGTCCTCAGGGGTCGCGTCGCCGTGCAAAGGCCGGCCTCCACCGCCGGCGTGGTCCTCGCACCGGGCGAAGGCGTCGACGTCGAAGCCGGGACAGCACCATTGACCGTCAAGCGCTGGCCCACCAAGCGCGTCACCGCATTGATGGCCCGTTTCGGCCAGTGAACCCGCAATGAGCCGACGAGCGCTTCCGACGCTTATCGCGCTCGTCCTGGCGGGTCTGTGGGGCGCCGGCCTCGGCTTCGCGCACTGGCGCGGCGACATGGCGTTTCTCGATCGCTTCGAAGCGACGATGACCGATCTTCGAACGCTTTTTCGCGGACCGGCAACGCCACCGGATCTGGTCACCATCGTCGCGATAGACGACGAAGCCGTGCGGCACGAGGGCAGCTATCCGCTCAGCCGCGCCACGCTGGCCCGGATCGTCGACACGATAGGGCGCCTTGGCCCGAAAGCCATCGCGCTCGACCTGCTGCTGGTCGACCCCGGGGCAAAGGACAATGACGAGGCGCTGGCGCGTTCGCTGGGCGGCAGCAGAAGCGTCATCGCTGCCGCGGCGGTCTACCCCGGAGGCAGGCAATGGACACTGGGCGAAGGCCCCCTCGCCCGCGTGCCGGATGCCGAGCGGTTCCTGTGGCCGCTCAGGGCGTTCTCGGATGCCGCCGCTGTCGGCGTCGTCAATGTGATCACCGACCGGACGGGAACGCCCCGCTTCGTACCGCTGCTGTTTCGGGCCGCGGACCGGCTAGAAGCGTCCTTCTCCCTGCGTGTCGCCACCGTGGCGGCGGGAGAGGATCCAGAAATCGCCCCCGATCATCTGTCGCTGGGCGGACGGTCGATCCGGACGGACATCGGTCACATCCTGCCCCTGGCATTCTATGGCCCGCGCGGCACGATCCGCACGATCAGCGCGGCCACCGTGCTGGACGGCCAGCTCGATCCCGGCATCATCCGGGATCGGATTGTCCTGATCGGAGCGACCGCGACCGGCACCGGCGATGTTTTCCCGACACCGTTCGATCCCGTGCTCCCGGGCGTCGAAGTCATGTCGACGGCGATTGCCCATCTGATGACCGGCGACGGGATCGTGCGCGACCGCTCCGTTCGCCTTGCCGATGCCGGCTTCGCGGTGGTGCTGCCCATGCTTCTTGTCGGGCTCTTGGCGTGGCGGCGAAACGCCAGCGGCCTGGCGGCGGTCGCCGGCGTGGTCCTGCTCTGGGTCGTGGTCAACATGACGGCTTTCTCACACCATATCTGGCTGAGCGCCGCGCTGCCGATCACCGCCGCCGTTCCGCCGGCCATCCTGTTCGGGGCGGCGCAGCTTTGGCTGGGCAGGAGCCGGGCGCAATTTTTCGCCACGCAGAGCCAATTGCTGCAACGCGTCGAAGCCCCGGGCATGGGGGAGTGGCTCGCCAGGCATGGCGACTTCCTCTCGGACCCCGTCCGGGGAGACGCCGCCATTCTGTTCATCGACCTGTCCGGCTTCACCGGGCTGAGTGAAACATTGGGACCGATCGCCACACGCGAACTCCTGAACAGTTTTCATGCGTTGGTCGACGAGGAAGTAACGGCCTGCGGTGGCGTCGTCACCAGTTTCATGGGCGACGGCGCCATGATCCTGTTCGGCCTGCCGCAACCCTCAGCAAATGACGCCTTCAATGCCGCCCGCTGTTGCGTGGGGCTGTCGAGCCGCACCAATGCCTGGCTCGCCTCGCTGCCGGCATCGACCGCGTCGCGGCTCGGCTTCAAGATCGGCGCCCACCACGGAACGATCGTCGCCTCTCGGCTCGGCGGCGAAGGCCGTCAGCACATCGCGGCCATTGGCGACACGGTCAACGTCGCCAGCCGCCTGATGGAGATCGCGGCCGACCACAATGCCGAGGTCGCGGTGAGTGACAAGATGCTCGAGGCCGCCGGCCGCGACTGCGCGCTGTTCAAATCCGGCGCCCTGAGAGGACCCGTGGAAACACAGATCCGTGGCCGATCCGGCTTGCTCGCGATCTGGTTTTGGCAAAGTGCGCGGACGCCGCAATAGATCGGGGACAGCGTGACCGGCGGGCGTCCCGCTCGGCAATGCTACAAAGTCATCATGTCCCGTCCAGGTTGTGGACACTTCCTTTTCAAAGGCGCACTCTTGGATTGCGAAACGCATGCCAGAGTTTCGCCCAACACTTCGCATGCTTGAGGTGCGTCGGTGACTGTCCGACCTGTCCGGATACTTCCGGCTGGGTATGATTCTCATTGTGTCGCCTATCCGTGACCAGGCTATGGCCTAACGCACGTTGCAGCCTGTTCCGGATCAACTGGGAGGTAACAACATGCATAATTTTCAACGCAGGGAACTTCTTGTTCAAGGAAGCGCGGCTCTTGTCGCGATCGCCGCTCTTCATACCTCGCGTCGCGCCTACGCTTTTCCAACACAGGCGGGCGGGGAGGTTGTTCCGTGGCTGGATCAGCCGACCGAAAATCCCAATCCAGCGGGTATCAAGACGCAGCTTGTCTGGGAGGATCTGGATAGCTGGATAACGCCAAACGACAAGTTCTTCAGCATCTCGCATTTCAATCGACCAACGATCGATGAGAAGACCTGGTCCATGCAGATCGAGGGGCTGGTCAAGAAACCCCTGAAGTTGACGCTCGCCGACATCCGGGCGCGGCCGCGCCAGGAGGTCGTTTTCACGGTGGAATGCTCGGGCAACCACGGTTTTCCCTTTTTCACCGGCGGCATCGGCAATGCCCGTTGGGCAGGGACGCCGCTCGCGCCGATCCTCGAGGAGGCCGGCGTGCTGCAAAATGGCATCGAGGTGGTCTTTTTCGGCACCGACGAAAGCGAGATCCCGATACGCGACGTCAAGATGAAGCAGAATTTCGCGCGCAGCATGTCGCTCGCCGACGCCATGAATCCCGGCAATCTGCTCTGCTATGAAATGAACGGCGCCGCCTTGCCGGCGGCCAATGGTTTCCCGCTGCGGCTCATTGCTCCGGGCTGGTACGGGATCGCCAACGTCAAGTGGCTGAAGCGCATCGAGGTTCGCGACACCCGGTTCATGAGCCTGCTGATGGCCCGCGACTATGTCACCATCCGGGAGGAAGACCACAATGGCGAGACCGTATGGGCCGAGACCTCGGTGGGCCGGGCGCTGATCAAGTCGGCCCCGGCGAAGGTCACCCGGAAAGGCTCGGACTACGCCATCGTCGGGGCAGCCTGGGGGGCACCGATCGACCGGGTCGAAGTGCAGATCGATCAAGCGCCTTGGATGCCGGCGACCATCGACCACAGCGAGGAGGCCGAACACGCCTGGAAGATCTGGTCCCTGGCATGGGCGAACCCCTCGCCGGGGGAACACACCGTGACCTCGCGCGCGGTCAGCACCACGGGACAAATTCAACCCGCGATGGACGACCCCTTGATTGCCAAGAAGCACACATATTGGGAGAGCAATGGCCAGGTGACGCGGCACGTCAAGATCGGTTGAGAAGCCAAAGCGCCGGCAAGCCCGCGGGAGGCCGACGAAGCGGCGAAAATTGTCATGCCGTCGCCGCGCGGCATGACAATTCGAGGCGTCGTCACATCGTGCGTACCAGCCCTCACGCCGCGAGTTGGACCTCGCGGGCGGCCGTGATCATGACACCCGCGAGCAAGGCGTAGGCTGCCGCCCAGGCCTCGCGCACCGCCGGCGTAAAAGCGGGGCCGAGGCCGGCCGCCAGCGTCTCGATCAGCGCTTGCCCGACGATCGGGTAATGATGCTCTTCGACACCGTAGCCGACGTGACGCTTGGCGAGTTCGCGCACGATGGGCAGGATGGTGTCGGCACGATCCAGTCCATGCACGACGAAGCCCAGGCTCGCCATCAGCTTGGCGCCTTGCTTGGTCATGTCCCTCACCGGAAACAGCGCCCGAAGGTTCCCGTCGATGGCGAACAGGCGTTCATAGAACAGGGCGGCGGCGGCCACGCGTATCGGGACGACTTCACGAAAACTATCCTGGACAAGTCTGATCTGGTCGGGCGTCATCGGCGCGCTCCTTTGGTGCTGGCCTCGGTGAGCCGCGACCATCCTCCCGGAGTGTTTCGCATGCATGTCGCCAGTCGCGTCCGGGCGTTTCAGCCCGGTCTCGATCTGGTCTCAGGTTGCGTTATCGTTCGCCGCCAGGGCTGGGCCTCACGTGACCAAACCCTTCCGGCTCGGCAGCCGCCAGCCGCCTCAATGCCGCTTGAAGTACTGCACCTCGCGCTCGTGCTTCTCCGCCGCCTCGCGGGTCTCGAACGTGCCGAGATTGCGCCGCTTGCCGGTCTTTTCGTCCTTCTTGCGCGAATAGAGGCGGTATTTCCCGTCCTTGAGTTTCCGGATCATCTCGCTCTCCCAGCTCCTGGCTAAGACCGCCGCTTGCCCGTGAGGTTGCGGGCGGCCTGCTCGGTCGCGGCGCGGTCGCTGCCCAGCCTGTCGAGCAGTTCCTGCGCCTCGTCGCCGGATATGCCGGTGCGCACCGCCAGTTCCTCGACTGTCAGGACATCGGAGCTGGCGATCTCGCGGGTTTGCGGCAGCGCATCGTCGGCCGTCAGCGGCAGCGCCGCCTCCCTGTCGATCTCGGTCGCGGCCTGGTACCAGTGCCGCTCCGGATCGCCACCGCCGTCGCGTTCCCACAGCTCGTATGCGCGCTTCTGGATCTTCTCGTGCCGGTCGTCGCCCATGGTCATTCCTCCTTTGCGTCAAGGAAGAACGCCGCACCAATCCGAACGATCCAAAAAATTTGCGTGATCGTTGGCTGGTCGGGACGAAGGTCCCCCGCCCCCATGAAATGGGGGAGAGGTGGCTCGGGCGAAGCCCGAGACGGAGAGGGGGAATGGCGCGGCCTTGGGATTGGCGGGGGCGAGGAACCTGCGTCTTGCGGTCCGCTCGAACCGGCGCGGCCGCCGACGGCCGCGAGATGATCCAGGCGGCGGGATCCCCCGCCGCCTGGATGCCGGCCGTGGCGGCCGGCTTTGTTGTCAGCGTCCCCAGATGCCCTGGCCGTAGCCCGGTGCAGGCATGCCGGAGTTCGCATTCCACGCCGTGCTGTCGGTGACGCTTTTTGTGCCGCTCAGGTCGACCGCGTTGGCGCCGCCGAACACCATCGAATGCGAACCGGCAGTCGGATAGCTGCCGGCGGCAGGGATGTAGTCCGCGCCAAAGTGGTCGCTGCCGGCAAAAGCCATGCCGGAAGCAAACAGAAGCGTGGCAAGGCTAAGAACGATCTTCTTCATTTCAATTCTCCTCTTGAAAGTTGACATTTGGCCTCGGCGCGCCGCCCGCACCGCGTTCATGAGGCCGTCTCTTCACACTCTTGGGGCGAAATCGACCAACCGCCATCCCCAATGGATTTTGCGGCGGCAGGCCGTTCAGCGCACGTCGTCTTGGTCCGTTCGTGCGCTGTTCGAAGGGCTACTCAAGGCAGCCGAACTCTTCGAGAATGCTGGTTCCTCTTCCAAGGCCGCAGCCGAACCATCCGGCCGCGATCCGTGCGACGGGGGAGCCTCACGCTCCACCTCGCCCCCCGTGCCGGCATCGGGTCCGAATTGCTTCGACGCCCTGCAAATGCTGCACGGGAACATGCCGATGATCGACGTGATCAACGGTAACGGTAATAGAATAGGGGCATGGCGTGGGCGCGGGCGTGGGAGAGGGCGTGGGACGAAGCGCCGCAAGAGTGGAATTTTGCGTTGAATTTGGCCGAAAAGCCCGGCGGACGCAGCCGGGATGGTCTGCGCGCGCTCAAACCGGCAGCGTCACGCTTGCCGCCGCTTCAGGGAGCCGGCGACCAACCTGTCCAGCGAAATACTGCCCGCACCGGCGATGGCAAGCGGCAGGCGGCGCCTACTCGCACTGGCGCCTGGGTCCACCGGTGTAGGGCTGGTAGCTGTTGTCTTCGGGCCGGTAGGAGCGGTAGCGGCTGAAGCAGGATTGGACGTGGCTGGCGGAAACCTCGAGCGTGGCGGCCTGAGCGGCGGCGCCCCCCTCGACAAAGCTGACTTGGGTGGACGGCTGAACGGCCTGGTCGACGGCGCCGGCGTCGAGATAGGGCGAGATGCAGGGGCGCTGTTCCCCGCCATAGGACACGTAGCTGTTGTCGTCCGGATTGTAGGAGCGGTAGCGGCTCAGGCACCACCTGACATGGGAAGCCGGCAGCCCGGCCTGCTCTTCGCCCGCCGCGGACGCCACCGCGCCTATTACGGCTGGGTCGGGCGGCACCGCCTGCGCCCTGGCGGCGGCATCGGGCGCCGCGGGCTGCGCGGCGGCCACTCGCTCCAGGCTCTGCGCGGCCTTGTCCACCGGTTGCGCACCCTTGGTCCACAGCTCGGCGACACTGTCGGCGGGCCTTGCCTGATGCGAGGGCTTGGCGACCAGCAGCCAGGCAGCGAAGGCCAGCCCGCTGGCGAACACCGCGAGGGTCAGCGCGAAGCCGCCGACCAGTGCCAATATCGCTTTCATCCCACACTCCTTGAGCCTCAGCCAATAGAATGCGGGGCATCGCTACTGGTTCCAGCAGGCGAGCTTGTGGCAGATGTGGCGCCTTCTCGCCGGCATGCCGATGCGCAAGGCCGCGAGCCTCAAGCCCTCAAACCGGCAGCCTCACCTCCCCGAGGGACATCTGGTTTTCCGCCGCCAGCAGCGCCGCCACCATCTCCTTGTCGCGCTGCCGCTGACGCAGATAGCCGGCGACCAGCCGGTCGAGCGAGAACGTGCCGGCGCCGGCGACCGCCAGCACGAACATGCCGCCGGCGATGGCCAGATCCTTTTCGAAATGCAGCAATTCGTTCTGGCTGGCGAAATTGGTGTGGAACAGCGTGGCCGTTGCCAGGCAGAACAGGCCAAGCCCAATGGCGCCCAGCCGCGTCAGCAGGCCTGTCGCGACGCAGAGCCCTGCCCCCAGTTGCAGCGCGATGGTCGCGACAAACAGCGGCAGGCCGACTCCCAAGGCGGCCATCGCCTTGGCGGCGCCGTCGAAATGGGTGGCCAGCGTCACGCCCTCATGCAGGAAGATGAGAGACAGAAGCAGCCGGCCGGCCAGCAGGGTCACGTCGCTGGCCTGGTGCCTGGTGGCGAGGAGGTGCAGCTTCGCGGCAAATTCGGTCCGTGTCATGGTCAGGCTCCAATTCTGGTAACAGGCGGGCGCGGCGCGCCCGGCCGGACGCGCGCAATGGCGCTGCAACGTCCGATCCTTGAAAGGGTGGAGCCGGCGGAGGGAGAGACGCCGGCTCCGGTTTTTGGGCGCCAGCCACCAGCGCCCAAAAATACGGTGAGTTGGGGTCCGGGCTTGGCGCCAGGCCCCCACTCCGGCCGCTTCGCGGCCACCTCTCCCCACGTCCGTGGGGGAGAGGAAATGCGCCGCGGCCTTACTTCGTCACCTTGGTGTCGATGGCCTTTTGCAGGTCCGATAGCTCCTCGCAGCCGGCCGGGCAGAGTTTTTCCAGCGACGCCAATTGCTCCTGGGCCTTGGGCATGTCGCCGGTCTCGACATAGAGCTCGCCCAGATATTCGCGGGCGGCCTTGTGGTCGGGCTTCAGCTCCAGCGCCTTGGTGTAGTAGGTGAGCGCCGTCTTGTAGTCGCCGGTCTTGCGCAGCGTGAAGCCGAGCAGGTTGTAGACGTCGGGCTGCTGCGTGTCCTGCGCCAGGTCGCGCAGCTCGGCCAGCGCGCCCTGGTAGTCCTTGGCCTCGATCTTGGCCTTGACGGCGGTGAGGTCGGGCGCGTCGCCGCCCTCGATGTTGTCGACCGCATAGGCCGGCATGACGGTGGCAACGGGAACCACGGTCAGCACGGCAACCGCGCCGAGCAGGCCGAACAGGGCATTCCTGCCAAAAAGGGAAGGTTTCATTGTCTTTCTCGCTTGGGTTGGGAGCTCACGCTCATATTTGAACCGGGGTGAAGCCGTAGGCCTTGCCGTCCTTGACGAAGACGCCGGTGCCCGGGAACGGGAAGTGCGAGCCCGAGATACGGATGTTGTCGGCAATCACACGGTCGATGATCTTGTGGCGCGTGGTGATCGCCGTCGGCCCGTCCTGATCGTAGGCGCCCTGCCATTCCGGATGCGGCGCCAGAAGTGCGGGCACATACATGGTGTCGGCCGAGATCATGATCTGCTCCTTGCCGGAGTTGGCGAGATACACCGAGTGGCCGGGCGTGTGGCCCGGGGCGGCGATGATCTGGATGCCGGGCGCGACCTCGGCGCCGTCCTCGACCAGCTTCCAGTTCTTCCATTTCGGGAAGTTCTCGGCGATGCGCTTGCCCGCCGGCTTGCGCCCCTCGGGCAGCTTGGCCAGCCGGCCGGGGTCGGTCCACCAATTGTATTCGGTGGCGTTGACGATCAGCTCCGCATTCGGGAACACCGGCGCGTTGGTGCCCTTCTCCATCAGGCCCCAGACATGGTCGGGGTGGAAATGCGAGATCATGATGGTGTCGATCGCCTTGTAGTCGATGCCGGCGGCAGCCATGTTGGCCGGCAGATGCGTGGCGTTGGTCTGCCACTGGCCGACGCCCGAGCCGGCATCCATCATGATCAGCTTGCCGTTCATCTTGAGCACGACGACGGTGAGCGGGATGGGCATGAAATCGGTGGGCAGCCCCGCCTTGGCGAGCGCCGCCTTGGTGTCGTCGACGGACACATCCTTGATGAAGGCCGGGTCGTGCGGCTTGCGCCAGATGCCGTCATAGATGGCGGTGATCTCGATATCGCCGACCTTGTATTTGTAGAAGCCGACGGTCGGCTCCACCGGCGTTTCGGCAAAGGCCGGCGGGGTGAATTCCAGCCTGCCGGCAAGCCCGAAGGCGGCAGCGGCGGCGGCGGATTGAAGAACTGTGCGACGCGTCATGCTGAACATGGATGTTCTCCTCGGTTGAGTGGTGGCTAAAGTCGCGAAGGAAATGACGGAGGGCCAAGCCCCTGGCCCTCCGTCGCTGATTGCGGATTGGGGCGAGCACGGTCGGGATCCGGTGCCGGCCCCTTGAACTCAGCGGCCCCAGATGCCCTGGCCGGGTTCCTCCGCATCAGATTGCATCGCCGCCTGCATGCCGTGGCGGACCATGTCCGCCTTGCGGATCGACGCGGTGGTGGTGGTGGTGTCGATGGCCGTCTGGTCTGCGGTGCGCGAGCCAAAATGGTCGCTGCCGGCAAAGGCGCCGGTGGTGGCGACGAGGATGGCGGCGGCGGTGAGAGCGATGTTTTTCATGTCGATGGTTCCTGTTTGTTGAGAAGTTGCTTGAAGGCGCGCTCAGCGGCCCCAGAGGCTGTCGTTGTTGTGCCGGACGATGATGTCCTGAACCGACCCCTGGCTCGGCCCTGTCGTCACCTTCGTGTCGACGTACTGGCGCGCGGGGATCGAGGCAGTGGCGTTGGTGTCGACGGTGGCGACAGGCTGGTTGGCATTGTTGGCGCCGAAATGATCGCTGCCGGCAAAGGCAGCGCTCGAGGCAAGCAGCATCGCAGCCACGCTGAAAGCGAGCTTGGTCATGTCATAGGTCCTTGTTTCTTCGGGTCGCGGGCCGGGAGATTGGCCCCGCTGACAACAAGACCCGGGAGGGCCGCGCTTTATTCCCGGGAGGTGTCAGATTTTTTTTGGGAAGAGCAGAAACTGGCGGCAACGGCCATGCGGATGAGCGCCGAGACACAATCCAGAAACAAAATTAAACAGTTCGGAAAAAATGGCGAAAAGATCGGATGGCATAACCATCCCGCAGCGGCCGGAAAAAGCCCGCGGCACTACCGCGGACGGAGTGGATTCCGGGTTCTTCCGTTTCGGAAGATTCGGTCCTCCATCAACAAGGGTCAAATTGCAGCGGCGGCGCAGCCGACAATGCCTGGCGTCGCGGCGGCATGATCGGGATGTTCCTGGCGCAGCTCGGCCAGGACGAGAAAGTTTGGAAATGGATCACGGTGTCGATATCGCCGAACTGGACAGGGACACGGCAAGACCGGGCAGAGAGCCCGAAGCCGGCCTCGGAAGCATCGAAGCGCTCGTAAGGATTGCCTCCGATCCCGGGTTGATCGCGCGCAGCCAGGTCCTGGCGGGCGCGGACTTCGCCCGGGCAGGTCAGCCCGGTGAGCGGCTCGACACGGTCTTCGAGCGGCTCGCCGAGACATTCGCCTCGTCGCCGGCGGTGATCTCCGACGGACGTGTCTGGACGTATCAGGAGCTGGACAAGCGGGCCAACCAGTTCGCCCGTGTGCTGATCAAGCGCGGCGTGCGGCCGGGCCACCGCGTCGGGCTTATTCTCGACCGGTCGGCCGAGACCTATGTTGCCTTGCTCGCGGTGATGAAGGCAGGCGCGGCCTTCGTGCCGCTGGCCACCGCGTTTCCCGAAGAGCGCATGGCGCTCATCATCGAAGACGCCAGCGTGAGCCTGATCGTCAGCATCGCCGCCTATGCGTCGCGCGCCGGTCAACTGCCCGTTCCCCACCTGTTGATCGACAGCGCCGCCGCCGAGATCTCCAAACAGTCCAGCGCGCCGCTGAAGCCCCACAAGGCGCCGGCCCCCACTGCGGTCGACGACACCTGCTACATCCTCTACACCTCGGGCACGACAGGCAGGCCCAAGGGCGTGGTCATCAAGCACCAGAGCTTCGTCAATTTCATCCATGTCGCCGCCGCGTCCTACGGCTACCGGCCGGGCGATCGCGTCTACCAGGGCATGACCATCGCCTTCGACTTTTCCTCCGAGGAGATCTGGGTGCCCTTTGTCGCCGGCGCGACGGTGGTGCCCGCACCTGGCCAGCTGCCTCTTGTCGGCGAAGAGCTCGCCGATTTCCTGCGCCACCACGACATCACCTGCATGGCCTGCAGCCCGACCTTGCTGTCGTCGATGACATCGGACGTGCCCAGCCTGCGCACGCTCCTGGTGGGCGGCGAGGCCTGCCCGCACAATCTGGTGGTGCGCTGGTCGAAGCCAGGGCGGCGGATCCTCAACACCTATGGCCCGACCGAGGCAACCGTCACCGCAACGATGGGCGTGCTGACGCCGGACAAGCCCGTCACCATCGGCGCGCCGCTGCCCACCTACTCCATCGTCATTCTCGACCCCGAGATGCCCGCGCTTGCCCAGCCTGGTGAACTGGGAGAGATCGGCATCGCCGGCATCGGGCTTGCGGTCGGCTATCTCAACCGGGCCGACCTCACCGAACAGAAATTCATCGCCGATTTCGTCGGCCTGCCGAACAATCCGTCGAGGCGCATCTACCGGACGGGCGACCTTGGCCGGATCAATGACGACGGCGAGATCGAATATGCCGGGCGCATCGACACCCAGGTGAAGATCCGCGGCTATCGCATCGAACTCGGCGAGATCGAGGCGGTGCTGCTAGACCAGCCGGAGATCGCGCAGGCCGCCGTCACCACCTGGGAGATCGAGCCTGGCCGCGTCGAACTGGTTGCCTATTACGCAAGAAAGGCCGGCGCGCCGGCGATCTCGCGTGCCGATCTCGCCCAGACGATGAAGCGGCGCCTGCCGGATTACATGGTGCCCTCCTATCTGGAGGAGCTACCGGCGATCCCGATGACGGTCTCCAACAAGGTCGACCTTCGCCAGTTGCCGAAGCCGACAAGCGTCCGGCTTTCGGCCGACCGGGAGATGGTTGCGCCAGGCAATGACGACGAGCGCTTCCTGGCCGAAGCGCTGGCGTCGGTGCTGAAATTCGACGAGGTGTCGGTCGAGGACAATTTCTTCGAGGATCTCGGCGCCAACTCCCTGCTGATGGCGCATTTCTGCGCGCGCGTGCGCACTAGGAAGGAATGGGCGACGACGTCCATGCGCGACATCTATCTCTATCCGACCGTGGCGCGCCTCGCGCGGCATCTGGGCGTGCCGGAGGAGATGACGGCGGCCACCAACGAGCCTGTTCTCACCCGGCGGGCCTCGAATTTCGCTTACTGGACCTGCGGCGCGGCACAGCTCCTGTTCTACGGGATCTACAGCTACGTGGCCCTGTGGGCGATCAACATCGGCCTCAACTGGATGTATGACGCGCTCGACGATCCGCTGCAGCTCTATATCAGGTGCGTGGCGCTTTCGGCCGGCGTGTTCTTTGGCATGACGGGCTTTGCCGTCCTTGCGAAATGGGTGCTCGTCGGCCGCTGGAAGGCCGAGGCGTTTCCGATCTGGGGCGTGCGCTACTATCGCTTCTGGATCGTCAAGACATTGATCCGCACAGCACCCGTCGTCCTGTTCCGCGGCAGCCCGCTCTACAGCTTCTATCTGCAGCTTCTGGGAACCAGGATCGGGAAAAACGCCGTCATCGAATCCAAATCCGTACCCGTCTGCACGGATCTGATTTCAATTGGCGCCAATACGATCCTGCGCAAGGAATCGCTGATCCTCGGCTTTCGCGCCCAGTCCGGCTACATCCATATGGGTCCGCTGACCATCGGCCGCGATGCCTTCGTGGGTGTGGGCTCGACGCTCGACATCGACACCGCGATCGGCAACGGCGCCCAGCTCGGCCATGCGTCCGCGCTGCTGCGCGGGCAAAGCATCCCGGACGGTGAACACTGGCATGGATCGCCGGCCGTGCCGACCACGGCGGACTATTGCAAGGTGCGCAATGAGAACCCTTCCAACATCCGGCGCTTCCTCTTCGAAGCGGTCCAGCTGATTGGGTTATTTGCCATTGTCATCCCGCTGCCGCTGCTGTTCCACAGCTATTGGGAGAATGTCGGCGACGACTATCAGGAGACGATCGGCCTCGTCGCGATCGGCACCACGGTCACGCTTTTCGGCTATATCGCCGCGGCCTTCCTGGCGGCGACACTGCTGCCCCGCCTGACCAGCCTGGTGCTGAAGCCAGGCCGTACCTACGCGCTTTACGGTTTCCGCTACTGGCTGCAGGCCGCCACCGAATTCACCAGCAATTCCCGTATCCTGGGTCTGCTGTTCGGCGACAGCTCGGCCATCGTGCACTACATGCGTGCCATCGGCTGGAACCTCAACAAGGTGGTGCAGACCGGTTCCAACTTCGGCTCCAACCAGCAGCACGAGAACCCGCTTCTGTGCGAGATCGGCACCGAGACCATGGTGTCGGACGGCCTGTTCATGATCAACATGCACAAGTCCGCTTCCGCATTTCGGCTCGAGCCGACAAGGATCGGTGAGCGCAACTATCTCGGCAACAACATCTACTATCCGCCGGATGGCCGCACCGGCGACAATGTCCTGCTCGGCACCAAGGTGATGATCCCCATCGACGGGCCGTTGCGCGAGAATGTCGGGCTTCTCGGTTCGCCTGCCTTTGAAATCCCGCGTATGGTCAACCGCGACAAGGAGCTCATCGCCGGCGTCGACGAGGCGGACCGGCGCCAGCGCATCCCGCACAAGAACCTTCACAACGCGGTGACGATCATCCTGTTCATCGCGACGCAATGGGTCATGCTGTTCGCCACGCTGGCGATCTGGGACCGGGCGCTGAACTACTATACCGAATGGGCGGAGGTCGCGCTGTTCGTCGCCGTGCTCCTGACCTCGGCGATCACCATTCCGTTCTACATCCTGGTCGAGCGGGCAAGCCTTGGTTTTGGCAGGCTGAAGCCTCAGATGACGACGATCTACGACGTTGCGTTCTGGCGCCACGAACGCCACTGGAAGCTCGCGGATTCGCCGATTGTCAACCTGTTCGGCGGCACGCCGTTCCGGCCAATGATCCTGCGCCTGCTGGGCGTCAAGGTGGGCAAGCGGGTCTATGACGGCGGCAGCAACCTGACCGAACGCTCGCTGGTCGAGATCGGCGACGACGTCACCCTGAACGAGGGCTGCGTCATCCAGGCCCATTCGCTGGAGGAAGGCGCGTTCAAGTCCGATTACATCCGCATCGGCAAGGGCTGCACGCTCGGACCTTCCGCCTTTGTCCATTACGGCGTGGTGATGGGCGAAGGGTCGGTGGCCGATGTCGATTCCTTCGTGATGAAGGGCGAAGAGCTCGAGCCCTACTCCATATGGCGCGGCAACCCGGCCAAGCTGCACCGGTTCGTGACCCCCGTCACGGACGATGGCGCCAAGACATCGGCTTGATTGCGTTGGAGGCCGCGGCTTGACGAACGGGCCCCGCAAGGGCGTGGAAATCCGTCTCGCCCCGGTGACCGAGGCCAACTGGGCCTCGGTTGCGTCCCTGGAGCTGGCCCCGGACCAGATGGATTTCGTCGCCAGCAATGCGGAGTCCCTGGACGAGGCCGGCCTTGATGACGACGCGCGGCCGCGCGTCGTCATGGCCGGGGATCGTGTCATCGGTTTCCTGATGTACGAGGCGCCGCAGGATGACGACGAGGCGCGCATCTACCGCTTCATGATCGACCGCGCCAGCCAGGGCAAAGGCTATGGCAAGGCCGCGTTGCGCGAAGTGCTGGGCGAAATCCGCAGTCTCGGCCATGTCAGGCACGTTTCCATTTGCTACGAACCGGAGAATGACGCGGCACGACAACTCTATCGCGCCGCCGGCTTCGTGGAAGAAGGGCTCGACGAGGACGGAGAAATGATCGCCGATCTGGTCCTGCCGCTTGCGCAGACATCCCTGCTGCGGGCGATGGCCGCCATCGCGCCAGGCAGTGTTCGCATCGGATGCCGGGTCATACGCGACGCGGACGAAGCCCATCTGCTGCCCGAGGAAGCGCGTTCCATCCCCGCGCGCCAGCCAGCCATGCGGCGCGCGAGCGGAGCGGCCCGCTGGATCGCGCACGAACTGCTGGCGGAGCTTGGCATCAATGACGCCACCATCCTTCGCGCGCCATCCGGCGCGCCGGTCTGGCCCGACGGGATAACGGGTTCGCTCGCCCATGACGACGACATGGCCGTGGCGGCGGTTGCGCCTGTTGGCCACATCGCCTCCCTCGGCATCGACGTCGAGCCCGCGTTGGCCCTGCCCGACGACATCCTCGCGCTCGTCGCAATCCCTGCGGACCGGACGGACGCGGCGGATCGGCATCTTGCCGGTCGTATCCTCTTTGCCGCCAAGGAAGCGGTCTACAAGGCGGCCTATCCGCTTGATCGCGAGATCCTCGGCTATGAGGACATCACAGTGGACCTCAATACAGGTTCTGCGACGACAAAGACCGGCCGCAGGGTCAGCCTCGCCTACTGCGTTGCCCCGCGTGTGGTCGTCTTGGCCTTTGTTGAACGGGGTGCGGGTTAGGATCGGGAACCGGGCGCTACGCGTGGCCTGGTGTTCTACGTCCCGACGATTTCCGTATAGGTCCGGACCTCGCCATCAAGCCCCCGCATCCGCCAGCGCTCCCCTTCCTGTGCTTCGACATAACACGGCCCGAGCGGCACCTTGCCGCCGCCTTCCGGCAGGTCGAGCACATAGACGGGGTTGCAGATGCCCGACAGGCGCGCCCGCAGCGCGCTGGCCAGCGCCTGGCCCTGCGCAATGGTCGTGCGCCGATGCGCCATGCCGCGCGCGAGGTCGCCATGGTGCAGGTAATAGGGTTTGACGCCGAGGCGGTACATCAGCTCGCGGCAGAGCTCCTCCAGCACCTCGACCGTGTCGTTGACGCCTTTGAGCAGGACGCTCTGGTTGAGCAGCACGAAGCCCGCCTGCCGCATCCTGCGGCAGGCCGCCTCGGCGGCATCGGTGATCTCCCGGGCATGGTTGAAATGGGTGACGACGGTGACCATCAGCCGGCCCTGCAAGGCCTCGACCAGCCCTGACGTGATGCGCAACGGCAGCGCGACCGGCACGCGCGTGTGGATGCGCACGAGCCGCACATGCGCGATCGCCTCGATGCGCGCGAAGATTTCGGCCAGCGCCTTGTCGGGCAGCGAGAGCGGATCGCCGCCGGTCAGGATCACCTCGCGAATCTCGGGATGACCGGCGATATAGGCCAGCGCCGGCTCCAGCGCCTCGCGCGTGTAGCCGCGGCCGATCGCGGTCAGCGATTCCTTGCGGAAGCAGAACCGGCAATAGACCGCGCATTGATAGGTTGGGAACAACAGCACCCGGTCGGCATGGCGATGCGTCAGCCGCGGCACCGGGCTGAAATCATGGTCGGCGATCGGATCACCGAGCTCGCCGTCCTGCTCGATCAGTTCGTGCGGCTCCGGGATAACCTGCGCCCGGATCGGGTCGGCGGGGTCGTTCCAGTCGATCAGGTCGAGATAGGCTTTGGGGATGCGAACCTTGTGGTTCGCCGCCGCGCCTTGAGCCGCCGCGCGCTCGCCCGGCGACAGCGGCAGCGAAGCGAGATCGCGCACATGGCGCACGCCCTGGCGAACATCGTCCTGCCAGGCGGCGTCGGCGTTGAGGGCGCGTTCTTCGGCAGTGGCCATATCGTGGAGGTTGGCGTCTGAGGTCATTGAGGTCTCGGAGTCGCAAATCGCGCGGAGCTATCGGCCGGAAGGCTGGCGCGGTCAATGGCAATGGTTGCCGCAGATCGTCAGCACCGCGATCCTTCAGGGAGCACAGACCTACCCCGCCACCAACTTTCGCCGCATCGACCAACAGCGCGATTTCATGCATCTAATGAACCGACAGCGCCCATGGAGGAGATGGGCGCCGCCAGGGAGGACTGCCATGACCCAAACAACTCCGGCGCGGTTGCCGCGCTATGACGATGCCGTTGCGCGGTTCCGCATCGAGGATGAAGTAGCGCGTCTTTCTGGCGATCCCGCGACCGGGATCAACGCCTATGTCGAATGCTGCGGCCGCCACACCGGGCAGAACCGGCTGGCATTGCGCGCGATCTCCGCCAGCGGTGAGCTGCGGGAATTCACCTTCGACGATCTCGACGACATGTCGGGCCGCGTCGCCAATCTGCTGAAGGCGGCAGGCGTCGGCCCCGGCGATGTCGTCGCCGGCATGCTGCCGCGCATTCCCGAACTGGTGGCGACCATTCTCGGCACGTGGCGCATCGGTGCCGTCTATCAGCCACTGTTCACCGCCTTCGGGCCGAAGGCCATCGACCACCGGCTGAAGACCAGCGGCGCCAAGCTCGTCGTCACCAACACGGCCAATCGCGGCAAGCTCGACGAGGTGGAGCACTGCCCCCGGGTTGCGACCATCCTCGCTCTTGGCGAAGCCTTGCCGGCGGGCGACATCGATTTCCGCGCGGCCTTTGCCGCCGCCTCGTCCGACTGCGAGCCCATCCTGCGCACGGGCGACGACCTGTTCATGATGATGTCGACCTCGGGCACGACCGGCCTGCCCA
Source organism: Mesorhizobium sp. RCAM 05104 (assembly GCF_059683645.1). Lineage (NCBI taxonomy): Bacteria > Pseudomonadati > Pseudomonadota > Alphaproteobacteria > Hyphomicrobiales > Phyllobacteriaceae > Mesorhizobium > Mesorhizobium sp. RCAM 05104. The sequence goes on along the minus strand of NZ_CM185033.1, from coordinate 5,885,499 downwards.
AGGGCGTGCCAGTGCCGCTGAGCGCATTGATGGCCTTCGGCGTCTATATGCGCGACGCGATCGGGCTCACCCCGGACGACGTCTTCTGGAACATCGCCGATCCCGGCTGGGCCTACGGCCTCTATTACGCCATCACCGGTCCCTTGCTGCTCGGCGTCGCGACGACCTTCAACGAAGGCGCCTTCACCGCCAAAAGCACCTACGACATCATCGAGCGCCTTGGCGTCACCAGCCTCGCCGGTTCGCCCACCGCCTTCCGCCTGCTGCTGGCCGAAGGGCCCGAGGCCGCCGCCCGCATCCAGGGCCGCCTGCGCGTGGTGAGCAGCGCCGGCGAGCCGCTCAACCCGGAAGTGATCCGCTGGTTCGACGCCCATCTCGCCGCACCGATCCATGACCATTACGGCCAGACCGAGAACGGCATGATGGTCAACAACCATCACGGCCTGTCGCACCCCGTGCGCCCGGGTTCGGCCGGCTTTGCCATGCCGGGCTACCGCATCGTCGTTCTGGACGAGGCCGGCCACGAGCTTGGCCCCAACCAGCCCGGCGTCCTTGCCGTCGACATCGCCAACTCGCCGTTGCGCTGGTTCGGCGGCTATCACCAGGCGGAAACCCCGGCCATATCGGGCGGATGTTACCGCACCGGTGACACGGTCGAGTTCGAGCCGGATGGCTCGATCAGCTTCATCGGCCGGTCGGATGACGTCATCACCTCCTCCGGCTATCGCATCGGGCCGTTCGACGTCGAAAGCGCGCTCATCGAGCACCCGGCGGTCAACGAGGCGGCGGTGGTCGGCGTGCCCGACCCGCAGCGCACCGAGATCGTCAAGGCCTTCGTCATCCTGGCGCCCTCCTGGCAAGGCAGCCCGGAACTCGCCGAGGAACTCGCACAGCATGTCCGCAAACGCCTGTCGGCCCACGCCTATCCGCGCGAGATCGATTTCGTGACAGAACTGCCGAAGACACCGAGCGGCAAGATCCAGCGATTTTTGCTGCGCAAGGCCGAGGTCGAGAAGCGGAAGGGAGTGTGACGGATGGCGAGGCTTTCGATCGTCCGGGCGTCGCGAGACGCTTCTCGTTGACGTGGTGCCGCACAATAGCCACAAGACGCCCGATAGGCTCCCAAAGCCAGGATAAAAAAGCGGGAGGCTTGGGTCATGCGGTTGGTCTGGACGATCGTGTTCGCGCTGGCGAGCGGCGTGGCCTTCGCGGCCTCGCCGGAGGACGACTATATCGCCGCGCGCGACAAGGCGATTGCCGCCATCGCCGCACTCAACAGCGCGAATGCTCCGGTGGAAACGCTCGATGCTGCCGATGCCAAGGCGCGCGCCGATCTTGAAGGGCGCCTTTCCTCTCTTCTCGGCCCCCTGGCGGTTGCGGGTTTTCCGGCGACCGGCACCAGCAATCTCGAAAGCCTGAGCGACGCCGATATCGGATACGGCATGCTCGACGGGCTGAGATACGCCAGGACTGACGACGGTCCGAGCCTCGTGGCGACGACGCGAGGGCTACTCGATCGCTGGCTTCGCTCCAGGGCCACCGAGACGGACGCGAGTCTCAAACTGCCCACCGGCATCGACGAGGCGCTGAAACTCGATGCCTTCTACACCCAGGCGATCAACAGCGACGCCGCGTTCATGGGGACGCTCGACTTTCCGCTGAAGAAGCCCGAGGGCGCCGACATCGCCATTGCGCGGCTTGGCGGCTGGACGCAGGACGTGGGGCCTATCCAGGAACAGCAGGTCATCGTCACGCTCGTCAAGGGCAACAGCGTCATGATTGCCTCGGCGCCCGCCGCGCAGCCTGTTCCGAAGATCGCGGCCTGCGAGGCCATATGGACCTCGGCCGACGCCGCTGCCCAGAAATTGGCCGCCCAGGCTACCGAGCAGCAGGATGAAAAGGCATATGACACCGCCAACGCCGCCTGGGAAAAAGGTGACGGCGACTACCGCAAGTGCATGGGCGAGCGCCTGCCGAGCGACCCGGTCTTCCCGGCGCTTCTCAGCCAGGCGCAGGAGCTTGCCGATCACATGGCCGGCAAGTAGGCGGTTCCCCTGGCGCGTCGCCTACGCGTTCGAACCACCCAAAAGCCCCAGCCGCAGCAGGCTTTCGGCCGTGGCGACGATCGCCTCCTCGGCCGGTCGCGGCGTCCAGCCGAGCAGGCGCGTCGCCTTTTCGCTGGTGGCGTCCATCATCACGCCGAGATGCCTGGCCAGCATCTTCGTCGTCGGATCACCGCGCAACGCCAGCAGGCGGATCACCCAGTTGGGGATTTCCCGGGTCGGCACCTTGGCCGCGGCCGCGCTCATTCTGCGCCGCAGCACTCTTGCGACATCGGCCATCCACAGGCTGTGACCCGAAATGCCGATGAAGCGCTCGCCCTTTGCCGCAGGGCTGGTCATTGCCAGCAGATGCAAATCGGCAAGGTCGCGCACATCGACATAGCCGGAATTGACCCGGGGACAGCCGGGCATGCCGTCCATCAGCCGCTTGATCAGCCCTATCGAATGCGAATAGTCGGGGCTGAGAACCGGGCCGAGCACCGCGAGCGGATTGACGACCGACAGTTCGAGACCCCGCCCTTCCCTGGCGACAAAATCCCAGGCGGCGCGTTCCGACAGCGTCTTCGATTTCTGATAGGGCGCGACATTGCCGCTGAGATCGGACCAGTCCGTCTCGTTGAAAGGCCTGGTCTGCGGCGCATGACCCATGGCGACCGCGCCGATGGCCGAAGTCAGCACGACACGTTTCACGCCGGCATCGCGTGCGGCGCCGAGCACCCGCAGCACGCCGTCGACGGCGGGCCGCACCCAATCTTCCTCCCGCGTCTGGCTGCCCGAAGGCGTCGGCGAGGCGCCGTGGAGCACGTAGGTGCAGCCCGCCACAGCATCCGCCCAGCCGGTATCCGCCGACAGGTCGGCGGCGACGAAGGACAACCTGTCCCCGGGCTCGGCGCCACCTTGCCGCAGCATCGCGCGCACCTCGCCTTCCCGCTTCAGGTAACGCAGGGTCGTGCGCACGCGATAGCCGGCGTCGAGCAGCTTCAGGATGCAGTGCGATGCAATGAAGCCGGAGCCACCGGTCACCAGCACCAGTTCGTCGTTCATGTCGGTCTCCTGATGTGTCCGCCGCTCCAGGCGGTGCGTTCATGGACCTATCAGCTATGCGCGAGTGCTCGGATTGTGAATGCTTGAAAATCCGCATAAGTTGCGCCAGAGTACGGAAATGGCCGCTGACCCGTTCTCCGACATCCTCAAATTCACCAGCGCCGAAACCATGGTGACCGGCGGCTTCACCGCCGGCGGCCCATGGGCATTGCGCTTTCCGGCGCCCGACAAGATCAAGTTCTTCGCCGTGGTGAAGGGCGATTGCTGGATCCGCCTCGAGGGCGAGGACGAGCCGGTGCACGCGCGGACCGGAGACGTGCTTCTGCTCGCTTCTCGGCGCTCCTTCATCCTCGCCAGCGACTTGTCCGTCCCGCCGCTCGACGCGATGGCGGTGTTTGCCGGCTGCAAGATCGCGCGGCTCGGCGACGGCAATGACTTCGCGCATATCGGCGGCCATGTCCTTCTCGACCAGGCGAGCGGGCGGCTGCTGGCCGATGTGCTGCCGCCATGGATCCACATTCACGCTTCATCGCCGCAGGCGACGATCCTGCGCTGGATTCTCGACCAGCTGGTCAGCGAGCAGGCCGAGGATCAGCCGGGCGCCAGCCTCGCCTCGGCGCAGCTCGCCCAGCTCCTGTTCATCCAGGTGTTGCGGGCGCATCTGAAGACGTCGAGCCTGATGCCCGCCGGCTGGCTGCGTGCGCTCGGCGATCCGCGTCTGGCGCCCGCACTGCGGCTGATGCATGGCGATCCCGGCCGCGCCTGGCATCTCGAGGAACTCGCCAGGGCCGCAGCCATGTCGCGCACCAGTTTCGCCTTCCATTTCAGGCAGACCGCCGGCGTGGCGCCACTGACCTACCTGACCGAATGGCGCATGCATCTGGCCGAACGCGCCTTGCGCGAGGAGGACGTGCCCGTGGCGGTTCTTGCCCGCTCGCTCGGCTACACCTCCGAAAGCGCCTTCAGCAACGCCTTCAAGCGCGTCACCGGCAGCGCACCCAAGCGCTACCGGTTGGCCAGGCGAGCCGCCCGCCCGGACGAGACGGCATCGCGGTCGTTGAGCCTGGCGTCCTGAGAGGGGGCAGGGGCAAACAGGCTGCCGCCCCCTCTCCTGTTGATGCGCTATTCCTTGGCGCGATAGGCTTCCGGCACGATGAAGACTTCGTCGGCGCGGCCGTAGCCGCCATCGGCGACCTCTTCCACCAGCACCATCGTGTAGGGTCGGACGCCTTCGCCGAAAAATTCGACGAACATCGCCGTCGTGCGATGGATGAGGTCTTCCTTCTGCGCCTTGGAGAGAGCCGCTTGCGGCATCTTGATGTTGGCGAATGGCATGATCGTTTCCTTCTCTTTGAGGGTGGGGTTCAGGCTTTGGGATGAAGCAGGTCGGCAAGGCCGATCCGCTCCATGAGTTGCGCACGCACGCGGTCGGCGATGCCGTTGACGATCGCCGCGCCATCGTCGGAGGGGTCGATGTGCACGCGCAGCGGGCGCCTTCCGTGCGGCATGGCGACGAGGTCGACGATCGCCGTGGCGACATCGGCCGGATCGGCATCCGCCGGCTCAAGCGAAGCCAGCCCCTTCAGCACCTGCTGATCGACATCGGCGTAGGGCCCGGACCAGTAGAGCGCGGCTCGCTCCGCATCCACGGGCGCGGCGGCGTGGTGAAAATGCTCCGTACCCTTGGTGAAGGCGCCCGGCACGACGATCGTCGTTTCGATGCCGAAGCGGGCGAGTTCCAGCGCGTAGCTCTGCGCCAGCGCATCCATGCCGGCCTTTGCCGCGAAATAGGGCGCGAGGAATGGCGGCGTGCCGCCCCGCGTGCTGCTCGAGCCGACCCAGATCATCTGCCCCCTGCCGAGGGAGCGCATATGCGGCAAGGCCGCACGGTTGACGCGCTGCGTGCCGACGACATTGACGTCATAGAGCTGCGCCAGCTGTTCGGGCGCAAAAGCCTCGGTCGGTCCAAACCCCATATGCCCGGCATTGTGGATGAGCACATCGAGCCGGCCGGCCTCGCCCAGGATCAGCCGGACCGCCGCTTCGGCGGAAGCATCGGAAGTGACATCGAGCGCGATGGGCTTGAGCGCCAGACCCTCGTCGCGGGCGAATTTCTCCATTTCGGCCGCCGCCACGCCACCGCGCGCCGCCGGGTCGCGCATCGAGGCATAGACCGTGTGGCCCGCCCTTGCCAGCGCCCGCGCCGTCATCGCGCCGAAGCCGCTGGAAGCGCCTGTGATCAGGATTGTCTGTTGCATGGTCATCTCCTCAGATCACGCCGCCATTGGCGCGGATGATCTGCCCATTGACCCAGAAGCTGTCCGGCCCGGCCAGGAACGAAACCACGCCTGCGATGTCGTCGGGCTGGCCGAGCCGGCCAAGCGGGATCATTTTGCCGATGGCCTCGATCTGCGCCTCGCTCTTGCCGTCCAGGAACAGCGCCGTCTCGATCGGCCCCGGCGCCACCGCGTTGACGGTGACACGGCGCGCGCCAAGCTCCTTGGCCAGGATGTGGGTCATCGCCTCGACGCCCGCCTTGGTGGCCGCGTAGACGCCGTATCCCGGCTGGTAGAGGCCGACGACGCTGCTCGAGAAATTGATGATGCGGCCGCCTTCGCGAAGCCGGCGCGCGCCTTCCCGCATGCCGCGAAACACGCCGCCGAGATTGATCGCGATCTGCGTGTCGAACGAGGCGTCGTCGGTACCCGCGATCGGCGAGATCTTCATGATACCGGCATTGTTGACGAGGATGTCTATGCCGCCGAAGGCCTTTTCGCCGGCGTCGAAAAGAGCGGCGATGCCAGCCGGATCGGCGATATCGGCCTGAACGGCGATCGCCTTGCCGCCGCCGGCTTCGATCGCACGCACAAGCTCTCCGGCCTCCGCGCGGCCCCGCGCATAGTTGACGACGACGGCGACGCCGTCGCGGGCCAGCCGCTGCGCGATGGCCGCGCCGATGCCCTTGGAGGCGCCGGTTACGATCGCCGTTCTGGTTTGTTGGATCGCTTGCTGATTTGTCATGGAAGTCTCTCCGTGTTGTTGGTGACACGGATATAGGCCAACCCGTTTCCCGGATAATCGGCCGCCTATTGACATCACTATTCGGAAATTGCGAACAAAGGCCATGGATCGTCTGGACACGATGCGGCTCTTTGTTCGCGTTCTGGAGCGGCGCAGCTTCACCGCTGCCGCCGCCGATCTCGGCCTGCCGCGTTCAACCGCGACGGAAGCGATCAGGCGGCTCGAGGAGCATCTCGGCGCGCGGCTGCTGGAGCGAACGACACGGCAGGTGAACGCCACGCAGGATGGCGAGGCCTACTATCACCGCTGCCTGTCGATCCTGGCCGAGATCGAGGATGCCGAGGCTGCCTTCCGCAATGCCGAGCCATTCGGCCTGCTGCGCATCGACGCCAGCACGCTGCTCACCCGCACATTCCTGTTGCCGCGCCTGCCCGAATTCCTCGCCCGCTATGTCAGGATCGACCTGCAGATCGGCCAGAGCGACCGGCTGGTCGACCTCGTGCGCGAGGGTGTCGACTGCGTCATACGCGTCGGCGAGCCGCCCGACAGCGGCATGATCATGCGGCGGCTGGCGATGATCCGCGAGATCACCTGCGCCAGTCCCGCCTATCTCGAACGGCACGGCACACCCACCTCCCCAGATGCGCTCGATGGGCACCAGGCGGTGGGTTTCGTCTCGTCGCGGACCGGCGAGACCCTCCCGTTCGAATTCACCGTCGGTGGCAAGACCGTTGAAATCCGGCTGCCGGGTCGCGTCGCTGCGAACAATTCCGACACCGCCGCCGATCTGGCGCGGCTTGGGCTGGGCTTGATCCAGGCGCCGCGCTATCGTTTCGAGAGGGACCTTGCCGACGGGACGCTGGTCGAGGTGCTGGCCGACTACCCGCCATCGCCGACGCCGCTGTCGGCGCTTTACCCGCAGAATAGGCAGCTCTCGCCACGCCTTCGCGTCTTCCTCGACTGGGCGTCGCGCATCTTCGCCGAGGCGAACCTGTAGTCCCGTCCATTAAGCCCTGGCTCAGCCTGCGAGCCGAAATCCCGATGCCGAAACTTACATTCAGCTTGGAAGTTCAAATTTAAGCGTTTTCTACTAAGGTGCGACCGGGGGCTGCTGTTCAGGAAAGGTATTCAGGTCGAATTGGCCATAACGAGATTCAATCTCGGCCGTGTCAAACAGGCCGTTTTCTCTTCCGCCAACTTGCCGGCGGCCATTGCTTTTGTTGTGCTTTTGGCTTGCGCCATCATTGCCGACCAGCAGAACAGCAGGGTCTCCGATCAACTGGCGCGCGCCGATGTGCTGGCCAAGGTCAACATCATCCGCGCCAAGCTTGAAGGCAACATAGGCGGCAATCTCCAGCTTGTTCAGGGCCTCGTCTCGACCATCGTTACGGAGCCCTACATGGGCCAGCAGAGATTTGCCTCGCTCGCGACCAATCTGTTCCAGCAGAAATCGCAACTGCGCAACATCGCCGGCGCGCCCGACCTCGTCATCTCGCTGATGTACCCTCTGAAGGGCAATGAGAAGGCGATCGGCCTCGACTATCGCAAGAACGAGGCGCAACGCATGGCGGCATTTCGCGCGCGCGACCAGCGCGTGATGGTGTTTGCCGGCCCCGTCGACCTTGCCCAGGGTGGGCGCGGCTTCATCGGCCGCATTCCGGTGTTCGTGCCGACGGCGAGCGGCGGCGACCGCTTCTGGGGCATCGTCTCGGCGGTGGTCGATGTCGACCGGCTCTACGCGGCGAGCGGGCTGACCGACCCGGATCTTGACATCGATGTCGCACTCACGGGCAAGGATGCGCTGGGCGGCGGCGGCGAACGCTTCTTCGGCGGCGGCAATGTCATCGCCGGAAATCCCGTTTCGACCGACGTGCAGCTGCCTTCAGGCTCCTGGCAGATTTCGGCCATCCCCAAAGGCGGCTGGCCAGCCGCCCCGAAGAACGAGTTGGCCCTGCGGGCGCTCATGCTGCTCGCCGGCGCGCTTGTGGTGCTGCCGATCATGGTGGCCGGGCGGCTATTCGGCGAAAGGCAGAAAAACTACGCCGAGCTGAGACGCCTGTCCGGGCGCCTGGAGCTGGCGCTGGAGGCCTCGGGCATCGGCGTTTGGGAACACGACCTCGCCACCCACAAAATGGTGTGGGATGACCGCGTCAACGAAATCTACGGCAAGCCGGCCGACGGCAAGCCGCGCGGCTATGACGACTGGGCACAGGCGATCCATCCTGAAGACATCGGGCGGGCGCTGCGGGATTTCGATCTGGCCACCGTGAAAAAAGGCCCCTACTCCTCACAATACCGGCTCCTGCGCCCCGACGGCACCGTCCGCCATGTACGCACCCGCGCCAGCTTCTTCCAGGATATCGACGGCACGCCAAAGCTGATCGGCGCCGAATGGGACGTGACCAGCGACGTGCTGCTCAACGAGACCCTCATGCGCGAGCGCCAATTGACGGAATCGAAGAACGCCGAACTCAATCTCGCCAAGGCGCATATCGAGTATGCGGCGCTGCACGATCTCGCTGACCGGCCTGCCCAACCGCCGCTATCTCGACGAGCTGCTGGCCGAAACCGGCGAACCGGACCGCCACACGGCGCTGCTGCATCTGGATCTGGACCGCTTCAAGCAGATCAACGACACGCTCGGCCACGCCGCGGGCGATGCCATGCTGGTGCATGCCTCGAAGGTCATCAAGGCCAATGTGGGCCGCAACGATTTCGTTGCGCGCATCGGCGGCGACGAGTTCGTCGTGGTGAGCCATGGGCTCGACGATCACCAGCTGGCGGCACTCGCCGACCGCATCATCGAGGAGATGCGCCAGCCTGTGGACTATCGGGGCCATCCGTGCCGGTTCGGAGTGAGTATCGGCATTGCCGCCAACAGCGGCATCGACGCCAGGCAGCTGCTCGTCAACGCCGATCTCGCGCTTTACCGGGCGAAGGATCGCGGTCGCAACCGCTATGAGTTCTTCAACAAAGAGCTGCAGAGCGAGATCGTGCGGACCAAGCAGATCGCCGATGAGATCCTTGGCGGGCTGGAGCGGAACGAATTCATCGCCTACTACCAGCCGCAGTTCGATGCCAAGACGCTCGAGATCGTCGGCGTCGAGGCGTTGTCGCGCTGGAAGCATCCGCGGCGCGGCATCCTGCCCCCCGACACCTATCTCAAGGTGGCCGAAGAGCTCAATGTCGTGGCGCTGATCGACCGCACCGTGCTCGAACAGGCGCTGGAGAATTTCGGGCGTTGGTCGCGCGGCCACCTCAACATCCCGCGCGTGTCGGTCAATGTCTCGGCCAGGCGCCTGGAGGACAAGGACTTGATCAGTGGCTTGCGCAAGCTCGGTATCAAGGCAGGAACCGTGTCGTTCGAGCTGGTGGAGTCCATCTTCCTCGACGAGAACGACGATCTGGTCACCTGGAACATCGAGCATATCAAGGAGCTCGGCATCGACATCGAGATCGACGATTTCGGCACCGGCCACGCCTCGATCGTCTCCCTGCTCAAGCTGCAGCCGCGCCGCCTCAAGATCGACCGTCAGCTGGTCACGCCCATCACCGGCTCAAGCGCGCAGCGGCACCTGGTGTCGTCGATCATCGAGATCGGCAAGTCACTCAGCATCGAAGTGGTTGCCGAGGGGGTCGAGACGATGGAGCACGCGCGCATCCTGAAAGAGCTTGGCTGCGATATCCTGCAGGGCTACTTTTTGGGCCGCCCGATGGAGGCCAAGGCCTTCAAGGCCTTCGCCCAGTCGCGCAAATGGCTGGCCACGGGGTAGTGCGCCCACCCCGCTCGCCTCGCGCCCCGGTCCGCTCGACGGCAGCGGCCCGACGTATCGTTACGAAGCCCGTGCGTGCGCCTTCGCGCCATTTGCGGTTATGGTAGATACTCGACAGTCGCCGCGATTGAGGTTCCCAGCATGGACAGACTGGCATGTGACCGGATGTTGGTTGCGGTCATCGAGCGCCGGAGCCTGTCCGCCGCTGCGCAAAAACTCGGCGTGAGTTCGGGTCAGGCGTCCAAGCTGGTTTCCCGGCTCGAGGAAGAGCTGGGCGTGCAGCTGCTTCATCGCACGACCCGCTCCGTCTCTCCCACGGAGGCCGGGCGCGCCTATTTCGAGCGGATCAAAAGCCTGCTCGAGGAGATGGACGAGCTGGATTCCACCATCCGCAGCACGTCGGGGGCACCGCGTGGGCGACTGGTCATGTCCGTGCCGATTACCTTCGGCACCCAGGTCCTTGCGCCGCTTTTGGCCGAGTTCGCGCGGGCGCATCCGCTGATTGAGCTCGACGTGTCGTTCTCCGACCGCGTCGTCAACCTCGTGGAAGAGGGTTTCGACCTCGCCCTGCGTATCGGCACCTTGCGCGACAGCACCCTCATTGCGCGAAAGCTCTGCCCGATCCGGCTGGTGACGACGGCGGCGCCATCCTATCTGCACGCATTCGGCGCTCCGGACCGTCCCGGGGACGTGACCCGGCACGCCTGCATCCTCGACACCAACTTCGCCGACGGGGCCAGTTGGCGTTTTGCGCGCGGCTTGACGGTGCCGATCCGTGGCCGGCTGCGCTTCTCCAACGCCGAGGCCTGCGCGGCCGCGGCGGCGATCGGCCTGGGTCTGGTGCAGGGCCCCAGCTTCGTCGCCGGCGAGCGCATCCGGACCGGTCAGCTCATTCCCGTGCTGGCCAACCACGAGGCCGACCCGATGGCTCTTTGGGCCGTCTACACCACCGGCCGGCACCTGGCGGCCAAGGTGCGGGTGATGGTGGATTTCCTCGTCTCGCATTTTCAGGACAGCCCGCCTTGGGACCAGGGCTGGTAGACTTTCCAATTTGGAAGAAATCTTCTGCGATTTCGCCAGATAGAAGTCGATACGGAACAGGTCCATATTCCCGTCATCGCCGCAGGGCAAGCTGACAGGAGCACAGGACATGACACTCGCAATCATCGGTACCGGTAATATGGCCAAAGGCCTCGCCACAGTGTTTTCGGGCAGCTGCAACGCCATCGTCTTCGGTTCGCGCCATCCGTCGGAGGCAGCCTCGCTCGCCAGCGGCTTCGGCGACACCGTGTCCGCCGCCTCGATCCCCGACGCCGTCGCCAAGGCCGACATTGTCTTTCTCGCCGTGCCCTATGATGCCGCCGCCGCGGTGGTGAAAGCCGCCGGAGGCCTGGCGGGCAAGATCGTCGTCGACTTGACCAATCCCATGAAGGCCGACTTTTCCGGCCTGGCCATCGGCTTCTCGACCAGCGCCGCTGAAGAAATCGCGCGGCTCGCCCCGCAGGCCAAGGTGGTGAAGGGCTTCAACACCTTGTTTGCGTCGGTGCTGCAGAATGGCGGCAAGGTCGCCGGCACTCCGGCAACGGTGCTGCTCGCGGGCGACGACGCGGGCGCCGTTGCCCAGGTCGAGGCGCTGGTGAAAGCAGCCGGCCTCAAGGCCATCGTCGCCGGCCCCTTGGCGGCGTCGCGCAACATCGAGGCTGTCGCCGCCCTCAACATCGGCCTCGGATACGGCCAGGGAAAAGGCACCGATATCGCTCCGACCTGGGTCGGCATCTGATCCAGGCCTTGATCGCGCTGCGGCCTCGGCGGCCGGAACGCGCCATCGAAGAACAAAATAGCAAGCCGCGACGCGCCACTTGATATCGGTCAAGTGGCGCGCCGCTGCACCCGTGGACAATCCCCCAGTGATTGCGTGAAGGACGAAGACGATGCTCATTGAAGGAAAATGGACGGCCAACTGGCAGCCGGTGCAGGCAAGCGATGCCAAGGGCGGCTTCATCAGGCAGGTTTCCGGCTTTCGCAACTGGGTGACGCCTGACGGCAGCGCCGGACCGACGGGTGATGCTGGTTTTGCAGCCGAAGCGGGCCGCTATCATCTCTATGTCGCACTCATCTGCCCTTGGGCATCCCGCACGCTGATCGCGCGCAAGCTCAAGCGGCTTGAGGACACCATCTCCATCAGCATCGTCAACCCCCGCCTGGATGATGAAGGCTGGGCGTTCGGCGGCTATCCCGGCACTGGCCCCGACGACATCAACGGGGCCCGCCATCTGCATGAAATCTACACCAGGGCCGACCCGCTCTATACCGGGCGCGCCACCGTGCCTGTCCTTTGGGACAAGCAGCTTGGCACCATCGTCAACAACGAAAGCGCCGATATCATGCGCATGCTCAACTCGGGCTTTGGCGACCTCGCAAGTGGACCGGACCTCTATCCCGCGCCGTTGCGGGCCGAGATCGACGCGCTCAACGCGGATATCTATCCACGGCTCAACAACGGCGTCTATCGCGCCGGCTTCGCCATCACGCAAGTCGCCTATGAGGAAGCCTTCGATGACGTGTTCTCGATGCTGGAAAGTCTCGAGGCCCGGCTCGTCAAGGGTGGGCCTTTCCTTCTGGGCGATGCCCTGACCGAGGCCGACATCAGGCTGTTCGTCACCCTGGTGCGCTTTGACGCCGCCTATCACGGCCTGTTCAAATGCAATCTGCGGCGCCTCGCCGACTATCCGGCGCTGAGTGCCTATATGGCTGCGATGCTGGCCGTGCCGGGGGTCGCTGAAACCGTCAGCATCGAGCACATCAAGGCCGGCTACTATTCGGTCAAGGCCCTCAACCCTAACGGCATCGTGCCGAAAGGGCCCGACCTGCCGGGCCTCGCGCCCGTCTCCGTGACAGGGCAGAGCTGATGGATCGCGGCCTGGTCATCCTCTTGCACGGCGTCGGCAGCAACGGCGCCAACATGGCAGTGCTCGGTCGGGCGCTGGCACACGCACTGCCCGGTTTCGTCTTCGAAAGCCCTGATGCGCCCCATGGCAGCGGCCCGCATCGCGAGTGGTTCAGCGTCATCGGCGTCAGCGAGGCCAATCGCCCCGGGCGCGTCGTCGCGGCGCGGCCCGGTTTTGACGCGACTGTCGCCGCTCTGATCGCAAAACACGGTTACTCGAATGTGCTTGATCGCGTGGCGCTGCTCGGCTTCTCACAAGGATCGATCATGGCGCTCGACGCGCTGGCCAGCGGGCGCTGGCCTGTAGGGGCGGTGGTCGCTTTCTCGGGCCGCCTGGCATCCCCGCCACCCCTGGCGCCCGCGACCGGCACGCCATTGCTCCTGGTTCACGGCGACGCCGACCCGATCATGCCTTCGGGCGAGAGCATCCGGGCGGCGGAGCAGCTGAAGGCGGCCGGTGTCCGGGCCAGGATCGCGATTGAGCCCGGTCTGGGCCATCAGGTTTCAAACGGCGGCCTCACCGAGGCGGCCAGGTTCCTCGACGACGTGCTGCCCTGATCATCCCAGCCGTGTGCGGACGGCGCAGCAACAAGGCAAAACGCAACGCTATGGCGCAGCGCGCCCGAACATCGAGGAAGCAGCCCAGGCCGCGGCACGATGGTTTGGCGAACCCGAATAGGTGCTTGCGCATGCCAAAGGAACTGTTTGAGCCTGATTTCGGTTGTCTGCTGTGCAACCTACATTCCACGAGGGCACCCGATGAGCGAACATGAAACATGGCAGTCAAGAAGCGCGGCTCTTTTCGAAAGATCCTGAGTGGCATCGTGGCGGCAATTGCCGCCGCGCCTGATCGCACGTCCGAGCCCGGCGTGAGCACGGCTACAGCGTCAGTGGTCGCGGAATGGCCGCTGCCGCCATCGGCAACGCTTGGCTCCTCCTTGCGCCTGAAGGGGATCGAACGTGAAATTCGAGCCCGCCTGCCCTGGGCGGTGAGGAAGTTCGCCAAGGCCGAGACGGGCCGTATCGTGTTGCGCATGTTGCGAACCGACGCGGATGCGTTCCAGGCCGCCTCCGAAACCATCTCCAGGACGCTGGAGGGCATCGAAGCTCTGGCCGTGCTTCCGCGCGAGGCAGAGGACATTCTCACCATCTCCGCCCGCGAGCGCCACAAATGGCTCAAGGACGGTCGCCTGAAGAGCATCGGCACCCGCACCGTGAAGATGCGCGGGCGATCCAAAGCTGTGACCTTCCATGTCTTCGATCCACGCCACATCGAGGACATTCTCGATCGTGACCTGGCGAGCACCTGGCGGGAGGAGGATACACAGGAAGCGTCCGAAAACAGACGGCGCGGTGCCGGCAAGGCCGCTCTGACGCGAGCAGGAAAGCGTGAGCGCAAGGTGCGCAGTGTCAGGAATCCGGGAAAGGATGATGCTCCACGGCCAAAGCTGGAAGGCTGGGACACATTCGAGGCGGAAGGACTGCTGCGCTAGGACCGGGGACGCGCGCCTTCGGTTCGGGTCGCGAAATCCAGATGGTCGAAAAACGAGGTAGGGTGTCGGGAAGCACCTCCGCCGTGCGTCCTTTGGGTGCAACCAAGAACCGGACACCTGACCAACCACCCGGAGCCTCCCATGATCCCCACCATCACCGCCTTTGAACGATCGCCCGATGGCGGCAAGGGACTGGCGCGCGATACGCGCGTTCGCTGGGCGCTCGAAGAAGTCGGGCAGCCTTATGAGGTTCGTCTCGTTTCCTTCGCCGGGATGAAGGCGCCTGAGCATCTGGCCATCCATCCCTTCGGCCAGATCCCCACCTATGAGGAAGGGTCTCTGTGCCTGTTCGAGACCGGCTCGATCGTCTTCCATCTTGCCGAGCAGCATGCGGGCCTGCTGCCCAAAAACCGCGATGCGCGGGCGCGCGCCATCACCTGGATGTTTGCCGCGCTCAACACCGTCGAGCCGCCGATCCTCGAATTGACGACGGCAAGGATATTCGAAGCTGAAAGGTCCTGGAGCGAGGTGCGCCTGCCCTTGGTCAAGGACCGCGTTCGCGCGCGGCTGGACAAGCTCTCGGTCTACCTGGGCGCCGCCGACTGGCTTGATGGCGCGTTCAGCGCGGGCGATCTGTTGATGGTATCGGTGCTGCTGCGACTGCGTATGTCAGGCCTTCTGGATGAATATCAGAACCTGTCTGCCTATGTGGCGCGTGGGGAAGCCCGGCCCGCTTATGCCAGGGCTTTCGCCGCGCAATTTGCGGTCAATGCGCCATCATAAAGCTGGGCCGACAGCAGGTTTGAAGTCAGCATGCCGCCGAGCCTCTGGGCTCACGGGGGCTACGGATATTTCGCCTTTGCGACCGCAGGGTTCAGATCGCCTTGCAATTCCTTCGGCAGCGGAAGGCTCGAGCATTGCTGGTGTACGTTGCGGGCGTAAAGCTTCCGCTGCTTCTGCTCGGCCTCCTTGGTGGCCGCTATGATCCCCAGCCCATACGGGCCAAGGGCTGCGAATTCCCATCCCGGATGTTGTTTCTCGCGAACCGCGTAGTCCGAAGCCGCCGCCCGGGCCTGCTGGCATTCCGGCGACGTCCATTTCGGATCCTGCGGCGAAAGCGAGGTCCCATAGTCGACCGGAGAGGTCGCGCATCCAGCCAGCGTCGCGGCCAATGCGACCGACATTGCAATTCTTATCGCAATTCTCATCCCGAGCCCTTCCCAACCAGTGGGGAGAGTACACAGAACTCTTCTTCCCACAAGGCAGACAGCTTCGATGAGACAGGTCGGGATACGCTTGTCGGTCGAAACCGCCATTCGCCGCGTGCCGGGAACCAATGACGGGCGAGACTGTTCAGTTGTAACTTTCATATGACGCTGGCAAGCCCGGCCGGGTAAGCGGCGACCTCCAGGAGCTCCCATCATGAATATTTCGTCCACAATTCGTTCCGTCTCGCTTGCCGTCATCGCCGCCGGGGCAGTCAGCGTCGCCAGCGCCGCGCATGCCGACAGCGGCACGATCCGCTTCGCCGTCTACAAGGCGGCCTTCTTCGTCGGCGGCTCCGGCGGAAAAGGCACCTTCACCTTTCATGGCAAGAGCTACCCGATCTCGGTCGGCGCCGTGTCCGGAGGCCTGGCTTTCGGTGTTTCCAAGACATACTTCCGCGGCACCGTGCGCCACATCCGCCGGGCCCGCGACGTGACCGGGGTCTACGGAGCGGCCGGCGGCGGCGGCACGATCGGCAAGGGAGCCCAGGTGATCATCATGACCAACGACAAGGGCGCCCAGCTCGAATTGTCAGGCAAGCAGGTCGGTCTGCAGGTCAACGCAGACCTCAGCGGCATGGCGATCTCGTTCGACTAAGGCCATCATTCCACACGGACGATATTCACACACGGACGATATTCAAGGGGCGGTGCCGGCTTCGAGTCGACACCGCCCCTTCGTTCAGCTCCTCAAGCCCGGCGCTTCCTGCCCCGTCCTCTCCACATATTCCGTATAGCCGCCACCATAGGTGTGGATGCCTTCGGGCGTCAGCTCCAGCACGCGGTTGGAGAGGGCGGCCAGAAAATGCCGGTCGTGCGAGACGAACAGCATTGTGCCTTCATATTGCGACAGCGCCTCGATCAGCATCTGCTTGGTGGCGATGTCGAGGTGGTTGGTCGGCTCGTCCAGCACCAGAAGGTTGGGCGGGTCGAACAGCATCAGCGCCATCACCAGCCGCGCCTTTTCACCGCCTGACAGCACCCGGCATTTCTTCTCGATCTCGTCGCCGGAAAAGCCGAAGCAGCCGGCGAGTGCCCGAAGCGGCGCCTGGCCAGCCTGGGGAAACGCGTCCTCCAGCGTCTGGAACACGGTGCGCTCGCCTTCCAGCAGCTCCATGGCGTGCTGGGCGAAATAGCCCATCTTGACGCTCGGGCCTCGCGCGACCGTGCCGTTGTCCGGGTCGGAAGCGCCGGCCACCAGCTTCAGCAGCGTCGACTTGCCGGCGCCGTTGACGCCCATGATGCACCAGCGCTCGCGGCGGCGGACCTGGAAGTCGAGCCCCTCATAGATGGTGCGGCTGCCATAGGCCTTGTGCACGTTCTTCAAGGTGACGACATCCTCGCCGCAGCGCGGCGCCGGCTGGAATTCGAAATTCACGATCTGACGCCGCTTGGGCGGCTCGACGCGGTCGATCTTGTCGAGCTTCTTCACCCGGCTCTGCACCTGGGCGGCGTGCGAGGCGCGCGCCTTGAAGCGCTCGATGAAGGCGATCTCCTTGGCCAGCATCGCCTGCTGGCGCTCGAACTGCGCCTGCTGCTGCTTGTCGGCGATCGCCCGCTGCTGCTGGTAGAATTCGTAATTGCCGGAATAGGCGGTCAGCGAACCGGCGTCGATCTCGACCACCTTGTTGACGATGCGGTTCATGAACTCGCGGTCGTGCGAGGTCATCAGCAGCGCGCCGTCATAGCCCTTCAGGAAGGATTCCAGCCAGATCAGGCTTTCGAGGTCGAGATGGTTGCTCGGCTCGTCGAGCAGCATGACATCGGGGCGCATGAGCAGGATGCGCGCCAGCGCCACGCGCATCTTCCAGCCGCCGGACAATTTGCCGACATCGCCGTCCATCATCTCCTGGCTGAAGCCGAGCCCGTCGAGCACCTCGCGCGCACGGCCGTCCAGCGCATAGCCGTCGAGTTCCTCGAAACGGTGCTGCGCCTCGCCGTATTTCTCGATGATCTCGTCCATCTGGTCGGCCTGGTCGGGATCGGCCATGGCCGCCTCGAGTGCCGCCATTTCGGCCGCGACTTCGCTGACCGGTCCGGCGCCGTTCATCACTTCGGCCACAGCGCTATGGCCCTCCATGTCGCCGACATCCTGGCTGAAATAGCCGATGGTGACGCCGCGATCGACCTGCACCTGGCCTTCGTCCGGCTGCTCCTGTCCGGTGATCATGCGAAACAGCGTCGTCTTGCCGGCGCCGTTGGGGCCGACAAGGCCGACCTTCTCGCCCTTCTGCAGGGCGGCCGACGCCTCGATGAAGACAAGCTGACGGCCGTTCTGCTTGCTGATGCTTTCGAGTCTGATCATGCGGTTTCCGGGGAATTGGAACTTGGGAGGATTTTCCCCGGGGCCATACGCGATGGCGAGCGCCAGAGGAAGAGGTGCAAGCGCCGCAGCAGGCGCGGCGCTCTTCCTTCTCCCCCTGTGGGGGAAAGTGGATCGGCGCGCAGCGCTGAGACGGTTGAGGGGTGCTGGACGGAATGAGACGCTGGTTTTCCCTGGAACACCCCTCATCCGACCGAGCTTCGCTCGGCCACCTTCTCCCACAAGGGGAGAAGGAAGATCGCCTGCCAGACACACTCCAGAAACAAGATTCAACAGTCCGGAAAAACTGGCGAAAAAATCGCGTGTCATAACCATCCCGCGGCGGCCGAAGCGGGTCGCCGCACAACGCAAAGGGATGGTCCCGAGAGATGCAACGACGTTCGACCGGATGGATGGGTGCCCTGATCGGCATTTCGCTCGCCATGTTTGCGGTCGCACAGTCGGGTGCGGAAGCGGCGGTGACCCGAAGCGAATATTGCAGCCGGCTCAGTCTTCAACTCGACGAGGCCATCGAAACCAAAGCAAGCCCCGGTGCCAATGCGACAGAGATCGCCGAGGCAACGGCACTCCAGAACAAGGCGAACCGGTTTTGTGCCGAGCGCAAGCAGGCACAAGGCATCCGGACCTTGGCCAACGCCTTGAGACTTCTTGGAGTCACACCGGTCGATCTGAACCAGTGACAGCAACCATCAACCCCTGAAGGAATGCCTATCATGAACAAGCCCCTCCTCTCCGCGCTCGCCCTGGCCATTGCCCTCGGCCTCGCCATGCCGCTAGTCGGCGCCAGCACTGCCAACGCGGCCGCGACCACCACGGCCGCGTCGAGCGCCGCCCCGGCGGCGTCCGCTGCCGTCAACAAACCGGTCCAGGCCGCCGCGCACAAGCACGTCAAGAAGCATGTCAAGCACGTCAAGAAGCACCGCAAGCACGTGAAGAAGCACACCCACAAGCACACCGGCAAGAAGCACGGCAACAAGCATGCCAAGGCTTATTGATCGCCTCTCTTCCTGACTTCCTTCCGGAAAAAGGCCGCCCTCGCAAAAGCGAGGACGGCTTTTTTCTTGCGCGCAGCCCCTGGGGATCAAGCCCTGTCGGGCTACTTTTCACCCAGATACTGGAAAACGGCCTGCTTCCACCAGTCGCTTTCGACGGTCTGCAGCAAGGCGACATCGAGAGGCCTGCGCAACGGACTGCCGAGCGGCAGCGCGATGGCATATTGCTGCTGGTCGAAGGTCGCGTCGAGAACCTGCAGGCTCGTCGCGTAGTTCTGCCCAACGAGCCAGCCGAGCAGCGGCTTGTCGTGAACCAGCGCGTCGATCTTGCCCGCGCGTAGCGCGTCGAGACCCTCCTGGATCGAGGCGAAGCCTTGATGGCGGACATGCGTCGAATCCAGATAGGAAGCCGTCGACGAATCCCGCACGTTGCCGACCCTGACCGTGGCGAGGTCGCCTTCGCCCTGCACCATCCCTTCCATCTGCGTTACGGTCAGGACCGATGTGACGCCCGCGGTAAACACCGCAATCACAATGATCGATCCCATCATCCAGATCGCGGCGAGCACGCGTCCCGGCACGGTTCGCGGGCCGAAGTCGCCGGTGCTGGCCTGCGTCGCGGCGATGGTCGACCACCACATGCTGGAAAACAGGCCCTTGGCGACGCCGCCGCCGAAATCATCGTTGTGGCGACGTTCGAACAGCCAGATCAAAACGCCGACAACGACCGATATGACGATCAGCGCCAGCACCGCCTGCAGGAAACCGAACGACGTCAGTGCATTCATCACCGGCCGCCATGACGGTTGATTGTTGAGCGGTGTCGCGATGCCGAGCCCGGTCGAGAAAAAGGGTTGCGTGAAGTCGACGGCCTTTTCGCGGTCGGCCGTGACGGTGATCGCGGCCATCGCCGCATCGAACTTGCCGCTGACGACGCCATCGATCTGGTCCTGCACGGTCGGCACCTCGACATAACGGAAACGAAGGTTGAGCCGCCCGGTTATTTTCTGCCAGAGGTCGATGCTCAGTCCGGACCAACTGCCGTCCTGCAGTTTGAAGGCGAAAGGCGGCGCGGCCTTTATCCCGACCGAAATCTCCTTCGAAGACAGGTCGGGGGAAGTCTGAGCGACCGTGGCGCCAGCCCCGACACACGCCACGACGACAATGGCAACCAGTGCCATCGTCCACGAAGCAACTCTTCTCACCGGCAACGGCTCCCAGCGACCAGTTCTGCCGCTCGATCATCGCGGCCTTCGAAAAATAGTCGCCGTGCCGTGCTTCGTCCATCGGCGATGTCGACGCCCACCGCTCGACGCACGACGGCCCAGGCTACGACTTGGCTAAAAACAAGCAGTTAGAGCAATTTCACGATTCAGATGTTGAACCGCCTCGAGCGACGCGAAGCGCCGCCCGAACTTGCGGCCCGCTCATATTGCGGTCGAAGACGCCGGTGCCCGGCCTCGGCCCAGAGCCGACGGACCGTGCCGCCGATCATGCCCGTGCGCGAGAATTCCGATCTTCATCTTCGCCTCCTCCTGGGCAGGATCGCTGCTCACCACGGCAGCCTTTTGCCGTCCCGGAAGAAGCCGCCGGTCGGGCCATCGTCCGGTAAAGTCGCGGCCCAGACGACCCCTGCCGCCCCTTGCGCGACCGGGCGTCCGCCCGGTCCGCCCATATCGGTGGCGACCCAGCCCGGACAGACGGCGTTGACCAGCACGCCGGTGCCGCGCAGTTCCGCCGCCAGCACGCAGGTCAGCGCGTTGAGCGTCGCCTTCGACGTCGAATAGGCCGGCGCCCCTGCCCCCATCGAGGCCAGCGAGCCGCCCTCGGAGGAAACGTTGACCAGCCTGCCATGGCCACTGGCCTTCAGCAGCGGCGCAAAGGCGGACGCCGCCCGCCAGGCGCCGAACACATTGGTCTCGAACGCTTCGCGGATCACCATCCAGTCCGGCCGCAGCGCCCGTGCGCCGGTGTCATAGTGGATGGCGGCGTTGTTGATCAGCACGTCGAGACGACCGAACCGGCGCCGCACTTCAGTGGCCGCCAGCGATGCCGCGTCAGGTGCCGCGACATCGAACTGGACGGCCTCGACCTGACCATCAAGTCCTTTCGCCGCCACCTCGCCCTTGGCGAGATCACGCACACCAAGCAGCACGGCGAAGCCGAGTTTTGCCAGCTGGCGCCCGGTTTCCAGGCCGATGCCGCGATTGGCGCCGGTGACGAGGGCGACCTTGCCCGAATGCGCTGTCTGCCCGGTCATCACGCGGCTCCCTTTGGGTCTTGCCCGGTCCCGTCCGCTCCCGCGGACCGCAACCACGCGCAACAATCGCACGAGCTGGATAGATTGATTAGGGCGCGGGAATGGCAATCCTTGTTCGATGCAGTGCATGAATTGGGCGCGCGCAGCGGCAGCGTGTCAACTCGACTCCTGGCGCCGCTGCCGCTAACAGTCCCGGCCGATTGACACGATGCGGGGCCTCGGATGCTCGACCTTGATCTGCTGGCACTGGGCGGGCTGCTGCTGACGCCCGGACCAACCAACATCCTTCTGGCCTTTTCGGCCGTTTCGTCCGGAGTGCGGCGCACGGTGCCGATGCTGGCGGCGGTCGTGCTTGCCTATATGGCGATCATCCTGGCGGTCGCGGCGCTTGCCGCCCTGATCCCGGCCGCGAACCAGGTCGAACTGCGGACCGGCGTAAGGATCTGTGCGGTGTTGTGGCTGCTCTGGCTCGCCTACAGCGTCTGGACCACGAAGGACGACGGCGCCGAGGTCCGGCTGGTCACGGTGAGGCAGGTTTTCGTCACCACGCTGATCAACCCCAAGGCGATGATCGTCGCGCTGCTGGTACAGAGCGAAGGCATGACAGCCCAGTTTCTGGCCACCATCGCCGCGCTGGTCGCTGTTGCCGGAGCGGCGTGGATCGCCGTTGGTCTGGTGGTCCGCCGCAACGGTTCAAACCTGCTCAGCCAGCGGTCGCTGCGCCGAGCCAGCGCCATCTGCCTTGCCGGCTTCGGCATCATCCTTGCCGGCAGCAGCCTGTAGCGCCGCCTCGGACCGGCGCCGGATGCCCGGCGCAGGAATCGGGTGGCGAGTGGCGAGGCCGCATGCGACGCTATCCCCACAGCGGCGGAAGGACGGGCCATGCTCACGCTCCATGATTATTTGCCATCGCAGAATGGCTGGAAGGTGCGGGTCCTGCTCGGGCTGCTCGACATCCCGTATGACAGTCGCATCGTCTCGATCTTCGAGGGCGAAAGCCACACTGACGCCTTCCTTGAACTCAATCCGGCCGGTGCGGTCCCCATGCTTCAGCTCGAAGACGGGAGCGCCATCTCCGAATCCAATGCGATCCTCACCTACCTCGCTGAAGGGACGCCCTTTTTGCCGGCGGACCGCTATCGGCGCGCAAAGGTCATGCAGTGGCTGTTCTTCGAACAATACAATGTCGAGCCGGTCATCGGCTCGCTGCGCTTTTGGGCGCTGACCGGACGGCTCGAGCGCAACCAGGGCATGGTTGCGGGCAAGCGCGAAGCCGGCGTTCGCACACTCGCCGCCCTGGATCGCAGCCTCGGCGAAACGCCGTTTCTCATCGGCAACGACTTCACGATCGCCGATATCGCTGTCTATGCCTACAGCCATCGCGCCGAGGATTGCGGCTTCCGTCTCTCGGACTACCCGGCATTCGTTGCATGGGCTGACCGCGTGCGCGACGCCATCGGTCCTGGTTACCCGGTGCACCCATACAGCATCGATCCGCACTCGGGCGCCTGAAGGGCCCTATTTCTTGCCCTGCGGATGGATCGTCTCGCCGCGCTTCAGCATCGCGACGAAGGTCTCGATCTTCTTCTTGCGCCCGGCCTCGGTCTTCATGTTGTGCGTGCGGAAGGCGAGCGCGAAGCGGTTCTGCGCGCTGAGCTTGCCCAGCATTTCTTTGGCTGCCGGTTCTGCGTCGATGGCCGCCTGCAGGTCGTCGGGGATCTTCATCGCCTTGCCGCTGCCATAGGCGCGCGCCCATCGCCCGTCCGCCTTGGCCGCCTCGACCTCCCTCAGCCCATGCTCGGTCATGCGGCCCTCCGCGACCAGCCGCGCGACATTGTCGATGTTGATCTGGCTCCAGATGCTCTTCTTGCCGCGCGGCGTGTAGCGCTGCAGGAAGCTGTTGTCGTCGAGCCCCTTGCGCACCGCGTCGATCCAGCCGAAGCACAGCACGACGTCGATGGCTTCCTTGGGCGTGATCGACTTCAGCCCCGACCCGACCTTGTGCACCTTGATCCACACTTCGGTTTCGGTGGCGTGATGCTTGGTGAGCCAGGCATGGAAGCTGGCCGGGTCCGGGAATTCCCTGACCTTGTCCGGGTCGACCTTGACGGGCGCCATCAGCCGGCCTGCCCGTTCAGTGCTGTTGCGGCTCGGATCACCTTGTCTCCCGCTTTCCCTGTCGCTTCAGCCGCCAGAATCGCGGCCATCGTCATCGGCCGGCATCTTGGCATGGGTCCCTGTCAGTTTGCGTCAGCAAACTTGTCGGCGCGTACGGCGTTCCTTCGCGCAACTTGGCCAAGCTTCCATCCCTCACCGCGCCACCATCGGCATCTCCGATAACACCATCGGTTTCTTCCGTTTCCCGTCAGCATACCGAACTGCCAATCCCTGCCCTTGTCCATCCAAACAGAGGCAGAGCGGATATGAACATCTCGAACCAGAAAATCCTGATCGTCGGTGGCGGCTCCGGCATGGGTCTGGCGTTGGCCAGGCGCTGCGTGGAAGCCGGTGCCGAGACCATCATCGCCGGACGCGGCAAGGACAGGCTGCAACAGGCTCGCGAGGCGCTTGGCAATCCCGCCGGCCTGGAGGTAACCGCTATCGACATCACCCGTGAGGACGAGGTCATAGCACTTTTCGCTGGGATCGGCGGGCTCGACCACATCGTCAGCACCGCCGCCGACATCGACGGCGCCTACCAGCTGCTGCCGGCGCTTGAACTCAAGGCGGCGCAACGCGTGGTCGAGAGCAAACTCTACGGCCCGCTGCTGCTCGCCAAGCACGGCGCGCCGCTGCTTGGCGTCACCGGCTCGATGACCTTCGTCTCCGGTATCGCCGCCTACCGGCCGACCGCGCGCGGCTCGGTGGTCGCCGCGGTCAATGCCGCACTCGAAGGACTGGTGCGGGCGCTGGCGGTGGAACTGGCGCCGATCCGCGTCAATGCCGTGTCGCCCGGCTGGGTCGACACCACGATCTGGGCGAAGGTTGCCGGCGACAGGAAAGACGAGACGCTTGGTGCGATGGCCGAGCGGCTGCCGGTCGGGCGGATCGGCCAACCCGATGATATCGCCGACGCCATCCTCTTCCTGATCGGCAACGGGTTCACGACGGGAACGACCCTGCATGTCGAAGGCGGACATCGCCTGGTCTAGGCGGCGTCGGTTTTCCGTCAGGAGTTGTTTGCAAACAAGGCCTTGGAACGATCGGCCGATTCAAGTCCTGAACTCGCCTCGAAGCGTGAGGGGACCGGCGCCAGCGTCTCGCGCACGGCGGCAAGCAATTGCCGGAGCGCCGGCGGCTGAACGCGCCGGCGCCGCCAGATCATCGTCAGCGGCGCGGTCTGCGCCTGGCCGGGCCACGGCAGTTCGACGATGTCGCCGCGCGCCAGCGCATCGGTGACGGCAAGGCGTGGAACGAGGCCGAGGCCCGCGCCGGCAGCCACCAGCCGCGCTATGGCGCTGATGCTGCCGACTTCGGCGGCAAGTTTTGGCGCGTCGAAACCCGCCTCGGCAAAGGCGCTGTCGAACATGTGCCGGTAGATGCATCCGGGCTCGGTCGCCACGAAGCGCAGTGTGGCAAGCGCGGCAAGGCCGCCTGGCGCGGTGCCCTGCCCCGGAGCCGCGACCAGTACCAGCGGTTCGGCCACGATGGTGCGCCTGGCGAGGCGTTCATCGGACGCGCCCTTCGCAAAGCCGCGACGATCGAAGCAGAAGGCGACATCGACGTCGCCGTCCTCGAGCTGGCGCAGCAGCGTGCCGCTGTCGGTCACTTTCATCCGCACAGTGATGTCGGGATGGCTGGCCTGGAACCCTGGCAGCCAGGGCGCCAGCCGGGCCGAGGCGATCGTCTCCAGCGCGCCGATGGTCAGCATTCCCTTCATCTGCCCGGCCGCCGCCTGCACGGCAGTGCGCGCCTCGCCATCGAGCCGCAGCAGGTCTTCGGCGATGGGCTTCAGCGCCAGCCCCGCCGGCGTCAGCTCCAGGCCCGTTTTCGCGCGCGTGAACAGGGCCGTGCCAAGCTCGGCCTCGAGCATCTGGACCTGGTCGCTGACGCTTGACTGGGCAAGGTGCACCGCCTCGGCGGCGCGGGTGATGTTGCGGCTGCGCGCCACCGCCAGGAAGGTCTTGAGCAGTCTTGGATGCATCGACGGGCCGACGCGCCTATTGCAGCTGCGGCTTTTTCAGGAAACTGCCGCGGTCGGCGGACTTGACCCGCAGCCAGGTTTCGCGGCCGTCGCGCACCACCCGCATCGGGATTTCGGCGCCGGCCGAGCCGCTTTCCCACAGTTTGCGATAGAAATCGGCGAGCCCGTCGACCGCGCCGTCGCGGATGTCGGAGATGACGTCGCCCTGGCGCAGGCCGGCTTTTGCCGCCGGGCCGCCTTCGGTCACGCTCATCACCACCACCTTGCCATCGCTTTCGGCCGACAGGGCGCCGAGCCACGGGCGCGGCGGCTTGGCCACCTGGCCGCGGGTCAGGAGATCGTCGAGAATGGGCGGCAACAGATCGATCGGCACCACCATGTTGATATCGGCCACTTCGCCGTTGCGGCTCATCTGCAGGCGCAGCGACCCGATGCCGAGCAGCGAACCATCGGCGCCGAACAGCCCGGCACCGCCCCAGGACGGATGCGCCGGCGCGATGAAGATTGCCTCGTCGAGCAGATACTCCCAATAACCGGCGAATTCCTGCTTGGTGACGATCCTGGACTGGACCGAGCGGCCGACGCCGTCGGCAAGCACGACGGCGTCACCGACCTTGGCCTTGCCGGCATCGCCCAGCGCCACGGCCGGCAGGCCGAGCGGCGCCAGCGCCTGCACCAGGCCGAAGCCCGATTCCTGGTCGTAGGCCAGCGCGTGCGCGGGGATGACGCGGCCGTCCTGGCTGGTCAGCCAGACCTCTTCCGCTTCGGTGATGAGATAGCCGATGGTCAGCACCAGCCCGTCGTCACGGATGACGACCCCGCTGCCTTCCCGGAGCGTGCCGAGGGCGCTGGCGGTGAACGCATCATCGGGAACGGTGGCCCGGACGGCGACGACGGAGCGCGGATTGGGAGTGATGGTCATTCTGTCTTCCTGGTACGTGGTGTTTCTATAGGTATGCCACGCCGGGGATGGTGCAAGAGCCGAGGGCGAAGGCACTGTCTTTTAGGTTTGTGCTGCCCCTCATCCGCCTGCCGGCACCTTCTCCCCGTATAGTGACGGGGAGAAGGGGAGGCTGTCGCGGTCTTCGGCGCCCTATCTGCAATGCCAACAGTTGGCGAAATCGGTGGCGACGGCGTCTTTCTCCCCGTCACTTTACGGGGAGAAATGCCCGGCAGGGCAATGAGGGGCGGCGCCGACATAAACAATAGTTCAACACAAGTTGAACTTTCTCGTTTGCAGCCCTAGTTGTAGATGGACCGCCCCTTCCTTTCCCCAAGACACGAGGCTCCGAGATGACCGAGTACACCCCGCCGAAAGTATGGACCTGGAACAAGGCAAATGGCGGCGCCTTCGCCAGCATCAACCGGCCGATCGCCGGGCCGACGCATGACAAGGAACTGCCGGTCGGCAAGCACCCGCTGCAGCTCTATTCGCTGGCGACGCCAAACGGCGTCAAGGTGACGGTCATGCTCGAGGAGCTGCTGGCGCGCGGCCACAAGGGCGCCGAATACGACGCCTGGCTGATCCGGATCAACGATGGCGACCAGTTCGGCAGCGGCTTCGTCGAGGTCAACCCAAACTCCAAGATTCCCGCACTGATGGACCGCAGCGGCAAGACGCCGGTCCGCGTCTTCGAATCCGGCTCGATCCTCGTCTACCTCGCCGAGAAGTTCGGCGAATTCCTGCCCACCGAACAGCCGGCCCGCGCCGAAGTCCTGTCCTGGCTGTTCTGGCAGATGGGTTCGGCGCCGTATCTGGGCGGCGGCTTCGGCCATTTCTACGCCTATGCGCCGGAAAAGTTCGAATATGCCATCGACCGCTTCTCGATGGAGGTGAAGCGCCAGATGGACGTGCTCGACCGTCGCCTAGCCGAGACCGAATATCTCGGGGGCAAGGACTACACGATCGCCGACATGGCGGTGTGGCCCTGGTATGGCGGGCTGGCGCTTGGCCGCATGTACAATGATGCCGGCGAATTCCTGTCCGTGCAGGACTACAAGCACGTGCAGCGCTGGGCGCGGGCGATCGACGCCCGCCCGGCTGTCAAGCGCGGCCGCATGGTCAACCGCGCCTTTGGCG
The DNA here is from genome assembly GCF_059683645.1 of Mesorhizobium sp. RCAM 05104. Lineage (NCBI taxonomy): Bacteria > Pseudomonadati > Pseudomonadota > Alphaproteobacteria > Hyphomicrobiales > Phyllobacteriaceae > Mesorhizobium > Mesorhizobium sp. RCAM 05104. The sequence goes on along the minus strand of NZ_CM185033.1, from coordinate 5,858,094 downwards.
AACCGGCCCTGCAACTGCACGAGCGCCACGACGCCAGCGACTTCGACACGAAGACGCAGGACAAGCTGGCGGCCGAGTAACCCGGCCGAAACGCGTCAACCTCCCTCCCCTGCGGGGGAGGTTGACCGCTTCAGCCCACCTGCTCCCTCTCGACGGCCGATATCCATAGCCGGTCGATGTCGGCAAGGAACGTCTCGTCGATCTCGTCGAGATGGTTCCAGTACATGCCGTCCTCGTAGAAATAGCCGAGGTCCTTCTCGATCTCCTCGGCCTTTTCGGCCTTGTCGAGCCGGATGTTGCCAAGGATTTCCGCCTTCATTTCGGCAATCCGCGCCAGCGAAAGGCCGCCAAGCGCGTCGAAGGCGAGCCTGGGAAAGACCAGCCGGCTGCGCGGCAGGTCCGACAGGTTGATGCACAGGCAGCCGTGCTTCAGCGCCTGCACGAGCAGGCGCGCCGACTTGGCCTCGAGGTTGCGCAGCGTGACGTCGTCGCGCAATGGATCTGGCCGGCCGATGCCGTAGAAATGTGTCTTGTCCGGCCGGTCGTAGATCATGTCGCAGCCCAGGAATGCCAGCACATCGGGCTTCTGGCTGTGAATGGTCCAGTAGGCGGCGGTCAGCGCCATCGTGGCGCCGGCATAGACGAAGCCGCCGAAGGCGTTCTGCGCCGGAACATACTGCGTGGCGCTGAATATCCGAGCCTGCCGCAAGGTCGCATCGTGCGGCAGCCGCTCCGATGGGAAATCGCCGGCATGGACGAGGAAATCCCAGTCGGGGCGCACGCGCCAGGCATTGTTGATGGCGACGATCCTGCTGAAGGCCTGCTTCGGCCACGGCTCGCAACGCACCGCGTCGGGCGCACTGCCAAGCAAAAGCATGATGCGGGGCGCGTTGTCGCGAACACTCGTCTCGACTGGCTGAATGGTCATCGAAGGGCTTTCAGGTCTTCCGCGCAAAGGCCGGCCGCACATGCGATGCATCGGTGCCGGCTTCGGCGCGGAAGCCGGCGCGCGAATGTCCCGCATGGCCACACCCTGCACCTTGGCGGGCCGATTTTCCAGCCCAATGCATGCGGCCGCTGGCGCGCCCCTCTGTCGAGCGCGGGACGTGGTCGACCGTGCCTTCGGCGACCTGGTCATCCCAACCGCGGCAGCACCGCGACGCGGCGACTTCGAAACGAAGACGCATGGCGGCCGCCGCCCAGTAGGCGACGGAAAGGCCGGCCCTAAAACGAAAGCCCGCCACCGACGCGAAGTCGTGACGGGCTTTTCCCAAGGCCAGCCTGGCGTGGAAGCGGGCAACTCCCGCCCCCGGCGTCAAGCCATCAATCAGTTCAGGACTTCGACGATCTGATGGGTCTCGGGATCCACCAGGACAGTCTGGTCGTTGATGACGGCGACGCGGTACTTGACGTTGGGCACCTCGCGCAATTCAACGGTGTCCGGTACCGGCGAGCCGAGCTTGAGCTCCACGCCCAGAAGGTTCACCGATGCCAGCGGCTGCTTCTTGACGTATTCGCGAACGACCGTCTCCTGTTCCGGCTGGACGACGACGACGTCTTGCGCCACCGCTGCACCAATGCCGCTCATCAGAAGGATCGCGGCCGCTGTACTCGAAAGATAATGTTTCATGATAATCTCCATAAAGGGCTATCTGAAGAACCGCCCTGTGTGGAAACTCGATCGATCCATGGAGGTTCCATCTCAAATTGTGAAATAAATGTTTGTTTAACAGGCCGCAGAGAGGTTCACTTATTTAAAACCATTCGAGTCAATGGCGCATCTGTCGCGATATATGCTTCGAAAGCTGTGGATAAATTTCAATCTAAAAGCAGACATATTAATAGCGTCGCATGGGCGAGTACCCCCAGAGGTGAACGCGTGCCTCTCCGGAATACGAAAAAGGCCCGCCCCGCCGGGAGCAGGGCGAGCCTTCAACGGCGCCCGATGGAGGTGGCAGCCTCGCGGGTCGCGATCGAAAAACGCAAGGGTCGCGGCTTGGTTCCACCATCGCTGGCGCCAGTCTGCCCCCGCATGAAATGCGGTCTGGTCGGCATGCAACCATGTGATCTCGATGACGTTGTGGCAAAAATCACCAGCAAGGATGACGACCAGATGGCTCCTCGACCCCCAGTGACCAGGCATCCCTTCACGCTGATGTTTGTCGTGATCGCGTTGATGGCGCCGTTTGCCGGCCTTGCCTGGCGCACGCGCGAGTGGATGGGCTGGTAGGGACCGCGCTTGCAGGCTGCTAATTTACCGTCGGGCGTTGCCATGTCTACCCGTCTGACGCGCCAGGACACGCTGCCAAGACCGACTCGACGAGACGCGAGCGACGGCTGGAAATTGCCGGCCCTTTCCCACAAGATGCGCGGGCATCGGGGAAGGGCTTGAGATGTGCAACCTCTACAATCTCACCACCAGCCAGGAGGCGATCCGCCAGTGGACGCGCGCGCTGCGCGACATCCTGGGCAACCTAGAACCCTCGATCGATATCTATCCCAACCAGCCCGGCCCGGTCGCGCGCAACGCGCCGGACGGGCAGCGCGAACTGGCCAACCTTCTGTGGGGCATGCCGACGCCGATCGAGCGGGTGAAGGGCAAGGCCGACTACGGCACCACCAACATCCGCAACCCGCAATATGGCCACTGGCAGCAATATGTCGGCATCGAGAACCGCTGCTTGGTGCCGGTGACCAGCTTCGCCGAGCCCTCGCCGACACCCGGTGACAAGGACCCCGAGACCGGTATCCAGCGCAATGTCTGGTTCGCCTTGAACAAGGAGAAGCCGCTGTTCTTCTTCGCTGGCCTGTGGACGCGCTGGCAAGGCGTGCGCAAGGTCAAGGACGGCCCGGGCGACTTCGAGCTCTACGGCTTCCTGACCACGAAGCCCAACGCGCTGATCGCGCCGATCCACGAAAAGGCCATGCCGGTCATCCTGACCACGCCGGAGGAAACCGAGACCTGGCTGACCGCGCCGTGGTCGCAGGCAAGGCACCTGCAGCGCACCGCGCCCGACGACGCACTGGTGATTGTCGACAAGCCCGCCACGCAGATCAAGTTCCCGCCACAGGCTCCGCCGCCACCGGTGCAGGGTTCGCTGTTTTAACCCCTCGCCTTCTGCAGCACCCAGATATAGCCCTTCGGCGGATGGTCCTGGTCGATGAACTGGGTCTTCACCGTTGCATCCTTGCGGCTGCAGCGCTTGCAGCGGAAGCGAATGGCTTCCAGCGGTTTGTTCCAGCCCACCACCTTGGCCACGTCATTGGCGCGAAAGCGGCCGACATGCCAGCAATGGCCGCACTCGACGACAAGCAGCATGTTGGCCTTGGCGGCCCGACCGACGCTGTCCATTGGTCCGGCCATGGCTCATTTCCGGGTGGAATAGTCCTCGGGCAGCGGCAGCAGGCCAAGCCACGCCGTGCGGAAATCGGGCTCCTTTTCCGCGACTATTCCCATCACCGCATGCAGCTTGTCGGTCAGCCCCGACAGGTGCCAGAACAGCTCTCCATTGGCCTTGAGGTTCAGCTGCGCCGCAAGCACCGTGGTGCGCAGGCGCAGCGCATCCCGCAGGATCGCCTCCGCATCGCTTGCAAACAATCTGTCATAGCGGCTCTTCCGTCTGCCCATCGCGGCTCTCCTCGGCTTGCGAGCAACCGCCCCACCTCCTGACAAATAGGAACGCATTCCTCGCCAAGTCAATTCGCGCTTGACAGTTTTGTTCCGTTTTTGTTCACTACCCCCACCAGACATCAGGAGGTGCCGAAATGGCCCACATCGTAACGCTGGACAGCCGCCAGGAAGCCGCCCTTCAAGCCGTCGCCGACAAATTCATCGCCCAGCACAAGGGCGACGCGGTGAAGGCGCTGAAGGAGATGATCGTGCTGAACGGGCATCTGCAGAAAAGGCTGGATGCGGTGGAGGGGCGTGACCGTGAAGATCGGGTCCAGATGACGCCCGTTGTCATCGGATAACTCCATGGTTGGCCCTAAGTTAGCTTTCCCATGTCGATTTTCTCAAGATATACTGATCTCTTGGGAGAGTCGGCAAAATGCACATAAGTCGTGTCGTAATAAAGAACTTCCGGTCGTTGGAGAATGTGGATGTGCCACTCTCAGCCCAACCGACAGTCGTTATCGGCGAGAACAATGTGGGGAATCCAACTTCATTCACGCATTGCGAATTTGTTTAGACGTAGGTTTGCCGTCTTCATACCGCATGCTCCTTAAGGAAGACATTTTCAGCCAGGTGGACCAAGCCAAGCCATTTCATGTTTTTATTGGCGTAGAGTTTGCGGGCTTTGCGGGCAATGAGAATGAAGAGGCTTTGCTTCTTGGTACACAAATCGAGCCGGACCGCGCGCGCCTGTTCTACCGATTTAGACCCAAGCGAACAGTACGCGAGGCCCTCGCTAAAGGGATCGACCTAAACCTCACGCTTGATGATTTTAGCTGGGAAATGGCAGGTTCAGGAAATCCGAAAGTCGATCTAGCTGATATTGAATGGGATGATGATCTCTCGACTCTTGGGGCTACTAGCTTTCAGTTACAGAACCTCCAGACCTATCAGGTTGTTTTCCTCCCAGCGCTTCGCGACGTTGAAAGCGATCTGCAGCAAAGCCGTCGATCCCCGCTTGCGCGCCTTATTGACTCCATAGGAATTAGCAGGTCCGAGCAAGATTCACTTGTGGCCATCGTGAAGGCAGCCAACGATAGCATCGAGAGTTCACCCGCGATTAAAGCAGTAGCCGGTTCGATCAATACCTCGTTCAACGAAATCACAGGGCCTGCCTTTGGGTTGGACATTGACCTCGGGCTTTCCTCGCCGACGTTTCAGTCGATAGTACGCAACCTGATCGTCCTTCTGACAAATGATTTGGTCAGGCAGTTTGAACCACGCCGAAACGGGCTTGGACTGAACAACATTCTCTACATTGCGATCTTGGTAGAACATTTCCGACAACGAGCAACCAAAGGCCATTCCGCCGGGGAACTCATCCTTATCGAAGAACCAGAAGCTCATCTGCATCCTCAACTACAGAACACTCTGATTCAGTCGCTTGTGGAAATGCCATTTCAGACCATAATGACCACCCACAGTACGCAGGTGACCTCCAAGGCGTCGCTCTCGTCGTTCGTCATCATAACTAGCCGCCCAGGAAAATCCCCATTAGCCAGCGTCCCATCCAAAGGCGGCAACCTTACCGCCGCTGAGACACAGGATCTGGAACGATATCTCGATGCCACAAAATCCAACCTACTGTTCGCAAAGCGGATTATGTTGGTCGAGGGAGCAGCTGAGCTGCTTCTGATCCCTCCCCTGGTAAAGGCTGCCCTCGACATTGATCTTGAGCGCAATGGCATTTCAGTTCTGGCTATCCATGGAGCTCATTTCGCTGCCTACACGAAACTGTTCAGCGAAACGAGTATGCCCAAACCATGTGCTATCGTAGCGGATGCGGATCTAAATCAAGATGAAATAAACGAACTTGACGGAGATGCTCCTGAAAAACTCAATCTGATGGCACTGCAGGGGGATTTTGTAAAAGTATTTCTCGGCGAATCGACCTTTGAGCGCGAGCTTGTCTATCCAGATAACCTTCCTATACTTCTTAAGACGGCGATAACACTGGGGGCGCCTAAAATGCGCAACGCTATAGTGGGTCAGCTAAGGTCCGGCGGAGAGATACCACCGGACCTTAAGGACTTGGTTCTCCGCACTGCAAAACGCTTCGGCAAGGCTAGGTTCGCGCAGATTTTCGCGCGACATTTGGATGATGACGCCCATGTACCACCGTACATCGAAAAGGCTGTTTCGTGGCTGCTGAGAAACTAAAACCTCTTTCTGATCAGCAAAGAGATGCGGTTGTCTCAGGCGGCAACGTACTTCTGGCAGCGTGTCCGGGTAGCGGTAAAACGCGCACGCTAATTGCGAAGCTCGTCCACGAACTCGAGGATTTGCGTGGATCACCTCGCGCTATTTGCTGCATCACCTACACGAACACTGCGGTAGAGGAAATTGAGCATCGTGCGCTGGAACAGCTTTCTCCGGGAGACGAACAAAACGTTCTTGTTTCAACAATCCACTCATTCTGTCTGAACGAGATCATCCGGCCGTTCGGCTGGCTAAAACCAGGATTCTTGGCGGATCGAAAGGTGTTAACCAGAGAAGACCCTCAGTTCGAGGTTATCGCTCGACATGCGGCAGGAAAGGTTAATTTCTTCAACCTCCAAAGTAAAGACTACGAGGCGTTTGAGTCAATCGCGCTGAATGCACAAGGAAAGCTCATTGGCATCGCCGCTCAAAACGAGGCCGTGAGCCGTGCCGCCCCACACTTTTGGGAGCGATGTCGGGAACTCGGCTACATTGATTTCGGTGCAATAGTCTATGAGGCGTACGAATTGATACGTGACCATGCGATGATTGGTCGGGCGCTTGGGGCAAAGTATAAATGGTTTTTGGTTGACGAATTTCAGGACACTAGCGAGCTTCAGATTGAGATACTGAAACTTATTAACTCTGTTGGCCTGTCTAGCTTCTTTATCGTCGGCGATCTCGCGCAATCCATTTTTGGATTTGCGGGCGCACGCCCGGAGTTAGTAAGCCCCTTTGGCAAGCATATCGACGCGCGTTCCGATCTGTCTCTTTCTGCCAACTATCGCTCCAGTACTCCGATAGTCGCGCAAGCCAATCGCCTCTTTCCGCGAGTCCCCCCTATGACCGCTGAGGGAGCCGAACGTACAACCACAATCGAACCCATCCTCGTTCGGGACCGTTCAAACTTCGCTGCGATTACCGAGAGGTTTCTCCCGGCGTTGGCTGACGCGGGGATTGCCTTCGGTAAGGCGACTATTCTCTGCCGCGAATGGGGCCCCCTAATACCGCTAGCGAGAGGACTTCGGGATGCGGGCATACCCGTTGTTGGCCCTGGAGCAAGGCCGTATAAACGCTCGCGACTATTCGCATCCCTTGCTGAACAACTTTGCGGAGCTGTTGTTGACCCGTCGGCAGACACCCTTCGCCAAGTCGAACGCGCCCTATTTCACGCAGTTCGCGATACCACAGGCGACGCACGGCTGAATATTTCTTCGACCGATGGCCGACTTGCCATTGTGCGACTTCTAAAACAGGCGCGATCTTCTGCCGAGAACGGTTCGGCATCTGTCTTTTTAGACCAGATGAGTGTCGCCACGGGTGAGGTGCTTCGAGAGCTTGGGTTTGTCGACGAAACCCAAGCAGGAATGTTCTATGCCTCAGCTCAAGAAATGAAGGCCGACATCGTGCGGCAAAATGTGGACCTACGGAACTTGAGTGTCGAAGACCTCGGGTTGTTTGCGAGCCCTGATAGGGCACTACGCCTTTCAACTATACACCATGCAAAAGGACGGGAATACAAAGGTGTAGCCATCATTGACGTCACCAATGGAAAATACCCCCATTACTACAGCCGTACACCCGCATCGATCGATGAGGACAAACGACTTCTTTACGTTGGCCTGACAAGGGCTGAGCGTGTGCTAATGTATGTATCTGCCCCCGACCGGTTCGGGAACCCTCCTAGTCCCTTCCTGGGCTCCGGCGGGATAGGGTTGTTTCAGCGGTAACTGGAAAGCGAGACGTTTTGGCAGCCCACATCCGCATCTTGGCCCATTAGGCCGTCGCGGCTTCGACCTTTTGGTCAATCATTTTGAGCTGGCCGCGCCGGCTGCCATGAGACTGCGGGGCAGGCCTCGGCCCTGGGGATCGATGGACAACGGCATGACGACCGGGTCACACCATTATATCAGTTTTGACTAAAATAACGGAACGTCCAATGGACATTGCCGGAACCGAACAGGGCCTTCGGACCTTTGCGGCCGGCACCTCAGACCTTGGTCCGATGCGAAAACGCAATAGCCCGACGCGGCGGGACTGGAGCCAGCCAATGGAACATCCGGCCACGCTTGTCGTTTGCTGCGAGGTCTCCGGCGCCGCCGGACCCATTTCGGGAGGAAAGCGCGATGCCCCATCGATCCACCATCGTCAAGACAGGCCGCGGGCCGGACACGGCGATTGCCGTGCTGATGGCGGGACTGTTGGCGGTGGGCACCGTGTTCCTTGTTCTGGGGGGCTCGCTCTACCTGAACGAGCAGCCATCGGATCAACGCGCACTGTCTTCCCCGCCCGCCCGATCGTTTCAGGCGGCCGACCGGAGGGCGGCGAACTGATCCCGCAGGGCCGGCGGAACATTTAGCCGCCTTTCGAATTGACATGAGCAAATGCTAATAACGGAGGATATCCACTGTGAAAAACTTTATTCTTTCGGCACTTGTCGCGATCTCCGTCGTGTCCCCGGTCATCGTCGCTCCGGCGCAAGCCGCAAGCCTGGTCATCACGACGGACAATGGCAATATGGGCCGGCACCACTGGCGCGACAATCGCTGGCGCGATCATCATTGGCGCAGGCATCATAATCGCCATTGCTTCGTGAAGGTGAGGAAGCATTGGCGCCATCATCACTGGGTCATCGAGAAGGTGCGCGTCTGCGAATTGCGCCGCTACTGAGCGATGCCAAAATCGCCGCCGCCCAGGGCCCATCGCAGAATTCGTCCAAACGCAACAACCCTGGCAACGGCCGCCGTCTGGAGCGCGGCGGTCGTCATGCTGGTGTTGATGGTGACGGGAGCGGCCGGCTTCTGAGGACTAGACGCCTTTATCCCCAGGAGAGGTTCGGCGCCGCCTTGCTCTAAACATTAGAGATTGCGAATATAAAAGTCGGTCGGCGACCGCCAGAAGCCGGCTGGGCCCGGCGTGCCTGCCCTTGCACCTGGCCGCCGGGCCATTTTTCCTGAAGTTCGCGCTCGCTCGGCGATGCGGTCAACGCGCCACCATCCTGATGGACCGACGCGGATTGCGTATTTCAGCCCGGCCTATTCCGCTTTCGCGGAAGTTTCTTTCGGCGGGCAATATGCGATGCTTTTGTTGCGGCGAGGAGCCGCCCTGGTCGACGCGGGCGCCAAGCTCACCCCAACAATGCGCCCCCCCGTCCGTGTCGACCACGGCAGGAAGCGCTTGGCGTTATCATCCTGCCCCCTGGCTTCAGCCGCCGACCAGCGCCTTCGTCGTCACCAGATCGACACCGTCCCCCGCGAAGCCGGCATTGTGGCGCGCGATGATCTGCGGCGCGCTCTCGCTGGCGCTGTCCAGCGTGCTGTGGGCATCGGAAACCACGGTCACGCCGAGCCCCCTGGCCAGCGCGCCCTTGACGGTCGCCGCCACGCAAAAATCGGTCTGCGCGCCGAGGAGCACGACCGCGCCGGCGCCCTGCCCGGCCACCCAGTCGGCAAAAGCGGGATTGCTGAAGGCATCGCGCACGGATTTGGCAAAGGTCGGCTCCCCTTCGGCCTGGCCAAGCGCGGGCCACACCGGCCAGCCCGGTTCGCCTGGCGCCAGCGGGTCGCCCGCCGGTCCGTCATGCCTGATAAAAGCGACCTTGCGCCCACCGCGCCGCGCCCAGTCGATCACCGCCCGCGTGCGCTCGACGATACCCGGCGCATCATGGATCGGCGGCTCGTGCACGCCGTCGAACATGCCGGTCTGGAGATCGATGACGACAAGCGGCGCGGTGGCGGAAGGTATGTTTGCTGACATGGCTGCGAAGATTGCCTTGGGGGTTAGTGGTCAAAGATAAAACCGCTCGACGCAGGCTGTCGATCCCTATTCGCATGCAGAGCAATTCCGGGAAAAGTGCGCAACGGTTTCCGACCGCTCTAGGCGTTTCGGGGGTCCGGCTTGCACTCCGCGACCGCCTTGGTGGCGTTGATCAGCCGGTTGCGCACTTCGGATGGCTGGCGAAGGTTCTGCCAGTAGGCGCCGGCGCCTTTCATCTCGTGGCCAGCGCCGCCGCCGATCATGCCGTCCGCCCTGACAAGCATCGTCACGACCTTGATGCCGCAGGCGAGATTGCGGTCAGGATCGGTGATGTCGACCTCCGACTTGAAACCGCATCGGTATCTCCCCTCGTCGGCCAACGAGAGCTGCAGCAGCCCGATGGAGTACTGGTCCTGGTCCGCTTCCCAAAAGGCAGCCGCGCTGTTGTTGACGGATTCCGCGCCGGCCAGGTTGGCAATCAACGTGCGCCAGAAAACCGCGCGCCCTTGCCTGCCTTGCAGCAAATAGCCCGGACAAAAGATGGCGACGTCGGATGGTTCGAGGGCGGTCAACGGCTGATCGGCATCGATCAGCGCCGTCACCTTGCGGGTTACGGTCTTGTTGTCGAATTGCTTTTCCAGCGCGCCTTGCGCATGGAGGCATTTCCTGGCGAATGCCTGTGCCTCGGCCTGGGTCGTATGGCCTCGGGCATGCCATTGCGCGGTGCAGGATTGCTGGGCCTCGGCCGGAGGAGCCGTCGGCACGGCGCTTTCAATGATGCGCGGATTCGCGCAGCCCTCGATCAGGCACGCCAGGGCGCCAAACACCCCGATGACCTGCAACAATCTCGAACGCAATTGAGCGCTCAGCGGAGCCGACCCATACACAACAAAACCCCTCCTGAGCATTACTCACACAACTTGCTCAGCCTTGTCGACCCAACTTGGCAGACTAGCGCCGCTCTGTCATCCGATACTGCCGCTCATGACGCAGGCACCGCTCATCCCGGCGCCCCGGCAAACAGCACCACGCCGTCGCCGCCGGTGGCCGGCCAGTCGCGAATAGTGCGGTCGTAGCCGCTGGTCAGCACGGTGCCGTCGGCGGCGAAGGCCACCGCGTAGATCGGGCCGGTCTGGCTGTCGAACATGGCGATCTGGTTGCCGGTTTCCATGTCCCACAGCCGTGCGGTGCCGTCGAGCGAGCCCGACAGCAGCCGCCTTCCGTCGGCCGACAGCGCCAGCGTGTAGACCGTGCCCTCGTGGCCCTCGAAGCGCTTCACCTCGCGGCCGCTGTCGAGATCCCAGACCTTGATCGTCAGGTCGCCGCTGCCGGTGATCAGATGATGCCCGTCGGCGGTGAACACGGCGCCATAAGTGCCCTGCTCATGGCCGTGCCAGCTGCGCACTTGCCTGCCGCTCTCGATATCCCAGAGTTTCAACGTGCCGTCGATGCTCCCTGAAACCGCGCGGGTGCCGTCGGGCGAGACGGCCACCGCGCTGATCGACCAGTCATGCCCGGTCAGTACGTGCAGCACGGCGTTGTTGGCGAGGTCCCAGACGATGACGTTGCCGGTATCGTGTCCGCTGACGGCGCGCTTGCCATCCGGCGTGATGGCGAGCTTGTTGACGCCGCCATTGCCGCCGGACTGGAAGACATGCAGCACCGCGCCGTCGGAAAGCTGGCGCAGCACGATCTCGCCATCGTCACCCCCCGTCAGCGCGCGCAGGCCGTCGGGCATGTAGAGCGCGGTGCGCGCCATGTCCTTGTGGACGCCGAGGTTGCGGATCAGATGCTTGCCGCCGATGTCCCACAGCTTGATCACATGGTCGGTGCTGGCGCTGAGGATCGAGCGCCCGTCGGGCGCCACCGATAGCCAGACGACGGCGTCACGATGGCCGTCGGGCAGCGTCGGAGCGGCCGGCGGCGGTGGCGGCAAGGGCGCCACGGTGGGCGGCGGAATGACCGCGACCTCCGGCGGTGCCGGGGCAGCGGGCGGCGGCGGCACGATCGCGGGCGGCGGTGGCACCGGTGCCGCCGGCGGGTTGGCGGCCTCCGGTGGCGAAGCGGGCGGTGCAGCAGGCACGGGTGGCGACGCTGGCGGCGAGGCTATTGGCGGGGCTGCCGGCTCCGGTGCCGGTGGCGCGCTGGCGACATCCTGCTCCTTGGGCTCACTGCCCTTAGGTTCGGGGGTTTTTGGTTCGTTGGCCTTGGGTTGGCTTGGCGAGGCCACCTCGCTGCCCGAACCTTGCCCCCGCCACAGGACCTGATCGGCCATGAGCGTCAGCACGGCAATCACCGGCAGGACAAGGAAGGCGCGCCGCAAGCCCGGACGGCCCTTGGGATCGATCTCGGCGTCGCGGCCAAAAAGTGGCGTCCCGGTGGGACGGCCCGGCCGGCCGGGCAACAGTCCAGCCCAGAACAACAAGGCGCCAAGCAGGCAGAGAGAGCCCAGCGCCAGGAACACCACCGGCCACAATGTGGCCGGACCACGCAGCATACGGACGACCCCGCCCCAAGCGAAATCCCTGCCGCCCATGAGCAGATAGGCGCGAACCAGACAAGCCAGGGAAGCCGCCAGCAGGGGAAGCGCAAACAGCCGCTCAGCCAACCTGTCCATCGCGCCCCCTCGCTGCCGCCTGCACCGCCCGCTCCGCATCGCGAGTCCTGCCCCGTCGCACGGTTCAGGACCCAGGCAGCCGGCGCATAACTACATCCGCGCCGAACCACACCCTGTCGTGCGGCCGGTGCGCAAGCAAGGAAAAATTGTGCCAGATCAATGAAGCATGCCACGGCCCTGGCTAGCGTCAGGCATGTTGGAGGCTCCCCGATGCTGCCGTTCACCAGTGACCAGTTTCTTGCCAATCTGGTTGCCTACAATGAAGCGATCTGGCCAATGCAACCGGTGGCACTCGCATGCGGCACCCTCGCCATGGTCCTGCTCCTCTGGCGGCCACGAATGGCGGATCGCCCGGTCGCGGTTATCCTGGCGGTTATGTGGCTGTGGACCGGCATCGTATATCACTGGCTCTATTTCACCGAGATCAACAAGGCCGCGTTGATCTTTGGCGCCATGTTCGTCACCCAGGGAGCCTTGCTGGTCTATTGCGGCGTCTTCAGGAGACAGCTGCGTTTCGGCCGGGATTTCGGGCTTGCCGTGAGTGTGGGGATTGCCTTTGTCGCCTACGCAACCATGCTCTATCCTCTTCTCGGCATCTGGATGGGTCACCCTTATCCGGAAATGCCGGCGTTCGGTGTCACCCCCTGTCCGGTGACGATCTTCACCTTGGGATTCTTCCTCCTCGCCAAGCCACCCCTGACGCGGTGGCTGCTTGCGATCCCGTTCATCTGGTCTTTGATTGGAGGAAGTGCGGCATTCCTTCTGGGTGTGCCCCAGGACTGGCTGCTGCTCGCCAGCGGCATCATTGCGGTTCCGTTGATCGCCCTCGGCGACAGACATCCGTCGGGCGCCAAGATCACCGGCTAGCGGTGCCATGGTTCGCCCTCACCCGGTTTCACCCAGACCGGCGAATGACCGCTTGCGCCATCCAGGCAGCCGATGGCGACCACAGCCAGGGCATGCGCAAGCAACCTGTCAGCCGACCTGTTCATCGGGCTCCGCTCGCCGGGTTTCGGACCGTACAGTCAGACTATCAGCGCCAACATCGTGTCGCAAAACGCCACTCACGCCCCTCGAACGGCGGTTATTGCTAATTTAGATCCGGAACCATTGCCGGGTTTCGACGTTTGGGGCACGCGATCGATTGTGAGGCAAAGTGTGAATCCAGTTCCAAAGACACCTATTTCCAAGGCTCCGGCCCCCCTGCCCGCAAACGACAATCAGATACCCGCGAACCAGGAAGTTGTGGATTTCTTGCGAGTGCTCATCCCGCAAGACGATGCCGCCGCCGACGCGCTTTGCCGGCGAGGCGAGCGGATAGCCAACGCCGTTGTCGTCGTCATGGCCACCTGTCTGGTCGGTTTTCCCCTGTTCTTCGCCGGCTTGATATATGCGGGCGTTGGCGTTGTTCCCTAGGCGCAGGTAGGCGTCCGCGGACTCGCCGGCGCTCGCTGGCTATCGCAACGCCACCCACACCGGCGCGTGGTCGCTGGCGCCGTCCTGCCCACGCACGTCGCGGTCGATGCCGGCGGCGATGAGCCGGCGCGCCAGCGTCTTCGACAGCAATATGTGGTCGAGCCGCAAGCCCGCGTCGCGCGGCCAGCGGTTCCGGCGGTAATCCCAGAACGTGTAGAGCGTCTCCTTCGGGTGCTTCTTGCGCAGCGCATCCGTCCAGCCCTGCTCCAGCAGCGCTGCGAAGGCGGCGCGGCTTTCCGGCTGCACCAGCGCATTGTCGTCATAGGAGCGGGTGGGGTAGATGTCGCGCGGCTCGGGCACGATGTTGTAGTCGCCGGCGAGCACGACGGGCAGGCCGGTGTCGATGAGTTGTTCGGCATGCGCCTCGAGCCGCGCGTGCCAGGCGAGCTTGTACTGGAATTTCGGCCCCGGCTGCGGGTTGCCGTTCGGGGCGTAGAGGCAAGCAATGACGATGCCATTGACGGCTGCCTCGATATAGCGGCTCTGCCGGTCCGCATCATCGCCGGGCAAGGCATCGCGGGTCAGGACGGGTTCGGCGCCGCGCGCGAGGATGGCGACGCCGTTCCAGGTCGGCTCGCCTTTCCACACAGCGCCATAGCCGGCGTCGGCGAGCGCGGTACGCGGAAACTGCGTGTCGCGCGCCTTGAGTTCCTGCAGGCAGACGACATCGGGTTTTGCCGCCACCAGCCACGCCAGGAGGTTTTCGAGCCGGCTGTTAATGTTGTTGATGTTGAAGGTGGCGATTTTCATTGCGTGCATGAAAGCAGGAAGCTGAAGAGGGTCGCAAGGGTGGTTGAACTTATGCGTTGGGTGCTGGCCAATGGCCACTGTCCGTACTGCCCCTCATCCGCCTGCCGGCACCTTCTCCCCGTGAAGAACGGGGAGAAGGGTCAAGCTCCAGCGCTGGCGCCCCCTCTCCCCGTTCTTCACGGGGAGAGGGTAAGGGTGAGGGGCAGCGCCAACATCGGAATGAGTGGCTCGACCGATCTTCCTAAATCCGCGCCGTCCACGCCTTCACAGTCTCGGCCAGCGTCATCAAATGATCGGCCGTCGAAAAGCCCGAAACGCTCTTGCGCGGCTTGAGGTCGTGGTCACCATCCTCCAGCCAGATGACCTCTATGTTGTCGGAAAGGTCGTAGGTCGCCACCTCATCGCGCGTGCCGAACTCGTCGCGCGTGCCTTGAAAAATCAGCGTCGGCGTCTTCAGCCCTATCAGATGCTTCGTGCGCAACTGGTCAGGTTTGCCGGGCGGATGGAAGGGATAGCCGAGGCACAGCAGACCCGAAATCTCCCCCTTGGCAAACATCTCGTCCGCGACCATCGAAGCGACGCGCCCGCCCATCGACTTGCCGCCGATGATCAGCGGACCAGCCACGCCCTTGGCCCGGAGGTCGGCGATCGCCTTGATGTATTCGGGGTTCACCGTTTCGGCGCGCGGCGGCGGCTTGCGATGACCGTAACGGCGTGCGGCCATGTAGTGGAACTCGAAGCGGGCGACCTGGAAGCCGGCCGCCGCCAGCGCCTTGGCCGTCGCGGTCATCGAAGGAGAATCCATCGGCGCGCCCGCGCCATGCGCGAGCAGGATGGTGACGGGGGCGGTGTCGAAGCCGTCAAAGAGGAAGTGTGTCATGGGGACTCCGACCTCGATGTTCCCTTCTCCCCTTGTGGGAGAAGGTGGCCTCGCGCAGCGAGGTCGGATGAGGGGTGTTCCAGGGAAAACCAGCGTCTCATTCCGTCCAGCACCCCTCAACCGTCTCGGCGCTGCGCGCCGATCCACCTTCTCCCACAAGGGGAGAAGGAACAACCTGCGCAGCGCCCCTCACCCCGCCGTCCGAGCCAGCTGCAGATCGACGAACTGCACTCCCTTGGCCGCCACGCGCGCCCATTCGGACTCCGCGTCGAGTTCGAGATACCGCGCCCACAGCCGGCGCGCCTCCAGCAGATTTCCGGCGTCGAACTCCAGCCGCGCCAGGTTGAACACCGGATCGGCATAGGTCTTGTCGAGCGCGATCGCCTTCTGCAGATGCCTCCGCGCCGAGGCGTCGCGGCCTTGCTCGCTCATCAGCCCGGCGAGGTTGAACCAGGCTTCGACGAAGGCCGGGTCGAGTTTTATGGCGCCGATATAGTCGTGCGCGGCCTCCGCCGCGTGGCCGCCGGCGCGCAGGCAGTTGGCGCGGTTGAAGGCGGCGATGGCGTCGCTCGGGTCGATGGCAAGGCAGCGCTGGTAGAGCGCGGCCGCCCCATCATGGTCGCCGCCCTCCTCCGCCGCTTCGGCCTCGGCAAACAGCTCTTCCAAAGTGTCGTCGCCGGCTGACCCGGCATTGCCCAGGTCGAACAGCAACTGCCCGTCGAGTTCGCTCTGCCCGCCTTCGAGGTAGATCGCATCGGATCGCCCATACTGCGAACCAACATTGAGCGACTTGGCGGTGAGCGAAGCGACCGGGCCGGAGCGGTGCACGGAGCGCGCGATCGATCCCCAAGTCGCGCCGCCGGCCACCAGCCCGGCATATTTGCGCGCCAGGATCAGGTCGCGGAAGGAATAGGGTTCATTGTCATGCTCGAAGGCGTCGAACAGCGACAGCAAATCGAGGTCGGCACCTGACAGCCGCGACTGCTCGATCAGCGATTGCCGCGACAGCGAGGAGGCCTCCGGCGCCTTCATCAGCCCGAGCAGGCGCAGGAAACCGTTCTCGCTGATCAGCGTTCGCCCGGCTGTGCGCTCGGCGGCAGCGCGGCGCTCGATCTCGGCATCGCCGTTCTTGGCCGGCCCGGCCTTGGCGAGAAAAGTCCGGCCGAACACGACATGCGTGGTGCGCCTGGTGACGCCGCGCCGCAACTGGCCATGCTGGCGCTCGACCTCGCGCGCCGCCAGTCTCAGCGGAAACGCCGCCAGCGCGCCGATCGTGCCGAAGACGGCCCCCGGCACCAGGACGGCTTGTGCCGTCATTTCTTGCTCTTGCCGACCGCCTTGAGCAGATTGGCCTTCAGCGGATTTTCAGCCGCACCACCCGCGGCAGCCTTCTTGGCGGCGGGCTTGGCTGCCTCGTCGGCCTTGCTCTTCGACTTGGCAGGCGGCTTCGACTGCGACAGGCTCGCCTTCAGCGCGTCCATCAAATTGATGACATTGCCGCGTTCGGGCGCCGCCGCGATGATCGGCTTGTGGCCCTTCAGCTTCTCGCGGATCATCGCCATCAGCGCGATCTCGTAGCGGTCCTCATAGTTCTTCGGATCGAAGGTGGTTTCCTTCTGCTTGATCAGCGCTTCGGCCAGTTCGAGCATTTCCGGATCGGGCTTGCCGGCCGGGATGTTGCCGAAATACTCAGCCGTGCCGCGCACTTCGTTCGGGTTCCTCAAGGTGCACACGAACATGCCGTTTTCGCGCGCGCCGATCGTCACCACCCGCTCGCGGCTGGACAGCACAAGGCGGGCAATCGCCAGCTTGCCGGATTTGCGCATGGCTTCGCGCAGCACGGCGAAGGTTTCCTCCGCCATGGCGCCATCCGGCGCCAGGTAATAGGGCGCGTCCTGATAGATGACGTCGACCTCGCCTTCGTCGACGAAAGCCTCGATGTTCATAGTGTGGTTGGATTCGATGCGCACCGCGTCGAGGTCGGCATCATCGATGATGATGTACTGTTTGTCCTCGTATTCGTAGCCCTTGACCAGATCCGAACGCTCGACCAGCCCGAGTTCCGGGTCGACCGGCTTCATGTTGATGCGGTTGTGGGTCTTCTTGTGCAGCTGGTTGAAGCTGATGCGCTCGCTGGTCGTCGTCGCCGGATAGAGCCGGACCGGACAGCTGACGAGGCTGAGCTTGAGGTAACCTTTCCAACTTGCCCTGGGCGCCATGAAACACTCCTACGCGGCCATGCACTGACATTGACTGCAGCGCTTTTCGTCCGAAGGACGAACAAGGCTGCGCAAATCCTACACCGACCCCGCACGATACCGGCAAATCCCTGACGAAATCTTCCATCTCGCCGGAGGGGTCGGGGGCGGAGAATAATTCAAATTGTCGGAAGCGTCGATGGCGGGCGAGGAAGTAGCCGTCCTTCCCTTCGTCATCCTAGGGCGGAGCAAGGAGCGAAGCGACGCGGCGCAGACCCTAGGATCCATGCCGGAACCTGAGAGCCCCACAACGGTGCGGAAAGCTCACCATCCAGTTCCCTGAAAGAGTTCGAACCAGTCTGGATTCGCCTTCTCGATCAGGTCGATCTTCCACTGGCGCGGCCAGCGTTTGAGTGATTTCTCCCGCTGGATGGCGTCGGTGATGTCGAAATATTCCTCGTACCATACCAGTCGCTGCACACCGTAGATACTGGTGAAGCGCGAGCCTTGGCCAGACTTGTGTTCGGGCATGCGTCGGCCAAGGTCGTTGGTCACACCGATGTAGATCGTGCCGCGTTTCTGACTCGCGGTCATATAGACGTAGCCGGTCATGTGGTCACGATAACGAATAGCACGATCGCCAACCATCCTGATGTGCGCATTCTAGGGTCAACGTCACGGCATGGATCCTAGGGTCTGCGCCGCGTCGCTTCGCTCCTTGCTACGCCCTAGGATGACGAAAGATGGGTAGGCAAATCCCGCGCAAAATCCCCGATATCCGCCCACGGATCGCCCGAAGTCGCCAACAGCCCCGGCAGGGAGGAATAGTTCAGATCCTGCGGTGCATCGATGCTCTCCAGGTCCGTCCAGCTCACCGGTGTCGAGGCCGGCAGGTTGGTGCGGGCGCGCAAGGAGTACGGCGCCGCCGAGGTGTGGCCGCGCGCGTTGCGGTGATAGTCGATGAAGATGCGCCTCTTGCGGTTGTCCTTGCCCATGGTGGTGGTGAAGGTGTCGGGCGCGGTGGCCGCCAGACGCGTGGAGATGGCACTGGTTGCCTGGTGCAGCTTCTTCCAGTTCTGCTTGCACGTCACCGGCACGGTGATGTGGATGCCGCTGCCGCCGGACGTCTTGGCGAAGGGCACCAGCCCCAGACCCTCCAGCTCGGCCTTGATGTGCACGGCGGCCTCGACCACCTCGCGCCAGGAAATTCCCTCGCCCGGGTCGAGGTCGAAGACGATCTGGTCGGGCTTGTCGAGGCTCAAGCGGTGGGTGCCCCAGGTGTGGAACTCGACGACGCCGAACTGCGCCAGCGCCAGATAGCCCTTGGCGCCTTCGACCGAGAGATAGGATTTGGTCTCGCCCTCGGAATTGGTCGCCTCGAAGGTCACCACCGAAGGCGGCATGCCGGTGAAGGCGTGGCGCTGGAAGAAGCAGTCTTTCGGCAGGCCGGTCGGGCAGCGCACCAGCGACACCGGGCGGCCGAGGATATGCGGCAGCATGAAATCGCCGACCAGCGCGTAGTAGACGGCGATGTCGAGCTTGGTCGGGCCGGTCTTGCCGAACAGCCGCCGCGTCGGGTTGGTCACCCAGATGGTGGCAAGGTCGGCCTCCGAGATCAGCCGCTTGCGTTTGGCCGACACCGGCGTCGACAGGCCGACATCGCGCAGGCCGCGAAATACCGCGTGGCGCAGCGCATTGTCCGCCGTGCGGTTGGCATAATGGATGCGGGCAGAGAACAGCGGCTTCACCCAGTTCATCTCGCGCATGATTTCGCGCGGCACGCCCTCGGGCGCGGACGCGCCTGATGTAAGCGGCTCCAGCCGGGAAAGCAGCTCGCTGGCGGTCCCGGCATCGAAGCCGGTGCCGACCTTGCCGCGATAATGCAGCTCGCCATTATCGAATTCGGCGAGGCCCAGTGCCGCCAGCCCCTCGGCCGCGTCCGACGTGGTGTAGCCGGCAATGACGAAATCGCCGCTCTGCAGCGCCTTGGTCTTGGTCCAGCTTTTGGTACGGCCACTCTGATAGGTCGCGGTCGCCCGCTTGGAGACGACGCCTTCCAGCCCGAGTTCGGATGCCTGGTCGTAGAGCCCCTGCCCCGAGCCTTCGACATGATCGGAGAACTGGATGGCGGAATTGGCGCCGAGGCCGGCGAGCAATTCGGCCAGCAGCGCCTTGCGCCGGACGAGCGGCGCTTTCGTCAGGTCCCAGCCATCGAGATGGAGAAGATCGAAGGCGTAGAAATGCAGCTTGCTGCCGGCGCCTTCGGCCAGCGCGTCCTGCAGCAACGCGAAGCGGCTGATGCCCTTGGCGTCGAGCACGACGATCTCGCCATCGATGATGGCGTCGCGACACGGCAGTCTGGCGAAGGCATGCGGCAGGTCGCCATAGCGCTTCGTCCAGTCGATGCCGCCACGCGTGATCAGCCTGACCACGCCGTCGCTGAGATGCGCCATGGTGCGGTAGCCGTCGAACTTGATCTCGTGCAACCAGACCTCTCTGGTGTCCTCGCCATCGGGCGGTTTCGGCACCTGTGTCGCCAGCTGCGGTTCGATGCGGCTGAGCGCCGGGGCCTTGAAGGCGCCAGGCAGCGTGCCGGGCTTCAGCGAGCCCGGTCTGGGCGTGGGTTTGGCCGCCGGCTTTGGCGGCGCCACCAGTTCCTCGATGCGCAAACCGGATTTGACGCTTTCCGGCCGTGCTTCCAGGATGTCGAGCTTGGGATCGGCGGCAAGGTCGCGCTCCTTGAACAGCAGCCAGTTTTTCTTCTCGCTGTCCTCGCCGGGCTTGGGTTTCAGCCGCGTCAGCATCCAGCCGCCATTGAGCTTCTCGCCGGCCAGCCGGAACTTGAAGGCGCCGGTGCGCAGGCTCTTCTCGACATCGTCCATCGGCGCCCAGGTGCCGGTGTCCCAGACGATCATCGGCCCGCCGCCATATTCGCCCTCGGGAATGACGCCCTCGAAGTCGATATATTCGAGCGGATGATCCTCGGTCTCGACCGCCAGTCTCTTGTCGGCCGGGTTGAGCGAGGGCCCGCGCGGCACCGCCCAGCTCTTCAGCACGCCGCCGACCTGCAGGCGCAGATCATAGTGATCGGCGGTGGCGTGATGCTTGTGCACGACGAAGCGGTTGCCTTCGTCGGCGACCAGCCCGCCGGCCGGCTCCGGCGTCTTGGAGAATTCGCGCTTGGCACGATAGGTCTGGAGTTTTGGAGGGGTCGTCATGGCATACGCCGTGATCCTTCCCACTGCCCCACCAGCGTTCCGGAACGAGCGGAGATCACGCTCTCAATCGTCGGTAGCCGGCGTCAGTTCGAGCTCGGCCGGCGACAGCCCCTGCCGCAGCTGGGCGAGCCGGAATTCGTCGACCCAGTAGGCCTCGCCGTCGACCAGCACGCGTGCCTGGTAGGCGCCAGCCGAAAAGCTCTGCGCGGTGATGTAGACCTTGTGGCGGTCGAGCGCCTTGCGTACCGCCGCGCGCTTCGAATTCTGGCCGATGACGGGACTGAACATGACGCTGCCCTCGGTCGCCCTGACACGCAACACAGCCGCTTCCGCAGCCTGGCGACTGGGCTCAAGGATGACGGAGACACGCTGTCCTGTCAATTTCGGGTGGCCTGCGAATGCGGCATGACCTCCCGACGAAGTTGCGGGCGGCCCAAACCGGGGCTGTTTTCAGCTTGCCGGCCTGGAACCACCCGCCCGCCTTGCGTCCTTCCCAAGACAGGACACCAGATAGGCGCATCGACGCCAATTCGCCTTGACCTGGATCAAGTGCCAAACGCGCCGGAGAGGTCCGAGGCGATGTGATGCGTCAGTTCGCTGGTACGGCCACGGGAGCCGATGCGGGCGCCTTCAGTTCTTCAATCGCCGCAAGCCGCGCACCAGTCCCTGGCCGGCCTTGAACAGGCGCGGGTTGGAGCGCACGAAAAGCTCGGCCCGCTCGCGAAGCGCCGCGACGGCGGCCACGCCCTTGCCGAGCGGCGTCAGCGTTTCGTCGATCTTGGCCAGAACCGAACTCTCGGCGCCGAACTGTTCCTTGTAGGGCTGGCTGCCAACCGACAGGTCGAAATAGTCGAAGCCCTGCCGGAGCGCCCATTCCATCAGCCTGCCGATGATCGCCAGGCCCGGTGAGGCGTTGACCACCACCTCCTGGTCTATTCCGATCAAGAGGGCATGCAAGGTGCCCTGCCGGGCCAGCGTGTACTGGCCGGCGACCCAGTCCTCGCCGGCGCGCAATCCGAACACCCGCACCGATCCGTCGGACAGGCCCTGAAGCGCCGCGTTTCGGTAGAAATCGACGACCGCCGGCCGCGCCAGCAGGTCGAAACGCCCCAGTTGCCGAAAGCGCCGGAGCCGCATCTCGACCAGGGCACCGAAGATGAGCTCCACCAGCGCTGGCGTGTCGGCCTCGACCACCTCCACGCTGCCGTGCCGTTCAAGCCGGCGCCAGTCCTTGTTGAAGGTCTTGACGAAGGACGGCCTGCCGTGGCGCTTGATCAGGGTCTCCGGATCGCCCTCCAGAACGAGCCCGGAGGTGATGAGGCTGGAATCGGCGGCGGACGCCAGCATCGCCAGTGGATTGTCCACGCCGTGAATCTCTCGCGGAATTCCCGTGATATGGATGCGGTCCGCCGGCGGCAGGACGGATCGGATCGCCGCCCACGCCGCCTCGGCGGCTTGCCGGGTCCAGGGGCTCCTGTCGGCCAGCAACGGCGCGGAATAGTCGCAGACGCCGCAGCTCAGCCATTCGATCACCCGATGTCCGAACCTCGAGCTCCGCATCAGCGGCATCAGCATCTTGAGTTCGCCGGTACCGGCGTCGGTCACTTCCACGACCAGCAGTTCGGCGCCTTCAGGCATCAACCGTTTGGCGATCCCCTCTACCCACGCATAGGATTGATGGGCGGTGCACACGCCCTCGGCCTGGCACCGAAGCCAGAGCGGCATGACCGTGTCCAGGCTGGTGTGCAGCCGAGCCGTGTAGACGCCCTGGGCAACGCCGGCGCCGTGGCCCAGAACCTGGCCGCCAGGTGTCGGCGAGCCAGCTGCGGGCGCTGTCGCCATTGTCGGGATCGACATGTCCGTCACCTATCTTTTTCCCGTGGCAAGCGGGACGTGTTCGGCCCGTCGCCACGACGTTGACTGGCCATCATGGCGGTCGTCCCTCGGCTCGAGCGCCCGCATGTGGCGGCGTGCGAAATACCATGAGGCCAGAAGCACGACGATCTCGGAGGCAGCGGCACCGGCGAGCGACCATGGCGGAGACGCGATCGCCAGCAGGATGGCGATCAGGACCAGTCCGACGATCGCGCCGGCCGTCGTGATGAAGGCGACCATCCGGAAGTCGCCGAGGATCTCGAGGATGACGCGGGGCATGATGTAGAGCATGATCGGCACATAGTTCGCGATCGCCAGCAGCCCGATGAAACCTATCGAGGCATCCGCGAGGGCCTGGGATTTTATCATCGGCAAGACGAACAATATGCCGCATCCGTAGACGAGGCTGCCGAGCCCCATCACCAGGGCCCATACCTTGGCTTGCGTCCAGACGCGGCCGACTTCGTTCTTCGCCATCAGCTTCGCGAGTTCCGGCTGGATCATGTTCATGAAAGCCAGGCTGATGATGCGCAGCGGGCCAAACAGCACGAGAACCGCCGCCAGTGGCGCGTAAGCGGCCGGTCCGGCAATACCCGCGACCAGCAGCGCCAGGCACTGCCCCTGGATGTTGGTGGTGGTGGCGCTGAACCCCGACCAGCGCAACTGCGGCCAGAGCCTGGCGTAGCGTCGCCGGGCCGGCATGCGGAAGCTGATGCGAAGCGTCCGCCGCGCCAGCCGGACCAGCACGACGATGCCAATGAGGTTGGCCGCCGCCAGTGCATAGAACGACGCTTGCAGCACGTCCGCGGCCACCCAGATCGCCAGCGCGGTCAACGCGATGCCCGCGACCGTGAAGACGAAGTCGCTGATGGAGACAATCATCTGTTGGCGGCGCGCGAAGAATGCCGTGCGCATATAACTGCGCAGCGACCAGGCGCCGACGAAGCAACCGGCGGCGACACCGCTTGCCTCACCCCAAAGCTGCATCAGCAGCGCCGTGGCGGCGGCCATGACCAGCGCCACGACGAGTGCCGCCGTTCCGAAAGTGACATCATGTGCGTCGACGCCGGCGCGGTTGGTGCTCTTGCCCATCCATATGCTGGCGGGCACGGCGGTCAGCGACCGGATGTAGGACAGGCCGACGCCCCCCATCACCATGGCGATGGCGAAGATGCCGTAGCCCTGCGCCGACAGCACATGCAGCAGCGCGATGTTCAGCGCGAAGTGAAAGCCGCTCTGCATGGCCTCGCCGCCGATCATCAGCACGAGACGCCGCAGCAGATGGGCGGGAAACGCGAACGTCACGAACTGGTCTCCGCTTCGCGGGCGACATGCGCCCGGCCAGGCTTCGCCAGCGCCGCCCTCAGCTTGTCCGTGGCGATCGCCACGATCGCCGCCGCCGCCACCTGTTCGCTGAAAAGCTCCTCGTAGCGCGACCGCCCCGCGGCGACGAAACCACGCCAGGCGTCCGGCCGCAGGATGATCTCCCGCAGTTTGCCGGCCAGCGCCGCGGCATCGCCCGGCGGAACATGCCAGCCCGTCTCGCCATCGATGACCACTTCCACCAGCCCGCCGATCGCCGACACCAGCGGCGGACGGCCATGGGCCATTGCCTCGATGGCGACGCGACCCAAAGATTCCGGACGCCGCGACGGCACGGTGACGATATCGGCCCAGCGGTAATGCTCCGAATGGTCCGGCACGAAAGGCAACACGCTGACGCGTCCGGCCAGGCCCATGCTCTCGACCAGTTCGGCCAGCGCGCGCTCGCGCTCGGCGCTTTCGAAGGCGCCGCCGACCAGCCGCACCTCGATCCGCGACCGCAATTCCGCCGGCATCGAAGCGATCGCCTCCAGCAGGACTTCCTGGCCCTTGATCCTGTTGACGCGGCCGAGCAGCAACACCCGCAACGGGCGCTTGCCATCATAGGTCATCGCTTCGGCGGCCGCCGGCCCGGCGACACCGTTGTAGACGACATGCGTGCGCGAGCCCTTGGGATCGCCGAACGCGGCGCGCGTCGCGCGCGAGTTGAAGATGAGATCGGCATGGCTCCAGCGCATCAGGCCGACAAGTACCCGGCGCATGGCGCCTTCGGGGATCTCGTGGATATGCAGGACGGCCTTGCCGGGGACAAAGCGCGCGGCCAGCGCGTAATCGGCCACGATCGAGGTGTTGATGTAGGTGAGATCGCAATCCCTGAGGCGGCGCCATGCCCTCAGCACCGCCATCGGCAGCCGCGCCATCTCGACCGTCGCCAGGCGCAGTATGGCTTGGCGCCTCAGCACCCAGAGCGGTTCGAAGACGATCCGGCTGGCATGGCCCTCCAGGATCCGTACGATCGGCCCGCTGCGCGGCAGCACCACTTCGATGTCGGCCGACGGAAACGCGGCGCGCAGCGCGGCGACGCTCTCCGCGAAGCTGCGGTCGGAACCATAGAGTTCATATCCCTGATGAACGCAGGCAATCCGCATCTTTGTATCCCGCCAGGTGCCGCAACCATCGCGCTAGCCGGAGGCGTGCTGGAACCTTGTCGCAAGAACCATGCCTGGTTGATCCGTCCGGCCGCCGGACGCCAAATCCCTGGCAATGCCTCGTTTCGACACAGATACGCACAGAAGGGTTGATCGATAATGAAACAACCACCGGGTTCAATACAGTTTTTTTACAACCCGGCGCGATGATCATCCGCCCGGACGCCGAAATCGGGAGATGGCACGGAAGTTGCGCTTCCGCTTCCTGATGATGCAGCAGTCGCTAATATACATGGAATCGACCCGAAAGTTCCGCCGGCCATGAAACCAGAGACGCCCGCCATTCTGATCCTGGGGACGCGCGGCATACCGGCGGCCCATGGCGGCTTTGAAACCTTCGCCGAAAGACTGGCTCTCTTTCTCGCCGCAAGAGGCTGGAAGGTCGGCGTCTACTGCCAGCAGGAGGTCGACCGGATCGAGCAGAGGGTGCGCAGCGAAACCTGGCGCGGCATCGAGCTCATCCATGTCGAGGTCGCCTCCAGGGGGCCGCGCGCGACACTGGAATTCGACTGGCAATGCGCCCGCGACGCCGCCAGGCGGCCGGGCGTCTGCCTCGTCCTCGGCTACAATGGCGGGATCTTCCTGATCTGGCTCAGGCTGATGCGACGCAAGATCATCACCAACATGGACGGCATCGAGTGGCGCCGCCCCAAATGGGGGATGGCGGCGCGCACCTGGTTCTGGCTCAACGAATGGATCGCCGCCTGGACCTCGCATCGCCTGGTCGCCGATCATCCCGCGATATCAGATCATCTGGCGACGCGCCGGCCGCGCAGCGCCATCGCCACCATCGCCTATGGCGCCGATCCGGTGACATCGGCGCCCGAGGCGCCGGTTCGGGCACTCGGCCTCGAGCCCGGGCGCTATTTGATCTCGATCGCGCGCATCGAACCCGACAACAACATCCTGCCCATCATCGAAGCCTTTTGCAGCCGCAAGCGCGACATGAAGCTGGTGGTGCTGGGAACGCTTTCCGACGAAATCCCCTATCACGTCGCCGTCCGCGAGGCGGCGAATGGCTCGGTGGTTCTGCCGGGCGCCATCTACGACCAGGACACGGTGAAGGCGCTGCGCTTCCACGCGCGCGCCTATCTGCACGGCCACACCGTCGGCGGCACCAACCCGTCGCTGGTCGAGGCGCTGGCCGCCGGCAACATGGTGATCGCGCACGACAATCCCTACAACAGGTGGACCGCCGGGGCTGCCGCCATCTATTTCACCGACACCGCCAGCTGCGCCGAGCGAATGCAACAGGCGCTGGACGACGATGCCCTGGTCGCCGCCTGCGGCAAGGCCGCCAGGGCGCGTGCCAATGAAGCCTTCCGCTGGGAGGACGTCCTGCTCGCCTACGAGCGTGAAGCCTACCGGCTGCTCGGCATGACCGCCGCCGAGGCCGTCACGATCGATCGTCCATCGCCCGGCACCGCATGACGGGCTGGTCGCGCCGTCGGGTACTCAAGGCAGCGCTGTCCACGGCGGCGGCGCTGGGTTCCGCCCCGATCGCACCGTCCGCCCGCGCCGCCGAGACGCCGCATTTTCGCCGCGGCGTCAACGCCTGGCCCTGGTTTTCGCTGACACGTGAATTTCCGGCACCTCGCACCGATTTCGACTGGCCGCCATTCCAGTCGCAACGGCCGGTTCCGACATCGGCCGATCTGCGCCGGTTGCGCGAGACCGGACTGGATTTCATCCGCTTGCCCGTCGATCCCGGTCCCTTCCTGGCGGCCGACACGACGTCCCGCGGCCAGTTGCTGGACATGCTGGACAAGGCCGTCACCGCCACGCTCGACGCCGATCTCGGCATCATCGCCAACGTGCAAGCCAACGGCGCCACCCACTATTGGAACCCTGACCGCATGGTCTCCAGCATCGCCGCGCCCGCCTTCGATCTCTACCGGGGGCTGATCGGCGAGCTTGCCGGCAGGCTGGAGCGGTTCCAGCCCGGCAAGGTGGCGCTCGAGCCGGTCAACGAACCGCCGCAGGCCTGCGCGTCCAACGTCTGGTCGCAGGTCCAGCACGCGCTGCTGACCGCGGCAAGGGCATCGTCCGCGACCTTGCCGCTGGTCGTCACCGGCGGCTGCGGCTCGATGGTCGGCGGGCTGACCGCGCTCGATCCGGTACCGCTGTCGACCTTCGAGCCGATCCTGTTCACCTTCCATTTCTACGAACCCTATCTGTTCAGCCACCAGGGCGCGCCATGGATGCGCGAGCCCGTCTACCGCTCGCTCAACAACGTGCCATGGCCGGCATCCGCCGGTTCGTTGGAAGAGACGCTGGCGTCCGTCAGGGCGCGTATGGCGCAGGACACCGAAACGACCGACGCGGCCAAGCACGCCGCCTATGCGCAAACCGAACGCGTGCTGAAGGTCTATTTCGACGCCCGGCCCGACCGGGGCTTCGTCGACAAATATCTTCGCCAGGTTCGCGCCTGGGGCGACGCCCATGGCGTGGCGCCGGAACGCATCGTCATGGGCGAGTTCGGCGCGCTGCGCACCGACGCCCGCTATGTGGCCGCGCCCAACCCCGATCGCGCGCGCTACATCGCCGACGTGCGCCAGGGCGCCGAGGATCTCGGCTTTGGCTGGGCATTCTGGAATCTGTTCGACGGCATGGGGATGATGGACGACACCACGCGCGCGCTCGACCCCGCCATCATCGACGCCCTTGGCCTGACCATGCCGGCGGAGTAGGGTCAAAAACCCAATCACTCCGAACGACCCGAAGTCGACTTACGTCTTCCACGAAGCGAACGTCAACTTTGCGCCGCATGTCGGCCGCTAAAGTTAATTGTGCCACCGCCTCACAGCGGACATTGGCGACCGCGCTGGAGGTCGAGGGTGCGCTAAAAGCGGTCATGGGGGGTGTGTGGGTGCCCGGCACGGATCGCGTTTTCTGCGATCAAGAGTGCTGTTCCGCTATCCACTTCGGTCACGCTATCGACTCCGGTCACAGAGCTGACGGCCTGCGGTCTTTTGAGTTCACGCATCCCGCTATGCGAATGGGGCTCGTGACCCCGTTGAGCTGATCCGGCAGAGCGCAAGGCGGAAAACCCGCGTGTTGCATCGCGTCCATTATTCGCTTCCGCTCGGAGTCGCTCCACCCAGGTCCATTCACGAAACCTTCGATGGTCAGCTCCGGATATTTCGCAAGGCCCTTGGCAACCCAGGTCCTGGCCTCCTCGCCACGGCCAAGTTCAACATAAACGGCAGCGCGAACGATCCAGGAGAAGCTGTTATAGCTTTCGAGCGGCAGGCGCTCCAGAACGTGCAGCGCATCCTCGTATCGTCCCGCCATGAAATAGGCGTAGCGGAATCCCAACGCGGCCCCATTCGGGTAGTTGGGATTGAGCCGGATTGCCTTGTCGGCGGCCTCCGCTCCGCGCTCGGGTTTTCCGAAGGCGTTTGCCCACAGCGAATAAAGGGTCATGATGTCGGCTGAGCCGGGATTCAGGCGAAGGGCGATGTCGAACTCCGCCTCTGCCCGTTCGAAATTGTCCATGTGTCCAAGGACGAGGGCCATGATCGCGTGCGCAAGCGCGTCTTGCGGATCAATGGCGAGACCAGTTTCGGCGGCGGCGAGAGCCTGAGGCAGGACCTCATCGCTATTCGCCCCAAAGCCTGCGAGCGCGTTATAAGCGGAAGCCATCTCGACCCAAGCCCGTGCAAGCTTCGGGTCCGTTGTGACGGCTTGCCTGAAGAGCGGAATGGACGCCTCGATGCTCTCCTTGGTGAAGCGCAGCAGCGATTCCCGACCGCGGAGATAGGTTTCATAAGCAGTTAGATTCTGGGGCTGAAGCCGCAGCCCGGCGATACGATCCGCCTCCGGTATGGCGCCCTTCGCGCTGCCGAGCTGGCTTGTCACTTCATTTGAGATTTCGGCCTGAACCGAGAAAAGGTCGAAAGCAGGCCGATCCCAGCGCTCCGACCAGAGACTTACAGCCGTCGCTGTGTCGAGGAGTTCTGTCGTCACGCGAATCTGGTCATGGTCGCGTTGGACCGAGCCCTTCAGCACATAGCGCACGTTCAGGTCGCGCCCGACGTTACGAACATCGATCGGCGATCCGGCATAAGTGCTGCTCGAGTTCCAGCCAATGACCTCAATATCGCGATAGCGCGAGAGGTCTGTGATGATGTCCTGACCGATCCCGCTTGCGAACCGTTTGGTGGTCTCATCGCTGTCAAAGACATCGAACGGAAGCACGGCAATCGACGGATTGCCCTCCAGCGTCTTTTGGGACGGCCTGATGTGCCAGATTGTGACCCCGATGATGCTCAGAGCCGCAACGACGGTGAACGCGAGCGAAGCCCGGAGTGGTTTTCGCGTATGCCGTGCCGACATTGCGTCGAGCATTGGCATCGTTGCCTTAGGTGACGACTCCTCAAACCCCGCCGGCGCCGACCCCGCCGGATGTTTCTCACCGTTCACTGACAGCACAAGCCGGTAGCCGCGCTTCGGCGCAGTCTGCAGGATGGCCCGGGCCTCATCGTGGAGGGCGCGCCGTATCTCGTGAATGCACTGAAATAGGCTGTCCTCGGTGACAGCGATGCCGAGCCAGACGGCCTCGATCAATTCGTCCTTGGTCACGAGGCGATCGGCATTCTGCGCCAAGTAGCGCAGCACCGCGAAAGCCTGCGGCCGCAAATCGACTGGATTGCCCTCCCGATCGCGCAACGTTTCGTTGCCGAAATCGGCGGTCACGCCGTTGATTGCGAGCGATTGACCTAACCGGATTTCCATTCAGTCTCCCCCCGCAGGTGGGCTCCATTCCTCGGACAGCACTCTACCACGACTTACCGCTGGTGCAGCGTTCACAAAAACATCGCGATTTCCGCTCGCTTCAGGAGAATTTCGGGAAATTTTCGGACGGCCTTCAGGACTTCCCTCACTGGCCGTTATTTTGTGCCACCCAATTGGACGAGCTGACGCACCGCGAGGGACGCGACGGCAAACCGCCGCAAGGGCATCGGAGGATGTGATGCGGTCTGGATCTGTCAGGATCGGGTTTGCATTGCTGGCGGGCGCGTGGCTCACGCGCATCATCCTAATCGCCGTTCACCCTGATCCGGGACACGTTGGATCCAATAGGAGGACTACCCATGAAGCCGCGATTCCTCAACCCACGCCGTGTCGGCATGCTTATGTTCTCACTGTGGGCTTTCCAGCTAACAATGCCCGCCTTGATGCCAGCTCAGGCAGAGCCGGCGGTCGGGGTCACCCCAACCGTTATTGGACGGGCTACGTATGATCCATTTGACCTGCAGTCCGATCTCGGGTTTGCGGCCCAAGCGAAGAGCCCGCTGGACATCGTCGTGCGGACCCATGACTACGCGCCCGGAAGCTCGACGGGATGGCATTCGCATCCGGGCCCGGTCTTCATCACGGTCACTGAAGGCGAAGTGACGTTCTACGAGGGCGACGATCCGACGTGCACGCCAAAGGTGGTCTCGAAAGGCCATGGGTATGTTGATACCGGCCGTGGGCACATCGGGCGAAACGAGTCGGGAGCGCCTGCTAAGGACGTGACAGTCATCTTCGCTCCAGTGGAAAAGTCATTCCGAGCGGAGTTGGATCGTCCGAACACAGCCTGCAAGTTTTAGCGGCAGAATTGTCCGCCTACTCGGGCGAAAGTCCTACCGTCCCAATGCGGACAGGGATCAGCAACTTGAGCTGTCCGCTCTAGGTCAGATTGCGTCGATGCATGGCGAACGTCCGCTTCTCACATCCCAAGCCTCGAAGCCGCGAGTCCGCCACCGGCCCATATCGGCCATTGGCGGCAGCCAGTTGATTGAGCTTTGTGGAACGGCAACAGCATCAAAAAGATGTGGAGCGGTTCTGCGTTTCCATGAAACGAGGAACTGCTCTGACCGGCCTGATCGCCGCGCGTGCGGGCCGGTAGAGGGCAAGGCACAGCACGGCGATCTTGGTGAGCAGCGTGGTCTTGGAGGAGATGCTTTCCGAGGTGTTGAGGAGGATGAGCCAGCCCACGATCGGCAGCCAGACGCCGGGGTGGCAGCGGCGCGCCACCTCATGCATGAACAGCCCGAAGCCGGACATCATCAACAGGGTGAAGAAGGCTCCCTGGTAGACCGTCATGCGGATGAACGGGTTCTCGATACCCCATTCGAGGCCATTGATCCGGCGCAGGCTTTCGACGAGATCGACGCTCGGCCCGACGATCACGTCGCGCAGCTCCAGATATTTGAAGATCTCGAACATCTCGACGCGGGCATTGGCGCTGCCGCCGTCCGAAACGAAGCGGCCAAGCAGCGCATCGAAAAAACCCTGCGAGGCCAGGACAGCGATGGCAACCGGCAGCAGCGCGGCCAGCATGCTCGCCAGCGCGGCGCCGAGCAGGTTGACGCGTCCGGTGCGCAATTTGCGAAAGCCGTGGAAAAGCACATAGCTGCCGCCCAGGAGGATGGTCACCACCATCGCCGACCGGCCGCCGAATGCAACGAGTGCCGCGCATTGCAGGCCAACCATCGCCAGCCGCAGCGGCGCCGGCAGCGATCTCGCGCCGCTGAGCAGCGCCAGCACGTAGATCGACGTCAGCGTGGCATTGACCAGCGGATGCCCCTGCAGCGCGCTTGAACGCAGGTCGGTGGCGAACACCTCGCCGTCGAAGCGATAGGGGAAGAGCAGCGTCTTGGTGGCGAACTCGACCAGCGCCAGCAGCGCGTTGGCCGTCATGATCGCATGAATGACGGTGGGCAGCCGGGCGAATGTCCATTCGTCGTCCTCGCCGAGCAAGAGCACCAGGAGCCCGGACGCCACGAACGTGTCGATCATGCCGGCCATGCCGGGCCGTTGCCTGAGGATGACGACGGCCAGGAGCACGACGGCGATGACGACCATCAGCGTGGTGGCCGGCCGCCGGTCGGCGACGTGGACGCAATAGCCGACCGGATTGCCGAAGGTGCACGAACGCCAGGCAAACAGCAGGATGATGAGATAGGTGGAGGGATGGATCTTGGTCGCCGCGCTGCCCGACAGGCCATCGTAATTGTAGCCCAGCAGCCAGAGCATGCCGCCCGAGACGCTGAACAGCACCGCCACGGCGACGATCAGTCCAACCTGCGTCACCGCATCGACGGAGGCGCCGGCGCGAGGGGCGGCGACGCCACTGAGGGTCGAGGCGGTTCCGCTCCAGCCGGAGGCCATGTCAGGCCACCTCGTCGACCAGCAGCGCGCCTGTCGGCACCCGCCCCATGACGGAAATCGCCTGCACCGTCGCCGTCACGTCACGCATCGGCGTGGCGTTCAGCCTGGCGACGAGCACGATCTCGTCCACCATGGCGACCAGCGGCGAGGCATTCAGGTTCTCGGCGAGCGCGCCGCCATCGACGACGACGAGTTCGAAACTCCGGCTCGCCTGGGTCAGCATGTGCTGCGCGAAGTAGACGCCGTGCGCCTCCTGGAAGACCGCCTTCGGCCGGCCCCTGCCCAGAAGCGCGACGTTGCTGCCCGGGGCATATCGGCTGATGGCTTCAAACGCATACTCGCCGCGCAGCACATCGAGTATCCCGGGCTGCGGGTCCTTCTGGCCGTTGCTGGCGTTGGTGTCGACGAACAGGACGCGGCTGCCCCTGGCAGCCGCGGCGTTGGCGAGCAGGCGAGCGATCCTGTTGCGCTGCGCCGCATCCTCGGGTGGCGACGTCACCAGAATGCTTGGCACCAGCGGCCAGTCCGGCGGACGCCTGCCGGAGGTGAACATGCGCCGCAGCGCCAGGCCGATCACAGCGTCCGCCTTCTGGCTGGCCGCGACGGCCGGGCTCGCGCCGAAAGGCCACCAGCGGCGCCCAGCCTTCGTTCCGGCCGGCAGGATGCCCAGCACGGGGGCATCGATCGCCGACTGCATCTGGTTGCTGGAAAGCACGGTCGGCGAGGAATATTCCGCGATCAGCGCCAGGCCGGTGCCCAGCCCCAATCCGCCAAACACGGCGCCAAACAAGAGCAGCCCCAGTGGCGGCCAGCTCTTCTTCTGGGCCGGCATGGCATCCGAAATGACGCGCGCGTTGGTGCTGTCGACGTTGATCTGCTCGCGCGTTTCCTGGGCCCGCTGGAGGTAGGTCGCGTAGACGGAACGCACCGCTTCGAGGTCGCGCTGCAGTTCGCGCAGCCGCACCGATGCCTGGTCGGTGTCGAGCGACTTGCTCTTCATGCCCGCGACTTTCGCTTCCAGCGCCTGCTGGTTGGCGAGCGCCCGCTCGTAGTCGGTCTCGGCGGCGGTCTGGATGCGGCCGAGCTCGCGCGCGATCAGCCGGCGCGTGTCGCGCAGCTGCTGCTGCGCGGCGATCATCGACGGGTGGCGCGGCCCCAGTTCCGTGCCAAGCTGCGAGACCTGGTCGACAAGCGTCGCTTCCTGTGCCCGCAGGCTCGAAATCACCGAAGAGCGCATCGCTTCCGAGGTCGCATCGGCCGTGCCGTTCTGCTTGCGCAGCTGGTCGACCTGCGCCTTCAGCGTCGCGGTGCGGCTTTGCGCCGCCGAAAGCTGGGTGTTGAGATCGGTGAGTTCCTGGTCGCTGACCAGCGTGCCCGCCGCCATCACCATATTGTTGGCCGCCTTGTAGGCCTCGACGGCGTTTTCGGCCTGTTGGACGCGCTTGCGCTGTTCGTCCAGTCGCGCCGTAATCGATTTCGACGCATCCGTGGCGGCTTGCGCGCGCGCGCTCGCCTGGTCGGCCAGATAGGCCTGCGCGATGGCGTTGGCCAGGAGCGCGGCCTTGTCGGCGCTCTTGGCCGTGACGATCACGTCGATGACCAGCACCTTGTCCGCCCGCTTGACCGCGAGGCGGCTGCGCAGCGCATCGAGGGTCGAGAGCGTCCTGTCCTTCTGGTCCGGACCAGAGCCGAGCAAGCGGGACAGCAGGCCCTGCCCGTTGAATTCCGGATCCGCCGTCAGGTTGGTTGCCTTGATCGCCCGCAGCAGCACGCCCGTGGACTGGACAACGCTGACCTGGCTTTCAACCTGCGTGATGCCGCCGTCGGGTGCCAGCCCGCTCGGATTGATATTGTTGGTGACCACCTGCAGGTCCTGCGGATCGACGATGATTTCCGCCACCGAGTTGTAGAGCGCGGGCGTGAGCAGGCCGTAGAGCAGGGTCGCGAGCGTCAGCAGCACGGCGGTGCCGATGATCCACAAGCGACGGCGCACCAATATGCGCTTCAGGTCGCCGAGCTCGACTGTCGAAGGTGGGTAGGATGCCGCCGATTCCACCGGTCCCGCTTCCGGAAAGTATTGCTGAGGAACGCTGGGCAGAGATGATAGCATAGCTGCCTCCTACAATACTCCATTTGCCTGCAAGACGAAATTGCGGCTTGAGCCTAGCTATTCCTCCAATTGTTAAAACATTATTAATTATGTTCGCAGCTGCTTGGAATTTTGGCACGGGGTTTGCTTAGAAGGAAACCGGAGTGTTGAGATCGCGCGGCAGGAGACCGACATAGATGGGGCAACGTTTGAACCGGGCCGGCCGCGTCGGCAATGACGTGCGGCAGACCGTCGAGCGTCCGATATGCGGGTGAGCCTTCGCCTGGACAGCCAGTGCGTCCGCGCTTTTCACCTCATGCTGCTCCAACGCCTGGCCGCGCTTCCAGACGTGACGGTGTCTGTCGATGCCCGGCCGGCAAGCGGCGGCATCCCGCGCGGCGCGGAGGCCTTGTTCCAACTTGAAACGGCGATACACGGCCTGTCCCGCGACGGGCTGGCGAAACGCGTGCCACTTTCGGACCTCGCTCCCTACCGCGCGGAACGGCCCGCTTCCCCGGACCTGGTGCTCGACCTCAGCGGCGACGTCGATCCGGACGCAACCCGC
Organism: Mesorhizobium sp. RCAM 05104; assembly: GCF_059683645.1. Lineage (NCBI taxonomy): Bacteria > Pseudomonadati > Pseudomonadota > Alphaproteobacteria > Hyphomicrobiales > Phyllobacteriaceae > Mesorhizobium > Mesorhizobium sp. RCAM 05104. Next base: position 5,823,106 of record NZ_CM185033.1, on the reverse strand, counting down.
GTCTGGCGCGTCACCTACGATGGCGCCAGCGGAGAAGAAGCCTTGCTGGCCCTGATCCTCGACGGCCGAACGCCGCTTGCCCGGATCGAGGAGAACGGCGTTGCGATTGCCGCCGGGCGCCTGGGAACCGAATATGGCGGTATCGCGCTCGCCTCCTTCCAGGACATGCTGGCGCGCACGGCAAGCCTGGTCGTCGCGGCAATGACGGGCGCGGCGAAGGCCACTGCCCTGCCGGCGCTGCCCGAGGCGGCGCGGGCTGGCGCCCCGCCGATGCCCTCGGCCGGCAAGCTTGGCGTCAGGGCGGCCAAGGCGCTGGCGCGGCGGATCGTCCAGAAGATCTATCATCTTTGCTACAACGCGCCGCACTGGAAGGTCGGCTGGCGTGAGACCAAGGGCAGGGATCTGTTCGACCTGCGCGCGCACCCGGCATCGGGCTGGCAGGTGCTGCCGGACGACGGCAGCCGCTTCTACGCCGATCCGTTCCCGATCCTGCATCAGGGCAAGCTCACCTTGTTCGTCGAGGACTATATCCACCGGCTCGGCAAGGCCATCATCTCCGCCGTGCCGTTCGGCCCGGCGGGGCCGCTCGGAAGCCCGCAGCCAGTGCTGGAACTGCCCTACCACCTCTCCTACCCCTTCGTCTTCGAGCGCGACGGCGAGGTCTGGATGATCCCGGAGAGCTGCGCCAACGGCACGGTCGACCTCTACCGGGCGACCGCCTTCCCCCGCGGCTGGGTCAAGGAATCAACGCTTCTGTCCGGCGTCGTTGCCAGTGACGCCACGCTGGTCGAGCATGGCGGACGCTGGTGGATGTTCGCCACCGTCAGGGATGGTGGAGGCACCATCCGGGATGGTGGAGGTGCCTTTTCCGACGCACTGCATCTGTGGTCGGCGCCGGATTTTCGCGGGCCCTGGACGCCGCATGCGAACAATCCCGTGCTGATCGATATTGCCTCGGCAAGGCCGGCCGGCCGCATGGTGAAACGCGGCAACGACCTCATCCGCCCCGTGCAGGACTGCCGCCGGAGCTATGGCGCCGCCCTCGGCATCGCCCGCGTTTCACGCCTCGACCCGGGCGGCATGGAGCAGGTCGTTGAGACGATCTTAAATCCCGGTGAGCTATGGAACGGGCGCAAGCTGCACACACTCAACGAGGCGGGAGGCTTCGAGTTCATCGACGGCTCGGCGATCGCGCCGCGCTGGAAGCATCGGCGCGGATTAACCTAAACCTTGCTTACCACCAGCCTCACGCAAAGGTTGCTTGAGGTTGATCGAGGCAGAGAGATACTCGGGACAAGGCCCGGAGAAGCATGATGAGCAGCCAGAAAGAGCCTGAAGCACCCGCCAAAAACGCCGTGCCGACGACGGTCGACGTGGCGATTGTCGGCGCCGGACTCGCCGGCACGACCTTGGCCACGCTGCTGGCCAGAGACGGACGCAAGGTCGCGTTGATCGATCCGCACCATACCCATCCCGACGAGTTCAGGGCCGAGAAGCTCGGCACGGGCCAAGGGCGCCTGTTCGAAAAACTGGGCCTGAATTCGATCGTCCTGCCTCTGATGACGCCGATGGACGACATCCATGTCTTTCGCCTTGGCCAGTTGTTCGCGCGCGAACGGCGCGTCGAATATGGATTTTCCTACGGCGCGCTGATCAATGGCTTGCGCGCCGCCTTGCCGCCCCAGGTGCCGGTCACCGTGGCCAAGGTCGCCGAAATCACCACCGGGCCGGACAAGCAGCGGCTTGTCCTCAACACCGGCGCCATCATCGAGGCGCGGCTGCTAGTGGTGGCCACCGGCCATAGCGAGGCCGTGCGCCGCGCCATCGGCGTGCGCCGCATCGAGGACTCCAAGGCCCATTCCCTTTCGATCGGGTTCGATCTCGCCACCCCGCCGAGCGAATGCGCCTATCAAGCCGTCACCTGTTTCTCCAGCCGACCCGACGACCGGATGGCCTATATCAGCGTGTTTCCCATCGGCGGCGTCATGCGGGCGAACATGTTCGGCTATCGCCAGGCGAAGGAGCCGTGGACCAAGGCGTTCCGCAAGGATCCGCAGAAAATGCTTTGCGAAATGATGCCGGAGATCGCGGCGCAGTGCGGGAACTTCAAGGTCAGCGGGCCGGTCGAGATCAGGCCGATCGATCTGACGCGGACGGAAGGGCATCGCCGTGACGGGGTTGTCTTCATCGGCGACGCCTTCTGCACGACGTGTCCAACGCCGGGCGTCGGCATCGCGCGCGTGATGACCGATGTCGACCAGCTCTATTCGGTTCACATTCCGCGCTGGCTCGAAACACCGGGCATGGCGGCCGACAAGATCAGCGCCTTCTATGACGACCCGGTCAAGGTGGCCACCGATGAGGACGGTATGCGCGTGAGCTACTATGCCAGGTCGATCACCACCGGTACGGGACTCGAATGGCGCATCCGCCGCCTGCGCAACAACACCGCGCGCCAGCTGATGATCATCGGCCGCAAGATACGGCATTTCGGCCAGCAGCCAGCGGCCGTGGCCAAGATGCAATAAGGCGCGATCAACCGATCGCGCCCTTGTGCTTTCGCCTCACCGGGCGAACGCGTCAGACGTTAGCCGCTCAGGGCGGCGGCGGAGCTGACGACGGCCCAACCTGGGCCGTGACGACCGAAAGCCTTTCCCGCTTCTGCAACGTTGGCTTCTCATATTTCTTCAATGGATATGCCCTCCTCGCTGGATACCGGGCCAGAAGAGCCAATTTGGTGCCACGTGTCAATTGTGCCACGTCCGGCTGTCACAGCTTAGGAAGCCTCTCACCCCAGCGTCAGCCCGGCCTTCCTCGCTTCCGCGCGCAGGAACGGCAGGCCGACGCCGATGACGTCGTCGGGATTGTCGGCCACCGGCCGCCACACGGCGAGCCCGCCGGCGATGTCGACATCGACATGGTTCATGCTTTCGAGCGTGATCGCGCCGCTGTAGCCGATGCCGGCGATCGCCTTCATGCAGGCCGCCCAGTTGAGCATGCCGCGCCCCGGCACGCCGCGATTGGCTTCCGAGACATGGACATAGCCGAGATAGGGCGCGGCGGCCTTGAAGCCGGCCTCGAAGCTCTCCTCCTCGATATGCATGTGATAGGTGTCGAGATGGATGAAGATGTTGTCGGCGCCGACGCGCTCGATGATTTTGGCAGCATCGATGCCGCGATTGATCAGATGCGTCTCGTAGCGGTTGCAGGGCTCGATGCCGAGCTTCAGCCCATGCGCCTTGGCGGCCTTGGCCGCACGCGCCAGGAAGCTGCACATGCCGTCGATTTCGCCAGCCGTCGGGGCACGGCCGGTCGTCTTGCCGATCGTGCCATAGGTGACGCCGCCAAGTGCGGCGCTGCCCACCGCTTCGCACACCGTGAAGGCCGGCTCGAGGAACGCGAGCGCCTCGTCCGGCCGCGCCACCACATCGAGTGAAGCCGGCAGGCCAAGCGATGGAATAAGCTCGACATTCCAGCGTTCGGCAAAGGCGCGCGTGCGCCTGGTGTCGATCTCCTCGGGGCGCAGCAGCGGGATTTCCAGGAGGCCGATGCCGAGCCCCTTCAGCCGCTCCATCTGCGGCTCGATCAGGTCGAGGTCCCAGACCGGCGCGATGGCGAAAGTGTGCAGTCCAAAGGTATTCATCGGTTCAGCCTCTCTGTTCGTGCGCCGCCGCGGCGCTGGTGTCGCCGCCGCCGACGATGCGGCCGACGACTTCGTTCATGTTGGTCTTCGCGGTGACCAGGTTGGCCTCGGCGCGGCCGTGGCGCAGCACGACGATGCGGTCGGTGACCGCCAGCACGTCGTTCAGCCGGTGCGAGATCAGGATGACGGCGATGCCTTCCGACTTCAGCCGGCGGATCAGGTCGAGCACGCTCTGCACCTCGCGCACGGCAAGCGCCGCCGTCGGCTCGTCCATGATCACCAGCCTGGGGTTGAAGGTCAGCGCACGCGCGATCGCCACCGTCTGCTGCTGGCCGCCCGAGAACGAGCCGACCGAGCGGTTGATCGACGGCAGATGCGCGCCCAGCCGCTCGATCATCTTGCCCGCCTGGCGGTCCATCTCGGCCTTGTCGACAAAGCCTGGAATGAGCCCGAACAGCTTCTTCGTCGGCTCGCGGCCGAGGAAGATGTTGGCGGCCACGTCCTGCTGCCTGGCCAGCGACAGGTCCTGGTAGATCATCTCGATGCCGAGTTCGCGCCGCTGGCCGGGGTCGAGCGGCAGGATGTCCTTGCCCCCGAGTTCGATCGAGCCGGCGTCCGCCCGGTAGATGCCGGTGATGGTCTTCATCAGCGTCGACTTGCCGGCGCCGTTGTCGCCGACGAGGCCGATCACTTCGCCGGCCTCGACCGAGAGGTCGACGCCATGCAGCACGTCGACCGCGCCAAAACTCTTGCGGATGCCGTTGAGGACAAGGAGGGTCATACGCGTGACTCCTTGCGCACCTGGTACTGGTCGATGAAGACGGCCAGGATCAGCACCGCGCCGATCGCCATCTGCTGGTAGTAGGACTGCACGGCGAGCAGCGTCAGCCCGTTCTGCAGCACGCCCATGATCAGCGCACCGATCATGGTGCCGAGGATTGAGGCGCGGCCACCGAACAGATTGGTGCCGCCGATGATCGCCGCGGTGATCGCGGTCAGCTCGTAGTTGATGCCGGCGGTCGGGTCACCGGCATTGACGCGGGCGGTGAACAGGAGGCCGGCAAGGCCGGCGAGCGCCCCTGACAGCGTGTAGATGATGCGGCGATGGTGCTCGACGCGGATGCCGGCGCCGCGCGCCGCGCCCTCGCTGTCACCGAGCGCCAGCGTGTGGCGGCCAAAGCGCGTGTAGGCGAGCAGGCAGTGCGCGACGATGGCCGTCAGCACCAGCAGGATGACCGGCATCGGAATGCCGAAGGGGCGGCCCTGGCCGATATAGACGATCTCGGGCGGAAGACCGTAGATCGCCCTGCCCTGCGAGATCACCAGCGCCAGCCCGCGCGCCAGGCCCAGCATGCCGAGCGTGACGATGAAGGCCGGCACGAAGGCGCGGGTGACCAGCTGGCCATTGATGTAGCCGGCAAGCCCGCCGGCGATGATGCAGGCGCAGACCGCGAACACCGACGGCCAGCCCAGATTGACGGCGACGAAGGCGCCGGCGACGCCGGCCAGCCCCATCACCGAGCCGAGCGACAGGTCGAGCCCGCCCGAGCCGATGACGAAGGTGGCGGCGATGGCCAGCACGCCGATCGTCGATGTGGCGAGCAGGATGTTGAGGAAATTGCTGAGCGACAGGAAGTAGGGCGACAGCACCGCCATCACGGCGCTGAGCGCCACCAGCACCAGCAGCGATTCTAGGCGAATGTGGAGCCGCTCGACGGATGCGCGCTGCACCCGGGACCAGAATGACATTTGGTTGCACCTTTGAGAGAGGGCAGTAAGGCAGTAGGTAGTGGGGATTAGGCAGTAGGGTAGAAGGTCGATCGAGATCAGCTCCAAGGCCGGAACATGCCCGGTCCCTACTGCCTACTGCCTACTGCCTATTCCTCCATTCCCTTCCTACTTCACGTATTCCAGCATCGGCTCCTTGCCGGCGTCGAGCACGTCCTTGGTCAGCACCAGGGTCGGCACGGCGATGCTGTCCTCGACCTTTTCGCCGGCCAGCGCCTTCTTGACGTTTTCGACCGCCTGCTTGCCGACGAGGTAGGGCAGCTGCGCAACGGAGGCGTTGAGCCGGCCGTCCTTGATCGACTTCACCGCATCCGAATTGCCGTCGACGCCGATGATCGTCACCTGCGGACCCTTGCCGGCGGCGTAGACGGATTCGACCGCGCCGAGCGCCATGCCGTCATTGGCGCAGAAGATGGCGACGAGGTCGGGATGTGCCGTCAGCGTGTCGGTGGCGATCGAGGCCGCCTTGCCGCGATCCCAGTCACCCGGCAGCGAGGCGACGATTTCCAGCCCCGGCGCCAGTTCCTTCAGCTTGTCGGCAAAGCCCTTGGCACGCTTCTCACCGGTGATGTTGCCGGACAGGCCCTCGATCACCAGCACCGGACCCTTGGCGTCCTTGCCGAGCTTGGAGACGAGATAGTCCGCGCCTTGCGCGCCGGCCGCGCCATTGTCGGAGCCGATGTGGAAGGTGACCTTGATGCCTTCCTTGTCGAGCACCGCCTGGTCGAGATTGTTGTCGAGGTCGACGATCTTGATGCCGGCGTCCTGCGCCGCCTTGAGGCAGGGCAGCAGGTTGGTCGAGTTGATGGCGGCGGTGATCATCGCCGCCGGCTTGCGCTCCAGCATGGTGTTGCACAAATTGAGCTGCGGCTCGGCCGCCTGGTCGCTTTCGGCCGCCTGCTGGAAGTATTTCACCCCGGCTTCCTTGGCGCCGGCCTCGACGCCCTGGGCCATCGCGCCCCAGAACGGATTGGCCAGCGTCTTCATCAGCACGCCATATTCGCCGTCCTCGGCCTTGGCCACGGAGATGGCCGAGAACGCGATTGCCGCGCCCAAAGCCAAAGTAAATCGATTTATCTTCAGAGCGAACGGTGTCATTTTGGTTTCCTCCGGTTGATGTCACGTGCCGCGAGCCGAGGCCAGGCGCGGCGTCTGCCTTCCGTCTTCGACAATGGGGGCTATTGTCGGTCTCCTCCCCCGGAATGCGGGACGTTGCCTGGCGAGCCAACGGATTCCCGCATCAAAACCTTGCAAGGTTCGAGCCGCGCGATCGGCGGCCCCTCCTCGCCTTCAATCCTGGCAAACAGCGCCTCCATCGCGTGGCCGGCGATCTGCCGCACCGGCTGCACCACGGCGGCGATGGCCGGCCATGTCACCTGCATCCATTCGGCATCGTCGAAGCCGACCAGCGAAATATCGTTGGGGCAGTGCCAGCCGCGCCGGCGGAATTCGGACAGCGCCACCAGCGTGCCCTTGAGGAACAGCGAATAGACCGCCGTCGGGCGTTCGCCTTTTGCAAAATAGTCGCGCAATTGCGCCCTGAGCGGTTCGACATCGGTTTCGGCCAGCACGACATCGATGCGGACATCCGGCGCCAGTCTGAGCGCGGTCGAGCGAAACCCGTCGAGGCGGGCGCGCACCGTGGCCGCCTGTTCGCCAAGGCCGATGACCAGGATGTGGCGGTGGCCCTTGCCGATCAGTTCGCGCGCCACTTCGGCGCTGGCGGAAGCACTGTCGGCCGACACTGTGTCGAAGGCGTCGTCCGACAGCACGCGGTCGATCAGCACGCCGGTCATGCCATTGGCCTTCATGAAGGCCGCCGCCGGGCCATGCTCGTTGCGCACCGGCGCCAGCACCACGCCGGCCACCCGCCAGTCATGCATGCGGGCGAGGATCTCCTTTTCGCGTGCTTCGGATTCGCGGCTGGATGCCGCCACCAGCGTGTAGCCGCGCTGTTCGGCCAGGCTTTCGAGCTGGCTGACCATCTGGCCGAAGAACTCGCTTTCGAACTCGGGCATGATGGCGCCGATGATGCGGCGCTTGGCCCGCCGCATGTCGGAGGCCAGCGGATCGACGCGGTAGCCGAGATGCTCGACGGCGTCGAAGACACGCTGCGCATTTTCCGGCTTCACCGTGGTGACGCCCGCCATGACCTTGGAGACGGTGGCGGCGGACACGCCGGCGCGGCTTGCCACGTCGTGGATCGACGGACGCCGCTGCTGGGCTTGCCGATGCGCCATTGGTCCTCCTCCCGAGGCGCGGACATCAGCATTTTTTGTCCGCTGCCAAAATGAGTAAATCGATTTTTCGTTGTTGTAAATCGTTTAATCGGAGGTATTTTGTCCGTCGAGAAAACGCGATGCGGATCGCGTCGGGAGGAATCTTCATGTCAAACAGCGCCTTGCCGCTGGTCATCAGCGCGCCGGAACCACGCACGCTCGATCTCATCTTCACGCCGGATCAGCTGGCGCGCTTCAGGGCGAAATACCGCATCGTCGAGACGACGCCCGATGGCGTGGCCAAGCTGCCGGCCGATGTCCTTGCTGAAGCCCGCTACATCGTCGGCCAGCCGCCGATCACGCCCGAGACGCTGGCAAGCCTGAAGGCGCTGCGCTGCGTCTTCAATGTCGAGACCAATTTGCTCAACAACATGCCCTACGAGACACTGTTCGCGCGCGGCATCCATGTCGTCACCACCGGCCTGGTGTTCGCCGAGCCGGTGGCCGAGCTTGGCCTTGCCATGGCGCTCAACCTCGCCCGCGACATCGTCGACGCAGACCTCGCCTTTCGCCAGGGCAAGGAGTTGTGGGGCGGCGACGGCAACCAGACGGCGCGGCTCCTTTCCGGCGCCGATGTCGGCATCATCGGCTTCGGCGATCTCGGCCGCGCGCTGAACCGGCTGCTGTCGGGCTTCCGCACCCGCACCAAGGTCTTCGATCCCTGGCTGCCGCCGTCGATCCTCATCGACAATGGCGTCGAGCCGGCCTCGCTCGACGAGGTGCTGTCGACCAGCGACTTCATTTTCGTCGTCGCCTCGGTCACCTCTGAGAACCAGGGTTTTCTCGGCGCCGATGCCTTCGCCAGCATGCGCAAGGGCGCCGCCTTCATCCTGCTCAGCCGCGCCGGCGTCGTCGACTTCCCGGCCCTGATGGACGCGGTGAAGAGCGGCCACATCGTCGCCGCCAGCGACGTCTTCCCGGAAGAACCGCTGGCGCAGGACCACCCGGTGCGTGCCCTGCCCGGCTTCCTGCGCTCTGCCCACCGCGCCGGAGCGCTGGACATCGCCTTCAAGCGCATGGGCGACATGGTGCTGGAGGACATGGACCTGATCGACCGCGGCCTGCCGCCGCTGCGCTCCAAGCGCGCCGAACGCGAGACCGTGTCGCGGATGCGCTCCAAGCCGGTCGACAAGAACTAGGGGTTCAGTTCCGCCACATCGCAACCCGCTACGACCGCACGCTTCAGCCGACATGGCTTTCGCAAAACTCGCCGCCGTGCGATTCTGGCTACGAGCGCGAAGCCTGGTCCTTCGTATAGTCAGGCCCAAACCGTGTGGGCAGGCCGTCGGCGAGTTTCAACCAAGGCAGCTTCTCCTCAAAAGCGACATGCAGCGTTGGTGCAAATTTTTCCGGCTCCTCCATCGCCGCGGCAAAGAAATGCATGACACCGGACATGTTCTTTGAGCGGAAGGACAGCGGCGTGCCACAGTTATCGCAAAATGTTCTTTCCACACCGGGAGAAGAGTTGAACACCTTCGGTGGTTTGCCCAGCCATCGCCATTGGCTGTCCAAGACCCCAATGTAGGTGGTCATCGGCGCAGAACATTGCCGCCGACAACTTTCACAATGGCAGCTCACGCAGGCCTGTGCCGAGCCGGCGACTTCAAAAGCAATAGCGCCACACAAGCAATGACCACGCATGCAAATTCTCCTTGAGCCAACTGACCTGAGCGATAATTTATACTGGTCGTAAGGAGGGGGTCGCCGTGAAATGCGCTGAGCCGGCGCCCAATTCCGACATTCGACGCAAGCGGTTGTGTTCGCGTGCGCGAGGCGTTGCCTCCCCGCCCATGGACATGGCCCGCGGTACGCGCTTTAGTGACACAAGGATATCTCCCTACAATACAGACGGCGTGCGGTTCCCAAGTAACGGAGATCGAGCGTGCTCCTGAATTTTGTTGATGTCTTTCGTCGCGAACTGAGCGTCATCAATTTCCGTCGCGACTCCATACGCAACGGCATGGTGGCCGAGCGCAGGTCGCAGACCGCAAGCAAGGCCGCTCGCCATTTTGTTGTCGATCGCGGCGACGCGACCCTCGACGACACAAGGTCCGACCCACAGCGTGGCACGGTCCGGACGGAAAAAACCAGCAATCTTACCGGGATAGCCCTGTCGGGCGGGGGCATGCGCTCGGCCTCGTACGGCCTCGGCGTCTTGCAGGCGCTGGCGTCCCTGTCGCCAGCGGGCACTCCGCGCCCGCTCGATGCCGTCGACTATCTCTCCACGGTGTCGGGCGGCGGCTATATCGGCACGTCGGTCGTGGCCGGGATGATGCAGGACAATCGCTCATTCCCGTTCGAAAGCCGGCTCGATGAAGCGGAAACGCCTGAAACGCAGCATCTGCGTGACTTCTCCAATTTCCTGGCGCCGGCCGGTGCCCCGGACTATCTGGTGACCATCGCGCTGGTGATGCGCGGCCTGCTGGTCAATGCCCTGATCGTTCTGCCGGCCTTGTTGCTGCTCGCGGCCCTGACCATCCTGATCAATCCGACCGTATCCGACCTGATGACGCCCGGCATCTTCGGCTTTTCGGCCTCGAAATTGTGGATGCTCGGCGGAACCATGAAGCACTTTGCGCATACGATGGTTCTGGCCGCGCTGGCGGCATTGCTGATGTTCGGCAGCGCCCTCTACACGTCGCTTGCGTTTCGCAGGGACACGCTGAAGAGCCGTGAAGTTCTCGGCCGTGCCCTGGGCGCGCTGGTTGCACTGGTGCTCGCCTCGGCCATCATCGAGATCCAGCCTTTGGTGCTTTCCGGGATGCTCGCCAACGCGAACGACAAGCAGATCACCTCGGCCAGGGAAGTCATCGTCCTGGCGCAGCCCTTTCAGGATCTGCTCGCGGCTTTCGCGAGCATTCTGCCCTCGCTCGCCACGGTGCTGGCCCCAACGGTGGCGGTTCTCATTTCCGTCGCGCAGAAACTGGCCAAGCTTGCGGAGGCATCGCTCGGCGATGTGACCTGGAGCGCGGCGATGAAGAAAAACAGCAGCCGATTTGCATTGTACCTTGCCGCCGTGATCGTGCCGTTCATGCTGTGGATAGCATACATATACCTGAGTCACTGGGCGATCCGGAAAGGCGACGAGTGGTGCGGCGTGGAAACCCCGCGCTGGCTGAAAGCGATCACGCATTGCCAGGCGGATTGGTATGCGCATTGGCAGATATGGCCCCTGTCCCGACTTGGTCCGATCGGCGTAACATATCTGGGCGTCGCCTTGGCTCTCTCGGCCGTCTGCCTGTTGATCGGGCCGAATGCGAACTCTCTCCACAGGCTCTATCGCGACCGCCTCAGCCGCGCCTTTCTCATGCAGAGGAAGACGATAGGCAAGAAACCGTCGGAAGCCGTCGACACCTGGAAATTCTCCTCGTTGAAGCCGTTCGACGAGAAAGCCGGAAGCTGGAAGGAGGGCGCCGCCTTCTCGCCCTATCTTCTGTCGAACGCCGCCATAAATCTCGAGGGCTCGAAGGATCTCAACAAGCGCGGGCGCAACGCCGACAATTTCATTTTCAGCCCGCTCCATGTCGGCAGCCAGTCGACCGGCTATGTCAAGTCGAAAGATATCGAGCGCGTGGTGCCCGACCTCAGCCTCGCCACGGCAATGGCGACCTCAAGCGCGGCGGCGTCCGCCAACATGGGACGGCAGACCATCAAGATCCTGACGTTCAGCCTCTCGCTCCTGAACATCCGCCTCGGCTACTGGCTCGCCAATCCCGCCCGGATCAACGCGTTCAAGAAAGGCTTGAACCGATGGATCGCCAATGTCGGCACATGGTATTTCGCGGCGGAGACGGCCGGGCTTCTGAACGAGAAACAGCTCAACGTGTACCTGACCGATGGCGGCCACATCGAGAACCTCGGCATCTACGAGTTGCTCCGCCGCCGCTGCAAGGTGATCCTGGCGGTCGACGCCGAGGCTGACCCGGCGCTGACCTTTCCATCGCTGGTCAATCTGGAGGTCATGGCACGCATCGATCTCGGCGCCAGAATCGACCTGGGATGGCAGGCGATCCAGTCCAATTCGCTCGGCATCACGCCGGCCGCGCCCTATGGCCCTGGCGGCCCGCCCGGCCGGCATGGCCCGCATGCCGCCATCGGCATCATAAAGTATGACGACGACGAAACTGGCGTCCTGATCTATATAAAGCCGTCATTGAGCGGCGATGAGAACGACTACATCCTCGACTACTTCAGGCGGAATCCGACCTTTCCCCACGAAACGACCGTCGACCAGTTCTTCACCGAGGAGCAGTTCGAGGCCTATCGCGCCCTGGGCTTCCATGCGGCACGCGGTCTTCTGACCGGCGCCGACAATTTTGGCAAGCCCGCGGCGGCCCCGGAAGGCTGGCGCGGCCAGGTTGCCGAAGCTCTGGCCTTGCTCAATGTGCCAAAACCAATGGCAACGGCGATCGTGGCCCATATCTAGCCGCTGGCACCGCCCCCGTGCTCTGGAACCTTTGCGGGGCATTGGCGTTCTTCACTCGGATCGTCTCCCATTCGATCCTCCTCCAATCAACACCCCGCAAGGCCCCTGCCGGCGGGGTTTTTTCATGCGCCGGCAGAGGACCGAACTTTGATCCGACCTTGATCTCAGGCGAAGCGCCGGCCTGTCGGCGAACCTCGCCGCCGCCTTCGGCAGCGGGCTCTCGCGGGTTTTCATTGCGATGGAACGATCATCTTGCCGTGAAGTTTTGAAAGCAGTCGGGCGGTGGGAAGCCCGGCCTACTCCAGAAGGCCCGTCGCGATTCGCGTCGGTGGCGGGCCTTTTTGGAAGCTGTTCCACTCAGGTGGAATCCATTGGAAACCGGTTGCCACTTTTCTGACGAGCACTCCAGGCTCGCCGATCAAAGCGAAGCTTAACGGGAACGATCCAAAAAGCCTCAGGGTGTTCTCGACTATAGTTCGCCAGATTTTCCATTTTCGCACAAAAAGTCCGGAACTTTCGTCCAGACATGCCGTTTGCCACAGGATCGTTGCTTCGGCGATCTCAAGGCAATAGGAGGATCATGCCATGAATATCAAGATGATCTGTTTTGGCGCCATGGCGCTTTCGATGGTTGCTGGCTCGGCTCTCGCCGCCGGCGCCACCGGCACGTCCGCTCTCGACGACCCGGCCAAGATGCAGCCCTTCTACACGGACTCCAGCATGAAGAAGATGGTCGGCAGTGACGACTTCGTGAAGGCCTGGAAGGCGATGTCACCTGAAGACCAGAAAATGGTCATGGCGGCCTGCGACGACGAGGCCAAGAACGCGAATGCCGCCAACAGCCATCCGGAGTTCTGCAGCAGCGTGAAGGCAAACGGCGGCAGCAAGTAACTACGGCTGCCTCGGCGGTGTCTTCGTCCAAATAGACCCCAGAGCACGCGACGTCGCGAAAACCGACCCCGCCGTCCTCAGTGGCGGCGGGGGTTGGCTGTTTCGGCTTGCGGGACCTTCAGGCGTTCAGCCCCGATCCACGACCAGATTATTAATCGACCAGCGAGACCACGGCGGCCACGACGGCTGAAAGCTTCTGGCGCTTTTCAAGCACCGGCTTTTCGTAGGTCTTTTTCATGTGATGTCCCCATGACCCTAATAAGTGGCCAGAAGGCACTCCCGGAAAGATCTTGTCAAGCCGCGGCCAACACCAGGCGACGCCCTCATGAGGCGCTTAGAATCGCGAAGGGCGCTCGCTACTGGAGCTGGGAGCTCGGCGGAACAGCCGTCACAGCGGACAGCTTTTCGCGTTTGTTGAGCGTCGGCTTTTCGTAGATCTTCTTCATGGATGTCCCCAATGCCGCAGGATTTGCCTTTGGGGGCAGGTCGCAGCAGAAGCCACCGCTTGTCAAGTCGTGGCCAAAAGTGTTTTCAGGAACGTCACGCAAGCGCCTGGATTTGCAGCGATCTCTCGCCGTCAGCCGGCCTGCTGGTCCAGCCCATTTCCGTCGCCTTCCCTTTTTCGCCATGTTGCGATGCGAAGAGTTTGCTGCATTGCAATATCAGTCTGCCGGCCGCCGCTGGCGACGGGCGGGCTTGTACGAAGGAGCCGTCATGGCAGCATCGTTCCGGCCGGACATACAGGGGTTGCGCGCGCTCGCGGTCGGCGGCGTCGTCGCCTATCATTTCGGCCTCACCGCGCTGCCCGGCGGCTTTGCCGGCGTCGATATCTTCTTCGTCATCTCCGGCTGGCTGATCACCACCCACCTCATGCAGGAGATCGGCGACACCGGCCGGCTCGACCTCTGGCGCTTCTATGCCAGGCGGGCGCGGCGGCTTCTGCCGGCGGCGCTTTTCGTCATCCTGGCCACGCTTGCATCAGGCTATTTCATCCTGGCGCCGCAGGAACAGGCGCTCTATTCGCGCGGCGCCATGTTCGCCTCCGCCTACGCCATCAATCTGTGGCTGCTGCGCTGGTCGTTCGACTATTTCGCCACGGACGCCACCAGCAACCCCTTCATCCACTTCTGGTCGCTGTCGGTGGAGGAGCAGTTCTACCTGGCTTGGCCGGCGCTGCTTCTGCTCGCCGCCTGGCTGCGTCCGGGCCGGCGAATGACTGTCGCGGTGATCGGCGTCGCCGGCCTCGCCTCCTTCGCCGCCTGCCTGTGGCTGACCAGCGCGGCACCGGCCTGGGCCTTCTATTTCTCGCCGCTGCGCGCCTGGGAGTTCGCCGCCGGCGGCCTGGCGACACTGGCCCCGGCGGCCCTTCTTCAGCACCGCCCCTGGCTGCGCCCGGTGCAGGGTTGGCTCGGCCTGGCGCTGATTGCGGCGGCCTATCTCCTGTTGAGCGAGGACCTGCCCTTTCCCGGCTGGTACGCGCTGCTGCCGGTCGCCGGAACGGTGCTGGTGCTGCTCAGCGGCGCCGGCGAGCAGGCTGGCGGGCAGAGCACCCAGACCCCCGGCCCGGCTGCCGCTTTGTCGCTGCCGCCCTTGCAATGGATCGGCACGCTCTCCTATTCGCTCTATCTCTGGCACTGGCCGGTCATCGTCTATGCGCGGATGCTGGTGCCGGATCTCACCGGCCTGGAGCGCCTTGGCTGCGGCCTGCTGGCGCTGGCGCTGTCGGTGCTGACCTACCACCTGATCGAGAACCCGGCGCGGCGCGGCACCTGGCTGGCGGCGGGCGCCCGGGCGCCCGATCCTGGCGCAATTCCCCAGGGAAGGCACTACGCGCTTTTCCCGGGAAAACCGCTCCGCGCTTTTCCTGGAATTGCCCTCATCCCCGCTTTGGCGCTGACCGGCGTGGGCGTCGCGGTGGCCTATGCCAACGCGCATCTGGCCACGCGCAACATCGACCAAGCGCAGCGCGGCATCGAGCAGGCGGCCGAACGGCCCTCCACCGCGCGCGCCACGGATAAAAACTGCCTGCTCGACTTCCACACGGTGACGCCCAAGCCCTGCGTGTTCGGCGCGACGGACGCCGCCCACACCATCGTGCTGTTCGGCGATTCGCATGCCGACCACTGGTCGACGCCGCTGGTCGAGGCGGCCAGGCGCAACGACACCAAGGTAGTCACCTATCTCAAATCGTCATGCCGCGCCTCGCGGCTCTCCACCTTCAACACCGTGCTGAAGCGCGACTACACCGAATGCGACGCCTGGCGCGAACAGGCGATAGCGGACATCATCCGCAGCAAGCCGCGCCTGGTGGTGATCTCGGAATTCTCCATCGGCAATCTGACGCGCGAGATGTCCGCCGCCGGCCGCGCCGCCGAGACCGCGCGCTGGCAGGCCGGCCTGCGCTCGACCTTGCAGGCCTTCAGCCGGGCCGGCGTCGAGACGGCGGTGATCCGCGACACGCCAATCAACGACAGCTTCGCCGACACTTGCGTTGCCCGCGCGCTGTGGCAGCGCGAGACCCCGTCGCGCTGCGACACGCCAAGGGCCGACGCCGCCAATGACGGCGCCGCCGCCGCCGAGCGCGCCGTGGTGGCGAGCGTGCCCGACACGCTCTATGTCGACCTCACCAACCGCTTCTGCGGCCCGACCTCCTGCCACGTCGTCATCGGCGGCAAACTCGCCTTCCGCGACCGGCACCATCTGGCGACGGCGTTTGCCGAGACGCTGGAGGGGCCGATTGAGAGGGCGCTGTTTTAAAATGGATTAGTCCCTTCTCCCCGTCACTATACGGGGAGAAGATGCCGGCAGGCGGATGAGGGGCGGCGCGGCGTCTGCGGGTCAATGCACTCCGGCGAATTGCCCTCGGTGATGAGCCAAGAATGCCGGGTGTGGCCACAGCCTCCGATCTGGCGGAAGGTGCAAACCCTGCGATTCCGGACGGAAGAGATTTCTCAATTCGCCAGGCACCCGGTTGTGAGCGACTAGAAGCCGATGGTTCTCATCGATTGAGATGAGGTGCCGGTCGAACAGCCAATGGACGGTCGCCGATAGCGCAATGCCGTTCCGGACAACGTCTGGGCCATTGGCCGCGACCGGCTTGATATGGGCAGCCTGAACCTCCGCCCTGCCGCCACCATTGATGATGCGCAAACCGGTGACGGCGCAGGTATCTTCATAGGCCCGGCAGACCTCCAGTCGAAAGGTCGCGTCGCGGATTTTTCGGTTCAACAGGATCTGCTCCACCCGACGATCGACCGTCTCGGCAAAGCCAGACTGTCCGGCAAAATCAGGCTGCGTTGGCAACGGAATGTCCAGAGCCAGCAGGTCCAAGTCGAGTTTTCTGGCGTTGGAGGGATCTAAGGTTTCGCTAAGGCCGGCAAGCACGATCTCATCGAAGTCTGCCTGCGGGATCGCCCGAATCGACTTACCCTGTATTTCTCGACCAACGCTACTGGCGTCCACGACTTCGCGCAGTCGCGCCTCCGCATAGCGACCATTCCTGATAAAAGGCACCGGCGTCGGAAATTCGAGATACTCTGTCACATTGGCATAGTAGTGGCCGGCCAGTTCTGGGTCCGGCTCGATATCGCTCACGAAGGCGGAGGCAATGTAAGCCTGGCTGCCGCCATTGCGCCGTGGCTCGCGGTAGAGCACCCAGTCGCCAACAGTATTTCGAGCCGCCTCCAGATAACGAGCGGGGAAGTGATACCGGCCCTCACTGTCGTCATAGCCAGACCTTGGCTTCACATCAAAAACGGCTTTCACGATCCTACCCTGTCGCCACGATGTCTCGCCTACAATGCGAGCGCGCCTTGTAGAGTCTCATCAACCCGAAGAACTCCAAGCAACTGCCAAGTCTGCGGCCGCTTTGCCAGGTTCCCAACCGCGAACAACATTCCGCGTTTGGGGTAGTCATCGTTGAACCTATGATCCATCCAGTCGAGCGTTTCCTGTGCGGTCCGTCCAACTTTCCGCTCGTTAAAGTACATTGCGTGCGCTTCCCAATCGCCATTTGTGTATTGGTGTTGCGCATCTGCGTCCTTGAATTTGAACTTAAACTCGTAAGGTGTGGGCTCTAGCGCGGCGAGTTCGTCGTCTAGAAGCGACCCTTGTGACGCCGCCAGTTTGTAAGAGTCACGTTCTTCCTTCAAATCAGCCGACGACTTCAACCTGTAAGAGAAACGCGGTTCGACAGGTCTGATCAACGCGAGCGAATCTCCGCGCTCTTCAGCAGATTTCACGGACGGCAAAACCAGTGGATTTAGAAATGAAGTTCGTTCGTTCGGAGCTAACCGCTTGCTGATTACAATAGTGTCTTCGAATATTCGACAACTCTCCCTGCGATTATCTCGTGGAGGTCGGGTGTATTTGAAGTCAATGAAATCCCAGCGCTTGAAGCTATTCTCTTCCTTAAGATGCCTGAAACGAACCGGGTAGAGACGCTTCCAATGGCCATCGGGCGTTACGCCAGCACAACACACGGTTTCTCCGTGCTTCGCGCTACGCTGTGGCAGCGCTTTCACGAGGATAATAACGCGGCAGCTTTGAGGCGTTGCGGACATAGCGCTCCGGATCGTCACCAAAGAGATCGAACACTTCGAACTCCATTGACTCAATCATTTCCTCCGCAACGATAGACCTATGACAGGTCTCCGGGTCGCGTTCGAAGCACAGTAGACATGTCGGTTTTTCCCCCGCGGCAGCCACCAGCTCCTTGAGGGACAACTGAGCGTCGTCGGAATCAAGGTGAGCAGTATAGATAGCACGAAATTTTTCGAAAAGTCCTGCTCGGGCTGCCTCTCTCCCCGGTTTTGGATCGCCAAGGTCTACGAAATGCAAGTATTCGATACCTTCAGAATTTAGGCGGGCAGCCAATGATTTCTTTGAGAATCCCTTCTTGCGAGAAAGTGCGACAGCACGAACGTCAGCCACCCGCTTGACGCCAACAGTTTTCAGGGTTTCGACAAAACGGTCGATATCCGTTCCCTCATATCCGATCGTGTAGACGACACTCATGTCATTCTCCGGCATTTCGCCCGTGGATACTCGCATGCGGAGCTTACGTCGACCTGGGACCGTGCCGCATCGCATCAATGTTTGTTTCAGGCCCGATGAACAAAGGCTTACACTCGCCCCATCATCATCCCATAATGCACAGCCAACAAATCCAGCCCGACCTTCAACAGCTTCGTCACCACATCGCGGCCCTCCCCCGTCTGCTCGGCCAGGCTCTTGATCGAGCCGCCGGCGCAGCAGACTTGCTGCACCACGGCGGCCAGCTCCCAGTGGCATAGCGCCCGGGTCGCGGCGGCGTGGGCGCGGCCGGCGTCGAGCACGCTGTCGGCGATGCCGCCGCCCTGGCGGCCGCCGTCGACACGTTCGGTCCAGCGCATCGGCTTCACGCTGGCCTGCTGGCTGCACTGGAAATCCTCGCGGTAGCGCTGGCCGGCCTCGCGCTGCTGGCGCGACAGCGAGGTGATGCCGATGAGCGGGTCGACATTGCGCACCCGCACGATGCCGCCGCTTGAGGTGAAGCCGTCATTCGACACCTCGTAGACGCGGCTTGCCTCCTGCGTGCCGGCGTGGAGCCGCTTGCGGCCGAAGGTATCGTCCTTCAGCGCGAAATCATGGCCGATCTCGCGGCGGATGCGCACCTGCTCGGCCTCGCCCTTGGGCAGCTTCGGCGCCTGGGGTTTTGCGGGTCTGGTCTTCCTGGCCATGGGGGGCTCCTTGGTTGGGTGGTGGCTTGGGAGAATTTGGGGTCCTCGCCCCCGCAAAGCGGGGGAGAGGTGGCTCGGGCAAAGCCCCAGACGGAGAGGGGGGCAGCGCGGCGGCTGCAGAGAAAGGCGGCGCGGCGGACCACTTAATCTCGTGCTCCGTCCTCAACCGGCTTTGACTTCGCAGAGGTCGCCCCCTCTCCGTCCCGGCTACGCCGGGCCACCTCTCCCCCGCTTTGCGGGGGCGAGGAACCCAGACTTTTCGAAGTCGCAGCCTTCGCAATCGATGGGTCCGCCCTTGCGACCTGCGGCTTCGAGGAACCCAGGTTCTGCAGCACCCCTCTCCTCGCCAGCAGCTCGCGGATGGCGCGGCGTTCGCGCAGTTCGATGCAGAGCTGCGCGCTGGAGGGGCAGAACTGCGCGTTGCCGGTCTTCACCTCGCCGCGCATGAAGCGCTGGATGGCGGACTGCAGGTCGGCCAGCTCGGCCTCCTGCACGGCGCTGAGATAGCCGCGCATCTGCATGTCGACGTCAGTCAGCGCGGATTGCGGGAAGCATGAGAACATCGCGGCCAGCGCCTTCGTCGCCTGCTGCAATTCGGCTGCGGTCATGGTTGCGGATCTCCTCGATGATGGCGTTGGCGGCGTCGCTATGGGTTTTCGGCTGATGCCAGCCGGCCGGCTTTTTCGGCCTGGCGGTGCGCGGGGAGAAACGCCGCGCGTCTTCTTGCGTCCGGCCCGCAAATCCCTGCGCGATTTCGCGGGAAAAGGCGCCGGCCTTTTCCCGGGAAAAAGCGGCAGCTTTTTCACTCTGGTTTCTGGACTCTGGAAGATGCCGCGGCAAAGGGCCGGCATTTGCCGCCGCATGCGCCTTTGTTTTCAAGGCGGTGGCGGCGCCGCCGCGCGCGCCGGCGGCGGCCCTCGAATGGCTTTTGCCCTGGGCCTTGTGCAACTCCCTGGTCAGCCGCCCGTGGCTGATCTCGCCGCCCTCGCGCTCGAAAAAGGTCAACAGGTCGGCGCTGAGCGCCCGCCATTTCTTCAGCGACAGGCGCGCCACCCGCGCCAGCTTGGCGTCGTCGTCGGGCAGCCGGCCGCCGGCATTCCACATCGCCATCAGCAGCAGCATGTAGGCGCCGATCTGCTCGGTGGAGAGCTGCAGCGTCTCGCCGACGAAATCGGAGACGTAGAGCTGCATGAAGGGGCGCTCGCTCATGCCGCCACGCCCATATTCAAGCCACGCCTGATGGAACCAGCGGCGGGGTTCGACGTTTTGTCGCGTCGATGCCAAGGGGAGGTTTGCCGATGACGGCCTTCATGCCGGTTACTCTGCGATTTTGCGACAACACGACCATGCTGGTCGGCTCGGTGGCCGACGCCGCGACCGCGCTCGGGCACCAATGGCCCGACAAGACCGCACCTGGCTACGTCGAGGCGGCAAGGCTGGTGGCATCGGCCGTGGACGGCACCTGCACCCAGCGCATCGCCTTCGACGCCTTCATCAAGGTAGCCGGGCAGCAGGGCATACTGGTTGCCAAGCCGCGGAGCCGGGCGCATGATTGGCTCGACGCCGCCGCCGGTCCGTGACGCCGGCGCGGATGTGATGCAACCGCCCGCCAGCCTTGCGCGTTTATGAACGCGGGCTTGGATGCCGCGCGCAATGCCAGATCGAAGGTGAACGCCGTGGGTACGATGAAGACCGGGGTGCCGCTCAAGGTGCGGATGGAGGGTGAGGTGGAAGAGATCGACAGCGTCAGCGACGCCGCCGATTTCCTGCAGCGCTGGCCGATCGAGCGGCGCGGCCACATATACCGCAGCGCGCTCAACGCCTGCAGCGCGGCCATCGCCGCGCAGATTTCCGAATCCGACGCCATGAAGGTGTTCACCGGCTTCGCCCGGGTCAGCGGCATCCTCGTCGCCGACGGCGGTCCGGCCATGATGCTCGAGGCAAGGACCGTGCAAAGCCGCATGCCCAAGCAAGGCCGCCATATCCCGAAATAAGACTGTGCGGCTCTCGGTTCGATCCTGCTTCATCTGAGATCCTCGCGATCGCTCGTCCGCATTTGCCTGCCATGTCAGCGCCGCCCTTCATCCGCCTGCCGGCACGGGAGAAGAATTAAGCTCCGGCGCTGACGCCCCCTCTCCCTGCGGGGGTCCGGAGGACGGGCGAGACCCGTGGCTCGCCCCGGAACGGGTAAGGGTGAGGGGCGGCGCCAACGCTTCGACAAGTAGGCGTCGGTTGTTGCCAGATTTCGCGGCGCTGGCGCCGCCCCTCATCCGCCTGCCGGCACCTTCTCCCCCGGGGAGAAGGGATGCTCACCCCGGCTCCGCTACGAGAACGCGGCGGCGGAAGCGCGCCTGGTGGTAGTCGCAATAGCTTTTCAGCGCCCTGGTGCGCATGCCGCAGCACAGCATGTCGGCGCCCGGCCGGCCGCCCGGCGCATCGTTTTCAGGATCCTCTTCCAGCGTCAGATCCAGCGGCGCGCGGCAGCGGGAAAACAAGCAGTCGATGAAGCGCATCGCCACGCCATGCGGCTGGCGGCCGATGGCGGTGCGCGGCGGTACCGGCACTTCCAGGCGATAGGCCTCGCCGTCGGCCACCAGCACGCCGACCTCGCGCGCATACAGGCGCGACGGCAGCCAGGCCGGCGGCGGGTCGCGCTTCGGCCGGGCCTTGCTTTTGCGCGCACCGGCGCCCTTCGCAGCGTGCAGGTCGCCGACCTTCCCGGCGCCGGTAGCCGACGTGCCGCCGGCCTTGCCCGTTGCCGGCAGGCCATTCGCCGGCTTGGTTCCCGTTCGTTTGCTTACGGCCTGCCTGGCGGCGGTTGTCACGCCCTTTGGTACACCCCTGCCATTGGCAAAGCCGATCGCGCCCAGCATGGCGTTGCGGTGGACGATGCCGATGATGGCGTTGCGCGACACGCGCGCGCCGCGCAGTGCGCTGAACGCCGCCGCGATCTTCGAGGCGGACAGCCCCTCCTTCAGCCAGCTGGCGATCTCCTGCAATTCGCTGTCGGTGTAGCCCGCCATGTCTGGCCTCCATCCAATGTTCAGCCTTCGGCCGCACTTGAGCGCGCGCCGTCGGGCAAGCGTCAGGGTTCGGCCCACCGGGCCGCATTCGTGGTTGTCTGTTTCGAGGTCCGGCTGGCGCCGGGTCAGCCGGGCCGGGCCGATCGTCGGGCGGCAAGGCGCGAAAGCCGCACCTCGGCGGTCTTCTGGTCGGGGGCGGAAACCGCCCTGCCCGTTGCCGGCTCGAACAAGATGACCGTGCCATCCTGCGTGCGGATGCATGACCGGGCAGACGGACCGGCAAAGCCGGAGCCAGCGCCATGCCTGTGGAATGGGGGGCCGGAGCCGCGGGGAGCGGCGGCTCCGGCCGTTCCGGTCGCCGGTGACGGGCGGACCGGACCCGAGGCGTGCAAGCACGGAGCCTCGGGCTTCGCCCCGGCCGGGGAGGAGGACAGCCGGGACGGAAGCGAATAAGTGACGGCCTTCGCCGCCGGATGCGCCTGGGATGAGGCCGGCGCCACGGCGCCAGGAAAGCTGGACAGGTTCTGCATGACCGGATATAAGCATAACTCAAAAATAGATGCAAGCCATTCTTTCATAGACGAGAGCCGCTTTCATCGCTCACATGGCGCCATGGCAAAGACGGAACTGTCGATCAAGGTCGGGGCGGCGATCCGCAAGGCGCGCAAGCAGCGCGGCCTGGTCATGCGCCATATTGCCGAGCACAACGAAACCGACGTTGCCGCCGTCGGCAACTGGGAAACCGGCCGCAACCTGCCCAAGACCGAGAACCTGCTGAAGACCGCCGCCTTCCTGCGCGTCGACCCTGTCGCGCTTGGCAAAGGCGAGGTCGTCTTCCTCGACGATGCCGGCCCGGTGGCCGACGCCGAAATCGTCACCGATGCCGCCCCCCTGCCCGCCGGATCAATGGATATCGAGGTGCTGGGGGCCGCGGTCGGCGGCGACGACGGCGACTTCACCTTCAACGGCGAGCCTGCCGGTTATGTCCAGCGCCCGCCGGGGGTTCGCAACCTGCCGAAAGTGTTTGCGTTGCATGTGCTCAGCGATTCCATGGTGCCGCGCTACGAACCCGGCGACCTGATCTATTGCGGCGGCCGCGACGCCGTGCCCGGCGACCACGTGGTCATCGAGACCTTTCCGGAAGAAAACGAGCGCAACGGCAAGGCCTTCATCAAGAAGCTGGTCAAGCGCACCGCCGCCGAGCTGGTGGTCGAGCAGTACAATCCGCCCAAGACGCTGACCTTCAACCGCTACGCCATCAAACACGTCTGGCGTGTGATTCCACTGAAGGAATTGCTGGGGTACTAGGGGCGAAGTCACGCACGACGCAGCGATCGATCGCTGGTTCCGGGAAGCCGCTATGCCGACAATTCAAGCACTTGAAAGCGGCTCCGCACACGCCATGAACCTAGAGGCCAACGATTGCATGATAGCGCTGACCACTGGCAGGCAAGCATTCATGCTGGGACTAAGGGCGGGGCGTCTTCCGCATCGCGAATGATTTTGCACCATGGCAACGCTCCGATGTCACGGCATGGATCCTAGGGTCTTCGCGACGCCGCTATGCGGCTGCTCCGCCCCAGGATGACGAAGTCATGGTAGCCCAGTCGCCGAGGCCGACGGCAGTCGCAACTCCGGAAATTGGCCAGGAGGCCTTCCCCCTTCGTCATCCTAGGGCGAAGCAAGGAGCGAAGCGACGCGGCGCAGACCCTAGGATCCATGCCGCGACCGAGACGAAAGGCGCGGCGAGGCAGAACAATTCACGCCGAAGCTCTCATCCCAACCATCCCGCCCTCTCAAGCCCGCTTCGATCCCTCCAGCGGCACCTCGCGGTCGTTCAGCATCCGCGCTTCGCTGCGCACCCGCTGGCGTTCGTCGATGAACGCCGCCTGGATCGACACCGCGGCGCCCGGCAGCCCGTCGGCGCGGCAGGCCGAGCAGACGATGCGCCCCGACAACGCGGCCAGCGGCGTGTTCCCCGTCACCCCGAACCGCTTCAGCTGATCGGGCCGCCACCACCTGTTGCGGCCGCAATCGGCGCACTCGACGGATATCGAGGCGACATGCGCGATCACCGGTTCCTTGCCTGGCAATGCCATCGCCCCTCCCTTGCCTTTTGTTCCTGATTTGTTCGCATATTCCTGCGTTTTGACGTGAGAGTCGAGTCGAGCCTTTCAAACTTTCCCAAAAGTTTTTCTTCTATAGTTCTTTGAGTTATGCTTATATAAACTCACAAATGTGAGTCGGAGGGAGAACCGCCCGCCGCATCAGTTCCGGGAGCGACGATGCACGCCCTTGCCGCCGATTTCGCCCGCGCCTGCGGTTACACCGGCGACAGCCCTGCTTTGCTCGAAGCCTTCGAGGCGATCCGCCGCAACGGCATCCAGCGTGCCCGCTATGATCATCTGCGGCGCAAGGCCGTCATTGACGAGCTGAAACAGTCGGAAGCCTTGTTCCTCGCTGCTATCGGCCCGGCCTTGTCGGCGGAGGAAGCCATCGAGGACACCACCCGCTTCATCGCCTGCTGGCGCAACATGCCCCGCTGGCGTCAGGAGCGGCGCCAGGCCGACCTTGTCAGGGCCAGGCAGCAACGGCTCGTGGCGCGCTATTTCCGCCGCTACGGCCATCAGCTTTGGGCGCTCCAGGCGGCGTGAGCCACAGCGGGTCTGGGGCGCTGCGTTGGCATCGCCTTCTCCCCTTGTGGGAGAAGGGATCACCGCCATGCCCGGCCCTCACCTTCTCACCCGCGACTTCAACCACCGGTCAAACGCCACCGCCAGGATCAGGATCAGGCCGATGACGATGCTTTGCGTGTAGGACGACACATTGTTGAACTGCAGCCCGTTCTGCAGCACGCCGATCAGCGCCGCGCCCACCACCGTGCCGCCGACCGAGCCGATGCCGCCGAACAGCGAGGTGCCGCCGATGACGACGGCCGAAATGACCGTCAGCTCGTAGCCGATGCCGGCCACCGCTTCCGACGAGTTGAGCCTCGCCGACAGCACGAAGGCGGCGAGCCCGGCGAAGAAGCCGACGATGACATAGACCGAGACCAGGATGCGGTCGACGCGCAGGCCCGACAGGCGTGCCGCCTCGGCATTGCCACCGACGGCATAGACGGCGCGGCCGTAGCGCGTGTAGCGCAGCACGATGTGGCACAGGATGGCGGCCACCGCGAAGATGATCGCCGGCACCGGCACCGGGCCGATCAGGCCCGTGCCGAACCAGCGCATCGAGGCGTCGAAGCCCGAGATCGGGCCGCCATTGGAGATGGTCAGCGTCAGCCCGCGAAACACCGTCAGCCCGCCCAGCGTGACGACGAAGGGCGGCACTTTCAGCCGGGTGATGGCCAGCCCCTGCACGCCGCCGGCGGCGGCGCCCACCACGACGGCGGCCAAGAGGGCGGCGAACCAGCCATAGCCTTGCGTGCCCGACGTCGACAGCGACAGCGTGTTGGCGGTGCCGCCCTTGGCGACCACGGCGGCGACCATGCCGCAGAAGGCGAGCAGCGAGCCGACCGACAGATCGATGCCGGCGGTGAGGATGACGAAGGTCATGCCAAGCGCGATCAGCCCGGTGATCGAGATCTGGCGCGTGATGTTGAACAGGTTGATCGGATCCATGAAGCTCGGCTTCAGCACGGTGAAGACGACGATCAGGGCCGCCAGGAACAAGAGCGGCCCGAAACTCATCAAGAGCCGCGCGACATTGATGCCGCCGCGCTGGTTCTGTTCGCCCGCCACGCTCATCGTGCCTGCCCCTTCGCGTCCTGCCTGTCGAGCGCCATCAGTTCCATCAGTTTTTCCTCGTTTGCCTCGACGCCCTGCATCTGGCCGGTGATGCGCCCCCGGCGCATGGTGACGATGCGGTCCGACACCGCCAGCACCTCGGGCAGTTCGGACGAGATCATCATCACCGCGATGCCGCGCGCCGCAAGCTGCACCAGGATCTGGTGCACCTCGGTCTTGGCGCCGACATCGACGCCGCGCGTCGGCTCGTCGACGATCAGCACCTTGGGATCGCGCGCCAGCCAGCGCGCCAGGATCACCTTCTGCTGGTTGCCGCCCGACAGGCCCTCGATCGCCTGCTCGGCCGATGCCATGCGGATCGACAGCATCTTGCGGAACCCGGCAAGGGCATCGCGCTCGCGCCGCTCGGCCATGAAGCCGAAGCCGTTGCTGAAATGCCCGAGCGACGCGACGGAGAAATTCGGCAGGATGCCCAATGCGGCAAAGATCGCCTGGTGCTTGCGGTCCTCCGGCACCAGGCCGATGCCGAGCGCGATGGCATCGGCGGGCGACGCCGGTGCGATCGGCCTGCCGTCGAGCGTGATCGTTCCCGCCGCGATGCGGTCGGCGCCAAAGATGGCGCGCGCCAGCTCCGTGCGGCCCGAACCAACGAGGCCGGCGACGCCGAGGATTTCGCCGGCCTTGAGATCGATGTCGACGCCGTCGAGCACGATGGCATGCGGCGCCTCGGGGTCGCGCACGGTGCGCAAGCCGCGTACCGACAGCCTGATGTCGCCGGCAACGGCGCGCTGTGCCGGCCGCGCATAGAGTTCGGACGCGGCGCGGCCCACCATCTTCTCGATGATGGCAGGCAGTTCGATCGGTCCGTTGTCGCGGTCGAGATGGCCGGCCAGCCTGCCGTCGCGCAGCACCGTCATGCGGTCGCAGATGGCGGCGGCCTCCTCCAGCCGGTGGGTGACGAACATGATGGCGACCTTGTCCTTGCGCAGCCGGTCCATGATCGACAGCAGGCGCTGCACCTCGGTCTCGGTCAGCGCCGAGGTCGGCTCGTCCATGATGATCAATCGGCTTTTCAGCGACAGCGCGCGAGCGATCTCGACCAGTTGCTGTTCGGCCACCGACAACGCCGAGACCGGCGTCATCGGATCGATGGTCAGACCGACCCGGGCGATGATCGCGCGGGAGTCTTCCTCCATGCGCCGCCAACTGACCAGACCGAGCGGTCCTGTCGGCGCGCGGCCGATGAAGATGTTCTCCGCCACCGTCAGCGTCGGGATCAGGCTGAGTTCCTGGTAGATGGTGACGATGCCGAGCCGCTTGGCATCCTGCGGGCTCGCCGGCTGATAGTCGGCGCCGTCGAAGGTGATGCGACCGCTGGACGGCGGCATGACCCCGGACAGGATTTTCAACAGCGTCGACTTGCCGGCGCCGTTCTCGCCCAAAAGGCCGAGGATTTCGCCGGGCCTGATGTCGAGCGAGACGTCGCTCAGCGCCGTGACGCCGGAAAAATGCTTGGTGACGCCCTCGACGGAAAGCAGGACGGGTTCAGGCGATGCGGCTTCAGCTGGCGACAAAGGTTGCTCCCGGAAACATGGGACGTCTGCGCTGCCCCTCACCCTTACCCTCTCCCCGTATAGAGACGGGGAGAGGGGGTCGCCAGCGTCGAAGCGCTTCCCTTCTCCCCGTCACTTGACGGGGAGAAGGTGCCGGCAGGCGGATGAGGGGCGACGCAAACTTCGGCGATCGATCTTGCTCGCGGGACACTGTCCCGACCACGCCGATCACAAGCCCCTACTTCGTCTCGCCGATCCGCTCCGCCTTGTCGAGATTGTCCTTGCCGATGACGATCGGCGTCAACAGCACCAGCTTCTCCTTCGGCTCGGTCTTGTCCTTGG
The DNA here is from genome assembly GCF_059683645.1 of Mesorhizobium sp. RCAM 05104. Classification (NCBI taxonomy): domain Bacteria; kingdom Pseudomonadati; phylum Pseudomonadota; class Alphaproteobacteria; order Hyphomicrobiales; family Phyllobacteriaceae; genus Mesorhizobium; species Mesorhizobium sp. RCAM 05104. The sequence goes on along the minus strand of NZ_CM185033.1, from coordinate 5,795,692 downwards.
CATAGGCGACAGCGATGCGCACCGCGGTGCGCGACTGCTCGCCCGGGAACTGCTCGACGGTGCCGGCAAGCTTGCCGTCGCGCACCGCGACCAGCGCTTCCGGCAGCGCGTCGAAGCCGTAGATCTTGACGTCGGTGAAGTTGCGTGCGGCACACGCCTCCATGGCGCCGAGCGCCATGTCGTCATTGGCGCAGACGATGGCGTCCGGCTTGCCGTTGGCGGCGAGGCCGGCCTCGGTCACCGACAGCGCCTCGGCGCGGGCGAAGTTGGCGGTCTGCTCGAAGATGATCTGATACTTGTCCTTCAGGGGATCGAGCACGTTGTGCACCCCCTTGTTGCGGTCGATAGCGGGCCCAGCACCTGGCTGGCCCTGCAGGTGGAAGATCTTGGCGCCGTTGGGGAACGCCGCCACCATGGCGCTGGCCTCCGCCTCGCCGCCCTTGACGTTGTCGGCGCCGACATGGGCGAGGATGCCCTCGACGCCGTCGACGCGGCGGTCGATCGTCACCACCGGAACGCCCGCCTTGACCGCTTCCTCGATGGCCGGCGCCAGCGCGTTGACATCGAGCGGCGAGATGACGATGGCGTTGACCTTCTGCACCAGGGCCGCCTCGATGTCGGCGGTCTGCTTGGTGGCCGAGTTCTGGCCGTCGCTCTCGGTCAGGTTGACGCCCTGCGCGGCGGCCTCGGCCTTGATCTCGTTCAGCATGTGCACGAAGAACGGGAAGCCGAGATTGGGCACCGAGCCCAGAATGGTGAGCTTGTCCTCGGCGAACACCGAGGGCGCGGCAAGCATCATGGCGCCGAGCGCCGCGGACGACAGCAGGAATTCACGTCTGTTCATGGGATCCTCCTCCACAAGAACGCACGACCCCGAAAACCGGGATCGGTTTCAGGAGGGATCATGCGTCGGTTCAAAGTGTTGGAGCATCCTCCCTGCGCTAGACAACGCATGCCGCTCCAGCTGGCCGCCGCTGTAAAAAAGAGCCTCCCATCGACGCCTGCGCGCGGATGCTAACCCAGGGTCAACCATTTGTGCAACATCGATATAACAGAGCTGCCGGGGCAAATTATCGGAATTGTCGGATTTTTGGATTTCCGCTGCGGGCCGTCCTTTACCGGATGCGAGATAGGAAGGCCCGAACCCCCGTCGGCTCAGAGCCGGCGCCGCCCGCCTGTGGAGTGCGGCTCGCTGAGATGCGGGCGCCAGCCGTGGACCCTGTCCCGCCCCGCCGCCTTGGCGCCATAGAGGGCCTCGTCGGCGCGCCTGAGCAGATCCGCGATCTCGATCGGGGCGCTGCCGGGATCGAAGGTCCCGACCCCGATGCTGACCGTGACGATGCCCTTTTCGCTACCGGCATGCGTGAGCCCGAGGTCGCGCACCTTGCCTCTGAGGTTCTCGGCGATGACGAATGCGCCTCGCGCGTCGGTTTCAGGCAGGATGAGAGCGAACTCCTCCCCGCCATAGCGGGCCGCCGAGTCGGTCGGCCGCCGGGCCGTGGCCTTCATGCAGCCGGCGACGGCGCGCAGGCATTCGTCTCCCGCCGGATGGCCATAGTGGTCATTGAACCGCTTGAACCAGTCGACGTCGATGATGAGCAGGCTGAGCGGTATCGCGCTCCGCTTGCCGCGGGCGAATTCAAGCGCCAGCGCTTGATCGAAGGCCCGGCGCGTCAACAGCTCGGTCAGCCCGTCGCTGTGCGCCAGCAGGTTCAGCTTCTCGTTGGCCACCAGCAGCTCGGCCTCGATGTGCTTTGCCTCGGTGATGTCGGAAAAAAGGCTCAGGCTCCCGCCATCGCCGGTCGGCCTGGTCCGGACGTCGAGCCAACGCCCGTCGGCGAGCCGGACCTGGCGCTTGCTGGCTTGCGTCTGCGTCGCCACGATGCCGCCGATCCAGTCCTCGACCGTCCCCTGCGGCACGATCTGTTCGCCGCGCGCGGCCGAGGCGCGCAGGATATCGCGATAGTCCGCGCCCTGCACCCGGAGATCGGCCGTCAGCGGGAACATGGCCCTGTAGCGGGCGTTGCAGAGCACCAGCTTGCCATCCTGGTCGAACATCACCAGACCATCGGCCATGTGCGCCAAGGCATCCGCCAGCCTCATCCGGCTTTCGGCCAGTTCGGTCTCCAGTTGCCTGCGCGCGGTGATGTCGCGATTGTGCGTGATCAGGCCGACGATCGCCCCGCTCTTGTCCCTGAACGGCGCTTTCAACGTCGCCAGCCAGCCGTCGGTCCCATCGTCATGGTGAAGGTGCTGCTCGATGGTGGACGGCACGCCCGATGCGAGAATGGCGAGCTCGTCCTGGCGGAATTTCTGCGCCGTTTCCCGCGGGTAAAAATCGAAATCCGTCTTGCCGATCAGCGCCTTTGCATTCGTTGCATGCATCAGCTCGGCCGTTGCCGGATTCGCGACGATGAACCGCCCGTCGAGGTCCTTGACGTTGAGGCAATCGGGCAATGTCTCCACCACCGCCTTGAAGATCCGCCTGGAATGCAGCGCCTCGAGACGGCGCCTTTCCTGATAGAGCGCAAGCCCCGAGACCGCGACCGAGACGAAGATCAGCAGGGAGGATGGGAGCGTCACTTTGGGCAGAACGACCTGCAGGACGGATTGCGGCAGCACGCTGAGGCCTAGCAGCGATCCGGCCGCGGTTGCCGCACCCAGAATCATGATGTCCGGCATGGTGGGCGAGCGCCCCCTTAGGGCAAGGTTGCCGGCAACACCGATCAGCATGGCGGCCGCGATCCCCACGGCACCGGCGAATTCGCCAATTCCGCCCTCGAAAGCCCGGTAGGCACCGGCCATGACTCCGGCGATGAGGCCGGCGACCGGGCCACCGAAGAAGCCGGCAACGGCTATCATCGTCGCTCTGAGGTCGACAAAGACACCTTGCTGGAGCCGCATCGGCGTCAGCATCAGGGTGATGGCGCCAGCGCCCATCAGCAGGCCGAAGGCGGCCGCCCTTATCGCCGCCGGCTTGCGATCCAGCCACACATGCGTGTGGATCCAGACCGAGACGAACATCGCCACAACCGCGAGATTGGCCAGCAATTCGGACCAGGGCGAACCCATTGCGCACCTTTCCTTTTGCATGGGGCTTTCGCCGCATCGCCTCCTCGATAGGCCTTCGATGACAACAAAGCGTTACCTCGCTTGTCTGGCCTTGATCCGCGTCAAGCTGGCCCTGTGATCAAGCTGATAGCAGACTTATATCGAAGTCAGCCTCCCTCAGGCTTCCGCCATCACAAGGGCGCGTCGTCGCACGACCCTTTCGCAACAGGTCAAATCATCATGTACACACATCTGCTGATCGCCACGGACGGATCGGAATTGGCCGACAAGGGCGTTGCCCAGGGCGTGACGCTGGCCAGCCGCCTCGGCGCCGCCGTCACCTTTGTCAACGTCACCGAGCCGTTCCCGATATTCGCCTGGGGCGGCGCCATGGCCGGCTATGCCGCCGGCGATGAATTCGCCGCCTATCAGGAAGGCGGCCGCCAATACGCCAAGGAAGTGCTCGACAAATGCAAGGCGTCGGCGGACCTGGCTGGCGTGCGCGCCAAGGTCCTGCATATCGAAAACAGAAAGCCCGCCGAAGCGATCTTGGAATTGTCGCAGGCGCAAGGCTGCGATCTGATCGTGATGGCCTCGCACGGGCGCCGTGGACTGGGAAGGCTGCTCTTGGGCAGCCAGACCGCCGAGGTGCTGTCCTTCACCGAGATCCCGGTTCTCGTGGTCCGCTAGGCTATCATCCCCAGTTGAGGAGGACGCCGCGCCAATCCTCCTTCACCCGCGGCCGAAAACGCGCGCCAGCCGCTTCTTGAGCAGCCGTAGCGACAGGCGACGCCGCAGAGAAAACCTTGCGATGCGCTGTCGCACTGCGCGCATGGCTTCGGCATGGACCGCGTCGACGCTCATGGTGCCGTCGCCGAGGTGCAAAGGTGGGCCGGAGGCTGGCCGCAGGATGCCGCGCAGCGCCCGCGCATGCATCTCGGCGTAGCGGCTGTAGTCCGCGCCGGCTTCCCACCCGGGTGGCCGCGTCAGAACGGTCGGATTGTTGTTGATCTCGAAGGTCTGGATGCGACCGTCGACGATGCCATAATCGATGCGACCATAGTCAATGCCGGCCAGCGTGAAGACACGCTCGATCTGCGCGGCATGCGGATTGTCGCTCACATAGGCACGGCTCTCCGCCCTGTCCGCCTCGGTGAAGCGGGTGCTGGGAAACTTGATGTACCAGCTCTCGTTGATGAAGCAGTGCTGCGGATAGATCGTCGGCCCCACCTTGTAGGCCGAGTATTTGCGAAACCGGCCATCGGCCGATGGTGCCGCGCCATATTCGACAATCATCAGATCCGGGTCCTGGCGGACATGGACGGGCATGCTGGCAATCGCGCGCTCCAGCGCATCCGCGCTGTCGATCAACCCGGTCAGTGGCGGCTCATGCTGGCTTTCCCAGCGCACGAAAACCGGAAATCGGCGGAGTGACTCACGCTGGTGCAGGCGATGCACGTCGAAGTCGTTGAGACCGGCGGCCTTCAGCCGCTTCAGCAACTCAAAGCGGCGCGGCACGATCGCGGGATTGTTGAGCAACGTGAGGTCGCGATCAAGAGACGCGATACGGTCGTGCAACGCGGCCGCGGCTTGCAATCCGGCAGGAGACAGCCTTTCGAAATCCGTGAAGATGAAGGTGCCGGGAGCGACGGAGCCGAGCTTGTCGGCCAATTCGTAGGGGATGATCCGCACAAGGTCGCCAAGCCCATGGTCGTAATAGCCAAGCAGCACGCCCATCGTGTAAGCGTGTCGGCGGGTACAGAGATAGTAGATCGGCCCCTGGTCGACGGTCATGGCCGGGACTCGGTAAGCTGGCGCGCGCAGGGCATGCCTGACGACACGGGATTCTTCGAAAGACGATGCATAGCGAGCCATTCTCTACGACTGCGTCCGGGGCCGGTGAGCACCCTTGGCAAGGGGTTCGCGCGGGAGCCTTCAAGGGCGCCGCGAATACCTACGCGATCCATGATGAAATGCGCCGGCAAGCCCCCGTTTGGCAGGCGCCATGGGGTGATGTCTACGTCACGGGATACGATCTTGTCTCCAGCAGCCTTGTCAACCGCACGCTGTCGCACGTGCCCCCTGGCGGCGAGGTGGCGGAGCCGCATTCGGCTATGCGCGACTGGCTGATGTATCAGGAGGGCGCTGCTCATGCGGCCCTCCGCCAGGCCTTGCAGCAACCCTTTGTCGGCAAGGGCGCCGCGGTTTTGCGGCCCGTGGTCGCCGAAGCGGTCGACGAGTTCCTTGGCGATGCCGAACTTTCCGGCGACGTCGACGTGGTGACCGCCTTCACGCGCGCGGTGCCGGAACGCATCATCTGTCGGCTGCTTGGCGTGCCAGACGAGGACATGCCCATGATCCGGGCATGGTCGGGTCCGATCCGTAACATTCTCGATGCGGGTTTCGACGACGCCTTTGGCGGTCGCCCAAACCCTGCCGATGAAATGTCGGACTACTTTGTCGAGCATCTGCGCCATCTGCTCGCCGCCGGCCGGATGCCACCGCTTCTGACGGGGCTGCGGGGTCTCGTCGATGCACTGGGGCTGACGGCTGCCGGGCGCAACATCGCCTTCCTGGCCTTCGCCGGTCACGAGACAACCGTGCATCTCATCGGCAACCTGCTGTTCCATCTCGCTCACCAGCCCGCCCAGTGGTCGGCGCTGCGGGCCGATCGCGGGCTTGCCGCCAACGCCGTTGCCGAAACGCTGCGGCTGGAAAGCCCCGTGCAGAAAATCTGCCGCTGGCCGCTGAAGCCCACGGCCATTGCTGGCCATGAGATCGCGAAGGACCAATTGGTGGTGCTGCTGATTGGCGCGGCCAATCGAGATCCAGCCCAGTTTCCCGATGCGTCGCGTTTCAACCTCGGCCGTGCCAGGCAGAACCTCGCCTTTGGCCGCGGTGCGCATGTCTGCATTGGCAGGGCGCTGGCGGAGATGGAAGGCGTCGCGGTTCTGGAAGCGGCGCTGGGCCGTTGGAAAACCATCGAGCCGGTCGCCTGGCAATGGATGGACAATTCCTCCATCCGTGGCCTCGATGCGTTGACCTTGCGCCTGACGGCCTAGGCAGCACGATCGCGTAACCCATTTCCGAGCGGCAACATGGCAACCCAGGAATTTCGATTCCGAGACAAGGGGATGCAGCATGATCCTAAAGCCCAGCGTCACGGTCATCGAGTGCCGCGAGAAGCGCCGCGTCTGATTGCCTGAGCAGGATTGGCGGCTTGATGCCGGCAATGCTCGTGCCGCAGTCCATGCGGTGGCGCTTCAGCCTGCCATAAAGGTCGTCGATGCCAGCCGCCCGCAGCGGTCCCAACTGGCCGATGCGCCGGGCATATTCATACTGCGGATTGGCCCCGAGTGCGCGGTCCAGGCTCTCGCCTGTCAACTGGACGGCCTGCCCGGCGGTGTCGGCTTCGACGAAAAGCCGGTAGTGGGGGTGTGGCGTCGCGACCGCCACCAGCAGCGCGTACGTCCGACGGTCAAGCCCGATTTCGTCGAGGCAACGCGCGACAAAGGCCTCCGTGAGCTTCTCGCCACAGAGATCGGAAACCATGCCGGCGCGACCGATGAAACGCAGGCGTGGCGTGTCGCCGGTAAAGCCGGTGACCTCCACCATGTCGCGCGTATCGTAGCGATACAAACCCGAGCCGGTGGTGACGATCAGCCGGTAGGACCGGCCAGCCTCCAGTTGCCAGGCGAACAGGCTACCGGCGTTGTCGTCGACAAACTCAAAGAACCCGCTTTGCGATGCCAGGATGCAGCCGGCGCCGTCGCCATGGGGAAAAGAAACGGCGGCTTCGGTGGACATCAGACCTTTCGACTGGACGAACACCTCGGGGAATTGCGCCTGCAACTCGGCGGCAAAACCGCTGCTCGAGGCGTCGGTCCAGCAACTGATCGTATCGAGGCGAGGCCAGATCGCCGAGAGCTTTCTCTCCGCCCCTCCAAGCGCGGCCTCGAGCGTGGCAATGCGGCGGCGCACGGCGTGCCCCGGATGTATGGCGCCCAGACTGCCCGCAAGCTCCTGCAATAGGCTACCGGCATCGCGTCGGATCGCACGCAGGATTTCCGTCAAGTAAGTCGGGCTCCAGACCCAGATCAGCGCCAGGTCCTCAGCCGCCAGGAGGCGGAGGCAGGTTTGCCTTTGCCAGGCGGTGAAATCGGTGAGCAGTCTCAATTCCATCGGCACGGCGGACAATTCGATCAGGCTGTCGCGCAACGCTCCGAAATAGGCGAAAGGCACGGGGCTGCCCAGCCTGTGTGCACCGACACGTTCGTCAGCGCCGCGGCCGATGGGGCTGAGCGAAAAATAACTCTGCCCCTGCGTGACGCCTGGTCGGCGTCGGATCAAATCCGCCAGCCAGGGATAGAGGCAATCGGTGAAAGCTTGCAGGCCCGTGTCGGTATAGGGGATATATTTCGACCCGCCGGAACTGCCGCCGGTCTGTTCGAGAAACCGGACCGGCTCGGCGGTCAGCACATTTTCGGCCCCGCCGATCATGCGGTCCATATAGGGCGACAAGGCCTCGTAGTCGCCGATCGGCACCATGTCGCGAAAGGCTTCCGCCGAACTGGCCTTGGCGAAATTGTGGTCACTGCCGAACACCGTCGCTGCATTGGCATCGACAAGCCGTCGCAAGACGGCGCGCTGCGTGGCCTCGACATCGCCAAGCCGCGCCCGGAAACCAGCCTCCGCGGCCGCTGTCTCGACGGCAATCCTTGCCCAGGCTTCAGCGACCATCCGCCAGCCCCTCGGCAAAGCTCGCCGCGCCATAGCGCTTCAAATTGCCAAGCTCGAGTTCGGCCAAGCAGGCGAGCTCGACGCCTCGAAAATGGTCCGGGTTCGCTCTCACGAAAAGTGCCGCATAGCGGTTTCTGGCCGCGATTTCCTCGGCATCGGCCCAATGTTCCCGAAGGTGGCCCTGCGACGGACCGAAGTCGATCAGCCCGGTCGCTGGATCGTAGTAGCGGCCGTAGCGGGCGGTCGCTATCGCGTCGCGGATGGCCTGAAGGCAGGCCGAGCCCCGACCATCGATCGCTGGAAAAAACTCGCGAAAGAAATTGGGCAGGATGCGAAATGTGCGGTGACCCTTGATGATGGGGAACCAGAAAAGCCGGCCGCCGATCCTCGCCTTGGCGGCACCCGCCGCGCGGAAAAAACCGCGCAGCAGTACCGGGTCGCCCCAGCGCGCCGAATGGAGGACGGTATCGCCGGAGAAGAGATAGTTGACGGTCTCCGCGCCAACGGTTTGCTGCCTGACGAGATAGGTCGAGAAACCGATGATCGTGCCGTGGCGCCGGATGACCACGACCGCGTCCTTCTCGGCGAGATCGCGCTCGAAACCATTGCGGTCGACGGCTTCGTAGTAAGTCTCGTACAGCGCGAACATCTGGTCGCGGTCGACCGGCATCAGGTCCGCAACCGGGATTGTCAGCGACTCTATGGTATCGGCTTCGTCTGCAGCACTTCGCACGTAGTTCCCTGCCCGCCCGTATCATACCCCGATGCGCCGAATATGCGACAGACGAACAGATGTTCAACCCCACCCTCCAATGGATCCTCATCATTCCGCGAATAATAGCGGCAGGAATTCCAGTACAGGCTGCGGTCAAGCACGCCGGCCAATGTCGCTTGAAGACTCGGCGCGACGCCAGAGCTGGCAAACTACCGGCTGTCGGCCTTCGCAATCCTGGTCTGCGGGTCGCAATAGATGCCGTAGAGCGTCTGCAGGATGCGCTCGACCTCCGCCGAGGCCAGCCGATAGTAGACCTGCTGGGCGTCGCGCCTTGTATCCACGAGCTTAAGCGCCCGCAATTTCGAAAGCTGCTGCGATAGCGCCGACTGGTTCATCGCGACCAGCTCGGCCAGTTCGTTGACGTTCGTCTCGCCGTCCAGCAGATGGCACAGGATCATCAGCCGCTTCTCATTGGCCATGGCCGCGAGCAGTTCGGACGCTTCACGCGCCCGCTTGTCCAGTTCGGTGATTTTTATATTGCGCATATGAACACATTATCATATTAAGAGTTACAAATAATATTAGTCTGGCGCCGGCGCCTGTCAAGCCGATGGATCGATACGCGGGGGATTCCCGCCAGCACGTTCGTTTGACCCGCATCAAGTCGCGGCCGGCCAGGATGGCGCATGATCAGCCAGTGCCGGTTCCTGCGTGGGAGAGCAATGTCGGCGTTGCCCCAAGGCGACGCCGCGAAGGAGGAAAGAGCATGGCGCATATTGTCGTCCTGGGTGCCGGACTTGGAGGCACCATCATGGCCTACGAGCTTCGCGACGGACTGGCCAGGGAACACCAGGTTTCCGTCGTCAACAATGGCAGCCACTATTCATTCGTGCCGTCCAACCCCTGGGTCGCCGTTGGCTGGCGCGACCGGCAGGCGGTCGAAATCGACCTTGCTCCGGTGCTGGCACGGCGCAACATCGGTTTTCATCCGCAGGGAGCCAGGCGCGTCCACCCGGTCGAGCGCACGGTGGAACTCAACGACGGCTCATCCGTCTCCTATGACTATCTGGTGATCGCCACTGGCCCCGAACTCGCTTTCGACGAGATCGAGGGCCTCGGGCCGGAGCACAACACCCAATCGGTCTGCCACATCGATCACGCGCTCAAGGCCAGGACGGCCTTCGACGCGCTCGTCGCAAGGCCGGGTCCGGTCGTCATCGGCGCGGTCCAGGGCGCGTCCTGCTTCGGGCCGGCCTACGAATTCACCTTCATCCTCGACAAGGCGCTGCGCGACGCCAGGGTGCGCGACCGCGTGCCCATGACCTTCGTCACCTCCGAACCCTATATCGGCCATCTCGGCCTCGACGGCGTCGGCGACACCAAGGGCCTGCTCGAGAGCGAGATGCGCCAGCATCACATCAAATGGATCTGCAACGCCAAGGTCGACAAGGTCGAGCCGGGCAAGATGTTCGTCCAGGAAATCGCCGACGACGGGTCGGTCAGGCAGGCGCATGAATTGCCGCATGCCTATGCCATGATGCTGCCGGCCTTCCGTGGCGTGGCGGCGGTGCGCGGCATCGAGGGGCTCACCAATCCGCGTGGCTTCATCGTCGTTGACAAGCACCAGCGCAACCCGGCCTTCCCCGACATATTCGCGGTCGGCGTCTGCGTCGCCATCCCGCCGATCGGCAAGACGCCGGTACCGGTGGGCGTGCCCAAGACCGGCTTCATGATCGAATCCATGGTCACGGCGACGGCGCGCAACATCGGCCGGCTGGTGAAGGGCGACGAGCCCGATGCCCAGGGCACGTGGAATGCGGTCTGCCTCGCCGATTTCGGCGATTCCGGCGTCGCCTTCGTGGCGCAGCCGCAGATCCCGCCGCGCAACGTCAACTGGTCGTCCTCCGGCAAATGGGTGCACACCGCCAAGGTCGGCTTCGAGAAGTATTTCCTGCACAAGATCAGGACCGGCAAGTCCGAGCCTTTCTACGAGCGCCTCGCGCTGCAGGTATTGGGCATCGACAAGCTCAAGCAGATCAAGGTCGAGGCGCCAGCGGATGTCCCGGGAGCCTGACCGGAGCAAGCCGCCGCGGCTGGGCTTTTTGCGGACGGCGGTTGACGGGCACGAAGGCCCGCGACCGCCGGCGGCAAATCTGGCGCCGCCTCTTGCGGCCAACGATAACATACATATATTTAGATATGATCATATACAAATGGAGATGACGATGTCCCTCGACCGTTCCGTTCTCGCTTTCGCCGGCATCATGGTGCTGCTGTCCGTCGTGCTCACCGCCTTTGTCTCGCCGCTGTTTGTCTGGCTGACGGTCTTCGTCGGGCTCAACATGCTGCAGTCGGCGTTCACCGGCTTCTGCCCGGCGGCGATGGTCTTCCGCAAGCTCGGCGTCAAGCCGGGATGCGCATTCTAAGGAAGACCCGCATGCGCATGCCTCTTTTGTTCGCCGCGTTGCTGGCGGCCTCTCCGGCGCTTGCCGGCACGCTGACGTTGGCGCCGACGACGGTGACCGAATGGAAAGCGGTCTATGGCCGTGTCGAGGCGCGCGACACCGTTCCGGCGCGCGCCCGCATCGGCGGCCTGATCGTCGACCTGGCCGTCACCGAGGGCGAACTGGTCAAGGCGGGGCAGAAGATCGCCACCGTCCAGGACGACAAGATCGCCTTCCAGGTCGCCGCGCTGGATGCCCAGTTGCGCGCCCTGCAGGCACAGCTGGAGACGGCGCAGTCCGAACTCGCCCGCGGCCAGACGCTGGTCGACAAGGGCGTCATGACCGCGCAGCGCCTCGATCAGCTGCGCACCGAGGTCGACGTCGCGCGCAACCAGCTAGCCGCGACCGAGGCGCAGCGTTCGGTGATCGTGCAGCAGGGCGCCGAAGGCGATGTCTTTGCGCCCGGCGATGGCCGCGTGCTGACCGTGCCGGTGACGCGCGGCGCCGTCATCATGGCCGGTGAAGTGGTGGCCACCATCGGTGGCGGCGGCGTGTTCCTGCGGCTGGCCGTTCCGGAGCGTTACGCGGCGTCGCTGAAGCAGGGAGCCGCCATCCGCATCAATGCCGGCGGCAAGGGAGCCGCCGGCCGCCTCGCCAAGATCTATCCGCAGATCGACAATGGTCGCGTCATAGCCGACGTCGAGGTCGACAATCTCGATACCAATTTCATCGATGCCCGCGTCCTGGTCGAACTGCCGGTCGCCGAGCGCTCCGCGCTGCTGGTGCCGGCGTCGGCGATCCAGACCCGTTCGGGGATCGATTTCGTGCGCGTCGCCGCCGGCGGCGCACAGGCCGAGCGCGCGGTGGTCACCGGCGAGCGCACCAAGCGCGCCGACGGCGACTATGTCGAGATCCTGACAGGCCTCGCGGCCGGCGATGTCGTGGTCACGCCATGAAGGGTCCCTCCTCGTTGGGTATCGCCGGCGCACTGACGCGGGCCTTCATCGCCTCGCCGCTGACGCCGCTGTTCCTGGTCGCCGCCTTCGCCTTCGGGCTGGTGGCGTTGCTCACGCTGCCGCGCGAGGAGGAGCCGCAGATCTCGGTGCCGATGGTCGACATCTTCGTGCGCGCCGACGGGCTGAAGGCCGACGACGCCGTCAAGCTGATCACCGAGCCGCTGGAGACGATCGTCAAGGGCATCGACGGCGTCGAGCATGTCTATTCGCAGACGCGCGACGACCAGGTGATGGTCACCGCCCGCTTCGTCGTCGGCACCTCGTCGGATGCCGCCGTGCTGCGCGTCCACGACAAGGTGCGCGCCAACATGGACCGCATTCCCGTCGGCGTACCCGAGCCGCTGATCGTCGGCCGCGGCATCGACGACGTCGCCATCGTCACGCTGACGCTGTCGCCGAAGCCGGAGGCGGCCGCGCGCATGACGGCCAACGACCTCACCCGCATCGCGCGCGAACTGCGCACCGAGATCGCCAAGATCGACAATGTCGGCCTGACCTATCTGGTCGGCGACACCGGAGAGATCATCCGCGTCAACCCGAACCCGGAAAAGCTTGCCCTTTACGGCGTCACCCTGCAGCAGCTCGTGGCCAAGGTGTCCGGCGCCAACAAGGCGTTTCCGGCCGGACGCGTTCGCAATCAGGGCGAGCAGATCGATATTGTCGCCGGCGAGACGCTGGCCTCGCCGGACCAAATCGGCAACCTGCTCTTAACCTCGCGCGACAGCCGCCCCGTCTATGTCCGCGACGTCGCCGACGTCGCCTTCGCCACCGACACCGGTGATGCGCTGGTGTCCACGGTCACCCGGGCCGGCGCCGGCGTCGAGCGCGTGCCGTCGGTCACGCTCGCCATCGCCAAGCGCGCCGGCTCGAACGCGGTCTCCGTCGCCGACGCCATCCTGCACCGGGTCGCCCTGCTCCAGGGCGGATTGATCCCCGGCGATGTCTCGATCGACGTGACGCGCAACTACGGCGAGACCGCCAACGACAAGGCCAATGAGCTCCTCTACCATCTCGGCCTGGCGACGATCTCGATCATCGTGCTGGTCTGGGTCGCCATCGGCCGCCGCGAAGCCATGGTCGTGGCCGTCGTCATTCCGGTGACCATCCTGCTCACGCTGTTCGCCTCGCGCGTCATGGGCTACACGCTGAACCGCGTCTCGCTGTTCGCGCTGATCTTTTCCATCGGCATCCTCGTCGACGACGCCATCGTGGTGATCGAGAACATCTCGCGCCACTGGGCCATGGGCGGCGGGCGCGATCGCCGGCAGGCGGCGATCGAGGCGGTGGCCGAAGTCGGCAACCCGACCATCGTCGCCACCTTGACCGTTGTCGCCGCACTGCTGCCGATGCTGTTCGTCTCGGGAATGATGGGCCCCTATATGAGCCCGATCCCGGCCAATGCCTCGGCGGCGATGATCTTCTCCTTCTTCGTCGCGGTGACGGTGACGCCTTGGCTGATGCTCAAACTCGCCGGACGGGCGCCAGTGCACGCCCATGCGGATCATGGCAATGGCGGCCCGCTCGGCCGCGCCTACACCGCCGTCGCCCGGCCGATCCTGGCCTCGAAGAAGGCGAGCTGGGCCTTCCTGCTTGCCGTCGGCGTGCTGACGCTGGGCTCGCTCGCGCTGTTCTACACCGAGCATGTCACGGTCAAGCTCCTGCCCTTCGACAACAAGTCCGAACTGTCGGTGACCATCGACCTGCCGGAAGGGTCTTCCGTCGAGGCGACCGACGCGGTGGCGCAGGCCGTCGCCGCCAAGGTCCTCGAGCTGAAGGAGGTTCGATCGGTCCAGACACATGCCGCGACGGCGGCGCCCTTCAACTTCAACGGCCTCGTCCGCCATGCCATCCTGCGCACCGAGCCGCAGCAGGGCGACGTTGCGCTCAACCTGGTGCCGAAAGCGAACCGCAGCCGGTCCAGCCATGAGATCGCGATCGACGTCCGCCAGCGCATCGCCACCATCCCCGTGCCGGAAGGCACCAGCCTGAAGGTCGTCGAGCCGCCGCCCGGTCCGCCGGTGCTGGCAACCCTGCTGGCCGAGATCTACGGACCCGACGGCGAGACGCGCCGCAAGGTCGCCGGCAAGATCGAGACGGCGTTCCGCTCCGTTCCCTTCATCGTCGACGTCGACAATTCCTGGGGACAGCCGGCACGCCGGCTGCGCGCCACGATTTCCACCGACGATGTGGAGTTCTTCCATGTCGAGGAAAGCGACGTCTTTGACACGCTCGCCATCCTCAACGGTGGGAAGACCGTCGGCTATTCGCATCGCGGCGGCGGCCGCCAGCCGATCCCGATCCGCATCGAGCGGCCGAAGGGCGAAAGGACGCTCGACGAGCGCTTCCTGACCACGCCCATTCCGGCGAATGTCCTGCCCGGTGACCGCGGCGTGGTCGAGCTCGGCGATGTCGTGCGGGTGACGCCGGAGCGCGCTTCGTTCCCGGTGTTCAGGCACAATGGCCGCGCAGCCGAAACGGTGACGGCAGAGCTTGCCGGCAGCTTCGAGGCGCCGCTTTACGGCATGCTCGCCGTCAGCAAGGCCATCGACGCGCAGGATTGGACCGGACTGCAGAAACCCGCGATCTCGCTGCATGGCCAGCCGGAGGATGAAAGCCGGCCGACGCTTCTGTGGGACGGCGAATGGGAAGTCACCTGGGTGACCTTCCGCGACATGGGCGCGGCCTTCGGCGTCGCGCTGCTCGGCATCTACATCCTGGTCGTCGCCCAGTTCGGCTCGTTCAAGGTGCCGCTGGTGATCCTGACGCCGATCCCGCTGACCTTCATCGGCATCCTCGGCGGACACTGGCTGTTCGGCGCGCCGTTCACCGCCACCTCGATGATCGGCTTCATCGCGCTGGCCGGCATCATCGTGCGCAATTCGATCCTGCTGGTCGACTTCATCCGCCACGCGGCGTGGCCCGACAGGCCGTTGCGCGAGGTTCTGATCGAGGCCGGCGCGATCCGGTTCAAGCCGATCCTGCTGACCGCGCTCGCCGCCATGATCGGCGCGGCGGTGATCCTGACCGATCCGATCTTCCAGGGGCTGGCGATCTCGCTGCTGTTCGGCCTGGCCTCCTCAACGCTGCTGACGGTGCTGGTCATCCCCGCGATCTACAGGGTGCTGCGCACGTGAACGCGAACAGCGCGGCCGGATTCTGACCTGGATCAACACCGGGCTCTCGAACGGAGGCTGGTTGACGCGGAACCGGGATATCGTGCCTGGCTCCGGGGACTGCGTTTGCTTACCACCGTTCCGATTTTGACAAGAGTCAAGGTGATCAGGCCGTCCAGGCTGTAGGACCTGTCCGGCGTGGGCCGGAACCGGAGTCCGCATGAGAGTCCAGGGACGAGACGTGGAGAGTTCAGTCATGCAGCCTCTGGCCCCGGTATTCGTGGCCCGGGGATTGACCAAGGTCTATGGCGCGGGCGATTCACGTGTCGTGGCGCTGAAGGACGTCGACCTCGATATCCGACAAGGCGAATTCATCGTACTTCTCGGCCCTTCCGGGTCAGGCAAATCGACCCTGCTCAACATCCTCGGCGGATTGGACGCTCCAACGTCAGGCACGGCGACCTGGCGAGATCACGAACTGACCGGGGCCAGCGACGAGCAGCTCACCACATACAGGCGCGAGCATGTCGGCTTCGTGTTTCAATTCTACAACCTGATACCGAGCCTCACCGTCGAGGAGAACGTGCGGCTGGTCGCGCAGATCGCCAGCAATCCGATGAGACCAGCCGAAGCGCTCGAACTTGTCGGACTGTCACATCGCGCCGGTCACTTTCCTTCACAACTGTCCGGTGGAGAACAGCAGCGCGTCGCGGTGGCGCGCGCAATCGTGAAACGGCCGGATATCTTGCTCTGCGACGAGCCGACCGGCGCGCTCGACGTCGACACCGGCAGGCTGGTTCTGGCGGCAATCGCCAAGGTCAATGCGGAGCTGAACACGACGACCGCCGTGATCACTCACAACTCGGCAATCGCGGGGATGGCTCATCGCGTGTTGCGGCTGAGCGGCGGGCGCATCGTCAAGGAGGAAGCGAATCCGCGGCGCATCCGGGCCGAGGATGTGACATGGTGAACGTCCTGGACATCAAGGTGGCGCGCGACCTCTGGTCTATGCGGCTTCAGGTCCTCAGCATCGCGCTGCTCGTCGCGGCCGGCGTGGCCGTCTTCGTGATGTCGGTGTCGAACTACCAGGCGCTGATCGGCGCCATGGAGGCGCACTACCGCAACGAACGTTTCGCCGACATCTTCGTGGGCATGACGCGCGCGCCGCTCTCGATCGTCGATCGGCTGCGCGAAATCAACGGCATCGGCATCGTGGAGCCGCGCGTCGCCGAGCCGGTGCGCGTGATCCGCGAGGACACCAACCTCCCGATCTCGGGGCGCGTCATCTCGCTCCCGGCCGCGGGTCAGCCATTGCTCAACCGCTTGCATCTCGTGCAGGGACGCTGGCCTGATCCGCTGCATCCGGAAGAAGTCATCATCAACGCGGCGTATGCCGAGGCGCGCGCCGTGAGGAGCGGAGAAACCATGGAGGTGGTGCTCAACGGCCGGCTGCAAGGCTTCCGCGTCGTGGGCACCGCCCTGTCACCCGAATTCATCTTTGCCACCCGCGCCGCGGTGCCGCTTCCGGACGATCGGAATTTCGTGGTGGTGTGGGCAAGCGAGGATGCGGTGGCAAGCGCATTCGACATGAAAGGCGCCTTCAACGACGCGCTGATGACTCTGGCGCCCGGCGCAGGACCGCAGCATGTCCTGGAAGAGGTCGATCGTTTGCTGGCGCCATACGGCGGCACCGGAGCCTATGGCCGGAGCGATCAGCCGTCGCACCGCTTTCTCAAGGATGAACTGGCGGAGCAGGAGACACTGAGCATCGTCATGCCGTCGGTCTTCTTCGGCATCGCGGCGTTCCTGCTCAACATCGTCATCGGCAGGATGGTGGAAGCACAACGGGGTCAGATCGCTTCGCTGAAGGCGTTGGGGTTTGCGAACCGGATCATCGCCTTCCACTACTTCAAGCCGGTCACCGCCATCGCATTGCTGGGATCGGCGATAGGTCTGGTCGTGGGGCGCTGGTTCGCGATTGGGGTCGTCGGGAGCTATGCCGCTTTCTTCCGGTTTCCATCGCTGGAGGCGCAACTGGAGCCATGGCTGCTTGTTGCGGCGACCCTTGTCAGTGTCGGCGCGGCGAACCTTGCCGCGGCATCGGCGGTATACCGGATTGCCATGCTTGCTCCCGCCGAAGCCATGCGTCCCGAGACGCCGCCCGCGTTGCACACTTTCAGCTGGCTGCAGACGATTGGAAGCCAGCGAATTCCGCTCCAGTACGTGATAGCGGCGCGCACGATCCTCGGACGGCCCGTGAGGACGCTGTTGACGACCGTCGGAATCGCGCTGGCCATTCCGCTCATTCTGTTCGGGCTCTACTGGTTCGACGCCATCGACTACATGATCGATGTAAGTTTTGGACGCATCGAGCGCGGCGACGCCTTTGTTACCTTCACGGAACCGGTCTCGGCGGATGCGCTCTACGAATTGCGGGCGATACCTGGCGTGCTCGAAGCTGAAGTCCAGCGTGTCGTGCCGATCACGTTGCGAGCTGGGCATCGCGCCTATCGCACCTCGGCGACTGGTTTGGATTCCGGTTCCGAGCTCAAGGTGCTGAGAGACAGCGCGCTACGGCCGATTGCCGTACCCTCCGATGGCATCATGCTTAGCCGGACGATCGCGAGGCAACTCGACCTCGAGGCCGGTGACAGTGTCATGATCGAGGTGCTCGAAGGCAGCCGAGCCGTGAGAGAAGTCACCGTCCGCAGGATTTCGGACGATATTCTGGGGGCGTCGGTGACGATGGAGCGCACCGCACTCAATCGTCTGATGCGGGAGGGTTCCGTTGCGAATGTCGCGACCTTCAGGATCGATCCGGGTCAATCTGAACGGCTCTGGTCGAGGATAAGGTCGATGCCGAAGATCGAGGGAAGCTCGGTCAAGGCCCTGTGGTTTGCGTTGTTCAACGAAACGATCGGCGGAATGGTGGTTATCGGCGCGCTGGTCCTCTCAGGGTTTGGAATGCTGATCGCCTTAGGCGTGGTCTACAACAGTGCCCGCATCGCCCTGCAGGAGCGCGCCTGGGAATTGGCCAGCCTGCGCATCATCGGACTGACGCGGCGTGAGGTATCCGCCGTCATTATCAGCGAGCTTGTCGTGGAGCTGATTGTGGCTATCCCCGCCGGGCTCCTGATCGGTCGGTACCTGATCGAGTTGATCGCGTCGGCGCGTGCGAGCGAGTCGTTTCAGATCCCCGCTGTGATCGATCGGAGCAGTTATGCCATCGCCGCGCTCCTGGTCATCGGCGCGGCCATTGCCAGTTTCATCACAATCCGCCGCAGGATCGACAGGCTCGATCTCGTGGCTGTCCTGAAGACGAGGGACTGAACATGAAGCGTCGAACAACTTCGATCGCGGGCGCACTGGTGCTGGCACTTGCGGCACTGGGTTTCTACTGGCTCCTGATGCCGCAGCCGACCCTTGTCGAAACCGCCGAGGTGGCGACCTCGCGCTTCCAGGACACGGTTGAAGAGGACGGCCGCACGCGCGTTCGGGATCGCTACCTGGTGTCGGCGCCTTTGTCAGGGCGGATCCAGAGGTTGACACTCAAGGCCGGCGATACCGTGCGGACGGGACAGAAGCTGGCGACCATTACGCCGCCAGTTTCGCCGCTTCTCGACCCCCGCGTGCGGCTGGAGCTCGAGGCCCAGGTCGGCGCCGCCGAGGCGGCAGTCGAGGAGACGGCATCGCTTCACGAGCAGGCCAAGGTGCTGCTGGCTCAAGCCAGTGCGGATCTCGAACGCACCAGGGAGCTCGTCAAGCGCAACGTGGCGGCCGCGGCTCAGCTCGAGCGTGAGGAATTCCTGTTCCGCTCCACGCAGCGACAAACCGATGCCGCCGAGCGGCGCTGGCACGCCGCCACGCATCTTTTGGAACAGGCGCGCGCGGCACTGAAGTCCGCCGACAATTCCGAGGCCGGCGAGAGTTTCCCGGTAGCCTCCCCCATAGACGGCCGCGTTCTCAGGGTCATGCAGGAGAGCGAGACCATTGTCGCTCAGGCAGCTCCGCTGCTCGAATTGGGCGATCCTGGCGATCTCGAAATTGCCGTCGACGTTTTGACGACCGATGCCGCCCGGATAAGGGAGGGCGACGAGGTGATCATCGAGCGCTGGGGCGGCCCCACGGATTTGCATGGGGCCGTGCGGCGCGTCGAGCCCTCAGGCTTCACCAAGGTCTCCGCGCTCGGCGTCGAGGAGCAGCGCGTCTGGGTGGTCGTCGACATAACCTCGCCACGAGAGACGTGGACCAGCTTGGGGGATGGCTACCGCGTCGAGGTCAAGATCGTGGTTGACGAGAACGACCAGGCAATCGTCGTGCCGATCGGAGCCCTGTTCCGGCGCGGCGATGCCTGGAGCGTCTTCGTTGTCGAGGAAGGCCGCGTTCATCTCCGAGAGATTGAGGTTGCGCGGCTTTCAGCACGCGTTGCAGCCGTGGCGCAGGGCGTGCGCCCTGGCGAGATCGTCGTCGTCTATCCACCTGCCAGCCTTGCCGAGGGGAGCGAGGTCAAGCTCCAGTAAACGTGCTGTTCGACGGTCAACCGATGTGCCGTCCATCTCTATGTTTTATGTAAATCGAAGCTTCCGCTCAGATTTCGGCGATAGTCGACACCGTCTACCACGTGTGAATGATCTGCCTGCGGCTCACGCGAGACGTAGTCGATGTGAATTGCCAGCAATTTGTCATAGGCAGGGCTGCCCTTGAGAACAGCAATTATTGCTTCGACGATCTTCGCCGCGTCCGCCTCTCGATCGCGATGCGTAATCAGTGGGCCATTCAGGTCGCTGTTCACAACAGCCACAGCGACCTGGATCGCGTTGGTTGCGACCTCGATGGCGTTCCCGGCATGGCCAGTCGCCGATATGATCGATTGCCTGATTTCAACATCGGACACAGCAGGCGCTGCCTGGGACTGAGTCAAACCGATCGCCGACGCCCATCCCACGGAGACGCCCAGCAACGCGATGAGAGCACGACGACGCGAGAGCATTGATTTCTCCTCCAAATTTTGGACTTTTAGCACGGGCACCGGTTGCGAACTTGACCTGTGTCAATGAAAGCGTGGTCTGTCGGTGCGCAGCGAGAGCGGGCGAAGATTACAGGAACCTGTGAAATCGCCCTGAGCGGCTTGCCATGGCAATGCGGTGCTGCAGATCGGCCTCGATACCCCAAATGCCCAACATCGTCAGCCTGCTGCGGTAAGCGTCAGGATCATTGGTCCATCGGGTGAACAGCTGCAGCGCTTTGATCCAGGTCAAGGCACGGGAAGCCGACTTGCCTGTTTCTGATGGACCCTCAGCAAGGAGTTGATGGTATGGACGCTCGAGCTTCCTCCGACGTACAGGTCTGGGATCCTTTTGTTCGCATAGCTCACTGGACGGTCGCCGTCGGATTTTTCGTTGCATACCTTACGGAAGACGCAAAGATCGTCCACGTGTGGGCGGGCTACATTGTCGGAGCGCTGGTCTTCGCCCGTATCGTGTGGGGATTTGTCGGGCCGCGCCATGCGCGGTTTTCTGACTTCATCACCGGTCCGGTAGCGGCCACCCACTACCTCTGGGACCTCGTGCGTGCGCGTGCAAAGCGCTACGTCGGGCACAGCCCGGCCGGCGGCGCAATGGTGATCGCGCTTTTGGCTTTCCTGGCTGCGACGGTGGTGACCGGGCTTGTCCGGTACGCTGAAGAAGACGCTGCCGGGCCGTTGGCTCCACTGTATGCGCAGACATCCTCCATCGGGGGAGCGCAGACAGTCGAAGACGACGAGAATCAAGTCGGAGAACGCGGAGGCAGGAGTGCCTTCAGTGAGTCCCACGAAGTGATTGCCAGCATAACGCTTGGCTTGATTGTCTTCCACGTTCTCGGCGTAATCCTGGCAAGCTTCGTGCATCACGAGAACCTCGCGAGGGCAATGGTTACCGGACGCAAACGACCTGACTGACAAACAGCAACTGCCAAGTGCCGCGGATGTCATGGGGGCTCGCAAGGATGCTGCTGTCGGCCAGGCGACCAAGGTGCTGTCCTTCAGCACCATGCCCCATGCTGATTGTTCGATATGGACTGCGGCCAAGCCGACCCGACATTTCAAGATGCCGATCAGATTCTGACCTGGATCAACACCGGGCTCCTGAAAAGAGGCTAGAAACGCCAAAACGCCGCCTGCCAGGCGGCGAAGCGGGTGCATCATGTTCGAATACAGCGTTGAAGCCAGACGGACCGATGCACGAGGCAGCGTGGCCACCACCAAGAACGCCACGCTCGTTCTCGACACCTGCCTCGAGGGCCGGGCCGATGCCTTCAATCCGGCCGAACTGCTTCTGGCGGCCGTCGCCGCCTGCATGATCAAGGGCATAGAGCGCGTCACCCCGATGCTCGGTTTCAAGCTGCGCGGCGTCAAGGTCGCGTTGCATGCGGTTCGGCGCGACACCCCGCCCGGGATTGCCTCCATCGACTACGAGCTTGTCGTCGACACCGATGAAACCGACCAGCGGCTGGAGCTGCTGCACAAGAACGTCCGCAAATACGGCACGATTTCCAATACAGTCGCGGCCGCCACGAAACTCGAAGGCACGATCAGGAGAAAAGCATGAGCCGCCTGCATGTCGAAAACCACCTGGTGTCGCGCATCGGCTGGCTGCGCGCCGCCGTGCTGGGGGCCAATGACGGCATCGTCTCGACCGCGAGCCTGATCGTCGGCGTGGCGTCGGCCGCCGCGCCGACGTCGCAGGTCCTGGTCGCCGGCATAGCCGGCCTGGTGGCGGGCGCCATGTCGATGGCGGCCGGCGAATATGTCTCGGTCAGCTCCCAGTCGGACACCGAGAACGCCGACCTTACCCGCGAACGCGAGGAACTCAGGACCCAGCCCGAATTCGAGCGCGAGGAACTGGCGCAGATCTACGTCAAGCGCGGGCTGGAGACGGGCCTGGCGCACCAGGTCGCCGATCAGCTCATGGCCAAGGATGCGCTGGCCGCGCACGCCCATGACGAACTCGGCATCTCCGAAATGACCACGGCGCGGCCGATCCAGGCGGCGCTGACCTCGGCGGCGACCTTCAGCGTGGGTGCTGCGATGCCGCTGCTCATGGTGCTGGTGTCGCCGGCCTCCATGCTGGTGCTGACGGTCTCGGTGGCGTCCCTGCTTTTCCTTGCTCTGCTGGGCGCCATCGGCGCCAAAGCGGGCGGCGCCAACATTCTTCGCGCCACGCTGCGCGTCACCTTCTGGGGCGCCTTCGCCATGGCGCTCACCGCCGGCATCGGCGCGCTGGTCGGCACGGCGGTCTGAACCAATGTCAGGCCTTTAGCTGCGCCCGCCAGAATGGCTTCAGCAACTCCAGGCATGCCAGCACAGCAAACCCCGCCGCGAGCGTCACAGCCAGATCGTCGAGATGCAGAGGTCCGAAGCGGAACAGATTGGTGGCGGATGGCCACAGGAGCGTCCCGCCCAGCATTGAAGCGACGGCCACGACAACGATCATGAGCGATCGGTTCGGCCTGATGAGCGCGGTCAGAAGCGATGCGCTGAAGGAGCGGTTGACAAAGATCAGTCCCACGATTGTCAGCACCAGCGAGAAGAACGTCAGCGCCCGGATTTCGTTCTCGGCCATACCCTGTTTCAGGGCGGCAAGGTAAATGCCCGCGAGAAGCGCGAAGGCGAGCGTCCCCTGGACCAGCCCCCACCTGATCAACGCTCCGGAGAACAATGGCGAGTCCGGATTGCGGGGCGGACGGCGCATGACGTCGTCTTCTTCGCTTTCAGCCTCGAAGACCAGCGAGCACACGGGATCGATCACCATCTCCAGAAAGGCGATGTGGATCGGCCCGAACAGGATCGGCAGGCCAAACAGCAACGGCAACAGCGAGAGGCCCGCGATCGGCACGTGGACCGCGAAGATGAACCCCATGGCCTTGCGCAGATTGTCGAAGATGCGGCGGCCAAGCCGAATTGCCTTGACGATTGAACCGAAATCGTCGTCGAGCAGGACGATCGACGACGCCTCGCGCGCGACGTCGGTGCCACGGCCACCCATGGCAATCCCGATATTGGCTGCCTTGAGCGACGGCGCGTCATTGACCCCGTCGCCCGTCATGGCGACGATTTCACCGCTCGACTTCAGCGCGTTGACGATGCGAAGTTTCTGTTCAGGCATGATGCGCGCGAACACGGTCGCGGTTTTCACGCGCCGCGCCAGTTCGTCGTCACCGAGCGCTTGCATCTCGCTTCCGGTCACGACGCTTTCGGCATCGAGGCCGGCCTCGCGCGCGATCATTTTGGCGGTTGCCGGGTAGTCGCCGGTGATCATCATCACCCTGATGCCGGCGGACCGGCAGTCGCTCACGGCTTCGGGAACGCGCGCGCGCAGCGGATCCGTCAGGCCGACCAGCCCGAGAAATTCGAATTCGAAATCGTGTTGCGTCTCGGGCAAGTCGGTGCCGCGATGAGACCCGCGGGCAATGCCGAGCACACGCAACCCCTCGGCCGCCATGGCTTCGACCGAGCCCTTCAAGGCCTTGAAATCCTTTGCGTTCAGATGGCATAGCGCCCCGATCGCCTCAGGCGCGCCTTTTGCCGCAACCAGCGAATTGCCATCGTCATTTATCGATTGCCAGACATTCGACATCGCCAGCAGTCCGGGTCGAAGCGGATATGCGTGGACCAGTCCCCAATCCGGTTTGTCCAGAACCTTGTGCTCGGACAGCCGTTCCTTGCCGAGTTTGTGAAAAGCGATCTCCATGGGGTCGAAAGGTATCTGAGCGCTGGCAAGCACACCCGTCTCGACCAGATCGGCGAATGCCGCCGGCAGGTCGGTGCCCGGCCTGTCCGCCATCCGAAACGACTTTCCATCCGCCGTCCGAAGTTCGGCGATCGTCATCCGGTTCTCGGTGAGCGTGCCTGTCTTGTCGGTGCACAGGATCGTCGCCGAGCCGAGCGTTTCGATCGCGGCGGCCCTGCGGGTCAGGACGCGCGCCTGCGATATGCGCCACGCACCCATGGCCATGAAGATCGTCAGCACGACGGGAAACTCTTCCGGCAGCATCGACATGCCGAGCGCTATACCCGCGAGCACGGCGTCAAGCCATCCGCCTCGCAGAAGCCCGTAAAGCAGGACCGCGACGACGCTGACCGCGCCGCCGACCAGTGCGAAAATGCGTACGACGCGCCGCATCTGCGCCTGCAGTCGAGGCGGTTCGGTCTCCATTGAACTCAGCGAGTGTCCTATCTTGCCGATTTCACTTCGCGGACCCGTCGCCAGGACTTCGCCAATGCCTGAGCCGCGAACGATCAGCGAACCCGAGAATATGAAAGGCAGGTCGTCGCCGCCTGGCCGGCGTTCGCTCAGTGGCGAGGCGCCGTCGGCGGCGATCTTTCGGACCGGCACGGATTCGCCGGTCAGCAGGGATCTCGTCGCTCTGCAGGTCCTGGCTCTGGACAAGCCTGGCATCGGCCGGCACCCGGTCACCCTCGCCGAGCACGACGAGATCCCCCCGGACAACCTCGCGACCGGCAATGCGCTTGCGTTCACCACTGCGAATGACCAGGGCGCGAGGGCTGGTGAGATCACGCAGCGCTTCCAGGACACGCTCGGTGCGTGTCTCTTGTATGATGGTTATGCCGATCGACATCGTGGCAAAGGCCAGCAGGATCAGCGCCTCCTCCAGATTGCCCAGAATGAGATAGACAACGCCGCCGCCAAGCAGGAGCGCCAGCATCGGCTCGCGGATGACCTCGAAGGCAATCCGCAACGGCGTGCGCTGGTTGGACCTCGGCAGTTCGTTGTAGCCTTCGGCGGCAAGCCTGGCTTGCGCCTCGGCCTCTGAGAGGCCGGGAAAGGGATCTGTCGGCACCTCGGCCATGTCTATTTCCCCTGGCGGCCGGTTCGACCGAAGTCATGGCCGGTTCAGCACCCGCATGCTTCGCGGCACCGATGCACAGCATCCATGCCGCGACTATGTTTCAGTGTGATAACAGGACCGCAAGCCGGAGATCGCCAGGAAAACCAACAATATCAACGTGCAAATCCCGGAACTTGAATTCCAATCGATGCCCGACGAGCCCCACCGGCGGACGTCCGGCTCGACGATAGCCGGGCGGCTGGGCCGAAACCTTGATCAAGAACAAGGACGAACCGCCGCGAGTGACGGGCAATCTTATGCCGGATGATCCCTTGTGCCGTCGTTCGCGCTCGCGCCATCGGCCGCTTGCGATACCCGCGCCACCCATGGCATCTGTCGGCGTCAAAGGACCGATCCGAAAAAAGATGGCACCACGCCAGAACCAGCCCGGAGGCAGGCCGCCCACCAGCAAGCCGCTCAGCGGCAAGCCCGTGGCCGGCGTCAGCCTCAACCGCGCGCTGTCGAAGCTTGGCCTGTGCTCGCGCACGCAGGCCGAGGTGCTGATCGCGGAGGGCCGCGTGCGCGTCGGCGGCAAGGTGGTGCGCGACGCCTCGCAGCGCGTCGACCTCAACCGCGACCGCATCGTCGTCGACGGCGGGCAGGTCGTTGCCGAGCGCAAGGTCTACCTGATGCTCAACAAGCCGCGCGGGTTGGTCACCACCCGCGACGACCCGCAGCAGCGCGACACCGTCTATGCCTGCCTCGAAGGGCTCGACCTGCCCTTCGTCTCGCCGGTAGGCCGCCTCGACAAGGCGAGCGAGGGCCTGCTTCTGATGACCAACGACACCCGCTTCGCCAACCGGCTGATGGACCCGGCCTCGCATCTGCCCAAGACCTATCACGTGCAGATCGACACCGTGCCCGACGCGGCGACGCTGGAGAGGCTGCGCGCCGGCGTGACCGTCGATGGCGAGACCCTGACGGCAAACTCGATCGAGCTTTTGCGCAGGGGCGGCCGCACCGCATGGCTGGAGATCGCGCTCGACGAGGGCCGCAACCGCCACATCCGCCGCCTGCTTGCCGCCCAGGACATCGAGGTCAAGCGCCTGATCCGCATCGCCATTGGTCGCCTGCGTCTCGGAGACCTCGCCAAGGGCACCGCGCGGCATTTGACGCCGGAGGAGCTGGTGTTGGTGGGTGGGTAACCTGCCGCCTATCTGGCCCGCATCCTGACGGGAAGCTGTCAGGAGGGCTCGTTTATAGATCGCTGATGGGCCCGGCAGCGGCTCCGGCAATCAGGGAACAATGCGATGAATTTCGTCTCCGTCCGCATCATCACGTCAGATGTCCAGCGCCTCGTGCGCTTCTACGGTGAGATCACGGGCATGCCCGTGACGATGTACACGGAGGACTTCGCGGAACTGGTCACGCCAGCCTGCACGCTGGCGATCGCCAGCACGCGAACCTTGATGCTGTTCGGCGGCGACATCGCCCGCCCCGCCGACAACCACACCGCCATCATCGAATTCCGCGTCGGCGACGTCGATGCGGAATTCGCAAGGCTGTCCGACACCATCAAGGACGCAACCGTGCAGAGGCCGACCACCATGCCCTGGGGCAATCGCTCGCTTTTGTTCCGCGACCCGGACGGCAATCTGGTCAACTTCTTCACGCCCGTCACCGCCGAGGCGATCAGGAAGTTCGACAAATAGAATTGAACTGGCCAGCCCCGGGCAGAGCCGGCCCTATTTCTGGTTCCACTTGCGAATGACCGGCTCCGCCAGATCATGCTCGTAGCCGAGCACACTGATGCTGGCCGTATCGAGCACGAACAGGGCGCCGCCTTCGGGCGGCAGGCCGACCCAGCGCGCCGCCAGCACGCGCAGGAAATGCGCGCTGGAAAACACCAGTATGTCGGCATTCGCCTTGCGCAATTCCGCGATGATCCTGTCCGCCCGGGCGCCAACATCGGCCGCCATCTCGCCTTGCGGACAGCCATCGCGGAACACGGTCCAGCCCGGCCGCTCGGCCAGGATCTGCCTGGTCGTCAGCCCCTCATAGGCACCGTAGTCCCACTCCTGCAGATCGTCCTTCCTGACGCTTTCCGCGCCGAAGCCGGCGAGCACGCTGGTGGTGTAGGCGCGCTGCGACGGGCTCGACCACACGGCCGAGAACGACAGGCCTTTCAGGCGTTCCGCGACGCCCCGCGCCGCTGCCTCGCCGGCCGGCGTCAGCGGTATGTCGGTACGGCCGGTGTGCTGGCCCGAAAGGCTCCACGCCGTCTCGCCATGCCGGACAAGGTGGATCTGCGGAAACGCGCTGCTCATGCGATGCCTTTCGTTGCTGTTTCCAGCTTTAGCGCAGCGCCTCCAGCGAAAGATAGAGGCCCAGCGCCAGCAGCCCGGCAAGGAACACCATGCGGAAGGTTTCGACGCCCATCCTCTGGCGCAGCGCCTGGCCGATGAACATGCCGGCCAGCGCCGGCGCCAATGCCGCGAGCGACCCCGCCAATTGCGCCGTCGGCGACGCCAGCGCGCCTTCCCAGAACAACCCGATGGCAAGGGCCGCCGTTGAGACGGTGAAGGACAGGCCGAGCGCCTGGATCAGGTCTTCCCTGTCCAGCCGCAGCGATTGCAGATAGGGCACCGCCGGGATGACGAAGACGCCGGTGGCGCCGGTGACCAGGCCGGTCGCCACGCCGACCAGCGGCGACAGCCAGGCCTCATGGCGCGCCGGCGTGGTAAAGCCGGCCCTGGCGAGGCCGATGATGGCATAAAGCACCAGCGCCACGCCGAGCCCCGCCGAAGCCACGCCCGTATGCGTGCCGGTGAGCAGGCCCGCGCCGGCGACGGTGCCGATCACGACACCAGCCATCATCGTCCACAGACGTTTACAGAGGCCGCCGAAGGACGGACCGTTCAGCAATTGCCACAGGTTGGTGACCGCCGACGGGATCAGCAGCAGGGCGGCGGCCTCGACCGGCGGCATCGTCACCGCCAGCAGCCCCATCGCCACGGTCGGCAGGCCCATTCCGACGACGCCCTTGACGAAGCCGGCGGCGAGGAAGACGACGCCGATCCAGGCGATGACGCCGGCGCTCAGCATGATCGCACCCTGAGGACAGGATCAGTCATGCAGCAGCATGTCCGTGGCTTCAGACTCCGGGCTGGGGTTTGCCGGTCGGCATCGCGGCTGACGGCAGCAACCGCCGTCGCGCATCCTCGCGGGTCGAGCTCCGCCCGCGCCGCCGCAAGGCAGGCCACGGCGACGGCCAGCACGATCGCCGTGCCTTCAAGAATGCCGGATCGGCCTGATGCTCGTTCGCGCATCGCACACCTCCATCGCAAATGGTTTGACGAAGATGCCGGCCGGCCACAATGTGGAAGTTGCGGTGTCAGCCTTCGGCGTGGACGAAGGCTGATGGAGATAGCAGGAGCAAAAGAGATGCGCTTCGATCTGGTCGATCTCCGGCTGTTCCTTCTGGTGGCCGAGCGCGGCAGCATTACCCATGGCGCCGAACTTGCCGGGCTCGCGCTGGCCTCGGCCAGCGCCCGCATCAAGGGCATGGAGGAGCGCCTCGGTGCGCCGCTCCTGGAACGGCGCCGCCGTGGCGTGGTGCCGACGGCGGCCGGACAGGCGCTGCTGCACCATGCCAGGGCGGTGCAGAACCAGATCGAGGCGATGGCCGGCGACCTCGGCGCCTATGCCGAAGGCCTGCGCGCCCGTGTGCGGCTCGCCGCCAACACCGCCGCCACGGCGGAACTCCTGCGCGACACCCTGCCGGCCTTCCTTGCCGCGCATCCCCGCATCGACATCGACCTCGACGAGCGCCCCAGCCACGAGATCGCCGAAATGGTGGCCAGCGGCGCCGCCGACCTCGGCATCGCCGCGACCTGGGCCGGCCTTGCGCATCTCGAGCAGAAACCGTTCTTCGTCGATCGGCTGGTGGTGATCGCCGCGAGGAACTGGCCAGGGCTGCCCGGCCTGCGTGCCGCCGGACTCGCCGACATCCTCGGCGAGCCCTTCGTCGGTCTCAGCACCGGCCATGCGCTGCAGGAGCACATCACGCGCCAGGCCGCCCGCCTCGGCGGCCATCTGCATGTTCGCATCCGCGTGCCCGGCCTCGACAATGTCTGCCGGCTCGTCGCGCAAGGCGCCGGCATCGCCATCGTGCCGGAAAGTGCCGCGCGCCGCTCGGCCCGCACGCTGCGCGGCCTGCGGCTCACCGACGACTGGGCGACGCGTCAGCTCAATCTCTGCGCCCGCCGCTTCGACGAGCTGACGCCGCAGGCGAAATTGCTCGCTGCCGCGCTGGCCTGAAGCCGAGCCAGCGCCCGCAACCGCGCGCGGGCGGCGCCGACATATCCCCATCAGCGTGGAATCATTGCCTTGCTTTTCGAAAATCCGTGACGTAGCTTGTTTGCATATAGGCAAAGAAATTGCCGATGTTTTTTCTCTTTGTGAAAGACTGACCTTTGCGGGAACATCTCGATCTGACTGACCGGCGGCTGGTCAAACAGCTGTCGCAGGACGCGCAGCCGGGCATCAACCGCATCGCCGAGATATTGGCGATTTCGGTGCCGACGGTGCGCTCGCGGCTGCGCAATTTGCTCGACCGCAACCTGCTCAAGATCGTCGGCCTGCTAAACCTGACCGAGCGCCCCGAGCTGATCTCGGCCATTGTCGGCATCAATGCCCAGGGGCGTGGCCGGGCCCGCGAGCTGGCGCAGCGCATTTCCGAACTGCCCTTCGTCAACTCGGCTTCGGTGGTCACCGGGCGCTTCGACATCATCGTCGACGTGACCGTGGCCGGTGACGTCGCCGATCTCTACCGCGTCACCAGCGAGCTGATCCCGGGCGCCGGCGAGCCGGGCGAAGTCGTGCGCAGCGAGACCTTCGTCGTCATGGCGTCCTGCAACAAATGGGTCAGCCTGCCAGAAGGCTGCTGGTCGGACGACCGCAAGGAGCCGGCATGAAGATCGCGGTTCTCGGAGGCCTCGGCCTGCAAGGCCGGGCGGCGATCGCCGATCTCGTCGCCAGCGGTGTCGATGAAGTGGTTTGCGTCGACACGGCACCTGATGGTGCGGCCCGGCTTGGCGGCCTGACCGACCTTTCCCGCGTGCGCTTCGTCGTGCCCGAGGGCGCCATCGGGCCGGCCGTGGCCGGCGTGCTGGCGGATGTCGACGCCGTCATCGACCTGTTGCCGCAGCCGCTGATGCGCGAGGCTGTCCAGGCCGCGATCGCCACGCGCACGCCGCTGGTCACCACCAATTACGGCAAGGCCATCGCCGACCTGGCGCCCGCCGCCGAACAGGCCGGCGTCTCGATCATGACCGAATGCGGGCTCGACCCCGGCATCGACCTTGTGCTCTACGCGCGCGCCGCGAAGCAGTTCGACTCCATCACCGCGATCGATTCCTATTGCGGCGGCATCCCCGAGCCGAAGGCGATGGCCAAGCCGCTTTGCTACAAGGTGAGCTGGAACTTCGACATGGTCCTGGTCAGCCAGAACCGCGACAGCGTGATGATCGAGGACGGGAAACGCGTCGCCGTGCCGGCCGCCCGCCAGCACGACAGCCATTTCATCCACGAGATCGAGGTCGCCGGCCTGGGCAGGCTGGAAGCCTTCCCCAATGGCGATGCGCTGCACTATGTCGAGATGCTTTCCGCCGCCAAGGGGCTGCGCCGCTCGGGCCGCTACACGCTGCGCTGGCCCGGATGGTCGGCGTTCTGGGCGCCGCTGAAGGAGCTCGGCTTCCTCTCCGAGGACAAGGTTTCCGGCACCGCCGTCAGCCCGCGCGAATTCCTCGGCCGGCTGCTTGGACCGCAATTGCAATATGGCCCCGGCGAGAAGGACCTGTGCGTGATGCGCAATGTCTTCTCCGGCCTCGAAGGCGGCCGCGCCAAGACGGTGACGTCGGACCTGATCATCGAGCGCGACCTGGCTTCGGGCCTGTTCGGCATGAGCCTCGGCGTCGGCTATCCCGCCAGCATCGTGGCGCAGATGCTGGCGCGGCGCGAGATCACCGCACCGGGCCTTTTGAACCCGCTGCTGCATGTGCCCGACGGACCGTTCTTCGACGAGTTGGCCAAGCGCGGCATCAAGGTTGCCGAGACGGTGGCCTGGGACTGAGGACAAGAGATTTTCGAACGGTGGCCGCCGCCGGCAATGGCGCCCGCCGTTCAAAAAGGAGCCCAAGGGAATCCGCGGGCAAAACAACAACCACAACAGGGAGGAATGCCACATGAAGATTGCCAGACTTTTCATCGCCGGACTTGCGCTTGCGGGCTTGACCACTGCAGCCAGTGCCGGAGCACTCGACGACATCACCAAGCGCGGCGAACTGCGCGTCGCCGTCCAGACTCAAGGCCCCCCCTTCTCGCTGGTCGGCGCCAATGGCGAACGCACCGGCAGTTCGGTTGAACTCGCCGAACTGATGGCCAAGGAGATGGGCGTCAAGATCACCTTCCTCGACTTCGACTGGGACGGCCTGATCCCGGCGCTGCTGTCGGGCAAGGCCGACCTTCTGGTCGCCGACATGACACCGACGCTGGCGCGCGGCATGAAGGTCGCCTTCACCACGCCCTACATGTATACGGGCAGCACCGTCTTCACCAAGGCCGACAGCAAGTTCAAGACCACCGAGGACTGCAAGGCCAAGGGCACCAAGATCGCCGTGCTGCTCGGCGCCACCGGCGAGAAGGAAGCCAAGACCGCCTTCCCCGATGCCGACATCAAGAGCTACAAGGGCGGCGGTCCGCTGCTGCTCGACGCCGTCAACAACGGCCAGGCCGATTGCGGCGTCAATGACGTTTCGGCGGTGAAAGGCCAGTCGACCGCTTATCCGGCCGGCACCTTCACCATCATGCCGGACCTCTTGTCGAAGGAGCCGCTTGCCTTCGCCACGCGCTATGACGAGCCGGACCTGTTGATCTGGATGAACCTGTTCCTCAACCAGGTCAGCATCGACGGCCGCCTGCAGAAGAACCTCGACTACTGGGTCAATTCCGACGCCTGGAAGAAGGACCACTAAGCAGCTCTTCGTTCGGACGGAACCGCGCCAGACTGGATCGGCGCGGTTCCGTCCAACACTCTGCCATCACGGATAGACTTCGCTCTGGGGAATTCACCCAACGATGCTCGAGAACTTCAGCTTTCGCACCATCGTGGAATACCTGCCCCTGTTCGGGCAGGGCCTGATCACGACCGTCTGGCTGTCGGCGCTGTCCTTTGTCGGCGCGCTCGCCGTCGGCATCGTGCTGTGCGCCATGAACCTGCAGCGCGGCTGGCTGTTTCGCGCGCCGGCCAAGGCCTATATCGACGCCGTGCGCGCCACGCCCCTGCTGGCGCAGCTCTATTTCCTCTATTTCGGCCTGCCGCGGCTCGGCTTCGTCTTGCCGGAATTGGTCGTCGGCATCCTCGCGCTGTCGCTGAACAGCGGCGCCTATGTCGCTGAAATCATTCGCGCCGGCATCCTGTCGATCTCGCGCGGCCAGGTCGAAGCCAGCGTCGCCTCGGGCATGACCTACGTCCAGCGCATGCGCCTCGTCATCCTGCCGCAAGCCTTCAAGGTGACGATCCCGCCGCTGCTCGGCCAGGCGATCGTGCTGGTCAAGGATTCGGCGCTGCTGTCGCTGATCTCGGTCGCCGAGCTGACGCGCGCCGGCCAGTTGCTCGCCTCCGACCGCTTCATGCCGGCGGAAGGTTTTCTCACCATCGCCGCCTTCTACCTCTTGCTCTATTACTGCCTGAAGGGACTGGCTGCTCTGTCCAGCCGCTGGCTCGGCACGGCGGGGGCGCGGACATGATCTGGCAACAGTTCCTCAGCCTCGCCGGCTCCTATCCCCTCGCCTTGCGCGGCCTCGGCATGACAGTGGTGCTGTCGCTGATCAGCCTGGTGCTCGGCACCCTGCTCGGCTTCGGCCTCGGCATCTTGCGGACCGGCGGCAACCGGCTGATCAGCTCCGTGATCGGCGCCTGGGTCGACCTGATCCGCGGCACGCCGTTCCTGGTGCAGATCTTCCTGATCTTCTTCATCCTGCCGGAGTTCGGCATCGAGCTCGACGCCTTCACCGCCGGCATCATCGCGCTGACCAATCTGGCTGCCTGCTTCATCTGCGAGATCGTCGCCGCCGGCATCCGCTCGGTGCCGACCGGCCAGGTCGAGGCGGCACTGGCATCGGGCCTGTCGCGCTGGCAGCGCATGCGCCAGGTGGTGCTGCCGCAGGCGATGCGCATCGTGTTGCCGCCGCTGGTCGGGCAATATGTGCTGCTGATCAAGGATTCCTCGGTCGTCTCGGCGATCGGGCTCACCGACCTCACCCGCGTCGGCTGGCTGGTGGTGCAGCGCGTGCCCAACGGCCTGCTGGTGTTCTTCCTCGTCGGCGTCGGCTATTTCATCGTCTGCTATCCGCTGATCATGCTGGCCCGCCGGCTCGAACGCCGCATGGGCGCCGCCCATGGCGAGGTACAGTTGTGACATCGAACCCCAAAGGTCCGGCAACCATGACCAAAACCGGCATGATCGACTTTCGCCGCGTCAACAAATGGTTCGGCGCGCTCAACGTGCTGAAGGACATCACGCTCAGCGTCGAGCCGCGCGAAGTGGTCGTCGTCTGCGGCCCGAGCGGCTCGGGCAAGAGCACGCTGATCCGCTGCATCAACGGCCTGGAGACGATCAAGGACGGCGATCTCATCGTCGACGGCCAGCGCCTCGGCGACCCCGCCACCAACATGACGCAGTTGCGCACCGAGATCGGCTTCGTCTTCCAGTCGTTCAACCTCTACCCGCACAAGACCGCGCTCGAGAACGTCACACTCGCCCCCATCCATGTCCGCAAGATCCCGCGCGCCGAGGCCGAACAGGCCGGGCGCGAATTGCTGGCCAAGGTCGGTCTCGCCGACAAGGTCGACGCCTATCCGGCGCAGCTTTCCGGCGGCCAGCAGCAGCGCGTGGCGATCGCGCGCTGCCTCGGCATGCGGCCCAAGATCATGCTGTTCGACGAGCCGACTTCGGCGCTCGACCCCGAGATGATCTCCGAAGTGCTCGACGTCATGGTGGCGGTCGCCGAGGAAGGCATGACCATGATGGTGGTGACGCATGAGATGGGCTTTGCCCGCAAGGTCGCCCAGCGCGTGGTCTTCATGGACGCCGGCGCCATTGTCGAAAGCGGCACGCCGGACGAGTTCTTCTCGCATCCCAAGACCGAGCGCAGCCGCGCCTTCCTGAGCAAGATACTCAGGCATTGAAGGCGGCGACAGGGAGCGCCTTCTCGGCGCTTCCCGTCAATCTGTCCGGCGACCGTTGTATCAATCGAAGAATCGCGTTGCCTTGCAACGGATCTGTACGCCGTCCGGGCCGAATTGTTCAGTCCAGTCATCGGTCGTCGTGACAGGCCGACCGGCTGCCCTTCTGCTGCGCGCGAAAGGGCAAACCGTCCGGATGGGTGGCTCAGGCTGCCGTCGGATAATCCGTATAGCCCCTGGCGTCGCCGCCATAGAACGTCGCCTTGTCGGGGGCGTTGAGTTCAGCATTCCGCTTCAACCGGCTGACGAGGTCGGGATTGGCGATGAACAGCTTCCCGAACGCGACAAGGTCCGCCTTGCCGTCGGCAACGGCCTTTTCGGCCAGTTCCTTGTCGTAGCCATTGTTCACCAGCCAGGCACCGCGTCCGCCAGCCTTGTGATAGGTGGCCTTGAGTTCCGCGTAGTCGAACGGCTTGTCGCCTTGGCTGAAGTCGCGCGCGCCGCCGGTCGCGCCTTCCACGATATGGATATAGGCCAGGCCCCGGCTGCCCAGGCCCGCCACCACATGGTTGAACAACGGCTGCGGATTGGCATCCGAAGTGTCGTTGGCGGGCGTCACCGGCGACAGCCGGATTCCGGTTCTGCCGGCACCGACAGCGCCCGTGACCGCGTCGACCACCTCGAACAGGAAGCGCGTCCGGTTCTCGATGGAGCCGCCATAGTCATCGGTGCGATGGTTGGTGCCCGAGCGCAGGAACTGGTCGACGAGATAGCCATTGGCACCATGGATCTCGACGCCGTCGAAACCCGCTACCTCGATCGCCGCCTTGGCGGCGCGGCGGAAATCGTCGACGATGCCGGGGATTTCGGCCGCATCGAGCGCGCGCGGCTCGGAGGTCTCGGCGAACTCGCCGCTGCCATCCGGCTTGACCAGGAAGGTCTTGGAGTTTGCCCTGATCGCCGACGGCGCCACCGGCTTGCCGCCGCCGGGCTGCAACGAAACATGTGAGATGCGTCCGACATGCCAGAGCTGGACCACGATCTTGCCGCCGGCTCTATGGACCGCGTCCGTGACACGCTTCCAGCCGGCAAGCTGGTCCGCCCCATAGAGACCTGGCACGTCGGCATAGCCCTGGCCCTGATGGCTGATAGCGGTGGCCTCCGTCACGATCAGCCCGGCCGTGGCGCGCTGACCATAATAGGTGACCGAGAGGTCGCCGGGGACCGCATTGGGTGAACGATTGCGCGTCAGCGGCGCCATGACGATGCGGTTCGCCAGCGCCAGGTCGCCGGCCTGCAGCGGATCAAAGAGTGTAGTCATGAGAAAAAAGCCTTTCATGGGGGACGGGGGGAGGATTGTCAGAGATCGGACAGGGCGGCCTGGAAGGCGGCGATGGTTTCTTCATTGCGCTTGTAGAAGACCCATTGGCCGACCCGCCGTGTCGTGACGAGGTCGGCCGAGGCCAGCGTCGCCAGATGCGCCGAGACGCTGGACTGCGCCAGGCCGCGACGGTCGAACTGGCTGGCGCAGACACCCATCTCGAGCGGATGCGCCTGGGCGGCGAAGTGCCGTTCGGGCTCCTTCAGCCACGCCAGCACGTCCCGCCGAAACGGATGCGCCAGCGCCTTCAATATGATGTCGTTGTCCATCTTCACCTGCATCGATCTTAACCGATATATAGATCGGCTAGAGACGATATGGCAGGAATACCATTCCATTCTTGCCGGCGATCGGAGAAAGCGGCACCCCGGACGAGTTCTTCTCGTACCCCAAGACCGACCGCACGTGCGCCTTCCTCAGCAAGATACTCAGGCATTGAAGGCACGGCATCCCGCCGCGCTTTAGGTCGCCTCTTCCGGATTGCCCCCAATCGCGAACGCGACCCGGCCGGCGGGCCCTCTCAAAAGCGCGATGGCGAGGAAGGCGATCACGCCGGTCGCGGCGGCGGCCACCAGCACCCACAGCGAATTGGCGACGGATGTGCGCGCCATCATGAAGGCGAGCGCGAACGGCGCGAAGGACGATGTGAACTGGCGGGCCGCACTCGCCCAGCCCAGCCGCGCGCCATAGCCTTCGCGGCCGAAGAGCTCCAGCGGCAAGGTGCCGCCGACGATGCTGGTGAGGCCGGAACCGAGGCCGAACAGGAACACGAACAGGAAGGCGCCGGGCAGCCATGGCGTGGTCAGCAGCAGCGCACACAGCCCGGCTGTGAGCAGCGACGCGGCGATGACGGCGAGATGCGTTTGCTGAAGGCGTCCGCCAAACAGCATGTTGACCAGCCGGCTGGCGACCTGCGCCGGCCCGAACAGGGTCGAAACGAAGAGGCCGGCGGTGCCCAGCCCAAGTGCCGCCGTCAGCGGCACCATGTGGATGAGGATTGCCGACAGCACGAAACCCTCGGTGGCGAAACCCGCCAGCATGAGGAGAAACGCCACCCGTCCGCGGCGCGGATCGAGCGGCGCGCCCGCTTCATGCGCCAGGGCTCGTCCCTCGCCTTGCGGCGCGGCCGTCGCGTGGCGGCGCGACAGGCGCATCAGCCGGGCGTGGATCGGCAGGCAGAGCCCGAGGTTCAGCACCGCGAACAGCAGGTAGACCTCGCGCCATGTCAGATGGGCATGCAGCGCCGAGGTCAGCGGCCAGAACAGGGTCGAGGCGAATCCCGCGATGAGCGTCAGGTGGGTGATGCTGCGTTGCGGCCTGGGGACTCCGATCTGCACGATCGCCACGAAGGCGGCGCTGTAGAGGACGAAGCTGGAAGCCAGCTCCATCGCCAGCAGCGCGAGAACGAACGTCACCCGGCCGGGCGACACGGCGCACAGCGCCAGCGCCATGGCGGCGGCGACCGAGCCGATGGTCATGATGCGCCCGGCGCCGAAGCGGTCGGCCCAGCGCCCCGCCGTCGGCGCGAACAGGCTGCCGGCGAACAGCGAGGCTGAGAGGGCGCCGAACACCCAGCCTTGCGTGAGGCCGAATTCCCTGGCCATCGCCGGCGCCAGGATCGAGAAGCTGTAATAGAGCGTGCCATAGCCGATGATCTGGGTCAGCCCGAGCCCCCAGATCGCCTTGCGCAGGGCGGACCGGTCAGGCATCGACGCCGGCCGCCACGACTTTCCTGGCCTTGGCATCGGTTCCGCAGCCGCAGCCCGACGCGCCACTTGCCTTGGCGTCGGCATCCCTGACACAGCAGGCATCGACAGTGGCGGGAGGAGGCCCGCCGCAGCAACCCGCGCTTTCCGGTCCGGTCACGACATCGGCGCTGCACACGCCGGTCTCCGGCAGCACCAGCCGCACCTCGCGGGCCGCTGCGTGATCTCCGGCAATATCGGCGACCACGGAACGGACCTGCTCGTAGCCGGTCGCCATCAGGAAGGTCGGGGCGCGGCCGTAGGATTTCGAGCCGACGATGGTGAAACCGGGTTCGGGATGAGCGAGTTCGCGGATGCCATGCGCCGGAACCGTGCCGCAGGAGTGAAAGTTCGGATCGATCAGCGGCGCCAGCGCCGGCGGCGCTTCGACAACGGGATCGAGCGCGATGCGGATTTCGCTGAGGAACGACAGGTCGGGCCGGAAGCCGGTGGCCACGACGATACGGTCGACGGCAAGGCTGAACGGCTTGCCGGCCAGGCTGGCGTCGACGGCGAGCTCCTCGCCCCGCATTGCGATGCGGTTGACGGCGAAGGGAGCCAGCATGTTCAGCCTGCCGTCCGCCATCGCCTGCTTGGCGGCCAGGCCAAGCGCGCCGCGTTCGGGCAACTGGTCGTTCAGCCCGCCGCCAAGCAATCTTTCGACGCTGCCGTGGCGCAGCGCCCAGAAGATCTCGGTGCCCGGTGCCGCGTCCTGCAGCTCCATCAGCGCCAGCGCGACGTTGATGGCCGAATGCCCGCCGCCGATGACGAGGACGCGCTTGCCCGCATAGTCTTTTCTCGCCTTGCCGACCACGTCGGGAATGCCGTAGGCGATGCGCGCCGCGGCCGCGCCTTCGCCGGCAACCGGCAACCCGTCGACGCCGATCGGGTTCGGCCGCCACCATGTTCCGGAGGCGTCGATGACGGCGCGTGCGAGAACGCGGTGCTCGCCGCCGGAATCGCGATAGCGGATGACGAAGGGGGCGTCCTTGCGTCCCTCATTGGCGACCTTGTCATGTCCCTGGCGGGTGATCGCGGTGACCTCGGTGCCGAGCTTCAGATTGGCGGCGATCGCGGGAAGTGCGGCGAGCGGCGCCAGATAATCGCGCACGATCTCGCCGCCGGTCGGCAGGCCGCGCAGGGCCGGCGCCGTCCAGCCGGAGCTGTCGAGCAGCGCCCGCGCCGCCGCGTCGATATTGTATTCCCAAGGCGAGAACACCCTCACATGGCCCCATTCGAGCAGCGCCGCGCCAACGCTTTCACCGCGTTCGAGGATGAGCGGACGGATGCCGCGCTCGACGAGATGCGCGGCGGCGGCGAGGCCGACCGGGCCAGCGCCGATCACCGCGACGGGAAGGTTTGCCATCATGTCCATTGGTTCGATCCTTCTGGTATCTTCGAATTATTGAGGCAAAAAAATCAAGCCAGCGCCTTGCCGACGGCGGGCGCGCAACTGGCATCGGCGCAGCACTCGTCGGCAAGATAGCCGATCAGCGCGTTCATGCCGGGATAGTTGGCGCGGCAGATCAGCGTCGTCGCTTGCCGCTCCTGCGTCACCAGACCGGTGTCGACCAGCCGCTTGAGGTGATGCGACAGCGTCGAGGACGGAATGTCGAGCTTGCCCTGGACGCTGCCCACGGGCAGCCCGCCCTCGCCGGCGCGCACCAGGATGCGGTAAAGCTGAAGCCGCGTCGGGTTGCCGAGCGCTTCGAGCTGGGAGGCTGCTTTTTCGAGTTTCATCGAAATAATCTACACGGCACTTCTCGAGCCGTCAAGACTATTTCGAAAAATATGGAAATATGATCAGCCGGCGCGCTTGCCCGCGATGACCACCTCGCCATCCTCCTTGGTGAACGCGCCGATCTCCGGGTTGGGCAGGATATCCAGCACCCTTTCCGACGGCCGTGCCAGGACGACGCCGAGCGGGCTGACGACGATCGGCCGGTTGATCAGGATCGGATGCGCCAGCATGAAATCGAGCAGCTCGTCATCGGACCATTTCGGATCGGCAAGGCCGAGTTCGGCATAGGGCGTGCCCTTCTCGCGCAGCAACTCGCGCGGTGTCATGCCCATCGCCGCGATCAGCTCGACCAGTCTTTGCCGTGACGGCGGCGTCTTCAGATATTCGATCACCTCCGGCTCCTCGCCGGACTGTCGGATAATCGCCAGCGTGTTGCGCGACGTGCCGCAGGCCGGATTGTGATAGATGGTGACGGTCATTTCGCGGCCCTCTCTGTCGACATGGTGTTGCTGACGGCGGCGCCCTGTTCGTACCAGCCCTTGCTGCGGTTGACGATCCACACCACCGACAGCATGACCGGAACCTCGATGAGGACGCCGACCACGGTCGCCAGCGCCGCACCCGAATCCAGCCCGAACAGCGCAATCGCCGCCGCCACCGCCAGTTCGAAGAAGTTCGACGCGCCGATCAGCGCCGAGGGCCCGGCCACGCAGTGCCGCTCGCCTGTGATGCGGTTGAGCAGATAGGCAAGGCCGGAGTTGAAGTAGACCTGAATCAGGATCGGCACCGCCAGCAGCGCGATCACCAGCGGCTGGGCGATGATCTGCTCGCCCTGGAAGCCGAACAGCAGCACCAGCGTCGCCAGCAGCGCAACCAGCGACAAGGGCTGCAGCGCGGCCAGCAGCGCATCGAGCCCGCCCTGCCCCTTCGCCGCCAGCAGCCGGGCGCGGACCAGCTGCGCGACGATCACCGGCAGGATGATGTAGAGCGCCACCGACAGCACCAGCGTGCCCCATGGCACGGTGATCGCCGACAGGCCGAGCAGCAGCCCGACGATGGGCGCGAAGGCGACGATCATGATCGCGTCGTTCAGCGCCACTTGCGACAGCGTGAAATTCGGCTCGCCGCGCGTCAGGTTCGACCACACGAACACCATTGCCGTGCAAGGGGCCGCGGCCAGGATGATCAGCCCGGCGATGTAGGAATCGATCTGCGCGGCGGGCAGCCAGGGCCGCAGCAGCCAGCCGATGAAGAGCCAGCCCAGCAGCGCCATCGAGAACGGCTTCACCGCCCAGTTGATGAACAGCGTCACGCCGATGCCGCGCCAATAGGTGCCGACGCTGGCCAGCGAGGCGAAATCGACGCGCAACAGCATTGGCACGATCATCAGCCAGATCAGCACGGCGACGGGAATGTTGACCCTGGCGATTTCGGCCGCCGCGATGGCGCCGAACACGCCCGGCAGCAAATGGCCGAGCGCCACACCGGCGACGATGCACAGCGCCACCCACACCGTCAGGTATTTCTCGACGAAGCCGATGCCGGGCCTCGGTGCCTCGCCAGCGTTCAGAACGTGATCGGTCATGATGGGGGTTCCTTGGCTCAGCCGGCCTTCGGCAGGTTGCGGCCGATCTCGTCCAGCCGCTTCTGCAAGGCGAGCTTGTCGACCATGTTCACCGGCAGACTGACGAAGGTCGAGATCCGGTTGTTGAGCATGCGGTAGGCTTCGGCGAAGGCGAGATGCTTTTCGGCGTCCGTGCCTTCGACGGCAGCGGGATCGGGAATGCCCCAATGTGCCGTCATCGGCTGCCCCGGCCAGATCGGACAGGACTCATTGGCGGCGTTGTCGCAGACCGTGAACACGAAGTTCATCTCCGGCGCGCTGGGAACCGCGAACTCTTCCCAGCTCTTCGAGCGGGCGAAAGACGTGTCGTAGTTGAGGCTTTTCAGCAATTGCAGCGCGTAGGGATGCACCTCGCCTTTCGGCTGCGATCCGGCCGAATAGGCCTTGAACTTTCCGGCGCCGACACGGTTCAGGATCGCTTCGGCAAGGATCGACCGGGCCGAATTGCCGGTGCACAGAAACAGCACGTTGAATGTCGGATTGCTCATTGGCGATTGCTCCCACACAAGATTAACAGCCGCACGCCACGGCATTGATGACGGGACGGCAGAGCTCCGGCGCCCCGTTGCAGCAATCTTCCATCAGATAGGCCAAAAGGTCGCGGAAGCCGGTCATGTCGGCGACATAGCGCACGATGCGGCCGTCGCGTTCGGGGCGGATCAGCCCCGCATGGGCCAGCACCTTCAAATGCGCCGACATGGTGTTCTGGACCGTATTCAGCCTTGTGGCGATCTCGCCCGCCGCAATGCCTTCCGGACCGGCGCGCACCAGCAGCCGGAAGACATCCAGCCGCGTCTCCTGGCCAAGCGCGGCCAGCGCGTTCAACGTGCCTTTTTTATCCATATATCCGAATCCTTGGATTTATGGATTTCTAGATACCGCCTTCCCTGCGATCTGTAAAGCGATCTGGAGGCAGCGCCTTCGCCTGCCACTATACGACCGCCATCACCTTTCCCGTATCGTGCTGGCGCACGAAATCCACGCGGGCGCCGTCCCAGTGGTAGCTGTAATGCCGGCCCTGGACCGGAACGGTGATCGCGTCCGGCCAGAAGATACCGATGCAGCCCCCGCCCCGTCTGCGCACGCTGTTCCACACCAGCCCGTCGCTGCCGGCGGCCCGCAGGGCGCGCCCTTCCGCCTGCGAGGCGGTGTAGTCGTCCGGGTCGAGCACGCCGGGCACCGCGTTCACGTCGTCGAGGTCGCGGTCGACACTGCCGATCAGCACGCGGAAATCCGCCGTCCAGCCCGCATCCTCGTCGGTGGCGCGCATGAATTTCTGATGGTGGTGGATGGTTTCGGCCAGCGCCACCTCCTCGCTGTCGCCGGCATAGTAGATTCCGTAGCTGCCATCCGAGAACCGGCCCGGCCGCAGCGTCGAACAATGCACGAAGGGCGCCATCACGAAGCTGGCGCCGGGGCCGGAAACCCGCCTTGCGGCCGGCACCTTGCCGAGATCGCCGAGTTCGAGCCGGATGCGCGGGTTCGTCTTCTCCTCGACGGCGGCCAGCGCCTCCCAGTCGCGCGGGTCGGCAATGTCCTCGAAGAGGTCGATCGGGGGATGAATGGAGCGGATGATGCGGAAGGTCTGGTGCCAGTCGACGCGGCGACGGACCGCAAGCCCACTCACCATGCACCACGCTCCGCATCGAGCCATTCGCGCATCGCGGCGAGATCGGCGATTTCTCCGCGCAGCATCAGGTCGAGGGCCGACTGGCCGCCGAAGGTGGCATTGGGCTTGCGGATCCAGGCGTAGCCGCGCGCCGGCTCGGTGAAGAGATAGCGCAGGCCTTTGTGGATGCCCATCAGATGCGCCATGCGGGTGCGCAGGTCGCGGTCGATCCGGCCGATGCCGCCTTCCTTCCATCGTGCCCAGGTGCGCGCCGACATGCCGCCGAGCAGGATGCAGGCCTCGCTATCGGTGAGATTCCAGGCCTTGAACAGGTTGACCGTGGTGCGCGCCAACGCGCCCGCCTCGTCGTCGGTAATGACGCTGCCAACCGTGGACGGCGTGGTGACTATGGGCTGAAGCTGCATTTTCGCTCCCTCGCTATTGGCAGAGATATAGCATGTATTTGCCAAATGGCAAGGAGAGGGCCCAGCCGCCGCAGACCGGAAGCGTCGTGTTGAACGCTCGTGGGCGGTTTACGCGCTGTACTCGTTACACTGATTCAAGTCCCGAGCAGATCCATGTTACCCCAAGTGAGCTTGGAGCCATGAAGCGTAACCTTGATTACTGCCCTTATGTCGTGTGGCTTATCGGAAATCAGCAAGCGATCCGTTGTCACATTGACGTTTGCAATCAGGGCATCGTCCTCTAGCAGACAATAAAGTGGGCTTTCGTCACCTTCAGTTTCGGAGCCAAGTGAATTGATCTGGTCTAAGGGAGGCACTCGGAGGGCATCAAACAACGTCTTCAGACGGTTATCTATATCACCGCCGTGCCCTATAAGATGTCCGGGGGGCTCAGTTCGCATAAACAGGATATCAAGCGAGCAATATAGTGCAGCTTTGCTAGTTACGAGCGGGACGAATTCCTTTGAGCCCCGTTGCTCAAGAACAGCGATTTCTCCCTGCACAGGGGGCGTTGTCCTGATCCATTCTTTGTGGCCCGATAAAGGGAACTGGTCCCATAGCCGCTTCATCTGGGGGTGGACATGCCTACGCAAAGCGTGAATCTCAACTAGA
The DNA here is from genome assembly GCF_059683645.1 of Mesorhizobium sp. RCAM 05104. Lineage (NCBI taxonomy): Bacteria > Pseudomonadati > Pseudomonadota > Alphaproteobacteria > Hyphomicrobiales > Phyllobacteriaceae > Mesorhizobium > Mesorhizobium sp. RCAM 05104. Next base: position 5,752,362 of record NZ_CM185033.1, on the reverse strand, counting down.
GATGCCTGTTTGCGAGGCTTGATCGGCTCGTCTATCCATAGTCGAAAATGCATTCAGCTACCCTCTGCATAATTTGGACGAGTCCCGCCCCGCCTGACTACTCCCGCACCCGTCCCTGTTTCGACCACACGTACAGGATCACGGAATTTAAGGAAGGACGGCCAACCGGCCGGGATAGGATGCCGGCTTGATGAGTGAACGATGGTGTGTGTTGCGCCCCGAGCCTCTTCGGCCGTCCTGGCCCGACGAAACGTATTCTCGGCCACCTCAATCAACTCCTCTACGACTGACCAGACAGCGATGCGGCTCGCTTCATCTTCTTCAAACTGAGCCGCTATTTTGGAGGCCATCGCCATGTCACTGAAGTACAAATTGGCTGAGCAATTGAGAATCTGAAACCTGTTGACGTGCACGACATCTGCGGTTTTTTTCAAACGCACAACGTCCCCGCTTTTTTCAGGGATCGTATAGCAACCACCGTCGTACGCCAGAAAAAGCAGTCTAGGAGATATAGGTAAGGCAATGATTGCCCCAGCGTTTGAAAGACCGAAGTTCGTCGCGCCTAACTTCTGTATATAATATCGATTGGTGCTTATAGACGGGTCATCTGAGGTAACAAATTCCAACTCTGTCTCATTTCTGACAACCACTGTTTTGAGGTCATCCAGCACATCTCTACGGTCTCGGTAGGCACCCATAGTTAGCTGGACTAGCTCCAAACGCGACATTGGCTTCCATCGCTGAGCCTGCTGCTCTTCACGACGAAAGATAACGTCCTCATTCATCTGTTGCATTTGATCGACACGGCGTACAGCATTGTCTGTGCGAAGACGCTGCAGGAAGGCGAAATTTAGCAATGAGAATAATTCTGCATCTTCTTTTGCGCCATTTCGCGCCTCAATATTGCGTATAGTCGAGGCATACAAACCTTCTATTGCTTGGAATGCCTTCTCGACCTCAAGGTCGTGCCCATAGAAGTAATCTTTTGAACACTGCCCCGAAGCTGATGCCCCCTCAATTATTTTACCTGACCGAATGTTATACAAATTCAGGCATGTGCCCTCGCCATTTAGCGTGAAGGGCCTGAGATGACACCTTGGGACATAATGCTGATTCTTGTTCTGAGCCATAGCCGTTCATCTACCACGGCCGACGAATGCTGACGAAGTCGTTGCGCAATATCGGGAGCTGTGGACAACTCAGCGCCACCGCCGGACTGCGGGCACCCGGAACAAGAGCGCGGCCGAGACCGCGCCCTTTCTTGTCCGTCAGCGCCGACGCTTGCCAGCTGCAAATAGCTGAGGCCTTACTCCGCCGCCTCATACCCCGCGATGCCCTTGATCTCGAGGAAATCCTCGAGCCCGTATTCGGCATATTCGCGGCCGTTACCGGACTGCTTGTAGCCGCCGAACGGCAGGCCGGCGTCCCAGGTCGGATAGTTGATGTAGACGTTGCCGGAGCGCATGCGCGCCGCCACGTCGCGCGCCTTCTTGATGTCCTTGGCCTGGATGTAGGAGGCCAGGCCGTAGACGGTGTCGTTGGCCTGCTCGACCGCCTGTTCGACGGTGTCATAGGGCAGGATCGCCAGCACCGGCCCGAAGATCTCCTCGCGCGCGATGCGCATGTCGTGCGTGACGTCGGCGAACACCGTCGGCCGGATGTAGTAGCCGCGGTTGAGTTCAGCCGGCCGACCGGGGCCGCCCGCGACCAGCGTCGCGCCTTCGTCGATGCCGCTCTGGATGAGGTCCTGGATCTTGTCGAACTGGACCTGGCTGACCACCGGGCCAAGCCTGGTGCCAGCGGCGTCAGCGGGACCGACGGTGAACTTTTCCGCCGCGGCCTTGGCATAGCCCGCCGCCTCGTCATGGCGGTCGCGCGGCACGAACATCCGCGTCGGCGCGTTGCAGGACTGGCCGCTGTTGCCGAAGCAGCCGGCGACGCCCTTGGTGACGGCGGTGGCGAGATCGACATCCGGGAACAGGATGTTGGCCGACTTGCCGCCAAGCTCCTGGTGCACGCGCTTGACCGTGTCGGCGGCGGCCTTGGCCACCAGGATGCCGGCCCGCGTCGAGCCGGTGAACGACATCATGTCGATGTCGGGATGGCTGGACAGCGCCTGCCCGACACCCGGGCCGTCGCCGTTGACGAGGTTGAAGACGCCCTTGGGCACGCCGGCCTCATCGATGATCTCGGCGAAGATGATGGCATCGAGCGGCGCGATCTCGGACGGCTTCAGCACCATGGTGCAGCCGGCGGCAAGCGCCGGACCCACCTTGCAGGTGATCTGGTTCAGCGGCCAGTTCCACGGCGTGATCAGGCCGACGACGCCGATCGGCTCCTTGACGATCAGCGAAGAGCCCTTGACGTGACGGAACTGGAACGACTTCAGCACCTCCGCCATCTTCTGCAGATGCGCCAGCCCGACACCGACCTGGCTGTCGAGCGCGAACTGGCGCGGCGCGCCCATCTCGCGTGACACGGCCAGCGCCAGATCGGCGCTGCGCTTCTTGTAGACCTCGATGACGCGGTACAGGATATCGAGCCGCTCTTCGACCGACGTGAAACCGAACGTGTTGAAGGCGCGCTTGGCGGCGGCCACCGCCTTGTCGACATCGGCCTTGGAGCCAAGCGAGATCTGCGCGAAGGCGTCCTCGTTCGACGGATCGATGACATCGAGCGTGTTGGGCACGACAGGATCGACCCACGCGCCATCGATATAGAACTGCAGATTGTGTGACATGGTTTGCTCCTAGGGGGTGTGCCGCGTGGCCGTGCCGACCGTCATATCTGGCTAGAAATAACGATGCACAAACAGCGCTGTCAAACGCAACCCCCGAAATGGTTGAGCCAGCGCGCCAGTCGTTGAGCCAGGGGCCAGCACCTGCCTGGTGAGGATGACTACAGCAACGTATGTCCAGCCTCGACCAGAAGCCGCCTCGCGGCGGCCTGATCCGTCGCTTTCACCAGGAGATGGTCGCCATCGAAGGTGGACACCACGAAGATGCCCAACCCGTTTTCCGACAACGGCCTGATGACCGACAGCACGATACCGGTCTCGCCGAAGGCAAACGGCCCTTCGAATTTGAAGGCGACCCAGTCGCTGTCCTGCCTGACGGCATCCGGAACGCGATCCTGCAGGCAGACGATCGAAAGTTCGTCGTCGGTCCTGGTGATGCTGACAAAGCCGGGCCCGTCCGCCCAACCGGGAATGGCGTCGCCCGGCTCGAGCCGCGAAATCGCGTAAAGCCTGGGAAGTTGCTTCAATCTGATCCTGGCAGTCATTGTCGAGTCCCGCTCTTCCGATTGCCGGCTATCGCGCCAGTTTCTTGCTCATATAGACCGTCATGCCGCCCATGAACGGCTCTTCGCGGTCGATTACATAGCCGTGCCGTTTGTACAGCGACACATTGGCCTCGAAGGCGCCATTGGTCAGCAGCCGAAGCTCGCGCCGGCCGGCTTCACCCGCCCTGCGCTCGGCCTGTTCCAGCAGCAGCCGGCCGATCCCCCTGCCCTGCGCCAGCGGCGCGACGCAGACATTCTCGATCCAGAGATGATCCTCGGCCAGCATGGTTTCGATCATCCCCACCATGCGGCCCTCCTCGATGGCGAGATCGAACGAATGCTCGGCAACGGCCTTGTCGTAGTCGGCGCGCATGGGCAGCGGCTCGCGGCCGATCAGCGGCACCCATTTGGCATAGGCGGCGCGCACGATATCCCTGATGGCTGTGGTATCAGCGGGTTCGGCCGGCCGAAGCCGGATGGAAGTAACGATGGTCATCACAATGCTCCAGACATGGAAAACCCCGCCGGCGGTTTCGCGGGCGGGGCTGGGAAACGAACGAACCGGATCTATCGTGCCGGTCTTTGTCGTCGCGCGATCAGCTTGCCGCTCCGCATTGTGCGGGAGCGGCGTCGCTTGGTGTTGGCGGGCGCAAGGACGAACATGGCGTCAAGCTGGAACAGGAGCAGCGGCGCTGTCAAGACGGCCGCTCGATCGGTAATGTCCCATATCGGCGACGCGGTTCTGGCCTTCAGGTCCGCCGAGCAGGGAATCGCTATATATGCTTTGCCGTAACGGCCGTAACGGCAATTGATCGATGGACAAGATATGACCGGAACGCTGAACAAGACGGTGCGGATGGTCGCCATCCTGAACCTTGGCTATTTCGGAATCGAGTTTGCCGTGGCTGTCTGGATCGGATCGGTATCGCTGTTCGCCGACAGCATCGATTTTCTCGAGGATGCATCCGTCAACCTGCTGATCATGGTCGCGCTGGGCTGGACCATCCGCAATCGAGCGCGGCTCGGAATGGCGCTGGCGGGGGTACTTCTGGTTCCGGCTTTGGCGACCCTTTGGACGGCCTGGGAGAAGTTCAACATTCCAATTCCGCCGGCGCCCGTTCCGCTGACGCTGACCGCCGCTGGCGCGATCCTCGTCAACCTGACATGCGCGCTCATGCTCGCTCGCTATCGCCATCACAGCGGCAGCCTCACTCACGCGGCATTCCTGTCGGCGCGCAACGATGTCCTGGCGAATGTGGCAATCATCGCCGCCGGCCTGGTCACGGCATTTGTGTGGAACTCGGCCTGGCCGGACATTGTCATTGGCCTTGCAATCGCCGCCATGAACGCGGACGCCGCCCGCGAGGTTTTCACCGCCGCGAGACGCGAGTTCGCGGAAAGCCAAATCCCAAGCTGAGACACGACCGCCCGCTCGGGCACGCCCCTTGCCGGATTGGGTCTCGCCTATCTGCCCGAGGACCAGGTGACGCCCTGCCTGGCCGACGGCCGGCTGGTGCGGGTGCTTGCCGACTGGTGCGCGCCCTTCGCCGGCTACCACCTCTATTACCCCAGCCGCCGCCAGGCGACGCCCGCCTTCTCGTTGCTGGTCGACGCGCTGCGCTATCGCGGCTAGGGCCGAAAAACGGAACCCGGTTTACGGAAAAGATTGTGCTCAAACAAACGGATAGAGTCCCATCCCGATTTCCTTCCGGATGGAACAGTCGCCAGAGCGTAGTCCATCTGGACTGCATCTGGGAGTGTTCTATCTTCCAGGCTGAACGTGATCTGACGGAAGCACCGGAGCAATCGCCGTGACCGACCCCGATCTTACCGACACCTATCTCGGCTACATCACCTGCCTCAACAATCAGGACTGGCGAAACCTCCACCGGTTCGTTCATGACGAGGTGCACTACAATGGCGACCGGATCGGACTGGCCGGATACCGCAAGATGCTGGAACGGGACTTTTCCGAAATTCCCGACCTCTATTTCGACATCCAGCTGCTGGTCTCCGATACGCCGTTCATAGCCAGCCGGCTTCAGTTCAACTGCACGCCAACGGCAAATTTCCTTGGCCTGCCCGTCAACGGCAGGAAAGTCTCCTTCAGCGAGAACGTTTTCTATGAATTTCTCGACGGCAGGATCAGGCATGTCTGGTCGGTCATCGACAAGGCGGCCATCGAAGCGCAGCTCTAGGTGCGGACGGCCTGCAAAGGTCGGTTGATCCAGGTCGCGAATCTTGCCCGGCAAGACCATCTCGCGGAGGACAAGCAAAATGCTGCCCTGTTGTTCAACGCAGCATCGCTCAAAGGTCACGGCATGGATCCTAGGGTCTCCGCGACGTCGCTTCGCGACTGCTACGCCCTAGGATGACGAAGGCACTGTGGCCTTTGGCCAATCACAAACATCAGAGCCTGGCATCATGCCAACCGCTGACTTTCGAGAATAGCTGAGGCACCTTCTCTTCGTCATCCTAGGGCGGAGCAAGGAGCGAAGCGACGCGGCGCAGACCCTAGGATCCATGCCGTTACGGCAATCGAAGAGTGCAACGGTCCGCCATCATCCAGCGCGCGCCGTCATCCCCTGTGCGGTCAGATTGAGTCGCCCATGGGTCGGGCGTTTCCCCTTATTGCGCTGCAGGCGAATGAGCGGCACCGGCTCCGGCGATGAAAGAAACCGTTCGTAAAAATCGATCATTCTAACCATAACAATTCGTTGGAAAGATTGGTGTAGGAATGGCATTCCTCCGGCCTACTCGCCTGGAGCATTGCATTGTCTTTCCTTACCCACATCGCGAACGATATTCCCAACAGCCTGATTTCCGCCGATTTGGCCGAGCGCCGGAACCGCCTCAATTCGGTGTGGAATGGGATCATCCCCGGCATCGTCCTTGTCGCCATGATCACGGGCGTCGCCTTCTCGGCCCGCAATGTCTCCGGCTTCGCTTTGTTCAGCCCGATGATCCTCGCCGTCGTCGCCGGCATGATCTACTCCAATGTGCTCGGCACGCCCGCCCACGCCAGGGCCGGCATCGCCTTTTCGCAGCGCCGGCTGTTGCGCTTCGCCATCGTGCTGCTCGGCTTCCAGCTGACGCTTGGCCAGGTGGTGTCGATCGGCGCCGGCGGCGTCGGCATTGTTGCACTGACGCTCGGCACCACCTTCGTCTTCACCGTCACGCTCGGCTGGCTGATCGGCGTCGACGCCAGGCTGGCGCAGCTGATCGCCGCCGGCACCTCGATCTGCGGCGCCTCGGCCATCGTCGCCACCAACATCGTCACCGATGCACGCGACGAGGACGTCACCTACGCCGTCGCCTCTATCACGCTGTTCGGCACCGTCGCCATGCTCGGCTTCCCGCTGCTGGCGCCGGTGCTGGGGCTCGACCAGCACGCTTTCGGCCTGTGGGCTGGCGCCTCGATCCATGAGGTGGCGCAGGTTATCGGCGCCGGCTTCCAGAACGGCACCCAGTCCGGCGAGATCGCCACCGTCGCCAAGCTCACCCGCGTCGCCATGCTGGCGCCTATGGTCATCGCGCTCGGCCTGATGGCGCGCCGCAAGAGCAGCGATCAGGCAAGCGATCAATCCGGGGCGCGGCCGCCCATGCCGTGGTTCGTCGCCGCTTTCGTCGCCGTCGTGGCGCTGAACAGCCTGGTCGCGGTGCCGGCCGAAGTGAAATCGGCGATGGCGATAGCCACCACCATCATGCTGACCATGGGGCTGGCCGCCATGGGCCTGCAGGCCGATATTTCGCAGCTGCGCTCGCGTGGCCTGCGCCCGCTGGCGCTCGCCTTCTCGGCCTTCCTGTTCATCGGCGGCTTCAGCCTGATGCTGGTGAAGTTCGCCTAGGTAGCAGCCCCTTCGATCGGCGCGATTGGGAATCGAAACCATATCGGCTAGGCTCCTTGCATCAGCACGCGAGCCCAACCAATCCATGCCGTTCGTTCCCCTGCCCTTCGTCGTCGCTCTGTTGCTGTTCATCCTGCTTTGGGTGGTCGCCAGGCGTGAGGACGAGGCCGCACCCAACCTGCCTTTTCTGGCACTGATCCTGCTCGCCGCGCTGCAATCGGTGCTCACAGGACTGCGTTGGGGCTATGGCATCAGCGCCGTGGGCTACATCGCGCCCGTATCGGCCGCGATCATGCCATCGTTACTCTATGCCGGCGTCTCCAAGCTCGTGCGCACCAGCGACCGCCAATGGCCGGCCTCGCTGGCACTCCATGCAACGCCCGCCGCCATCGTCTTCGTGCTGGTGATTGTCTGGCGCAATGCGGTCGACATGGCACTGATATTAATCGATTTCATCTATGCCGCCGCCATCCTCTGGTTGTTGCGCTCCGGCGCCGATGGGCTGCGCCTGGCGCCGTTCGACGGCGCGGTCCCGGCCTACCGCGCCATTCTTTTCGCGGCTGTGACGCTGTGCCTGTCGGGAATGGTCGACTTGCTGGTGTCCTTCGAGGTGGCATCCGGCCACAGCGACCGCGCGGCGACGGTGATCGGCATCGCCAACCTTTTCATCCTCGTCATTGTCGGCGTGGCGGCGGCAGCGGCCAGCCAAAGCCATGTCCCACTCAACGCGGCCGAGCCCGCCGAGACCTTCTCCCCGATCGACACCGGTGAAGACGCCGACACTCTTCGTAGGGTCAACGAACTGATGCAGGAGAAGAAGCTCTATCGGGACGCCAACTTGAACTTGAATCGCCTTGCCCGTCGAGCCGGCATTCCGGCACGACAGATTTCGGCGGCGATCAACCGGATCAAGGCCAGGAACGTCTCGCAATATGTCAACGAACATCGCATCGCCGAGGCCTGCCGGCTGTTGAGCGAGACCGGCCAGCCGGTGACCGAAATCATGCTTGCGGTCGGGTTCCAGACCAAATCAAACTTCAACCGCGAGTTTCGCCGCGTGACGGATATAACGCCGCTCGCCTGGCGGGAACGGAACACGCAATCGCCCTCGCTTGCGAGCCCTGTGGGCGGATGAAATCCGGCGGCACCGTTCGCGTCGAGCGGTACTAAATCGCGATGGTGGACGTTCTCGATCGCGATCGAGGTCGCGGGCTTCGCTCCGATCCGCTGATATCGCGGCGTCAACACAGCGACCGAACACGACCGCCAACTGACACAGAAGCTGAAGCCATTGGGCTCCAGCCGATGGCGCGAGCGTTCGGCAATGGAGATCTCAATGAAATTCTGGATCACGCTTTGCACCATCATGGCTTCCGCGATGCTGATGCAACCCTCGGCCGGCGCCAGCGACAGCGTCGGCGTTCGTCGGTTTTCGGCCCCTTCCAAGGAGCGCGGCATCGACCTCGACGTGACGGTCTGGTACCCGGCCCAGCCAGGCGGCGACACGGTCACGCTCGGCGACACCGCGCTTTTCGTCGGAACGTCCGCCATGCGCGATGCGCCAATCTCCAGCGGCAAGTTCCCGCTCATCCTGCTTTCACACGGCGCCGGTCTTGCGGGAACCCCGCAGGCGCTGAGCTGGATCGCGACGCCTTTGGCCAGGCAGGGATTCATCGTCGCCGCCCCCACGCATCCGGGAAATACGGGACCAAACAGATCCGCCGCCGAGACGATGAAACTTTGGCTGCGGCCCGCCGATCTCACGGCAACCTTGGACACGACGGAGAAGAACGTCTTCTTCAGGGATCATCTTGAGCAAGCCAAAGTGGGGGTTCTCGGTCTTTCGATGGGCGGCAACACAGCGCTTGCGATAGCCGGGGCGCGTGTCGATCCAAAACTCCTCGCTGCCTATTGTGATACGGATCTGCTCAATGCTTCGCTTTGCGACTGGGTCCGGCAAAGCGGGGTTGATCTTCATGCCATGGATTTGCGGCCGGCCGGTCGTGACAACAGGGATGCGCGGATTCATTTTGCCATGGCGATTGATCCCGCCCCAACCGATGTCCTTGAGGCCAGAAGCCTTGCCGGCATCAGAATTCCGGTCGCTATCGTCAATCTTGGCCGACCGGGAAAGATCCCAGTGACCGCCGATGCCTCCGGGATCTCAAAAGCGATTGCAAATGCCAGTTATGCGACGATCGAGGGCGCGAGCCATTACAGCATGTTCGCCGAATGCAAGCCCGGCGCTCCCAGCATCATTGCATCCGAACAGATCGGCGACCCGATTTGCGACGATGGCGGAGGGCGATCGCGCGGTGAGATTCACGCTCGGCTGATCGACATGGCGACCGCCGCTTTCAATCGCGCGCTGAAGACCGATCCGTAGGCGCTGCCGCCTGCTGTCAGGGCGTCGTTCAGTCCTCGAAGGAACTCGTCGCGACATAGATCGCCGCCAGCGTCTCTATGCCGGCCTGGTCGGCCTGGTCGAAGCGCCCAGGCAGCGGGCTGTCGAGGTCGAGCACGCCGAAGACGCCTTCATCGTCTTCGAGCAGCACGACCAGTTCCGAGCGCGAGTCGGCATCGCAGGCGATGTGGCCGGGAAAATCATGCACATCCTTGATCAGCATCGAGGAGCCGAGTTCGACCGCGGTTCCGCACACGCCCTTGCCGACGGCGATGCGCACGCAGGCCGGCTTGCCCTGGAACGGCCCCAGCACCAGTTCCTCGTCGGATGCCAGGAAATAAAAGCCGGCCCAGTTGAGGTCCGGCACCATCTGGAAGATCAGCGCGGCGGTGTTGGCGGCGTTCGCAATCGAGTCGCGCTCGCCCTCGAGCAGCGCCTTCAATTGCGTGGCGAGGTCGCGGTAGAACGCGGCCTTGTCAGTGGTATCGATGGCCTTGGCCGCAAACATGGCTTGTCTCCGTACTCAGAATCGCGGTTGCTTCGACAGGCTGTCAAACTCGGCATGCCCTGTACCAAACGACCACCGGACGACACTAGCGTGAATCCCATCCACTCCGAAAGCCGCAAGATCAGGATTGCAGCCGCCGTCATCGCCGACGCATCGGGCAGATTGCTGCTGGTGCGCAAGCGCGGCACCAGCGCCTTCATGCAGCCCGGCGGCAAGATCGAGCCGGACGAGGAGCCGGTCGATGCCCTGGTGCGCGAATTGCGCGAGGAACTCGGGCTGGTGATCGACCCGGGCATGGCTTCCCGGCTCGGCCTGTTTTCGGCCAAGGCGGCCAATGAGCCTGACAGCACGGTCGAGGCGGAGTTGTTCGCCCTCACTTTTGCCGCACAGCCGATCGAGAGCCAGCCGGCAGCGGCGGCCGAGATCGAGGAGATGATCTGGCTGGACCCCGCCTCGACCCACGACATCGAGCTCGCGCCGCTGACGCGCGACGTGGTGCTTAGGCTGAGTGGAAAGTAGCGCGAGCCCTACATCGGACGCTTGGGTTCGCCCTTTGGCGGACTGGCCGTGTCGGAATCGGATTTCCGATGCTTGTCGGCGGCAATCCTGCGGATGCGGTCGAAGCGGCTTTCCTCGGTTTTTTCGGTCGTGACGACCGTTTCTGGCTTCCGCACGAACGTGATCATGGATCCGTCTCCTGGGCTAGAGGCCTGCGCGCCGGGAGAAATCCCCCGGCGGTAATCCCGGTTCCTAGAACCGGCGTAGATTCAGGTCAGGCCGAGTCGAAAACGGCTGATACCGAGAACCGGAGCGGAGCGTACTTGGGTACGTGAGCACCGGAAGCGAAGGTATCAGCCGTTTGCAGACCGGCATCACCTGAATCTTAGTAGCCGCCCATGCCGCCGCCATTGCCGCCCGCGGGCGCTGCGTCCTTGGCCGGAATGTCGGTGATCATGGCTTCGGCGGTGATCAGAAGCGCGGCGATCGAGCCGGCGTCCTGCAGTGCGGTGCGCACCACTTTCGCCGGATCGACGATACCCGCCTTGATCATGTCGACATAGACCTCGTTCTGGGCGTCGAAGCCCTGATTGTGGTCCTTGCTGTCGGTAAGCTTGCCGACGACGATCGAGCCTTCGACGCCGGAATTCTCGGCGATCTGGCGGATCGGGGCTTCCAGCGCGCGAAGCACGATGGAGATGCCGGCAGTGACATCGTCATTGGCGCCGGTCAAGCCTGCAAGCGCCGACCTGGCACGCAGCAGAGCCACGCCGCCGCCGGGCACGATGCCTTCTTCAACCGCCGCGCGCGTTGCGTTCAGCGCGTCGTCGATGCGGTCCTTCTTTTCCTTGACTTCCGACTCGGTGACGCCGCCGACACGAATGACGGCAACACCGCCGGAGAGCTTGGCCAGCCGCTCCTGCAGCTTTTCCTTGTCGTAGTCGGAGGTGGTCTCCTCGATCTGGCCCTTGATCTGCGCGACGCGCGCCTGGATGGTCGCCTTGGTGCCGGCGCCGTCGATGATCGTGGTGGTGTCCTTCTCGATCAGCACGCGCTTGGCGCGGCCGAGCATGTCGATGGTGACGTTTTCGAGCTTGATGCCGAGATCCTCGGAAATCATCTGGCCGGCGGTGAGCACGGCGATGTCTTCCAGCATCGCCTTGCGGCGATCGCCGAAGCCCGGCGCCTTGACCGCCGCGACCTTGAGGCCGCCGCGCAGCTTGTTGACAACCAGCGTGGCCAGAGCCTCGCCTTCGACGTCTTCCGAAATGATGAGCAGCGGCCTGCCGTTCTGGACGACCGCCTCAAGGATCGGCAGCATCGCCTGCAGATTGCCGAGCTTCTTCTCGTGGATGAGCACGTAAGGCTCTTCCAGTTCGACGCGCATCTTGTCGGCATTGGTGACGAAATAGGGTGAGAGATAGCCGCGGTCGAACTGCATGCCCTCGACGACGTCGAGTTCGGTTTCGGCGGTCTTGGCTTCCTCGACGGTGATGACGCCGTCATTGCCGACCTTGTCCATCGCCTTGGCGATCATCTCGCCGACGGTTGCGTCGCCATTGGCGGCGATGGTGCCGACCTGGGCGATCTCGGCCGACGACTTGACCTTCTTGGCCTTGGCCTTGATTTCCCCGACGACGGCGGCGACGGCCTGGTCGATGCCGCGCTTGAGGTCCATCGGGTTCATGCCGGCGGCGACCAGCTTGGCGCCTTCGCGCAGGATCGAGGCGGCCAGCACCGTGGCGGTGGTGGTGCCGTCACCGGCGAGGTCATTGGTCTTCGAGGCCACTTCGCGCACCATCTGCGCGCCCATGTTCTCGAACTTGTCGGCAAGCTCGATTTCCTTGGCGACGGTGACGCCGTCCTTGGTGATGCGCGGCGCGCCATAGGCCTTGTCGATGATGACGTTGCGGCCCTTGGGGCCGAGCGTGACCTTCACCGCATTGGTGAGGATCTCGACGCCGCGCAGCATGCGGTCGCGCGCATCGGTGGAGAATTTGATTTCCTTGGCAGACATTTTTTATCCAGTTCGTTCAGAGGGAGTGAGGTCAGGCGGCTTTCTTGGCGGCCACGGTCTTCTCGATGACGCCCATGATGTCGGCTTCCTTCATGATCAGAAGGTCCTCGCCGTCGATCTTGACCTCGGTGCCCGACCATTTGCCGAACAGGATGGTATCGCCGGCCTTGACGTCGAGCGGAACAAGCGCGCCATTTTCGTCGCGTGCGCCAGGTCCAACAGCGATGACTTCGCCTTCCTGCGGCTTTTCCTTGGCATTGTCCGGGATGATGATGCCGCCCTTGGATTTGATATCACCTTCGGCGCGCCGGATGACGACGCGATCGTGGAGTGGCCGAAACTTCATGAGAACTTCTTTCTGGGGCCGGCATAGGCGGCCGCGTCTCTCATATAGGCGCTTTGGCACTCGATAGATAGGAGTGCCAAAAATTATTCGCGGGCGGAATTAAATATTCAAAAGTATTATTTCGGACTGCCGTTTCGTGATATCGGAACCAAGTCAAATATTTCAAAAGATTGAATTTTGCCGATCGAGCACCTATTTATCGGACAAGTTCATTTGCACGATTTCAGGCACAAGGGAGATTTCTTCGATGGCCGAAGGCAATCAGACGATCATGGAAAAAGCTGAAGCCCGCTTTGTCGACAAGCAGAAGAAAACGGCGGAGCGCAACAAGGCAACCGCTGAATACATGTCCGAAGCCAGGGCCCGGGAGATCAAGACCGCAAGGCTCAGGGAATTGCGGCTGGCCAAGGAAGAGGCAGACCGCGTCGCGGAAGCCCTGAACCCGACGCCGAAGAAGAAGCGCGCGGTCAAGAAGGTGGCCGCAACGGAGGTCAAGACATGAGCCTGACATTCCCCAACCGCAGCCGCAGCTATGACGAAGCCGGCAAGCGCATCCGTTTCGTCGGCCATGACGGAATGTTCCAGATTTCGTTTTCCGTCGCCGCCGACGCCATGACCAGGATGCAGCCGGCGACAGCGGCCAACGAGGCCGGTTACCTCGCCACATTCGACACCGAGAGCAGCGCCATCCGCGACGTGGCGGCCAAGGCCTACGACCGCACCCGCAAGAGCATGTATGTGCTGACGGCCGCCGATTTCGGCTGATCAGCCTTGGGTGTGTTGAGATTGAGGTGATGCCGGCCTGCGAACGGCAATTTTCTGCGCTTCCGGTGCTCACGTACCCAAAAGTACGCGGCGCGCCGGTTCTCGAAAACCACCATTCTCGGCTCGGCCTGACCTGAATCTCAACACACCCTGGTGCATGTCGGTCAGAAGTGGTCTCGGTTTTGAGACAACGACATGCATGAAACGACGATTAAAGGTCCATGTTCTCGACCATCGTGCGTATCTTCTCGGCCTTTTCGAAATGGTCGAGGCGGTGGGTTCTGATCCACCATTCGGCTGCTTCCATCAGCAGTTCGGTGTCGTCGTTCCTGTTGGCGAAAAACGCGTAGAACGACACGCCGACGGCAGGCCCTTTCTCGGAAATCTTGCGGTCGCAGACCTCCAGTATCTTTTGCTTCAGGCTCGCTCTCACGGGAATCCTCTGGTTTCGGTGCGGCGGGGTCTTGGCCCTCGCTCTGGGGCGGTGGCCGGAACGCTCAATCCTTGCGCTCCGCCCTCTCCCGGCGTCTGACGTCGCGGACATTCATCTGCACGACCATGTCCTCCGCCTCGCGCGGGTTCATGCCGACCATCACTTTTTGCCTGACCACCGCTGGCTGGCCGGTGAAGACATCGACAATGGTCCAGCTCTGGGGAAGCTCCATGCGCAGTGTGTAGCGATTGGCCATGCTGGCTTGCCTCAGCCCTGCATCATGAAAAACACCACGCCCAGGATCAGCACCGTCCAGGCGATGACCGACAGCTTTAACAGCATGCCGCCATGCTCGGCCAGCAGCTTTCGCAGGCGCGGCACGACGCCCGCCGACCGGACCGGCGCCGCCACCAAGGCGACGGGTGCCTTGGCACCGAGTTTTCCAAAGATGGGCAGCAACGACGGTTCACGCACGAAATTGACCTCGGATGTCGGGAAGAAGCCGGAGCAAGGGCGTCCTGGCTCCTTCCATAGCACCCTTTCGCGAACGCTCCGCATGCCAAATGAAGATAGGCGCCTTTGGTGGCCGGCCTACGCCGCCTTCTCGACCTCGATCGCACGCAACGCTTGATACGATGGACATTTTCGCAGACTCGCCAAGCTTTGCGTTGGCCATCATTTGTGTCAGGCTCCGGTCAGGGGGAACCTATGACTTGGATTACAAGTTGGACCGTCGAGCAATGGGTTGCTGTGCTTGCCATAGCGGGCGCAGCGATTGCTTGGACAACTTCCGGCTTGGTGCGAGCCTTTACCTACCGAAGAGAGCAGCAACAGCGCGAATGGACGCGTGTCTACGAATTGCTAAGGATCCTGTACAATAAAGATCATGAGCACGGGCATTGGGCGCAGATCGCTGCGATCAACGAGCTAAAGACACTGACGCATAATCGCGAGGGTGTAACCCGGATCGCCAAGGCGATAAGGGAGTTCTGGGCCCAAGACGGTGGAAACCAGCTAATACTTAGCGAACTTGACCTGCTTATCGCAGGCAGAAACTAAACCACTCTCGGCACACGGGTGCCACAGGCCTACGAAAATGCTCACGTGCGGATTTTCGGCCCGGCCTTGCTGCATCGACCCTTACGCAGATTCCGGCGACATCCAGATAGTAAATCGGACCTCTTGGCACTGGCGCTTTCACAGACAGTGGATTCCGTAAGCGGCCAGAAACGGCACGCTGCGGCAGCCAGCCTCAAGCCGCGGCGCTGCGGCCTTTCATGCCGGCTTCGGTCTTGAAAATGCGGAAGGTGTTGCGGCCCGCCGCCTTGGCGGCATAGAGCGCGGTGTCGGCCTGTATGAACAGGTCGCACGGCGCGCCTGTAGCGGCGAAGGCGATGCCGACCGAGGCGCCGAGCTTGAGCGACTGGCCGCCCGCGGCGACCGGCTCGCCCATCGCCTCGATGATGCGGCGCGCCAGTCCGGAGACGGCGCCACGGTCGAGATGCGCTCCAAGCAGCACCGCGAACTCGTCGCCGCCGACGCGCGCCACCAGATCCGCCTCGCCGCAGCCATCGGCAAGCCGCTGCGCCGCCGTCTTCAGGCACTCGTCGCCGACGACATGGCCGAACGTGTCGTTGACCGCCTTGAACCCGTCGAGGTCGATCAACAGCAGGGCGCCGAGCGGGCGGTCCTCGTCCGTATGGGCGAGCCGCGCCTGGAACCGACCGCGGTTGGCAAGTCCGGTCATGGCGTCGAACTCGGCCAGATGGCGCATACGGTCCGACTGGCCCTTCTCCTCGGTGATGTCCTGCTTCATGCCAAAGATGCGCACGGGCACGCCCTCCTCGCACTCGACGGTCGCGGTGATGCGGATCCAGCGGCTGCGCCCGGCGAAAGTGGTGATCTCGGCGTCGAGGGTGAAGCCGCTGCGCTCCTCGATCGCCCGGCTGCGCATCGTCTCCAGCGCCTTGCGCGACTCCGCCGGGTAGCACTTGATGATCTCCGCGCGATCGAGCACGGAGCCGCGCGGCAGGTCGAACAGGTCATAGACCACGTCGGTCCACTGCAGTTGCACATCGGGCAGACTGCACTCCCACACGCCGAGGCGCGCGGCCACCGAGGCGCGGTCGAAGATCTTGCGGCTATGGGCCAGCGAAACTTCCTGCCTGGCGATCAGCGCCGCCTGTGCCGCGAGTTCGGCCTTGAGCCGGGCGATGGTGGCGGCATCGCGACGAAGCTCGTCGGAACGGCTGTCGTGCCCCTCCCGCTTGCCGGCGCGCGGAGCATCGGCCCGCGCCGGGCCTTTCGGGATGTAGGGCGTATCGGGCATTGCGGAGCTCTGCTGTCCTGGCGGGCGACTACCATGGCGCCCAAGCCATTAACACTTCACTGCCAGGGGCCCGGCTTCGCTGGAAACTGATTGTCGAAGTCAGTGCTCGGAATGGGTGATGGAGCGAACGATCCCTGACCAGGACACTTTTCCCCTTGAACGGCCCCTTGATCTGGCCCAGCCTTGGTTTGAGAAAAGGTTTTTCCAAACATCTCCGATCGGGCTTGGCCATTGGCCGGGCCTCATTGAGGCCTGTAAGAGAAAACCTTTTCCCAACTCAGGATTTTCGGCGCGATGGCATCGGACGATCAGCCTGTTCCTGGTGTGGCTGCGGGACGGGTGAAGCGTCAGGGGCGCGACTGTTCGATCTCCTCGGCCACCAGTTCCTGCAATTGCCACAGATTGCGGTCGCGGATGCCGCAGGCGTCGAGATGGCGGATCGTCTCGAACAGATATTCCGCGCCCGAACCCCAATGGCCGGCCGCCCTGGCCAGCGTCGCCGCGATCGCCCTTTTGTCGAGCTTGCCGGCATAACGTGGATTGCCAGGGTCGACGACGAAGCCGAGCGCCCGCGAGGCACTGTCGCCTGTCCTGACTCGCAGCCAGCGCGGCACGTTGACGGCGGGCAGGATGGTCATCTCGCGGCGCAGCAGCGCTTCGAGATTGGCTGCCACCGGCTCGGCGATCTCGAACACCATGCCCTGGCACTGGCCGCCGCGGTCGAGCGCCATCATCAGGCCGGGCTGCTCGATTGTGCCGCGGAAGCGCTGCACGGTGAAGCAGAACGACCGATGCCAGCCGGTCGCCACCGCCCGCTCGCCGCCCCTCACCTCGCCGGCCGGCTTCCACAGCAGCGAGCCATAGGCGAACAGTTTCAGCGGCCCGGCGGGAGCCGTTCCCAGCACCTCGTCGCGGAAACGCGCATAATCCGCGTCGGTCATGGCGACCATGCCCGGCGCCGGACCGGAATCCTCGACCACGCGCAGCGTGCGCGCCACCAGCGCCTCGGTCAGCGCCATCGGCGCCTTGCGCGGCGCCGACCTGCGCGGCGATGCGGCGGAAATGGCCTTGCTCATCCCTGTGCTCCCAGCCTTGCCGCCATGTTGCCCAAGGCTGGGGGATTCTCAAGAGCGCCGTGCGTCCGGCGCGAAATCAGCCGGCCGATGCCGGGCGTGCGCGACGCGCCCGCCCGGCCGGTCTGTCCTAGTGCTTGGTGCTCTTGCCGCCGATGGGGATGCGCCTTGCCTTGCTCTGCGCCTTCTCGGACTTCGGCAGACTGACGGACAGCACGCCGTTGCGGAATTCGGCCGCGACCTTGTCCTCCGCGACTTCGAAGCCGAGCGGGATGCGACGCTCGAAGCGGCCATAGAACCGCTCGGAGAATTGACGCTCCTTGTCGTCGGTTTCGGCGTGTTTTTCGCCGCGCAGCGTCAGGACGCCGTCATCGAGCAACACCTCGATGTCCTTCTCCTCCATGCCGGGTATCTCGGCCGTCACGCGGATCTCCTTGTCCGTTTCGGAGATTTCCACGCTGGGCCAGCCGCCGGCCGAAGAGAACCTGCCCAGGGACGGAAGCCGCGAATCGAAGCCGCGGAACATGTCGTCGACCAGGCGGCTCATTTCGCGATGCAGTCCCATGAACGGGTCCCGGTCGCTGTCGCGAAAGACGGTCGGAGCCTGGCTGGTGTCGCGGCTCCATGGCATGAGATCACGAATGGTCATTGCACTTGCTCCTTTCTTGCTCCTGTTTCCAGTTCGTTTGTATGCTCTGGCTGCCATGCTCTCCGGGGACAGATGCGCCGATGCAGGCATCGCTGCCGGCTCCATTCGCGCTTTGCTGTTTTCGCTCTGCTTCTGGTCCGATCCGCTCCGCTCCACCTTTGGGAACGCCCTCGCCCCGTCGCGGGTCTCGCGCGGCTTCATCGCCTCCGGCATGTGATGCCTGGATTCGATGGTCACAAGGCCATCTGCCAGCCCGGCGTCGCCCATCAAGCCGGCGCCAGCGGCTGCGCCGGCCCATCCGGCGCCGGCATGGTCGATCTGGGGTTCATCGCGGTGGGGTCAAGACCCGGTAATGCAATGTGATCGTTGAATTGCAGGCGCGCCCGGCGCTCCGGCGTCGCACTCAGTTCGCCGCGCCGCCAGGCGGCCGGCTGGTCGCCAGCTACGACACCAGCGGCATCGGCACCTGAAGCCCGTCGATCAGCGCGTCGCGGAACAGTGCGATGGGACGGCTGAGCCGGCCGGCGGGCGGGCGGTGCAGCAGCCAGGCGCGCACTTGCGGCTTGAAGTCCGGGCAGTCGATGACCTCCACGCTATCGCGCCAGCGGCTGTCGGCGAAGGCGCCCGGCGTGACGATGCCGATGCCGTGGCCGCGCGCCACCAGCGACATTCTGAGATCGACGCTGAGCGCCTCCACCCCAACCTGGAACGGCAGCCTCGCGGCCTCGAAACTTTGCCGGATGAAGGCGCGAAAGCCGCAGCCGTTTTCGTTCATCACCCAGGGGAAGCGCGACAGCGAGGCAAGGTCGGCGGGCTTGGGCACGCCAAGGCCGGGGGACGCGACCAGCAGCACCGACTGCAGGCCGAGATCGTCGTGCACGAGCTCGTCCGGGGGAGTGACGCCCTCGGCAAGGCACACCGCCACGGCGTCGAGCTCGCTGCGTGCCACCTGCTCCACCAGCCTTGGCGACCAGCCGGAAGAGATGCGCAGCGTCAATTGCGGAAACGCCGCGCGCAAAGTGTCGAGCGGCAGCGCCAGCGCGGCATCGGAGAGATAGGGCATGATGCCCAGCCGGAACTCGCCCTTGACCTCGCCTTGCGGAGACACGCCGGCCTTCAAATCCTCGAGCGAGCGCAGCACGCGGCGGCCATGCTCATAGGCCTCGCGTCCCGTGGCGGTCGGCTTCAGCGGCTTCGACTGGCGATCGAGCAGCGCCGTCGCCAGCCCATCCTCGAGGTTCTGGATGCGGCGCGTCACGCCCGGCTGGGTGAGGTTGAGCCTGGCCGAGGCGCCGACGATGGAGCCGGTTTCCACCACGGCGATGAAAGCTTCGAGATCATGGATATTCATGCGCATCTCGCATAATCATTATTGAATTGATTGAATTGTAGCATGATAACAAGTCGACATAAAGTCCTCGCACGATATGCAGTTTGATCGAGGACCACATGCTCGACACCAATGACGGCCAACTGGCCGCGCCGGCCGTGACCATCACCGGCCCGCAGACGCTGTTGTTTGCCACCGCCGTCGGCATCATCGTCACCAATCTGTTCGCGCCGCAGACGCTGGTCGGGCTGATCGGGCCATCGCTCGGCACGAGTGCCGCGAGCGTCGGCCTCGTCGCCATGGCGACCCTGCTCGGCTATGCCGCCGGCCTGTTCTTCCTGGTGCCGCTTGCCGACCTTGCCGAGAACCGCGCCCTGATCCTGCGCATGCTGATCGCGGCGGCCCTTGCGGCCGGCAGCGCCGCACTGGCGCCCACCGCCGTCGCGCTGCTGATGGTCCTGTTCATCCTCGGCGCGGCCTGCTCGGCGATCCAGATCCTGGTGCCGATCGCCGCCTCCATGGCGCCGCCCGGACAGGATGGCCGCGTCATCGGCGATGTGATGAGCGGACTGATGGTCGGCATCCTGCTGGCGCGCCCGTTGGCGAGCCTCGTCGCCGATGCCTGGGGCTGGCGTGCCTTTTACGGCCTCAGCGCCGCCGTCCTCGTCCTGCTCGCCTGCGTGCTCGCCTTCACCTTGCCGCGACGGCGCCCGGCGGCGAGATCGTCCTATGGCGCGCTGATCGCCTCGCTGTTCGACTTGCTGCGCGACGAGCCGGTGCTGAGGCGCCGCGCGCTGACGGCGGCGCTGGTGATGGCGGCCTTCAGCCTGTTCTGGACGGCGGTCGCGCTGCGCCTGGCGCAGCCGCCCTTCGACCTCGGCCAGCGCGGCATTGCGCTGTTCGCGCTGGTCGGCGCCGGCGGCGCGGTGGTGACGCCGCTGTTCGGCCGCGCCGGCGACCGCGGCTGGACGCGCTCGGCCACCATCGCCTGCCATCTCGTGCTGATCGGCGCGATGGCCCTCGCCGGCTGGGCCGGCTCCACCAATCTCTCGGCCTCGTGGTGGCCGCTGGTGCTGATGGGCGTCAGCGCCGTGCTGCTCGACATCGGCGTCACCGGCGACCAGACGCTTGGCCGCCGCGCCATCAACCTGCTGCAGCCGAAAGCGCGCGGCCGCCTCAATGGCCTGTTCGTCGGCATCTTCTTCATCGGCGGCGCCATCGGCTCGATGCTGGCGGGCATCGCCTGGACATTGGGCGGCTGGCCCGAGGTCTGTGCCATCGGTGCCGCCTTTGGCCTCATGGCACTTCTGGTCGACTGGATCGGCGGGCCGGAGTGAATAAAGCCGCCGCGACGCGCGGCGGGAACAATGTTGCCGGCAAACTGTTCTAGTCTTGGCCGGAGGATGCCATGAACGATGCGTCGGCAAAGCCCGCGGGCCCCGTCCTTTCATCGACGGAGCGCGTGAACACGCTGTCGCATTTCCACCGCGCCGAGATCGCGCGCATGGCGGGATGGCGCGATCGGCTCGACAGGACGACGAACTGGGCGATCACCGTGGTGGCGGCAATGCTTTCGGTGTCGCTGTCCACGGCCAGCGCGCATCATGGCGTGCTGTTGTTCGCCATGCTGCTGATCCTGCTGCTGCTGTGGATCGAGGCGCGCCGCTATCGGTTCTTCGACTTCTACCGGGCCCGCGTGCGCCAGTTCGAGCGTCACTATTTCGCGCAGATCTTCTCCCCGCAGCCCGACTTCGCCTCGGATTGGCTGCTCATCGTCGGCGAAGGCCTGCGCGCGCCGAAGTTTCTGTTGTCGCAACGTGCCGCGTTGGCGCGTCGCCTGCGGCGGAATTATATCTACCTCTTCCTGATCCTGCTGCTGGCCTGGGGTCTGAAGATCTCGACACCCAGCCTTCAGGCCGCGGGTGTCAGAACCGGCTTCGCCGGCTCGCTTCGCGAGGCCGTCGACAGCGCCGCCCTTGGCCCTATTCCCGGCGTGGTGATCGTGGTCATTGTGGCGGCATTCTATGCTAGCCTGCTCGCCATCGTCTTTTTCGCCGCGCGCGACGACGGCGAACTGTCCTTCGGCGACGTCCATGTCTGAGACCGGCGCCTGACGACAGTTGCAACGCAAATGATGGCCGGCGCGTTGTGACGGTCAATCCACCGCGGTGCTTGAGGGGACCCATGAACTGTCAGTCGGCAACGACGCCACGCATTGTTGCGGCCACTGTCCTGCTGGCCGTTCTAGCCCTGGCGCCGGCAGGCCATGCCTTTGCCGCGCAGCCGGCCGGCCACGCCTCGGGCATGGGCGGCTCGGCGGAGGGCCTGTTCGTCGCCGAGATCGTGCTGCTGCTTCTGGTCGGCCGCGGCCTGGGCGAGATATTCCAGCGTTATGGCCAGCCAGCGATCATGGGCCAGCTCATCGGCGGCATACTGCTCGGGCCGTCACTGTTCGGCTGGCTGTGGCCCGACGCGCAGCACCTGATCTTCTCGACCGACCCGGCGCAGAAAAGCATGATCGACGCCGTCTCGCAGCTCGGCATTCTCCTGCTCCTGCTGCTGACCGGCATGGAGACGGACCTGCGCCTCGTGCGCCGGGTGGGGGCCGCCTGTTTTTCGATCTCGATCACCGGCATCATCGTGCCCTTTGCCTGCGGCTTTGCGCTGGCGCAATTCCTGCCCGCCACGCTGTTGCCCGAACCGACGCAGCGCATCGTCGCCGGGCTTTTCCTCGGCACGGCGCTGTCGATCTCCTCGGTCAAGATCGTCGCCATGGTCGTGCGCGAGATGAACTTCATGCGCCGCAATCTCGGCCAGGTCATCATCTCCTCGGCGATCATCGAGGACACGATCGGCTGGCTGATCATCGCCATCACCTTCGGCATCGCCACCAATGGCAGCCTGCAGGTGCTGCCGCTGATCACCACCGTGGCCGAGGTGGCGCTGTTCATGGTGTTCTCCTTCACCCTCGGGCGCCGCCTGGTGTTCACGCTGATCCGCTGGAGCAATGATTCCTTCCGCAGCGAATACGCCGTCATCACCGTCATCCTCATCATCATGGGCGTGATGGCCCTGATCACCAATCTGATCGGCGTCCACACCGTGCTCGGCGCCTTCGTCGCCGGCATCCTGGTCGGTGAATCGCCGATCCTGTCCGACCACATCGAGGGTCAGCTGCGCGGCGTCATCACCGCTTTGTTCATGCCGATCTTCTTCGGCATGGCCGGCCTTTCGGCCGACCTCACCGTGCTCACCGATCCGATGCTGGCGCTGCTGACGGTGGCGCTGGTGGCCATCGCCAGCATCGGCAAGTTTGGCGGCGCCTTCATCGGCGGCAGGCTGGCCGGCATGTCGCTGAAGGAGGCCACCGCCGTCGGCAGCGCGATGAACGCGCGCGGCTCGACCGAGGTCATCGTCGCCAGCATCGGCCTGTCGATGAACATCCTCTCGCACAACCTGTTCACCATGATCGTCACCATGGCCATCATCACCACGCTCGCCATGCCGCCAATGCTGCGCTGGGCGCTCGGCCGGCTGCCGGTCGGACATGCGGAGAAGCAGCGCGTCGAGCGCGAGTTGCTCGACGAGCGCGGCTTCGTCTCGAAGCTGGAGCGGCTCCTGCTGCTGGTCGACGACAGCCCGGTCGGCAAGTTCACCGCCTATCTGGCGGGGCTGGTCGGCGGCGGCAGCGGCATGCCGACCACGCTTCTCCATCTCAAGGACGGCAGGATCGCCGGCCCGGCCGGCGACAAGGGGCCTGAGCGGGCGCGCAACGAGGTCAGGAAGGGGGCCGCGAGAAGCGCCAGGGCCGTCAGCAAGGCCGAGGACACATCGGTCGAGAAGGTGCATCTGACCACCCGCACGGAGTCCGAAGCCACCGCCGAGACGATCGCCGAGGAAGCCCGCAAGGGCTACGGCCTGCTGCTGGTCGGGCTGGAGACCATGATGACGGCCAAGGGATCTTTCACCGGCGCGCTGCACGACATCACCGGCGGCTTCGACGGTCCGCTATGCCTGGTGCTGAACGGCGCCAGATCGGCGGCCAAGATGCCGGTTCTAAAAGCCGGAACCGCCATCCTGGTCCCCGTCAACGGCACGGAAGTCTCGCGTCGCGCCGCCGATTTCGCCCTGGCGCTGGCACGACCGCACCGGGCGCGGGTCAAGGTTCTCTACGTGTCCCAGGCGGCACGGCAAGGAGCCACCTCCGTCTCGCACCGGCGCGAGGAAGCCATGCTGAAGGATATCGCCGATCTGGCCGCTCGCTACGGCGTGCAGGTCGACACCGCGCTGCGCACCCGTGCCACGCCCGACAAGGCGATCGCCAGGGAGGTCGCCAAGGGGGCCGCGATGGTGGTGATGGGCGTCACCCAACGGCCGGGCGAAGAGCTGTTCTTCGGCGATACGGCCACGGCGGTGCTTGCCGCCGTCGCCTGTCCTGTCGTGCTTCTGGCCAGCGAGCGTGTCCGCCCCACCGAAGCCAGGGCGGAGGTGGGTGGCGGGTTCGAAAAATAGGCGCGCGAAAATAGGCGCGCGACCTGAACGAGCGGCCGCGCATGCGCGCTATATACCCAGGAACTGCCGGCCGATCACGTAGCCCAGCGCCACCACGACCAGCGGAAACAGCGCCGGCGCGACCTTGCTGAAGAAGGAATCTTTTGTGTCCTTTGGCGGCACATAGCGTGCGTTGCCGAGATTCTTGGTCATTGCGACCCCCCGCATGACGACTCATTAGTAGCCGCTTAATAACAACATGCCCGGATTAACGGCTTGCAAAGAAATCGGATTAACGGCTGGCAAAGAAAATAGATCGAATAGCAGACCATCGCGTGGGCAAGCCTGTTGCATCCGAAGGAAAGTACCCGCGCATCGGGAACCGATCAGCCCTGTTCCGGGTTCTGGCTCGGGGGATGCACATGATCATGATCTCATCGAATGCGAGAAAGTCCGGCAGCGCGCGCTGGCGCGAAGCTTCATGGGCTGTGACGGCTGATGGTGGGACAACGGCAAGCGGCTCCCGGTACCTGACACGTTAGCGACGACCAATCGAAATTCGAATGAACGCCGACCGATCCGCGAGACGCCATGCCACCAACCAGTAAAACCGCGATAGAAGAGATAGACGATCGCCGTCATGCTTTCCTCTCCGGCGGCGGACAGGTCGGTCGCCTGATCGCCGCGTTCGAGTGGGCCTCGACGTCGATCGGACCGATCGAGGGCTGGCCGCAGAGCCTGAAGACGGCGGTGTCGCTGATCCTGCGCTCCAACGTGCCGATCGTCATGCTGTGGGGCGAGGACGGCGTCATGATCTATAATGACGCCTATTCGGAATTTGCCGGCGGGCGCCATCCGCGACTGCTCGGCTCCAAGGTGCGTGAAGGTTGGCCCGAGGTGGCCGATTTCAACGACAACATCATGAAGGTGTGTCTGGGCGGCGGCACGCTCGCCTATCGCGAGCAGGAGCTGACGCTCAACCGAACCGGAAAACCGGAACAGGTGTGGCTCGACCTGGACTATTCACCGATCCTCGACGAAAGCGGCGAACCGGCTGGCGTCATTGCCATCGTCATCGAGGTGACCGAGAAAATGGCCGCCGAGCACTGGCGGGCGAGCGAGCGCGATCGGCAGCGCCAGATGTTCGAACAGGCGCCGGGCTTCATGGCCATGCTGTCCGGTCCGCAGCATGTCGTCGAATTGACCAATGCAGCCTACATGCAGCTCGTCGGCCATCGCGACATCATCGGCCTGCCGATCCGGCAGGCCTTGCCCGAGATAGAGGGCCAGGGCTTTTTCGAGCTGCTCGACCACGTGTTCACCTCCGGCGAGGCTTTCGTCGGCTACGCACTGAGGGCAGAGTTGCAGCACACGCCGGGTGCCGCGATCGAAGATCGCTTCATCGACCTCGTCTATCAGCCGGTGCGCAACCCCGCCGGCGAGGTGTTCGGCATTTTCGTGCAAGGCGTCGACGTCACCGACCGGCTGATCGCCGAACAGGCGCTGCGCCAGAGCGAGACCCAGTTCCGCACTTTCGCCGAGGCAATGCCGAACCACGTCTGGACGGCGACACCGGACGGGCTGCTCGACTGGTTCAACCCGCGCGTCTACGATTATTCGGGTGCGAAGCCGGGCGAGCTTGACGGTGATGCCTGGGCCGATATCGTGCACCCCGACGACATCGTCGTGGCCGCGGAAAAGTGGCAACAGGTGCTGGCCGCCGGCACATTCTACGAGAGCGAGTTGCGGCTGCGTCGGCATGACGGCATCTATCGCTGGTTCATTGCGCGCGCAGTCCCGATCCGCGATGCCGACGGCGTCATCCTGCGCTGGATCGGCACCAACACCGATATCGACGATCAGAAGCAGGTGGCACAGGCCCTGCTGCAAAGCGAGCGCCGCCTGCAGCTGTCGCAAAATGCAGCCGGCATAGCGGCACTCGAACTCGACATCGCCACCGGAACCGTGGTCGGCTCCGAGGGCTTCTGGGGTCTCTGGGGGCTGTCGCCGCGCGACAGCGTGCACATCTCCGTGCTGGAAAACATCGTCATTCCGGAGGACAAGGACGTCCGTTCCAACAGCGAGACACGCGAGCGAGGCACCGCCGTGCCGGCCGTGGAATACCGCATCCGGCGGCCCGACACCGGCGAGTTGCGCTGGCTGTCGCGCCACATCGATTTCGTCCATGACGAGACTGGCAAGCCGGTCAAGATGTTCGGCGTCATGCAGGATGTCACCGACCGGCGCGAGGCGCAGGCGCGACAGGAGCTGCTGACCCACGAGCTCGAACACCGCATCAAGAACATCCTGGCGATGGTCGCGGCGATCGCCTCGCAGACGCTGCGCAACACCGATATCGCCACGGCGAGCGCCACCTTCAATGAGCGCCTGCGGGCGCTCGCCAACGCCCATGACATCCTGAACAAGACCCGCTGGACCAGTGCCTCGATCCGCGAGGTGGTCGACAACACCATCTCCGCCTTCCCGGTCGAACAGATCTCGATTTTGGGCCCGGCGCTGCCAATCAATCCGAAGATGGCGCTGACCCTTGCGCTCGCCGTCAACGAACTGGCCACCAACGCGCTGAAATACGGCGCGCTGTCGACGCCCGACGGCAAGGTGGCGATGGAGTGGTCGCTGCAGCCGTCGCATGACAGGCCAGGCGACATCAGGCTGATCTGGCGCTGGCGCGAAAGCGGCGGCCCGCCGGTGACGCCGCCCAACCGGCGCGGCTTCGGCCGCTTCCTGATCGAGCGCGTCTTCGGCACCGACTTCGGCGGAGCGGTCCGGATCGACTACCACCCCGACGGCGTCGAATGCGTACTGGACGCACCGGCACCCCAGTTGCCGACAGCACCTTACTGACTACATAGGGCGTGCCATGACCACTCAAAGTCTCGTCACCGTCCTCGTCGTCGAAGACGAAGCCTTTCTGCTGTTCGCCATCGCCGATGATCTGCGCGAGGCGGGGTTCGACGTGCTGGAGGCGAGCAACGCCGACCAGGCGATCCGCATATTGGAGGGCCGGCAGGACATCGCCATCCTGTTCACCGACATCGACATGCCGGGCTCGATGGATGGCCTGCGCCTGTCGGCCGCCGTGCGCGACCGCTGGCCGCCGGTCAAGATCATCATCACCTCGGGCAAGCAACGGCCGCCCCGGGACGCGATGCCGAGCGGCGGCGTCTTCCTGCCCAAGCCCTATGCGCCCGCGGCTGTTGCAGCCACCATTCACGGCCTGCTCGCCTAGACGGAGCAGGCAAGACCGGAAAAGACGCTTCCGAACAGCAAGTTGGCGCCAAAACTCGACTCAAAGGATGAATACCGCCTACCCTCGAAACAGAGCCGGTGCAATTCGTCCGCCGACTTAAGCAAGAACTGCTGTCGCCGGCGCCAGCCCCAGCCTCGATCTCGGAAATCGCCGTCGCCCGCGGATTAGCTTCGAGCGCGAATTTCTCGCGGGCGTTCAAGCGCAAGCGACGCTGTTGTCGCTTACCAAAACCCTGGCGCCGTGCACTGACGATCCATCGGTATCGGCGGAGCCGCGAATCTGTGCTAAGCCGCCGCCCAACCAACCAAAGGACGACACCTATGACCGAACCGACCGTGGCCGAGGCGACCGAAAATATCTATGCCTCGCTGCGGGCGGACAATGCCGACATCGACGCGCATATAGCGACGCTCAAGGCAGCGCTGGCACGAGAAGGGATAAAACAGGCGGTGTTCGATCCGACCAAGTTGGCGCAGAACAACCGCTCGGGCCGCAAGTTGATGCAGGCTTATTTCCGGCAGCGCGGCGTGAGCGTGAGGTTTTCGGACTAGGAGAGCCCCGCGTGGGCGATCTTGAGCGCGCGGTTGCTCGGCCGGTCCGGCGGTTTGCCAACTGGACGTCGGCACCGCACCGGCAAGACAAAAGCCCGCCACCGGCAAAGCGGCGGGCTTGGATGACCTTGGATCACTGAATGATCTTGACGATCTTACGGGTGCCAGGATCAACGACAACGGTCTGGTTGTCGACCACGACGTAGCGATATTTGACGTTGGGAACTTCATGAAGTTCGACGGTATCGGGCAGAGCCGTGCCGATATTGAGTTCCACGCCGGGAAGCTTCACCGAAGCCAGCGGCTGCTTGTGCACATACTCCTTGATCACGGTCTCCTGCTCAGGCTGGATGACCACATCCTGAGCTGCCGCGGCGCCAACACCGGCAAGCAGCAAAAGTCCCGCCGCGGCAGTGGTAAGATGCATTCTCATGACTTGTCTCCTTTCCTCTGTGAGCAGCCCAGGCATCACGCCGCTTGATGGCGTTCGCAGCCGGGGCTCCTGGCCGTAAACGTCATCGGCCATGGCTTGTTCCTGCAAATTTCCGCCGTGTCGGTTTTGCCAATTCGCCTGGAACAAAGTTTTTCAGATGAGGTTTACCCACGGAAGGGACTGACACTTTCGAGGAGATTTCTCATGAAACATATCCTGATCACCAGCATGCTCGCGCTCGGAGTTGGGTGTGGGGCGGCACTGGCTCAGACCCAACCAGCCGAAACCCAGTCGGGCGCCGACGCCAATTGCGCGGCAGGCGCGGCAGGCTGCCAGAAGGGTTCGAAGATGAAGATGGGTGAGCAGGGCAAAGCCAAGGTCCAGACAGACCAGCAGGCTCAAGGCAAGCCCAAAGTCCAGACCGACGAGCAGGCCCAAGGCAAGGCTGGTGCGAGCACCGATCAGCAGGCCCAGGGGAAAGCCAAGGTCCAGACCGACCAGCAGGCTCAGGGCAAGCCCAAGCTCAAGACCGACGAGCAAGCCAAGGGCAAGACTGGTGCGACCACCGATCAGCAAGCCCAGGGAAAAGCCAAGGTCCAGACTGACCAGCAGGCGCAGGGCAAGCCCAAGGTCAAGACCGACGAGCAGGCCCAAGGCAAGGCTGGTGCGGCCACCGATCAGCAGGCCCAGGGAAAAGCCAAGGTCCAGACGGACCAGCAGGCTCAGGGCAAGACCTCGACACAGACTGATCAGGGGTCGACTGCTTCCATCACCAACGTCACTGTCGAACAGAAAACCCAGATCACGCAGGTCATCAAGGAGACCAGGGTCGAACCGGTGTCCAATGTCGATTTCGACATTTCGGTCGGCATAGAGGTTCCCCGGCACAAGATTCGGCTGCATCGTCTGCCGGCGCGTATCGTCAAGATCGTACCAGCCTACGAAACCTACGAGTATTTTGTGTTGGCCGACGGTCGCATCGTCATCGTCGATCCGGATACGCTGAAGATCGTCCTTATCCTGACTTGAAGTGCGCATCGCACCGAAAAGGCTCGCCACATCGACGTGGCGGGCCTTTCCATGAGACCTGCGATGAATCGGCTGATGGCGAGCCGAACCAGGAAAGCCTTTCCGCGTCGGCGCCGGTGCGCGAGAGGGTGCGAGTGGTGGGTGGATAGGGCCAAAAAACCTGAGCCCATTGGAGGTCGCGGTCGCGCCGGGAACCGCTATGCTGTCAGCGAAGGCTCGGTGTTGGGCTCCAGCGCCTCTTCCGCCTCATGATCCTCCGGAAGGATATCGCCGTGCACTGCCAGCGGCCGGCCGATCCAGATCGGGTCGACCAGATGGTCGCGCCGGGGGTTGGTCGTGTTAGGATGGATGAGTATGCTGAGCTCCCCATGGTTCAGCATCAGCCACGGAACGAGTGAAGCGAAAATCTCGTTCGCGAATGAGACCTGGTACATGGCCTGGTCATGCGGACCGACTTTCTGGTCGTGCCAGGCGCCCAGGCGCACGCGGAAACGTTCCCCAATGCGAAGACGCAGCCATTCGGCATGTCGCCGCTCGGTCTGCCCGTTGTAGTAGATGTGGGCATGATAGCTGGCAATCTCCGCGAGCGGCCTTGGACTGGCTTCGTTCACCTCGATATCCTCCCTCGATGAGTGTCGCTCCCGACAAAACTGTATCCGAAGCACGGACGCTTTGTCTGCAGCCGGTGCGGCATCCCGGTTCCCACTGACTTTTAGTCAATAAATACTCGACCCGCCGGCGTCAGATCCTGCGGAGCGCCTCGGCGGGGAGAAGGCGCGTGGCACGCCAGGCCGGATAGAGCGCACCGAGGGGCCCGGCAATGAAGACGAAGATCAGCGCCTGCGCGATCGACCAGCCTGACAGGTAAGGCACGATCAGACCCGCGGCGAACTTTGTCCTCGCCGCCATTTCCATGGTCAGGGCGCCGAGAATGATCCCGATAACCCCGCCGGCCGCGCTCATGATCACGCCCTCGATGAGAATGAGCCGAAGAATCCGCCGCGGAGACCAGCCTAGCGCCGCGAGAACTCCAATCTCGAACGTCCGTTCGTTCACGGCCATCAGAAGTGTATTGGCAATGGCGACACAGGCCATCGCCATGACAACCAGTGAAATTGTCCGGGCAATCGCCTGAAGCAGATCGAAGACGCGAATGCTGCTGGTGAACTGCTCGGTGTCGCCGACCTCGAAACCGGGTGCGGCCGCGACGAGCCGGGTTCGGGCAGCAGCGATGTCGTTCTTGTCGAGCGGTCGCTTCAACCTCACCTCGAACAAGGTGAACACGTCCTCTCGCGACAGGAGTTGCTGCAGCCCTTCGAGCGGAACGATCGCGCTGTTCTGGTTGAGTATGGACGAGAACGACGCGATGCCGACAATCCGATAGGGCTGGAACTGGAGCTCGACAGTATCACCGATCCGTTTGTCCAATGCGCTGGCGATCGACTGGCCAAGGATCACGGACCATTGGTCGCCCGGCGCGGGGATCCGTCCCGCTATCAGGTGTATGTCTTTCCACAGGAAGCTGCCGCTCGGCCAGCCGGCCATGACGATATTCGCGGCGTCGTCGGCAGTGGTGATGTTCAGGAGAACGCCCGATACGGCTTCGACGTTTGGCACCGCGGAAAGCCCGGAGCCCAGGGACTTGGGTACGGTGCTGCTCACCAGGTTGAAAGCGCTGCGCTGGCTTACCACCAGGTCCGCACCGTTCTCGTCGATTCCCGATGCAAACGAGTGCTGGACGCCAGCGGTCAGGCCGGTCAGTGCCACAAACCCCGCCACCGCCAGAGCGATGCCGAGAACCGTGAGGAGGGTGCGAAGCGGACGCGCGATGAGACCGCGCAGGGGAAGGGTCAGCTCTGTCATGGGTCAGCCGATCCGCGACGCCGGCGCGGGCGTCGACATGGCCGCCATTGCGCTGTCCGAACGGATGCGGCCGTCGGAAATCTCGACGCGCCGGCCGCACAGTGCGGCCACGTCCTCGTCATGGGTCACCACGATCACCGCGGTACCGAACTCGCGGTGCACGTTGCCAATGATGCTCATCACGGATTGGCTCGTCTGCACGTCGAGGCTTCCTGTCGGCTCGTCCGCCACGAGAAGCTTCGGACGGTTTGCAAGCGCCCGCGCAATTGCAAGCCGTTGGCGTTCGCCGCCCGAAAGCTCGGCCGGCCGGAGCGTAGCGCGCTCGGCAAGACCGAAATGTGCCAGAAGTTCGAGTGCGCGAGCGCGACGCTGCCGCGCTCCGCCGAGGTTTCCCAGCAAAGCCACCTCGATGTTCTCGCGCGCCGACAAGGACTGGAGCAGGGAGAAATTCTGGAAAACGATGCCGATCTTGCTGGCCCGGACGGCTGCCCACGCAGCCCTCCCATTGACGGCCCGTCCTTCGAACCGAACTTCGCCGCGCGTCGGCCGGTCAAGCCCACAGACCAGGTTCAGGATCGTTGACTTGCCGCTCCCGCTGCGGCCGACAATGGCGACGGTCTCGTCATCTCCGATCGCCAGCGACACATCGTCAACGGCGACAATGCGGCCGCCGTCGAAGTCGCGGCCGACATTGATCAATTCGACGAGAGGGGACATGAGCACGAGCGAGAGGTCATACCCGGCCTTTCCTGAGATCGACGACAAGCGCGGGGATCGAGCCGCCGTTGCCGGCGAGCCGTTGGCCAACGCGGTCCCGCTGCTGCACGGTCACGGAGCCGCCGTCGACAAAGACATCGCCGATGCAGAGTTGTCCGCGGCAGTGGCGGACACGCCAGTCGACGGATGTTGGGCCGTGGAGCGGCCGGCGGAATTCGCTGCGCACCAGGATGTCGCCGTTGGCCAGAGCCTTTGTGCCGAGCACGGTGAACGTCTTGTCCTGCGTCCGCTCCAGCCTGTCGGCCAGCCTGTGTGCGATCGCGTAAAGCAGCGCATCGACCACCGCGGCGCGGTCTTCCGCGCTCGCCCGGCGCCAATACGTCCCGAGCACGGCTTGGGCGATCCCCCTACCATCGAACGCCGCGGAGATCGAGCGGAGCTGCCCCTCGGCGGACCCACCATGCCCAAGCACGATCGCCGCCTGGCGCACGGTCTCAACCAACTTGACCGCGTCACTCTGCTCATCGGCGGCCGCCGAAAGCGATGGGGCGCAGATCGCGAGCAACACGGGGACAAGCAACAGCCGAACCAAAGCTGCCAAGCTTGCATGCGACCATCGGCCTGCTGTCATGATCCTATGTCATCCAATGCGTTGTTGGCTGTCAACATCGAGCGTCTCGGGAGCCTGCGCGGGCGGATACCCAAAAGCGGCAGCCAGCGGTTCGAGGCGAGCTACTCGCGCTTTCTGCCCTTCCGTCAGGTCGGGATGGCGGCTACGCACCTGCTCGCCGAATGTCGCGGCGACCTGCAGCATCCGCTCCTCGCAGCCACGGGAAAATGGCAGGCCCAGTTCACGGTAGATCCGCTTCATCTCGCCCACGGGGTCGGCGGTGAGATCCTGCAGCCGCACTTCCGCGAGGTCGGCGGCCGGAATCCGCGCTCTGTCCGCCAGATAGTGCATCTCCGTCGCGAGATACTCGCGGGTGATGATCTCCTCCTGCTCGTCCTCCGGCAGTGGCGGCTGCAGGGCGAATGCACGTTGCAATTCGCGCGCCAGAAGCAGGTTGGACCGGAACACGACTTCCGGCGAACGGGAGATGTGGACAAACTTCGCGCCCGGAAACAGGTCCTGGAGGTAGCGGACGCGCGCCGTATGGCTCGGCGACTTGAGCAGAAGTCGCCGCCCCCCCGCAACGAGGGCAAGCCTCTGGACGAAAGCGACCTGATGGGAGCGCCAGCGGCCAAACTCATCCGCCGAAAGCGCGTCGAGATCGTGAAATCGATTGAAGAAGGCCTGCCGGCGAGGAAGCATGGCGCGTCCGGCGAGGACGGACATCCCACCCATGTTGTTCAACGCGAAGTCGTCCTCCGCCGGCAGCCTGGCGCCCACCGGCACGATTGTGTTGAGGCGCGTCAACGGCAGCAAGGGTACGAAAAGGTAGCGCAGGACCGCCCATCCGACGACGAACGTCTGGGGGGCCAGGACCTGCGGCCAGCTCGGCGATCTCAGGCTCGGATCGGCTGCCAGCAGGTTCTGCAAAAACGTCGTCCCCGATCGGAAGTAGCCGAGGACGAACACGGGGGCGTTGTGCCGCTCCATAGGGGGAGGCCGCAGCCGCAGCCATGCCGCAACGATCACGCGCTCCGGCAGGGAGGCGACCGTGCTGATCCCGGAAAACAGGAGCAGGAGAACTAGGCGTGGCCAATAGGCGGGAGGGATCCGGCCTTCCGCGCGCCACAGGATCCGCAGCACGGCGTCAAGCGGCGCCACGCACATGAAGTGCGGATACGGCAAATAGGGCACCAGCCAACGGGCCGCGAAAGCGCGGATGCGGTGTCGGACATTGTTCGATGGCATCATCAAGGAACTTATGATCCATGGGTTCAGAGGTTCAATCCGGCCAGGTCACCAGACCTCCTCAGGCAGTCCGGAACATCATGGTCTCGGTGGTCAATCCCGGCCCGAACGCCATGCCGCAGCCGAGCAAGCCCGACGGCTCCTTCAGCATTTCGGCCATCACGAACATCACCGTTGCCGATGACATGTTGCCGTATTTCCGCAGCACTTCGCGCGACAGGAGGAGCGCGGCCGGTTCCAGTTTGAGCGCCCGCTCGACCGCGTCGAGCACGGAGCGGCCGCCCGGATGCACCGCCCACAAATCGATCTCCCTGGCGGGCCTGCCGCCGAGGATGGCCGGATGCTCGCTGCGCAGCGTCTCACGGACCGCGCCCGGAACCTGGCCGGACAGCACCATGTCAAAGCCGTCGTCGCGGATGTGCCAGCTCATCAGCTCCTTGCGCTCCACCGCCACGATGGCGTGGAAGCTTTCGAGCAGGAGGCCGTGCGGTTCGGCCGTTACCAGCGCGGCCGCGCACCCGTCGCCCCACAGGCAGAACGAGATCAGCTTCTCAAGCTCGGTGGCTTCCCTGAAATGCAGCGTGCACAATTCGATGTTGACGATCAGCACGCGGGCTTTCGGATCGGAGCGCACGATGTGGCGTGACA
Source organism: Mesorhizobium sp. RCAM 05104 (assembly GCF_059683645.1). Classification (NCBI taxonomy): domain Bacteria; kingdom Pseudomonadati; phylum Pseudomonadota; class Alphaproteobacteria; order Hyphomicrobiales; family Phyllobacteriaceae; genus Mesorhizobium; species Mesorhizobium sp. RCAM 05104. Next base: position 5,718,019 of record NZ_CM185033.1, on the reverse strand, counting down.
GCTTCAAGGCATTGATGGCGGCATAGCATCCCATGAAGCCGACGATGGTGCGCTCGACCGATGTCCGCAGGCCGCATCGCTGCACCAGCTCGAGGTCGATGCCAGGCGCCGAAAAGCCGGTGCAGCTCGTCACGATCAAATGCGTGATCAGCGAGCGGTCGTCGTCGGCCAGCAGCTCGTCGACGGCCTTTTGCGCCAGCTCAGGTGCTGCGGCTTCGTACATCTGCATACGGATCGCGGTACTGGCGAAGGAACCCCTGACCGAGGTGCCGCCGCGGTCGATTGCCCCGCCGCGCGGATCGTCGGCGGGCGCAAAGCAGGAATAGCGATGTTCGATGCCGGCGAGAGCGACCATTCGCTCGAAGAGCGTAAGGCGCGGGGCATCGTTTTCAAGCAGCGAAGCTCCGTAACGCAGGAAGAATTGATGCACGTCGTGTTCGGGAACTGACGTGGCAATGCGGTTCAGATGCGCTTGAGCGGACAAAATTGCTCCAACAATGAGCCCAATCGGGTCTCATAAGAGGTCTAGGAATTGGGGAAGCGTTTCCTATGGTAAACGTCGGCATAAGGTATTTTATTGCGCGGTGCCGATATTTCTCACTGGCAAACTGTGATACCAGCCTCCCATCTTGTATGAAAGGGGCCGGCCTTCGGCTTCGCCGTCCGGATTGAGTTCACATGCGAGTTCCGCCATGAACAGCGCGCGGCGATAAGGTACGACCGAATTCTATTGCCGGATTGCCGGCTGAAGCCCTAGATTTCCGATCGATCGCATGACCGACATGAACATCAGGCATCTGGAGCCAGAACTCCTCGACAGCCTTCCGGCCGACGATCCTGGTGCGATTGCATCCCGTCGTGATCTCGTTCGCATCAACGCATTGATGTTCCAGGCCAGGATCATGGCATCACTCTTGCGAACGAACGTGCCGACGCCGCCGCTGCGCATCCTCGAACTGGGCGCCGGTGACGGAAAGTTCATGCTGACAGTGGCGCGGCTGATGGCGCGGCGTTGGCCCAACGTGGAGATCGTCATGGTCGACAGGATCGACCTGATCGGCCAGGATGTGCGCGACGCTTTCGCCGAGCTTGGTTGGCGGGCGCAGCCCGTAACCGCCGATATATTCGATTGGACAGCGGACAGGCCCTTCGATCTTGTTTGCGCCAATCTCATCCTTCATCACTTCGACGACACGCGCCTCCTGGAGCTGTTTTCCCGTCTCATGACGATGGCCCCGTTACTCGTCGCGACGGAGCCGCTCAGGGCCAAGGGACCACTTGTCGCGACCCGGTTCCTGCGGCTGATCGGCGCCTGCGCGGTTACACTGAACGATGCGGCGCAAAGTGTCCGCGCCGGTTTTCGCGGCACGGAACTTTCGCAATTGTGGCAACTGGCGGGTGGAACGCCCGTGATGGAGGCCCGCAAAGGCCTGTTCACTCAAGGTTTTGTCGGCGCCAGCATGCCCGGCACCAAATGATGCACGACGCAATAGTCATCGGTGCTGGCCCCGCCGGCAGTTCCACCGCCATTGCGCTGGCCCAGCATGGTTGGTCGGTGGCAATGGTGGAGAAGGCCGTGTTTCCTCGCCGAAAGGTCTGCGGCGAATTCATGTCAGGCACCAGCCTTGCCTTGCTCGACCAGTTGGGCGTCGGCGAGACCTGGCGCGCGGAAGCCGGCCCCGAAATACGTCGCGTCGGGTTCTTTTCGGGCGATGTCTCGGCCGAGGCGCGCATGCCGCGCGCCAGGACGGGGCTCGGCCGCGCTCTCGGCCGCGATCGCCTGGACCATGTCCTGTTGCAGGCCGCCGAACGCGCGGGTGTCGAAATTCTCCAGCCTTGCAAGGCTGTCGCCATTCGTCGGCACGATGATCTGCAATTTGTGACCGTGGAGGCGGGACAGCAAGAAAAGGTTTTGAGCGCGCCTGTGATCATTGCCGCGCATGGATCCTGGGAACCCGGGAAACTCCCAAGCCAGATTGAAAGGACAAGCCGACCTTCCGACCTTTTCGGGTTCAAGGCGCATTTTACCGGCGCCGCGCTGGCGCCCGACCTGATGCCGCTGCTGGTGTTCCCGGGCGGCTATGGCGGAATGGTAACGGCGGACCATGGCCGGGTTTCAATTTCCTGCTGTATCCGCCGGGATGTTCTGTCCGACCTGCGCCAGCGCTATGGAAACATCGCGGCGGCGGATGCGGTATGGCGCCACGTCGTGGCCTCGTGCCGGGGCGTGGGAACTGTGCTGACCGGTGCCGAATTGGATGGCCCATGGCTCGCCGCGGGACCGATCCATCCCGGTATTCGAGCTTGCTATGATCAGGGCATCTTCCGCGTCGGCAACATCGCGGGTGAGTCACATCCCGTAATCGCGGAAGGGATTTCGATGGCGCTGCAATCCGGCTGGCTGCTTGCGCGGGAACTGGTCGCGCTGGGCAAAGGTCACGAGGGCCACGACGAGGCCGGACATCGCTACGAAAGGCAATGGCGTCGGCAATTCTCGACCCGTTTGCGTGCCGCGGCCTTGATTGCCCGAATAGCGCTTGGGCCAGGCGGCGCGGCGGCCATGCGCGCCGTGATCAAGAATTTTCCGGCGGCTTTGACACTTGGCGCGCGATTGAGTGGAAAGACCCAGCCCGTTCCGGGCTTTTGATGTCAAGCAGCACTGCTCGCTGCGTGTCGCCTGACGGTGTACCAAACGGGGCGATGGCGGTTGACCGCGACGCGCGTCCTACCCCCGATCTCCAACTAGGAAATGGACAGGATCTCGAGTTCATTCTGCCCTAGCTGGACAATTTCGCCAACGGATTTGCCAATCAGCGCGATGGCAACCGGTGAACCATGCGAAATGGAAGCTTGGGACGGGTTGGCCTCGTCCTCACCGACGATGCGGAAGGTCTGGGTGCGGCCATCATCACGCTCGAAGGTCACGGTGTGACCGAAGGCAATCACTTCATTGGACGTCGGCACCGGCATAGGCTGAGCCGTACGGACGCGTTCGGCATAGTAGCGCATATCTCGAACCGGAACCGCCGACTGCCGTCGCCTCTCGTTGACATCCTCCAGCGCGTTCGCGGTCTCGAGAGCCTGCTGGGCGCGCGCCAATTCATCCCTTAGCATCTTCAGGCCCGCCTCGGTGACGAGATTGATGCGATCGGAGACAGGGCGAGCCGGCAGGATGGTTTCCGATGCTGCCTCCGCACTTTCCTCCTTGGCAAAGGCTACGCTCAATTGGCCGCACTCCGTGTCGAATAGTGTTGGTTATGGGATAACCCATAGGCGACAAGAAAGCTGCAACAATTCGACGGCTGGCTTCGGCGGAACCGGCAGGCAATTGTCGTCGAGCCGGTTCTCCAGAGCAATTCCAGGAAAAGTGTGAAACGGTTTTACGTCCGGAATTGCTCTAGTCCACGTGACAGCCCTGCTCGCCGATGGCATCGCGCCGCCCCCCTCACCCCCCAGCCAACCGCGGCATCAGGAAAATCTCCGCCCCTTTTGGGCGCGATGAGACGAGCCGCTTCCACGAGCGCTCGCCAGGGTCGGCATCAACCTGTTCTACTTCCATGGCTACAACGCCAGGAAAACCAGCTGCGCGCGGACGACCAGCGCCAGATGGCCTGCTCGCTGCTCGGCCGTGCCCGCGCGGCCGTCGACGTGGCCGAGGCCCGCTACCGCCGCGACACCATCCAGCCGCCGACGCGGGCCAATCCGTTCCCCGACGCGGCCATCGTCGCCAACGCCCAGGCACTCGATCGCCTGTGGCGCGAGGCGCTCGAAGGCCTGATCCGCCACCAGCCGGTGCCGGAGAACGACCGCATGACCCAGCGCCTGGAAGCGGAACTCGCTGGCCGCTTTGGCCGAAAAAGATGCGGTCCTCGTCGGCCAGGCGGACCTGTTGCGATCGATGCTGAAAGGCACGGCAGGCGATGCGATTCTAGCGGGCAGGCGCGAGATCGAGGAAGGCATTGGCTCGATCACAGCAACGTTGCGCGAGCGGCAGACGTTTTTGCTGTGAGGCGCTAGGACCGGTGACGAAACTGCGCAGACCGATTCTGAATGGCTGCCTTGCGCCTCATACTGGACGCCTGGCTGGCTATTTCCAGGTCTTACAAGCGGACGGCAAAAGAAGCACCAGCGAGCCCTGCGCCAGGCGCGTTCTACACCCACGTGACGACGCCGCACTTTGTTTCGGCCCCGGCACGGAGACGCTCGGATCTATCGAACAGTAAGGCGCTTGAAGACGCAGGCTCCTCAGCCGGCATGCGGCTCAGAAAGATGCCGGTGCATCGCAGAGCCATGCCGAAGACAAGCAAGCGCCCCACCCTGTAGAGAGAACGAAACGGTTAGAGCAGATGTAACTGGGCTTCCCGAGCGGGCTTAGAGCGGACGCAGTAGAATTCCTCAAGGCGGCCTATAAACTCACTCTGCCCCCCATAGCTAGGGTGACGAACCGCAGTTGCCTCAAGGCCGAGGTCCGCCAAAGCTGCTTGGGCATCGCGTCCAATGGCAACAAGATGTTTCGGCCGTAAGGTGTCGATCAGCGCTTCCAAAATGGGCTTGCACGCCAGTCGCTCGCTACGGGTATGACACCGATTTGTCATCGGCTCATTGGGGCCATGCGGATGAAACGGAAAGACGTTCCAGAGAAAGATCGGTTGTTCGATTGAACGCAGCATCTGCCACACAACGGTAGCGGTGCGCTCGGCCACGGGGGGGCCTTTGGTCGCTCTCATGAGTGGTTCGGTACCGAGAAGTTCTGCGTGCCAATCAAGATGCGCTTCGTCAGTTAATGCCAGACCCGTTCGGCGGCCACCCCGATAGCCAAGATCTCGAGCAATCCAGAAGGACTGAACCCCCCTCTCGATTGCCGCATTTAAGACGGCTTCCAGGTTCCGACGGCGGACGGCTGGCGCATCTTTGGCGTCACACTCTGGGCACGCGTCGGCGTAGGGATTGAACGCGTTGGCAAAATGGAAGGACGCGAGTTCTTCGACAAAGTCAGCTGGTTTCATGGCGCAAGCTCCTCCACCATCATATCACGTTTGTCTAGATCAAGGATGAGGCGCCCACGTCGATACTGGCGCAAAAAGCGATAGGCGGCGTTTCCTTTCAGGATCGCTTCTTCCCAAAGCCACAGCGGGCACTGCTCCGCTTCAAAACCTTGGACGAAACTCCTCACGGTCTTCAGCAGGTTGAAATCAACCTCATCGCGTCCCTCGAAGAACTGATGTTCCTTGGCTCTCGCGAAAACGTAGGCCGCAACACCTTCTTCGAGAATAATCGCGCGGGCACCGTCCTCGCCGTCATCGACTTTGGTCTTGCTCTTTCGTTTGAGCTTCAATAGGGCCCGAGTTACCGGCGACCAACCGAGGACGGCTGCATAGGCATAGTGAAAAGCGTCGTGAAAGCGATAGAAGTCTTCCACGACACTATTATCAGTCAGGCGGTCCCCGATATTGACGCCGTTGCAACGCTGATAGACGTATTGTTTAGAGCCAGAATTGCGCTCGAAAATCTCAATCGCGAGCTTTCGAGGCAGCTGCTCCTCAGAGGGGAATTCCAGATCAAACAGCGGAGGCGGAATGCGGTCCGTTGGCCAGCGATCCTGCGCCTTCCGCAGATTGTGAACCGCCGCGTCTCCCAAGGTCACGCCTGCCTCGTTGGCCGCGTGCACCAAATTGCGGAAAATGATCTTAAGCTTTTGTGCAAAAGCGGTTGGGTCAACGTATGATAGGGCTTCACCGTCGCTATTGGTAAGATTGCCTACCGAATTAGCAAGTTTCAGAAGCGTTCGTGCGAATTCCGTCGTGGGCGCTGCAAGGTTAAGCGTCTGTTGCGGTTGCAGATTGACGAAGCGAAGCGCCTCGGTGGAGCCGGATTCGAATTCCTCTGCAATATCAGCTAGCCGGATATTGGCATGAGCTGCAATGACCGCGAGGTACCAAAGCGCATCACCGAACTCCTCGATGACACCGCTTTCGTACGAGTCGTAGGCCTTGGAGTCTCGCTGTTTCTTTTTCACCTCGCTAAGGAGACTGCCGGTTTCACCAAACAGTCCGAGGATTGGCAGGCTCAAATTTCTGGATTTCAGGCCTGTTCGATCCGTCTTGACCGCTAAATCTTGATATTCGTTTAGTGATAGAGTTGATCCATCCATCGCGAATCCCCCGCCAGACCAGATTGCCAGATGATCGCAGCGTAAGGAATCACAGAGGCTGAACTTCGGTGGGCTGTTGCTTGTCGGTAACAGGCAGTTCGAGCCGGTACGCTCGGTTGATCAGAGAACCGCAGTTGCGCTGAAGGCGCCAAACGCTTCAGCGTCACCAATGCCCAGGCTCATCGACATACCCACGCTCGGGCAACGTCTCCAGCCAACCCTCAATAGCGGCTCGCTGTCCGTCGGAAAATCGGCATTTGTGGTATGGCCCTTTTTTGATCAGAAAACGCACGTGCTCCGGGATGATTGGAGCCGATTTCCCGAAATAAGCGAAGTCGGTCGCAAGCATGACCTTTTCCGTCTTACCGGTGTCGCGTTCCCTGTTTCCGACACTCAGACTGCCATCGTCTTCGCTATGGAAAGAGTCGATCTGCTGGAATGTGCCGTCGTTCCCGGTGTGGTAGATGTTGTCGCCATAGCGATGCATCATGTTGCCGTTCATGTTTGGCTTTTTGCGCGCGAAGCGCGGATCTGACCAATAGCCGTCGAAGGAGGTGATTTCCGATATTCGCATCCAGTAGACGAGGCGGTCAGTAGCCTGCAGGTCAGTCGAGCCTGTTCCGATTATGAGGTCGCCTACGCTCGCAAATTTTCGAATCATCGGCTTGCAATTTGCTAGCGTACATACGCCCCAGAAGGGGTTCGGCGCAAAGCCAAGGTCATGTTCGACGACGTAGGAGTAGATTCGGGGCACGGCTCAGCACTTATTGCGTTTGATGCGAGGTTTTGGCCTTTGCTCCCCGCCTGGCTGTTCCCAGACATCCGTCTCGCCCTTAAGCGTCGGGGTCAAGACTTTGGAACCGCTGTCAACTGTGGTGGCGTATTTTCCGATCGATTCGGGGACACCGCCTGGACCATCCTCGTCCGCGCGCAACCAAATTGCCACGACCCGAATGCCGGCGCCGGCAAACCCCATCGTCCGAGCATCAATGGTGCCGCCGTCTTCTGGCGCGGCCGGAAGCCCGATGACGCCAATGTCAGTGTGCGGGTCGATCGAGGAAACAGCGTTCGGAACATCGTATCGTGGATTGTATCCTGCCGCTTGCAGGATCGCCTCCATTTTTGCGCGGTCGTCGTTATTGAGGTGTTCGTTGAAAACGTAAGCGTCTGCCATTCACGATCCTCCTAAGGCTTTAAAAGCCATGCTCGCAATGACGCCGGATATCGCAGCAACCACGACACCGCCAGCAAGTGTCAGTATACCGAGTGCGTAGGAAATGCGTCGCTCGATTTGATCCATCCTTTTGTTGATCGAGTTGAGCGATGCGGTCTCGGTCGGGAGTAACCCCATCAGAGTCGTGTCGATCCCCCGAAATCCGGGTTTTTTCCGGGCATACTGTTCTGTCATACCATCGAGACGCGCAAACCAGATCAGGAAGGCGTCTTGGTCGCACCGCACCGTCACTGTCTGCGGCCCCGCGTTGAAGATAGCGAACAGAAGCTTTCCCTTGTAGCCCGGATCGACGTGAAATCCACTTACATTCACAAGACCGCTATTTTTTAGCGTACTCTTCATGTTGATGAAGCCGAGGAGATCATGCGGGAGTGTTACGAACTCTCGCGTGGTCAAATAGGCGAACTGCCCGGGCGGTATCACGATAGGCGCCTTGTGCTCTAAGCGTTCAACCAGGCCCGGCTTGCGGGTGTCTCGACCTTCGGGGCTGATGAAAGCCTCGTCACCGATCCGCAGAGTATAGGCCGCGCAATCGACCCGCTGCGGGTCGAATGGCGCAATCCAGCCGCCGCCATGTTCAGCGATGAGGTCACCCGATAGAAACATCTACGTCTCCTGTGCGTAAACCTGCCTGCGCGCAAGCTGTCGTCGACGATCGTCTACGAGAGCGTCGAGATCAAAGCCAGCCGCTTTCGCGCTGCACACGATCCACTCTGAAAGCGCGGCGTTTGCGGCAAGGGCGATCGCACGGAATTCCTCGAGATGATCGATCTTCTCGCATGCGTCGGCGAAACGTCCAGCGTGGTCGGTAAAGTCGAGGTCGGAGATCGCATCCCCGATCAATCCTCCTGTTCCTGCGTCCGGCAACGCTTGGTTCAGGGCATTTGCAGCGCTCAGCGCAACTAGAAACGCGTCGACAAGTGTTTCCCTTCTGGTTTTGACTTCGGTATCACCCCGAGCAAACCGTCCCGCGTATTTCGCGAAATGCAAACCGTAATGCTTCAGCCGATCCAGGCGCGACATCGACAATATGTCGAAATGATTGTGCAAATCGTGCTCATACTGTGCTCGCTGTCGCGTCCGCATCGAAATGCGGGGTTCCTCCGGGCTTGCTTGTCGATTCTTATCTGTGATCGGCGCCATCGTTGTAGCCCGCCTCCGCCTGCTCAAGTTGCTCATATGCCAGGATGCCAGCCATCAGCATGGCCTGGATCGGCTCGATTTCCGCGGAGACCGCTTTAGTCACCTCGCCAGCGTCATTTTCAAAGCGCTTGGCAAGCCGAAGAGCCTTTTCCTCTTCTCCCTCGATGCATCCGATAACGATGCGTTGGCCGAGAAAGTCGACTTCGATCTGTCCGATACCCTCAAAGGCCGGGAGCTTTGCGTCGTTCATAGAACATTCCTTTTTTTATTGCAGCGCTCGCAGATTTCGTCCACCGGCGCAGATTTATCGAGCGCCAACCCGATGTTGCACACTGCTGCGGCTCGGCGAGGCAGTCAGGGCAGTTGGATCGTCGCAAGCTGTTATCAGATCGAAAACCTCGCCACGTTGCAGGTCTGGATCGAGGCACGCATGCGTGGACTGGATTGTCAGCGTCCCAATGTCAAAACCCGTTTCGTTGGCGATGAACTGCAGCAGGCGGCCGAGGCCAATGAGATTACCAAGCGTGCGCTGGACGTAGTAGTGGTTGCGATAGACGGCCATCATGCTGAGCCGCCACATATGTCCCTCGCGCTCGGGCTTCAGCTCGATGAAGCTCAAGCATTGCCGGTTCATTTTCTTGCGCAGATCGCGAGCCGGGTCGAAGAGTGCGATCTCTGTCACGTTGCCGAAGAACTTCGCTTCTCCGCTTCTCATCGCCCGGAGCGTATCGATATTCGCGGAAAGCTGATTGACGGTTCCCGCACCCTTGCCACTACCGGTCGGCCAGGCGACCATACGCTGAAAATAGCGACCCCACTCGCCCTGACGATGCATGCGGCGCTCGTAGACCTGCATGTAGCGCTTCGTCAGCGCATCGATGCCGTCGCCTCTATCAAGGGCGGCGGGGAAGATCGTATTTGCGACCGTGCTGACGCCGCATTTGTCTTGATCGCGCAGGAACGCGTCGACCTGACACACAATCTCGTCCTCCCCCGGCGAAAATCCGGTCGGATCTTCGATATGGAGCATAAGCCCGTGTTGATCACCGTCGGCCTTGAGCCGGAGGGCAGCCCCAACCCATGCGGAGACGGGAGTGGGTGCGGGCGTCATGGGATTATACATCGTCGGATGCTCCATCTTGGATGACGAAGGCGCCGGCAAAGCGGCGGGTGAGGTAGGTTTCGGAGAACCAGGCGTAGCCTGCCCATCCCCATCCCAGTCCCCAGGAGTTGCGGACCAGAAAATGCGATACGCCATTAACGTAACCGTGTCCGGCTAGGACGACCGCATGCGCCAGTGCAGGATCGATCGGAATATGATCCTCCGCCATCAGCGCCTCCGGTCCGATGAACCGTGCCGCCCGGTAAAACGCGGGCGAAATGAACAATGTGATGACGACAGGTGAGCCCGAATCGATCTCAGAGCGCCAGCGATCAGCATCGCTGCTGCGTTGGCCGGTATCGCAGCGGACGACGACTGGGCGTTGGCTGGGCGGCTGATAGGGATTGGGGCAAACGTCGCGACCCTGGTAAGGCCAGAACACCTCATCCGGTTGACCGTCATTCAAGATCGCCACACAGGTCGCTTCAATCGTCGAACCTTGGTCCGGCTGCAACCCGTCACGTCGCGTTGCGTGGTAATAGAGCCATTCAGGAGACAACTGGCTTGGGTGCTTATGCGCCGCACGGTGGGTCGCACTCGCCGCGAAAGAAAGGCAGGTTGGGCGGCGGCCTTGATCGCGGGCCGGCTCAAGCCGCTTTCTCAGATCAGCGACGACATTCAACATCAGCGCGCACCGCCCGCGTGTTTGAACGAGGGGCGAAACAGTCCTGCATCGTGCGAATAGACAGGCCTGTAGTCGAACGACCAGCGTTTGGGATCGTCCTCCGGAGCCCACTGTCGGCGCTCCCACAAAGTATAGACACCGTGCACGGTCGCGTCGGAAGCACGCGCGAGTACATGTCGGATCGTCGGAGCCCCAACGACCCCTTCGGCAACCTGTTCGCGACCATCTTTGAGTATCGCGAAACCAGCCATTTCCAGTTCGTCGAAATTCCAGACGTAACCGGCGTTACTGTCTTCTCGCAGCTTGACCACGAACAAGTCATCCCGGCCGGCTTCGATCACCGTACCCTCGTCTCGCTCCGTCAGGTGCCACACATCGATGTTTTGCGTGGACCCAATTGGATAGTCGGGCACGAGTGCACGCTTGATCGTCGCTGGTTGCGCTTTAACAAGCTGCTTCCGGATTCCGGTCGCAATAACCCTGTTGCGCACTAGCGCGTAGAGTGTCGCGCGATAGCTTGCGCCAACGCGCAATGCCATTTGGTAGACGATGTCAGCATTCTGAAGATGCTGCGGCGTCCAATGGTGACGCTGCATGAGTGCCGTAATCAGCCAGTCAGGCACGAGGAAGTATGACGCGAAAGCATCGGCTTCTTGCTCGGCGGGTGGAAGGTTGATGTAGTCCCGAGCATGATCCGGCGACCGGCGCAGAATACTATCATCATCCGCTTGGGGATCATGGTTCAGCACATGGTGTCCAAGCTCGTGGGCCGCGGTGAAACGCTGTTGGCCAAGCGGACGACGCGTCGTCAGAATGATCCCTGGATTGCCCTCCTCGCGCAGATAAGCCCCCAAGAGCGGTTCAAGCTTCCGGAAAAGCAAGGGGACATTCTGTCTGTAAATCGAGCCGAATACGTCCACACGATGCCCTCGCGCGGCGCCTTGATCCAGGCCGAGGTCGCGCTGCAGGCGAAGCGCTGCCCGCATGCCCTTCAGGACTGCGTCGCGCGTGGGCGCCCTAGCCATTCTTGGCCACCTTCGAACGGGAGCGCAGGAATTCCGCAAAGCTTGCCAGCTCACCCCTGTCGTTCTCTGACAGATCGCTCACGGTGCGCGCCAGGAATGCGACGTCTTCGGGTACGTGCTGCTCGGATTCGCCGGTAAACCAGGACGTGGGCCGCTCGTAGAGAGCGGCTAGGCTTTTCATTTCAAGGGCGCCTACACCCCTCTTGCCTGCCTCCATTTCCGAAATTGCCGAGCGGCGGACGTTCAGATGGTTCGCCGCTTCTTCTTGTGTGATGCCCACATATTCACGTGCGTCCTTGAGGCGCTTGCCGAGCTGAACGGCCTCGGGGTTTGGACCGGCAAATCCAACAGGGGTCCGTGCCATATTACACCTCCTCGCTTTCATGCTGGCTCACTCTCCACGCCTCACGACATGTCTCCATGACGGTCACTACGCAGTGTTCGACACTACGGAAGCCACCAGCTGGCATTACGTCGTCCGGAAGATTGAGTGCGAACTCTTCCTCGATACGCAAAACAACCCGGACCATCACGAGCGAGTCAACCGCAGGCTCCCATGCCGCGCGTGGAGCAGGACAGTCATTGATAGCCGTACTGATTTCATTTCGGATTGCGTCTTCAAACGCTCTGGCAGGGAACATGATGATACCTCGCATGTCCATTTATCCGACTCAAATCTAGCACATGTCTGAAAAACAGACAATAGGGCGCTGCATAACGCGGCTGATCTAAGTTTCCTCTGACCCTACAGCCGCGCGGCGATGGCAGCTTTTCTACTTTGGGAAATTCAAAGCAGATTGACCGCTTGCGGCCCACACCAAGACGTTCGCAACCTTGATCCTAAGCGAAGGCAGCGAGACGCCTGCCCCCTCACCCCCCCGCCAGCCTCGGCATCAGGAAAATCTCCGCCCCTTCTGGCAATTCCTTCGACCACGTATCGCGATAGATCGTCCCGTCGATGGCGACAGCGATGCCGCGGTCGATCAGCGGCTCGAAGGCGGGATACTGTTCAGCCAGTTTCCTGAACAGCTCCCTTATGTCCTTGGCTTCGACCTCGACCTTGCTCTGGCCGCCGGCGAGTTGGCCGAGCGCGCCCCAGAGCGTGACTTCGACCATCGCTCGACCTCGCCCTAGCCTCCCCGTTCCGCCTCGATCGCCGCCAGGATGCGGGGCGGCGACATCGGGATGTGCGTCATGCGCACGCCCGCCGCGTTCGACACCGCATTGGCGATCGCCGCCAGCGGCGGCACGATCGAGGTCTCGCCAACGCCGCGCACCCCGTAGGGGTGGTTGGGGTTGGGGATTTCGAGGATCTGCGTGTCGATCATCGGCAGGTCGGAGCAGACCGGGATGCGATAGTCGAGGAAGCCGGGGTTCTGCAGCCGCCCGTCCTTGCCGTAGATATACTCCTCGTTGAGCGCCCAGCCGATGCCTTGCGCGGCGCCGCCCTGGTACTGCCCTTCCACATAGGTCGGGTGCACGGCCTTGCCGGCATCCTGCACCACCGTGTAGCGGATGACCCTGGTCGAACCCGTCTCGGGATCGACCTCGATATCGCAGATATGGGTGGCGAAGGAGACGCCGGCGCCATCGGCGACGAGCTCGCTGTGGCCGGCGATCGGTCCGCCGGTCTTGCCGGAAGCGGCGGCGATCTCCTTCAGCGACAGCTTGCCGAGATTGCCGTGCTTCTCGCCCTTGGCAACCGCGTGGCCCTTTTCCCAGACCACGTCGTCGACGGAAATGTCCCACATCTGCGCGGCGCGTTCGCGCAGGATCTTGATCGCGTTGCGGGCGGCCGAGATCGTTGCCATGGAGGACGAGAAGGTGCCGCGGCTGCCGTCGGTCATGTCGTTGTAGCCGAGGCTGGAGGTGTCCGCGACGATCGCCTTCACATGCTCATAGGCGATGCCGAGTTCCTCCGCCGCCACCAGCGACAGCGACGCGCGGGAGCCGCCTACGTCCACGGTTCCGACGGCAAGCGAGACCGAACCGTCCATGCCGATGTTGAGGTCGGTGCAGGTCTGGCCGCCGAAGTTGAACCAGAAGCCGCAAGCCATGCCCCGGCCCTGGTTCTTGCCGAGCTTGGCCTTCATGTGCGGATGGTTCTTCACCGCCTCCAGCGTCGGACCGATGCCGATCGGGCCGTAGACCGGGCCGTAGGACGACCTTGTGCCTTCCTGCGCGGCGTTCCTGATCCGGAACTCGACCGGGTCCATGCCGATCTCCTTGGCCAGTTCGTCGACGGCACTTTCCACCGCGAACGCCGCCATGGGTGCGGAGGGCGCGCGATAGGCCGCCGTCTTCGGCCGGTTGACCAGCACTTCGTAGCCGACCGTCTTGACGTTATCGAGCTTGTAGCAGGCAAACGCCGTCATGGCGCCGATCTCGGCCCAGGAGCCGGCATAGGGGCCGCAGGAATAGCGCAGCGTCGCTTCGGCGGCGGTGATGGTGCCGTCCTTGCGGGCGCCGATCTTGACGTCGATCGAGGTGGCGCTGGTTGGTCCTGAGGCGCGGAACACCTCGTCGCGGGTCATCACCAGCTTCACCGGCCGGCCCGCCTTGCGCGACAGGGCGAGCGCAACCGGTTCGGCCCAGACATGGGTCTTGCCGCCGAAGCCGCCGCCGATCTCCGACGAGGTGACGCGCAGCTTCGAGGCTTCCATGCCGAGCAGCTGGGCGCAGTGCTGGCGGTAGACGAAATGGCCCTGCGTGCAGACCCAGAGGTCGGCGGTGCCGTCGGACGAGACGCTCGCCACGCAGGCATGCGGCTCGATATAGCCCTGGTGCGTCTGCTCGGTCTTGAAGGAGCGCGCGACGATGAAATCGGCGTGGCCGAAACCCTGGTGGACATCGCCATGGCCAAATTGGCTGCGCTTGGTGACGTTGGACGGTTTTACCGGCTTTTCCTCGAGGCCCTCGGTGAAGATCGTATCGTTGATCAGCGGCGCCGAGTGCTTCATCGCCTCGTCGACATCGGTGACATGCGGCAGCACCTCGTAGTCGACCACGATCAGCTTCAGCGCCTGCCGGGCCGTGCGGGCGTCGACGGCCGCGACCGCCGCCACCGCATGGCCGTCATAGAGCGCCTTGGTGCGCGCCATGCAATTGTCGAGGATGTCGTACATGGCGGCATCGCCGTCGGTGAGGTCGGGCAGGTCGGCCGCGGTGATCACCGCCTTCACGCCGGGAAGCTTCTCCGCCTTCGAGGTATCGATCTTCCTGATCGTGGCGTGGGCGTGCGGGCTGCGCAGAATACGCCCGACCAGCTGGCCGGCCATGTTGAAGTCGGCGCCGTAGCGGGCGCGGCCCGTCACCTTGTCGATGCCGTCGGGGCGGATGGGGCGCGTGCCGACGGATGTGAATTTACGCCCCGAAAAACGCGGATCGAAATTCATCTCAGGCTCCCTTCATAACGATGGCCGCGTCCTGGACGGCGCGCACGATCTTGTCATAGCCGGTGCAGCGGCACAGGTTCCCGGCGAGGCCGAAGCGGATCTCCTCCTCGGTCGGATCGGGGTTCTTGGCCAGCAGGTCCTTGGCCGCGATCAGGAAGCCGGGCGTGCAGATGCCGCATTGCAGCGCCGCGTGCTCGAGGAACTTCTGCTGCAGCGGATGCAGCTTGTCGCCCTGCGCCATGCCCTCGATGGTCTCGACGCGCCGGCCCTCGGCTTCCGCGCCGAGCACCAGGCACGAGCACACCAGCCGGTCGTCGAGGATGATGCTGCAGGCGCCGCAGTCGCCGGTGCCGCAGCCTTCCTTGGCGCCCGTCAGCCCGAGCCGATCGCGCAGCACGTCGAGCAGCGTCTCGTCCGGCTGGCAAAGGTATTCGACGCTGTCGCCGTTGATTGTCGTTGAGACTGCTACACCAGCCATCATTTGCCTCCTGCGCGTGCATAGGCGGTCGTGGCGGCCCGCCCGGCCAGCACACCCGCAACTTTCCTTCTGAACTCGATGGTGCCCCGCTTGTCGTCGATGGGGCGGCAGGCCCCGAAGCAGACCTTGGCGAGCCGCTCGAGTGCTGCTTCGTCCAGCTTCCTGCCGATGAGGGCCTCGGCCGCCTCCTCCACCAGAAGCACGGTCGGCGCCGCGGCGCCCAGCGTCACGCGGGCCGCCTTGATGACGCCGTGCTCGTCGAGCGTCAGGTTTACGCCGGCGCTGACCACCGCGATGTCCATCTCGGTGCGGGGAATGAAACGCAGATACGCATCGCCCGAGCGCGGCGCGCGCTTGTCGAGCAGGATCGCCTCGATGATTTCGCCCTTGGCCAGCGATGTCTTGCCCGGCCCGGTCGGCACGCTCCCGACGGGAATCGTGCGCCTGCCTCCCGGCCCGACAATCGATGCCCTGGCGCCGGCCGCGACCAGCGCCGGCACGCTGTCGGCCGCCGGCGAGGCGTTGCAGAGATTGCCGACGATGGTGCAGCGTCCCTGCACCTGCTTGGAGCCAATCAGCTTTGCGGCTTCGACGACGCCGGGCCATGCCTTCTTCAGGGCCGCGCTCTCCCCCAGGACGGCGCAGGGGACCGCCGCACCGATGCTGAAGCCGTCGGCCGTTTCGCGGATCTCGCTCAGGCCGGCGATCGCCTTGATGTCGACGATCAGGTCGGGTTCGACAAAACCACCCTTCATCCTCACCAGCAGGTCGCTGCCTCCGGCGAGAATGGCTGATGTGCCAGCCGATCCGGCCAATTGGCCAACGGCATCTTCGATTGAAAGCGGACGTATGTAGCGCATCGTCTCCCCTTGATTATCGCGATTTCAGCGACCGTTATAAACACTCTCCTCACAATGGCTATCCGGTTCGTCATTTGCGACGATTGGGCCAGGCGCCGCAAAATCGAGTCCCAAAGCAGCCTGGACCGGTGTACGCCAATCGGACAGGCTTGCGGCCGGGCCCTCGAAAAATCTGGGCGCCTGTGTCGGACTGGTCAAGCCTCGTTCGTCCTTGGGGCATCGAACAGGCATCATGAAAGGATAGGATATGCCCGGCACCGTACGTTTGCACCGCGTTCTGACGACCACCCCGGAGAAGGTCTATCGCGCCTTCGTCGAAGCCGACGCGCTGGCGAAGTGGCTTCCGCCGAACGGCTTCACCTGCACGGTCCATCACCTCGAGGCCAAGGTCGGCGGCACGTTCAAGATGTCCTTCCGCAACTTCACGACCGGCGGCAGCCATGCCTTCGGCGGCGAGTATCTCGAACTCATTCCCGGCGAGCGCCTGCGCTACACCGACAAATTCGACGACCCCAACCTGCCCGGCGAGATCCAGGTGACCGTGATCCTGAAAAAAGTCTCGGTCGGCACCGAAGTCGACATCACCCAGGCCGGCATTCCGGACGTCATCCCGGTCGAGGCCTGCTATCTCGGCTGGCAGGAATCGCTCCGGAACCTGGCAAAGCTGGTCGAGCCCGAGATCAATCAATAAAGCTGGTCCAGGAAAAGTGCGTAGCGCTTTTCCGTCCGGAACTGCGTCGAAACAAATAGCTGCGGCGATGGATCCGGCGGCCGGAGGACCGGCCGTCGATTGCCGTAAACGCCAAAGGCAAGCTCCCGGCTCGTTCTTGTCCCCCTCAGCGCAGGTCGGCACGCAAGTCGCGCCCGCCGCATCCCGGGCGTTGGCGCAGAAGCGTGCGCGGCAGCCTGTCGGTTTTCACCACTTGGCCCGGAAGCCGAGCGTGCCGGTCAGCGCGTAACTGTCACCGAAGTCTTTCAGGCCGGTACGGGCGACGGCTTCGCCAAAGACCGAGAACTTGTCGTCGGCCCAATTGATCGTGCCGCCGATGCCGAGACCGCCCCACAGCTGCTCGTTCCGGCTCGAGAGGCTACTGCCGGCGAGGTCGACCGACGAGCCATCCTCGAAATCGTAATAAAGGTTGGCGAGGCCGTAGACATCCGTGCGGCCGGCGCGACCGGTCCGGTCCTGCCACTGCGTCTGGTGGTCGAGCGCGAGGCCGAGGCGGCCGAGCAGACTGTCGCCACTGCCCAAGGCAACTCTTGCGCCGAAGGCGTCGGTGAAGGAGTCGAAATCGACGGACGACCAGGCAAGCTGCGCTTGCGGCGTCAGCGACCAGCTCGGGTCGAGCATGATGCGTTTGCCCGCTTCGACACCGAGCGCGTAGCCGACGCCGTTATTGCCGTCGACAAGCCGCTGTCCGGCGGTCGCCGAGTCGAGATTGCTGTCGTACCAGATCACCTGCGCCTGGCCGTCGAGGTAGAAGCCCTCCGCGCCGTACCAGGTCAGCGAGCCGGAAACGCCGGCGCCGGTCGTATCGATCGACCCGCTGCCGAACACCGACGAGACGTCGGCGGACACCGTGCCATACTGGAAGGCGACGCCACCGATGAGCTGACCGGCCGTGCTGTCGGAAAGAAGCATGTCGGCGCCGGTCTGCAGCCTCCAGGTCGAGGTATCGTAAGTCGTTGCGGTGGTGGAGCTTTCCGGATCGTAGGAGCCGCTGGTGCCTTCGATCCTGCCCCACAGCCCGATGCCCGCCTCGGCCTTTACCTCATCGGAGATCCCATCGGCGCCTTGCGCTTCGACGGTCCAGGATCGGTTGCCGAGCCGCTGCTGCAGCGTGCCCAGCTGGTTGAAGGTCTGCAGTACGCCCGCATAGGCCTCGTAGAGCGGTGCGCCGGCCTGATAGAGTGGAGTTTCGGGTCCGCCGTCAACGATCACGGCGGAGCGCAAATACCAGTCGCCGTCGGCGGGCGTGCTCGTGCCGCCCTGGTAGAGCCTGTAGGCATAGGCGCCGCCGACGACCGCCGCATCGCCTTCGAAAGTGTAGTCGCCCTTGAGCGAGAAGGTGCCGTTTGAGATGCCGCCCACGTCGACGATCTTGATGCCTTCGGCCGTTTGGTCTCCCGCGCCACCGAAATTCACAACCTGGAGCGTGCCCGTGCCCGATGTGTCGCCGGCGATCACCAGCATGTCGGTCGCCGAGCCATCGCCGCCGAGCGCTGTGTTGAGGATGACGGTGCCGCCATTGCCGGCATAGTCGCCGCTGATGGTCAGCGTGTTGCCGAGATTGCTGCCGGCGATGCGCACCGTTCCGTCGTTGGTCAGCCCGGCGATCGTCTGGGAAGTGTCGGCAAGATCGAGCGTGGCGCCCGAGGCGACGGAGAACAGCGAGGAGGAGCTGAACGCGTTCGCCGCGCCCGCGGCAAGCGTGCCGCCGCTGACCGACGTGGCGCCCGTGAAGCCTGAGTTGTCCGAGGCTAGCACCAGAATGCCCAGCCCGTCCTTGACGAAGGTGCCGGCGCCCGAGAGCACGCCGGCATAGCTGGCGTCGGCGACCTGGTCGAAGGTGAAGGAGGCGCCCGCGCCGATCGAGACATCGCCGCCGAAGCGCTCGGCCGCCGAGACGAGGCCACCCTGGTCGATGGTCCAGTCGAGCACGGAGATGCCGGTTAGCGTCAGCGTGCCGGCGCCGTCCTTCGCCATCGTGCCGGTGCCGGAGATATCGCCGGCAAAGCTGGCGTCCGCCGCCTGGTCGAACACGACGATGCCGGAATTGCCGATGTCGCCACGGATCGAAGCCGCATCGCCGATCAGCGTGCCGGCGGTGATCGTTGTGCCGCCAGCGTAGGTGTTGGCGCCTGTCAGAACCAGCGTGCCGTCGCCGGCTTTCGTGAGGCCGCCTGCGCCGGAGATGACATTGGTGAGCGTGAGGGTCGTGCTCGGATCGGTCAGGAACGTTCCGCCTCCCGCCAGCGCGATGGTCCGGGCACTGGTGATGTCGGCGGTGGTTTCCAGCGTGCCGCCATTGAAGGTCAAGCCGCCCGAAGGGTCGCCCAAATTGTTGTCGCTCGAGATCTGCAGAATACCGCCGGTCAATGTCCAGGGCGTGATGGCGGTCGTCGTCCCCGTCAGCGTCCAGGTGCTGTTCCCTGTCTTCTCGTAGAACCCGAACCCGTCATATTTGGCGCCAGCGCCGATCTGGGACACGTCGAAACTGGCGTTGGTATCGCCGCCCAGCTTGAAAGTATCGGCGGCGCTGAAGGCAACCACATTGCCCGCGATGGTCGAGCCGGCCTGGATTTCCAGCGAATTGACCCCGCCGGTGAACTCGATGGCTCTGCCGGCTACCGGCGTTCCACCACCCGCACCGACGGCGCCGCCGCTGATCGTGCCCGCATTGATGATGGCGATGTTGGCGCCCTTGATCCCCGCGCCGCCATCGCCGGCCGTTCCGGCCGCCCCGGCCTGACCGCCCGTTCCACCAGTGATCGTCGCCCCCGTCCCGTTGATGACCGTTCCGCCCGAAAGCAACAGAACGCCGGCTCCGCCGTCGCCGCCGCCCGCCGCCGCGAGGGTCCTTCCGCCAGTTCCACCAACCAGATTTCCGCTATTCTGGACTGTCCCGCCGCCGGTCAGGACGACAGCAGCTGCGCCACCACCGCCGCCGCTCTGCGAACTTCCGCGACCGCCAACGCCACCCGTGACGCTGCCGCCGGCTTCCACGGTAACATTGGCCGATGAAAACACGCCGACGCCACCGCCACCGCCGCCACCATTGGAGTTGGAGCCTCCAAGGCCGCCAGTGCCGCCTGTGACCGATCCGCTGCCGGTAACGACAGTGTCCGCCGTGGCACTGACGCCGACACCGCCACCACCGCCGCCGCCGCCCCTGACCACGCCACTGACGCCATTGGAGCCCGGGCCGCCAGTCCCACCGCTGACGCTGGTTGAGATTGTTCCGCTTGTCGAAATGACCTGGCCCGTAGCGCCGGTCGCACCGGCAACGCCGTTCGGCGCGTTGAATGTCAACGCCGTTCCTCCCGAACCTCCCGGCGCGCCGTTGCCCGTCGTGAGGTCAACGCCGCCACCGCCACCACCGGCGGTCGCGCCGTTGGCGGCATCCTGACCCGTGGCGGTTGAGAGTGCGCCGTCGATGCCGCCTTGTCCGGCACCTACACCGCTGCCATTGCCGCCATCAGCCCAAGCGGGCGCGACGCTCAGCGCAAGGGCGGCAGCAAGGGTCGTAATGGTAGAAGGCCCGTCGCTCCTCAAAAACCGCCCCGTCATGCCCTGGTCCCCTGATTCCCCGAAGAGCCGAACGCAGCATGAAAGTTACTGCCCCGCAAGACACCTATAGCCAGAAGGACTACTAAAAAGCTAACACTGGGGAGTAACGGCAAGTCTGTGACGTTTGCGTGACAGAACAACATCTAAAATTATTTTGTTTTTATAAATCTAAATTAGAGTCTTCTTAAAAGAGGAAGGGACAACACAAGGATCGCTTGCTCTTCGGAACCGAACCAGAATCGCGCCCTCGCGCCCACATCATCTCGTCGTGCGCGATCGCCCGCGGAGCACTCGAATGATGGATTCCTGACCTGGTCCGCGCCTTCCCTGGCGCAGGGCGGAATGACCGGTCCTGGCCGTTCCTGACGTCCCCTGCTTACCCTCTCAACCATGGCGACAGTCAGATGGTCGAGTTTTGACAAGTGCCCTCAGGCCGTCCGCGCCCTGCCCCCAAAATCCGCATCAGCCCCTTCGGCAGGAACAGCATCGCCGCGCTTCTGGCCCGCTGAAGCATGGAAATTGGACTGTGGCGGGTGCTGCCGTTTGTCGGTAGCAATTCGTCATCGCGTTCCGACATGCCCGGACGATCGGGCGTGTCGTGAAGAATGCAGCGGAGGCGGAAAGCGTGACCCTTACCAATCGAGACATTGTCGAGCTGACCGAGTGGCGACGCAAGCTGCACCAGCAGCCGGAAATCTCGAATCAGGAGGAGAATACGGCAAAAGAGGTCGTCGACTTCCTCGCCGATACAGGACCGGACAAGGTGCTTACCGGTCTGGGTGGACATGGCGTCGCGGCCATATACGAAAGCGGCAGGGCGGGACCGACGGTGATGTTCCGTTCGGAACTCGATGCCTTGCCGATCGAAGAACTTTCAGGCGTGCCGCATTCTTCGCGCGTGCCGGGCAAATCGCATATGTGCGGTCATGACGGGCACACCGCGATCCTGGCCGCCCTCGGCCGCCAGTTGGGGCGCGAGCGGCCAGCAAGCGGTCGCGTCGTGCTGATGTTCCAGCCGGCGGAAGAAACCGGCAATGGCGCGGCCGGCGTCGTCGCCGATCCCCGATTCGGCGAGATCGCGCCGGATTTCGCTTTCTCGCTGCACAATTTGCCCGGCGTGCCGTTCGGCGAGGTCCGGCTCAAACCCGGCGTGGTCAACTGCGCCTCGCGCGGCATGCGCATCGTGCTGGAGGGCAAGACCGCGCATTCGTCGATGCCCGAGACCGGCACATCGCCGATGATGGCGATCAGCCAGTTGATGCCGGCCCTGCCCGCTCTCGGACGCGCAACCTTTGCCGACGACGAGTTCTCCATGGTGACCGTCACTCACGCCGAGATGGGCGAAGCCGTGTTCGGCATCGCGCCCGCTCATGCCGAGGTCTGGGCGACGCTGCGCACCCGTCGCGACGACCGCATGGCGGATTTATGCGCCGCCGCCGAAGCTCTGGTCACGGAGATCGCCGGCCAGCAGCGCCTTTCCGCCCGCTGGGACTACCATGAGATCTTCGTCGCCAGCGTCAACGCGCCGGATGCGGTGGAGCATCTGCGGCAAGCGCTCCACGAAGAGGGCGTCGTGCATGGAGAAGAAGCCCTGCCGATGCGCGCCTCGGAAGATTTCGGCCTGTTCGGCCACGGTGCCAAGTCGGCGATGTTCTTCCTTGGCGCAGGCGAGCGGCACCCCGCGTTGCACAACCCGGACTACGACTTTCCGGACGACCTGATCCCGATCGGGTCGAAGATCTTCATGCGCACGGCGCGCAATTTGCTGGGGTGACTCCCGGCCGAGGCGCGGCGCTTGGGTTGCCCCCGCGACTGCCTAACCGGAGCGACTCGTGCGAGAGTGCCACCATCGCCCGCGCGCCTCGGCCTGGGAAATAGCCTTCGTCCGCACCTTCTATTCGGGTGCGCATTTCTCACATGGATGTCGATTGGCCCTAAAGGTCGAGAGCGACCGTCATGCCGCGAACATCGGCCATTTCCAGCAGCAGGTCTTGCAGGCTTTCGTCCAGCACGACACCGGTCCGAGCCAGAAGCTCCGTGACAATCTCTCTCATCGATATGACCGCGACGCCGGTTTTCTCGGCAAGCAGCCGTCCGATGGCCGCGCGGATCAGGTCGTCATGACCAGACATTGTCTCACCTCCCAACGCTCCACATCCTCCCTTGCTCCCGGTATGGCGTCCGCCGGTTCACGCAAGCAGGTCATCAGAGCGGCGTCGTCTTCATTGGCCCGCCGGCCAGTGACGGCGGTAATGCTGGCAAGGCGTCGACCGGCGCTCCGGCAGGAGCAAATGCCTGACACGAAGGCGCCTGAACCCGGGATTGCGATCCATGGACCTGCAAGGCGGCATTCGCACGGTCGAGCGGTTCGGTATCGTCAGCAAAAATCACTGCGCACCATTTTAAATCTTGACGCATGTCAATTTTTTCTAAAACATGCGGAAACGCTGGCAAGGCATCCGCCGGCGCTCTGGGAGGAGCAATGCCTGACATGAAAAAGCGCCCGGACCGGGAGCTGCGATCCGCACCATCCGCGGCAGGCATTCGCTGGACAACTGATGCAACACATCAAACAATCAGGAGGAGGAACAACATGCGCGTGTTCAATTGCCTAAAGCTCGGCACGGGTCTGCTTGGCGCAGGCATGCTTGCAGCGATCGTTTCGGTACCGGCCCACGCCGGGGACGCGGCGAAGGTCGCGGCCATCGTCAAGGGTCTAGACAACCCGTTCTTCCAGACCATGCAGAAGGGCATCGAGGAACAGGGCAAGGCCAATGGCGTCAATGTCAGCGTCCAGGCCGCCGCCAACATGGGCGACGCCACCGGACAGGCCGACCGCCTGACCGCCATGGCCATGCAGGATTTCGATTGCTACCTGGTCAACCCGATCAGCGTCTCCAACCTCGTCCAGGCGCTGGTGCCGGTCGCCCAGAAGAAGAAGCCGATCGTCAACATCGATAGCACCATCGACGCCGAGCAGGCCAAGGCCGCCGGCTTCGCTGTTTCGACCTATATCGGCACCGACAATGTCGCCGCAGGCGCGCTGGCCGGTGAGGAAATGCTGAAGCTGGTGCCGAAGGGCGCCAAGGTCGCGCTGGTCGCCGGCATCGTCGGCGATGTCGGCTCCAATGCCCGTATCAAGGGCTTCAAGCAGGCCGTCGAAGGCAAGCTCGAAGTCGTGGTCATGGTCAGCGCCGACTGGGACCGCGAGAAGGCGTTGACCGCCGCCACCGACATCCTCGCCGCGCATCCTGATCTTGCCGGCTTCTTCGCCGCCAACGACATCATGGCGCTCGGCGTCGAACGCGCCGTGCAGACCTCGGGCAAGGACGTCAAGGTGATCGGCCTCGACGGCATCGTCGACGCGCTGAAGTCGATCGCGGCAGGCGAACTCACCGCCACCGTCGCCCAATATCCCTATGTCGTCGGCGCCATGGGCGTGGAAGCCTGTGCGTTGGCCGCCAAGGGCAAGGAACTGCCCGCCAACGTGCCGGCGCCGGTGCTCCTGATCAACAAGGACAATGCCGATGCCTCGCTGAAGAACTTCCCGCGTCCGGGCGGCGACTATCCCGATCCCTTCCGCGAGATGCTGAAGTGAGCAATTCCGTGAACAACGCGCCCGCCGCCCATTCGGCGGGCGCGGAGGAGAGCCGTCCCTCCCTGGCGGCTCTCCTCCTCGATCCGTCCTTCTGGGCCGACTGGGCATCCGTCGTCGGCCTGGTCGGCCTGGTCATCGTCTTCGGCATCGCCCAGCCGGTCTTTCTCAGCGTCGCCAATTTGCAGGCGCTGCTGCTGGCGGCGGCGATCCTGGTCGTGCTGTCGATCGGCCAGACTTTCGTCGTCGCGACCTCGGGCATCGACCTGTCGCTGGCGGCCGCCGTCATGCTCGGCGCCATCATCCTGGGCCTCGTCAATGCGGCCGGCTATGGCATCTTCATCGCCTGCGTGCTTTGCGTGCTGACCACCAGCGCCATCGGTTTCCTCAACGGCCTCATCATCACCGCCGGCAAGATCCCTGACTTCGTGGTGACGCTCGGCACGCTGTCGGGCATCACCGGTCTTGGCCTCATCCTGTCGGGCGGCGAACCGACCATGGTCGGATCGACCTTCCTGCTCAGGCTCGCCTCAGGCTCCTTCGGGCCGTTCGGCTATCCGGTCTGGGTGGCGATCGCGGCCGTCATCGTGGCGCATATCGCGCTCTATCACACACGCTTCGGCGTGCATCTGCTGGCGACCGGCGGTCAGGTCGAAAGTGCCGGCGCGCTCGGCATCCGCACCAACCGGGTCAAGATCGCCGCCTACACCATCTCGGGCTTCTGCGCCGGGATCGCGGCAATCCTTCTGGTTGCGCGCATCGGTTCGGCCGAGCCGCAGATCAACACCAGCCTGCTGCTCAATTCGGTGGCGGCGGTGGTCCTGGGCGGCGTCAGCCTGTTCGGCGGCCGCGCCAGCATCCTGGGTCCGGCCATCGGCGCCTTGATGCTCACCGCTCTCGTCAACGGCCTGACACTGCTCAACGTGTCGGCCTTCTATCAACCGCTCGCCGTGGGCGCCATCGTGGTGCTGGCGGCGCTGATCATGCGGTACCAGAAATGAGCGCCGCCTCCTCCGACGCGATCATCGCCTGCGAAGGCCTGAGCAAGCATTTCGGCGGTGTCCGCGCCTTCACCGACGTCGCCTTCCAGGCGCGCCGCGGCGAGGTCACCGCCGTCATCGGCGACAACGGCGCCGGCAAGTCGACACTGATCCGCTGCCTGGTCGGCGTGCATGTGCCGGATACCGGTTCCATCGTCTTCGACGGCCGCCAGCACCCCTTCTCCAACCCCGACGGCGCACGCAAGGCCGGCATCGAGACCGTGCACCAGAACCTGGCGCTGATCGACGAACTGACGGTGGCGCAGAACCTGTTCCTCAACCGCGAGCTCGTGCGCCGCATCGGCCCCTTCGCTTTCCTCGACCGCAAGGCGATGCGACGCGAGGCGCGCGCCATGCTGTCGCGCCTGTCGATCAACGTGCCGTCGATCAACCAGCGTGTGCGCCGCCTGTCGGGCGGCCAGCGGCAGGCGATCTCGATCTGCCGCGCCGTCGGCTCCGGCGCCAAGCTGGTGGTGATGGACGAACCGACGGCCGCGCTCGGCGTGCAGGAGACCGCCAATGTCGAGGCGCTGATCCGGCGCCTGCGCGAACAGTCGGTCTCAGTCATCCTGGTCAGCCACAATTTCGATCAGGTGCGGCGCCTGTCCGACCAGATCTGGGTGATGCGGGCGGGCAAGATGGCGGCGACGGTGCGCGCCTCCGAAACCACCGGCAACGAACTCGTCGCGCTGGTCACCGGCGCGGCGTGACCGGCCGATCGTGAAATCAGTGCTGGCCGCCAGCTCGGCCGGCATCAGGCTTGAAATCAAGGGGAGTTTGAGAGTGGCACCACTTCGTGTCGGACTTGTGGGTCTTGGAGAGGTCGCGCAGTCGATCCATCTGTCTGTTCTGGCCGACCAGCGCGACCGCTGGCGGATCGCTGGCGTGTACGATGTCTCGCCAAGCCTGGTGTCGCTCATCACCTCCGAATATGCGACGGCAAAAGCCTTCGACACGGCCGAGGCGTTGATCAATTCACCCGACATCGACGTGGTGTTCGTGCTGTCGTCCGACGACACCCATAGCCGCTTCGTACGCGCGGCCATGAAGGCCAACAAGCATGTCCTGCTGGAAAAGCCCGCTTGCCTGACGGTGCGCGAGATCGACGATCTGCTGGCGCTGATGCCGACCTACGACAAGACCCTTTTCGTCGGCTACATGCGCCGCTACGCCCCGGCCTATCTGGCGGCCAGGGATGAACTGCCTGATCACGCCGACATCACCCATGTCCGCATCTTCGACCTCATCTCGGAAGGCCGGCATTTCCTCAAGAAGAGCCAGAACGTCCTCTATCCCAACGACATCGACCCTGCCCTTCTGGCGCGTGGCGCCAAGGAGCGGGATGCGCTGATCCGCGAGGTGGTTGGCGCCGATGCCCCCGCCGACCTGATGCGTGCCTATCGCGGGCTGACGGCGCTGTCCTCGCATCACATTTCGGCGATGCGCGGGCTGATCGGCGAGCCCATGGGCGTGGTCGCCGCGCACCGCACCAATGGCGGCGCCAACACCAGCATCACCTTCGACTACGGCCATTTCGCCTGTCTGTATGACGCGGTGGTCGATGATCTCGGCCTGTTCGACGCTATGATCGAGGTGCGCTCCAACACCAGGCGGGTGCGCATCATCTACGACACGCCCTATATCCGCAGCCTGCCGACCCGGCTCGAGGTGACCGACGCCGGTCCGCTCGGCCCGGTGACCAAAACCTTCGGGCCGCTCTATGGCGACGCCTTCTCCAACGAGCTGGAGATCTTCCACCGCCACATCTCCGAAGGCACGAAGCCGGTGACCGACCTTGCCGATTCCCGCCGCGACCTGGCCCTGATGGCTGACATCATAGCGCGCATGAAGGAGAGCGGCCGGCGCTGAGCACCGGCCTGGAAAGCCGCTATAGCGAGCCCGAGGCCGCGGTCTACTTCCCGCAGTGGTGATCGTTGATCTTGTTCAACGCATTCGCGTCAGGCCCAACGCGATGGTACGAGCACGCGCCAGCCGCCGTCGTGACCAGCTGCTGATCATAGTAGCGCGGGCCGCCGAACAGGATGTCGATGAGATCGCCATCGGCGGGGACGTAGCGTTCGGATTGGATCCGGTGGCCATGATGCCGCTCGCCGGCGAGCGCCGATGCGCAAAGGCTTGAGCCTGTTACGAAAGCGAGAGCTAGGATCGCAAAGCGTTTTGTCGTCATCTGGAATACCCTTCTGGCCATCCGGAATCACACCATACATCCAAAATCGCCAGCCCGACAAAAGTTCCCGACGGGGCAGGTTCGTGCATCGCGCCAGCGCGACCGCAAGAACACCAGCTTGCAACAAGGACCGCCGGCAAATCGCGATTGGCTCTTGCCGTCGGCGGCGGCCTCGCCCATCCATGATTTGCAAACGACAGCCTGGGACCAGCAATGACCGATGCCAGCCTCCACCTCGTCGAAGCGACGATCGAACAATTGCGCCGCGCGCTCGACGGGGGCATCGTCACCAGTGTCGAGCTGGTCGGGGCGTATCTGCGGCGCATCGCGCATTTCGACCGCCATGGCATCAGCCTCAACGCTGTCCCCGTGCTCAACCCTGACATGTTCGAGGATGCGGCCGCCTCGGACCAGCGGCGCCGCGACGGCGCTGTGCTCGGGCCGCTCGATGGCATCCCCTACACCGCCAAGGACAGCTACAAGGTCGCCGGGCTGGCGGTGGCCGCCGGCTCGCCGGCCTTCGAGCATCTCGTCGCCAATGAGGACGCCTTCACCATCGCCCGGCTGCGGGCTGGCGGCGCCGTGCTGATCGGCCTCACCAACATGCCGCCGATGGCCAATGGCGGCATGCAGCGCGGTGTCTATGGCCGCGCCGAAAGCCCCTACAATGGCGACTACCTGACCGCCGCCTTCGCGTCGGGCTCCTCCAATGGCTCCGGCACCGCAACGGCCGCCAGCTTCTGCGCCTTCGGGCTCGGCGAGGAAACCTGGTCGTCCGGCCGCGCGCCGGCCACCAACAACGCGCTGGTCGCCTACACGCCGTCGCGCGGCGTCATCTCGGTGCGCGGCAACTGGCCGCTGGTGCCGACCATGGATGTGGTGGTGCCGCACACGCGGACCATGCCCGACATGTTGGAGTTGCTCGACGTGATCGTTGCCGATGATCCGCAGACACGTGGCGATTTCTGGCGCGCGCAGTCCTGGGTCGAGCTGCCGAAAAGTTCCGACATGCGGCCGCAGCGCTACACAGATCTCGCGCTGGCGGGATCGCTCAGAGGTATGCGGCTCGGCGTGCCCAGGATGTACATCGGCCGCGATGCCGGAGCCGACCGGCCGATCGAAACCCGCGCTTCGGTGCTCGCCCTGTGGGAACGGGCGGCGGCGGACCTTGAGCGGCTTGGCGCCGAGGTGGTGGAAGTCGATTTTCCCGTCGTCTCCAACTATGAGCGCGACCGCCCCGGCGCGCGCACCATGGTCGAGCGCGGGCTGGTGCCGCAGGAATTCGCCGACCGTGAAATCTGGGATCTCTGCATCTGGGGCTGGGACGATTTCCTGCGCGCCAATGCCGACCCGACCCTCCCCGATCTCGCCTCGGTTGACGGCCCGAAGATCTTCCCGCAGCCGCCAGGCACGCTGCCCGACCGCTATGACGGCGGATTCGACCTGGCGGAGTATGTCGAGCGGGCCCAATCCGGCGTCACGCCCTTCAGGGAAATCCCGACGCTGGACGACGGCCTGAAGGGGCTGGAGGCGACAAGGCGGATCGATTTCGAGGACTGGCTGGATGCGCAGGGCATCGACGCCGTGGTGCTGCCGGCCGCCGCCGATGTCGGGCCGGCCGATGCCGATGTCAACGAGGCGTCGGCCGCACTCGCCTGGCGCAACGGCACCTGGGTCGCCAACGGCAATCTGGTCTGGCGCCATTTCGGCATCCCGACCGTCACCGTGCCGATGGGAACCATGGCCGACATCGGCATGCCGGTCGGCCTCACCTTTGCCGGCAAGGCTTATGATGACGAAAGGCTGCTGCGCATGGCTGGCGATTACGAGCGCGCCACACAGCGCCGCACGAGCCCGCCGCGCACGCCGGAGCTGGCTGATGACGTGTTTTCAGGTCGTCCCAGCCAAGCCGGCAATGGCAAGGCACTGCCGCTCGCGATCGCGCTTTCAGCAGAAACGCGCACATTGGGCGATCAGGACGAGATCACCATCATGCTAGACCTGCCTGTCGGGTCGGCCGAAGCCGAGAACGCCAGCCTCAAGGTGCATGTCAACGGAGAGCCTGTCGCCATGCAGCGAAGCGGCGCGCGCTTCAGCGGACGCGCGCTGGTTCCGGCCAGTGAGCACAAGCGGCTCCACAGCGTCTGGCGCGGCTCGTATGGCTCGATCGTGACGGGGGTGGTGCGGCTGGATGATGGGCGCAGCGCTGGCGCCTATGTGTTTACCGGCGGGATCGGGTGAGTGCCAGCCGCTAAGACGGCAGCGAAGCCAGCCATTCTTCCCAAAACTGCTGTTGCATATGGACGAAAACCGGAACCACGTCGACGCCATCATCAAATATGTCGACCAGATCGGTCTCCTGGGGAAATTGGCCCGTCTTCACCTTGCAGGCTATCAACCCGCGACTTTTCTCCATCACGGTATTCTCGGGATAAACATTGGCACTTGCCCCGTAACAGAAGGGCAGCAAGCCGTCGGCTTCGAGCTCCTGACGGATCTGGAACAGAGCCTCGAAAAAGTCTTCCTCGTCGGCCTTGATAACCTTATCGCGGTAGGCACATGCAAGGCTGCAGACAGCGCCGTCAACATGCAGTGTAAACACGGCTTCCTCGTCTCCGCCCGTGCCCCCTCCGACCAAAAATACAGTTCGCTGATGATCCATTCCACCCCCCTTCGCCATTCGCTGGATGGTAGTTCGCCTGCGGCCGGCTTTCCAGCCATTGCTGGAATGCGGACCGCTACCGCCCACGGTTCCGGCTTGCCTTTGCAATTTGTGACCGACAGAGGCTAGCCCCGCGCCGCCCACACCAACCCGCGCTCGACAATCAGCGCCATTTCCGGCACCGCGAACTCATCCGCTGTGTGTCCAAGGGAACTGTAAAACACCTTCCCCAAGCCATAGCGCCGCTTCCAGACCACCGGCATGACAACGCCGCCTATCCCCGGGAAATGCGCGTCGGTGAAAGTGGTCGTCGCGAGCACCTCGTTGCTCGGATCGACGTGCATGTAATATTGCTCCGACCGGTAGGCGAAATCGCCGATGCCTCTTGTGATCGGGTCGTCCGGCCGGGTGATCACCACCTGATAGTCGATGATGTCGCCGGGATGCGCGACCCATTGGCCGCCGGTCATGAACTGATAGTCGGGCTCGTTGCGGAAGCTGTCGCCCATCGTGCCATGAAAGCCGACAAGCCCGGTTCCCTGGCGAACGGCAAGCGTCAGGTTCTGAAGTTCGGCCTTCTCGATCGTCGACATCGTGATCACGGGTACGATGAGATCGAAGGAAGCAAGCTCCGGGTCTGCGAACATCGCCGTGCCTTCGCCCAGCGTGACGGCAAACCCGTTGCGTTCAAGCAGCGCGCGGATGACGTTGGCACTGCGCTCTGGCGTATGGCCTTCCCAGCCGCCCCAGGCGATCAGGGCTTTCTTCGGCATGGTGTACCTCCCTGGAGCTATCGCGTGGTCGATCGGGCGCTGGCCTCAGCGCCAGCCCAGCGCCGGCGCGACATGGGTCAGGATCGCCTCGATGACATGCGCGTTGTAGTCGACACCGAGCTGGTTGGGCACGGTGAGCAGCAGCGTGTCGGCTTCGGCGATCGCCTCGTCCTGCGCCAATTCCTTGATCAGCACGTCCGGCTCGGCGGCATAGCTGCGCCCGAAGATCGCCCTGGTGTTCTCCTCGATGAAGCCGATCTGGTCGCGGCTCTCGTTGCCGCGCCCGAAATAGGCGCGGTCGCGATCGTCGACCAGCGCGAAGATGCTGCGGCTGACCGAGACGCGCGGCTCGTGGCTGTGGCCTGCCGCCTTCCAGGCTTCGCGATAGATGCGGATCTGCTCGGCCTGCTGGATGTGGAAAGGCTTGCCGTTCTCATCGAATTTAAGCGTCGAGCTTTGCAGGTTCATGCCCAGCTTTGCCGCCCATTCCGAAGTGGCGTTGGTGGCGGCGCCCCACCAGATCCGCTCGCGCAGGCCCTCCGAATGCGGCTCGAGCCGCAGCAGGCCCGGCGGATTGGGAAACATCGGCCGTGGATTGGGCTGTGCGAACCCCTCGCCCCGCAGCGTATCGAGGAAGACCTCGGCGTGGTGCCGCGCCATGTCGGCGTCGCTCTGCCCTTCCTGTGGCGCGTAGCCGAAATAACGCCAGCCGTCGATCACCTGCTCGGGCGAGCCGCGGCTGATGCCAAGCTGCAGGCGACCGCCGGCGATGATATCGGCCGCGCCCGCGTCCTCGGCCATGTAGAGCGGATTCTCGTAGCGCATGTCGATGACGGCGGTGCCGATTTCGATGCGGCTGGTCTTCGCGCCGACGGCCGCCAGCAGCGGGAATGGCGAAGCGAGCTGGCGGGCGAAGTGATGCACGCGGAAATAGGCGCCATCCGCACCCAGTTGCTCGGCGGCGACGGCGAGGTCGATGGACTGCAGCAGCGCGTCCGATGCCGACCGCGTCTGCGACTGTGACGAGGGCGTCCAGTGCCCGAATGAGAGGAAGCCGATTTTCTTCATGGAAATGCGATATAAGGATGTGGGCCAGGCTTCAATGCAAAAGCGATGGCGGGACCTGACGAGACCTCGTCATATCCGCGTTACCAGGCAACGAAATCCGTCGTCCGGAACGGCTCCTGTTCGGGGCGCGTCACTCTGCCGCCCGAACTCGATTTGCCTGGATGATCGCCCGGATTTCGGCCCGGCAGGAGCCGCAATTGGTGCCGGCCTTCAGCGTGCCG
The DNA here is from genome assembly GCF_059683645.1 of Mesorhizobium sp. RCAM 05104. Taxonomy (NCBI): domain Bacteria; kingdom Pseudomonadati; phylum Pseudomonadota; class Alphaproteobacteria; order Hyphomicrobiales; family Phyllobacteriaceae; genus Mesorhizobium; species Mesorhizobium sp. RCAM 05104. The sequence goes on along the minus strand of NZ_CM185033.1, from coordinate 5,686,108 downwards.
CCGATCGCTTCGACGCTCGTGCAGCCTCCCGCCACGGCCGCCGCGATCTGGTTGGCGCCGACGCTGAAGCAGGAACACACGATCGCGCCGGCGTCCGGCCGATCGGCGCCGGCGCGGCCGGCGACGATCCGGAAGCGTTCGCGCTGTCCGGCGTGGATTTCGTCGAGTTGTTCCGCCGCCCAGCCGCGCGATACGGCGACCGGTCCGGGCGCGACGAACAAGGCGCCGGACAATTGGGCGCCGTCGAAAGCGGCGATGCGATGCTGGCCGGCGTCGCGGTCATGATAGGCGAGCATGTCGCCCCCGCTGGCGCGCCGAACAGGGCCCCGGCAAAGGCAGTCCAGTCGATATCGTCATCGTCAAAGGCGAGTTCGACCCGCCAGCCACCCCTGCATTTCGCCACGGCCCAATAGGGTGCGGCAATCGACGCTGGCTTGCGGCGCATCACGGCAAAGCCGAAGGCTTTCGCGGCAAACGTCTCGACGCGGGCGGCGACATGTTTCAGCGCCGGCTGGCCGGAAACCGGATCGGTCAGCGGCGCGGTCAGCGCATCGAGCCGGCCCCTTGCGGCAAACTGATCGGTCCAGTGCATCGGAGCAAACAGGCTGCCCTGGCGCTGGCGAGACGTGACCAGCGCGCGCACCAGCACCTCGCCGCGCAGGCTGGAAACGCGCACGATGTCAGCGTCGCCGATGCCGTATTGCGCTGCATCCGCCGGATGGATTTCAACGAACGGCTCGGCGATGTGCTGGGACAGCCGCGGGCTTTTGCCGGTCCGCGTCATGGTGTGCCAGTGGTCGCGGACGCGGCCGGTGTTGAGGATCAGCGGGAAGTCCGGGCTGGTGCGGATTTCCACGGTGGCGCGGATGGCGATGAAACGCGCCTTGCGGTCGGGTGTGTAGAAATCGCCGTCGGCGAAGAAGCGTGAGCTGGATGAGCCATGTTCATGAATACCGACATCCGGCTGACGTCCCGCCTGAACACCCCCCTCTGGCCTGCCGGCCATCTCCCCCGCAAGGGGGGAGATTGGCAGCTCTGACGCCGGCATATCTCCTGCATCGCTGGCGATTGGCGAAGGCCGGTGCGACATCCGATCTCCCCCTTGCGGGGGAGATGGCCGGCAGGCCAGAGGGGGTGGCTGGGCTTGGCGCTGGCCATTGGAAAGGCGCCAGCGCGTCGTAATCTTCTCCATCGATTCCGGCATAAGTACCGATATCGAAATCCCGCGCACCGTCATTCTCGTATCCGGAGAGCGCGGCGTGTTCGGCGAAAACCTCCGCCGGCGTCTCATGCGCGAACGCCTCGCCAAAACCCATCCGCTTGCCGACTTCGGCGATGATCCGCCAGTCCGGCCGCGCCTGGTCGGGCGCGGGCAGAAACGCCCGCTGGCGCGAGATGCAGCGCTCCGAATTGGTGACGGTTCCGTCCTTCTCGCCCCACGCGGCGGCAGGCAGCCGGACATGGGCGTGGCGGACGGTGTCGGTGTTGGCCAGCACGTCCGACACCACCACGAACGGGCAGGCCTTGATCGCCGCTTCGACGGCATCGGCGTCCGGCATCGAATCGACCGGGTTGGTGGCCATGATCCACAGCGCCTTGATGCGCCCGTCGGCCACCGCCTGGAACATCTCGACCGCCTTCAGGCCGGGCTTGCGCGCAACGGCTGGCGCGTTCCAGAAGCGTTGCACGCGGTCGCGATGGTCTGGATTTTCGATCTCCATATGGGCGGCCAGCATATTGGCCATGCCGCCGACCTCACGGCCGCCCATGGCGTTGGGCTGGCCGGTCACCGAGAACGGCCCCGCCCCCGGTCTGCCGATACGGCCGGTGGCGAGATGGCAGTTGATGATGGCGTTGACCTTGTCGGTGCCCGACGACGACTGGTTCACGCCCTGGCTGTAAACGGTCACCGTCTTCGCTGTGGCCGCGAACAGGTTGTAGAAGCGGCCAAGCTCGTCTTCGCTCAGCCCCGTGGCGGCGGCAACACCGGCAAGGTCGAGCGCCGAGGCGGCGAAAAGCGCTTGCCCGAAGCCGGTCGTGCGCGCCGTGATATAGGCGCGGTCGAGCGCGTTGTGCTGGCCGAGATAGGCGAGCAGCCCGGTGAACAGAGCGACGTCGCCATCCGGCGCGATCGCCAGGTGCATGTCGGCGATGTCGGCGGTCATGGTGCGGCGCGGGTCGACCAGCACGATCTTCATCTCCGGCCGCTTTTCCCGGGCCGCCGCGATGCGCTGATAAAGCACGGGATGGCACCAGGCGAGGTTGGAGCCGACCAGCACGATAAGATCGGCGAGCTCCAGGTCCTCGTAGGTGCCCGGCACCGTGTCGGAGCCGAAGGCGCGTCGGTGGCCAGCCACCGACGAGGCCATGCACAGGCGCGAATTGGTGTCGATGTTGGCCGAGCCGACAAACCCCTTCATCAGCTTGTTGGCGACATAATAATCCTCGGTCAGCAGCTGACCCGACACGTAGAAGGCCACAGCATCGGGGCCATGCTCGGCGATGGTTTGCGAGAAGGTCGAGGCGACGAGGTCGAGCGCCTCGTCCCAGCCGGCACGGCGACCGTGGATCTCGGGATAGAGCAGCCTTCCGTCAAGGTCGATGGTCTCGGCCAGCGCCGAGCCCTTGGAGCAGAGACGGCCGAAATTGGCCGGGTGGTCGGGGTCGCCGCGGACGGACACTTGCCCGTCCGCGGCGACCTTCGCCAGCACGCCGCAGCCCACCCCGCAATAGGGGCAGGTGGTCCTCACCTCGCGCGCTTCTTCGGTCTCCATGTGTTCAGGCCGCGCGGCTGGCCAGCGCTTCCAGCGCGATGAACAGACGCTCGCCTTCGATCCTGACAGGAATGGTGCGCACCGCGCCCTCGTCGGCGCCGAGCGCCTTGCCCGTTTCCAGCGAGATCACCCAATTGTGCAAGGGACAGGTGACCGCCGTGCCGTGGACAATGCCCTGGCTGAGCGGCCCGCCTCTGTGCGGGCAGTGATCGTCGATGGCATAGACCTGGTCGTCCTGGGTGCGGAAGACCGCGACCTTGCCTTCCGGCGTGTCGACGCAGCGCGCGCCGCGGCGCGGAATGTCCGACAGCGAGCCTATTGATACCCAGTTCATCTCCGTCACTCCGCCGCCTGTGCAAACCCGACCGAAGCCATCGGCCGGAATTCGTGCTTGTCCTTGCCGGAAACGCGTTCCGACCACGGGTCGACCTGGGCGAATTTCTGGCTGAAGACGAAGCGGTCGTAATAGGCCTTGCGCTTGCTCGTATCGTCCATGATCTGGCGCTTGATCTCGGGGATGCCGATGCGCTTGGCCCATTTGTAGATGCGCTCGAGATAGCGGCCCTGCTCGCGGTACATCTGCGTCAGCGCCACGATATGCTCCAGCGCTTCGTCTTCTGTCTTCACAAGGCCGAGCACTTCGGTGCCCTTGATGTCGAGACCGGCGGCGCCGGCAAAATGGATCTCGTAGCCAGAGTCGACGCAGATGACGCCGACATCCTTGCAGGTCGCCTCGGCGCAGTTCCGGGGACAACCCGACACCGCCATCTTGACCTTGGCCGGCGTCCACGAGCCCCACATGAACTTCTCGATGCGGATGCCCAGCCCCGTCGAATCCTGCGTGCCGAAGCGGCACCAGTCGGAGCCGACGCAGGTCTTCACCGTGCGCAGGCCCTTGGCATAGGCATGGCCGGAGACGAAGCCGGCCTGGCCGAGATCGGCCCACACCGCCGGCAGGTCCTCCTTGCGGATGCCGAGCATGTCGATGCGCTGGCCGCCGGTGACCTTGACCATCGGGATCTCGAACTTGTCGACGACGTCGGCGATGGCGCGCAATTCGGCGGCGTTGGTCACGCCGCCCCACATGCGCGGCACCACCGAATAGGTGCCGTCTTTCTGGATGTTGGCGTGGACGCGCTCGTTGATGAAGCGCGACTGGTAGTCGTCGGCGTAGTCGTCCGGCCAGTCGCAGACGAGATAGTAGTTGAGCGCCGGCCGGCATTTGGCGCAGCCGCAGGAGGTCGTCCACTCCAGTTCCTGCATGACGGCGGGAATGGTCTTCAGGCGCTTAGCCATGATCAGCCGGCGCACCTCGTCATGGCCGAGTGTGGTGCAGCCGCACATCGGTTGCACCGCGGCCGGGTTGTATTTGTCGCCGATGGTCAGCACCATCAGCTTCTCGACCAGTCCCGTGCAGGAACCGCAGGAGGCCGAGGCCTTGGTGTGCGCGCGCACGTCGTCGAGCGAGGTCAGGCCCTTGGCCGTGATCGCGCCGGTGATCTTTCCCTTGCAAACGCCGTTGCAGCCGCAGATTTCCGCATCATCCGGCAAGGCTGCAACGGCCGCCATAGGGTCCAGCGGGGCACCCCCTGGTAGGACTGGCCGAAGATGAGCGTGTCGCGCATTTCGGAAATGTCGGTCTGCTTCTTCTTGAGGTCATTGAACCAGGCGCCATCCGCCGTCTCGCCATAGAGCACGGTGCCGATGATGCGGTCGTCTTTCAGTACGAGCCGCTTGTAGACACCGGCGGCGGCATCGCGCAGGACGATCTCCTGGCGGTCCTCGCCTTCTGCGAAGTCGCCGAGCGAGAACAGGTCGATGCCGGTGACCTTGAGCTTGGTCGGCGTGTCCATATGGACGAAGGCCGCCGCCTCGTTGCCGGCAAGCTGGCTTGCCGCGACACGCGCCATCTCGTAGAGGGGCGCTACCAGCCCATAGACCTGGCCGTTGACCTCGGCGCATTCACCGAGGGCATAGATGTCGGGATCGTTGCTGCGCATGCCGGCGTCGACGACGATGCCTCTGTTAACAGCGATGCCCGCTTGCTTGGCCAGCGCCGAGTTCGGCCGGATGCCGACCGCCATGACCACCAGCGTCGCCTGGATGATGGTGCCGTCGGCAAGTTCCACCTGGCCGACCTTGCCGTTGCCAGTGATTGCCTGCGTGTTGGCCTTGGTGATGACCTTGATGCCGCGCTGCTCCACGGCGCGCTGCAGGAGATAGCCGGCGGCCGGATCGAGCTGGCGCTCCATCAGCGTCGGCATGACATGCAGCACGGTGACGTCCATGCCCTGCGCATTCAGTCCCGCCGCTGCCTCCAGCCCGAGCAGGCCGCCGCCGATGACCACGGCCTTGGCGCGCGACTGGGCGGCGAGCATCATCGCCTGGACGTCGTCGAGATCGCGATAGGTGAGCACGCCCGGAAGATCATGGCCGGGCACCGGAATGATGAACGGCACCGAGCCGGTGGCGATGACGAGCTTGTCGTAGGGTTCGGTGACGCCGTGATCGGAGGTGACGGTCTTCGCCTCCCGGTCGATGGCGACGATCTTGTGGCCCTTGTAGAGGGTGATGTTGTTGGCGATGTACCAGCCGTCACCGTGGATGATGATTTCCTCATAGGCCTTTTCGCCCGACAGCACCGGCGACAGCATGATGCGGTCGTAATTGACGCGCGGTTCGGCGTTGAAGATGGTGACGGTGTAGCGGCCCGGCGCCTGCTCCAAAAGGTGCTCCAGCATGCGCCCGGGAGCCATGCCGTTGCCGATGATGACGAGTTTCTCGGTCATTGGTCTACTCCGCGGCTTCGACGAAGCGGTGGCGTTCGTAGAGGAACTTCAGCACCGCCTCGCGGCAGCGCAGGAAGGTCCGGTCGGAGGCGAGTTCGATGCGCCGGCGCGGCCGCGCCAGCGGCACCGGAAGCACCTCGCCGATGGTCGCCGCCGGGCCATTGGTCATCATGACGATGCGGTCGGAGAGCAGCACCGCCTCGTCGACATCGTGGGTGATCATGATTGTCGTCGAGCCGAGCCTGGAATGGATGTCCATCACCGCGTCCTGCAGATGCGCGCGCGTCAGCGCGTCGAGCGCGCCGAACGGCTCGTCGAGCAGCAGGATCTTCGGCTGCATGGCGAGCGCCCTGGCGATGCCGACGCGCTGCTTCATGCCGCCCGATATCTCGGCCGGACGCTTGTCCTTGGCGTGCGCCATCTGCACGAGGTCGAGATTGCGCATGATCCAGTCATGCCGCTCTGCCTTACTCTTGGTGCGGCCGAAGACCTTCGACACCGCCAGGTTGATGTTTTCGTAGACGGTCAGCCATGGCAGCAGGCTGTGGTTCTGGAACACCACGGCGCGTTCGGGCCCGGGGCTGTCGACCTCCTTGTCCTCGAGCAGCACGGCGCCGGCGGACACCTTGGTCAGCCCGGCGATCAGGTTGAGCAAGGTCGACTTGCCGCAGCCGGAATGGCCGATGATGGAGACGAATTCGCCCTTGTCGATGGTCAGCCTTATGTCCCTCAGCACCTCGCTGACCTGGCCGCCACGGGCAAAGGATTTGTCGATATGGTCGAGTTTCAGATAGGCGGTCATCACCCTCTCCTCACTTTGCCGTTGTGCCGCGGGTGACGAAGGCGCCGACCGCCGCGACCAGACGGTCGAGGCAGAAGCCGGTGACGCCGATATAGGCGAGCGCGACGATGATGTCGGGCAGCCGCGACGAGTTCCACGCGTCCCAGATGAAGAAGCCGATGCCGACGCCGCCGGTCAGCATCTCGGCGGCGACGATGGCGAGCCAGGACAGGCCGATGCCGATCCTCAAGCCCGTGAAGATGTAGGGCGCGGCGGCCGGCACCATGATCTTGACGAAGAACTCGAACTGGTTGAGCCGCAGGATGCGGGCGACGTTGCGGTAGTCCTCGGGGATGTTGCGCACGCCGACAGCGGTGTTGATGATGATCGGCCAGATCGAGGTGATGAAGATGACGAACAGCGCCGACGGGCTGGAATCGCGGAACGCCGCCAGCGACAGCGGCAGCCAGGCGAGCGGCGGCACGGTGCGCAGAATCTGGAACACCGGATCGAGGCCGCGCATGGCCCAGATCGACTGGCCGACCAGCGCGCCGAGCGCCACGCCCACGATCGCCGCCAGGCCAAAGCCGATGGCGACGCGCTGCAGCGAGATCAGCACCCGCCAGGCCAGCCCGATATCCTGCGGGCCGTTGTTGAAGAACGGATGCGCGATCAGGTCGTAGGCCTCGTTCCACACCTGGCTGGGCGGCGGCAGGCTTGACGTGGGCGACGAGCAGGCAATCTGCCAGACGACCAGCATCAGGGCGATGACGATGATTGGCGGCACAAGCGTGCTCGCCAGTTTGCCGGCGATGACGATCGGGTCGAAGCGGCGTCTTGCCTTGGCGGTGAAGGCAATCACTTCAGCCGGCTTGGCTGGCGCTGGAAACGCCTTCACCTTGGTGTCCTCGATGGCTTGGATGGACATCTTCTGGAAAAGCTCCTTGGGGAGAATTTTGGGGCGGCAGCGGCAGTGACGCCGCTAACCGCGGTCAAAGTCAGGCCGACGCCTTGATCTTCAGGCTGTCGAGATAGGCGGACGGGTTGGCCGGATCGAAGACCTTGCCGTCGAAGAAGGTCTCGACGCCGCGCGACGAGGACGCCGGAATGTCGACGGCCGCCACGCCGAGGTCCTTGGCTGCCTCGCGCCACAGATCCTCGCGGTTGACCTGGTCGACCAGCGCCTTGATGTCGGTGGTCGGCGCGAATTTGCCCCAGCGGATGTTCTCGGCGAGGAACCACGTATCGTGACTCTTGAAGGGATAGGAGACGCCGCCTTTCCAGAACTTCATGTAGAGATCGGTGCCGGTGGCGACGCGGCCGTTGCCGTAGTTGATGTCGCCCTTGAGACGGCCGATGATGTCGGCGACAGGCACGTTCATCCACTGCCGCTTGCCGATGATGGCGGCCATCTCGTCCTTGTTTTCCTTGGCCTCGCACCATTGCTGGGCTTCCATGACGGCCATCAGGATCGCCTTGGTGGCGTTCGGGTATTTCTCGATGAATTCGGCGCGCAGGCCGAGCGCCTTTTCCGGATGGCCCTTCCACAATTCGCCCGTGCTGGCGGCGGTGAAGCCGACGCCCTGGTGGACGAGCTGCTCGTTCCATGGCTCGCCGACGCAGAACACATCCATGTTGCCGACCTTCATGTTGGCCACCATCTGCGGCGGCGGCACGACGATGGTCGAGACGTCCTTGTCGGGATCGATGCCGCCGGCGGCCAGCCAGTAGCGCAGCCACAAATCATGCGTGCCGCCTGGGAAGGTCATGGCGGCCTTGATGTCCTTGCCGGCCGCCTTCTTGGCGGCGAAGGCGTCCTTCAGCTTGGAGGCGTCGAGGCCGACACCGGTGCCGGCATATTCCTGCGCCACCGAGATGCCCTGGCAGTCGTAGTTGAGCCGCGCCACGATCGCCATCGGCATCGGCTGGTTGTTCTGCGTCACCTTGCCGGTGTGCATCAGGTAGGGCATCGGCGTCAGTATATGGGCGCCGTCGATGCCGTTGGCCGCGCCGCCGAGCATCAGATTGTCGCGCGTCGCGCCCCACGAGGCCTGCTTGAGCACCTCGACGTCGGGCATGCCGAATTTGGCGAACAGCCCCTTCTCCTTGGCGATCATCAAGGGGGCCGCATCGGTCAGCGCGATGAAGCCGAGCTTGGCGCCGGTGACTTCCGGAGCGGTCGTGGCGGCATAGGCGCCGGACGGGAAGAGCTTGCGGGCCGCCATGAACAGGCCGGCCGTCATCGCACTGCTGACAAGAAAATCGCGACGCGTCACATCGCCAAGCGATGTTCCAGTCCCGATCCATTTCTTCATGGTCTTCTTCATCGTCGTCTCCGGTTGAACGCGATTCCAAAACAAAAAAGCCGCCGGCCAGGTCTTCGCGTCCGGAAATCCGGATCGCGTCTTGACCTGAGCGGCAGCTTTGCCTGTGGCGCCCGCCATTGGACGCCTGTTTCGTGACCCACGAAGGGCCTGGCTAATTCAAAGCATGAACCGTGCCAGTTCGAGGCGAGAGGAAGAATTCCAATGAAATCAGCAATACGCGCCGGTTGCCGGCGCGCCGGGCGATCTTGCGAACAGGCCAAAGATTGTTCATTGGAGCAATCGCGCGCACAATTTTTGTGCAATGCACAAGAATGGCGCGGAAATGATCAGGCTTCCGCGCGGGCTGATTTCTGGGCGGCGATGTAGCCGTCGATCTCGTCCGGATCGAAGATCTGGCCGTCGAAGAAACCATCCGGGCCGAGCACCAGGCCCGCCCCTGTCGCGCCGACCGCCGTGGCCACGCGCAGCGCGCCCTCGACCTTCGAATTGGCGCCGGGAAGTGCGACGCCAAGCGGCTTCAGCGCCGAGCGGTAGAGGTCGGGCCGGTAGCAGTCGCGGGCAATGGCGAGATTATCCGGCGTGTGCGCCACATGCCCCCAGCGCACCATCTGCGTATAGAACCACAGCGCATGGCTCTTCCACGGAAAGTTGGCCGCCTTGTCGAAGGGCAGGAAGAAGTCGTCGATATCCAGCTCCGCGCCGCCGCCCAATTTGAGATGGCCGGTCAGGATCGGCATCAGGACGGCCGGCGGCAGGCCGAGGAAGCCCGGCTGCGCCATCATCGCCGCGAGTTCGCCGTGGTTAGCCGGGTCCTGGCACCAGCGCGCCGAGTGATGCAGCGCGCGCAAGAGCGCCGCCAGCGCCTCGGGCGACTGCTCGGCCCAGGCCTTGCGCACGCCGATCACCTTCTCCGGGCTGTTGCGCCATATCAGTGCCTTGACGGTGACGATATGGCCGGTGCCGGCGGCGACAGAGGCGCTGTTCCAGGGCTCGCCGACGCAGTAGCCGTCGATGCGCCCGGTGGCCAGCGCGTCGGCCATGAAGGGCGGCGGCACGATGACGATCTCGATCTCGCGCGTCGGATCGATGCCGCAGGCGGCAAGCCAGTAGCGCAGTTCGTAATTGTGCCCGGAATGCGGGTGCACGACGGCGAAGCGCAACGGATCATGGCCGGCGGCAGCGCGGTCGCGAATGAGCGCGCCAAGTGCTGCACCAGCGCGTGCCGGATCGAGATCGGGTTGGGCGCCATGCGCCGTCATGCCGGCCCAGACGGCGTTGGAGATGGTGACGCAATTGCCGCCGAGCCCGAGCGAGAACGGCACGATGGTCTCGGAGGCGAGCGGCGTCAGCCCGAGATTGCAGGCCAGCGGCATCGGCCCGAGCATATGCGCGAGATGGAAGTGGCCGATGGCGATGCGATCGCGGATGTTGGCCCACGACGTCTCGCGGTGCAGCGTGAGATCGATGCCTTCGCGCGCAGCAAAGCCCAACTCGCTTGCGGCGACCAGCACGGCACTGTCGAAAAGCGGCATGAAGCCGGCGGTGATCTGGTGCTCGGCGCCCATGCTCATTCGTCCTCCGCCGGTCCCAGCAGCCCTGCGGCGGTCACCAGGCTCTGGGCGATATCGCTGATCTTGCGGTTCTGGTTCATCGCCGTCTTGCGCAGCAGCGTGTAGGCAGCCTCTTCGGAGAGGCCGCGCGACTTCATCAGGATGCCCTTGGCGCGATCGATCACCTTGCGGCTCTCGAGCTCGCTGCGCGCCTCTTCCAGTTCGCGCGCCATGCGCGAGAAGGCGTTGAAGCGGCTGACCGCCATGTCGAGGATCGGCTTGACGCGCTCCTGCCGCAGGCCGTCGACGACATAGGCCGAAACGCCGGCATCGACCGCCGCCTCGATCGAGGCCTGGTCGGAGCGGTCGACGAACATGGCGATCGGCCGCTTCACCGCGCGCGACAGCTGGAACATGTTCTCCAGCATGTCACGGTTGGGGTTTTCGAGATCGATGACGATGACGTCGGGCTGGATCTCGACGATCCGCCGCGCGATGCCGGTCACGTCGTGGATGACGGTGACCCGCTCATGGCCCGCCTCGCGCAGTCCCGCCTCGATGATCGAAGCGCGGATGCGGTTTTCGTCGATGACCAGGACGGCGAGTGAACTGCGAACCATTCTTGCATTGTGCCCATGCGAAGAATTTGTGCAATGCGGCATGACCTGCTGATCGCAATGGATGGTGATTTGGATGACGACATGGCGCCAGGGCCCGACGCCAAATGCATCACCCCGCCAGCGCCATTTCGGGGCGTTTTGACCCCTCGCGGATGGCCTTGTGCACGCCGCGCTGCAGGTCCATGAAAGCCGGGCTTTCCATCACCTCTTCCCGGCGCGGCCGCTCGATGTCGACGTTGAAGGTCTGCGTGATGCGTCCCGGGCCGATTCCCATGACGACGATGCGGTCCGACAGGTAGACGGCCTCCTCGACGTCATGCGTGACGAACAGCACGGTGAGCCGGTGTTCCTCCCAGATCTGGGTCAGGAGCTCCTGCATCTGATGCCGGGTCAAGGCATCGAGCGCGCCAAAGGGCTCGTCCATCAACAGCATCTTGGGCCGATAGGAAAGCGCACGCGCGATGGCCACGCGCTGCTTCATGCCGCCCGAGAGTTCGGAGGGGTAGCGGTCGGCGCTGTGCGACAGCTTGACAAGGTCGAGATGCTCGAGCGCGATCCTGCGGCAGGTCGCGCGATCGTAACCCGCGGCCTTGAGGGCAAACTCGATGTTCTGCCGCGCCGTCAGCCAGGGAAGCAGCGTGTAGGACTGGAAGACGACGCCACGGTCGAGACCCGGCTGCAGGATCGGCGCGCCGTCGATGCTGAGATCGCCGGCGTCGAAGTCCTGCAGTCCGGCCACGATCGACAGCAGCGTGCTCTTGCCGCAACCCGACGTGCCGACGAGTGAGACGAACTCATTGTCGGCAAGATCGAGGTTGATGTCCCGCAGCACTTCCGTGCGCCGCTCGCCCGTGCCGAAGCTCTTGTGGAGACCCGCGATCCGTAATTTGGGGGGATTCATCGGCCATACCTCATTGCGAGTGGCCATCCTGCCGGAACAGCACCTTTTCCAGCGCCTTCATGACCTGGTCTGTGATGAGACCAAGCACGCCCAGGAGCAGGATGTAGCCGATGATGGTGTTTGTCTGGAAATAACGCTGCGACACGGTGATGCGATAGCCGAGCCCCGATGTCGCCGCGACCAGTTCGGCCAGCACCAGCCAGGTCCACGCCCAGCCGAGGCTGATGCGCAGCGTATCCCAGATACCCGGCAAGGCACTGGGAACGACGATGCGCGTCAGGATCTTGCGATCCGACAGGCCGAGCGTGCGCCCAAGGCCGATGAAATCGGTGGGAACCCGCTTCACATTGTCCATGATCATCAGCACCTGCTGGAAGAAGGTGCCGATGAAGATGATCAGGAACTTCTGCGTATCGCCGGTACCCGCCCACAAGATGGAGAGCGGCACGAAGGCGACCACCGGCATGTAGCGGATGAAATCCACCAGCGGCTCGATACCTGCTTCCCAGGACCGGAAGCTGCCGATCAGCACGCCGATCGGTATGGACAGTGCCGAGGCGATGAGGAAGCCGATGGAAATCCGGTACATCGAGGCCTTGAGGTCCAGCCACAGCGTGCCGTCAGCAGCGAGCTTGGCGATCTGGGTCGCGACGCTGCCCGGCGACGGCAGGAAGATGGGTTTCACCCATTCCAGTCCGGTCGCCGCCCACCAGGCCAGGCCAAGCCCGACAAAGACAGCCACCGCGATCATCAGGAAACGCGACCTGGCGATCGGCACGCCGATCCCGGAGGATCGGCGGCGTCTCGCCTGTTTGGTGGCCGGCCCCGGTGCGGAACGAGCCGGGACCGTTTTCGCCGGGGGCTCCCCGGACATTTGGGTTACCACCGCGATCAGGCCTTCGTCATTCCGCCGCCTTGACGAAGGACGGGTCGATCATCTGCTCCGGCGTCACGTCGGCCTGCAGCAGCTTGGCGTTCTTGGCGGCCGCTTCGACATCGGCGAATGTCTTGGTGGTGAAATCGCCGGTGAGCGCCGTCTTGTTTTCGGCGAGAGAGTAGTAGCGCACGCCGTCGAAAGCGGTGTTGAGGTCCTTGACGTCCGAACCGACGGCCTTGGCGATGATGGCGCGGCCACCGGGCGTGTCTGCCTTGTAATCCTTGAGCGCCGCGTCCCAGCTCTTGATCATGGCCAGCACCTGGCCGGGCCGCGACTCGATCACCTCGTCGCGCACCACCAGCACGTCGCTGATCAGGCCGGGATCCTCGCCGGCGGTGAACAGCAGCTTGACGTCCTTGTTCTGCGCCATGGCGACGGTGAGGTACGGTTCGTAGGTGACCGCGACAGGCACGCGGCCGGCGATCAAGGCGCCGCCGGCATCGGCGGCCGGCATCGGAACCGGCTTCACATCGTCGATCGACATGCCGTTCTTGGCGAGCGCGTATTTGAGCAGGATGTCGCTCGTCGTGCCTTCCTCGAAGGCGACCTCCTTGCCCTTGAGGTCCTTGATCGAGGTGATGTCCTTGCCGGCGATCATGGCGTCGGCTGTCATTGAGACGTCGAGCAGCAGCACGATCTTCACCGGCAGGCCGGCCGCGACCATGCCCATCGCCGTATGGGTGGCGATGTTGGCGGCGTCGAGCTGGCCGCTGGCCAGCGCCGCGTTGATGTCCTTGTCCTCGGCGAAGTTGACGATCTGAACGTCCGTCAGCCCATTTGCCTTGAAAAGCGCCTTGGCGTCGGCGACATGCCACTGGCCATATCCAAGCCAGGGCTCGATGCCGATCTTGAACGCTCCGGCTTCGGGCGTGGTGGGGATGGCCGCGTCGGCGGCATGGGCTGCCGGGGCGGCGGCGAGCCCGATGGCCGCAGCCATCACGAGCGCGCGAAATTGTCCTGTTAGGTTACGCATCATCTTGTTCCCCTTGATGATCAGACCGCTTTTTTCAACCAAGCATCCGGTCTGGTGAGACTGCGGGTTTCTGCTCTTGCGGCACTGTGCCTCGGCGTCATACCTGCCACTTCATGGTGAAGTGCGAGGATATTTCAGCGTCAGCGGGAGCGGATGTCAAGGCTAAAATACATACATGCATATACAAGTTGGATTGACTCAATTTTCGGCCACGATCGGGCCCGTCCGCCTGCCTTTCCGCGACGATCATTCATGCTCTTTCAGGATCGATCCGGTCGAGGAAATCGGTCACCCGATCGGCCCCGGCATCGGGCTCGCTGCCGACCATGACCGCGACTGAAAAGGCAATGAGCGAGGAGACCGGGGTATGGCTGCGCGCGCCGGCGCGCAGGTTCATGACCAGCGTTGGCGACAGGAAGAGCCCTGCGCGCAGCACCGCGCGCCAATCCGCCGGAAGTATCCCGCGCCGCTTGAGTTCCAGTAGCAATGGCCGCCACAGCGCCGTCGCCTTGACCTCCAGCAGGTCGCGACGGACCGGGCTCAGGTCCCAGTTCGTGTCGACATGAAGCAGGTCTCCGTCCAGCCGCGCCCGCGCGCGAAAAGCCTCGGTCGCGATGGCCGGATCGTAGAGCCAGAACGGATGGGCGAAGATGTTGTGGAACGTCGCCTTGACCTCCGCCAGCAGCGTGGGGATATGCGAGCCGGCAAAGGCGGGATCGAAGAAGGACAGCTCCGCCCTCCCCGCCTTCGCCGTGTACCAGACATTGGCGTTGTGGGCGTCGCCATGCGCGACCACGCCGCCGGCATCGGCAAGCCTGTCCGGCTGCAGGCGCACTGCCGCGGCATCGAAAAGCTCGCCGACACTGTTGACATAGCGCTGGCCGTTGATGACGAAATTCAGCCGGGAGAACCGATCCCAGTCCAGTTCCACGCCGGGAAAGACAAACGATTTGCCCACATAGAAATCGGCCAGCCGGCCGCCCGGCGACGAGCGTGTATCGGCATCGACCAGCCGCTCGTGGAAGAGCCGGTGGATCGGCTCCGCCTCCACCTGCGCGACGGTGACGGGATGCAATGTCTCGAGATAGACCTCGAGCAGCCTGGCTGACAGGTCGCGCTCGGCAAGAACGGCCTCGCGCCGTTTGCCGGCATCGTCCTGCGCATCCAGTGCGAACAGCACATCCGAAAATCTCGGATCCGTGCGGCGGCGATAGACGAGGATCTGCTCGCCGGGCTGGGCGGACATGTGCACGGGTTGGTCGACCGGCAAGCCGGCACGCGACAGGATCTCGGCCCGATAGTACTCGCCCGTCATCGCCTCTTCCCGTTCCTCCTGATGGAACTTGAAGAAGTAGGCCTTGCCGTCATCCTCGAAGAAACCGTTCAGCGAATTGAGACTGTATTTGTCGAAATTGATGCGGACATCGGAGGGGCTCATCTCAAACAGGTCGCCCAGCAATGCCGACAGTGCGCCCTGCGCCTCGGCGACGTCATGCTGCGCGAGGGCCCGGATCCGCGCCGTGCGGCTCGGTGTCGGCGTCATCTGTCGTTCCTTCTGGCCATTCCGTCGGCCGAGGGTGCGTCCGTTCTCATCAGTACGTGTATATACATCTCTGACAAAACCTCCTCGGCTTGCATTCGCGCCACGCCGTCAGTTGGTCCTGGAGGGGGAATAGCGGCTGCCGAGCGAGTAGCGGCTGCCGGCATAGGTCAGCTTGCTGATCGTGGCGACGACAGCGCCCGTCCACGTCCGGCGGTGCAGAAGCAGGCAGCAACTGCCGACCTCGATGCCCAGATGCCGCGCCGTCTCCTTGTCGGCCGGGATGGCCGAGATGATATGCTCGACCTCGGTCACCGGGGTTTTCTGCATCAGGTAGTCATAGGTCGCCGTCTTGGTGAAGTCCTGCTTGTCATAGTCGGGGATCAGGCTCGGATTGACGAAGCGCTCTTCCAGTTGCACCGGCAGGTCGTTCTCGAAATTGACGACGACGGAGTGATAGATCGAGACACGCTTTGCGAACTCGAACGACAGCGCGAGCTCCTTTGTCGGCATGATTGTTTCGAGGACGAGGACCTCGGAGCGATGCCTGTTGCCGCGCTCGACGATCTCCGCCGCGATGTTGTTGATCTCGATCAGCGTCGATTGCGGCCGGGGTGGCGCGATGAATGTTCCCACGCCTTGCAGGCGGATCAGGAAGCCCGCCGCGGTCAGTTCCCGCAAGGCCCGGTGAACCGTCATCCGCGACACGCCCAGCGACGCCACCAACTCATTCTCGGATGGCAGCTTGCGATCCTTGCCCCACCGGCCCGTTCCGATGTTGGTCAGGATGTAATCCTTCACCTTCTCGTAGAGAGGGCTGGCCGTATCGGGCAAATCGATCATCTCAAAAGTCCTTTCCGGCGATTTATCGGAAGTCACCCATGCTCGACAGGTTGCCGCATGCGGATGATTGTTTTCAAGCCGTCGCTCTGCCCCGCCAACAGCCGCTCATAGGCAGCGGGAATATCATCCAGGCCGATCTCGCGGTCGATCAGAGCCAGCAGCGGCTCGCCGAGTTCACCCAGCATCCGCACGGCGTCGGGCAGTTCGTCGGCGAAGGCATGGCATCCCAGCAATCCGATTTCGCGTTCGACCAATATGTTGGGGTCGATGTCGAGGCGGCCGTGGAAGATGCCGACCATCGCCACCGTGCCGCCGGAATCGAGAACATCGAGCAACTGATTGAAGGCCGCGATGCTGCCGGTCGCCTCGACGGCCGCCAGCAAAGGGGCATTACCGGTCGCGGCGGCAATGGCATCGCGGTCGAGATCGACGATCGTCGCACCCGTCACCCGCGCCACGCGAGCGCGGCGGTTCTGGTTGCGGTCGGCGACGAGCACGGTGCCGGCAAAGGTTCGGGAGAGCAGCAGCGCGGCAAGACCGCCGATCGGCCCGCAGCCGACGACCAGCACCGAGCCCGCCGTCTTCGGCAGCCGCCGCACCGCGTGCAGCGCCACGGCAAGCGGCTCGGCCATCGCCGCGACCCGCTCGTCGAGCGCGGCGTCGATCACATGCAGCAGGCGTGCGGGCAACACCGCTTGCTCGGCAAATCCGCCGTCGCAGATTTCTCCCACGAACCCCAGAGAGGCGCAGAGATGCCGCCTTCCGGCACGGCATTGCGCGCAGTCCCCGCACCAGAAGCGGGAATCGGCGACCACCCTGTCGCCGACGGCGACAGTGTCGACGCCCTCGCCGATGGCGGTCACCGTGCCGGTCAGTTCATGGCCGGCCGTCGAAGGCGACCGGCTTATCCATTGGCCGGTGCGGAAATTGTGCAGGTCCGAACCGCAGATGCCGGCGGCATCGACTCTCAGCTTCACCCAGCCCGCATCCGGAGCGCCCGGCGCGGCGATATCCTCGACGCGCAGATCGCCGGGTCCATAGAGTCGTGCCGCCTTCATCGCGATCGCTTCCGCTCAGCCAGCGAGATAGCGGTCGCGGATCTCCGAGACCGCGTTCTCATGCGAGCTGAACCCTTCGTAACGGGCAAGCCTGCGGGCATGCAGCGCCAGCTCCGGATAGGCGGCCGAGGTGACATAGCCGACCGACGAGCGCTTGACGAAATCCGTCACCGAGAGCGGCCCATAGGTTCGCGCCCAGCGGCTGGTCGGCAGCACCGCGTTGGGCCCGAGGACGAAGTTGGCAAGCGTCACCGGCGTGTGCGGACCCATCAGGATTTCGGCCGCCTCGGTGATGTGTCCGAGATGCGCGAACGGCTCCTTCGACAGGATCTCGAGATGTTCGGGCGCATAGTCATTGATGAAGCGGTAGCTGTCTTCCAGCGACGCGGTCAGCACGATGCCGCCGCGCTTTCCCGTCAGCACAGCGCGCGAAAATTCCACACGCTGTTCGGTCATCCGCGCCCAGTGCTCGGGAAGTGCGGCGAGCGCCGCTTCGGCGACCTTGCGGCTGTGCGTCACCAGATAGGCCGAGGAATCCGGCCCATGCTCGGCTTCGATCAAGAGGTCGAGCGCGGCAAGGCCGCCGTCGACGCTGTCATCGGCGAAGATGATCGCTTCCGACGGACCGGCAGGCAGGCCGGTGTTGATGATCGACGACAGCACGCTCTTGGCCGCCACCACCCACGGGCTGCCGGGGCCGACGATCTTGAGCGCCGGCTTCACCGTCTCGGTGCCGTAGGCGACGGCGGCGACGGCTTGCGCACCACCGCATTTGTACACAGTCTGCACGCCTGCAAGGCGAGCCGCGACCAGCGTCGCCGCATCGACCGAACCATCCGCTGTCGGCGGCGTCACGATGGCGATCTGTGGCACGCCGGCAATCACCGCCGGAACCGACGTCATCATCGTCACCGACGGAAAGGCGCCCTTGCCGCGCGGCACGTAAAGCGCGACGGACGCGATCGGCGTGTACCGGTCGCCGGCATAGGCGCCCGGCCGGACTTCCTTGAGCCACATCGTTTCCGGTTTCTGCTCCTCATGGAAGCGACGGATGTTGTCGATGCCGAACTTGATGCTCTCCACGACATCCTTTTCGACCTTGTCGAATGCCGCGTCGAACTCCGCCTCCGACACCTTCAGTTCGCCCTCGGTCACATTGGCCTTGTCGAGTTCCCGGGCGAAGCGGATCAAGGCGGCGTCGCCCTCGTCCTTGACGGCCTGGATGATCGGACGGACTTTTTCGATGAAGACCGTCAGATCGCCCTCGGCGCGCTTCAGCAGACTGGCGCGCTGGTCGGCGCCGATGGATGACAGGTCGTGGAAGCTGATGTCGGACATGGCTGCTCCTTCTCTTGGAACTCTTGGAAAGCAATGTTGGTTGGCGCTGGTCGGCCACTCTTCTGGAGATCGACAGGTCGACCCGGACAAGGATCACAGCCATCACGAGGCTTCTCACGGCGAAAAGTATATACATGTATGTATAATGATCGCCAGCGATTTTTCCGTCATCCTTCCAGCCGAAACTGTCCCGGACAACCCGCGCATCAGATCGAGGCGAGAAAGCCGCCATCGACCGGAATGGACTGGCCGGTGATGTAGGCCGCCGCATCCGAAGCGAGGAACACCGCGATGCCGTGCAGGTCGCTGAGATCGCCGAAACGGCGCTGCGGGATCTTGGCGAGCATGGATTGCTGCCATGCCTCGTTGCTGTAGAAGACATCGGTCATCGCCGTCCTGAAATAGCCCGGGGCGATGGCGTTGACCCGGATGCCAAGCTCCGCCCACTCCGCCGCGAGCGCCCGGGTCATGCCGAGCAGGCCCGACTTCGACGAGCCATACGGCACCGCCGTGGGAATGCCGACTTCGGATGTCAGCGAACACAGATTGATGATGGCGCCGGGTCGCCCGGCGTCCCGCATCTGCCGCGCGGCGGCCTGGGCGCAGAAGAAGGCTCCCTTGAGGTTCGTGTCGACGATCCTGTCCCACAGCGCCTCGTCGACATCGAGCGAGGGCCGAACCTCTTCCATCCCGGCATTGTTGACGAGGATGTCTAGACCGCCAAGCAGGCTGGCGGCCTCGGCGGTCGCCGTCCCGCATCGCTCGACATCGGTGACATCCAGCGCGATGGCGTGTGCCACCCCGCCGGCCGCGCGGATGGCCGCCGTGGTGTCCTCCAGCGAGGCCAGCGTGCGCGCCGTGACCGCGACGTCGGCGCCGGCCGCGCTCAGCGCCTCGGCGATGCTGCGCCCGATGCCGCGGCTTGCGCCGGTGACAAGCGCCTTCCTGCCGGAGAGATCGAAGAGAGAAGCATTGCGCATGTGATCCTCCTTGCCGGCACCGTCTTCGGCGCCGGTTTCGAGATTACCAGATCAAGTTCCATATACAAGCATATACAAACTATTTCGACCGCGGTAATGATGACAAAATCCACCGCACGGACGCGCCTGTCCCGGCTTGCCCTGGGAAGATGCCGCGAAACCCGGCGTTTGAGAACCCGGCCGATGAGCTTGTCGGCCCGCCGCAGAGGAGCCCGCTTGTGTCGAAAGCCTCGAATATGGTCCGAGCCGAAGTCACGCGTCTGTCGCCCTACAATTCCGGGCTGACCATTGACGAGGTCATGCTGCGATACGCACCCTCAAGGATCTCCAAACTGGGCTCCAACGAAAACCCCTTAGGCCCGAGCCCGGCCCTGGCCACGATGATGCATGCTGGCTCCGAGATGTTCCGGCTCTATCCGGACCCCGCCGGCCGCAAGCTCCGCCAGGCGATCGGCGACAGATATGCCGTTGCCGAGGATCAGGTCATCCTCGGCAACGGTTCCGAAGACCTTCTCTCCGTCATCAGCCGTGCCGTCTTGCGGCCGGGCGACGCCGTTGTCACTCTCTATCCATCGTTCCCGCTGCACGAAGATTACGCGACATTGATGGGCGCGACCGTCAAGCGCGTTGCCGTCAACGGCGATCTCACCATCAATGTCGATGCGCTGGTCGAGGCGGTGCGCGAACGGCCTCGCATGCTGTTGTTCTCGAACCCGATGAACCCGGTCGGCAGCTGGCTCTCCAGTGGCGATCTGTCTCGGGTCCTGGATGCGGCGGGCGACGAGACGCTGATCGTCATCGATGAAGCCTATGCCGAATACGCCGAGGGCGACGGCTATGCGTCGTCCCTGCCCCACCTCGGCAAGCTCGACCGGCCCTGGATCGTGCTCCGGACATTTTCCAAGGCGTTCGGCCTCGCCGGATTGCGCATCGGCTTCGGCATTGTCGGTGACCCGGAGCTGCGCGCGCTGCTCGACCGTGTCCGCACGCCATTCAACGCCAACGGCATGGCGCAGGCCGCCGCGCTGGCGGCCCTGGCCGATGAGGAACACCTCGTCAGGGTCGTCGCGCTGGCCAGGGCCGAGAGGGCACGCGTCGGGAATTTCCTCGCCAGCAAGGGCCTCGAAGTCGCTCCCTCCAGAGGCAACTTCCTGTTCTTCAACTGCCGGCAAAATGCCTCCGCATTCGCCGAAAGCCTGCTGCGTGAAGGCGTCATCGTAAAACCGTGGAAGCAAGAGGGCTTCGACACCTATGTGCGCGTCAGCATCGGCTCGGCTTCGGAGAACGACCACTTCATGGCTGTCCTATCGGACCTGCTATGAACGCACGCCTGCCGGCGCTGAGCCGAGCCACGACGCCGCGTCAGCCAACGAAGCGAGCTTCCTAGGCCTTCTTCAGGAATTCCGTCCTGAGAACCAGATCCTTGACCTTTTCGGCCCGACACTCGACCTCGTCCTCGTTGCCCGTGAGACGGATGTTCTTGATCAGCGTTCCACGTTTCAGGGTGACGGAGGTGCCCTTGACTTTGAGATCCTTGATGAGCGTGACGGAATCGCCTTCGTTCAGTGGCGTGCCATTGCTGTCCTTGACCTTCATGGTCCTGTTTCCCGTCTTTGTGCATCGAGTTTGCTGAGAAGATCGGCGATTTCCTCGGCATCCTGCTGGTTCATCCCAACGATGGTTCGGCTGCCCATCTCGGCGGGCCGCCCGGTAAGAGCATCGTTGACGGCCCAGGTGCCAGTCGGCTCCCGGCAAAGTTTGTAGCGTTGAGTCATGCCGGCACCATAATCGCGGCGTCCCGCCATGCCAAGGGAGGATGAATATTTTTCGGTTTGTATTGATGTTCTGTACATCAATGATACCATCGAGATTATCATTTCTCATACTCAGACACTGATGCCTCGATGATCACAGCCTTCCAGCTTCGTGCCGCCCGTGCCCTCCTCAACATTGACCAGAAGACCCTGGCGGGAATGGCGGGCGTCTCCGTACCTACGATCCAGCGAATGGAAGCCAGCCACGGCAATGTGCGAGGCGTTGTCGACAGTCTGATGAAAGTGATCAATGCGCTCAACCGGGCCGGCATAGAACTGATCAGCGAGCATGTACGCAGCGACGACGGCGGGCGCGGCGTCAGGTTCCGGCATCCCGATGCGCTGACAGGCATACCAAACTAAGCCCCCAGCACCCACCTTCGCTCACGCCAGCACTATGCGTTGGCCGATCCCTTGTTTTCGCGTCCAGAACCTGTTGATGAACCCGCCTCGGCACCCCCATTCTTGGTCACGACTTGCCGCATCAAAAGGCAGGATTCGCTCATGATCGTGTATCTGCGCCGGTTGACCGGAAAGGAACGAAGCGAAAGAACCGACCGGCACCTCGCTCGTTTTCTGACGTTCATCGCGGGAGCCGCCAACGCTGGCGGGTTTCTGGCGGTTCAGCAGTACACCTCCCACATGTCGGGTATCGTTTCGTCGATGGCCGACCACGTGGCACTCGGCAATATCGGGCTGGCGCTTTCCGGATTGGGGGCCTTGTTGTCATTTGTCGCCGGCGCGGCCTGTTCGGCGGTCCTGGTCAACTGGGGAAGGCGGCAGGGCCTGCAGAGCGAATACGCGTTCCCACTTGTCCTGGAAGCGGTCCTGCTGATCTGTTTCGGTCTGCTCGGCGGCCATCTCGCACGTCACGAAGCGCTGTTCGTGCCAATGACGGTGATGCTGCTTTGCTTCATCATGGGATTGCAGAACGCCATCATCACCAAGCTGTCGGAAGCCAGAATCCGCACGACGCATGTCACCGGCCTGGTGACCGACATGGGCATCGAACTCGGCAAGCTGCTTTATTGGAACATCTCGAGGAATGACTCGAACGAACTGTTCGTGAAGGCGGATCGAAGGAAGCTGAGGCTGCTTGCGTCGCTTGTTGCATTGTTCTTTGTCGGCGGCGTCATCGGCGCCATGGGTTTCAAGCACGTCGGCTTTGCGGTGACGTTGTTTCTCGCTGCCATTCTCCTCGTGCTGGCCTCCATGCCGGTCCTGGAGGATGTCTCCATTCGCATGAGGCGGCTCTGGCAGTAGCCCCATGGAGCTTTGCCACATGCCGGATTGGCCGTCGGGAATCCGGCACCATATCGGCGACAGCAAATTGTCTCTTGGCGTCACCCGACATGCCTTGTACAGATTCTCCCTCTTTGGTGCCCCTCATCCTGTCGGGGGGAAGAGCCCGTTTCATATGCAAAGAGCGTAGCGTGCGCAGACACCCGCTCATCAACGGCGGGAGGTCGCGTTGGGCTGGTTGAGCCGTCGCTCGGTGGAGCAGAAGCCGGCAACTCCCGTTTCCTCGATGCGCAGCTTCTCGGGCCTGATGGCCGCTTATTGGCGATCGGAGAAATGGCTGGAGGCATGGGGGCTGACGTCGGTCATCATCATACTTACAGCCTTGTCGGCCTTGGCCAGTGTCTGGTTTGCGGAGGTGTCGGGCCAGCTTGTCAGCGCGATTGCTCTTCTTCACCGTCCTGAAGATCCCGCGACGCTGAGAACCATCCTGGAGAGTGCCGCGATACTTGGCGCGATCGTGGTCCTTCGGGATATAGGCTTCATCCCCGTCCGTCACTATTTCTCGACGACGCTGCACCGCAAGTGGCGTGCGTGGCTTGATCAGCGGTTCAACGATGCCCTGCTCGACAGGAACCACACGCACTATCATCTTCAACATGGCGCCACCCATGCCATACCGCCCGAGATCTCGGTCCCCGACAATATTGATCAGCGTGTCCAGGAATCGATCAAGGGAATGGCCGGCGGTGCCATTGGCGTCGCCATGGGTATCGCGGGGGTGCTGCTGTCACTTGTCTTTGTTGGCAGCAAGATCGTCGAAACGTCCGCTCCGGTTGATGGACTGCCCTTCTTCGGTAGCTACGGCAGCGCCTTCCTGACG
Organism: Mesorhizobium sp. RCAM 05104; assembly: GCF_059683645.1. Lineage (NCBI taxonomy): Bacteria > Pseudomonadati > Pseudomonadota > Alphaproteobacteria > Hyphomicrobiales > Phyllobacteriaceae > Mesorhizobium > Mesorhizobium sp. RCAM 05104. The sequence goes on along the minus strand of NZ_CM185033.1, from coordinate 5,662,761 downwards.
CTTGTTGCCGTCATTGCCTACGTCCCGATTGCAACCTTCGTCGCGACGAAGCTGGGGGCGGTGTTGCAGGTGCTGGACAACACGATGCAGAGGGCCGAGGGCGGTTACCGCGGCGAACTGAACAGGCTTCTCCACAACAGCTTTTATACCGCCGCCGCCTCGGGCGAGATTGCGCAGAAGGGCATCCACAAACGCCGCTACCTCGACATTGATCGGACCTGGGCGAGGCTCAACAAGCTGGTTTCCGGATATATGGCATTTGAGCTCTTCTACAATTTCCTGGGCTCTCGGATTGTTGCCTACGCGCCGGGTCTGTTGCCCTATGTGGACAACGAGATCAGCCTGCAAACCTACGTTACGGGAGCCGAACTGGCGAACGCGCTGATCATTGCTTGTTCCTGGTTCATCCACGTCATGCCGGACATATCGACGCTCAAGGCGAATTCAGGTCGCCTGACCGAGCTTGCAAGGGCGATCGAGGATGTGCAGCGGCCGCGCGAGTTCTACGCGCGAACCGGCCTTTCCGAACTGCGCTACAGCACGCAGGACCCCAAACTTGGCCTGACCCTCAATGATCTGGAACTGATGCATGAGGGAGATGATGCGCCCTTTGTCAGGACCGGCAAGCACCACTTCAAGCCAGGAGAATGGACCTTGCTCGTCGGAGAGTCGGGCAGCGGCAAGTCGTCTCTGTTCAAGGCCATCAACCGCCTCTGGCCGCACGGTCGCGGCGCGACAATTCTGCCCGAGGGCGTACGAAGCCTGTATGCCGCTCAGGATGTGAACCTACCCCCCATATCCCTCAAGGAACTGATTTGCATGCCTGATCTTGTTGAAGCCCATTCGGATGTCGACGTCGCCGTCGCGCTGACCAAGGCAGGCCTTGCCGAGTTCGCCGGCGACCTCGACCAGGAGGGTCGCAGTGGGCATAGCTGGGACCAGCTCCTTTCCGGCGGTCAGAAGCAGAAGATCATACTCGCGCGGATACTCCTGCTCCGGCCGGGCCTGCTGTTTCTGGATGAGTCGACGAGCGCCCTCGACCCCGACGCCACGGTTGCCTTCCACCAGGCGATCAAGGATGCTTGTCCGAGCGCGACGGTGATCAGCATCATGCATGACGCCACGCCTCCGATATCCGCCACCGGCAAGGGCTTCTACGACAGCGTGGTCACCATCGCAAACGGCACCACCAGAAAGGAGCCGCTCGCGGACACGAAAGGCGGCCCCGTGGGTCCGGCGCGGGTAAAACCGGTTGCCAAGGCAAAAGAGCGCGAAGACGTGCAGCCGCGGTCCAGCGGCCAAGGATAGCCTCCACTCTTCATCGGGTACCCCGCGTGCCACTTTAGCCCAGCGCTTGCCCTTTGCCTAAATGCCGGAGCGTCCGGCAGCATGGGCGATAAAAATCACTTGCCCGTCATGCGCTGCCTGCAGCCCGCCAGCGCTCGATCTTCCCTTCCTGGCTGTCATTCTGGCGCTGGATGGAACGGCTACGGCCCGACCATTCGATACGGCGGAAGACGCCGCCGCGTTCAACAGACCGATCACATCGGCCGGATCGGGAATTGACTCGCTAACCGACTGCCGGAAGCGTACAATTTCTTGATCGCCGGCCATGGTTCGCGCGCTTGGGCATGGAAGAGCCAACCACGCTTTCACCATGAGGGAAAAGCAATGTCTTTCGACCATCCAATCGACTCCAAGCAGCTCTCAATGCTCGCCAAGGTTCTCAACGACTACTGTACCGAGGCAGGAATTCCCAAAGGCCACCCGGCAAGAGAACATTTCGGGCGGCGGCTCATGGATTTGTTTCAATCCGGGGTGGATCAGCCGCAGGAGCTAAAGTCAAAAATGAACGCCGGCTACGAAGAGTGGCTGGGCGAGACCGGCACTATTGATCATTTCATACCGCCCAAACTATCGTCCGAAGACCGTCTCGTAGGCGACGATATCTTGCCCGGATCGGATCGCAGAGGCAGACCAGCCGCCGGCAAGAACAGTGGCGGATAACGACCCTTCCATGTCCATCAGGACTCATGGGCAACTTAAGGACCCGCGGCTTTCCGGCAATAAATTTGCCGACTGAATGAATGCTTCGGGACAAGCCGACGGAGCATCGATCGCTGTCTCGGCTTCTCGCGGATGCCGAAGGTCCGCTTTGCGGCCCAGCTTCGCGACCACTGTTCTAGGCAATGGGCATCGGTCGTGTCGGCTGCCGACACCCTGCTCGCTGCCAATCCCGTGCCCTGAAGCAGGCGCGCGGCGCCCGCGCGGTTCGCCTTGATCGAAATCAAGGACAATTGGCGCATTGCTCATAACGTCATCAAACAGAAAAGAAGTGGAGGAATGGATGATGGACAAAGACAGGGTAATCGGGTCTGCGAAGGTCGTAAAAGGGAAGATAAAGGAGGCTGTTGGCAAGGCGGTCGGTGACGCCAAGTTGGAGTCCGAGGGCAAGGCCGACAAATTTGAAGGCAAGGTCCAGAATGCTGTCGGAGGCATCAAAGACGTTATCAAGGAGAAATAAGCACTGTTGCTGGCAACTCTCTGGATTGCCAAATCGACAGTCAATCGAGTTTGCCCGGATAGGGTGAGCGTCGGCAAGGTCCGACCAATGGGATCAAAAGGAGAAGACCCATGTCGCTTGGAGCCATACTGATCATCTTGCTTATCATTTTCCTGCTCGGTGGCTTTAGTGGCCGCTTCGGTGGATACGGCTACGGGTTCGGCCACGGCGGCGTTGGCATTCTTGGCGTCATTCTGATCATCGTCATCGTCCTGGTTCTGATGGGGCGAGTTTGAGCCCATTTCTCACGACACAGGCGAAAGCATACCCACTTAATCGCTCACACACACAAGGGGTAACCATCCCCTCCAGGAGAAGATGATGAACAAGATCATCTCGGGCATACTGGCCGGCGCATTGTCGGCTTCGTTCGCGGTTTCCGCCGCCTTGCCGGCCAATGCCGTGCAGATGTTCGTACCGCAGGCGCCGTCAGCTTCAAGCGACGTTCAGGCCGTGGAAGCCCGCAACGGCGACCCGCGGTGGATACGTCGGCACGGCAACCGAGTGCATCGCCGTGTCATACACAACGACGGCATGTACTGGAACGGCCACCGCGGCTACCGCGAGTACCATCGCGGCTATCGCCGGCACGGTGACTTCTGGTTCCCGCTTGCTGCCTTTACCGCCGGTGCACTGATTGGCAGCGCAATCGTCAACAGCGAGAACAACCGTGTCTATGCGGGTAACGCCCATGTGCAGTGGTGCTACGACCACTACAGGTCGTATCGCGCGTCGGACAATACCTTCCAGCCTTACAACGGCCCGCGTCGGCAGTGTCATTCGCCCTACTGAAGTTCCGCCGCCTGCTATCCGCTTGGCTGGTCCTGAAGCACACGATGGGACCAGCCTCTAACTGGCGCCCCGCCCTACGCCTTGCGCTGCTCGGCGTGGCACATGCCATGGCCTGAACGCCAGCAGGCTCAGCTCATGCGCGATCTCGTCAGCGCCAACCGATGGCGGTACCAGCAACATCGGCTGGACAAGATCACGCACCTTGCCTGCCATGACGAGTGCGTTGCGGTCCGAGGCGCCGCGGGTATCGAGCAGTCTGACATTCGCCCAGATATTGCTGAGTTTCGCGGCAACCCGATCCGGCATGGTGTCAAGGTCGTGGCGAGCATGAACATTCCCGATCAGCAAGCCGGATGAGTTCTTGAGACGTGTCTGCGCCAGACCGAAGAATGTCTCGGCGCACAAATGATCCGGAATGCGCCGCCCCGAATATGCGTCGAGAACGATGGCGTCGTAGCGATGACGGTCGGCGCGCAAAAAATCCCGCCCGTCGGACGTGCAGCAGTGAACGCCCCGGGGCAGCCCAAAATATTGCTGGGCGATCTGGAAAGCCTTTGGGTTGATGTCGACGATCGTGACACGCACGCCAACCCTGTCAAGCATCGTGCCCAGGCTGCCGCCGCCACAACCGATCATCAGGACGTCGGACACTTCCGCTTGCGCGAGAAGACCAAAGATCGCGTGTATATAGGGCACGACGCTGATGCCATTGGGGTCGCACTCGCTTTGGTAGCAACCGCCTTGGCGATAGATGAACGAACCGGAATCCTTGGTCCGCAGAACCTCGATGTTGCCGAAATCGGTATGATATTTCGCAACCCGGATCATGACCTGGTCACCACAGCCAATTCCTAAATCCGCCGCTCAACTCGTCTCTCGAACGGCCTTTTGCCAGGGCGTTTCGCGGCCTCCGTCATGGCAGGCCGGCTTTTGCACTTGCCGGGCACCGGGGAGCGCCCAATCCCGGCTCCTGTCGCGCGGTTTCCCATGGCGCAGGGATAGATGTGTCACGCATCATTTGTTGAATGCACCGCATTTTAATATATGCTGCAACCGGCAGGGACAATATCTCAAAGTTGACAATGAGGGATGCAACCCGTGATAACCGCTCCACAGTTGCGTGCCGCGAGGGCGCTCCTTGGCGTTGACCAGCGCAGGCTGGCCGAATTGTCCGGCCTGTCGGTGCCGACCATTCAGCGCATGGAAGCCAGCGAGTCGATCATCCGGGGCAACGTCGATTCCCTGATGAAGTTGATCGGGGCCCTTGACCTTGCCGGCGTCGAGCTGATCGCCGAGGGCGCCTCCAGCCAGATCGGTGGACGCGGCGTGCGGCTTAAAGCGGATTTCGATCCCGCCAAGGTTCTGGGCGGGGACGACGCGGGCGCCAAACTCGCTGCGAGGAGCGTGGCGTGACTTCGGACGCCGCGGTCCTCCTATGGGGCGTTGCATCGCTCCTGGGGACAGCGGTGCTTGCGATTGCGTTGAGCCGCACACCGGGCTCGGGAACACGCCTCGTCTACGGCTTGACGCTCGGTATTTCGGCCACCGCGCTCCTGGTCCTCGCTGGCCGCATCCTCGAAGACCCCATCACCCCGTCGACTGTCGTATTGCCGCTCGGGCTGCCTTGGATTGGAGCTCATTTCCGCCTGGATGCGCTCTCGACCTTCTTCCTCGTCGTCATCAATTTCGGCGGCGCCATGGCCAGCCTCTACGGTCTCGGCTATGGCAGCCACGAGCCCTCGCCGCACCGGGTGCTGCCGTTCTTCCCCGCCTTCCTCGCCGGAATGAACCTGGTCGTGCTCGCGGACGACGCCTTCAGCTTCCTGCTCTCCTGGGAATTCATGTCGCTCTCTTCCTGGGCGCTGGTCATCGTCCACCATCGCGAACGGGAAAATGCACGGGCCGGTTACATCTATCTCGTGATGGCGAGCTTCGGCACGCTCGCGCTGCTGCTTGCGTTCGGCTTGTTGTCCGGGCCGGGCGGAAACTACACGTTCGAAGCGATGCGTGCCGCGGGGGCCACCCCGCTCACCGCCACTTTCGTCCTGGCTCTCATGCTGCTGGGCGCCGGCTCCAAGGCTGGTCTCGTTCCGCTGCACGTTTGGCTTCCACTCGCTCACCCGGCCGCGCCAAGCCATGTCTCGGCACTCATGAGCGGCGTCATGACCAAGGTCGCCGTGTATGGCTTCATCCGCGTTGTCTTCGACCTGCTCGGTGAACCGACATGGTGGTCGAGTATCATCGTCCTTTTCTTCGGAGGCCTCACCGCCGTCCTGGGTATCCTTTACGCGTTGATGGAAAAGGACCTCAAGCGGCTGCTTGCCTACAGCACCATCGAAAACATCGGCGTCATCTTCGTAAGCCTTGGTCTGGCGCTCGCCTTCAAGGCGAACGCCATGCCATCGGCCGCGGCGCTGGCGCTTACGGCCGCGCTGTTCCACGCTCTCAACCATTCGTTCTTCAAAAGCCTGCTTTTCTTCGGCGCCGGCGCCGTGCTCACCGCAACCGGCGAACGGGACATGGAGAAGCTGGGCGGTCTTATCCATCGGATGCCGCAGACCAGCTTCGTCTTTCTCGTTGGCTGCGTGGCGATCTCCTCGCTTCCGCCCTTCAACGGCTTCGTCTCCGAATGGCTGGCCTTCCAGGCTGTCCTGCAGAGCCCGGATTTGCCGCAATGGGCCCTGAAGGTGATGGTGCCCGCCGTCGGCGGCCTGCTCGCGCTGTCGGCGGCGCTGGCCGCGGCCTGCTTCGTAAAGGCCTTCGGAATTACGTTCCTGGGCCGACCACGGACCTCGGCGGTGGAACACGCGCATGAAGCCGACCGCTACTCGTTGGCGGCAATGTTCATCCTTGCCGCGCTCTGTCTGCTTGCCGGCATTCTGCCGGGCTTTGTCATAGATGGCCTTTCCCCCGTGACGCTTTCGCTCATCGGCAGCCGCATGCCGGTGCAGATGGCGCAACCTTGGCTTTCGATCGCGCCGATCGCCGAGAGCCGCAGTTCCTACAACGGCCTGCTGGTGTTTGTATTCATCGCCATTTCCGCATCCGCCGCGGTCTATGTGATTCATCGCTTCGCCTCGCACGCACTGCGTCGCGGTCCCGCCTGGGGTTGTGGCTTCGCGGATGCCGTCCCGGGCTCGCAGTACACGGGCGTCAGCTTCGCGCAGCCTATCCGCCGGGTCTTCGGCACGTTCGTGTTCCGCGCGACTGAAAGGGTCGAAATGCCGGCACCCGGCGATACCGGTCCGGCTCGTTTCAAGCTGGAAATCCATGACGTGATCTGGGAGACGCTCTATCTGCCCATCGGCAAGGCCCTCGACTTTGCGACCGACCACCTGAACCATCTGCAGTTCCTGACGATCAGGCGCTACCTGACCCTTGTCTTCCTCTTCCTCATCGTCTTGCTCCTGGTGCTCGCACTATGGCCCTGATCCTTGAGTTGACGGTCCAGGGCGCGCAGATGTTGCTGGTGCTTTTGCTGGCACCGCTCCTGACCGGCTTCGTCCGCAAGGTGAAGGCAAGGCTGTTGCGGCGCCAGGGCCCTCCTCTGATCCAGCCCTATCGCGATCTCTTGCGGCTCATGCGCAAGGAGGTCGTTCTGGCCGACAATGCATCCTGGCTGTTTCGCGTCATACCCTATCTGATCTTCGCCTTCACCTGGGTCGCCGCCGCGCTCATACCGACATTCGCCACCGGCCTCGAGTTCAGTTGGACCGCCGATCTCATAGCGATCGTGGCGCTGCTTGGAAGCGCGCGGTTCTTCCTGGCGCTGGCGGCGATGGACGTCGGCACGAGCTTTGGCGGCATCGGCGCCAGCCGCGAGGTGATGATCGCTTCCCTGGCCGAGCCCGCCATGCTCCTGATCGTGTTCAGCTTGGCACTCGTTGCCGGCGCGACGCAACTGTCCACGGTGGCGGCTTTCATGGGCTCGCCGCAGGTTGGCCTGCGGGTATCGCTCGGAATGTCACTGATCGCTCTCGTCATGGTGGCAATCGCGGAAAATGCCCGCGTGCCGGTGGACAACCCGGCGACGCATCTGGAGCTGACCATGATCCACGAGGCGATGGTCCTGGAATATTCCGGTCGCCATCTGGCGATGATCGATTTCGCGGCCTTCCTGAAGCTTCTGCTCTACGTCTCGCTGATTTCCTGTGTCTTCGTTCCCTGGGGGCTCGTGACCGCCGGGGCCGGGCCATGGTCCTATGTTCTGGGCGTCATCTTCTACATCTGCAAACTTGCCGCGAGCGGCGTTCTCCTCGCCTTGTTCGAGACTGCCATCGCCAAGATGCGTGTCTTCCGCGTTCCGGATTTCCTCGGAGCGGCGCTCATGCTGGCCCTGCTTGCCACGCTCCTGCGGTTCGTCTCGAGGAGCCTCTGATGAACGGCCTCACCTTCGACATCGCTCATCTGCTGGCCGGTGGCCTGGTGCTGGTCAGTTTCATGATGCTGTACCAGGATCGCCTCTTTGCGCTGATCAATGTTTTTGCGGTCCATGCCATCGTGCTCGCCCTGTCGGTGGCCTGGCAGGCCTACATCCAGGACGCGCATCATCTCTACGTCACGGCGGCGATTGCCCTCATTTTCAAGGCGATCGTCATTCCCGTCGGGCTTCATCGCATCATTCAGCGGCTCGGCATCCATCGCGATATCGAGACGGCGGTCGGGATCGGTTCGACCATGCTTGCGGGCATAGGCCTGGTGACCCTGTCCATGGTCCTGATGCTGAGGGTCACCCCCTACGCCGCCCCCCTCGCCCGCGAGGACCTGGCCTTCGCGCTGTCCATAATATTGCTGGGACTGCTGGTGATGGTCACCCGGCGGAATGCCGTCAGCCAGGTGGTGGGATTCATGTCGCTCGAGAACGGCCTGGTCCTTGCCGCCACCGGGGCCAAGGGCATGCCGCTGGTCGTCGAGATCAGCGTCGCCTTCTCGATCCTCATCGCCTTCATCGTCATCGGTGTGTTCCTGTTCCGCATCCGCGAGAGGTTCGACTCGGTGGATGTCGGCGCGCTCGACGACTACAGGGGAGAGCATCGTTGACCGCGTTTTCCCTCGATGCGGTGGCCGCCATTTTGCTGATACCAGTCGTCGCGGCCGCGCTTCTGGCGGCGCTGCCGAATTACCGGCTGGCGGCTGGCCTCAATGTCGCCGCGAGCTTGCTGACCTTGCTCGCCGCAATGTCGCTCTTCGTCACTGATCGGCCACCGCCCGGTCAATACCTGCTCGTCGACGATCTCAACATCGTTTTCATCGTACTCAATGCCTTTGTCGGCTTCACGACCAGCGTCTTCAGCGCCTCCTACATTGCGCACGAACTGGATACCGGACGGCTGACCGCGTCGAACCTGCGATTCTACCATGCAATGTACCAGATCATGATGTTCGGCATGAACCTGGCGTTCGTGTCGAACAATATCGGCTTGATGTGGGTGGCGGTGGAGCTTGCCACGCTGACCACCGTGCTCATGGTTGGCATCTATCGCACGCATGAAGCGCTGGAAGCCGCCTGGAAATATTTCATTCTGGGCAGCGTCGGCATCGCGCTTGCCCTGTTCGGCACCATCCTCGTCTACATGGCCGCGCAACCAGTTGTTGGCGAGGGCACGAATGCCATGGTCTGGACAATGCTCATCGCAAACGCGGCGCATTTCGACCCGGCATTGCTGAACGTCGCCTTCGTCTTCCTGCTGCTCGGCTACGGTACGAAGGTAGGCCTTGCGCCCTTGCATGCCTGGCTGCCCGACGCGCACGCGGAAGGCCCGACGCCGATTTCCGCGGTGCTGTCGGGCTTGCTGTTGAACGTCGCGCTCTATGCCGTGCTGCGTTTCAAGATGTTGCTCGCGGCAAGCCCGGAAGCGATCGCCACGGGGCCGTTGATGATCACGATGGGGCTGACGTCGCTTGTTTTCGCGGCCTTCATGCTCTACCGCCGCCGCGACATCAAACGTCTGTTCGCGTATTCCTCCATCGAGCACATGGGGATCATCGTGTTCGCTTTCGGCATGGGTGGCCCGCTCGCCAACTTTGCCGGCCTGCTGCACATGGTGATGCACAGCCTGACCAAGTCGGCGATCTTCTTCACGGTCGGACACATCGCACAGGTCAAGGGAACACAGAACATAGCGGAGATCAGGGGGCTGACGGAAACGCATCCGGCGCTTGGCTGGGCGCTCGTCATCGGCGTCGTCGCCATCGCCGGCCTCCCTCCATCCGGCATCTTCATGAGCGAATTCCTGGTTGTGAGTTCGACATTTGCAAGACACCCCTTTCTGGCTATGCCGCTGGTATTCGGGATTCTGCTCGCCTTCGGCGCCCTGCTGCTTCGGCTGACCGGCGTCGCTTTCGGCGAACCGCGCGGCAGCACCGCGCCCGCCGACGCGTCCTACATTCCGATGTATTCCCACCTGGCGCTGGTGTTTGCCGCCGGCATCTATCTGCCGCCACCACTGGTCACATGGTTCCAGCATGTCGCCAACCTTCTGGGATGAAGGAAGGGAGAAAGAAGCATGCCCGCTCTGATCGACCTCATCCTTGCTGGCCAACGTGTCGACAACCATTTTCCGTGGCCGCGCGCCGTGGTGGCTCCCAAGATATGGAGCTTTGCCGTTGAACAGCTGGTCGAGGGTCACTGGGGCTTGCTCGGTCTCTGGGGTGAGCCAGGCGTCGTCCACATGGCGCTCCTCGATGAAAGCACCTGGGAGATCGGCGTTGTCAGCCTGGTATGTCCGGACGGCCGCTACCCCTCGGTCGGCCAGCTGCATCCGCCCGCATTGCGCCTCGAACGCGCGGCCGCCGACTTGTTCGGTCTCTTGCCGCAGGGCGCGCCCGATACACGACGGTGGCTTGATCATGGCCAGTGGGGGGTCAGCTATCCGCTGGGAACCCAGCGGACGTTGTCTCCGACGGCGTCCCCCTATCATTTCCTGCCTGCCGAGGGGGAAGGCCTGCACCAGATCCCGGTCGGACCCGTCCATGCCGGCATCATCGAGCCGGGGCATTTTCGATTTACGGCGAGCGGCGAAACGGTTGTCCGGCTGGAAGAGCGCCTCGGATACACGCACAAGGGCATAGAAGGTTTGATGGCGGGATCCGACATCGATCATGCCGCCAGGCTGGCGGCCAGGACCTCCGGCGACAGCACCGTGGCGTACTCCTTCGCCTTCGCCCGCGCGGTCGAAGCGGCGCTCGATGTCGAGATTCCTCCGCGCGCGGTCTGGCTGCGAGCGCTCATGGCCGAACTGGAACGTCTGGCCAATCATCTGGGCGATATCGGCGCCATCTGCAACGACGCCTCCTTCTCGCTCATGCATGCCCACTGCGGGGTGCTGCGTGAGCGCGTATTGCGGGCAAGCGATGCCGCTTTCGGCCATCGTCTGATGCGCGACTGCATCGTGCCTGGAGGCGTGGCAAGCTTCCTGAGCGACGAGGGAACGACAGCGGTTCGGTCCCTGCTCACCGAGATCAGGCAGCGGTTCCCCCAGTTGATCGACCTCTACGACAATACGGCGTCGCTGCAGGACCGGACGGTCGCAACCGGCCGGCTCAAGGCAGAACTCGCCCGACAGTATCGCGCCGGAGGCTATATCGGCCGAGCCTCTGGCCGGGACTTCGATGCGCGGCGCGGTCTGGCCTATCCGCCCTATGACGAACTCGCCTTTGACATCCCTCTCCTCCAGGAAGGCGACGTGAACGCGCGCGTCTGGATTCGCATCCACGAGGTAAAACAGAGCCTGTCGCTGATCGAACAGATCCTGGGAAAACTGCCCGGCGGCCCGATCCATGTCGATCTGGCGCCGACGGACGGACCGCATGAAGGCATGGCGCTCGTCGAAGGTTTTCGCGGCGACATTCTGGCCTGGCTGCGCATTGGCAAGGGCGGCCTTGTCGAGCGCTGTCACCTGCGTGACCCGTCATGGTTTCAGTGGCCGCTTCTTGAAGCTGCCATCGAGGGCAACATCGTCGCCGACTTTCCGCTCTGCAACAAATCGTTCAACTGCTCTTATTCCGGGCACGATCTTTGAAGGCATGCTGTCATGCGCAAGCTCCTCTTCGAAAGCCTGATACGCCCCGCCCTCACCGAGCGACCACCGTTGGCACGCGACTCGGCGGTCGAGGAATTGGCGCGCGCCCTCAACGGGTCCGCTCGCAAAAGGCTGGGCAGAAGCCTGGCCATTCGGGCTGTCGACGCCGGTTCCTGCAATGGCTGCGAACTCGAGATGCATGCGCTCCACAATGCATTCTATGACATCGAGCGTTTCGGAATCCGTTTTGTCGCCTCGCCGCGTCATGCCGATGTCCTGCTTGTCACAGGACCGGTGACCAAAAACATGCGCGAAGCGTTGAAGCGAACATACGACGCGACTCCCAACCCCAAATGGGTGGTTGCACTCGGGGATTGTGCCAGGAACGGCGGCTGTTTCGCTGGCAGCTATGCCGTGGTCGGGGGAGTGTCGGAGCTGCTGCCGGTCGATCTGCACATTCCAGGCTGTCCGCCGCCACCAATCGAAATTCTGAAAGGCTTGCTCGCCTTGCTCGAAGATTCACGGACCACTGTTCGCAAGGGTTGAACGTCGATGTGGAGGCTTTCCAAGCCGGGCTTGTCGCTGCCTCGGAATAGCGTCTGCGAGCGCTCGATTGTCGATTTCACGGCCCGCCGTGCATCGCTGCGGCATTGGTGCTTCGCCCTCGCTGCGCGGGCTCGTCCCGGCGCTCGGTGGCTGACAGGATCGCCACCATTGAAACCGCACCGCCTGTGCAATCAGCCGCGCCGGCGCAAAGCCGCCGCAGAGCGGACAATTCCCTGTGGGCGACCTCTTGAGAGAACGGCAGCTTGTTTGTCGTCGCGTGCCAGCTGGCACGCCATCTGGTCGAAAGCCCAGCGACACGCTGGTGGTGCCGGCTTCGCCGCTTACATCGAGCGACTTACCAGCGACATTGATGTTGTTGTTGCCAATGACGGGATAAGGTCCGCGCCTGCCAGAAATGTGCGAACTTCGGTGCGAACCTGCTGCGCCCGACCCACCAAAAGGTGTCCGCCAGTGTCGTAGACGACCAGCTTGGCACCAGGGATCTTGTCCGCTGAGAACTCAGCCGCCGGCAGCGTGTTGAACAGGTCGTCACGCGCGGAGATGATCATTGTCGGCGCGGTAATTTCACCCAACGGCATTTCATGTAGTTCGGGGACGCTGTCGATATTGATTCCAGGGAAGCGCAGCGACAAGGGCTCGACGCTCCGGACAAAGCTCATGACGCGGTCCCGCTCGGCCTGAGGCGCAGCCGCTACCAGCGCCGGTCGAACGCCGAGGAAGCGAATGAGTATCGACGGCGCGACGTTCTCGGCGGCCCACCAGGCGAAATCGCCGCCAGCGTTGACGGCCCAGAATGCGAACCTGTTGCCGCGGCCCACTTCGATCGAGATCGGACTGGTGGGCGAATAAAGGGCTGGGACGACCAGGATGAGAGCGGCGACCTTGTCCGGGTGCCGGAGTGCCAGCTCAGCCGCGGAACGCGCGCCTGCCGAAATACCGATGACCACAGCCTTGGGGAGGTTGAGTTTGGAAAGCAACGCCGCGTGCGCATCGGCCTGCGCGGCTGGGGAGGAGTCCGGCGGAACGGGCGTGCGTAGATAGCCGAAGCGCGACGGCGCGATGACCCGAAAGCCCTCACCCACAAGATCGGCTGCATTGGAAAGGCCTTGGTCAAAGCCGCCGCCGGCGCCATGGATCGACAGAAGCGGAATGCCCGCGCCGCTGTCGGCGTATTCGATCGGGCCTGTGTCGAGGTTGGCGACCAGACTGCCTCGGCTGGCCGTGTCGCGCATGCGACCAAGCTCGTTCTTATAAAGCAGGAAGGCCACACCGGCCGCGGCCATCATGGCGATCAACATGGCCAGCAGGAAACCTCTAGTTCGGCTCATTGCCATACTCCACCAAATGGGCCGCCATTCTGCCGCCAAGCGCCTGAATCAAGGCGAGCCGCGCAGGGGACCGGCCAGTCATTTGCACGACCGGTCCCCCGTTCAATGCGAGACGAACACCGGCAACGAGAATTGCTCGAGCAGGGACTTGGTCATTCCGCCGAACAAGGCCTCGCGGATTCGCGAATGGCTATAGGCGCCGGCCACGATCAAGTCGGCGTCCTCCACGGCGCGCGAAGCGAACAGCGCCTCGATTGCCGACAGGTCGCCGGTGTCCGTCCAGCGGTCGGTCTCGGCTTTGACGCCATGTGCGAGCAGATGGTCGCGCAGCAAGTCGATATCCGTATCCTTTATATCGGCCGGCGGATCGAACGCGAACACCGTTACTTTCCGCGCCCGGACCAAAAGGGGCATCGCATCATGCACGGCACGGGCGGCTTGTCCGCTCGGCGACCAGGCAATCGCGATCTCTTCTCCAACGGGTCTCGGCCGCCAGTCCCGAGGCAGCAGGATCATCGGCACGCCTGCCGACGTCAACAAATCCCCGGGCACCTCGGGCGGAATCCTGTCGGAAACCTCACGGTAGGGCTGTGTGGCGACCACCAGATCCGCATAGGGCGTATAGTAATGCTTCCATCCCGCCGAGTTACGATCCGCGACCTTGAAGCGAACGTCGATGCCAAAACGGTTGGCACTGGCTAAAAATGTGTCTTCAAGCGATTTCGCGCGTTCAGCCCACTCGCTGGCGAAAGCTGCGGCGGAGTCGACGTCGACGCCAGTCAACCTCGCGCCGTGTGCTTTTGCCAGCGAAAGGGCAAAATCCACCCGCGCTGCGTTTTCGACCGAACCGTCGAGGAACACCAAGATATCCTTGTAGCTCATGTGACGCTCCTTCTTCCGTGTGCCGGCTGTTTCCGGGCAGTTCCACCTAAGCGCGCTGGATGCTGCCACGCTTTGCGGCGGATCAAACGGCCGAGCGGCACCGATCTCGATCAAGTCTGCTCTACGCACGGCCACGCCGTTCTTCCCGGACCGAACGAGCCGGCAGGACCGAGAGCCCATGGACCAGACGGTCCATGAGCACCACGCACGGCCGGCGACACGCAGGCCGCTGCTTGGCGGACTGTTGGCGAACCGGCCCAAAATCATTGGTAAACTTCGTCGTCGAGGGCGAGATTTCGGGCGATCAGCCCGAACCTCGGCAAGTCCTCGCTCTATGACAGGTTGATTGCGACATTGCGCAGCAGCGCAACGGATTTCCGCATGCCTTCCATCGGGGAAAGCATCATGTCCTCGTGCTCGATCGACAGGACATCGTCGTAGCCAACCTGTTTGAGCGCGGTACAGAACTGCCGCCACCAGGTCTCACCGTGACCGTATCCGAGCGTGATATAATTCCAGGCTCGTTCGGCGTACAGGTTTGGTGGGCGAGCATCGAGCGTGCCGTCGATGGCCGCGGGAATTGGCTCGATCCGGGTATCCTTGGCATGGACATAGTAGATCGCCGAGCCGAGCTTGCGGATGGCGGCAATCGGGTCCGCCCCCATCCACAGCGGATGACTGGGGTCATAGTTGGCGCCGACCGTTTCACCGACGGCGTCACGCAGCTTGAACAGCGTCTGGACGTTGTAGACGGCCTGATGGCCGTGCAGTTCCAGGCACAGTTTGTGGATGCCGAGGTTGTTTGAGAACGCGACGAGATCGCGCCAGTAGGGAATTATCCGCTCTTCCCACTGGTAGCGCTGGATCTCCAGGCATTCCGGCGGCCAGTCGGTGATGATCCAGTTCGGATGGGCGTCACCCGGCCCCCCCGGCAGGCCCGACATCATGACGACGCGATCTATCTCCATCAGGCTGGCCAGCCTTATCGTATCCTGTGTAACGCCATGATGGGCCGCGCCCTGCGGCCCAGGATGCAGCGGATTGCCCGAGCAGTTGAGCGCTGCGATCGTCATCCCGTGATCCCTGATCTTGGCGACGAATTCCTTGCGCGTGGCCGCGCTCGCCAGCATCGCCTGCAGATCGATATGCGGCGCCGACGACCAGTTGCCGCAGGCAAACTCCAGCGTCTCAAGTCCAAGCTCGGCCGAGGCGCGCAACATCTCGTCGAAGGCGAGGTTGCCGAGGCTGTCCGTAATCATGCCGATCTTCATCTGGAAACTCCTCGTTCAATCGCGCTAGAACCGAACGGTCTCGAACCGGCCGGACTTGGCGGAGGCAAGCGCTGCCTCGCACAGGATCATCGCCTTGCGGCCGTCGCTTGCGGTGACGTCGGGCCGTTGGCCTGTTTCGACACAGGTGATGAAATGATCGATCTCGGCGGCGTAGGACTCGGCATAGCGCTCGACGAAGAAGTAATAGGGCTTGTCGCGCGATATCGCCTTTGCGCCTGAAACTTCGACCGATGTCGGCACCCTGTTGCCGGCCCGCAGCATCCCATCCGCGCCATGCACCTCGATGCGCTGGTCGTAGCCGTAGGCGGCCCTGACGCTGTTGTTGATGTGGCATTGCCGGCCGGACGCCGTGCGCAGCACGAACATCGCGGTATCGTAGTCCCCCAGCTTGGCATATTGCGGCGCGACGAGGGACGACCCGGTCGCGAAGAGTTCCACCGGCTCTTCGCCCAACAGGTTTCGTGCCATGTCGAAGTCATGGATGGTCATCTCCCGGAAGACGCCCCCTCCTCCGGCCAGCGCTTCCTCGGTTTCGGGTTCCGGATCCCGGCTGGTGATGATGACCTGTTCGACGGCGCCGATCTCGCCTTGCCCAAGGCGCGCCTTGAGCGCCCGAAAACTCGGGTCGAACCGACGGTTGAACCCGATCTGAAAGGGCACGCCTGCCTTCTCGACAGCCGCCAGACATTGGTCCGTGCGCTTGAGATCAAGATCGATCGGCTTTTCGCAGAAGATCGCCTTGCCCTTGGCGGCGGCGGCCATGGCCAGGTCCGCATGGGTTCTTGTCGCCGAAGCGATGAACACCATGCGGATCGACGGGTCATCCATCACGGTCTGGGTGTCGGCGATCTCGGCTCCGGTAAGGGCCGAGACCTTCGAGGCGGCCTCGATGTTCGGATCGACGATGTAGCGCAGGCGCACGCGGGGATGCCGCGCCAAATTGCCCGCATGCACCTGGCCGATGAGGCCCGCTCCAAATAGACAGACATCGATCATGCGTTTGATTTCCCTGAAAGGCCGCGTGGTGTCGGCCGGCCTTGTGCGCGGCCGGGGCGGCGACTTGATTGAGGTGGGTGGCTGCCGAGCCGGGTCGTCATTTCACGGCTCCCATGGTCAGCCCGCGAACCAGATGGCGCTGCACCAGAAGCGCGAAGAAGACGATCGGCAACGCGCCGATGACGCCGGCCGCCGACATCGAGGCCCAGTCGGTGTCGATGCGGCCGATCAGCGTGGCGGTGCCGCGCGGCATCGTCATCGCCCGGGGCGTGGCCGTCAGCGCCAGCGCGAACAGGAATTCGTTGAAGGTGACAAGCACAGCGAAGATGGCGGTCGCCGCAAGGCCGGGTGCCGCCAGCGGCAGGGTGATGCGCCGGAACGCACCGAAGCGGGAATCGCCGTCGACCATGGCGGCTTCCTCGAGATCCACGGGGATCTCGCGAAAGAAGCTCTCCATCATCCAGACGCAGAAGGTGATGTTGAACGCGGTGTAGGTGGCGATCAGACCCAGCCAGCTGTCGAGCAGGCCGAGCTTGAGCATCAGCAGGTAGACCGGGATCAGGATGACGACCGGCGGCACGATGCGCAGCGTCAGCAGGAACAATCCGACCTTGCGCTCCATCGCGAAAGGCAGGCGAAAGCGGGCGATCGCATAGGCGCCCATGGCGCCGGCGACCAGGGCGATCGCCACGGAGAAGAACGTCACCACCAGCGAGTTGGTCAGATAGGCGCCGAACTGCTTTTCCGTGAACAGCCTGATGTAATTGTCCAGTGTCGGCACATGCGGATAGAGCGTGCCTTCCTGGGTGATCTCGCGATTGGACTTCAGCGATGTCGAGACGAGCCAGTAGATGGGCAACAGCACGATGGCCAGCACCGCGCTCATCACCCCGATACGGGCCAGACGACTGTTCATGATGCGTCCACCCTGCGCAAAAGCCGCACAGCGCTGAAGGCCAGCGCAAGCACGACGAGACCGATGGTGACGAAAAGTGCCGCCGCATAGCCGGTCTGCTGGAACTTGAAGGCGGTGTCGTAGCCATAGATCGAGACCAGCCGCGTCGCCTCGCCCGGTCCGCCCCGGGTGAGCACGAACACCTGGTCGAACGTGCCGAAGGCGTCGATCGTTCGAAGCACGATGGCGATCGCCAGCACCGGCCGCATCATCGGAAAGGTGAGATCGGCAAACACCCGCCAGTTGCCGGCGCCGTCGACGCGGGCGGCCTCGAAGGGTTCGTGCGGCAGCGACTGCAGGCCGGCGAGCAGGATCAGGAACATCAGCGGCGTCCATTCCCAGACATCGAGAACGACGAGGCCGATGAAGGCCTTGACGGGGCTGCCGAGGATCTGCACCTGGCCGCCGCCCATCCACTCGGAGATTGCCGTCAGCATGCCGGCGTCGCTGGCGTAGATCAGCCGGAAGACGATGGCGACGACGACGGGCGTGATCACCATCGGGATGATCAGGATCGTCCTCAGCAAGCGGATGCCGCGAAATTCCCGCAGGCAGAACAGCGCCAGGGCAAAGCCCAGGATGGCCTCGAAAGTGACCGACAGGGCGACGAATTCGACCGTCACCCAGAGCGAGTTCAGAAACTGCGGGTCGCTCCACAGCTTGATGTAGTTCTGCATGCCGACATCGGCGACGACCGAGCCGTAGCGATAGACCTTGGTGCTGGCGCGCAGGCCGTCCCAGAGCGGATAGACAAGCACGCCAAGCACGATCAGCAGGCCTGGCGCCAGCATGAGATAAGGGAGGGCGAGGTCGAGCCCCGCCCCCTGCAGACGGTATTTGCGGCTCTGCGTCCCGCCGTTCGCCATCAGTAATAGCCGACCGAAGACAGGTAGTCCTTGACCTGCTTGGCGGCATTGTCCAACGCGGCGCCGCCACCCGAGCCGGCCTGCAGCGCCTTGTTGAGTTCAATGCCGAGCAGTTCCTCGACCTTGGCCCAGTCGGGCGTGCGCGGCCGCGGCAGCGCGCCGGCGTCGAGCTGCTGCAGAGCGACCGGGATCAGGCGGTTGCCTGGCTTGGCAACGCCGAAGGCGCTGCGCTTGACCGGGATGGAACCTGCTTCCGACAGCTTGGCCTGGATGTCGGCGCTGACATACCACTTCAGGAACTCGACCGAGTTGGCCTTGTTGGGCGCCGATTTCGGAATGCCGGCGATGAAGATGCCCATCTGGGCGATCGCCGATGTCTGCTTCGGCACGACGCCGAAATCCAGCTTGCCCGCCACCTTGGTCTGCGCCGGATCGTCGGCCTTCAGCGCATTGCCGGAATACTGGATGATCGCGCCGGCTTCGCCGCCCAGGATCGCCGCGCCCTCCTGATCCGAGTCGAACTCGACGACGCCGCTCGGCGCGTTCTGCTTCATGGCGCCGACGAAGAATTCGGCCGACGCCTTGCCTTCGGCGGAGTTGAAGACCGGGTTCCATTTGTCGTCGAAGAACGAGCCGCCAAACGACAGGAAGACCGGATACCAGCTGGTCACGATCGGATTTCCGGAAACACCCCGGAACACGACCGGATATTTGATCTTGCCAGCCGCAACGCCTTCCTTGCCCTTGGCGATGACCTCGTCCCAGGTCTTCGGCGCGCCGCTCGTGTAGACGTCGTTGCGGTAGGTCAGGGTTTGCAGATCGCCGACGAACGGCACGCAGATCAGCGTCGGCGTGGCGGTTTCGAAGCCTTTCACGCGAGCGCCCTTCTGCGGCGGCCAGTAGCCCATGTCGATCATCGAGCCGATCCAGTCCTTGTCGCCGCCGTCGATGCCGGCCGCGCCGAGATCCTCGAGCACATTGGCCGCGCCGAACTGCGGCACCCAGGGATCGTCGAGGAGGTAGAGGTCGTACTGGCCGGCGCTGTTCTTGGCGTCGGCGAACCACTTCTCCAGTGTCACGCCATATTCATCCTCGAGGAATTCGATGTCGAAGCCGGCATCCTTGGCGAGCGGGATGATCTTCTGCTTGAACGGCGTCAGGCCGCCATCGGCGAAAGCGCCGATGATCACCTTCTTGCCGGCCGCCCTGGCCGGGACAGGCAGGCCGAGTGCGGTAAGGGCGGTGGTGGCAAGCGCCAGGCCAAGTCCTCCCTTGAGTACGGAGCGGCGAGTAAGTCTGCTTCTGCTGGAATGCGTCATTTCACTCTCCATCACTGTTGACCCTGTGGACGGCCGTCAGGCCGGCCGAATTGAAGAAGCATGCGTTCGACACATCGAAAGTGACCGCGATGTTGGCGCCGACCGCGCCCCTGAAGTCGCGGCCCGCGCGGACCGAGACATTGCCGCCGCCAAGGCGCACATTGACCAGCGTCTCGTTGCCCATGGGTTCGACGACATAGATCTCGCCGGGCAGCGCGTTGGGCGCGCCCGGCACCGAAACGCTCATGTCTTCCGGCCGCAGGCCGATCTCGACCACTTGCGCCGCACGGCACGCCGCCAGTCGGGCAGCCGGCATCGCAACCGGCGTTCCACCGATCGCGATGCCTTGTTCGGCAAGCGCGACCGGAAGGATGTTCATCGGTGGGTTGCCGACGAAGGTGGCGACGAAACGGTTGGCCGGGCGGTCGTAGATGTCGGCCGGCGGCGCCATCTGCTGCAACTCGCCGCCGTGCATCACCGCGACGAAGTCGGCCATGGTCAAGGCCTCGACCTGGTCGTGGGTGACATAGAGGGTGGTTGCGCCGAGCCGCTGGCAAAGCCGCTTGATCTCGCCGCGCATGGTCAGGCGCAACCTTGCGTCCAGGTTCGACAGCGGCTCGTCCATGAGGAAGGCCGCCGGATCGCGAACGATGGCGCGCGCAAGCGCCACGCGTTGCCTCTGGCCGCCGGAGAGCTGGCGCGGCCGCCGATCGAGCAGGTGGCCGATCTCGAGAACCGCGGCGACCTCGTCGATCTTGCCGCGGCGCTCGGCATCCGGCATGCCGCGGATCCACAGGGGATAGCCGATGTTCTCGCCGACCGTCATTTGCGGATAGAGCGCATAGCTCTGGAAGACCATGGCGATGTCGCGGTCGCGCGGCTGCAGCCGGGTGACGTCGCGCTCGCCGATGAAGAGCTTGCCGGCGCTTGGCATGTCGAGGCCGGCCAGTATGCGCAGCGCCGTCGTCTTGCCGCAGCCCGAAGGACCGAGAAGGGCCAGGAACATGTGGTCGGGGACGGCAAGGTCGAGCGACCGCAAGACGTTCAGCGCGCCGTAGTTCTTGACCACACCTTGGTACAGGACAGAACTCATTGCCGCTCCCCAGCGCCCCCGAAGGATATCAGTTCTTCCGTTCCTTGACCTCGAAACCAGCTTTGAGGGCCAGATCGCGCAGGTTGCGATAGCCCATCGTCGCATAGGTGAGCGGGTGGGCCTTGGCCGGATCCTGTTCGGCCTCGACCACCAGCCAGCCGGCATAGCCATTGTCGGCCAGCACCCGCAAAAGCGTCAAATAGTCGATGGACCCATCTCCGGGCACGGTGAAGATGCCTTCCATCACCGCACCCATGAAGCTCATATCCAGGGCGCGAGCGCGCTTCAGCACATCCGGTCGCACATCCTTGCAGTGCACGTGGACGACGCGGCCGACATGCCGCCGCAGCAGCGCCTCGGGATCGCCGCCGGAAAACAGGCAATGGCCGGTGTCATAGAGGAGGCCCACGGCTTCGCCCGAACCGGCCATCAGCCTGCCGATCTCGTCATCCGTCTCGACGATGGTTCCCATGTGATGGTGAAAGGCCATGCCGACGCCGAAATCCGCGAACCGTTCGGCCAGTCGCGTGATCTTGTTGCCGTAGGATTTCCACTCGCCGTCGGCGAGTTTGGGACGCTGCGAGATCGGATCGTGAATGGCGCCATGGCGGCCGCGCGACGTATCGGCGTAAACGACGTGCCTGGCGCCGAGGTCGCGCAGAAGCGTCAGATGCGGCAGGATGGCGTCGAATTCCTCCTCGACCTCCTTTTCGCAGATCCGGCCATCATACCAGCCGGACACCAGTTCAAGGCCATGGGTCGCGAGAACCGCGGCCAGCTCCTTGCTGGCACGCGGAAACTTGCCGCCGAGCTCGGTGCCCGCGTAGCCGGCCTGCGCCGTTTCGGAAAGGCAGACCTCGAGTGGCGTATCTCCGCCGAGTTCCGGCACGTCGTCATTGGTCCACGTGATCGGATTTATGCCTATCCGGACTGCCATCATCGCTCCTCACCGAACCAGACCATTGGTCGCGACGCTTCATCCCAACCATTCCGGTCGGTGAAGGCGTTTCGCTTGCGCTCTGTTCTGGCCCGTCGTTCCCTTTTTCTTTTTATCTAAGCGCCAATCTGTCTCCATCGCGAGAGCCAGTTTGCATGGAAGTGAAGGTGCCAGTTTCAATCGGCGCGGTGCTCGTCTAAGCTCTGCTTGTTCTCACGCGGCCGAGGTTTCGATGCGGATATCAAGGCGAAGGCGCCAGGCCTTTCCGATGGAAGCGCTGGTCATCGACCGGACCATCGACGAACCGATCCATCGCCAGCTCTATCGGCAGATTGCCTCGATGATCCGTGACCGCCGCCTGGCGCCGGGGTCGGAACTGCCGTCGACGCGGGCGCTCGCGGAAGATCTGAACCTCGCGCGCAACACGATCGTCGGTGCGTATGACCAGTTGGCGACGGAAGGCTACCTTGCAAGCCGGCAGGGCGCGCGCCCGGTGGTCGTCGACCTGCCCGTGAACTCGACCGATCGAGGCAACAAACCCGCGGCCACGGCAATTCGACGCCCGCTTTCCAGGCGCGGGGAGAGCCTGATGCAGCAACCGTTCCATCATGGGTCGCCCGGACGCTTTGCCTTTCATCCGGGCATGCCGGACTCCCAGAATTTCCCCTTTGGGGTCTGGGGCAGGCTTCTCGCGCGCCGGGCGACGTTTGGCGCCGACATGTTGTTCGGCACCTATCATGTAACCGGTCTGCCGGCGCTCAAGGAGGCGATAGCCGGCTACCTGATCTCGGCCAGGGGCGTGCGATGTTCTCCCGAACAGATCGTCGTGACGACAGGAGCGCAGGCGGCGTTCGACCTGCTGGCGCGCCTGCTGCTCGATCCGGGCGACACGGTCTGGCTGGAGGAACCGGGCTACTACGCCGCCAAGGCGACCTTCACGGTCGCGGGCGCCAACATCCTGCCGCTTGTCGTCGACCGCGACGGCTGGCAGATGAACCAGCCGGAGGTTTCGCCGCGCCTGATCTATGTGACGCCCGCCTGCCAGCATCCCCTGGGGATCACGATGCGCATGGACCAGCGGCTGCGCCTGTTTGAAATCGCCGAACGCAACAATTCGTGGATCATCGAGGATGATTTCGACGGCGAATACAGGTTTCAGGGGAGGCCGGTCCCCGCCATACAGAGCATGGACTACGCCGACCGCGTCATCTATGTCGGCACCTTCGCGAAGTTGCTGTTTCCGGCGCTGAGGCTGGGGTTCATGGTCTTGCCCGCTGCTTTGTGCGAGGGCATTCCGCATGCGCTGAGCACCACCGGGCAGTTCGCACCCCTGGTGCTTCAGGCAGCACTGGCCGATTTCATCGATGAAGGCCACATGAGCCGCCACCTCAAGCGCATGCGCCGCATCTACGCCGAGCGGCGCAAGTTTTTCTACGAATTGTGCGAGACCGAACTGGCCGACCACATGACCCTTTGGGCCGCCGAAGCCGGAATCCAGGTCGTTGCCGCACTTCACGAAAGTTGCGACGACCGGGCGGTCGTGCATTGCGCCGACAAACTCGGTGTCAACGCATCGCCGCTGTCGAAATACTACTGGTCATCCTCTGGCAATGGCCTGGTGCTTGGCTATGCCGCCTGCAACAAGGCCGAGAGCGAAGCGGGAATCCGACGTCTGCGCCAGGCCATCGAACAGGTGCGGACTCCGTCATGAGCCTCGCCTGCAGGCGATGGACTGGTTGGTGGGCCCGGAGGAGATGGTCTCCCCAACAAAACAGGAGGTGGTTCGCCAGGCCATATCCCTCGCATTCGGTGGCGAACCGGGGAAGAGCTTCAAATGAGCACCTCCACCCGGCGGGGCGCCAAGCCTGAGGCCGGACATGGAACTTCCGACCGCGGCCGCGGTTTACCACCTTGATGTTCGAAGGTCTTCAACGTCAGGCAATCAAGTTGCCCGAGGCGGCGCTTCGGACAAAGGCAAGGGAGCGTTCCAGCGGTGGCCTATACGGTGATTTGGTACGGGAAAGAGGGCATCGTTGAAAAGACGCCCTTCGATGCCGAGAAAGCAGCGCGCGATCATGCGCTGGCGACATTTCTTGTTCGAAAGCAGAACGAGGGGATCGTCGCGGTGGAAGTTCGCAAGGACGACGGCACGGTTGTATTCAGCCAAGCAGGAGGCAGCTAGGTCGTCTGGACCACTCGTCTCGATGCTGCAGTGGGCAGCCTGGCTACAGGTCGAAAGACGGTCCTTCACCCGGTCGGACTTTCGATTGACGCGGGTCCAGGCAAACGAGCAAGAGAAATCCCTTGCGAGACCTAGTACCAGCGGCCGCGACCATAAAAACCGCCGCCGCCCAGCAGAAGAACAATAAGAACGATGACCAGAATTGTGGTGGTATCCATATGCGCCTCCTGAGCGCGCCCAGCCGGTTCGCCGTTTGCCACTCTTGCCCCATGGGGCATGAATTGTTCCTGCCACTTTGACATTCCACCAACGTTCCGCATGGCATTCTTGTTCCAATGCATACCTATCGGGCACGACCAGCCCAAGAACCGCAGGCCTTGCCTCGGCTGGAAAGGTTTCAGAAACCATGTCCAGGTTTCCCAGGGAACCATCTGGCCTGACGCTTTCTTTAGCTGCATGAAAAAAACCGACCCGGTCGCCACGGAAGGTCCCCACCACACAGGTTCGGTCGGTACGCCGCTCGAATTGCCATCCCAACATCAGGATGCTGAAGGAGATTTCGGCGGCCGGTTTGGATATGGGCATCCCGCCCACAAGCCCGATCCTTTTGCCACCTACACATTTTCGGCCGGCCCTGTTCGTCCTCTGCCGATCGACAACAAGAAAAGATGGCGCTAACCGGCTGTGCGAAAACCCTACGAAACGGCGTATTTCGCCAGGAAGCATGGGATCACGCAGGCCCAGGCACGACGGATCACCAAGGACTTTGCCCTTCACGTGTCAGATGCGACACAGCCGCCCAGGATCTGAACTTGGCCCTGAGAGGCTCACCGCGGCTGCATGAGCGCCGGCCGGCATCTGTGTTTTCGATACCAAAGCGATAGCTGATTTCTGGACCCGGACGGCCAATGCCGATGCATCGCCTTGGCGCAATCAGCGAAGCCACTTCTTGAACCTCGCGGCTTTGTTCCGCACGAATGCAGCGGCTGCCGCATCGCACGCCTTTCGCGATGGTCCATTCGCGGCGATGATGAACTTGGCGTCTCTCAGCGTGAGATCGTGCTTTTCTGCAAAGTGGATTGCTCCATAAGGCTCGTCTTGGGGGATGCCCCCGATCGTATAGGCCATTGGTGCCTCGCATGACGGATAATGGCTCGGTTACGGCCTCTTGCGCTCCGGGTACATCAACCTTCGACGACAGGCGATGGTTCCGACCAGATGTGAACCTCCGGCCACAGCCAAGGGTTAGCACCTTGATGTTCGAAGGTTTTTGACTTGAGACAGTCCACCTGCCCGAGGCGACGTTTCGGGTCAGGCCGGGCGGTTCAGGACCACCGGTCCTGCTTGCGCATAGTCATGCTCGTACACATGCCACGCCGTGTTGCGCGCTTCTCGTCGAAAGCCATGTGGTGGTTTGCGCCAATTCCCACCGTGGTTCCATGGTCGATCCGCAATGATCTGGAACGGCTTTATGGCTATATCGACCCCCGATAAGCGATGGCCGATATCGACCCCGCCTATCCATGAGTTTGCTTTCCTCGGTCAGGGAGAAAGAAGCGCTTCGAGTTTGCTGGTCAGGTCATCAAAGCTGAACGGCTTGCGAAGGACCGCACGATCGCTGAAGCCTTCCCGCATGTCACCGCCGCTGTTGCCGGTCGAATAGATGAAGGGAACACCCCGCTCGGCAAGCGCATCGGCCACGGTATTGCTGTCGTCGCCATCAAGATTCATGTCCAGCATGACGGCATCGAACGTCTGAGCTTCGATCAGCGCGATCGCCTTTTCGATCGTGGCGGCTGAGGTCACTGACTGGCACCCAAGGTCGCCCAGCATGTCCTCGATCATCATCAGGACCAGAATTTCGTCCTCGACAACGAGCACGCGCCGGCCAGAAAGCAGTTTATCCATCGCGAGGTCCCGGTACCGGAATATTCATCGTGCAGATCAACCCGTCCGGGCGGTAGTCAAGCTGCACAGTGCCTTCGAGTTCGTGGGTCAGGCCGCGCTCGATCACGCGCGAGCCGAACCCCATTCGCAGCGGTGGCGTAACCGGCGGCCCGTCCTTCTCGCGCCAGGACAGGATCAACCTGCGGCCTTCCGACGTCGGCTCGATCGTCCAGTCGATCCGGATCGAGCCCTTGTCGTTGGAAAACGCACCGTACTTCACCGCGTTGGTGGCGAGTTCATTGAACGCGATGCCAAGGGCCAGCGCAGCTTTTGTCGAAAGGCGGATGTTCTCGCCGGCAATCACCAGTCGCTTCGCCCGCCCGTCGGTGACGTCGAACGGTTCCAGTGCATCGCGGAGCACATCGAGAAGCCCGGCACTGTGCCAATTTTCGCGGGTCAGCAAATTGTGCGACCGGGAGAGCGCAAACAGCCGGGATTCGACGGCTTCGCGGATCGCCCGTGGATCGGAATTGGCTCGCGATGCCTGCCAGACGATCGACTGCACCGTTGCCAGTGTGTTCTTCACACGATGGTTCAGCTCGTCGATGAGCATTTTGGATTGTGCCTGCTCCTCCTTGTGTTTGGTCAGGTCGACGAAGGAGGCAAAATACTGGACGATGGCGCCGCCCTCGCCCCGGACAGGGCTGACAAACAGGGCTGCCCAGAATTCGCGTCCATCCTTGCGTCTGTAAAGGATCTCCGGACCCGGCTCGACATTGGCGTCGAACTCAAGCTTGATGCGTTTCAGGGCTCGCGCGTCGGCGCCATCCGCCATCGGGAAATTGAAGGGCTGGCCCAGCACCTCTTCCCTGGCGTATCCGGTCAGGGCGAGGAACGCGTCATTGGCAAATATGATGGGATGGCCGGGTTCCTTGGCATCGGTGAAAACCATCGCCATTCGCGTTGTCTCGGCGGCAACCACGAACGGTCCGAGGTCGTCATGAAAGCCCGCGACTTCGGCTTCGGCGCCCTTCTGCTCTTCGGATTTGGCGACTACACTGGACATGTCGTTAACCGGTCGGCGTTCGCTATGCCGGTGACAGCCATCGCGCTTCTCCCTTGGAGAAAAATGTGATCGACTTAATTCGCCGGCGCCAACTCACAGGCAACTCCTGATTTGTACGCTTGCGACACTCGGTTGGCGAGTCGTTCCACGCGCCCACGGAATTGCCGCCGATACGCTAATCCTCGCCGGAACGATTGTTTGGGGCCTGCGTTCCCTGACTGCTGCGGATCGCGTCAACCGGGCGTGGCGGTACGGTGAACTGGATGGTTTTCCCGGTTTCATGTCCTGACCACGAATGGCAAAAGCGCCTGTCCCGCCCGGTCCGCAGCAACAATGGTGCGTCCCACGGGCGTCCGCGACGCGAATATCAAGTACGGCGAATTTTCGTGGACGCACGACAGCGAAGAGATTGGCATGCGCCCCGACAATGCGACCTTCTGGCCTCAACCGCTCCCGTTCAATGCGGTCGAACACGCCATCTGGCTGGACTCCAGTCTCAAGAGGGTTAGTCTGCCTTCGCCGGTGACAAGAGATCACAAGCGTTGACGGGCTTGAACCGAGCGACCATGCGGGCGGGAGTGAGCCATGGCTAACCCCAAAACGTCCAAATTTGGAATCACTCATCGGAGCGACCTCATCCTTTTGAAGCGGGTCTACAACCGCGTTTGCCGTGAGCAGGGAATTGCCGAAGGCAGTCATCGCGCGGCCGAACTGAGAGCAAGCGCAATGGCGCTAATCTCGACGGGCGAGCTCGACGAAGCATCTCTTTACGAGCGTCTTCGACGGGCCGACTATCCCGTTCCTCCCCGAGGCTAGATAGCGATCTGGCCCGTCGCAACGCCGTAGATCCCAACAAGGCAGCCAACTGCCGCGGCCGCAAAGACAATCCATTCCGCGCCGACCAACACCGGCTTGTTCTGCTCCCGTCTGACCTGAACAAAGAGCAACGTGCCGGGCGCATAGAGGATGGATGACAGCAAAAGGAATTTCAGGCCGCCTGCATAGATCATGAACGCGGCATAGAGCGTTGCGATACCGGCAATTATCAGGTCGCGAGATCGCTCCTGCGGTCTGGTGTCGTAAGTCTCGCGACGCAGTGCGAGAAGCAGGCCGTATGCGGCAACCAGCAAGTAAGGAACCAAGACCATCGCGCTGCTCAGCTTCACCATCAGCACGAACGCGTCTTCCGAGAAAAGAGTACTGATCAGAAACAACTGAATCACGATATTGGTCAGCCAGAGGGCGGCGGATGGCACCTTGTGGCGGTTTTCGTTTGCAAAGATCTTTGGCATGTCTCCGCTCTTTGCGGCTGCGAACAGCACCTCCACACAAATCAGAGACCAGGCCAGATAGGCTCCAAGCACCGAAACAATCAGTCCAATGCTGACGAAAATTCCTCCCCACGGTCCGACAAGGGCCTCCAGAACCGAGGCCATGGATGGCTGTCTCATAGCCGCGATTTCCGTCCGCGCCAGTGTGGCGTAGGGCAGCAGCGTAACCAGGACCAGCAAGCACAGCACGCCGACGAAACCCAAGATCGTGGCGGTGCCGACATCCGAGCGTTTTTGCGCGTAGCGGGAATAGACGCTTGCTCCCTCGATACCGATGAAGACAAATATGGTGACCAGCATGGTCGCGCGGATTTGCTGGAAGAGACCATCCGGCGATGCGGACTCTGCGTCCCCGAGGTTCGCGACGAACAGGTCGGTGTTGAACGCGCTTATCAAAATCACGATAAAGACAAGGATAGGGACGACTTTTGCGACGGTCACGACGGTGTTGACGACGGCAGCTTCTCTGATCCCGCGCAGGATCGTGAAATGGAATAGCCAGAGGCCGAGCGAAGAGACCAGGACGGCGGGAACCGTGTCGCCGTTGCCGAAAAACGGGAAGAAAGCGCCAAGCGTCGATTTGATCAGGACCCAGTAAGAGACGTCGGCGATACAGGCGACCAGCCAGTAACCGAAGGCGGAGAGAAACCCCGCGTAATCCCCGAAACCGGCCTTGGCGTATGCAAAGATGCCGGCATCGAGTTCGGGCTTGCGCTCCGCGAGTGCCTGGAAGACGCGCGCCAGGGTGTACATCCCTGCCCCGGCGATACACCAGGCGATGACAGCGCCGACCGGCCCGGTCGCGTGGGCGAAAGTCCGCGGGAGTGAAAATATACCCGCGCCGATCATCGATCCGACCACCATGGAGGTTAGCGCGGCCAATGAAAGGGATCGCGGCGACTCGGATGTCATGGTCGCGTCCTAAGGAGGGCGTTTGCTTACCCCGGCTGTGAGCTTTGCTGTCGCATTCCAGACCATCCTTCCGCCCGCTCCAACGCGGCCAGGGAGGCGATGAGGTTTCGATGCTGCATCGACGTCATCGCCAAGTCTAGCCGAGGTGACGCTCTGCGACGCCACAAGTCCCAAATAGAGACTTGGTGCCAAGCCGTGAGATTCCCAGCTAATTTCACGCCCGTTTCAAAGGCATAGATTTACTCGCCCATCGGTTGTGGGCTCGCTTGGTCCCATCGCCGGAGGGAACCGTGACCAGTAAATCCGAGCAGAAGCTGTCCCTATTCGCATTGATCGCAATGGTCGTCGGGTCGATGGTCGGGGCCGGCATCTTCAACCTGCCTGGCCGGTTCGCTACCGCAACCGGCCCGTTCGGCGCCATCATCGCCTGGCTGATCGCCGGTACCGGCATGTACATGCTGGCCCGCGTGTTCCAGGCATTGGCCGAGAAACGGCCAGACATCGATTCCGGCGTTTTCGCCTATGCCAAGGCCGGCTTCGGCGACTATATGGGCTTCCTGTCCGCCTTCGGTTACTGGCTCGGCAGTTGCCTCGGCAACGTATTCTACTGGGTGCTGATCGGCTCGACGCTGGGACGCTTCTTCCCGGGCCCCTTCGGCGACGGAAGCACCGCGATCGCGATTATCGTGTCGCTGATCGGCATCTGGTCGTTCCACTTTCTGATCCTTCGGGGAGTTGAGCAGGCGACCTTCATCAACACCGTCGTCACCATCGCCAAGATCGTGCCACTGATCGTTGCGATTCTCGGCTTCATCTTCTTCTTCAAATACTCGCAATTCTCCGAAAACTTCTTCGGTGGCGTGGGCATGCCCGAGAAGACGCTGGTTGCGCAGGTGCGTGACACCATGCTCATCACGGTGTTCGTGTTCCTCGGCATCGAGGGCGCGAGCGTCTATTCCCGCTTTGCCAAGACGCGGGCGGATGTGGGTTCCGCAACCATCCTCGGATTCGTGGCCGTGACCGGCCTCATGGTCGCGATCACGTTGCTGCCCTATGCGACCGCGCCTCGCGCGGCGATCGCCGGGGTGCAGAACCCCTCTCTCGCCGGCGCGCTGGAACTGGCCGTGGGCCATTGGGGCGCGGTGCTGATTTCCATCGGCGTTCTGATCTCGGTGCTCGGCGCCTATCTCGCCTGGTCGCTGATCTGCGCCGAGGTGCTGTTCGCTGCTGCCAAGTCGCAAGACATGCCGAAGCTCTTCGCGGCGCAGAACAGCAATCGCGTGCCGGCCAACGCGCTCTGGCTGACCAACATCGTCGTCTCGCTGTTCGTCATCTCAACCTACTGGTCGCGTGACGCCTTCAACTTCATGCTCGACATGACCAGCGTGACGGCGCTGCTGCCCTACCTGCTGGTCGCGGGCTATGGCGTGCTGATCGCGCGCAGCGGCCTGGGCTACGAAACCACGCAAAACGAGCGCGGGCGCGACCAGCTCTTCGCCTGGATCGCTGTCGTCTACACACTGTTCATGTTCGTCGCCGCCGGCCTGAAATACGTGCTGCTGGTGGCGGTCCTCTTCGTGCCTGGCACCATCCTCTATTTCTGGGCCCGGCGCGAACAGAACGCCCGCCTCTTCGCGCCCGTGGAACTGATCGTGTTCGGCGTCACCGTGCTGGCCGGTCTCGCTGGCGCTTACGGACTTTTGACCGGCATCATCACACCCTGACGAAACAAACGATACCAAGGAGGCTCACCATGGAAACGAAATTCGGCGTGCATTCCGAGGTCGGCCAGCTCCGCAAGGTCATGGTCTGTGCACCCGGTCGCGCCCATCAGCGCCTGACCCCCAGCAACTGCGACGAACTGCTGTTCGACGATGTTCTGTGGGTCGAGAACGCCAAGCGCGACCATTTCGACTTCATGACCAAGATGCGCGACCGCGGTATCGAGGTGGTGGAGATGCATAACCTGCTTGCCGAGACTGTCGCAGTCCCCGAGGCGAAGAAATGGATTCTCGACAATCAGGTGGTGCCGAACCAGGCGGCCTCGGCCTCGTCGACGAGGTGCGCTCCTATCTGGAGGGGCTCTCCCACCGCGATCTGGCGGAGACGCTGATCGGTGGCCTCTCGACCCACGAATTTCCCGAATCCATCGGCGGCGAACAGCTCGAGATGATCCGCGACGCGGCCGGGGTGAACGAGTATCTGCTGCCGCCGCTGCCGAACACGCTCTACACCCGCGACACGACCTGCTGGATTTATGGCGGCGTCACGCAGAACCCGCTCTACTGGCCGGCGCGGCATGAGGAAACCATCCTCACCACCTCGATCTACAAGTTCCATCCCGACTTCGCCGGCAAGGTGAACGTGTGGTGGGGCGACCCGACAAAGGATTGGGGCCTCGCCACGCTGGAAGGCGGCGACGTCATGCCGATCGGCAAGGGCAATGTGCTGATCGGCATGAGCGAGCGCACCTCGCGTCAGGCCATCAGCCAGCTCGCGGCGACGTTGTTCCAGAAGGGCGCGGCCGAGCGCGTCATCGTCGCGGCGATGCCGAAGCTGCGCGCGGCAATGCATCTCGACACGGTGTTCACCTTCGCCGACCGCGACTGCGTGTTGCTCTACCCCGACATCGTCAATGGCATCGAGGCATTCTCCTACCGGCCGAACGGCAAGGGCGGCGTCGAGCTGCACAAGGACAAGGGTACCTTCGTCGAGACGGTGCGCGACTCGCTCGGCCTCAAGAAGATGCGCGTGGTGGAGACCGGCGGCAACGCCTATGTGCGTGAGCGCACCCAGTGGGACAGCGGTGCCAACCTCGTCTGTGCGTCGCCGGGCGTCGTGTATGCCTACGACCGCAACACCTACACGAACACGCTGCTGCGCAAAGAGGGCATCGAGGTCGTTACCATCATCGGCGCGGAACTCGGCCGCGGTCGTGGTGGCGGCCATTGCATGACCTGTCCGATAATCAGGGATGCGGTGGACTACTGACAGCGCAGAGCGCTTCCGGAGATCAGAGATGGAGGGCGTTCATGCAGGAACTCTGGTTGGGCAATCGACGATGAGCGGCGTTTCCACGAGCGGAACCGATCACCGGCATCAAGCGGCCTCCCTGCGCTCCAAATGGGGGTGGTTCTTGGCGTTGGGCATCGCCCTGGCGTCGGCTGGAGTGCTGGCCGTAGCCCTGCCCGTGGTTTCAACATTTGCCGCAAGCGTTGTCCTCGGATTCGTCCTTTCGCTCGCGGGCATCGTGAAGATGGTCCAATCCCTGCAGGTCAAGGAGTGGAGCGGGTTCATCTGGCAAGAATTGACCGGCGCGGTCGAGCTGGTCGGTGGTATCCTGATATACTTCAACCCCTTGAAGGGCGCTCTCGCGATCACGCTCCTGATCGCTCTGGTGTTTCTCGTTCAGGGCATTCTACAAGTTGCGCTCGCGGTACGGGTGCGCAAGCAAGCTGGCTGGCAGTGGTTCGGAGTTTCGGGCTTGGTGGCGCTGGCCGCCAGCGCGACGCTCGCATTGAAGCTGCCCTACACCAGCACCTACACGCCAGGGACGATTGCTGGCATTTCCCTCCTTGTCGCCGGCGGCGCGTACATTGCCATATCCCTGATGATGCGCAGGGCCGGGTCATGAACATCTCACGCGAAACATCCGGGCAAGATTGTTCGGTTGGGAAGCGGATGACCAGACATGTCCGCACTTGCCTGGTGATCGTTTGTCTGGCCGCCGCCGCGCCCGCTTGCATCGGCTCCGTTTCCTTCGCTCAGCAGCCTGGAGCGAGGCAGGGACTTCCACCGCCTGCTGTCGTCGTCGAACAGATCAAGGTTCAGGAGGTGAGCAGTCCCGCGCAGTTTACTGCTCGTGTCGAGGCGATCGAAGCAGTGGACATCCGAGCGCGCGTCACCGGCTTTCTGCACTCCGTCGATTTCAAGGATGGGCAGGCGGTGAAGGTTGGGGACACGCTGTTTGAAATCGAACCGGATCAGCTTGATGCCCTGGTCACGTCGGCGCGGGCGCAGGTGGCGCGTGCCGAGGCGACACGCGGGTCGGCCGAACGGACGCTGACGCGCAACCGGGACCTGTTCGCTCGAAGAACGGTCTCGCAGGCCGCCCTGGACGAGGTCCAGGCGGCATTCGATGTCGCTGCCGCCGATGTGCAGGTTGCGGAGGCGGCCCTCCACACCGCCGAACTCAACCTGGCCTATGCTCGCGTCACGGCGCCGATCTCCGGCAACATCGGCCGTGCGACATTCACGACGGGCAATCTGGTCGGACCGGATTCCGGTTCGCTGGCACGAATAGTCAGCCTGGACACGGTCCGCGTGGCTTTCGCCGTGACCGAGGGGTTGCTTGTGACCATAAGGCAGCAGGAGGCGAGCGGCAGCAACATCGATCCGAAGATGTTGAAGCTTTCACTGCGCCTTGCCAACGGGACGGATTACGACGCTACTGGTCGACTTGAATTTGTCGAGAACGAGATCGACCCGCAGACGGGTACCGTCGCGGCTCGCGCGGTTTTCCCCAATCCCCGTCACATCCTTCTCCCCGGGCAATTCGTCACCCTCTATGTGCAGCGGAAAGACGCGCCCAGCTTGCCGGTAGTGCCCCAGACGGCGGTGCTGCAGGATAGCGAGGGGCGGTTTGTCTACCTGCTGGGCAAGAACAATGTCGTCTCGCAACGGCGCATCGATACCGGCGCGCGCGTCGGCAATGGATGGGCGGTCAACACCGGCTTGAATGGAGGCGAGCAAGTCGTCGTCCAGGGAATCCAGCGTCTCGCCGAAGGCATGACGGTTCAGCCGAGCGAAGGCCAGCCGGTCGGCGGCGGCTCATGATTTCCGACCTCTTCATAAGCCGGACCCGGCTGGCGATCGTCATGTCAATCGTCATTTCGATTGCCGGCGCGATCGCCATCTTTTCGCTGCCGGTCCAGCAATACCCCGAGATCACGCCGCCGACGGTCACGGTTTCCGCCACCTATCCCGGCGCCAGCGCGGAAGTGATTGCCGATGTCGTCGGTGGTCCATTGGAGACCGCCATCAATGGCGTCCCCAATATGATGTACATGTCTTCGACTAGCTCGAATGCCGGGCAATATTCGCTGTCCGTGACTTTCGAAGTGGGGACAAATCCTGACATTGCGCAGGTCAATGTGCAGAACAGGGCGCAACTGGCGATCTCGCAGTTGCCGGCCGCTGTCACCCAGCAGGGCGTATCGGTGCGGTCGCGCTCGCCCGATTTCGTGCTCGGCATCGCCTTCTACTCTCCGGACAGCAAGCTCGACGTGCTGCAGATCACCAATTTCACATCGACGACGATCGCCGATGCGATCTCGCGCGTCGCCGGCGTCGGCGAGGCTTCCGTCGTCGGCGCCTCCGAATACTCGATGCGTGTGTGGGTAGATCCGGCGCGCATGGATGCGCTCGGCATAACGGCCGATGACGTAGCGACCGCCATTCAGCGGCAGAACATCCAGGCCTCGCTCGGCCAGGCCGGCGCCCCGCCTGCGCGGGAAGGCACCGAGCTACAATATACACTCGTGGCGCGCGGCCGGCTCATGAGCACCGAGGAATTCGGCAACATCGTCGTGCGCACCGGCGAGGCCGGAGCGATCATACGGCTGCGCGACATCGCCCGCATCGAACTCGGTGCCCGGAACTATTCGTCGAGCGCGAGCTTCGCTGGACATGAAACGGCGATGTTGCAGATAAACCAGGCGCCTGGGGCCAACGCCATCCAGACCGCCAATGCCGTGCGCGCCGAGCTCCAGCGCCTTTCATCCGGGTTCCCGCCCGGCCTCCAATATCAGGTCGTCTACGATGCAACGCGTTTCGTCCGGACGAGCCTTGCGCTGATCGTGCGTATCCTCGGCGAGGCTTTCCTCATCGTGCTCGTCGTCACATACCTGTTCCTGCAGGACTGGCGCGCCACCCTGGTTTCGGCACTGGCGATGCCCGTCTCGATGCTGGGCGCCATCTCCGTCCTGCTGGCGTTTGGATACTCGATAAACTCGATCTCGCTGCTCGCCCTGGTGCTGGCCATTGGACTGGTCGCGGATGACGCGATCCTCGTCGTGGAGAATGTCAAGCATGTCATGGAGGACGACCCCGCGATCGAAACGGCGGCAGCCGCCCGCAAGGCGATGGGGCAGATCACGGGTCCGATCATTTCCACCACGCTCGTGCTCCTGGCCGTGGTAACGCCGACAGCTTTTCTGTCCGGCATAAGCGGGCAGCTCTACCGTCAATTCGCGATCACGTTGTCAGCGGCGCTGGTTCTGTCGTCGCTTGTCGGTCTGACACTCAGTCCCGCACTCAGCGCGATCCTGCTGAGACGCGGACAACGCGGATATCGGCGCGGTCCACTTGGCTGGTTCGCGCGCCTCATGGATGCGACGCGCGTCGGCTATGGCCGGATAATCGGGTTCCTGGTGCGGCTGTGGATCATACCCCTTGGCGCGCTTGCCGCCTGCTTCCTGGCCGCCTACCTGCTGCTCAGCAGCCTGCCTGCCACCTTTCTCCCGGACGAGGACCAAGGCGCCCTGTTTGTGGATATCCAGCTTCCGAACGCAGCCTCCCTTGATCGCACGAGGGCGATTGTAGGCGAGGTTCAAAAGACGCTGTCGGCGACGAAAGGCGTCGAAAACGTGATTTCGGTCGCCGGCTTCAGCATCGTGCAGGGGACGCAATCTCCCAACGGAGCGATGGTGGTGGCGGCGCTGGATCCCTGGGACCAGCGCACAACGCCGGACCTGCGGCTGGACGCCATCCTCGCAAGATTGCGCGCGCAGTTCTCGACCATTCCGGGCGCAAATGTCGCTGTCTTTTCGCCACCGGCCATTTCCGGTATCGGCGCGGTCGGCGGCCTCGACCTGCGCCTCCAGGCTTTGCAGGGTCAGTCGCCGGAGGAGATCGCTGAGGTGGTGCGCGGATTCGTTGCGGCGATCAACCAGGCCCCGGAAATCGGCGGCGTGGCGACAACCTTCAGCGCCGATGTGCCGCAGATTTACGTCGATGTCGACCGGACCCGCGCGGAAGCGCTTGGCGTGAGCGTGTCCGACATCTATTCGACGATCGGCGCCAGCTTCGGGTCGCGTTACGTGAATGATTTCACGCTGCAGGGGCGGGTCTTCCAGGTCAACCTGCAGGCTGACGCCGAGCACCGTGGGGACGCCGAGGATATCCTCAATCTCCATGTACGCAGCCGGGCGGGTGCAATGGTGCCGCTCAGGGCGGTGGTGTCGACCAGCACCATACTCGCGCCCTTCGTCATCTCCCGCTACAACCTCTCGGTAGCGGCACAGATCAACGGGCAAGTCGCGCCCGGCGGCAGTTCCGGGGCTGCGATGGACGCCATCGAACGCGTCGCGGCCCACGCGCTGCCGGCCGGCTATGGCTACGAGTGGTCAGGCCTCTCGTTCCAGGAGCGGCGCAGCGCCGGACAAGAGACCCTCATCTTCGGGCTGGCCTTTCTGTTCGCCTATCTGTTCCTGGTAGCGCAATACGAAAGCTGGATGCTTCCGATCGCCGTCATCCTGTCCCTCGGAGCCGCCTTGTTCGGCGCCACCGGGGCACTCATGCTTTTCGGACTGCAAAACAGCCTTTACGCGCAGATCGCCATCGTGCTGCTGATCGGGCTGGCGTCGAAGAACGCCATCCTGATCGTCGAATTCGCCAAGGAACGCCGCGAGGAGGGGCACCCGGTCGCCGAAGCGGCAAGACTTGGTGCCGAGCAGCGCTTCCGCGCCGTCATGATGACGGCGCTGTCCTTCATTCTGGGCATTATCCCGCTGGCGGTGTCCACCGGCGCCGGGGCCGGCGCGCGCCAGGCGGTGGGCGTCACGATCTTTGGCGGCATGCTGGCCGCAACGACGATCGGGCTCTTTATCATCCCGACCCTATTCGCGGTGATCCAGCACATCGCGGAATGGGCCGCTGTCCGACCGAAGGCAGAATCGAACACCGATGAGATAGTCCCGCAATCGAGGAGGAGAACATGACCACCTATGAGAATGGAACGGCGTCGACTGTGCCACCCCCTTCGGTTCGTCTTCTTCTTGGTCTTGTGCTGATTGTCGGAGGAGTGTTCGTTCTGGGTGACATAGCGCTGGCCACGGTAATCAGCGCCATAGTCATTGGTGTCACAGCCATCGTCGTCGGTGCGTTCGAGATGATGCACGCCTTCTGGACGAAGGGATGGGGCGGCTTCATATGGCAATTCGTTCTTGGCATCCTGTACGTCGTTTTCGGCGCCATGGTGGTGAACCAGCCTCTGTCTGGTGCCCTTGTCCTGACCTACATCCTCGGACTGCTGCTCACGGCCTCCGGCATCGTCCGCCTTTTTGTCGGCATCAAGCGCTGGAGCGACGTCGGCTGGACAATGGTTCTGTCAGGAGCATTCGGAGTTCTGGCTGGGCTGGTTATCCTGACTGGATGGCCCATGACTGGTCTTTGGGTGCTTGGATTTCTGCTCGGTATTGACCTCATCTCGCAGGGCATTGCCTGGCTGACATACGGCTGGCTGCCGGCGGCCAAGACAGCGTAGTGGTCCGCAGTTCGATTTTGCGGAGGCGCCGGCAGGCCGCCGAAATGCCGCAGGGAGTTGCGCGTGAGCGACGCGGAGATTATCGGGACCAGCGCGCGCTGCGCCAATTGCCACGCGGAAATGATGGTTTCGCCGCCAGCTGCGTAAGGCCAAATCCGGACAGGCCTGTGCTGTCGAACTTTATCGCCGGGCGGCGCGGCCAAATGTCGGTCGCGTCCTTGATTGGCCTGTGATCATGCTTGCAGTCTGTGAAGAAGTTGGCCCAACCGCTGGACAGGAGCGGCCGTCTTCACCTCGTCTACGTGCCAGTTCGACGGTCCGTTCTTGACACCGGCTCTCACTTCGCTTGGGCAGTATCCGAACGCGCGCCTGAAAGCGCGGCTGAATTCCGCGCCATCACAGAAGCCGTATTCGTCGGCAATGTCGAGAATTCGACGGCGGTCATTCGGATCGGCGAGCGCTGCGTGGGCCGCCAGGAGGCGCCGATGCTGGATATAGTGCACGACGCCTCCGGAAGCTTCGAAAATTCGGTAGAGCCGCGAGCGCGATATCCCAAGTTCCCGCGTCATTTGCTCGATGGACAGATCAGGCTCGAAAAGGTGACGCTGCACGAATCGACGGGCGCGCTCGAGCAAGGTGGCGGAGATCGGGTCATGGGCTTCGGCGAGATGGTCTGAGTATGGCGAGATGCAACCGTGTAGCATCGCTCGGGTCGCACTGAGCAAGCCAGGAAGATCACCAACATCCATCGTCGGAAGCCTCCGGGTGAGGCTGCTCAGATAGTCGGCGAGCAGCAGGCCCATGCCCCCACGAAGCACCGAGAATTCGGCGGCGTCCAGACCCCACCCCATGTCACGGCAGAAGTCGCGGGGTACGAAGAGCAACAGCATTTCGCTGTCTGTAACGCTTCCCTCGAAGACACCGCCGAGCGGATGCACCTGCACCGATCCGGCGCCCGCGTCGAAAGACCTGGCGGGGGTGATCGTCTGCGATCTGCCTTCCCGGATAAGCGTCACCAACCAATGATCGATGGGATCTCGGCGAATGTGACCCGCCAGACTGGTGAAGTCCAAACCATCGGTGCGGACCTGAGCCAGGGCAAGATCGCCCAGGTCCCAGATGACCTGCGTGCCGGCGAAACCCGCCGCCGTGTCGCTCGGCGCGGCAAAGTCGAGCACGGTCGCGAAGCTCTGGCGCCACGCGGCAAATTGATCCTTCGGGGGCAACTCGCGGGTCGAGAATTCGAAGCGGGGAATTGGAGTTCGTAGCGGGACGACGGGCATGGGGTCGGCCGTGATGCGAGCCGCGGATTCCCGGATCGCATGCGCGTTCAACCCCGCCGGAGCCGATCTCGCCACATGGGGGATCACGACGGAACCCTCAACGGCGCCAGCAATGGGCATGGGATGAACAAGCGGTAGAGCGAGACAACTTCTCGACCGGAGTCATTCAACAACCCTGCCGTTGTGACACGGTGTCGAGACCCCATATGCATTAGCAGCGCATAATATATATTCTTTACAGCGCAGTCGACGTGCGCCAGCGACGCAAAAGAACCCATCGGAGATATCTTTCTGCCAAAGAACATCTCCCCGCATACGCATTAATCTAACCTGAATTGCCAGAAAGCTCAAGTTTAATTTCCTGATTACTCGCTCCACTTTGGGGAAGGTATAGTTAATGGCATGGACAGACATCAAGCCGACGAAGATCC
Source organism: Mesorhizobium sp. RCAM 05104 (assembly GCF_059683645.1). Taxonomy (NCBI): domain Bacteria; kingdom Pseudomonadati; phylum Pseudomonadota; class Alphaproteobacteria; order Hyphomicrobiales; family Phyllobacteriaceae; genus Mesorhizobium; species Mesorhizobium sp. RCAM 05104. The sequence continues at coordinate 5,623,513 of NZ_CM185033.1, read as the reverse complement.
CCCAGACAGCAACGTTGCTACCCAGCGTGTTGACTTCACGTGCGCGCACCATGTGATCACAACAATCAGGATCGGCACGCCGATGAAAGCCCCGGGCACCCCCCACATGAAGCTCCAGAAAAACACCGAGAACATAACGGCGAAAGGCGAGATTGCCAGCGATGCGCCGGTCAGGAATGGCTCCAGATAGCTGCCAATGGTGAATTGAATGACATTCAGGCCGACGAACACAATCAGCGCCAGCTGCCAGGACCCCGACTGCGCGATGGCGAACAGGGTCGGGAAGATCGTAGCCAGCAGCGGTCCGACAAAAGGGATGTAGTTGAGCGCGAAGGCGATTGCCGCCCAAGCGCTGGCGAGCTCGAGCCCGGCAGCAAGCGCAAACACCCACACGACCAAGCCCGTTAGGACGCATGCAATGCTGCGCACAATCATGAAGCGGCGAATCTTGCCGCCAATTTCACGGCCGATATGCAAGAGTGTCTCGCCTTGCGGCTGGGCGGACGTTGAAAGCAGGCGACATTGCAGGTTGTCGGCTTCCAATAGGCCAAGCATCACGAAGATAAAGGTCACCACGGCAAAGCCGGCGATGCTGTTCAGCCGCATGACCAGGCTGCGCGTCAGGCCGATCAGCCTGGATATACTGAAAAGTTCTCCCAACGGGCCGACAATTGCGATCCCGTGATTCTCCAGCCAGTCGACCCAATGAGCGTAGATCGCCTGCAGTTGGCTGGTATTGTAGAACAGCCATTGCGACAGCTCGCCGAGTCCCCAGACAATCGCCGAGCCCACGACGACGATCACCAGAACGGTAAGCAGAAGTGTAATCAGCAAGGCTGCCAATCGCGGGATTCGTCGTTGCAGAGCCGTCTGAATTGGCCATGCCAATGCGATCACGAACAGTGAGAAGGCAAGGGGCATGAGAATTGATCTGGCGAAATAGAGCGCGGCGAGAACGAGGATGCCGGTCGCAACCGGGTTGACCGCACGGCGGTTGCTCGCTTCTGCCACGTTTGCCTTCTCGCTTTTCGAGCGCGGTCGCCGCGATCTTGTTTCACTCACGCGTGTGGTTCTCCAGCACGGACTCGCGGGAAGCTTTCGCGCCGGAGAAAACCGACCCTCATCCTATCGATAGGCTCAGCGGCAACGGCCGGCATGGACGCGCCGAAAGCCGTCCGCGCGAGCCAGGCATTCGTTGGAAAACGTGCGCGAGCGCCCGCCTCTGATTGCGCAAACCGGAGCATACTGGAGGGTGCAGGCTGCTGGCCGTTTTGGCCGCGACATGCGGCACTCACCATTCCTCACGATCTGGAATCCTTGAGCGCGGGCCATGCACGCGTTGCCAAACGTCCGCAGCCTTCCGCCGCGTCGACCGCAAACGGGCGCGTGTACCGAGCTGCAGGCTTGCGGCCGATTCGAAATCGAATGAGCCTGGTCGACAGCCACAGTACATGCGGACAACAACGAAGCGACCAGCAACCACGTCCTCGGGCGGGCAAATAGACATTGTACCGGCTTCATCCAACCTCTCCTTCGGGTCACCCTCCACGCCCCGCTCCACCCACGGCAATGGCAATGCTCGCGGTTAGGACGAGGCCGCCTGACAATCCCGCAATGCCAATTCCGACAAGGACTGCAGGGGTAAGGACGCCAACGCCTCGCGCCATGGCGTCCACTGCGCTCTCGACGTGTCCGACAAAACGGGCGACGCCTGGCAGTTGTCCGGCCAGCCAGGTCAGAGCGAGTCCGCCGGTCGCGCCCGTCAAGGCATCGACCTTTGCGCCCAGACCAAGATCCGTCCATCGCCCCAGAGCGAGACCGGCCGCTGCACCACAGACGCCCTCCACGGTAAGTACGACAGCGGTCTCGATTGCGCCCATCATTCTTGTCCACATTGCCAGGCGATCGGCTCACGCACTTCCGGAGCGGCGCGAAACCTTCCGGTTACACAGCTGCGGACGCCTGACTGAGTGCCTCGCGCAGGATTCGCTCCTTCGTCTCGTCCAGCGATGTCTTGAGTACGACGCCACCAAATCCCTTGATCGCGTTCAGCACCTTGTCGGCGGTCATCCCGTGAATGAGCACGAACAAGGCGGCATTTCCCGGCTGCAGGCTGGTCGCCAGATCCTTCATGAAAGCATCGTTTATTCCGACGTCGGTCAGCGCGCCGCCAAGCGCTCCGGAAGCGGCGCCGATGGCCGCACCGACGACGGGATTGAGGAAAATCACACCTATCAGCATACCCCAGAAGCTGCCCGATACAGCACCAGCGACGGTCGTGTTCATGATCTGACTGAGCTTCACATTGCCGGCCTCCGTCTTGGTCGCAATCACGGCGTCAGTGATGTTGATGAGGTATTCCTTCTGCAATGCAAACAGGCGCTGGCGCACCTCTTCTGCCTTGGCTTCGGTGGGGTAGACTATGGCGATCAGGTCGGACATGGGGCCCTCCACTGCGAAATTCGATGGGATCGAGATGCGCCCTCAAGATTGCGGGATGGCATTTTAGGTCTCTGCCGCAGCGAAGAAATTAGCCGGGAATCCCGCACCTTTGCGATCCGTCCCTTTTTGATCACGGCCCGGGATGACTGAAGATCTTCAACTTGCGCCGGATCACCGCACGCGATTACCTCATCTCAACGGCACGCAGCCGTCACATATCCGGAGGTCTGCATGAAGCGGCGTTGGCTGGTCGGGCTGTGGCGTTCGCTCTCGGCCGGTGGCCTTCTTCTCGGAACGCTGTTCTTTGCCGCCTCGCTTACCCCGACGCTGCTTCCGCGGACCTTTCTGACCCAAGGCGTGCTTTCGGGATTCGCCCTGGCCGCGGGCTATGGCATCGGCGTGTTCGGCCAGTGGCTTTGTACCTACCTGGAGTTGCCAGTGCCGCGAGGCCTGAGCACCGCAAGGCTGGTCGCCGCCGTCGGATGTTTGGTCGTCGCGTGCATCTTCCTCTGGTGGGCGGCGCAGTGGCAGAACTCGATCCGGAAGCTGATGGGTCTCGACCTTGTCGAAAGCGCACACCCGCTCAAGGTTGGTCTGCTCGCACTGGTGACGTTCGCTCTCGTCATCGCCCTGGCATCGCTCTTCCAGCGGACGGCCCGCTTCGTTTCGACCAGGGTCAACCGCTTTGCGCCGAGGAGGGTCGCGAACGTCGTCGGCGTGATCGTCTCGGTTGCGCTTTTCTGGTCGATCACCAGCGGCGTGCTGTTTCGTGTCGTGCTTCACCTGGCGGACTCGTCCTACAGGAAATACGATGCACTGATCGAACCGGAGACCGCACAGCCAACCGACCCCTACAAGACCGGCAGCAGCGCCTCATTGCTCGATTGGAACGAGTTGGGACGGGCGGGGCGCGAGTTCGTTGCCACAGGGCCGACGGGCGAAGAAATACACGCTTTCACCAACAAGGAGGCGCTGCAGCCGATCCGCGTCTATGTCGGGTTGAGATCCGCCGATAGTCCGGAGACCAGAGCGCGGCTGGCGCTGAATGAGCTGATACGGGTCGGCGGTTTCAAGCGTTCGACGCTGGTCGTCGTGACACCCACCGGAAGCGGATGGATCGATCCGGCAGCCATGGACAGCCTGGAGTATCTTCACAGCGGCGATGTCGCGAGCGTGGCGGTACAATACTCCTACCTTGCTAGCTGGCTGTCGCTGCTTGTGGAGCCTGACTACGGAGCCGATACTGCGCGAGCCCTCTTCCGGGATGTCTACGACTATTGGATCAGACTTCCGAAGGATAGCCGCCCGCGGCTCTATCTGCACGGCCTCAGTCTGGGGGCGATGAACTCCGAACGATCAACCGACCTGTTCGACGTGGTCGGAGATCCGTTCCAGGGCGCGCTATGGAGCGGACCGCCTTACCAGAGTAACCTTTGGCGCTCTTTTACCAGGGACCGCAATCCGGGCTCGCCTGCCTGGCTTCCCCGTTTTCGTGACGGATCGATTGTGCGGTTCATGAATCAGGAGGGCGTGGCAGCGGCTCCGGGCTCCGTTTGGGGGCCAATACGAATCGTCTATCTCCAATATGCGAGCGACCCGGTGACATTCTTCGACTATCGCGATCTCTACCGCGAGCCGGATTGGATGAAGCCCCCGCGCGGTCCGGACGTCTCGCCTGAACTGCGCTGGTACCCTGTGGTGACTCTCCTGCAGCTCACGCTCGACATGGCTATGGCAACGACCGCGCCGATCGGCCACGGACACGTCTATGCGCCGGCCCACTACGTAGATGCCTGGATCGAGGTGACGAATGTCCAGGGGTGGTCCCCGGCGCAGATAGCGGAATTGAAACGACATCTTGCTCGTTTGCCCTGACGGGGTGAGTCCCCTGAGGCCGCTCACACACCCTTCATGACGAAGGACCAGGCTCGGCCCCATGAGTCCTCAGGGCCAAACAGTCACGCGTGGTTCGCGTCCGGCGAGCTGTGCACGACGCGAGACGCGATCACCTGCACGGCGCCTCGAAGATCCGCCCGTTCCGATCCCGGAATCGACAGTATCCACGGCGGTCGGCCGCCGCTCCGATCAGGGTACCCGCAACGGCCCCGATTGCGCCGCCAACGACCGCATTTCGCACGTCGTTACCGCCAGCTGCCGTGCCGAGCGCGGCGCCGCCAACTCCCCCGATCACAGCGCCTTTTTCCGCGTTGGTGCAGCCTGCCAAACCTGAGGCGACTGCAAGAGCGAAAGCTAATTTCCTCATGATGTTTCCTCCTGGTTACCTCGCAATCGCCAGCAGTGGCCCACCCGGTGGGCGGTAAGCGTCTGCGTGGCCATCATCTTCTTCATTCGTGGCTATGAGCCCTTTATGAGTGCCCCGACGAAACCGGCCAACACAATCAGGACAAGACCTCCGAGCAGTCCTGCTATGCCGGCTCCGATCAACATAGTCGGCGTCAGGCCATCGGCGTGGTGGCCTATCAGGGGTCCAACACCTGGAATCCGCGCGGACGGCCAAACAAAAAGCAAACCGCCGATGCCGCCAATTATGCCGTCGGTGACCCTGCCAAGGCTGAAGCTTGGCACCTTGCGGCCGAGCACAATTCCGGTTGCTGCCCCGCAGACAAACTCCACGACCAGCAATGTGCTTGCGACCCCCGGCATGGCTAAGCGAACTCCACCATAGAACCCACGTCGCTGCTTCTGCGGACGCCCGAGCGAGTGCATCGCGCAGAGCCTATTCCTGCAACGTACCGAGTTGTTGCAAGCAAGCACTCTATCTGCACGGACGCGCGAAGAAATTAGCCGAAAATCCCCGGGCTGGGCCCTGCGTCTCTTTGTGAACGGCAATAGTCCGGTGGTCATCCAGCTACGCTGATGGGGCGAGCTTGCCTCAAAAACACCGGATGACTGGCGTCTAATGTGCTGTCGTCTTGGAGTAGCGGCCGGGCGGCTGACCGACATGGCGGCTGAAGGCCGTGCTGAAGGTGCTTGCCGAGCCATAGCCGACGCGCTCGGCGACCTCGGCAATGTCGATTTCCTGCCGGCGCAGCATGTCCTTGGCCAGGGCCATGCGCCAAGCCAGGAGGTACTCCATCGGCGGCACGCCCACACTGCGGCTGAAGCGGTCAAAAAATGCCGATCGGGAAAGTGCGGCCTCCTTTGCGAGTTGCGCCATCGTCCAGGGACGCCCCGGATCGGCATGCATCTGCCGGATAGCTTCGGCCAGCCGCACATCCCCCAGGCCGCGCAGCAGTCCGGCTGGAGCGTCGGGCGTTTGTGTAAGCCGCAGGGATTCGACCAGAAGGATCTCGATGAGCCGGTTCAACACCAGCTCGCGTCCCGACTGGCGCCGGGCGGCCTCCTCGATCAACAGCTTCACCAGGATCGACAGGCGATCGACGCCGCGGACGTGGACCTGCCCCGGCAGCAGCGAAACCAGAAGTTCAGAATCCTCGCTGTCGAAGATGAAGTAGCCCCCAAGGATGCGCACGCTGGGCGGCCCATCCTGGGTTCCATGGCGAACCTCGCCTTCCGTCGTCGAGGCAGCGACATGTGGATCGATGAACTCAGGAATGACGGGCTCAAAGCCCGTCATGGTGAATCCCGGTGTCCTCGGCAGCAAGATGAAGTCGCCGGCCTCCAGCGTGAGCGGCGGTTGCTCGTCGACGGCTAGCCGGCATGCGCCTTCGAGCACAATGGCGAAGCTCGGGTGGCCAAAATCGTCATAACGGACGCCCCAGCGTCCGGCACCGCTGATGCCTTTGGTGAACACGGCCCGGGGCCGGAGCAGTTCAATGACTTCGGAGAGCGGGTCGGTCATTCTTGGACTTTAGCTAACAAATGGCACCTTTCAATTGTGAATCGTCCTAAAAATCGACTTAGCTTGGCCAAATCCCGCGGCTGAAGCCACCCGGCGACGGCGACTTGCTGCGGGTATCGTGCGGAGAGCCTCTGCCGCACCTGACGGCAAATTCACATGGTGCGGCAGATATGGAGACGGGGACTAGGCAGCCATCACGTGGCGCGCTTGGCTCATCGCCACCGCATCGGGTCCGGCGGGAAAGCTGATCCTTGCGGAGTCATCGTGTGCGACCTGCCAGACAACCTCGGCAACGTCTTCAGGCACCGTGTGTGCCATCGGCCGGGTCATCTCTGCGAAGATCTCGCTGGCATAGCCTGCATAGGCTTCGGGAATGAAGCGCTCGACATAGGAACCCGCATCGCGGGAGAACGCCGTCGTCGGCCCGTAACCCGGCTGAACCATCTTCACGCGGATGCCGAAATGATTGAGCTCGTTGGCGAGCGACGCGGTGAAGCCGTCGATGGCCGTCTTGCTGGCCGTGTAGATGGCGACCAGTGGCATCGGGACCAGCACGGCGCTGGAGGTGACGTTGATGAGGGTGCCCGAACCGCGGGCGCGGAACTGGGGAATCACCGCTTGGGTCATGGCCATGACACCGAACGTGTTGGTCTCAAAGACCTGGCGGGCCGTGTCCATCGACGTCGCCTCGAAGGCGCCGAACATGCCGATGCCGGCATTGTTGACCAACACGTCGATCGGGCCTGCCGCTTCGACTGCTGCCTTGATGCTGTCCGCATTGGTAACGTCGAGCGGGATAATCCGGATGCGGTCGGATTTGGGTAGGATATCCTCACGCGGCGTGCGCATGGCGGCGACGACGTTCCAGCCCTTGGCGTGAAAGAGCCTGGCGGTTTCGAGGCCGTAGCCCGACGAGGTTCCTGTGATAAGCGCGGTTTTCATGGCGATCTCCTTTCGTGTCTGATGACGCGAAGATACCCTTGCCGAACCGGACTATATATAATCCTAAGTCCATAATTGATTTGCAATAGTCCGAATTGCCACACGGCCTGCCTGCCCAGGCGGTGGTGGAGGCTCGCTGTCGGCGCCGGTGACTTTTTCACCGGGATCTTCCTGCATGGCCTGCTCCAAGGTCTCAGCCTTGAAGTTTCCGCCGAGCAGGCGAGCCAGCGCACGGCCGAATGGCTCAGCGAAAGACACCTTGCCGCTTGAATTCCTCGATGACCGTGACGGACGCCTATGTGCGTGAAGCAAACAAGAAGCGGATCGTGAAGTCTGGCAACTATTGGTCAAGTGCGTGCGGCGGACGTGCCGGGTTGACGTATCGATAACCGGCCTTTGGGACCGTCTGGATGCAATCGCGCCTGGATCCCAGCTTCTTGCGCAACGTCCGCACGACCGTATCGACAACGTTGCTACCGACATATGTGCGTCGCCAGATGCGTTCGATGAGATCCTCGCGTCGTACCACCGCGGGCGCACGATCGATCAGCTCGCCAAGGACTTGCGCCTCCAGACGGGTCAGCTCGACTGCGTGTCCTTCCACAACCACCTCGCGGCGATCGCGCGCAAAATCCAGATTGTCCCTGTCGATCATTCCCGTCGGTCCGGCATCGACCAGAGCCGAGATCCATCCAATCATGTCGCCGCCCGGAACTTCGAGCACCATGGTGGCCGGCATGTCGGTTAGTGCTTTCTGCAAGGGGCGAAACCCGAGCCGATGCAGCAGCTCGCGGTCGCCCGCAAAGGCATAGCAGTAAATCCGCGCCATTCCCCAACGCTCGATATAGTTGCGTTTCAGGTCGAGAATGCAGGCGATGCGGCTAGCTTCGTGGGCTTCGGTGGCCCTCGCCGAAATTTGGCGGATGAACAGGACTTCCCCATTTACGGGATTTGCGGCCAGATGGATTTGCCACGCACCAAAGAGAGGATCAAGTGCGCCGAGCCCGTCATGCGGATCGTCCTGGCGCGTGAACAAGTAGAAAGCCAGCACTTCACCGCCGGGTCCTCGCGCTACAGAAAACCGGTGCGGCAGACACTGAATCCATGCCTCGATACGTGTGCGCTCATCGCCGCCGTCGCGGAGATCGACGATGTCCAGAATTTGCTGGAAATCATCAGCGCGGGCCGCCTCGACAGGCGGCGCTTCCGCCTCCGGAGGAAAAAACGCATTGCGAAGTGCGGGCTGCTCCAGCAGGTGGAGAAGATCGGCCATGTGCCGCCATCGGCCGGAGCGTCCCGAACTGCGAAGGCGTTCGACGATCCAGTCTGCCGCGATCTTGCGCCACAACTGATAGCGTTCGGCTTCAACGCCGGACATCCAATCGACTATGGCCCGCCGCACCGGCTCCACGATATAGATTCCTTCCGCGTCGCGCGTCGCGAATGGCAAGGCTTCGACAGCCTCGAGCAGCGAAAGCTGTACCGGCTCTTCAGTTTGCAGAATGGCTGACACCAGGGCTCGGTTTGCGCGTCGAACAATGGCGCATGCTTCGACAGCCCGTCGCAACTGGGTGTCTCCGATGGCATTCAGGATGGTGTTGGCGAGTTCGCCGGCGTCGCGTGCGGTGCCGAGCGAGCCGGTGCGCGCCGCGTGGATCGCCATGTGCAGGCCAAGAGGATGACCGCCGGTCAAGGCCCAAATGCGCTCGGTTGTTTCCGGCGACAGGCCCGCCGCAGCAACCACTGCATCGCTTTGGGGCCTCGGAAGCGCGCCGAGCTTGATATCGACGAAATACCGTCCGTAGTCCGACGACCAAGCCGGCGGTGGAACGGCTGTACCTGCTAAAACGAAACGCGTGCTTGCGGGCAGAGCAGGAAAAAGCTCGGCCCGCAGCCATGAACTCGCCAGGCGCCAAGTATCGACATCGTCGATCATCACCACCGTGATTTCCTTGATGCTTGTCAGCGCATCCGCCAAATCGGCAACCGTCCGGGTGACTTCGTTGCCAAGCGCTCGGCCCATCGCAGCCAGGATTGTCGAGGGGGTGGGTTCCACTGATCCTGCTGCAATTTTGAGCCGGCGGACTCCGTCATCTTCGCGGAGAATAGCTTCGAGCGCTGAAACGAGCGCCGTCTTGCCGATGCCGGCGGGGCCGTGAAGGTAGACAACGATCGGTCCACCCGGAGCCGTTACCTGACGCAGAAGGCGCAATTCCGAATCGCGTCCTGCCAGAGAAGAACGGCGCTCTGCCCGTATCAGGTCGGCGATCGTGGCCGAAGTCATGGAGCAAAGTTCTCATCGATTACTCATCGGCTCATCATGACCTTATCGAACCGTTCAGTCTACCAAGGCCGCATTGAGAAGGGCCGCCGCCGCAGGAAAGGTCGCCTTCCAAGGCAGACGATCCGCATCGAATGGGGTCGCGGAAACGGTATCGGTTGTCCTTCAGGCCATGGCTGGCTGCCAAGGCCACCGCGGTCTCGGGAACTTTAAAAGGAAAGAGATCATGAATGAACTCAACACCAGGACCGGCCGCCGCAGGTCCGTCCCCAGCGATCGCGGTGCGCGGCGCGCAGCCATGCCGACCGCACTGTTGTTTCGTTTTCCTTTCGCCGGGCCTTGGGGAGAGGAACTGGCGCAAGCCTCGCAAGAACTAGCCCGCGACATCGCCAGTCAGGAAGGGCTTGTTTGGAAGATCTGGCTGGAAGACCGCGAAACGGAGCAGGCCGGGGGCATCTACCTGTTCGAGGATGCCGCAGCGGCGGGCCGATATCGGGAAAAGCACGAGCGGCGGCTTGCCTCCATGGGACTTGCCGGGGTCATGGTGGATGCCTTCTCGGTCAATACCGAACTGTCGGTTCTGACCATGGCGCGGGCCGCGCTCGGCGAACCCAACGCTTCCGAAATTCCTTCGATGGCCACGATGACGATACGGCCATGACGATCAAACCCCGGACGGCGCGATACGCGCAGGCCACCCTCGATTGCATCAAAGGATACAGACCATGATTTCGACATCCATTATGCGGGACTTCGGGCTCGCGACGCCGATCGTCAATGCAGGCATGGCGATGATCGCCCGTCCCGCTCTCGCGGCCGCCGTGTGCAGAATCCGGCGGGCTTGGCACGATCGGCTCCGACATCAACCCGCCCCAAGTCCTGCGCGATCTCATCCGGAAGACCAAGGCACTCACGAAGCGTCCCTTCGGCGTCGACCTGATCGGCGACTTCGTCACCGACGAACACATATCCGTCCTGCTTGAGGAGCAGGTGGCGCTCGCGATCTTCTTTTGGACGTTGCCGACCTCGGAGCATGTCGGACGGCTGAAGCACGCCGGCATCAAGGTCTGGATGCAGGTCGGCCGCGTCGCGGAAGCTGAGCAAGCGGTCGCCCTCGGCGCCGAAGCACTTGTCGTCCAGGGTGCCGAGGCGGGCGGCCACAATCGGGCGGAAGCCTCCACTATGACGCTATTTCCCCGCATTCGCCGACATTTCCCGGGCCTGCCGCTGCTTGCCGCAGGCGGCATAGTGGATGGCACGACCATGGCCGCGGCGCTCGCTCTCGGGGCTGACGCGGTCTGGTGCGGCAGCCGTTTCCTCGCTTCGCTGGAGGCCGAGGCGCACGATGCCTACAAGGCCCGCGTGCAAGCTGCCGATGTGGGCGATACGGCGATCCTGTCCATCTACGGCCCCGAGTGGCCTGACCAGCCCATGCGGGCCATCGTCAATGACGGCGCACGCGCGGCGTTGGGGCGGGAAGCCGAAGCCACCAGGGATGCAGAAGGCCAGGTCGTCGGCTCTACCGTCCTGAACGGCCAGACAATCCCGGTGCCGCGCTACAGCGCCATCCTGCCGACGCCCGATTTCGACGGCGACATAGAGCAGGCATGCCTGACGGCTGGACAAAGCGCCGGCAACATCGACGAGGTTCTGCCCGCGGGCGAGATAGTCCGGCGCATGACGGCCGAGGCAAAGTCAGTGCTTCGCCGTCTGGCTGGCATGGGGGAAGCCGCCTAGCGCGCGGCCTTCACAGAACCATTCGCAACGATCATCCCGGCAGTGCGCGCGCTCCGGCTGAGCGAACAGCCGGGTCGCGCAAACGCGCTGATGCCGTTGAGCAGTGGCTGTCGCCCACCCAGAACCAGTGATCGTCGCCGGGGACCTCAATGAAGCGCGCGCCTGGGATCTTGGCCGCGAGGAACCGCCCCGGCCTCGGCGAGGGTGATCGGGAGCGCTGCCGCCTTGCGCAGGGCGAGTTCCACCCGCCACCCGCTGAGACGGAACTCCGGAAAACCCAGAAGTCGGAGCTTCGATCCCTCCATCGATCCGTACGCGGCCGCGGGGGACGCTGAGGGGACGCCGGCCTTCTATGTACCCAGGGGACGTCGGGCCAAGTGGGCCCGATCAGGAGACTCCCTTGGAGCGAGAAATGTCACTGGTCAATACTCTCCCCCACCGTCGTGCGGCCGAGCCTGATTTCGGGGATGGCACGCCTTTCGGCCCCGCGAGCACCGGGCAAGGAGGCTGAGACATGTGCCAATCCTGCCTCTCCTGGTACGCACGCTGCATTGCTCCCTACCTCGTCGACGCCGGCTGTTCGGCCAACGCATTCACCCACATGCGAAGGCGCATGATCCCGCGGGCGGAGGGCGTTGTCGTCGAAGTCGGCTTCGGGTCTGGCCTGAACCTTCCCTACTACGACGCCGCCAGGGTGGCGCTGCTGGTCGGCGTCGATCCAGACGGCACTATGCTCGGCCTGGCCGGACCGAAGAGCCGTTCCCTGCCATTCGACGTCGAATGCCTCCGGGCCAGCGGCGAGAGCCTGCCGTTGGCCGATGCCTTCGCCGACACGGTGGTCGTGACCTATGCCTTCTGCACAATTCCGGACCCCGAGGCGGCATTGACCGAAATCCGGCGCATCCTGAAGCCGACGGGCCGGCTGATCTTCATCGAACACGGCCAGGCCGAGGGGCCGCGGCGTCGCAGATGGCAGCAGCGCCTGAATCGGTTGTGGGGATCGTTCGCTGGTGGCTGCCACCTCAACCGCGATCCCTTGCGGTTGATTCGCGGAGCGGGCTTCCGTCTGGTTGAAGAGGAGCGCGGGCGGTTCCCCCTGCACTTCTGGCAATTGGGAAGCCACTACACCGGTGTCGCGGCACCCCCGACAAGTTGACGGACCTTCGCCGTCGAAACCCGCACTTTTCGAAAAGAAGCAGGAGCCTCGAATGGCTCTCCCGGAAAATGATACCTCACGATCTCGGCCCGCCAATGCCGAGATAGCTCCGGTACTGCCACGACTGGAACGTCCGCTTCCGATCGGATCACGACTATCCCTCGCGACGCAAACGTGAGGAATGCGGCGCAAACCGGACAAGGTTTCCGAACATACTGACCTGGCCGCGGAACGGTCCTATTCTGGGCACGTTCTCAGTTGTCTGGTGCCATGGCAGCCTATTTCCTGGTGGTGTTTTCCAGGCCGACGATGGCTTGAGCAAAGAAATCCTGGTTCTCATTGGCCAGAACCAGCAAGCGCGAGATGGCCTCCACTCGCCATGTCGGGGGCGCGCGCCGGAGCAGGAACAGAGCCTCTTCCAGCCGATATTCCTGGCTCGACGGCTCGTCGGTGGTGGCGCCTTCCAGCAGCGGGACATCCTTTGCCGCCACAAGGCGGACAGGCAGCTCGAGGGATATGCCGTTGGCACCTTTGATCTCGAGTGTGTAAACGCCCGGCGCCACGCCGGACATCGTCAGGTTCGCGTGACGATCGTCGGTGACGTCCAAAACCTTCGCGGCGCCGCCATCGTCCTTGGCCATGGAAATCGAATAGGGCGCCGTGCTGCCGACCCAGCGGATGGAAAGCGTATGGCTGGGGTCGATCGACTGTTCGCCAACGGCATAGACGCCCGGCATGATCAGATATTGCGAGGGTATCATCTCGCGGGTATCGCCAACAATGGCAGCAGCCATATCGCGCGTCTCTTGCCAATCCTTGCCGATGATATCCAACGCAAAGTCCATAAGGCGCCGAAAACTTCCGGTCACCGCGACCTCGGGTATTTCCACGACATCGGGAAACTTCACCGGACGCACGGTGTTGTCCGGCATGTTGATCTCGGCGCTCACACCGGCGCCTGGACGCACGATATCGCCCGGCTGCAGGAAACAGCCCGCCTTTGCCTGCTGGACATCAAGGCCGCGTTCGACGCTGAGCCAAGTGTCCGCGCCGGCCTGCCGCTCGACCTTGATCACGCTTGCACGGGTGTTGGGACCACATTCACAAAGAGATGGTTTCTCGTCCTGGCCCAAGGCGGCTTGCACGCAGGACAGGGCCACGGCGACAGCCATCGCGACGCCCAAGGCAAACCGTCCGCACCCCTTCCGCAGTTCGAAGCGCCTATCAACCACCATCGTGCCCCCTAGCGGCCCGTCAGCAGAATTCACTCGCCAGTCGGCGGAACATGCGGGCGGCTTCCAATCGCCAGCGCCCAGGTCAGAGCCGCCGAAAGCGCCTCTCGGATGACCTGCAGGATAGAGGACATTCCCTCGAAGGCAACGGCAATGATCGGCGACATGACAGCTATGGCTGTTCCAGCCGCAAGGCTGGCGAACCCATGAACGGCCCCAAGAATAAATACCGCCAGGATGGTGACGACGATCGAGAGCGCCGCCAGGACGAGTTTGGCGATGTGATTGAAAGGCGATCGCAGCCGCTCATGTGCCTGATGGCCGGCGACGTGGAAGACGGCGCCGATCGAACTAGCAAGGCCGATCAGCAGCAGCTCCCAGCTCCAGCCTTCATACTCGTTGACCAAGGTTCCGGCGGCGATCGCCCGAATTGCATTGGCGTGCACCATCGCGCCTGGCATGCGCAGTCCCAAGGGCGTCGCATGCAGATCCCCGGAAGCCGCGTAGCTGCCGCCGATGATGACGACAGCCCCGTCCAGCAGCGACGGGTTCTCGCTCAGGCGCTGCTGCAACTCGTAGGCTTCGATGGTCTGGAAAACAAATGGCGCATAGGTGTAGGTCGCGGCAACCGCGCTGCCCGGATCCGACGGCAGCGAAAACATTATCCGCAGGATCGACAAGTCGTCCTTGTCCGATGGCTCGTAAACGTGGTTTGCCAGATTGAGAGGTTTGGCCTCGCACTTCGCGCTCGAGCCGGGACGCGAGGCCGGAAACAGGCACGCAAGACCGCTTCGGTCGACTGCTTCGTCCGTTAGCGCGGCGCCAAGCAGTCCAAAGCCGGAAATGCGTTGCGCCGCCGCCGGCGTATCCCCGCGTATCGGGTGCCAGGCATAGACCGAGCGCACGACATTGTCCGGATCGGGCTGGAGCAGCGGGGACGCGAACCAGAGATCGGGATGCGACGAGGGCGAGGCATCGGGACTGCAGTTGGTATCATCGAAAATGGATGGATAGGCTTGGGCAATCGGCCGTGCCGGATTCGAGGCTTCGTTCACCACCGGCCGCACGGCCAGTACGGGGATCGACTTCGCGATCGAATATGTCTCTGCGCACAGCAGCTTGTCGGTGTCGCTCGCTTTGTCATCCACCTGTGGCGCGAGCTCGACGTCGAGCATCACAAGCTTCATCGGAGTTCGGCCGGCATTGGCGCCAGCAAGCGCCTTCAACATCTCGACGAGTTTGTCGCGAGGTGTCGCGAAGCCGGAAGCGCAGGCCTCACCGCGGGCCTGCGCCCAGATACGACACGTCGCCTCACCGACATTGACAAAGACGTAGCGCACGCTCTTCTCCGGCGGAGCACCGGCCAGCCGTTCCCGCGCGAGTTCGCGCATGATAACGTCGGTGACGCTGCGGTCGAGCGACCGCACAGCCTCAAGATGGCCAAGCGCCGTCATGACGAGACTGACAACAAGCGCCAACGCGCAAAGCAATAGCCACTCTATTGCAAATGCCCGAAACAAGTTCTGCCATGGATGCGAGCTTGGTTCGTTGTCCACGTCGATCTGGCGTCTTGAATTTGGAGGTCGGCGGCACGTTCAAATCTAACGACAAATCATCAGTCCACGCCAACCTTGAGTCAATTGGCCGATAAGGTCTGCATTCTCCAGCGAGCTGACGGGTTGGATGTGTGTGGTTGCGGATCTCGGTCATCGCCAGGAATTGAGGATCACCACCCCGACGACTGCGGGAAGCTCTGGATGCCTATGGAAAGGCGTTTACTTCGCCGATCGATTGCGCGTGCTCCAGCAAAAGCTTGCGAAGTTGCATGACGGCCATGATCATGAGTGCGCCAGAGGCCGCACGATCCTTAGTCACATGATCCCGAGCCGGTAGGCTAGATGCACGGCCCGCATACCAAGACCCATCGTGACTCCGCCACGATTGGCAGCGAGGTCCCAGCCGAAAAATATTACCCATCCGAAGAATAGAATGAAGAAACGCATGATCAAAGTTTGAACCTGATATGTGAATGGCGGGTTACCGCACCAGTACCCGAGGCTGCGACTTCGATGGAAGACTTCGCGCAGAGGCTAAGCGGCTGGGCGGGTCCACCGTCCCCTGCCTTGGTCCCGCGCCACGCTGCACATCCGGCCGAAGCTTGGTTCGGCTCTGTCTGCTCGCCAATCCGAGCAATATCCTGCAGAGCCGATCGGATCTGGGGCAGCCGGATGAGGTGCCCTTCACCGCAACAAGCTCGAGATTCCAAGATTCATAGCGACTGGCGGCAACTCGAAATTGTTGGTGCAATTCGGAAAACTCAACTTGCATCGAAGCCGGGAGATTGGTCGTGAGCCCAGTGTAGTGCTGTTTCGGCGCTGAATGGTTCGCGAGCTTGGTTGAGGTCTCAACGATGAAATATTGGCGAAGTTGCATCTCACCGTTTCCACTGTGAATCGAAAGCCGGGCGATATCGGGCTGACGTTGCGGGCAACTTTTCGCAACAATCCGAAGCGCTTTGTCGGCACGCCGCCATCCTGGGACACATCGATGACTTTGGATAAATGTCATCGATGAGCTGTTGAGAATTATCTGGGCGCTGCACCGATGCGTCGGCCTTCGGTTTGGCACCCGGGTCTCCACGCGAACAAACTGCACAGCGCATCAGAAAATCGAAATTGCCCCTGCCGCCCCGAGCCGCAATGGTCTTCGGGGAGGCAGCCGGCTTGGGGCTGTGGAGGAACCGCCGGAGCGGCAAGGCCGCTCGGGCAAGCTGTCGCTTGAGGCTGGCAGCGAGGGAGGAATGGAATTGGCTGGTTCGGGCAAATCCGACGGCGCGCGCATGGGCATCAAAATGTCCCAGGAGCTGGTCGTCGTCGCGATCTCGGCCATCCTCTTCATCGTTTTCTCCGCGACGCTCAGCAATTTCCTGAGCCAGGGCAACATCGTTGCCATCCTCAAGAACGTTTCGATCCTCGGCACGCTCGCCGTCGGCATGGGCTTCATCGTCGTCGGCCGCGGCATCGACCTGACCATGGTGGCGGTGATGGTGGTCGGCGTCGCCTTCAGCATCTGGATTTCCACCTGGGGCGTCGATTTCACGCTGGCCGTTGTCTGCGGCGCCCTTCTCGCCGCGGCAATCGGCTTGTTCACCGGCATTATGGTGGCGGTGGCCGAAATCCCGCCGATCTTCGCCACGCTTGCCATCGCCTCCTCGGTCTACGGCTCCGGCCGCATCGTCTTTGCCTCCGACGTGCTCTATGCCCCGTCCAACATTGCCTGGCTGAAATTCGTCGGCAGCGGCACCGTCCTCGGCATCCCGATGGTCGTGATCATCTTCGCGGCGGTGGCGGCATTGATGGGCTTCTTCCTGAAGAAGACGCGCTTCGGCCGGCTGGTCTATGCCACAGGCGACAATCCGAACGCCGCCCGTACCACCGGCCTGCCGACGCGCCCGATCATCGTGACGCAATATGTCATCAGCGCGCTCATCGCGTTCACCGCCGGCATCATCATGCTGGGGCTGGTCACCGGCATCGACACGCGCCTCTACAATTCCAGCCTGATCTACGACGTGCTGCTGGTCGTGGTGCTGGGTGGCATCGGCCTTTCCGGCGGCCAGGGTGGCGTACGCAACGTCATCGTCGGCACCATCCTGGTCGGCATCCTGACCAATGGCATGACGATCCTGAACTTCAGCTACACCAGCCAGAACCTGATCAAGAGCGTGATCCTGCTGGGTGCGCTGGCGATCGACGCCATCATCAATCCGCGCGACGAGCAGACCTCGCAGAGCGGCGACATCTGAAACAACAACCCGAGACATCAATCAGGGAGGAAACCATGAAGTTACTCAAGAACTGCCTGTTCGCGGGCCTGACGGCGCTTTCGCTGCTTGGCGCCGCCAACGTCACCACCGCTCAGGAAACCGACCAGGTCGGGCGGGCGCCATATCTCGAGGCACTCAAGGGCAAGAAGGTCATCTTCGTGCCGATCTCGCAGGGCATGGACCTCAACCAGTCCTGGGTCGTGGTGTGGCAGCGGCACGCCGCCCGTTACGGCTTCAGCCTCGAAGTGCGCGATCCCAACGGCGACACCAATGCCGGCATCCGCGCCATGCAGGGCGCCATCGCCGAGAAGCCGGATCTGATCATCGTGCAGAATCCGGACGTGCAAACCTACGCACGCCTGCTGAAGCAGGCGCAGGCCGCCGGCATCAAGGTGCTGCAGGTCAACATGCAGTCCGCGACCCAGACCGACAGCTATGTCGGCAATGACTGGATCGAGATGGGCCGTCTCGAAATGGGCGAACTGGCCAAGCACTGCACCGGGCCGAACGCCGTCTCGCACAAGGTGGTCTGGCTTGCCGGCGTCCAGACCGGTGCCGCCAACATCTATATGCGCACCGGCATCGATGAGGTGCTGAAAGCCAATCCGGAGTTGCAGCTCGTCTCCGACCAGCCGGCCGACTACATGAGCGAGAAGGCCCGCCAGATCACCGAGACGGTTCTCCAGCAGCATCCGGACCTGTGCGGCATCATGGGCATCTGGGACAACGCCGAAGTCGGCGCCGGTGCCGCTGTCGCGGCCGCCGGCAAGCAGGACCAGGTCACCATCGTCACCAATGGCGCGGGCAGCGCCACCGGCTGCGAGAGCATCAAGAACGGCCTGCTCGATGTGATCTTCAACTTCAATTCGCCGATCCAGGCGGAGATCGCCGCGCAGCAGATTTCCGAATTGCTGCAGCACCCCGAACGGCAGGCGGGCAGCGAGAAGACCATCTTCTTCGGCCCGATCACCCGTGTCGACAAGACCAACGCCACCGGCAGGAACTGCTGGAAGCTGGACGAGCTCAAGTAACGGACTGACTTGATGAGCATGGCCGAAAGCCTTGTGCGCTGGCGCTACCGCCTGCTCCCCGACCACGTGGTCGGGGAGATCCTGACCAAGAAATGGATCGACAGCGTCATCCCTTTCACGGCGCTGGTCATTCTGTGCGCGATCTTCGGCTCGATCGTGCCGGGCTTCTTCAGCGTGGCGACACTGACCAATCTCAGCGGCCAGACCGCCGAGCTCGGTCTAGTCGTGCTCGGCATGACCATCGTCATGGTCTCGGGCGGCATCGACCTGTCGGTCGGTTCGACCTTCGCGCTGGCGGTGCTGGTGACGCTCTACGGCATGAATGTCGGGCAATGGAGTTTCGGCACCGGCCTGCTGGCGTGCCTCGGGCTCGGCATCGTCTGCGGCGCCATCAACGGCTTCCTGGTCGGCTTCCTGCGCATGCGGGCATTCCTGACCACGCTGGTGACGCTCATCATCTACCGTTCGACCTTCGATGTCATCTTCCCGCAGGTCTCGACGCCGATCGTCACGAGCGGGCCGGATTCCCCGACCTATGATTTTCTCGGCTTCGGCACGATCTGGGGCGTGCCGACCTCCTTCGTCGTCTTCGTGGTCATCGCACTGGTGATCCACCTCATGCTGTCGCGCGCCCGCTATGGCTGGCGGCTGTTCGCTGTCGGCGGCGCGCGCCGCTCCGCGTACAATGCCGGCATCAATGTGCGCTTTACCCTGTTCAGCGCCTACGTTCTTTGCTCGGTGCTGGTCGCGCTCTCCGGCTTCTTCTTCTCCGCC
Source organism: Mesorhizobium sp. RCAM 05104 (assembly GCF_059683645.1). Lineage (NCBI taxonomy): Bacteria > Pseudomonadati > Pseudomonadota > Alphaproteobacteria > Hyphomicrobiales > Phyllobacteriaceae > Mesorhizobium > Mesorhizobium sp. RCAM 05104. The sequence goes on along the minus strand of NZ_CM185033.1, from coordinate 5,604,269 downwards.
CGCATCGGCAGCGCTGCTTCCGATATCGGCACCGGGCTCGAACTGCAGGTGCTGACCGCGACCGTGCTCGGCGGCATCTCGCTTGGCGGCGGGCGCGGCTCGGTGGCCAAGGCCCTGATGGGGACGATCTTCGTGCTCGTCCTGTCGAACAGCCTGCTCGCTCTGGCCGTGTCTGGCCCGGTCAACTATCTGATCCTCGGCCTCGTTCTGCTTTTCTCGGTCCTGCTCGACGTGCGCTGGGTGAAGAACCGCCACAAGATCCTGCGCAGCGTCTACATCTCGCCGACCTTCGCCAAGATGCGCGAGCCGATCTCGACCGCGCCAGGCACGCCGATCGCGGTGAACGACCGGCTCAAGGATGTCGGCGTGATCGGCCTTGGCGTCCTCGACGGCGCCGAAGATGTGATCTTCGACCGCCAGGACCGCCTCTACACCGGCACCCGACAAGGCGACATCTGCGCTTTCAGCCCCCGCACTACACCGAGAGCGAAGTGTTCGCCCACATTGGCGGCTCGCCGCTCGGCATGGCATTCGATCGCGACGACAATCTGGTCATCTGCGTCGCCGGCATGGGCCTTTACCGGGTCGCGCCGAACGGTGAGGTGAAGCTGCTTACCGCCGAGACCAACCGCTCGCTGACTTCGGTCGTCGACGACTCGACGATGAAGCTCGCCGACGACTGCGACATCCTTCCCGACGGCCGCATCGTCTTTTCCGAAGCCACCGTGCGCTTCGAGATGCATGACTGGTACGCCGATGCGCTGGAAAGCCGCGGCAACGGACGTATCATCGTCCATGATCCGAAATCCGGTTCGACGCGCACGCTCTTGTCGAACCTGGTCTTCCCCAATGGCATCTGCACGGCATTCGACGGCCAGTCCGTGCTGTTCGCCGAAAGCTGGGCCTGCCGCATCAGCCGCTACTATTTCGACGGGCCGAAGAAGGGCAAGGTCGAACGCGTCATCGAGGGATTGCCCGGCTATCCCGACAACATCAACCGCGCTTCGGACGGAACCTACTGGCTCGCCTTGATGGGCATGCGCACGCCGGCGCTCGACCTGTCGCTGGAAATGCCGGGCTTCCGCCGCCGCATGGCGCGGCGCGTGTCGGAAGATGCGTGGCTGATGCCCAACCTCAACACTGGTTGCGTGCTGCGCTTCGACGAAAACGGCCAGATCCTCGAAAGCCTGTGGGACCGCGCCGGCGAGAGGCATCCGATGATTACCTCGATGCGCGAGCACAAGGGCGTGCTCTATCTCTGCGGCATCTTCAACAACCGCATGGGAACCCTGCCGCTGAAGGGCGTCGATCCCAACTGGTTCAGCTCGGATTCCTACTGGGGCAAGAAGGCATGAGCGCCGTGAGCCAGCTTTTCGACCGCTTTCTCGGCCGTGGCGACTGGGCGGTGACGGTGCCGACGCTTGACGGCCCCTTGCTGCCCAACCAGGGGTTGGAGGAAGCCGAGACCTTCGCCAGCCTCGCCGACGCCGATAATCTCGTGCGCACCGACAAAAGCGTGCTGGCCAGCAGCGCCGCCTCGCTGGTGCGTTTCGGCGCCGATGGCCAGGCCGAGGTGCTGCAGGAATTCCCAGGCGAGATCACCGCCCTCGCCCATGCCCGCGGCATGACGGCGCTGGCGATCGACGGCAAGGGCGTCGTCATCCGGGGCGGCCTGCATGACGGGCGCGAGGCGACAGGCGACGAGGCCTTGCGGCTCTCCTGCATCACAGCCCTCACCTTCCTCGACAGCAACAGCCTGCTGATCGCCAATGGCTCGGCCGCGCTGCCGGCAAGCGGCTGGCGCCGCGACCTGATGCGGAAGAATGCTTCCGGTTCGCTCTGGCGCCTTGATTTGAAAAGCGGCCGGCTGGAGCTGATCCGCGACGGCCTGGCCTGGCCGGCCGGCATAGCCACCACCGGCTCCAACCGCATCTATGTCACGGAGGCCTGGCGCCACCGTGTGGTGGCGATCGACCTTGCCACCAAAACGACGACGGCGGTGCTGGAACATCTGCCGGCCTACCCCGCCCGCATCGCGCCCGCCTTCAACGCCGGCTACTGGCTGACCTTCTATTCCGTCCGCAACCAGCTGGTGGAGTTCATCCTGCGCGAGGAGACCTATCGCAAGCGCATGCTGGCCGAGGTCCCCGAAGCCTATTGGATGGCGCCGTCGCTGAGCTCATGGCGCGATTACCGCGAGCCGATGCAAGGCAGCCAGCTGAAGCAGATGAATGTGCTGAAGCCCTATGCCGTCACCCGATCCTACGGGCTGGTGGTGCATTGCGACCAGAACATGAAGCCGCTGTCGAGCTACCATTCGCGCGCCGACGGCATGGTGCATGGCACGGTCAGCGCCTGCGAGTCTGGTGACGATCTGCTGGTCGCCTCGCGCGGCGGCTCGAGAGTCGTGCGCGTGGCCGGCGCCGCCGGCGGCAAGCGGGGTTAAGCCATGTCGGACGCCAACATCATCGAGCTCACGGACGCCACCAAGGCGTTCTCGCGTATCCCGGCCTTCAAGAATGTCAATTTCGACCTGCGCAAGGGCGAGATCCATGCGCTGCTCGGCGAAAACGGAGCCGGCAAGTCGACGCTGACCAAGGTCATGGCGGGTGTGTTCAAGCTGACCGAGGGCAAGATGACCTTCGACGGCAAGGACGTCTCCTTCTCGACGCCCGCCGAAGCGCTGCGAGCCGGCATCGCCATGGTGTTCCAGGAAACCAATCTGGTGCCGGCCATGACCGTGGCGCAGAACCTGTATCTCGGCGAAGAGAAGATGTTCAACCGGCTGCGCGGCCTCTATATCCAGGCGCGGCAATTCCTGGCCGGCATGGGCTTCCAGGTCGATCCGACCGCGCAGGTCAGCACGCTGGGCGCGGCGCACAAGCAGATGGTCGAGATCGCGCGTGCCGTCCACCACAAGGCCCGCGTCATCATCTTCGACGAGCCCACCGCGACATTGACCCCGGAAGAGAAGAGCCACTTCTTCAACCTGCTCCATCGCCTCGTCAAGGAAGGCATCGCCATCATCTTCATCAGTCATGCGCTCGAAGAGGCACTTGCCGTCGCCGATCGCATCACCGTCATGCGCGATGGCGAGATCGTGGCATCGGGCGACGCCAAGGGTTTTACGCGCGCAACCATCGTCCAGGCCATGGTCGGACGGACGTTGACCGAGACGCTGCACGGCGAGGTCAAGCGCACGGCACGGCCCTATGGCGACAAGGTGCTTTCCGTCGAGAACCTGTCCTGCGCCGGCCTGGTGCGCAACTCCTCATTCTCGGTCTTCTCAGGCCAGGTCACCGGCATGTTCGGCCTCGTCGGCGCCGGGCGCACCGAGATGGCCAAGGTCGTTGCCGGCTTGTTGAAGCGCAACATCTTCCATGGCGGCGAAATTCGCCTGCTCGGCAAATCAGTGCGCTACCGCGTGCCGAGGCCCGCCGTGCGCGACGGCATCGTCTACGTCACCGAGGACCGCAAGTTCGACGGCTTCTTCGAAACCATGACAGCGGGCGAGAACCTGCAGATGGGCGAGTTGACCGAGGGAGCCAACCCGGTCTCTATGGTGTCGCTGGCGCGTGCCAGGCAGCTTGCCCGGGAATGGGGCGAGCGCCTGAGTCTGCGGCAGATCAGCGACCGCGCCCGGATGATCGAACTCTCCGGCGGCAATCAGCAAAAGGTCGTGATCGCCAAGTCGCTGATCCAGAAGCCGAAGCTGGTGATCTTCGACGAGCCGACGCGCGGAGTCGACGTTGGCGCCATCGTCGAAATCCACCAGCTCATCAGCGATCTCGCCGACCAGGGCATGGCCGTCGTCGTGATCTCTTCCTATCTGCCTGAAATCCTTGCCGTTTCCGATCGTGTCCTGGTCGTGAAGCGCGGCCGCGTGGTCGAGGAGATGATGCTGTCCGAAGCGACAGAAGAACGCGTCATGTTCGCTGCTGTCCACTGATCCGAGTTCGAAGAGGGATATCTTGCTGGCAAAAGTAATTCCAGGAAAAGTGCGTAGCGGTTTCCGTCCGGAATTACGTGAAAACAAAGAGTTAGATCGGTCGATGATTCTACCAATCATCTAATCGATCTAAGCCAGGACCAATGCCTGGCCCGGCCCTATTGCCTTGCAATCAGTTCCGCGTCTGAATACGTCAGGAGGTCTGATCACCTGCCCGAGCGGAAATGTCCAGCATCAACCTCAAACTTCTGCAGACGTTCCTGCTTGCCGCCGAAAACGGCAGCTTCCGTCGTGCTGCCGAAGAGAGCAACCGGTCGCCATCGGCGGTCTCGATGCAGATCCGCGACCTCGAGGAGCAGATCGGCATCTCGCTCTTCATCCGCACCGCGCAGCGTGCCAGCCTGACGCCGGAAGGCCAAGTCCTGTTCGAGGAGATCGCAAATGCGATGTCGCAGGTGCAGACCAGCCTCGACCGGCTGACTGAGATCGCCGCGCGCCGCAAGGGCAAGGTCCAGATCGCCTGCGCGCCGACGCTTGCCGCGAGCCGGCTGGGCGACATCCTCGCGACGTTCAAGCTGCGCTATCCCCGCAGCATCGTCGAGGTCATCGAGACCCCGCCCCAGGCGGCCCTTGGCCTTTTGCAACAGCAGGAGGTCGAGTTCTACATCGGCCCCGAACTGCCGAACCTGACCGACTTTCAGTTCGAATCGATCCTCGACGATCCGCTGATGGCTTGTATCCCCACGGAAATATACGGCGGCGAAAAGAAACTGCTGCTCGCCGATTTGCTGCGCTATCCGCTGATCCTGCTCAACCGCAAGACGGCGGTGCGCGGCCTTGTCGACAGGCTGACGGCGGCGGAAGGCATCGAACTCAAGCCGCAATACGAAGTCGAAAGCGCGCAGACCGCCGTTGCGCTCGTGTCCTCCGGACTGGGCGTCTGCGTCGTGCCAGGCATTGCCATCTCGCGCAATGACGAGCGCATGCGCGTCGTGCCGATCGACCATCGCGACGCCCACCGCGCTGTCGGCATCATCACCGCCCGCGGCTATGTGCACCACAGCTTTTCCGAACAGCTGATGAACCTGATCCGCACCAACCTGCGCGAACTGGCGCACTGACCGCTGCGCTTAGACGCATCTTTCGATCGCGCGCCCAGGCGTGTCGAGATCCAGGTCAGGCCGGGCCTCCACCTGAATATCAGTCGGTCTGGATCCAGACCGACTTGGTCTCCAGATACTCATGCAGGTGTTCGATGCCACCCTCGCGGCCGTATCCGGACATCTTCATACCGCCAAACGGCACGGCGGGATCGATGGCGTGGTACATGTTGACCCAGACCGAGCCGGCCTTGATGCGGCGCGCGAGCTTGTGCGCGGTGCCGAGATGGGTGGTGAAGATGCCGGCGGCGAGGCCATAGGGCGTCGCATTGGCGCGCGCCACAGCTTCATCAAGCGTATCGAAGGGCATGGCGGAAATGACCGGCCCGAAGATTTCCTCCCGCGCGATGGTCATCTGGTCCGACACCGCGCCAAAGACAGTCGGCGCGATGAAGTTGCCGCTGTCGTAGAGTTCGCCTTTCAGCCGCGATCCACCGGCAACCAGCTCCGCACCCTCATCGTTGCCGGCCTTGATATAGTCCTCGACCTTACTGGCCTGCCTGGCATTGATCAGCGGCCCGATCTCCGTCTCCGCTTCGATGCCGTGCCCGATGCGCAGCCTGCCGGCGAACTCGGCGACCCGGCGCACGAACTCGTCATGGATTTCGCGCGCCACGAACAGCCGCGAGCCGGCAATGCAGATCTGGCCCGAATGTACGAACACCGCCATCGCCGCGACCGGAACGGCCTTGTCGATGTCGGCGTCGCGGCAGACGATGATCGGCGACTTGCCGCCAAGCTCGAGTGAAACGCGCTTGAGATTGGCGACACCCGCCCGTGCGATGGCCTGCCCGGTCAGCGTCGAGCCGGTGAAGACGATCTTGTTGACGTCGGGATGTTCGGCGAGCCGCGCGCCGACCTCGGCCCCGGTTCCGGTAACGATGTTGACCACGCCGTCGGGCACGCCGGCCTCCTGCATCAGCTTGGCGATCAGCAGCGGCGTCAGCGATGCATCCTCGGAAGGCTTCAGCACGATGGTGCAGCCGGTGGCGAGCGCCGGCGCGATCTTCCAGATCGAGGCGGCGGTGGGCGCATTCCAGGGAATGATCGCGCCGACGACGCCGACCGGCTCGCGCCTTGTGAAGCTGACGATCTCGCCGGGAAAGGAATTGTCGATCGCCTCGCCATGCAACGCCGTCGCCATGCCGCCATAGAAGCGCAGCATGCCGATGACGCGGCGCCGGTTGGCCAGCGTGCGGGTGATCGGCAGGCCCATGTCGAGCGTGTCGGAAACGCTGAGTTCTTCCCAATGCCTCTCGAACAGATCGGCGATGCGCAAGAGCACGCATTGCCGATCGTAGGGCGAGAATTTGGACCAGGGGCCTTCGAAAGCCGCGCGCGCGGCGGCCACCGCCGCATCGATATCCGCGGCACCACCGCGCGGTACCGTGGCCAGCACCTCGCCCGTCGCCGGGTTCAGCGCCTGCATCTCCTGGCCGGACAGGGCCGGAACCCATTTGCCGCCGATGAACATGGGCCGGAATTCGCCGTGGTAGAGCGTCGTGGCCTTCGCCCTCGGGTCGAAATTCACTGTCATCTCTTCCTCCTCACGAATTCCGCCGCGACTATTACTCCCGCCACCGACGACCTCAAACAAGGAAAGCTAAAAGGGCGTTCAGATAATCGGACTGTGCAATGCGCGCGACTTCCCCGATGGTGCCGACAACGGAGGAACAGATATGAGACTTGCTGGCAAGGTCGCCATCGTCACCGGTGGCGGTTCGGGTTTTGGTGAAGGCATCGTCAGGAAATTCGTCACCGAGGGTGCGCTGGTCGTGCTCATGGACCGCGACGAAGGGGCCGCTTCGCGGGTCGCGAGCGAGGTCGGCCAGAATGTGCGGCCGATCGTCGGCGACGTTTCGACACTGGAGAGCTTCGTAGCGGTCGCCGATCTCGCCCGCTCGGCCTTTGGCGGCCTCGACATACTGGTCAACAATGCCGGCGTCGCACAGCCGCCCTTGCCATTGGAGACGATGGACGAAGCGCTGTTCGACCGCATCGCCAACGTCAACATGCGCTCTATCTACAACGGCGCCCGCGCGGTCGTCCCGCATTTCAAGTCCATCAAATCGGGCGCGATCCTCAACGTCGCTTCCACCGGCGGCGTCTCGCCGCGCCCGAACCTCACCTGGTACAACGCCTCCAAGGGCTGGGCGATCGCCGCCACCCGCGCGATGGCGGTGGAACTCGCGCCCTTCGGCATCCGCGTCAACGCAATCAACCCGGTCGCCGGCGACACGCCGCTCCTGTCCACCTTCATCGGCTCCGGCGAGGAGAACCGCGCGCGCGTCGTCGCCACCATTCCGCTCGGCCGGCTGTCGACGCCGGCGGATATGGGCAACGCCGCCGCCTTCCTGTGTTCCGACGAGGCCAGCATGATCACCGGCGTCGACCTCAACGTCGATGGCGGCAAGTGCATTTGAGATTCTGGCACATGGGGGTTCGGCGATGAAGGAAGTCTACGAGATCGCGGTCGTGCATGGCGACGGCATCGGCCCTGAAGTCTGCGCCGCCACGGTCGAGGTGGTGAAGGCGGCGCTCGGCTCCAACAGCCCGCTGCGCTTCAGCGAATATCCGGCCGGCGCGGAGCACTTCCTGAAGACCGGCCAGAGTTTTCCCGAGCCAACCTTCCAGGCATGCCGGGCGGCCGATGCGATCCTGCATGGCGCGGGCGGCCTGCCCGGCGTGGTCCACCCGGACGGCACCGAAGCAGGGCTGGATTTCACGCTCAGGCTCCGCTTCGAACTCGACCTCTACGCCAACATCCGCCCCATCCGGCTCTTCGAAGGTGTGCCGAGCCCGTTGAGCGGGGTGAAGGCGGGCGACATCGACTACATCATCCTGCGCGAGAACAGCGAAGGGCTTTACGCCGCGCGCGGCTCGGGTGCGCTGTTGCGCGGCGAAGTCGCCGTGGACACGCTGGTGCAGACGCGCCTCGGCATCGAGCGCATCGTGCGCAAGGCCTTCGAACTGGCGCGCAAGTCCAGGGGCGCCCCTCGCGACGGCGTGCGCCGGGTCACCTGCTGCGACAAGGCCAACGTGCTGCGCAGCTATGCCTTCTTCCGCTCCGTTTTCGACGAGGTGGCGAAGGGCTATCCCGACATCGCGACCGAGCATGCGCTGGTCGACGCCATGGCGATGCATCTCGTGCTGAAGCCCGGCCATTTCAACGTTATCGTCAGCGAGAACATGTTCGGCGACATCCTGTCTGACCTGGCCGCCGCGACGGTCGGCGGGATGGGCATGGCGCCCTCTGCCGAGATCGGCGAGACGAACGGCTTCTTCCAGGCCGCGCACGGTTCCGCCCCCGATATTGCCGGCAAGGGTATTGCCAATCCCTATGGGACGATCCTGTCGGCGGCATTGATGCTGGACTGGCTTGGCCACAAGCATGGCGACGAGAAGCTCAATCGGGCCGCCGATCGCATCCGCCGTGTGACGGAGGACTGCCTGGCTGGCGGCCTTCTCAGCGCCGACCTGAAAGGCAGCGCCTCGACCCATGAGATAACCCATTCCGTTTGCGACAGGCTCGCGGCGTCCCGGGATGAAGCAGTCATGACCAGACCGGCGATGACGGCGGGAGAGGCGTGAGTTGACGGCGCTCCATCGCAAGGTCTCGGTAGAGGATTTCCGCAACCTTGCGCACCGCCGCCTGCCGAAATCGGTCTTCGACTTCGTCGATGGCGGGGCAGGACAGGAACTCACCCTCAACGCCAATCGCAGCGATTTCGAGAAAATCAGGCTGCTGCCGCGCGTGCTGACCGATGTCTCCCAGCCGGACCTTTCCACATCGCTGTGGTCGCAGACCCTGCCGACGCCGCTGGTGATCAGCCCGATGGGCTCCTGCGCACTGGTCAGGCCCGGGGCCGACATCGCCATCGCCAGGGCAGCGGCCGCGCGCGGCATCCCCTACACGCTCTCCACCATGGCCACGACCAGCATCGAGCGCATGGCCAGGGCCGTCGAAGGACCGCTGTGGTTCCAGCTCTATGTCTTGAAGGATTTCGACTTCAACCGCCAGTTGGTGCGGCGAGCGGAAGAATTCGGCTATTCGACGCTGGTGGTGACCCTCGATCTGCAGGCCGGGGGAAAACGCGAAAAGGATCTCCGGAACGGCATATCGATCCCGCTGCGCCCCTCGCCCCGGCATCTCTGGGAAGCCATGCTGCATCCTGGCTGGTCGCTACGCATGTTGCGCGGCGGGCTCCCGCAATTCGAGAACGTTCGCGGGTATCTCGGCGACACCAGCGCGGGGCTGACCATCGCCGCGCGTGTCGGCTCCAACCTCCATGCCGGCTTCACCTGGGACGATTTCCGCCGGATCCGGGACTGGTGGAAGGGCCGGCTGGTGGTGAAGGGCGTCCTGCACGCCGGCGATGCGGCGAACCTCCTAGCCGCAGGCGCCGACGGTATCTGGGTGTCCAACCATGGCGGCCGCCAGCTCGACGGTGCCATATCGAGCATCGATGCGTTGCCCGCCATCCACCAGGCACTCGGTGCCAGGGTGCCGATCATGATCGATTCCGGTATCCGCACCGGCATGGATATCATAAAGGCCAAGGCACGCGGCGCCTGCGCATCGGCCATCGGCAGAGCCGCCCTGTTCGGCGCCGTCGCTGGGGAGGCCGGCGCGGCGAAGGTCCTCGATATCATCTTGGACGAAATAGTGACTGGCCTCAAGCTTTGCGGACTGCCCTGTTTTGAGAAAGTGGGGCCAGAACTGATAGTGTAGTGCCAAACGAATGATCAGCACTTCGTGGAGGGAGCGCTGGCAGAGCAAAGCTGCTGACCTCGGACATTTGTACTATGTCGGCTTCGCGCCGCGGTCCCTGTAATATCCGCTTTTTGGGAAGCGGCAGCTATTCTCTCAATGGCCGATGTGAGGCGCATAGCGGTCGGCCACCTAGAGCAGTTCACCGTTTCACGGAAACGGCAAACCGCTCTAACTCTTTGTTTTAACGCAATTCCCAAGGGAAAGCGCTGTGCGCTTTTCTCGGGAAAACCGTTTCACACTTTTCCTGGAATTGCTCTGGCGAGTAGCAAGGAGCCTTGTGACGCACCCGAGTTGCGGATTATGTCCGCCGACTGCCGTCCCCACCTCCGATGACGTGGTCGTGAAAGCGAACCGTTCCTTACGGGGCTTCGTAGAGTTCCAGCGGCAGTCCATCAGGGTCTCTGAAAAAGGTAAACCGTTGGTCTGTATATGGGTCGATCCGGATTGGCTCAACGGCAACGCCGGCGGCTTCCAGCCGGATAATTACAGGATCAAGATTCGCCACGGCAAATGCCAGATGTCTCAGGCCTGTCGCCTCTGGATGGGACGGCCGCATCGCTGGTGCAGGGAAAGAGAACAATTCCAGCTGGACGGACCCGATCCGCAGATCCGCCTTCCATGACTGCCGGCCCTCCCGATAGACCTCCCGGATCAAGTCGAGGCCGAGGAGTTCGACGTAGAACCGTCGCGACCGGTCATAGTCGGTGCAGATGAGCGCGACGTGGTGAATGGCGTTCAGCATGCCGCGAACTCTAGCCAAGCTGGGATTTGAGTCCAGGTCATCATCGGGTGCGCAGGCGTCCCTAAAACTCTGTCGCTGGGCTGGTGGCGACGTTGATATCTGGAAGCACAGTCCAGTCGCGGTCTCCAGGATGCTGCGAAAATGCGGCTGGCAAACGTCCTTGATGACTTTGAAGTCGTTCTCTGCGGCGGCAAATCCGTCACATCGCTGGACAACGAGCTCCCGCCCTCCCCGGCGATGTTCGCGGCAATGGACATCACCTCAATCGAACCGCGCCGAACGCGGCGAGGATTGCCTCGCGTTCGTCGAGCGCCTCCTCGGTCACGCAGGAATGGAACATCAGGCGGAACATAGGGAAGTGCGTGTGCTGGTCGCTCAAGGGGTCTCGCGGATAAGATCGTTTTGGGAAAGCTCCATGATCTTGTCGTGAAAGATTGCGTCGCGGGCTGCTGCTCGGCCTGCTGGCGGCCGGTGACCGAGAGGACGCGGCCGAGATCCGCCTTGCTGCTCTCGAACAAGGAGCGATACACGCACCTGTCAACAAGTTTACCATCGTCACCGATGAAAATGGCTCAAACCCGGCACTTCGACCGGCTGCGGAGTGCTCATGATCTTTTGGAAAAGGCTTGCACCATGGCCGCCGAATCCAGATCACCGTGGCCTTGCGCGACCGCGTCCTGCATCAGCTCGATCAAGGCATTCGAGAAAAGGCTCTGCATCCCGACATTCGCGGTTGCGTTCGCAAGCAGCCGGGCGCCGGCCAGATCCGTTTTCAAGGCCGATTGAACATCCGTGTAATCACCAGCAAGGATCATTTTCCTGAACGATTGCGAGCGCGCGTTGATCTCGTCGAGAAAGCAGGGGATCAGACTGAAGAACTGGTCGATATCCAGTCCCGAGTTTCTCAAAAAAGCCGCGCCGTGCAGGATTCCGATCGTGCTGGCAAAATAGACGCTGAGAAAGGCGAAGTCGCCCAGCACGGCCCCATCGATGCGCTCTCCCATGAGCGTGGCCCGTCCCGCCAGCGCCCTAAGGACAGGTTCGACCCGCAAGAAGAGGGCTTGTGGTCCGGCAAAGAAGATCACTGCCGTCGGCGTGCCGATCTGGGCCGGCGTGACGGCGATCTTGGCGTCCAGATAGTCGATGCGGGATGCCTGTGCGAACCGCTGGAAGCCATGGACTTCGTCCGGAGTGGCGGTGGACATCGGCACCAGGGCCTTGCGCTGGAGCGCTTCGACCACGCCCGGCTGCTTCAGGACGTCATACGTCGCCGGAAGATTCGAAAAGCATGTGAACGTGATCTCCGCGTCGCGACAGGCCTCGACGGCTGTCTCCGCCACGAAACATCCCGTCAGCCCCGCCAGCCGCTCCCTCGATCGATTCCAAACCGTGACGTGGTGCCCTGCCTCGATCAGCGCCTTGGCTACCGCCGTTCCCATGCTGCCGATGCCAAGCACGGCAACGGGGCGCCCGATTGTCGGTGACGACGGCATGTGGCGCTGCTCCTCAGTGTTGAGCCGGAGTCCTTCGGGCCGCTCAGGTCTCGACGGCACGGCGTCGCGCGATGACCTGGCCGATCAATACCGTCGACAGCGCGAACAGCCCGAGCAGGGTGAACACCGCGTTGACCGAGGGGGTGAAGCCGAACCGCATCTGGTTGAAGACCCAGATCGGCAATGTCTGGGACGGACCGGCGAGGAACAATGTCACCATCACCTCGTCCGCCGACAGGGTCAGGCCAAGCAGCATGCCGCCGATCGCGGCGCCGCGTATGAGCGGCAGCACGATCAGCCGGAAGCTCTGCAGGCGGCTCGCGCCCAGATCGAGAGAGGCCTCGAGCAGGGACGGATCAAGGCGCCGAAGCCGCGTCAGCACCAGGAGCATGGTGATGGGCATGATGAAGCTTGCCTGGCCGATGACGACGCGGGCGAGGCCCGGCGGAACCCCGACGATTTCCGTGCCGAGCACCATGACGATGCCGAGGACGACAGAAGGCATGGCGAGCGGCAGGGTCAGGAGCAGTTCGATGGCGCGCGAATAAAGCAGGTTGCGATAGTGGAGCACCAGCGCGAACGCTGTGCCGACGATGCTGGATATGACGACGACGCAGACCGCGACAATCAGCGAACGCTGTCCGGCGGCGATCAATCCCGAATTGCCGGCGAGCTCGGCATACCATTTGAAGGTCAGAGCCTGCAGCGGGAAGGCCTGCAAGGTCGAATCGTTGAACGAGAACACGACCATCAGCAGCAAGGGGGCATAGAGGAAGGCGACGACCACGCCATAAAGCGTCGCACCGCCAATGAAACCCAGCCGAGGCCCCTCACCGGCCGCCGGCGGCGGCTCCGAGGACGGCGCCTCGTCGCCCGAAAAGATTCCGCGCTGCGGGCAGGACCACAACACCACCGCAACGACAATGGACACGGCGACAATGAGTGCGATCGAAAGTGCGGCCCCGAAAGGCCAGTTGCTGGCGATGCCGAACTGCGAGGAGATCAGCACGCCAAGCGTGGTCCCATTGATCCCTCCGACCATGGATGGCGTCACATAGTCGCCGACCGTGACCAGGAAGGCGAGGCTGAAGCCGATTGCCAAGCTGCGCCGGGTGAGCGGCCAGATGACGTGGCAGAAGGTCTGGAACGTGGTCGCGGCCAGGTCCTGCGAGGCTTCGATCAGCGATTGCGGTATTTTCTCGAACGCGTTGAGCGTCGAGACGAAGATGAACGGGATGGATATGTAGGCGAATGTCAGCACCACCGACGAGCCGGTGTAAAGGAAGGCCGAGGACGGGCCGTCCAGGAGTCCGCTGGACACCAGGGAGGAATTCAGCACACCGTTCTGGCCCAAGATGAGGCGCCACGAAAACACCCTCATCAGCAGGCTGATCCACAAGGGGACCAGCACCAGGACGGTCAGGATGGAGCGGTTGTTCCTGACCACCCGGCCGACGAAATAGGCCATGGGATAGGCCACCAGCGCGCCCAGGAACGCACCGAGCAGGCTGAACTGAAAGGTCTGCTCGAGCAGTCGCCAGAATCCGGCCGAGTGCCACAGGCGCACGTAGTTGGCCAGCGTCGGTTCGAATTTGATGCGCCCGCCCGCCACCGACAGGAAACTCGTCCCGATCAGCAGGAGGTTCGGGATCAGCACGATCAGCGCCAGCCATCCGTAGACCGGCACTTGTGGCCAATCGATGCGGAACCTGACGCGCGCGGGCACGGCTGGGGCGGCGAACAGCGCCATGTCGGCCGATCTAGACATGAAAGATGTTTGCCTCCGCCAGATCGAGGCCGATTGAGACGGCCTGGCCGGCAACCAGGCTGTCGGCGCGGCTGGCCGGCACGCTGCCCATGATCCGCAGGTCGCCACAGCGTATGCCGACCTCGATGTTGGTGCCCAGGAAGAGCACGTTTTCGACAATGCCGGACAGGCGGCTTGTCGCGGAACTGTCCTTGTCGGGATAGATCCTGACATTGTCGTAACGCACCGCGACACGCGCCCTGCCGGACCTGTCGCCGCGTATTTCCGGGAACGTCACCCCGCCGATCGATCCGACATAGGCTCCATGATTGGCGGTGAATTCCACCGGCAGCATGTTGGAGTTGCCGACGAACTCGGCCACGAACTCCGATCGCGGCTTGAAATAAAGGTCCTGCGGTCTTCCCAACTGCGCGATCCGTCCCTCCCGCATCACCAGCACCCGGTTGGACATCGACAGCGCTTCGCCCTGGTCGTGGGTGACGTAGACGAAAGCGATGCCGAGCTCCTTTTGCAGTGAAACGAGCGTATGCTGCATCTGCTGGCGCAAGCGCAGGTCGAGCGCGCCCAAAGGTTCGTCGAGAAGCAGCAATTGCGGTCTCGAGACGATGGCGCGTGCGAGCGCGGCGCGCTGTCTCTGGCCGCCGGAAAGCAGATGCGGCAAGCGGCCCGCCAGCGATTCCATGGCGACGAGTTCCAGCGCCTGCATGGCCTTCCTTGTCCGCTCGGTCTTTGCCATGCTGGCCATTCGCAGCGGGTATTGAACGTTCTCGCTGATCGTCAGGTGCGGGAACAGGGCATAGCTCTGGAATACTGTGCGAAGGTCGCGCTTGTTCGGCGGCAGATGTGTGACATCGCCGCCGACCATCATAACGCGACCTTCGTCGGGCTTCTCGAAGCCCGCGATGGTGCGCAGGATCGTCGTCTTTCCGGAGCCGCTTGGACCGAGGATCGAGAAGAACTCGCCCGCGGCCACCTCGAACGACACTCTGTCGAGCGCTCGCTTGGTGTTGCCCGGATAGGTCTTGGAGACACTTTCCAGGCTAAGCACATGGTTGCTGACCGATTGCTGCATCGCAGTGGCTCCGGTTCTGGTTGCCTGCCGCGGGGCTTAGAGAATCCCCGATTTGAAATCGTTCCAGATCTGCAGGCGACGCTCGAGGTCTTCCGGTTTCTGGAAGACGACCAGCTTGTCCCAGAAACCGGGAGTGGCGGAGTCGACGATGTTGGTGATCTTCAATGCATCCTCGCTCAGCCCGGCGGCACGCGCGGATTCCGCGCTGAGCACGCCGTTGTTGGTGGACTTGGTGATGAAGCGCGACTGCCACTGAGTGCTCAGATTGTCATTCAGGAATTTGTAGACGATCGGGCGGTCGCCCTGCGGTGAAATCGAGGCGCAGTCGATCCAGGTCGGCGTCCCTTCCTTGGGCAGCGAATATTTGAAGTTCTTGCCTTTGGCCTGGAGGGATGTGACCACGGCGACATTCTGGCAATAGCCGATCACGGCCTCGCCCGCGGCGTAGATCGTCGACGCGTCGTCGAAGCCCCGGGCGATGACCCGGATCTGCCCGTGCAGCGCGCGCAAGGCGTCCGTGCACTTGCCGAATTCTTCTTCCGTCAGATTGAAGGGATCCTTGGCTCCGACATAGAGCGCGATCATCGGGAAGCTGATCGTGCAGTCGTCGAACATGTTCACCTTGCCCTTGTACTTCTCGTCCCAGAGCGTCGCCCATGTATCGGTCTCGGCCGTCGGGACGACGTCGGCATTGTACATCAGGGGCTGCGTGCCCCAATTGTAGGGAACTCCAACCAGTTCGCCGTCGACGGTGGTGAACTTCTGCCATGGCAGGTGGGACGATATGTTGGATGCGTTCGGCAGTTTGGAGGCGTCGATCTTCTTGATCAGTCCCGCGCCCTTGAAGCGCGACAAGGAGCCTGTCTCGACATAGAGGACGTCCGGCTGGATCGCCCCCGAGAATGGCTGCGAGTAGAGCTCATCCTCGGAGCCGATGCGAACCGCACGGACTTCGGTGTCGTTGGCGCGGCCCCATTCCTGGATCCAGTCGTCGTCGTGATATGTTTCCCAGGTCAGCAGCAGGATCTGCTCGGAGGCATTCGCCGGACGGATGATGTTCGGTGCAAACAGCGAACCGGCGATTGCCGCGCCACCGGCCTTGAGGATCGTGCGACGGCTGACGGCTTCATTCAGAAGTTTTTTCATGCCCAGGTCCTTTCCCATTTTCATGTCAGGAAGTGAGCAATCGCCGTGCCAGACGTCGGCGGCGCCTCCGCCGGATTGTCGCCGAGACTTGAGGCCGCCGCAAGTGGTTGATTCGATAGGCTGTTCACAGGCGCAGCCGTGCCGTGCAGCATTCTTGCCGTTTCGCCGTCGATTTGCAGCCGTCGCATCGGTGACGAACCAGTCTCTCGCGTGAGACACGGATTGGGGGTTGTTCGCCGGCATCAGCCGAACCGCCTCGGTGAAAAAGCCTCGATCGGCACGCGCGGTGGCCTGCCGGCAATCAAATCCGTCACGAGATGACCGGTGGTCGCGCCGGCCGCCATGCCGACATGGCCATGGCCAAAGGCGTAGACGACGTCACGCACGCGTCGGGAGTATCCGATCACGGGCAGCGAGTCCGGCATGCTGGGCCGAAAGCCCATCCACACGGACAGCCGATCCTCCGGATAGGTCTCCCTGAGGCTTGGGAACAATCGTTTTCCGAGCTTCAGCAGGTTGCGTGCCCGCCTCCAGTCGGGAGCGGCCTCCAGCCCGGCGAATTCCACGGTGCCCGCGAGCCGGAGGCCTGTTTCCATCGGCGTCGCCACGAACTTGCCGGAGGTGTCCATGATCGGCAGGCCCGGCCTTGCCTCAGGGCTGCTGACGATGATGTGGTAACCCCGCTCGGTATCGAGTGGAACGGTATCGCCGAGCTGCTTTGCGAACTGTTTCGAATAGGCCCCGGCGGCAACCACGGCCCGGTTGGCGGTCAGGAAGCCGGCGTCGGTGCGCAGCCCGGACAGCCTGTCGCCCGCGAGATCGAAGCCCTCGACCTTGGCGCGCTTGATCTGTCCGCCATCGCGCAGAAAGGCGTCGGCAAGGGCGTTGACGAAGCGTTGCGGGTTGACCGTATGGCCGTTGCCCGGCAGGAAAACCCCCAATTGGTAGTCGCGCGACAAAGTCGGCTCCAGCTGCCACAGGGCGTCGCGCTCCAGCACCGTGTATTCAATGCCGTTTCTTTCCCGCAATTGCCAGGCGAATGCGTCGGCCTCGAAGTTCGCGCGCGTCGGATAGGCCATGAGATGTCCGTCGCGCCGCAGCAGGTCGAGGGCCCCCGCATTCTCCACCAGCGGCCGGTAGGCGCCCGGCGAATCCCGCAGCAGGTCGGCGAGCGCCGCCGCCTGCTTCTCGACGCGCTCGCGCGAGCCCGCCTGCAGGAACCGCAGCAGCCACGGCGCGATGCTGGGCAAATAGGGCCACCGGATCGACAACGGTCCGAGCGGATCGAGCAGCCAGCCCGGCACCTTGGCCAAATTGCCCGGCATCGACATCGGCACGACAGATGATGGATTGAAGCAACCGGCATTGCCGAACGACGAACCGCCGGCGATTTCGCCCGGTTCGACGATTGTGACGGCGAAGCCTTCCCGTAGCAGCCAGCTCGCCGCGCAGACGCCGATCACGCCGCCGCCGATCACCGCCACATGGGTCTTGGAACCAGCGGCACCCCTCGCCTCGCTCATGGGGTTGCACCAGTGGTGGGCGGACAGCGGAGCCCGCCGAAGCGTCCATCGATATAGACGAGCGGATGAAGGTCGTCGTCGATCAGCCGGGTTTCCACCACTTCGCCGAAAACCACCGTATGCGTCTGCACTTCCATCGCACGGTGGATGCGGCAGTCGAAGCTCGCCAAGGCTCCGGTCAGCGCCGGGGCGCCGGTCGACAAGGTCTCCCATTTGCACAGTTCGAACCGGCGATGGCGGTCCTTGGACGAACTGAACAGCCGCGCCGTTTCCATGTCGGCTTCGGCGAGGACATTCACGCAGAACCGGCCGGATGCCAGCATCAGATCGTGGCAGGAGACGGATTTGTTCACGCAGACCAGCAGCAACGGCGACGGGTCGGCTGAAACAGAAGTAACCGACGTCGCGGCAAAGCCATGCGGTTGCTCGCCGTCGATGGTGGTGACGATTGAGACGCCAGCGGCCAGGCGGCGCATGGCGAGCTTGAACTCGGCCAGTTTGAACTCGATTGGATCAGGCATGTCGGTCTCCTTCAGACCCACGCGGGCGCTGCGCCGGCAAGCCGGCGACGTTCGGATGGGTTGAAAGGAGCAAGGCAAGTCACGTGCCAGCCTGACGCGCGCGTCAATCCAGCGGGAAGTCAGCCGCCGCGTTTCGGCGGCCCGACGTCGGGGATCAGCCGCGCACGACCTTCTGAGCGACGATCCCATGCGCGCGCATCTTGCGGTAGAGCGTGGCCCGGCTCATGTCGAGCGCCTCAGCGGTCCGGCTCACATCGCTGTCCAACCTGCCCAGCGTCGATACGATCATCCGCCGTTCGGCATCGTGCAGGGCTTGGCGGGGATGCGCCGCTGGGGCCGACATTTCCGCGGCGCCCGATCCCGGCGACGCGAAGTCGGTAAGTAGGAGATCGTCGACCTCGATGACGCCATGTTCACAGACGCGGCGCGCCCGCTGCAGGACGTAGCGCATCTCCCGAATATTGCCGGGCCAGGCATAGGTCTGAAGCGCGGCGAGCACCTCGTCGCTGAGTTGGACTTGTGGACCGGTCCTGTCGGATGCGAGCAGGCGAAGGGCGATGTCCAGAATGTCCTTGCGCTCCCGAAGTGGTTGCATGTCGACGACCACGCCCGCCAGGCGATAGTAGAGGTCGCGCCGGAAGCGGCCTTCAGCGACGGCGGTTGAAAGATCGTTGTTGGTGGCGGCGATGATGTTGATGTCGACCGTCTGGGTCTTGGCCGAGCCGAGCGGGCTGACTTCCCCGGTTTCCAGGACCCTGAGCAGCCGCGTCTGCAACGACAGCGGCATGTCTCCGATTTCATCGAGGAAAAGCGTGCCGCCATCGGCTTGCTTCAGGCGGCCGACATTGCCTTCGCGCTTGGCTCCCGTGAACGCGCCGGCGCCATAGCCGAACAATTCGCTGTCGATCAGCGTCTCTGGAATGGCTGCGCAGTTGAAGGCGACCAGCGGCTTGTCGCAGCGATCGCCTTCCCGATGAAGCGCACCCGCCAATGTGTCCTTGCCGACACCGGTCTCGCCAAGCAGAAGGATCGGCAAACCACTGCCGGAAACACGCCGCAACAGCCTGGAAAGAACCGTCAGGCGAGGATGCGATCCAAGGCACTGTTCTATCGTGGGGCCTTGGGAAGGGGCGATCTCGATCGAGGGTTCGACGCCGGGACGGGCGGCGGGCGGCGCAGCTTTGGCGATCGCGCGCCTGCCCGGCACTGGTCTCGGCGTGATGACTTCCGCTTCGTACAGCGCTTCGGAGTCGATCCGCCTCAGGCCAAGCTGCCTGCCGTCCCTCGTGATGCTGTCGCGCGCCTCAGGCGTGCCCTGGAACAACTCCCACAGCGTCGCCCGGTTGAGACGCTCGGCTATCGATCCGAACACATGGCGCGCCTGCCTGTTGGCGCCGACAATGCGCTGCTCTTCATCCAGGGCCAGCAGGACGGTCGAGCCGTCGCCGCGAATCTTCAGGATCGAACTGCCGGGGAAGTGATTGAGAAAGAGCTGGTTGCTCAGCCGTTCGGCCGTATTCATCGTCAGATCGGCGGCCAGCGCGAACGTGTCGGAAGTGATGCGCGGATCGCCCGTCGCAACATTGAGAACGCCGATCATTTCCGCGTCGGCCGACATCACCGGCGCGGCGATGCAGGACACCGAAGAGTAGGCACGGAAATAATGATGCTGGCCCAGCACCATCACCGGCCGTCGCTCGATGATGCAGGTTCCGACGCCATTGGTGCCGACCGCGCCTTCCGCCCAGATCGTGCCGGGCCGCTCGAGCTTCAGATCCTCGTCGTTCTGGGAATCGCCGCGGTATCGCAGGATGATGCCGGCCATGTTGGAGAAGCTGGCGCAGAAATTCGAACCACGCAAAGTCGACTGCACGAACTCCAGCTCGTTCTTGATCGTTTCAAGGCTGTGATCGAATGGCTCGCAAAGCTGCACGACCTCGCGGTCGCTCAGCGAGGACAGGCGTGGGTTCGCATTGGGGTCGAAGTGATAGCGATCCTGGCAGCGCTGCCAGGAACTGTCGAGACTGGCCAATCCGCCGAGCGCCGTTGACTGCGCGACTACACGGCCCAATGTGTCCATGCGGAGCTTGTCCTCTCTAACGCATCGGTCCGAACTCAGGATCGGTCAAGCACGGTACGAAGATTCAAGGTAGCCGAGCATTTTTCGCGCGTCAAAGTGGACGCGACGTCGCTCATATGTCCACAAACTATGCAGCTTTGAAATCTGCCGTCAAGATAGGCAGCGAGCTCATTAGACTTGAACGCATTCACCAATGCCTGCCGGGAGCCGCCGCGCGGCATCAGAAATGAGACGAGTTTCGCTGCCGCGAGACGGTCCACCCGGAAGATGACGCGGAGACCCAGCCGATTGGGCGGAAATCCGCCGCGCGCGCCACGTCAGCGACACTGGCACGGGCCTTGCTCAGCCCTCCCTACTTGAAACGAGTAAGGAGATTGCGATGAAACTCGCGTTTTTCATGATGCCGATGCATAATTTGAACCGCGATTACCACACGACCTTGATGGAGGATGTGGAGTCAGTCGTGCTGGCCGAAAAACTCGGTTTCGAGGAGTGTTGGGTCGGCGAACACTACACCTGCGAAATCGAGCAGATCTCGTCCCCCATCACGTTCCTTGCTTTCCTTGCAAGCAAGACGAAGACCATCAAGCTCGGCACCGGGGTTCTGCCCTTGCCGCTCTATCACCCGGTCATGGCCGCCTCGCATGTTGCCTTGCTCGACCATCTGACCGAGGGCAGGCTCATCCTCGGTGTCGGCACGGGCGCCCTGGGATCCGACTTCGAGGCCTTCGGCATGCCCGACGCGAACCGCCCCGAAATGATGATGGATTCGCTCGACATCATCCAGCAGATCTGGGCCGGCAGCGCGCCTTACGAGATCAAGGGCAAGTATTGGAACGTCACGCTGAAGGACAATGTCTGGCCCGATCTTGGCGTCGGCTCCTTCGGCAAGCCCTACCAACTGCCGCACCCGCCGCTCGCGCTATCCGTCAGCAGCCCCAACTCCAATTCCATACGCATCGCCGCGCAGCGCGGCATGATGCCGATTTCGGCGAACTTCGTTGCCTCCTGGGTAGTAAAAACCCATTGGGACACCTATGCCGACGAGTTGAAGAAGCTCGGCAAGAAGCCGGACGGAAACCAGTGGCGCGTGGCGCGCTCGATCTTCGTCGCCGACACCGACGAAGCGGCCGAAGCCTATGTGAAGACCCCGAACGGCGCCTATGACTGGTATTACGACTACATGTTCACGGTCTACCAGCGGCTGGGCGCCGCCAAACTGCTGGCACCGACGCCCGACACACCCGAAGCCGACATCACCTACGAGAAAGTGCGCGACAGCTTTGTCATCTTCGGCAGCGTCGAGACCGTCACCCGCAAGATCCTCGAGCTGCGCGACGAGGTGGGGCCCTTCGGCACGCTGTTGATGACGGCGCACGATTGCAAGGACAAGGCCGTGATGCACAAATCCATGGAGCTGCTTGCCACGCAGGTGATGCCGGCGGTCAATGCCGAGTTGGAGAGCAGCCGCGTCAAGCTCATCGCCTGACGCAACAAGGATCGGAGACGAGCATGCGAAAAGCCGAAACGGACGTCCTGGAGCCGGGCAAGCTGTGGTGGAACTGGTTCGGCGAGCACTATTTCGTGCCCGCCAACACGGTCCTACCGCGCAGCGAAGAGGATGTGCGCCAGGCCGTCCTTGCGGCGGCGCGGCTTGGATTGCCCGTCCGTTCGTCCGGCAGGGGGCACGCCAACACACCCGCCGTGCCGACGCCGGGTGTTCACATCGACTTCCGCGCCTTCAACGAGGTCCTGTCTATCGACAAGGAACTGATGCGCGTCACCGTGCAGCCGGGCATCAGCGTCGGCGAACTGAGCCGCTATCTGAGAACGCAGGGCATGTCGCTCAACAACCAGGGCGACATCGACACGCAATCCGTCTGCGGCGCGATCATGACGGCGACCCATGGCGCTGGAATAACCTTGCCATGCATGTCGATGCAGATGATCGCCGCGCGGATCGTCACAGCTGACGGCAGCTTCCTGGACCTTTCGGCCGAGGCCGACGGCGAGTTGTTCAAGGCGTTTCGGGCCTCGATCGGCATGTTCGGCGTCGTGGTCTCCATCACGCTGCAGGCAGTTGCGTCCTACAACCTCCTCAAACGCTCCTGGAACGCCGACATCGAGGATTGCCTCGACGGGCTTCATCAGCGCCTGGAGGACAACAGGACATTCTGGTTCTTCTGGTTGCCAAGGCGCGAATCCGCCGACCTGTTCGTACTCCCAAGCGGAGTGCCCAACCTGGCCAGCCGCGACCACGACATCTGTCATATGCGCAGCTACAACGCCGTGCCGGTCGAGGAACCCGCACCCGCTTCCGAGCCCGGTACACAGTTCGACCATAGCTCCGTGATCTTCCCGAACATCTATGAACCGAACTTCCGCGAGATCGAGTACGCGGTTCCATTCGAGGACTTTGAGGCGACCTTCGACGAGGTCCGTCACCTCTTCCTGACCAAACACACGGAGTTCACCTTTCCGGTCGAATGCCGGCCGGTGAAAGCCGACGATTCCTATCTCAGCGCCTACGCCGAGCGCGATGGCTATGCTCTTTCGGTTTCGGGCCCGCTGGATGTCTCGACCTGGGCGATGCTCAGGGATGTCGATGCCATATTCGAACGCCATGACGGCCGGCCGCATTGGGGCAAGCACCATTTCATGACGCCCGCCAGACTGGAAAAACTCTATCCGCGCTATGACGCCTTCAAGAAGATGCGCCGCGAGATCGATCCCACCGGCATGTTCCTCAACGACCATCTGCGGGCATTGTTTGCTTGAAACGTCAACGCCGCGCAGGACCTGAAGGACACTTTGCCATGAACCAGCACAATCTCGGACGGACCGATGTCGTCCGCAAACTGATCATCGACGGACGGTTCGTGATGCCCGTCGAAGGCCGGACATTCGGAACATACAATCCGTCCACGGGTGAACTGCTCGCCACCGTTGCCGAGGGCGACGCGCGCGACATCGACCTGGCGGTCGCTGCGGCACGTCGCGCTTTCGAGGGGCCATGGTCGAAATTCACGCCGTTCCAGCGCCAGGAAGTCATCCTGAAATTCGCCGACCTCGTCGACCGCCATTTCGAGGAATTCAGCCAGCTCGACACGCTCGACATGGGCATGCCGATCACCATGACGCGGGGCCGCCGGCAACGCGCCATCGGCATGCTGCGCATGTATGCCTCGATGTGCGTGACGATCGGGGGCCGCACCCTGCCCAATTCCCTGCCCGGCGACGTTTTCGCCTACACGTTGAAGGAACCGGTGGGCGTCGTGGGTGCTATCACACCATGGAACGCGCCGCTGACGGGCACAATCTGGAAGATCGGACCCGTCCTCGCAACCGGCTGCACCATGGTGCTGAAGCCGGCGGAGGACGCGCCGCTGACCGCGCTGCGGCTCGGTGAATTGGCCCTGGAAGCCGGCGTTCCGCCCGGCGTCGTCAACGTGGTCCCCGGTCTCGGCACCGTGGCCGGCGCGGCGCTCGCGAGCCATATGGATGTCGACAAGATCGCCTTCACGGGATCGGACGCGACCGGCCGCCGGATCATCGAAGCCTCCAAGGGCAACATCAAGCGGCTGATGCTGGAGCTTGGCGGCAAATCGCCCGACATCGTCTTCGCCGACGCCGACCTGGAAAAGGCGGTCGCCGGCACGGCGATGGGCATCTTCGGCAACAGCGGCCAGATCTGCAGCGCCGGATCCCGGCTGCTGGTCGAACGGTCGATCTACGACAGTTTCGTCGAAAGAGTGGCCGATTTCGCCAAGGCACTCAAGGTCGGCAACGGCATCGAGCCCGACACGCAGATCGGCCCGGTCGTCTCAGGCAAGCAGTTGGAGCGCGTCCAGTCCTATCTCGGCATTGGCGTCGGCGAAGGTGCCGAGGTCGTTGCCGGCGGCAACCGTCTGGTCGACGGTCAGCTCGCCCAGGGTTATTTCCTTGAACCGACGGTGATGAAGAACGTCAGGCAGGACATGCGGATAGCCCAGGAGGAGATATTCGGGCCGGTGGTCACGGCCATCCCCTTCGACGACGTCGGCGAGGCGCTACGCATCGCGAACTCGACCGTCTACGGACTGGGGAGTGGCGTCTGGACCCGCGACGTGGCCAAGGCGCATGGGGTTGCAAAGGGCATCCGCTCCGGCACCGTATGGGTAAATTGCTACGGGGTGCTCGATCCGGTCATCCCGTTCGGCGGCTATAAGATGAGCGGCTACGGGCGCGAATCCGGGATCGACCATGTCGAGGAATATCTCGCGACCAAGGCGGTGGTGCTCCAGAACGGCTGATGCATGTCGCCCCGGACGCGCGCCGGACCATGAGAGGCGTTGGCGGCACGCGCCAACCGACGGATATTTCAGGAGAGAGCATTGACGATCAAGCGCACGGATTTCACGGGTCGTTTCCATCGAATCGTCGAGGTCGGCAACACTGTCTATCTGGCGGGCGTCACCGCCCGGAACGCCGGCGCGGATGTCGGCGAACAGACGGCGGATGTCCTGGCGCAGATCGATGCTCTTCTCGCCAAGGCCGGCGCCTCCAAGCGCGATGTCGTCACCGCGAACATCTGGCTGGCCGACATTGGCGATTTCGCCGGCATGAATGCCGCCTGGGATGCCTGGCTGGACAATGAGCACGCCCCGGTGCGCGCGACCGTGGAATCGAAACTCGCCCGCCCCGACCTGAAGGTCGAAATTCAGGTCCAGGCCGTTACGCAGAGCTGAGACCGGCGACTGTGCGGCGACCCCATGGGCTTTGCACGCATGCCGACAGGGCGGCGAGCAGGGAGCCCGACCTTGGATCGTGTCCTTCGAAGTGCAGAAGCGTGTTGGTCACGTAGGAGAAGCCTGTCTTCAGCTGCGGCCAGGCGCCGTGCAGGGAACCGCCGGCGCCGTCATGGCCAAATCCCACCGGAACGTCGCCGAACAACGCTTCCTTGGTCTGCAATCCAAATCCGACGCCGAAGGCGAGTTCCTGCTCGAGGTAAGGCTCGACGCCGCGCGCGAGACATGTGTAACCGAGCTCGATGGTCTCCGGCTGGAGAATGCGGATCCCTTCCATTTCGCCGCCTCGCGCCAGGCATCCGTAGAGCCGTGCCGCGGCCCGCGCGGACGCGATGCCGTTTCCACCCGGGACCTCGGCGGCGCGCCAGGAGCGCGAGTTCAGCGGCAGCGGGTCGGGTCTCGATCTCGGCGGATTGTCCCAGATCGACCACGCGAGGCGGTCCGTTTCCAGATCGCTGCGTTTCGCCCCATAATTTGGACCGCGCTCGAGTACCGCCACGCGGGGCTCCTCTTCGCCGGGAAGTCCGATCCAAGCATCCAGAGCGAGAGGCCGGCCGACATCTTCCGCGAAAAGCCGGCCCACGCTGCGGCCATCGATGCGCCGGATCAGTTCGCCGCAAAGCCAGCCGAATGTCAGCGCGTGATAATACAATGTCGTGCCCGGCTCGCGGATCGGCGATTGGTCGGCCAGCAACCGCGCCATGCGGACATCGTCGGTCGCCTCTTCCACCGAAACCGGAGTGGCAAGGCCAGGAAGGCACGCCTGATGCGAAACCAGATGGCGAACGAGGATCCGCTCCTTTCCGCCCGCGGCGAATTCGGGCCAGTAGGCGCTTACGGGCCTGTCCAGTTCAAGTTGCCCCCGCTCGATCAGCAGCAACAGGCATGTCGCGACGAAGCCCTTGGTGCCCGAGAATATCCCGGCGATCGTGTCCTTGCGCCAAGGACGGCGATTGGCCCTGTTGGCCCAGCCGCCCCACAGATCGACCACGGTACGGCCGTCGACAACGGCTGCGAAGGCCGCCCCGTGATCTCCACGGTCAAGGAAATTGACGCGGAACTGGTCGGCTACGGCTTCATATCCTTTCGAGGCGAAGCCATGTATCTGGTTCTCAGTAGTGTCGGTCACCAATCCACCGTTCAGTTTGCAAAGCCGACCTCCATCGGTTGCGGAAAATGGCATGCGGCAAAATGCTGGGGTTCGATCTCCACCAGCGCCGGCTTGACCTCGGCGCATATGTCCTGCGCCTTGAAGCAACGGGTCCGGAATGGGCAGCCCGACGGCGGATTGATCGGGCTGGGGACATCGCCCTTCAGCAGGATCTGGCTGCGCCCGCGCTCGATATCGGGGTCCGCGACGGGAACGGCCGACATCAAGGCCTGCGAATACGGATGCAGCGGCCGCGCATAGAGGCTGGCCGCCGGCGCCACTTCGACGAAGCGGCCGAGATACATGACGGCCACGGTGTGCGAGATGTGGCGCACCACCGACAGGTCGTGCGCCACGAAGACATAGGCGGTCCGCAATCTCTCCTGGATTTCCTTGAGGAGGTTGAGCACGCCGGCCTGGACCGAGACGTCCAGCGCCGACACGGGCTCGTCGAGCACAACCACCTCGGGCTTCAACGCCAGGGCGCGGGCGATGACCACCCGCTGTCTCTGGCCGCCGGACAGCTGATGCGGGTAGCGCCGGCCGTAATCCGAGCCAAGGCTGACTAGGTCGAGCATTTCCGCGACCCGCTCGCGCCGCTCGGAACGGGTCATGGCAGCTATTCGCAACGGTTCAGCGATGCTGTCGGCTATACGCATGCGTGGATGCAGCGATCCGTACGGGTCCTGGAAGACGAGTTGCAGATGGCGGCGCATCTCGCGCATGGAGGCCGCGTTCAGCGAAACGACATCGGTGCCGTTGACCTCGACGCTGCCCGCGGTCGGCTCGATGAGCCGCAGCAGGCAACGTCCGAGTGTGGATTTTCCACAGCCGGACTCTCCCACGAGGCCGAGCGTCCTGCCGGGTTCCAGGTCGAAGGAAACGTCATCGACGGCTTTCAGTTGTCCAACCACGCGCCGGATGAAGGTTCCGCCCATCATGGGAAAGGACTTTGAGAGATGTCTCACCGACAGAGCGAACTTGCCGTTCGGCGCGGTCGATGAACGATCGATGTCTTCAGCCATTCTGGCCCTGCCTTTCGGCTTCGTTGGCGCGATCCCAGGGCGGCAGCCTGTCGGCGAAGTGGCACGCCGAGCGGTGCCGGCCGAAGGCCGTCGTCGGAGGCGCGGTCGTCCGGCAGATGTCCTGGGCATGGATGCAGCGCGGATGGAAAGCGCAACCTTCGGGGTAGGCGCCGAGCCGCGGCGGCGCGCCCGGGATCGAATAAAGCTTGGAACCGGTCACCGTAAGCTTGGGGATCGAGGCGATGAGCCCGCGCGTGTAGGGGTGGCGGGGGTTGGCGAAAAGTTCATGCACTTCCGCCTCTTCCACCACCTGGCCGGCATAGATGACGGCCACACGGTCGGCGTGGCCGGCGACGACGCCAAGATCGTGGGTGATCAGGATAAGCGCCAGGCCGAGCTTTTCCTTCAGGTCCCGCAGCATCCGCATGATCTGCGCCTGGACCGTGACGTCCAGCGCCGTCGTCGGTTCGTCGGCAACGAGAAGCTCCGGATCGTTCGCGATCGCCATCGCGATCATGACGCGCTGGCGCATGCCGCCCGAGAATTCATAGGGATACTGATTGATCCGGCGGTCGCCCTCGGGAATGGCAACCAGTTGCAGCAGGTCCAGCACCCGCCCGGTCGCGCCTTTCCTGGTCAGCCGGCGATCATGCAGGAAAAGCACCTCTCGGATCTGGTCGCCTATTCTCATGACCGGATTGAGCGACGACAGCGGATCCTGGAAGATCATGCCGATCCGGGATCCCAGCAGCGAGCGCATCTCCTTGCGCGGACGGCCGACAAGTTGCTGGTTGTTGAAATGGACCGATCCGCTCACGACGGCGTTGCGCGCCTGCAATCCAAGCGCGGCCAGCATGCTGAGTGACTTGCCCGATCCGGATTCACCGACGATGCCAAGCACACCGCCTCGCGAGACATCCAGGTCGATGCCGCGCACCGCCTGCAATGTACCGCTCGCGGTCGAAAAGCCGACCTTGAGATCACGGACCCGCAGGAGCGGCTCGCCGGCGGCCGAGACAATGTTCATCAAGGCGGCCGTCATTTGGACGACCTCGGATCGAAATAGTCGCGCAGCCCATCGCCGATGAAATTGAAGCCGAGGACGATTGTCAGGATGGCCATGCCGGGCCCGAACGCGATCCACCAATTGTAGAAATATACGGTGCCGTCCGAGATCATTGCCCCCCATTCCGGGGTCGGCGGCCTCGCACCCAGGCCGATGAAGCTCAACGACGCGCCCAGAAGGATCACCTGCCCCAGGTCCATCGTCGCGCTGATCAGGATAGGCGTCCAGCACAAGGGCAGGATATGCTTGGTCAGGATGCGGAAATCGCCGGCGCCGGCGGCTACCGCGGCCTCGACATGTTCCCGTTCCCGCACTTCGAGAACCTGCGCCCGCACCAGTCGCGCATAGATCGGCCACCACACCACGACCATGGCGATGGCGGCATTGCCAAGCCCCGGGCCGAGTGACGCGGCGACGGCCATGGCCAGCAGGATGGCCGGGAACGACAGGGTGATATCGACCAGCCGCATGATGGCCGCTCCGACGAATCCGCCCTTGTAGCCGGCGATCGCGCCGGCCGCCGTGCCGATGATAACCGCGCCGATCACCACGACAACGGCGATCGGCAAGGACTGCCTCGCTCCGTGGACGGTGCGCGCGAACACGTCGCGACCCAGCGCGTCCGTACCCAGAAGATGATCGGGATTGGGGGGCTGCAGACGGCGCCCGGCGAGATCAAGCGGATTGTATCCCGACAGCCATTGCGGAAACAGCGTCGCGAACAGCCAGAAAAGGACGACAGCGCCGCCGATGACGAATGACGGCGACACCCAGGATGGGAGCCGGCCGCGCATGGTCTGTGACTGGACCGTTGCCATGGCTACCCTCATCAGTTCAACCGGACGCGCGGATTGGCGAAGACGTAGGCGATGTCGGTCAGCAGGTTGGTGATCAGGAACATCACGCCGCCGACGATGGTGACGCCGATGATGGCCGGAAAATCCAGCGACCGCGCCGCGATCACCGCATAGCTGCCGATCCCGGGCCATCCGAAGACCGCCTCGGTCAGCACCGCTCCGGTAATCAGGTAGGCGAAGGTGTAGCCCAGCACCGTGAGAACCGGCACCAGTATGTTGCGCAACGCATGTCGGAACACGACGCGCATTTCGCCGGCGCCCTTGGCGCGTGCCGTCAGGATGAATTCACGCTCCATGATTTCCAGCATGTTGGCGCGCACGATCCTGGAAATGGACCCGGCCACGGTCCAGCCGAGAACCAGCGAGGGCAGAATAAGGTGCAGCAACGCGTCCTTGAACGCCGCCAAATTACCGGCCAGCAGCGTGTCGATCACCATGAAACCCGTAACGCTGACCGGCGGGGCCAGGCGCGGATCGAGACGCCCTGGCCCCGGCAACAGCTGGTAGTGGACGGAGAACACGAAGAGAAGCGCAAGGCCTAGCCAGAATATCGGTATCGAGGACCCAAAGAGCGAGAACAGCCGGGCAACCTGGTCGATCACGGAGCCCCGGTAATAAGCCGCGAGCAGGCCGAGCAGTATCCCGGTCGCGCTGCCAATCGCCATCGCAGCGATGACCAGCTCAAGCGTGGCCGGCAGCCGCGCCGCGATGTCTCTCGACACCGGGCGGCGCGTGACAAAGGATGTCCCCATGTCGCCGGTCACAAGATTGGCGACGTAGATCACGTAGCGTTCCGGCAGGCTGCGGTCGAGCCCCCAGCGCGCCTTGGCCGCCGCCACGATCTCGGGATTGTTCATCTGCCTCTCGCTGACGATCGCCGTCAGCGGATCGCCTTTGGTGATCGTTGTCAGCAGAAACGCCAGGGTGACAATACCGAGCAGGATAAAGGGCATCGCAACGGCCCGCCTCAGGATGTAATTAAGCATTGGCCTCTCGTTCGTCACACCTCGTATAGAGGCGCGATCATCTCTTGGGCTGACAGCGTGGCCGCACTTGATCCGGCGATGGCCATCATTTCAGCACGTCCCCGATAGTCGGCGATCGGATCATCCAACGCGTAGATTGTTGAATGTTCGTCAGGCTTGGCGTTGGCGGCCCGGAACCTGAAAGTCCGTGGCCGCCCTTTGCACTTCCGGCCGCGGATCAATCGTCCAGGGATACTTCGTAGAGCGGCAGGATGCAGATTGCAGAGTTCCGCATGCCGTGGACCTTGCTGCTATAGGTAAGCAGCAGGTTGGGGCTGATGATCGGGATGACGACGTTGGCGTTCTTGATGTTCTCGCCGATCTTGTACCAGATCTTCTCGGCTTCCTCCGGCTTGGATTTCAGAGCCTCGGCCATCAGCGTCAGATTTTCCGGGATCAGGTAGGACGGATCACGCTCCGCGCCACCACGCTTGAACCAAAGCGTCCCCTCGGCCAGCCCGAACGTCTGCACGAACTGCGAGGTGCCGTAGAAGTCCGGCGAGTAGTAACCCACCGTGAAGGGAATATGGTCAGTGCTGATCTTTTCCCGCCACGCCGACATCTCGACCGGTTTCAGATCGAGCGTGACGTTGATCTTTGCAAGATCCTGCTGGATTTTCTGCATCATGATCGAGAGGTCTACGCCGTAGACGTTCAGCTTGGGAAAGGTCGCGCTGAGCGTAAATCCATCGCCCTTTCCGGCCTTGACGAGAAGCTCCTTTGCCTTGTCGGGATTGTATTCAGGGATCGCGTGGCCGTCGGCCCCCGGGAAGTGGAGCGGGAACGGGACCGAGATCAGTTCACCGTTCCCCTCGCCTACCGTGAACTCCCTCAGCGACTTCCGGTCGATCGCGATCGAAATCGCTTCACGAATCTCGGGCGTCATCGGGAACGGATTCTCCACGGCGCCAGGGGCCATGGCGGCATAGATGAAGTTGAACGAGGGCACGGACTCGACCTTGAGGGCCGGCGACGTCAGGGTCTTGGCGGTCTCGGCGTCGACCTGCATGGCGATGTCTATTTGGCCGCTTTGCAACAGCTGCGCCTGCGCGACGGAGTCGGCGACCTGCCGCATCACGACTTCGTCGACCTTGGCCGGTTCGCGCCAGTAGTTTTCATTGCGCTTGAGCCTGAGTTCCGCCCCCGGCTCATAGGATTCGAGCACGAACGGGCCGGATCCTGCCGAGTGCGACATAAACCATCCTTCGCTCGGGTCCGATTGCGCCGTTTCCGGGCCCGCGATCGCCTTGCCTTGTGTCTCCGCGACGTCGCTGTTGATGATGCCGAAGAAGGTCGCGGAGATGATGTTGAGGAATTCCGAGTTCGGCCCCTTGGTCTTCACGACGACCGTCGCCTCATCGGGTGCCTCGATCGTATCGATGGTGTCGGCGAATGCGCTGCCGTTTGACTTGATGTTCTTGAGCCGCTCCCACGACCATTTGACATCCTTGGCTTCGACCTTCGAGCCATCCGAGAAGGTCGCCTTCGGGTTGAGCTTGAAGGTGAAGGTGGTCAGGTCGTCGCTCGCCTGCCAGCTCTCGGCGATGACCGGGACGAACTTGTTGTTGGCGTCCAGCGTGAGCAGCCCTTCGTAGACGGCCTCATTGTAGATGACGCAGGACTCGCACCAGGAGCGGTGAATATCCAGCGAGTTCACGTCCATATCCCGCGCGATGACGAGCGTCTTGGCCGAGGCCGTGTCGACGGCGAGCGCTAATGCAATCAACGTCGTCGCCGCGAACAGGCTTTTCCAGCGCCGGCCGTGCCGAGAAAAGTAACCCGATCTTCCCATTGACATAACAATTTCCCTTGTTCGTTTAAACTCAGGCCGTGCACGTTCCGCCAATCGGACATATGCCCTTGTGTAGCGAGGCAAGTGTAATTGATTGCGGGGGTACAAAGCGGGACGTTCATGACCGGCTTGTGATGGTGGCGATTGCCCCCACCAGACCGATGAATGATGTCAAGCAAGGGTCATGCCAACATCAGACCTGTTAATCTGACGGTGACACCGAGACCTGCGCATCAGATCAGTCTCGATTTCTCGCAAACGCGACGGTTGTCTCAATTTGCGATACCGACTGGGCGATCATACCGGTGGGCCGCTGGTTGCGGGCCATGATCCTGCGCTCGATACAAACCGGTCGGCGTCGTACTCGCGAGACCGTGCGTCGGCAATTGGCTCTATCCACCGCAACTGCGCCTTCGCAAGCCAGATCACATTACTCGCTCGTGCCGCGCTCCGCATTGGTCTATCCGGAGATGGTCGAAATCCTGCACCATGGCGTCGAATGGATCGAGCGCCGGATCACCGTCCATCTGCACCGTTAGCCCGTTTGGAGTGTCGTCGGGCGTAAAATTATGATCGGCCGCCGGATCAGCATCAAAAGCTGACTTGGTCACATGCTCGATTTGTCGCCGACTTCATCCCAGCCATAGTCTGGAATGGGGCCGCAAGCCGACAGACAGCTTCTGGCATCAGCATGCGATTAGCGGATGTTCAAGGCGGCACAGGGCCATTGAGAGCGTCCGGCACATTCTGAGGCAGCGCGGGGTCGCCCCGGACTCCCTGACTCCCAAGCATCGCCTCCAACGCCTACTTGGGGTGCGCATGTCACGAAGAATACGACGCGGTCGACTTTCCTAAGCATCTGACGTTCCGGGCGGAGATAGTGAGCCGCTACCTGAAGAAGGAGCCGCTGAACGAAGATTTCGCCGAACCCGCGCGGATGCTCCTTGGCGAAAAGACGAATGCCTGACTGGGGGCCGCTAGCCGCACCAAGACCTGCCATGGCCTTCCCATAGCCGTTCGATCGCCTTCCTTACCGCGGTGGTTGAGACGGCAGATGGCGGCCCCCCCTCTCCTCCTGAATTCTCAAATTGAGAAAAATAGGACAGGATGAACATACCCTAGTAGCTAGGATCGTGGCTGTGGGCTTGAGAGGAGCTTGTCCCGCAAGTTCTTGTTGTAGAAGCGAATAACGCGTCCACACAACAATGAACGAAGCAGAATTTACCGTGATCAGGGAGGACGCGGTGTCGGGCTCAGTAACCGGAAAATCGATCATCGTTACCGGCGCGGGCCGTGGAATTGGCGCGGAGATCGCTCGTGACCTCGCCCGCAATGGCGCCATGGTCTGTGTCGCCGACGTCAATATCGATGCCGCGAGGGAAGTCGCGAGCGGCATTGGCGGCTCGGCCATGGCGGCGAAGGTGGATGTTACCGACAGGGCAGGTACGCGGGAGCTGATCGCGACCACGGTCAAGTCCTTCGGACGGCTCGACGTGATGTTCAACAATGCCGGCATCAGCCAGACCTGTCCCTTCATGGATGTGACCGAGGACGACTGGCATCGCATCATGGACGTGAACGCCCTGGGCGTGCTGATCGGCACACAAGAGGCTGCCCGTCAGATGAAGGCCCAGGGAACCGGAGGCAAGATCATCAACACGGCATCAATCGCCGCAAAGCAGGGCTATCCCCTGTTCGCGCATTATTGCGCCTCGAAATTCGCTGTCGTCGCGGTAACCCAGGCTGCCGCGCGGGCGTTGGCTGGTGACCGGATCACGGTAAACGCGTTCGCGCCCGGTGTCGTCCGCACCGAACTCTGGGAACAGTTGGACCGAGAGTTCATGGAGCGCGGGCTGACCGACAAGCCGGACCAGGCAATCAACGAATTCAGCCAATCGATCCTGATCGGCCGCTATTCGAGGCCGCAGGACATCACGGGTGTGACAACACTCCTAGCATCGACCGGGTCGGACTACCTGACCGGGCAGACCCTTATGGTCGATGGTGGAATGGTACTGACATGAACTTGTCTCAGAGGTGCATTTGATGAAAGCAGTCAGATTTCACGCAGCAAAGGATATCCGTGTCGAAGACGTGCCCGCGCCTTCGCAGAAGCTCGGCGCCAATGATGTGCTGATCAGGCCGCTGGTGACCGGCATCTGTGGCACCGATCTGCACGAATACATCGCCGGCCCGATCGTGACGCCGCAAACGCCGCACGTCTATACAGGCGCGACCAATCCTCAGATTCTCGGCCATGAGTTCAGCGCCATCGTTGCAGACAGGGGATCGGCCGTCTCCAACGTCAAGGTTGGCGATCGGGTATCGATCCAGCCGTTGATCTCCCCGCGCAATGACTATTACGGCCGCAGGGGCCTCTATCATCTCAGCGAGCAGATGGGTTGCGTCGGGCTGAGCTGGGCCTGGGGCGGTATGGCGGAGTACGCTGTGGTCAACGACTACAATGTGGCCGGGGTCCCCAACAGCGTCAGTGACGTGCAAGCGGCCATGATCGAGCCGGCTGCCGTCGCCGTTTATGCCGTCGATCGCGGCGGCGTTACCTCGGGCTCGACGGTGCTGATTTCCGGCCTTGGCCCTATCGGGGCTCTGACGTTGCTCGCCGCACGTGCAGCGGGTGCCGCGGTCATCTTCGTAAGCGAGCCAAATGCCTATCGCCGCAACCTCGCAAAACAGCTTGTGCCGGATGCGATCTGTCTCGATCCCACAAAGGAAGACGTGCCAGCCTTCATCCGCGAGCACACGGAAGAAGGCGTCGGCGTCGATGTCGCGATCGAATGCGTCGGCCTCGAGGCCAGCCTCAACTGCTGCGCCGCCTCGGTCCGCCGTCAAGGCAAGGTGGTGCAGACCGGCCTCCACATGAAGCCGGCCTCGATCAACGCAATGCTCTGGGCGCTCAAGGACATCACGGTGGAGGCGACATGGTGCTACCCGGTGCAGTCCTGGCCGCGCATCATCCGCATGGTCGAAGCGGGGCTGCTACCGGTCGAGAAGATCTGCACCGCGGAGATCTCAGCCGACGACGTCGTGGCTAAGGGTTTCGAGGCGCTGTTCGACAAGTCCGTCAACCACATGAAGATTCTCGTGACGATATGAGATCAAAATGACCAGCAAGAAATCGCCTGTAAAAGTCGCAATGATCGGCCTCGGCTGGTGGGGCAGGAAGATGACCGGCGTCCTCCAGAAGGCGTCGGACGAGATCGAGATCGTCTGCGCCGCCGAGCCCACGGCCGCCGGCGCCGAGTTCGCCACGGCGAACGGATTGGTCTGCTATCCCAGCGACAGAGAAGCGCTGACCCACCCTGGCGTCGAAGCGGTCATTCTGGCCACGCCGCATTCGCTACATGCCGAACAGATCGAGCGCGCGGTCGCCGCGGGCAAGCATGTGTTCTGTGAAAAACCGCTGAGCCATACCCGAAAGGGAGCAGAGGCCGCGGTCAATGCCTGTCGCTCAAGGAACCTGGTCCTGGGAATGGGCCACGAGCGTCGCTGGGAACCGCCGGTGGCAAGGATGGTCGATGCCGCCCGCTCGGGCAAGCTCGGGCGCCTGTTGCAGGTCGAAGCCAATTTCAGCCATGACAAGTTCCTGGCCCTCAGCGCGGACAACTGGCGCCTCAATGCCGCCGAGGCACCAGTCGCCGGCATGACGGCAACCGGCATTCACCTCACCGATCTCTCAGCCGCGCTGTTCGGCCCGGCGAGGGATGTTCGCGTGTCCTGCGAGAATCTCGGCTCCGCGTTTCCCCAGGGAGACACGATGAGCGCCCATATCCGGTTCAAGTCCGGCGGCACGGCCTATATCTCCGCCACGCTCGTGACACCGTTCGTCTCCCGCTTCGCTTTGTTCGGGTCCAAGGGTTGGATCGACATCCGCGACAAGGCGCATGTCGAGTCGCCCGCGGGCTGGGTGGTGACCTCGGCGGAAACCGGCTCGCCAATCACCGTGACGGAAGTGCCGCCATCTGAACCTGTGCGTGACAACCTGGTGGCCTTTGCCCGTGCCGTGCGCGGCGAGGCGCCATATCCGATCACCGGCGAAGAACTGGTCAACAATATAGCAATCCTCGAAGCCATCATCGCCTCGGCAGCGCAGGATGGCGCGGTCGTCACACTCTAGGAGCGGACCATGAAAGCGCTTGTCTTTGAAAAGCCGAATCAACCGGCTGTCGTCGATGTTGCGATGCCCACCATTGACGACACCGAGGTCATGGTTCGCACGCGCACCGTCGGCATCTGCCATTCCGACTACGAGCTTCTGGCCGGGCGATACATCATTCCCATCTCCTATCCGGTGACGCCGGGGCATGAATGGTGCGGCGAGATCGTGGAAGTCGGCAAGGCCGTCAAGAACTTCCGCGTCGGGGACCGCGTTGTCGGCGAATGCGTGGTTCGAACGCCGGAGCGCCTGCATCATTTCGGCTTCTCCATGGACGGCGCCGACCGGCAGTATTTCAACGTCAATCCGGACTGGTTGCACAAGCTGCCTGACAGCGTTGACGACAACCGCGGCGCTCTCATCGAGCCCTTCACCTGCGGGTTCTACGCCGTGCTCCGCTCGGGTAGCACCAATGCCAGCGAAACCGTCGTGGTCTCGGGCGGCGGCACGATCGGCCTCGTGTCGGCGGCGGCGGCCATCGGCATGGGCGCAAACGTCTTCGTGGTCGATCCAATCCAGACCCGGCGCGACATCGCGCTGAAGCTTGGCGCCTCGGAGGCGCTCGACCCATCCGGCGCGGCGGAGCGGATCATGGAGATCACGCAAGGGCGTGGCGCTGATCTGGTGATCGAAGCTGCCGGCCATGGCGCTTCACTTGCGGCAGCCTTCGAATACGCCGGCCAGGACGGACGCATGTCGATGGTCGGCATCAATATCGGCCAGAAGATTTCGGCCAATCTCGGTCTCATCCAGATGAAGAACCTCACGGTCCGCGGCTGCATCGGCTCGCCCGGCGTATGGCCCGCCGCCATCCGCTTCCTCGAGCGGACCGGCATCGACCTGTCGCCCATCCAGACCCACCATTTCAAGCTCACCGAGGCGGTCGAAGCCTTCCAGCTCGGTCTGAATCCGCAGGCCTGTATCAAGGTGACGCTCAATACGGAGGGACTGAACTGATGGCTCGCCACGCACTCATCGCCGGTGTTTCCGGCATTATCGGCCGCCATCTCGCCGAGCACCTGACGGCGACGCCGGGTTGGATCGTGACCGGGATTTCCCGCCACAAGCACGACCTGCCCGAGCGCGTCAATCACATCGCCGTCGACCTGACCGACGGCGAGGCGACAAAGCGCGCACTGGCCGCTGTGAAGGTCACGGATGTCTTCATCACGACCTGGCTCCGGCAGGACACCGAGGCCGAGAATTGCCGCGTCAACGCCGGCATGGTGCGTAACCTGCTGAAGGCTGTCGAGGGTAAGCCCGTCGGCCATGCCGCGCTGGTCACCGGAGCCAAACATTACATGGGTCCGTTCGAAGCTTATGCGAAAACGAAGCCCGTCACACCCTTCCGCGAGGAACAGCCGCGCCTTCCCTACCAAAACTTCTACTACGACCAGGAAGACGAACTCTTTGCCGCATCGGAGCGCCAGGGGTTCAGCTGGTCAGTGCATCGCCCTCATACCCTGATCGGCTACACGGTCGGCAACCAGATGAACATGGCGGCGACCCTCGGCGCCTACGCGGCCATCTGCAAGGAAACCGGTCGCCCCTTCGTCTTCCCAGGCTCGCCACAGCAATATGAAGCGGCGGTCGACATCACTGACGGTCGGATCATTGCCAAGCAGCTGCACTGGGCAGCGACCGAACCGGTAGCGGGCAACAATGCCTTCAACATCGTCAATGGCGAAGTCTTCCGCTGGAGCTGGCTGTGGCCGAAGCTCGGCGCGCACCTCGGCGTGCCAGCCGCGGATTATCCGGGCCATGCTCAGCCGCTCGAGCAGCAGATGGCGGGTATGGAGCCTGTCTGGGACAAGATCGTCGCCAAGCATCGGCTCCAGAAGAACCCGCTCAGTACCGTCGCATCGTGGTGGCACAGCGATGCCGATCTCGGTCGGATCATCGAGAACTTTAACGACATGACCAAGAGCCGCGACATGGGCTTCACGGCCTACCAGAACTCGGTGCGCTCCTTCACCGACGCCTTCGACAGGTTCCGAGCCGCCAAAGTGCTGCCCTGACGCTTAAACGAGAGCGCACCGAGATGAACGCGAGTCCGATGACGCCAGATGCATTTCCCCGACCGGCCGCGATTGCCATGCCCGTAGCGCGGAGCTTCGTGACCGTTGTTATCTCCACACTCTTCTTGCTCGTCGTGTGCGCGATCTTTGCGCCGTCCAGCGTATCCTGGGGGGCGCTCTCGGGAAGCCTCCCTTTCGCGGCAATCATCGCCATCGTTGGGCTTGGCCAGTTACTGGTTGTGCAACAGGGGGGCTTTGATCTGTCGCTGCCGGGCGCGGTCTCGCTCGCCGTGGTCGTCGCAACGCATTATCCGCAGCAGAATGATGCGCTGCTCTCCCAGGCTGTCCTGCTGGCCATCGCCCTCGCGCTCGCCGCGGGTTTCCTGAACGGAGTGCTCGTCAGCTTCTTTCGGCTCAACGCGATCATCGCCACCATCGGCACCAATGCCCTGCTTTATGGCGCGGTCTTCGCTGTGTCCGGCGGCGTCCCGTCGATCACCACAAACCTTCTCGCCGACATCGCGGGCGGCGAAATCCTCGAAATCCCGAACTCGGTATTCTTCGCTCTCGCCGCGATGGCCTTCGTCTCCTTCATGCTCAAAAAGACCGTCATCGGGCGGAGGTTCGAGGCAATCGGCGCCAATCCCCTGGCCGGGCGGGCCGCAGGCCTGCGCGTGCGCATCCACCGGATGATGGCCTATGTCTATGCGCAGCTTCTTTACTGCATGGCTGGAGTCCTGATCGCCGGCATCACTCGCGAGCCGACGGCCTTCCAGGGAGACAGCCTGTTGCTGCCGTCTGTCGCGGTGGTCGTCCTCGGGGGCACTTCTCTGCTCGGCGGGCGCGGCTACCCGATCTCGACGGTGGTCTCAGCCTTTTTTCTGAACCAATTGAGCCAATTCGCACTGACAGTCGGTGTGCCGTTTTCGGCTCAAACCATCATCCAGGCCTTGGCCTTGGGTTTTGGCATCGGTGTTTACTCGATCCGCTGGACGGTAAACGTGAGGAAATCGACTGAAACGAAAAATGTGGAGGAAAACAAATGAAGTACTCTTCTGTCGCAAAAGGCCTGGCCTTCTCCTTAGCCGCAACGGTCATGGCATTCGGCGCCACCAACATCGCCCGGGCCGAAGTCCCATCCTGGTGCGGCCCCAAGAAGGCGACGCTTGCGCTGCTCGACGGTTATGGCGGCAACAGCTGGCGTCAGGTGACGACGGCGTCGGGCAAGCAGACAGTCGAACTTTGCCCCAACATCACCAAATACGAATATGCAGACGGACAAGGTGACACCCAGAAGTCGATCTCGGACATCAAGAGCATGGCGGCCAAAGGCATCGACGCGCTGGTCGTGTTCGGCGACGCCGGCCCGGCCGTCCTTCCCGCGATCACCAGCGTCTTCAAGGCAGGCAAGGTCATCGTGCCCTATCGCGTCAACGTGGGCGGCAAGGAGGGTACGAACTATTCGAAGTTCATCGGCTCATCCTTTGTCGATGACGGAGAGAGCTGGGGCAAGTGGATCAAGAGCATACTGCCCAAAGGTGGAAATCTCCTGTTCCTTTCCGGCCCGGCCGGCAACAGTCAGGGCCTCGACGAACTCAAGGGGATGAAGAACGTCCTTGGTCCGGAATATGTCTTCGTCAATCAGGCGCCGTTCGCGGTGACCAACTGGGATCCGGCACTCACGCAAAAGGTGCTTACGGCGGAAATCGCCAAGAATGCGAAGATCGATGTCATCGTTTCCGACTTCGGTCCCTCGCTCGTCGGCGCGTTACCGCTCTTCAACAAGCAGGGCAAGTCGATCCCGGCCCTGGCGACTTCGGACGGCAATTCGCTTGGATGCTTCTGGAATGAAAACCAGGCGACCAATCCGGATTTCAAGCTGTTCACTGTCGCAACCGGCAACGACAATGTCCGGCTCGCCGTGCAATGGGCCGTGGCGCTCGCCACGAAGGGCGTGCCGCCAAAGGACGAAGTCTTCAAGGCGCCGGCCTTTGAGAACTCGGTGACCGGTCAGCCAAAGGCGGTGCAGTGCCGCAAGGATCTGCCGGGCGCTATCTATCTGTCGTCTGAACTGCCGGCCGAGGATCAGGCCAAGGCTGTTGGCAACTGAACGATAGCATTTGACGAACGCCCGGAGGGAGACCTCCGGGCAAATCTTCGCGAGGACGGACCATAGGGTATGGCGGAATCAAGCGTTATCGCAATTGATGCCGATGAGCAGGCGCACAGCGAGGTGGCCATTCGTCTGGCTGGCATCCATAAGTATTTCTCGGGCGTTCCGGCACTGCGTGAGGTCAGCGTTGAATTTCGCGCCGGCGAGGTACACGCCATATTGGGGGAGAATGGCGCAGGCAAATCGACGCTGATGAACATCATCTCGGGCACGCTTCTTCCCAGCCAGGGGGAGATCAGGTTCGAGGGCCGGGTGATCCAGCAAATGACGCCCGAGGTGGCGGCATCTCTGGGCATCGGCACCTGCTTCCAACATCCCGCCATTATTGAAGATCTCTCAGTTCTGGAAAATCTCCGCGTGGCG
Organism: Mesorhizobium sp. RCAM 05104; assembly: GCF_059683645.1. NCBI lineage: Bacteria > Pseudomonadati > Pseudomonadota > Alphaproteobacteria > Hyphomicrobiales > Phyllobacteriaceae > Mesorhizobium > Mesorhizobium sp. RCAM 05104. Next base: position 5,563,611 of record NZ_CM185033.1, on the reverse strand, counting down.
CTGCCCGTTTCGCTTTTTTCGGGAAAGTCACCGCATGAGGTCGCCAAGCGGATGCTGGATAGCGTCGAATTGGAGGTGCCGCTGCATATGCGCGCAGAGGGTCTCACAGTCGCCCAGAAGCATCTGCTGGAAATCGCCAAAGCGCTCGCGCTTAAACCCAAGGTTCTTATTCTGGACGAGCCCACCGCCTCCTTGGATCAGGAAGCGACGGACATGCTGTTCGACCGTATTCGCAAAGTCGTGAAAACAGGCACGTCGGTCATCTACATCACCCATCGTCTGGCTGAGATACGCCAGATCGCCGATCGCGTCACCGTCCTGCGTGACGGGCGCGTGCGCGGCGCGGCGCGGGTGGACGACATCAGTGACTCCGATCTCGTGCGCCTCATTGTGGGTCGCACGCTCGAGTCGGCTTTTCCACCGAAGTCGCAGTGCGCCAGCCAGGAAATAGCGTTCTCGGTCACCGGCTTAAACGGACAGGGTCTGCGCAATATCAGCTTCAGCCTGCCGCGCGGCGAGATCATTGGCGTCGCCGGGGTTGCCGGCAATGGCCAGTCGGAGCTCATGCGCGTGCTGGCGGGCCTGCAAACGGCCGGAGGCGCCATAGCTCTGCATGGTCGCAAGATCACGCAAACTGAACTGCTGGACCAGGCAGCCTTCATGCCTTCCGACAGGCATATCGAAGGTGTTGCAAGCGGACTGACTGTGCGAGAGAACGCGACATTTTCGGCGCTGGAGAAATTCGCGGTCGGCGGCATCGTCAGCAGAAAGAAGGAGTTCGAACGGGTCAAGTCCATCTTCGGCGAATTGGCCGTCAAGACGCCGAGCATGGAAGCGCCCATCCTGTCGCTTTCGGGCGGCAACCAGCAGAAGGTCGTGATGTCCCGCGCGCTTCTGTCGGAGCCCGGCCTTATCATCGCGGACGAGCCGACGCAGGGCGTCGATGTAGGCGCTCGCTTTGAGATATACCGGATTCTGCGGGACGTCTCGAATTCGGGCAAACCCGTCGTCGTCAACTCGTCAGACGCCGTCGAGTTGGAGGGCCTCTGCGACAGAGTTATCGTGATGTCGCGCGGTCATGTCGTCGAGACCCTGACAGGCGATGACGTCGTTGAAGAACGGATCGTCGCCGCAGCGGTCAGGGCGGAAACCCATGGCGGCGAAGGCGTCTCGAGTGCCCTTGCCCCTCGAGGAAGCGGGCTTCGGCACTTTTTGCAGTCTGACAACGCCCCGGCCGTGCCGCTTGCTCTCGTCACCGCCCTGCTGGGGTTTTATGTCTACAGTCAGAACGATAACTTCTTTTCGATCTATAACATCTACAACATCTTCCTGCTGGCGACCGCGCTCGGCTTCATTGCGCTGGGGCAGACTGTTGCCCTCCTGATGGGCGGTATCGACCTCTCCGTTGGGCCGCTCGCCGGCTTTCTTGTCGTCGTGGCTTCCTTCTTCATCAACGACGACAAGTCGGCTCTGATGATCGTCGCGGGATTCCTGTTGATCTTCGCAAGCGCCTTCATCGCAGGCGCCGTGAACGGGATCTTGATACGCTACGCGAACTTCACGCCTATCGCGGCGACCCTGGCCATGTATATCGCCATACAAGGCTTCAGTTTCTTGCTGCGCGACAATCCGGACGGCTATATCAACAATGCGGTCACGGACTGGATCAACTGGCAATGGGGGCCGTTTCCAGTGGCATTCCTGGTGCTCGTGGTGACAGCGCTCGGTGCCGAGCATGTCCTGCGGCGCACCAGGGCCGGATGGCGCCTCAGGGCCGTAGGCTCCGATGAGGATTCCGCCCGTAGGATGGGCACGCGCGTCGACGTCACCTTCATCACCGGATACATCGCCTGTTCCCTGCTGACCGCGCTCGGAGCAATCATGCTGATGACGCAGATCGGTGTCGGCGATCCGCGCCAGGGCGTGAACTATACTTTATCGAGCATTACGGCTGTGGTCCTTGGGGGTACGAGCCTTACCGGCGGGCGCGGCACCTTCATCGGCACGGTTCTTGGCGCGGTTCTGATCACCGAGGTGCTCAATGCCGTCACCTTCCTCGGCCTGACGCAGACATACCAGTATCTGTTCCAGGGCATCCTAATCGTCGTAGCCGCTCTGATCTATTCGGCCGCGCAGAAGCGCGCGACGCATTGAGGGCGCGGCCGCCGACAGACGAGCTCAAGGCGTCAACGCCTTCATGCTCGAAGTTGCAAGACATGAGGAGGACCACATGGCCGAAAAAGTGAAGGGCATGCACCATATCGGGATCACTGTACCGGACATTGAGGATGGCATCGCCTTCTTCAAGGCCGTCTTCGGTGCGATCGAGGTCTTCCGGACGGGCGCATTTGACGTCGACGAGAACTTCATGAAGAACAAGTTGGGCGCCTCGGCACAATCGCGCATTCGCGATCTCGTGTTCCTGCGCTGCGGCGAGGGGACCAGCGTCGAGCTCTTCGAATACGAAGGTGAGGATAAAAAGAAACCTCCGCGGCGTTCCTCGGAAGTCGGTGGCATGCATCTCTGTTTCGAAGTTGACGATGTCTTCGCCTCGGCGGAACGGCTTCGCGCACAGGGTGTCGAGTTGCTGGAGGGCCCCAATAGGGTCGAAAACGGTCCGCTTGCCGGTTTCGACTGGATCTATTTGCGCACGCCCTGGGGGCAGATGCTTGAGATCGCCAGCTTCGACAAGCTCGGCTACGAGAAGAGTTCGCCGCACCGTCTGTGGCGCGCAAATGATCGCGCGCGGACCTGATTGGCCATGAACGCTCGCAGCGTACCGCTTCATTGGTTCCTGCCACCGGCACCTCGACCCCGTATGGGGGTGGATAGACCCGGTCGACTACACGTTGCACGAACGGCGCGATGACCCGTTTGGGACGGCGATAGCCGGGTATTGGCCCGGTGTCGCGGCATGCGAGCTTCATCCGGCCTTCTGCGGCATCCGGCAAAAGATTGTCGGGCAAGGCGTGGACCGGAGGGTCGTAAACGCTTGGCATGCCGGGGCATAGTTCAGCACTTCGGCGTTGGGGGCCCCTGCCCGTCCTCGCTTACGATCGCAGAACGTGTCGCGCGCCTGGTCGATCCTGCTTTAGCTCTTTGACGCCCCGGAAAGACAGAAAAAGTCCTTTTCCCCAAGCCCGTCTGCGTAGGCCTGCTCAAAGCGCTGCCGGACGATTGCATTGAGCGGGACGGGGACATGATCGGCGCGGGCAGCGCCGAGCACGAGATCGAGGTCCTTCACCATCTGGCTTACCGAAAACGCCGCCGGATATTCACCTTTGTTGAGGGCATCTTTCTTGTAACCCAGTAGCGGTGTGGCAATCGCGCTTTGCGTCATGACTTCGAGCATGTCGGATCGGCGCAGTCCGCCTGCTTCGCCGATCGCCAGCGCCTCCGCCACGAGGGCAGAGTTGGCGGCCAGGATGGAATTGATGGCAAGCTTCAGATATCGAGCCTGCTCCTCAGGACCAACATAGAACTGCTTGGCACAGAAAGCGGACAGGATCGGCTGCATCTCGTCGAAGGCAGACCGGGGGCCAGACGCCATGGCGGTAAGCTGGCCCGAGGCGGCATGCATCGTGGAACCTGAAATGGGCGCCCGGATATATCGCGCCCCCGTCGGCGTCAGTTTGCGGGCGACTTCGACAGAGGCCGCCGGCGACACCGTGGAAATATCGACGAAGACATGGACGGGGCGGAGTGCCGCGAGAAAAGCGTCAGTCATCAAACCGAGCAGGGCGGCATCATCGGGAACTGCCGAGACTATGACATCGGAGGCGGCAAGGGCCTCAAGGCCGCGGCAGATCGCAAATCGCTGCGCCTCGGCCTTGGCGGCGCTCGCCTCATTTCGCGCGAGCACGGTTACCTGGATACCGGCCGCATTCAGGCGCCGGCAGATCGGCAGGCCCATTTTCCCGAGGCCAATCCATCCCACCGCTCGGAATGCGCTCGTCGCCATGGCTCCGCCACCTCCAGTTCCATGCTGGTGTTAGACCAGCACTGTCACGGTTAAGTCGCGAAAGTTTCTCACTTTGAGAATCATTTGTCAGTGTGCCGGGGGGCACGACCCTAGGATGCCAAGGTCGAAGAAGGGAGGCTTTGATGATCGGGGTGCTCACGTTCCTTCGGTCCCGGCCCGATAGGCTCGCCCAAACGATCGATGCATTGCAGAACCTGATCGCTCCAAGTCGCGACAGCCCTGGATGCTTGGCCATGTACCTTCACGCCGACCCCAGGGATGCGTGTCGCCTGATGATCTACGAGCACTGGTTGAGCAAGACCGATTTTGATGTCAACGGTGCCCTTCCGCAGTCTCAATGGTTCTGGCAGAACCGGAATGACTTCCTGCAGGAAGAAATAGATATCCAGTTCTTCGATCTGGTCGCCGGCGCGCGGCAGGGAAGTGCCGCCGCCGGACAATAGCCGCCTCGGCGCATTCGAGTGATTTCCTCCCAAGTCGCGCCCAGCGGGACACTGGGGACGGTGAGGCGCCCGCGAGCCTTGATTATCTGTATGAAGGCGACAACATGACGATCCGGTTGGGAGGCCGGAGCAAATGACCGAGTACGAACTGTTGCGGATCATCAGCTTTCTCGAGCGGATGCGCAAACCCTATGATCAGCTCCTCCCCATCGCTGAACCGGACCAGAACTGGAACATGGTGATCTTCCTCATGCGGAGCTATCTTCGGGGCCAGACGGTGAGCATGTCGTCGCTCGCCCAGTCGTCCGAGGTTCCCTTCGCGAGCGCCATGCGGCGCATCCACCGGTTGATCGAACTCGGTGAGGTCGAGAAGCAGGAAAAAGGGCCGGATTCAAAGACCTTCTATGTCGTTCCCAGCAGCCGGATGATCGAGAACTTCACCGAATACGCCCGCAAGGTCAAAGCCCTGCTGGCCGAAACCTTCGGACTGAAATCCGGAAACGGCGATGAGGAGGACTACTACTTCGGCGGCTCCTATCTGGCGGGCCAGATCATTCCACCCCTCGAGATCATGGCAAGCAGCCAGGACACCGGGCAAGATCTGAAATTTCTGCTTCACGACGACAACTACTTCGCCTCGATGCGGGACATGTGGTCGGACTTCCGCGCGAAACTTTCCTCGCGGAAGAACTTCACGCTTCTGCCACTACCCCAGCTCCAGGAGGAAGTGTTCGAGAACGCCCGCAGAAAGCACAGCAAGTACGACGTCATCGCCGTCAACATGCCCTGGCTCGGCGAGGCGGTGAAGCGAAATGTTTGCCAGCCCCTGAACCAGTTCCTTGATAAAAGCGGGATCAACCCCCTCGACTTCCATCCCAACATCTGGGCGAGCGGGTCATGGGACAAGATTCAGTACGGCGTTCCGATCTATTGCACGGTAGAGACACTCGCCATCCGCAGGGACCTGCTGGAAGCCTACAAGCTGCAACCCCCAACAAGTTTCGACCGTGTCATCGAAGTCGGAAAGCAGTTGCACCAGCCGCACCGCGGCCTGTACGGCGTGGTGTGGAACGCCGCTCGCGGCATGCCCATCTCCCATTCCTTCATGTTTTTCATGGCCTGTTGCGGCGGCGCCGTGATCAATCTGCCAACGTCGCGGCTCTTCATGGACTATTCCCGGCTTTCGGGAGAGCAGATGCGACCCCGCCTCGACAGCGACGCCGGCCGCAAGACACTCGATTTCATGCATCGGCTGCTGTCGATCTCGCCACCCGACATCCTCGACATCGACTGGAACAAGGGGCTCGAATATTTCATGACGGGCCATTCCGCCATGGCTTACACGTGGACCATGCGCGCGGCGCGCTTCGAATACGACATTCGCTCGGTGGTGAAGCGCAAGGTCGATTATCTCGCCCATCCCCATGGGCCGGGGGGGACAAGCGTCAGCCCGATCGGCGGTTTCGTGCTGATGATTCCGCAGTCGCTGCCGCCAGAGCGCGCCAAGCTCGCATTCGAGGCAATTTCCTGGATGGCCTCGCCGTCGGCGATGAAGGAATATGTCAAGAACGGCTTCCCGGTGGCGCCACGCTTCTCGGTCAGCGCGGATCCGGAGGCCGCCGCCTCGACGCCGATCGTGCGCTTCGTCGACCGTCTGGCGAAGAAGAACAAGCTGCAGAACTGGCAGCGGCCGCCCATCCCCGAATACCACCAAGTCGAGGAAATCCTCGGCACCGAGATCTACGCGGCCCTGACCGGAGACGTTACCGACCAGGAGGCGCTGGAGCGCTCGCAGAACCGCATCGACAAGGTCATGCGCGAGGCCGGCTATTACTGATGATCAGGAGCCCTGCCGCGCGACCTTTGCCTTCTCGCGTGCCTTGAAGGTGCGCGCGCTCATGCGGTCGAGCAGTTCGATGGCGTCGCGAAGACTGTCGTGGGGAATGCCGTGCGTGATGAAGACGACGCGCGTGCGCTCATCGTCATCGGGCCAGCGGTCGAGCCACGTCATTGTGTGAAGCAGGTGCTGAGCGCCCTGGATGACCGCAGGACGGCCTGGCTCCCCGGCAACGTTGACGAGGCCTTTCACACGCAACAGGCCCGGTCCGAGATTCTGCGAAATGCCGTCCAGCAGGAACTGCAATTCGGCGCGCGACACCGGCTCGTCCCGGATCAGGACAAAGGATTCGATCTCCTTGGCGGCGAGATGATTGGGGCTGTGATGATGGTGCGCGCAATGGTCGTCGCAGACATGGTGGTCAATTGCGGTCGCCTGGTAGCGAGAGAGTGACAACCATGGCCGGGGGTCGTCTCTCGGGTCGGCCGCGTCGAAACCCTTCGTTGTCAGCAGGGCCGCAATGTCTGCCGTCGCGGAGACTATCGGCCTGATGTCGGCCGCCGGATTAAGGCGTGCGAGTTCGCTCGCGAGGCGCTCCTCGGTGCCTGGCTCGGCGAGATCGAGCTTGGTGATCCGGATCTGGTCGGCGAGGGCGACCTGCCGGACCGCCTCATCGTGGTTCCGGCTCGTTTCTTCCCAGTTGACCGCGTCCACGAGCGTGACAACGCTTGCCACGCGATAGAGTCCGTCCAGCGTCGGCTCGGACAGGAAGGCTTGCAACACGGGACCCGGCTCTGCCAGGCCCGAGGTCTCGATGACCACGTTGTCGAAAGCGGAGATACGCCCCGCAATGCGGGACTGGTAGAGCTCGTTAAGGGTCGACACGAGGTCGCTGCGCACGGTGCAGCAGAGACAGCCGTTTTCGAGGACAATGACGGCGTCGTTCGAATTGGCGACGAGCAAATGGTCAAGGCCCACCTCGCCGAACTCGTTGACCACCACGACGGTATTGCGCAATTGCGGGGCTTTCAGCGCGGCATTGATCATCGTCGTCTTGCCGCTCCCAAGAAAGCCCGTGACGAGCGTCACGGGCAATCGGGCATGGGTCCGGCCGCCGGCAGCTTCCATCTCACGGTCTCCACTGGGGGCGCATCAGAACACCTCGCAGCCCGGCAGGCCGCAGGAGATCAGTCGATCGGAGGGGAAATTCGTGATGATCTCGCATCCGTCTTTTGTGACGACGACCTCCTCTTCGATGCGCGCGGCACCCGAGCCATCCTCGGCGCCCTTCCAGGTTTCGAGCGCGAAGACCATGCCTTCCTGAAGCGGGGTGTTCTGGCCGCGGAAGCGCTTGGAGAAGATCGGCCGCTCCCACAGCGAGAGGCCGACGCCGTGGCCATATTGCAGCAGGAAGGCCTCTTCCTCGTCGCGATAGCCGAACTCGTGCGCGTCGGGCCAGACGGCTGCCACCTCGTCGGGCGTGATGCCCGGCCTGATCATGTCGATGGAGGCGCTAATCCATTTCGAAGCGGTCTCGTAGGCATCGATCTGGTGCCGGTTCGGCTCGCCGCAGATGAAGGTGCGATAATAGCAGGTGCGGTAGCCGTTGAACGAATGCATGATGTCGAGGAACACCATGTCGCCGGGCTGTATCATGCGGTCAGAGAAGGTGTGGGAATGCGGGCGCCCGCGTCGGCCGGACACCGAGTTCACGCATTCGACACGCTCCGATCCCATCCGGAACAGACGGTCGTTGGCGATGGCGACAAGTTCGTTTTCCTTCGTGCCCGGCCGAATGGCGCGAGCGATGTCAACGTAGGTGGCGTCGACCATGGCGGCAGCCATTTTCAGGAGTTCGATCTCGTCACCGGTCTTGATCTCGCGCGCGTCGAGCAGGGCCTGCTGGCCGTCGACGATTTCGATGCCCTCGGCTTCGAGCGCGCGGATCATGCCCAGTTCCATGATGTCGATGCCGAGCGGCTCTTTGTCGATGCCGTAATGCACCAGCGCCTTTTTGATCTGGCGGGCGAAATCGCGCGCGACGTTCATGCCAGGTGGTATGGCGCCCTGCATCGTGGTGATCGGCGCGGCGACGTTGTCGGCTATCCACGGCGACGCGATTCGTTTGGCGGGAGGCGCGGGATCCCAAAGGAAGGGCGAGCCCTCGACCGGGCACAGCGCGTATCGGAAGAACTTATCGCGGGCCCATTCTCCAATATGGGTCGCGGTGACGTAGCGGATATTGTCGAAGTTAAAGCAGAGCACGCCGCCGAGCCCGGCGAACCTGATTGAAGTCTGGGCCCGTTTCAGGCGCTCCTTGGACAATCGGTGGTAATCTATACCCTGCTCCCAATCCTTGGCCTGGGTTCCATAGGCTGCTGTCGAATATGGACTGTTGTATTTCAAGGCGATTTCCTCCGATTTTCCTGCAGGCGGGGATCGCGAACGGCGCAATCCCTGTCATGTCACGTCAGGCGAATTCCTGTTCCCAGTTTCGTTTCTCGAGCACCGACTTCAGCCGCGACAGGAAGGCGGCTGAATAAGCTCCGTCGAAGGCACGGTGGTCAAAGCTCTGACCGATCATTCCGAGCATTCGGGGAGCGATGAAGTCGCCGGCGGCTGTCGAAATCACTGCCGGCCGCAGACGGATCGCGTCGGTCGATAGGATGGCGACTTGCGGCGCGTTGATGATGGGCGCGGTGAACTGCGTTCCGAACGCGCCGTTGTTGGTGATCGAGTACGTGCCGCCAGCCAAGTCGTCGGCGCCGAGCTTGCCGGCGCGCGCCTTCTCCACCAGACGGCCGATGCCCTTGGCTAGACCGGGAACGGTCAGTTCGTCCGCATTCCGCAGAACCGGCACGATGAGGCCCTTGTGGTCGAGATCGACGGCAATCCCGATGTTGACGTCCGCACAACGGACGAGGCTGGCACCGTCTGTCCTGGCATTTATGTCGGGATGTTCGCGTAGCGCGATGGAGACCGCCCTGGCAATGAACGGCAGGAACGTCAGCGCTAGGCCGGACTCGGCCTTGAAGGCGTCCTTGCGCATCTTGCGCACGATATCGATGGCGGTGAAATCGACCTCAAGCGCCTGGAACACATGCGGGATGGTGCGCCAACTTTCGGCCAGCCGGTCCGCCGTCTTTTTTCTAATGCTGGAGAAGGCCACGACCGTGTCGCGAGGCCCGATTGGCAGGCTTGCCGAAGTGATAGACGCAAGAACGGCGGGTCCCGCCTGCGGCGCCGACGGCGGGGGAGCGGCGCCGGCTTGCGAATGCGTAGCGCTATAGGCGTGGACATCCTTGACCGTGATCCGGTCGAGCCCCTTCTTCCTTGCGTCAGCGACGAGGCCCTTCAGATCTATCCCCTGTTCGGCGACCAGCCGGCGCGCCAAGGGGGTGAGGCGAATGCCATCCTGCATGGCCTTACCGAACAAACCCCGCGAGGTGCGGACCTCTTCGAAAACAGAAAGACCCCGTGCGGCTTTCGGGCCCACCTTGGCTTTGTCGGCAACCGGGTTTTCAACGTCGGGCGCGGCCGCGGACGAGCCCGTCGCGGCGCTGCCCAGAACGGCCACCACGGCGCCTACCGCTGCTGTCGCGCCATCGACGACACGGATCTCCATGATCGTACCAGCCTCGATGGCCTCGACATCGATGGTCACCTTGTCCGTCTCGACCTCGAACAGTCGGTCGCCGGCTTTCACGGTATCGCCGACCTTCTTGAACCAGCTGACAATCCTGCCTTCGGCGACGGTCTCGCCGAGTTGCGGCATGACGACATTGGCGCCCATCTCAGTCCCCGTTCATGACGCGGCTGACGCGCTCGACGATCCGATCAGCCGTTGGAAGGGCAATGTCTTCGAGATGGTCGGCGGCAGGCAGCGGAATGTGCGGAGTGGTGATCCGGACGCAGGGTCCGTCGAGATCCCAGAACACCTCGTCCGCCACGATGGAGACGATCTCGGCGCCCCAGCCGCACAGGCGGGGGTTCTCTTCGACGGTGAACAATCTTCCGGTCTTGACCACCGAAGCGAGGATCGCCTGGGTGTCGAGCGGCACCAGGCAGCGCACGTCGATCACCTCGGCATCGATCCCGTGGTCCCTGGAAAGCCGGTCGGCCGCTTCCAACGCCCGAGGCACCATCATGGCCAGCGCAACAATCGTGCAGTCCTTGCCGGCGCGCAGGATCTTCGCCGTGCCGAGCGTGTCGACGATTTCCCCGTCCGGCACCTCGCCCTTCACGGCATAGAGCGCCTTATGCTCGTGGAAGATCACTGGATTGTTGTCACGCACCGCAGCCGCCATCAGGCCGATCACATCGATCGGCGAGGACGGTGCCACGACCTTGAGGCCCGGGATCATCATCGACCAGTTCTCGATGGACTGCGAGTGCTGCGCGCCGAAGCGAACGCCCCCTCCGTTGCCGGTGCGCACCACGAGCGGCACGGACAGCTGGCCGTTGGTCATGTAGCGCGTCTTTGGAAATTCGTTGGCTACATAGTCGAAGCACACGGCCATGAACTCCGAAAACATGATCTCGGCGATCGGGCGCAGACCGGTCATGGCCGCCCCCATCGCCGCGCCGAGAATGGCCTGTTCCGATATCGGCGTGTCGCGGACCCGACGCGGGCCGAATTCCTCCAGAAGACCGACAGTGGCCTTGAACACGCCGCCGGCCTTGGCGACATCCTCGCCGAGGAACACCACGCGCTCGTCACGACGCATTTCCTGGGCGATGGCACGCGCGACCGCGTCGCGATAGGTCAGTTCCGCCATGCCCAGCCTCCATCGTCGTAAACATCGGCAGTCAGGAGCGCCTCTGGCGCTGGCGGCGAAGCCTTGCAGGCGGCCGTGGCTTCGTCGACTTTCTCTCGGCTCCGCTCCTCGATCCGGGCAATTTCTTCCGGGGCGATACCGAAATCGAGGAGGCGCTGGCGGTAGATCTTGACGGGGTCGCGCTCGAGCCAGCGATCCAGTTCGCCCTCCGGCCTGTACTTGGCGGGATCGGCTCGGGAATGACCGGAATGCCGATAGGTCAGGCATTCAATGAGGGAAGGCCCGTCCCCTACCCGGGCCTTTTCCAGGGCCGCGATCGCCGTGCGGTAGACGACGTCGGCATCATTGCCGTCGATGACAATCCGCTCCAGTCCATAGGCCGCCGCACGATCCGCGGCGGGATGCGCAACCGCCGTTACATCGGCGATCGGTGTGTATTCCATGTACAGATTGTTCTCGCAGACGAAGACGACCGGGAGCTTCCAGACGGCCGCGAAATTGAGCGCCTCGTGGAAAGCGCCGATGTTGGTCGTCCCGTCGCCGAAGAAGCAGACGGAAACATCTCCGTCGCCGAGATACTGCGCCCTCCAGGCCGAACCGCACGCGATTGGCAGATGCGCACCGATGATGGCGTACGAGCCCATCACACCATGTTCGACCGAGGTCAGATGCATCGATCCGCCCTTGCCCCGCATCAGGCCGATGTCACGCAGCATCAGCTCACCGAGCATCTTCTCCATGCCCACGCCGCGCGCCAGCGTGTGCGCATGGCCACGGTAGGTGCAGAAGGACTTGTCGCCCGGCTGCATCGCGGTCCCAAAGGCCGCCGCGATCGCTTCCTGGCCGAGTGACAGGTGGCTGGTGCCTTTGACGAGATTCTGCAGGAAGAGGTCGTGGGCCCGCTTTTCGCAGTCCCTGATCTCGACTTGAAGCCGAAACATTTCAAGGCGCGTTTCGACGCCGATATCGTCATTTGGCAACGCTCCGCCCTGCCGAGGGCCAGCTCTTGAATCTTTCATTGTTTAACCGGTTCCTCCCGCGCCTCTCCTCAAGGGCGACCTTGTCAGACGTGGAATTTGCCAGACAAAGCCGAGGCTTCAGTTCTGCAATTTTCCCAATTTGAGAATCTTCCGTCGAGCATCCGCAGAGCGCTGGGGCCAGCGTGGCTGTTCTGATCTCCGTCACGGCGGAGGGTCGAAATGGACAATGGAGGAGGCATTCATGACCTGGGAGCGTGGCCCACGCATCGCTTTTTTGGGAACGGGCGCCCAGGGCGCGTCGATAGGCGCCGATTTCGCCCTCGCCGGCCTCGACGTGACATTCATCGAGCAGTGGCCTGAGCATGTGGACGCGATCCGCGCACATGGCATCACGGTCAACCTACCTACCAGAACGATCAACGCAAGAGTCCCGGTGCTGCATCTCTGCCAAGTCGCCGAGGTCAAGGAGCCGTTCGACCTGGTGTTCCTCATCGTCAAAGCCTACGACACCAAGTGGGCCACCCAATTGATCTCGTCCTGTCTCGCACCCGATGGCCTCATCGTTGGGCTCCAGAATGGCATGACGCACGAGGACATCGCCGGAATCGTAGGCCGGGAGCGAACCGTAGGCGCCGTCATCGAGATCGCCTCCAACATGTTCACTCCCGGAATCACCAACCGGCAAAACGACCATGATACCTCCTGGTTCGCCCTCGGCGCCCTCGATCCGATCACCCAGGCTCGCGTGGAAGTGGTTGCCGAGCTGCTCCGAAATTCCGGAAGGGTAGAGGTCACCGAGGACATCCATTCCGCCAAGTGGATGAAACTGGTGGTGAATGCCGCCGAGCTAATCCCTTCGGCGATCGTCAACCTGCCGCTAGCCGACGCCGCACGGGCGCCGGGCATGCTCGAAGTCATGCGGGCAGCGGGTTATGAGGCTATGAACGCCGCGCTGGCCGACGGTGCCAAGATCGTCCCGATCATCGGCATGCCGCCCATGACCCAGAACCACCCCGAGCGCTATGTCGACCGAATCTTCGAAGAGGTGCTCACTACCTTTTCCAAACCGGACACGCTGACCACGTCGCTGCAGGATTGGCGAAAGGGCCGCCGCGCCGAGGTTCAGGAAGTGAACGGCTGGGTGGCTGACATTCTCAAGAGCCACGGACGGGAAGCTCCGGTCAATAAGCGCGTTGTAGAACTAGCACTCGACATCGAGAAAGGCAGACTTGATGCGAAGCCTGAGAATGCCAAGCTTCTCATTGAGGCTTCTCAGGCCGTGGCGGACTGGCGGTAAATGCGCCGCCGCCGGGCGAGGATGCGCCGTCTTCTGTGGCTACCACTGGACGGACGATGTGCCCCAGTGCCTAGCTATCCTGACGATTCCATGAGGCTTCGCACAACCAAGGACCTCCTGGCATCGGCGTCGCCAATCCCTGAGGACGTAGTCCCCCAAGCTGACCGTCGCCGACCCTCTGAGGTGTCTTGCCAATGCGCGGCACAGCGGCCGAACGCAGAGGGAGTTCTGTTGGCTATGCCGGATCACGCCGGGCATATCATGTAATTGTAGCACCAATGTCACACCGGCGGCAGCGGCGCCCCACGCGATTGAGCCGCAGGGCGGCAGTTCCAGCCTTGTGCTGTTGTTAAGGGGTCAACGAGATGTTGATCGCGATATAAATAATGAGAATAATAATGAACAACACGATGGCCAAACCGCCAGCGGGCCGGCGGAAGCAAGATATCATCCGAGAATGCAAACCATGGCCGGTATTTGTGGTCATGCCTGCTTCATTACCATGCCTTGCGCCGCTAGCGCCAAGCGGTGACTGACGGCCCCGTGGAGAAAATTCTGTGGTGGTTGCCAAATTATTACGCGGTCCGCTTTGTCGATAATAGCCAGAAGAATCAAGAAACAAAAGATCTCCCAGTGCGAACGCTAACCTCAGGTGCTTTCAAAACAAAGGGCTAAGGCTATTACCCGACATCCACCCGATGACCGGCTTGTCCCTTGTGATCGCCAGAAGCGGACAGGCCGTTGTCCCACCCCATCTCGGTCATCCCGCATTTGTGAGTTCACGACCTAGGCAACCGCGACCTCAGCCGCTGCAGCAGCATTGTCCGCTTTTGGCCGCCTGAAGGACTCGAACCTCCGACCAATAGTTTACAAAACTACTGCTCTACCATCTGAGCTAAGGCGGCACATTTACCCGTGCGTATCCCCCTAAAACCCGGCTTTGAAAAACATCGCGGCTTTCCAACGCGTTAGCTGATTGATCCGGCGAATTACAAAACCGATGGTTGATGAAGTCTGCGAGCCGTTTTTGGAACGCGATTAACAAACAGCAGGGAAGGACCCGCAACCGAACCGAGGCGCCGGCGGCCCACAATGGGCCCAGAACGTTTTGGGCCGATCCGAATTTTGGCAACAAAATCAATGGTTATGGTGGGCCCGGAGGGACTCGAACCCCCAACCAAGCGGTTATGAGCCGCCGGCTCTAACCATTGAGCTACAGGCCCCACGCGGGCTGGATTAATGTTTTTCGCATCGCGGCACAAGGCTTTCCCGACGGGCTTTCCGAGATCGCCCAAATCAACCCATAATCGCGCTCTACGCGAGCCGTGCGACTTGATCGCCGACCAAGGAGATTTTCATGACCAGACACCTTTTGCCCCTCGCGCTCGCCGCCGCGATCGCTTTTCCGGCGATGGCTGGAGCCGCCGACTTGCCGACGCCGCCCCGCATCGTTGTCAGCGGCGAAGGCGAAGCAACCGTGGCCCCCGATCTGGCGGTCTTGACGCTCAGCGTCATGCGCGAAGCCAAGACGGCGCGCGCCGCGCTCGACGCCAACAACGACGCCATGGCCGCCGTGATCGCGGCGATGAAGTCGGCCGGCATCAAGGACCGCGACCTGCAGACCGCCGGCATCCAGATCAATCCGCGCTACAACTACACCAACAAGCCGGACGGCAGCCAGGAAGCCGAACTCGTCGCCTATCAGGTGACCAACACGCTTTCGGTGCGCGTGCGGGACGTCGACAAGACCGGCGAGATTCTCGACAAGGCGGTGTCGCTCGGCGTCAACCAGGGCGGCGGCATCGCCTTCACCAATGACGACCCGGCGGCCACCGTCACCGAGGCCCGCAAGAAGGCGGTCGCCAACGCCATGGCCAAGGCCAAGACGCTGGCCGAAGCCGCCGGCGTCAGCCTCGGCCGGGTGCTCGAAATCACCGACCAGAACATCGCGCCGTCGCCGATGCCGATCAACGCCAAGGCCTTCGATGCCGCGGCCGGCGCCCCGGTTCCGGTACAGGCCGGCGAGAACTCCTACAACGTCCAGGTGACCGTCACCTTCGAACTGAAATAACCCGCTCTGCCGACCCGTGGCCGGGCTTCGTTTGGCCACGGGAGGGCATCGGCCAATGTGCATGAAAAACCCCGCGGGATTGCTCCCGCGAGGTTTTTTCGAGCCACACCCTTCAAGTGGAAAGGGGCTCCGCTAGTCCGGGCTGATCCTCGCAGAGGATCATGCCGCTACCGACCTTTGCAGAGCATCATGCCTCTGGGTGATCTTCGCAGAAGATGATGCTTCCGGGCTGATCTCTAGAGAAGATCATGCCTCCAAACTCCCGGCTGATCCTCGCAGAGGATCATGCCGAACCTGCCCTCAGCGATAAATAACCGGGCAGCCACGCTCGTTGGCGAACACGATGACGACGCGGTCGCCATCCTGGCGGCCCATCACCTTGACCGTGCGGCGGCTCACGTCGACGATGCGGGCCCGGTAGAGGCCCATGCGCTCGGCCTTGTCGAGGGCGCGCTCCGGCGAACAGCCACGGCGCCAGTCACGGCGTTCGTCACGGCGATGGCGGTAGCCATCATCACCGGCATAGACGCCGAAGCGTGGGTCGTTGTTGTTGCCGAAGCCGAGATAGAGGCTGTCGGCATGGGCGGGCATGGCCGCCAGCGTGCCGAGGCCGATCAGGGCCGAGAGGGCCGCCGTCTTTATCGTATTGAACATGGTCTTCTCTCCTTGTTGCGGGCTTTCGCCCGTCCTCGTGAAATCGATGGGGGGAGAATGCACCAGCCTGTCTGAACCATTTACGAACTCGCCGTTCATCCGCGGTTCATGTGGCGGGAAAAGGGAAATTGCTGGCCGCTTCTCGATCTTCGTCGGTTTTCGAACAATGGCCCCCAACGCTTTTTTCTCGCGCCGGTTCCCGACTTGCGACGGTCTCCTGCGTCGATGGCGCACGATCAGGCCAGTCGTCTAAACGCCGGCCCTACGGTTCCTCGTCCAGCATATAGTCGAAATAATCTTCCGGCTCGGCAAGGTCGGTCTCGCTCGCCTTGACCCGGCCGCGCATCGAGATGCCGGCCTCATGCACGGTCTCGGCACTGCCCGACACCAGCCGGTGCCACCAGTAGAGATCACGGCCCTCGGCCACCAGCCGGTAGGCACAGGTGCTGGGCAGCCAGCTGATGGTGCGGACATTGCGCGGCGTCAGCCCGACGCAGTCGCTAACGCGCGCCAGCCGGTTAGCATAGTCCGAGCAGCGACAGGTCTGCGCGTCGAACAACCGGCAACCGACGCTGGTCCAGTAGATTTCGCCGGTATCCTCGTCCTCGAGCTTCGACAGGCAGCATTTGCCGCAGCCGTCGCACAGCGACTCCCACTCGGCCGGGCTCATCGCCTCCAGCGTCTTGGTCTTCCAGAAGGGTGTTTCCATTTCCGGGATGTGGCCCCGGCCGCCGGCAAGGTCAAGCGCCGCAACAGCCAGAATGCGGCGGTCGCCAGCCAAATGACACGAAGTTGCCTTCAAAAGGCCGGCCAATCGCCCTGTACGGCCTCTAATCCCGGCGCAACCGGAACCAATCGGCGCAAGATCGGTTACGGCAAGGATGGGACCCCACAAGGAGAATTCTCGATGAAACGCCAACCACGGATTCTGGCAGGCACCGCACTTGGCCTGCTGATGGCATCCGCGCCGTTGGGCGCGTACCCGCTGCAAGGCAATGCCGCATTCGGCCTGGCCCAGCGAACGTCAGCCCCATTCATTTTAGCGCAGGCCGCGTGCGCCGAGGGCGAATCGGCCGAAGCCTGTGCGCTGAAGCAAAGGGGCCCCAAGAAAAAGCAGGAACAGGCCCAGCCTGCCCAGGCGGAGCAGCCCGCGCAAGGCGAGCAGCCCCCGCGCAAGAAGCGTGACCAGCAGCAGCAGACCGAGCAGGCACCCGCCGATCAGCAGGCGCAGCCCGAGCAGCAGCCACGCAGGAAGAAGCGCGATCAGCAGCAGCAGATCGAAGCCGCGCCAGCCGAACAGGCCGCTCCGGCGGCCGAACAACAGCAGCCGCGCAAGAAGAAGCGTGACCAGCAGCAGCAGACCGAGCAGGCGCCAGCCGAAGCAGCGCCAGCGCAACAGGCTGCTCCCGCTGTCGATGAACAGCAGTTGAAGCCGCGCAAGAAGAAGCGCGATCAGCAACAGCAGATCGAAACCGCTCCGGCAGGACAGGCCCCCGCCGGCGAGGTGGCGCCCGCCAACGACAACCAGCCGGCCGATCAGGCCAATCCGCGCAAGAAGCGCAAGCAGGACCAGCAGACCCAGCCGGCCGAACCGGCCGTCGCGCCGACGCCGACCCAGAAGGCAGCTCCTGCCGGGGAAGCCACGCCCAAGGTCGAACCGGCTCCTGCCGGCGAACAGCCCGCGCTCCAGAGTGACCAGCCGCAGGACAAGAGAAAGAAGCACGGCAAGAAACCGGTTGGCGAGCAGCCGGCCACGGGTGAACAGCCCGCCACAGGTGAGCAACCCGCCATTGGTGAGAAGCCGGTAACCGGAGAACAGCCAGCCATCGGCAGGCAACCGGCCAGTGGCGACAAGGCAGCACCTGTCCAGGGTGAAAACCCCGTGCAGGGCGAAGCACCCGCCGATCCCAATGCGGCCCCCATTCTGGACAGCCAGAAGGATGCCGTGCGTAAGGGCGGCAGGAAGCAGAACGCCCAGCAGACTGGCGAGCAGCAGAATGGCGGGCAGGACGCCCAGCAAGGTGGCACTCAGGGCCGCAAGCCGGCGGTCGCTCCCGTCGACCAGGGACCGCCGCCAGCCGACGACAAGGCCGCTCAGCAGGAGATCAAGCCCGAGAAGATCGTCCCGGTGACGGAGGAAAAGGGCACGCGCCTCGATCGCGCGCCCGACGAGAACATCCGCGACCGCCGCCGCCCGAAGGGCGTCGACGTGCTGAAGGAGATCGGCGACCGCGTCATCATCCAGCTCGGCGGCCAGACGATGGTCCAGAGCAACGATGCCCCGCGCATGAACCGCGGCGCCAAGGATGTCTATTACGAGGATCTGCCGCAGGGCCGGACGCGCGAGACCGTCGAGCGCGGCAATGGCGTGCGGATCGTCACCATTCGCAACCGTTACGGCGACGTTATCCAGCGTTCGCGCATCACGCCCGATGGCCGCGAATATGTGCTGAGCTATGTCGACGAGCGGAGCTATCAGGATGATGGCGACTGGCGCGATCCCGGCGACGATCTGCCGCCGATGCGGCTGACCATCCCACGCCGTGACTACATCCTCAATTCCGAGGACGTCGAGAGCCCGGACGACTACTACACCTTCCTCGACCAGCCTCCGGTCGAGAGGGTCCAGCGTCTCTACTCGATCGACGAGGTCAAGCGTTCGGCCCGCGTGCGCGACATTGCACGCCGCGTGGATCTCGACACGCTGAACTTCGAGTTCGGTTCGTCCTCGATCTCCGACACCGAAGTGCAGAAGCTCGAAGGCGTTGCCAGCGCCATGGACAAGCTGTTGAAGAAGAATCCGGCCGAGACCTTCCTGATCGAAGGCCATACCGACGCCGTCGGCACGCCGGAGGCGAATCTTGCTCTGTCCGACCGTCGCGCCGAAGCGGTGGCGGAGGCGCTCACCAACGCCTTCGGCATCCCGCCGGAGAACCTGACGACACAGGGCTATGGCGAGGAATATCTGAAGGTCAACACGCCAGCGCCAAACCGTGAGAACCGGCGCGTCGCCATCCGCCGCATCACCTCGCTGGTGGCGCCTGTCGCCAGCAACAATTAGGGCGTTTTTCCAAAGGCTTGAAGGAGCTTCTGGAATCAGACCACCAGAGAAAAGTCCATCCCGGCTCGCCGGGATGGACAGGACTACGAACGCAATCCGCGGTTCAACAGGAATTGTATCCGGGCATTGAATCGCGGACTTGCCTACCCCAGATTCAGGACTGGGCGTTCCCTGCCCCGTCCCGACTCCAGCGGGACGCATTGAGCCCCGCCGGTCCCTCTCCGGCGGGGCTTTTTTGCCTGGCAAACTTTGTCTTGCAAACAGGGGCGACCTGACCGAAATACGGCCCGCACCCCTGGGGAAAGTCGACCGGAATCACTCATGAAGCGTCTCGAACTGGCCATCGAATCGATCATTCTTGCCTCGCGCTGGCTGCTGGTCGTCTTCTATCTCGGTCTTGGCGTGGCGTTGGCGATCTACGCGCTGTCGTTCGGCAAGAAGCTCTATGAGTTCGTCACCGTGGCCTTCAC
Source organism: Mesorhizobium sp. RCAM 05104 (assembly GCF_059683645.1). Classification (NCBI taxonomy): domain Bacteria; kingdom Pseudomonadati; phylum Pseudomonadota; class Alphaproteobacteria; order Hyphomicrobiales; family Phyllobacteriaceae; genus Mesorhizobium; species Mesorhizobium sp. RCAM 05104. Next base: position 5,544,038 of record NZ_CM185033.1, on the reverse strand, counting down.
GCTCGGCGACACCGACACCATCCTGAAGATGCTCGGCCTGATCGATGCCGCACTGGTCGCTTCGCTGGTGGTGATGGTCATCATCTCGGGCTACGAGAATTTCGTCAGCCGTTTCGACGAGAATGACGGCAAGGTCCACTGGCTGGGCACGATCGACGTCGGCTCGCTGAAGGTCAAGGTCGCCTCGACCATCGTGGCGATCTCGTCGATCCATTTGCTGCAGGTGTTCCTGAACTCGGTCTCCTATACGACCGACCAGTTGATGTGGCTGACCATCATCCACCTCACCTTCGTCGTCTCGGCGCTGATGCTCGCCTATATCGACCGGCTGATGGGCCTGGGCAAGGCCAAGAAGGACGAGGGCTGAGCGCCTGCCGGATGTTGAATCATTCCGGCAGGATCGACGCCCTATCGCCTTGTATGAGCAAGGCTTTCCCCGGCTCGGCGACTTGCAGGTGGCAAGCCGGCCTGCCTAATAGATGCTCTTGATCTTGCTGTCCGTCCGGGCGAACACCTCGTCCGGCACGAAAAAGTCACCGGCCAGCGGCCCAGTCGCGCCCGGCGCATAGATCGAAAAATCCGTGACGCCCTCGGCGCGCAGCACCTCCTCGTCGATGTAGAAATTGCCGGTCGTTTCACGCGACGGCCGCATGAAGATGGCATGCGCGGCGTCGGCCATGATGTCGGGTGAACGGCTCATCGCCGCGACCGTCGCGCCACCCAGCAGATTGCGTACCGCCGCCGTGTCGATGGTCGAGATCGGCCACAGCGAATTGACCGCGATGCCGTCCTTGGCGAACTCCGCGCTCATGCCCAGCGTGCACATCGACATGCCGAACTTGGCCATGGTGTAGGCAACGTGGTTCTTGAACCACTTGGCCTTCATGTCGAGCGGCGGCGCCAGATTCAGGATGTGAGGATTCTTTGCCAACTTCAGGTGCGGAATGCACATTTTAGACACCAGGAACGTGCCGCGCGTGTTGATCTGGTGCATCAAATCATAGCGCTTCATGTCGGTCTCCAGCGTGCCGGTAAGCTGGATGGCGCTGGCATTGTTGACGCAGATGTCGATGCCGCCGAATTTCTCGACGGTCCTTGAAACCGCTTCGGCGACCTGTGCCTCCTCGCGGATGTCGCACAGCACCGGCAGCGCCTTGCCGCCGGCCTGCTCGATCTCCTGCGCCGCCGTATAGATCGTGCCCGGCAGCTTCGGATGCGGCTCGGCGGTCTTGGCGGCGATCGTCACATTGGCGCCGTCCCGCGCGGCGCGCAGCGCGATCGCCAGCCCGATGCCGCGCGACCCGCCGGAGATGAACAGCGTCTTTCCCTTGAGCGACATTTTTCCTCCGCCTCCCTGTGCCTCTTCACGCGATCCTTGCCCGCGCCGCTGCCGGATACAAGAGCTTGCGGCGGGAAGCCATGGTGACGCTGCGGAGGCTGGCGGGGCCTCCGCTTGAAACCTGTTGGATTTACCTGGTGCTCGGTATATATTCCATACGAATAGGTAGAATATAGAATGGCACTGTCGATCAAGAACACGGAAGTCGAGCAACTGGCGCGCGAACTCGCGCGTCGTCGCCGCGTATCGGTGACGGAGGCGATCCGCCAGAGTCTCGCGCGCGAGGTAGCGCGCGAGCGGCTGGTGCCGCGCGACGAAACCAGCGACCTTTTTCAACGGTTGATGGCGATCTCCGACAGGGCCGGAAAAGTTCCCAAACGTGAAGGCGCCATGACCGACGACGAGATTCTCGGCTACGACGAGTTCGGAATCCCGACGAAATGATCATCGATTCCTCGGCCCTGGTTGCGGTCCTGCGCGCCGAGCCCGGCCATGAGCGTTTCGTGCTGGCGATCGCACAGGCAAAAAGGCGATTGCTGGCGGCGCCCACACTTCTTGAAACGACCATGGTGCTCGCTGGCGGCTGGCAGGATGAGATCCTTGATCGCCTCGACGATTTCCTGCGCGCGGCCTCGATCGAAACCATCGCCTTCACCGCCGACCACGCCGCCGTCGCCCGCCAGGCCTTCCTGCGTTACGGCAAGGGCCGGCATCCGGCAGCGCTGAACTTCGGCGACTGCATCGCCTATGCGACGGCGCGTCTTGAAGCCATGCCATTGCTGTTCAAGGGCGACGATTTTCGGCTGACCGACATCGAAGCGGCGGTGTGATCGATATCAGACCAGCACCAGGCCCTGCCGCATGGCGATGGCGATCGCGTCGGTGCGGTTGGCGGCACCGAGCTTGATCAGGATCGCGGCGACGTGGAACTTTGCCGTGTGCACGGAAATGTTGAGCCGCCGCGCGATCACCTTGTTGGGCGCGCCTTCGGCCAGCAGCGCCAGCACTTCCGCCTCGCGCGGTGACAGCGTCGGTCGCATGGCGTGCTCGTCGGAGGTCTCATCCTCGAACGGCTCGCCCTCGCCGGCATGGAAATCCTCCTGGCGCCTGCTTCCGCCATCGCCCGAGACGCGATAGCCGGCCGCCGCCAGCCGCGCCGCCGCGGCGATCAGCTGATCATCCGCGCCTGCAGGCAGGATGGCCATCACCTCGCCAGCAGGCCGCTCGACGTTGGAGCGCCCCGACAACAGCACCCGTGGCGTGGAGGCCGGCACGGCATCACCGCTCCCGTCGTCAACGATGGCGACGTCGGCGGCGCCTGCCACGACCGGCAACAGGTCATCGCTGGCAGCAAGAGCGGCGGACAGGCCCTCGGCGCGGCCCGCGTCGCCAAGCGCAATCAGCACCACCAGCCGCCGCGAGGCGGTGCCGTCACCCGTGATCCGGTCGCTGGCGAGCCTGTCCATCAATCCTCTCAGGAAAGCGGCTTTTCGCCGATGGTGAGTTGAACATCACGTTGTTCACCGCCGCGCACCACGCCAAGCGTCACCGAAGTGCCGGCGCTGTCGGGCCCGAGCCTGCGGATCAAGTCCCGCGGGCCGTGCACGGCCTCGCCGTTCCACGCCACGATGATGTCGCCGAGAGAGAGGCCGGCTGCCTTGGCCGGGCCATCGTCGTCGAGGCTCATCACCATCGCACCGCGCGCATCGCGGTCGCGCACCGGGTGCAGGCCGGCGCCGAGATAGCCGCGCGCGACATGACCCTTTTCGCGCAGCGTTGCCACCGCCCGCTCGATCGTCTCGTAAGGCATGACCAGCGCGCGGCCGCGCGGCCCGAACAGAAGCATGCCGATCAGTGCGCCCTTGGCGTCGAGCACCGGGCCGCCCTCGAAGCGGCCACCGGCGCCGATGGCAAGATTGAGCCGCCGGTCGATGGTGCCGCCGCGCATCGAGCGCCAGGTCGGGCCGACCTCGCCGACCGAGCCCGACACCGCCAGCGCGGAACCGTCGCTGTTGCCGATGGCGATGGCGATATTGCCCGGCCGTACCGCGTCCGCCTTGACGAGCGTGGGCGCGGTGGCCGCATCTGCGGGTTTCAGCAGGGCGACACCGGTCGAGGGATCGCGGCCGACCAGTTCGGCCTTCACCGTCTCGCCCGAAGCCAGCGTCAGTTCGATCTCCTCGCCGGCTTCCACGGCTTCCTCGGCGGTGACGAAATAGCCGTCGCGCCAGTGGAAGGCGGTGACCGTGCGGTGATGATGCGTGGACAGGCTCACTGTAACCGGTGCCGCCTTCGCGGCAAGATCGGCGATGGCGTCGGAAAATGCGCTCAGATTGAAATCGCTCATATTGGTCTCCTGGGTTCTGTCATGCCCCAGATATCGCTCGGCGGCGTGTTCAGAGGTACTCGCCTGACGGCTAGTTGCTGGTTTGACTGGCCATCTGGTCAGGTCGCGGCCGATTGGACTGCTCCGCACATATAGTCACGATCAAGCCTGAAAACACGGAGCCCTTCCATGGCCCTCGCCGCAGCCAAATTCGAATCCGACGACACGTTGCTCGACGCCTATTCGACGACGGTGGCCGACGCCGTCGACCGCATCGGCCCGGCCGTCTGCCGCATCGAGCGCATCGGCGGTCAGGGTGGCCATGGCTCCGGCTTCGTCATCGCGCCGGACGGGTTGGTCGTGACCAATTTCCACGTCGTCGGCGACGCCAGGACGGTGCGCGTCTCGATGCCGGACGGCGCCTCCGGCGAAGGCCGCGTGCTTGGCCGCGATCCCGACACCGACATCGCACTGGTGCGCGCCGACGGCAGCTTTACCGATGTCGCACCCCTTGGCGATTCCAAGCGCCTGCGCCGCGGCCAGATCGCCATTGCCATCGGCAACCCGCTCGGCTTCGAATGGACCGTCACCTCCGGCGTCGTCTCGGCGCTCGGCCGCTCGATGCGTGCCTCGACCGGCCGGCTGATCGACGACGTCATCCAGACCGACGCGGCACTCAACCCCGGCAATTCCGGAGGGCCGCTGGTGTCGTCGGCCGGCGAGGTCATCGGCGTCAACACCGCCATGATCCATGGCGCGCAGGGCATTGCTTTCGCGGTCGCCTCCAACACCGCCAATTTCGTCATCTCTGAGATCATCCGCTTCGGCCGCGTGCGCCGCGCCTTCATCGGCGTTTCGGCCGACACCGCCAACCTGCCGCGCCGCGCCGCCCTTCTGTCACAGGTATCGACCAGCACGGCGGTGCGGCTGCGCAGCGTCGAGAAGGACGGCCCGGCGGCCAAGGCCGGCCTCAGGGAAGGCGACATCATCGCCGCCATCGACGGGCGCCCGGTGACCGGCGTCGACGACCTCGTGCGCATGCTCGACGCCGAACGCATCGGCCGCGAGACGCTGTGCACGGTGGTACGCCGCAGCGGTGTCAGCCAGGTGACGGTGACGCCGGTGGCAAGGGCCAGTTGAGGCGCTCCTCAAGCCCCCGCCGCGCCCTCCGCATATTGCGCCAAGAACGCCTCGGTCGGCGGGATCGGCTTGATGACGTCGATCAGCACGCCATTGGGGTCCCTGGTGATGAAATGGCGTTGGCCGAAGGGCTCGTCGCGCAGGGAACGCAGGATCGGCAGGCCGGCGGCCAGGATCCGCTCATGCACCGCATCCGGGTCACGGACTTCGAAATTGATCAGCAGGCCCGATGCGCGGCCCCGCCCCTCTTGCGGGATCGTCTCATGGTCGCCCTGGACGATGCCGAGATTGACACGCTTGTTCTCAACCGATTGCAGATGCACGTACCAGTCGCTCTCGAACAGCGGCTGGAAGCCGAAATGCTTGACATAGAAGGCCGCCGTGCCGGTGACGTCGCCGGTCATCAGCACCGGATAATAGCTCGTGGTCTTCATCTTTCCTTCTTCCGTTAATTAACATACAGTCTGCATGTAAATTGAAATAACATACAGGCTGCATGCATGCAACTGAGATCTGCGCGCCGCTCCAACCGCGACCGCACCGAGGCGACGCGCGCCGACCTGATCGCCGCGGCGCGAAAACTGTTCACCGAAAAATCCTACGCCGAGACCGGCACGCCCGAGATCGTCGCCGCCGCCGGCGTGACGCGCGGCGCGCTCTACCACCATTTTGCCGACAAGCAGGCGCTGTTTGCCGCCGTGGTCGAGCAGGAAGCGACGGCGGTGGCGGATGAGATCGAGCGCGCCTCGCCGTCCTCGCTCAGCGCCCGCGACGCGCTGATTGCCGGCTCCGATGCCTATCTCGCCGCTATGCGCGCGCCCGGCCGCACGCGGCTGCTGCTGCTCGATGGCCCGGCCGTGCTGGGGCGCGCCGCCATGGACGCGATCGACAACCGCCACGGCAACCGCTCGCTGCGCGAAGGCCTTGTCGCTGCGATGCGGACCAACACGATGACGAGACTGCCGGCGGAGGCGCTGACCGCGCTGCTTGCTTCCGCCTTCGACCGTGCCGCACTGGCCATCGAGGCCGGCGGCTCAGCCGAGGACTATCGCGCCGTTCTCATGGCGCTGATTGAGGGATTGTCCCCGGCTCTTCGTCAGGCACCTGGCCCGGCTCGAACTCGTTGAAACAGCCGAGTTGGCGCTTGAACTGGTCGATCAACCAGGCTGCCGCCGGCTTCGGACTGCTGTCATTGCGATGCATGGCAAAGAGTGGAGAGCGCACCTCGCCAAAGGGTTCAAGGTCGAGTTCCACCAGCCGGCCGCTGGCGAGATCGTCGGCGATCAGCCAGCGCGGCAGGCCGCCCCAGCCCAGCCCCTCGCGCATCAGAATATGCTTGGTGCGCATGTCCGTCAGGCGCCAGGTCCGGTAGGCAAAGACGCCGAAGTCGCGCCCCTTCGTGCGTTCGGACTGGTCGGTCACGACAAGCTGGGTGTGTTCGCGCACATCCTCGATCGCCAGTGGCTTTGGCAGCAGCGCCAGCGGGTGGCCGGGCGCCGCGGCCAGCACGATCGACATGAAGCCGATGCGCACGAGATGGACGTCGACCTCGCCGAGCAGGCCGCCAATGCCGAGATCGGCCTGTCCATTCACGACGTGGTCGGGGATCAATCCCAGCGAGCCTATATGCAGGCGTAGCGTCACGGTCGGAAACTGGACCTCGAACGCCTTCAGCACCCGCACCAGCACCGATGACGGCAGTGTCATGTCGACCGACACGGTGACTTCGGACTCCAACCCTTGCCTGTAGCCGTCGACCCGCGAGCGGATGCGCTGCAGCACACTGACCATGCGCCTTGCATCTTCCAGCGTCGCCCGTCCGGCTTCGGTCAGTTGCGGCTCGCGCGTGCCGTCGCGTTCGAACAGCTTCATGCCAAGCTGTGCCTCGAGATTGGCGATGGCATAGCTGATCACGGATTGTGCCCGGTTGAGCTTGCGGCCGGCGGCCGAGAAACTGCCGGTCTCGGCCACCGTCACCAGGATCTGAAGTTGGTCAAGTGTCGGGTTGGGTTGCATAGCTATCTATTTTATGGATGGATAATATAGAAAATATACCAGTTTTTCAGATGAGATGGTAGCCCCATATCTGGCGGGACAATTCAATTCCCACTGGAGAGACCCGCCATGTCCATTCTTCTTGTAACCTCGAGCCCGCGCGGCGCTGCCTCGCACTCGACCCGCATCGCCACTGAATTCGCCGAGAAGCTGCTTGCCGCCGATCCGTCGAACACGCTTGTCGTGCGCGATCTCGTCGCCAACCCGTTGCCGCATATCGATGCCGACTACGCGACCGGCATCTACACGCCGGTCGAAGCCCGTACCGCGCGCCAGGCTGAAGTCGTCGGCGTTTCCGACGTCGCGCTTGACGAGCTGTTCGCCGCCGACACGGTGATCCTCGCCACCGGCTTCATCAACTTCAACATCTCTTCGACGCTGAAGTCCTGGGTCGATCACATCGCCCGCTCCGGCAAGAGCTTTTCCTATGGCGAAAATGGTCCGAAGGGCCTCGTCACCGGCAAGAAGGTCTACATCGTGCTGGCTTCGGGCGGCATCTATTCCGAAGGTGCGGCCGTGCAGCTCGATCACGCCATTCCGTATCTGCGCGGCGTGCTCGGTTTCCTCGGCATGACCGATGTCGACGTCATCCGCATCGAAGGCGTCGGCATGGGCCCTGACGCGGTGACCGCCGCGCTTGCCAAGGCGACCGCCAAGGTCGACGCCGTGGTCGCGGCCAGCCGTGATGTCGCGGCAGCCGCGTAAAATACTGATCCTATCCCCATCGAAAGGCAGGCGCGGTGCGCCTGCCTTTTTCTTGCTGTCTCACAAAAGCGTGGGCAGCCCCTCGCCGCTTGCCTCCCAATATGGCAGCCTTGACGATTCACCTTGGTTCATCAATAATCATAGTGAACCAAGGTGAATTGTAACTATGACCGCTTTTACCGTACGGCTCCCAGACGACACGACAGACAGGCTCGACCAGCTCGCCGAAAAGCTTGACCGCTCGCGCTCTTATGTGGCCGCCCAGGCCATTGAGGACTTTGTAGCCCGCCAGGAATGGCAGCTCACGGAGATAGAGGCAGGGTTGGCCGAGGCCGATCGTGGTGAATTTGCCAGTGAGCAAGAGTTGGCCACCGTGATCGGGAAATACGTCAAGTCCGCCGGCTGACTATGAGCCGAAGGACAATCCGCTGGACCAAGCGGGCATTGCGTCGGCTTGACGAAATCGGCGCGCATATCGCGGAAGACAGTCCCGAGGCGGCCGCTCGTGTCATTGCGCGTATCTTGTCGGCGGCGGAGTTGCTCACCGAGCAGCCAGCCATGGGTCGCGTTGGGCGCATCAAAGCGACGCGAGAGCTCGTTTTGGTCGATATCCCCTATATCGTCCCTTACCGTGTAAACGGAGATACCATCGAAGTACTCACCGTCATACACGCCGCCCAACAGTGGCCGCAGACCCTGTGAGCCCGACCGGTAGCTGCTTTTCTAGCCGATGAAATGCCGCAGTAGCCCCGCCGAGGCGACCCCGATCAGCACGGTCGGCAGCATGGACAGCCGTGTCGCGGCGGCGAAGGTGATCGCCAGCCCCAGGAGGTCGGCAGGGTGCCTCGACACGAAGGCCGGTGCGATGACCGAAATCAGCACGCAACCGGGCGCCGCTTCCATCACCGCCGTGGCGCGGGCGCTGAGCACGCGGTTGCGCAACACGACATAGCCACCGATCCGCGTCAGATAGGTGACGCCGGCCATGAGCACGATGGTGAAAAGGGTCGCTGGCTCGATCATGCATCGCCTGCCATCAGCCAGGCAGCAAGCAGCCCCGACACCGCGCCGGCGGCGACATACCAGGCGCCGGGAACCAAGAGATAGACAAGGGCGGCAACGACCAGGCTGACCAGCCAGGGCCGCGCCGGCGCCATGCCCTTCCACATGCCACGCATCAGCACGAGGAAGACAGCCGGAAATGCCATGTCGAAACCATAGATCTCGACGTGACCGAGCATCGGGCCGAGCAAGGCCCCTGCCGTGGTAAAGACCACCCAGGTGAGATACATCGCCAGTGCCGCGCCCATGTAATAGTGCGGGCTGAAGGCTGGCGTTACGCCCGCGGCGGCACGCTGCCTGGCGTCGGCAAGGCCGAGCGCCCAGCTCTCGTCGCATAGGAAGAACAGCGCCGGAAACATCTTGCGTCGCGGCAGATGACGCAGAAACGGCGCCAGGGCCGCGCCCATCAGCAGATGCCGGCTGTTGACCAGGAAGGTGATGGCGACGATCAGCACGATATGCGGCGGCGATGTCCACAACTGGATCGCGGCGAATTCCGAGCCGCCGGCGAAATTCAGCCCTGTCATGACGGACAGTTCGAAGACGCTCAAGCCTTTCTGCGTGGCCTGGGCGCCGAGCACCAGCGCATAGGGGATGGTGCCGAGCAGCACCGGCGCACAGGACGCCACGCCACGGCGGAACTCGGATCTCGAACCATTGCCAGTCGTCTCGACTGCCTGTGAAATGCTCATGGCTATCCATGGGCTGGCCTCGCGGCCGCCGCTTCCGGTTACGCTTGAAATCTCGTGATGTCGGCAGCGAAGATACCCAAGCCCGCCCGCAATTTGGTTGCGAAGATGCACTTCATCTGCCAAAAATTGGCACCACACATCACGATTTTGAAGAATAATGGAATCCATAGCCAATGAACCTGGATGAGATCGACAAACGCATCCTGCGGGCGCTGCAGCGCAACGGGCGCATGGCCAACAACGATCTGGCCAATGAGGTCGGGCTGTCGCCCTCGCCATGCCTGCGGCGCGTGAAACTGCTGGAGGAGGCCGGCGTCATCGACCGCTATGTCGCGGTGCTCAACCCGGCCAGCATCGGCAAGGGGCTGACCTTCTTCACCCGCATCTGGCTGAAGACGCAGGACGAGGACACGATCGAGCACTTCGCCACCGAAGTGGCCAAACTGCCGCAAGTGATGGAATGCTACCTGATGCTCGGCGACTGCGACGCCATGGTTCGTGTGGTGGCGGCCGACATCAACGACTATCGCCGCTTCCAGTCGGAGCATCTGAGCCGTATCAAGGGCGTGCAGAACGTCAAGACCGACGTTCCGAGTTGGACGATCAAGTACACGTCGGAACTGCCGATCTGACGGCAGTCGTCCAAAGTGCGAAGCGGCTTTGGGGCAGCGACCAGCACGGAAAGCGACCAGAAGCAGCCGGAAAAACGAGGCCATTCCAGACTGGATAAAAAATGCAACCGGATTGTAGGATCGGCTTCGGTGTCAGCGTCCTTCGGATGCAAGCAGCGCGCGGCGCTGCCCTCTGGCATGGGAGATTTGAATGAGCCTTTCCTATCGTTGGGTCATCGTCGCCGCTGGCGCGCTGATGTCCTGTGTCGCCATCGGCACGATGTTTTCGCTGGCAATCTTCCTCGAGCCGATGGCGCTCGACACCGGCTGGTCGCGCGCCGGCATTTCGAGCGCCATGACGCTCAACTTCCTGGTGATGGGCCTTGGCGGCTTCGCCTGGGGCGCCCTGTCGGACCGTTTTGGCGCCCGCATCGTCGTCATGATCGGCACTGTGCTGCTCGGGCTGGCGCTGGTGCTGGCCAGCCGCGCCGGCTCGCTCCTCACCTTCCAGATCACCTATGGCGTGCTGGTCGGCCTCGCCGCCAGCGCCTTCTTCGCGCCGATGATCGCGCTGACCACGGGCTGGTTCGACACCCATCGCGGCCTTGCCGTTTCGCTGGTTTCGGCCGGCATGGGCGTGGCTCCGATGACCATCTCGCCCTTCGCCCGCTGGCTGATCTCGGCCTATGAGTGGCGCACCGCAATGTTCGACATCGGTATCACGGCCTGGGTGCTGCTGTTGCCGGCGGTGCTTCTGGTGCGCCAACCACCAAAGCCGGCTGGGCACGAGACCAGTTCCACGCCTGTTGCCGAAGGCGCCGGCATGACGGTCGGCCAGGCGCTGCGCTCGCCGCAGTTCATCGTGCTGGGGTTGACCTTCTTTGCCTGCTGCGCCGCGCATTCCGGGCCGATCTTCCACATGGTGAGCTATGCCATGCTGTGCGGCGTAGCCCCCATGGCGGCGGTCTCGATTTACAGCGTCGAGGGCCTCGCTGGCCTCGGTGGCCGGCTTCTCTATGGCGTGCTGGCCGACCGGCTGGGTGTCAAGCCGGTGCTGATCGCGGGCCTCGCCATCCAGGCGATCGTGATTGCCGCCTACCTCTCGATCAGCCAGCTCGAGCAGTTCTATATGCTCGCCGTCATCTTCGGTGCCACCTATGGCGGCGTGATGCCGCTCTATGCGGTGCTGGCGCGCGAATATTTCGGGCAGCGCATCCTCGGCACGGTGTTCGGCGCCGCCACCATGTTGTCCAGCCTCGGCATGGCACTCGGACCGCTCGCCGGCGGCATGGTGTTCGATGCCTACGCCAGCTATTCCTGGCTGTTCATCGGCTCAGCCATCATCGGGCTTGGCGCGGCCGGCATCGCCATCGCCTTCCCGCCACTGCCGCGCAGGCAGCTGCAGATGGCCTGAAGCAATTCCAGGAAAAGCGCGTAGCGCTTTTCCCAGGGAATTGCGTCAACCAAACCCGCTCTATCGGACGGGACGGGCGCCTTCGGCGCCCGCCTTTGCCGAAGCTCAGTGCCCGAACCAGCGGGCCTTGCGGCTGGAGCCGAAGTTCACCTTGTCGACTCGCAATGCCTCCGACGGTTCATAGAAAGCACCGGTGGGTTTTGGGCCGGAAAAGAAATCCACATCCACCCTGGCGATCCTGTTGGCGCCGAATTCGATGTAGCAGGATCCCGCACCTGGGTTCTTTGCCGTCTGCTCCTCATGGCGCAGCCTGGCGATCAGGTTCGCTGCAACGGTGCGCGCGGCGCCCTCGGCAAAGACCCCCGCCTTCGGCGCACCCGTATTGGCCAGATCGCCCAGCGCGTAGACGCCGGGAAAGCCGGTTTCGAGTGTGCGGGGATCGATGGTCACCCAGCCGCCCTCGGTCAAGCCGGCCTCGACGACGACATCCGGAGCGCGGTTCATGGGCACGCCAAGGAACAGATCGCAGGGCAGTTCGCTGCCATTGTCGAGCGTCACGACCTTGCGACCCTCGTCCACGGAAACCACGCGGGTGCTCGCAATGAAGGCGATATCGCGTTCGGCGAAAGCCGCGAGAAGCGCCTTCGAGGTTTCGGGAGAAGGCGGCACCGGGCTCGACATCGCGTTCACATAGGTGATCTGGCAGTCGCCCCGGACACCTCTCTCCATGAGGTAGTCGTGCAGCATCAGGGCACACTCGCTCGGTGCTGGCGGGCATTTATAGGGCGCGCCGCAGACGCCGATCACGGCATGGCCGCGGGTGAAGCCGGGCAGCACCTTCGCCATGTGGGCGGCGCCCGGTACGGAGTAAAATTCGTTGCGGCCGAGCGTAATGCCAGGCGTGGCCGAAACGTCGTAATCCGCGCCGAGAGCGACTACCAGTATGTCCGCCTCGTGCACGCCCTTGTCGGTCGTCACGCGCCGCCGTTCCGGGTCGATTGCGGTGACGGTCTCGCGCTTCATCGTGACGCCGGATTTGGCGTAGTCGGCATAGGGTAGCCGCACAGCCGTCTCGGTTGCGCGGCCGAACATCAGATCGAGCTTGGCAAAGCCGAACACGAAGGCATCCGACTTGTCGATCAGGGTGACAGCAATGCTGTCACCCAGGGCTTCGGACAAGGACGTGCTGAGTTCAAGCCCACCAAAACCGGCGCCAAGGATAAGGATACGGGGTTTCATACTGTCACCTCTTGTTGCCGGGTTGCCTGGAAAGAAGGCTCAGGCGTTGCTGTGCGGTTGCGGGACGATGCGGATGTAGGGCTTGGGCTGCTTCCAGCCTTCGGGGTAAAGGACCTTGGCTTCGTCGTTCGACACCGAACCCGCGATGATCACCTCGTCGCCCTGCCGCCAGTTCACCGGCGTGGCCACGCGGTGCTTGGCGGTCAGTTGCATGGAGTCCACCACGCGCAGGATTTCGTCGAAGTTCCGGCCGGTGGTCATCGGATAGGCGATCATCAGCTTGATCTTCTTGTCGGGGCCAATGACGTAGACATGGCGCACCGTCTGGTTGTCGGCTGCCGTGCGCCCCTCAGCACTGTCGCCGGCCGTGGCGGGCAGCATATCGTAGAGCTTGGCAATGGCCAGCATCGGGTCGCCGATCATCGGGAAGTTCGGTGCAAGGCCCTGGGTCTCAGCGATGTCATCAGCCCATCCGGCATGACGCTCGACCGGGTCGACGGAGAGCCCGATGATCTTGACGCCGCGCTTGTCGAACTCGGGCTTCAGCTTGGCCATGTAGCCAAGCTCGGTCGTGCAGACGGGGGTAAAATCCTTGGGATGGGAAAACAGGATGCCCCATGAGTTGCCCAGCCAGTCATGGAAATTGATCGGACCGTGTGTGGTTTCGGCGGTGAAGTCGGGCGCCATGTCGGCGATACGAAGAGACATTTGGTTCTCCTGTCAGAGGGTTGGAATTGACTACCAGGGCAGACTAGGCAACCTATGTTCCGCCAGCGTTCCCTGCCGCACGGGGGCTTGTGACGGCCGTACCTTTTGGCGGCAATGGCGGATCGCATGCTGAAGGGGGCTTCGAGTGCGCGTTCAAATTCAATTGCTCGGCGGGTTCAGTGTCGGTCTTGACGGTCAAGTCATTCCGGCGACGGCGTGGCGCCGTGACCGTGGCGCGGCGCTGGTGAAGCTGCTTGCCGTCACCCGTTCGCACCGCATTCACCGCGAACAGGTCATGGAGGCCTTCTGGCCCGATCTTGATCCGGAGGCGGCCGGAGCGAACCTCCGCAAGGCCATCCACTTCGCCCGCCGCGCCTTGGGTGCTCATGACCTGATCGAGCAGACGGCCGATGTCATCGCCCTTGCCCCAGCGGCAGATCTTGAAATTGACGTTGACGCTTTCGAGGCCGCCGCCAAGCTTGCCTTGCGCGGCTCCGATCCTGCCCCCTGCGAAGTGGCGGCCGACCTTTACGCCGGCGACCTGCTGCCGGACGACCCCTATGTCGATTGGTTCGAGACCCCCCGGCAGGCCTTGCGCCAGCGCTATGCCGATGTGCTGCGGGCAGGCAAGCTCTGGCATCGTCTGATCGCGATGGACCCCGCCGATGAGCAGGCCCAATGCGCCCTGATGCAGGCAGCGCTGGACGCCGGCAACAGGGCCGAAGCAATCAGGCTGTTCAATCAGCTCAGCCAAAGCCTGCGCATCGACCTTGGAGTCGGCCCGGGTGCTGAAACCGTGAAGCTCTACGAAAAGGCGTTGGCCGTGCCCTCGATTGACCCAGTCGGGTTGAGCGACCGCATCCGCGCCTCGCTGGCCTGGGGCCTGCTGCATCTGCAAAGCGGCGATTTCGCCAAGGCCGCCCAGGTCGGCAGGGAAACCCGCGAGCTGGCTATGGGTGCCGGACTTGCCCGCGAGGTTGGCGAGGCCAGCGCCTTGATCGGGCTGGTGGCGCATATGCAGGGGCAATGGCGCGAATTGTTCCGGGCGGAATTCATCGAATGGGTGCGGGCCAAACCAGCCTTCGTCTCCAACGTCTTTGACGGGCATCTGTGCCTGGCCGAATTCTGCCTTTGCAGTGCCAGGGGCCATCACGACATCGCCGCTTCGGCGCGTGAACTGCTATCGGTCGCCGAGGGCGCCGGCTCGCTTGCCGGGCGCGGCCTCGCCTCCTTGGTGCTGGGCGAAGCTGCCTTGTTTTCGGGCCAGTTGGCCGAGGCCGAACGCATGCTGACGGAAGCCGAAAAGCTCTATGCGCAGGTTGGCGCCATTGCCGGCCGCGTGCTGGCGCTCCAGCGTCTGACGGAACTTGCCCTGGCGCGTGGCCAGAAATGGCAGGCGGGACGGCTGATCCGGCGCGCCACGACCCTTGCCCAATCTTCCTGGCTTGCACCGCATCTGCTGATCAGCCTGAAGGGCCTCGAGGTGCGGGCCGGCTCCACGCCCGAAAAGATCGCCGCGACCATTAGGGAAGGCGACCGCATGTTGTCCGCCGGCCACAGCTGCCAACCTTGCTCGATGACCTTCCGCACCGCCGCGGCGACTGCACTGGCCGAGGCGGGCGAAGTCGAACAGGTCAACCGGCGGCTCGATGAGGCTGAGCGGGTGGCCGGCATGTGGAATGGCGGACCCTGGGTGGCGGCCGTCTGGGAAGCGCGCGGCGTGCAGCGCCGCGCCGAGCAGAGCGAAAACCGCGCCATGGCGGCATTTGAAGAAGCGGCCTCGCGCTTCGCCGCTCTCGGCAGGCCCATCGATGAGGCCCGTTGTCTGGAGCGAATGACCACACCGGGCTAAAATGCGCTGAAAATTCGGGTCCGCTTATCCGAAGATCCGTTCGCCGGTCGCCCTGATTTGAGTTCCGGCATGGTTTTTGTGCGCCTTGCCGCCGGAACATCAGATCGCATGAACGCATTCTAGCTTCGCGTGCAACCCCTGAGGCTGGCCGCGAACAGCCTGGAGTGCGTGGGAAACCCACCGGAATGGCTTCAAAAGCGAAAGGACAAGCAATGGCAATCGCCAAGAACACAATCTGCGTTTGGTATGACAAGGATGCCGAGGCCGCTGCCCGGTTCTACGCCGAAACTTTTCCCGACAGCTCGGTGAGTGCCGTCCACCGCGCTCCCAGCGACTACCCGTCCGGTAAGGCGGGCGACGTGTTGACGGTCGAGTTCACGGTCGCCGGCATCCCCTGTCTCGGCCTCAATGGCGGGCCCATGTTCAAACACAACGAAGCCTTCTCGTTCCAGATCGCCACCGACGATCAGCAGGAGACCGACCGCTACTGGAACGCCATCGTCGGCAATGGTGGCCAGGAACGTGCCTGCGGTTGGTGCAAGGACAAATGGGGCGTCTCCTGGCAGATCACGCCGCGCGTGCTGACCGAGGCGATGGCCGCCGGCGGCGATGAAGCAAAACGCGCCTTTGATGCGATGATGGACATGAAGAAGATCGACGTCGCCGCGATCGAGGCGGCACGGCGCGGCTGACGGTCCTGGGTTGCCCCCAGCCTTGCCTATCCGAAAATCCGCTCGCCCTGCTCGTCGACCAGTTGCATGCCCTTCTTGATCGAGATGTCGACGGCGTCGTCGAGCCCGGCGAAGCGGTCGGCGCGGATGAATTTGTGTTCCTTGATGACGCCGTCGATCTCCTTGGAGACGACGCCGCAGGTCTGGTACTGGCCGTCCGTCTTGTAGGGCGTGGCGCTGATCAGGAATCCCTTGTGCTCGACCTGCTTGGCCGGCGCGGCGCTCTTTGGCTCGCCCGCCTCACCGCTGCCGCCGCCACCGCCGAAAAGACGCTTCAGAAAAGACATCGGTGTTCCTCCAACAGCATTCATCCCGCACCATGTAGCGTGGCGCGGGATGAATTTCACTATCGGTCCTTGGCCTGGCGGGCAAGGGCTGCATCCAGCTGGGCCGGAAGGCCTCACTTGCGCGACAGCGCTTCCAGTGCCTCGGCGGCGCCTTCGAGGATGGCGATCGCCTCGGCCTGCTTCTCGGCCGGGGCATCGACGAAGTCGCCGAGAGCCCTACGCAAGCGATGGCGCACCGCGCGGAATTCGTCCCGCGCGTCCGAACGACCGCCGCGACGCCCGCCCTCTTCGCTCTCATCGTTCCAGCCGAACCAGTCGCGCGCCTTGGCCATCTTGCGGCCGAAGCGCTCGAGATGGTCTAGCACGGCGTCGATCATCTCGCGGTTGTCGGCAAGATGCGCCTGCCCGGCCTCGGTGATCGAGAACACCTTCTTGTTGCCGTCGGCGGCGGAAGCGGCGTAGCCGGCCTCTTCGAGGAAGGTCAGCGTCGGATAGACCACGCCCGGGCTCGGGCTGTAGATGCCGCTGGTGCGCTCTTCCAGCGCCTTGATGATGTCGTAGCCATGGCGCGGCGCCTCGGCCAGCAGCGACAGCGTGATCAGCTTGAGATCGCCGTCGGCGAGCATGCGCCCGGCGCGGAACATGTCACCCGGGCCGCCGCGTCCGCCGCCACGTCCGCCATGGCCGAACGGTCCGAAACCGCCGCCACGTCCACCGAATTTGCCGGCCATGTGCATGAACATGCGCTCGCCGAAATGTTTGTGTCCGAAATTGTCATGCTTATGCATTGATTGCTCCTTGAGTTGTATCTTACGATATATCTTAATTAGGCGCGCATCGCTGTCGAGTCAAGATATATCTTACGATGTATCTAAATGGTACCGCAAGAGGCTTGCCCTCGCCGCGACACGTGGCTAGAAGGCGCTCGAGGGTCGACGACCGCTCCGTAAGCGTCTGACGTCAAGCAACGCATCCACACCCGGTTCTTTCCGGGCAGTTACGCCGAAATGGGCGAACGGATGCCGAATGCGATGGACCGGACACTTCAGGGAAATTCCCAAATGACTGCAAGAAATCAGCGCAGGAAGCTGCCTGCGCGCTATGCCGCGATTCTCAGCCCGCTGGTGCTGTCGATGTTGATGACCTTCATCGTCTCGCTCATCTCGACGTTGAAAAGCCTTGGGTTCCAGCCCAGCCTGGCCGCCATCTGGATGACCGCCTGGGGCCCGTCCTGGCTGGTGGCGTTTCCGACGCTGCTGCTGGTTCTGCCGCTGGTGCGCCGCATTGTCGGCTGGCTGTGCGAGCCCTCGGCTCGCTAGACGGCAACGCGGAAGGGCCCGAAGGCGATTTCGGGCCCTTCGGCCTGCGGTGGCGCCTAGTCTATCGTTTCTTGACCGGCTGGCGGATCACTGTTCTCAGTTTTTCTGGTGCCGCCTTGCGAGGGTCACCCAGGTAGATCTCGTGGTGCTTGCCGTTTTCCACGAGACCGTTGGCCGGCAGGAATTCCTCGTGCAGGCGCAGGATCGTCGGTCCTTCGGCGCTATAGGGTCCGATATGCATGATTTGCACCGCCGGCCCTTCGTGAAAGAACTGCAATCTGAGGTCTTCGGGCGGCGAGCCGAGCTTCGCCCGCGCTTTGTCGAGGGCCGCCTGGAACATCTCACCGCTGATCCAGTCCGGCTGCATGATCATCATGGTCCACGACCAGAGATGCTTGTCGCCCGTCAGGAAGCTCGACATGTCCTCGGCCCACCACAGCCCTTCCAGCGGAGCGACGCCATAGTCCTTGCCGAGTTCCTTTTTCGACATGAACTTCAGCGGATAGCTCACCGAGTAGAGCCATTCGATCGCGTGCCGGTACTCTTCGGAGGTGTTCGGATCGCCCTTGCCATCGATCATGGCAAACTGCAGCTTGGGAACATCGACCAGGGAAAACACACCCACCGGCGGCTGCCAGAACGCCTTCATGATTTTCTTGAAGTCGACCTTCTCCATCACATGCCCTCATCAAAAGCGATGGTTCCACAATCGAGGCTACCGACAAGGGCGGCATTGATTGAGGTCAATGCCACGACAGGCGAGACAAGGACTACCAGCGGCCGTTGCGCCGGTTCCAGGCGTAGAGCAGGTCGGCGAAACGGTCATAGGCGAAGCGGGTCAGCGGCAAGGCGATCGGATTGCCGAACAGCGTTGCCAGCCAGCCCTCGCCCGGCGTTGCCTTCCAGACCGCGATTGCCACATCGGCGCCGACCAGCAGCTGGCCCTGTGCATCGGTGGCGTGCAACCGGCGGCGGATATCCTCCAGCGAGGCTCCAAATCCGGCAAGTGCTGCTGGTTCAAAGTTGATGTCGCGAAATTCGATGCGGCCTGCCTTGACCGCCTCGATCAGCCGCCGTTTCTGCCTACCGATGCCGGCGTTACAGACCGGGCAGTGCGTGTTGTACCAGACAGTCAGCTCCGGCTTGGTCCCTTGCCCGAGCATCATGCTCAGCCGTGGCCATGCCGGTGGTGCAGGTCGGGATAATGCGGATGCCGGTGGCGCATCGGCGCATGCCGGTGCCAGTGCGAATGCGGCTCGCTCACTGGCCCGTCATGGTGATGCTGGTGGTGCTCGTCATGGACATGACTGTGCTCATGCTCGAGCTCTTCGTGGTCGTGCTCGTGCTCGTGGCGCTCAGACAGATGCAGCCAGAGGCCGAAGCCCATCAGAAGCCCGGCGATCGCCAGCTTGAGCGTAACGGCGTCGCCGAGGATGGCGATCGCCAGCAACGCGCCGATAAAGGGGGCGAGCGAGTAATAGGCCCCTGTCCGCGCCGTGCCGAGATGGCGCAGCGCCACGATGAACATCACCAGGCTGACGCCGATGCCGAAGAAACCAACGGCCGCGGTGATGGCGACGATTGACGCCGGGGGAAACGAAGCCCCGGCGGCAAGCGCCAGCCCGACATTGACGACACCCGCCACCAGCCCCTTGAGCATGGCGATCACCACCGGATCGGTGGCCGAGATCCTGCGCGTGAAATTGTTGTCCAGCCCCCACGCCAGGCATGCTCCGGCGACGAGCACGGCACCGAGGTTGAAGGCAACGCCCTCGCCTTGCCACGACAACAGAACGGCGCCGGCAAGGATGGCGAAGGCACCCAGAAGCAGGCGCCGGTCGACATTCTCGCGATAGACGAGCCAGGCGATCGCCATCGTCGCCAACCCCTCGAGATTGAGCAGCAGCGCGGAACTGGACGCGGTGTTGAGGCTGAGGCCGAACATCAGGAGCACCGGGGCAACGATGCCGCCGGCGCCGATCGCCAGCGCCAGCCATGGCATGTCCCTGGCGGTCAGTTGCGCCTCGCCGGCGCCGGTGCCGCGAGCCAGGCGATAGAGGGCCAGCCCGACACCGGCGCCGAGATAGAGCAGGCCGGCCAGCATGAAGGGGTTGACGCTGTCGAGCAGCAGCTTGCAAAGCGGCGGCGCCGCGCCGAACAAGGCGGCGGAGCCCAGGGCAAGCGGCACACCTGGCCACAGATGTGCGTGTGAATTCGCTTCGGACATGGCCACATCCTAACGGATCAGGCGCCGCCAAGACAGCGCCT
The DNA here is from genome assembly GCF_059683645.1 of Mesorhizobium sp. RCAM 05104. Taxonomy (NCBI): domain Bacteria; kingdom Pseudomonadati; phylum Pseudomonadota; class Alphaproteobacteria; order Hyphomicrobiales; family Phyllobacteriaceae; genus Mesorhizobium; species Mesorhizobium sp. RCAM 05104. Next base: position 5,524,290 of record NZ_CM185033.1, on the reverse strand, counting down.
GATCGTCAGCCGCCGCACTGTTTTCAGGGCTCTATCCGAGCGAGGTGATGATCTCGCGGTAGGCGAGTTCGGGGAAGGCTTTCAGTGTCCGCGTCCTGACGTTGCCGCCCGCCGCCAGCATCAGCGAGAAACGAGCCAGGACCGCATCGTCGGGCGCTTCGACCACAGCCACCATGTCGTATTCGCCCATGGTCAGGTAGAACGCCTTGAACGATCCGCCCATGTCCCCCAACTGCTTCCTGGCGGCGTCGAGCCGCTTCGGTGACTCGCGCACACTTCTGGCGCCCTGCTCCGTCCAGTTCATCAGCACGATGTAGCTTGTCATGGCACACCTCCCTCCGGGGCCACGGAGCACGGCGCTTCGCCGGGGCGGGCATCCGGGTTTGTCGCCCAGAAAATGCATCCGACGCAAAATTATCCTCCCGAAGTGTATGCGCCGCAAGAGCGCGCGCCACGAACGAAGAAGGGCGCCAATGGCGCCCTTCAAATCGTGGTTGTTCGGGAAATATCAACTGTCGAGGAAGCTGCGCAGCTTGCGCGAGCGGCTCGGGTGCTTGAGCTTGCGCAGCGCCTTGGCTTCGATCTGGCGGATGCGTTCGCGGGTGACCGAGAACTGCTGGCCGACCTCTTCCAGCGTGTGGTCGGTGTTCATGCCGATGCCGAAGCGCATTCTGAGCACGCGCTCCTCGCGCGGCGTCAGCGAGGCCAGCACGCGCGTCGTGGTTTCGCGCAGGTTGGCCTGGATCGCCGCGTCGATCGGCAGGATCGCCATCTTGTCCTCGATGAAATCGCCCAGATGCGAATCCTCCTCGTCGCCGACCGGCGTTTCGAGCGAGATCGGCTCCTTGGCGATCTTCAACACCTTGCGCACTTTTTCGAGCGGCATGGCGAGCTTTTCGGCCAGTTCCTCCGGCGTCGGCTCGCGGCCGATCTCGTGCAGCATCTGGCGTGAGGTGCGCACGATCTTGTTGATCGTTTCGATCATGTGCACTGGAATGCGGATGGTGCGCGCCTGGTCGGCGATCGAACGCGTGATCGCCTGCCGAATCCACCATGTCGCGTAGGTCGAGAACTTGTAGCCGCGGCGGTATTCGAATTTGTCGACCGCCTTCATCAGGCCGATATTGCCTTCCTGGATCAGGTCGAGGAACTGCAGGCCGCGATTGGTGTATTTCTTGGCGATCGAGATGACGAGGCGCAGATTGGCCTCGACCATTTCCTTCTTGGCGATCGCCGCTTCGCGCTCGCCCTTCTGCACCTGGTTGACGATCTTGCGGAATTCCAGGATCGAGATCGCCGTTTCGGTGGCCAGATGCTGGATCTCGGCGCGCAGGTCGCGGATGGCGTCCTTTTCGTTCTTGGTGAATTCCTTCCAGCCGCGCGAGGTCAGGTTGCCGATCGAGCGCGTCCAGTTCGGGTCGAGCTCCGAGCCCTGATATTCCTTCAGGAACTCCTCGCGGCGCACGCCATAGCTTTCGGCCAGCCTGAGCAGCTTGCCTTCATTCTGCACCAGGCGCTTGTTGATGTCGTAGAGCTGCTCGACCAGCGCCTCGATGCGCGCCGTGTTGAGCGACAGCGACTTCACCGCCTTGATCAGCTGGTCCTTCAGCTCCTTCAGCCGGCGGTCCTGGCTGGGCGACAGCGTGCCGGCGGCGGCCAGCCGGTTCTCGACCTGCTGATCCTGCAGCTTGCGCAGCTTCTTGTAGGTGTCGGCGATGACGTCGAGCGTCTCCATCACCTGCGGGCGCAGTTCGGCTTCCATCGCCGCCAGCGACAGGCTCGCCTCGTCCTCGTCTTCCTCGTCGTCATCGACCAAGCCGCGCGTGTCGGCGCCGACATTGGTGATGTCTTCTTCCTCGTCGCGCGAACGGCGCGGCTTTTCCTCGACCTTGGCCTCCTCGATGCGTTCGACCACCGGTGCCTGCTTGGCTTCGGGGCCGGCATAGGTGGCTTCGAGATCGATGATCTCGCGCAGCAGGATCTTCGATTCGTTGAGCTCGTCGCGCCAGATGATGATCGCCTGGAAGGTCAGCGGGCTTTCGCACAGGCCCGCGATCATCGTCTCGCGGCCGGCCTCGATGCGCTTGGCGATGGCGATTTCGCCTTCGCGCGACAGGAGCTCGACCGAGCCCATCTCGCGCAGATACATGCGCACCGGATCGTCGGTGCGGTCGGTCGGCTCTTTCTTGGTGGTTGTGGCGGCAACGGCGGTGCCGGTCTGCTCGGCCAGTTCGTTGGCGTCTTCCTCGGCGTCGGCGGCGGTATCGCCGCCTTCCGGCTCCTCGCCCTGCTCGTCGTCCTCGACCACGTTGATGCCCATGTCGGACAGCATCGCCATCGTGTCCTCGATCTGCTCGGAGGTGACTTCCTCCGACGGCAGCACCGAATTCAGCTCGTCCATGGTGACATAGCCGCGCTTCTTGGCGGCCTTGATCATCTTCTTGACAGCATCATCGGAAAGGTCGAGCAGAGGGCCATCGGTGGCGCCTTCGCGTTCGGTTTCGACCTCTTCCTTTTCCTTTGTCGCCATAGTCTTTTTCTTCTCCTAGCGGCCGAACATCGAAGCCGCGTAAGCTGCCGGACCAGTGAAATCGGATGCGCTCGCTTGTGAAACGCGCTTCACCGGGCCAGTAACTGCATCTACGTTAAGTCCAGATTAACCCTGATATCTGTGGCAGGCAGCCTGCCTGTCCAGTGACCAGTACCTCACATCGCTGCATTTCCCGTCGACGCGGGTGCGGGTTAACGTTTCGAATCGTCCTGATTCCGCCATTCTGTCGGAAGGTCAAGCGCCTCTCGCATGATTCGCATGAAAAAAGCGAATCAATTACCCGACTTAGCCCGCCACGCGCCGATTGCACGCGCAACAACGCTTTCACATTTCACTCTCATGCCCGAGCCCATTCCGCCCCGGTGGGCCGGAATCGGCTCTATCTTTCTTTTGGTGGAAGCATGATGTTTTCCCACTTTTCGGGATCATGCTCTAAGCCCGCCCGGCCCGGCCCGAGGACACGCCGAACCCTTCGATCAGCGCTTCCGTCGCCTGTACATCCTGGAATTGCGCCTGAATTTCGATCAGGTGCCGATAGTTTTCGTCCGTGGGATCGGTGGCGAGCGCCGCTTCCGCCTGTTTCAGCTCCTTATGTAAGGTACGCGCGCTGCGCTGCAAGTGCAGTGCCTGGCTGAAAGCGTCGCGGGCATCGTCAAGCGCGGCGGTTTCCAGCGCCGGCCACTGGCGCGCCCGCCGGATCAGGCCGACGGCGCGCTCCCAGATCTCCGCGCAGCCGGCGCGCTCGATTGTCGCGATCACCGCGTGGCGGTCATTGGCCATGTCATGCGCCATCGCGTCGAGAATGGCAGCGTGCAGTCGCTGCAGGTCGGAATTGGCGAGATCGAGAAACTCGATATGGGCGAAATTCTCGTCGATCAGCGCCGGATGGTTGACCAGCGCGACGATGATCGTCGCCTCCCGCATCGACATCCCCTCGCTGCCGCGTTTGACCAGCGCCGACTGGCCGAGGCTTTGAGTGATCGCGATGCGGCCGCCGCCGCTCTTGGCGAACTGTCCGCCGGGCGCGGCCGCCTTGCCCTGGCCGCGCTCGCCTGGCCGGCCGCCATCCTGACGCCCATGGCGCGCACCGCGCTGCGAGCCGAAGAAGCTCAGCACGCGCTCGCGCATCTCCTGTTGATAGTGGTAGCGCAGGCTTTCGTCGCGGATGTGGCTGGTCAGCTCGCGCAGCGTCTTCTCCAGTTCCGCCCGCCGCTCCGGCGTGTCGAAGACGCCGCCCGCCGTCTCGCGCATCCACAGAAGGTCGACCAGCGGCCTGGCGTCCGCCAATACGGCACGGAACGCGTCCGGCCCCTCGGCCTTGACCAGATCGTCGGGATCCTTGCCTTCCGGCAGCAGCGCGAAGCGCGCCGAGCGGCCGGCCTGCACCGACGGCAGCGCCATGTCGGCGGCCCGCCACGCCGCCTTCAGCCCGGCCTTGTCGCCGTCGAAGCACAGCATCGGCTCCGGCGCCATGCGCCAAAGCAGCTCGAGCTGGTTTTCTGTCAACGCGGTACCGAGCGGCGCCACGACGTTCTCGAAGCCAGCCTGCGCCAGCGCGATCACGTCCATGTAGCCTTCGACGGCGATGACCGTGCCGCCCTTGGCCAGCGCCTTGCGGGCGCGGGCGAAATTGTAGAGCACATTGCCCTTGTGGAAGAGCTCGGTGTCGGGCGAGTTCATGTATTTGGCCAGGGCATCGGGCGCCAGCGCCCGCCCGCCGAAGGCGATAATCTTGCCGCGCGAATCCGGAATCGGGAACATGATGCGGTCGCGGAACCAGTCATAGGAAACCGGAATGTCGTCGCCGTGTCGTACCAGCCCGCAGGCCTCGATGTCGGCTTTCGGAACGCCTTTTGCCGCGAGATGCTCCTTCAACGCATTGCGGCTGTCGGGCGCGAAGCCGAGCCGGAACGATTGCTGCGTCGCCGGTGTCAGCCCACGGTCGCGCAGGTAGGCGCGGGCTTTCGCCCCCTCCGGTCCTTGCAGCCGCTCCTGGAAGAACGCGGTCGCCATCTCCATGACGTCGGTCAGGCTGGCGCGTTCCTTCTCGCGCCGCTCCTCTTGCGCATCACGAACCGGCATCGGCACGCCGGCCATGTCGGCGATCTTCTCGACCGCTTCGGGAAAGCTCATCCCGTCGAGTTCGGTGAGGAATTTGAAATGATCGCCCGAGACCGAGCAGCCGAAACAGTGGTAGCGGCCCTTCTTGTCCTCGCAGTGGAAGGACGGGCTCTTCTCGCCATGGAACGGGCAGCAGGCCCAATAATCGCCACGCGGCGCGTTGGTCTTCTTCCTGTCCCACGCGACACGCTGGCCGATAACCGATGAAATCGGCACGCGGTCGCGTATCTCGTCGAGGAAGGCGGGCGGAAAGCGCATCGGGTAACTCGTTTCCCGCTCATATAATCATGCCTGTCGGGGCCGACGACCCCTAATGCGGACCATACCCGGTTTCCACAGGGCAAAAAAAAGGCGGCCATTGCGGGCCACCTTCTCTTTTTCAGTTCCAGGCCGGGATTTAATGCGCGGCGAGCGCGCCGAAGATGACGCCGGAGACAATGCCGACCAGAACATAGTCGTTGCCGACGCGGATCCATTCCTGACCGCGGCCGGGACGATGCAGACCGTAGCGGCCGTAGTCGCGGATCGGCTGATGACGCTTCCAGCTCGAATATTTCTGGCCATTGCGCCAGTGGTTGCGCTTCACGACGACCTTCTTCTTGAAGACCCGCTTCTTCACATCGGCGTGGTGGCCGGGCTTCTGCCAGTCGACCTGGCTGTAATTCGACTGCGGGGCGTTCGGTGCATTCATCGGCGCGGCCTGGCCGGTGAGCGACGTGGCGGCCAGCATCGTGAAAGCGAGGGCGGAAAGGACAATGCGTTTCATAACAAGTCTCCTTGGTTGTCGATGCCAAAGGGATAGCCGCCACGGGATGAACCGAAACTGAATACTCGCATTACAATTATGTAATGAATTCCTTCATTTATCGCAGGGAATTGAACATCGTCGCAAAGCGAGGCGCCAGAAGCGCGGCGACGTTGCCATCCGCGGCACGAGCGCGGCTTGGCGATGCAACCATCCGCGCGTCCGTCCATTTTCCGACACGGCCTGTCGCGCCGCAACGGACCCTTGAAATCGACAAGATTTTATTATCCGGCTAAAATATCCGAGCTATTATCGACGACTGTCATGATCATGATTCGTAATCCTGTTTTTCACCCTGCTCGCCACGCTGTCCGCGTCGCGCCCCCTGCCTGCGTGCGGGCGCCGCGATGAGCGGTTCGGTCGTTCTTCTGCATCTGGCCGGCGCGGTGGCGCTGATGCTGTTTGCCACCCGCATGGTGAAGACCGGCGTCGAACGCGCCTATGGCGACGTGCTGCGCCACAAATTGCGCGCCACCATGCGCAATCCGATCATGGCGGTGCTGGCCGGCACCGGCCTCGCCATCGCCCTGCAGAGCTCCACTGCCGTCACGCTGCTGGTCGGCTCCTTCGCCGGCTCCGGCATCGTCTCGGGCGCCGCCGGCCAGCTTGCCGTGCGCGGCGCCGAGATCGGCTCGGCGCTGGTGGTCAAGCTGCTCACCTTCGATCTCACGCTGCTGGTGCCGCTCTGCCTGATCACCGGCACGGTGATGTTCATGGCCACCGAGCGGCGCGACTGGCGTCAGTCCGGCCGCATCCTGGTCGGCATCGGCCTTTTGATCCTGTCGCTGGAAATGATCGGCCAGGCATCGGAGCCGCTGCGCAACAGCCAGCTCCTGCCGGTCATCATCAATTACTTTTCCAGCGATTCCATCACCGCCTATCTGCTGGCGGCACTGATCACCTGGCTATTCCAGTCGAGCATCGCGGCGGTTCTCCTGATGGCAACGCTGGCCGGCCGTGGCCTGATCACGCCGGAACTCGGCGTCGTTCTCATCCTCGGTGTCAATCTCGGTTCTTCGATCATCGCGCCGATGCTGACGCGCTCCTCGAGCCCCGAAGTGCGTGTCGTCCCGATCGGCAACCTCTTGATGCGCGGGCTTGGCTCGCTGGTCATGCTGATCGTCGTCATGATCTTCAGGCCGCACTTCGCCTTCCTCGGTTCGACGGCGGCCGACCAGATCGTCAACGCCCACATCCTGTTCAATGTGCTGATCCTCCTGGCCGGCCTGCCGCTGGCCGCGTTCGTCTACCGCGCCTCGGAGAAGATCGTCGCACTGGGCACCCGGTCGGCGCCGGCCGGCACGCTGGACGTTGTCGAACTGTCGGCGCTCAACGAAAGCGCGCTCGACGTGCCGAGCCAGGCGCTGGCCAACGCTACGCGGGAGGTGGTGCGGGTCTGCGAGACGGTCGAGATCATGCTCAAGCGTATCATCGAGCTCTACGAGAGCGCCGACGCCGACAAGATCAAGGCGCTGGCAGCCCTTGACGACCGTGTCGACCGCAAGCACGCGGCGATCAAGCTCTATCTGGCCAAGGTCACCAAGAACCCGCTGACCGAGGACGAGGCGCTGCGCTGCCAGGAGCTGATCGGCGCCTGCGTCAAGCTGGAGCAGGTCGGCGACATCATCGTGCGCAACATGCTGGTGCATGTGAAGAAGAAGCTCGAACGCGGGCTGGAATTCACCGACGAAGGCTGGCGCGAACTGTGCGCCTTCCACGCCTCGGTGCTCGCCAATGCGCGGCTTGCCTTCAACGTGCTGGTGTCGCGCGATCCCGAAACCGCCCGCCAGCTGGTCCTGGAAAAGGACCAGCTGCGCGATCGCGAGAAGGAAACCAGCGCCAGCCATTTCGTGCGCCTGCGCGACGGCACCGCCAAGAGCGTCGAGACCAGCTCGATTCACCTCGACACCATCCGTGACTTGAAGCAGATCAACTCGCTGCTCGCCTCGATGGCCTATCCCGTGCTGGAAGAGCGCGGCCTGCTCACCGGATCGCGGCTGAAGGCGAGCTGATTCACGGCCATCGCGCACACCCGTCCTCGTTTCGGCGGCAAAATACCTTTGCTCTGTTTCCATCAGTCAGGATAAGGGTCGGTTGGCCCAGCCTTTCGGAGGAAATCGATGGACACCCATTCACGCAGTTTCGCCAAGGCGCTTTCCTGGCGCGTGACCGGCACCATCGACACGATGATCATTTCGCTGGTCGTGACCGGAAGCCTCAAGCTCGCCGCGACCATCGGCCTGACCGAGGTCGTCACCAAGTCGCTGCTCTACTATTTCCACGAACGGGCGTGGCTCAAGATTCCATACGGACGCAAGACGCCGGCGTAGCGCCCCCGGGCCCCGCCTTACCCAGCCGACGCGCGGCTGGTCACACGAGAATCGATCAAGAAAAGCTAAAGCGGCGTCCATAATTTCTGGATTGCCCACGAGGCGCATCCATGGTTTGAGGCCAGCACTCGAGGATCGCTCCCCCGCCATGTCGCTGCCGCTCATCGCCCTGTTCATCGCCGCCTTCGCGTTCGGCACCACCGAATTCGTCATCGCCGGCGTGTTGCCGCAAGTGGCGGAAGGGCTTGGCGTTTCGGTTCCCTCCGCCGGCTATCTCGTTTCCGGCTATGCCTGCGGCATCGCCATCGGCGGTCCGCTGCTGGCGCTCGCTACCAAGTCGCTGTCGCGCAAGACCTTGCTGCTCGGCCTCGCCCTCGCCTTTACCATCGGCCAGGCGGCCTGCGCGCTGGCGCCCGACTTCACCTCGATGCTGCTTTTGCGCATTGCCGTTGCGGTAGCGCATGGCGCCTATTTCGGCGTCGCCATGGTTGTCGCGGTCGGCCTTGTGCGCGAGGACCAGCGCGGCATGGCGGTCGCCGTCATCCTGTCGGGCCTCACCGTCTCCAACGTCATCGGCGTGCCGGCGGGTACCGCGATCGGCAACATCTGGGGCTGGCGCGCGACCTTCTGGGTGATGTGCGCGCTCGGCGTGGCGGCAACGCTTGCCATGGCGGCGCTGCTGCCGCGCACCACAGGCTCGTCGGCCAGGCCCGCCGGCCTTGCCCGCGAGGTTCGCGTGCTGGCGCGACAGCAGGTCTGGACCTCGCTGATCCTCATGCTGATGCTGATGATCGGCCAGTTCGGACTATTCACCTACATCACCCCGACACTGCTGGAGGTCACCGGTCTCGACGAGGGCCTGGTGCCCTGGGTGCTGCTGCTCAACGGCGTCGGCGCCACGCTCGGCGTCTTCCTCGGCGGCAAGCTCTCCGACTGGAAGCTGATGCCGTCGCTGATCACCATGCTGGCCCTGCAGGCAGTGACGCTTGCCGTCATCTATGCCGTCAGCCCCTATCCGGTGCCGATGGTTATCGCCATCGTCGTCTGGGGAGGCCTCAACTTCGCCATCGGCACGCCGATCCAGACCCGCATCCTGGCCTGGACGGCCGACGCCTCGAACCTCGCCTCGTCGCTCATTCCGTCAGGCTTCAATGTCGGCATCGCGCTGGCCGCGTCGCTGGGCGCCGCCATGCTCAATGCCGGCTTCGGCTACCGCAGCCTGCCGCTGCTTGGCGCTTTCGCCATGCTGGTCGCCGTCGCGGTCGCGCTCGGCTCGTATGTCTGGGAGTGGCGCAGCAACGCCACGCCGCCGCTGACGGCCCCAGCCGAGTAGCGACCTCAGCCCTTCGTCTCTTTCAACACGTCGATGAAGGCGCGCAGCGCCGGCGGCACCAGCCGGTGGCCTGGATAATAGAGGAACAAGCCGGGAATGGGCGGACACCAATCGTCCAGCACGGTGACGAGCGATCCCTGATCGAGGTAAGGCTTGGCAGTCTTGTCCGATATGTAGGCAACGCCCATGCCGCAAGCCGCTGCTTCGGCCATCAACTCCATATTGTCGAGTGTCAGTACGCCCTGAACATCGATGGCAATCTCCTGGCCATGTTTCTCGAACTCCCACCGATAGGGCTTACCGCTCGGCAAGCGGAACCGGATGCAGGCTTGATCCCCGAGATCATCTGGCGTGTGCGGAGCCGGGCGGCCGGCGAGATAGGCCGGCGATGCAACGGCGATGAAGCGTGTCGGCCCACCGAAGCGCACCGCGACCATATCCTGCGGTACGGCCTCGCCCAGGCGGATGCCGGCATCAAAGCCTTCGGCGACGATATCGACCAGCTTTCCCTCGGTGACGAGATCGAGCGAGACCTGGGGGTAGCGCTGAAGAAACGACGGCAACACGGATCTGAGCAACAGCCGGGCACCGATCTCGCTGGTGTTGATCCGCAGTGTCCCTGAGGCAAGACCGCGGAAGTCATCAACCTCGGCTAGTGCCGCATCGATATCCGACAAGAGCGGCCGCAGGCGTGCGACCAGCCGTTCGCCAGCCTCGGTCGGCGCAACGCTGCGTGTGGTGCGATTGAGCAGGCGCACGCCCATGCCCCGCTCCAGCGTCCGCATCATGTGGCTGAGCGTCGAGGGGGACAGGCCAAGATCGTCGGCCGCCTTGCGGAAGCTGCGATGCAAGACGATTGCGGCCAGCGCCGTCAATTCGGGAAGTCCGGGCTTCGAATTCATGGCGAATCTTCATCAAGCTATCCAAAATTGAACGGATAGTATCATGAGTTGGGTGGAATAGTCTTGGCTGAAGTCAACAACGAAAGGACTTCTCCCATGGCCAAGACATGGTTCATCACCGGCACCTCGTCCGGTTTCGGACGGCTTCTGACGGAAAGGCTTCTGGTCCGTGGCGATCGAGTTGCCGCAACGGTGCGGAGGCCGCAGGCGCTGGCCGATTTGAAAGCGCATCATGGCGATCACCTCTGGATCGCTTCTCTTCAAATGACCGACAGCGATGCGATCAGGGCAACGATCGGCAAAGCCTTTGACGATCTAGGGCACATCGATGTCATCGTCAGCAACGCCGGTTACGGCCTGTTCGGCGCCGCCGAAGAGCTTGACGACAACCAGATCCGCGACCTGATCGACACAAATCTTATCGGCTCCATCCAGGTAATCCGGGCAGCACTGCCGCATCTGAGGAAACAGCGCGGCGGCCGCATCCTGCAAGTCTCTTCGGAGGGTGGCCAGATGGCCTATCCCGGTTTCAGCCTCTACCACGCCACCAAATGGGGCATCGAAGGCTTCGTCGAATCCGTTCGGCAGGAGGTCGCGTCCTTTGGCATCGGCTTGACACTCATCGAGCCCGGACCGACGCAGACGAACTTCGGCGCCAGCCTGATCAGTTCCCAGTCTGAGGAAATCTATGCGAACACGCCGGTCGGCGACCTGCGCAAGTCCTTTGCCGAGGGCTCGTTCGACGTCAAGGGCGACCCGCACAAGATGGTCGAAGCGATGATTGCTTCGGTCGAGCAGAATCCCGCTCCGCGCCGATTGACCTTCGGCGCTGCCGCCTACGCCTCGATCCGCAGCGCGCTCCAAGGCAGGCTCACGGAACTGGAGAACCAGAAGGACGCAGCGCTCGCGATGGATATCGACCCCTGACGGCTAGCGGTTGAGCGGCGTCCGCCGAACGCCGGATCACCCCCGCCAGCGCAGCAAGCGCATGGCGTTGGCGGTCACCAGCACGGTGGCGCCCGTGTCGGCCAGGATCGCCGGCCACAGGCCGGTGATGCCGGCAATGGTGGTGACCAGGAACACCGCCTTCAGCCCGAGCGCCACGGTGATGTTCTGGCTGATATTGGCCATCACCGCCCGCGACAGCCGCACCATGCGCGCGACATCCGTGACGCGGCCATGCAGGATCGCCGCGTCCGCCGTTTCCAATACCACATCGGTGCCGCCGCCCATGGCGATGCCGATATCGGCGGCGGCCAGCGCCGGCGCGTCATTGATGCCGTCGCCGACCTTGGCCACTTTCAGCCCCTCGCGCTGCAAGTCACCGACGATGCGCTGCTTGTCCTGAGGCAACAGCTCTGCCCGCGCCTCGATGCCGAGCGAAGCGGCGATGGCTTGCGCCGTGCGGCGGTTGTCGCCGGTCAGCATCACCGTGCGGATGCCCTCGGCCTTCAGCGCCATGATGCCGGCCGCCGCATCCGGTCGCGGCTCGTCGCGCATGGCGATCAGCCCTGCCACCACGCCATCGGCCATCAGCACCGAGACGGTCTTGCCCTGGCCGTTGAGGCTGTCGATGGCAAGGCGTTGCGCTTCGGTCATCACCACGCGCTCGCTCGCCGCCTGGCCGGAGCCAAGGAAGACGGCGACGCCGCCGACGCTGCCTTCGACACCTTTGCCTGGGATCGCCTTGGCAACCAGCGCCGGCGGCACCGGCGCCTTGTCGGCCTTGGCCCTGTCCAGGATGGCCGTCGCCAGCGGATGGCTGGAGCCCTGCTCCAGTGCCGCCGCCAGCGCCAGCACGGTGCGTTCATCGCCCCCATACGCCACGATGTCGGTCACCACCGGCTTGCCCGCGGTCAGCGTGCCGGTCTTGTCGAAGGCGACGGCCGTGATCCGGCGAAAGCCTTCCAGCACCGCGCCGCCCTTCATCAACAGGCCACGCCGCGCGCCGGTCGCCAGACCCGCAGCGATTGCCGCCGGCGTCGAGATGACCAGCGCGCAGGGGCAGCCAATCAGCAGGATCGCCAGGCCCTTGTAGATCCATTCGTTCCAGTCACCGCCGGCGACGAGCGGCGGCAGCAGCGCCACCAGCGCACCAACCCCCAGCACCCCCGGCGTATAATATCGCGAGAAACGGTCGATGAAGCGCTCGGTCGGCGCCTTGGATTCCTGCGCCTCCTCCACCAGACGAACCACCCGGGCGATGGTGTTGTCGGCGGCGGCGGCGCTGACCCGAACCTTGAGCACGCCGTCGCTGCTGATCGTGCCAGCGAACACAGCTTCCGCGATTCCCTTGCGCTTCGGCGTGCTCTCCCCTGTCACCGGCGCCTCGTCGATATCGCTCGACCCTTCGACAATCTCGCCATCGGCCGGAATGCGATCGCCCGGCCGCACCACGATCACATCGCCGACCACAAGCAGGTCGGCGGGAACTTCGATCGTGCCGCCCGGCCGCTCGACCAGTGCCGTCTTCGGCACCAGGTCGGCAAGCCCCTGGATGCTGGCCCGCGCGCGGCCTGCGGCGACACCTTCCAGAAGTTCGCCGATCAGGAACAGCACCACCACCGCGCCCGCTTCTTCCGTGGCGCCGATCATCACGGCGCCGGCGGCGGCTATCGTCATCAATGTCTCGATCGAGAACGGCGTGCCGGCCAATGCCGCCATCAGCGCGCGCCGCGCGATCGGCACCAGGCCGACCAGCAGAGCGACCAGGAAAACCCAGCGCTCGGCCACAGGGAACAAATGGCCGATGCCGTAGGCGGCAACAAGCGCTGCCGCGCAAGCCAGTGTCAGCGCCGCCCGGCGGGAGCGCCACCACGCCTGCCCCGGCTCGGCATCGCCGTGGAGATGAGATGGGCCCGTGGCCGCCTTGGCGAGCTGTTCGCCGCCATGGTCATGATCATGGTTCCCGTGATCGTGGCCTTCATGGTCGTGGTCGGCATGGTCATGCACGATCGCCGGGGATGCGCGTCCATCGGTCCCGGCTTCGGCCTTGACGATGCCGTAGCCTAGGCGCGCAACCTGCTGCAGCACCTTGTCGTCGTTGAGCGAACCGCCGTGGCTGACGGTCATGCTGGCGCCGGTCACCGAAACCGAGACATCGGCGACGCCGTCGAGGCGGCGTATCGCCGTATCGATCTTGGCCGCGCAGGAGGCGCAGTCCATGCCGCCGATCCTGAACCGCGTCTGCCTGAATGGTGTTTCGTGGGGAGCCGTCATCCCGTCACCTGTCCGTCTCACTCGCGAACCATCTGCCCGCATGTCTTGAACTTGATGTCAGGCACTGTAATTGCTCTAGTCACTAGAGCTTCAAGAGGCAAAATTCATGTTTTCGATCGGTGATCTCTCCCGCCGCACCGGGGTCAAGGTGCCGACCATCCGCTACTACGAGCAGATGGGCCTGGTCGCGGCGCCCGAGCGCTCGGAAGGCAACCAGCGCCGCTATTCCAAGCAGGAGCTGGAGCGGTTGGCCTTCATCCGCCACGCCCGCGACCTCGGCTTTGCCGTCGAGGACATCCGCTCGCTGATCGAGTTGAGCGGCCACCCGGAGCAGCCCTGCGGCCACGCCGACCGGATCGCCGGGGAACAGCTGATTTCCGTGCGGGAAAAGATCGCCCAGCTGAAGCGGCTGGAAGCCGAGCTGGAGCGCATCGCCTCCTGCTGCGACGGCAAGACGGTCGGCGACTGCTACGTCATCCGCGCGCTGTCCGACCACGCGCTGTGTGCCGACGAGCACATCTGACACATGACCAGGACTGTCGTTGACTACGGCTTGACCTGCGGCATCCTGCCGGCGGGCGCTCATAACGGCGATCACCGACGTGCCTGGCGTACGCGTCGGTCACTGTACACTGCGCACCGGCGACATCAACACCGGTGTGACCGCGATCCTGCCGCATGGCGGGAATCTGTTTCGCGAGAAGGTGATGGCGGCAAGCCATGTCATCAACGGTTTCGGCAAGACTGTCGGCCTGACGCAGGTGCAGGAACTCGGCACCATCGAAACGCCGATCCTGTTGACCAACACGCTCTCGGTCGGCACCTGCGCCACGGCGCTGATCCGCGAGGCGATCCGCCTGAACCCGGATATCGGCCGCACGACCGGAACCGTCAATCCGCTGGTCGGCGAATGCAATGACGGTCCGCTCAACGATATCCAGGCACTGGCGATTACCGAGGAGCACGCCCGCGCCGCGCTGGCGGACGCCCACGAAGGTTCGGTCGAGCAGGGCAATGTCGGCGCCGGGACGGGGATGAGCTGCTTCGGCTTCAAGGGCGGCATCGGCTCGGCGTCGCGAAAGATCAATCTGGCTGGCGAACGCCATCTTGGCGTTCTCGTCCTGTCGAATTTCGGCAGGGCCGGCGACCTCATTCTGCCCGATGGGCGCAGGCCCGATCCCAGGCAACCGGACCAGCCCGAACACGGCTCGATCATGGTCGTGCTGGCGACCGATGTGCCGCTCGAACACCGCCAGCTCGAGAGAGTGGCGCGCCGCGCCGGAGCAGGCATCGCCAGGCTTGGCTCCTTCTGGGGTCAAGGCAGCGGCGATATCGCCATAGCCTTCAGCACCGGCAATTTGGTCGATCACGATGAAACCCGCGACCTGCTGCCGCTGATGACCCTGAACGAAGCGCGCATCGACCTGCTTTTCCGGGCGGCGACCGAGGCCACGCAGGAAGCCGTGTTGAACTCCATGCTTTCAGCCGACGCCTTCACGGGTCGGGCAGGTTTGCATCGCGCGTCGCTCGGCGACTGGCTGCGCGACCAGGCCGAAAGGCTGTAAAGCGAGCTACAGCTCGATCCGGAACCGCAGGCTCTCCACCCCGCCATAGGCGGCGTCCTCGAAAAAGCGCCCGACGAGCTTGCCGCCATTGGCCAGGATCACCTTGTGCGACGCCGGATTGCCCGGCTTGGCGGTGATCTCGACGTGGGCCAGGCCGACCGCCCTCGCCTCGTCCAGCATCAGCCGCAGCGCTTCGGTCGCATAGCCGCGACGCCGCTTCCAAGGCACCACCGCGTAGCCGATATGGCCAAGCACATGCGGCGGCAGCTCTGCCGTGCCCGGTTGCCAGCGAAAGCCGATCGAGCCAGCGGCCTCGCCATCCCAGATCCAGCGGCGGAAGCCCGGCAGGCGCGGCACTTGCCTGCCGTCGGGCAAGGTGATCGGGCCGCCACTGGCTTCGGGATCGTCGAGGTCGGCGAGAAACGCCACTGGATCCTTTTCGATCGCGGCAAGCTGCTCGCGCGTCGCTTCCTTGAGCCGCACATTGTCCGGCGACCAGCCGCGCTCGAGTGCTGCCTTGTAGGATGGCAGATGTTCAAGCGCGGGTTTGACGATTTCAACCATGCTGCACCGGCGGAGACGCTGTGCCGACAAGATAGCAGCGCCGCTCGGGAAGAAACGTACCACCGGGGCGTAGCCTCTTGCGACAGGGCCGCGTTCCCATCGCTGGAAACGCGGCCCTGGTCAATGTCGTCGGGAGCGGTCGATACCCTGACGCGGCTGTTGAGCCGTGCCGGATTGCCTTTGCCGGCTCAGGCGATGTCGAAGCGGTCGGCGTTCATCACCTTGGTCCATGCCACGACGAAATCGCGGGCGAACTTCGCCTTGGCGTCCGCCGTCGCGTAGACTTCGGCCAGCGCGCGCAGCTGCGAGTGCGAACCGAAGATCAGGTCGGCGCGGGTACCGGTCCATTTGACTTCGCCGGTCTTGCGGTCGCGGCCTTCGAACACGTCCTTGGCGTCCGAGGTCGCCTTCCACTCCGTGCCCATGTCGAGCAGGTTGACGAAGAAGTCGTTGCTCAGCGTTTCCGGCCGCTTGGTGAAGACGCCATGCTTCGACTGCCCGGCATTGGCACCGAGAACGCGCAGGCCGCCGACCAGAACCGTCATTTCCGGCGCCGTCAGCGTCAGCAGTTGCGCCCGGTCGACCAGCGCCTCCTCGACGGTCAGCCGCTGCTTGCCGCTGACATAGTTGCGGAAGCCGTCGATTGTCGGCTCCAGCGGCGCGAAGGAATGGATGTCGGTCTGCTCCTGCGAGGCGTCCATGCGGCCAGGCCAGAAGGGGACATCCACGCTGTGACCGGCATCCTTCGCGGCTTTCTCGATGGCGGCATTGCCGCCGAGAACGATCAGGTCGGCAAGCGAGACCTTCTTGTTGCCGGTCTGCGAGGCATTGAAGTCCTTGGCAATGACTTCGAGCTTGTCGAGCACCTTGGCGAGTTCGGCCGGCTGGTTGACCGCCCAGTCCTTCTGCGGGCTGAGGCGAATGCGAGCGCCGTTGGCGCCGCCGCGCTTGTCGGAGCCACGGAAGGTCGAGGCCGACGCCCACGCCGCCGAGACCAATTGCGACACCGACAGGCCGGACCCCAGGATCTTGGCCTTGAGCGCTTCGGCGTCCTGTTCGTCGATCAGCACATGATCGACCGCCGGAATGACGTCCTGCCAGGGCAGCTCTTCCTTCGGCACGAGCGGGCCGAGATAGCGGGCGAGCGGGCCCATGTCGCGGTGGGTCAGCTTGTACCAGGCACGCGCGAACGCGTCGGCGAACTGATCCGGGTTTTCGTGGAAGCGCTTCGAGATCGTCGCGTAAGAAGGATCGAACCGCAGCGCGAGGTCGGTGGTCAGCATCGAGGGTGCATGACGCTTTCCGGCATTATGCGCATCCGGCACCGTGCCGGCGCCGGCGCCGCCCTTCGGCGTCCACTGATGCGCGCCGGCCGGGCTCTTGGTCAGTTCCCATTCGAAGCCGAACAGATTGTCGAAGAAATTGTTGCTCCACTTGGTCGGCGTCGTTGTCCAGGTCACTTCCAGGCCGCTGCCGATGGCGTCGCCGCCCTTGCCGGTGCCGAACTTGCTGGCCCAGCCGAGGCCCTGCTGCTCGATATCGGCGGCTTCCGGCTCGGCGCCGACAAGTGCTGCATCGCCCGCGCCATGGGTCTTGCCGAAGGTGTGGCCGCCGGCGATCAGCGCAACGGTCTCCTCGTCGTTCATGGCCATGCGGGCAAAAGTATCGCGGATGTCACGCGCCGAGGCCAGCGGATCCGGATTGCCGTTGGGGCCTTCCGGGTTGACATAGATCAGACCCATCTGCACGGCGGCGAGCGGGTTCTGCAGGTCGCGGTCGCCACTGTAGCGCTCGTCGGCCAGCCACTTGCCTTCAGGACCCCAGTAGATGTCCTGCTCGGGCTCCCAGACGTCGGCGCGACCGCCGGCGAAACCGAAGGTTTTGAAGCCCATCGATTCCAGCGCGACATTGCCGGTAAGGATCATAAGGTCGGCCCAGGAGATCTTGCGGCCGTATTTCTGCTTGATCGGCCACAACAGCCGGCGCGCCTTGTCGAGATTGACGTTGTCCGGCCAGCTGTTCAGCGGCGCGAAGCGCTGCTGGCCGGCTCCGGCGCCGCCCCGGCCGTCGGCGATGCGGTAGGTGCCGGCACTGTGCCACGCCATGCGGACGAACAGCGGCCCGTAATGGCCGAAGTCGGCCGGCCACCACTCCTGCGAGATCCGTCATCAGCGCATGCAGGTCCTTGATCACGGCGTCGAGGTCGAGGCTCTTGAACTCCTCGGCATAGTCGAACGCCTCACCCATCGGATCGGACAGCGGCGACTGCTGATGGAGAACCTGGACATTGAGCTGATTCGGCCACCAGTCGCGGTTGACCCTGCCAACGGCAGTGTGCACGACCGGGCATTTGCCCTTGCTGTTGTCGTCGGTGTTGGCGTCCATGTCTTTCTCCGATCGTGGCTGTGTTGGGCGTTGCCTCAACTGCTGCGTGAACAAGGGTTATGAATACCCTTGGAAGACGGTCCGCTCCGTCGCCTGCGCGATGGCCAGGAGCCCGAATATGCGAATGTCCTACTGCCGGGAGCTCGCCTTGGACAAGACTGTCTTGAAAACAAAACAGGCCCGATCGCGCCACTCATGCCCATGAGGTCGGGCATGTGTGACACCGGCTGCTCCTATCTCCCTTACCGCTCCTATAGCAAAGCCGCTTGATTAGTTTAAGTTGGATTTCCTGATTACAGCGATAAGATGACATTATGGCGAACCTGACGCTGAAGCAGCTGCGCTATTTCGAAGCGCTGGCGCGACACAACCACTTCGGACGCGCGGCGGATGCCTGTGCGATCTCGCAGCCTGCGATCTCGGTGCAGATCAAGGAATTGGAAGAGACGCTGGGCACGGAGCTTTTCGAAAGAGGCGCGCGCCAGGTCCGGCTGACCAATTTCGGCGAGGAATTCGCGCTACGCGTCCGCGACATCCTGCGTTCGGTGGATGAACTGGCGGACCTGGCGCGGGCCTCGCGCGACCATCTGGTGGGACGGCTGCGCATCGGCGTGATCCCGACGATCGCGCCATATCTTCTGCCCGCCATCATCGGCAACCTCGCCCGCATGCATGATGGCCTCGATATCCACGTGCGCGAGACGCAGACGCAGAAGCTGATCCAGGAGCTGGCCGACGGTCGGCTCGACGCGGCCATTGTCGCGCTGCCGGTGTCGGAACCTTCACTGACCGAAATTGTGCTGTTCGCCGAGAACTTCGTGCTGGTCCGGCCGGGCGAAGACGAGGGCAAGCCGGTACCCAATCGCGAAATGCTGCGCGAGATGCGGCTGCTCCTGCTGGAAGAAGGCCATTGTTTCCGTGACCAGGCGCTGTCGTTCTGCAACATGCATTCGGCGCGACCTAGGGAGCTGCTGGACGGAAGTTCGCTGTCGACCCTCGTCCAGATGGTCGGCGCCGGCGTCGGCGTCACCTTGATCCCGGAAATGGCCGTGCCGGTGGAGACACGCTCGGCCTGTGTCTCGATCGCCCGCTTCGCCAGCCCGCAGCCCTCGCGAACGATCGGCATGATCTGGCGCAAGACAAGCCCGATCGCCAGGCAGCTCCTGCGGATTTCCGAAGTGGTTCGCCAGTCGGCCGACGCGATGCGCGAGCAGCACGGTCCGGCACCGGTCGCGCAGCCCTTCGACCTGCCGGCGGCAGCGCAATGAGGGCCGCCTGACCTGATCCTCAGCCCATTGCCTGGAACCTGATTTCACCCCTGTTGAGGAAACAGGTCTTGTTGAACAGCGACAGATCCAGCGGGTTCGGCAACCGGACATCGCCGATATCGGGACACGGCTTCTTCGCCGGATCGTAGGAGCGGTCGATCTGCGAGATGAAGACGAGGATCAATCCCCTGTCGTGCGCAAAGGCCTTCAGCGTCCGGACCTGCGCCATCAGGTCCGGGTTCTCCCGCTTCTGATCGAGCAGTTGCAGATAATCTATGACCACCAGCGTGCCGCGCGCCGCCGCCCCCAAGGTCCTGACGATGTAGTCGGCACAGATCGCGTCGGAATTGTCGAATTCGAACAAGTGGTTGAAATGCGCCGGCTCCGCCCCGATGGCGCGAAACCGGTCCAGCACATCCTTTTGCGTATATTCCAGCGTGAAAAAGACACCCCGATTGCCGGACTTCATGGCCTCCACCGCGAGTTCGAGGCTCATCAGGGTCTTGCCGTGCCCCGGTCGCGCACCGACCAGAACCAGGTCGCCGGGCGCCAGTTGCGCGAACAGTCCGCCGGCAGGCGCCGTTTCGGCTGCCTTGCTTGCGAGCAGGCTCCAGCTGGCAAAGCCTTCTTGTGCAGCAATACGGTCGAGCGCTTCGTGGAGCGGAACCTTGCCCTCGCGGGACAACAACCTGGCTTGACGCTTCAGCCTGTGGACAGGCGCGGATAGCTTCATCACAACCTCCTGGTGCGAGCCGTCTTCGCAACCCCTCCTTATGCCTGGTGCTCGAACAGTCGGTTCGGTGATCGGATAGCCCCGCATGAATGATGCTTTCCCAGCGGAGGGAGGAGGCGCGGGCCGCGCCAGAATCAAATCATAGCCCAATCCTTGAGGATCGAAAATCGGGGATGTTCACAGCGGGCAATTTCGGCATCGACATGCGGGGCGCTGAACAAGATGTGTTTCGCCGATTGGCGCAAGGCCATTTATGATGGATTCACGGCGGTAACACCCGCAAGGACTCTGGAATGACCTCGACAGGAGAATTGATCCGGTGCGGTTGAAATCTGTCCCGCTAGGTGTCGTCACCAGCCTCTTCCTCGTCATCATTGCCTTGACGGCATCGGTCCGGTCCTTTGCCGCTTTGCAGCCCTCGGGCGTTCCGGCATGGCTGCAGGCCCATGTCGGCGAAGGCGAAGGTCAAATCGCACAAGTGGTGCTGGAGCGGGCCCGCGCGCTTTACCTGAAGAAGGTAGGCGAAGGCACCGTCAAGAATCCCTGCTACTTCGCCATGGACGCGACACGCCCCGGCGACCTGGGAAATGGCGAACTGGGGCGCCGCTACTACATCATCTGCGAAGCCAACCATTCGTTTCGCGCGGTTTCGGCGGGTCACGGCGGCGGCCGGAATTTGAAAGGCGTCGTCAATTTCGCGAATGGAAGACGGTGCGCGAAGAACTTCGGCAATGCGATGGATTCGGAATTGACGGCCGGCGGGGCCTACATGACCGGCGAGGAAA
Organism: Mesorhizobium sp. RCAM 05104; assembly: GCF_059683645.1. Taxonomy (NCBI): domain Bacteria; kingdom Pseudomonadati; phylum Pseudomonadota; class Alphaproteobacteria; order Hyphomicrobiales; family Phyllobacteriaceae; genus Mesorhizobium; species Mesorhizobium sp. RCAM 05104. The sequence goes on along the minus strand of NZ_CM185033.1, from coordinate 5,503,729 downwards.
AAACGTCGTTCAAGGGCTACTACCGCGTCGGGGCGAAACAGGACGCGGTTTTCCAGCGCACCTTCGTGCAGTTTGACGGCGAAGGCGAAACCGCCAATGCCAGACAGCGGGTGATCGGCGGCCACGCAGCCCAGGTGCTGCGCGGCATGTGTCTTCGGAAAAGTCCGAACCGCTCATACGCCGACCATGATGGCTACGTGCCGTTTGGCAAGCTGGTGGAGTACGCCGGCGGCCGCAGCAATGGCTGCACCAGCTGGTCACCGGCGGATGCGGAGCGGATCGTCCCGATGGTGAAGGACAATCCGACCACGCTCTACATCTATCCCGAATCACGCGACATCGCCGCCATCGCCCAAGCGGTGGCGGCCGGGCGTTCGCTGTCAGGCGCGGGGTCCTATTGGAATGCATCCTGCCTGAAGGAAATCGGCTCTCCGAAATTCTGGCCGCGAAAGACCCTCGAGCCAATCATCGCGCAATACAAGAAGGATCATCCGGCACCACCGCCCCAGCCGGTGCCGATTTGCAAGGAACCCTAACTCAAGAAGACAGTTCGGCACGAAAGTGTGACTCACGTCCCCAGCCTGCATGCCATTCTGGACCGAGCTATCGGACCGTGAACGGCTATTTAAGTCCTGAAACGCTCAGGCAGGGTCAGCCGACATTTTTTCGAGAAACTCGTGTTGGATGAAATCGCCGACGCTCTCGCACGACTCTTTTGTGGTTGCCGAATTTTCAGGCCGATACCAACCATGAGTGGTCAACAGGGGTGGAAAAACCGGAGGCCGATTAATGGCAGTATAGGTCGCCGCGACGAGGTGTGTGCCACCCGGATCGACCGCGTAAACTTCCACCGCTGGCGATGCGATATCTTGGCCGACTCGACTGTCCTTAAGAAATTGCGGCTGGCGCGGCAATCGAATGAGGACATAATCAGACGGCGCTGTGTCAGCCGCCTGGCCCTGATTGATTGGCGATCCTGCCGCCGCGCGCGTGAACCGGAGATACGCGCTCTTGCTTTGTCCGCGAGTCAGGACGTCGCCGACCTTACGGTCGCTGGAAAGAACGCGGGTCCGCGCGCAATTGATCAATGACCAGTCGTCGCCTTCAATGACCACACCGCTGACCTTTGCCGGGAGCGTGACCTTGGAAATGGCAGCAACGGCAGCCTTCTCACGCGCTTTGGCCGCCTGAACCGAAGAGAACGACGCTGCCCACAGGCCAAATGGTATCAAGGCGACCAGTAGTGCCGCGACAGCCATCAGGTCTCGTTTTGCCGTGAGCCGCAAAACCGATGCCACGACTCCGGTGTAGAGAAGGAACGTTGGCATCAAGATCGGCAGCGCGTAAACCGCGAGCAAGATCGGCAGGAGCTGACCGCTCATTTGGCCTTTTGTCGAGAGCGACGAGAAGAAAACAGCGAGCGCCGCAATCATGCCGATTACGGCGGCGCGCTTCGGCTGCCAGAGGTTCGGCGCTTCGCCCCCCGAAACGGATAACGCCGACGGCGTAGCGGGAGCAATCAGATGCGACCGCCAGACCCGGTAGACCGCCAAAGCGAGAAAGATCGCCATCGTGTATGGCGCGTAGATCAGGAACAAGAATAGCCGAGCCGTGATCTGAACTGGCAGTTCCGTAAGGCCGAATGGTGGAAAGCCACTTGCGCGCAACGCGGCGGCAATCGACAACCATCCCGCCAAGAGCCCTATCGCATTGTCCAGGACACGATTTCCTCCATAGCGAAGGACATAACGTGACGGGAAGCCGAGCAGACCGATAAGGACCAATCCAAACAGAGCATAGATCGGTGCATGAAATGACAGGATGCCCGCCGAGAACGGATACGCCCACCCTGACCCTGCATGTTGCAGGAAGCCCTGGTCGCCGACCAACATGAGGGGTGGGAACGCCCCTATCCATGGGCGCAACCCCGCATCACGTGCCCTACGGATACATGCGCTCAGGATAATTGCCAAGGCGCCAACAAAGAAAAGAGGGCGTAGCGCGGTGGAAGCAACGAGAGAGACGGCGCCGCATGTATCTATTTGACAGTGTGAAGCCGTCGCAATCCCCCTCAAAAGGAATGGGAAAAGAAAAACTGTTCCGATGAGGAATACAATGGCAACAGCCGCTCGCCATGCATAAGAGGGTCGATCAAGAACACCTGTCCAAGTAAACATCGAGCGCTATCCTTCTCCAGAGCGCTCTGTCTTAACCGTTGGAGATGATCAAATCCTTACAGACGATCTTCTTTGTCAGTCACGCAACTTAAGGCCGAAAAACAGTACTCACGGATCATCAGCCTTCCGTCTACGAAGCGACAACCCGTGAAGCGCGGGAGAATCTCCGCCTCGCAAAGTGAAAAATGGGGGCCTTCGGACCCCGTCGCCAGTTACATGCAGTGTGGAAAAAATGCTCCGCGCTGCAATTAGGCCAATGAGTCAGGCTTTTGCGGATTCCGAGTCAGACTACTTTGGTTTTGAGTGAGACTTCCGAGCATCGCCACAGGGGTCAGGAAATCGCCCTACTGCAGCAGACCCTTGACGATGCCGCTCGCCTTGCCGAAATCCATCTGGCCAGCATATTTCTGCTTCAGCGCGGCGATCACCTTGCCCATGTCCTTCTGGCTAGCGGCTCCCGTCGCGGCGATCGCCTCGCGTGCGGCCGCCGCTATTGCCGCGTCGTCGAGCTGCGTCGGCAGGAAGTCGCGGATGATCTCCATCTCGCCGCGCTCCTGCGCCGCCAGCTCGGGCCGCTTGCCGTCGTCGAATGCCTTGGCCGATTCCTCGCGCTGCTTCACCATCTTGGCCAGGATCTGCAGGATCTCCTCGTCGCTGGTCGGCTGCTTGCCAGCGCCGCGATTGGCGATATCGCGGTCGTGGATGGCGGCCTGGATCAGCCGCAGCGTCGGCAGCCGGTGCTTGTCCTGCGCCTTCATCGCGCTCTTCAGGGATTCGGCGATTTTTCCGCGCATGGTGCTTTCTCCTTCAATCGGCGCGGACAATAGCGCCGGGGACAAGCCAACGCAAACCCTGATATGTCAGGGCAAGCCTCTGATATTGCTTGATGAAATAAATCCAAGCCGCATTTCGCATCATCATTGACCGCTCTGCCCCGTTCCCCTATGTACTGGGCCTTGCATGAACTGAAGATTAGGTGCGTGGAAGCCGCGAATTCGCTGCTTTGCGCGGTTTGCTGCGCGGATGGCCCGCCGGGCCGATTGAAACGCACAGCCCGATAGGAGTGCCGCTATGGCCGAGATGACGCCCGCCTGGACCACAGACAAGCCGACCGCCCTTCTGGTGCTGGCCGACGGCACTGTCATCGAAGGTCGCGGCCTCGGCGCCACCGGCTCCGCCGTCGCCGAAGTCTGCTTCAACACCGCGCTGACCGGCTATCAAGAAATCCTCACCGACCCATCCTATGCCGGCCAGATCGTCACTTTCACTTTCCCGCATATCGGCAACATCGGCACCAATGACGAGGACGTCGAGGACCTCAACCCGGCCGCCCGCGCCGGCGCCGTCGGCGCCGTGTTCAAGGCCGATGTCACCAACCCCTCCAACTATCGCGCCGGCACCGGTCTCGACCAGTGGCTGAAGAAGCGCGGCATCGTCGCCCTGTCGGGCATCGACACCCGCGCGCTGACCGCGCTGATCCGCGAAAAGGGCATGCCCAATGCCGTGATCGCGCATGCTCCGGACGGCGTGTTCGACCTCGACGATCTGAAGCGGCGCGCCGCCGCGTGGTCCGGCCTGATCGGGCTCGATCTCGCCAAGGAGGTCACCTCCGGCCAGTCTTCCGTGTGGCGCGAGACGCCATGGGTTTGGAACGAAGGCTTTGGCGAACAGGCCGAGCCGTCCATGCATGTCGTGGCCATCGATTATGGCGTCAAGCGCAACATATTGCGCCTGCTCGCCGGTCTCGGCGCCAAGGTCACCGTGGTTCCGGCCAGCACCGGCGCCGAGGAGATCCTCGCCATGCAGCCGGACGGCATCTTCCTGTCCAACGGCCCCGGCGACCCGGAAGCCACCGGTGATTATGCCGTGCCGGTCATCCAGGACCTGCTCAAGACCGACATCCCGGTGTTCGGCATCTGCCTCGGTCACCAGATGCTGGCGCTGGCGCTGGGCGGCAAGACCGCCAAGATGCATCAGGGCCATCACGGCGCCAACCATCCGGTCAAGGACCACACGACAGGCAAGGTCGAGATCGTCTCTATGAACCACGGCTTTGCCGTCGACGCCGACTCGCTGCCCGAGGGCGTGGAGGAAACCCATGTCTCGCTGTTCGACGGCTCGAACTGCGGCATCGCACTCACCGGCCGTCCGGTGTTCTCGGTCCAGCATCACCCCGAGGCTTCGCCCGGCCCGCAGGATTCGCACTATCTGTTCCGCCGCTTCGTCAACCTGATCCGCGAAAAGCGCGGCGAGGAATTGCTGGCCGAGCGGGCTTAGCTCGATCCGCTAGCGCTGCCCCCCTCACGGCTCATATCTGTGCTCCATCCTTCGCCACCCCGGTCGTGACATTTCCGAGCGCCGCCGGCCTGGCCACTTTCGTGACGAAGACGATGAGCGCCAGTATCAGGAAACATGCACCGACGAGATAGGGCGCGCCACCGAACACGACCGGCGCGTTCGGCCCCGTGAACCAGGAAAAGATCGCCGTATAAAGCAGCGGCGTGATGATCGAGGTGATCGAGAAGATCGAGGTCATCGCTCCCTGCAGTTCGCCCTGCGCCGAAGGCGGCACCTTGGCGGCGGCAAGGCTCCTGAGCGGCGGGTCGGCCAGCGCTTCGAGACAGCCGACGACGATCACCGCATAAATCATCCAGCCTTGCGTCGCGAAGGCGTAGCCGAAGGCGCTGAGCGCCGTGAACGCGAGACCGATTGCTGCCGTCTTCCACTCGCCAAGCCTGGGGATCACGCGCGGCAGGACCGTCGCCATGACGATCGCCCCGCACAGGCCGAAGGCGCCGAGCGAAAAGCCGATCTGCTGCTGGTTCCAGCCATAGCGGTAGCTGGAGACAAACGACCACACCGCCGGATACATCATGTGCCCGAGCGTCATCAGGAAGAAGACAAGCCCGATCCAGCCGATGCCTTCATACCTGCGCATCTGGAGAAGCGTGCCGACCGGATTGGCGCGTTTCCACTCGAAGCGGCGGCGGTGCTTGTCGTCAAGCGTTTCCGGCAGGAAGAACAGCGCGATCAGGAAGTTCGCGAACGCAAGGCCGGCGGCAAAATAGAACGGCACGCGCGGCCCGAACGTGCCGAGCAGCCCGCCCAGAACCGGCCCGATGACGAAGCCGACGCCAAAAGCGATACCGAGCAGGCCGAAATTCTTCGCCCGGTTCTCATCGGTCGAGATGTCGGCGATGAAGGCCGATGTCGTCGAATAGCTGGCGCCCGAAATGCCGGCCAGCACACGCCCTATGAACAGCATCGAGTAGGACCAGGCGACGGCGCAGATCAGATTGTCGATCGCGAACGTCAGCACGGAGGCGAGCAGGATCGGCCGCCGTCCGAACCGGTCGCTCAACCCGCCCATGACGGGCGCGAAAAAGAACTGCATGGCCGCATAGACAAAGAACAGCCAGCCGCCTTCGATCGCCGCCTCGCTGATGCCGACGCCGGTCAACTCCCTGAGATAGGCGGGCAGCACCGGCATGATGATGCCGAAGCCGATGATGTCGAGCAGCAGCGTGGTGAAAACAAGCGCGAGGCCCCGCCTGGCGGTTTTGGGGTCGATCATGATGGGTCAAGCTCCTCTGCTCGCCCTGGGGCGCAGGCGGACGCACCTTATAGGCGAGCCCGCCGCAAGGAACAATAAGGGAACAGGCCGGAAACGTTGATCCTGACTCTCCCTGACGGCGTCTTTACCATCGGATCAGCGTTGGGAAACGCGCGCCCGAGACTGTTTCGAAATTCGCTGTGGCGAGCCATATGGTGGTGGTTTCGAGAACCGGAGCGCAGCGGACATTTGGTCCGTGAGCACCGGAAGCGCGGAAAACGCCGCTAGAGGGCCGCCAGAGTAGAATTTCCAGACAGTCTCCTCAGATCGGGCCGCTCAGTGTGTTGCAGTCCGAAAGCTTGCCGCTCTTGTAGCCGCGCGCCAGCCAGGTCTGCCGCTGCTGCGACGTGCCATGGTTGAAGCTTTCCGGCACGACATAGCCCTGCGTCTTCTTCTGCAGCGTGTCGTCGCCGATCTGCTTGGCGGCGTTGAGCGCGCTTTCGATGTCGCCCTGCTCCAATATGCCCTTCTGCGCGGTGTAGTGCGCCCACACGCCGGCGAAGCAGTCGGCCTGCAGCTCGATGCGCACCGACAGCTGGTTGGCATCGGCTTCGCTCATGCCCTGCCGCATCTGGTTGAACTTGGACATGATGCCGGTCAGGTTCTGCACGTGGTGGCCGACCTCATGCGCGACGACATAGGCCCGGGCGAATTCGCCGGAAGCGCCGAACTGCTGGTCGAGTTGCTGGAAGAAGGTCATGTCGAGATAGACCTTGTGGTCGCCGGGACAATAGAACGGACCGGCCGCCGCGGAGGCAAAGCCACAGGCCGAGCGGACCTGGCCGCTGAACAGAACCAGCTTCGGGTCCTCATAGGTCAACCCTTGCGACTTGAAGATGCCGGTCCAGGTGTCCTCGGTCTCGGCCAGCACGGTGGCCACGAACTGCTTCATCTCGTCGTTGGCGGGCGTTCCAGCGCCGCTGTCCTGGCCACCACCACTGTTGTCGGTGATTTGACCGCCGCCGCCCGGCGCCAGTCCGCCATCGCCACCACCCAGGATCGTCGACGGATCGAAGCCGAAATACCATCCGGCAAGCACCACCAGGATGACGAGGAAGATGCTGCCACCGCCGCCGGCACGACCGCCGATCGGAATGCGGAACTGGCCGGGGCTGCCGCCGCCGATACCGCCGCCGCTGTCGCTGCGGTCGTCCTCGATGTTGTCACTCTGACGACGGCCTCTCCAGAGCATGGCAACTCCTCGTTCTGCAAACTTCCCCGTTGTGCCGGCACGGCCGGTCCAACCCAACAAACAATTATCGCAATGGTTGCGCCAAGTCACAGCATTTTTCGTGACTTGGGACGTTGCTGGCATGCGCGCTTCACCGCTCTGGCCGAGCCCGGGGAAGGCCTGTAGCATCGCCCGCGAACGGAGGGACAGGGCGCTTGCGAACGATCGGCTGGATGATGTTCTTGCTGGCATTGAGCTGCCTGGGCCCGCGGGCCGCCGACGCGGTGACGCTCGATTCCAGCGTTGCCGTCACCGATCCCGCCACCTTGCAGGCGCTGGAGCGCGGCGGCCTGTCGATCAGCCGCCTGCTCGGACCCGCCCTCGGCCTCACCCGCGAGGTCGACAATCGCGGCCTGTTTTCGGTGCCGGCGCTGGCCACGGTGCGCGACACCGTCAAGCAACAGATCGGCGACGAGCCGAAGAACAGCCCCGACCCCTATGTCGCTGATATGGCGAAGTCGAACGACAACAGCCAGAAATTCAATCCGAAATACATCGATGACGACGGCTCGACGCTGGACCTGACCGGCGTCGTCAACCGCATGGATCGCGGCTATCTCGGCCATACCGAATGCGGCGAGATCCGGCTGATCTACCGCTTCCATTATTCGGTCGCGGAGAAGGCAGCCAAGGGAAAGGGGACGCAGCGCATCTCCTCGCGCCTGCCGCTGACCATGAGTCTCGTCTTCAACGCCAAGCCGAGACAGGCGCAGGCCCGCGCCTCGAAGGACCTGCCAAGCGCTACCGACGTATCCTGCGCCGACATAGCCAAGCGCTGGCTGACCGCCGGTCAAAAGGACCTGCCGCCCGAACAGCTTGCCGCCTGGCTGCGCTCCGACGAAGGGCCGCTGTCCGGTGCCATGCTGAACGCGGCGCAGATCATGCGGCTCGAACTCAACATGCAGGTGCTGCGCCTGTCGGCTTCGACACGGCGCGATTTCGGCGGCCACGCCGAGTACCTGCTGAAGATCTTCAAATGGGATCCGGTCACTTCGAGCTTCCATGAATCGAGGATGGAGAACCAGATCGACCGGGCAACCGTGCTGGCCGACAAGCCGGCCTTTGCCAAATGGCTGCTCACCGACCGCAATATCTATGACCTCGACCATGGCCGGCTGGTCATCGACGAAAAATTCCTGGCAAAAAGCGCCGTCTCGGTCGCGCCCGGCGGACTGAGCCGGTCGCAGAACAACATCGCCTACGGGCTGGTCGACGATGCCGATATCGACAAGGCGATGAGAGACTATGTCGCCAGAGGCAACACGCTCTCGACCATCAAGTCGGTGGCCGGCTTCGATTTGCGGCTCAACGAGATGAGTTGCACCGGCTGCCATCAGACGCATGGCATTGCCGGCTTCCACTATACCGGCGCCGATCCCGCCAGCGAGCCGCGCCGCAATGCCGTCTTCGTGCCGGGCTCGGCCGTCTTCTTCGCCGACCTGCCGCGCCGCCGCGCCATCGTCGAGCAGTTCGCCGCCGGCGGGCATCCGGATTTCAGCAAAGGCTTCGCCGCGCGCCCTGACCAGAAATACGCCGAGGCGCTGAAAGGCACCGACCTCTACAATGGCTGGGGCTCGATCTGCTATCGCGGCGAGGATTTGAGCTTCAAGGACTGGACCTGCGGCGCCGGACTGCGCTGCGCCGGCGTGCACGAGAGCGCCATCCATCCGGGCTTCGGCACCTGCGTCAGCGAAGCCGGCACGGCGGTCGGCGATCCGGTCGAGTTCGGCGAGATCAGGATGTCTAGCTGGGGCAACGACAAATATTGCCGCCTGTCGCCGGCCACCGCCAAGGACTGCGCCATCGATCCGGCGCGCGACAAGAAGCCGGTGGTGAAGCTTGCCGGTTACGGTGCCGCGCGCCAGCGCTACGATAATCCGCAACAGAAGACCGGCGGCTTTCCCGGCGGCATGCTGCGCAAGGCAAGCTGCGACAAGCTTCCCGACGAAGCGACGTGTGGCCGACTCGCCAAGACCGGCTTCAACGACTGCGTCGCGTCGGGCAAGGACCACAAATATTGCACCAGGGAATTCACCAAGACCGCCGGCCTGCGCGCCTGCGACAAGGCGCATCCCTGCCGCGAGGACTATATCTGCACTGCAGGCTACGACGACCTGCCGCAAGCGAAACCGGGCGAAGGCACCTGCATCCCGCCCTATTTCATCTTCCAGTTCCGCGTCGACGGCCACCCCAGAAGCTGGGTGCAGGATGTCAGGGACTGAGAGAACGGTTTGCCGCAGACAAATTGAAAGGTCCAGTGGACCTTTCAAAGGGCTCGAACGCCCGTAGCCATAGCGAAGGGCCAAGCGCCCGACAGCCATGATCTGCTGGTGTCATCGTCGATCAAAGGCACAGTGACGACCCCCAAGCAGGCGGCTTTTTGTGCAGCCTCCAGCTCGTTGAAAAGATCGCTCAGCCCTTTTGCTTGGCGCCGGCGCTCTTGCCGTCGGAGCTTTTCGAGCGTTCCTCGAAACGCGCGGCGCCCTTCTTCAACGGATGGCCGGTTTCGGCCTCGGTCTTGCGTTCGTCCTTCGCCGCCGCCTGTTTCAGTCCCTTGGCAGCTTGCTTGCCCTTCGCGGTCGGTGCCTGTTCAACGCCCATTGCTTCCTCCATTGCCGCGCGACAATCGCGCGATATCAGGAGCAACGTGCATAACATCGGGCGGTTCCGGCAGCCTCTCTTCCGAAAATGGTTGAGCGCCTTAGCGCGTCGTCGTCATCGCCTTGCGAAACGCTTCCAGCGTCTCGGCGCTGACATGGTGCTCGATACCTTCGGCATCGATGCGCGCGGTCTCGGCGCTGACGCCGAGCGAACGCAGGAAGGCCTCAACCGTCTGATGGCGGATGCGGCTCTCCTCGGCGACCTTGCGGCCGGCATTGGTCAGGAACACGCCGCGATAGGGTTTTCTCGACACCAGTCCTTCGGCGCACAGGCGCGTCAGCATCTTGGCCACCGTCGGCTGGGCGACGCCGAGCCGGGCAGCGATATCGACCTGGCGCGCCTCGTTGCCGTCCTCGATCAGGTCGGCGATCAGCTCGACATAGTCCTCGACCAGCGCGCTGCGACGCGCTTCGCGCGTATGCCGGAATCCTTCCGAATGAACGTCGGCGTCAGGCAGCGGCTTTTCGCGCGGGACCGGTCTGTTCTTCAGCGCCAATGCGCGCTCCTCCTGGGGCTTGGCCCTCCGTGCATTTATAGCACGGGCTCTGATTCTTCAGGCCGTTTATTTGCATTCCGTCGCAGGCGCAACCGACGTTTCCGATTGCCCCTTTCGCACATCGACCGGCGCCCGCTAAAAAGCACCGACAATGAAATATAGCATATTGCATAATGTTGAGCCATGGCATAGCTTACGGCAGTATCGACCAGTCTCGCGGAAAGCGCCCTTTCATGTCCGAAGCCGAAGCCTCCCGATCCGCATGGCAGTTTGCCAGGCCCGAGGACGACGACCAACCCAGCCTGCGCGAGGTCAATTCCTCCATCGCCGTGCCGAGTTCGGGCGTCTGGTTCCGCCGCCTGTTCGCCTTCATGGGGCCGGGCTACATGGTCTCGGTCGGCTATATGGATCCGGGCAACTGGGCGACCGACCTCGCCGGCGGTGCCCAGTTTGGCTACACGCTGCTGTTCGTCATCATGCTGTCCAACCTGATGGCGATCCTGTTGCAGGCGCTGGCGGCGCGGCTTGGCATCGCCACCGGCCGCGACCTCGCCCAGGCCTGCCGCGCCTATTATCCCCGCCCCGTCAATTTCGTGCTGTGGATCGCCTGCGAACTGGCCATCATCGCCTGCGACCTGGCCGAGGTCATCGGCACCGCGATCGCACTGCAGCTTCTGTTCGGCATTCCCTTGGTTGGCGGCGCCATGCTGACGGCACTCGATGCCTTCCTGGTGCTGCTCCTGATGAACAAGGGGTTTCGTTACCTCGAAGCCTTCGTCATCGCGCTTTTGATCATCATCTTCAGCTGCTTCGCCATCCAGATCTTTTTCGCCGCGCCGCCGGCCGGCTCGATCCTGCATGCCATGTTCGTGCCGTCATCCGAGATCGTCACCAACCCGGCCATGCTCTACATCGCCATCGGCATCATTGGCGCCACCGTCATGCCGCACAATCTCTATTTGCACTCCTCGATCGTGCAGACCCGCGCCTATGAACGCACCGACAAGGGCAAGCGCGACGCCATCAAATGGGCAACGACGGACTCGACCATCGCCCTGATGCTGGCCCTGTTCGTCAACGCCTCGATCCTGATCGTCTCCGCGGTCGCCTTCCACGGCACCGGCCACCAGGATGTCGCCGAGATCGGCCAGGCCTTCGAGCTGCTGTCGCCGCTGCTTGGCCTCGGCGTCGCCTCGATCCTGTTCGCCGTGGCGCTGCTCGCCTCCGGGCTGAATTCGACGGTGACGGCGACACTGGCCGGCCAGATCGTCATGGAAGGCTTCCTGCGCCTGCGCATCCCCAACTGGGCGCGCAGGCTTCTGACACGCGGCATCGCCATCGTCCCGGTTGTGGTGGTCACCGCGCTCTATGGCGAAAAGGGAACCGGCCAGTTGCTGGTGTTCAGCCAGGTCATCCTGTCGATGCAGCTGCCCTTCGCGGTCATCCCGCTGGTGCAGTTCGTGTCCGACAGGAAGAAGATGGGCAACCTCGCCATTCCGCGCGGCGTTGCCGCACTCGCCTGGGTGGTCGCGGCCATCATCCTGGTACTCAACTTCAAGCTGCTCTACGACACGATGTTCGGGGTCGGCTGAGTCCGGTCTCGCCGGGAAACCGACGCCCCGCCACCAAGCGATCTCGCGACAAACCGGCAATCCGCACTATCATCCTGCGCACCATGAGCAAGATCGAAGATGTCAGGAAATTCTATGCCCGGCTGATGGCGGCCAATGCGGCCTCGCCCGACCCGCGCCTGGAAGCGGTTTTCGCCAGCGTGCCGCGTGAAGCGTTTCTCGGTCCCGGGCCGTGGACGGTCATCGCCGGCGGCGGCAAGATCATCACGCCGAGCGCCGATCCGGCTCACATCTACCAGAACGTGCTGGTGGCGCTGGACGCCGACAAGGGCATCAACAATGGCGAGCCGTTCCTGCATGCCATGTGGATCGGCAAACTTGCGCCAAAACCCGGCGAGGCCGTCTCTCATGTCGGCGCCGGTACCGGCTACTACACCGCCTTGCTGGCCAGGCTGGTTTCGCCAGGCGGAACCGTCACCGCTTTCGAGCTGGACGACAGACTGGCAGAGATGGCGCGCAAAAACCTCGAGACCTATGGCAATGCGACGGTCGTCCATGGCGATGCCGTCACGACACCGCTGCCGCCATCCAACATCGTCTATGTCAACGCCGGCGTCGTCGCCCCGCCGGCCGGATGGCTGAGGGCCTTGCGCCCCGGCGGCCGCATGATCTTTCCCTGGCGTCCGGCCGAGCGCGTCCCTCTGGCGGTGCTGGTGACCCGCACCGAAAAGGGCTTCGCCTGCGATCCCTTCATGCGCTCGTGGTTCATTCCATGCTTCGGTGCCTCGGCAGCAAGCCTCGCGGCGAAAATCCCGACGCGCGACCAGGCCGCGCGCAGCCGCTCTATCTGGCTGACGCGGGACAAGACGCCGGACCGCACCGCGACAGCGATCTTCGGCGACGTCTGGTTCTCATCGCGCAGCCTCGACGCCAAGTCTCACGGTTGAACCACCGATGGCGGCTTTGCCAAAAATCCGCATGGCGTTGTCGGACCGGTCAGCGGTCGCCCGTCCTTGGGCTGAAGTCCGGCCACGACGGCGTGGATTGAAGAAAACGGGAGCATCGGAATGAGAAAGATCATCGCCGCGACATTCGTCAGCCTCGACGGCGTCATGCAGGCGCCGGGCGGTCCGGAAGAGGACCCTGTCGGCGGCTTCAAATTCGGCGGCTGGACCTTCCACTACTTCGACGAGGTGGGAGGCGCCGCAATGGAGGAACTCTTCTCCAAACCCTTCGCCCTGCTGCTCGGCCGCAGGACCTATGACATCTTCGCCGCGTACTGGCCGTATCAGAAAGATCCGATCGCGGATGCCTTCAACCCGGCGACCAAATATGTGGCGACGCATCGGCCTGACACCCTGACCTGGCAGAACACGCAATCCCTTGGGCCGGATATCGTCGCGACGGTGCGCCGCCTCAAGCAGGAGGATGGACCTGACCTGCTCATCCAGGGATCGGGCAGTCTGATCCAGACCCTGCTCGCCAACGGGCTGATCGACGAGATCCGGCTGATGATCTTCCCGTTGTTGCTGGGCAAGGGCAAGCGGCTGTTCGGCGATGCCGCGATGCCGGCCGCCTTCAAGCTTGTCAAGTCGCAGACTTCCAGCACCGGCGTCATCATGGCGACCTACGAGCGCGCGGGCGAGATCAAGACCGGGTCGTTTGCGCAGGAGACGCCGTCCGACGCCGAGCTCGAGCGGCGGAAGAACTGGAAGTAGCGGGACGGCCTTGGCACCTTTCCTCTCCCTCCGGAGGGGGAGAGGTGGCGCTGCGAAGCAGCGACGGAGTGGGGGAAGCCATTCGCCAACGCACCGCCGTAAGACAGGCTGACCCAGACGGGCAAGAAGACTCAGGCCAGCGGTAATCAGGCGGAAAAGATCGACCCCCACTCCGTCGAGCTTCGCTCGACACCTCTCCCCCGATCGACGGGGGAGAGGAACCCAGGGTCTGCTTGGTCTCAAGCTGCCTGTGGTCGCCGCGCCAGCCCTTCCCGTATATGCCGCGCGAATTCCTGCGCCGCCGGTCCAATGCCATGCTTCGGCAGGTGCAAATTGATGGCAAAATTCGGCAGCGGTGGCAGCCCGGAGTCGAGAGGCAAAATGTCGAGATCGGCCGGCACGGTGGAGGCGAGCCAGGTGGTGACGGCGAGGTCAGAGCGGACCGTTGCGGTCGTCGCGTCGATGTTGCCGTTCTCGAACACGGTGCGCCATTCCAGCCCATGCTCGCCGAGCGCCGACAGCACAGCTGGTCGGAAGGCACAGGTGTCGGCGACGATCGATACCGGCAGCGGCCGCTTGGCGCGGGCAACGCCGCCCTTGGCGCCGACCCAGACCAGCCGGTCGATGGCCAGGCACTCGCCGGCTGACGGGCCAACACGTTCCTCGATCACCGCAAGGTCGATGGTTCCGGCCGCAAGTGCCGCCACAAGCTCCGGCGACGAGGCGCAGACCAGCGATATCTCGACCTGCGGATAGGTCTCGGCATAGGCCTTCAGCACCGGCGCCAGCAAGGTGCCGACAAGATCGTAAGGCACGCCGAGCCGCACCTGGCCGGCCACCTGGGTGCCCGCCATCTCGGCCCAGATCTCATCATTGAGGCCAAGCAGGCGCTTGCCCTTGCCGAACAGCCGTTCGCCGGCGCGCGTCAGCCGCAAGCCGCGCCGGTCGCGCTCGAACAGGCTCGAGCCGAGCGCCTCCTCCAGCCGCTTGACCTGCTGGCTGACGGCGCCTTGCGTCAGATGCAGCGCGTTGGCGGCCGCCGTCATGCTGGCCTTGTCGGCGACGGTCACGAAGGTGCGGATCAGTGCCATGTCGAGGTTTCGGGTCATGTTGGCATTATGACTTCTAATGCCAACCATGGCAAACATTGCATTTACTGAAGTTGATGCGCAGCTACGATAGCAGGCCTCTAACAGAGGAAGCCGCATGTTCGAGCCCATCATCCCCCTCGTCCTGTTTGCCATCGTCGCAACCACCACGCCCGGTATCGCGACGACATTGTCGACGGCATCCGGCGCGCGGTTCGGCTTTCGCCGTTCCGTTCCCTTGCTGGTCGGCAGCGCCGCCGGCCTCGCCACCGTGACGGGCGCCGCCGCCGCCGGTCTCGCCGGCCTGCTGCTTGCCGTGCCCTCGCTGCAACTGGCGATGAAGATCGCCGGCTCGCTCTATCTCATCTGGCTGGCGATCAGGATCGGCCGCAGCGGCCCGCCCAATCTGGACGTGACCATGGCCAGACCGAACAGCTTTCTCGGCGGCGCCGGCATTCAGTGGATGAACCCCAAGGGCTGGGCGATGGGGCTGGGGGCGGCGGCCTCGTTCGCGGCGCTCGCCAGCGGCCCGCTGCAGCTTGCGCTTTTGCTCGGCGCCACCTTCGGTCTCGCCGCCGCCGCATCACTGTCGCTGTGGTGCGTGGCCGGCATGCTGCTTGCCCGCCTGCTCAAAACCGAGTGGCAATGGCGCGCGCTCAACATCGTTTTGGCGCTGGTGCTGGCTGCCTCGATCATCCCGATGTGGCGGACACATTAAAAGCGTCGGCCTTGCAGAACCTGGGTTTTTGCCCCCGCCATAGCGCTTATGCCGCGTTGGTCGACCCCCCACTCCGTCTCGGCTTCGCCGAGCCACCTCTCCCCCGATCGAGGGGGTAGAGGAAAGGCGCCAGGCTTTTTGCCGTCAACGCTCGTCAAGCAAAGCTACCTTCCTTTCCCTCCGGAGGGGGAAGGGTGGCGCTGCGAAGCAGCGACGGATTGGGGGAACCACGTGGCAATCAAGCCTCGGGCCGATCAGTCACGCAAGATGTGCGAATAACGTAGCACCGGAGCGGGGGGCAGAGATGGCCTCAAGCCGTGTAGC
Organism: Mesorhizobium sp. RCAM 05104; assembly: GCF_059683645.1. Classification (NCBI taxonomy): domain Bacteria; kingdom Pseudomonadati; phylum Pseudomonadota; class Alphaproteobacteria; order Hyphomicrobiales; family Phyllobacteriaceae; genus Mesorhizobium; species Mesorhizobium sp. RCAM 05104. The sequence continues at coordinate 5,488,132 of NZ_CM185033.1, read as the reverse complement.
GCGCTGCCGGCTTGTTGGCGTGCAGGCTGCCGAAAAAGCCCTGCCTGGCGCCAAGGAAGGCATCCAGCTTGGCCGCATCGGCGAGCCCCGGCGCAGTCACGGCTTCGCCCCTGGCCAGGCCGACAAGGGCGGCGTCGACCAGATCGTCGGCGCTCATGACGATCTCCTGCGGAACGTTGTTGATGTCGCTTCCGGCGGCTTCCCAGAAATCGGTCCGGGTGGCCCCCGGCAGCACGACCTGCACCGTCACCTCGGTTCCCGCGACTTCGCGCTGCAGGGCCTCGGTGAAGTTGACGACATAGGCCTTGGTGCCGCTGTAGATGCCGCCGAACGAGGTGTCGAAGGCGAGCACCGAGGCGATGTTGACGATGGCGCCGCGATTGCGTGCGATCAGGCCGGGCAGCACGGCACGGGTCAGCCGCGTCAAGGCGATGACATTGACCTTGATCATGCGCTCGGCCACATCGGCGTCCGCCGTCGCGACCACTTGCGCACCGCCCAGGCCCGCATTGTTGACCAGCAGCGTCACGCTGTCGTCGGCGGCGATTGCCTGCTCGACGCGGCGGACGTCATTGTCGTCGGCGAGATCGGCGCTGATCACGCCGACCTTGTGGCCGTATGCATAGCGCAGCTTCTCCGCCAGTTCCTCGAGCCGGTCGGCGCGCCGCGCCACCAGCACCAGATCATAGCCCTGCCCCGCCAGCCGGTCCGCATAGACCGCGCCGATGCCCGACGAGGCTCCGGTGACGACCGCCGTGCCCTTGTTTTCCTGTCCACTCATTGTCCTGTTCCTTCTTCGATTGATTTGCCTGGCTGCCGGCACCGTTGGCAATCGCCCTCGCCTTGCCGGCAGAGTGCTCTGATTTCATTTGGTGGCATATACCACTAATAACGAAGTAGGCATATGCCACTATCTTGTCAATGATCGCATCGGAGATTATTTGTGGGCTGCGATCGACATCACGTCGCCGTCGCCAAGGACCCATTATGCCGAAAGACGCCCTGCCCGGACTGACCCTCTGCAACAACGCCATGCTGCGGCGCGCGGCACGCAAACTCGGCCAGTTCTATGATGATGTGCTGGCGCCGTCGGGGCTGAAGGCCACGCAGCAGGGGCTGCTCTACCAGATCCATATCGGCGACGAGCCGGCCATGGGCGCCATTGCCGCTGCCCTGGTCATGGACCTGTCGGCGCTTGGCCACACGCTGAAGCCGCTGATCCGGGACGGCTATGTCGAGACCTTCGCCGACCCCGGCGACCGCCGCATCAAGCGGGTGCGGCTGACGCCTCGGGGCCTGGTCAAGCTCGATGAGGCGATGAAGCTCTGGCACGTCGCCCAGCAGCGTTTCGAGGATGTGGTCGGCAAGGATCAGGCGGCAAGCCTGCGCGCGGCGCTGGACGGCATCGCCACGCTGGATTTCGATCTGCCGCCGGCCGGCTGAGCCGACCGGCGTTAAACACAGACCCTATTCCGCCGGCATGGCGACAGGCCGAGCCGCCCACCGGCCGGCCAGCACGATGCCGAGCCCGACGATCGGGAAGGCCGCCGCCACCAGGCCGAGATCGGCCGGCGCGCCGTAGCGCAGCACGCCACCGCCAACCACGGCGCCCAGCGCCACGCCGAGATAGAGCGCCGAGCCGTTGAGCGACAGCACGATCGGGGCAGCGTCTGGGGCCAGCTTGATGATGCGGCTGGCCTGCGCCGGCGGGAATGCCCAGCCGACGATGCCCCACGGCACCATCATCGCCATCAGCGCTGGCCCGGCGATGTGCTGCGGCAGGAAGGTCGGGATGACCGAGAGCATCACCAGCATGGCGGCGCTCAGCGTCAGCGACCAGCCCACGGTGCGGGTCGCGCCGAAACGGTCAGCCGCTTGCCCTCCGGCAATGTTGCCGATGACGGCGCCGACGCCGAAGGCGAGCAGCATGCCGGGCAGCGCGATCTGGCTGAGCCCGCCGCCCTCGATGGCAAGCGGCGCGACATAGGCAAAGACGGTGAAGGCGCCGGTCAGCGCCAGCAATGTCGTCACGAGGATCGGCATCACGCCGGGACGCATGGCCGCGGCAAGCCGCCGCCTGAGCGGCAGCCTAGTGCCGACGATGCCGCGCGGCAGCCGGTACCACAGGATGGCGCCGGCGAGCGCGCCAAGCCCGGCGATGGCGTAGAACGTACCGCGCCAGCCGGCGATTGTCGCGACCAGCGCACCGAGCGGCGCCCCGACCGCGACGGCCACCGTGGTGCCGCCGACGACGACGGCGATGGCGCGGGCGCGGTGGTGGTCATCGACAAGCGCCACCGCCGTGCCCTGCGCGGTCGCCGCGAACAGGCCCGACGACAGCGCCATGATGATGCGCGCGATCAGCAGCAGTTCGAAGGAGGAGCTCAAGGCGGCGGCAATGTTGCCGAGCACGAAGAACACCAGCGTCCACAGGATGACGCGGCGCCGGTCCCATTCGCCGGTCAGCGTCGCCAGGATCGGCGTGCCAACCGCATAGGCGAGCGCGAAGGCGGTGATCAGCGTGCCGGCCAGCGGGATGGAAATGCCGGCATCCCGGGCGATGTCTGGCAGAAGGCTGGAGATGACGAAGCCTTCGGTCGAGATCGTGAACGATCCGAGCGCAAGCCAGAAGAGGCGCTTGTCCATGGCTGATATCCTTAGTTCAAAAGTTATTGAACAATTGGACATAACAGGGCATGTTGTCAATGAAGCCAGGGAAAATAGCTGAACTGTCCTGACAGCCCTGTGTCAGCATGGATCGCAAAACGGAGAAGCAGTGTGTGCGGCCACGGCGGGACTGACGCGTTGAAATCGGCCGGAACTGTGCTTAGGTTCCAGCCATGACCTTGCCTCACCCCAATACCGACCAGATCAGCCTGCCGATCGTGCTTGGCGTGCTCGGCGACCCGACGCGCCTGGCGATCGTGCGTTATCTCGCCAGCAAGGAAGGCGTGCCGTTGAACTGCAGCCAGTTCCTCGATCTCGGCTCGAAGACCAATCTGAGTTATCACCTCGCCAAATTGCGCGAGGCCGGCGTCACCCGCGCCGAAGTGGTCGGGACCAGCCGGATGATCACGCTACGCCGCGCCGACCTCGACGCCCGCTTCCCCGGCCTGCTCGACAGCGTCATCGCGGCGGCCGGAGACGACCCGGCGCTGCCGGCGGTCGGCGGCCACGACATCGAGATTTCTGCCTAACGGCATCGGAACCGCCAATCGTAGGAGCGGATTTCGCAGAACCTGGGTTCCTCGCCCCCACGAAGTGGGGAGAGGTGGCTCGGCGAAGCCGAGACGGAGAGGGGGACCTTGACGCCCCTCACCCCTTCAAAGAAGCTTCATTTTTCTTCAACGCACCGCGTGCGAAAGGCCCCCTCTCCGGCCGCTTCGCGGCCACCTCTCCCCCGCTTTGCGGCGGCGAGGAAACGGTGCCTCACCCCACGGAGCCCAGAAAATGCGCATCGCCGTCCTCGCCGATATCCACGGCAATGTCCTGGCGCTGGACGCCGTGCTTGAGGATCTCAAGCGGCGCGGCGGCGCCGAATTGACCGTCAATCTCGGCGACAGCGTTTCCGGCCCGCTGTGGCCGCGCGAGACGTTTGAGCGGCTGCAGGCGCTCAACCTGCCGACGGTGCGCGGCAACCACGACCGCCGCGTTGCCGCCGATCCGGCCGACGAGACCATGTGGGCGTCGGACGCCTATGCGCAGGAACGGCTGACGCAGGCGCAGCGCCAGGTGCTTTTCGCACAGCCCCTCACCTTGGAGATCGCGCCCGGTGTCATCGCCTTCCACGCCCGTCCCGACCATGACGAGAAGTATCTGGCCGACGCGGTCGTCGACGGCCAGTTGGTGCGCGCGCCGCTGGCGACGATCCGCCGGCGGCTGAAGACGCTCGACCCCGCCTGCCGCATCGCGCTGTGCGGCCACAGCCACCGCGCGGAGCTGATCCGCGTCCCCGATGGCCCCGTCATCTTCAATCCGGGCAGCATCGGTTGCCCCGCCTATGACGATGCGACGCCCCCGGCGCATGTTTCCGAGCAAGGCTCGCCGCATGCGCGCTACGGCATCGTCACATTGGGTGGCGCCGGCCAGCCCGACCGCTTCGATTCCATCGCTGTCGACTACGACCATGAAGCCGCGGCGCGCCAGGCCGAACAGGCGGGACGGCCGGAATGGGCGCACGCACTCAGGACGGGATTCATGCCAGGCTGAACGCTCTTGCGTTCATGCCGGGCTGAATGCCCTTGCATTCATGCCCACAGGCTGAGCGAAGCTCATGCCTCAGGCTGATCCGGTTCAGCCCCCTGAATTTTCGGGCTTACATGGCGGCGCGTCGTCCCTTATAAAATCGGCCGGGCATGTGGCGCGGTTCGACCCTGCCGCCGCATGGTGACTTGAGTATCAGCGCACGGCCACATGATGAGGCGCACAGTTACGCTCCGAACAACCCTGCTTGCGCTGATTGCCGCCCCGCTGCTGATGGCGGCGTGGCCCGCCATTGCCCCCGCGCAGGCCGAAGAAGCGCAGGACATCGTCATCTCCATCGTGACTGGCCTGGCGCCGAACGATCTCCTCAACGTCCGCGTCGCCGCTTCGGCGATCGCCAAGGTCCAGATGCGGCTGGACGCTGGCGCCAGCGTCACCAATCTCGGCTGCAACGACGTCAACGGCCACAAATGGTGCAAGATCGCGGCCACCGACAACCCGAAGCTGAGCGGATGGGCACCCGCGCGCTATCTGATCCCCCTCAATCCGGCTGCCTATGTCGAAGGCGCCACCGGGACAACGGAGGCCGACCCGGCAGCAAACGGGTCCGCCGCTGCTTCCAACCAGCCGGCGCCGGCACTGCCGCCAGACCTCTCGGCGCGGCTGGGTGGCGACGGGCAGGCCGCCTCTGAATCGCCAATGGAATCCGCCGCCATCACCGCCATGCAGGATGCCTACGGCCTGGCGCTGGCGGCGAATGAAACCCCGCCGACCGGAGAGATCCAGGACCCCGCGCCAGCCCAGCCGCAGGATGCCGCTGCTCCTGCCTCCGGAGCCGTGGAAATCCCCTGCGCGCGCTATGTCGGCCAGCCGATGACCGGCTGCCAAGCGAGCGTCACCCGCAATGGCAGCGACAAGGCCGACGTGACCGTCACCTGGCCCGATGGCGGCACGCGCGTCATCTCCTTCTCCGCCGGCCTGCCCGCCGGTTCGAACGCGGACGGCGATTTCCGCTTCACCCGCGAGGGCAGCCTGAACATGATCCGCGTCGGCGTGTCCGAACGCTTCGAGATCCCGGATGCGGTGGCGTTCGGAGACTAGGGATTAGGCAGTAGGCAATAGGCAGTAGGGGTGTACGTTCACGGCGCTTGAAAAGCCCTACTACCTACTGCCCAATCCCTACTGCCTAATCCCACTGCCTCCGCTCGCATTTTCGGGGTTACATCGGGCAAACTCTTCCCTATAAGGCCCTCCTAGCCTGATACCAGAATCGCGAGCACAACCGGCCGGGTCTTCCCGTCCCGGTTTTTTGTGCAAGCCGCCCGCCGAACGGACCTACGCCATGCCAAGACGCACCGACATCAAGTCGATCCTGATCATCGGGGCCGGCCCCATTGTCATCGGCCAGGCCTGCGAGTTCGACTATTCCGGCACCCAGGCCTGCAAGGCGCTGAAGGAAGAAGGCTTCCGCGTCATCCTGGTCAATTCCAACCCGGCCACCATCATGACCGACCCGGAACTGGCCGACGCCACCTATATCGAGCCGATCACGCCTGAAGTGGTGGCCAAGATCATCGCCAAGGAGCGGCCCGACGCGCTGCTGCCAACCATGGGCGGCCAGACCGCGCTCAACACCGCTTTGTCGCTGCGCCGCATGGGCGTGCTCGACCGCTACAATGTCGAGATGATCGGCGCCGACGCCACGGCCATCGACAAGGCCGAGGACCGTGCCTTGTTTCGCGAGGCCATGAAGAAGATCGGGCTCGAAACGCCGAAGTCGATGCTGGCCAACGCCACCGACGTCAAGAACGCCGACCGCAAGATGCACGAGGCCGAGCGCGCCGCCGTCAAGGCCGAGGCGCCTGCCGATCTCGATGCCGCGCTCGACGCGCTGGAAACCCGCTGGAACCTCGGCGAAGGCGACCGCAAGCAGCGCTACATCAGCCATGGCATGGCGATCGCCGCCCAGGCGCTCGACCATGTCGGCCTGCCCGCCATCATCCGCCCGTCCTTCACCATGGGCGGCACCGGCGGCGGCATCGCCTACAACCGCGCCGAATTCTACGACATCGTCCAGTCCGGCCTCGACGCTTCGCCGACCACCGAAGTGCTCATCGAGGAAAGCGTGCTCGGCTGGAAGGAGTACGAGATGGAGGTCGTGCGCGACAAGGCGGACAATTGCATCATCGTCTGCTCGATCGAGAACATCGACCCGATGGGCGTGCACACCGGCGACTCGATCACCGTCGCCCCGGCGCTGACGCTGACCGACAAGGAATACCAGATGATGCGCAACGCCTCGATCGCGGTGCTGCGCGAGATCGGCGTCGAGACCGGCGGCTCCAACGTGCAGTTCGCGGTCAACCCGGCCGATGGCCGCCTCGTCGTCATCGAGATGAACCCGCGCGTCTCGCGCTCGTCAGCACTTGCCTCCAAGGCGACCGGTTTCCCGATCGCCAAGATCGCCGCCAAGCTCGCCGTCGGCTACACGCTGGACGAGCTGGAGAACGACATCACCGGCGGCGCGACGCCCGCCTCGTTCGAGCCGAGCATCGATTACGTCGTCACCAAGATCCCGCGCTTTGCCTTCGAGAAATTCCCCGGCGCCGAGCCGGTGCTGACCACCGCCATGAAGTCGGTCGGCGAAGTCATGGCCATCGGCCGCACCTTCCAGGAATCGCTGCAGAAGGCCTTGCGTGGTCTCGAAACCGGCCTGACGGGTTTGGACGAGATCGAGATCCCCGGCATCGGCCACGGGGCCATGGCGGCCAACCATGCCGACGACCGCAACGCCATCCGCGCCGCCCTGGGCACGCCGACGCCCGACCGGCTGCGCATGGTGGCGCAGGCGATCCGCATGGGCACGTCGCTGGAAGACGTGCACGCCATGTGCAAGATCGACCCGTGGTTCCTCGAGCAGATCGCCGGCATCCTGGCCATGGAAGCGCGCATCCGCGAGCATGGCATTCCGCAGGATGCCGTCAATCTGCGCATGCTGAAGGCGATGGGCTTCTCCGATGCCCGCCTCGCGTCGCTGACGAAGACCGACGCCGAAGTGATTGCGAAGATTCGCGAAAAGCTCGACGTTCATCCGGTTTATAAGCGCATCGACACCTGCGCCGCCGAGTTCGCCTCGCCCACCGCCTACATGTACTCGACCTATGAAGTGCCCTTCGCCGGCGCCCTCGCCAACGAGGCGAAAGTGTCGTCGCGCAAGAAGGTCGTCATCCTCGGCGGCGGCCCCAATCGCATCGGCCAGGGCATCGAGTTCGACTATTGCTGCTGCCATGCCGCCTTCGCGCTGCGCGACGCCGGCTATGAAGCGATCATGATCAACTGCAACCCCGAGACTGTGTCGACCGACTACGACACTTCGGACCGTCTCTACTTCGAGCCGCTGACGGCGGAGGACGTGCTGGAGATCCTGCGCGCCGAACAGGCCTCTGGAGAGCTGGTCGGCGTCATCGTGCAGTTCGGCGGCCAGACGCCGCTGAAGCTCGCCGACGCGCTGGAGAAGGCCGGCATCCCGATCCTCGGCACCTCGCCCGACATGATCGATCTGGCCGAGGACCGCGACCGCTTCCAGAAGCTGCTGCACAAGCTCGGCCTGACCCAGCCGAAGAACGGCATCGCCTATTCGGTCGAGCAGGCCCGCCTCGTCGCCGGCGAGCTTGGCTTCCCCTTGGTGGTGCGCCCCTCCTATGTGCTGGGCGGCCGTGCCATGCAGATCATCCATGACGAGAGCATGCTGCAGTCCTACCTGCTCGACACCGTGCCCGGCCTGGTGCCGGAGGACATCAAGCAGAAATACCCCAACGACAAGACCGGCCAGATCAACACGCTGCTCGGCAAGAACCCGCTTTTGTTCGACACCTATCTGTCAGGCGCCATCGAGGTCGATGTCGACTGCCTCTGCGACGGCAAGTCGACCTTCGTTTCCGGCATTTTGGAACACATCGAGGAGGCCGGCATCCATTCGGGCGACAGTGCCTGCTCGCTGCCGGTGCACTCGCTGCCTTCGGAGCTGGTCGACGAGCTGGAACGCCAGACGGCGGCCCTTGCCCGCGCGCTCAATGTCGGCGGGTTGATGAACGTGCAATATGCGATCAAGGACGGCACGGTCTATGTGCTGGAGGTCAACCCGCGCGCGTCGCGCACCGTGCCCTTCGTCGCCAAGACCATCGGCCGTCCGATCGCGAAAATCGCCGCCCGCATCATGGCCGGCGAGACCCTGGAAGACGCCTTCGCCCATTACGGCGCCATGCCCGACCCGAGGAACCCCGGCCACATCGCGGTCAAGGAAGCGGTGTTCCCCTTCGCCCGCTTCCCCGGCGTCGACATATTGCTCGGGCCGGAAATGCGCTCGACCGGCGAGGTCATGGGCCTCGACCGCGATTTTGCCCTCGCCTTCGCCAAGAGCCAGCTGGGGGCGGGTGTCGATCTCCCCCGCTCCGGCACGCTGTTCGTCTCGGTGCGTGACGAGGACAAGAAGGGCATATTGCCGGCGGTCAAGCGCCTGGCCGGCCTCGGCTTCAAGGTGCTGGCCACCTCGGGCACGCAGCGCTTCCTCGCCGAAAACGACGTTGTCGCGGAAAAGATCAACAAGGTGCTGGAAGGCCGCCCCCACATCGAGGACGCCATCCGCAACCGCCAGGTGCAGATCGTCTTCAACACCACGGACGGCCAGAAGGCGGTGTCGGACTCCAAGTCGCTGCGCCGCGCGACCCTGATGCAGAAAGTGCCGTATTACACGACGCTGTCGGGCGCGGCGGCGGTGGCGGAAGCGATCGCGGCGCTGAAGGCGGGAAGCCTCGAGGTCAGGCCGCTGCAGGAGTATTTTGCCTAGAGCCTGTTCCATCCCGATGGAATCGGGATGGGGCTCTATCTCTTTGAGCATGATCTTTCCCGAAAACCGGATTCCACTTTTCGGGATCATGCTCTAAAGCGAAGCGGCGGCGGTCTCGGCTTCTGCATAAGCGTCGTAGTTCCAGACCCAGGCGCGTTCCTGCCGCTGGGCATCGAGCTTGCGGTCGCGGGCATGCAAGTCGCCGCTGGCTGCGTCATAGCGGGCACCGCTCACGCGCGACATGCGCTGAACGCCGGCGGTCCGCTCGCGCCGAAGCTGCTCGTAGATCAACAGCGCCTGGGGTGCCGACTTGCGGTCCGCGTGGCTCAGCACCGTCGCCAGGGCAACGGCGTCCTCGATGGCCTGATTGGCGCCTTGCCCGATGTGCGGCAGCATCGGGTGGGCCGCGTCACCCAGCAGGGTCAGGCGCCCGCGAGTCCAGTTTGCGAGCGGCTCGCGATCGAACAGGCCCCACCGAAACGTCGTTTTCACCTGGGCGATGATCGTCTCGACCATCGGGTCCCAGCCGGCGAACTCCCGGGCAAGCGCGGAGGGATCGCCGCGTGCCGACCATGACTCCTTCAACGGCTCATCGGTCGTGACAAAGCCGACATAGTTGACGAGCAGGCCGGCGCGCACCGGAAAGACGAGAAAATGCCTGCCTGCACCGAGCCAGTTGCGCATCGCTCCAGACGGCCACGAGACGCTCGCCGCCGGGATCACCCCGCGATAGGCGACCGATCCCGAATAGAGCGGGGCGGACGGGGCGACGACAAACTGCTGAAGGGTCGAATGGATGCCGTCGGCCGCGATCACGACGTCAGCCGTGGCACGCAGACCATTGGCGAAAGTGATGACGGCCTGCCCGTCATCCTGTTCGAAGCCGATGCATCTGTGGCCAGCCTTCACACGACCGGCAGGCAGCCGGTCGACGAACATTGCCAGCAAATCGGCGCGGTGCATGCCTTGGAACTCGATTTTGCCGGCAAGCTCGGGCGGCCACATCGCCGCGGCATAGGCTCCATCGGCGCGGCGAAACTGCGGGTCGATCCATCTCGCCCCCAAGCGGAGCAGCTCGTCGCCAAGGCCGAGGCGCCGAAGCATCCGCACACCGTTCGGCTGGATGGCGACGCCGGCGCCGACTTCGGCCAGGGCCGCCGCCTGCTCGTAGAGACGAACCTCCATGCCGCGTTGATGCAGGGCGAAAGCCGTGGCGGCGCCACCAATGCCGCCGCCAACGACCGCCACGCGTAGCGGGCTCGTGGTCATGGCTCCGGCTGCTCAAGCATTGTCGGTCCTTGGCCTGCACAGCGGCCGCCCTTGACTATGGGCGCCCTGACGCCGGCGCACAAGGCTGGCGAAATCAGCAAGGTGTTGGAAGGCCGCCCCCATAACGAGGACGCCATCCGCGACCACTAACGATGCTGAAATCAGGGGGCGAGAACCTACCCTCACGCCACCGCCACACACTCAATCTCGATATCGAACTCCATCGGCCACGACGCCACCGGCACAAAACTGCGCGCCGGCGGGTTCGTGGAAAAATACTTCGCATAGACCCGGTTGATGGCGTTGTAGAAGCCGGAATTGACGGCGTAGATGCGCACCATCACCACGTTGTCGAGCGAGGTGCCAACCGCTTCCAGGCAGTGTTTCAGTGCCTTCAACGACGCCTCGGTCTGCGTTTCGATGTCGCCGCGCACCATCTCGCCGGTCACCATGTCCACCGGCGGCGTCGCCGAGATGAACACGAAGCCGTTGGCCCTCACCGCCGTCGAGCACGGCAGGCCGAGTGCCCGCACCTTGGCCGACATGACCGGCACCTCGATGACTTCCTTCTTCATGGCAATCTCCCTTTGTTGGTCAGGCTGGCGCAAAGGCCCCCTCACCCAGCCTCCGCTTCGCTCGGCTGACCTCTCCCCGAGGGGAGAGGAGATTGCCAGCGCGGGCGCCAGTCTCTTCTCCCCAGCGGGGGTCCGACGGACGGGCGAGGCAAGTGACTCGCCCCGGCACAGGTGGCCGCGAAGCGGCCGGATGAGAGGTCTTTGCGACAGATTTTAGGGAGCTTATCCCGGCACTGGCGGAACGCCAGCGCCGACGCATGGTCCAGGGCTCAGGTCACCGCCACGCACTCGATCTCGATATCGAACTCCATCGGCCATGACGCCACCGGCACGAAGGTCCGTGACGGCGGATTTTCGGGAAAATGCCTGGCATAGACGCGGTTGATGGCGTTGTAGAATCCGGAATTGACGGCGTAGATGCGCACCATCACCACGTTTTCCAGCGAGGTATCGGCCGCTTCCAGGCAGTGTTTCAGCGCCGTCAGCGACGCCTCGGTCTGCGTTTCGATGTCGCCCTTGACCAGCCTGCCGGTGAAGATATCGAGCGGCGGCGTACCGGACACGAAGACCAGCCCCGCGGCCCTGGTCACCAGCGACAGCGGCACGCCCAGCGCGCGCACGGCTGCCGACAGCACCGGCACTTCGATGACTTCCTTCTTCATGGCACTCTCCCTCTGGTTGGACAGGCTGGCGCAAAGGCCCCCTCACCCAGCCTCCGCTTCGCTCGGCTGACCTCTCCCCGAGGGGAGAGGAGATTGCCAGCGCGGGCGCCAATCTCTTCTCCCCAGCAGGGGTCCGAAGGACGGGCGAGGCAAGTGACTCGCCCCGGCACAGGTGGCCGCGAAGCGGCCGGATGAGGGCCTTGCGGCACCCATTGATCTCAGGGAGCTTATCCCGGCACCGGCGGAAAGCCAGCGCGGATACATGGCTCCCGTGCTCACCCCTGCCCCGGATAGGGCGTGCCATCCTTGTGCAGGAAGCGTCCGTCGGAACTCGGGCTCATCATGTCGATGTCGGAGCAAGAGATGACATCGTCCGGGTTGCGCGAGCCGACCTCGAGATAAAGCGCGGTCGTGGAAGACCGGTTGATCAGGTGATGGCCGTTGCCGCTGTTTTTGGCGAACGTCGCGCAATCGCCGGCGCGCAGCAGTGTCTCGCCGCCGTCCTCGACCAGCGTCAGTTCGCCTTCCAGCACGTAGACGAACTCGTCCTCATGGCTGTGCCAGTGCCGCTGGCTCGACCAGCCGCCCGATGGCAATGTCATCAGGTTGACGCCGAAATCGGCGAGGCCACCGGCATCGCCGAGACGCCGCCGCGTGCGGGTCGCACAGGGTTGATCGAAGGGCGGTGGGTAGCCCGAGCCCTTGCGCACGGGCACGGCTGACAGGTCGATCTTGGGCATTGCTGCTCCCTCGGATTGATGGCCGCAGTCTAGTTCACGGCAGGCGCAGGCACAGAGCCACCTTGCGGCGGTCGGTTTGCCAGGCCGCGTTGAAGCGCCCGCCGTGGCGCTCCATGGCGCGCCCCTTTAAGGAGCAACCTCATGACTGCAGCGTCACCTCGCCCTCATCCTCGCCGTCCCACAGCGCACCATCACACGCATGGCCTGTCCATCTTGACGCTATGGGCGACGAGGCCCCAGCAGAAAGGCTGTCATCGTTGCACTCGCGCACGCCACCGCCAACAACGCAACGGCGCCCGAAGAGCTGGGCTTTTGGCGAATTGAAACAGTTTTTTCCGAAGTGGACGCATTTTGAACCAGCCCGTTCAGGTCGGACCTACTGCCATGTCGAACGGAATAGGCGCGGGTCAGCTCTGCACCGAGCAGAAAGATTTCTGATGAATAGTAGACCCAGAGCAGTATGACGAGCAGCCCTCCGGCCGCACCATATGACGATGCGATCGCACTTGTGCCGATATACCAACCGATAAGCGATTTCCCCAATGTGAACAGTGCGGCGGTCACGACAGCACCGATCCCGACATCCCGCCATTCCAAGGCACGATCCGGCAAGACTTTGTAGATAGCGGCGAACATCACGGAGATCAGGGAAAAGGAGATCAAGGTGTTGATCGCGCTCAGAACAAATTCGCCGAACGGCAATTGAGCGCTGATCATGTTGCCCAGAGCCGAGATCGCGGCGCTCGCCACCAGGGATACCAGCAACATAAAGCCGAGTGCGGCGACCAAGCCGAGACTTGCTGCACGCGCCCGCAAGAGACGCGACAGCGAACTCCCCTTCGTTTCAACCTTCCATATTACATTCAGGGCCTGCTGCATCTCGCCAAAGACGGCAGAGGCGGTTACGAGCAAGGTGGCCACGCCAATGATGGCCGCCAAGGTCCCCGATGATTTGCTGGATGCCCCTTCGAGCGCTGTTTGAAGGAGCGCTGCGCTTTCTGAACCCATCAGCCCCGATATCTGAGCAGACAAAGCCAACTGCGCTGCTTGATGACCAAATGCGATGCCAGCTATCGCGACCACAATTATCAGAACTGGGGCCAGCGACGTTGCGGCATAAAAGGCCATCGCCGCGCCATGACTAAGGGCATTGTCGTTGACAAAGCCAACCACGCTTTCTCGCACCAAGTCCCAAATGTTTCTAATTGTGAGTCGCACTTCGAATCCGTGATATGTGGAACGGCCCGCGGTGCAAGGATGCTTTTCAGTCGATTTCACCACATGAGGACGGTGCGGTCATATGTCCGGCCTTTCTGCGCGGCACATGACCGCTGGCCTCGATGAAGTCCGCGAAACAGGTGGCTGGATCAAGGGGGCGCGCTTTTGTGCGCGTCACGGGTTTCGGCCTGTCCTGTTTCGGGATTTAGTCCCGTGGGTTCATCGTCTGCTTTTGCACCTCGCTTCTGCCGGCCCTTGCCGGTCAGCTCGTATGGGCGGTCCGGATCCTTAAGCGGGGATCTCGTTCGCCCTTGTTTCCATTGGGTTGCGGTATACTCCACCTCTGGTCAACAAAGCCCAGATGATCCGCGCCGTCTTGTTGGCCAGCGCAACTGCCACGACCTTGAAAGGGCGTCTGCCAAGCAAGTCCTTCAGCCACGGCCGCGCCTTGTCGTCAGTTCGCACATGGCGAAGGACGGATGCGGCCCCAGTCACAAGCAGCGATCGCAATTCTGAATTGCCCATCTTGGAAATGCGCCCCAGGCGATCCTTGCCGCCGCTCGAATGGGCCTTTGGTGTCAGGCCTATCCAGGCAGCAAAGTGCCGAGCCGATTTGAATCCGCCGGGATCAGGAACGAGCGCTTTGATGGCCATGGCAATAATGGCCCCCACGCCGGGGATGGTAGCGAGCCGACGCATATCCGAGTCTTGCCTGGCTTGAACAACGATCTCACGTTCAAGTCTATCGATCCGCGCTGCAAGAAGCTCAATCTGGTCGACCATCTCTGTGAGAGCAAATCGCGCAGCCGGCGGCAAGCGGCTATCAGCCCCATCCCGGATGATGACGGCCAATGCCTTGACGTTGGCAATCCCGATTGGAGCGATGATGCCCAACTCGCCCATATGAGCGCGCAGGGCGTTGATCGTCTGAGTTCTCTGACGGACGAGCAATGCACGCGTCTTGAGCACCATCACGGCTGCCTGCTGCTCAGCCGTCTTGACCGGGACGAACCGCATGGTCTTTCGCGTTACGGCCTCGCTGATGGCCTCCGCATCGGCGGCATCTGTCTTCCCGCGTTTGACGAACGGCTTCACGTATTGAGGTGGTAGCAGTTTGACGTTGTGACCGAAGACCGCGATCTCTCGCGCCCAGTAATGCGCACTCGCGCATGCTTCCATCCCAACCAGGCACGGTGGCAATTTCTCGAAAAAGCGCAAAACCTCGGCGCGGCGTAGCTTCCGGTTGAACAGCGGCGCGCCGTCAGCGTCGGCGCCATGAACCTGAAAAACCTGTTTGGCCAAGTCCAGCCCGATAGTGGTAACATCTTTCACGGAACGGTCCCTCCTTGTGGCGTTTGCAACAACGACCACGTTAGCACTTTGATGCTGTCGGAGCGGGCCGTTCCACCTCATCAAGGGGGTCGCAAACCGTCTACTATCAATGCAGCGGATCTTCCGATGTTCCGGCCGACTTGAGCGAGAGCTTCACCTGCATGGGAAGCGCACGATCAATGGTGCGGAAACCGTGCGCAAGGCGGGCAGGCAAGAACCCGCCTATCTCATTGCGCAGGTGGATGGCGACCATGTGCTGAAAAGCCACTCCGAACTGAAGCTCGGCGGCTGAACCAGCCGGCTGTCAATGACAGCACGCCTTGCCATATTGCAGCTGCTCGTGCCAGTTCGGCCGGCCCTGCGGCGTGAAATCCATCAGGTTCCACAGCGTTTCGCAGGTGCCGATGCCGCGCGGGTCCTGGCCGGGATCCGTCGGGGCGAAATCCAGTTCCGACGACCAGAAATGGCGGATGCCGTCGGCGTCACGATGGAACACCGACAGCAGCGGGATCTGCGCGCCGTCGGCCGCCTCCGCATTGTAGTCGCGCTTGAAGCTGTTGGCGGCCGAGGACACCAGCCGCATGTTCCTCCAGCCTCTGTCGCGGCCGAGCGTGAGCAGGTTTTCGAGCGCGGTCTTGCCCACCACGACGAAGTTGAAGCCGGCCGCCGTGAGATGGCCGACCGCGCCGTCGAACTGGTCGAGCAGCGCGGTGCAGGACGGGCATGGCTGGTCCGGCCGTGCCAGCTTCGCCGTCCCGCCGCTGGTCGCCACGTCGCGCGTCTCCTGCGGATGGCGCGGAAACATCATGTTGTACAGGATGAGGGAATCCTTGCCCGGCTCGAACAGCTCCGAAAGCCTGACCTTGACGGGCTTGCCATCGGCGTCCAGCGCGTCGAACACATAGTCCTGGCGGATCAGCCCGCCCGGCGGCAGCGCGCGGCGCGCGACGGCGACGTCCTCCATGGCGCGGCGCAGTTCGATTTCCTTCTGCAACAGTCTTTCGCGGGCGGTGCGATATCGGGCGGATTCGTTGGGAAAGGTGATCATGATCGGCTCCTTGGGTCACGACGCCGGCGTCCCGGCGCGGTTGCTCTGCGACCCAAGGACGTTTCGCGATGATCCCTTCCGACATTTTGCGCATGGCGAGACGGCGTTGTATCTGTTCGGCACCGCGATCCGGGGAACAACCATGCACGACGACGAGATCGACCTGCGCTGCCCGCAAGTGGTGGCCGACAATGCCGCCAAGGGCCTCAGGCTGCGCAAGCAGTTCGGCCGGGGCGGCACCGAGATCGGCGTGGCGCGGGCGACCGAACTGAAGAACCGGGAAAAGCTCGCCCCCTCCACCATCCGCCGCATGGTCAGCTATTTCGCCCGCCACGAGGTCGACAAGCGCGGCAGGAACTACGGCAACGAGGCGAACCCGTCGGCCGGCTACATCGCCTGGCTTTTGTGGGGCGGCGACGAAGGCCGCGCCTGGGCGCTCGATCTCAAGCAGAAGATCGGCAACGCACCGGACATCTAGGGAGAAGATCGTGCATGAAGGCGGGTCCCGAAACCCCCGCCCCGGAACCCGCCACGGAGGGGCCGACACATGCCGGTGCAGCCTCCTCCTGTGCCCAGCCGATCGACGATCCCGGATCGGCTGAATGGCGTCATGACGCTGCGTTAGCACGGGCCGGCCGCCGCCTATGTGAAGCGGCTCACAATGCGCTGGCGGTTTCCGCTCGGCGGCGGAAATCCGCCGGCACCATTAGACAGGAAGCAACCGTTCCTAGCCTTCCCAGGCGACCGGCGTCATTCCGAGCCGCTCATAGAGCCGGACGGCGGCGGCGTTCTCCACCGTGTTGGTCTTCAGGTCGACACACTCGGCGCCCCGTTCGCGAAAGGTGGCGAAGCTGTGCCACATCAGCGCCTCGGCGATGCCCTTGCCGCGCGCCTCGGGGTGAACGGCGAGGTCCTTGACGAAGGCGCGGGACCAGCACAGCGCAGCCGCCGCCAGCCGTCCCTTGGCGTCGATGACCAGGAAGCACAGCGCCGGATCGAATTCGGGATCGTTGGCGACACGCGGCCACCACTCCTCGAACGGGCCATCGGTGCCGTCGTCGAACACTTCGCTCAGCAGTGCATGCAATGCCGGCGCGTCGCCGGGCTCGAAACAGCGCATGACGAAGCCATCGGGCCAGCGCGGCGGAACGAGCGTCTCGTCGAGGATCTTGCGCAGCCGGATGTCGTTCGGGGCCGGCGGACGCGGTTCAGGCATCGCACTCAGGCGTCGGGCTGCGGACGCCGCTTGCGGTCGGTGCCGAGGCCGGTCGCCTCGAGCAGGCCCTTGCGCTTGGCGTCGAAATAATAGCCGGTCTGGTAGAGCCAGTCGGCGCGCTTGGCGTTGCCGCCGGCCACCAGCCAGGCGCCGCGCAGATATTTCACCGCGTATTTCAAATTGGTCTCGGCGTCGAACAGGCCCTTGGCCGGCCCGTCATAACCCATGCCGCGCGCCGTCGCGTGCTTGATCTGCATCAGCCCCCAATGGCCATTGTTGTAGGCTTTTGGGTTGAAGGTGCTCTCGCGGTTGACGACATGGCGCACCAGGTCCGCCGGCACCTGGTAGAGCGCGGCGTATTTGACGATCAGCCGGTCGACGTCGCCGCGCATGCCGGTAGCATGCTCTTCTTCGGCCGGACCAACCGGCGCTGCCGGGAACTGCACCAGGGCAGCCGGGTTCTGCGGTACGACATAGGCCGCCTGCTGCACGCCGGGCATCATCGACGCCTGGGACACCGTGCCGGCGGCGAGCGGGGGCAGCTTGCCCGAGGCCGGCGTGACGCCGGCGATGGCATAGGCGGTCGCGGCCGTGGCGTTGGTCTTGACCACGGCGGGCGCCGCATTGGCGGTCATCACCGCAGGCACGGCCGGCGCTGTCGGGGTCGATCCGGCGAAGGCGGCGGTCGCGGCAGCGGCCGGCTGGGCGGCGGGATCGAGTGCCGGCGCGGCAGGGCCAGCCGACAGATCGGCCGCCTGCACGGGGGCAATGCCGGATGATTCCGGCAGCACCGAAACCGTCTCCGGCAAAGGAATGGTGAAGCCGGCATCGGCGCCCGCGGCGGTCGCGGTTTCGGTCAAGGCAGGCGCGGACTTCATCTGCGAGGTCGACGTGCAGCCACTGAGGCCGGCAGCGGCGATGATGACGCCGATCGCGATGAGATTGAGTTTTGCTGGCAAGCCGCGCTCGGGTCCGGTTCGTCGGGTCGTTAAGAAATCCCTTACACCAGCGATTCCCGACGGGCAATCGGGGCCATCAGGTGGTTTTCGGGTGGCCAGACTCGGGGCCTGATGCCATATTGTTCCTGATATGTACCGGCACCAATGCCGGTTTTCGCCGCTTTGCGGAAAGGAGCGCATCATGGAAACGACATCTTCGATCACAGCCGGCCACGCAGTGTTAGAAACAGTGATCGGTTTCATGGGCATCGCCTGGAGCGAAAAGGGCCTGATCCGGCTCTGCCTGCCCGAACGCAGCCGCGAAGCGGTGGAGCGGCGGCTGATGCGCCATGCCGGTGTTTCAGCCTCGACGGCGCAGCCGCCATGGGTGGTCGAACTGATCGCCTCGATCAAGGCCTATGCGGCGGGCGAGGACGTCGACTTCACTGGCGTGCCGGTCGATCTGGCCGGCGTCGACGATTTCCGTCTCGCCATCTATGACGCGGCGCGAAAACTCGCCTTTGGCGAAACCACCACCTATGGCGAACTGGCCAAGACCGCCGGCCATGCCGGGCTCGCCCGCGAAACCGGTGCAGCGCTTGGCGCCAATCCGGTGCCGCTGGTCATCCCTTGCCATCGCATCCTTGCCGCCGGCGGCAAGATCGGCGGCTTCTCGGCGCCCGGCGGTTCCGTCACCAAGGAAAAGATGCTGGCCATGGAAGGCGTGCGCGTCGGCCCGCCGCCGCCGGCGCAGGTTTCCTTCGGGTTTTGAACCAGGGCTGCAAGGCAGGACCGATTGGCTAGTCCTTGTGGAAGAACCGCCGGCGGAAATGCCGCTCATTGTCCGGCCGCTTGCAGTTGTAGACCGGACAGGACTTCGTGTCGGCGCTCGGCACGTAGGCGCGCGTCCTTACCTCGCCCATGGTGCAGAATTGCTGGCTCTGCACATAGCGGTCGTAGAGCGGTAGTCCCGGCACCCGCGTCGACTGGTAGCGCAGGATGACGGCCCCCTGCCGCGCGATCGTCGCCTGAACCTTGCCGCAGCTCATGCGCGTCGGGTCGTAGCGCGAGATCGCCTGCGCCTGGGCGGCCACCAGCGTCATACAGGCGGCAAGCAGAATGGTCTTCATGGTCCTCTCCCCAAACCCTGATCCGCCGCTCGAAAACGGCGCGATCCGTGGCAACGGTTTCACCAGATTGGGGCGGCCATTGGGCGGCATCTCGATCACGGCTTTCTCACGCAGTCTTGTTTTTTGTGCGAAAGTAGCCTATATGCGGTTCATTGATATTTCGGCCGATCGATCCGGGCCTCGCGATCTTCGCGTTTGCTGACGTCTATCTCCAAAATCTCGATGCACACCGGCTGGACTTCGGTCTGGTCAATCTAAAGCAAATGTTGAAGGACTATCTAAAATGGCAACTGGAACGGTCAAGTGGTTCAACGCCACCAAGGGCTTCGGCTTCATTCAGCCTGACGCGGGCGGCGCGGACGTTTTCGTCCACATCTCCGCAGTCGAGCGTGCTGGACTGTCGACCCTGGTCGAAGGCCAGAAGATCAACTTCGAGATCGAGCAGGACCGCCGCACTGGCAAGTCGTCCGCTGGATCTCTGAGCAAGGCAGCCTGATTTTGCGAATGGCGCGCGCCGGGCGAGAGCCCGGGGCGTGCGGCAAGTCACGGATGTACTGACAGTCGCGCGAGAAGCGCGCCGGAGCGGAAAGACCCGACAAGCTGGATCAGCAGATAGCTGCCAGCCCGGACCAGACGCTCCCGATCAGGCTACCGGAAATGGGAAGGCGGGATTTATCCCGCCTTTTTGTTTGTCTGCACTCAGGCGATTGGCGAAACCGGCAGAGCTGCGTCCTTCTCCCCGTCACTATATGGGGAGAAGGACGCTCTCGTGGGAGCTTTCGCCAATCGCCGAGATGGCTCACCCCACCCACTCGATCGGAACATGCCCCGGATCCGCCTCCACTCTCTTCAGCCAGGCGGCGACCGCCGGATAGGCGTCGAGCTGGAAGCCGCCCTGCTCCGCCGTATGCGTATAGGCATAGAGCGCGATGTCTGCGACGCTGAACGCGCCGCCGGCGAAGAAGGCGTTGTCCTCCAGATGCTTGTTCATCACGCCGAGCGCCTTGTTGCCGCGCTCCAGCGTCATCGCCAACCGCTCCGGCGTCGCATCCTTGGCGCGTTCGGGGAAAGTCAGCAGCGCCTTGCGCACGGCAATGTAGGGCTCGTGACTGTATTGCTCGAAGAACAGCCACTGATAGGCCAGCCCGCGCTGATACTTGTCCGCCGGCAGGAAACGTGTGCCTTCGGCCAGATAGAGCAGGATGGCGTTGGATTCGGCCAACCGCCGGCCATCGTCGAGTTCGAGCAGCGGCACCATGGCGTTCGGATTCTTGGCGACAAACTCCGCCTTTCGCGTCTCGCCGGTATGCGAGCTCACTTCGACATTGGTGAAGGCGAGGCCGAGCTTGGCCATCAGCAGGCGCGGCTTGTAGCAATTGCCGCTGTCGATCATGCCGTAGAGTATCATTGCGTTCCCCGAAGCTGCCTTTCCTGGCGCGATTATCGCAGCGGCGGCAGCCGCAACCAGTGATTTGTTTTGGCAAGACCATCAGCGCCGCTGATGTGTGGAGCGCGGTCGTTCAAGGGCGTGTCGAGATTCAGGTCAGGCCGAGCCGAGAACGATGGTCTTTGAGAACCGGAGCGGAACGTACTTGTGGTACGTGAGCACCGGAAGCGCAGAAGACCGCCGTTCGCAGGCCGGTATCACCTGAATATCGGCACGCCCTAGCCGAACAGCGGAATGACCTTGCTGTCCCTGCCGAGCAGCGTGTCGACGGACAGCGGCTTTTCCTCGAAGACCGTTCCGGCCAGAGCGGGGCGGGCCAGGTGATAGCCTTGCAGCAGGTCGACGCCGCCTTCCAGCGCGACGCGCAGATGGGTCGGGTTCTCGATGCCTTCGACCAGCACCTTGGCGCCACGATCGTGCAAGGTGGAGACCAGCGGGCGGAAGAACCGCTCGGCGGCGGCATGGCGGCAGAACTCCGCGAACCAGGTGCCGTCGATCTTGACGATGTCGGGACTGAGCAGGCTCACCCGCTCCTCGGTGGAGTGACCGGTGCCGAAATCGTCGATGGCGATGCGGATGCCGTCGCGCCGCATTTCGCGCACCAGCCGCATGAGAAGCGCGTCGTCGGCCGACTGTTCGGTGATTTCGCAAACCAGCATGGCGGGGGCGAGGCCGAAGTCAGCGAGATGCCTGGTCATCAACCGGATCTCGGCCAGCGCCCGTCCGGGATGGTCGTTGATCAGCGGATTGTAGTTGAAGAACAGATCGAGCCCTTCGACGCCGATGTTGTGAAAATTCCGCAGATGCAACACCCGGCACATGGTCTCGACAAACAGCCGGTCCGAAGCGGCAACGCCATCGAAGAACACCCGCGCCGCACTGGGCCGGCCGGCACGGTGCGGCTCGATAAGGGCTTCGACCGCCACGGCGTGAAGGAAGCGGCCGCGCGGCGCGAAGATCGGCTGATAGGCGCTGCGCAGCCGGAATTCGCCATGGATGCCGTACTCGATGCCGACTTCGTCGATATGGATCGCATCGTCGACATTGCGCCGCCGCTCCAGCCTCATGTCGCCACCCTGCGCCCGAACGCTTTCGCCGGCCGCGCCGAATGCGCTGCCGTCGCGGAAACAGGCGTGTCGCCGGCAACGACGGCAGCGGGTGTCTGCCTGTCCTTGTCTAGGACGCGAAAGCTGGTCGGCGCCAGCTCGGGCCGCGCCAGCACGAAACCCTGCACCATCGAGGCTCCCGATTTCTCGGCGAGCTCCAGCTGCCATGCCTCCTCGATGCCCTCGAACACCGTATGGATGCCTTGTTCCTCGAAGCTCCTCACCATGGTGGTCAAGAGCGCGAAACCGGCACCGGATTCCATCAGCTGCGTGATCCAGGTGGCGTCGAACTTGACGATATCGGGCTTCAGTTCCTTGATGCGGTTGATGTCGGAGTCATCGGCGCCATAGTCGTCAACGGCGATGCGGAAGCCGTTGGCCTTGAGTGTCGCGACGAAGCTGTGCAGGGTTTCCTGCGACGCCGACCTCTGCTCGGTCACTTCGCAGACGACACGGCGTGGATCGATGCCCGCCTCGTGCAGCACCAGCCGCATTTCGCGCAGGGCCTTGTCGGCAACACTGCGTTCGGTGAACACCGACGGGTCGAAATTGATGAAGATCGACGCCTCCTGCGGCAGGCAGGCGCCGGCGTTCAGCAGATGCAGCGTCCTGGTCAGCGCCTCGACATGCAGGCGGTCGGCGGACGGGCAGGTGCTGAAGAAATTCATCGGCGATTGCGGCTGGCCGTCGCGGAACGGCCGGATCAGACCTTCGAACGCGACCACCGCCAGCTTGCCTTCCTTGAAGGCGAAGATCGGCTGGAAGGCGCTTTGCAGCGTGTAGATGCCCCAGACACCGGTGGAGGTGCCGTCGTCCTGACGGATGATATGGGCAAGCCCGATGCTGCGCGACACGGTCCCTCGCTCCGCGAATGGATTGCCATCCTGCCACTCAAGCCTCTACCGCCCGTTAATGAATTTATTGTTGCCGATCACGGGTCCTTGAGATCTGGATCAGCCGACAATGCTTGCACTGGGCGAAATCATGCGACATGAGAAGCGCCGCGGCTGATCCTGGCCGTGCCGATCCTCTGTTGGAGACGTTCAAGGTCATGGCCTTCCTTGCCGACACCCTTTCCCGCGTGAAGCCTTCCGCCACCATCGCGGTGACGCAGAAAGCGCGCGAGCTGAAAAATGCCGGCCGTGACATTATCGGGCTGGGCGCTGGCGAGCCGGATTTCGACACGCCCGACAACATCAAGAACGCGGCGATCGAGGCGATCCGCCGTGGCGAGACCAAGTATCCGCCGGTTTCGGGCATCGCGCCGCTGCGCGAGGCGATCGCGAAAAAGTTCAAGCGCGAGAACAATCTCGACTTCAAGCCCGAGCAGACCATCGTCGGCACCGGCGGCAAGCAGATCCTGTTCAACGCCTTCATGGCGACGCTGAACCCCGGCGACGAGGTCATCATCCCCCGCCCCTACTGGGTCAGCTACCCCGAAATGGTGGCGATCTGCGGCGGCACCTCGGTGTTTGCCGACACCTCGATCGACAATGGTTTCAAATTGACGGCGGCGGTGCTGGAGAAGGCGATCACGCCGAAGACCAAATGGCTGCTGATGAACTCGCCGTCGAACCCGTCGGGCGCGGCCTACACGCAGGCGGAACTGCGCGCGCTGGCCGATGTCCTGCTGAAGCATCCGCATGTCTGGACGCTGACCGACGACATGTACGAGCACCTGACCTATGGCGACTTCGTCTTCAAGACCATCGCCGAGGTCGAGCCGAAGCTCTATGAGCGCACGCTGACCATGAACGGCGTGTCTAAGGCCTATGCGATGACCGGCTGGCGCATCGGCTATGCGGCCGGCCCGGTCCAGCTGATCAAGGCGATGGACATGATCCAGGGTCAGCAGACCTCCGGCGCCTGCACCATCGCGCAATGGGCGTCGGTGGAAGCGCTGAACGGCCCGCAGGACTTCATTGCCAGGAACAAGGCGATCTTCCAAGGCAGGCGCGACCTCGTCGTCTCGATGCTCAACCAGGCGCGCGGCATCACCTGCCCGTCGCCGGAAGGCGCCTTCTATGTCTATCCGTCCTGCGCCCAGCTGATCGGCAAGAAAACCAAGGCCGGCAAGGTGATCGACACAGACGAGGCCTTCTGCTCGGAACTGCTCGAGGCCGAGGGGGTCGCGGTGGTGTTCGGCTCGGCCTTCGGCCTTGGCCCGAACTTCCGTATCTCCTACGCCACCTCGGAGACACTGCTGGAGGAAGCCTGCACGCGCATCCAGCGGTTCACCGCGTCACTGGCCTGATCAGATACGCCGTAGTGGAAATGAAAAACCCGGCTCACGCCGGGTTTTTTGCCAGCTCGGTCGGCACTCAGCCGCCATATTGCGCTGACGTCACCGCTTCCAGCCAGTCGGCATGGACACCGTCCAGCGCCTCCTGCATGGCGATATGGGTCATCGCCGATTTCGGCGCCGCGCCATGCCAGTGCTTTTCGCCAGGCGCGAACGAGATGACGTCGCCGGCCCTGATCTCCTGGACCGCCTCTCCCCATGTCTGCGCAAGGCCGGCGCCTGCGGTGACATAGAGCGTCTGGCCAAGCGGATGCGTGTGCCAATGGGTGCGCGCGCCCGGCTCGAAGCTGACCAGCGTCGCCCGCAGCCGCGCCGGCGCCTCCTTCTCGATGATCGGCGTCTGCAGCACCCGGCCGGTGAAATATTTTTCCGGCGCTACGATGGTCGGCACGCTGCCACAGGCAATGATCTTCATGGTCGGTGGGTCCTTGATCTGGTGGCGGACTGGCGGCGGAAAGCCGCCTCTCCTGGCTTTGGCGCAAGCCGGCACTTTCCTCCGATATGCCGCGCCGTGCAACTGCCATCGGCCTTTCGCCGAGGCCTTGCCGGTCTCCACGACAGGCTTCTTAACCATGAACGTTGGATCGCCGGCCCGGGTGGCCGAATCGTTGGCCAGGCGTGGCTGCCGCAAGGGCTTTTTAACGGCTGCCCACTAGCCCTTTGCCGGCGGATGCAAGGGGCGATGCGATGAGCATATTGGCGACGATCAGGGACCATAGCGGCCGGATCTACCGTGGCATCCAGTCATTGCTTCTGATCAGCATCGGCGCCGCGTTGCTTGGCGCTGTCGAGATGTCGGAAAATCTGTCTTCCGGCAGCGCCTTCGTGGTCTCGATTCTCGCCACCAGCCTGGCTTTGCTGGCACTGATGTACATGCGCAGCAGCGTCGTCCACAGCCTGAAATCCGCGGCCGCCGCCGAGGCCGAAAAGCATCATTTCCTGACCAGGGACGCGATGACGGGGGCGATGACACGCCGCTATTTCCTCGAAGCGCTGGGCAACAGCCTGGGCACCATGCGCGGTCGGCGCGATGCGGCCCTGCTGCTGATCGACCTCGACCATTTCAAGCAGCTCAACGACACGTTCGGGCATCAGTTCGGCGACCGCACCCTGGCGCATCTCGTCAAGACCGCCGAGCGCATCTTTGTCGGCGGCATGGTCGGTCGGCTCGGTGGCGACGAATTCGGCGTCATCATTCCGCACAGCGATCTCATCGCCATCAACAAGGATGTGCGGCAACTGCTGGACGCCATGCGGGCCGGCAAATCCCATGAAGGCAGGACCATTCCGCTCTCCCTTTCCGTCGGCGTCGCGCTGGCGCCGACACATGCGTCGAACACGACGGAACTGATGCTGGTTGCCGACCTGGCGCTTTACGAAAGCAAGGCGGCGGGCCGTGGTCGCGTCACCGTGTTCGACGAGGAGATGCTGTCCGACAAGCGCTACCGCCGCCTGGTCGAGCGGGAATTGCGCGCCGCGGTCTATCTCGGCGAGCTCGAGCTGCACTACCAGCCGATCGTCAACCCGGACGGTTCCACCTATGGCTTCGAAGGGCTGATCCGCTGGCGCCATCCGGTGCGCGGCCTGATCTCGCCGGCCGAATTCATTCCGATCGCCGAGCGCTCGACGCTGATCGACATGCTCGGCGAATGGGTGTTCAAGCGGGCTTGCGCCGATATCGGTCATTTCCCCGGTCGCAGCATCTCGATCAACGTCTCCGGCGAACAGCTGAAGCGCGATGAGATCGTCACCATGTGCGACCGCGTGCTGAAGGAAACCGGCCGCTCCGCGACGCAATTCGTCATCGAGATCACCGAGACGGTGGCGACCGCCGCCACGCCCGAAATCCTGCGGCGCCTCGAAGCCTTGCGCGGTCTCGGCTTCCACATCGCGCTCGACGATTTCGGCACCGGCCATTGCGGCTTCAACTACCTGAAGACCTTGCCCATCGACTGCATCAAGATCGACCGTTCCTATATCCGCAGCCTCGCCCATGACCAGGTGGCGCAGATCTTCGTTTCGGCGCTCGCCCAGATCGCGCGTATCCAAGATGTCACCATCGTCGCCGAGGGCGTCGAGACGCAAGAAGAGTTCGCGCTCGCCAGGGCCGCCGGCTGCAATCGCTTCCAGGGCTATTTCTTCGACAGGCCGGCGCCGCGCGACAAGGTTAGTCCCTTGCGCACAGCCAATGCAGACCAGTTCGCACTGAGCGCCTGAGCCGCGTGGCGCAGCGCCGAAGTTCTATTTTTCTTGCCCTGCCGGCAAACAAGTGGGACGATGCCTTCAGGTGGAGGCAATCAAAAAGAACCCCGCCCGCGACGGTCGAACAGGCCGGCCGCCGCTCAGGACCGATTGACCCCGCCTGAACCATGAAATGCCAGTCGGTCCCTAGGGAAACGCCTGAGTGGAGGTCAGTCATGGGTACTCGCGCCGGAGGACGACGCACGGGACCGAAATGCATTGCCATAGTCGGTCCCTTCGCAAGCGGTAAGACGACACTTCTCGAAGCCATATTGGCCCGCACGGGCGCCATTCCCCGCCAGAACCCGGTTTCCTCGGGCAACACCGTTTCAGACCATTCGCCGGAGGCGCGCGCCCACGCCATGAGCGTCGAGGCGACCTTCGCCACCACCGAATTCATGGGCGAGCAGCTCACCTTCGTCGACTGTCCCGGCTCGATCGAATTCTCTTTCGAGGCCGAGCCGGTGCTGGCCGCATGCGACCTCGCGGTGGTCGTGGCCGAGGCCGACGAAAAGAAGATTCCAGCGCTGCAACTGATCATGCGCAAGCTCGACGATCTCGGCGTGCCGCGCATCCTGTTCCTCAACAAGGTCGACAAGGCGATATCAGGCGTGCGCGACACGCTGAAGATGCTGCAGCCGGCAAGTGCGGTCCCTTTGCTGCTGCGCCAGATTCCGCTGCGCAAGGATGGCGTCGTCATCGGCTCGATCGATCTGGCGCTGGAGCGCGCCTACATCTATCGCGAATATGCCGAGAGCGAAATTGCGCAGATACCGGGCGACGACAAGGCGCGCGAGCTCGAAGCGCGCTTCTCCATGCTGGAAACCCTGGCCGACCATGACGACCAGCTGATGGAACAGCTGCTCGAAGAAATCGAGCCGCCCAAGGATGCGATCTTCGACGACCTCGCCGCCGATCTGCGCGAAGGCGCGGTGACACCGGTGCTGATCGGCACCGCCGAAAAGGGCAATGGCGTGCTGCGCCTCCTGAAGGCAATCCGCCACGACGCGCCCGACATCGAGGCGACCCGCAAGCGGCTCGGCGCACCGGATGGCTCCGCCACCGTGGTTCAGGTGATGAAGACCATCCACACGCCGCACGGCGGCAAGCTGTCGGTGTCGCGCATCCTGTCCGGCCAGGTCGTCGACGGTTCCGAACTCTGGCTGCCTAACGGCGACACGGCGAAGGTCTCCGGCATCTACAAGATGCTCGGCAAGGACCAGTCCAAGCTCACCACCGCCAAGGCTGGCGATACGGTTGCGCTCGGCAAGCTGGACGAGGTCAAGACCGGCCAGACACTGTCCTCGGCCAAGGGCGGCACCAAACAGCTGTTCAATGTCGAGCCGCCGCAACCGGTCTTCGCCTTCGCGCTGCGCCCCAAGGAGCGCAAGGATGAGGTGAAGATGTCCGCCGCCATCCAGCGGCTGGCCGAGGAAGACCCTTCGCTCAGTCTGCGCCACAACCAGGACTCGGCCGAGACCGTGCTGTCGGGCCATGGCGAGATGCATCTGCGTGTCGTGCGCGAGCGGCTGGAAGGCAAGAACCAGATTCCGGTCGAAGGCCACGCCCCGGCGGTGCCCTACCGCGAGACGATCCGCAAAACGGCGCAACAGCGCGGGCGCCACAAGAAGCAGTCCGGCGGCCATGGCCAATTCGGCGATGTGGTGATCGAGATCAAACCGTTGCCGCGCGGCTCCGGCTTCCAGTTCACCGACACCATCACCGGCGGCGTCGTGCCGAAGACCTATATCCAGTCGGTCGAGACTGGCGTGCGCGATTATCTGAAGTCCGGCCCGCTCGGCTTCCCGGTGGTCGATGTCGCCGTCAACCTGTCGGATGGCTCCTATCACGCGGTCGATTCCTCCGACATGGCCTTCCAGATGGCGGCCAGGCTGGCGATGAAGGAAGGCATGGCCGCCTGCTCGCCGGTGCTTCTGGAACCGGTAATGAAGGTCGAGATCGTCACGCCATCCGACGCGACCTCGAAGATCATCGCGCTCATCCCGCAGCGGCGCGGCCAGATCCTTGGCTATGACGCGCGGCCCGACTGGCCCGGATGGGATGTCGTCGAGGCAACCATGCCGCAAGCCGAGATCGGCGACCTGATCATCGAATTGCGCTCGGCGACAGCGGGCGTCGCCAGTTACCGCGCCACCTTCGATCACATGGCGGAACTTACCGGTCGCCTCGCCGACGAGGCGATGAACGCCAGCGGCAAAGCCGCCTGACCCTGCCGCCACGCCGCGAGCCCCTCGAACTTCGGTTCGAGGGGCAACGCACGCCGCCCCAAAATGCGCGGCGACAACGAGATGCATGAAAACAACAGCTTGAGGCGAGTCGACTGAACCTGTTTCAGCGCGACGTGCCTTAAATGAAAACGACGCCCAGCGGGAACCGGACGTCGTTTTATCGCGGACCGTTTTCTCGGGAGGTAAAAACGGCAGGTCCGCCGCACCTGGTGCCGCCAAGCTTCGGCGGAAGAATGGTTCGGACGCGGTAGCCGCCTGAGCCCGGGCCCGTCCGAGTGATGCCCCCATCTCCCGTCCGAACCACACCGCGTCCTATGGTGTGCATAGCACGCGACGAGCGCCCGCGACATGTTACCAGAGGTTACATGTCACTGTTACGTGGCAATTCTGTTGGACTTTTCAGCGGTGCCGGCGGGACGCAGGCAACAAAAAAGCCGGATCAACGAAGATCCGGCTGAGTTTGATTGGAAGTGCCTGTTAAGGCTAACCTCCAGAGGGGAACACTCAAGGGCGCTAATGGGAGGAGAACGCGCCCCAGAGATGATCTATATATGTGCTCATCATGCCCAAGAAACAAGCATCTATTTTGCAACACACGCATGCAAAAAGACGCAGGCTGTGGTCTAACCCATATCTGGGGCCAATAGGACCAGCAAAAATCCCGAAACGGAGCGCTGGACAGGACGATCATCACTACAGAATCGCGAAACGCGACCGGTTTTTGCCCCAAAATGCCAAAACTTCGCAATGACGTGGAATCGGGCAGCAGGCGTTCATTTCTCAGGCAATCAGGGAGGAAGCCCCCAATGCAGACTTTTTCGGCGATCGCCGGCAGTGCGGCCTTCTTCATCGCGGCGCCCGGCGTGGTTGCCGGGCTGATACCCTGGCTGTTGACCGATCGCTGGGGCCTGCCATGGTCGAGGCTGCCGGGCCTTGTCCCGGTTGGCGGGCTGCTGATCATCGCCGCCACAGCGGTGCTGCTCCACGCCTTCGCCCGCTTCGCGCTTGAGGGGCTGGGCACGCCCGCGCCGGTGGCGCCGACCGAGAAGCTGGTGATCGGCGGCATCTACCGCCATGTCCGCAACCCGATGTATGTCGCGGTGCTGTCGATCATCCTCGGCCAGGCGCTGCTGTTAGCGAGTTGGACGCTTGCCGCCTATGCAGCCATTGCGGCGGCGGCCATGATCACCTTCGTCAGGCTCTACGAGGAGCCGACGCTTGCCAGCCGCTATGGCGCCGAATACGAAACCTACCGCCGCAACGTCCCCGGCTGGCTGCCCCGCCTGACGCCATGGCGGGGTGAGCCAAGGAGTGAGCAGCGCCCTCCCTCGGTGTGTTGAGATTCAGGTCAGGCCGAGCCGAGAATGGTGACTTCCGAGAACCGGAACGGAGCGTACTTAAAGTACGTGAGCACCGGAAGCGTAGGAGTCCGCCATTCGCAGGCCGGCCTCACCTGCATATCGACATGCCCTCAGAACGACCAGCTTCTGGCCTTGGCAATGATGAAATCCCGGAACACATGCAGCTTGGCCTGGTTCTTCATCGCGTCCGGATAGGCGAAATAGGTGTCGAAGGACGGCACCTCGGTCTCCGGCAGCAACTGCACCAGGCCGGAATCCTTGTTGATCACATAGTCGGGCAGCATGGCGATGCCGGCTCCGCCCTGCACGGCACGCTTGATCGACAATATGTCGTTGATCTGCAGCGTCGGCACCCTTTGCCCGCCTTCGAAATCGCCGACCGTCTCCAGCCAGTTCAGCTCCGACAGATGCGACGGCACCGGCACGCCGAAAGTGACGATGCGATGGTTCTTCAGTTCGGCGACCGAAGCCGGCTTGCCGTACTTGGCCACATAGGAGGGGGCGGCGTAGAGGTGGAAATGCACGGTAAACAGGCGGCGCTGGATGAGGTCCGGCTGCTGCGGCTGGCGCAGCCGGATGGCGCAATCGGCCTGGCGCATGGTGAGGTCGAGTTCCTCATTGGCGAGGATCAGCTGCAGGCTGATTTCAGGGTAGAGTTCGATGAATTCCTGCACGCGCTCGGTCAGCCAGCCAGCACCCAGCCCGACCGTCGTCGTTACCCTGAGCACGCCCGAGGGACGGTCCTTGGTCTCGGTCAGCCGCGACTTGATCGTCTCGAGCTTCATCAGCACGTCATGCGCCGTGCGGAACAGCATTTCGCCCTGTTCGGTCAGCACCAGGCCGCGGGCATGGCGGTTGAACAGCGGCACGCCAACATCATGCTCGAGCGCGCTGACCTGCCGCGAGATCGCCGATTGCGACAAATGCAAAGTCTCGGCCGCGTGGGTAAACGACCCCGCTTCCGCCGCTGCGTGAAACACGCGTAGCTTGTCCCAATCCAACGCCATGATACCCCTCGTTCTGCTTTTGGCGTCTGAATGAAAAATCAGGCTTTTACACGGCGTCTCTAAGCCGTTTTCTGAACCCTCTACTCCGCCGCTTCGCGGTGCACCTCGATGCCGGCCAGATATTTTTCCGCCTCGAGCGCGGCCATGCAGCCGAGTCCCGCCGCCGTCACCGCCTGGCGGTAGACATCGTCGGTGACGTCGCCGGCCGCGAACACGCCGGGCACGTCGGTGCGGGTCGAATCCGGAGCCGTCCACAGATAGCCGTTGGGCTTCTGCTTCAGCTTGCCGACGAACAGCTCGACCGCCGGCGCGTGGCCGATCGCCACGAACACGCCGTCGACCTTGAGATGCGTTTCGGCGCCGGTCGCCGCATGCTTGAGCTTCAGCCCTTCGACCGAGGGCGGCAGCGGCGCCTTGCCGGGGCGGCCGGTGATCTCGTCGACCACCGTGTCCCAGATGACGCGGACATTGTCCTTCTTCAGCAACCGTTCGCGCAGGATGCGCTCGGCGCGGAAATCGCTGCGCCGATGGATGACCGTGACGCTTTTGGCGAGGTTCGACAAATAGAGCGCTTCTTCCACCGCCGAATTGCCGCCGCCGATCACGGCGACATCCTTGCCGCGATAGAAGAAGCCGTCGCAGGTGGCGCAGGCCGAGACGCCGAAGCCCATGAAGGTCTGCTCGGTCGGAATGCCCAGCCATTTGGCTTGCGCACCGGTGGCGATGATCAGTGCGTCGGCGGTGTAGGTGGTGCCGGAATCGCCCTTGGCGCGGAACGGCCGCACGTTGAGGTCGACCTCGGTAATGATGTCGTTGATGATGTCGGTGCCGACATGCTCGGCCTGCTTCAGCATCTGCTCCATCAGCCAGGGACCCTGGATCGGGTCGGCGAAACCGGGATAGTTCTCGACATCGGTGGTGATCATCAGCTGGCCGCCCTGCTGCAGGCCGGCGACCAGCATCGGCTTCAGCATGGCGCGCGCAGCGTAGACCGCCGCCGTATAGCCGGCCGGACCGGAACCAATGATGAGAACGGGCGCGTGCTTGGTGGTCATCTGGAAGCCTCTGCGGAGGGCTGCCGGCAATTGCGGCATGGAAAACTCGTCGATATCGCGCGTAATGTAAGTGCTGCCTACGACGCCAGCAAGGCAAGTTGGCGTTCGTCCCCGGAAAGCTTTGTCGCACCCTGTCCCCTGCTTTGATCCTCCGAAATATGCCGAGCCAGGGATGGAATGGACAGCGAAGTCGTTTAATTACAAAATCACGCAAGATTCTTGCGTGTTGCCCCTGACCTCTCGAGAACCCTCATGCCGCTCAAGGCCGACCTCGACGCCATCGACTGGAAGATCCTGCGCGAGCTCCAGGCCGATGGGCGCATGACCAATGTCGAACTGTCGAGCCGCGTCGGCATTTCGGCGCCGCCCTGCCTGCGCCGCGTCAAGCGACTGGAGGAAACCGGCATCATTCGCGGCTACCGCGCGCTGCTCAACGCGCCGGCGCTCGGCCTCGACGTGGTCGCCTTCTGCCTGGTCGGGCTGCATCATCAGTCCGATGCCGAGTTGCGCACCTTTGCCGAGCGCACGCGCGGCTGGCCGATCGTGCGCGACGCCTGGATGGTGTCGGGCGAATCCGATTTCCTGCTGCATTGCGTGGCAAGCGACCTCGGCGCCTTCCAGACCTTCGTCATCGAGGAACTGACTTCTACCCCGAATGTCGACACGGTGCGCACCGCGCTCACCATCCGCCGGGTCAAGGACGAAGGGCTGGTCTCATTCGAACGGCCTTGAGACTGGTCGAACGCCGGCGCGCGGGCCGGTGAATTCCGGCGTTTCGCCACACCGGCGCCGCGTTGGTATCCGACAGACGCTGATATAGAAGGCTGGATGGCGCTGTCCGGCTTGCCGCCTGATTGGTTTCCTGAAGCAATTTCAGGAAAAGTGTGTAACGGTTTTTCGTCCGGAATTGCGTAGGAACAGGTGGCGCAAGCAGCGTGAATTCCGCGGACAATCCGCCATGGGAAGGGGACCATGACTCGATTTGCAAGCCCGGTCTCGGCGCTTATTATCTGCGTGAACGAGGCCGACATGATCGGCCCATGCCTGGAAAGCATCGACTTCTGCGCCGAGATCATCATCGTCGATTCCGGCTCGACGGACGGCACCATCGAATGCGTGCAGAGCTACATCGCCAAGGGCTACCCGATAAGGCTGCTGCACAATGACTGGCCGGGTTTTCCTCGTCAGAGGCAATTCGCGCTCGACCACGCCACCCAGCCCTGGTGTCTTTCGATCGATCCGGACGAGCGTGTCGACGAGCGTTTGCGGCAGTCAATCATCACCGCGACGCGGACAGCGAGCGACAGCACGGGCGGATGGTACATCCGCCGCCGCGATTGGCTGAAGGGTTACGGCTACGCGCATCGCTGGGTGCTGCACAACAGGCTGCTGCGACTTTTTCGCCGCGAAGGCGCCACCATGGATCTCAACGCGCGGGTGCATGAATCCTTCGGCGTGCCGGGAGAGACCAGCACGATCGAGAGCGGTGTCTTGCTGCATCGACGCGAAATATCGGTCGAGGAGGACCTTGCCCGCGCCAACGCCTACTCCAGCCTCAAGGTCGCAACGCTGGTCGACAGGGGCAAGAAACCGGGCCTTGTACGGCTGGTCTTGTCGCCGCTCGGCAACTTCCTGAAGTTCTATCTGGCCAAGCGCTACTTCCTGTGCGGCCGGCATGGTTTCATCTACTCGATGTCGGTGATGATTTATTCCTATGCCACCGAGGCCAAACTGTATGAAGCCTCGCAAGGCAACGATCCGGCTTGAACCGTCAGGCCGGATCCTGACCGGTCACTCCGGCGCCCGAACGAGCGTTTCGATGGCGGCAAGCAGGCCGCCGAGGTCGCTGCTGTCATGCAACGGCCTGGTGGCGAAGCCGGACTGAACCGCCGCCTCGCCGTCGACCAGCCAGCCTTGCGCAAGGCCGGCGCGCCGCCCTGCCTGCATGTCGGCCAGCTTGTCGCCGACGATCAGGGATCGCCGCAGATCGAGGTCGAGGCGCTTCGCCGCCTCGATCAGCATGCCCGGGTTGGGCTTGCGCATCGGATGGTCGGCAAGGGCGAGCGGTCCAACGCCCGCCTCGTGGTAGGCACAGGCAAGCACCATGTCGACGAACACGCCCTGCTCGCGCAACAGTTCGAGCACGCGGCCGTTCACGTCGGCGAAGACACTCCAGCCGAAATAACCGCGCGCAATGCCGGACTGGTTGGTCACCACGACGACCGGGATGCCGGCCCGGTTGGCGGCTGCGATCGCTGGCACGATATTGTCGCGCAGCACCATCTCGGCCGGATTGCTGGGGTAGTCGGTGTCGACGTTGATGGTGCCGTCGCGGTCGAGGAACAGCGCCGGCGGGCGCCCCGGGAAAACCCGGTCGCCGATCCGCTCGACCCATAAACCGGGCTCGGTCAGCGGGTGCGCCGTCCCCAATCTGTCAGCCATTGCTGAGGCGCGCTTCGACCACCTCGCACAGATGGTGATAGAGGCACAGATGCCCTTGCTGGATGATCGGCGTCGAGGTCGACGGCACGTTGAGCAGGATGTCGCACAGTGGCTTGAGCTTGCCGCCGGTGTCGCCGGTCAGTCCGATCACCGTCATGTCCATCATCCGCGCCTGTTCGGCGGCGGCCAGGATGCTCGGCGAATTGCCGCTGGTAGAGATCGCCAGCAACACGCCGCCCGCCGAGCCATGCGCCTCGACCTGGCGCGAAAACACGGTGTCGAAGCCATAGTCATTGCCCCAGGCGGTCAGCACCGAGGCATTGGCCGGCAGCGCGATGACATTGTAGGCCTTGCGCTCCTTGAGGAAGCGGCCGACCAGTTCGCCGGCGATGTGGATGGCATCGCTGGCCGAGCCGCCATTGCCGCAGATCAGGAAGGCTTTCCCCGACGAAAGAGCCGTCACGACGGCGCTCACCGCCCGCTCCATCTCGCTGGTCAGGTCGCGCTCGACCATGGCGTTGATGGCAGCCGCCGAGCGGACCAGATAATCGTTCAGTTCAGACATGAAAACCTCAGTTCGTGGTGCCGCCGGCGCGCAATTTGCCGATTGTGCCGGTGGTGCTCTTGCCGGCCACGAGATCGACCAGCACGACGCGCCCGCCGGCCTTCTGCACCACATCGGCGCCGACCACGGTGTCGATCGTATAGTCGGCGCCCTTGACCAGTATGTCGGGCAGAAGCGCCTCGATCAGTGCCAGCGGCGTGTCCTCCTCGAACACCACGACCGCATCGACCGAGGCCAGGGCTGCAAGCACACAGGCGCGGTCATGCTGGTCGTTCACCGGCCGCCCCGGCCCTTTGAGCCGTCGCACCGAGGCATCGCTGTTGAGGCCGAGCACCAGCCGGTCGCACTGGCTGCGCGCCGCGTGCAGCAGGCTGACATGGCCGGCATGCAGGATGTCGAAGCAGCCATTGGTGAAGCCGACGCTCAGGCCCTCTTCCTTCCACGCCGCCACCATGCGCGCCGCCGACGTGGCATCGAGGATGGCATCCTTGTGAGCGGTCGGTCCGTGCGAGCGGAACAGCGCGCCGGTGAGTTCCTCGACCGTCAGCCGCGCGGTGCCGCGTTTTCCCACCACGACGCCGCCGGCGGCATTGGCGATCGAGGCCGCGGCGACGGGATCGGCACCCGCCGCCAGCGCCAGCGCGAAGCTCGCGATCACCGTGTCGCCGGCGCCCGAGACATCGAACACTTCACGCGCCTGGGTGGCGATGTGGCGGGCTTCGGTTGGGCCGACCACGCTCATGCCCTTTTCGCTGCGTGTCGCGACGACGAAGTCGAAGCCATGCGCCGAGATCAGCTGGCGTGCGGCGGCCACGATCTCGTCGTCGGCAAATAGCGCATGGCCGACGGCGTCGCCGAGTTCCTTGCGATTGGGGGTGATGGCGGTTGCCCCGGCATAGCGCGCATAGTCGCGGCCTTTCGGGTCGACCAGCACCGGCTTGCCCGCCTCTCGGCAGATGGCGATCAGTTCGCCGGCGACGCCGTCGAGCAGGATGCCCTTGCCGTAGTCGGACAGGATGACGATGTCGGCACGCGTGAGTGCATCCCGGAAATGCCGGATCAGACCTGCCCGCTCCGCTTCGCCGAGCGGCTTGATCTCCTCCTCGTCGAAGCGCAGCACCTGCTGGTTGAGCGCGCTGAACCGGCTCTTCGACGACGTCATGCGGCCGCGCTCCTGCGCCAGGCCCGCCGTGTCGGCGCCAAGCTCGCCAAGCATCCGCATCAGGCTGTCGCCGGCGGTGTCGGTGCCGATCACCGACACCGGAACGGCATGCGCCCCAAGCGAGATGATGTTGGCCACGACATTGCCGGCGCCGCCCATGGCCGAGGTTTCGCCGCGCCCGTGCAGCACGGGGATCGGCGCTTCCGGTGAAATCCGTTCGATCACGCCATTGACGAAACGGTCGAGGATCAGGTCACCGACCACCAGGACGGTGACCTCGCCGAAGCGCGCAATGGCGCGGTGCAAGGGTTCGGGCGAAGGCGGATTGTGCTTGATCATGTCATCTGCAACGCGCTGGAAAACCCGTCTCTGGAATGTTTTGGGTCGGTTGGCGGGACCGGTCGTTTCATGGCGATGCCGATATACCGCAATTCAAGTCGGCGCAACGGCGGCTCGCCGCGTCAGGTCTTCTGCAGGGCGACGTGGACGCCGAGCCCGACCAGCACCGCGCCGCCGGCCCGCTGCATCAGGCGCTGTGCGCGGCTGGAACGCCGCAGCCGGCCGATCACGGCACCCGCCAGGAACACGCAGACGACATCCGCCGAGGAGAACATCAGATTGACGATGGTTCCGAGCACGACGAACTGCAGCCAGACCGGAAACGCCGCCGAGGCATCGATGAACTGCGGCAGGAATGCCATGAAGAAGATCGCTGTCTTGGGGTTGAGCACCTCGACGGTGATGCTCTCGAAAAAGGCGCGGCGGGCCGATTTCCGCTCGATCGCGGGCAGCGCCGCATCGCCCTCAACGCGCTTGCGGAACAAGGAGACGCCGAGCCAGATCAGATAGAGCGCGCCGACCAGCTTGACCGCCATGTAGAGTGGCGGCACGGCGTGGAACAGCACGGACAGCCCGGCGGCTGCCGCGAAGACATGCACATAGCCGCCAAGATGAATGCCGAGTGCCGCCGTCAGCCCGGACCAGCGGCCACGCGCCATCGTCTGCGCGGCGGCATAGAGCATGGCCGGGCCGGGGATGTAGGCGAAGATCGCCGTGGTGGCGAAAAACGCGATGAGCAGTTCGGTCGACGGCATTCCTTGTCCCTCACGATCGGCCGAGCCGGCAGGTCCCGACTGAGCGAAAGCTTTGCGGCGCCACTGTGGCGGTGGCTCCCGCGTTTGCGCCTGCTTTGTCGACAGCCCGGCTGGCGTCCCTTATAAGGACCGGAATCGCAAGCAGCCAGAGGCCTTCATGATCATCGTCACGGGCGGCGCCGGCATGATCGGCTCAAACATCGTCGCCGCGCTCAATGCCGAAGGCCATGACGACATCCTGGTCGTCGACGACCTTACCGACGGCCACAAGATCGCCAATCTCGCTGATCTCAGCATCACCGACTATCTCGACAAGGACGATTTCCTGGCCCGTCTCGAAACCGGCGAACTCGGCCGCATCGAGGCCGTCTTCCACCAGGGCGCCTGCTCGACCACCACCGAATGGAACGGCAAGTTCATGATGGAGGTGAATTACGCCTTCTCGAAGCGGCTGTTGCACGCCTGCCAGGCGTTGCGCGTACCCTTCCTCTACGCCTCCTCCGCTTCCGTCTATGGCGGCGGTTCCGAGTTTCGCGAGGACCCAGCGCTCGAGCGGCCGCTCAATGTCTACGCCTATTCCAAGAAGCTGTTCGACGACTATGTCAGGCGCACCATCTTCG
The DNA here is from genome assembly GCF_059683645.1 of Mesorhizobium sp. RCAM 05104. Taxonomy (NCBI): domain Bacteria; kingdom Pseudomonadati; phylum Pseudomonadota; class Alphaproteobacteria; order Hyphomicrobiales; family Phyllobacteriaceae; genus Mesorhizobium; species Mesorhizobium sp. RCAM 05104. The sequence goes on along the minus strand of NZ_CM185033.1, from coordinate 5,450,304 downwards.
ACACCGATCATTCGCAGGTCGCGGGCCTGCGCTACTTCAACGTCTATGGCCCGCGCGAGGCGCACAAAGGCGCCATGGCCTCGGTCGCCTTCCATCTGTTCAACCAGGTCCAACGCGGCGAGAATCCGAAACTGTTCGGCGCCTATGATGGCTTCGGCCCGGGCGAGCAAAGCCGCGACTTCATCCATGTCGGCGATGTCGCCGACGTCAATCTGTGGCTGTGGAAACGCGGCTCGAGCGGCATCTTCAACTGCGGCACCGGCCGCGCCCAGCCCTTCCGCGCCATCGCCGAGACGGTCATCGACACTCTCGGCAAAGGCGAGATCGAGTTCATCGAATTCCCCGACCACCTCAAGGGCAGCTACCAGAGCTTTACGCAAGCTGATATGTCCCGTTTGCGCGCGGCCGGTTACAATGGCCAATTTCGAACAGTGGAAACCGGCGTCAGAGACTATGTCGAATGGCTGAAAGCCCAACGATCCTCGTGATCGGCCCACGCTGGGTGGGCGACATGGTGATGGCGCAGTGCCTGTTCGCGGCGCTGAAAGAGCTTCATCCCAACGCCGCGATCGATGTGCTGGCGCCCGCCTGGGCCGCGCCGCTGGTCAAGCGCATGCCCGAAATACGCCAGCAGATCGACTTCCCGCTGAAGCCCGGCGCGCTCGAATTCACCATTCGCCGCCGCTTCGGCCGCCTGCTGCGCGGCCGCTACGACATGGCCTATGTCCTGCCGGGAAGCTGGAAGTCGGCGCTGATCCCGTTCTTTGCCCGCATTCCTCGCCGTTTCGGCAATTTGCGCGAAATGCGCTACGGCCTGCTGACCGACATCGTGCCGCTGCCCGACAGCGTCAAACGACGCACCGCGCAGGCCTATTTCGGCCTCGCCCAGGGCGGCAGTTTCCGGGCGCCCAGGCTAACCGTGGATGCGAACAACCAGGCCGCCTTGCTCAACCGTTTCGGACTGGCGCCGCAGAAATTCATGGCACTGATGCCTGGTGCCGAGTTCGGCCCGGCCAAGCGCTGGCCGAGCGAAAGCTATGCCGGCCTTGCCCGCGACTTCATGGGCAAGGGCTTCAAGGTCGCGCTGTTCGGCTCGAAAAACGACCGCGACGTGACGGCGGAGATCGCGGCCCTTGCCCCCGGCGTCGTCGACCTCGCCGGCCAGACGCGGCTGGAGGACGCCATCGACCTGATATCGGCGGCAAGGCTGGCGGTGTCCAACGACAGCGGGCTGATGCACGTCGCCGCCGCCGTTGGCACGCCGATCGTTGCCGTCTACGGCTCGACCTCGCCTGAAAACACGCCACCGTTGGCGGAACGGCGCGAACTGGTCTGGCTCGGCCTGCCCTGCTCCCCCTGCCACCAGAAGGTCTGCCCGCTCGGCCATCTCAACTGCCTGAAGACGCTTGAAGTCGGGCAGGTCGCCGCAGCGGCGGAACGCCTGCTGGAACTCCCGGCCGCGGCATGAAGGTCCTGATCGTCAAGACGTCGTCGATGGGCGATGTCATCCACACCTTTCCAGCCGTCGAGGATGCCCGCCTGAACCGGCCGGACGTGTCCTTCGACTGGTGTGTCGAAGAGGCATTCGCCGGCATCGTGTCGCTGCATCCGGCGATCGGCAGGATCCACACGGTCGCCATCAGGCGCTGGCGCAAGGCCTTGTTCAGCGGCGGCACCTGGCGGGAGGCGGCTTTGTTGCGCCGCACCTTGCGCGAATGCCGCTACGACCTGGTCATCGATGCGCAAGGCCTGCTGAAATCGGCGCTGGTAGCAAGGCAGGCGGCCGCACCCATTGCCGGCTTCGACAGGTCAAGCGCCCGTGAACCTTCGGCCGCCTTGTTCTACGACGTCGGCTACGCCGTGCCGCGCGGCCTGCACGCCATCGAGCGCACGCGGCGCCTGTTCGGGCTGGCGCTCGGCTATCAGCCTGATCTGTCGATGCTGGACTCCGGCATTGTACCGCCGGCCGGCGACATCGCCGGCATCAGCGGAAGAACCGCTTTCCTGCTGCACGGCACCAGCCGCGAGGACAAGAAATGGCCGGCCGGCGACTGGATCGAAACCGCCCGCCTGCTGATTGAAAGGGGAATGACCCCGGTCACCACATGGTCGAACGAGCGCGAAAAGGCCGTGGCCGAAGCGATCGCGAAAGCCGTACCGACAACGATCGTGGTGCCGAAATCGCCGCTTGCCGAGATTGCTGGGATCATCGGCCATTCGACGCTGGTGATCGGCGCCGACACCGGCCTCACCCACCTCGCCAGCGCCTTCGGCCTGCCGACGGTTGCGGTGTTCCTGGCGACCGAGCCAGGTCTCACCGGCCCTCGCGGGCAATATGCCTCGACGCTTTTGGCCGCACCCGGTGAACGTTTGACACCAGTGGTAGTGATGGCGGAAGCGGAGAGGTTGCTGAAGTGCGAGGCGCTTGATCAGGCTGATGCCGGCAAGAATTGATTTATCAATCAATTCAATCGGAAAGGCCAGCGCCGCCCCTCATCTGCCTGCCGGCACCTTCTCCCCGTAAAGTGACGGGGAGAAGGGGGCTGAACGCAAAGTCGGCCCCTAGTTTGCAAAGCTGAAAATTGGCGAAATCATCGGTGAACGCGTCCTTCTCCCCGTCATTGTACGGGGAGAAGTGCCCGGCAGGGCGATGAGGGGCGGCGCTATCCCTGGATTGGAATGGCGCAATTCAGGAACGAATCCTGCCCCTTGCAATCCTTAGATGAACTGCACCTGGACGATCTCATAGCCCCTGGCACCGCCAGGCGCATTGACCTCGATGGCATCGCCGACTTCCTTGCCGATGAGCGCCCGCGCGATCGGCGAGGAGATCGAGATGCGGCCTGACTTCACGTCTGCTTCCTGGTCGCCGACAATCCGGTAGGTCTTCTTTTCCTCGGTGTCCTCGTCGACGAGAACCACGGTGGCGCCGAACTTGATCTTGTCGCCGCTGAGCTTGCTGACATCGATCACCTCGGCCCGCGCGATGAAGTCCTCGAGTTCGTTGACACGGCCCTCATTGAGGCTCTGCGCCTCCTTGGCGGCATGGTACTCGGCATTTTCGGACAGGTCGCCATGCGAGCGCGCTTCGGATATCGCCTCGATGATGCGAGGCCGCTCTTCCTGCTGGCGCCAACGCAGTTCTTCCTTCAATGACGCGAACCCCTCGCCTGTCATCGGGACCTTGTTCATGATGCCTGACCTTTCCTGCCGCCACCCCCGCGTTTCGGGGAAAGCCTTGTCGATGGGTACAAAAAGAAAACGGTCCGGCAGCCTCGGGCTAACGGAACCGTTTCACCGCAATTTTCCACAATATAGCAATCTTCGCGGGTTTTTCACGCCAAAAAATGAGTTTTGAAAAAATCGTCCGCTGCTTTCGCAAATGCCGTCACGGCGGATGCGAACCACGGATGGCCGGCAACAAAAATCCGGCCGCGAGCAATCGCGGCCGGATCGAGAGCACCGGGAGCCGAATCAGCTCCTCATGAAATGGTCGATCTGCTCAGCCAGCATGCCGTATTCGCGCGAACCCTTGCCGGTCCGCTTCTCGATCTCCGTCAACTGCTGCCGGGCGCCGGCGAGATCGCCGATCTGCAGATGCGCTTCACCGAGATACTCGCGCACCAGCGTGTAGTTGGGATCGATCCGCAGCGCTTCCTCGTAATAGCCGAGGCCAACGGCAACGCGGCCGGAATGGCGGTGCGAATAGCCGAGATAGTTGAGGATGCGCGGATCCTGCTTGTTGGCGGCGAGGCTGAGCACGGCGATCGCCTCGTCATAGCGGCCGGCCATCGCCAGCGCATGTCCGGCATCATAGATGCTGTCGTCGTCCAGCATGCCTTCCTTGGGCGGCACGCATTTCTGCTTCTTCTTGTCCCAGACTTCCCCCTTTTTGCACTGGGTGGTGGTCTGGTCGCTGCCACCGCTGCTGCCGCTGCCGGCGGCGAATACGGGAACAGCAAGAAACTGCAGGGCGACAATCGCGCTCGCCGCCTGGATGAGCATTCTTTTATGCATCGAAGCCTCCTGGAAGGTGTGACAATGCAACACTAACGCGGGGTGGCTTGCGTTTCATCCCGAAAAAAATGCACCCGGGAGAACACGAGGTGACGGATGCTGCAAATCCGCTATCATCCGGCAAACGACCTGACGGAGAAGACCCGTGCAGCAACGGCTTGAAAAGGACTGGGAGCTTTCGATCGGCCCTGACACCGTGCGCCTGTTCATCCTCAAGGCCAAGGCGCTCAGCGCCGGCGTCAACGAAGACTACGCCGATGGTGCCGAACACGAGGTCGAACTCGATGGCGAGGCACATGCCAACCATCACCATACGGCCTTGCCGAGGAAAGTTCGGAAAACCTCACCGAGGAAGAGTTGCGCGAGCTGATCAACGACCTCAATGTCGATGAAGCAGCCGAGCTCGTCGCGCTCGCCTGGGTTGGTCGCGGCGACTATGACGCCTCCGAATGGACCGACGCCCTGGCAGCGGCGCGTGAGCGCGCCAACAAGCGCACGGCGAAATACCTGCTTGGCATGCCGCTGCTTGCCGACTGGCTGGAGGAAGGGCTGGAAGCGATCGGCGCGTAACGGCGCGGTTACCGTTCGTGATGGGGTGCAGGCAACCTCCGGGCGTTGGCGCCGTTGACGGCGATGGCGTCGCTTGTCTTTTCCCGAATATTCAGGATTGCACTGGTCGTGGCCGTCACGGCCCTGCTGGTCGTGCCGGCCGACGCCAGACATCGTCACAGGCATCACAAGCCACTGACACCGCGGGTGGAACAGCCGCTGACAACGCGCGTCGACCAGCCCCTGAAACCACGGGGCCGGCACTCGCTGAAACCGCGGCGGAGCCAGCAGGTCACGCCGAACCAGATACAGCAGAAAACACAGGAACCGGTGGCATCGCCCGCCGCTGTTCCCGTGCCCGAACCGCGCCCGGCGGATGCTGCAAAGGCCGATTCATCAACCCAGGATGTGCAGAAGACGGACGCTCCCAAGACCGCCGGCGCGCCGGACCTGCCCAATGGAGAAAAGTCCGGTCAAAAAAAGCAGGCGCTTCCCGAACCGACGGCCGATAGCGAAGGTGAGCCAGGGCCGCCAGCCATCGCACCGACGCCCACGCCGAAGCCGGCCATTGCCGAGCCTGAGGGTGCGCCGCCGGCCGTCGCCCCGCAGCCGCCACAAAAGCCGGCGGATGCGGGCGACAAGAAGATGCTCCCCGACCCGCGCTCGGCCGATCTGCCCGACGAGAAGATGCCGCAGGAGGAAATCGCCTGCCGGGAGCGGCTGAAGACGCTCGGCGTCGAGTTCGAGGAGCACAAGGCGGAAAGCAACCCTGAAATCGGCTGCTCGATCCCCTATCCTCTGGTGCTGAAGACACTCGGCAAGTCGATTGCCATCGCGCCCGGCACCGAGCTCAATTGCCCGATGGCCGAGGCGGCGGCGCGCTTTGCCGCTGATGTCATCCAACCGGCGGCGAAAGCCGAATTCGGTGCCGATCTGAAATCGATCGGCCAGGCATCGGCCTTTGTTTGCCGGCCGCGCAATGGCACCAGAAAACCGTCGGAGCATGCTTTTGGCAACGCGCTCGACATCGCCAGCTTCACGCTTTCGGATGGCAAGAAGATCGAAGTCGGTCCGGCACCGCCCGAGCAGGAAGGCAAATTCCTCAACGCCGTGCGCAAGGCTGCATGCGGTCCCTTCAAGACCGTGCTGGGGCCGGGCGCCGACGCCGATCATTCCCTGCATTTCCATCTCGATCTCGAGCCGCGCCGCCATGGCGGCACGTTCTGCCAGTGAACATGGTTGGCGCAAACCGCGTGCCGCATTTCTGCCGCAGGCGTGAACGCGGCCGCAGAGCTTTCCTTTACCCTTGATCGTTAAAATGCCGGACATCTGAACCATGATCCCGAAAAGCGGGAACCGGTTTTCGCAAAAGACCATGGTCAGGCAAAAGGCAGAACCTGATCGGGATCAGGTTCGGGGATAGGATTCCGCCAATGGCCGGCAAATTTCGCGCCGTGTTTTCCGCCGCCGCGCGCCAATCGAAACCTGCGGCGATGGTGGCCGCCGGCCTTGCGCTCGCGGCCGTTTCGGCCTGCAACACCGGCAGCGTGCTGTCGCTGCAGCCGGCCGTCGACGTCGGCTCCCAGACCGCTGCCGTGCCGCAATACACTGGCATGCAGAAGCTTGTTCCTTCCAATCCCTACATGACCCAGGCCGCCTATCCGCGCATGGATGAGCCGATGTCGCCGGTCGAGCAGATGCCGGCCAGCGAAATCGACTGCCGCCAGCAATTGAAGCGCCTCGACGTCGCCTACACCGACCTCGCGCCGATCCACGAAGGCCAGTGCGGCATCGACTTTCCCGTTAAGGTCTCCGCCATCGGCAACATCCAGATGAAGCCCGCAGCCACCTTGACCTGCGACATGGCCGCCACCTTCGCCGGCTGGACGAGGAACGAACTGGTTCCCTCGGCCCGCTGGCGCTATTTCTCCGGCGTCAGAACCATCCACCAGGGCTCCAGCTACTCCTGCCGCAACATCGCCGGCGAAGGCGTGCTGTCGGAGCACGGCAAGGGCAACGCGCTCGACGTCATGAGCATCGAACTCAACAATGGCGACGACATCGACGTGCGCAAGCCCGGCCTGTTTGCCTTCCGCACCCGTGGCTTCCTCAACAATGTACGCGCCGACGGCTGCCAGTATTTCACCACGGTGCTTGGCCCCGGCTACAACTACGACCACCGCAACCATTTCCATTTCGACATCAAGAACCGCAAGAACGGTTATCGCGCCTGCAGGTAGGAAAGATCAGGCGTCACCAGTGGACGCGATGATTTGCCGTGCCACCAGATCCTGGATGCGCCAGAGATTCCTGTCGCGGATACCGCTTTCCTCCAGCTTGCTGACGGTCCGAAACAGATACTGCGCCGAGGAGCCCCAGTGTCCGGCGGCTCGCGCCAGCGTGTCCGCAACCTGCTCCAACGGCAACCGCCCGGCATAGGCGTTGCCGCCCGGCGCGGCGACGAAAGTCAAAGCACGTAGCGGCCCCTCCTTGGTCTTGACCTTGATCCAGCACGGCACGTTGGTTGGCGGGTTGGCATCGATCTCGCGGCGCATCAGCCGGCCGAGTTGCCCAAAATGGTCTTCCGCCGGCAGACGGTAAACGATGCCGTTGCAGCTGCCGCCGCGATCGAGCGCCAGCATCAGAGCCGGCAAATCGCGGGTTCCCCGCCAGCGTGTCAGCTTCAGGCAGAATGAGCGGTGCCATCCTGGCGCCGTAGCCGGGCGCTGCTCGACTGGCACGAATTCGGGATTCCAGATCAGTGAGCCATAGGCAAAGACCCACAGCGCTTCAGGCCGGTGTTCCGACAGGAGTTGCTCGACAAGGCTGTCGAACTCCGCGTCGGTATGTTCGGCTGTCCCAGGCTCGGGACCGGGATCCGGTTCGATACGCTCGACCCTCGCGACAAGATCGGCGGTCAAGGCCATCGATCCCAGGTCTGTCGGCTTCCGCTTCATTCCTGCCCCCATGCAAAAACGATGGCAGACGATAGACCGGCTGGACATCCCTGGCCATTGATTTCCAAGGCCGGTCAGGCAACAGATACCGCACGGATCGAGCCTCCTTCATGAGCCAACGAAGCCTTTGGCGACGCGTTACAATCTGGGTGGCGGCCTTGCTCACCGCCTATCTGGCGCTCGCCTATTTCGCCGTGCCGGAATTCTGGACATTCCGGGATCGCGGCTTTCGCAGCCAGCGCTTCGAGATGGTGACGCACACGCCGCAGGGCATTCCCTGCGACCCGATCAATGTCGGCCTTGTCGGCACCCAGAAGGAGGTCGTCCATGCCTTGGCCGTCGCCGGCTGGGACACCGCCGATGCCGTGACCTTGAAGACCGCGATCGATATCGGCGAAAGCGTGCTGTTCTCTCGCCCCTATCCCGACGCGCCGGTCAGCCGCCTGCTGTTCGAGGGCCGCGCCCAGGATCTCGCCTTCGAAAAGCCGGTCGGCGACAGTGCCGACCGGCGTCATCATGTCCGCTTCTGGGAGACCAGCGCGACCGGCGACGACGGCCGGCCGCTGTGGCTGGGCTCGGCCAGCTTCGATCGCGGCGTTGGGCTGAGCCACGACACCGGCGCCATCACCCATCACATCGGCCCCGACATCGACGCCGAACGCGATTTCCTGATGCATGACCTGGATGCCGCCGGCGAACTGATCTCGACCAGCGACATGGACGGCATCGGCGCCACCAAGACCGGCCGCAACGGCGGCGGCGATCCCTATTTCACCGATGGCAAGGCCGTGGTCGGCGTGCTCAAACAGTAGCTTAGCCGTGCCGCGCATACTGCGACGTCAAGCGGTTTCGAAGGGGGTTCAGATGTTCGACGCGCAAAGCGTGGTGGATAGCTACTGCAAGGCATGGTTCGCCCCGGAGCCCGAAGAGCGCCGGCGGCTGCTGTTCACGTCATTCGAAGCTGAAGGCACCTACATCGATCCGAAGGTGCACGTTTCTGGAGCCGAGGCGCTGCTCCGTCACATCGATCAGGTCGTGAAAACCCGTCCGGGCTTCTGGCTCGAACGGACGACCCTGGTCGATATTCATCACGACTTCCTGCGTTTTGGATGGGTGCAGAGAGGCGAAAATGGATTTCGTGGCGCCGACAGCATGGACATCTGCCGCATTTCCAAGGAGGGAAAGCTGTCGCTGGTCGTGGGCTTTTTCGGGCCCTTCAGAGCAATGCCAGACCCCTGACGGTCCCCTCACCGCCGCCGTCTTCAAGACATGGCGATCACGATCTTGCCGAATGGCCCTTTCTCCAGATGTTGGAAGGCCTGGGGCACTTCATCGAAGCCAAAGACCTTGTCGATGACCGGCCTGATCGCCAGCGCCTCGATCGCCAGGTTCATCCGCTCGAAGGCGCGGCGATGGCCGACCGACAGACCCTGCACGACGATGCGGTTGCGCATGAAGGGCAGGATCGGAAAGCTGAGTTCCATCGCGCCCAGCAGGCCGATGATCGACAGCCGGCCGTCGGCGGCGAGCGCGTTGAGCGATCGCCGCGCATTGTCGCCGCCAACCATTTCCAGCACGTGATTCACACCCATCCCATTCGTCAGCTCACGCGCCGCCTCGTCCCATGCCGGCTGCGTGCGGTAGTTGATCACCTGCCAGGCGCCAAGTTTTTTTGCCCGCTCGAGCTTCTCGTCGCTGCTCGAGGTGACGATGGCGCGCAGACCGAAGGCTTTGGCGAACTGCAGCGCGAACAGCGACACACCACCCGTGCCCTGGATGAGGATGGTCTGGCCCGGCACCGGTTTGGTCGCCTCGGCCATCGCAAACCAGGCGGTCAGCGCCGCGATCGGCAGCGTGGCGGCCTCGATATCGCTGAGCGACGGCGGCGCCGGCACCGCGGCGTCCTCGCCGAAGACAACAAAGTCCGAGAGCATGCCCGACAGCGAGGACCCAAGCGTGTGCTTGTGCAGCACAGGCGGCGCGTCGCCATCCGGCCAGTCGGCGATCACCTGGCCAAGCACACGCTGCCCGCGCCGGAAGCGGCTGACCGCACTGCCGGTGGCCACCACCTCGCCGACCGCATCCGATGTCGGGACGAAGGGGAAGGCGAGGTCGGGGATCAGCGTGCCTTCGACGATCATCTTGTCCTTGTAGTTCAGCGACACGGCCTTCGTCCGCACCAGAAGTTCGTGTGGCCCGGGCTCGGCGATCTTGCCCTTCACCTGGCCCAGCCTGGACAGGCCGAAGCCGCTCATCTGCCAGGATCTGTTGATGTCAGTGTTCATCTCGTTCCGCGCTCCGTTAATGGCCACGCGAGACATTTATGCCTTTCGGCTATGGAAAATAGGGCGTCTATGCCGCATAATTGGCGACTGATTGCGGACCAAAAGTCGACAATAAGGAACCAACGTGGAAACCGCTGACCTGCAAGGCATCGTCGCATTCGTCCACGTGGTGGAGGCCGGCAGCTTCACCAGCGCTGGCGAACGGCTGCGTGTGACGAAATCGGCGGTCGGCAAGTCGATCGCGCAGCTTGAGCAGCGGCTCGGCGTTCGCTTGCTCAACCGCACCACCCGCAGCCTCAGCCCGACCAGCGAAGGCCTCGGTTACTATGAAGCCTGCGTCAGGGCGCTGGCCGAAATCGAAGCCGCGCAGTCGCTGCTCGCCTCGCGCCGGCAGGTTCCGGCCGGCCGCCTGCGGGTGGATGTGCCGCTGGCTTTCGGCCGCCGCTGCGTCGCACCTGTGCTGTTCGAGATTTCCATGAAATTCCCGGACCTGACGATGGAGATCTCCTTCAACGACCGGCGCGTCGACCTGATCGAGGAAGGCATCGACCTGGCAATCCGCATGGGCGATCTCGACGACAGCCTGTCGCTCGCGGCCAGACGCATCTATGCCCAGCGCTCGGCCATCTGCGCGGCTCCCGCCTATCTCGACAGGCATGGCAGGCCGCGATCGGTCAAGGACCTCGCCGATCACAGCGTCATCGGCTATGGCCGCGAGGGCGTCGTCCGCCCCTGGCTCATCAGGCATGCCGATGGCCATCTCGCGACATTCGTCCCCAAGGCGCGGCTTGTCCTCGGCCATGGCGAGCCGATGCTCGATGCCGCGCTTGCCGGCTGCGGCATCGCCTTTCTGCCGACCTGGCTGGCCGCAGAAAACCTCAAGCGCGGCGACCTCGAAATGGTGCTGTCGGACTGTCTGGTCGAAAACATCGTCGTGCACGCCGTCTGGCCGGTGACGCGCGCACTCACGCCAAAAGTCCGGGTTGTCGTGGACGCCCTGGTTGAACACTTTTCGGCGCCATCCTGGGATAGCGCCTGAAAGACACTCGTCATCTTCTAAAAATCATGGCGGACTATTTTCGAAAACCGCGCCGCAATGCTATTGAGCCCTCATGCTATACGTCGAAATTGCTATCGTGGTCGTCCTCATCTGCGTGAACGGCCTTTTGTCGATGTCCGAACTCGCTATCGTTTCATCGCGCCCGGCCCGGCTCAAGGCGATGATCGACCGTGGCGTCAACGGCGCCGGCCGGGCCCTTGAGCTTGGCTCCAATCCCGGCAAGTTCCTGTCCTCGGTGCAGATCGGCATCACCCTGGTCGGCGTCCTCTCCGGCGCGTTTTCCGGCGCCACGCTTGGTGACCGGCTGGCGCAGTACCTGGCCTCGACCGGCATCCGCGAGACCATCGCCGATCCGATCGGCGTCGGCATCGTCGTTGCCATCATCACCTATTTCTCGCTGATCGTCGGCGAACTGGTGCCCAAGCAGATCGCGCTGCGCGATCCCGAGCGCGTCGCCGCACGCGCTGCCCCGGCCATGACCATCCTTGCCACCGTTTCGGCGCCGCTGGTCTTCCTGCTCGACTTCTCCGGCCGCGCCATCCTGTGGCTGCTTGGCCAGCGCGGTGAAAGCGAGGAGAAGGTGACCGACGAGGAGATCAAGATGCTGGTCGCCGAGGCCGAACACCACGGCACCATCGAATCCGACGAACGGCGCATGATCGCTGGTGTCATGCGGCTTGGCGACCGCGCCGTGCGGGCGGTGATGACGCCGCGCACCGAGGTCGACTGGATCAACTTGCAATCCGACGAAAGCACCATCCGCAAGCTTTTGATGGAAACCCAGCATTCGCGCCTGCCTGCCGGCGACGGCGGCGTCGATGTCATGGTCGGCGTCGTCCAGACGCGCGACGTGCTGGCCGCGCTGCTGGCCGGCCGCGCCCTCGACCCGCGCAGGCATGTGCGCGCGGCCCCCATAGTCTACGACCAGGCAGACGCGCTGGACGTGCTGCAGAAGCTCAAGGAATCCGACGTGCCGATGGCGCTCGTGCATGACGAATACGGCCATTTCGAAGGCATCGTCACCCCGGCCGACATTCTCGAGGCCATCACCGGCGTCTTCCGGGCGGACACCGATGCCGGCGACGAGGAGAACGCCGTCAAGCGCGAGGACGGCTCATGGCTGCTCGCTGGCTACATGCAGGCCGACGAGATGGCCGACGTGCTCGGCATCGACCTGCCGGAAAACCGCGACTACGAGACCGTCGCCGGCTATGTGCTGTCGCACATGCACCACCTGCCGGCGACCGGCGAATGCGTCGATGCGCAGGGCTGGCGCTTCGAGGTGGTCGACCTCGACGGCCGCCGCATCGACAAGCTGATCGCCACCCGCCTGCCCAGCGCCCATCGCGAGGCGGTGCGGTAGAAAACCGCCTCAAGCTCAGGGCATCAGCACGACCTTCCCCGTCGAGCGCCGCTCCTCCAGCAGCCGATGCGCCTCGCCGGCCTGGTCAAGCGGGAAGCGGCCGCCGATCGCGACCTGCAGCCGGCCGCTCGCCGCCAACTGGAACAACTCGGTCAGGCTGGCCCTCAGCACGGCGGGAGACAACAGCGGCAGCAGCGCGAAACCTCTGAGCGACTGGTTGCGGCCGATCATCGCCTCCACATCGGAAGCCGCGAGCGCATAGCGCCCGAGCGCCGCGAACATCAGTTCCCCACTAGGCGCCAGCGCCTGCAGCGACGCTGCCGTCAGCGCGCCGCCAACCGTATCGTAGATGATGTCGGCGCCCTCGCCGCCCGTGGCGTCGCGGACCCGGGCGGGCCAATCCGGCTTGATATAGTCGACGGCGGCATCGGCTCCGCGCGACAGCGCGAGATCGAGCTTGGCCTTGCCGCCGGCGGCCGCGATCACCTGGCTGGCGCCCCTTAGCCTCGCAAGCTGAAGCAGCAACGATCCGACGCCACCCGCGGCCGCCGGCACCAACACCGACTTGCCGTCCGGCGGACTTTGGCGGAGCAGATGAAGGGCCGTCAGCCCTTGCACCATCAAGGCCGTCGCCTCCTCGAACGAAAGCGCGTCCGGCAGCGGCACGACGAGATCGGCTGACATCGTCACCTGCTCCGCACAGCCGCTGTGGGGACGTTGCGACACGAACAAAGGCGCGCCGACACGGGTCCCCAGCAGCGTCGCATCCACCCCTTGCCCGACCGCCTCCACCACGCCCGCCGCCTCGACACCGGGAATCATCGGCAATTGCGGCGTCACCGCGTAGCGATTCGCCCGCATCAGCACTTCGAAGAAATTGATCCCGGCGGCTTGGACACGGATCAGCACTTCGCCGGCCTGCGGTACCGGCGCCGGCAGGTCGACCACCTCCAGCACGTCTGGACCGCCGAAGCGGCTGAGTTGAATGGCTTTCATGGCAAACTCCGATCGCTATGGCATCGGCGGCGGTTTGCCACTATCTGCGAGACCTCGACTACACACTCATTTGTCCCCTGCTGACCGGGAGGTGACCATGGCCGCACCCATCAAGAGACTGCCCCTGCTGCCGGCTGAGCGAGCGCTGAAAGTGATCGCGGGACGCTGGAAGGCGGTCATTCTCTACCATCTGTTCGATGGTCCCCGGCGGCTGTCGGCGCTGAAGGCGCTGATGCCCGGCATCACCCAGAAAGTGCTGATCCAGCAGCTTCGGGAAATGGAGGAGCACGGCCTCGTCAGCCGCGAGATCTTTGCCGAAGTGCCCTCGCGCGTCGAATATTCGGCGACGCACCTCGGCCTCAGCCTCGAGCCGATCCTGCTGGCGCTCTGCCAGTGGGGCCAGCATCACGCCGATGAGTTGAACGAGATGGACCGCCTCGCCGACTGCATCATCCGGCCGAGGCAGGCGCAGCACGACGCCATGGCTTCCCACAATTGAAAAAAGAGCGGCGCAAGCGCCACTCCGGCCGGAATTGAAAAAGGGCGGCGCAAGCGCCGCCCCAGATCCTTGGGAGGATAATTCGAACCGGCGGTCAGGCCGCCTTGACTTCCTCGGCGACGGCGTCGGCCTGACGCGCGGCCTTGAGCACCTTGGCCCACCAGGCAACGTCGTTGACCAGGGCCGTGGCGGCCTGGTTCAGATGCTCGAGATCCTCGAGCTTCTTCTCGCCCTGACGGACGGCGAGGAAATCGCCCCAGGCGATATGGACGGCCGACTTGACCGGCGCCATCTGCAATTCGACCGCATGAAGGCGGAGCTGCTCGACGGCACGTGCGCCACCGACGCTGCCATAGCCGACGAAGCCGGCCGACTTCTTGTTCCACTCATTGGCGGCGTAATCGATGGCGTTCTTCAGCACGGCCGTTGGGCCGTGATTGTACTCGGCGGCGGTGAAGATGAAGCCGTCAAACTCGGCGACCTTCTTCTGCCAGCGCTTGGCCACTTCGTTCTGCGACGGCGCCCAGGCGGAGGATGCGACCTCGTCGAAGAACGGCAGCGGGAAGTCGCGCAGGTCGACGATCTCGACGTCGATGTCGGCATGCGACTTGGCGATCTTGGCGATCCACTGGGTCGGCACGTCGGCGAAGCGCGCGGCGCGCGTCGAACCGACAATGATGGCGATCTTGGGTTTTGACATGGGGGCTCTCCTTGCAAGTAAAGCTGGTATCGTTTGGATACCGGCGCTATATGAGATACTGTCAACTCGAGGCGCAAGGAGGCACTTTTTTGTTACTGAGGAACCCGCACAACACCGAGGACTGCCGCGCCGTCTCGGAAATCCTGCAGCGCGTCGGCGACAAATGGACCGTTCTGGTGGTCGGAAAGCTGGGCGACGGGCCGCTGCGCTTCAATGAATTGCGCGCGGCCGTCGGCGGCATTTCGCAGAAGATGCTGACCACCACCTTGCGCGGGCTGGAGCGCGACGGCTTCGTCACCCGCACCGTGTTCCCGACCATTCCGCCGCGCGTCGATTACGAGCTGACCGAACTCGGCCATGAATTGCTGATCCCGGTCAGCGCGCTTGGCGAATGGGCGCGCAAGAACACCACCCGCGTCAAGGCGGCGCGCGAGAAATTCGACGGCATGCATGCCTGAAACCCTTGCATGGCAAGGGTTTCAGCGCGCCACGTAGCGCGGACGGGTCTTACGGCTGCACCTGCACCAAGGCCCACGGACGGCTTTCGGTCCGCTTCGACTTCGGGACCCGATCGACCACCTTGCCGTCAATGGTGCAGGTCGCCCGTCCAACGCAATTGCTCACGCTCACCGCACAGGTGTCGTACGTCGCGGCAACGCAGTTTTCGCATCTGTCCGCTTGCTGCGGGAAGGCGTGATTTGCGGAGGCGCAACCGGCCTCGGCATCGTCTTGTTTGACCTCGGTGTAGGCGGTTGCGGCCAGCAGGCAGAACAAGCCAGCAAGCGCGCCCGCCAATGCACCGTTCAGCAATCGTTGACGCATTGTCTTCCCTCCCGGCCCGTTCGGACACGATCACGGAAGTTTGCCAACGCGAATATGAAAAGCACCACACAGCAACGCTGTTCGCATTCCCTTGCGGGTGAAACAGGGCCTGCTGTTTGATTTAAGCCGACTGCATCAGTCAGCCTTCCGCCGGAACGGCCTTTGGCTTGCCTTCGCCATCCAGCGCCACCATGACGAAATCGGCATGGGTGACCTTCTCCATCAGGTCGGAGAGGTAGCGCTGCGCCCAGGCCTCGACCTTGAGCGTCATCGAGGTGCGGCCGACGCGCTCGACATGGGTGTAGATGCAGAGCGTGTCGCCGATCTTCATCGGCTTGGCGAACGACATTTCCTTCACCGCCGCGGTCACCACGCGGCCCTTGGCGCGTTCGGCGGCGCGGATGCCACAGGCAAGATCCATCTGCGCCATCACCCAACCGCCGAAGATATCGCCCGCCGCATTGGCGTCGGAAGGCATGGCCAGTGTCCGCAGCGTGAGATCGCCGAGCGGCCGGCCGTCCGCGTAATGCACCATGGGGAAATCCTTCGACATAAACTGCCCTCGATCCCGTACCGTCACGGTGCCCACAGGTCAACGCGCCGCGCCAGGAACCGGATCGCAATGTCGGTTCCGTCGTGGGGTTTCCGAAACACGCCCCCTTCGCGGTCGCTTTTTTCACAACCCATGCCGGAAGGCCCGGCGACTTGGCGCGCCCGCCGCGTCTAGGCTGCGGCCAGATTTCCGGAGCCGCCTCATCCATCATGCAGACCTATGATTTCATCATCGTCGGCTCCGGCTCGGCCGGCTCGGTTCTGGCCGAAAGACTGTCAGCCTCGGGCCGCTTCTCGGTGCTGGTGCTGGAGGCCGGTGGCACTGACCGCCGCTTCTATGTCCAGATGCCGCTTGGCTACGGCAAGACCTTCTTCGACCCGGCCGTCAACTGGAACTACAAGACCGAGCCGGACCCGGGCCTTGGCGGCAATGTCGATCATTGGCCGCGCGGCAAGCTGCTTGGCGGTTCGAGCTCGATCAATGCCATGGTCTGGATCAGGGGCGCACGCGAGGATTTCGACGACTGGCGGAACGCCGGCAATCCCGGCTGGGGTTTTGACGATCTCCTGCCCGCCTTCAAGGCGCTGGAGGACAACGAGGCCGGCGCCGACAAATGGCGTGGCGTCGGCGGCCCCCTGCACATCACCGACTGCACGAATGCCGTCCATCCCTTGACCAGGCGCTATCTCGCCGCCGGCCGGCAGGCCGGGCTGCCGCTCAACCCCGATTTCAATGGTGCTGCCCAGGAAGGCGTCGGCACCTACCAGATCTCAACCAAGAACGGCCGCCGTATGTCGGCCGCACGCGCCTTCCTGCGCCCGGCGATGAAGCGCGGCAATGTCCGCGTCGAGACCGGTGCGCTGGCAACCCGCATCCTGTTCGACGGCAAGCGCGCCGTCGGCATCGAGTATCTCCAGAATGGCGAGACGAAAACCGCCCGCGCCGGCCGCGAGGTCATCCTTTCCGGTGGCTCGATCAATTCGCCGCAACTGCTGCAGCTCTCCGGCATCGGTCCCTTGGCGCTGCTGAACAACCTCGGCATTCCCGTCATCCACGCCAACGAGAATGTCGGCGCGCATCTGCAGGACCATGTCGGCATCAACTACACGTTCAAGGGCAGGCTGCCGACGCTCAACCAGATCCTGCGCCCCTGGTGGGGCAAGTTGCTTGTCGGCATGCGGTACATCCTCACCCGCTCCGGCCCGCTGTCGCTGTCGATGAACCATGGCGGCGGCTTCTTCCGCACCGACCCGGCGTTTTCGCGGCCCAACATGCAGCTCTATTTCCAGGCATTCTCGACCGTCATTCCCAAAAGCGGCGAGCGCCCCATCCTGACCCCCGACCCATGGCCGGGCTTCTCCATCGGCCTGTCCAACTGCCGCCCGTCGAGCCGTGGCGAGATCATGATCCGTTCCAGCAACCCGCTGGATTATCCCAAGATCGTCGCCAATGCCTATTCGACCAATGCCGATGTCGAGGAGATGCTGGCGGCGGTGAAGTTCGTGCGCAAGATCGCTTCGATGCCCGCCATGGCCGAGATCATCGAGGAAGAGGTTTTGCCCGGCCCGTCGATCCAATCAGACGCGGACCTGATCACCGATTTCAGAAAACGCTCCGGCACCGTCTATCATCCGGTCTCGACCTGCCGCATGGGGCCGGACGCGTCGCGCGCCGTCGTCGACCCGCGTCTGAAAGTGCACGGGCTCGAAGGCCTGCGCGTCATCGACGCCTCGATCTTTCCCGACAACATCACCGGCAACACCAACGCCGCCTCGGTCATGACCGGTTGGAAGGGCGCCGAACTGGTTCTGGAGGACCAAAAATGAAAATCACCGACGTCAAGACCTGGGTTGTCGGCAACCCGCCGCCCGGCATCGGCGGCAAATATTTCATCTTCGTCAAGCTCACCACCGATGGCGGCGTTGTCGGCTATGGCGAGGCCTACAACGCCACCTTCTCCGCCCATGTCACCGCGAAGATGGTCGAGGACATGGCCGAACGCTATCTCGTCGGCCGCGATCCGCACGACATCGAGAATTTCTTCCGCCGCGCCTATTCATCCGGCTTCACCCAGCGCCCGGATGTTTCCGGCATGGGCTGCTTCTCGGCGCTGGAGATGGCCTGCTGGGACATCATCGGCAAGGAGGCCAACAAGCCGGTCTACAAACTGCTCGGCGGCCAGGTGCACGAGACGCTGCGCTCCTACACCTACCTCTATCCGCACACCGGCAGCGTCCATTCCGAGGATGCGCGCGGCAAGAACGTCTACAACGACCCCGACCTGGCCGCCGCCTGCGCGCTCGAATATGTCGAGCAGGGTTTCAACGCCATCAAGCTCGACCCGGCCGGCCCCTACACCGCCTTCGACGGCCATCAGCCGCGCCTTGTCGACATCGATCTCTCCACCCGCATGATCAAGGCGATCCGCGAGGCGGTCGGCACCAGGGCCGATATCCTGTTCGGCACGCACGGCCAGTTCACCGCATCGGGCGCGCTGCGCATGGCCCGCGCCATCGAGCCTTACGACCCGCTGTGGTTCGAGGAGCCGGTGCCGCCTGACATGCCCGAGGTGATGGCGCAGGTCGCCCGCGGCACGTCGATCCCGATCGCCACGGGAGAGCGGCTGACGACCAAGTTCGAATTCGCCCGTGTCATCGAGAACCGCGCCGCGACCATCCTGCAACCCGACCTCGGCCGCTCCGGCGGCATTCTGGAGACCAAGAAGATCGCCGCCATGGCCGAGGCCTACCACATCCAGATCGCCCCGCACTGCTATTGCGGGCCGATCGTCGGCGCCGCCAACATCCAGCTGGCGGTGACGCTGCCCAACTTCCTCATCCTGGAATCGCTGAAGCAGTGGGACGGCTTCCACGCCACGCTGCTCACCAAGAAGATCGAGTGGCAGGACGGCAATGTCATCCCGTCGAAGGAGCCCGGTCTCGGCGTCGAGCTCAACGAGGCGGTCTGCGACGCACATCCCTGGACCGGCAAGGACCTGCATTTGCAGATGATGCAGACGCCGTTGATGCCATGAGCGAAAGCTACGCCTTTATCGGTCTTGGCCATCTCGGCGGCCATCTTGCCGCCAGCCTGATCCGCAACGGCTTTGCCGTCACCGTCTTCGATCGCGATCCTGCAGCCGCCGGGCGCCTGGTGGCGCTCGGCGCCACCGCCGCGAACAGCCCGGCCGAGGCCGCGGCGCGGGCCGGCAATGCCATCACGTGCCTGCCCTCGCCGAAGGTTAGCGAAACGGTTCTGGCTGGCCCCGGCGGGTTGCTCGAAGGCCTGCCCACGGGTGGCACCTGGATCGAGATGTCGACCAATGGTCGCGACGAGATCGTGCGGCTGGCAGCGCTCGCCTCGGCCAGGGGTATCGAGACACTGGAATGCCCGGTCACCGGCGGCGTGCATCTGGCGGCGGTGGGAAAGATCACCGCGCTGGTCGGCGGCGATGCGGCGCTCTACGCACGTCATCGTCCGGCGATCGAGGCGATGTGCGCGAAGTCGTTTCTGATGGGGCCGATCGGCTCGGCGGCGGTGATCAAGGTGATCACCAACATGCTTGCCTTCATCCATCTCGTCGCCGCCGGCGAGGCGCTGATGCTGGCCAAGCAGGGTGGGCTCGACCTCGCCCAGTCCTACCACGCCATCGTCGCCTCCTCCGGCAACAGCTTCGTCCACGAGACCGAGAGCCAGCTTATTCTCAACGGTTCCTACGACATCGGCTTCACCATGGACCTGGCGCTGAAGGACCTCGGCTTCGCGCTTGGCATGGGCAAGGATTTCGGCGTGCCGCTCGACCTGGCATCGCGCGTCAACGCTATTTTTGAGCAAGGCAGGGAAGCCTATGGGGGCGGCGCCTGGTCGACCCAGATCGTCAAATTGCTCGAGGACGCCGTCGGCACCGATCTGCGCGCGCCCGGTTTCCCGGCCAAGCTGGAAATTTGAAGCCTGGCAAAACCTCAAGCAATTTCAAGGCATTGAATGCTTGGCCGGAATCAAGGCCGGAGCGACCTGATTCAACGCCTCAACCGCTTGATTCAATATCTGAGCGTCAGCGCGCCGGGCAGGATCTCGAAGGTCGCGGGTATACGCCCTGGCGACTCACCGTCTATGTCGACCAGCGCGCCGTTCTTTTCCACATCGCCGAGCGGTTCGACAACCACTTTCTTGCCGCGCAGGATGGTAATCGCCGGATGGTTGCGGTGCCGGCCGCCATAGAGCAGGCGGATGTCCCAGATCAGCTTCAGCTTGCCGGCCGCACGCAGGATGACGATGTCGAACTGCCCGTCGGTGAGTTCGGCGTCGGGCGCGATCATCATGCCCCCGCCGAAGAACTTGCCGTTGGCCACCGCCACCAGCGCCATGCGCGCTTCGACCGGAGTGCCGTCGTCGATGGTGATCCTGACATCCTGGAACCGGTAGCGGATGAACTCGACCACGGTGCGCCAGAAAAACAGCGCCTTGGCCGACACCCTGCCCTTGCGCTTGTCGGCATTGACCGCGCGGTCGGTGGCGCCGGAAAGCCCCAGGCTGGCGATGTTGATGAAATGGCGGCTGGCCAGCGCGCCATGGTCGTCGATGTAGCAGATGCGTCCGGCATCGACCTTGCGCCCCTTCGCCTCGGCGATCCGCTTCAGCGTCGCGTCCACCTCCTTCGGCAGGCCGAGCCCACGCGCGAAATCGATGCCGGTGCCGCAAGGAAGCAGGCCAAGCTCGGTCGTCCTGCCGCTTTCCCGCGACGCCTGCAGCAGCCCGTCGGCCACCTCGCTGGCCGTGCCATCGCCGCCGGCCGCGATCACCAGATCGAAACCAGTTGCCGCGAGATCGATTGCCAGCCTCTCGGCATCGCCCTCGGCTTGCGTTTCACGCAACTCGAAATCGCCGAAATGCTTTTTCAGCGAAGCGGCGACCTCCGGCCAATGTCGTTTCAGCCAGCCGCCACCGGCAATCGGATTGAGAACCACCCCGACTTTCAATACACCCTCCCCGGCGCCGAGCATGTAGCCCGATCCTTTGCCGGCATTGAAGCCCGCGCCCGCCAGCGGAGCAAGGGGCGAAACGCGCTGTCCCTATTTTCGCCGTGACCGGCAAATGTCCGCGATGATCCCCGATAATCCCGTTATCCACAGGCACGGGACCATTCCCCAGAACCCTTAAATCCCCCTACATTGAACCCATCTCAGGCGGCTGCCGATCGCCCAACCGAAAGGCAGAGCGAAAGCGGACTTCCTGAGGCCCGTACGGCCCGAAGCGAGAGCAGGCTTGCCTGTTTCTAGGGACGGAGCCGAGACCTACGGGGCCGCGGAAAGCGTGCCAACGCCGACGGCGGACCGATGCTGCCATGAAGGACGGCAAAAACCTTCGATGGCGCGCAGGGCGAAGCCCGCAAGGGTGGAGACCGGCGTGGTCCGGAACGGACGCTGCCCTCGGGTGGCGGCTGGCAGGACCGTCAAAATCAAGGCCGGCAAGGCGCGACGACTTTGCGGAAGTTGCTGCCGTGACCGTGTCCTGATCTGACAGGGAGGCGCTGGGAGAAATCCCGGCGCCGACTGTCTTTTGGCTATCCCCCACAATCTTTACGGTGTTTCCGGTTGGGGCTGCAACCGGCGGCAAAATAAGCTAACGTTCATCGTTACTTGAAGGGGGATACTTCATGACGTTGATCCAGAAGCTCGCCGTTGCCTATGCCTTCCTGTTCTTCGGCGTCGTCGCCATCGGCTACATACCGGCGTTCAACGACGCCAACGGCAATCTGTTCGGGCTGTTCTCGCTGCAATGGTATGACGACCTGCTGCATGCCTTCTCCGGCGTCTGGGCGCTCGCCGCTGCCTTCATCTCGCACCGCCAGGCGGTGTTCTATTTCAAGCTGTTTGGCTCGGTCTATCTGTTCGACGGCGTGCTAGGGCTGGTCACCGGTTCCGGCTGCCTCGATGCCGGCATCTTCATCAACGGCTTCCGTTCCCTCAACGACATCGAATTCCCGGCGCGTTTCTTCGCCAACCTGCCGCACATTGTCATCGGCGGCTTCGCCGTCTATGTCGGCTTCTGGCTGTCGAAGCGCATACACGACCACTTCGCCACGGCCTGACCGGCCATGTTCCTGTTCCGCTGGCTGAAGCGCATCATCAAGACGATCCTCTGGCTGATCGTCATCGTCATCCTGATCCCGATCGCCGGGCTGGCCTATGGTTTCCTGACAACGCCGTCGCTGGATACCACGCCCTTGCCCGGTATCGCCGATGGCGCGCCGCCCAAGGTGCTGGCCGACAAGGTCCGCGCCGAGATTCCCGGCTACCAGCGGCCGGAGGAATCGACCTTCCTCACCTACCCGGAATGGGCGATCGTCTATGCCGCGCGCGAATATGCCGGCTTCGTCGACAAGAACCAGCCGAGCGGCTTTCCCTACTGGTCCTATGTCGGCCGCTTCTGGCAGGACTACGCGACGGTGATCCGCGCCAGCTCTTCCTACAAGTTCAATTTGGCCAACCACCAGATGCTGGTCGTCATCGGCACCAGCCATTCGATCGAGCACATATTGCAGTGGGCCTATGAGAACACGGTTGGCCGCATCACCGAAGCGACCGCCAGCAAGCGCACCGCCGCCGATATCTACCAGGCCAAGGTGGCGGCCGACTATGCCGCCTTCCTCGATCAGGTGCCATGGTATCAGTTTCCCTATGCCGAGAAGCGCGCCGGCCTGTTTGCCGTGCAGCCGGCGCCGGGCGACAGCTCCATCCGCACCAGCGAACGCAAGCTGGCCTTCGGCCTCGCCGACACCATCAAGCAGGGCTATGCCGACCTGATCACTAAGGCGCTTGCCGCCACCTCCGACCCGGCCTTCCTCGACATCCATGTCTGGGCCAAGGGGCCGGTCGGTGAAGCGACGCGCAACGAGCCCGATACCTTGCTCGAACGGGACCTCGGCGCTGACGGCACCATCTTCCTTACCAAGCGCTACCAGGTGTTTACCGAGATGATCCCGCGCCTGATCGACAAGGGCGTGTCCTTCGTCGAGATCGGCGGCAATGACGAAATCATGGTCACCGTGCTCTCCACCGACTCGATCGCTGTCCCCGAAGGCATGCGCATCCTGTTCAGCTACCCCCTGCCGGCCGACCCTTCGACGCGTCGCACCGGCATGACCGTCGCCGTGCGCAAGCTGCATCTGGTGCTGCCGGCGCTGATCAAGTCGGGCGCCAGGCTCGAACACGTCTATGACTATTGAGACGATAGCCCGGCCATGCGTCGACTGATCCGGATCTTCGGCTGGCTGGCGCTCACGCTGGTCGTGCTCATTGTGGTCACGCTGGTCGGCTTTCGCGGTGCGGCTGCACTGCGAGAGAACCTGTCGCCCGAGGAGGCAGCCCCGGCGGGAGCGCTGTTTGCCACGGTCGACGGGCTGAAGATGCACTATCAGGTCTGGGGCCCGCAGGACGGACCGCCACTGCTTCTGTTCCACGGCACCGCCTCCTGGGCCGAGACCTATCGTGACATCGCAATGCCATTGGGAGAACAGGGCTTTCGCGTGATCGCCGTCGACATGCCGCCCTTTGGCTATTCGGAAAGACCGGCCGATCAGGATTATTCGCGCGCCGCCCACGCAAGACGCGTCCTCGGTTTTGCCGACGCGCTCGGCCTTCGCCATTTCAGCGTCGGCGTCCACTCCTATGGCGGCGGTGGAGTGATCGAAGCCGCCTTCTCCGCCCCCTCTCGCATCGACTCGCTGATCCTGCTCGACGTGGCACTTGGCCTTGGCCAGACCGAGGCGCCGGCCTTTCCATTCGCATCTTTCCTCGACAGGGAGTGGCCACGCCAGTTGCTGACCGCCGCGACCTTCACCAATCCGCTGATGACCGGCACCGGTTTGCGCCGGTTTATTGAAAACGACGATCTGGTCACCGCGGAGCGCATAGCAATCTACACGCGCCCCCTGAACGTCAAAGGCACCACCGATGCCGTTGGCCATTGGCTGTTCAGCGGCCTCTTCAACGACGAGCGAAAATCGCTTGCCGCCGACCCGGCGAACTATCGCATCTTCGCGCCGCCTGTTCTCGTCATCTGGGGACGAGACGATCTGACCACGCCTCTCAAACAGGGTGAAGAAATCGCCTCGCTGTTTCCGCACGCCGAAATGGCCGTTCTCGATGGCGTCAACCACATCCCGCAGATCGAACGCCCGCAAGACGTGGTGCGGCTGATCGCGAATTTCCTCAAACAGACCTCGCCGACCGCCCGATAGGCGGCCGTTCGGCGTGCCGCCATGGTCATTCCACAATCGCGGCCAAATCCCGCCTTGTTCGCGCGCGATGGATGGTTGCATGTCGCCCAAAAGCACACCCACGGGTTCTACCTTGGGGTGGAAACCGGTTTCGGGACCTCGACATGCACGTAGATGGGCTGCCGGCAGGCATCTCGAAGGGACAAGACCGTGATCAAGACCGCCCTTGTCGCCATGACCATCGTTGGTTGCGACTGCGACGCCAAGCTCTGCGAATATATCGGCGAGACGCCGGCCAAGTGGTCGACCATCGCCGAGTGCGAAGCGGCGATGAAAAGCCAGATGCTGCACGAGCGCAATTTCAACTATCCGCTCGTCTCCGGCATCTGCCGCGCGAAAGGCTCGTCGTCCTCCTCGCAACTGGCCGCGGCCGCGTCGCGCCCGGAACTGAAGCCCGTCAGCAGGGTCGTTAAGATCGAAAGCCCGCTGCCGCCGGAATTGAGCCACCGGCCGAGCGTCCCCGTCGGCTCGCCGGCGACGGCCATGGACGCGGCCGCCGCCCGGCCCGTCGCCTATGAACAGGTGGTCGATGGTGGAACCGGCGTGCTCTACCGCACGAAAAACGGCTACGCCGTGGTCAAGACCGATCTTGGCCGCGCCGTGTCGGCAACCGCCGATATGGCGAAACGGTCGGCGAACTGGCTGGCTGGCCTGGTGCCGAGCAAGCTCTAAAAGGCATGTCTCCCAAGAATGGGCCCCGGTTTTGGGAGAACGACATGCATAAAACAAAGACCTGAAGCGCGGACGCGACGCGGTTCCGACGCCGACGTCTACGGCTTCAGCTTGAGGCTCTGCCAGAACTTGTCGATCAGCGGCTTTTCGGTGGCCGCGTCCTCACCGGCGACGCGCGTGATGAACAGCAGCCCCTGATCGGCGCGGCCGAAGCCGACGATCTCGAAATCGGCGGTGTCGGTGCGCGTCTTCACCTGGGCACGGATGCCGGTCAATTCCCTGCCGTCGGCGAGCTTGCGCGTCGTCGGCTCCTGCGTCAGCGCGGCACCGGCCTGCACCGATTCCTTGGTCATCTCCTGCAGCATCAGCTGGTTGAGCGAGACCGGGTTCATCTTGCCGTATTCCTGCACGACGACGATCGTGCCCAGCGCCGAGGCCATCAGATACTGCGTGATGTCTTCGCCGAGATCGGTCTTGGTCACCGAAATGTTGCTCGGATGGACGAAGGAGAAACTGCCGCCGGAAAAGGTGGCGAAGTCGTTGCGTTCGAGCGTGACCTTGCTCTTTTTGCCGCCGGGCAGCGTCACATCAGCGCTCTCGCCGGGATCGATGTCGACCGTCACCCCGTCGATGGTCAGCCTGAAAGCCTTGAGGTCCTCGGCCACGCCCGGTCCAGCGCACAGCGTGATGAGGGTGAGTGCCGCCGCTGATACCATGCGCATGGTTGTCTCCTGCCTGCTACGCCACCCCGCTCAGCGCCTTGATGGCACGGTAGAAGGTCGAGGAAAACAGTTCCGTCGGGTCATATTGCCGTTTCGCCGCCAGGAAGGCTGGCAGCTCGGGATAGGACGCCAGCAATTCCCTGGCCGTGTAATGCAGCTGATACGGCAGGAAGAAGCGTCCTCCATGCTTGATCGTCACGTCGATCAACGCCCGGGTCAGTGCCCGCATCCTGGCATTGCCGTCGGCATCGGTCGGCTGGTTGATGTAGAGCACCAGCGAATAGGCCGGCTCCGGCGCGTAGGTCAGCGCCACATCCTCCTTGTGGACGATGCGCACGGAGGCATTGAGCACCGGCAGGTCCTGGTTGCGCAGGATCTCGCGGGCTTCCGCGATGAACTCGACATAGGCGGCGCGCGGGATGAAATACTCGTGCAGGATGTCGGTCTCGTCCATCAGATCGTTGAACAGATACGGCACCGAATCGTGCATCGGGTTGTTGCGCGTGACGAGGCAGGCCTCGCCCTCGGCCATCGCCGCCGTGCGCGCCACCGTGCAGCTTTCAAATTTCGGCTCCAGCGTCTTTTCCGTGAACCATTTCAGTTCCTGGAACAGGCTGCCCTTCTTGGCGAGGTTCATGATCACCCGCTTCAGTCCGACGCCCTCCGGCTCGCCGATTTCAGGCTGATCAGCCGGCGGCTGCTCGGCCACCTTGTCGTAGCGGTAGACGATCATGTCCTCGAGGAAATTGCCCGGCGCCGTCGAGAGATGGCCATAGAACAGGCCGATATCCTTGTTCGGCTCCAGCACCTCGGCAAAGAATTTCGGGAAATCATCCGACTTGATGATCTCGCGCGAGGTCCGGTAGACGGCGTTCTCGACGATATCGAGCGTTGCCTCCAGCACCACGCCGAACAGGCCGTAGCCGCCGACGACATGGCGGAACAGGTCGCTGTTTTCGGTCGACGAGCACGTGGTCACCGAACCGTCGGCCAGCATCACCCGCATCGAGCGGATCGAGCCGGCCACCGAACCGGCCTGATGGTCCATGCCATGCGCGTTCACCGACAGCGAGCCGCCGACCGAGAAGATATCGGTCGACTGCATTGCCTTCACCGCGAAGCGCGGATGCAAAAGGTTCTGGATGTCGTGCCAGCGCGCGCCCGGCTGCAGGGTCATGGTCTTCGTCGCCGCGTCGACGCTGACCTTGTTGAACTTTCTGAGGTCGAGCACCAGCGCATTGTCGTCGAACGCATGCCCGCCCATCGAGTGACGGACAGCGGCCAGCGAGACTTTCAAGCCGTTGGCGCGCGCGAAGGCCAGCGCCTTGGCGATGTGGTCCTCCTCGCTGATCTCGACAACGCCATAGATCGGCGTCCTCGATAGCCCGCTGGCATCGTTGATGTCGCCACCCTTGGCCGACCACGGCAGCGAAGGATCAAAAGCCGGCGGGCTGGCGATCGGCTTCAGCGGCAAGGCGATGCCGTCGATATCGGCGATGCGTCCGGCATTCTTGGGTCCCGAAGGCCCGCGCGCCAGCCGCGCCATGGTGGTGCCGCCCCACAGCACCGCGCCGCCCACGACAGCCGCGCCGAGCAGCAGCCGTCGCGACAGGCGAAACCCTTTTTGTTCCTCGACCATGAAAATCCCCCGTTGGCCAAGGGATAGCGTGGCTTCTTGGTAAAAACCATAGCGGCGCGTGGCAGAGCCAAGGCGCGGTAATGGTGGGACTTCGACGTCACGGGGATAAATTCGAAGGATTGCGCCCCTCACCCTTACCCTCTCCCCGTGAAGCACGGGGAGAGGGGGTCACCGGCGTCGCGACTAGCTCTCTTCTCCCCGTCCTATACGGGGAGAAGGTGCCGGCAGGCGGATGAGGGGCAGCGCGGCGTTGACTGTTTCAGACAACGCCGGAACTCATGCTCGCGACTACGAAGCCTTCTTGATCGACGTCACCATGCCGGTCTTCTCATCGACCGTCACCGCCACCTTGGCGCCGACCTTCAGTTTCCCGATCGCCGCGTCCGGCGACAGCTGATAGATCTTGCCGTCGTCGAGGGTGATCGACTTGGTCGTCGGGTCGACGGCCTGGATGGTGCCCTGGACGGTCGCGGCATAGGCCGTGCCGAGGAAGGCGAGCAGAGCGACGGTGGTTGCGAGGGTCTTCTTCATGGGGTGCACTCCGTGCTGTTTCTATTTTCCGGGCCGCCGCCTTGGGGAACGACAGCACCGAACGAGCCGAGACTGGGCCGGAAAGCCTGCTGTCAGCAAATCACGTTGGATGAATTTTCGCAACGGAATCATAGGCTTAATTCCGCCACATTGACTGATGATCCGGCTTTCCCTGCCAACCGGGCAACCGTTTGTGACAGCGCTTTGCCCATGGAAAGAGTCTGTTGTCGGGCCTGTGCAGGCCGGCATGTGACCGTCGCAAGCCCGCCGCAATCCGCGTCGGCGGCATCACGAAACGGACTTCCGACTGTTCATCGGCACACATTTTGTTTCATGGATCCGCTCAACCCGGCGCTCCAAAGGGGGATGAAACTCGCGCTCCGGTTGCAAATTCGGAATGGATGCACGATGGTATCGACCATTGTGAAGGGGGGCCGTCATCCAATGAAACTTGCAGTCCGGACCATGATATCCCTGATGCTGGCGCTTGCTCCGGGATCTGCCGGCGCACAAGGCGCGGATCCAGGCGACGACAAAACGGTTATCTTTACTCCCGGCGATCCAGACATGGCGGCGGCGACCGCGCAGGCGCTCGCCAAGCTGGACGAATTCCTGGCATTGGCCGAAGCGCCGCCCTCCGGCACGGACAGGTTCAAATTGAAGGTCAAGGTGCGGGACGGGCACGTCACCGAACACTTCTGGGTCATACCGTTTCGTCGCACTGAATCCGGGTTTGTCGGCATATTGGCCAACGAGCCGGAGGAAGTGCACAACGTCGTCCTCGGCCAGGACATAGAATTCACCAGGGACGATATTTCCGACTGGGGATACAGACGCGACGGGCGGCAAGTCGGCAGCTTCACCGTCTGCGTGATGTTCAAGAGAATGTCGAAGGAAGACGCGGACACTATGCGCGACAAATACGGCTTCGATTGCTGATCATGTTCCGGCCGGACTAACCTGCCTCGTCCTTCGCGCCGATCTTGCGCACCAGCGCCGCCGTCGCCAGCATGGCGCCCATGTCCGATATCATCGGCGCGACATGCCTGGTGTAGTCGAGCGGCACCGAGATATCCGGTAGCTCGAAGAAATTCTTCGCCTGCGGCAGCAGCAGGAAACCGTCGCTGCCGTTGAGCCCGATGCGGGCCGGATCATCCGGCCAGGTTTCACCCAGCCATTTCAGCGCTTGCGCCAGCCGGCCATTCACCAGTGGCCGCGCCGCTTCGATGTTGTCGGTGCGGAATTCATAGGCGGCATCGAGCTCGGGAACGCCCGATGACAACTCCTGCATCCTGGTTGTGAACAAGCCGCGGAAGAAACCCATGACCGCGTTGGCCCGCCGCGCCGCCACCAGTATGCCCGGGAACGGCTCCACCGTCTCGAAGGCGACGATGACGCCCTTGAAGGTTGTCGCCCTGTTCTTGGTTGCCGCCCCGTCCCACAGGTCTGCCTCATAAAGCTCGAACGGAAAGCCGTCGTAGCGTCCGGATATGATGTCGTCGAAGCGGCTCATGGTGAAGCCGCCCACCGTCTCGCGCGGCAACCGGTCGAAGGAATTCGGCGTCACATCGTGCTGGTAGCGCATATCCCTGATGAAGCCGAAGATGATCGGCAGCAGCGTCTCGCGGAATGATTGCCGCAGCCGTGTCGCCGGCCTGATCGCCCGGAAATAAAGCAGGATCGAAGCCGCGAAGCCGACGAGATAGAGAAACACATGTGGCGTCGAGAACCATTGCTCGTTGGGATCGGCGACCTTGTTGAACAGCCAGGCGACCAGAACGACGAACGCCAGCACCAGGCCAACGAACAACGGCACCCGCCAGCGCACTTGCCGAACCGCCGAGGCTCTCGCCGCCTCGTAGATCTCGATGTCTTTCCGGATATTGGCGATGTCAGCTTCGCTTGGCATGAAATCCGCTGCTTCCATCGCCGCCCCCGCAAGCCTGCCTGTGCCGGCGCATGATAGTCGCTTTTGCGGAGGCCGCCAGACGGTTAGACGGTGTCCTCTTCCGTTGCGAGAGAAGGAAAAATCGCCCTCAGCCGACCTTCGACCCTGCCGCGCATTCGACCCTCCAGCGCCTCCACCGGCACCAGCCGCTCATGATCACCGGCCCGCAGCCGCATGAACGGATGCAGGCGGTAAGACGCGATGGCACCGCGCGTGCCGGTATCGGCACTGACATCGACGACGAGGATGCCTCCAATGCGTCCGGGCCATGGCTGGCGGGAAAAGGCGGTGCCGAGGAAATCGCCAAGCCCATAAGCGACGATCGTCTCGTCGATCCGTTCCACCGGCTGCACGACATGGGCATGATGACCGGCGATCAGCCCGACGCCCTGCCTGGCCAGCCGCCTGGCCAGCGCCCGCGTTTCCACGCGCGGAAAATGCCGGAACTCCCAGTCCCAATGCGGCACCGCACAGGTGAGATCGAAACCGGCATCGCGCGGCCAGCGCGCCGGATCGCCGTCCATCGACACGCGGCCGGCAAACAGGTCAGCATCGGCGTTGCGCCACAGCGTGAAGGCGGCGAAGCCCAGTGTCAGCGGTCCGACTTTGACAGGCACCGGAGCATCGGCGGCCAAGCCGATCGTGCGGATGCCGAGCCGCTTCAGTGCCGCCACCGTCTCGTCGAAACCGGCGACGCCCTGGTCGAACACATGATTATTGGCCAGCGACAGCACGAGCCTGTCATGCGGGATGCCAACCACGGCAAGCGCCTCATCAAGAAAACGCTCGGTCATGGCATGATGCGTGCCGAGCTTCGTCCCCAGCACCGCATTCGGTCTGTCCACGATCGGGCTTTCACAATTGCCTATCACCAGGTCCGCTGCGCCGAGCAGTGCCTTGATCACCGGATCGCAGTCCGGCGCACCGCGATTGGCCACCGACGAGATGTCGCCGACGAAGGCAAGCCGCACCGTCCGCGTCGGCGGTGGCGCTATCATCGTTGCGGCTACCGGCGCGAATTCTCTGACGTCACCGCCGAGCGACGGCTTCAGGAAACGCGGCAGCCAGAACAGTTTGTAGGAAAGCGGATAGTTCGACACGCGACGCCCAATCGTTTGCCCTGTGTAGACCGTCCGCCGGGCCGGTTGAAGCGCATCCGGCAACAATCAAGTGGCTTGACCATGGCGTCGTCGCAACCGTTTTGCCGCCAGACATTCACCGCGCCGCCGCGACTGCGCCATTGAGCCGCCACGGTCAGCGCATTAGCATGGGCCGGGTTTGGATCTTTCGGGCGGAAAGATGGGGATGGTCGGCCGGCATTGCGGGACCAGGTTCGCGGCGTTGCTGCTGGCCCTTTGCCTCGCCTTGTTTTTCAACGCGCCTTCCGTCTGGGCCGACGATGCAAAGCCGATGCGCGGCGTGGCGCTGGTCATCGGCGAATCCCGCTACGATTATCTGACCACCCTGCCCAACCCCGCCAACGACGCCCGCGCGGTTGACCGCCTGCTCGGTGAACTCGGCTTCGATGTCACCTCCGTCACCGATGGCGACAAGACCAGGCTCGACCGCAGCCTGCAACGTTTCGTCGAGGACGCTGCCGGCGCCGATGTGGCGCTGCTCTACTATTCGGGACATGGCATCGAGGCCGGCGGCGAGAACTATCTGGTGCCGGTCGGTGCCGACCCATCCTCGCTCGCCGATGCCGGCAAGCACCTCGTTCCGCTATCGGGCCTGCTGGCCGAGCTGAAGGCCAGGGTTCCCGTCGCCATCGTGTTGCTGGACGCCTGCCGCACCAATCCGTTCCCCACCGGGGCGACCATCGTCACCGCCTCCGGTCCTGCACCCGTCGCCGCCGCCGGGCTGGACCTGACGCGCGGAGCCGCCCCTCTCGCCGATGCCGCCGACGGGCCGCAAAGCCTGGGCGAGGTGATCGGCTTTGCCGCCGAGCCCGGCCACGCCGCGCTCGATGGCGATGCCGGCGGCAACAGCCCCTATGCCGCCGCGCTGCTGAAGCACCTCGCCGCTGGCGGTTTTGCCTTCGGCGACGTCATGACGATGGTGGCCGAGGAGGTTTATGTGCAGACCGGCGGGCGCCAGCGGCCATGGACCAATGCCAGCCTGCGCCGGCTGCTTTATTTCGGCCTGTCGCCGGAACAGGCGGCCGGTGACGACGCCGCGATCCGCGGCGAGCATCGCAAGCTGCTGCTGACCATCGCCAAGACGCCCGCCGACACGCGCCGCCTTGTCGAGGCCGCCGCCAATTCGGAAGCCGTGCCGCTCGGAACGCTCTACGGCCTGCTCGCCGCGCTTGGCACCGATGTGCCCAGCGACCCGCGCGAACTGGACCGGCTGCTGCGAGGCCAGACCGAACATCTCAAGACCATCATTGCGGAAAGGCAGGCGCTGAAGAGCACGGATGTAGACATCGTCCGCCTGTCGGATCTCGCCGAAAAGGCGCTGGCCGACGGCGCGGTGACAGCGGCGATCCAGTTCCAGCAACAGGCCAAGGCGCGTGTCGCGCGACTGTCCAAAACCGTCGATCGGGCCGAGGCCGACGTGAAGGCCAGGCGGATCGAATTCGCCGAAGTCTACAGCCGCAGCGGCGATACCTATTTCCTCGCCTTCCAGCAGATGAAGGCGGCCGACGACTACCGCAAGGCGTTCGAGCAGGTGAAGAAATGGGACGCTGGCCTCGCCTGGCATTATAAGCTGGCTGAAGCCAATGCCATCCGCGCCTACGGCACGTTTCGCGGCGACAACAAGGCTCTGCAGGCCTCGATGCGAACATTTGCCGAAGCGGCCAAGCTGCTTCCCCAGGATCGCCTGACACCTCAACTGATAATGACCCAGAACGATTTCGGCCTGGCGATGTATATGTATGGGCAGCGCCAGAGCGACTCCGCGTCGCTGGAGCAGGCGGTCGGCATCTTCTCCGGCATCGTCTCCAGCGGGATCAAGCAGGTCGATCCTTCGCTGTGGGCGGAGGCTCAGTCCAATCTTGGAACGGCGCTGATAATGCTCGGGATGCGCAAGAGCGGCCCGGAGCAATATCAGCAGGCGGCGACTGCCTTCGCCGCCGCCCGGCAGGCGATTTCGCGACAGGAGCAACCCGTCAAATGGGCATTGGCGCGCAAGGGCGAAGCCGACGCCATCGCCTGGATCGGCCTGCGCGGCAACCAGCCGGACCGATTGCACGAAGCCGTCGATGCCTATGAGGATGTGCTGAAGACGCTGACCCGCGACCTCGACCCCCTGTCCTGGGCCGCCGCGCAGGATGGCTTGGGCAGCGCGCTATGGGCAATCGGCGACCGGCTCGACGGCAGCGACCTGCTGCAACAGGCAGTGGATGCCTACAATGCCGCGCTTAGTGAAAACACCCGCGAGCGCGTGCCGCTGCTGTGGGCGACGGAACAGAACAACCTGGCCAACGCCATGTTGTCCATCGGCCAGCGCGAGCAAGGCACGCAGAGCCTTACGCTGGCGGCCAATGCCTACCGCAACGCTCTTGAGGAATGGACGCGCGAGCGCGAGCCGTTCAGTTGGGCGACCGCGCACAACAATCTTGCCCGCGCCCTCGTCTTGACCGGTGAGCGGACGGGCGATGACGCGACCATCCGGGCCGGTCTTGCCTCCTATGACGAAGCCTTGAAAGAGTGGACGAAAGAGAGCGCGCCGCTGCAATGGGCGTCCTTGCAAGGCGGGGTCGGCGCCGGGCTGCTTGTCCTCGGTCGCAAGAACGGCGATGCCAGGCTGCTCGGGGATGCCAGGCAGCGGATGCAACTGGCCTGGTCGTTCTGCCACGACGCCGGCTATCCCCAATATGACGGCTACTTCCAGGCGCAGATGGCCGAAATCGACAAGGCGCTGGCGGCGCTGAAGTGACGGGCGCGCGTTACCGGCTGTGTTTATGATCGCGCTGGAACGGCAAAACGGAGGACCACGATGAACCGACTTTCGAGCCTGCTGGCATCCGCCTTCATTCTGCTCGTGCCATTGTCTTCGGTCCGTGCGGCAATGCCCGAAGCGGCGACCGCGCTGTTCGAGGCGAAGACCGTGGCCGCGCGCGACAGCGCCCTGTCGACGCTGGAGGCCGCCGGGCCCAAGGATCCGGCATCAGCCTATGCGGCCGGCGCCGGTGAATTCTTCACCGCGCTGGAGATCCTGGCCAGCGGCCTGCACCGTCATGGTTTCGAGAGCCCGCAATCCTTCATGCTGCCGCTGATGCGGCTGCCGGTGCCTGACAATCCCAACCCCGAGCCGCTGACCTACGAGCAGTTCCGCGCCATTCTGGCCGCCTTTCGCGACCGGCTGGAAAAATCTGCCGCGACGCTGGGTTCTGTGCCCGCCGATGCCGATATCGGCATGGTCATCGACCTTACCCATGTCGGCATCGACCTCAACGAGGACGGCACGATCGCGCCGGATGAAAGCATGGCCGCCGTCATGGCCTCGCTGTCGCGCGGCGGCAGCGCGCTGGACGACACAGCACCGGCGCTGACCTTCCGCTTCGACCGCGCCGATGGTTTCTGGCTGCAGGGCTATGCCGAGTTCCTGATGGCGCAGGCCGATTTCTGGCTGGCGCATGATTTCAAAAACACTTTCGACGGCTCGTTCCACATGCTGTTCCCGCGCGCCAAGCTGCCGTTGCAGGACATTCTCGTGCCCCCGCCAAGCGAGATGGGCTCGAGCATCTTCTCCTCGGAATGGCGCATCGCCGATTTCATCTCGATGGTGCACATGATCAACTGGCCGGTGGTCGAGCCGGAACGCCGGCAAGCGGCGCGCCGCGAACTGCTCGAAATGATCCGGCTGTCGCGCGAGGACTGGAAAGCGATCCGCGCCGAGACCGACAATGACCGCGAATGGCTGCCCGGACCACAGCAGAAGGGCGAAAACCGGCTCACCGGCCTCGAAGTCGGCGAGGAGCAGGTCGCGGCCTGGCTCGCCACCTTGACGATGGCGGAAGATCTGCTCGAAGGCCGCGTGCTGCTGCCGCATTTCCGCATCACCGGCAAGGGCATCAACATGAAGCGCTTCTTCGACGAGCCAAAGCCCTTCGACCTGGTGCTGTCGATCACCGGCCCGGGGATCGCGCCCTACCTCGAAAGCGGCAAGATCCTGACCAGCGACGATTTCGACCAGATCCAGCGTCAGTTTGGCGGCGGTGGTTTCCTGACGTTTGCGCTTTGGTTCAACTAAAGCCCAGCAGAACTTGGGTTCCTCGCCCCCGCAAAGCGGGGGAGAGATGGCCGCGAAGCGGTCGGAGAGGGGGCTGCGGCGCCGGCAAGTTTGCTCTGATATTCAACGCCGCGCCGCCACCTCTCCGTCTCGGCTTCGCCGAGCCACCTCTCCCCCACCTACGTGGGGGCGAGGAACCCCATCCTGTGAGCCCTCAGAAAATCGCCCCTTGATAGAGCACCGCCTCCGCCTCCTCCGGTGCAAACCGACGCGCCAGCGTGCGAAACGCGCTGTGCACCCCGTCGCGGTCGATGTTGCAGCTTCTGAGATGACGCACCGCCAGCGTCGGATCGAAGGCGCTGCGGCCGTGCAGGACGCGCTGGTTGTCGAAGACCAGCACTTCGCCCGGCCGCAGCTGATGCTGGAACTGGTTTTGCGGATCGCAGATCAGACGCGTCAGTTCGGCCAATGCCTCGATCAACCCATCGATCCGATCCAATGGCGCGGTCTGCGGTGCCAGGCAGCGGTCATTGTAACGGATGCCGGTGACGGCCCCGCTGGTATCGAGGCTGATGACATGCGCCTCGGCGCTGAAGAACACCTCGCCGGCATGCTCGCGGTGGAAGGTGACGCCGTGCCGCGACAACAGGTCGAACAGCTCCGGCGTGCGCGCTCGCATCAGTTCGGCGACATGGAAGCCGTCGACCATCAGCGAGGTGCCGCCGGTGCCGGCACCCGTGCGGATGGCGTGAAAGAAGATGAACCCCGGCGGCGAGTAGCGGAACGGCTCATCCGTATGCGGGATCTGCGCCCGCGCAGTTTCGCCCGCCACCCGGGCATCCGGCCGCGAAATCAGGTCGAACACCTTGCCATAGCTGGTCTCGCGGATCGGCCCATAGCGGCTGGCGACCCGCGCCGTTGCTTCAGTCTCGGCCGGAACGCCCGTTAGCATGGCAATGCCGTGATCGCGCAGCGCCCGCAGCGAATGGAACAGCGCTTCGTCATCCGCGACCACCGCATCGAAAGCGAAACGACCGAGCCGCGCTGACAGGTCGCTGTTCCACAGTTGCGGCTGGAACCGCGACGTGCCGGCGCCGCCGGCATGAGCAGCCAGGAAATCCGAACCGTAGCGCGAGACATGGCCGTCGTCCCAGGCGACGCTCACCTCGCTTGCCGAGACGTCGATTGAGGTGGCTCGGACTCCGGCAAGAATATCAGCCGGCGTCAGCCACCTCTTGCCGGAGGCGGTGTCGCCGCACTCCTCGCATTCGCAAGCGAGCCGCAGCCACCGCGTCGAAAGCCGGCCTGGCCGTCCGTCCGCCAGCTCGACGGCGATGCGCTGACCCTCGCCGCGCATGGCGCGAATTGGCATGCTCGAAGTTGAATGGCTTGATGGATGCTTTGGTGTGTCGAGCATTGTGGCGACCTCTTGCGATTGAATTTCTTCAACAAGCCTATGTCTGTGAAAATAAGGGTTCAAACGAGTTCCCTTCGCCAGGTTTTGAGCTAACCTCAATCATGACGACGCTCCGGGACCTTCCACTATCCGCCTTGCGGGCGCTACTCGCCGCCGCCAGGGCTGGCAGCCTGACGCGTGCAGCGGAGGAACTGGGCGTGACGCCAGGCGCCATCGGCCACCAGATCCGGCAGTTGGAGGACAGGCTTGGTGTCAAGCTGGTGCGGCGCGAAGGCAACGGCATCGCCCTGACCCGCGCCGCCGAGGCCGCCCTGCCCGACATCGACCGTGGCTTCGACGCGCTGGCTTCCGGCATGCGACGGCTGCGCTTCGAGCGACGAGCCGAGACCTTCACCATCTCGGCCGATCCGTCCTTCGCCTCACTGTGGCTGGCGCCGCGGCTCAACAGGGTGCGGGGAGTTCTGGCGAAGCTCGACGTCCGCATCGTCGCCTCCCTCGCGCTCGACGCCATGCTGGAGGAAGGCGTCGACCTCGCCATCAGCTACCGCAAGGGCGCGGCACCGGATATCGCATCGCTCGACCTGTTCACCGAACGGGTGATCCCGGCCTGCGCGCCCGCGTTGGTTCGCGGCCATGGCAGGCCGGATTCAGCCGAAGTGCTCGACAAGATGCCGCTGCTGCACATCGACCCGACCATGGGCGACGACGTCTACCCGGCATGGCGCGACTGGTTCGCGGCCGCCGACCGACAGTCGAAAGCCATTGAGCAAGGCCCGCGTTTCGGTCTGACGATCGTCGCCGCACAAGCGGCGATTGCCGGCATGGGCGCCCTGCTGGCAAGCGAACTGGTGCTGCGGCGTCATCTCGACCCTGGCCACTTGGTGGAGATCGCCCGCGATGTACCGGCGCTGACGATCAAGCGCCGCCTCGTCTGGCCCGAACATGGTCCGAAGGCACGCCGCGCCGCCGCTGTCGCCGCAGAACTGGCAGCGATTGCCGACATCCGCATCGATGGCGC
Organism: Mesorhizobium sp. RCAM 05104; assembly: GCF_059683645.1. Lineage (NCBI taxonomy): Bacteria > Pseudomonadati > Pseudomonadota > Alphaproteobacteria > Hyphomicrobiales > Phyllobacteriaceae > Mesorhizobium > Mesorhizobium sp. RCAM 05104. Next base: position 5,413,097 of record NZ_CM185033.1, on the reverse strand, counting down.
CCTGCCTGCGTGAATGCGACTGTGATTAGCGGGAAAACCCGTGCAGGCGGGCCAGCAGCCATTGCAGCGGGTTACCAACGAAAGCGCGGGTAACGAAGCTGTCGTGGGCTGCATCCGAAGCGAGGAAGGCGACGGTGCCGGCTTCGAGCCGGCGCGGCGGATCCGTCCTGGCGTCGATGCCCTGCCCTGCCAGCAACTGCCGGATCTGCGCATTGCCGGAGGCCGAGGACTGGCCATAGGCGCTGACGAAGAAGCTCTTCCTGTGGCGCGCGATCCAGGTGGCGAAAATGTCCGCCTCGTCGAACACCGCGTCGAGCAGGATGACGCCGAGCAGGCGGCCGCCGATGTCGCCGTTCTTCAGCACGGAGGCGGAAGGATTGTAGCCGCCGCTATAGGCGACCAGCACCACCGGCATGGCGTCGAATTTCGCCGCCTTGGCGCCGGTCAGCTTGCCCAGGCCTTGGGCCGCCTCGGTCATGAACCTGGCAAAGACGCCCGGCGTCCAGAAATTGCCGGCGCTGGAATCCTGCGCGTTGCTGGCGAATTGCGGCGCCACCAGCACGGCGTTGAGGCCGGACGCCTCGACCTGCGCGACAACCCGCTGGCGCCCGACCACATCGCGCTGCAAGGTCGCGCCATTGCCGTGAAAGAACACCACGATGACCGCCGGCTTGGCCGGATCGAACCCTTTCGGCACCGCCAGCAGCGTGCTTCGGTCGGAATAGGTCTCGTCTTCCCAGTAGATGCCGCCGCGCGGCGAGGTGTGGCCGTGCCGGCCGTTGGCCGTCACGTCGAGAAAAGGCCCGGAACCGTCGGGCAGCCTTCCCCGGTAGGGGAATGGCGATGTCTTGAACGGCACGATCGTCGATATGGCCTTGCGCAAGCGCGCCGCTTGGCTCGCCGCCGGGAAGGTTGCGGCGGCCAGCAGTCCGGCGATGATGGCGCGCCGGTCGGGCATCAGGCCATCACCAATCGGATGGACGGCGCCCTCGACGGCAGCAGCACCGCGAAGAAAGCCGGGATGGCGATGAGATAGGCGATCGCCGCCCATTGCAGCACGGCGCTGAGGCCGAAACTGGTGGCGACGATCGGCACCGCGGCCGAGCCGATCACCGAGAAGCAGCCATTGATGCCCCAGGCCCAGACGAACAAATGCTCCTTGCCGAGCCGCGCCAGCCAGGTCATGGCGGTGGCCATCGGCATGCCCATCAGGAAGGCCGGCGGCGACACCAGCAGGAAGCAGAGCAGCAGCCGCACGGCATAGGGATAGGCGCCGATCCAGTCGAGCACCGGCGACAGATAGAAGCCGTAGGCCAGCAGCAGCACGCAGATCGCCAGCAACAAGACAGGCAGAAGCGTTCTGGCGCGGTCGAAGATACGTTCGGCGAACAGGCTGCCCAGACCGGAAAACACCAGCATCGACGAGATCAGCACCGAGGCCGACACGGTCGGATTGGCGAGCGCCACGGTGAAGCGGCTGATCAGCCCGACCTCGACCATGATGTAGCCAAGGCCGAGACAGGCGAAATAGAGAATGGTGCCGAGCTTGCCGCGCGAGCGCGAGAAGACGATGCGCCAGCCGAAAATGACCGGCAGCAGCACCAGCGACGCCGCCGTGATGCAGGCAATGCCGAGCGTCGCCCAGATCAGCAGATAGCCCCAGTCGTCCTGGAACAGGTCGAGCCTGTCCAGCGTCCTAGGCAGGTCGGCGACCTTCACATAGGCGGCGAAATAGGGCTGGTCGTTGCTCAGCGCCCGCGCGTCGAAGACATAGTCGCTAGCGAGCTTTTCCCAGCCGCCGGTCAAAAGCGCGTGCCAGGCCATGCGCTGCAGCGCGGTCGCCGGCAGCACGTCCGGCCCGGCATCGCCGCCAGCGTTGGCGCAGGCATCGAGTGTTGGGTCGGCCGGCGCCGTCGGGTCGCAGTCGGGATTCCCAGGCGCTGAAGCGCCTGCCGGCGCGGTCGGATCGGCCGGAGCGGTGGCATCGGCGGCGGGCTGGGTGAGCGTCGCATCCTCGCCGCTGCCGAAGATCGAGGCGCGATAATCGTCGAGCACCTTTTGCGCCGTCGAGCCGTCATATGGCATGCCGGGATAGTAGACTTCCTCCCACGACATCGACTTGGTGTAGTCGCGCAGGGTCTTGATTTCCGCCTCGGTGAAGCCGCCGCGCTTGAACAGCACGGTCGTTGTCGACAGATAGCTCGACACGGCGAAGATGTCGTTGGCCGCCCCCTTCGGATCGAACGTCCTGGCCGCCTCGGCGATGGTCGAATAGAGCTTCAGCACCGATTTCGGTGGCTCTTCCTTGTTCCACAAGGTCAACGACAGCACACCGCCATCGGCGAGCGCGCGCATGTAGCTCAGCATCGCCTCATGCGTGTAGGCGTATTTCTCCGAGATGGCGAAGCCGCCCGGATTGGACAGGCCGACACTGTCGGCGAGGCTGAGATCGATGACGTCGTAGCGCTCTGTCGTGTTGGCGAGGAACAGGCGCCCATCATAATCGATCACCTTGAGCCGCGGTTCGGCCAGGATATCGCCGGTGACGTCCTTCAGCACCGGGTCGCGGAACGCCCGTAATGTCATCGGGTTGCTCTCGGCGACGGTGACCGAGGTCGAGCCGGCATTGAGCGCGGCTTGCGTGGAGATACCGCCGCCGAACTGCACGACAAAGGTCTTCGGCTTCGCCTTGATGACATAGGGGTAGTGCATCGGCAGATAGCGGAAATAGACCTGCTCGGCCGGCGCCAGGTTGCGCATGATGCCTTCCGGCCCGTCGCCGTCGCGATATAGGCCGACATAGGTGTTGGCCGGAACTTCGGGCATGCCGAAGGCGGCGTTGTCGCTCAGGCCCGGCGCGAAATGCATGTAGGAACTGGCATAGACCTGCAGGTCGCCGAACGGAGAGACGTTGCGGTAGATGCGCTTGCCATCCGGGAAGTTGCGGGCATAGGCGACGCCCTTGTACTGCGATACCGCGATGTCGGGGATGCCGAGCAGGCCGGGCAGCATGAGGTAGCCGGCGATCGACAGCGCCGCCACGACCACGCCGGCGACAACACTTTTCCAGGCGCCAAAAGCGAGGAACCACAGGATCGAGCCGGCCGCCCACAAAAGCAGCGGCACGACGATGATGGTCTCCGGCGCGAACAGATACATCGACACCAGCACGACGAGGCCGGCGAGCCCCGAGCCGGTGAGATCGGCGAAATAGACGCGGCCGAAGGCGGTGCGGCTTTTCAGGAAGACGATGCCGAGGAAGAACGCTCCGGCCAGGAACGGCAGCAGATAGAGCAGGAAATTGGCCAGCAGCCGCCATTTCTGCTCGGGGTCAGAGACCAGGAAGATGGCGTTGAACGGCACCGTCTGGGCAACGAGGTTGGCAGCGACGGCAAGCGGACCGGTCAGCAGCAGGGCCGATGTGGCCGCCCCTTGCCAGTGCCGGTCGAACCAGTCCTTGCCGGCAAAGATGACGACGCTGGACAGCGAGAAGCCGAGCATGGCGAGGCTCACCACCAGCGAGCCGAAATGCGACCAGCTGCCGACGGCGAACACCCGCATGACCGATATCTGCAGCGCGATGATGGCGCCGGCGATCAGCCCAACCGCGAGGTAGTGCGCGAGCCGCGGCGCCTCCAGCGAGGCGATGCTTGGTCGTGAGGTCGATACGACAGCCGTCATTCAGGCCCCTTGATGCGGCGGTTGGCTCGGCAGGCTTGGACCGGGGGGCAACTCAAGCGTTGTGCGTGCCGACGATCTGGTCGCCTTCCAGCTTGGTGAAGGGCACGAAAGGCACCACCTTGCCATTGTAGATGTCCGAGCGGACGATGTTGAATGTGCCGTCGGCGAGTTGCTGCTTGATCACCTTGAGCACGTGCTGGGCGCCTGGCGGACCGACCGGAATGACCATGACGCCATTGGGCTTGAGCTGCTGCAACAGCGACGGCGGAATGTGGTCGATGCCGCAGGTGACGATGATCTTGTCGAACGGACCGACGCTTTCCCAGCCATAATAGCCGTCGGCATTGCGGCTGGTGACCGAGCCGAACTCGCTGTAGCCGCGCTCGATCAGCGCGTCATAGGTGCGGCGGGTGCGCTGCGCTAGCGGATTGATGATCTCGATCGTGTGCACCTTGTCGGTGAGATTGGCCAGGTAGGCCGACTGGTAGCCGGAGCCGGTGCCGATCTCGAGCACGGCTTCGCCAAGCTGCACGTCGATGGCCGTCGTCATGCGTCCGACCAGATGCGGACCTGATATCGTCACGCCATAGCCGATGTCGAGGAAAGCGTGGTCATAGGCGCGCGCCAGATTCTGCGGCAGCACGAACTCTTCGCGCGGTGTCAGCAGGAAGGCGCGCTTGTTGCGGTCGTCCAGCACATCCTTGTTGTAGACCATGATCTGGAAGCGATCGAATCGCTCGGCGAGAAACTTCGGATCCTCGCCGCGATGGGCCACCATCCAGTCGATGAACGCCTTCTTGTCGTTCACCGGCACCTCGGCGTTCCGGTCGTAGGGTACCGGCACGTTCGCCTTGACGGCGCCTGGAAGAAGGGAAAACGCCGCCGCACCCGCCGACAGCGCCAAGAAGTCCCGACGCTTCATGGAAAAGCCTCCGAAAGTGGCCTTTGCCACCCAAAACCAAGCACTTACCCCGATTGCACTGCCTCCCAAAACGAGTCAATGCCCGTCGAGAGGCTGCCGCCCGGACGGAGAAATTGTGGCAGGAGCGCAACAGTTTTGCCGATGCCAAGGCTTGTTCGGCGATACGCAACGGCGTGCGTCGTTGCAACACGACCGGCCGAAAAAGCCTTCTGCGTCAATTAGCAAGGGCTGTTTTGCTTGACTTGAACGGCAAAAACAGGCAGCAAAAAAGCCATTGGAAGGGCTGCAATACCGCGTTCATGGTCGTGGACAAGCCTTCTTCGGCACAAAGTCCGCGTCTCTTGTTGGTTTTGAGAGGGATTGGTTAACCAACTTTGTCCATATTTTGAAGCAATCGGCAACTAACGACAGACGCGGAAAACGCGTCGGGGACCACCTGGGATCACTCACAGAATGGTCGTCACGGCTATCACAGCCGCGGACGTGGGAGCCGGTTGGAGCAAGATTGGTCGCATGGCGTTCTTGAGTAGAACAATTGTCGGGGACGAGCGTTGGGACGGCGGGACCGCCTGTGACGCGCCGCGTTCCTCTTCCTTCAACCCGGAACGGATCGTCCGCTGGGTCGCGGTGCCCGGCGTCAGCGCTGCCGTTGGCTTGTGGCTGGTCGGCACCATGGTCGGCCTGAGTTCCGTCGGCGCCTCGCTGTCGGCGACGTCCGGCGGCCTGCCGCAGACACTGGCGATGCCGGGCTCGCTGGCGATGCCGAGCTCGCTTGCCCTCGCCGATCCTCTGAAGCAGCATTTCCTCACATCTTCGGCGCCGTTCGCACTGGCCAATGCCCATGGCGGCGCGCAGGCGCTGCACGACCATGCCGTGCAATGCGGCGCCAGCTGCTTCAAGCTGGCCCGGGTGAGCCCCCAGGCCGAAAAATCCGCGCGCCTTGTGGCGCAGGCGAAGCCGACGGTGGCAAAGTCGAAATCGCAAGAGCGTTTCGAACGCATTGAAGCGTCGCTGTCGCCGAGCCGGCTTGCCGCCGTCTTTGCCGATGCCGGAAAGCCTGCCGTCGCGGCCAACGCCCGTCCCGTGATTTCCAGCGTCGCGTCGCAAGTCGCCCAGGCGTCCCTGGTGCCGTCCGCCACTGTGGTGGCCAGCCTGGCGGATGACATTCCGGCTCCGGCGGCGGAACGCTTCGCCCGCGCCGATACCGGCTCCGTCGTCGTCCAGACCGCGCCGCAACCGATGGGCTTTGCCCAGTCGGAGACGCCGAGCGGCTCGCAACTGGCACTGGCTCTCGCCCAGTCGCTGCCGGTCGAAGACGAGGCGTTCGCCTCGCCCATGCCGATGGCCGAATCCCCGGCCGATGTCGCGGTCGCGCCTGTCGAAACCCTGCAGGAACAGCCCGGCGATGCCGCCTCCCTGTCCGACGCGCTGACCGACGACGTGCCGCTGCCGACCCGCCGCCCGCAATTCGAGGCCCCGCGACAGCCGACGGTCGTCCAGGAGCCCAAGGCCGCCGAACAGGTAAGGCCCGCGCAGCAGGGCAAGCCCATCCAGAATTCAAGGTCGGTCCAGCAGGCCAGCAAGCCGGCAAAACCGGCCCGCCAAGGCCGCCCGGCCGATGGCGGCGACGTGTTGGCCTATGCCAAGCCCGACGTTCCCGCCGGGGGCCTCGGCCAGGCGTTCAAGAACCTGTTCAATTCACCGAACGCCAGGACGGGGGCCGGCAACGGCGTTGCTGTCTACGACATCAGCGCCGGCATGGTGTACATGCCGGACGGCGAAAGGCTCGAGGCGCATTCCGGTATCGGCGCCATGACGGACCAGCCGCGCTATGTCGACCAGAAGAACCGTGGACCGACGCCGCCCAACACCTACAATCTGTCGCTGCGCGAGCAGCGCTTCCACGGTGTCGAGGCGTTGCGCCTAACCCCGGTCGATGGCCGCAACAAATACAATCGCGACGGCTTCCTGGCCCATACCTACCTGCTTCGCGGGCGCTATGGACAATCCAGCGGTTGCGTCGCCTTCAAGGACTATGCGCGCTTCCTCGCGGCCTACAAGAAGGGCAAGATCAAGCGCTTGGTCGTCGTGCCGCGCCTGAACGGGTCGCCGGTGCGGGTCGCATCCGCCGCCAGGGGCGTTTAAAGCCAACGCGCATCCGGCCTCAGGCTCCTGACAACCTGCTGTCAGGAGCCCTAGCGTCCTGGCCGCCCCTGTCGGATGCACTCTTTCCATTTTGGCCAAGACCTCCCATATTCGGGACATGGCCAAATCCTCCGATAAAAGAACGCCGCCGACGGCGAATGACGACCGCGCCGCGCCGAAGCGGCGCAGTCCGTTGACCGATTTCCTCGATGCCTCGGAGCCGCTGCACAGAGGCGGCTTCGCCGAAATGCCGCAACCCGAACTGTCGGGCACCCCGCTGAACGGTTCGATCGCGGATTGGGCCGAGCAGATCGAGCAAGAGGCCGAGAAGGAAGGACGCCTGACCGGCAAGGGCGACGGCGGCAAATCGCCGAAGCCATCGAAAAAGATCCCCGAGCGCTCGTCTTCGCCCGGCCGCACCGCACGCGGCACCTCGATGGGTGGCGCGGCGACAGCCAGGGAACGCACTGCGGCCGGCCTCAATCCGGTCGCCGGCCTCGACATCTCGCTGGAAGACGCCGAGACCATGGCCTCGGGCAGCGTCACCGCCACGGTGGCCGCGCTGTCGGCGCTGATCGAATCCGGCAATCCGCTGCACAAGGACGGCGTGCTGTGGACGCCGCACCGCCCTGCCCGGCCCGAAAAATCGGAAGGCGGCATCGCCATCAAGATGGTGTCGGACTTCGAGCCGGCCGGCGACCAGCCGACCGCCATCAAGGACCTTGTCGAGGGCGTCGACAACAACGACCGCACCCAGGTGCTGCTCGGCGTCACCGGCTCGGGCAAGACCTTCACCATGGCCAAGGTGATCGAGGAGACGCAGCGCCCGGCCCTGATCCTGGCGCCGAACAAGACGCTGGCCGCGCAGCTCTATTCCGAGTTCAAGAAATTCTTCCCGGAAAACGCCGTCGAGTATTTCGTCTCCTACTACGACTATTACCAGCCGGAAGCCTACGTCCCGCGCACCGACACCTTCATCGAGAAGGAATCGTCGATCAACGAGCAGATCGACCGCATGCGCCATTCGGCGACGCGTTCGCTGCTCGAACGCGACGACGTCATCATCGTCGCCTCGGTGTCCTGCATCTACGGTATCGGCTCGGTCGAGACCTATACGGCGATGACCTTCCAGATGCAGATCGGCGACCGGCTCGACCAGCGCGCTTTGCTCGCCGATCTCGTTGCCCAGCAATACAAGCGCCAGGACATCAATTTCGTCCGCGGCTCGTTCCGCGTGCGTGGCGACACGATCGAGATCTTTCCCGCCCACTTGGAAGATCGCGCCTGGCGCATCTCGATGTTCGGCGACGAGATCGAGCAGATCACCGAGTTCGATCCACTGACCGGCCAGAAGACCGGCGAGCTGAAAAGCGTCAAGATCTACGCCAACTCGCACTATGTGACGCCGCGCCCGACCCTCAACCAGGCGATCAAGTCGATCAAGGAAGAGCTCAAGCACCGGCTGGTCGAGCTTGAGCGCGCCGGCCGCCTGCTGGAGGCGCAACGTCTGGAGCAGCGCACTCGTTTCGACCTCGAGATGCTGGAAGCCACCGGCTCCTGCGCCGGCATCGAGAACTATTCGCGCTATCTGACCGGCCGCCAGCCAGGCGATCCGCCGCCGACGCTGTTTGAATACATTCCCGACAACGCGCTGGTCTTCATCGACGAGAGCCATGTCACCGTGCCGCAGATTGGCGGCATGTATCGCGGCGACTTCAGGCGCAAGGCGACGCTGGCCGAATATGGCTTCCGTCTGCCCTCCTGCATGGACAACCGGCCGCTGCGCTTCGAGGAATGGGACGCGATGCGCCCGCTCTCCGTCGCGGTGTCGGCGACGCCGGGCGGCTGGGAAATGGAGCAGGCCGGCGGCGTCTTCGCCGAGCAGGTCATCCGCCCGACCGGACTGATCGACCCGCCGGTCGAGGTGCGCCCGGCCAAGAGCCAGGTCGACGATGTCGTTGGCGAGATCCGCGAGACCACCAAGGCCGGCTACCGCACGCTGGTGACGGTGCTGACCAAGCGCATGGCCGAGGACCTCACCGAATACCTGCACGAACAGGGCGTGCGCGTGCGCTACATGCACTCCGACATCGACACGCTGGAGCGCATCGAGATCCTGCGCGACCTGCGCCTCGGCGCCTTCGATGTGCTGGTCGGCATCAACCTGCTGCGCGAGGGCCTCGACATTCCCGAATGCGGCTTCGTCGCCATTCTCGACGCCGACAAGGAAGGGTTTTTGCGCTCGGAAACCTCGCTGATCCAGACCATCGGCCGCGCCGCGCGCAACGTAGACGGCAAGGTCATCCTCTATGCCGACCAGATCACCGGCTCGATGGAACGGGCGATGGCCGAGACCAGCCGCCGCCGCGAGAAGCAGATGGAGTGGAACGCGGCCAACGGCATCACGCCGGAATCGGTGAAGTCGCGCATCTCCGACATTCTCGACTCGGTGTACGAGAAGGACCATGTCCGCGCCGACATCTCGCAGTTCACCGACAGTGCCGGCGCCATGATGGGCAACAATCTCAAGGCTCATCTCGACGCCATGGAGAAACAGATGCGCGACGCCGCCGCCAATCTCGACTTCGAGAAGGCAGCCCGCATCCGCGACGAGATCAAGCGGCTTCGCGAGATGGAACTGTCCATTTCCGAAGACCCGCTGGCCAAATATGCCGACATGGAAAGCCCGGTCTCGGGCCGCGAAAAGGGCAAGCACAACAAGGGCGTGGCCAAACATCGTACGGTCGAGGAACAGGAGCGTTTCCGCAAGCTCGACGAGGCACGTGCCGCCGAAGAGGCGGCCAGGACTGCCCGGTCCAACCTCTTCCGCAAGCCCTCGCTCGACGCCATGGGCCCCGGCACCGACATGCCGACACCCGCCGGCGCGGTGTCGCGCTCGTTGTTCAAGAAACAGTCGGCTGACGAAGCGCACGGCTCCGACTTTGGCATTCCCGGCGAGCCGGTCAAACCGCTGTTCAAGAAGAACTCGCTCGACGAGATGACAGTGAGGCGGACGGAAAAACCGGTTGAGGGGAAAGTACCGGCCAAGCCACAGCCAATCTCCCCTCGTGTGGGGGCCGGCAAGGCAGAGGGGGGCACGAAGGAACACGGCGATCACAACAAGCCCGTCGTCCGCCAGCGTACCGGCATCGGCTCCTACGAGGATCCCGGCGACGCGCGCCGTGAAAAGCGCCGGCCAGGCAAGACCGGCAGGCCAGGACGGTAGCGATCCTTCGCCCCCTCTGTCCCTCCAACATAAAGCTCTTCTTCGACCAACTTCGCCGGCAACTCGCTCCTGGACTATGCCCCCGTCCTTGCCAGCCGCCGGTGGAATCTATACGGGCCTTGCAATCCTGCCCTTCCGCTCCGGAAACAAACCACCCGCCAGCCGCCCGTTCATGAAACCCAAGGACATCGCCGCCTACATCTTCCTCGCCGTCACCTGGGGCCTGTCGTTCCTGGTGCTGCTCAAGGTGGTGCATGCCTTTGGCTGGATCGGCGCGGTCACCTTGCGTTCGCTGATTGCCGGCATCACGCTTCTGCTGCTTGCAGCGGCGACGCGGCGCCGGCTGGATTTCAGCGCCGGCTGGCGGCACTTCGCGGCGGTCGGCGCGACGACCGTCGCGGCACAGCTGATCGGTTTGTCCTACGCCACGCCGCGCATCGGCACGGCAATGGCGGCGATCCTCGTTGCCGCGATCCCGCTGTTCTCGATGATCATCGGTCAGTTGTGGGGGCTTGAGCGCATCACCGTTCGCGGGCTGGCCGGGCTGCTGCTCGGCGCCGCCGGCATCATCATTCTGGTCGGCTTCCCCGCCGTGCCCGTCACGGCGTCCTTCGCGCTTGGCTGCGCCGCCTCTCTGTTCAGTTCCTTCTCGGCCGCGTTCGGCAGCAACTATGCCAACCGCCATCTGCGCGCGGTCGGGTCGCTCGAACTCACCAGCGCCGCCTTCCTGTTCGGTGGGCTGATGACGCTGCCGCTGCTTCTGGCGGTGCCGGTGCCGGCGATGCCGCGCGCCGTCGACTTCCTTTATCTCGCCATTCTCGCCTGCGTGATGAGCGCGATGACCTATGTCGTTTATTTCCGGCTGGTTGCCAGCATCGGCGCCACCAGGACGATCAGTGTCGAGTTTGCCGTGACCGTCATCGCGGTGCTGGTCGGCACGGCTCTTCTGGGCGAGTCTCTGACCATCATCCAGGCCTTCGGCGCGGTGGCGATCATCGGCGGCTGCTTGCTGGTGCTGGACCCGTTCCCGCGCCAGGTGAAAGCAGTAGCCTTGCCATCGGGCGCGCCCTCGGTGTAGTCATCTCCACACTCGAACGTCTTGAAAGGAGGGCTCACGTGTTCACGTTTCATCGTCACCATCGTCAGCGTGGCCCGATTTCTGCCCTGCGAGCTAGCTTGCAGGGCTGACCAGGGACGGTCCGGGTTTTTTCCCGCTTCGATTTTTTGGTCTGCCCTTCGTGGTGTTGCAACGCCGAGCCTGATGGCCGGCACGCGCACCGTCAAAGTGCATTGAACCGGAGTTTCTTCCGGCAAGACCAGAGAAATCAAAATGGCCCTGATCAGCCTCAAATCCCTTGGCGTCACCATGAGTGCGCCGCTCTTCTCCAACCTTGACCTCACCATCGGCACCGGCGACCGGCTCGGCATCGTAGCCGCCAATGGCCGTGGCAAGTCGACCTTGCTCAAATGCCTGACCGGCGAGATGGAGCCGACCTCCGGCGACATCACCCGCACGCGCGGTCTGCGCGTCGGCCATGTCGAACAGTCCGTTGCTCCGGCTCTTCTTGGTCGCAGCTTCCATCAGGTGGTGGCCGATGCCTTGCCGCCTGAGCAGGCCGACAGCGAGATGTGGCGGGTCGACGTGGTTCTTGATTCACTCGACGTGCCCGAGCCGATGCGCGAACGGCAGATGCAAGCGCTGAGCGGCGGCTGGCAAAGGCTGGCGCTGATCGCGCGCGTCTGGGTCACTGATCCGGACGTGCTGCTGCTCGATGAGCCGACCAACCATCTCGACCTTGCCCGCATCAGCCAGCTGGAGATATGGCTGAACACGCTGCCGCGCGAGGTGCCGGTCGTCATCGCCAGCCACGACCGCGCCTTCCTCGACGCGACCACCAACCGGACGCTGTTCCTGCGCCCGGAACAGTCGCCGGTGTTTGCCCTGCCCTATTCTCGCGCGCGGCAGGCGCTCGACGACGTCGATGCCTCGACGGAGCGCAGGTTCCAGCGTGACATGAAGGTCGCGCAGCAATTGCGCCGGCAGGCGGCCAAGCTCAACAACATCGGCATCAATTCGGGCAGCGACCTGCTGACGGTCAAGACCAAGCAGCTCAACCAGCGCGCCGAGCGGCTGGAAGAGGCCGCGGCCCCGGCGCATCGCGAGAAATCGGCTGGCGCCATCAAATTGGCCAATCGCGGCACCCATGCCAAGGTGCTGATCACGCTCGACGACGCGGCGGTGGAAACGCCCGACGGCACGCTGCTGTTCAGGACCGGCAAGCGCCACATCTGCCAAGGCGACCGCATCGTCCTGCTCGGCCGCAATGGCGTCGGCAAGTCGCGCTTCGTCACCCTGATCCGCAACGCCATCCTCGAGCCGGATACCGTGCGGAACGTGAAGGTGACGCCGTCGACGGTGCTCGGCTACAGCGACCAGTCGCTGTCGGGCATCAGCGGCGACGACACCCCGCTGGCGATGGTCTCGCGCCGCTACGATGTCGGCGAGCAGCGTGCCCGCTCGCTGCTTGCCGGCGCCGGTGTCGGCATCGACATGCAGGAGCGCAGGATCGGCGTACTGTCCGGCGGCCAGAAGGCGCGGCTGATGATGCTGGCGCTGAGGCTCGCCAACCCCAACTTCTACCTGCTCGACGAGCCGACCAACCACCTCGATATCGACGGCCAGGAGGCACTGGAAGCCGAACTGCTCGAGCATCAGGCAAGTTGCGTGCTCGCCTCGCACGACCGCTCCTTCATCCGCGCCATCGGCAACCGCTTCTGGCTGATCGAGAAGCGGCGGCTGACCGAAATCGAGGATCCCGAGGATTTCTTCCGCTCGGTGGCCGAAGCGGGCGGTTGAAAGAGCCATGCCTCCGCCGGGCCGGCATTCCAGGGTTTCCGGCCCGCACTTCCCCACCGTCCGAAAAAGGCGCATCCTGAGGGTTCGCAAACCGAGGGAGGAAACCGGTCATGCGCGGGGTGGACCTCGTCAAGAACCTCTATGATGCCTATGCAAAACGCGACATCGTGGGCGCGCTGGCCCACTGCTCTGACAATGTCGTCTTCTCCTGGGTCGCCGAACCGCAGGCACCTTTCATCAGGTCAGGCAACGGCAAGCAGGAGTTCCTTGCCCGACTCATGTCGCTGGACAATGATTTCGAATTCCGGAGCTTCGTCCCGGTCGACATCATCGACGGCGGCGACAAGATCGCGGCGCAGGTCGAGATCCATTTGACGCGCAAGACCACCGGCGAGGAGCTTGTCATGCGTAGCGCTGATTTCTGGACGATCCGCGACGGCCAGATCATCGGGATGGTGGAATATTACGACACCGCGCTTGCCGCGTCGGTCATCTGAAATAAATCGGGCGAGCTGTCGGATCGCCTGAACCTGCCTCGTCCTTGGGATGCCGACACGATGATGCCGGCACCAACCAGGGAGAATTTGTCATGTCGGTCCTGTCATCCATCAGTCGCATCGCAACCCAATATGCGGCAGCGCGTGCCCGCCACCGCAGCGAACGTATCCTGCTTTCGCTGCCAGCCGAATTGCGCAAGGACATCGGCTTTCCAGAAATCTTCGATGCGCGGAACAGCCGTCGCGCGGCCACCTTTTCCGCCAAGGTCATATGACCGCGACCAGCCGGCCCGTGCAGCCGCCGCTCAATCCGACAGGCTGTCCAGGCCCGGCCTTCGTAGAAAAATTCGCGACCATGTAGGATCGCCGTCACCTCATGCGTCCTATGGTTCGCAAGGCCAAGCCAAACGCAAAGAGGAGCAAGACATGACTGACCAGACCCCCGTTCAGCCCAGGGCAGAAGTGCTCGGCGGATTGACCCCTTATCTGCAGGTGGATGGCGCCTTCAAGGCAGCCGAATTCTACCGCATGGCCTTCGGCGCCGAGCAGGTCTTTGCCTATCCTGCGGACGACAAAGGCCGCACCATGCATATCCATCTCCACATCAACGGTTCGACGCTGATGCTGGGCGATGCCTATCCAGAACACGGCCACCCGCATCAGAATCCGCAGGGCTACACGCTGCAGCTTCATCTCGGCAGCGATGAGATCGACGCCTGGTGGAAGCGCGCGATCGATGCCGGATGCGAGGAAGGGGTGCCGCTTCAGGTGATGTTCTGGGGCGATCGCTGGGGCCAGATGCGCGACCCCTTCGGCGTCACCTGGGCAATGAACGCGCCGGTGAAGTAATCCAGCGAGCAGCGACACCCTTGCCTCTGGTGAAGGGAATGACGTGCTCCGCGCCGGGTTGCATCCCTGCCGACCCGGCGCTCAATTTCAGCAAAGGAACCCACCATGTCCTATGTCGATGGTTTCGTGCTTGCCGTGCCCAAGGCAAAACTCGACGACTACAAGAAGCTGGCCAACACCGCCGGCGACGTCTGGAAGGAACACGGCGCGCTCGCCTATGTCGAATGCGTCGGCGATGACGTGCCCTACGGAGAGGTCACCTCGTTCCCGCGTGCCGTGCAGGCCAAGGAGGACGAGATCGTCGTCTTTTCCTGGATCGTCTATGAATCGCGGCAGAGCCGCGATGCGGTCATGGCCAAGGTGATGGCCGACCCCCGCCTGACGCCCGATTGGTCGACAATGCCGTTCGACGGCAAGCGCATGATCTTCGGCGGCTTCCAGCCCTTCATGGAGCTGTAGGCGCGGCGCCTGACGTCTCCGCCTAATCGAGGCGATCGAGCAGCGGCTTCAACCTGTCGCCATAGCGCTTCCACAAGTCGACCGAGCCTTGATACATCGGCTGGCGCACCTGCGCCGCCGACGCCGTGCGCACCGGCCGGTCGGTCTCGTGGAACGACAGCACCGCGTCGTCCCACGGCAGGCCGAGATGGGCGATAAGCGCCCGCGTCTGCCCTTCCTGGTCGGCGACGAAATCCTCGTAGCGCACATCATGCACCGCCCCCGGCAGCACAGTATGCCAATGCGCCATGATGTCGGTGTAGAGATTGTGGAAGTCGGCGAGTTCGCCAAGGTCATAGCCATAGCGGTGGCTGTCGCCACGGAAATGCACCTTGTAGATCGACAGACACGTCGCCGCCGCATCGCGGGCGCAGTGGATAATCCTGGCCTTCGGCAGCATCATGTGGATGAAGCCGATAAGCAGGAAGTTGCCTGGCATTTTGTCGGTGACATGTCGGACATGCGGATAGCGGGCGTGCAGCATGTCGAGATAAGCCTGCCCGGCCTCGGCAAAATCCGCGTCGGCGACGTCCGATATTCCCCAGGGAAAGCCACCTGGCATGGTCAAGGGAAACTGCTTGCCGACCGCCGTCTTCAGAATGCTGAGCTCGCCGGCGCCATAGACCTGGGGATGGCTGGCGATGATCTGCTCGACCAGCGTGGTGCCGGAGCGCGGCATGCCGACAACGAAGATCGGCGTGTCGTCGGCAATTGGGCTCGGCCTGTGCTTTTCGAAGAAGCCGGCATCGAAGGTGGCCTTCATCGCCTCAAATTCGGCGCGCGTCTTGGCCTTGTCGTAGTCGATACCCTTGCGGCGGATGGCATTGCCTTCGGCGAAATAATCGAAGGCTCGCGGATAATCCCTGAGATCGTCATTGGCCTTGCCGAGCCCGAAGGAAAGCTGCATGCGCGCCAGGCTGTCCTGCGGCGCCTTGGCATGTTGCGCCTCCATGCTGGTCAGTTCGGCATCGCGCTCCTTCTGGCGCTTGACCTGCGTCAGCATCAGCCAGGCACGCGCCATGCCGGGGTCGACCGCCAGCGCCTGCCGGAACAGATCGGCCGCTTCATCGAGCTTGCCTTTTTCCATCAACCCGACGCCGAGCCCATGCAACAGCTCGGCATCCTTCGGCCGGATGGCCAGCGCCTCGCGGAAGACGCCAAGCGCCTCATCCAGCCGCCCGGCCTCCTGCAGCGTTTCGGCAAGCCCGATGCGCGCACGGACATGGAAGGGATTGCGCGCGACTGTGCCGCGATAAATCTCCTCGGCCTCCTCGAACTGGCCGAGCTGCTTCAGCGACGAGCCGAGATTGTCGCGCGCCGCGAGCTGGTCCGGCCGGATATCCACCGCGCCGCGGAAGAAATCGACGGCCGCGGCGACACGGCCGAGATCGCGCATCACCGTGCCGAAATTGTTGAGGAAGTCGGGATTTGTCGGCTGCAGGCTCACCGACTGTTCGATGAGATCGAGCCCCTCGGCGCTGCGCCTGGTCTGGTGCAGCAGCAGTCCCAGGAAATGCGCCGCGGCCGCGTGCTTGGGCTGGCGTGCCAGCACCTGCCGGTAGATCGCCTCGGCCTCTTGCCGGCGCCCGGCCTGATGCAACTGCAGCGCCTGCTGCACATACTGGTCGAGGCCCAGCGGCGGCTGTCCTCCAGCGCCTGATCTGGTTCCCGCGCCCGCCGCTCTTCTTTGATCTCTGTTGATGGGAAACCTGCCGTGTTTGTCCGCTTGCCGGACCTAAGGCATGGGAGACGGAGATTCAAGAGTGGATCGGGTCCAACGAGGCTGCCTTAGCAAAGCCACCTCGATACGAGCGATGGCGGATCAGTGCTGGCAGGAGCCGCCGGCGCTCGGATGCCGCGAGAACGAGGCCTTGCGTCTTTCGGCGTTGTGAGAGTTCAGGAACAACATCACCGAAGTGGCGTCGAACTCGCTGAGGCCGACCATTGGCCGCGTGCCGATCTCGGCCGGCCTGCCAGTGAACACGTGATAGATGGTCCACGACCTGTTCACCTCGACACGCCGCCCATAATCATGGCTCATCGCACCAAGGAGTTCGCCCTTCAGGCTGGGGAAGGCGTAGGTTTCGCTATCGGGCATTTGCATCTCCTCGACGCTGCGTTAAAAAATCGAGATGCGGCCGGCTCGGATGCAACCAGGGCTGTCCAACTCAGGCAGCGGATTCGAGCCGCCGCCTTTCTCAGATCAGGCGATTGCTCTCGGCAACCTGTCTGGCCCGCCTCACGGTTCCATCGGTGTCGGCGACCGTGCGCCTTGCCGCCTCGTCGCTTCTGACGGTGAGCCGTGCGGACTTGACGATCATCGGTTTGCCGGTTGGGCCAACGGCAATGGCATGTATGGCGGCTGGCTTGATGATCGGGTTGATCGCGAGGGTCGTGCCTCTCGGGGTTCTGACGGAAACCATGGCTTTTGTCCTTTCGGAAATAAATAAAATACAAGTGCCGGGACAATCGCCCCAGCATGATTTCAAGATTTTTTTAGAAAGCTTCCGAGCTCTATCAGAATTTTCCAAATAATTACAGCGTTCTATTTTTTTGCCAACGCGACGGATTTTCGTAAATCTTCTTGAACAATCGGCCCCGCTGGGCTATATAAGCAAGATCGTTTGGGGCCAGAATTGGCATCTCGCGGCGTCAGAGGTTCCCGACCCGCCAATCTCATTCCAAATCATCGATACCGGGCGCGCGGCACATTCGCTCCGCGACCATTTCTCATTCTTCGAAAGACACCCACATGAACACCGGAACCGTGAAGTTCTACAACGGCCAGAAGGGCTTTGGCTTCATTCAGCCGACCGATGGCGGCAAGGACGTTTTCGTCCATTTCAGCGCACTGGAGCGCGCCGGCTTTCCTGGCCTCGCCGAAGGCCAGAAGCTGCAATTCGAGTTGGAGCGCGACACCAAGGGCCGCGAGTCGGCCGCCAATCTGCAACTGATCTGATCCGGCCGAATTCGATGAACGCTGACCACGGATGTACTGGCAGCTCTCGAAATCGGCTTATTTCCGGCGATAGCCGGAGATAGGAAAGCGGGGCTCGTCCCCGCTTTTTTGCTGTCAGGACCGCTGCCTGCATGGCGCTGCGAGGCGCAGGACGCTTCCCTGTCGATGCCGGAAAACTTCAGGGCCCGGAAGGTATCAAGGTTAAGACAATGTCGGACCGCACCACCCGCTCCATCGCGCATTTCGCGGCACCTTTCGCGCTCGGCGGATTGGAAGGATTGCTGCCGGCCGGCGACTACGACATCGATCACGACGAAGAGGTGATCGAAGGCATGTCGCGTCTTGCCTGGCGCCGCGTCGCCACCTTCATCCATCTGCCGGCAAGGGCGGTGAAGAACCCGCCCACCAGCCAACTTGTCGCCATCGACTACCTTGAACTCGAAACAGCGCTGAAGCGCGACCGGGAGAACGCAGCATGATCCGTTTCCAGCAGAATGCGCGCCCGCGCACCGACACGCCCGCGCACCTCTTCGCCATCGGCCAGACCGTGCGCATGAAGAGCCGCACCGGCCTCGTCCAGAAGACCGCGGAACTGTTCCAGATCAAGAGCATGCTGCCGGTCAAGGACGGCTCGCCGCAATACCGCATCCGCAGCGAGCAGGAGACCCATGAGCGGGTCACCACGGAAGACAATCTCGAACCGGCCGACATGCCCGCGATCTGAAAGACTGTTTCGAAATTCGCTCTGGCCAATCCCATGGTGGCGGTTTCCAGAACCGTAGCGCAGCGGACGATTGATCCGTAAGCAACGGAAGCGCGGAAAACGCCATCAGAAGGCCGACAGAGTAGAATTTCCAGACAGTGTCTGAGACCGCGCCGCAAGCCAAGCCAACAAGCACCAGGAGCAGAACATGTCCAAGGGACAACAGCGAAGCAACCGCGAAGCGCGCAAACCGAAGAAGGACAAGGTGGTGGCCAAGCCCGCCTCGCCGTTCGGCTCGTCGGTCAAGCAGGCGGAGAGCAGCCTGAAGCCGAAATCGAAGGGCTGACATCCGGCACGCCTCTTCGGCGCCTGTCGGCGCCGAAGATTCTCCCTTGCGGGACAGCGCAACGCCCGCCCGCGCCACGGAGGCGTCCTTGAACTTCGTCATCGAGTTTTACCGGTCACGCGATGCCGACGAAGCCACGCTCGCCAAGGTGTCGCTGGAAGCGCCGAACCTGCGCGCCGCCCTGCAGGGGGCCACCGCGCTGTTCCACACGCTCACCATGCCGCAAATCCCCGATCGCCTGCGCATTTCCGACGAGGATGGCAGCGAGCTTTATGCCGGCCCCGCCGACGGCGCCTATCCGGCACCGTGACGAGCAGCGCGCGCTTCAATCCACACGCTCCGCCCCGATCCGCTCATGTCCTGCCGACATCCCATAGCGGAGAGGCGCGGTAAGTAACCTCTCAGCACGGCCCATCATCAACGACGCGGTAGTCCGCGGCGCGGGCTTCGCAGGCGTTGGGGAAGGTGCGCATCTCGCCATGCCGGCGGGCGCACACGGGAGCATATTCGCGGGTGCAGAACGTCTGCTCTCCGCCACCGCCGCCGTCGCGGCAGGGGCCATCGCGCACGATGCGGTAGCCGGCACGGTCGGCAAGGCAGGCATTGGCGAAGGTCTGGCGGTCGCCGCCCCGCCTGGCGCAGACCGGTTCGTACTGCCTGCTGCAGAATTGCGGCTCGGGCCGTGGCGGACGCGGCCCCGGTCCTTCATCGACGACGACGGTGCAGGCGGCGAGAATTGCCGACAGGAACAGGATGGCAAAGCCTTGCCGCGACAAGATTGCCGCCAGAAATTTCATGTTGCTCTCTCCTACGGTCCCGTCCCCATCACGATCCTCGCCATTCCCTTCCCAAATGCAACCCCGTTTGCAGCCGTCCGCACCGGAAAGGGCGGCTGGAGCCATGGCAATCTTCAGCTCGCGGCGGTGGCATCTCTGGCCCAGCCGTAGCCCCGCCCTGGTCCGATGACCTGGCCGGCAACCAGGCCTATCTCGGGGCCCGTCGACGCTCGGATCGGTCGATTTATGCGTCGGGACGCGCCCATCGAGGCGGCCCGTGGCGCTATCTTGCAACCATCACGTTTCCGTGCGATAAATTCCGTGTTCGGGCATTTGCGACCCGGAGAGCGGAACGTTTTGGACGACCTTTCCCCGATACTGTGAATCTCTGACGGCCCCGTTTTTCGGCGGGGGGTTTGACCATGCGCCAATGCATGACTGCCGAAGCAACCACCGGGACTTGCCCTCGACGACAGGTGGCGGGCAGGACCATCAAAGACTGAACGGGTGAAGGAGTTTCCCCAATGGCCCAGACCGGCACCGTTAAATTCTTCAACGCGACCAAAGGCTTCGGTTTCATCACGCCCGATGGCGGCGCCAAGGACGTGTTCGTCCATATTTCCGCGATCGAGGCTTCGGGCCTGCGCACGCTCGTCGACGGCCAGAAGGTCACCTTCGACGTCGAGCCGGACCGCATGGGCAAGGGCCCCAAGGCGGTCAATCTCCGCGCTGCCTGAGCCATCGGCGCGCCGCGCGCGCTAGCGGGTGCGCGAAGGAAGCTCCAATGCCTTGAGCCGGCTTGGAGAGGGATTTGAATTTTGAAAGGCGCGGCGTTTTTTGCCGCGCCTTTTTCATGCCGCCGGCTCGGACCCATGCATGTCGCCCAAGAGTGGCCCGGCTTTGGAACAACGACATGCATAAAACAAAGACCTGAAGCGCGTCGCCTGAATCCGCTCAAGCGCGACGCGCCTTCAGGTGCCCGCAAAACTTTCTCTTGCCGATGACGCTAAAATAAAGGACAAATTTCGGCTCGGGCATTTGCCGGCCCGAGACTGGACTTTATGGGATCAAAGGAGCTTCCCATGCCGCAGACCGGCACCGTCAAATTCTTCAACCATGCCAAGGGCTTCGGCTTCATCACGCCGGATGATGGCGCGAAGGATGTCTTCGTCCATATTTCGGCCGTGCAGGCGTCGGGTCTTCCCGGTCTGGAGGACGGGCAGAAGGTGACATTCGATACCGAGCCGGACAAGCGCGGCAAGGGGCCCAAGGCCGTCAACCTGTCGGTCGGCTGAGCCGGCTTCGGATCGACGCCGCAGCCGGCAGGGCAGATCCGCTGCCTGGAGCGTGCGATGTCTGACGTTCGCAGCGGATCGGCCGCTTTAATCCGTTCAGCCCCCGTTCAGCCACGGTCTCATATTAGTCTTGGGTAAAGCCGGACCGCATCCCCCTGAAAACTACACGGGCCGGCACGAAGGAGACCGACATGAACCGAATTTTCAAGATCGCCGTCCTGTCCGCCGCCGTGGTTGCCACGACGCTCGCGACCTTGCCGGCGGCCAGCGCCGATGAATGGCGTCATCACCGTCACCACGGCAATGGCGATGCCGTCGCCGCCGGCGTCCTCGGCCTCGCCGCCGGCGCCCTGATCGTTGGTGCGTTGGCCAATGACCAGCCGCCGCCCGACGATTACGGCGACGGTTACTACTATCGTGATGTACGGCCGCGCCCTGCCCCGGTTCGCCGCTACTATGCGGAGCCGAGGGTCGTCTACAATGATAGCTATGCCGAGCCGTGGACACGTGACTGGTACGAATACTGTTCGGACCGTTACCGGACGTTCAACTCCCGCACCGGCACGTTCACCGGCAATGACGGCGAACAGCATTTCTGCACGGCCAACTGAGTGCGTGTCGCCCAAAAGTGCGCAACGGTTTTGGGATAACCACATGCACAAGGACAGAACCTTGAAGCGCGAAGCGCTTCAGGGCTTCCCTGCCCAAATCAAAAAGCGCTGACCGCAAGGCCAGCGCTTTTTTGTTGTTCGGCTTGACCGCCTCGGATGTTCCAAACCAGGAATTCAAGTCAGGAACGGGTTTGTCCGTCGCTCCTCGCCAAAGCGGCCGCCTGGGCCGTGGCCGCAGATGAAGCCGATGTCGTCGCCGAGCGGCAGGAGCTTGTCCTTGATCGAGGCGATCAGCGCCGCATGGTCGCCGCCCGGCAGATCGGTGCGACCGACCGAGCCGCGAAACAGCACATCGCCGACATGGGCGAATTTCGCCGCGCGGTTGTAGTAGACTACATGACCGGGCGCATGGCCGGGGCAATGCAACACCTCGAACACATGCGAGCCGAACGACACGGTATCGCCTTCGCTGAGAAAGCGGTCGGGCACGCAGTCGCGTGCGCCAGCGATGCCGTAGCGCCTGCCCTGGTTCTCCAGATTGTCGAGCAACAGCTTGTCGGCCTCATGCGGGCCGATGATCTCCACGCCGAGCGCCTCCTTCAGCTCCATGGCACCGCCGGCATGGTCGATATGGCCGTGCGTTATCCAGATCGCTTCGGCGGTAATTGCATTGTCCTTCAGCACCGCCAGCACCTTGTCGATGTCGCCGCCCGGATCGACGACAACACCGTGTTTGTCATCCATGTCGAACAGGATGGTGCAGTTTTGCTGGAACGGTGTCACCGGCACGATGCCGGCATTGAGCTGACCCATGATCGTCCTTTCGCTGTCTCAGCCGTGATGTAGAGCAATTCCAGGAAAAGTGTGAAACGGTTTTCCCGGGAAAAGCGCACAGCGCTTTCCCTTGTGAATTGCGTCGGACCAAGGGACAGAGCGGTTCGGCGTTTCGATGAAACGATGCACCGCTCTGGAGGCGCGGGCGAAGGGCGGCCACCATACGAAAGACGAACAGTCGGTCGTTCCGAAAAAGAAATGGGCGGCCGAAGCCGCCCATTGAACAAACCTGAGACCGGCAGCTTACTTCTTCATGGCGCCCATGACCGCGCCGATAATGCCGGTCAGGATCGCGCCGCCGCCAGCGCCGCCGACGATGTTGTTGAGGTTGAGCGCGCTGCCGAGACCGCTCGTAGCCGCCGCGGCCGCCGCCGGGTCGATCGTGCCACCGCCAAGCAGGCTGCCGAGGATCGCCGCACCGCCGACACCACCGATGGCACCACCCAGGATTTTGGGCAGCTGTCCCATAGCCGCATTCTTGAGCGCAACACCGATCGCCTGGCCGCCGATGACGCCTGCAATCACCTGTACAATGATCGGAAGAAGCGTGTTCATGTCCATATGATTAGTCCCTCCATAGCTGCCAGCCTCCCGGGCCGACAGCATCATGAGACGCCGAATTGGATGAAAGTCAAATGCAGAAACGCTGAAATAAAAGGGGCGGCCCGAAAACCGCCCCTGCTTGCTTGAAAAGCTGTGACTTTCGTTATTCTGCTGCAATCGCGTGCTTGGGCTGAACCGCGGCAGAATAGTCGTTCATAAGGTTCTTGGCGATTTCACCGACCTCGAATCGGTAAGGCCCGATCTCCGAAACCGGAGTCACTTCGGCTGCTGTTCCGGTCAGGAAACATTGCTCGAAGCCTTCGAGTTCTTCCGGCATGATGGCGCGTTCGATCACCTCCAGGCCGCGGTCCTTGGCCAGGCCAATGACCGTGCGGCGGGTGATGCCGTCGAGGAAGCAGTCGGGCTTTGGCGTGTGGATCTTGCCGTCCTTGACGAAGAAGATGTTGGCGCCGGTCGCTTCCGCGACCTGGCCACGCCAGTCGAGCATCATGGCGTCGGCGTAGCCCTTGGCTTCCGCCGCATGCTTGGACATGGTGCAGATCATGTAGAGGCCGGCGGCCTTCGATTTGGAGGGCGCGGTGCGCGGGTCGGGCCGGCGCCATTCCGCCACGTCCAGGCGGATGCCTTTCAGTTTCTGCGCCGGGTCGAAATAGCTCGGCCATTGCCAGATGGCGATGGCGCAGTTGATGCGGTTGTTCTGCGCCGAAACGCCCATCTGCTCACTGCCGCGCCAGGCGATCGGCCGGACATAGGCGTCCTGGAAACCCTGCTTCTTCAAAAGCGTCGCGGAAGCATCGTTGAGCTCGGCCACCGAATAGGGAATCTTGAAGCCGAGCAGGCGCGCCGATTCATGCAGGCGCTCTGTGTGCTCGTTCAGCTTGAAGATCTCGCCACCATAGGCGCGCTCGCCCTCGAAGACCGCGCTGGCGTAATGCAGGCCATGGGTCAGCACGTGGATCTTGGCGTCCCCCCATTGGACGAACGCACCATTCATCCAGATAAAGCCGTCCAGTTGATCGAAGGGAACGGATGCCATGGTAACCTCCCGCGGGCCGCGACCCGCACATCGTTGTAGCGTTGCGTGTTTCTCGTCAGCCGCGCCACGGATTGGGAACGTCGGCTGCTGGCTCGAAGCGTAAGCGGATAAGTGAGCTCTGGCAAACTCAGGAAGTTCCGGAAAAACCGGCTTCCCTTGCCTTTTTGTTCGCATTCCGCCCAAAAGCTTGTCAAAAATTACCATTGCAGGGAAATTACGTCAATAGTACTGACATAATCTCTCTTTTCAGCGGAGAAATGATGACGGATCGAAGCCACACAGCCGGGAAACCGATCAGGACCGCGATCACCGACGAGGACGGCATCGACTTCGCCATCATCGAACTGTTCTTCTTCGCCTACCGCGACTTCACCTCCGATCCGGATCAGATCCTGGCCGACTACGGTTTCGGCCGCGCACATCACCGGGTGCTGCATTTCGTCAACCGCAGGCCCGGCCTGACGGTCGCCGAACTGCTCGACGTGCTGAAGATCACCAAGCAGAGCCTGGCGCGGGTGCTCAAGCAATTGATCGACACCGACCATGTCGTGCAGTTGCAAGGTCCGCGCGACCGCCGCCAGCGCGAGCTCTATCCGACAGCCAAGGGCCGCGCGCTGGCGCTGGCGCTGGCGCGGCCACAGTCACGCCGCATCCATGCTGCATTGGGAGATTCCGGAATCACCGAACGGACCTTGGTGGAACGGTTCCTCGAAGCGATGGTCAACCCGGAACTAAGAGCACAGATCGACGTTGGGTCCGCAAGAATGTCAGGGAAAAGCCATGGAGAGCACTGAGAGGGTCGATCAGGCGGCCGCGCCCGACGACGACGCGCCACATCTGCTTGTGGTCGACGACGACACCCGCATCCGCAATCTTCTCAAACAGTATCTGACCGAAAACGGCTTTCGCGTGACCGTCGCCGGCAATGCCGGCGAAGCCAGGCGCAAACTTGCCGGCCTCGACTTCGACCTTCTGGTGCTCGACGTCATGATGCCAGGGGAAAGCGGCGTCGACCTGACAAAGTCGTTGCGGGCCGAAAAGAACGTGCCGATCCTGATGCTGACGGCGCTATCGGAGACCGACAGCCGCATCTCCGGCCTCGAGGCTGGCGCCGATGATTACCTGCCGAAGCCTTTCGATCCGCGCGAGCTGATCCTGCGCATCAACAACATCCTGCGCCGCGGCGGCCCGACGACCACGCCGAAGGTCGAACAGCTGGTCTTCGGTCCCTACACCTTCCAGATCGCCAGGCGCGAGTTGAAGCGTGGCGGCGAAGCCCTGAAGCTGACCGACCGCGAGCAGGAGATCCTGGCGATCTTCGCGGCACGGGCCGGCGAAACCATTCCGCGTCACGAGCTTGTCGGCGACGATTCGGAAGTCGGCGAGCGCACCATAGACGTCCAGATCAACCGGCTGCGCCGCAAGATCGAGCGCGATCCGTCCAACCCGGTCTGGCTGCAGACCGTGCGCGGTATTGGGTATCGGCTCAGCGTGGAATAGAATGCCGGCCGCGGCCTGCTGAGCGGTCGCGGTTGAGCGAAAAGATCGAATGGCAACCACGGAACTGGAACAGCCGGGGAACGGCGGCTTGAGCGCACGCACCACGCGGACGCTGAAGACGGTGCCGCGCATCTGGAACCGGTTCTGGCGCCTCGTTTCGCTTTACATGCCCAAGCGGCTCTATGCCCGCTCGCTGATCATCGTCATCGCGCCGATGATCCTGCTGCAATCGGTCGTCGCCTTCGTCTTCATGGAGCGCCACTGGGCAACCGTGACGCAGCGCCTGTCGCAGGCCACCGTGCGTGACATCGCCGCCATCATCGACATGATCGAGACCTATCCGCACGACGCCGACTACGCCAACATCATCCGCATCTCCCAGGACCGCATGCAGCTGAAGGTCGACCTGTTGCCGCCCGATCCGTTGCCGCCTCCCGGACCCAAACCATTCTTCTCGATCCTCGACGACGTTCTCTCGGCCGAGATCACCCGCCAGATCAACCGGCCGTTCTGGATCGACACGGTCGGCAATTCCAACATCGTCGAGGTGCGCGTCCAGCTCGAGGGCAAGGTGCTGCGCGTCTTCGTGCGCCGCAGCCAGGCCTATGCCTCGAACACTCACATCTTCCTGATCTGGATGGTCGGCACCTCGCTGGTGCTTTTGATGATCGCCATCCCCTTCCTGCGCAACCAGATCCGGCCGATCCTGACGCTTGCCGAGGCCGCCGAAAGCTTCGGCAAGGGCCGGCCGATGCCGCGCGACTTCCGGCCACGCGGCGCCGAGGAGGTTCGCCGCGCCGGCTTCGCCTTTATCCAGATGCGCGAGCGCATCGAACGCCAGATCGAACAGCGCACCGCGATGCTGACCGGCGTCAGCCATGATCTCAGGACCATCCTCACCCGCTTCAAGCTGCAGTTGGCCCTGGCCGGCGGCAAGGCAGAGACCAAGGCAGCCCTCAATCAGGACATCGACGACATGCAGTCGATGCTCGAAGGCTATCTCTCCTTCGCTCGCGGCGAGGCCTCGGAGGACCCCGGACGTTTCGATCTGGAAGTCTATTTCCAGAAGCTCGGCGAGGAAGCAAACCTGCGCAAATGCAAACTGTCGACGACGCTTGTCGGCGATCCGACCGTGCATGTGCGGCCGAGTGCCTTCGCCCGGCTGCTGTCCAACGTCATCGGCAACGCCTTCCGCTATGCCAGGACGGTGGAGGTCAACGCCACGCATGGACGCGGCTCGCTGCTGGTCACCATCGACGACGACGGTCCGGGCATTCCCGCCGACCGGCGCGAGGATGTGTTCAAACCCTTCCTGCGGCTCGACGAGGCCCGCAACCTCGATGCCAGCGGCACCGGGCTCGGCCTGTCGATCGCCCGCGACATCGCCCGCAGCCATGGCGGCGACATCACGCTCGACGACAGCCCGCTCGGCGGACTGCGCGCCGTGATCAAGGTACCCGCCTAGGCAGGCCAGGCGCCAGGCTTCATCCGCCCGTCATGAAACCATGGTGAAGAGCGCGCATGAAGCGCGCGACCACTCTTGATTCGGCCCTGCGGCCTCACTTCGACCCCGTACCCGCCCGGGTGCGCCGGAGCGAAGCGAGCGCGGCAAGCTGGTCGCCGTTCCGGCATCGCCTCAAGGCAAACGTCGACCTTTCGAGCAAAGGGCCGCCATGCGCATATTGATGGTCACCGACGCCTGGCGCCCACAGGTCAATGGCGTCGTCCACACGCTGGAACGGCTTGCCGAAACGCTGAAATCCTTCGACGTCGCGGTGGATTTCCTGACACCCAACATCTTTCGCACCCTGCCCTTGCCTACCTATCCCGACATAAGGCTGGCGCTGACCACGCCCGGCCACGTCGCGCGATTGATCGAAGCCGGCAAGGCCGACCACATCCACATCGTCACCGAAGGTCCGCTCGGCATCATGGCGCGGCGCTATTGCCGCAATGCCGGGCGTCCATTCACCACCAGCTATCACACGCGCTTTCCCGAATATCTCAGCGCCCGCCTGCCGGTGCCGGAAAGCTGGGCCTATCGCTGGCTGCGCGATTTCCACAATTCGGGCCAGGGCACGCTGGTCGCCACCCAATCGCTCGCCGACGATCTGTCGGCGCGCGGCTTCACCAAGCTGAGGCCATGGACGCGCGGCGTCGACACCGAGCATTTCCGGCCGGACAAGAAGAAGGACCTCGGCTTCCCCGGCCCGATCTTCCTCTGCGTCGGCCGCGTCGCCATCGAAAAGAACCTCCCGGCCTTCCTCGATCTCGACCTGCCCGGCAGCAAGGTGATCGTCGGCGAGGGTCCCCAACTTGCCAGGCTCAGGGCGAAGTACCCGCAGGCCCATTTCCTCGGCCATCGGCCGAATGACGAACTGGCCGAGATCTATGCCTCGGCCGATGTCTTCGTTTTCCCCAGCCGCACCGATACCTTCGGCAACGTCATCATCGAGGCGCTGGCCAGCGGCACGCCGGTAGCCGCCTATCCGGTGACAGGGCCGATCGACATTGTCGGCGATGGTTTTGGCGGCGCGGTCTCGAACGACCTGCGCGAGGCGTCACTCGCCGCCCTCAACGTCGACCGCGCCGATGCGCGCGAACGCGCCATGCGCTACAGCTGGAAAGCCTGCGCGGAAATGTTTCTCGGCACGGTCGAGGAAGCGCTCGGCACGACGCGGAAGCTGGCGGCCTGACGGGCCAAGCGCGCAGGGTGCATTGAGATTCAGGTCAGGCCGAGCTGAGAATGGCGGGCTCCGGGGTCGCCGTTGCGACGAGCGGAGCGTACGTTTGGGTACGTGAGCACCGGAAGCGCAGGAGACCGCCCTTCGCAAGCCGGCCTCACCTGAATATCAACGCATCCTAAAACAATCGCCCGCCATCCGGCACCTTGCGCTCGATCGCGCCGAGGACGACGGCGCCCTCCTCGTCGGGGAAACCGAGCGTCAGTACTTCCGACATGAACGGCCCAATCTGGCGCGGCGGGAAATTGACCACCGCGAACACCTGCCGGCCGACCAGCGTTTCGGGCACATAGTATTTGGTGATCTGCGCCGACGATTTCTTGATGCCGATGTCGGCGCCAAAATCGATCTTCAGCTTGAATGCCGGCTTGCGCGCCTGCGGAAACGGCTCAGCCTCAACGATCGTGCCGGCGCGAATGTCGACACGATCGAAATCGGCGAAACTGATCTCGGGCTTGCGCTCGCTGCTCGAACTCATCTCTGCCTTGCTTGGTTCAGGCGTTGCCGTAGGTCTCGAACAGCACGCCGGCCAGCGCGTCCTTGGCCGAGGTTCCCGACCAGACGACGAACTGGAACGCCTGGAAATAGCATTCGCAAGCTTCCAAAGCCGACGACAGCAGCACCTCGACCTGCTGGCTCGACGGCTCGACCCCGCCCGCCAGCAGCAGCGACTGGCGGAACATGATCGCGCCCTCCTGCTCCCAGAGGTCGAAATGGCCGAACAGCATCTGTTCGTTGATCAGCGACAAGAGCCGCATCACCTCCAGCGCACGGGCCTCCGGGACCTTGATGTCGAAGGCACAGGCCAGATGCAGCGCCTCGAAATCCTCCATCCAGGAGAAGGAGACGTGATAGTCGGTCCAGCTGCCGGCAACCGAGATCGAAATCTCGTCGTCGCCAGCCCGTTCGAAGGACCAGTCGTTGTTGTGGGCCACCTGCTCGATAACATCCACCGGATGGATTTCGCGGGAGAATTCGAGTTCGAGAAGTTCCATGGAATGCTTCCTGTCGTTCTGAGGAGCGCCGCCACACGCTCCGCGGGAGGGCACACACAACGAACAATCTTGTCTAGAACTCGGACGGCCAGGACTTCTCGACACAAAGACCCCAGACCGGACCCCACCGCCCGGCCACATGACCCTGCTCCGAATCATGCAACAAATTCAGTCTATTGATCGGGAGTCGCGTGAACAGCCCAATTTTTCGCACTGCGTCATTCGCATGTGGAAAGCCGCTGTCACAAAGATTCATGCAATGCCGTTAAGCGATTCACGGCAAAGCGCTTTTCAGGATTGTGCTTTGTGGAAAAGTTTAACGATTATTTTTTTGCGCGGGGCTTTGCCGCCGCCGCTGGTGCGGCCTGTCCGGTCAATTCGGCAAGCTTCCCCTCGAGCGCCTCGATGCGGGCGGCAAGACGGGTATTCTCGTCCCTCGCCTTGGCGGCCATCTCGCGCGCAGCCTCGAACTCCTCGCGCTGCACCACATCCATCGAGTTGAGGATGCGCTCGGCCTGCCCCTTGAAGGCGGTCTCCACCTCACGGCGCACGCCTTGCGCCGCGCCCGCGGCGTCGGTCATCAGCTTGGCGAATTCATCGAGAATGCGGTTCGGTCCGGTCGACATGGCAAATCCTCGCTTGCTCGAAATGACGTAATGATGCCGCGCGTCGAATGCAAGAACGTTGCACGCCTCTGGCGCATCGCCAGTCGATCCCGTGGCCTGTCTGCGCTGCTATAACGCATGTCCGCAGACTGATTGTCGCGCGTGCAGGGAGCTTTCGAGCGGCTCCTTCCAGACTATACGGGATGGCGCCAAGTTGCCTATTGTGGTGCTTTCATCTCGTCTTGCGTCAAGCACGCTCCAGTCAGGGGTCAATCAATGGCAACGCCTCCGCGCCGACCGACAAATCCGATGGCAGCCGCCGAGGCTGCCTTCAAGCCGATCAAGAAGCCGGCGGCACCAATTCGCGAACCCTCGGCCGCACCAAATGTCAGGGAGCTTGTTTCGATCCGGATCGATCGCGCCGTGCTGGACCATTTCCAGGAAGACGGTCCCGGCTGGCAGGACAGGATCAACGACGCGTTGCGGCGGATGGTTGCCGTCAAGCCCGAGGATTGAACCCAGCCATCCGGCCGCTGCCACGGCAGATTTGCGGCATGTCCCTGCACGGCGCGATGACCCTTGTGGCGATCCCGTTCCCCGAGCCTTGACGGGAACCACCTTGCCTTGACCCCGCCAAAACCCTGCCGCATGGTCCGCGCCCAATGCGACCGCAACCGAGAGCTCCCCGTTGAACGACTATTTCCTGCTGCCGCTGGCCTCGCTGCCCTTTCCCAACATCAACCCGATCCTGATCCAGATCGGTCCGCTGGCGGTGCACTGGTACGGCGTCGGCTACATCGTCGGCATCCTGTTCGCCTGGTGGTATGCCAAGCGGCTCGCCGCCAATGCCAGGCTGTGGCCGAACGGCACCCCGCCGATGAAGCCCGAAGACCTCGACGATTTCATCGTCTGGGCGGCCATCGGCGTCGTGCTGGGCGGCCGCACCGGCTACGTGCTGTTCTACGACCTGCCGCGCTACATTGCCCACCCGCTCGACATCTTCGCCGTCTGGCAAGGCGGCATGTCGTTCCATGGCGGCCTGCTCGGCGTCACCCTCGCCATGACGCTGTTTTCCATCAAGCGCGGCATCCGCACCTGGTCGCTGTTCGATGTCGTGGCCGCCGGCGTGCCGGTCGGCCTCGGCCTGGTGCGCGTCGCCAACTTCATCAATTCCGAACTCTGGGGCCGGCCGACCGATGTGCCGTGGGCGATCGAGTTCCCCAATGGCGGGCCGTTCGCCCGCCATCCGAGCCAGCTCTACGAGGCCCTGCTCGAGGGCGTGGTGCTGTTCCTCGTGCTGCGCATCCTCACCCATTCGCGCCTCAAGCTGAAGACGCCGCGCTTCGTCGGCGGCGCCTTCATCTGCGGCTATGGCCTGTCACGCATCTTCGTCGAGTTCTTCCGCGAGCCCGACCAGCAGCTCGGCTATCTCCTTGGCACCAACTGGCTGACCATGGGCATGATCCTGTCGTCGCCGATGGTGCTGGCCGGCATCTGGGCGATGGCGACCGCCAAGCCGGTGCCACAGTCACAGCCGGCATGACACGGCTGAAGGCCCGCATCGTCGACCTGATCGAGGCGCTGGGGCCGATCCCGGTCAACGAATACATGGCGCTGTGCCTGTTCGACCCCGCGGACGGCTACTACACGACACGCGAGCCCTTCGGTGCCGCCGGCGACTTCATCACCGCGCCGGAGATCAGCCAGATGTTCGGCGAGCTCGTCGCCGTCTGGCTCTACCAGGCCTGGCTGGCCGGCGGCCGGCCGCTGCCGGTGACCATCGCCGAGATCGGCCCCGGCCGCGGCACGCTGATGAAGGACATGCTGCGCACCCTGTCGCGGCTTGATCCTGATCTGGCCAACGGCGCCGCCTTCGCCATGATCGAGACCAGCCCGCGCCTGGCCGAGGTCCAGAAACAGACGCTTGCCGCGACGCCCTTCGCGGTTCGCTGGCACGAAATCATCGACACGCTGCCGCAACAGCCGCTTCTCATCGTCGGCAATGAATTGTTCGACGCCGTGCCCATTCGCCAGTTCGTCCGCGCCGGCGCCGGCTGGCGCGAGCGCATGGTCGGCCTGGACGAAGAGGACAACCTCGGCTTCTTTGCTGGCGCCGGCTCGGTCGACCCGACGCTGCTGCCTAAGGATGCCGTCAGCGCGCCGCAAGGCGCCGTCGTCGAAGTGGCGCCTGCCCGCGCCGCATTGATGGCGGCCATCGCCGAGCGCATAGCGGGGCATGGCGGCGCCGGCCTGTTCCTCGACTATGGTCACCTCCAGCCGGGTGTCGGCGACACGCTGCAGGCCTTGCGCGGCCACGATCACGAAGATGTGCTGGCCAATCCGGGCGAAGCCGACCTGACGACCCATGTCGATTTCGCCGCACTCGCCGCGATCGTGCGCGTGCACGGCCTCGACGCCCATCTGTCGACGCAGGGCCACTTCCTGCTCGGCATGGGCATTCTCGAGCGCGCCGGCCGGCTCGGCGCCGATGCCTCCCAGGAAGCCCGCCAAAAGATCGCCGACGACGTCGAACGCCTCGCCGGCCCGCAAGCCATGGGCGAGCTGTTCAAGGTGCTTGCCGTGCTGCCGCGTGGCGTGGCCGTCCGCCCCTTTGCCGCGGCGGATTGACTTTTCGTCGCCGCCCCTCCCAATCTCCCGTCCGGTAAAAGAGTGGTCGAACCCCCGGCCGCGCTTTGTCCCGACTTTTTCTTGACGAAACCGCCCACACGGACAACAACGCCCGCATGCTGAATCAGACCAAACCGGATCCCGTTCGGTCGCCCCTGCTGGACAAGGCGCAGGCGCAAGGCATCCGCCACGGCTATTTCACCCGCACGGGCGGCGTCTCCAGCGGCATCTACCGGGGCCTCAACATCGGCACCGGATCGAATGACGACCAGGCGCTTGTCGCGGAGAACCGCGGCCGCGTCGCCGCCTGGATGGGCGTGCCGGCGAGCCATCTGTTGACCGCCCACCAGATCCACTCGCCCGATGTCGTCATCGCCAGGGAGCCGTTTGCCGGCGAACGGCCCAAGGCCGACGCCATCGTCACCGACCAGCCGGGCATCGCCATTGGCGCCTCTACCGCCGACTGCGGCCCGGTGCTGTTCGCCGATGCGCAGGCGCGCATCATCGGCGCGGCACATGCCGGCTGGAAAGGCGCGTTCACCGGCGTGCTGGAAAACACGGTTCTCGCCATGGAAAGCCTCGGCGCCCGGCGCGAACGCATCGTTGCCGTGCTCGGCCCCTCGATCGGCCCCGAGAACTACGAGGTCGGACCGGAGTTCGTCGCCCGCTTCGTCGAGGCCGACGCCGAAAACATCGGCTATTTCGCGCCCTCCGCCAACCCCGGCCATGCCATGTTCGACCTCGTCAGCTACACGGTCGACCGGCTTGCGAAGGCCGGGGTGACGGCCGAGGGTCTCGGCCGCTGCACCTATGCCGAGGCGGATCTGTTTTACTCCTACCGGCGCACCACGCACTGCGGGGAGCCCGATTACGGCCGGCAGGTTTCGGCAATCGTTTTGGAGAGGGAATAATGGCGCTGCATTTTGAACGATCGGAATTCGACGCGCGGCGCGACCGGCTGATGATCGAGATGGCCGAAAAGAAGCTCGACGCCATCCTGCTGTTCGCGCAGGAGAGCATGTACTGGCTGACCGGCTACGACACGTTCGGCTTCTGCTTCTTCCAGTGCCTGGTGGTGAAGGCCGACGGTTCGATGGTGCTTTTGACCCGTTCGGCCGACCTGCGCCAGGCGCGCCACACCTCGATCATCGACAACATCGTCCTGTGGACCGACCGCAACGGCGCCAATCCGGCGGTCGACCTGCGCAATCTGCTCAACGAACTCGACCTGCTCGGCGCCCGCATCGGCGTCGAATACGACACCCATGGGTTGACCGCCTACAATGGCCGCCGGCTGGACGAGCAGTTGCAGACTTTTGGCCAGATCGCCGACGCGTCCGGCATTGTCGGTCGGCTGCGCCTGTTCAAGAGCCCGGCCGAGGTCGCCAAGGCCGAGAAGGCCGCCAATCTCTCCGACGACGCGCTCGACGCGGCCTTGCCGCTGATCAAGCAGGGCGGCGACGAAGCCCTGATCCTCGCCGCCATGCAGGGCGCGATCTTTGCCGGCGGCGGCGACTATCCGGCCAACGAGTTCATCATCGGCTCCGGCGTCGACGCGCTGCTGTGCCGCTACAAGGCCGGCCGCCGCAAGCTCACCAAGAACGACCAGCTGACGCTCGAATGGGCCGGCGTCTTCAACCACTACCACGCGCCGATGATGCGCACGGTGCTGACCGGCAAGGTCTCGAAGCGCCATCAGGAGCTGTTCGACGCCGCCCGCGCCTCCCTGCTGGCCGTCGAGAAGGCGATGACGCCGGGCAACAGCTTCGGCGACGTGTTCGATGCCCATGCCCGCACCATGGAAGCGCACGGCCTGACCAAGCACCGGCTGAACGCCTGCGGCTACTCGGTCGGCGCCCGCTTCACGCCGTCCTGGATGGATATGCCGATGTTCTACCAGGGCAATCCCGAGCCGATCGCGCCGAACATGACGCTGTTCGCGCACATGATCATCATGGATTCCGACACCGAGACGGCGATGACGCTTGGCCGCACCTACCTGACCACCGAATCCCAGCCGAAGCCGCTTTCCCGCCATGATCTCGACTTGATCGTACAGTGAATCCATAATGGGAGGCGTTCTTCGCCAAGGAGTTATCAGGCAAATGAGACGATCGCATGTGACGACCGTGTCATTGCTCGTGGCGCTCGCGCTGGCCGCCTGCACCAACGCCAAGGATGTCCTCGAGCCTTCGGCGATCACCCCGCCGGCGACCTCGACGCAGGCGCTGCCCGCCACGCAAGGCAACACCGCGGCCGCGGCTCCAGCACCAGCCACCACCACGGCGGGCGCTCCTGCAGCCGCCACCACACCACTCACGCCTGCCCAGAGCGCCGCCATCCTTTCCAAGACCCGCCTGCAGATCGCGCCGATCGTCGGCGCCTCGGTTGAAGCCGCGACGCCGCTGACGGCGGAACTGCAGACGCGCGCCAGGCAGCGCGGCATCACGCTCGCCGGCAGCGCCGACCAGACCGCGACCCATGTGCTCAAAGGCTATTTCTCGGCGATTTCGGAAGGCAAGGACACCACCGTCATCTATGTCTGGGACGTCTACGACCCGGCCGGCAACCGCCTGCACCGCATCAACGGCCAGCTGAAAGCGCCTTCGGCCAACGGCGGCGACAGCTGGAAGGCGGTCGCGCCGGCCACCATGCAGGCGA
This sequence comes from Mesorhizobium sp. RCAM 05104, assembly GCF_059683645.1. Taxonomy (NCBI): domain Bacteria; kingdom Pseudomonadati; phylum Pseudomonadota; class Alphaproteobacteria; order Hyphomicrobiales; family Phyllobacteriaceae; genus Mesorhizobium; species Mesorhizobium sp. RCAM 05104. The sequence continues at coordinate 5,378,165 of NZ_CM185033.1, read as the reverse complement.
TCGCCGACCAGACCATCGACCAGTTCGCGGCCTGGCTGGGCGGCAAGGCAGGCTAGGCATCGGACCCAAAGTGGAAACGGTTTTGGGAAAATCCGACGCTCAAACGAGAAGAGGGAGCAGCGGGAGTCCGCTGCTTCCTGTTGCCGGCTGGCGATGGTGCGGAGCTTTCTTCAGATTAGCCGGCGGATTCCCGATCACGGCGCTTGCAATACCGGCGCGGGCCGCTAAAAGCCCGATGAAATCCCTCACCAGGAACGGTGCATGAAACTCTTCGCAGGCAATTCCAACAGGGTGTTGGCCGAAGCGGTCGCCCGCTATCTCAACATCCCGCTTGGCAAGGCCAGCGTCAGGCGCTTCGCCGATCAGGAAATCTTCGTCGAAATCCAGGAAAATGTGCGCGGCGAGGATGTCTTCATCCTGCAGTCGACCTCATTCCCGACCAACGATCACCTGATGGAACTGCTCATCATGATCGATGCCTTCATGCGCTCGTCGGCGAAACGCATCACGGCGGTGATTCCCTATTTCGGCTATGCAAGACAGGATCGCCGTGCTTCCGGCCGTACCCCGATCTCGGCCAAGCTGGTCGCCAACATGATCACCCGCGCCGGCGTCGACCGCGTTCTGACGCTCGACCTGCATGCCGGCCAGATCCAGGGCTTTTTCGACATCCCGACCGACAATCTGTTCTCGGTGCCGGTGATGGCCCGCGACGTGAAGGCGAAGTACAAGCAGCTCGGCAATGTCGTGGTGGTATCGCCCGATATCGGCGGCGTGGTGCGGGCGCGTGCGCTGGCCAAGCGCTTCGACGCGCAACTCGCCATCGTCGACAAACGCCGTGAGCGTCCCGGCGAATCCGAAGTCATGAACATCATCGGCGCGGTCGCCGGCAAGGATTGCCTGCTAATCGACGACATCGTCGATTCCGGCGGCACGCTCTGCAATGCCGCCGATGCGCTGCTGGCCAACGGCGCCACCAGCGTCACCGCCTACATCACCCACGGCGTCTTGTCGGGCGGCGCCGTCGCCCGCATCAGCGGCTCGAAGCTGCAGGAACTGGTGATCACCGATTCCATCCAGCCGACGCAGGGCGTCCTCGACGCTCCCAACATCCGCGTCATCTCGATAGCCGACCTGATGGGCGAAGCCATCTCGCGCACGGCGACCGAGGAATCGGTGTCGAGCCTGTTCGACTAAGTCAGAGCAGCCTTCAGCTTTCGAAATAGCTGAGGCGGTCGAGGTCGGCAATCAGCCCCGCCTGCTTAGGCTGCCACCCAAGCACATCCCGGGTCTGCTGGCTGGAAGCTGGCCAGTCCATGCCGAAGAAGTGCGCGAGGAAGCCGAAATGGTCGGCCGCTTCCTCCTGGGTTTTGGACACGACCGGCAGGTTCAGGCGCCGGCCGATGATCTCGGCGATCTCTCGCGTCGGCACTCCTTGATCGGCGACGCCATGGTAGCGGGCTCCGCCGGCCCCTTTCTCCAGCGCCAGCCTGAAGAGCGTGGCGGCATCGAGCCGGTGCACCGCCGGCCAGCGGTTGGTCCCATCACCGATATAGGCCGAGACGCCCTTCTGACGGGCGATGCCGATCAGCATCGGCACGAAGCCGTGATCGCCGTCGCCGTGGACGGAGGGGGAAAGACGCACCGTCGAGGCGCGCACCCCGCGCGCCGCCAGCGCCTCAGCCGTCACTTCCGACGCGCGGGGATAGGAAGCAGACGGCAGGACAGGCGCGTCGTCCTCGGTCGCCATGCTGCCCTGCGTCAGCACCGCGAGCCCGGACGTGACCAGCAATGGCCTTTCGGAATCTTCGAGTGCCGCGCCAAGCGTCTCGATGGCGCGCCGGTCCGCCTCGCAATTCGCCGCGAATTTCGAGAAGTCGTGGTTGAAGGCGGTATGGATCACACCGTCCGACTGGGCGGCCCCGCTGCGCAGGCTTTCCAGATCCTCGATATCGCCGCGAAGCGCCGAGGCGCCTGCGGCGGCGACCGATCTGGCGCCTGCATCCGAGCGGGCAAGACCGAGCACCTGATGACCCGCTCCAACAAGCTCCCGCACGACTGCGGAACCGACAAAACCGGTGGCACCGGTCACAAATACACGCATGGTGATCTCTCCTTTGGCTCGTGCGAGGCCGGACAGGCACTCCGTTGCCAAAGGAGATACGGGATTGAGGTAATACGATCTATGCTGTAAAGTCCGTATTATCTTCGCAATCGTCCGGGAATGCTCATGGATCCGCTCTCAGACGTGCTATCGCTGCTGAAGCCGCGCAATTACCTCTCCGCCGGGCTGGAGGCCGGTGGCGACTGGTCGATCCAGTTCCCCGACCAGCAGGCAGCCATCAAATGCGGTGCCGTGGTGTCCGGCCAGTGCTGGCTGTCCGTGGAGGGCGTCGCCGACGCGGTGCGCCTCGAGACAGGCGACTGCTTCCTACTGCCGCGCGGCCGGCCCTTCCGCCTTGCCAGCGATATGGATCTGCCGGCGGTCGACGCCCGCACGATCTTTTCCCCGGCCCGCACCGGCGGCGTCACCTCGCACAATGGCGGCGGCGATTTCCTTCTCGTCAGCAGCCGCTTCGCCCTTTCCGGCGACCATGCCGGCATCCTGTTGCGGATGCTGCCGCCCATCGTCCACATCCGCAGCGATGCCGACCATTCAGCACTGCGCTGGCCAGTGGAGCGGATGATGCAGGAATTGCGTAAGCGCCAGCCCGGTGGCTTCCTCATCGTCGAGCACCTCGCCCACATGATCCTGATCGAAGCCTTGCGCCTGCACATGGCCGAGGGGTTGCGAGGCGGCGTCGGCTGGCTTTTTGCCCTGGCCGACAAGCAGATCGGCGCGGCGATCGGCGCCATGCATGACAATCCGGCGCATGGCTGGACATTGCAGACGCTGGCCGAGCGCGCCGGCATGTCGCGGTCGACCTTTGCCCTGAAATTCAAGGCGACTGTCGGCGCCTCGCCGATGGATTACCTGACGCGCTGGCGCATGCTGCTGGCGGGCGACCGGCTGGCGAGTTCCAGCGACCCTGTTTCGGCCATCGCGCTGTCGCTCGGCTACGAATCCGAAAGTGCCTTCAGCACCGCCTTCAAGCGGGTGATGGGCTGTTCGCCACGGCAACATGGCCGTGGCCGCGCACCGGCTTCCGCTCCCCATGGCGAGCAGATCATCCGCCTGCCGGAGCCGGTCGCGGGCTGAAGGCGAAGCCGGGCATCAGCCTTAGGGGCTCTCCAGGCGAAACGGACCGGGTTGGCGACGCGCACCTTCACCGCTGTCGCGCGCGCCGCGCATATAGCCGCGTGGCGACGCGCCCAGCATGCGCTTGAACATGGTGATGAAGGCCGGCACGCTGTCATAGCCGAGGTCGAGCGCCACCCTGGTGATGGGCTCGCCATCGGCCAGCCTCGGCAGCGCCGCGAACAGGCAGGCCTGCTGGCGCCATGTCGACAGCGACAATCCGGTCTGGCGATGAAAGGCACGGGTGAAGGAACGGCGGCTCATGCCGGCGGCATCCGCCCATTCGTCGATCGTCGCATGCGGCGAAGGTGCCGCGACAAAACGCCGGCAGAGCGCCGCCAGCCTGGGGTCGGACGGGAACGGCAGGCCGAGCGGCCGCTCCGGCAGGGTCGGAATTTCATGCAGCAAAAGTTTCATGATCAGCCCGCCGCGCCCTTCCAGTTCGCCGCCTTGCGGCAGCTTTTCCGATTCCACGATCAGGCTGTGCATCAGGTCGGTGACACCGACCACGCGCAACCCCTCCGGCAGCCCGGGAATAGCCCGCGGCATCACATAGACTGAACGCATCGAGACATCGCCCAGCATCTCGACGGAATGCTCGGTGCCGGCCGGAATCCACATCGCGTGATCGGGCGGCACCATCCAGCGTCCGTGCCGCGTCGTCACCAGCACGACGCCGACCAGCGCATGCAGCAGCTGGCTGCGGCTGTGGCGGTGTCGCGGCACGTGGTAACCGTCTGGATATTCGGTCGGCAAAGCCACCGCCGGACCGGCCACTTGCTCCAGCCATTGCCAGCGACGCTCGTGCAATTGCTGCAGATCGTCATTGCCGGCGTGAAAGATTTCCCTGCCGTGCGGCATCGGCTATGGCCCACTTGCGAAACTATTGGACCAAACCACGAAAGAAGTCGCCTGGCAACCGGCCTATAAGGCGCCTGCGGGAGCGCCCGCCAAGCTGCCTGCCGGCGTGCCCGCCAAAAAGACCACGGAGCCTGTCTTGACCGATACAACAGCCACCGCCGTCGCCTCGCCCGCGACCGCCAGCCACGCTTCAGCCCAGGCGACGGCCTTCACCGTCATCCTGGCGGTGAGCTTCTGCCATTGCATCAACGACATCATGCAGTCGCTGCTATCGGCCATCTATCCCTTGCTGAAAGAGAATTACGGTCTCGATTTCTGGCAGATCGGCCTGCTGACCTTCACGTTCCAGGTGACCGCGTCACTGCTGCAGCCGGTGATCGGCATGGTCACCGACAAGCGGCCGATGCCTTATTCGCTGCCCTACGGCATGGCCTCCTCGCTGATCGGCCTGATCGTGCTGGCCTATGCCGGGCATTATGCGCTGCTGCTGGTCGGCGCCTCGCTGATCGGCATCGGCTCGGCGATCTTCCACCCGGAATCCTCGCGCATCGCCCGCTTCGCCTCCGGCGGCCGCTTCGGCCTGGCGCAGTCGCTGTTCCAGGTCGGCGGCAATTTCGGCCAGTCCATGGGCCCGTTGCTGGCCGCCTTCATCGTCGTGCCGTTCGGCCAGACCAGCATCGCCTGGTTCGCCGTCGGTTCGCTGATCGGCATATTCGTGTTGTGGCGGGTCGGCGGCTGGTACAGCCGGCTGCGCGCCACGCAGGGCACCCGCAAGGCGGTCAGCTTCGTCTCGCCATTCCCGCGCCGCAAGGTGATGGGCGCGCTGCTGGTTCTGACACTGCTGGTGCTGACCAAGAACGCTTATATCTCCAGTCTGGCCAGCTACTACACCTTCTATTCCATCCATAAGTTCGGCGTTTCGGTGCAGATGTCGCAGGTCATGCTGTTCCTGTTCCTCGGCGCCTCGGCGCTGGGCATCCTGCTCGGCGGCCCGTTCGGCGACCGCTACGGACAAAAGGCCATGATCTGGTTCTCGATCGTCGGCGTGTTGCCCTTCACGCTGGCCCTGCCCTACGCCAACTTCGAATGGACGATGGTCTTGACGGTGCTGATCGGGCTGATCCTGTCGTCGGCCTTCTCCAACATCGTCGTCTTCGCGCAGGAACTGGTGCCGGGCCGCGTCGGCATGATCGCCGGCATCTTCTTCGGCTTCGCCTTCGGCGTTGGCGGCATCGCCGCCGCCGTGCTCGGTGTCGTCGCCGACATGAAGGGCATCGATTTCGTCTTCCAGATCTGCTCGTATCTCCCGTTCCTCGGACTGCTGACGGTGTTCCTGCCGAACATGAAGCAAGCCAGGACGGCGGACGCTGCGATCCGATAGGCCCGAATTCAGACGGGTAAAGCACCCGCCTGACGGCAGGTGCTTTACCCTGTTCGAAAAGCCTAGGCCTTGAAGAAGGCCAAAAGGTCGGCGTTGATGATGTCGGCATGGGTCGTGGCCATGCCATGCGGGAAGCCCTTGTAGATCTTGAGCTCGCCCTTTTTGAGCAGCTTGATCGTCAGCAGCGCCGAGTCGGCTATAGGGACGATCTGGTCGTCATCACCGTGCATCACCAGCACCGGCACGTCGATTGTCTTCAGGTCCTCGGTGAAGTCGGTTTCCGAGAAGGCCTTGATGCAATCATAGTGCGCCTTGGTGCCGCCCATCATGCCCTGACGCCACCAATTGTCGATGATCCCTTGCGATACTGCCGCGCCCGGACGGTTGAAACCGTAGAACGGACCAGCCGGAACGTCGCGGAAGAACTGGGCGCGGTTGGCTGCCTGGGCGGAGCGGAAGCCGTCGAAGACCTCGATCGGCAGGCCGCCGGGATTGGCCGGGGTCTTGAGCATGATTGGCGGCACCGCGCCGATCAGCACCGCCTTGGCGACACGGCCTCCCGAACCGTACTGGGCGACATAGCGCGCCACTTCGCCGCCACCGGTCGAATGGCCGACATGGATTGCGTTCTTGAGATCGAGATGCGCCGCGAGTGCCGCAACATCGGCGGCGTAAGTGTCCATCTCGTTGCCGATATCCGTCTGCGTGGAGCGGCCATGGCCGCGCCGGTCATGGGCAATGACGCGGTAGCCTTGCGCCAGGAAGAACAGCATCTGCGCGTCCCAGTCGTCGCTGCTCAATGGCCAGCCGTGATGGAAGACGATCGGCTGACCGGTTCCCCAGTCCTTGTAGAAGATTTCAGTCCCGTCCTTGGTGGTGATCGTGCCGCTGCCGGAGCCGGGCTTGGATTGCGAGGTCATCTCAATCTCCTTTAATTGATTGTCGCGACAAACAATATCGCGATAACAATATAGCTAGCGCGGCTTGCAGCCCTTGTCCATGGAAATATGTATCGCGATATCATTTTTCGTGGTATGGAGTTTGTGCCGATGTCGGCAAGAAGGAATGCGTCGTGCCTCTCCCGTTGGACAATCAGCTCTGTTTCACGCTCTACGCCACGAGCATGGCGATCAATCGCACCTACAAGCCGATGCTGGACGAGATGGGGATCACCTATCCGCAGTATCTTGTGCTCAATGCGCTGGGAGAAGCCGATGGCATGTCGGTTGGCACCATCGCGCACAGGCTTGCCTTGGAATCGAGCACCGTCACGCCGCTGGTGAAGCGAATGGAGCAGGCTGGGCTGGTGACCCGTCAGCGCAGCCTGATCGACGAGCGCCAGGTGCAGGTCGATCTGACCGCCGCCGGGCGCGCGCTGCTTGTCCAGTGCAACTGTCTGAACGAGACCTTGATCGAACGCTCGGGCATGACGCTGGCACAACTCGATGCCCTGAACCGCCAGATCCAGGCGCTGCGCAATGCGCTGAGCGGCAATCAATAGCTAGCTCGGCGTGCCGATTTCGCCACGTCGAGAAACGTCCGATGGACGGCAATCGTCCGATCCGGTGTGGCGGCCTCATCCGTTTTTTGCAAGACGCAAGCCGCCATCCCCGGAAGATCCAATCCTGCCGCCGCCATGATCGGCGTGCTCAGAGGCCGAGGGCCGTCCTGAAGGTCGATAATTCCTCGTCGGTGACGGGAACCACGTGCTGCGGCTCGGGATAGGCGCCCGTTTGTACGTCCGAGATGAACTCGCGATAGGCGGCGACACGCTCGCCCTGCAGCCGATCATACTCGGCGGCGAAGTTGCGGTAGGTCTTGGCATGGCGCGGCTTGTGGCCAGCGGTGTGGCCAAGCACGTCCTCGCTGAAAAGATACTGCGCGTCGGCGTGTGGCCCGGCGCCCATGCCAAGCATGATCATGGGCGTATTCCTTGTGATCAATTCGGCAATCCGGTCGGGCACCACTTCCAGCTCGGCGCCGAAGCAGCCGATGGCCTCCAAGCGTTTGACGTGATCCCACACCGAACGCGCGCTCTCGGCCGTTCTGCCGACGGCCTTGAACCCGCCGGTCCAGGTGCATTGCGAAGGGATCAGGCCGACATGGGCAACAACCGGTACCGCGTTGTCGCAGAGCGCCTTCTGGATATCGAGCGAGGCGGCACAGTAGAAGCAGTCGCCGCCGATGCGCATGAAGTGATAGGCGGTTTTCAGATAGTCCTCTGACGTGACCAGGTTGCCGGCGGGGCCGTAAGGCAGCCCGACCTGCACGAAGCAGCGGCCGGCCGCCTCGCGCATCTCGGGCGAAAAGAAGCGGCCCTCGATCGAAAGCATGTCGACGCCGGCCGCGTCCGCCGCTGCCGCCTCTTCGAGCGAGGTGACGTACAGCATGGAAATCTTTTGTCCACGACCCTTCATGGCGCGGATATCGGCGACGGTGGGGCGGATGCTCTTGGTGACCATTTCGTTCCTCAGACGTTGAAGGCTTCGCGGAAGGCCAGCAGGGCTGCCTCGGGATCGCCGGAGGCGAACGCCTCCATTCCCACCGGACCGCGATAGCCCATGTCCTTCAGCGCACGGGCGATGCCCTTGTAATTGATCTCGCCGCTGCCGGGCTCCATGCGTCCGGGCACGTCGGCTACCTGCACCTCACCGATCCACGGCAAGCAGGCGCGGCAGAGTTCGATCAGGTTCCCTTCGCCGATCTGCGCATGGTAGAGATCGAGATTGAGGCGCAGGCTCGGCCGGTTGACGCTCGATACCAGCGCAAGCGTATCCTGCGCGCGCCCAAACGGCACGCCGGGATGGTCGACCGGCAGGTTCAGATTCTCCAGCGTGAAGGTCACGCCCTCGGTCTCGGCAAGGTCGGCGATGCGGTTCAGCGTGTCGCGCGCCTTGAGCCACATCGCGCCGGTGACGGTCTCACAGGGCGTGACCGGTAGGCCGCCTTCGCCCAGTCCGGTGCCGTGCAGGTTGAGCCGTGCGACACCGAGGCGCTTGCCGACTGCCGCCGTCTCCTTCGCCGTCCTCAAGAGTTCGTCGGCGCCCTCGTCATCGGCAAGCCTGCCGCGCAGATAGCCGTTCATGATCGAGAAGGTCGCGCCGGATTTTTCGAGCATGGCGAGATCATGTTCGGGCCAGTTCCACAGGCCAACATGGAAGCCCATTTCGGTGAGGCGCCGCACGCGCCATTCCATCGGCCGGTCGCGCCACAGCATCTCGGCGCAAGCGGCAAGGGTGAAGGTATCGGACATGTCAGACCTCGATGTACACGCGGCCGTCCTCGACCTTCGTGGTGTAGGTTTTAAGGTTCACGCAGACCGGTGCGCGCAGCGCTTCGCCGGTCCGGTAGTCGAACACGCCGCTGTGCTTCGGGCATTCGATCTTGTATTCCATAACCAGCCCTTCGCTCAGATGCACCTTCTCATGCGTGCACAGCCCGTCGGTGCAGAAGAAAGCATCCTCGGGGCTGCGATAGATGGCGAATGTCCGGCCTTCGTGATCGAAGCGGATGACGTCCTCTTCCTCGATGTCATCGGTCGCGCACACGTCAATCCACTTTGCCATTGCTGGTTCCTGCAAGCCTGTCTTTGTTCGGTTGAAAAGGCGGCCGGCGGGACCACGCATTCCGCCGGCCGCACAGGAAGATGCCCGGGAGGAGAAGATGGGCGTCTTCACTGCGTTGCGCTGAAGCTCTCGATCTCGGCTTCAAGCTCAGCCATCTGCTCGCCGCCCGCCATCAGGTCGGTGATCGCCTCGCGGCTTTTCTCACCCTTGCGGAAATCGGCGGCCTTGGAGCCTCTGATGAGGACGGCGAAGTGGTCGCCGACGGTCAGGGCATGGACGACATTGTGGGTGATGAAGATCACCGCAATGCCCTTGCGGCGTGCCTGCAGGACGATGCGCAGCACATGCGCCGCCTCCTTGACGCCAAGGGCCGCGGTCGGCTCGTCGAGGATCAGCACGCTGGCGCCGAAATGCACGGCGCGCGCGATCGCCAGCGCCTGGCGTTCGCCGCCGGACAGTCCGCCGACGAGGCGGTCGCCATCGTCGATGCGGGTGATGCCGAGCTGGCGCATCTCGCTGACGGCGATCTCATTGGCCCGCTTGCGGTCGTAGATGGTCAGCGGCCCCCAGCGCCGCGTCGGCTCGGCGCCGACGAAGAAGGAGCGGCCGATGCTCATCAGCGGGAATGTCCCGCCGAACTGGTGGACGGTGGCGATGCCATGGTCGCTGGCGTCGCGGGGGCTGTCGAAGGCGACTGACTTGCCGTCCATTTCTATCGTGCCCGACGTCGGTTTGTGGACACCGGAGAGGATCTTGATCAGCGTCGACTTGCCGGCACCATTGTCGCCGAGCAGGCACAGCACCTCGCCTCTGTTGACCTCGAGCGAGATGTCGTGGAGGACGTCGATCGGACCGAACGACTTGTTGATCCCAGTCAGTCTGAGCAGGGGCGTTGTCATCAGCGTGCCCTCGGTTTGGTGCGCGGCGAATAGGTCAGCGCCATGGTGCGGAAGGTGTTGTTCATTAGCACCGCCGCCAGCAGCAGGACGCCGATGATCAGGCTCGCCCAGTTGGCGTCGAAGCCGGTGTAGAAAATGCCCTGGTTAACGATGGCGAAGGTCAGCGTGCCGAGCACGATGCCGACCACCGAGCCGTAGCCGCCGGTCAGCAGCACGCCACCGATGACCACCGCGATGATCGAGTTGAAGATGAAGGACTGTCCGGCGGCCACCTGGGCGCTGTTGTAGAGGATCGCCTGCGACATGCCGACGAAGGAGGCGCACAGGCCGCTGCTCATGAACAGCGCGATGGTGACCCGGTCGGTCGGGATGCCGGCATTGCGGGCGCTGACGGCGTCACCGCCCATGGCCAGGATCCAGTTACCGAACCGCGAGAAATTCAGGATGAAGCCGACGATGAGGATGGCGGCGATCCACCAGAACAGCGTCACCTCGAACTTGCCGCCGAGATAGTCGCCGAACAGCAGCTTGGCGGTCGGTCCGCTCTTCAGCGCGACGCTGGTGCTGCCGGACAGGATGACCGAGAGGCCGAGCGTCAGGCCGGCCAATGCGAACAACGTGGCGAGCGTCACGACGAAGGATGGCACCTTGGTGCGGATCACCAGGACACCGTTGATGAAGCCGACGGCGAGGCCCAGACCGAGCGCCGCGAGGATCCCGACGATGATTGGTGCGCCATAGTGGCCCGAGATGATGGCAATGGTCATCGAACTGGCGGGGACCATCGACCCGACGGAGAGATCGAGATGTCCGGCGATCATCAACAGCCCAACCGGGAGTGCGATGATGCCGAGTTCCGAGGCGACGTTGAGCCAGCTCGCGGACCCACCGGCCGACATGAAATTGGCGCCGCCGAAGATCGAGAAGAACATCAGCACGGCGATCATGCCAATCAGCGAACCCACCTCGGGTCGGCGCACGAGGCTGCCGATCGAGGGCAGCGAAGAGTGCTGGGAGGACGGCGCGGTCACTGCCGTGGCGGGTTGGTGATGGGCTTGGGATGTCATCGAAATGTCCCTGGCTTGAACATGGCTCCCCCTTCTCCCCTTGTGGGAGAAGGTGTCGCCAAAGGCGACAGGTGAGGGTGCTGGGCGGAGTGAGGCGTTGGAGTTTCTTCGAACAACCCTCAACCGTCTCGGCGCTGCGCGCCGATCCACCTTCTCCCACACAAGGGGAGAAGGTGAGGCGGCGTTTTATCGAGCGCCGGCCGCGGCACCCGCCAGCGTCGCATCGACATTGGCGGCGTCGACGATCCCCGGTCCGGTCAGCACCGGTTTCGTCGGCAAGTCGAGCCCGTAATTGACGAAGCCGTTCAACAGCGACACAGCGAGATAGCCCTGCAGGTAAGGCTGCTGGTCGATCGAGAACATCTGAGTGCCGTCCTTGATGCGCTGAAGGCCGGTCTCATCCATGTCGAACGAAGCGAGCTTCACCTTGTCGCCGACATTGGCCTGGCTGATGGCGTTGGCCGCACTGTTGGCGTCGCCGGCGCTGATGGTGATGACACCGTCGAGGGTGTTGTCCTTCAGCACGGCGGCCTTGATCGCCTCGGCGACCGCGGTCGGGTTGCCGAAGCTGGAGGAAGGCAGCGGCAGCTGGCTGGATTTGCCACCGGTCTTGGCGATGGCGTCGGCGATGCCCTTGCAGCGGTCTTCGGTGTTGGTCGCGCCCGGCAGTGTGTTGACGCACAGCACGTTCTTGGCGCCATGGCTGCCGTAATAGGCGCCCCCGCCGAGACCAGCCGAGTACTCTTCATTGCCAACATAACTCATGGCGCCGAGCCGCTTGGCGGCGTCCATGCCGCCGGAATTGTAGATGATGAGCGGCACGCCGGCGGCAACGACTTCCTTGAAGGCGTCGTCCATGGCCTCTGGCACCCAGTCGGGGCCGACGATCGCGCTCGGCTTCTGGCTGAGCGCTGTGCGGATCAGCTTGGCGGCGTCCGGGCCGAGATTGTCGTAGTTCTGCGGGCCGAGCCAGGTCACCGAGCCGCCGGTCAGTTCGGCGACCTTGCCGGCATCGTCGGCGCCCTTCTTGACCTTCGACCAGAACGGGTCGTCCGCCTTGCCGCCGATGACGAAGATCTTCGCCCCATCGGCCATTGCGGTTGTGGCGCCTGTCGCCACCACGGCCGCCGTCATCATCGCCGTCAAGAGCTTCCTTGTACGCTTCATGTCGTCTCCTCCCAGTTGCCGTCATCAGACGGGTTTAGAAAAACAGTGAATTTATCTGCTGGCGCGCACCTCTCCCGTTGCGCGTCGCGTCACGTGATCAATGGTTCGCTGCAGCCTTGGCGTTCATGCGTTCCTTCTTTTTCTGGAAGCGGGCGTCCATCATGGCGTCGCCTTGCCTAGTGCCGTCGTGCCAGGTGCCGAACCATCGATCGAGCGGGATCAGCCCGTCGCCGCCATAGTTCACCTCGAAAAATTTGTGGTGCAGGTAGTGCGTGTAGGCGTGGCTATCGACGGCCGTGTCCTCGCTCACCTCGAGCTTGTCGAAGCCGAGATGGCCGTTGACTGCGCCGAAGCCGGCGATGTGCAGCTGGAACAGCGCGACGATCGGATTGGACGGGATGATCAGGTGCCAGAAGGCGACCGCATGATAAAGGAACCCTTCCACCGGATGCATCGACAGCGACGACCAGGGCGACGGGTTGATCGAATTGTGGTGGACCGAATGGATCCAACGATAGAGCGGTCCCCAGTGGATCAGGCGATGGATGAAGAAGAAATGCACCTCGTGGATGGCCGGCGCGACCAGCACCAGCGCCGCAAGATAGACCGGGTGGCCCTGCCAGCCGACCCACGGCACGTAGCCATTGGCGAAACACCAGAGGAAGACGACTTCGACCACGGTCCACAGCGGGATGGATATGAAGAACGAGCGCAGGAAGTTGTCGATGTTCTGGCTCTGGAACCAGAACACGTCGGAAGGCGCATCGGCGGGGAACTTGTGGTTGTATTTGAACCGCGTCGCCTGGGCGCGCCTGATGTAGTAGCGCAGCTCGAAGATGCCGTAGAAGACGAGGATCGCGGCGGCGTTGACGGCGTAGAGCCACAACGCCCAACCCCAGCTGATCGTCTTCATCGTCTCGACGCTGGGGACGACATAGAACCAGTAGATCAGCGCCGTGGCCATGTGGAAGGCATTCCACGGCCAGATATAGCCGGGCAGCCACGCCAGGATCTTCGGCAGTTTCGGTGGCCAGTACCACAACGGCGCCCCCTCGATGCGTCCGTTCGGCTTCCAGTCGCCACGCTTGTCGCGCACGCCGTATTTGAGATCATCCATGCAATTCCTCCACCCGCCATGCCTGGGATGGCCGCACGCGCACGCTGCCTCACACCGCCTGAGGGCGGTGTGCGAGACCCGTGTCTGCGCTGTGCTGCTGTTATCCCTGGGCTGGCGGTGCTTCCGCCTTGCTTGCTTTCCAGGAGATAAACATCTTGATCCAAAATGAATCAAGAATAGAATGTTTGTTCCAAATTGATTGTGTCATTCATATCAATCTTGCAGAGTGAATGATATCTTTGTATCAATTGCTACAGACTGATGAGATAAAATGGATCAAGGTAAGCGGCCAACGATCAAGGATGTAGCCGCCGAGGCGAATGTTTCGGTGGCCACCGTCAACCGGGTGCTGAGCGGCTCGGGCGCCGTCCGCCAGGGCACGCGCGAGCGCGTCAGGCTGGCGGCGGAGCAGATCGGCTTCTACGGCATGGGCGCGCTACGCAGCCGCGTGGGGGCCGCCAGGCCGCGCTACAGGTTCGGTTTCCTGCTGCACCAGCCCGGCCGCGCCTTCTACCGCAACATGGCCGAGGCGCTGCGCCTGGCAACGGAAACGATGCCCGACTGCGAGATAGAGCTGCGCACGGAGTTTCTGGACGATCTGTCGCCGCAGAACGTCGCCTCGCGGATGCTGGCCTTGGGCGCCGAATGCGATGCCGTCGGCGTCGTCGCCGCGGTCCATCCCCTCGTCACCCAGGCGGTGGATGCATTGCATGCCAGCAACGTACCGGTGTTTGCGCTGATCTCGCAGATCTCGGCGACCGGACATGTGCGCTATATCGGACTGGACAACTGGAAGGTCGGGCGCACCGCGGCCTGGGTTTTCGAGCATGTCTGCCGCGCACCCGGCAAGCTCGGCATCCTTGTCGGCAATCACCGCTATCGCTGCCAGGAAATGAACGAGAGCGGCTTTCGCTCCTATTTTCGCGAGCATGCGCCTGAATTCACGCTGCTGGAGCCGCTGCTGACCTTCGAATCGAGCGCCATCGCGCAGGAGATGACCGAAAAGCTGCTGAACGAAAATCCGGATCTGTCCGGTCTTTATGTCGCCGGTGGCGGCATCACCGGCGCCATCGCGGCCCTACGCTCCACCGGTCGCGCCGGCAGCGTTGTCGTCGTCGGCTATGAGCTGATGGAGTCGACCCGTCCGGCGCTGCTCGACGGCACGTTGACCTTTGTCATTTCGCACCCGCTCGCCCGCATCGCCAAGGAAGCATTGGCCGGCATGGTCCGCGCCGTCGCCGCCCCGAACGAGACCGGCAACTTTACGACGATCCTGCCTTTTGAGGTGTATACACGCGAGAACATTTAACCGGTGGATCGAGTTCACAAAGCCGCCGGAGTGGCTATACGAAGCACGAGCGGAGCTTCGGAGAAGACATGGAAATGTCGGCTCACGGCGCAAAGGCAGAAAATTCAAGGCGCGACACCGCCCTTACCTGCCTCCGGCTTGCACCGCCAGCCGCCTTCCGCTATAGAGCCGCCACCCGCGTAGACACCCTTGGAGGCAACGCGGCGGAAGGCCGCCTCACCCGGCGGCTTTCGACGTTTACGGTCCAGGCACGTTGCCCTCCGCGAACGCTCCAGAACAAACCGAAAGGAAATGCCATGAGCCACGATACTTACGAGCTCAAGGCCGAAGCGCGTGAACAGGTCGGTAAGGGGTCCGCCCGTGCAGTTCGCCGCAACGGTAAAGTGCCTGCAGTAATTTATGGTGACAAGCAGCCTCCCCTGGCGATCGCCCTCACCTACAAGGACATCTACTACAAGATCCATGGCGGCGGGTTCCTGACCACGGTCGCCACGATCGATGTCGACGGCAAGAAGATCCAGGTCCTGCCGAAGGACTTCCAGCTCGACCCGGTCAAGGATTTCCCTGTCCATGTCGACTTCCTGCGCATCGGCAAGGACACCGAAGTCAATGTCGACGTGCCTGTCCACTTCATCAATGAGGACAAGTCGCCCGGCATCAAGCGCGGCGGCGTGCTCAACATCGTGCGTCACGAAGTCGAGTTCCACTGCCCGGCCAATGCGATCCCGGAATTCATCACCGTCGATCTCACCGGCACCAATATCGGCGACTCGATCCACATCTCGGCGGTCAAGCTGCCGGCCGGTGTGAAGCCCGTCATCTCCGACCGCGACTTCACCATCGCAACCATTGCCGGTTCGTCGGCGATGAAGCCGGAGACGGAAGAGACGGTCGAGGCTGTACCTGAAGCGGCGCCTGCCGCCGAAGAGAAGTAACTCTTTCCCGCCCGGAGCAGACGATGCTTGTCTTTGCAGGCCTCGGCAATCCGGGCGCGAAATACGCTGACAACCGACACAATGTCGGTTTCATGGCGGCGGACGCTATCGCCCGCCGCCATTCCTTTTCGCCCTGGTCGAAGAAATTCCAGGGTCTGATTTCCGAAGGCACGCTTGGCGGCGAAAAGATCGTCCTGATCAAGCCGCAGACCTTCATGAACCTGTCCGGCCAGTCGGTCGGCGAAGCGCTGCGCTTCTACAAGCTCGGCCCATCAGCGCTCACCGTCTTTTACGACGAGATCGATCTTGCCGCAGGCAAGGTTCGGGTCAAGGTCGGTGGCGGCTCCGGTGGCCACAACGGCATCCGCTCGCTCGACCAGCACGTCGGCAAGGATTATCGCCGTGTACGCATCGGCGTCGGCCATCCCGGCGTCAAGGAGATGGTCCATGGCCATGTGCTCGGCGACTTCGCCAAGGCCGACCGCGAATGGCTGGACGTGCTGCTCGACGCGATAGCCGACGATGCCGGATTGCTGGCCAAGGGCGACGACAATTCCTTCATGAACCGGGTGACGCTCGCCTTGCGCGACAAGCTCGTGCCGACCGGCGACGACGACCGCCCTCCACCAAAAGCGCCGAAGACACAAGGCCCAAAAGCCCAGAGCCACATTCGTCAGGCACGCCCGCAGCAGGCACCCGCCAAGCTGCCGGACTCCGGCCCGATGGCCGCCATGCTGAAGAAGCTGTTCGGCGGCAAGGATTAGGCCATGGACATGGATGACGTTCAGGAACTGGTCCGCCGCATCAGGCAGAGATATGTCGACCAGTTCGTTTCCGCTGTCGGCGAGCTTGCTGCCAACAGCCGCGGATCGCATGCGAGCGAGGTCAAATACGCGAATGTCGATTCCTTTTATCGAAATTTCATCGCCGTCGACTTTGTCGCCAATGACGGACAGCCAAACCCGCAATTCATCAACAGCGATACCTATCTGAAATTCTCTCCGGATATCCACGCCGGTATTGGTGGAATGGGTGTGTACATCGCACCGTTCAAATGGGACGAGGTCGGTTTCAAGTTCGACACAAAGAACCTCGACTCCGACCTCTTCGACGAATGGTTTCACAGCTGGTTCGATATCGATGGAGAGCGTGAAACAGTGGAAACCGTGGGAAACATCATTCACAGCGCGCTATTGCTCGATGGACGGATGACGATTGATTTCGGAACTGCCGACGTGGACGCGTTCTGGCACCTGTTGCAGATACTGAGCTGGTCCGGCGTTCGCTCGTTGGCCATTGGCACCGACAATGTTGCACAACCTCTAAACTGAATTGCGCCTTGACGATCATCGGCCCTTTCCCCCATAGCCCTGATCAAATTTCGATTTCCCGATAGGACCAGACACAATGGGTTTCAAATGCGGCATCGTTGGCTTGCCCAACGTCGGCAAGTCGACGCTCTTCAACGCGTTGACCAGGACGGCGGCGGCGCAGGCCGCCAACTATCCGTTCTGCACCATCGAACCGAACACCGGCGAGGTGGCGGTGCCCGACCCGCGCCTGCAGAAGATTGCCGCGATCGGCAAGTCGAAGGAGATCATCCCGACCCGCATCTCCTTCGTCGACATCGCCGGCCTTGTGCGCGGCGCCTCGAAG
This sequence comes from Mesorhizobium sp. RCAM 05104, assembly GCF_059683645.1. Taxonomy (NCBI): domain Bacteria; kingdom Pseudomonadati; phylum Pseudomonadota; class Alphaproteobacteria; order Hyphomicrobiales; family Phyllobacteriaceae; genus Mesorhizobium; species Mesorhizobium sp. RCAM 05104. The sequence goes on along the minus strand of NZ_CM185033.1, from coordinate 5,360,969 downwards.
GGCGAAGGGCTGGGCAACCAGTTCCTCGCCAACATCCGCGAGGTCGACGCCATCGTGCATGTGCTGCGCTGCTTCGAGGATGACGACATCACCCATGTCGAGGGCCGCATCGACCCCGTCGCCGATGCCGAGACCGTCGAGACCGAGCTGATGCTCGCCGACCTCGACAGTCTCGAGCGCCGCATCGTGCAATTCCGCAAGCGCGCCGGCAGCAAGGACAAGGAAGCGATGACCGTGCTGCCGATGATGGAGGCGGCGCTCGAACTGCTGCAAGCCGGCAAGCCGACCCGCGTCCTGCTCAACGGCATCTCGGCGGACGACCTGCGCATCCTGCAGGGCTTGAACCTTTTGACCTCGCATCCCGTGCTTTACGTCTGCAACGTCTCCGAGGCCGATGCCGCCACCGGCAACGAGCATACCAGGGCCGTGGAAAAGATGGCGGCGGCACAAGGCGCCCGCACCGTCGTCATCTCGGCCGCGATCGAGGCCGAAGTCGCCCAGCTCTCCGACGAGGAAGAGATGGAATTCCTGTCCTCGCTAGGCCTCGACGAGCCCGGCCTGAACAAGGTGATCCGTGCCGGCTACGAGCTGTTGCACCTCATCACCTATTTTACCGTTGGGCCGAAGGAGACGCGCGCCTGGACCGTGCACAAGGGCGACAAGGCACCGCAGGCGGCCGGCGTCATCCACACCGATTTCGAGCGCGGCTTCATTCGCGCCCAGACCATCGCCTACAACGACTTCATCACGCTGGGCGGCGAAGTGGCGGCCAAGGAAGCCGGCAAGGCCCGCGACGAAGGCAAGGACTATGTCGTCCAGGACGGCGACATCATGCTGTTCAAGTTCAACACCTGATCTGCCTGCTGACAAATCCCCGGCGCGCGACGATTCCGCCGCGCACGGTCCGACGCGGCGATTGTCCTCGATGTAACGCGCGATGCGCTCTACTTATTCGTCGTCCTCCTCGTCGTCACCATCGTCGTCGTCGCAGCAATCGTCGCAGCATTTTTCGCAACCGCATTTGTGGTGCTCGTGGCCTTCGCACTTGCAGCCACATTCCTCCCAGATCGTATAGGCCATCACGTCCAGCGTCTTGACCGGCATCACCGGGTCGTCACTGGTGATGATCAGTTCGCAGGCGCGCGGGCACTTCTCGTTTGCCTTGTAGCAAACGGTGAGCGCCATGCACGACCCAGCATGCAATGTCGCCGGGAACGGGTTGTGGACCAGCTTCCAGTGATGGCTCTTGCGCTTGAAGGCGACGCTCGTCACGTGCAGGGCGCATTCGCCGACATTGCAGATCGAGATTATCCGCTCAGCCCGGCAGCAGGCCTTGACCCCGCCGAAGCAGAGCGAGCCGGTAACGGCGAGCTTGCCGCTCGGCGCTTCGCCCTTGACCACGATGTCGTGTGGGCTGCCGGGATCGGTGCTGGTGACGGTGATCGTCGCCGCCTTCGCGCCAAAGCTCTTCGGCGCGAAGCGTATCGGCAGTGGCAGCGATGCGCCGGCCCCGATCAGCAGCGGATAGAACAACGCCTCGGGAACCAGGAAGTCCGGCGAGGACGATGCCGCTCCGGTGACCGTCAATCCGCAATGGCTGCCATTGTTGAGGATGAGCGGCTCGTCGCGGAACGACCCGACGCAGACCTTGCCGAAATTACCGGTGTCAGCGATCAGGAGGTTGAGCTTCGGCCCTTGCGCCAGGCCCGATACGTGGACCTTGTGCGGCCCGGCCGGATCGTCGCTGAACACGGTGATGGTCGCCGCCTTGAGGCCGAGGCTGGTCGGCTCGAACCGGATCGGCAGATCGATGGCGTCGCCGACACCAAGCTTGATCGGATAGGACAGCACGCTCGGCGTGACGAAGTCCGGCGACGACGAGACAATGTTGGTGATCGTCAGCATCGCCGTGCCGCCATTGTCGATGGTCAGTTCCTCGTCCGTAAACGAGCCGAGGCAGACATGGCCGAAATTGCCCTTGTCGGCGATGCCGGTGACGACCCTGCCGGTCCCGGGCGCGACCTTGAAGAAGAACGGGTCGATGGACACCGCCACCGGGGTGACGTTGTCCGTGGCCAGCAGCGTCTTGGTGGTGAAATTGGCGTTTCGCTGGAATTTGACGCCGTTGGGAAAGTTGGCGGTGTCGGGCGTGTTGTTGGCGCTGAAGATGCCGTAGAACGAGCGTCCGACCGCCATCATGTAGAGATAGTCGCCGATATAAGGCTGGAAACTCGCCGCCGGCGAACTGGCCGGCGTGGTGGCCAGCGTATAGGTGCTGATCGACCCGAAATCATTGGTCGTCAGTTCCAACATCGTTTCCCAACGCTGGCTGGGCGCCAGGCCGGTGACCTGCTGGTAGACGAAGCCGAGCCGGCCCGCCTCGTTGATGGCCAGCGCCGGATTGGTCGCATTGGCTATGCTGCGCAGGTTGCCAGACCAGGTCACCCCGGAATCGGTCGACTTGCGTACATACAGCGTATAGGTGCCACCCGTCTGGTCACCCCAGCAGGCATAGACGACCGCGCTGTTGTTGGGGTCGACCGCGATCGAAAGATCGCCGCCGATGCGCTGCTGGCCGATGTTGAGGCCCAGGAACGGGTTGTCGACGCCCGTGGCGATGCGCAGGCCCTGGTTGAGGTCGCCCGGATCGGTCAGCGCGGTGTACGGCGTGGCGCCGCTTGCCCAGTTGTCGTCGCGCACGACCACCACGTCGAAGGACGCGAAGCCGGGCAGAGCGGCATAAAACAGCGCGTAGACCGTGCCGTTCAGGTGGATGGCCGGCCGCGTCTGGAAGCCATCGCGGGCGACGGTACGGCCTTCGATGACGAAAGTGCTGGTCGCGGGTGCGGCGATTGCCGCGTCAAGCGACTGGTCGACCGTTGCCGGTATGTTGGCCGGTGCGTGGTCGTTGCTGCCGACATAGACGCGGTCCTTGCCGGCGCCGGGGCCGGAAGGAACCGTCGCCGCCTGTACGAAGGGTTGATCGTCGTTCTTGCGCGTCGCCATTCTGAACATCGTCGTGGCGCCGGAGAAGTCGTTGGTCCGCAAGATGTCGAAATTGATCGACGAGATGCCGCCGCCGCCCCACAGCACGCCGGCGTAGAGGTTGCCGCTCGTCGTCGCGAAGCGCAGCGTCTGGTCGCGCACCGGCGTGCCGGCGATCAGGTCCTTCAGGCTCCAGGTGGAGCCGCCATCGTTGGAAAAGAAGATGGGGGAATTCTTGCTGCCGGCATTGGGGCTTGGCGTGAAGGCTGTTCCGGCGATCTCCAGCGGATTGGCGGGATTGACCGCCAGATTGGGTTCGCTGTCCTGGTTGGTCTCCCCGCTCGAGAGGTTGGGGATCATGTTGACGATTGTGAGGACGTCCGACATCTCAGCGACCTCCCTCTTGATCGATCAGTCGCCGTACCTCGCCTTCGCGGTCCGCAGGCAGGAAGTCGAGCGGATCGATCGCCTTGTGGATGGGCCTGGGCAGGTCGCGCGGATGGTCGTCCTCGTCCCCTTGCTCAGCCAGGTGCAGCAGGAAGATGCCGTGTTGCCCTTCATGCAGCTTCGGCGATTTGTACCAGGCGATGTCATGGCTATTGGCGAAGAGGACTTCGACCTCTCCCTTCGGTTTTTTCCCCTTGTGGACGGTCCGTATGGCCACGCGCGCGATGCCCCATTCGGGATCATGCTCCGAGCGCGGCGGAAACGGACGCTCCAGCACCCTCGAAGCCGTGACCTCGCCTGTCACGATCAGGTTGGCATGGCGCACGCGTTCGGCCAGTGGTCGTTCAGCGGCGGCACGCAGCATCTCGGCGGTCTCCTCGCGCGCTTCCGACGTAGCGCGGCGATGGCCGAGTTCGCGAACGACGAGATCGTCGCCCAGCGACACGACGTCGGTGAAGAAGACGAATTCCTCGCCGCCTTCGAAGGTCGCCCTCTGTTCGGTAATGACCAAAGCGTCACGGCCGTGCAGGCCGCGTAATTCGGCGGTGCTGTGCATCACCTCGTCGATATGGATCCTGATTGTTTTTTCCGCCGGGGAGCCGCGTCCGGCATCGCCTTCATCACGGCCTGAACGATCTTTGTCCGGCACTGCCTTGCCCCGGAATATGAAACCGGCTTCCTCCGGGCGTCGTTCGTCCGTGCTCATGGCGCACTCCTCCCAACGGACGAAACGTCCGCGATGAAAACGATCCTAAATTTGCAGTCCGGAAACTAGTTTCGTACTGAAGCGTTCCCTGCCCGGCTTCGCCGGAAGAAATGCACAAGCGCAATGCCAATTGCGAGGCCAAGCCCAGCTTCGCTGAAATCAATCAGGAAATAGACCCAGCTGAGCTGGACCTCGCCGCTCAGTATGGTGGCGAAAGCGCCTGCCGCGAAGACCGCAAGAATGGCAAGCACGGAACGCATCCGGCCAACCGAGGTGCACCAGACCAGCGCTCCTAATACAGATCCGAGGATTACCGGTACGATTTCGTCCATTGCGCAAACCCTCCAGTGTTGCCGACTGTTTCGAGTCGACAATCTTAAACGGCCAAACAGGATCAAAAAAATCGTATGAGTATCCCCAGTGTACTCTTTGCTATATTCGGTGTCACTAATGATTTTCGCACATTTATTATTTCTACATTTCTACTAACAAGGGCCGTAGAATTTTATTTCAACTTTACGAAAATTAATGGAAACTCGAAAGGATTGGGTTCCGAGCCACTTTAGGAGTTACTTGAAAAGCAATGGCTTGAGCGCTTTGCCTCACTATCGGCCAGCGCGCCGTCGCCGCGCTTCATCCCAACTGCGTGGCGTGCGGCATGTAGGCCGACGGCGCAGGCGCCGATGCGGGCCGCCAACTCCGTGACATCGAACCCAACTTTGGCGCGGAGACGATGCCTGACCAGGTTCTGGCTAAGGATCGGCGGCGACGTCAGGGACCGGATCGTCCGCGCGCGCGATGGACCGGCGTTCAGACCGCTTGACTGCCCCTGGCGCCGGGTCTAAGGGCGGTCGCACTCGACCTGAAACGACCACGAGCGTCCCCAAAGGGAGACCCGACGATGATCAAGGCCTTCGTCGTCGACAATGATCGTCTGCGCGTCGTCGATGATCTCCTGGCAAACGGCGACGCCGTCGTCTGGGCGGATCTCCTCAACCCGACCAAGGAAGAGGAAGCGACGATCGAGAGCTGGCTCGGCGTGGCCATTCCGACGCGTGAAGAGATGGAGGAGATCGAGATTTCGAGCCGCCTCTATGTCGAGGACGGCGCCTACTTCATGACCGCCACCCTGCCTGCCCACACCGAGGTCGACGATCCGCTCATGTCGCCGGTCACCTTCGTGCTCGCCGGCACGAGGCTGATCACCGTGCGCTACCACGAACCGAAAGCGTTCAAGACCTTTCCGCAGCGCGCCGAGAAAGTGGCGACCGGCTGCACCAGCGGCGACACCATCCTGATCGGCTTGCTGGAGGCGATCGTCGACCGCCTCGCCGATATCCTGGAACGCGCCGGCCGCGACATCGAGGCGATCTCGCGTGACATCTTCCAGGCAACCTCGACCAAGGTGTCCAAGCGCAACCGCGATTTCCAGGAACTCTTGAAGGCCATCGGCCGCAAGGAGGATATCGCCTCCTCGATCCGCGACAGCCTGATTTCGCTGCAGCGCCTCGCCGGTTTCTTCGCCCATGCCTCGACCCGGACCAAGATGAGCAAGGACACCAAGGCGCGCATCAAGACGCTGTCGCGCGATGTGCTGTCGCTTGCCGACCATGCCACCTTCCTGTCGCAGAAGATTTCCTTCCTGCTCGACGCCACGCTCGGCATGATCTCGATCGAGCAGAACGCCATCATCAAGATCTTCTCGGTCGCCGCCGTCATCTTCCTGCCGCCGACGCTCGTCGCCTCGATCTATGGAATGAATTTCGATGTCATCCCCGAGTTGAAGTGGGAGCTGGGCTACCCCTTCGCCGTTGCCATGATGGTGCTGTCGGCGATCCTGCCCTTCTGGTATTTCCGCCGCCGCGGTTGGCTCTGATCACGCTGTTGGTTGTTGGGTTCCGACAAACTGGCGCAGCAGAAATCGCTTGACCAAATGCCCTTCGGCCTGCATCCGGAAACCCCCATCCTGGGGATCGCGGGTTCCTGAGCCGGATTTCAGACCATGACTGCAAAAACCTGGGCCTACGAGGATTTCGCCGAGGGCACGTCGCTCGACCTCGGCACCAAGCTGGTGAGCGCCGCCGAAATCATCGAATTCGCGCAGGAGTTCGACGCCCAGCCGATGCATCTCGACGAGGAAGCCGGCAAGGCCAGCATCCTCGGCGGACTGGCGGCCTCCGGCTGGCATACCTGCGCCATGTTCATGCGCATGCTGTGCGATGCGTTCCTGCTGGACTCGACCTCGCAAGGCGCGCCCGGCGTCGACTACGTCAAGTGGAAGAAGCCGGTGCTGGCCGGCGACACGCTCTCCGGAAACACCACCGTGCTTGCCAGGCGCGTGTCTAGGTCCAAGCCACAGATCGGGCTGGTCACCATGCGCAGCGAACTGTTCAACCAGCGCGGCGAAAGCGTTTTCGAATTCGAGAACACCTGCATGTTCCTGACCCGTGAGGCCATCGCGTGACCCTCGACGAGTTCTTCTGCATCGGCACCACCATCACGCTCGGCTCGCACAAATTCGAGCCCGAGGCGATCAAGGCATTCGCCAGGAAATACGATCCGCAGGTCTTCCACGTCGACGAGGAGGCTGCAAGGGACAGCGTCCTTGGCAGCCTGTGCGCCTCCGGCTGGCACACCGCCGCTACCTGGATGAAGTACAATCTCGAAAAGCGCATGGACGCCGAGGGCGCGGAGTGGAACGGTCCTGGCCCGATGCCCGAATTCGGCCCCTCGCCCGGGTTCAAGAACCTCAAATGGCCGAAGCCGGTCTATGCCGGCGAAACCGTCACGTTTACCCGGACAGCGCTTTCCCACCGCCCGATCGCCTCACGTCCCGGCTGGCGGCTGCTGGCGCTGCGTTCGGAAGCTTTCGATTCGACCGGCGACAAGGTGCTTGAGTTCGAAAGCGCCGTGCTGGTGAAGACGGAATAGACTCTCCCTTCGCCCCGTTTAGGGGGAGCCCGAAGGGCGGATGAGGGGCGGCGCCCGCGCTGGGAGTTCGCGTTGCCACCCGGCCCTTCGCTATCGCTCCGGGCGTCCGAGACCTTTGAAAGGCCCACTGGACCTTTCAATTTGCCTTCGGCAAACCGGTCTCAAACCCCCTCGAACCCGATCAGCGTCCTCACCGGCACGCCGAGCGCTTCCAGCTTGGCGCGGCCGCCGAGATCCGGCAGGTCGATGACAAAACAGGCGGCAAGGATGTCGGCGCCGATCTGGCGCAGCAGCTTGACCGCGGCCTCCGCCGTGCCGCCAGTGGCGATCAGATCGTCGACCAGGATCACCTTCTCGCCCGGCGAAACACCGTCCTTGTGCATTTCCATCTCGTCCAGCCCGTACTCAAGGCTGTAGGCGACGCGCACCGTTTCAAAAGGCAATTTGCCCTTCTTGCGGATCGGCACGAAACCGGCCGAGAGCTGATGGGCGACGGCGCCGCCAAGGATGAAACCGCGCGCTTCGACGCCGGCGATCTTGTCGACCTTCTGGCCGGCATAGGGATGCACCAGCTCGTCGATGGCGCGGCGGAAAGCGCGCGCATTGCCGAGCAGCGTGGTGATGTCGCGAAACAGGATGCCGGGCCTGGGATAGTCGGGAATGGTGCGGATCGCGGCAAGCAGCGTGTCTTCGAGCGACGGTTTCATGAGGCGGCTCCGGATGATCCAGGTTCGGCTGACAGATACGAGCTGCCGCTGAGGTCAATCGCAACCCCGCGCGGCCGACAACGGCTAGCGCGATGCGGCCGTCGAGACAAGCGCATCCGGCAAAGGATTGGCCTAGCCGGCGCGGCGATCTTCCGCATCCGCCATGGCTGGCCCCTTCCCGGCCGGCTAGCGGAAACGCAGGTTCTTGCGTGACAATTGCTCGATCGAACTGCAGCCCATCAGCTTCATGCCGCGTTCGATCTCGACCCGCATCTGTCCGAGCGCCCGTTCGACGCCCGGCTGGCCTGCCGCCGCGAGCGGAAACAGATAGTAGCGCCCGACACCGACTGCCTTGGCGCCGAGCGACAGCGCCTTCAGCACATGCGTGCCACGCTGCACGCCTCCATCCATGATGACGTCGATGCGGTCGCCGACCGCATCGACGATCTCAGCCAGCTGGTCGAAAGCCGCCCGCGAGCCATCCAGCTGCCGCCCGCCATGGTTCGACAGCACGATGCCGCTGCAACCGATCTCGACGGCGCGCCTGGCGTCCTCCACCGACATGACGCCCTTGAGGCAGAACGGGCCCGCCCACAGCCTGACCATCTCGGCGACGTCGTCCCACGTCATCGACGGGTCGAGCATCTCGGTGAAATAACGGCTGATCGACATCGTGCCGCCGCCCATGTCGACATGTTCGTCCAGTTGCGGCAACTTGAACCCCTCATGGGTGAAATAGTTGATCGCCCAGGCCGGCTTGAGCGCGAACTGCAGCATTCCGGCGAGGTTGAGCTTGAAGGGAATGGCAAAGCCGGTGCGTTTGTCCCGTTCGCGGTTTCCCCCTGTGATGCTGTCGACGGTCAGCATCATCACTTCGACGCCAACCTCCTTTGCCCGCTGCATCATTGCCCTGTTGAGGCCGCGGTCCTTGTGGAAATAGAACTGATAGACCTGCGGGCCGCTGCTGATCGTGCGCGCCTCCTCGAGGCTGACGGTGCCAAGCGAGGAGACGCCGAACATCGTCCCGTATTTGGCGGCGGCCCTGGCGACCGCGCGCTCGCCCTGATGATGGAACAGCCGCTGCAAGGCGGTCGGCGAGCAGTAGACCGGCATCGCCAGCTTCTGGCCCATGACCGTCACCGACATGTCGATCTCGCTCACCCCGCGCAGCACGTTGGGAACCAGGTCGCAAGTCTCGAAGCTTTCGGTGTTGCGGCGATAGGTGACCTCGTCGTCGGCAGCACCGTCGATATAGTCGAAGATCGGCCCCGGCAGCCGCCGTTGCGCCATGCGGCGGAAGTCGGAAAAATTGTGACAGTCGCTGAGCCGCATCATCGAATTCCAAATGCCATGTCGTTGGCGATCCTTTCGCCACTGGTCCTGCGTGGCATACCAACCACATGGCGCCGTGCCAACGGACTTGTTCGACCAAGACGGCAACGACCGCTGCGTCGCCGGCAATGCCCGCTCCAGCAAGCAAAAAGGGCGCCTTCCGGCGCCCTTGCATGATCGTGTTTCCTTCGGCGCGGTTAGTGCGCGACGCCTTCCCACACCTTGCGCTTGGTGAGATAGACCAGCGCGCCGAACAGCAGCAGGAACACCAGCACACGGAAGCCGGTCTTCTTGCGGTCTTCCATGTGCGGCTCGGCCGCCCACATCAGGAAAGCCGACACGTCGCGGGAATACTGATCGATCGTCTGCGGCGAACCATCGTCATAGGTCACCTGGCCGTCGGAGAGCGGCTTGGGCATCTTCAGCGACACGCCGGACATGAAGTACGGGTTGTAGTGGGTGCCTTCCGGGATGACCATTCCAGCCGGCGGCGTCTGGTCGTAGCCGGTCAGCAGCGAATGGATATAGTCGGGGCCGCCTGCGTCGTACTGGGTGAAGATGTCGAAGACGAATTGCGGAAAGCCGCGCTCGACGCCGCGCGCCTTGGCCAGCAGCGACATGTCGGGCGGAGCAGCGCCGCCATTGGAGGCAGCGGCGGCTTCCTCGTTGGCGAATGGCGCCGGGAAATGGTCCGACGGCTTGCCGGGACGGTCGAACATGTCGCCGGCGTCGTTGGGACCGTCATGGATCGTGTATTCGGCTGACAGCGTCTTGATCTGGGCGTCGGAATAGCCGAGGTCCGAAAGCGTGCGGAACGCCACCAGATTCATCGAATGGCAGGCCGAGCAGACTTCCTTGTAGACCTTCAGGCCGCGCTGCAGTTGCGCCTTGTCATAGGTGCCGAACGGGCCGGTGAAGCTCCAGCTCATCTCCTTCGGCTCGTTGATCGGGAAATGCGTCGGCGCGGCCGCGTTGTGTGCCTCTTCGGCCGCGATCGCTCCGGTGCCGGCGGCCACAAGGCCGATCAGCGCCAGCGAGGTGAGAATCTTTTTCATGCCAAATCCCCTTAGATTCTCTACCGCTCAGCCCTTGGTCTCTGGCGCGGCCGTGGCGCCCGCCGGATGTCCGCTGCCGCCCTTGTTCTTCTCGAGCACCGCCTCTGTGATCGAGTTCGGCAGCCTTCGCGGCGTCTCGATCAGGCCGAGCACCGGCAGCACGATCAGGAAGAAGGCGAAGTAGAACAGCGTCGCCATCTGCGCCATGAACACATAGCTGCCCTCCGCCGGCTGCGAGCCGAGCCAGCCAAGCAAGATGGCATCGACCACGAACAGCCAGAAGAACAGCTTGTACCAGGGACGGTAGACCGCCGAGCGCACCTTCGAGGTGTCGAGCCACGGCACCAGGAACAGCATGGCGATGGCGCCGAACATGCACAGCACGCCGCCGAGCTTGGAGTTGATCGGCCCGACGTTGAAGGTGATGGCGCGCAGGATCGCGTAGAACGGCAGGAAGTACCATTCCGGCACGATGTGGGCCGGGGTCTTCAGCGGGTTGGCGACCGTGTAGTTGTCCGGGTGGCCGAGATAGTTCGGCAGGTAGAAGACGAAATAGGCGAAGACGAACAGGAACACGATCATGCCGAACGCGTCCTTGATGGTCGCGTAGGGCGTGAAGGCGACGGTGTCGGTCTTCGACTTGACCTCGATGCCGGTCGGGTTCGACTGGCCCACGACATGCAGCGCCCAGACGTGCAGCACGACGACGCCGGCGATCATGAACGGCAGCAGATAGTGCAGCGAGAAGAAGCGGTTAAGCGTCGGATTGTCGACGGCGAAGCCGCCGAGCAGCAGCTGCTGGATCCAGTCGCCAACCAGCGGAATGGCGCTGAAGAAGCCGGTGATGACGGTGGCGCCCCAGAAGCTCATCTGGCCCCACGGCAGCACGTAGCCCATGAAGCCGGTCGCCATCATCAGCAGGTAGATGATGCAGCCGAGGATCCAGAGCAGCTCGCGCGGCGCCTTGTAGGAGCCGTAATAGAGGCCACGGAAGATGTGGATGTAGACGGCGACGAAGAAGAACGAGGCGCCGTTCGAATGCAGGTAGCGCAGCAGCCAGCCCGAATTCACGTCGCGCATGATCTTCTCGACCGAGCCGAAGGCGAGATTGGTGTCGGCGGTGTAGTGCATGGCCAGCACGATGCCGGTCAGGATCTGCGCCACCAGCATGATCGACAGGATACCGCCGAAGGTCCACGCATAGTTGAGGTTGCGCGGCACCGGATAGGCGACGAAGCTGTCATAGACCAGCCGCGGCAGCGGCATGCGGGCGTCGAACCAGCGTCCGAGACCGGTCTTGGGCGTATAGGTCGAGTGTCCCTCGCTCATCGAAATATCCCCTGCCTCAACCGATAAGGATCTTGGTATCGGAAATGAACTTGAATACCGGCACTGCCATGTTCTCGGGCGCCGGACCTTTGCGGATGCGGCCGGCCGTATCGTATTGCGAGCCGTGGCACGGGCAGAACCAGCCGCCGAAATCGCCTTCCTGGCCGAGTGGGATGCAGCCCAGATGCGTACAGACCTGAACCATCACCATCCAGGCTTCCTTGCCGGGCGTGGTGCGGTTGGCGTCGGTCGCTGGGGCATCGGCCGGCAGATTGGCGTTGCGCGCGATCGGATCCTTGAGGTCTGAAAGCTTGACCGCCTCGCCGTCCTTCATCTCCTGTTCGGTGCGGTTGCGCACCACGACCGGCTTGCCGCGCCACTTGACGATCAGCGACATGCCCGGCGTCAGCGAAGAGACATCGACCTCGACCGAGGCGAGCGCCAGCGTCGAGGCATCGGGGCGCATCTGGTCGATGAACGGCCAAGCAACCGCGCCCGCGCCGACCACGGCGGCCATGCCGGTGGCGACGTAGAGAAAGTCTCGACGGTTGGGATCGTGGATGTCGGTTGCGCTCACGGGTGCCTGATCCTTTCGCCTCTTCCGCGCCGGTGGCCGAGCCTTGTTCCCCGCTCATTCACGCCAACCCGACAGCGCATGGCGAACAGGCTAGCGAATTCCTCCGGCATTTGGACTTCGGTTTATGCGTGAAGCCCGTTTTTGTCCAGACGGGTGAAGGCACATGGGCAGATTGTCGCGGGGACAAAATCCGCCACCAGGCAAAGTGACGTCGAACATCGCTAAACAACCGGGAAATATCAGCAAAATCCGGTGTTCTTGTTTGCCTCGACTCACGACGCCGGTGTGATCTATCCTTGGCCGCATGGCGCATGTCATCGATCGCGAGGAATGGGCTGTTCGCTCCGACCACTGGAAGGGCGAACTGCAATGCGGCGCCTACGGTTCCAACTCCTGCCTGATCTTCAACTATCTGCCCGACATGGGCGGCGGCCCGCGGCTGCACACGCATCCCTACGCGGAGATCTTCATCATCCGCCAGGGAACCGCCCTGTTCACGGTCGGCGACCAGGAGATCGAGGCCTCCGCCGGCCAGATACTGATCGTTCCACCCAACACGCCACACAAATTCACCAATCTCGGCCCCGGTCCGCTGGAAACGACCGACATCCACGAGAACGGTGCGTTCAGTACCAAATGGCTGGAGTGACCATGATCCCGAAAAGTGGAACCCGGTTTTCGGCAAGGATCATGGTCAAACAAAATAGACCTATTTCGCGCCGAGCCTGACCAGCACCGCTTTCGGGATGTTGTATTCGCGGATGACGCCATCGTGCTTTCGCAACCCGCACAGTTCGCGCTGGATGAAATAGCCGTGAACCGCCTCGGCGGCCTCCTTGAGAAGCCGGGGGCGCAGGTGTTCGTCGGCATTGTCGCGCAGCCGGGCCAGCGTTTCCTCGACCCGCTGGCCGGCACGACCCAGTGCCGCCGCCTTCTCGGCAAGGATCTCATGGCCGAGCGCGTCGAAGGCGGCTTCGGTGGCCGAGGTGCCGGCAAGATGAGATGGCGGACGCAAGGACATTTCAGCCCCCTTTTTCGAACGACATGCGGTGCGTGACGAATTCTTCACCCAACACCGGCTGAAAGCCAAGCCGTTCATAGAAGCCGAAAGCTTCTGGCGGTGCTCTGGTGTTGAGCACGGCGAAATAGTGACGTGCCCTGCCGATGACCGTCGCGACCAGCGTCCGGCCAAGGCCGCTGCGGCGGTGAGGCGCGCTGACGAACAGGTGCCGGACCCGGCCCTGGTCCCTACCCTCGAAATAGGGATCGATGTTCAGCCCGCACACGCCGGCGAGTTCCCGGCCATGCCATGCCCCGAACAGTGCCTCGCCTCGCTTCCGAAACTTGTTGCGGCCGCTGGCCCAGCCATCCGCCAGGCGCACCAGCATCCAATAGCCTTCCGAGCGGCTCTCTTCCTTCAGCGCGTCGAAGCCCAGCATGGTTGGCCGGAGCCGGTTGAGCACATAGCCGACCCCTGGGCCGGCCTCTGGCGATGCACCCATGCCCTACTCCGCCGGCCGCGTCTCTTCGAGCACGCTGTCCTCGTGATAGAGGAAGCCGCCGGACTGCCGCTTCCACAGCCGCGCATAAAGCCCGTCGAGCGCCACCAGCTCGTCATGCGTGCCTTGTTCGACGATGCGGCCGCCGTCGAGCACCACGAGGCGGTCGAGTGCGGCGATCGTCGACAGCCTGTGGGCGATGGCGATGACCGTCTTGTGCTCCATCAGCCTGGCGAGATTCTCCTGGATCGCCGCCTCGATGTCGGAATCGAGCGCCGAGGTCGCCTCGTCGAGAATCAGGATCGGCGCGTCCTTGAGGAAGACGCGGGCGATCGCCACGCGCTGGCGCTGGCCGCCCGACAGCTTGACGCCGCGTTCGCCGACAAAGGCTTCGTAGCCGGCACGGTCCCTGTTGTCGCGCAAGGTCAGGATGAAGTCGTGCGCCTCGGCCTTCTTCGCCGCGGCGATCACTTGCGTGTCGGTCGCATCGGGCATGCCGAGCTTGATGTTGTCGCGCAGCGAGCGGTGGAACAGTGCGGTGTCCTGGCTGACGACACCGATATTGGCGCGCAGCGAGTTCTGCGTGACCTTGGAGACGTCCTGGCCATCGATGGTGATGGACCCGCCTTCCAGATCGTAGAGCCGCAGGATCAGGTTGGCGAGCGTCGTCTTGCCGGCGCCGGACGGTCCGACCAGTCCGACCTTTTCGCCGGGCCGCACCACGAGGTCGATGCCGTTGAGGACGCCGAACCCCTTGCCGTAGTGGAACTCGACCTTCTTCACATCGATGCGTCCGCCCGCCACGACAAGCTCCTTCGCGTCGGGCGCATCGGTGAGGCCGAGCGGCTGCGAGATCAGCGCCTTGGAATTTTCCAGCACGCCGAGGTTCCGCAGGATGCTGTTGAGCTGCATCATCAACCGGCCGAGCAGCATGTTGAGCCGCAGCACCAGCGACAGCGTGAAGGCGACCGCGCCGACGGTGATCGAGCCCTCGACCCAGAGATAGACGGCAAAGCAGCCGATCGCCGTGATCATGATGCCCGACAGCGTCGTCAGCGCCATGCGCACGCCGGTCAGCCGGCGGGTGAACGGGCGCAATGCATCGAGATAGATGTCGAAGCCGTTCCTGATGTAGCGGTCGTCGCCGTCGGCCGCGAACAGCTTCAGCGTCTGCACGTTGGAATAGGAATCGACGATGCGGCCGTTGATCATCGAGCCCGCCTCGGCGGTTGCTTCGGCGTGCTTGCGGATTGCCGGCAGGTAGAGCTTCGCCAGCCAGCCGAACGCGACGATCCAGATCACCACCAGCACCGCAAGCCTGAGATCGAGCCCCGCGACCAGCGCCAGCGTCGTCACCGTGTAGACGACCATGAACCAGACGACCTCGATGAAGCTTTCCATCAGGTCGCCGGTGGCTTGCCCGGCCTGCCAGACCTTGGTGGCGATACGGCCGGCGAAATCGTTCTGAAAGAAGGCGTAGGACTGGCGCGACACATGGCGATGAGCCTGCCAGCGCACCAGATTGTAGAAACCGGGCGTGATCGTCTGTTCGTCGACCAGCGCCGACAGCCCGACGACGATGGTGCGGATGACCAGCACCACCGCGATCATGAACACCAGTTCAGGACCGGCGGCATTCCACAGCGCATGCCAGCTGCGTTCGCCGGGAAGCTGGTCGAGAATATCGACCAGCCGCCCGACGAAGTAGAACAGGCCGGCCTCGACCAGCGGCGCGATGCCGCCGATGACCAGCATGGCGAAGAAGGCGAATTTCGCCTGGCCGACATAGTGCCAGAGAAAGCCGCCAACGCTCGATGGTGGCCGAAGGTTCGCCGGCTCCCTGAACGGATAGACCCAGTTCTCGAACCAGCGGTAGACGGCAGTCATCATTCGGCGGCTTGGCCCTTTGCGAGTGCGTCATTGGCGGCGTCGGCGGGGCCGTCCTCGAGCAGGAACCCGCCCGACTGGCGCTGCCAGAGCTGCGCGTAGAGGCCGCCCTTGGCGACCAGTTCCTCGTGCGAACCTTCCTCGATGACACGGCCCTTGTCCATCACCACCAGCCTGTCCATCGCCGCGATGGTCGACAGCCGGTGCGCGATGGCGATGACGGTCTTGCCTTGCATGAGCTTGTAGAGATTCTCCTGGATCGCCGCCTCGGCTTCGGAATCCAGCGCCGACGTCGCCTCGTCAAGGATAAGTATCGGTGCGTCCTTCAACATAACGCGAGCGATGGCGATGCGCTGCCGCTGGCCGCCGGACAATTTGACGCCGCGATCGCCGACATGGGCATCGAACCCCTTGCGGTCATTGGCATCCGAAAGCCCGGCAATGAAATCCAGCGCCTCGGCGCGCCGCGCTGCCTCCACAAGCAACTCTTCGCTGGCGTCGGGCCGGCCATAGAGGATGTTCTCGCGCACCGAGCGATGCAGCAGCGAGGTGTCCTGCGTGACCATGCCGATCTGCGCACGCAGCGAATCCTGCTTGACCGCCGCGATCTCCTGGCCGTCGATCAGGATCTTTCCGCTTTCAAGATCGTAGAAACGCAAGAGAAGGTTGACCAGCGTCGACTTGCCGGCGCCCGAGCGGCCGACAATGCCGACCTTCTCGCCCGGCTTCACCGCCAGCGACAGGTTTTCGATCACGCCTTTCTGCTTGCCGTAGTGGAAGCGGATATCCTCGAACCGGATCTCACCCCTGGAAACGGTGATGTCCTTTGCATCAGGCCTGTCCTCGACCAACCGCGGCAGCGAGATCGAGGCGATGCCGTCCTGGACCGTGCCGATGTTCTCGAACAGGCCCGACATTTCCCACATGATCCACTGCGACATGCCCCACATCCTGAGCACCAGGCCGATGACCACGGCGACCGCGCCGATCGTCACGGCTTGCCCAAGCCAAAGCCATAGCGAGATGACGGTGACCGAGAACAAGAGAAGCGCGTTGAGAATGTAGAGCGAGCCGAAAAGCACGGTCACCAGCCGCATCGACCGGTAGACCGTGTCGAGGAAGCCGGCCATGCCCTCCTTGGCGAAGGATGCTTCGCGGCGTGCGTGGCTGAACAGCTTGACCGTCTGGATGTTGCTGTAGCTGTCGACGACGCGGCCGGTCATGGTCGAACGTGCATTGGCCTGCTCCTCGCCGACCTTGCCCAGCCTGGGGATGAAGTAGCGCAGCAACAGGATGTAGCCGACCAGCCAGACGCCGAGCGGAGCGGCCAGACGCCAGTCGGCCGACCCGACTATGAACAGCATGCCGAGGAAATAGACGATGACGTAGTTCAAGACGTCGATCACCTTGATGACGCATTCGCGTACGGCGAGTGCCGTCTGCATCAGCTTGGTGGCGATGCGGCCGGCAAACTCGTCCTGGTAGAAGCTCATCGACTGCTTGAGCAGGTAGCGGTGCACCTGCCAGCGGATGCGCATGGGATAGTTGCCCATCAGCGTCTGCTGGTTGAGCAGCGAATGCAGCCATACCGTGCCGGGCAGCACGAACAGCACGATGAAGGCCATGCCGGCCAGCTTCCAACCCTCCGTCTGCAGGAAGGTTTCGCGGTTCTGGGCCGACAGCCAGTCGACGATGCGGCCGAGGAAGCCGAACATCCACACTTCCGCGATGGCGATGGCCGTCACCAGCACCGCATCGACAAGGATATAGGGCCAGGCGCCGCGCGTGTAATGCAGGCAGAAGGCGACCAGCGTCCTGGGTGGCTCGACCGGTTCCGCTGCCGGGAACGGATCGAGCTTTTTTCAAACCAGCTAAACAACAACATAGGTCATGCTCATGAAATCTGTTTTCCGCCTACGCGGCACGCGAACGTACGAAGTCCCCGGACTGCATGGCGTCGAGGGCCGACGGTCCGGAATCATCCGGACCGTCGGCCCTGCTTCGCGCAATATAGGGGTTCGCCGGCTTTTCGCCGACAGCCGCGCTTGACGATCCTGACGACGAAGTGTCCACGACCCGGATTTTCGGGCCGGGCCGGACCAGCCGGATGATCCGGCGCACCAGCGACGGCCGGCTCGGGTCGGGAACCGCGCGCGAGAAATCGACATCCGGCAGCATGCCGCGATGCGGGCGGCGGCGAACCTCGGCGTGAACGGCCGACGAATAGGTTTCGCCGATCAGCAGCGCCCAGGTCGGCACCCGGTGGATATGCAGGCTCCTTGAGCCAGGTATTCTGTAGGGATCGAACATCGGTCCGTCCTCCGTATGAAAATAGGGATAAAAAGGCGAAGCAATATCGTCCGCCGGCATTCGGCCGGAGGCGCGCATTGCGTCGGTCTGGACGCGACGACAAGCATCGGTCTGGACATGTTCAGGCGGGGCGATCAGCCCCTTTGACAGTTTGAAAAACATCGCAGGATTCCTTCGGGTGCCGAAAAAGCGTTTCGGCGGGAATCGGTGCGATCAAGTCTTAGAGAGTCAGGAGAATCGTCGTACCGAAACCGCCAGCAGGCAGGTAAGCCCACGAGAGGGGCGCTGGATGTGCATGGTCATCATGAATTACCCCTCCATCGGTTCGGGTTGACAATGGACCTGACATACCCGACTTCGCAGAAAATGGCCACCCGCAGGTCCAGGAATTTCCAAAACCGCGAAGCCGCTGTGGCCGATCTGCCACTTATTAGAAGGACGCGGAAATGAACGATCGTCTCCGCATCGCGCTCTACCAGCCTGATATCGCCGGCAATACCGGCACAATCCTGCGCTTCGCCGCTTGCCTCGGGCTCGGCGTCGATATCATCGAACCGGCCGGATTTCCGCTCTCCGACCGGGCGCTCAAGCGAGCCGGCATGGATTACCTCGAAATGGCTGACCTGACCCGGCATGTCGACTGGCACGCCTTCGAGGACTGGCGCAAGGCGGGCTCGCGCCGGCTGGTGCTGTTGTCGACCAAAGCCTCGACCGCTTATACGAGCTTCGCCTTCGCCAAAGGGGACGTCCTTCTGTTCGGCCGCGAATCCGCAGGCGTGCCGGATCCGGTCCATCAGGCCGCGGATGCGCGGCTGACCATCCCCATGCAGGGCGCGGCGCGCAGCATCAACGTCGCGTTGTCCGTCGCCATGGTGACGGGCGAAGCCATCCGGCAGCTCGGATAGGAGTTCGCCACCCGTCATCTTCACCCAGGCGCACATCGCCTTCTCCTTCGTTTGCACATCCAGGCTTTCTTCGCTACAAGCTCAACTTAAGTTGAGGTCAAGCGGAAAATCAGGGATGGCGCCAGTAACGGAATTGACGGTCGGCCAGGTGGCCGCGCGCAGCGGAGTGGCGGTGTCGGCGCTGCACTTCTACGAGGCCCGCGGCTTGATCCGCAGCCACCGCACATCGGGCAACCAACGCCGCTACGGCCGTGACGTGCTGCGGCGGGTGGCGGTCATCAAGGTCGCGCAGGAGGTCGGCATCTCGCTTGCCGAGATAGGCGCGGCACTGGCTTCGCTGCCCGAGGGCCGCACGCCGACGCGCGACGACTGGAGCCTGCTGTCGACCGCCTGGCGCGACGGGCTCGACCACAAGATCGCCCAATTGAAGAAACTGCGCGACGGGCTGACCGATTGCATCGGCTGCGGCTGCATGTCGATCGACAAATGCCCGCTGAGGAACAAGGGCGACCGGCTGGCAAGGGAAGGCACCGGCGCAAGGCGACTGGTGGCGGGCTGAGCCGCGCTTCAGTCAGCCGCCGGCAATCGCCTGATGGTGAATTCGATGAGGTCCCCCGGCCGTTCGAACCAGCTTTCGATCTCGGTCCAGTAGGCCTGCTTGGGAAAGCGCTCGAACCATTCCTTGGCCTTGAGCCGCGCATCGGAGCGCGGCAGCAGGAAGGTCTCGCGCAGGAACCCGTCGCGCGGCATGCGCGCGCGCTCGGCCCGGCTTTGGTCGAGCCTTTTCTTCAGGCCATCCAGCGGCGGTCTTGCCGGGGTGCGCACGAAACAACTCCTTGCACCGTAGCGCATGACCCCGAAATCGGAATCGAGTTTCGGAAAGGATCGTGCGCGAAACCAAAGTGACTTGACCCTGTCCCTTAAGAGATTAGGGATCGCGCCGGCAAAAGACGAGTCATTTGTAGGACTCGCCGCCCGCAACCGGAGACGGCACTTGGAACGACCCGAAATACCGGCAGGCCTGCCCGCCGACATCGAACAGAAGAAGATGAAGGCGCGGTTGTGGTTCGAGGCGCTGCGCGAACGCATTTGCGCTGGGTTCGAACAGATCGAGCAGGATCTTGGGGGCCCGCTGGCCTCGTGGTCACCCGGCCACTTCGAAAAGACGCCCTGGGAACGCGACGAGGGTCGCGGCGGCGGCGGCACCATGTCGATGATGCATGGCCGCGTCTTCGAGAAGGTCGGCGTCCACACCTCGACCGTCCATGGCGAGTTCTCGCCCGAATTCAGGAAGCAGATGCCCGGCGCAGAGGAAGACCCGCGCTTCTGGGCATCTGGCATTTCGCTGATCGCACACCCGTGGAACCCCAACGTTCCGGCCGTGCACATGAACACGCGCATGGTGGTCACATCCAGACAATGGTTCGGCGGTGGCGCCGACCTGACGCCGGTGCTCGATCGCCGCCGCAGCCAGGACGATCCCGATACGATCGCCTTCCATCGCGCCATGCAGTTCGCTTGCGAGAAGAACGCCGACGTCGCCGACTACCCGAAATTCAAGGCCTGGTGCGACGAGTATTTCTATCTGTCGCACCGCAACGAGCCGCGCGGCACCGGCGGCATCTTCTTCGACTGGCTGCATTCGGGCGAGGACAGAGGCGGCTGGAATGCCGACTTCAACTTCGTCCAGGATGTCGGGCGCTCTTTTCTCGTCGTCTATGGTCATCTCGTGCGTGCCAATTTCAACGAGAACTGGACCGACGGCGACCGCGACGAACAGCTCATCCGTCGCGGCCGCTATGTCGAATTCAACCTGCTTCACGATCGCGGCACCATCTTCGGCCTGAAGACTGGCGGCAATGTCGCCTCCATCCTCTCCAGCCTGCCGCCAGAGGTTCGCTGGCCGTAACAAAATGGTGAGCAGGATGTGAGGTCGCATTGATGTCCCATTCGCTCGAAATGGGCATGGAATGTGGCACACGGTGCCTCGAAAGATTTCTTTTTCGTCTAATAGGCGCTTGAAAAGACTGGCCTATCTGTCGGGCCGGGTCGGGAAGCGCCGGCGGTTCGCCCGAGCGCAATTCCGGGAAGTGCGAAACGGTTTCCCGTTCGGAATTGCGTCAGGACAAGGCGAGCCGCGACCCGACGCGACCGGACGGCCCAGATGATGCGGGACATCTTCGTCAAAAGGATGCCCGCTCTTTCCAGGAGTACTTCCCAATGCGCAAGATCATTGTTTCGGCTGCCGCGGCTGCCCTTCTTGCTTCCGGTTCGGTGGCGTTCGCTGCCGTCAAGCACACCACCGGGACGATCAAGACCTTCGACGCGACGGCCATGAGCCTTGTGCTCGATAACGGATCTACCTTTACGCTTCCCGAGACCTTCAAGGATCCTGGCCTGAAGGTTGGTGAAAAGGTCAGGGTCTCATGGGACATGAGCGGCAAGAACAAGGTTGCCGAGGCAGTCAAGATCGTGAAGTGATCGCCGGTCCGCCCGAGCAGGACGAGACGATGTCTGGCCCTGTTTTGGGGTAGCGTAAGAAGGCGGAGCAGCGCCGCTCCGCCTTTTTGCCGTTGACCGCAACCAATACCACGCCATCTGTGTTATGATTTTCGCCCCCGCTCGCGGTCCGAACATCCGACCCCGGAATTGGGCCATGAGCCAAAAAGTACCGGAGCTTCAGGCTCCACGGAGGAAAGGAGAAATCCAATGAAGGAATTTCACTGCGGGTCGCTCGTTCCCGGCTGTGACTGGCACACCCGTGCCGACGAAGAGGCCGAAGTCATGCGCCGTGCCGTCGATCACATGCGCGAGACGCATGGCGAGACGGTCATCCGTGAGACGATGATCGAGGCGATCCGCTCGCGCATCGAGAAGGTTCGCGACGCCGCGTAGGTTTTGCGCGCCTGGGCTTGTCAGCTACGGCGAACGGGCACAAGCAGACAATGAACGTAGGGCTGGGACGCCCGCGATGGGCGCTTGATGCCGTCGCGGGCGATTTGATCAAGCGCGCCGTTTAGACGACGCGGCGCGGTGTAGACCCTGTGACGCCAAAAATCATATTTGTATCGGCTAAAATAAACCCTGCGGTAACCGAGCCCGTGCCACTGTCGGGCGGATAATCCGGCTACAGTGGGGCTGCAAGAGAAGCCCGTCGCCACCAGGCACTGGTCCGGAATCGGTGGGGCGAGGTGTTTCGCGCATGCGCGAAAAGTCCGGCAATCGAGTGAGTTACCGCACGACGGCGCTCCTGCTGTACGGGCTCCTCGCGGCGTCTCCGGCGATTGCCCAGGAAATGACGACATCGCTGGTCGACATCCATCAAGGCTCGCCGCTCAGCGATCGCGCCCGCGGCCTGGGCGACGGCGGTTATGAATTGCAGGACGGAAGCCGGATATCGTTCAACCAATGGTACCACGCAAGCTGGGTCGACATGCATGTCGACCTTTTGACCCAGATCACGGAGGACACCGGCATCCTTTGGGGATTTGGTACCGGAGAAGAAGGCGAGAAATATCGCATCGAGCCCAGCCTCAAGCTGGGTTTCCTCACGCAGATGCATCCAGGTCCGAACAGCACTCTTTCCTTGTCGCTCACCACGACCCTCGGCGGCAAGCTCACCGAAAAGCCTTGCGAAGCGAACTATGGCGATTTGGGCACCTACAGCGTCAATTGCCGGCTCGCGGCCAGCGAAATGGCGCCAGAGGAAACCTTGAAATATCTGGTTAACGCTAAACCGGAGAGCCAGCACCTCTGGCTGAATTACCGTGTTACTTTCTGATCGCCGGGAGGATGCAAATGAGAAAATCATCTCGCTCCGAAATTGGCGATCGCCCGTCTTGGTTCTTGTTTGAACGGAGTAAGAGCATGTCAGGTAGTTGCTTGAAATTTGGTATCGCCACGGCTCTCACCATCCTGTCGGCGTCGATGGCGTCGGCACAGGAGGCGGTCAATGCCGACGAGATGGCCGCGCTGTGCCACGGCGGCGGCCTGTCCACATGCGTGAGCGCAACGATCCCTGCCGCGGGCACACAAGCGGTGCAGGGGTGGATGAGCCCCGACGTAGGCGCCGCTTGGGCTGCGGGATACAAGGGCAAGGGCGTCACGATTACGATCGTCGATGATTTCTCCAGTACGTCGCGCTTCTCCGGCAATTTCGGTGTCGGGGTTCAAACCCAGCGCCACGGTGAATGGACGCGCGAGGAAGCCAGCATGATCGCGCCCTTCGCGACCATCAGGTCGAAGGACTTCTCAACAAGCTCGGCCGTCAGCCTGGCGCCCGGCCTGAACGTGCTCAACCTGAGCTATGGCATGTACGCCAAAGCGGGCTACCGCCTGAACCAGATCGGATGGAGTCCCGAGGAAGCCTCCATCATCTCCTATGCCACCAAAGGAACGGCCGTTGTTTCGAAGGCAGCGGGCAACGATGCGGTTGCCGTGGGCGGTGTCACAGGCGGTCAGCAGGACTATCTCGACCTCGCTCTGGTTGGCAAAGCCTCGGCGATCTTCGTCGGCGCCCTATCCACGAATGGCACGACATCCAACAAGGCCCAGCTTGCCTGGTACTCCAACTATGCCGGCTCGAACATGCTTGTGCAAAGCCACTTCCTTGTGGTCGGTGTTACCGGAGACAAGACAGGCCTCTATGGCACCTCCTTCGCCGCGCCGATCATTTCGGGATACGCTGCGATCATCGGCAGCAAATTCACCAAGGCTACCGCGACGCAGATCACCAACGATCTGCTCAACACGGCTCGTACCGACACGCTGGTCAACTACAGCGCCGCCGTCTATGGCAAGGGCGAGGCAAGCCTTTCGCGCGCCCTGGCTCCCGTAGCGATCAAGTAGACGGGCGAAGCTTCGCCCGGCCAAATCGCCGCCTCGGTTTGCCGTTTCCGTGAAACGGTGAGCTGCTCTACGTTTCAAGCGCCTTCGCGGCACGTTCAAGCAACGCGTCGCGATCGGGGGCAAATCCGGCTTCGATCCATTCCGCCTCGAGGTTCTTGAGGATTTCGCCAAGCTTCGGCCCAGGAACGGCGCCGAGCGCGGTCAAATCGGCACCTTTCAGCGGAAACAGCGGTTTTGCCCATTTGAGCGCAAAGGCCAGCAGGCGCGTAAAGCCGCCGGCTTCGAGCAGAGCGTCATTGTCCTCGACGGCACGCACCCGGGCTGCGGCCAGCGATAGCCGCAGACGATCGACGAAGCCCTGCCGGTCGCCGCGATAGAGCCTTTTCGCCAGCTCGCTCTCGGTCGTCTTCGGCTCGACGATAGTGGCAAGCGCCCATTGGCGCAGGCGTTCGGCCTCCGCCGTCGACAGTCTCAGCCTGTCGGCGAGCGTCTTCATGCGCGCCGCATCCGGGGGCACGATCGCCTCCAGCCTGAGCAGCGGATCCGCCGCCCAGCCCAGATCCTTCTCGGCCTTGGTCACTCCATGGATGGCATCGATGCCCCATTTCTCGCTCTCGGGCAGCGCGCTGGTCAGCACGCCGGCCTGGCGCATCCACAGCAGCGCCCGCGACGGATCGGGCGCCGACAGAAGCTTCTTCAGTTCGGCCCAGATGCGCTCGGCCGAAAGCTGGACCAGCCCATCCTTCAGCCGGGCACAGGCTTTCAGCCCTTCGGCGTCCGGCCGGCCGTCGCCGTACCAGGCGAAGAAGCGGAAGAACCGCAGGATGCGCAGATAATCCTCGCGGATGCGCGCTTCCGGATCGCCGATGAAGCGCAGCCGGCGCGCCTCGATGTCGGCGACGCCACCGATCAGGTCGACAACCGTGCCGTCGGCCTGCGCATAGAGCGCGTTGATGGTGAAATCGCGCCGCTCGGCGTCAAGTTTCCAGTCGCGCCCGAACGACACCTTGGCGCGGCGGCCGTCGGTCTCGATGTCGGCGCGCAAGGTGGTGGTCTCATAAGGCTTGCCGCCGGCGATCACCGTGACCGTGCCGTGCTCGATGCCGGTCGGCACCGCTTTGAAGCCTGCCGCCTCGGCGCGGCGGATGGTTTCCTGCGGCAGGCAAGTGGTGGCGATGTCGATGTCGGCGACCGGCTGGCCCATCAGCGCGTTGCGCACGGCGCCGCCGGCGACACGTGCTTCTTCACCGACCTCCGCCAGAACGGCCAGCAGTCGCTGCAGATGCATATTGCCGAGCCAGTCGGCCCTGCCCGCGATAGAGACATTCACGCATAGAGCCTTTCATAGAGCGTGCGGATGATGCCGGCGGTGACGCCCCAGATGCGCCGGTCGCCATAAGGCATGTCGTAGAAGAACCATTCGAGATCGTTCCACATGCGGCTGTCGCGCTTGTGATTGGCCGGGTCCATCAGGAAGCGCAGCGGCACTTCGAAGGCGGCGTCGACCTCGTCGGCGTTGAGCGTCAGCTGGAAACTGGGCCGCACGATGCCCAGCACCGGTGCGATGCGATAGCCGCTGCCGGCGACGTAA
The DNA here is from genome assembly GCF_059683645.1 of Mesorhizobium sp. RCAM 05104. Classification (NCBI taxonomy): domain Bacteria; kingdom Pseudomonadati; phylum Pseudomonadota; class Alphaproteobacteria; order Hyphomicrobiales; family Phyllobacteriaceae; genus Mesorhizobium; species Mesorhizobium sp. RCAM 05104. Next base: position 5,335,860 of record NZ_CM185033.1, on the reverse strand, counting down.
TCGGGCATGCGGCCGATGATCTCGATGCGATCCGGGCCAAGGCCGATCTCCTCGAAGGTCTCGCGCAGCGCCGCCGCTTCCGGGCTGGCATCGGCGGCATCGATCGTGCCGCCGGGAAAGGCCACCTGCCCCGAATGGCTGCGCAGCTTTTCGGCCCGTTTGGTCAAAAGAACCGTCGCGTCGCCGTCGTGATCGACCACCGGGATCAACACCGCGGCATCGCGCAGCGCCTTGGCCTGGCTAAGGCGCGGATGGCCGGGATTGAAGCGGTGATCGCCATAATCGTCGCCGGCATGCGCATCCGGCTGCGCGGCAAAGCGCGCGCGAAAATCGGCTGACGAAAACGGCCTCGGCTTCGTCTGGTCCATCACGTACTCAGCCGCTTCAGCTGGTCCGCCGGCATGATCGGAAACACCGCGCCCTTCGAGCGCACGGCAAACATGGCTTTGCCGCCGATCTCGATTTCCTCGCCATGCCCGACCAGCTCGTACATCACCGGCCGCGCCACCAGCGCCTCCAACCGGCCGCGCACCAGCACGTAGGGCTTCAACCCGCCGGTTTTGCTCTCGTCGACGAAGCGCAGCGGCCGCTCCGGCCCGGCTTCCACGACATCGCCGACATTGGTGCGAAAGGTGATGGCTTGCGCGTCACCGCTGCCCGAAACGTCCATTTCGACGGCGATGAACGGCGCATCGGCAACGCGGATGCCGACCTTTTCCACAGGCGTTACCAGATAGGTCCTGCCGTCCGCGTCCTTGCGCAGCACGGAGGAGAAAAGCTGCACCAGCGGCATGCGGCCGATCGGCGTGCCCAGGTAGAACCAGGTGCCGTCGGCCTTGATCTCCATGTCGAGATCGCCGCAGAAGTCGGGATTCCAGCGTTCCACCGGCGCCGCGCCCTTGCCGGCGCGGGCGGCACGCGAGATCAGCGCCTCGAGACCGCGCGCCTCGGTGGCGCTCGTAAGGCTTTGTTCGCGATGTTCGGAGTGTTCCGTCATGGTCACGAAATAGTCACTGTTGTTCCGCTTGTCAGCCTAGGTCTGTGATTTAAGTTTCGGCATAGGCGCCACGCGAGGCCGAATCGCGGCAACCTGTGCTATGGTGCGGGCCGGTATTTCCAACCACAAGGATCGATGCGGCATGAGCGTGATGGTCAAGGAAAGCCCGATCAGCGAAAAGGACATGATCGCCGAGGCCGAGAAGGCGCTGGCCGATATCTCCAGGGTCCGCGACGGGGTCGGCCGGGTCATCTTCGGCCAGGAGAGCGTCGTCGAGCGCACGCTGGTGGCGCTTTTGGCCGGCGGCCATGCGCTTTTGGTCGGCGTGCCGGGCCTCGCCAAGACCAAGCTGGTCGAGACGCTGGGCATCGTGCTCGGCCTCGATTCGCGCCGCATTCAGTTCACGCCCGACCTGATGCCGTCCGATATCCTCGGCTCGGAAGTGATGGAGCAGGATGAATTCGGCAAGCGCTCCTTCCGCTTCATCTCCGGGCCGATCTTCGCGCAATTGCTGATGGCCGACGAGATCAATCGCGCCTCGCCACGCACCCAGTCGGCGCTGCTGCAGGCGATGCAGGAATACCACGTGACCATTGCCGGTGCCCGTTATGACCTGCCGGCGCCCTTCCATGTGCTGGCAACGCAGAATCCACTGGAGCAGGAAGGCACCTATCCGCTGCCCGAGGCGCAGCTCGACCGTTTCCTGATGCAGGTCGACATCCTCTATCCCGAAATCGAGGCCGAGCGCCGCATCCTTTTGGAAACCACCGGCATCGAGGATGCGAAAGCGCAGAACGTGTTGCAGCCGGTGCGGCTGAAGGAAATCCAGACGCTGATCCGCCGCATGCCGGTGCCTGAAAGCGTCGTCGAGGCGATCCTGACGCTGGTGCGCTCGGCGCGTCCGGGCCAGGGCAACGCCGAGACCGACAAGCATGTCGCCTGGGGCCCTGGCCCGCGCGCCAGCCAGGCGCTGATGCTGTGCACAAGGGCGCGCGCGCTTTATGAAGGACGGCTGGCGCCCTCGATCGACGACGTCCGTGCACTGGCCGAGCCGGTGCTGCAGCATCGCATGGCGCTGACCTTCGCCGCTCGCGCCGAAGGCACCAGTGTGCGTGACGTGGTGGCGAAGCTGGCAAAAGGCATCTGATGGCGCGCATCGGCGAAGTCCAGGCTCCGGCAGCGACGCGCGACGCGCTCGCCCGTGGCCGGTTGCGGGCCTCGCTTGTGCCTGACCTGCTGGTTGAGGCGCGCCGCATCGTCAACACCGTGATCGCCGGCTGGCACGGCCGCCGCAAGCGCGGCATCGGCGAGAATTTCTGGCAGTTCCGGCCCTATGTCGAAGGCGATGCATCGCGCATCGACTGGCGCCGCTCGGCCCGCGACGATCATACCTATGTGCGCGATCGCGAATGGGAAGCCGCCCATACGGTCTGGCTGTGGGCCGACCCCTCGCCGTCCATGCTCTACAAGTCGACCGGCGCCAGCGTTTCCAAGCAATCGCGCGCGCTGGTGCTGGCGCTGGCCATGGCCGAGTTGTTATCGCGTAGCGGCGAGCGCATCGCCTGGCCGGATCTCACTGATCCGTTCACCGCCCGCAACGGTGCCGAGCGCATCGCCGCCCAGCTCATGCATGCCGGTGAGTTGCCGGCAAAACCCGACCTGTCCGGCATCCGCCGCTTCTGCGACATCGTCATCGCCAGCGATTTCCTCGACCCGGTCGAGGAAACGATGGCCTGGCTTGATGTGCTCGCCCGCCACGGCGTGCGCGCCCACCTGATCGAGGTCGCCGACCCGGCCGAGGAAACCTTCCCCTATGCCGGCCGCACCGAGTTCACCGATCCCGAGACCGGCGACAAGCTGACCGCCGGTCGCGCCGAAATGCTCGGCGATGAGTACCGCCTGCTCTACACCGCCCGGCGCCAGGAACTGGCCGCCTGGTGCAAGCGCCTCGGCTGGAGCTTTACCGTCAACCATACAGATCGGCTCGCTTCCGACGCGCTGGTCCGCCTGCACATGGCGATGACCGCCGATGGCGGTTATGCCGGGCCGACCGCCAGTCATGCCGGGCTGATCGCTGGTGGCGACCATGCCGGAAAGGTCGGCGCATGAGCTGGCTGCCGCTCTCCTTTGGCGCTCCCATGGTGCTGTGGGGCCTGCTGGCGCTGCCGGTGATCTGGTGGCTGTTGCGGCTGACACCGCCCAAGCCGCAGACCGAGATCTTCCCGCCGCTGAAGATCCTGGCGCGCGTGCTGAAGCGCGAGGAGACGCCGCAGCAAAGCCCGTGGTGGCTGACCCTGCTCAGGCTCTTGATGGCGGCCCTCATCGTCGCGGCACTCGCCGAACCGGTGTTCAATCCGCGCGAAAAGCTGCCTGCCGAGGGGGCGGCCCTTGCGCTGGTCATCGACAATGATTGGGCAAGTGCCGCCGATTGGGGCAAGCGCGTCGCCACCGCGGAGCGGCTGATAGCCGACGCCGGCTCGAACGGCGTGCCGGTCATCATCGCTTTCACCGCCGAAAAGCCCAATTCGGAAATCGGCCCCTTCGATGCCGCCACGGCTCTTGACCGGCTGCGCGCCGCCAAGCCGCGACCGATCCCGACCGACCGGCCCGCTGTCTATGCCCGCGTCGCCGGCGCGTTAGCCACCTTGCCTGGCGCCAGCGTCGCCGTGCTCGCCGATGGCCTGGCGGCAAAGGGTGACGAGGCCGCCTTCAACACGCTGTTGTCCAGAAATGCCGCCCGCGTCGTCTGGGCGACCGCCGACCGGCTTTCGCTGACCGGCCTTACCGCCGCCGAGAACCAGGTCGACGGCTTTGCGCTGACCGCCATCCGCGCACCAGGCGACCCAGCCCCGGCTCAGGTCACCGCCGGTGCCTTCGACGACAAGGGCCGCCGCATCGCCGATGCGACGCTGACCTTTGCGCCAGGCGAATCCACCGCCACCGGCACCATGGCGGTGCCGTTCGAACTGCGTAACGACTTCGCCTCGATCGCGCTCGACGGCGAGCGCCAGGCTGGCGCCGTGCACGTCCTCGACGAAAGCTCCAAGCGCCGCCGCGTCGGACTGTTGTCGCAGGCCGAGGCCGACCAGGCACAGCCGCTTCTGTCGCCGCTCTACTACATCAGGCGCGCGCTGCAGCCCTTCGCCGATCTCGTCGAGCCCTCCAGCGCCGACCTCGCCGACGCCATCCCGCAGATCCTCGACCAGAAGCCGGCGATGATCGTCATGGCCGACATCGGCACCATTCCCGCACAGGTCCGGCAAAGGCTGGTCGACTGGGTCGACAATGGCGGCACGCTGGTGCGTTTCGCCGGCTCGCGGCTGGCCGCCGCCGGCAATGACGATGACCTTTTGCCGGTCCGCCTGCGCACCGGCGAGCGTTCGCTCGGCGGCGCGCTGTCATGGACATCGCCGCAGCCGGTCACCGAATTTCCCAAGGCCGGTCCGTTCGCCGATCTTGCCCCACCCACCGAGGTCACCGTCACCAGACAGGTGCTGGCCGAGCCGACGCCCGATATCGTCGAGCGCACCTGGGCGGCTCTCGCCGACGGCACGCCGCTGGTCACCGGTTTGAAGAAAGGCAAGGGCACGCTGGTGCTGTTCCACGTCACGCCCGAGGCGACATGGTCGAACCTGCCGATCTCGGGCAGCTTCGTCGAGATGCTGCGCCGCCTCGTGCAGCTGTCGCGCAACCAGGGCGCGGCGGTCGCCAGTGCCGAAGCCGCCGCCACCTCGCTGGCGCCCTATCGCATGATATCGGCCGACGGCTCGCTGGTGCCGCCGACGCCGGATGCGCGGCCGCTGGTGCCGGCCGCCGGCTCGTTGCCGGTGACTTTCGAGAACCCGCCTGGCCTCTACGGCTCCGAGACCGGCGTCTTCGCCCACAACCTGCTCGAGGCAACAAGCACCTTCGCGCCGCTGGCGCGCCCGCAAATCACTGTTCCCGTCACGTCAATCCAGTATGCGTTTGATGAATCGCGTAACCTGAAGGGCGCGCTGGTGGTGGCCGCCCTGGCGCTGATGCTGCTCGATACGCTGGTGGTGTTGTGGATGGGCGGACTGTTTTCGCGCCGGCCGCGCCGTGCCGGTGCCGTGACAACCGCCGCCGCGATCCTGATTGCGCTCGGCGCGCTGTTCGGCCATGCCGACCTTGCCCGTGCCGACGACGCCAAACCGGGCGACCAGGCCGCAGTCGAGGCGATTTCGAAGACCCGCATTGCCTATGTGCTGACCGGCGTGCCGGGCGACGACTCGATCAGCCGCGCTGGCATGGAGGGCCTGACCCGCTTCCTGATCGAGAAGACCGCATTGGAACCGGGCGCACCTGCGGGTGTCGACATCTCGAAGGACGAGCTGTCGTTCTATCCCCTGATCTACTGGCCGATCGATCCGGCGGCACCGATGCCGAGCCAGGTCGCGATCGCCCGCATCGACGCCTATATGCAGCAGGGCGGGACGGTGCTGTTCGACACGCGCGACCAGTTCGCCAACGGCATCGGCGCCGATTCGGCCAGCCCGGCGACGGAGCGGCTGCGCGACATCCTCGGCAACCTCAACGTGCCGCCGCTGGAGCCGGTGCCGTCCGACCACGTGCTGACCAAATCCTTCTTCATCCTGCCGGAATTTCCTGGCCGCTTCGCCGGCAGCCCGCTCTGGGTCGAGGCGTCGCTCGATGCCAGCAACGCCGAGAACCGGCCCGTGCGCACCGGCGACGGCGTCTCGCCGATCATGATCACCGCCAATGATTTCGCCGGCGCCTGGGCGGTCGACGAGAATGGCGATCCGTTGCTGCCGACAGTGCCCGCGGACCCGATGCAGCGCATCTACGCGCTGCGCGCCGGCGTCAACATTATGATGTACATGCTGACCGGAAACTACAAATCCGACCAGGTGCACGTGCCCATACTGCTCGAACGGCTGGGGCAGTAGAATGACGTTCTTTCTTGCACCTCCCACGCGGATCGACCCTCCCCACAGGGAGGAGGGTAACGCATGAACTGGTCGATCTCCTTCGAACCGCTGATCTCCTGGCCTTGGCTGGCCCTGGTGTTGGTGCCGCTGCTGACGCTCGCGCTCGTCGGCCTTTGGTTTCGCCAGCGCGGCGCGATCTTCCGCTTCGTCGCCCTGCTGGCGCTGGCCGCCGCCCTGTTCAACCCGGTGTTCCTCAATGAGGAGCGCGAGCCGCTGAAAAGCGTCGTCGCCCTGATCGTCGACCGCAGCCAGAGCCAGGATATAGGCGACCGCACTAGGCAGACGGACGAGGCGCTGGCCGGGCTGCAACAGCGTCTTGGCCGCTTCAAGCAGTTCGACGTGCGCGTTGTCGAGGCAGGCAAGTCCGAAGCCGCCGAGGAGCGCACCGAAACGCGGCTCTTCGGCGCGCTCGAGGGTGCCTTCCGCGACGTGCCGCCGTCGCGCATCGGCGGCGCCATCATGATCACCGACGGCGAGGTGCATGACGTACCGGCCGGCGCACCCGATTTCAACGCCCCGCTGCATGCCCTGATTACCGGCAACGACCACGAAAAGGATCGCCGCATCCGCTTCGAGAACGCGCCCCGCTTCGGCATCGTCGGCAAGCCGCTCGACATGACATACCGGGTCATTTCAACGGAAAACGAGACCGGCCCGGTCGACGTGCGCGTCTCGGTCAATGGCGAGCAGGTCGCGGTCGAGCATGCCACCGTCGGCCAGGCCATGCCGCTGCAGGTGACCATTCCGGGCGCCGGCCGCAACATCGTCGAACTTGCCATCGATCGCGAGCCGGGCGAACTGACCGACACCAACAACCGCGCCATCGCGCTGATCGACGGCATCCGCGAGAACCTGCGCGTGCTGCTCGTCTCGGGCGAGCCGCATGCGGGTGAGCGCACCTGGCGCAATCTGCTGAAGTCCGACGCCTCTGTCGATCTCGTCCATTTCACCATTCTGCGGCCGCCGGAAAAGCAGGACGGCACGCCGATCAATGAATTGTCGCTGATCGCGTTCCCGACGCGTGAGTTGTTCGTCGAGAAGATCAAGGATTTCGACCTCATCATCTTCGATCGCTACCAGCACCGTGACGTGCTGCCGATCCTCTATTACGACTACATCTCCGAATATGTCGAAAAGGGCGGCGCGCTGCTGATCGCGGCCGGCCCCGAATATGCCGGCGAAAGCTCGATCGCGCGCACGCCGCTAATGTCGGCCTTGCCGGCGATGCCGACCGGCGAGGTGGTCGACAAGGCCTTCTATCCGCGCCTCACCGATCTCGGCCAGCGTCACCCGGTGACGCGCGGGCTGGATGGCTCCGCCACCGAGCCGCCGCACTGGAGCCGCTGGTTCCGCACCATCGGCGTGCAGAACCCGGAAGGCGAAGTGGTGATGAAGGGTGCCGACAACCGGCCCCTGCTGTTGCTCGACCACAAGGGAGAAGGCCGCGTCGGCATGCTTCTGTCCGATCAGGGATGGCTGTGGGCGCGCGGCTTCGAGGGCGGCGGTCCGCATGTCCAGCTCTATCGGCGCATTGCGCACTGGCTGATGAAGGAACCCGAGCTCGAGGAGGAGCGGCTGACCGCTGATGGTCGTGGCATGGTCCTGGAAATCCGGCGCCAGACCATGGCCGACGATCCTGGCACAGCGCAGATCATCACTCCGTCCGGCAAGACAATGACCGTCAAGCTCCAGAAATCCGAACCCGGCGTCTTCCTCGGCAGTGTCGAGACCAGTGAAATCGGCCTCTACCAGGTCGCCAATGGCGACCTCACCGCACTTGCCCATGTCGGACCGGTCAATGCGCCGGAATTCGCCGACGTCATCTCCACCGAGAACCGCCTGAAGGCACCGGCGGAAACGACCGGCGGCAGCGTGCGCCGGCTGACGCCATCCGCGGCCCTTGGCAGCGACGTGACGCTGCCTTCCATCGTGCCGGTGCGGTCGGCGGGCGCCGCGTCCGGCAGCGACTGGATCGGCCTGCGCACCACCGACGACAGCGTGCTCAAGGCCGTCTCGCGCGTGCCGCTGTTCGGCGGTTTCCTCGGCCTCGGCCTGCTGCTTCTGGCAATGGGTTCGATGTGGTATCGCGAAGGACGGTAGTGGCCGCTCTTCCTTCTCCCCCTGTGGGAGAAGGGAAAACCGCCCTGCGGCCGCTGCCATCCGCTATGGCTCCGGGCGTTCGTCGTTTCAATCGACAAATCATTGTCGATTGATCGCCCTACGGGCGACCACTCCTCACTCTTCCGGTTCGGTCGTGAACAGCAGCGGGTAACCCTTGGCCTTGCCGGCATCGGTGGCCCGTGTCGCCTTGGTCTCGGCGACATCCTTGGTGAACACCGCGACGACGCAGACGCCACGCCGATGCGCGGTGATCATGATCCTGTGCGCCTGGTCCTCGCTGAGCTTGAACTCGCCCTTCAGCACCGTCACCACGAACTCGCGCGGCGTGAAATCGTCATTGATGAGGATGACCTTGTAGAGCTTCGGCCGTTCGACCTGCGGCTTGACCTGGACGCGCGGTTTTGTGGTGATTTCAGGCATCGGAACCGACAGTCTCGCCATCGACAGTTTCGCCCCGCATTTTGCCACGGGCGAAAGCGATGGTCCATTTTGATTGGCACGCGGACCGGCAGCGGGTGAGCGCTGTCATTGACGATCATGTGGGAATTGTTGGTAGCGGTTCAACGGCCCTGACGGCCAAAGATGCGGCGGTTTCCGCCCGCATCCGCCCGCCGTTCCATCCACGCAGCGATCGGCCACGCGACAACGCAGCTCAGCGTCACGCCGGTGAGTATGATCAGCAGCCAGGCCTGTAGCGGCGTGATGTAGTCCCAGTTGCTGGAGATTGCCGGCGCGAACAGCGAAGGCTCGGTACGCCCGCTCGCCGGATCCGGCACCGGGCTGGCGGTGAGCAGGATCAGCACCCTGGCCACGCCGCTGGCGACCAGGCCACCGAGCACCATCGAACGCAGAATGGACGAAAGCCGCTTTTTCATGCGGATTGTCCTACACGGCCGGCGTTGCGAACGGGTTAAACATGATCGAAGTGCTTGGCTGGAAGCTGCCGGTTTTCAGCCCTCGCCGCCATCGGGCCGGGTTCGCCGACCCGCTTCGTCGCCGGTGCACCGCCCTTCGACGATGCGCTTGCAGAAGGCCGCCCCAGCCGGCTTGCAGCTGGAACGGCCTTGTAGAAAGCAGGCTTTGGACCGATCAGGGCTTCTTCGGAGCAGCCTTCGGGGCGGCCTTCGCGGGGGCTTTCTTGACCGGGCACTTGTGCTTCTTGGTCACCTTGCAGACCTTCTTGGCGACCTTCTTCGGGGCAGCCTTCATCGGAGCGGCAGTGGTCGTCGCGGCGGCAGCCGGAGCGGTCGTGGTAGCAGCCGGAGCAGCGGTCGTGGTGGCAGCAGCGTTGCCGAGGACCGGCATCGAGAAGGCGAGAGCAACGGCGAGACCGAGGGCGGACAGGAGGGACTTTTTCATGGCTTCGTTTCCTTTTTATGCGGGTCGAGTTTCGAGTGTCACTGAACCGGGTCGTTCGGCGTCACTCCAAGCAGCTTCAAAGCGTTTGCGAGCATCCGGATGCCCTGTGCCTGTTTCTTGGCGGCGCAGTACCGGTTTCCCTTTCTTTGGAGTGCCTTTGCCGCGGTGACCTGCGTTGCCGTGGCGTGGGTTTCGAGGGCTTCGTCGAATTGGCGGCTGAGATTGGCGCAACGTTCGGCCCGGGTGGTGGGCGTCACCTTTGCATCCGATTGTCCGGCAGCGGCGGTGACCAGGCAAACGCCCAGCAACGCACCCAACAAACTGATCGACAACCTTGGCATCGGTTTATCCGTGAACCCGCAGACTGGCGTCGCAGCCAATGGCCTGACCGCTACGGCACCGTTATGCCGTCCTACCTTTTCAGGAGTTTTTCCGGATTGTAGAATTTTGTTTCTGGATTGTTTCTGCATGGCCGGCGAAGGCGCCGATGCTTCGCTCCACCTTGAAATGCAAGGCACTGGCCAACATATGGCCCGAATTCTATCGTGTGGCTCACCAACCAAGGATAGCTTGGCCGGCAACAGAGACGGGGCACCTGTGAAATCCGACGCACACATACTGATCGTCGACGACGACAAGGGCATCCGCGACCTGCTGCAGGAGTTCTTCCAGAAGCGCGGCCTGCACACCTCGGTTGCCGCCGACGGCACCGAGATGGAGACCATCCTGCGCCGCTCGCATGTGGATCTCATCGTGCTCGACGTGATGCTGCCCGGCAAGAGCGGGCTGGAACTGTGCCGCGACCTGCGCGCCCAGTATTCGACACCGATCATCATGCTGACCGCCGTCACCGAGACGACCGACCGCGTGGTCGGCCTGGAAATGGGCGCCGACGACTATGTGCCCAAACCCTTCGACCCGCGCGAGCTGCTGGCCCGCATCCGCGCGGTGCTGCGGCGCAACGGCGCCGCCGAGCCGAAGCGCGCCACCACCAAGCAGGTCTACCGCTTCGCCGGCTGGACGATGGACTGTTCGCGGCGGCGGCTGACCGCGCCCGACGATGTCAGGGTCGAGCTGACCATGGCGGAGTTCAACCTGCTGCAGACCTTCGTCAAGAGCGCCGGACGCGTGCTGACCCGCGACCAGCTCATCGAACTCTCCGGCGGCGACAGCGACTATTCCTTCGACCGCAGCATCGACATCCTGGTCAGCCGGCTGCGGCGCAAGATGGAAGACGATCCCAAAACGCCCAAGCTCATCCTGACCGTGCGCAGCGGCGGCTACCAGTTCCTGCCCGAGACGACTTCCGAATGAGACGTTTCCTGCCGCAGACCCTGCCCGTCTGGGTGCTGCTGATCGTCATTGCCGGCCTGCTGATCAGCCAGGTCGCAACCCTTTATATCGTGTCGCGCGACCGCGCCGCCGCCAATGACATTGTCGACCTTTATCGCCTCAACGATCGTGCCTTCTCGCTGGTGCAGCTGATGCATGACGCCACGCCGGAGGAACGCAAGACGACGGCGACCGGCCTGTTCAATTCCACCTACGCGCTCACCGTCTCAGACACGCCCGCGGTCACCTCGTCGATCGCCGGCGACGACGAACTGGCCGAACTCGAAGACATCCTCGTTGGCCGGCTGTCGAAGTTCGGCATCACCGACGCACGCGTGCGTCGCGATCCGGCGACGCGCGAGGCCGACGACGCCAGCGGCACGGCGCCGGGACCCGATATCGGCCAGGTGGAGCGCGACCTTCTGGTGCTGGCCGCCGACTTCGCCCAGAGCGACAAACTGACGGCCTCGCTGCGCTTCGCCGACGGCCAATGGCTGAACTTCACCGAGCCGATCACGCCCGTCGGCCCTATCCTGAGCTTCGATAGCCTGCCGCTCTATTCGCTGATCGCCGGGCTTGTGGTGATCATGTCGATCTGGTCGCTGCGCCGGCTGACGGCACCCTACCGGATGATGGAAACCGCCGTGAACAGGATCGGCAAGGATCTGAAGAGCCCACCGATCGCCGAGTCGGGCAGCCGCGAGGTCCGTGCCGCCGCCAAGGCTATCAACGCCATGCAGGCCAGGTTGCGTGAATATGTCGAGGACCGCGAACATCTTGCGGCGGCGTTGGCGCATGACTTGCGGACGCCGATGACACGGATGCGTCTGCGCCTGGAGCTGCTGCGCAAATCGGCGGTCCGCGAGGCGTTGGCGCACGATCTCGCCGATGTCGAGAGCATCGCCAGTTCGGTGATCGACTTCGCCACCTTCGAGGTGACCGAGGAAAAGAGCGAGCGCATCGACTTCTGGTCGCTCGTGGAATCGATCGCCGACAGCTACGACGACGTCTCGTTCGACGACGATACCCGCTCGCGCGGCCTCATCTGCATGGCGCGGCCGGTCGCGCTCAGGCGCTGCGTCACCAATCTGGTCCAGAACGCCGTCACCTACGGCAAGAAGGCGCATCTCAGCCTGCGCCGGTCGGACAACATGATCCTGCTCACCATCCGCGACGAAGGGCCTGGCATACCGCAGGCCCAGATCGACGCCGTGTTCGGCTCTTTCGTGCGGCTCGAACAATCCCGCAACCGCCAGACCGGCGGGCTCGGGCTGGGCCTGACCATTGCCCGCAACATCGCGCGCGCCGCCGGCGGCGAGATCAGCCTGTCCAACAACCCGGGCGGCGGCCTGCTGACGCAACTGCGCCTGCCGCTGGCGGCGTAGAACGAGGCGCGCTCGATCGCTTCGCCTCGTCGACTTCGGGTTCCTGGGAAAAACTACCGCCGCAGCACCGCCGACAGCACGTCGCGGATGCCGATGGCGCCGACAAAGCGCGACTGGTCGTCGAACAGCGCCACGGGTGCGGTCTGCGAGCGATGCATGGCCAGCATCACCGTTTTCAGCGAGGTGCCGGGATTGGCCCAGAACACTTGCGCCATCTCCTCCGGCTGGGCCTCGACGTCGGCGCATGACACCCAGACCGCGGGCTTGCCGTCGCGCTCGGCCGCCGCCACCAGCCCGTGGTCGTCGATCTTGAAGCGCGTCGTCTTGCGCCGGTCGAGCCACACCCAGCCGTCCTTGCCCTGTTCGAGGTCGCGCCGGTCGCGCATGACGTTCCAGGCGGTCAGCACCGACAGCGGGTTCACATTGGCGATGAAGTCGCGGACGTAATCGTTGGCGGGCCGCAGCACGATGTCTTCCGGAGCGCCGGTCTGCACGATGCGGCCACCCTCCATGATGGTGATGTGGCTGCCTATCTTCAGCGCCTCCTCGAGATCGTGGCTGACGAAGATGATGGTCTTCTTCAGTTCGGCCTGCAGCTGCAGCAATTCATCCTGCAGCTTGGTGCGGATCAGCGGATCGAGCGCCGAGAACGGCTCGTCCATCAACAGGATCGGTGCCTCGGTGGCGAAGGCGCGGGCCAGGCCGACACGCTGCTGCATGCCGCCCGAAAGCTCATGCGCGTATTTCTTCGACCACTGGTCGAGATTGACCAGCTTGAGCTGACGGTGCACGCGCTCCTTGCGCTCGGCCTCCGGCACGCCGGCAAGTTCGAGGCCAAGACCGACATTCTCCTCCACCGTGCGCCAAGGCAACAGGCCGAACTGCTGGAACACCATCGCCACCTGCTTCTGACGCAGGCGCCGCAAGGTGGCCTGGTCGCAGGTGACGACATCGACGATCTTGTCGCCGTCCTTGACCAGCACCTGACCGCGCGACACCACGTTCAGCCGGTTGACGGCCCGCAGCAGCGTCGACTTGCCGGAGCCAGAAAGGCCCATCAGCACCGAAATCTCGCCCTCGTTGACGGTCAGGCTGGCGCCGGCGCAGCCCAGCACGTTGCCGGTCTTCTCGAGAATCTCGGCGCGCGTCGCGCCGGCGTCGATCATCGCCAGCGAGCCAGCCTGGTCGGCGCCGAAGACGATATCGACGTTTCTGAAATCGACGGCGACGGTCATTTCTTGCCTCCAACACCGATGCGGGTCATTCGGTCGAGCACGATGGCGAGCACGACGATGGCCAGGCCAGCCTCAAGCCCGAGGTCGATGCGGCGCGAACCGAGCGCCCGGTTGATCTCGGTACCGAGGCCGCCGGCGCCGATGAGCGCCGCGAACACCACCATCGACAGCGACAGCATGATCGACTGGGTGAGACCGGCCATGATGGTCGGCAACGCCGAGGGCAGTTCCACCTTCCACAACAGCTGGCTCTTGGTGGCACCGAACGCCTCGCCCGCTTCGATGATCGACTTCGGCACCGAGACGACGCCAAGATGCGTGAGCCTGACCGCGGTCGGGATGACGAAGATGATGGTGACGATGAGGCCGGGCGCATTGCCGAGACCGAACAGGGTCAGCACCGGAATCAGGTAGACGAAGGTCGGCAGCGTCTGCATCAGGTCAAGCACGGGCAGCATGACGCGGTAGACCTTCGGCTTGTGCGCCGCCCAGATGCCGAGCGGCACGCCGATGGCCATCGCCATCGCCGCCGCCGCGACGACCAGCACCAGCGTCTGCACCGTCTGCTTCCAGAGGTTCTGGTTGATGATGAAGATGAGCCCGAGGAAGACGCCGATGGCGAGTGGCCGCGAGCGCTGCAGCAGCCAGGCGATGGCCGCGATAATCAGCGCCAGCAGCACCGGCGGCACCACCAGCAGGATGTCGACCAGCCCGTCGAGCAGGAAATTGAGGCCATTGGAGAAGGCCCTGAACACAGTATCGAAATTGTCGGTGAGGAAGCCGAAGAACGCCTTTCCCCAGGCGCCGATCGGAATCTTGTGATCGACCATGAATTTCGAAATCGGATCCATATCGCCCCTCTCATGCCGGAGACCGCCCCGCCCTCGGCCTCTACTGTCGCAACGTCATCTTGTCACAGGATATGAAAAAGGGCAGCCTTTTCTAAAATGGCTGCCCTCAATTTCGGTCATGCCGAAATCACAGTCGGCTCAGCTTCCAAGCGCGGTCTTGACCGCCGCCGCGGCGTCGCCGCCATCGAAGGTGGTCACGCCGGCGATCCATGGAGCAACCGCGTCCGGATGCTTCTTCAGCCAGTCGGTCGCGACCGTGTTGGCGTCGCCGCCCTTCAGGATCGCGTCCATCATCTCACCTTCCATGTCGAGGTTGAACTTCAGGTTGGCGATGAACTTGCCGGCATTCGGGCACTCGGTGGTGTAGCCCTTGCGCACATTGGTAAACACGGTGGCGGCGCCGAACCCGCTGTCACCCATGCCGTCGAGATAGGTGATCTTCATGGCGCCCATCACCGGATGCGGCGTCCAGCCGAGGAAGGCGATCCACTCATTGTTCTTTATCGACTGCTCGGCCTGCGTCAGCATGCCGGCCTCCGAGGATTCGACCAGTTCGAAGCCTTCGAGATTGTCCTTCGGGTTCTTGATCATGTCGAGGATGATACGATTGCCGTCATTGCCGGCCTCGATGCCGTAGATCTTGCCGTTGAACTTGTCCTTGAACTTGCCAAGGTCGGTCAGCGTCTTGACGCCGGCATCCGCCACATAGGTCGGCACGACGATGCCATAGCCGGCGCCGGTCAGGTTGGTGCTGATCGTCTCGACCGAGCCGTCGGCGGTGTAGTCCTTGATGTCGTTGGTCATCGACGGCATCCAGTTGCCGAGGAAGACATCGAGATCCTTGTTCTTCAGCGACGCCATGGTCACCGGCACCGACAGCTGGATCACCTGCGGCTCGTAGCCGAGCGCGGTGAGCAGAACGGAAGCGACCCCGGTCGTCGCCTGGATATCGGTCCAGCCGACATCGGAAAGGCGCACCGCCTTGCAGCTTGCCGGATCGCCGGCGAAGGCAGCGCTCGTGGACAACAAAGCCGCCAGCCCGAGGCCGGCGACGAAGGAATTCATACGCGACATAGATATTCTCCCATTGCGATTCTTTGGCGAAGCGAAGTTACGGTTTCTCTGCCCGCCTTGTTTCGTCAGCCAAACACCATTCTCGTGCGGTTTCAAGCGTCAAGGCAATCACGATCAACGGCGCGGGCTGGCCAATCAGCGACACGCTTCCTGCTTTTGCGATGCGAGGGTGGTGTTTTTTGGGGGGAACGCGACGGCGCCCCTCCCCGTGCCGGGGCAAGTCGGCTTAAGGTCCGTCAAGATTCAGGTCAGGCCGCGCCGAAAATGGTGGGTTCCGAGAACCGGAGCGGAGCGTACTTTCGGGTACGTGAGCTCAGTTCTGCTGCGACGCAGTAGAACGGGGAAGCGCGGGAACCGCCCTTTGCACGCCGGCATCACCTGGATGTCAACAGACCTTTAGGGCGGCATGGCCAAGCTTTACTTCCACTACGCGACGATGAATGCCGGCAAGACGACGATGCTCCTGCAGGCGTCGTACAATTATCGCGAGCGCGGCATGACGACGATGCTGTTCGTCGCCGGCCACTACCGCAAGGGCGACAGCGGCCTGATCTCGTCGCGCATCGGACTGGAGACGGAAGCCGAGATGTTCCGCGACGGCGATGATTTGTTCGCCCGCGTCGCCGAGCACCACGGGCATACGACGGTGCACTGCGTCTTCGTCGACGAGGCGCAGTTCCTCGAGGAAGAGCAGGTCTGGCAACTCGCCCGCATCGCCGACCGACTGAACATCCCGGTCATGTGCTACGGCTTGCGCACCGATTTCCAGGGCAAGCTGTTTTCCGGCTCGCGCGCGCTGCTGGCCATCGCGGACGATCTGCGCGAGGTGCGCACCATCTGCCGCTGCGGCCGCAAGGCGACGATGGTGGTGCGCCTCGGCGCCGACGGCAAGGTCGCCCGGCAGGGCGAGCAGGTGGCGATCGGCAAGGACGTCTATGTCTCGCTCTGCCGCCGCCACTGGGAAGAAGAGATGGGGCGTGCGGCGCCCGACGATTTCATCGGCTTTGTCAGGGCCTGAGCAAGCTCACGCGGCCGAGACATGCCATCTCGAGAACCGCCAGCCGAGCCGCACGCCAAGTGTTGCCAGCGCGATAAGCACCATGCCGGCAGCCTGTGCCAATCCAAGCGGATGCCCGTAGATTGCCCAGTCGATGATGATGGCGACGATCGGGTAGATGAAGGTGATGACGCCGATCACCGGTGTCGTCAGGCGCGGAAAGGCTGAATTCATCAGCACATAGGCAATGCCGGTATGCAGGACGCCGATGCCGGCCAGCCAACCCCATGACGCCGGTGGGATGTGCTGGCCAACCGCCGCGAACGGGGCGAGCATGACGACACCCACCACCGTCTGGCAAAGCACGGTGATTTCCGCGCGCTGCCGGCCAAGGCCTTTGGCCAGGATGGTCGCCACGGCATAGAGCATGGCTGCTCCCAGCGTCAGTCCAATGCCCATTGCCCAGTTGGCATCGGCATGGCCGTGCGAAATGGTGAGGCCGCTGGCCAGCACGACGCCCAGAAACGCCGCCAGCATCCACAGGACCTGGTCGAGCGAGATGCGCTCCTTGAGAAAGATCACGCCGATCAGCACCACGAAGAACGGCTGCACATGGTAGACGATCGTCGTCGTGGCGATCGACGTCAGGGTGAAGCCGGCGAAGAAGGCCGTCCAGCTGAGCACCATGCAGATGCCGGCAAGCGCGGCCAGCGCCAGCCGGGACAAGGACAGGGTGCGGTCCGGCAGATAACCGCGCAGCAGGCACCATGCGAAAAGAAATACCGCGCCGAACACGCAACGCCAGAAGACGACGGTCACGGGATGCAGCCCCGATTCCGTGACGAAGGCGCCGACCGTACCGGCAATCACCATCGCCAGGGCAAGGTTGGCGGCCGGAAAGCGAGCTTTCGATGTGTCCGTCATGCGTGGTTTTTCCAGCGCTGGGACGGCCATCTGGACAGCAACGAAGCCTTCAAACAAGCGAATAGATTTGTGACCAGCTATTCGATATTCTGATAGCAGTATGGCCGCTCCCCTTGACCTCAATTTGCTGAAGACCTTTGTCGCCGTCGTCGAGAGCGGCAGCCTTTCCAATGCGGCGCCGCGCGTCGGCCGCAGCCAGTCGGCCGTCAGCATGCAGATGCAGCGGCTGGAGGAGATGGTCGGCACCCAGTTGCTGGTGCGGGGGCCGAGAACGGTCACGCCCAATGCGATCGGCGAGGACTTCCTGATCTATGCCCGCCGGCTGCTGAAGCTGTCGGACGAGGCGTGGGCAAGCGTCACCCGACCCAAAGAAACGGGCAGCGTGCGCCTTGGCGTACCGGATGACTATGCGGCGTTCCTCTTGCCGCCGGTGCTGTCGCGCTTCGCGGCGGAGCATCCCCTGGTGACGGTGGAACTGATCTGCGAACAATCGACCGCGCTGGTGAAGACGCTGGCGGAGGGACGGCTGGACCTGGCGATCGTCACCCGTCTGCCGGAGCAGGCGCTCGATGTGATCCGACTGGAACGCTTCGTCTGGGTCGCCTCGCCCAACCATGTCGCCTGGGAGAGCGATCCCTTGCCCGTCGCCCTGTTCGAGCCTGGCTGTGCCGCCAGGATGAATGTCCTGCAGGCGCTTGGCGATGCCGACCGGTCCTACCGCTGCACCTATTCCAGCGCCTCCCTGCTTGGCCTTGTCGCGGTCGTGCAAGCCGGGCTTGCGGTTGCCGGCCTGGCCCAGCGCAGTGTGCCGCCGTCGCTGCGCATCATCGGCGGCAATGAAGGGCTTCCCGTGCTGCCCGATCTCGAAATCGGTATCCTGCGCAACCCCCTATCGACAACGCCGGCGGTCGAACGGCTGAATGATTTCCTGCGCCGCGATCTGGCCCAGCAGGCCTGACTTGCGGAGGTCATCGTCCGCGCATACGAGATCAGGCTGGCCCGTCTTCCGTAATCCCGCCACGATGCAGCGTTTGTTAAGGCCTCGGTCCTATTTTTGCGTCATCTCGTTCCAGCCAGAACTCGTCGGGGTCAGCCATGTTTCGAGCCGCTTCGTCCGCCGGTCTCCTTCTCCTTGCCAGTGCCCTTGCCGCCCATGCCGGAGGCGATCCGGCGCTGGGCAAGCGCGTCTTCAACCGATGCATCGCCTGCCACGAAGCGGCCACCGATCGCGACAAGGTCGGCCCGCATCTGATGGGTGTGGTCGGCCGCACCGCCGGCAGCGCCGAGAGCTTCCTTGGCCACTACTCCGAGGCGATGAAGAGCGCCGGCGCCGCCGGCCTTGTCTGGGACGAGGCGAACCTTGCCGAATATCTCAAGGCCCCGAAGCTGAAGGTGCCTGGCAACAAGATGGCCTTCGGCGGCCTGACCAGCGACGACGACATCGCCAATGTCATCGCCTATCTGAGGGCCGATCCGAAGCCCTAGCAACCGTCGGCGCGCTTGGCGACAGTGCTCGATCCGGCTGTTTGTCGAGACCCTCGACCGGTTCAGTGCTGTGTCGAATTTCGAGGCATCCGCATCGGCGGAGATTGAACGCTTTCCCAGTCGCTTTGGCGGCATGAAAGTTCAATGACAGCTGAACTACGCTCGCGTGACGCGGTAATCACGCCATGACCATGCCTTCACTGTCTTTCAAGACCGTGACGAATTCTTTTGTTTTCGGGCCGGCCCTGTCTTGCGTCTTTCAATCCCCGGATGCCCCACATATATTCGCCGCTGTTCGCAACCAGCGACCTGATGCCGAAGCGGGAGGCCCTAATGGCGACATTGCAGAATTTCGATGCCGAAATTGCCAAGACCAAGCAGGTCGTCCAGGACATGCGCACCAAGATCGAGCAGTCCAGTACCGTTCTGGATACGCTCGCCACCGCCGACAAGAAGATCGGCGACGCCAATTTCGACATCGAGAATGCCCGCATCGAGGACGTGCTGAAGCAGCAGAAGGTGATGGAAGGCAACATCGCCGACCTGATCATCGGGCTTGAGGATGCCACCAACGTCTTCGGCGCCGAGTTCGAGAGCATGAAGAACTACACCGGCTGGGAGAGTTTCATCGGCATCTTCTCCAGCCAGAGCAAGCAGCGCATGCGCACCGACCGTGTCCGCAACATGTCGCTGGCCGGCAATCTGCAGGAACTGCTGGCCAAGTCCGACACCATCGTCGGCATCCTCAAGGCGCAGAAAGAGGTTCTCGACCAGCGCTACAAGACCTCCGAGGCCAGCCTGTCGCAGGTGATCGAGCGCCGCAAGACCACGATGTCCAACCTCGAAGCCGTGCAGAAGCGCATCGAGGAACTCAATCCGATGCTGCTCGACATCGAGAACAAGATCGCGGCCTCGACCAGCCAGAAGGACCGCACGCAGCTCGAAGGCGAGCGCTCCAAGCTCGCCACCGAATACAACGAGAAGCAGGCCAAGGAACAGGAGCTGCTGGCCGAGAGCCAGACGCTCGAGCGCTACACCTCGATGTTCCAGACCTTCGTCGATTCGCTCAACAACCAGATCGCCGCGCAATCGACGCTGATCAACAAGCTGACCATCGATACCGAGCAGCGCATCGTGCTCTATAAGGCGCTGGAAGATTCGCTGAAGACCGCCGCCCAGCAGGACGTCGCCCACAAGATCAACACGCTGGGCAGCCAGGTCGACAACACCGCCGAGGAAACCATGGCCGGCATTGGTGCTGCCTCGCAGAAGCACATCGGCGACCTCTTGGAGATGCACGAGAAGAACATGGTCGCCAGCGCCGACATCCAGCGCCGCAAGAAGCTGGCCGACGATGCGTTCGCGCGCCGCTTCGACGAGGTGCTGAAGAAGCACAATTCGGCCAACTACGTGCAGCAGTAATTGCCGCACGCACCGGTGCGACAATCCCAGGGCTGACAGCATGACCCCCGAAAACGAAGCGGCGGCGCGATATTTCTCGGCGATAACGGCAGCACTCCGCGGGCTCGAAGTGTTCATGCGCGACGACCGCTCGCCGCTCTACCGGCATGGCATCGTCGCCAAGATTGTCGCCGAATACATCGCCCGGCTCGACAAGTCCTTTTCCTGCTGGCGCAACCGGCTGGGCTTCATGGACACGTTCCGCATTTCGCGCGCCGAAAGCGGCTTCCCGGTCTTCCAGAACCTGCTGGAACTGGAGAACGATCGCCGCCAGGCCGACGCGCGGCTTGCCAACATCCCGCTGGCCGGCGAGCTGCGCGAGGAAATGGCCGACTTCATCCTGCGCCACAAGGAATTCCCCGAGGCGCTGCAGAAGTCCATGGCGGAGCGGCTCTACCTCGAGGACGTGAAAAGCGAGACCACGTTCGGCCCGTTCACGCTGGCGCAGACGGCCAAGGTCTCGGTCAATCCGAAGACGGCGCGGCCGTATTATCTCGTCCACTGGGCGACGTTCGACGGCAGCGCCAACCTGCCGCTGGTCTACATGGTGACGGTCGAGGACTCCTCCGAAGCGATGATCCGCCAGCTCGTCGACAGAAATGGCAAGCTCAACGAGACAGTCGACATTCCGCTGCCGGTCGATGGCCTGCTTAATCCCGAGCTTGCCCACCGTTTCGACGATTTCACCGAGAAGAACTCAGCCTACACGCTGTCGCCGGCGACCATTGCCGTCAACCTCGACAAGGATTTCGAGCCGTTGCATCCCAAGCAGCTGCGCCGCGTCGTGCTTGGCCCGTTCTATTCGGCTGGGATTACCGAGAACAACTCGACGGTGACCGAGGTGCTCGCCAAGGTCCGCAAGCCGGAAAATGCCTGGCTCCTGACCTGGACCATACAGGAGGTCTATTCCAAGGGCGAGAAGCCCGGCCGCAAGGGGCTGTTTTCGAGCGAGAAGACGACGCAGGAATTCTTCATCAACACCGACGACCTCGAGGCCGCGCGCCAGGGCGTGTCGAGCTACGAAAACCATGCACTGATCCCGCACGAGGCCTATCAGGCGCTCTATGCCGCCGGCGAGGCGCAGAAGATCTTTTCCGGTTACAAGGTCCATATCCTGTCCAACGGACAGGTCATCTCAGACGTCTGACCGTCACACCACGGAGCACCCTTCATGGACACCGGCCTGACCACAATTCCGGAAGCGGCGATCGAGAAGCACCGCGCCACCGCGCAGAGCTTCATCACCCGCATCGTCGTGCTGGAGGATCCCTCACGCGAATCCGGCACCGCCCTTGCCGGCACCAACCGCCGCTTCGTCTCCACCGTCTCGGTCGGCTCGGTGCGCCGCACGCGCGAGGTCGAGCTGTCGAAAACCGTCGGCGCCGTACATCCCGACGATCAGCTGCTGACCATCCCCCAGCACACGCTTTTGTTTCGCGCCCGGCGCGGCACGGCCATTGCGTTGGCCATATCGGACGTTTTCGCCGAAGGCTCCGATCTCGAAAGCCTGCAGGCGAAGAACACTCGCGCGCCCCTCGAAGGCGACGAGGCCGCTACCTTCAAGAAGCTTCTGTCGGCCTCGGCTTACATCTCGGCCTTCAGCCTCGCCTCCTATCTGTTCCAGCTGATCGACAGCGACGGCGAAGCGCCCAACGATAGTCCCGAGCCGGACTTCCTGTTCGACACGCCGCAGGATGCGGTGAAGTCGATCCTGGCCGGCCTCGACAAGGCGATATCGGGAGCCTCCGACGACGCCGACCTGATGACCAGGGCACGCGCCTTCGCCCGCGTCGCCATCGACGGCCTGCTGGCGCGCAAGGGCCGCTTCGACGGCATCGGCCCGTTCGAGAACACCCATATCCGCATCGACGTCGACGATTTCACCCTCGACGGTTTCGACGTCGCGCCGGGTAAGCGGTCGAAGCCCCTGGTGATGACCTTCAAGACGCCGGAAGAGGTCGTCGGCAACCACATCGCCAAATACCAGTCGGTCAAGCTCGCCAAGATGCTGATGGCCTACGATTTCGAGCGCGAGCTGAACCCGTTCGTCGAGCTCGGCGGCTTCCTGTTCACCTTCATCGGCGATGGCGCGCCCGGCACCGGCAAGACGACGCTGATCCAGATGATCGCCGGTCTCGTAAACGGTTACTGCCAGGTCGCCGGTTATCCCTTCGCCTATGAGAATTTCGGCGTTGACCAGATCTCGTCCTACCAGGGCAAGTCAGGCCAGAACTGCCGCCAGTTCATCAACAATGTGCTCAACCCGCGCGTCATCGGCTTCGGCACCATCGACGACATCGACCAGGTGGCCGCCAGACGCTCCGACGACCGCGCCTCGGCCGGCCAGCAGGAGATCACCGGCGTCTTGATGGATGCCTTCGCCGGTGCGGGCACCGTGGTGCGCGGCAACTGCTCGTTCGGCATGTTCTCCAACTACCCCGAAAATGTCGACGACGCGCTGCGCCAGCGCGCCGGCGCCCGCTGGCTGGTCGACGGTCCGCAGACGCGCGACGACTACATCGACATCTTCGTGCTGCTTGCCGGCAAGAACCACAAGATCCCGCTCGGCGACCACAAGCTCTACGCCGCGCAGGAAATCCAGCGCGCCGTGACCGAGGCCTATGAAGAGCATGAGAAGCCGCAGGAAGACGGGCTGATGAAGGTCTATGAGCGCTACATGAAGGAGAATGGCGCGCCGAAATCGATGGCCGACATCGGCACTTATCTGCACCTGATCAAGGATGCCGAGCCTCGCTTCACCGGCCGCGCCATCAAGAATGTCACCGACGCCATCAAGATGCGAGCCATGGACATCGAGCTGCCCGACGACTGGTTCGAGAAGCCGGAAGCCTTCATGCACAAGGGCTATGATGAGAAGAAGGCGATGATCGAGGAACTGCGCGGCCCATTCTCGATGGACATGGTCATGCAGGAGATCAACCGCTACGCCGACAGCGAGTTCCGCTATTCCGACAAGTCCGACGACGCCGCGGTGGAGAAGCTGCTGCGCGACGCCCGACTGCGCGAACGGGCGGCACGCGAAATGGAGGAGATGAAGAAGAAGGGGTTGTGGAATGCGTGAGCAGCGCAAGCCTTCCCTTCTCCCCTTGTGGGAGAAGGTTTCGCCGAAGGCGACGGATGAGGGGTGTTCCAGGGAGCGCCAGCGTCTCATTCCGCTGGAACACCCCTCATCCGTCTCGGCGCTGTCGCGCCGATCCACCTTCTCCCACAAGGGGAGAAGGAAAGTCCGCGTCCCTCATCCGCCCTTCGGGCACCTTCTCCCCGTGAACGGGGAGAAGGGAAGATGAGCAAGAAACCCGACCTTCTGCGCGACAACGAGCTGATCTATGGCCGGCTGCTGATGGTCGACGAGCCGCATCTCATCCAGCGCTACAACAAGGCGCTGGCCGCATTCGGCCTCAAGCCCACCAAGCTGAAGAGCTTCCAGATCGACCGCACCGGCTTCTCGCCCGAGGTGGCGGACGAATACGGCGACCCTGACTATCTCGATCCCAACGAGGTCAATCGCCGCTTCATCATCCTGACGCCGTCACAGATCGACCTGCCGGTGGTGCACACCGCTTTCTCCAACACCTCGCAGTTGATGTTCGAGTTCATGTCCAAGAACCAGCGCGCCATCGACGCGCTGACGATCAAGGACGTCATCTATGGCGAGATCGAGGATGCCGTTCCCAAGGTCAACGACATCGAGGACCTGTTGTCGATCAACCAGGTCGAGTTCAAGGTGCTGTCGGCGGAGGACGTGCTGGGCAAGGCCGCCGAACTCGGCAAGCTCGTCGACCGGCTGAAGCAGGAGCCCGACGCGTGGCGCGACAACGCCATGCTGACCCGCATGGTGGAACTGGCCAAGGTCTGCGGCGACATCCGCGAGAACGCGCTGGTGCCGGACCAGGTCATCTTCCGCCACAATGCCTACTGGACCAGCCATTTCGGTGGGCTCTACGTGTTCGTCGATCCGGACATGACGACGGTGATCAGTGATCCGGCGGCCCCCGGCTTCCGCCGCTCGCGGCCGTGGCAGGTGAGCTATATCTCGATCAACGATGCCGACAAGGTGTTCAAGTTCCTCGCTTCCACCGGACGCATCGAACTGCCGCGCGCGTCCTGGGTCGAGGCATCGGGCTATCTCGAGCACCGTGCCGAGATGGTGGTGCGCGCGTTGATCCGCGACGCCGAACCTGACCGCAATCTGACCGATGTCGACAAGGTCTGGCTGCAGACCTGGATCCAGAGCCATGCCGACCTGATCACCAGGGACGGCAATTTTCCCTTCCTCAACGCCGCCAAGCGCGAGATCGCCCAGCTTGGCCACCTCAAGATCGACGATGTCTTCCCGCAGCAGCGTTTCCTGGTCGTCCGCGCCAAGCCCGATCATCCCGACGCCTGGCTGACCAACCGGCTGATCTCGGATTTCGTGCCGTCGGACTTCGTCTCACGCTACATCTTCAACAAGCAGGGCTTCTACAAGGACTATGACGGCTTCAGCGACGCCTGGCGATCGCATGTTGTGGACGTTCTGAAAACCACATATTTGAAGGACAAGGTGGCGTTTCGCACACGCCTCTACGGCCTGACTGACTAGGACGAAATGAGCCGTCATTTCGTTCTAACTTGTTGTTTTGGCGCATGATGTTATCCAGAAAGTCTGCAACTTTTTGGCATCATGCTTTGAGGGGTGACATCGCCATGCTTGATCCGATCGTGAACTTCTTCACCCGGATTTTCCAATGGATCGGCCGCGGCATCGGCCTGCTCATCGGCGTTATCCTGTGGCCGTTCCTGTGGGCCGGGCGCTGGTACACGCAGCGCGGCTGGATCCTGAAGGCCGCGGTCGGCGTGGCTCTGCTGGTGCTGATCGGCCTCTACGCCAATTTCTTCTACGCCACCCAGTGGTGGAACAATTTCAACCCGAACTATCCCGACACTTACACCTTCGAGAAGCGCAACATTTCCGCTGGCGAACAAGTCGCCGCCGGCGCCGGCACCGACACCGCCAAGACCTGCGGAAACTCCGGTATCGCCCAGGTGGCGGCCGACCTCACCGACTTCAATGTCAACCAGAATGCCTGGATCTCGTCGATGATCCTCTACAAGGTCGGCCTGTTCGGCATCGACTGGGACCACACGCCGTGGATGGACAACAAGGCTTCGTTCCAGCGCGGCATCAACCAGGCGGTGCGGCGCACGGCGACCGAGCTTGCCGACAATCTTGGCCGCGTGCGCACCACCTCGCAGATCGACAGCGATCTGCAGAATGCCCGCGGCAATCTGCAGTTCGACGAGGAGACCTGGTATTTCGGCCTGAACCCGTTCGGCCCCAAGACGCCGACGCCGAGCTATTATCGCGACGCCGTGCGCATGCTGCGTTCCTTCAACGCCCGGCTCGCCACCTGCCAGGCCACCTTCGATGCCCGCGCCGACAATCTGAAGCAGTATATCGATCGCATCTCGTCGGACATCGGTTCGACGTCGGCGATCCTCAAGGAGCGCGCCGAGAACCACAACAATGGCTGGTTCGATTTCCGCGCCGACGACCGCTACTGGTTCGCATATGGCCAGCTCTATGCCTATTACGGCCTGATGAAAGGCGCCCAGGCCGATTTCGAGGACGTCATCAAGGAAAAGCACCTGCAGAACCTGTGGGATACGATGGACTCGCAGTTCGTCTCGGCGCTGAAGATCCAGCCCTTCATCATCGCCAATGGCCGCGAGGATGGCTGGCTGTTGCCGACGCACCTGACGACGATGGGCTTCTACGTGCTCAGGGTGCGCTCCAACATGGTCGAAATCAGCAACGTGCTGTCGCAGTAACGCTGTTCAGCCCAATGCATGCGCCCAAAGCGGCCTCGGCTTTGGGCGAAAGACATGCCTAGAACAAAGACCTGAAGCGCATCGCCTGAACCCGATCAAGCGCGATGCGCTTCAGGCTCGGGCAATGGCGAATTTGCGCCGTCGCCTCTGTCGCATTCCGTGCATTGTGCGGCTGTTTTGAGACGGCGGAAGCGCCTCCGCTCTGGCTTCTATACGGCGCGGCAAGCGGAGCAGAAAGAACCGATGGCAGGTCGGTCGCCGCAGAGGAATTTTCTTCACAGGAAACATAGTTGCATGCAAGTTGACGCCGCGGCAGCGACAGGGTTAGAACATGCCCGCGCCCGGGTTCAACATGCCTGCGAGTGAGATCAAACCCGTCCCCTCCACCGTCCAATCCAGAGGAAAGCCGTCATGGCCGAAGTGAAGTCCGACATCGAGATCGCGCGCGGCGCCAAGAAGAAGCAGATCCAGGAGATCGGCCAGAAGATCGGTATCCCGACCGAACACCTTTTGCCCTATGGCCACGACAAGGCGAAGATCTCCGCCGAGTTCATCAAGTCGGTGAAGGGCAACAAGGACGGCAAGCTGATCCTCGTCACCGCCATCAACCCGACGCCCGCTGGCGAAGGCAAGACGACCACCACGGTCGGCCTCGGTGACGGCCTCAACCGCATCGGCAAGAAGGCGATCGTCTGCATTCGCGAGGCCTCGCTCGGGCCGAATTTTGGCGTCAAGGGTGGTGCCGCCGGCGGCGGTTACGCGCAGGTCGTGCCGATGGAGGACATGAACCTCCACTTCACCGGCGACTTCCACGCCATCACCACGGCGCACAATCTTTTGTCGGCCCTGATCGACAACCACATCTACTGGGGCAATGAGCTCGGCATCGACACCCGCCGCGTCGTCTGGCGCCGCGTCATGGACATGAACGACCGCGCTTTGCGCGAGATCATCTGCTCGCTCGGCGGCGTCGCCAACGGCTTCCCGCGCGAGGCCGGCTTCGACATCACTGTCGCCTCGGAAGTCATGGCAATCCTGTGCCTGTCCACCGACCTGAAGGACCTCGAGAAGCGCCTCGGTGACATCATCGTCGCCTATCGCCGCGACAAGTCGCCGGTCTACGCCCGCGACCTCAAGGCCGACGGCGCCATGGCCGTGCTCTTGAAAGACGCCATGCAGCCCAATCTGGTGCAGACGCTGGAGAACAACCCGGCCTTCGTGCATGGCGGCCCGTTCGCCAACATCGCGCATGGCTGCAACTCGGTCGTCGCCACCACGACGGCGTTGAAATTGGCGGACTATGTCGTCACTGAAGCCGGCTTCGGCGCCGACCTCGGTGCTGAAAAGTTCTTCGACATCAAGTGCCGCAAGGCGGGCCTGAAGCCAGCGGCGGCGGTCATCGTCGCCACCGTGCGCGCCATGAAGATGAATGGCGGCGTCAAGAAGGAAGACCTCGGCAAGGAAAACGTCGAGGCGGTGAAGAAGGGCTGCGCCAACCTTGGCCGCCACATCGAGAACATCAGGCAGTTCGGCGTGCCGGCGGTGGTTGCCATCAACCACTTCTATTCCGACACTGACGCCGAAATCCAGGCGATGAAGGACTACGTCGCCTCGATGGGCGAAGAGGCGATCCTGTGCAAGCACTGGGCCAAGGGCTCGGCCGGCATCGAGGAACTCGCCAACAAGGTGGTGGCGCTGGCCGAATCCGGCGCTTCGCAGTTCGCGCCGCTCTATCCCGACGCCATGCCGCTGTTCGAGAAGATCAACACCATCGTCCAGCGCATCTATCGCGGCTCCGAGGCGATCGCCGACAAGTCGGTGCGCGACCAGCTCAAGGCCTGGGAAGAGGCCGGCTATGGCCACCTGCCGGTCTGCATGGCCAAGACGCAGTACTCCTTCTCGACCGACCCGAACTTGCGCGGCGCGCCGACCGGCCACACCGTGCCGGTGCGCGAGGTCCGACTGTCGGCAGGCGCCGGTTTCGTTGTCATCATCTGCGGCGAAGTCATGACCATGCCCGGCCTGCCCAAGGCGCCGTCCTCGGAAAAGATCTTCCTCAACGAGGCCGGCCAGATCGAAGGCCTGTTCTAAAATCCTTCACTGCCAAAGGAAAAGGGCGCCGCATCGCTGCGGTGCCCTTTCTGTTTCCAGGGATTCTACGCGGCGTTCCGCGCCAGTGCCCGCTGGTTGGAACCGAAGATGGTGTCGCGCTCCGGCAGCGTGCCGGTGTTCAGGCACTCGATCCATTCGGCGGTCTTCAGTACCGCGGCGAAGCGCGAGTGCAGGATGATCGTCACCACGCGGTGGATCTCCTCGGCCGAGGCGTAACCGGCGCTGTTGGCGTAAGGCACCGAGCCGGTGGCGTCGGACAGGAATTCCACCGCAAAGCCCATATGCACGGCGTGGATGATGGTCGACAGGTCGCAATTATGCGTCATGTAGCCGACGACCGTGATCGTATCGATGGCGTTGGCGCGCAGCCAGTCCTCGAGGTCGGTGCCGGTGAAGGCGGAGGGCAGCATCTTCTCCACATAATGGTCGCGGCCGCGCCTGGCGATCTCGGTGTGCAGTTCGCCGCCATGGCTGCCCTTGGCGAAGATCGGCGACGTCTCGGGCGCCATCTGCTTGACGACCACCACCTTGACGCCGGCCGCCGCCGCCGCGTCCATGGCGCGCGCCACATTGACGACGCTGTCGCGGAATGGTGGGTGCTGGATGGCCAGGTTGCCGCCATCATAGTCGTTCTGGACATCGACGACGATCAGCGCCCGGCGCGGCGTGGTGTTGACTGGGTCAGACATGGTGCTTTCCTTTCCGGCTTGAATGCGATGGGTCGAAAATAGGCGGATCATCGGATAGTCGAAAGTGTCCCGATTGACATCATTCGCAAGAATTGGGACAATCCGCATTCAAGTGCCGGAAGCGCCCATGACCGACCCGATCATCGCCGTCCTCGCCTTTGATGGCATCAGCCCGTTCCATCTTTCCCTGCCGTGCCTGGTGTTCGGCGAGGACAGGACGGCACTTGGCCTGCCGCGCTTCGACTTCCGCATCTGCGCGGTCAAGGCAGGCCCGATTCATACCGAGGCAGGACTGACCGTTGCCGCGCCGCATGGGCTCGAAGGGTTCGACGGCGCCGACATCGTCATCATCCCCAGCTGGCATCATCTCGGCGAGCCACCGGCACCGCTGCTGATGGAGGCGCTGCGCCAGGCGCACCGGCGCGGCGCATTGATTGTCGGCCTGTGTCTGGGAACCTTTGCCATTGCCGCGGCCGGGCTGCTTTCGGGGCGCGGTGCGGCGACGCACTGGGCCTATGCCGAGCGGCTGCAGAAACTCCATCCCGACATCGCTGTCGATGCCTCGGTGCTCTATGTCGATAATGGCGACGTTGTGACCTCGGCCGGCGTCGCCGCCGGCCTCGACTGCTGTCTCCACATCGTGCGGGCCCGTTACGGCGCGGAAGCCGCACTTCGGCTCGCCCGCCAGATTGTCCTGTCCCCGCATCGGCAGGGCGGGCAGGCGCAATTCATCGAGCACCCGGTGGCGAGGAGCGCGGACGCCGACCGTTTCACCCAGGCCCTCGACGCGGTTCGCGCAACGCTTGGCGAAACGCACAGTCTGGACCGCATCGCCGAAGCCGCCGGCCTGACACGGCGGACCTTCACCCGCCGCTTCCAGAAATCGATCGGCACCAGTTTCGGCGAATGGCTGACCAGCCAGCGGATCGAACTGGCGCAGCGCCTGCTGGAGGCAACCGAGAAATCGGTGGACATCGTGGCCTTCGAGGCCGGCTTCGGCAGCGCCACGTCGCTGCGCCAGCATTTCGCCGCCCGGCTCAGGACGTCGCCGGCGCAGTACCGGCGCGAATTCTCGCAGCGCGCCGATCAGGACGAGCGCATGGCGCACGCCCTTTCGTCCTGATCCGCTCAGTTCCGCTTGATCGCCCGCGCCGGATTGCCGACCACGGTGGTGTTGTCGGGCACGTCGCGCGTCACCACGGCACCGGCACCGACGATGGCGCCCTCCCCGATGCTGACGCCGCCGAGGATGACGGCGCTGCCGCCGATCCAGGCATTGGCGCCGATGTCGACCGACCTGGCGATTTCCAGCCCGGCTTGCCGGCCCGCGGCCTCCCTGTGATGCTCGGCGCAATAGATCTGCACATTCGGGCCAAGCAGGGTTCCGTTGCCGATGCGCACCGTCGCCGTGTCGAGGATAATGCAACCGGCATTGAGAAAGACGCCGTCGCCGAGAAAGATGTTGAAGCCATAGGCGCAGTGGAAAGGCGCCTCGATGCGAGCGCCCTCACCCACCTTGCCGAGCAGGGCTTGCAGGCCCGGCCCGAGGTTTCCGCGCTGTCGTGGCGGCAGCGAATTGTGCTCGAAAACCGCGTCGCGCGCTAAGACGCGTAGTGCCTCCAATTCGTCATCGAGGCATGTGTACCATTCCCCGGTCGCCATTTTCACGCGCTCGGTTCCAGCCATGGCGGTGTCTCCATTTGACGTGATTGCCAAAGCACAATTGCAGTGAACGGGAAAGTGCCGGCGTGACTGCAACATCGAGCGCAGAATCCATTCCGATTTTCGCAGTCATGCGCTGGTCAAATCCAAAGCCTATGCTAGCCTGCTCTTGCCGGGCTGTCCTGGCCCGGGATCGAGGGGATCAACCATGTTGTATATTCTCGCACTCCTGATCGGCGTCATTGCCGGTCTTCGCGCCATGACCGCGCCGGCCGCCGTCGCCTGGGGCGCTTATCTCGGTTGGCTGCCGGTCGCCGGCACCTGGGCGAGCTTCATGAGCCATTGGGCCGCTGTCGGCATCTTCACCATCCTGGCCATCGTCGAGCTGGTCACCGACCAGCTGCCGTCGACGCCGAGCCGCAAAGTGCCGCAGCAGTTCGGCGCCCGCATCATCATGGGTGCCTTTACCGGCGCTGTGATCGGCGCGACTGGCGGCGCCACCATCGGCGGCCTGATCGCCGGCGCCATAGGCGCTGTCATCGGCACGCTGGGCGGCGCCGAGGCGCGCGGCCGGCTGGCGGCAAGCTTCGGCAAGGATCCGCCCGCCGCCTTCATCGAGGACGCGGTGGCGATCATCGGCGGCCTGCTGATCGTAGCGGCGGTCGCATGACGGCGAAGACCTTCGACGCCATCATCATTGGCGCCGGCCAGGCCGGCACACCGCTCGCCGGCAGGCTGAACGCAGCCGGCATGAGCGTGGCGCTGATCGAGCGCAAGCTGGTCGGCGGCACCTGCGTCAACACCGGTTGCATCCCAACCAAGACGATGGTGGCGAGCGCCTATGCCGCGCATCTCGCCCGCCGCGCCGCCGATTATGGCGTGACGATCGGCGGCCCTGTCGGCGTCGACTATAAGGCGATCAAGGCGCGCAAGGACAAGGTTTCGGGCGCCTCCCGCACCGGGCTGGAAACCTGGATCGCCGGCATGGACAAGTGCACGCTCTATCGCGGCCATGCGCGCTTCGAATCCGCCAACACGGTGCGCATCGGCGATGATCTTCTGACTGCCGGAAAGATCTTCCTCAACACCGGCGGCCGCGCCTCGGTGCCCGATTTGCCGGGCATCCACGACATCGACTATCTGACCAATTCCTCGATGATGGATCTCGACGTGTTGCCGCGCCATCTGATCGTCGTCGGCGGCAGCTACATCTCGCTCGAATTCGCGCAGATGTTCCGCCGCTTCGGTAGCGAAGTCACCGTCATCGAAAAGAGCCCGCGCCTGACCGGCCGCGAAGACGAGGACGTCTCCGCCGCCATCCTGTCGATCCTCGAAAACGAAGGCATATCCGTCCATGTCGGCGCCGACGACATCGGCTTCGCCAGACAAGGCAAGGACATCGCCGTCACCTTCTCCGCCGGCAAGGCGCCTGCGGTCGGCTCGCATGTGCTGCTGGCGCTGGGACGGGTGCCCAACACCGACGACCTCGGCCTCGACAAGGCCGGTGTCGGGGTCGACAAGCGCGGCTTCGTCACTGTCGACGACCAGTTGCGCACCAGCGTGCCCGGCAT
The DNA here is from genome assembly GCF_059683645.1 of Mesorhizobium sp. RCAM 05104. Classification (NCBI taxonomy): domain Bacteria; kingdom Pseudomonadati; phylum Pseudomonadota; class Alphaproteobacteria; order Hyphomicrobiales; family Phyllobacteriaceae; genus Mesorhizobium; species Mesorhizobium sp. RCAM 05104. The sequence continues at coordinate 5,303,803 of NZ_CM185033.1, read as the reverse complement.
CTGGGCGATGGGCGATTGCAACGGCAAGGGCGCCTTCACCCATACCTCCTACAACGACTACGAGATCGTCGCCGCCAACCTGCTCGACAATGATCCGCGCAAGGTCAGCGATCGCATCGAGGCCTATGCGCTCTACATCGACCCGCCGCTCGGCCGCTGCGGCATGACCGAGGCAGCGGTCAAGAAATCCGGCCGCCGCGCGCTGGTTGGCCAGCGGCCGATGACCCGCGTCGGCCGCGCCGTCGAAAAGGGCGAAACGCAGGGCTTCATGAAGATCCTGGTCGATGCCGACACGCGGGAGATCCTCGGCTGTTCGGTGCTCGGCCCCGGTGGCGACGAGGCGGTGCATTGCGTACTCGACCTGATGTACGCCAAGGCGCCTGTCGACACGCTGGCGCGCGCCGTGCACATCCACCCCAATGTCTCGGAACTGCTGCCCACCATCGCCCAGGAGTTGAAGCCGCTGGCCTGATGGCCTGCGGCCCAGCCCTTCCTTTTCTGCATTGCTGCAATGCAGCAACGCCGCTTGCGCACGGCATCATCCTCCGCGCAGTCTCCATTTGAACCGATTCAGTCTGGACGCCCGATGCCCTTGCCGATTCTTGCGCTTGCCATTGCGTCCTTCTGCATCGGCACTACCGAATTCGTCATCATGGGCTTGTTGCCGGAGGTCGCCGCCGATCTGGGCGTGTCCATCCCTTCGGCGGGCCTGCTGGTCACCGGCTATGCGCTCGGCGTCGTCTTCGGCGCGCCTGTCGTCGCCATGGCCACGGCGCACCTGCCGCGCAAGCCGGTGCTGGTCGGGCTGACCACTTCGTTTGTCGTCGGCAATCTGTTCTGCGCCATCGCACCTGACTATTGGACGCTGATGGCCGCGCGCGTCTTCACCGCCTTCGGCCACGGCGCCTTCTTCGGCATCGGCTCGGTCGTTGCCGCCAGCCTGGTGCCACGCAACAAGCGCGCCAGCGCCATGGCGCTGATGTTCGCCGGACTGACGCTTTCCAACATCCTCGGTGTTCCCGCCGGCACCGCGCTTGGCGAAGCCTTCGGCTGGCGCGCCACCTTTGTGGCCGTGGTCGGCATCGGCCTGATCTCGGTCGCCGCCATCGCCTGGCTGGTGCCATCTGACGTGACCGAGCCGAGCGGTGGCGGACTGCGCGGCGAGTTGCGCGTGCTTGGCAAGCTGCAGGTCTGGCTGGCGATGCTGATCGCGGCCCTTGCCTCGGCCAGCCTGTTCGCCGTCTTCACCTACATCAAGCCGTATCTGACCGACGTAACGGGCCTGTCCACCTCAGCGGTCACCTGGGTGCTGCTGCTGTTCGGCGCCGGCATGACCATCGGCAACATCATCGGCGGCAGGCTGGCCGACTGGAAACTGATGCCAACGGTCATCGGCACGCTGCTGTTGCTGGCGCTGCTGTTTGTCGGCTTCATGCAGTTCGGCGCCATAGCCAGCGTCGCCATCGGCATCGTCTTTCTGTGGGGCCTGCTCATCTTCGTCGTCGTGCCGCCGCTGCAGATCCGCGTCGTCGAAGCGGCTTCCGAGGGACCGAACCTTGCCGCGACGCTGAACCAGGGCGCCTTCAATGTCGGCAACGCCAGTGGCGCGTGGATTGGCGGCGTGGCCCTTTCCGCGGGCGTTTCCTATGCCAATCTGCCGCTGGTCGGCGCGGCGCTGGCCCTGCTGGCGGTTGCCGTCGCGGTGCTGTCGCAGGCGCTCGACCGGTCGGCACCAGTTGCGACCCTTCAGGCCCCTGCCGAGTAGCTTGCGCCCATCGCGCCGGATGCTGGACCAATCGACAGCGTAGCAACAAAGATGCATGTCTTCCGCTGACTTTTCGGAGACATCCCATGCAGAAATCGATCGAACGCATCGCCGGCGAAAGCGAAGGCGTTTCCTACGAATTCCCGGTGTTCCGCTTTGCCGGTGCCGACAAGGCCGCCCCATCCGCCTATCTGCAGGCCGCACTCCATGCCGGCGAGTTGCCGGGCGTCGTCGCCATCGACGCGCTGATGCCGATGCTCAACAAGGCCGAGGCCGAGGGCCGCATCAAGGGCAACATCACCATCGTGCCCTGGGCCAACCCGATCGGCCGGGCACAATATCACTTCGGCGAACATCAGGGCCGCTTTCATCTGGGCACCCGCACCAACTTCAACCGCGGCTTTCCGCTGCTCGCCGCCCCCGACCCGGCACTCTTGCCCAACACCAGCCTTGGCGGCGCCGACCAGCGGCTGAAAAGCCGGTTGCTGCAGCTTTCGCTCGGCCACGACATCGTGCTCGACCTGCATTGCGACGATGAAGGCCTCGCCTATCTCTACGTCCACACCAGCCTGTGGCCGGCCATGGCCGATTGCGCCGCCGCCATGGGCGTCGAGGCGGTCGTGCTGTGGGGCGAAGACACCGACGGCACCTTCGAAGGCGCCTCGATCATGCCCTACCAGAACGTTCCCGCCGATGTGGCCAAGCTCGACCGGCGCGTCGCCACCACGGTCGAATATCGCGGCATTCTCGATGTCGACGGCGCCCTGGCCGCCGCCGACGCCGACGGGCTCTATCGGCTGCTGGTGGCGCGTGGCGTGATCGTCGATAGCGCCCTGCCCACGCCCGGCCCCTTCACCGGCGTCGTTGCCCCGCTGGAGAACATCGACATGATGCCGGCGCCACGGGCTGGCGCTGTGCTTTACGACGTGAAAGCCGGCGACCGCGTCGCCAGGGGCGATCGCCTCGCCACCATCGTCCATGCGCCGGGCGAAGCCGACGGCCGCACCGAAGTGTTCGCGCCCCAGGACGGTCTCATCCTGACGCGCCGCTCGCGCCGCATCATCCGCGCCGGCGAGGACCTCTTGAAACTGGTCGGCGACAGGAAGAGCGCCGACGCCAGATCAGGCACGCTGGAGGACTGAACTTCACCGCCATCATGGAATCCAGTTGCGCGGCTGTTCAATCGCCGCTATGGGAATCCGCATGAACATGCGTTCGACCAAGACCATTTGGTGGTGGGCCTGCTGACAGCGGCCTGTTCGAACGCGTGCGCGTGAAAATAGAGGGTGGCCGCAACGGAAAGTCCGGGCGGCCATTTGTTTTTTCAAGCCATTCCCGGGTCCGTTGCCCCAAGAAGCTGACATACCCAAGACGCTGATGGAGACGGCAATGACGATGAAGGTTCTGGAAAACGGCGCTGAACGCTTCGTGACGGCGGGTGGCGTAACCATCACCCGCGAGCGCCACGACCGGCCTTATGAGGGCGCGATCGACAGCTATGTCGATGGCTTGAATGCGCGCCGGGGCGCGGTGTTTTCCTCGAACTACGAATATCCCGGCCGCTACACGCGCTGGGACACGGCCATCATCGATCCGCCGCTGGTGATCTCGGCACGCGGCCGCGCCATGCGCATCGAGGCGTTGAACGGCCGTGGCGAAGTGCTGTTGCCGGTCATCGGCAAGGCGCTGGACAGCCTGGCCGATGTCACCGTCGTCGAGACGTCGAAGAAACTGATCCGCCTCGACGTCGCCAAACCCGGCCGTGTCTTCACCGAGGAGGAGCGCAGCCGCGTCCCTTCCGTCTTCGCAGTGCTGCGCGCCATCACTGCCCTGTTCAAGACCGAGGAAGACGCCAACCTTGGTCTCTACGGCGCCTTCGGCTACGACCTCGCTTTCCAGTTCGACCCGGTCGACTACAAGCTCGAGCGCAAGCCGAGCCAGCGCGACCTTGTGCTGTTCCTGCCCGATGAGATCCTGGTCGTCGACCACTATTCGGCCAAGGCCTGGACCGATCGTTACGACTATGCGGGCGAAGGATTTTCGACCGAAGGCCTGCCGCGCGATGAAATCGCCGAGCCGTTCAAGATCGCCGACCGCATCCCGCCGCGCGGCGACCACGAGCCGGGCGAATACGCCAACCTGGTGCGCCGCGCCATGGAGAGCTTCAAGCGTGGCGACCTGTTCGAGGTCGTGCCCGGTCAGATGTTCTACGAGCGTTGCGAGACGCAGCCGTCCGAGATTTCGCGCAAGCTGAAGTCGATCAACCCCTCGCCCTATTCCTTCTTCATCAATCTGGGCGAAGGCGAATATCTGATCGGCGCCTCGCCGGAAATGTTCGTGCGCGTCAATGGCCGCCGTGTCGAGACCTGCCCGATCTCGGGCACCATCAAGCGCGGCGACGACGCCATCTCCGACTCGGAGCAGATCCTGAAGCTGCTCAACTCCAAGAAGGACGAATCCGAGCTCACCATGTGCTCGGACGTCGACCGCAACGACAAATCGCGGGTCTGCGAGCCGGGTTCGGTGCGCGTCATCGGCCGCCGCCAGATCGAGATGTATTCGCGCCTGATCCACACCGTGGACCACATAGAGGGCCGTCTGCGCGAAGGCATGGATGCCTTCGACGCCTTCCTGTCGCATGCCTGGGCGGTCACCGTCACCGGCGCGCCGAAACTGTGGGCCATGCGCTTCATCGAGCAGAACGAGAAGAGTCCGCGCGCCTGGTATGGCGGCGCGATCGGCATGGTCAACTTCAACGGCGACATGAATACAGGCCTCACCCTTCGCACCATCCGCATCAAGGACGGCATCGCCGAAGTGCGCGCCGGCGCCACATTGCTGTTCGACAGCATTCCCGAGGAAGAAGAAGCCGAAACCGAACTGAAGGCATCCGCCATGCTCTCCGCCATTCGCGACGCCAAGGCAGGCAATTCCGCCAGCACCGAGCGCACCACCGCGCGCGTCGGCGACGGCGTCAACATCCTGCTCGTCGACCACGAGGACAGTTTCGTCCACACGCTGGCCAACTATTTCCGCCAGACCGGCGCCAATGTCTCGACCGTGCGCTCTCCGGTTCCGGAGGAGGTCTTCGACCGGCTGAAGCCCGATCTCGTCGTGCTGTCGCCCGGCCCCGGCACACCGAAGGACTTCGACTGCGCCGCGACCATCAAGAAGGCGCGTGCCCGCGACCTGCCGATCTTCGGCGTCTGCCTTGGCCTGCAGGCCCTGGCCGAGGCCTATGGCGGTGAACTCAGGCAACTGCACATACCGATGCACGGCAAGCCGTCGCGCATCCGCGTCTCCAAGCCTGGCATCATCTTCTCCGGCCTGCCCAAGGAAGTCACCGTCGGCCGCTACCACTCAATCTTCGCCGATCCGGTGCGCCTGCCCGACGATTTCATCGTCACGGCGGAGACCGAGGACGGCATCATCATGGCTTTCGAGCACCGCAAGGAGCCGATCGCCGCGGTGCAGTTCCACCCGGAATCGATCATGACGCTCGGCCACAATGCCGGCATGCGCATCATCGAGAACATCGTCGCCCATCTGCCGCGCAAGGCCAAGGAAAAGGCCGCCTGACGTCGATGGCCGAAACCGAAAGCACGATGGCGATCGCGGCCAAGGCCGCAGCGAAGCGCAAGGTCGCCAACCTTGCCTTCTGGTCGATCGTGGTCGCCTTTGTCGTGCTCGGCCTGAAGCTTGCCGCCTGGTACGTCACTGGCTCCGTCGCCCTCTACTCGGACGCGCTGGAATCAATCGTCAACGTCATTGCCTCGGTCGCCGCCTTCTGGGCGATCCAGGTCAGCTACAAGCCGGCCGACCAGGATCATCCCTTCGGCCACCACAAGGCGGAATACTTTTCGGCGGTTTTGGAAGGCGTGCTGATCGTGCTCGCCGCCCTTTTGATCCTCAATGAGGTCTGGCGCTCCTGGCAGGCGCCCGCGCCGCTCGACCAGCCCTGGAAAGGCCTTGCCATCAACGGTGTCGCCACCGTCATCAACGCCTTCTGGGCGTGGACGCTGATCCGCGCCGGCAGGGCGGAGAAATCGCCGGCGCTGGTCGCCGACGGCAATCATATCATGACCGATGTCGTCACCTCGATCGGCGTCTTCGGCGGTCTGGTCGGCGCGATATTGACCGGCTGGCAGATCCTCGATCCGGCACTCGCCGTCATCGTGGCGCTGAACATCCTGTGGCAGGGCTGGCACGTGATCGGCTCGTCGATGAACGGCCTGATGGACCGCGCCGTCGATACGCAGGCGCACATGCGCATTCGCGACGTCATCTCGGCCAATTGCAAGGGCGCGCTCGAGGTGCACGACCTGAAGACGCGCATCGCCGGCCGCGCCACCTTCATCGAGTTCCATCTGGTCGTCGATGCCGACATGACGGTCGGCGCCAGCCATGTCATCTGCGACCGCATCGAGGATGCGCTGAAGGCCGAGATCCCCTCGGTGCGCGTCACCATCCATGTCGAGCCCGACGATGAGGCGAAGCTGCCGAAGGGCACGACGGCCGTGCCCTTCGCGTAAGGCGATCCTCCGTCACGACCTTGGAAAATTAGCCGAAGCCTCTCGACCTCGTCATCCACGGGCGGAGCAAGAGCGAAGCTCCGTCGCGGAGACCCGAGGATCCATGCCGCGACCTGGGACGAAGCATGCAGCGAAACAGAATCTGCACCGCAGCAGCGCTCAGAAGTCACGGCATGGATCCTATGGTCTGCGCCGCGTCGCCTCGCTCCTTGCTCCGCCATAGGATGACGAAGCACTGCTGTTCAAGGCGCGCAGGCCGATTGCGGCATCGGCTGCAGCCGGTAGACCTTGTCGTCGGATTTCGTCTTGCCGTCGGCGGCCTTCGAACACAGATCGACGATCGCCAGGCTGCTGTTGGGATTGGCCAGCATCATCGTGCCATTGGCGCCGCGTTTGAGGAAAATCTCCTTCCGCGCGATGTCGCAGGAGAAATCGCTCATCTTCGAACTTGCCGCGCAGCGCCACTGGTCGGCCTCGCCTTGGCAGGAATAGGTCTGCGTGACCTTGCCCGATTTCTGCCGCGTGGTGACCGAGACGGCGATATCGGCGCCGTCAGGCCAGTTGGAGGCATCGCCGCCCGAAGCGAAGGACGCCAGTTCCACCGGCCCGCGGAAAACCCTGATCGACTGCGTCAGCTGGTTGGGATGCGAGCTGAGATGCGCTGCGTCATAGTCGCGGCCGTAGCAGAACGCCTGGTCGGGCTTCAGCCGCTCGCGCAACGGGGGCCCGAGCGCCGGATCGATGGGATCGATGCGCGCGAACTCCGCCTTGCAGGTCGCGGCCGGCATCGGGTCGAGGCGGAAATTGTCGTCCTCCTTGCCCAGCGCCTGCCTGTCATATTCCGCCTTGCCGAGTTGCTCCTCCGAATCCGGATCCAGGTAGATATCGGGCGACAGGTCGGACAGCAGCAGCCGTCCGTTCTCGTCGACCTTCAGCGACGCCAGCGTGCGGTCGCAGTCCATGCCGCAATGGATCGGGCCGGTCTTGCCGTCCTCGGACTCGTGGTTGCACCAGCCCCCTGCCCATTCCGGCGCCTTGGCGCCGCGCACGGTGGTGGTGACGAAGGCATTGTAGGACGTGTCGGAGGGGGCCGGTTCCTCGTTCGGACGGCTGACCGGATCATGGCCGTAGTAGAAGAAGATCCGCGCTACCTTCTGCTTCGGGTGTGCCTTCAGATGGGCGGCATCATAGACACGGCCGAAACAGGCATCGGCACCGTTCGGGCTGAGTTCGGTGAGCTTGAGCGCATCATCGGCCAAGGCCGATCCGGCAAGCACGCCAAGCAGCGCGGCGCCAAATCCGGCGCGAGCAACTGTCTTCCATTCCGAAAACGCCCATCCCCTTAATGCCATGTAACCTCTCCTCCCATCGACAGGATGCAACGTCATTTTATGCTAGTATTGTAGCCACAGCCACGCAACTTGCGGTGGCCGCCAAGCGGAGGAGGATGCGATGCGCCGGCGTGATATGTTCCGCGCGGTTCTTGCCGGAACCGGAGCGTTTTTCGGCCTGCGCGTGGAGCAGGCAGCGGCCACGGAGCCCGCCAGGCAGAAGGTCGCCTACCACCTCAGCGATCTCGACAAGGTCAATTTCGTGCTCGGCAACATCAAGAACCACTATGACGGCACCGGCGGCAATGTCGACATCGTGCTGGTCGTGCATGGTCCAGCGCTTGCCGCCTTCAAGTCGAAAGGCATATCGGCCGCGGTCTCCGGCCGCTTCGCCGGCCTGGTGCGGCAGGGGCTTGAGCCGCAGGCCTGTGCCAACACCATGCAAGGCATGGACATTTCGCTCGCCGACCTGCTCGCGGGTTTCCATGCCGCCGACAAGGGCGGTGTCGTCAAGCTCGCCGAACTGCAAGGCCAGGGCTACGCCTATCTGCGTCCCTGAGGCTTGAACATCCGGGGGGCAAAGGCCTACGAAGGACGGCAACCATCCCGGAGGAACAGCCGTGCCAGCCACCACCACACTCAGCATCCCCGATCTCGCCGGCAAGGCGGTACTGGTCACCGGTGCCTCGACCGGCATCGGGGCGGCACTCGCGCTGGCCTATGCCGAGCAGAAATCCAGGGTGGCGCTGCACTACAATTCCAGCCGCGACGCCGCCGAAAAGCTCGGCAAGACGATTGCCGACAAGGGCGGCGAGGTGTTCCTCGTCCAGGGTGACTTTTCCGTTCCCGCCGATGTCGAACGCGTCGTCGAGGACAGCGCGCGGCATTTCGGCCGGCTCGATGGGCTGGTCAACAACGCCGGCGGCATGCTTGGCCGCGTGCCCTATGCCGAGCAGACCGAAGCGCATTACGACGCGGTGATGGACCTCAACGCGCGTTCGGTGCTGACCGCGTCGCGCAAGGCAATCCCATGGCTGAAGAAGCAGGGCGGATTCATCATCAACACATCGTCGATCGCCGCCCGCAACGGCGCCGCCGGCGGCGCCGGGCTGTATGGTTCGGCCAAGGCGTTCGTCTCCAATGTCACGCGCGGCATGGCCAAGGAACTGATCGGCTTCGGCATCCGCGTCAACGCGGTGGCGCCGGGCGTCATACTCACACCCTTCCATGAGCGCTATTCGACCGAGGAGCAGATAAGGGGCATGGTCGCCACCATTCCCCAGGGGCGCGCCGGCACCGCGCAGGATTGCGTCGGCGCCTATCTGTTTCTCTCTTCCGATCTTCTGAGCGGCTATATCACCGGCCAGGTGATCGAGGTGAATGGCGGCCAGTTGATGCCTTGAGCGGCGGCCTGCATACTGGCGATCTGCATATTCTTGTCGAAAACCTTGAAGGGAGACAATGGAATGTACGGACTGATCGGCAAGATGCGGGCGGCGCGCGGCCAGCGTGACGCGGTCATGGACCTCCTGCGCGCCAGCACCCGTGCCCTGCCGGGTTGCCTGAGCTATATCATCGCCCGCGACCCCGCCGATGCCGATGCGATCTGGGTCACCGAAGTGTGGACCGACGCCGAAAGCCACAAGGCCTCGCTGCAGCTTCCCGAAGTCCAGGCGGCGATCGCCAAGGCGCGGCCGTTCATCGCCGGCTTTGAATTCCAGGTCGAAACCCACCCAGTCGGCGGCTTCGGGCTCGCCGACGGCAAAACCGGCTAGGCTCAGGACTCACTGATTGATCCAGAAGGTGGCGTTGGCGGCGATGCAGATGGCAGACATGAAGGTGCACACACCGCGGTCATAGCGAATAGGATACGCCCCCAATCCTTGCCTGCCGAACATGTTCGCTGTGGCGCACGCGATAGATTGCGGCGTCGTGCGGGATCGGTACCAGAGATCAAAATTTGTAGGCCAGACCAATTCGCACATCCTGCGACGTGAGCTCGATTTCTTGGTCGTTGGAGAACCCCGGCAGGAACGGTTGTTGGGTCTCGCTGCCGAAGTCAGCATACCGATATTCGGCGCGGAATATCAGGTTGTCCGTGAAGGCGTAGTCCACGCCAGCGCCAATCGTCCAGCCCGTCATCACTTCGTTGATTTCACCGTCGGCCCCTACATAATCGTAGGTTCCCTTAACCTGCGCGAACGCCAAGCCGCCCGTGACGTAAGGGAGCCACCGGTCAACGGCATAGCCGAGTCGACCGCGTAGCGCGCCTGTCCATTCGACATCGGTAGACACAGCGTTCGGGGGATTGGGAACCCCTGCCGCCGACACGATGATATCCGGCCCGCCGTTTTGACCGCTCCAGGCGATGTCACCCTCGACGCCAAGGACCATGTTGTTCGAAAACTGGTAGTTATAACCGGCGTACCCGCCGAAAACCCCGCCGTCGGCGTTGTTGTGCGCGGTCTCGTTCGTGCCGCCAAGCAGATGGTCGGAATCACCCCAACCATAGCCACCCTGCACGCCCAAATAGCCGCCGCTCCAGTTGAATGTCGAAGCGACTGGAGCTACCGCCATCGGGTCGGCGGCGAATGCGGCGCTGGTCATCAGGGTCGCAACAAAGGTCCAACCAAAAATCGAAGTCCGCATACTACTCAGCCCCAGCAAAATTCAGAGTTACCGCCTGACTTTTCTCCTAACAGCAAGCGCGGTCCTACGCAGTCCCATTTTTGTCACAACTGAGCGAAATAGAACTGTTCATGACGACTGATGCCTGTAGGCGGTCATAGATTTGCGCTGCGATTCTTCATGATAGCTGCGCGCAGCAAGTTTCCGGGGGTGGATGACAAGGAAGACGGTGGCTAAGAAGAGCCAAGAGCGCATCACCTACGCGTGGCTGTATGGTGCACAGCCCGGCAAGGAGCGAGTCCTCCCGCTACCCAAACAAGATTTTATGGCGAAAGCTTAAAACAAGCGCGCCTCAGAAACGATGGTTCAGCCCTACCATGACGGCCTGCATCGTTAGGCTCCGGTCGAAGTGATCAACTGTGAATTGTGGACCTTTGCCTGGAGTTCGCTGAGATGAAGCGGTTCTGCGTTTCCGCGAAACGATGAACCGCTCCAAGGCAGGCATCCTTTTTCGGCGCGGCGGGGTTCGCATCGTCCCGCTTCGAGTCTAAGACCAAAGAATGGATTCCTCGGCCGAACAGCCCCCAGACCAGCCCGGCGTCGAGCGCATGGCGCGCCTGCACAAGCTCTGGCAATGGCTGGCCCTGCTGGTCGTCTCGACGCTGTTTGCCGGTGCGCTGGAACTCGCCGCGCTGCCGGCGGCGTTGCTGATCGGACCGATGCTGGCGGCGATCGTCGCCGGCACCAACGGCGCCAGGGTGCGCGTACCGCGCCTTCTGTTCGGCGCCGCCCAGGCAGTCGTCGGCTGCCTCGTCGCTGCGTCGATCTCGACTGGCATCTTTCCCGTTTTCTACCGGGAATGGCCGCTGTTCCTCGGTGTGGTGATTGCCACCGTCACAGCCTCCAGCCTGCTCGGTTGGCTGATCAGCCGCTGGCGCATCCTGCCCGGCACCACCGCCGTCTGGGGCTCGTCGCCAGGTGCCTCCACCGCCATGGTGCTGATGGCCGGCGCCTTCGGCGCCGACCAGCGCCTCGTCGCCTTCATGCAATATCTGCGCGTCATCTTCGTGTCGATGACCGCGGCTCTCGTTGCCAAGATGTGGGTCGACACGTCAGGCGTTGAAGTCCCCGCCATCATCTGGTTTCCGCCGATCGATCCGCATGCCTTCGCCGCCACCATCGGCATCGCGCTTGTCGGCGGCCTGTCGGGAAAACTGCTCAGGCTGCCCTCGCCCTTCTTCCTCGGCACCTTCATCCTCGGCTCCATCACCCATCTCGGCCTTGGCGTGGAAATGCAGTTGCCGCCATGGCTGCTGGCCGTCAGCTACGCCTTGGTCGGCTGGTCGATCGGCCTGAACTTCACCCGGCCGATCCTGCGCCATGCGGCGCGCGCCTTGCCGCAGATCATTGCCTCGATCGTGGCCTTGATCGCCTTTTGCGGCGGCCTCGCCTTCATGATCAGCCATCTGCTCGGCATCGATCCGCTGACCGCCTATCTGGCGACCAGCCCCGGCGGCATGGACAGCATCGCCATCATCGCCGCCGCCGCGCACAACGTCGACATCTCCTTCGTCATGGCATTGCAATCGGCACGCTTCCTGATCGTGCTGCTGCTCGGCCCGAGCGTGGCGCGGTTGGTGGCGAGGAACGTGAGGGAGTGAAAGGATCTGGCTCCGCGAATGCCGGGACATGCATCTAGGCTTCGATCGTCTCGCCATCCATCACGAAATGGAAGCGCCCGGCGTCGAAGCGCAGACGCAGCCGACGATACCGCACGAAGTAGCGAACCCCTACGACAACCGCGGACAAACCGGCCAGCGCTCCAACGCCAAGCGCCCAGCGCGGGCTGAAACTGTCGGCCACCCAGCCGACGATCGGCGCGCCAATGGGGGTGCCGCCAAGCGCAATGGCCATCAGGATCGCCATCACGCGCCCGCGCATGGCAGGCTCGGTTGAGAGCTGCACTAGGCTGAGCGTCGAGGTGGTGATCGTCTGGGCGGAGACGCCGATGACGACGAGTGCGAGGCCGAACAGCCAGTAATTGGGCATGATCGCGGCCAGGCCGAAGCCAAGGCTGAAGATCGCGATCCCGGCCAGAAGAAACACCAGGCGCGGCTGCTCGCGCCTGGCGGCCAGCAGCGCGCCGACGACCGATCCAATCGCCATGGTCGACGTCAGCAGCCCGTATTGGCTGGCACCGGCGTGAAAGACGGTGACTGACATGGTCGAGATGAAGATTGGGAAGTTGAAGCCGAACGTACCGATCAGGAAAAGCATGAGAAGGATGGCTCTTAGATCGGGGCGTTTCCAGACATAGCGAAAACCCTCAACAAGGCTTCCACGGCCCCGCTGCGCCTTGTCCTTGAGATGCAGCTCACCGATGCGCAGCAGGCAAAGCGAGCCGAGCACGGCGGCAAACGACGCCGCGTTGATCAGGAAGACCCAGCCTGAGCCGACGGAAGCGATCAGGACCCCGGCTACCGCCGGGCCGATCATCCGCGCCGCGTTGAAGGATGTCGAGTTCAGCGCCACCGCGTTCGACAGATCGGTCTCGCCGACCAGATCCGAGACGAATGTCTGCCGCGCCGGCGCGTCGAACGCGGCGGCGGAGCCGAGCAGGAGCGCGAACACATAGACCTGCCACAACTGAACGAGGCCGGAGACGGTGAGCAGGCCGAGGCCAAGCGCAAGCAGGCCCATGGTGCCTTGCGTGGCGAGCAACAGCTTGCGCCGGTCGAGACGATCGGCGGCAAAACCCGTCCATGGCAGCAGGAGGACCTGCGGCGCGAACTGCAGCGCCATCACCACGCCCATCGCGGTCGCGTTGTTGTGGGTCAGCTGGGTCAGCACCAGCCAGTCCTGCGCGGTGCGCTGCATCCATGTTCCCACATTGGACACGATCGCGCCGCCAGCCCATATCCGATAGTTGAAATTGGCCAGTGAACGGAACGTGCCTTTTGCCGGAGCGCTCATCCGTCGGCCGGGAAATTGCCGCCGTTGAAGAGGCCGAACATGCGTGCCATCACCACGCCCATGAGGAGGGTGCCCAGCCCCAGCGCGACGACATTAGCCGTGGATCGCAGGTCGAAATCTCCGACGCGGAGCACCAGGAGATAACCGATCGCCAGGTTCAGAAACCCCCACAGCACGTTCACCGTCGAGGAGGAGCGTCCCTCGCCGCGCGGCTTGGCGAAGGGACTTTGAAAAGGCCGCCCCATCACGCCACTGACGAAATGCGGCACGGCATTAGTCAGCACAGCGCCGCCGAAGAAATAGGACGCACAGTCGATCCATTGCATCGTCAGGCACTCCCCTTGGCCAGGAGATCGAGGATGTCCCGCGTCGTGCCGCTTTCGCCCAGCCTCGGGAAGATATGCGCGATGCTGTTGGTGTGGGCATCAAGGTTGGTATCGGTCATGGCGTCGAGGGCGAGCGTAACGTTGAACCCCAGATCGCGGGCATGGCGGGCTGTCGCCTCAACACCCATGCTGGTGGCGACGCCGGCGATCACCACCTGGGTTACGCCCTCGCCCTTCAGCCACGCTTCGAGATCAGTGTTGACGAAGGCACCCGCCGTCCGCTTTGTCACCGTGTGGTCTGTCGGCTGCTGCCTCAATTCGGCGACAAGATCGGTCCAGCCGGCGGGACGGGCTCCCAGGCGAGGGGCCTGCTCCGTCCGGCCAGGAGGCGCGCCGGCAACATTGACGAGCACGACCGGCAACTCACGAGCCCGGAACGCTTCGGCGAGCGTGCAGGCCTGCTTCACGACCTCGGCCATCGAATGGACAGAAGGCAAGGAGACGATGCCTTTCTGCAGGTCGATGACGACGAGTGCCGTTTTCTGGTCAAGCGTGGTGACTGCCATCCGTGTTTTCCTTCCGATGGTTGGAGCCGGACGATTGATTAAAAGTCCGCGAGACGTCTAAGCAGTTCGACGGCGCCTGCGAGTTGCTCCTGCTCCTCGCGGTCAAGCTTCATCTGGACGGCGCGGAACAACCAATCCTGCCGGGCTGCCCGCCCGGTCGCGATCATCTCCCGGCAGGCGGGTGTGAGCGACAGGATGGTCTGCCGGCCATCGGCCGGATCCGGCGTACCTTGCACCAGACCGGCCACTTGCAGTGCTGAAATAATGGCGCCCATCGATTGCGGACGCATATCCTGAGCGCGCGCCAGCGTCGTGACCGTCGCCGGACCCTCTCGGTCAAGATGCAGCAGCGCCGACTTCTGCGACGTGGTGAGGTCGCCGGTATCAGCCTGTTCGCGCAGACGCCGGATCAGCCTGCCGGCTACAACCCGAAGCTCCGCCGCCAGCGCCAGAGCACGCGCGGCTTCGGGGTCGTTCTGCGGAGGCAATTGATCTTTCATCCTCGCCTTGTGGCACATACGAAGGTAAGCTTCAAAGTTTTCCTTTGTATGTGAAAATCACAAGGCCGTGAGCCGCTCGGCTCACCTTGGCCTACCGCCCTTCAGCCAGCCGCTCGGGAAGGAAATCGACGAACACACGAACCTTCGGCGACAGATGGCGATTAGAGGGCCACAGCAGCCGGAACTGGCCACGCCCATCGACATGATCATCGAGGACGGTGCGCAGCCTGCCGTCGTGCAGCGCCTCGCGCACCAGGAAATCGGGCATGCAGCCGATGCCGAGGCCGGCGATGGTGGCGCCCTTCAACGCTTCCATGTTGTTGCAGGTCAGCCTCGAGCGTATCCGCGGTTCAGCACCCCCGGCAATGAACGGCCAGTCGAGCAACCTGCCGCTGTTGAGAAAGCGGAAGTTTATGCCGAAATGCCTGATGAGATCCGCCGGCACGCCGGGGCTGCCGTGGCGGTCGAGGTAGGAGGGCGCCGCGCACAACAGCATACGAAAGGGCGCAACGGGTCTCGACACCAAGCGTGAATCGGGCAGTTCGCCACTTCGGATCGCGACATCGATGCCTTCGTCGATCACATCCACAATGCGATCGTTGAAATCGATATCAAGCTCGATCTCGGGATAGCGCTCCATGAACTCCGACAACACCGGCAGCAGCAGGTGATAGGTGACAATCGGGGTCGAGACGCGCAGCCGCCCGTGCGGCGTTTCGCGTGTCCGCGACAGCATCGCCTCGGCATCGTCGATGTCGTCGAGGATGCGGCGCACCCGCTCGTTGAACAGCCCGCCCTCCTCGGTCAGTCC
Organism: Mesorhizobium sp. RCAM 05104; assembly: GCF_059683645.1. NCBI lineage: Bacteria > Pseudomonadati > Pseudomonadota > Alphaproteobacteria > Hyphomicrobiales > Phyllobacteriaceae > Mesorhizobium > Mesorhizobium sp. RCAM 05104. Next base: position 5,288,371 of record NZ_CM185033.1, on the reverse strand, counting down.
GATCCGCCGCGTGCTGCGCTGCAGGAGCCGCACCCCGAGCTCCTGTTCGAGCCGGGCCACGCTCTTGCCGACAGCGGAAGCCGAGATGCCGAGCGCTCGGCCGGCGGCGACGAAACTGCCGAGCTCGGCGGTGCGGGCAAAGGCCATCAGGCCGCTGAGACGATCCATAGCATCAATTCATTCGAGCGTTTCAGTCCGGTATATCTGGAGATAAAATACCATTTTTCCGCAAATGTCGTCGACCTATCTTGTCGTTGATACCGGCGCCGCGACCACAACGTGCCGGCGGATTCTGCTTCAGATAGGAAAATCCATGACCTTGAAGACGAGAACCGGCTCGGCCGAGAGATGGCTCGTGCTCTTGTCGGTATGCCTTGCCGCGATGACGATGCCCTTGACCTTCACCGGCCCGGCCGTCGCGCTCTCCCGCATCGCGGCCGATCTCGGCGGCAGCCCGATCGCGCTCAACTGGGTGACCAACGCCTTCATGCTGACTTTCGGCGCCAGCCTGATGGCGGCCGGAGCGCTGGCCGACAACCACGGCCGCAAGCGGATTTTCCTCTCCGGCCTCTGCCTCTATGTCGCCGCATCACTGGGCGCGATGCTGGCGCCCGACATCGTCTGGTTCGACATGTTCAGGGCGGCGCAAGGGATCGGCGGTGCCTTGGCCTTCGCCGGCGGCGCCTCGGCACTTGCCCAGGAATTCGAGGGACCGTTGCGGCTGCGTGCCTTCAGTTTCCTCGGCACCAGTTTCGGCATCGGCCTCGCCTTCGGCCCGATCGCCTCCGGCCTGCTCATCTCCGCATTTGGCTGGCGGTCAATCTTTGTTCTGGTCGCCGCGCTCGCGATCGCAGCCGCGGGGCTGGGCCTGCGCACCATCAGCGAATCCCGCGACCCGGAAGCGACCGGCCTCGACTGGGCGGGAGCCGGCACTTTCATCGTCGCGCTGGCTTCGCTGACTTATGGTGTCTTGCAGGCGCCACAGAGCGGTTGGGCCGATCCCCTCGTCATCGCCCTGCTTGCAACGGCGGTCCTCTTCTTCGCCGCGTTCGTGATCGTCGAGCGGCGTGTGCGGCGGCCGATGCTCGATCTCACCTTGTTTCGCTTTCCCCGCTTCGTCGGCGTCCAGTTCCTGGCAGCGGCGCCCGCCTATGGCTTCGTCGTGCTGCTCGTGCTCTTGCCGATCCGCTTCATCGGCATCGAAGGGATGAGCGAGATCAAGGCGGGGCAATTGATGATCTGCCTCTCGGGGCCATTGCTGATCCTGCCCCTGCTCGCCGGCCAGCTGGCGCGCTGGGTCGCGCCGGCCACAATCTGCGGCGCGGGCCTTCTCACCGCCGCCGCTGGGCTTGGCTGGCTGAGCATGACACCACCGGTCGACACCGCGCTGGTGGCGCCGCTGATGTTGATCGGCGTCGGTATCGCCCTGCCCTGGGGGCTGATGGACGGGCTTGCCGTCAGCGTCGTGCCAAGGGAACGCGCCGGCATGGCGGTCGGCATTTTCAACACCACCCGCGTCGCTTGCGAGGGCGTGGCGCTGGCCATCGTCATGGCGACCCTGTCGGGCTTCACCGCGGCACAACTCGCCGCTCAGGGAACGACTTCCAGGGATGCGGCCGCGGCGGCGCGGTTTCTGGTGACCGGCAGCCTCAGTGAAACGGCGCAGCATTTGCCGACGACCAACGCCACCGTTCTGGTCCATGCCTACGAAGCGGCATTCGACAGGCTGCTGATCGTGCTGGCGGCCATCACCGTCATGACCGCCCTTGTCGTCTTCCTCGGCCTGCGTCGAGGATCGGCAGCGGAACAGGATGCTGTCCCTCTCCCTGTGTGCCAGGAAGGGTGACGTCAGGCGATGACGAGGCTCGCTATGCGATCGCCGTCCAGCGTGAAGGTCATGTCGCCCTCGCCGTTGAAGCCGTCGCCTGCGACGGCGATGCGGACGCGGTAGCTGCCTTCAACCGGCGCGATGCGGATGATGCGAAGATGGGACTTCACGCCGATATTGTCCGACTGGTTCCAGCGGGCGATCTGCTCGCGGCCCTGGAACGATCGTCCCCAGTCGCTCAAAAACGCGTCGTCGGCAAAGGCGCCAAGAAAAGCTTCGGTATCGCTTTCATTGGTGGCCTCGACAAAGCGGCGGATGGGTTCTGGTGTGGTCATCAGTCAAGCCGATGCATCAGGTCATCATCCAGCCAGCGACCAAAGAAATAGACCAGTTGCTTGTGCCACCACGGCCAGTCATGGCTGACGTCGCCACCCCAATAGTCGACCCAGGCGGGAATGGACTTGTCGCGCAGGATCTGTTCTAGCTTGCGCGTCTCGACCAGCATCCGCTCTTCCCAGGCGCCTTGCCCGCAGCAGAAGATCAGCCGCAGCGCCTTCAGGCGGCCAAGCAGCTTCTGGTCGACGATGCCGGGCAGATAGTCGAGCGGCGAATTGTAGAAGATGTCGCCGTCCAGCGCCTTGCCGAAGAAGTCGCGGGCCGAATAGACGCCCGACAGCGCGATGACGCCGATGGCCAGTTCCGGAAAGCGGAAAACGAAGTTCGACGAGTGGTAGGCGCCCATCGAACAGCCTGAGAACAGTGGCTTCAGCTTGCGCCCGCCATTGGCTTGCGCGGCCATGGACAGGAACTCCGGCAGTGCCTCCTCGCGCAGATAGCGGAAATAGGCCTCGTGACGGGCGATGCGATGCGCGGCCTCGGCATGCTTGTCGAAGAAGGACTCCGAATCGATGCCGTCGACCGTGAACAGCTGGATACGGCCGGTGTCGATGAACTCGGCCAGAGCGCCCACCCCGCCCGAATCCTCGAACTGGTAAAACCGTCCTTGCGAGGTCGGGAAGACCACAACTGGCCGGCCGGCATGGCCATAGCGCTTGTATTCCATGTCGCGGCCGAGATTGCGCGAGAAATCCTTGTGATAGGATATGTCCATCGCCTCACGCCTTTTCCGCGTGGATGTAGGCGACCGCCTCGCGCAGCGCCGCCGCGTCCTTCGAGCGCATCTGGTAGGCGTAATTTCCCATGGCGCGGCTGAAAACCTCTTCGATGGCCTGATGGTGGACGATCTTGTCGCGGTGCGCCGCTAGCACGTCCTCATGGCTGTGCAAATAGTGGAGGTGGCGCTTGCGGCTGGCGTAGGCGGTGAAATACTTGCCCTCATAGGGGCCACTGGCGGCGTCCTTGACCACCATGTCGGCCCAGGCCGCATAGACGTCGATGTCGAACGTGTAGTTGATCGCATCGGTCATCCAGGCGCCGGGCGGTCGCATGTTGACCTCCAGCGCGATGACACGGTCGTCGCTGGTCTCGAACAGCTCGATGTGGAAGAAGCGCTCGCGCACGTCGAACGCCTTCAGGATCTTGCGGCCAGCCTCCTCGACCGCCGGGCTGATCCGGGGGAAGCAGGTGTAGCTCATGTGGCGGTCCTTGTTGACCACCTCCATGACGCTCTGGTCGTAGCGGTGGCTGGCGGCCAGCACCACCTCGCCGTCGCGGTTGACCAGCCCGTCGAACGTCACCACCAGCCCCTCGATGAACTGCTCCATGACGAAGGTCACATCCTCGGGCTTGTCCTTGAAGAACTGATCGAGTTCCCTGGCGTTGGAGATCTTGAAGGTGTTCGAGGCGCCGGAGCCGGTGTCGGGCTTGACCACCACCGGATAGCCGACGCGGCGGATGAAGGTCATGGCCCCGGTTCGGTCGGAGCATTTGCGCTGCGCGATGGTGTCCACCCCGCTCTTGCGGAAGAAGGCGCGCATGCGGCTCTTGCGTTTCAGGTTCTTCACGAAATCGAGCTTGGTGCCGTAGATGTTGAAGTCGGTGCGGATGTTGGCTTCCAGCTCCAGCCAATGCTCGTTGAGCGATTCAAACCGGTCGATGCGGCCCCATTTGTGGATGAAATGACCCATCGCCCGGAACACGGGCTCATAGTCCTCCATGTCGGCGACACGGTAGTATTCCGAAAGCGCTGCCTTCAGCTTGCCGTCCAGCGCGTCATAGGGTGCATCGCCGATGCCGAGCACCGTGGCCCCGGCCTTCTTCAGCCGATCGCAAAAATCGGCGCCGTTGGTGGGAAAATGCGGCGAGAAGAACACGAAATTCATGGATGACCCCTCCCGACGACAGGACATCGCGGCCCCATCGACGTCCAAGTCTGGCGCATTTGCAGCGCGCGGGGAAGAGCACTCGCGTTGGGGATATTGCTCGACAAACACGGGCCCGCCATGCGGTCCCACTTGCCTCTCACGAGCCGCTCCTGTATGAGAGCCGCCATGAACACGCGCGCCACCAACGCTACCCGTCCGACCGGTTTTCCCGGTGAGACCGTGCGCGCGCTGGCTTCCACCCTGCTGCTTCTCGGCCTTATCGGCGATCGCCGGGTTCGCTGAAGGAGCGCCCGGCGGTCGAACCGCCGCGCAAGCGCATGCTCCTTGGCACTCACATCAAGCGAACGAAAATCTGGTAAAGGCGCCACTCGCCAGCACTCCGTCTGAAGGCGGATCCGCGGGCCGCCGGGAGAAACGACGATGAACGCACGAGAAGAAATCCGCCCTGATGCCGCGGTAGCCGGCAAGGACACCGCAAAGAGCATGAAGAGCCGGGGCATGCCTGATGCGGCCCGCAAATATCAACCCTATCCGACCGTTGGCCTCACCGACCGCACATGGCCCTCGAAGGTCATCGACAAGGCGCCGATCTGGTGCTCCGTCGACCTGCGCGACGGCAACCAGGCGCTGATCGATCCGATGGGCCACGATCGCAAGGCGCGCATGTTCGCGTTGCTGCTCGACATGGGCTTCAAGGAGATCGAGATCGGTTTCCCCTCCGCATCGCAGACCGATTTCGATTTTGCCCGTTGGTGCATCGAAGAGGGCAACGTGCCCGCCGATGTCTCGCTGCAAGTGCTGGTGCAGTGTCGGCCGGAACTGATCACCCGCACCTTCGAGGCGCTCAAGGGCGCCACCAACCCGATCGTCCATTTTTACAATTCGACCAGCGAATTGCAGCGCCGCGTCGTCTTCGAAAAAGACATCGGCGGCATCAAGCGCATCGCGACCGACGCCGCCAAGATGATCACCGACATGGCTGCCAAGGCTGGCGGCGGCTTTCGCTTCGAATATTCGCCGGAAAGCTTCACCGGCACCGAACTCGAAGTAGCGCTGGAGATCTGCAACGCCGTCACCGAGATCGTCAGGCCGACCCCCGACAACAAGCTGATCATCAATCTGCCGTCGACGGTCGAGATGTCGACGCCCAACATCTATGCCGACCGCATCGAATGGATGTGCCGCAACCTCGACAACCGTGAGAACCTGCTGATCTCGCTGCATCCGCACAATGACCGCGGCACCGGCGTCGCCACCACCGAACTCGGCCTGATGGCTGGCGCCGACCGCGTCGAAGGCACGCTGTTCGGCAATGGCGAGCGCACCGGCAACGTCGACATCGTCACCTTGGCGCTCAACATGTACACGCAAGGTGTCGATCCGGGGATCGACTGCTCCGACATCAACCGGATGAAGGACGTCTATGAATATTCGAACCAGCTGAAGATCCCCGAGCGCCACCCCTATGTCGGCGAGCTCGTCTACACGGCCTTTTCCGGTTCGCACCAGGATGCCATCAACAAGGGCATGAAGGCGCTGAAGAAGGCCAACAAGAGCCTGTGGGAAGTGCCTTATCTGCCGATCGATCCGGCCGATGTGGGCCGTAGCTACGAAGCGATCATCCGCATCAACTCGCAGTCGGGCAAAGGCGGCATCGCCTATGTGCTGCAGGCCGATTACGGCCTCAACCTGCCGCGCAACCTGCAGATCGAATTCAGCCAGGAAATCCAGGCGATCACCGATGCCGAGGGCAAGGAAGTGCCGGCCAGGCGCATCTACGAGCGCTTTCTCGAGACCTATGTCGACCAGCCCGGCGCGCGGCTGAAATTCCTCGATCACCACACCTATCCGGACACTGCGGTCAAGGGCCGACGCGTGGTCGAGGCGACCATCCTCGACAACGGCAAGGAAGTGACGATATCAGGCACCGGCACGGGTCCGATCGACGGTTTCGTCGATGCACTGTCGCGTCATCTCGGCGTCGAGATGTCGGTTCTCGACTATTCCGAGCACTCGATGCAGCGTGGCTCGAACGCCTCGGCCATCTCCTATGTCGAGATGGAATATCCTGATGGCAAGCTGTTCGGTGCCGGCATCAACACCAACATCGTTGCCGCTTCGCTGGAAGCGGTGACGTCCGCCGCCAACCGTATCGTCGGCAAAAGGGCCGGTTGAGGCGCGACCAGAACGAAGGTCGGGACTATCCCCATCTGGTGATCGGTTCCGATCCTTCGCATCATTAACCACCGCTGAATTATCCGGTGGGGTACGTGATCGCATAATGGGTGTATACTTGTGTGGTGGTGCGGGAACGATATGATCGCGCCTCAACCTGTGCCGACTTCGAAAGGATCGACACTTGCAGCATGCGACGCCTGCCGCCCCCGCAGTGCGCGAGACACTGGAGCGACTGCTTGCCAGCGAAACGTTCGGGAGATCCGAGCGCGCGCGTAAACTGCTTCGCTATCTTGTCGAGCGCGAGCAGGCAGGGGAAGCCGACAGGCTGAAGGGCTTCTCCATCGCCATGGACGTCTTCGGCAAGGACGGCGATTTCGATCCGTCGACCGATGCCGTGGTCCGGGTGCAGGCGGGCAGGTTGCGCGACCTGCTGCAACACTATTTCGCCAACGAAGGCGTCGCCGAGCCCGTCCGCATCGCCATTCCACGCGGCGGCTATGTTCCAGCCTATGAGCTCAATGCGATCCGCCTGCCGGAAGCCCTGGAGCCTGCCGGGCAAGTGGAGGCGGCGGCTCCATCCGAACGATCCAGCGACGCGGGAGACGCTGTTCCCGCCGCTGCATTGCTGGCACCGGCGGCCGCACCGGCCCCCTCGGTGGCGCGCCATCTCCAGTTCTTCTGGATGGCGATCGCCCTGGTCATCGCCATGCTCGGCATTCTCATCCTGCGTCAGGGCGATGGCGCCTTGCTGGCGGGAGGCGAGATGCCGGCATCGCTTGAGACCACCGGCCAAACCAGCAGCATCGTGCCGTCACCGGTGAGTGAGGCACTGCCGCTCGTCTATATCGCCGTCAAGGCCGATGGCCCCGAAGGCAACCGCGTCGCCGCGTCGCTGCGCGCCGGCCTGAGCAGCTTCGATACGATCGATTTCATCGGTCGCGACGCCGTCAACACGACCGATCCGGCTACCAATGCAACCAGCTTCCTCTTCGAGGTGCTGCCTGGACCTGACGCGGGCGATGTCACGATCGAATTGCAGAGCGTGGCAACCGGACGGGTGCTTTTGTCGCGCAACCTGACTGCCGACGACAGCACTCCGGCCACAGTCGAGGACAGTATCGCCGGCATCCTGAGTTCGGCCCTTCCCGCTTCCGGCACGATCTACAGTTATATCGAGCAAAGCGGCATTCAGAACGGCCTGACGCAGTGCCTGCTGCTCAACGGCAAATACTATCTCGACCAGAACGTCAGAACCCACGAGGCCGCTTATCGCTGCCTGGAAACCCTGGCCAACAGCGGTGCAAAATCATCGCTGGTTTATTCCGAACTCGCCTCGCTGCACCTCGAGGCAGTGAACGACCACTACGCCTATCCGCCGGATGCGACGATCGAGAGGGCGCTGACATTTGCCCACCGCGCAGTGCAGATGGGGCCGACCAGCCCTTCAGCGCATCGCGCCTATGGCTACATCTATTCGCGCCTTGGCAATGCCGACGAGGCGCTGCGTTGGATGCGCAAGGCCTATGACCTCAATCCCTACGATGTCGCAATGGCCGCCGCCTATGGCTATGGGTTGGTTTTCGCCGGCCGCTACGCCGAGGGAACACCGCTTCTGGCCCATGCCGTGGATGTCTCCAGTGGCCATCCGACATGGTGGGATTTCGGACTCTTCGCCGGCGAATTCATGCTTGGCGACATGGACAAGGCCACCATAGCCAGCAACGCGTTGAGAACGACTGCAACAAAATCGCATTATCTCGCCGCCCAGCTGATCGGCGCCAAGATCGCTGGCCATGACAATCAGGCGCGCAAGTTGATCGATGAACTGACCGCCAAATTTCCGAATTTTGCCGCCAATCCACGCGCAACCTTCGTCGACAGGAAATACCCGGCCGACCTGACCGATCGGCTGGTCAATGCCTTGCACGCCGCCGGGCTCGGCAACGCCAGCTAGCACGAACGACATGCAGGATCGTAGCATGACGCACCACGCCACGAAGAATACGGTGCGCTCCGATCACCAAGTGTCAATTGGCCTTGGGGTTCTGCCGGCAACCGCTGCCACTCGCGAAGATTTTACTGGCTATCGCCCTGGACAAGGAGCAATTCAGCCACATTCGATCTCGCGCATCCTGCAATAATAAATAATTCAAAGCCTTCAGCTTTCATGACCTCATCGCTTTTTGCCGCTGAACAGGGTGTTGGCTCGAAGACCATCGTCCTGCTGCATGGTTTCGGTGGCTGCCACGACGTCTGGCGCGAGGTGATCTCCTCGCTGGCGCCTTCCGCGCGCACGCTGGCCTATGATCTGCCGGGGCACGGGCTGTCGCTCGATTTTCCCGCGGCCGGTCCAGCCAAGGTGGCGGCAAAGGCCATTCTCGCCGATCTGTCGGCGCGTGGGCTGAAACGCGTTCATCTCGTCGGCCACTCGATGGGCGGCGCGGTGGCGACGCTGATGGCGTTGGCCGAGCCCGGAAAAGTGGCCTCGCTGACGCTTCTGGCTCCGGGCGGCTTTGGCCCCGAGATCAACGGCCCACTGTTGCGCCGCTATGCCGGCGCCGCCGACAAAGCCGAGATCCACGCTTGCCTTGCCGCCATGTCCGGCCCCCACAGCCTGCCTGCGGAGCGCATCGTCGACGTGCTTTGCGACATGCGCAAGCGTTCCGGCCAGTTGCCGAAGCTTGTCGAGATCGCGGCCGCCATGACCGCGGACGATCGGCAAGGCGTCATCCCGCGCGACCGCCTCGAAGGGCTGAACATGCCGGTGATGGTGGTGTGGGGAACCGATGACACGGTGCTGCCCTTTACCCAGGCGGATGGTCTGCCGCCGCATTTTCATGTGCATCATGTGCTGGAGGCCGGCCATATGCTGACCGAGGAAGCCCCCGATCTCGTCGCCGAGATCATTCGCCGCAACATCAACCGCCGCGCCAGGCGACATCGCTTGAAATTCGCCGCCGCGGCCAGCTGACTCTGTCGGGCGCGATACCTTCCGGAACGTCCTGATCCACCGATCTCGCCAGTGCATTTTGCCGGCGTCTGTGTTAACTCCGTGTTAACCAAACCCGCGAGGCGAACGCCAATGAAGGAAGCAGGCGAGAAGATAAACGATCCGTCGAAAACACTGTCCGACGCCATCCGTGATGTGAAGAATGCCTTTGCCGACCGTGACGACGTCGTCGTCGATATGCGCGAAGCTCATCGCATGCGTCTAGATCTGCTTGCCGCGGAACTGGCGCCGGTTTTTGCCGATGTTCCCGCCGACATGGACAATTTCGACTTCGTCGTCTCGTCCGGCTTGCAGCCGCGGCTGTGGATCGACGCCGTCAGCCATGTCGCGATGGGACGGGACCGCCGCACCTATCGCTTCCTCAGGGACACCCGCATCGGCCGTGTGGTGCTTGCTGAATCGACCGAGATGAAGCCCGTTGCGGATTCCGTGACGCGCTACGTCGCCGAACGTGTCGTCGAGCGTCAGAGGATGATGGAAGGTGGCGTCGAGCCGGCCGTCGCCGGCCTGAAACGCGCCGACGTTCGGGAAGCCGAGCCACCATTGCGGTCGACGACGCGCGGCGCGGGCTGGTCGGCGTTCCTGTCCGGCCTTGGCCTGATCGCCGCTGGCGCGCTGGTCGGGCTGGCGGTGTCGGTCGCCTTGTTCTGGGACCGCATCGTGGCCATGGTCCTCAGCTTGCGACCGTAGCGGCTGGAGCACCCAGTTCCAGCGTCTGCAGATCGGATGGCGGTATTGCTGGCCCGGTCAGGCCACGCCGGGTAAGCTGGATCCGCCAATTGCCCTTTTCGCCGTCGATGTCGAACAGATTGTACTGCGCCGCCGGGTGCTTGCTGCCCGGCGCCTGGCCGGCGGCGGCGACGCCGACCACCGGAACCCGGGTGCCCCGGATGCCGATGAAGAACAGTGACGGCAGGTGCGAATGGCCGTGCAGGACGAGCTCGGCGCCATGGCGCCGAATGATCTTGTGGAAACGGGCAATGCCGAACAGCCGCTTTTGCTGCGCGACCGCGCCGCGCACCGGCGGATGATGGATCATGATCACGCGAAACAGTCCTTGCTTGCCCGTCGCGTCGAGAATCTTGCCCAGCCGCCCCGCCTGCCCTTCCATGAAGAAACCGTTGGCCATGAACGGCGCGGTGGCGCGCGCCGTCGAGACGCCGATCAGCGCGACATCGCCGCGCTCGCGCAGATAGGGGAAGGCGTTGCGGTCGACCGGCGTGTTGATGCCGTCGCCGCTCATCCACGCCGCCCATGACCGGCAGACCTTGTCGAAGGCCCCGGGAACATAGGCGTCGTGGTTTCCCGGAACGACCGAAACGTCATGCGGCGATCCCAGCGTCTCCAGCCAGTGCCTGGCCATTTCGATCTCGGCGTCGAGCGCCAGATTGACCAGGTCGCCGGTGACGGCGAGGTGATCGGGGCTCCTCGCCTTGATGTCGGCGACGATCGTGTCGATGACGGCGTCATGCATGTGGCGGCGGCGATTGCGCTGCCAGTTGACGTAACCGAGCACCCGCTTGGAGGCGAGATCGCGATAGGTTACATCGGGAAGCGGCCCCAGATGGACATCGGAAATATGCGCGAGCCTGAACATCCGTCTTTCATAAGCGACGCGCTTCCCGCTTTCCACCCACGGTTTCTCTACTGATGACGACCGGCTCGCAGGACGTTTTCCGCCAGACCGGCTGGCCAGGGCTCAGGGCAAGGCTGTTCCATCTCTATTTCGTGCTGCGGCGACCGATGACGCTTGGCGTGCGCGCCCTCGTTCAAGACAAGGCAACCAATTCAGTCTTCCTCATTCGCCATACCTATGTTCCGGGCTGGCAACTTCCCGGTGGCGGGGTCGAGGTGGGCGAGACGCTTGCCGAGGCGCTGACGCGCGAACTTGCCGAGGAAGGCAACATCGCGCTGAACGCCCCGCCGGTGCTGAGGTCGATGCATTTCAACCGCCGCTCCAGCCGCCGCGACCATGTCGGCCTCTACCTGATCGAGCACTTCAGCCAGACCGCGCCGAAGCTGCCGGATCACGAGATCGCCGAGGCAGGCTTCTTCCCGCTCGACCGCCTGCCGGAAGGCACGACACCGGCAACGCTACGCCGGATCGCCGAGATTTTTGGCGGCGAGCCCGCATCGCCTTACTGGTAGATCAAGCCGCCTTGCGGAACCGCGCCCGGTCATGCGGTCGGGCATAGTCGAGTGCAGGGCCAACCGGCACGATCCGGGTCGGATTGATCGTCTCGTGGCTGCCGTAATAATGCGCCTTGATGTGATGCAGGTTCACGGTCTCCGCGACGCCAGGCACCTGATAGAGATCGCGCAGATAGTTCGACAGGTTCGGATAGTCGGCGATGCGGCGCAGATTGCATTTGAAGTGGCCGACATAGACCGGGTCGAAGCGCACCAGAGTGGTAAACAGCCGCCAGTCGGCCTCGGTGATGCGATCGCCGATCAGATAGCGTTGTCCCGAGAGGCGGTCCTCCAGCGTGTCGAGCGCCGAGAACAGCTCACCGAATGCTTCCTCATAGGCGCCTTGCGTGGTTGCGAAGCCTGCACGATAGACGCCGTTGTTGACTGCGGGATAGACCAGCGCGTTGATCGCATCGATCTCGCCGCGCAGCGCCTGCGGATAGAAATCGAGGCTGGCGTCCCCCCATTCATCGAAGGCTGAATTCAGCATGCGGATGATCTCGGAGGATTCGTTGGAGACGATGGTCTGCTCCTTTTTGTCCCACAGCACCGGCACCGTTACCCGGCCCGAATAGGCCGGATCGGCCTTGGTGTAGATCTGGTGCAGGAAGTCGAGACCATAGAGCGTGTCGCCGGTGGCGCCGTCCTCGGCCAGGAACGTCCAGCCGTTGGCACCCATGAAATGATGCACCACCGACACCGATATGATGCCTTCGAGCTTCTTCAGCGCGCGAAAGATCAGCGTCCGGTGCGCCCACGGACAAGCAAGCGAGACATAGAGGTGATAGCGGCCGGGCTCCGCCTTGAAGCCGCGGCTGCGGCCTTCGGCTGGCGTTCCATCGCGGGTGATCCAGTCGCGCCAATGCGATTGCGCCCGCACGAACTTGCCGCCGCTGTCCTTGGTGTCATACCAGCGGTCCTGCCATTTGCCGTCGACCAGCAATCCCATCGCATGTTCCTTTCCTGCTTGCCCTCCATGTAGGACACCAGGCGCCCGCGCGGAATCGCCTGACGCTGAACAGACCGTCAAGCGACGGCGTGGCCCAAGAAGCCTCCGATTGCAGCGGCGGGAAATTGATGCTAGCGGACAATCCGCATGTTCGACTTTGCCTTGATCCGGTTTGACCGACGACGAAAGGGCGCCCGCGCTTGATGAAGCGCTGACTGGCGAATGCTGCCGTTTGCAGCAAACCTTTCCTCCTATACCGGAACGCAAAGACCATGAGCCTTGCCGACGTGAAATACCTGCCGGAAACCCCGGCGCATGACCTTCAGATCGAAGCCATCAATGACGAAGCCTTCGGGCCCGGCCGTTTCGTGCTGGCCGCCTACAAGATCCGCGAGGCCGGAGGGCACGAGCGGTCGCTGTCCTTTGTCGCCGTCGATGGCGATACAGTTGTCGCTTCGGTGCGCATGACCCGTATCGCCGCCGGCGCTGGCCGCGCCCTGATGCTCGGGCCGCTTGCGGTGCGGCCGGCCTTCAAGAATCTCGGCATCGGCCGCCGGCTGGTGGCGATCGCGTTGGAAGCGGCCGCCAAGGCCGGTGCGCCCGCCGTCATGCTGGTCGGTGACGAGCCCTATTACGGACCGCTCGGCTTCAAGAGGATCCCGCGCGGCCAGATTTCGATGCCACGCCCTGTCGATCTCGACCGGCTGCTGTCGCATGAGATCAAGCCGGGCGCGGTCGCCAGGCTCGCGGGCGAAGTCTGCCACGCCGATCAGGCCAGGGTTGCCGATCACATCACGGCGATGGCTTGACCTTGCGAGCCGACCTGGCGCCTGATCAGTCCCTGTTCTCATCTAGAAGGATGACGCCATGAACCCGAATGGCCAGATCGCGATCGTTACCGGCGGCGGTTCCGGTCTTGGCGAGGCAACGGCGCGCGCGCTTGCCGCCAAGGGCGCCCGCGTCGCCATCTTCGACATTGGCATTGACCGCGCGGCAAAGGTTGCGGCCGAGATCGGCGGCATTGCCGTCCAATGCGATGTCAGCAGCGCTGACGGTGGCACTACCGCTCTCGCCGAGGTCGCCGCCAAGCTTGGCGAGCCACGTATCCTGGTCAATTGCGCCGGCATCGCCATCGGCGTGAAGACGATCGGCAAGGATGGTCCCCATCCCCTCGATCAGTACCGCAAGGTCATCGAAGTCAATTTGATCGGCACTTTCAACATGATCCGTCTCGTCGCCGACCGTGCCGCCAGGCTCGAGCCGCTGCAAGGCGGCGAGCGTGGTGTCATCGTCAACACCGCTTCTGTCGCCGCCTATGACGGCCAGATCGGCCAGGCCGCCTATTCAGCCTCCAAGGGTGGCGTCGTCGGCATGACGTTGCCGGTGGCGCGCGACCTTGCCCGTTCCGGTATCCGGGTCTGCACCATCGCGCCCGGTATCTTCAAGACACCGATGGTGGCCGGCATGCCGCAGGAGGTGCAGGATTCGCTGGGTGCCGCAGTGCCCTTCCCGTCGCGTCTGGGCGAGCCATCCGAATATGCGGCCCTTGCGTTGCACATCATCGAGAACCAGATGCTGAACGGCGAAACCATCCGCCTCGACGGCGCCATCCGCATGGCCCCGAAATAGCTGGTCATGAACACCGGCATATCCACCGCCGGAAAGACCGGTCCGCTTGCCGGGCTGAAGGTGATCGAGATGGCCGGGCTCGGTCCCGTGCCGTTGGCGGGCCTGATGCTTTCGGAGATGGGCGCGCAGGTGCTGCGCATCGAACGGGCTGGTTCGGACCGGCCGTTTCTGTCGCTAACGGATGAACACAACATCGATCGTCACGGCCGCTCCATCCTGCGGATCGACCTGAAGCGCCACGAAGGCACCGAACTGGCGCTGCGTCTTGCCGAAAAGGCCGACCTTCTGGTCGAAGGCTTTCGCCCGGGCGTCATGGAGCAGCTTGGCCTCGGTCCGGATATCGTTCTGGCGCGCAATCCGGCTCTGATCTACGGCCGCATGACCGGCTTCGGCCAGAATGGACCGCTCGCGGGCCGCGCCGGCCACGACATCACCTACCTTGCCTATTCGGGCCTGCTGCACGCAATTGGCCACGCGGACAGCCGCCCCGTGCCGCCGCTCAACCTCGTCGCCGACTATGGCGGCGGCACCATGATGCTGGTTGCCGGCGTGCTGGCCGCCCTGTTCCAACGCTCGCGCACGGGCAAGGGCCAGGTAATCGACGCCGCGATGGTTGAGGGCGCCTCGATGCTGGCGACGCCCCTGCACGCCTTGACGGCGGCTGGCCTTTGGGACGAAAGGCGCGGCGCGAACCTGCTCGATTCCGGCGCTCCCTTCTACGACACCTATGAGACGGCGGATGGCCGGTACATCGCCATAGGCTGCCTGGAACCGCAATTCTTCGCCGAATTCGCCAGGCTGCTGCCACTCGATGAGCGGTTTGTGCCCGGCCAGTATGACAAATCGCTGTGGCCACCGATGCGCGCCGCCATTGCCGACCGGATCAGGCGGAAATCACGCGACGACTGGGACCGGCTGTTCGCCGAAACCGATGCCTGCGTTGCTCCGGTCCTGTCGCTGCGTGAAGCGAAGCGCCATCCGCACAATCGGTCGCGCGATGCCTTCGTGACGACGGGCGCGTTTGAGCGCCCTGCACCGGCACCGCGTTTCTCGGGCTCACGGCCGACACCGGCAACGATGCCTGGCGACGAGGATCTGTCACCGTCGACAGTGCTGGCGCGTTTCGGCTTTGCGAAAACCGAGATCGACGACCTTGTCAAATTAGGCATGCTGGCCAATAACTAGAGAAGAAAAATCAGCTTATTGCGATGGGCGTTTTGACGGACCAGAAGAAAGCAGTGATCCGCGAGACTGACGCCGAGGCGATCCGCCTGGCGAAGACGCTCCTGCGCCGCGCCCGTTTCGGAGCGCTGGCGGTGATCGAGCCGCAAACCGGCTCGCCGCTGGCCAGCAGGGTCGGCGTGGCCACGGACACCGACGGCGCGCCACTGATCCTGGTTTCAATGCTCTCGGCGCACACCGGCGCCCTGCTTGCCGATCCGCGCTGTTCCCTGCTGGTCGGCGAGCCCGGCAAGGGCGACCCGCTGGCGCACCCACGCCTGACGCTCGTCTGCCGGGCGGCACGCCTCGAGCGTGGATCGAACGCGCACACACGCGCCGAGCGCCGTTATCTCAACCGCAATCCCAAGGCGAGCCTCTACGCCGGGCTCGGCGACTTTTCGATTTTTCGACTCGAACCGCGACACGCCAGCCTGAATGGCGGCTTCGGCAAGGCTTATCAGCTCGATCGATCCAGCCTGCTCACCAACGGACCGATCGTCGAGGAGTTGGCCGAAAGCGAACAATCCGCCGTCGACCACATGAACGCCGACCATCTCGACGCGATCGCAGTTTATGCGCGTCATTTCGCCAAGGCGTCCGGCGACGGCTGGACCATTGCCGGATTCGATGCCGATGGCATGGATCTGGTGTCGGGCGACAATGTTTGCCGGGTCTTCTTCCCGCAACCTTTGGCGGCGGCATGGGAATTGCGACAAGTTCTGGTCGAGATGGCCAGGATTGCCAGAACCGGCACCAACACAAAAACTGACACTTAATCGTGTTGGATCAAAAGCAATGCTTGAGATTTGAACGAAATGTTCTACCTTTGCTAGTGGAGCTGACTCGCCAGCCCCTATTCACAAGTGAGTTTATGGAATCAGATGCCATTGCCCCCATGGCGTCGGGATGAGCAAAAGGCACGGGGGATCGATGGTCTCGACTAAGCTAATAGCCAACGCCGAATCGGCAGCCGAATTTCTGATGCTGATGGGCAATGAAAAACGGCTGTTGATCATGAGCTACCTGACCGACGGCGAAATGTCGGTCGGCGCCATCGCCGAGAAGGTAATGCTCAGCCAATCCGCCCTGTCGCAACATCTGGCCAAGTTGCGGGCTCTCGACCTCGTGGAAACCCGTCGCGATCGTCAGATGATCTACTATTCCTGCAAGTCCGACGCCGTGCGTGAACTGCTCGGCATGCTGGACGGCATTTTCGGCAGCGGCCAGGATGAGTTGTCCCACATGGCGCAACGCTTGCGGCGCGCCGGGACCTGACCGGCCGGCCTTGTAGTCGGTGATAATGCCTTCGCGGCGACGTGCGTCCATCCGGACGCACGGGGATAGCCGACAGTCCTGGATTGTCGCATCGTGCTTTTCGAACCCAGGGGTATGCGCTGGGAGCCGATCGGCTTTTCGGACGCGTGCGATGGCCGCGAGGAACGCATGGATCCCATTCGTATCGACGACCCGCAAGACCCGCGTGTTGCCGCCTATCTCGATATCCGCGAGCGTGACCTCGCCGGCCGGCAAGGCCGCTTCGTTGCCGAAGGCAAGGTGGTGCTCGACCTGCTGCTGTCGACAGGACGTTTTGCAGCCGAATCGGTGCTGGTTCTGGAAAACCGGCTGGCTGGCCTCGAGGGCATCCTGCGCAAGGCGCCGGCGGACCTGCCGGTCTATGTCGCCACCAGCGCGGTGATGGACGCGATCGCCGGGTTTCACATGCATCGCGGCATCCTGGCCATAGGCCGCAAGGGTGCGCCGCAACCGGCAAAGGTCCTTCTCGATACCTTGCCGGCCCGCGCGCTGATCGTGGTGCTCGTCGGCATCGCCAATCATGACAATATGGGTGCGATCTTCCGCAACGCCGCCGCCTTTGGCGCCGACGCGGTATTGCTGGATGCGACATGCTGCGATCCGCTCTACCGCAAGGCGATCCGCGTTTCGGTCGGCGCCGCGCTCAAAATCCCCTTCGCGTCATTCACGGACGTCGCCGACTTCACGGCATCGCTTGACCGCCGCTTCTATCGCCAGTTTGCGCTGTCGCCACGCGGGCAGACCGACATACGCGATGCGCGGCCGAGCGAGCGCCTGGCGCTCTATCTCGGCACCGAGGGCGAAGGCCTGCCCGAAAGCCTGCTTGCCCGCCTGCACACGGTGCGCATTGGCATGGCGCAAGGCTTCGACAGCCTGAACGTCGCCGCGGCGTCAGCCATCGCGCTGCATCATTTTTCTGCAAACAGGGACTGACCTCAGTTTGCCGTGACGGCCTTCTGCAGCGCCCGCACGCGATCCGCAAGGCTGCGGCCGCCACTGCCGGAGCGCGCATCCGAGGGTGCCGCCAGCGCCCTGGCGATCGGCGAATCAGGCCCCTCGAGCTTGGCCGTCAGGTGGACGACCTCCGCCGCCAGTTCATTCATCTGCTCGCGCAATGCGGAGCTGCCATCCGTGGGGCCGGACGCGGCCATCGCATCGAGATCCGCTTTCAACCGCTTGTTCTCGCGCGCCAGCGCCGTCAGCCTGGCCTCGAGCCGTTCACGTTCGCTGTCGAGCTTGGCGATTGCCTTGTCGACCTCATCGCCCTTGGCAACTTCACCGGCCTTGCCGACCAGCCGCACGGCCGGTGCGCTGTCCTCGGCTTTCGACTTTTCACGGAGCCGCGCCAGTTCCTTTTCGCGGCGGTCGAGCTTTTCCTCGCGATCGGCGAGCGTGGCAAGCAGCCGTTCGAGCTTCTTGTCGAGCTCGGCGGTCCTTTTCTTCTCGGCTTTCAGGGCATCGCGCGCGGCCTTGCTTTCGGCGGCGATCTCCTGGTTGCGCCTGTCCGCCTCCTTGCGCTGGCCGCGCAGCAGCGCGATGTCGCTGGCGAGTTTCTGCAATTCGGATTCGCGCGCCACGAGCTCGATCTGTCGGCTGCTGGAGGAAAAACTGGCGTCATCATACATACGCTCCAGCTTTTCGAGCTCGAGTGCGCGCTTTTCCAGCTTGCGTTCGGTTTCCTTGAGCCGGTCCGACAGAAGCTGCAGCTCGCCCTCGCGCTGCCGCAGCATTTCACCCTTGACCCCCAGTTCGCTAAGCGCCTGGTTCTTGTCCATGCGCTCGACCGCCAGGCCCTTCAGGGCCTCGCGGCCACGGTTGATCTCGACCAGCTGCTCCGCCGTCTTCTCGCGCAACGCCTTGACGCTCATTTCGAGACGACGAGCCGACATGGCGAACTCAGCCCGGATACGGTCCTTGTCGGCCTGGATCTCGGTTTGCGTCAACGGTATCGAGGCTTCGATGCGCTTGCGCGTCAGGGCGACGGCCCGCCGCCATATGGCCGGGGCAACCATCAGCGACAGAAATCCAGCGCAGAGGAAGCCGAGGGCAAAGAACAGGAACGACTGAACCAAGTGACCACCCGTTATGGACGAAAGCTGGACTGTGCCACGTTGGCATGGCGGAAATCCAGCGTTGCGGCAAGCTTTTGCCGCAACTGGATGGGTTCACCTCAGAACGGATTCCACGTGGCACGCTCGGTAAGCTTCAGGTAGCCGAGATTGACGCCGAGTCGAGCGCCGACGCCGGTGCGGATCGGCACCAGCAGCACATTGTTGTTCTTCAGCACGTTGAAGCCGACGCCCGCCACCACATAGGCCGAACCGGCAACGCCGCCATAGCGGTTGTAGAGGCTGCTCACATCGTCGAGATTGTAGACCAGCATCATCACCCGCGACCCCTCGCCGCCGAAATCCCAGCCGAGCGATGGGCCTTGCCAGAACACTTTGTGATCACCGGCATTCTTGGTGTAGAGCGTGCCTTCGCCATAGGTCAGGCCGCCGATCAGCGCGCCCGAGCCCTCTTCGCCCAGCAGATAACCGTTGGGCAGGCCGTAGGAAGCAAAGATCTTCTCGACGACCGTGGCGAGCCCGCCCGATGTCGCGCCGAAGAACTTGTGACCGGAATCGACTATCTCCTGAGCGGTATATTCCTGGGCCCGCAGGGCTGAAGTCGAGAAGACGAGAACGCCCATGAGCGCGATCGTCATTGATACGACACGGACAAATGCCCGGTCTGGGATGACACGGAACGAAATCCGGTCAGAGATGACACGGAACAGGGTCCGGTCAGAGGTGACACGGAAAAACCTCCGGTCGTAGAATCGGGAAAACATGCTTCCAATCTCCGTCAGGGAGCACCTTCGCCGACGCCTCGCACCCGTACGGCTCTTTTAGCCGGCCGTTAAGGGTAACTGTTACGGGCAAACTATGCCGTAATCCTTTTTCAACCATTAAGCTCCCACATGAACATGGCGGTTCAAAGGCTGTTTCGGATCGCTCATCGGCAGCCTGCGTGAACACGCCATTTGCCATGACCACAATTTTGGATTTGTTGCCGCACGCACGGGCGCTGTGTATTCAGGAGCCCGGGGAGAGAGCGCGTGATTCGTGTGGGCAGGCGACGATCGATCGCTCGGCCGTAGTTTGTGAAATTTTGCAGGGATTTTCGCCGATGGCCGATCTGTTCACCCTTTCCGCACCCGATCTGGCAGCGCTTCTGTGCAGCCGGGTCTGTCACGACATCATCTCGCCGGTCGGCGCGATCAACAATGGGCTCGAACTGCTCGACGAAGGCGGCGCCGACGAAGACGCCATGAAGCTGATCCGCCAGAGCGCCCGCAACGCTTCGGCGCGGCTGCAATTCGCCCGTATCGCTTTCGGCGCCGCCGGCTCGGCCGGCATGCTGATCGACACCGGCGACGCCGAAGCCGTCGCCATCGCTTTCCTCAAGAACGAGAAGCCGGAACTGAGCTGGAACGGAACCCGCGCGCTGCTGCCCAAGAACAAGGTCAAGCTGCTGCTCAACCTGCTCCTCATCGCCAACGCCGCCATTCCGCGCGGCGGCAGGCTTTCCGTGACCCTTGAAAACCTCGAAACCGAGCCACGCTTTGCGCTCGCGGCGAGCGGCCCGATGCTGCGCGTGCCGCCAAAATTCCTCGAACTGCATTCCGGCCACAAGCCGGAGGAACCGATCGACGCGCATTCGGTACAGCCTTATTACACGCTGCTTCTGGCGCGTGAGGCCAACATGACGATTTCGATCCACGCCACGCCGGAAGAAATCGTCCTTTCAGCTGCCTGAAATCAGCTGCCTGAAATTCGCGCCTGACCTCAGAGAAACCGAAGTATTCCAAGCGGCAATATCCGCGGCGGCTTTTCAATTGAAGTGAGACGAGCTTCGCCAAGCGGCCGTTGCGAAGCATTGTGAAGAACAGCCTGCGAATGCATCTTTTCAAAAATTTTACCTAATGGCTTTTCGGCTTCTTTACCAGATCGGCCTATGGTGCAGTCCGGATGCCCCGACGCTACCGGATTGCCAGAAGGCAAAGAGGACCCGGAAATGACACGCTGCATGTTCGTCGACGATTCAAGCGTCATCAGGAAGGTTGCAAAACGCATCCTGGGCGGCTCCGACATGGTGGTCATAGAAGCCGCCAGCGGACTTGACGCGCTGGAGATGTGCGCGGCCGACATGCCCGACATCATCATCGTCGACGGCGCCTTGCCGGATGTAGCCGCTGTCGATCTCATTCGTCGCGTGCGCGCCATGGACAGCCTGATCAGGCCGCAGATCCTGATTTCGCTGGTCGAACTCGATATCGCTTCGATCATGCGGGCCAAGCGCGCCGGCGCCCAGGGCTATCTGCTGAAGCCGTTCAACCGGCCGCAACTGCTCGAGCGTTTTCGCACCTTGAAGATCGCCGCCTGATTCGGCCGGCCAACCGGAGCAGTTCCAGGAAGTGTGACGGTCTCCCGTCCAAAATTGCGTGAAGACAGCACGTTAGAATGGCAGAGCGTCTTACCGTTCTTGCCGATCGTCGGCGCATCAAGCAAAAACCCGGCCAGAGCCGGGTTTTTTTTCGAGAAAGACAGGTTCGGACGGTGCTTTTCGCTCAGGCGCTAACGCGGATGTCTTCCGGTTCGCGCAACACGTAGCCGCGGCCCCAGACCGTCTCGATGTAGTTCTGGCCGCCGGATGCCGCGTCGAGCTTCTTGCGCAACTTGCAGATGAAGACGTCGATGATCTTCAGCTCGGGCTCGTCCATGCCGCCATAGAGGTGGTTGAGGAACATTTCCTTGGTCAGCGTGGTGCCCTTGCGCAGCGAGAGCAACTCCAGCATCTGATATTCCTTGCCGGTGAGATGCACGCGCTGGCCGCCGACTTCAACAGTCTTGGCATCGAGATTGACCACCAGGTCGCCGGTGGTGATGACCGACTGGGCATGCCCCTTGGAGCGCCGCACGATGGCGTGAATACGGGCGACCAGCTCGTCCTTGTGGAACGGCTTGGTCATGTAGTCGTCGGCGCCGAAGCCGAGGCCGCGTACCTTGTCCTCGATACCGGCCATGCCGGACAGGATAAGGATCGGCGTCTTTACCTTGGAAAGGCGAAGGGTTCTCAAGACCTCATAACCCGACATGTCAGGCAGGTTGAGGTCGAGAAGGATGATGTCGTAGTCGTAGAGCTTGCCCAGATCGACCCCCTCTTCACCGAGGTCCGTCGTATAGACATTGAAACTTTCCGATTTCAGCATCAGTTCGATGCTTTGTGCGGTTGCACTGTCATCTTCTATCAGCAGAACACGCATTTCATTCCCCTTTTCTGCCGCCGGACCATTTCACGACCCGTCCTGGACCGGAGCAGTGGTTGCCTTTGCAGAGGCTGCCATCGAATGGTTAACAAAACCTAATTTCCCGTCCATGACGGTACCAGATTTTTTAACCCCTTTCTACACCCTCTTGAATCTAATAACGAATCACAGACCAAAATTCCTAATGCGACACATTAATAACCTGGACTAAGTGACTCCAGGGACTCATCGACGCGCTTCCGTATCGGCGGCCGGAATTTTTACCCGGCCTTAAGCCCTGACACGTATGATTAACAATGCCCGTAAACGAATGGTTACCGCCGGCAAAAAACTTTAGGGTTTTGTTTCCCATAGTTCCGGGAAAGCCAGTGGAAACGGGCAACGCCTGAGCCTTTCCAGGTGGATCGACGATATGTGCGGGTGTGCGTTTCCGGGAGTACCGAATCATGAAGTCACGTGAAAACCTCGTTCGGCTGAAGCAGTTTCGGGTGAATGAGAAGCGGCGGCAGCTGCTGCAGCTCGACATGATGATCGCCGAGTTCGAACGCATGGCCGTCGAGCTTGAGCTTCAGATCACCGCCGAGGAAAAGAAGGCCGGCATCACCGACATCAACCATTTCGCCTATCCGACCTTTGCCAAGGCGGCGCGCTTGCGCCGCGACAATCTCAGAAACTCGCAAAGCGACCTCGCCCAGCAGCGAAGCGCTGCCGAATCACTACTCGGCGAAGCTGAAGCGGAGCTTTCCAAGGCGGAAATGCTCGAATCACGCGACACCAAGATTCGCGAAGCCGAAATCGGCGGCCGCAGTGCGATGATCGGCTGAAGCCCGGCCTGTCCGTGGCGTCGGCGCCTGCCACCCAGGCGGGCGCGATATCCCGGCGCCAGTCTTGCTCCCTGTGCCGGTCTTGGCCGAAGGTCACGAAAAGCTCGATCGAGCAGACCTGAAGACTGCCCTTAAGCGGCCCAATTCCCCTCATTTTCGGCGGTTGCCCGTGCCCGCGCATCCTTGATGTCGGGTGCATGTTGCTCCGCCCAAGACCTGATCTGGGTGAGCAGCCCCGCCAGATTCTGGCCGAGCTCGGTCAGTTCATATTCGACGCGCGGCGGAATGACCGGGAAGATCTCGCGCCGCACCAGGCCGTCGCGCTCGAGCACGCGCAACGTCTGCGTCAGCATCTTCGGCGTAATGCCTTCGAGCTTGCGGGCAAGCTCGCCATTGCGCAGCCGGCCTTTGCGCAGCGCGCAGACCACCAGATAAACCCATTTGCTGGCCAGCATCTCCAGCACGGTGTGCGAAGGACACGTTCGCCGGAACGCATCATAGCCGAAGGGGGAGTCGCTATCACTATCCATGAGGTACCTATATATCGAAAAGGTACATACTAGACAATAGACTACTACTATCCAAATGATAGTGGCACGAACCAAGCAGGAGACATCCCATGCGTGCCGTTATCCAGAATTCCGTCGGCGGACCCGACGTCCTTGTCATCTCCGATCAGCCCGACCCCACGCCGAAGGCCGGCGAAGTGCTGGTCCGGGTCAAGGCCGCCGGTATCAATCCAGTCGATGGCGCCGTCCGCGCCGGCCACTATAAGCTTCTCGGTGAGCCGCCCTTCATTCTCGGCTGGGATATCTCGGGAACGGTCGAGGCGCTGGGCGCCGGGGTCTCGGGCTTCGAGATCGGCGACGAGGTGTTCGGCATGCCGCGCTTCCCCAAGCAGGCGGCGGCTTACGCCGAGTTGGCCGCGGTGCCCGCTGACGAAATCGCGCCGAAGCCCAGCGGCGCCGACCACATCCAGGCGGCCGCATTGCCGCTGGCCGGCCTCACCGCCTGGCAGGGCCTCGTCCGCCATGGCGGATTGAAATCGGGCCAGCGCGTGCTGATCCACGCGGCAGCCGGCGGCGTTGGCCATCTGGCGGTGCAGATCGCCAAGGCGCACGGCGCCTACGTCATCGCCACCACCAGCCCGCAGAAGCTCGATTTCGCCCGCTCGCTCGGCGCCGATGAGGTTCTCGACTACACCCAGGGCGATTTCGCGGACAAGCTTCGCGACATCGATCTCGTGCTGGAGACTGTTGGCGGCGACCATGCAGAACATTCGCTGAAGGTGCTCAAGCGTGGCGGCGTGCTGGTGTCATTGCTCAATGTCAGCGATGCGACGAAGACGCAGGCCAGCGCGCAGGGCGTCCGGGTCGAGCGCATGTCCGTCATGCCGGACCGTGAGGGCTTGCTGAAACTCGCCCAGTTGATCGATGCCAAAAAGCTCGCCGTCCATGTGGCGAAAAGCTTCCCGCTCGAGCAGGCAGGCGCCGCTCACGCCTTTCTCGCCACCAAGCCGATCGGCAAAGTGGTGTTGACAGCCTGAGCGTCAAAAGACTCGCTCCTAGGATCGCCGCGCCCTCGCCGCCCTTGTTTCAGGCGCGCGGACGCGGACGAAACCTGCTGCGGCGCGAGCGTCTCGCCTCGGCCCGGCCACAAGGCGCGATCAATGATGTTGAAGAAGCGGATGGGCTCTCCCAACGTCACATAGGAAGAACCAATTCGAACGGAACCTCTTATCGATCCTTAAGCCTTTTCACTCCATGCTCCCAAAGTGGGTGCTGAGGAATACTTGGACATCTAAGTCTTTTTGGGGAAAACCCGTGAAGTATTCTGAGAACACGAAGGAAAAACGCAGATGGGTTCGAAGGGACGTCAATTTCCTTGTTCGCCTCATCTTCCCGTCACACGGCCTGCGGGAGGTCCAGAGCGCCAATTTCCGCATGCTGGACCTGTCTGAAGGCGGAGCGGCGCTGTATGTCGGCGGCTTTTCAGGCAGTCCGGATTACTTTTACCTGCAATTTGGTGACGAAAAATCCGAACTCGTGAGCTGCTATCTGGTTCAAAGAACACAGCACACGCTGAGTTGCCGATTCAGCAATCCCCTCCCAACCGCGCAGATCGACGCCATCATCGCCCAAAAAGAGATGGACCTGACCATCGAAAGTCTTTTTTCGGAGACGAGGGAGGATTTGGTCAACGACTTTCTTGGCTCGTTTGTGAGCTAGAGTCCGGTCATGCCGACCGGGAAGCGGCCCTAGCCTCGCCCTGTGGGACTCCGAAGGAGGGCGCGCCGCCCCATGGCTCGCACCCGCAGGTCGGCACGCGACTTTACGTAGTAGTGGGCGATCAATCAGCGTGCCCGCTCGCGAAAAAAAGGACGGCTTGCGCCGCCCCTTGACCCACGATCGCCGTTCCGGAAGCAAACTTGCTAATGCCGGTATTGCTGGATGCGCGTGGTGCGCAGCCCGGCAAGGCCATATTCGTCGATCGACGCCTGCCAGGACAGGAATTCCTCGGTGGTCAGCTTGTAGCGCTGGCATGCCTCGTCGAGGCTCAAAAGCCCGCCGCGCACCGCCGCAACCACTTCCGCCTTGCGCCGGATAACCCAGCGACGTGTGTTCGTCGGCGGCAGATCGGCAATCGTAAGAGGGCTGCCGTCAGGCCCGATAACATATTTGACTCTCGGTCTAACCAGATCGGTCATCGTACTCTCTACAAAAAACTCAAAGACCCAATCCCCGCCACGTTACCGCCACAGCTTTAAAATTTGCCTAAGCAGACCCTAATGACTAGGTAAGGATCATGAACGCCGCGTTAGTCTTTTGGTCAGCATTTTAAACACCTCGCGGCTGGTTCGGATTCGGACACAAAATCGGCAGGCCCTCAAAGCTGGCGCAGCCGTGGTGCTTGACCTATATTCCAGCCACTGGCATTCAGCGCCGGGCGGAATGAAAGAACCATGAACAGCCTCGATCTTCCCGGACGTCCCGAAAACACCCGTATCGTCGTCGCCATGTCGGGCGGCGTCGATTCATCGGTCGTCGCTGGCCTGCTGAAGCGCGAGGGCTATGATGTCGTCGGCGTCACCTTGCAGCTCTACGACCATGGCGCGGCGACACACCGGGCCGGCTCATGCTGCGCCGGGCAGGACATCGATGATGCCCGCCGCGTCTCCGAGACGCTCGGCATTCCCCACTATGTGCTCGACTACGAGGAACGCTTTCGCAAGGCGGTCATCGATCCCTTCGCCGAAAGCTACGTCGCCGGCGAGACGCCTATCCCTTGCGTTTCCTGCAACCAGACGGTGAAGTTCGCCGATCTTCTGGCCACCGCCAAGGAGCTTGGCGCAGAAGCGCTGGCCACCGGCCACTATATCCGTTCCGGCGCCAATGGCGCCCACCGCGCGCTCTACCGGCCGGTCGACGCCGACCGCGACCAAAGCTATTTCCTGTTCGCCACCACGCAGGCGCAGATCGACTATCTGCGCTTTCCGCTCGGCGGCCTGTCGAAGCCGCAGGTTCGTGCCATCGCCGAGGAAATGGGACTGACGGTCGCCGCCAAGCAGGACAGCCAGGACATCTGTTTCGTGCCGCAAGGCAAATATTCCGACATCATCGCCAAGCTGAGGCCAACTGCGGCCAATCCCGGCGACATCGTCCATATCGACGGCCGCGTGCTCGGCCGCCACGAGGGCATCCTGCGCTACACGATCGGCCAGCGCCGCGGCATCGGCATCGCTTCGGGCGAGCCGCTCTATGTCGTCCATCTCGATGCCGACCGCGCCCGTGTCGTCGTCGGTCCGCGCGAGGCGCTGGAGACGCACAAGATCTATCTGCGCAACATGAACTGGCTGGGCGACGGGCCGCTGGCCGATGTTCCTGCCGCCGGCCTGGAGCTGTTCGCCAAGGTCCGCTCGACGCGCCCGCCCCGCCCGGCCGTATTGCATCACCGCGATGGCGCGACATGGGTGGAACTGGTCGATGGTGAGTCCGGCATCGCGCCCGGACAGGCCTGCGTGCTCTATTCCGATGACGGCAACGAGGCGCGCGTGTTCGGCGGCGGCTTCATCGAGCGTTCCGAGCGTGGCGCCGAGGCCGAGGCCATGCTGACCCGGCTTGCCGCCAGGCCGGCGCAGATTCCCGCCGAATAAAACGCTACCCTCTCAGAGACCGTTTCGAAATTCGCTCTGGCCGCCAGAATAGTATTTCCAGGCGCTCGCTCAGGATTTGGTGTGCGTGACGGTGCCGGCCGTCAGGATGCGCAGCACCCTGATCGCTTCCTCGCCGCTGGTGCGCGGCTCGGCCCGCGTCTCGATGCATTGGATGAAATGCTCCAGCTCGCGCGTCAGCGGCATGCCTTGCGCTACCGCGACATAGGACGGCTCGTTGGTGGTGAAGGCCCATTGGCCGCTGTCCTGCCACACCGCGTGGCGATAGACGGCAAGCTTGCGTTCCCATGGCTCGACATCGTCGAACACCGCCATCGCCTTGGTGCCGACAACGGTCAGCCGCCGCTCGCGATAGGGATTGAGCCGCGAGGCGAAGAGATGGCTGCGCAGGCCGTTGGGAAAACGCATGTGCAGGTGCGCGAAGTCGCTGAGATTGTCGAGCAGGGCGGCGCCCTCGCCGCGCACCTCGATCGGTTCCGTGCCGGTGATCGCCAGGATCATCGACAAATCGTGCGGCGCCAGGTCCCACAATGCATCATTCTCGGTGTGAAACTTGCCCAGGCCGAGCCGGTGAGAGTGGATATAGCGGACTTCGCCGAGTTCGCCATTGTCGATCAACCCTTTGAGGGTCTCGAAGGCGGGATGGAACCGCAAGACATGCCCGACCATGAAGACGCGGCCATTGTCCTTGGCGGCTTGCACCGCGCGCTCGGCGTCCGCCACCGTCAGCGCGATCGGCTTTTCCACCAGCACATCCTTGCCGCCCTCGACGGCGCGCACGGCAAGGTCGGCATGGAACTGCGGCGGCAGCGCCATGACGATGGCGTCGATGTCGTCACGGATGAACAGCTGGTCGGGCTCGATCGCCAGACAGTCCTGCTCGCTGGCGAAACCTTCGGCGCGGGCACGGTTGAGGTCGGAGACCGCGTGCAGCGCGCCAAGCGCCTTCAGGGTGCGGATGTGGTTGCTGCCCCAGTATCCGCAACCGAGGACTGCAATGCGCGGTTTCATCTGTTTTTCAAAACTCTAAGAAGTCGTGGCCGAGACATAGCGACGTGTCCCCTTGAACTCAACCCCGACGGCCGCGCTCAAATGTCTGCGCGGCAAAGCTTTTCGGCGGCGACAATAAGCCGGCGCGGCGGTTGCTTCGAAGCTTGACAGGCTCACCCTCCCAACCTTATATCCGCGCGACCTTGGCGAACGCCCGGACATGCCTTTCGATTTGAGGCGGATTTCGGGCTTTTCGCCGCCCTGGCGGGGTAGCTCAGTTGGTTAGAGCACGGGAATCATAATCCTGGGGTCGGGGGTTCAAGTCCCTCTCCCGCTACCACCATTCCCCCCACTCCTTTGACGCCGTGGGGGAAGGCACCCTCGCCCAAGAGTGCCGTTAGCCGCCCAGCGATTTCGACTTCGACCCCGCCGATCCTCGATGGATCTCGAAACACCGTGACGGTTTCGACCAAGTCCCGCATCGCCTCGGCACATTCGGAGTCGCCAGCAGCAATGCCCTTGGCAAGTCCTGTCTGAAGTTGGTTCAGTTGTTCCTCGTAGCGTGCCAGCACCGCAGGATGCAGCGCGATCACTCCGGTCGCGGCGGGCACCCGATCCAACTCGGCCAAAATGCCCTTACGCTCTTCATTCAGCGTTGTTGATTGCGGTCCCAGTACGGCTGGGTCGCCGTGACCCTTGGCAATGGCGTTGACCAGCCGCTCGATCTCCCGAGATAGTTCTCCAAGCCGTCGCTCCAAACGAGTGCGCCTGGCATCGGTATCGGCTGCCAAGCGCTTCCGTTCTTCGTGGTACGTCTGCACGTACCGGGCAATCACTTCAGGATGGCGCAACTCGGCGGCAAGCCCGTTCAGAACTGCAGTTTCGACCGTATCCAAATAAAAGGTTTTAGGATCAGCGCATGTTCCGCTTTCTGTCGCGGCCGAACAGCGGATGCGAATGCGCTTGGACTTGTCCATGCCTTTTGACGACATTCCCGCACCGCAGGCACCGCACCTCAGGAGTCCGGTCAACATATGCCGTGGTCGGCGCTGGTGGCTTGGATGGGTGGTTGCGCGCGCCTTCTTCCGCGCGTGTGCTGCGTCGAACAGGTCGGACGAAACAATGGCAAGATCGGGTACTTCGACTGTTCGCCATTCACCCTTGGGATTCGGACGCGAGACACGTTTCCCCGTATCAGGATCCTTGATCATTCTGACCCTGTTCCAGATCAAGCGGCCAGCATAAAGCTCATTATGAAGCAGACCCGTCCCTCTCTGCGCATTTCCATTGATAGTAGAGGCATTCCAGGCTCGACCACGAGGCGGCGGTATGCGGTCTCTATTTAGATTGTGCGCGATATCACGCGGGGTCTGTCCATCGACATACTCCCTGAAGATACGACGCACGATGTCCGCTTCCTTCCCAGCGATCAGTCGCTTCCCAGGGTCGCCTAGCACGTAGGAGTAGCCGTAGGTCAATCCACCGGCATGGAGCCCCTTGCCGACTCGACCGGCCTGGCCCCGACGGACTTTGTGAGCAATGTCCTCTCGATAGAGTTGCCCAACAAGACCGCGAAGCCCGACCAAGACTGTGTTCACCACGCCCTCGTGGACGGCACGAATTTCGATGCCAAGAAACGAAAGGCGTTTGTGAATGCCGGCAAGGTCTTCCATGTCACGCGAGAGCCGATCAAGGGCCTCCACAACGAGAACATCAAATTCGTGCTCACGAGCTTTGTCCATGAGGTGAAGCAAACCGTCACGGCCCATGACGGAGCCGCCGGAGCGCGCTCGGTCGTCAAACGTTGCGACAACGTTCAACCCCTCACGTTCTGAGTACGCTCGGCATAAAGCGAGTTGATCGTCTATCGATCGCTCATTCTGGAGGTCGGTTGAGAAGCGTGCGTAGATCGCGGTTCGATTCATGGTGAGTTTTCTCGGCCTGTTCACGCTCGTGATCTTCGCGGGCCGCTTGGCGCGCGAGTGCGTGTGCAAGGCGCAGAATCGCTCTGTCAGGCGCTCGGAGCAAGGCCTGTTTTCGGGATTTCACAACCATTGCGAGTAGCGCTCGCTACGGCTCGGCTGTGCTCCTGCGGAAAATAGCAGTCCGCAGGATGCGTGGCCTCCTTCAATCCTGGCGAGATCATGATCTTGGTCCATGTCTCCCAAGATGTGCACATGCGGGAGATGAGAGAAGCCATCAAATCGATCGGTCGCAGAAAGGGATAGCAAGGCGTGCTTTTCGGAAATCCGCGAGCCTGATCGGTTGCTCTCCGTTCAGCCTTGTTGGCAAAAAACCGCAGGTTCAAATCGCGGAGGCGCAACCACCGATACCGACACTCGCTGATGGTAGCGATATGAAGGGCCAATTCGTCTCCACGAATAATCCCGCTCGATACCCAACCGGGAACTCTGATCTTGCCAGAGTACGCCTCGTTTTGAATCGTCTCCTAATCAGGGGATTTGAGAAATCCATTCCGGCTTGATCGGCACCACTCGACCGACGGTAAGTTGCGGCGGCGCTGAGCTGGTCCACCGCACTTCGTTCTCGCTTGCCAACGCTCCCGGAGACGAAAGGGCGAAAGCAGCGATCAAGAAATCGAGACTTTCTCACTCAGAAAGTCCAGAAACGCACAGGAAGATGTCCATCTTCACCTAGGTAAACGGCGTGGATGTTGATGGCGTTCGACATGGAGACGCAGTTCAGGGAGGGGCAGGGCTGTCTCGGGCCTGATCCGCCGCAAGGCTTTGATGGCCTACGCCACAATGGAGTCCAGGCACCTATCGGGATAGAACCCGAGCTCCTGTAGGGCCCGGAGCCGGACTTCAAAATCCGCGTATGCCAGGGGCGTGTTCGGGTCTCGGCCCAGGTCCTGAATTTCCCGGCCTATGGCTTGGGTGCGTTCGGTTCGGATGCGGCCCTCCTCCGGGCCGAGCATTTTTGGTCGAGTTCGCCCACGCCAGATTTGTCTGCATTCATCGAACGCTGGAAAGTTCGGGACCTAGAACCGGTCCAATCGTTGGGAATTCTAACAAATGCCTTGCCATCAAACGAATAGACGGATGTTGAGTCGCGCGAACGAGGAAGAGCCTAACGAAAATTCGTTGCGCTCAAAGTACCGGTCGGCTTCGCAAATGTATCTGTCAAAGTCTGGATCTTTTTGTGCGCATCCAGCCAGTGCGGGTCCATTTTCGGTTCGGATGCGAGCAACTGGGCGGTATAGGGGTGGTGCGGAGGCGCAAAGATCTTGCTCTTCCGGCCGCTGTCCACCACGCATCCGCGCTGCATGACCACGACTTCGTCCGCGATCGCACGGACCGTGGATAGGTCATGCGTGACAAACATGTAGGTGAGGCCGATCTCGCTTTGCAGCCGGTCCAGCAGTCGTAAAATGCCCTCTGCCACAATCTGATCAAGGGCACTGGTAACCTCGTCACAGATGACGATGTCGGGGTCGGCTGCCAACGCGCGGGCAATCCCGACGCGTTGCTTTTGACCGCCGGACAACTCCGATGGGAGACGATCATAGAATATTGCCGGGTCAAGCTCGATCAGCGATAACAGTTCCTCGACGCGGTTGCGCAGGACAGAGCCCTTTAGGTTCCTGTAAAACTGCGCTGGCCTGCCGATGATCTCGCTGACGCGCATTCTGGGATTAAGTGCGGTCTCGGCGGATTGATAGATCATTTGAATGCGGCGCAGCTGATCCTTGCTTCGCGCGCGAAAACTCGGCGGCAGAGCTTCATCCCGGAGTCGGATTTCACCGCTGGCGGCTGGCAACAACCCCATGATCACCCGCGCCGTGGTCGATTTGCCAGAACCGGATTCTCCAACCACGGCGACAGTCATACCGCGATGAAGATCGAAACTGACGTTGTGCAGAACCTTTGGCCCGTGATGATAGCCGGCCTCGAGTCCGCGTATCGACAGTTCCGGCTGAGCGGTGTCCGAGACCCGCGACTTTTCAGGCCGTTCGTAACTCCGCACGGCCCAGAGCTTCTTGGTATAGCTCCCCTTGGGATGAGCCAGCATCTGCTCGGTCGACGCCTCTTCAACCTCCTCGCCCTTCAAAAGAACCTTGATCCGGTCGGCCATCTGGGCGACCACCGCCAGATCATGGGTGATGTAGATGGCGGCGGTGCGAAACTGTTCGACGACATCGCGTATCGCGGAAAGGACCTCGACCTGCGTGGTGACATCAAGCGCGGTCGTCGGTTCGTCGAATATTATGAGGTCCGGACGGCAGGCCATCGCCATGGCTGTCATTGCGCGCTGCAATTGCCCACCCGACAACTGATGCGGATACCGGAATCCGATAACGTCCGGCTCCGGCAAACGGAGCTTGGCATAAAGCTTGATCCCATCATCCTGCGCCGCGGAGCGGGACTGGTATCCGTGCAACACGGGCGCTTCGACATGCTGATCGATTATCGTGTGGGCCGGGTTGAAGCTGGCGGCCGCTGATTGCGCGACATAGGCAATTCGTGCGCCGCGCAAGGCGCGCAATTGTGCATCGCTCGCCGCCCGCAAGTCCTGTCCGTCAAACAGGATCCGGCCGCCGGAAATGCGTGTACCGGCGCGGGCAAATCCCATCGCAGCGAGCCCGATCGTGGACTTTCCCGCACCAGATTCACCAATAAGCCCAAGCACCTCGCCGCGATTGAGGTCGAGGTCGATGCCTTTGACAATCTCGGAAATAGCATCGCCGGCCACGGCTTCGATGCGCAGACCCCGGATCTCGAGCAGCCGCTTGTCGCCAATCTCCATCACGAATTGTCCTTCAGTCCAGCGGTGATTTTCAACATCCAGTCGACGATGAAATTCACCCCAACCGTCAGCAGCGCGATTGCCATCGCGGGGATCAAAGGTGTGATGTCGCCAAATGAGATCAACACCGCGTTTTCTCGCACCATGGAACCCCAGTCAGCCATGGGCGGCTGTATCCCCAGGCCAAGAAATGACAGTCCAGCGATGAGCAGGAACACATAGCAGAATTCCAGTCCGAACTCCGCGATCAGCGGCGCTGCCGTGTTTGGCAGAATTTCCCTTCGGATGAGGTACCAGTCGCCCTCGCCTCTCACACGCGAGGCTTCGACAAAGTCGGTTACCACCACCCCGGCGGCAACGGAGCGGGTCAGCCGGAAGATCCGAGGGACGTAGATGGCCGCTACCACACCAACCAAGACGACCAGATTCGTGCCCAGGATCGACAGGAGCAACAGCGCCAGGATCAGCGCGGGCACCGACATGAAGATATCGGCCAGACGCCCTAAAAGCTGATCAATGATGCCGCCTCTGATAGCGGCGAAGAGGCCTGAAAACATGCCCAGCGAGAAGGCCACGACGGTCGCGATCAAAGACAAAAGGATCGAGTGTCGCCCACCAAACACCATGCGTGAGAACATGTCGCGCCCGAGTTGATCGGTACCCAGCCAATAGGTTGCGTCAGTCGGCGCGTAGGGCGCCGATACGACTTCGGACTCGCTGAACGGTGCGATGTGCGGCGCGAAAATAACCATCAGAAGGCAAGCACCGATCACAATGAAACCGAACATGGCCGTAAGAGGCGCCGAGCGAAATGTTGGGGCAAGAGATGACGGTGCCAGCCTGACGAGAAGCCATCGCAAGGCGTGGCAGACCGTTATCGCTACGCTCATCAGGACGACGAGGACAGCAAGCGTATGGACCCCACCCCTGCCAGCCGCAAACCAGATTATCGCGGTTGCTGCCGCAAGCAGCACCGCGATCGACCACCTGCCTTTTTCTCCACGGTAAATGTACCAACCTGTCGCGAGACAAATCAGGGCGATAAATTCCACCAGGAAATCCCCAGATACAAAGTCACTCATTTCGGGTGCCTGAGGCGGGGATTTGTCATGATCGAACCGACGTCGGCGGCGATATTCAACACGATGAATGTCGCCGCGAAGATCAGGCAACAAGCCTGGACGATCGGGAAATCCCGTTTGGCGACGGAATCGACCAGCAGTTGACCGATCCCGGGATAGACGAAGACCACCTCGACCAGCACTACACCCGTGATCAGATATGCCAGGTTAAGCGTCACCACGTTGATGATTGGGGCCAATGCGTTTGGCAGCGCATGCCAGACAATCACCCGCCACGGCGGTGTCCCCTTCAGGCGAGCCATCTCGATGTAGGGGCTCGCAAGGAGGTTGATGATCGCGGCGCGTGTCATGCGCATCATGTGAGGCGTGACGACCAGGACAAGGGTCATTGCCGGCAGGAAACTGCGATAGACGCGCTCGCCGAACTCCGTGTGATCCTTGATGTCCGCCATCGGGGGAAACACATGCGCCCACACCGCAAAAAACAGAACCAGGATATACCCCAACAGGAATTCAGGCACGGAAACGGCCGTCAGCGATGCGACATTGATGGCCTTGTCGAAAAGCGTGTCCCGAAACAGGGCCGCTGCAATACCCAGCGAGACTGCCAGCGGGATGGCAAAGAGCGCGGCGAAACCAGCCAGGAAAAACGAATTGGCAAGCCGGCCAAAAATCG
Organism: Mesorhizobium sp. RCAM 05104; assembly: GCF_059683645.1. Taxonomy (NCBI): domain Bacteria; kingdom Pseudomonadati; phylum Pseudomonadota; class Alphaproteobacteria; order Hyphomicrobiales; family Phyllobacteriaceae; genus Mesorhizobium; species Mesorhizobium sp. RCAM 05104. The sequence goes on along the minus strand of NZ_CM185033.1, from coordinate 5,253,946 downwards.
CATGGCCAACGTCGGCTTTGTTTATCAGCGACGTGCCGAAGTCGCCGTGCACAGCGCCCTCCAGCCAATAAAAGTAACGAATGATGGCGGGAACATCGAGACCCAGTTGCTTTCGCATGGCCGCTACCGTCTCGTCGGTCGCCATTTGGCCCAAAACGGCGTGCGCCAAATCTCCCGGAAGCAACTCAAGGGCAAAAAATATCAGGAACGACACGATCAACATCGTCAGCAACCCCAAGCCCAGCCGCCTGATGATGAGGGATAGGATGTCAGACAATAGCCTCTCCAGTGTCTCCTGGCCGATGTTCCGCCCGGTTTGCCCTGCCGTCGCCCTCTTGTCGCGATCACCGGAAAGTGGTCGAGCGGCTCGTGCCTTTAATGACCGCTGACAAGGTATCTGGGTCGGCAATCCGTAAAAAACGCTATAATGTTTTTGGCAATATGGCAACGGGATTGTCAAAATACACAAACATCGGTTAAGTGGCGGACGCTATTTGCCGTGCGCCGCACTCCGCCTCCGTGCGCGAATGCCTTAGCGGATTGATCTATTGGTGGAAACCGGAGGCCTCGCGCAGGCCAGAGACAAGAGGCAGAACTCATGAAGGCACTGGTCACCGCAGGCACGCGCGGCATGGGACGCGCGATTGCACTACGCCTGATACAGTCGGGTATTGAATGTATTGTCACCGGCACGACGGAATCATCCGGCGAAAGTGCTCCCGAAGGCGCAGAGACCCTGGTCGCTGACTTGACCCTGCCCGCTGACGTGGCACGGCTGGCCGATACGATCTCGGCGTTGCAGATCGACATCCTTGTGAACAATGCGGGGATCAACATTGGCGGCCCCACGGATGAGTTTGCCGACGCCGATTTCGATGCGCTGATGACCATCAACCTGAAGGCGCCCTTCTCGCTGTCTCGAGCGGCAGTTCCTTACATGAAACAGCGCGGCTGGGGCCGGATCGTAAACATTACATCGCTTTGGTCCGTGCGTGCCCAGCGCAATGATGCTGCCTATTGCGCCTCAAAATTCGGTTTGGATGGGCTGACGGCTTCGCTGGCGGCGGAGCTCGCACCACACGGGATTCTCGTGAACGCGGTCGCGCCCGGCTATATTCTGACAGACACCGTTGCGAAGCGGTTCTCGCAAGAACGCATCGCCAAAGACGCCGCAGTCATCCCGTTGGGCCGCTACGGCAAACCCGAAGAGATTGCCGAAATCGTTGCATGGCTCGCAAGCGACGCCAATGGCTACATGACCGGTCAAAATCTGCTGGTGGATGGCGGGTTGTCCAGGACGGCATTTCCTCTGATTTGAGGCCCGTCGCAGTCTTTATTTTTATGCACGCCGCTATGTCAAAGCGGCTGCGCATCTTGGGCGACACCCATCAGACACGGGGTCGTTCGGAAACTTGTTTTTACGAAATCAGAAACTGGCGACAGAACAAGTCTGTCGCCAAGTTGGGGAGGAGTGCTGCTATTTATGATCGAGCGGCTCAGCGTTCCACAGAAACGCAGAGCCGCTCCATCTCTTTGTTTTGAAAGCAATTCCGGAATTGCTTCAGGCAAACCACCAACGGCTGGTGCCACGGGCACCATCGAACGTCCAGTTGACTGCCATCTGATCCGAATGCGCCACATTCGATCTGGACGCGAACACCACATTCAGGAACATGGGCAGAATGGTTCCGCCCTGATCCCGCGAAAGCATCGCCATTTCATGGTACATTTCGGCACGCCTGCTGTTGTCCAGTTCAGCTCTCGCCTTCAGAAGAAGTTCATTGAAACGGGGGTTGTTCCATTTCGATTCATTCCAGGCGGCGTCATCCTTATAGGCCGTGCTGTACATGACGTCTGGTGTGGGGCGCGCACCCCATTGCGCAACACAGAACGGCTTCTTGAGCCAGACATCTGACCAATATCCGTCGTTGGGCTCGCGAACGACGTTTATCTCGATGCCCGCAGCCTTTGCATGTTCGGCGAACAGGACAGCCATGTCGACGGCTCCGGATGTCACGCTGTCCGCGGTGCTGAGATTCACTTTCAGCCCCTCGGCACCGGCCTTCTTCAGCAATGAGCGCGCCTGATCGGGATCATATTCCCGCTGGGGAATATCCTTCGGGTAATATGGCATCTCCGGAGAATGATGAAAATCATTGCCAATCGAAGCCGCACCGAATTCGATCTTGTCGACGAGGTCCTTGCGGTTGATGGCATATTTCAAGGCGTTTCGGACGTCGACATTGTCAAACGGTGCGACGTTCGTATGCATCGGCATCGTGATTGCCGATCCCGACGGAAGATTGTGGACATTGATGTTGGGATCCCGCTTCAGCAATGCCAGGGTTTTCAGCTCGAGTTGCGTTACAGCATCGACTTCGCCTGAAATCAGCGCCGCCTGGCGGGCACTCGGATCGTTGACGACAACGATCGACACGGCATCGAAATAGGCGCCCTCCAGATGCCAGCCGTCATGGCGTTGCAGTTCGAAATTCCTGCCGAAATCGCCGCTGACCAGTTTGTAGGGGCCGGAACCGTCACCCGATTGCCAGTTGAGTGTTCCATCCGGATTGGCAGGGCAAATTGCCAGATGAACGTCCGTCAACAACCATGGCAAATCTGCCATGCCGGAATTCATTCTAATGGTGATCGAATGATCGTCGTTTTTGACTATGTCCTTCACGGCGGCGAGCATTGACTTCGCCGCTGACGTGGATTTGTCACCACGGTGATGGTTCAACGAGGCGATGACGTCGTCGGCCATCACCTTTTTGCCGCTGTGAAAAACGGCACGCGGGTCAAGTTGGAAAGTCCATTCCGTTGCATCAGGGGACGCATGCCATTCCTTGGCGATGTCAGGCCCCAACGACGAGTCGGATTGGATTGCGGTCACGTAGGAGCGGTATGCGTTGGCAAGCAGATAGACCGAAAAATTCAAATATGCTCCCGGGTCATGTGAATCCGATGCGCTGCCGTCGTGCGATGCGACGCGAAACGTGCCTCCCCGCTTCGGCTCCGCGCTGGCAGAGCGGGTCCACGCGCCGGTTGCAACGGTAGCCGTCAACCCGGCAGCCATCGCGTAATGCATGAATGAGCGGCGCGAGATTTTTCCGGTGCGGGCTGCTTCCGACAGCCCCTTCATCAAGACGTCATTACGATAGTTGTTCATCGATTTCTCCCATTCGTTTGCTTTGCAGTCAGTTGGCTCTACCCGGCCAATCAATCGTTCCGTGCCTGGAAATTTGCCACATTTGTTTCAAATATGTCAATTGGTTTTGCGGATTTTGCTAGCCAGTTCGACGATTTTGACACACAAGGCTAAAAAAAATCGTTGCTAGGTAGCGGGCGGCGACACATTCGCTATCAACATCGTGAGGCAGACGCCACCCGCGTTGCAAAAAGCGAAACGACAAATCCCAAGACTGATTTCGACGGGCAGCGCGATAAGCGCCCTGCGCCAGCGAGCTCGCGTTGCCCTTGTCATGATAGAGGCCTAATCAACGCTTCAGGGTCACTCGCCCATGTCCTGGGAATGGTAGAAGTGTGGAGAAACATTTACGCTGAGCTCTGGAAGAGCAGCCGTCCATTTTTCAACGTAGACCAAGCAGGTGTGGCCTATCGTTCCCTGGGCTAAGGACGAGGTGCCTTTATCGAGGGTGAGCACATTGGGATTGCCATGCACCTCGAGGACCTCGCCTGATATAGACTGCGGATCAAACCAGGCGCCTGTCGCAAGTGAGACGCAATCTGGATGAATGCCTTCGCTCACCGTCACCCCTGCGAGACACGCGCCTCGTCCGTTGTGAAGCCTGACGATGTCGCCATGTTCGACCCCCAGGTTTTTGGCGGTCTGCGGGTGAAGCGTGCAAGGTTCCCTGCCGTGAATCTTGGTGGCTTGCGCTTCGCTTCCATTGTCAAGCTGGCCGTGCAACCGAGTGTCCGGTTGACCCGAAATCAGGTGCAATTGACCTGCTTGCGCATTACCGAGCCATTCCGCCGGTTCCATCCACGCTGGGTGGCCCGGGCAATCTTCGGCGTTCATGTGCGCGATCGCCTCATTATAAAGGGTTATCTTGCCGCTCTCCGTCTGCAGTGGTTTCCCTTCAGGATCACGCACAAACTCTCCGAGTGAAGTCCTTGGCTCGTTTTCGAGGGGGATATCGAATTTGCCGATCTCTCGGAACTGGTCGAAAAATGGAAGAGCGAAGCCTTCTCTCTCGGCCACCTCGCGGCACCGGTTCCACATCCACCTGAGCCATGCTTCCGTGTCGCGGTTCTCATGAAAATCCGGGCCGACATCCATTTGATTTGCCAGGTCGCGGAAGATTGCGTGATCGTCGCGCGCTTCGGCAAACGGCTCGAACACACGGCTCATGTAGACGAGCGATGAATCTCGCCTGTTGACCATCATGTCTTCGCGCTCCAGCGGTGTCGTACAGGGGAGCACGATATCGGCCCGCCGCGCGGTCGCAGTCCATGAATGTTCATTGACGATAACGGTCTCCGGTTGCGTCCAGGCCTCGCTGAGCCGATTCAGATCCTGCTGGTGGTGAAACGGGTTCCCGCCCGCCCAATATACGAGCCGAATATCGGGATAAGTCCGCGTTCCTCCATCATATTGATAGGGCGCTCCGGGATTGAGAAACATGTCGGTTATGCGGGCCACCGGAATAAAGTCTCGGACCGGATTCGATCCTTGCGGAAAAGACGGCCATCGTACGATGCGCTGCGGCCGGCCCACCGCGGTCAGCGAGCCATAGCCGAATCCAAACCCGGTGCCCGGCCGCCCCACCTGACCCAGCATCGCGGCTAGAGCCATACCCGCCCATACCGGTTGCTCCCCATGGTCCCCCCTCTGAACGCCAAAAGACACTGAGATCATGACCCGCTCTCGCGCCATCTCAGCCGCAAGATCGCGGATCTCTTGCGCCGATATTCCGCAAATATGCGCGGCCCAGTCGGATGTTTTCGGCAGCCCGTCGACGTCACCGGTTAGATAGGCTTTGAACTTCGGCCACCCACTTGTGTAGCGATCCAGAAATCCGGCGTCGTGCCAGCCATTGGCATGGAGCTCGAATGCCAGCGCCAGCATCAGCGCTGTATCCGTACCTGGACGTATCCGCATCCAACGGGCATTCGAGACTGCAGCCAGATCGCCCTGAATGGGCGAAATGTTTATCGCTTTTATGCCGCGTTGGGCGATTGCATTCAGTTGCGAAGCCACTTCATGTTGGGACGTTCCACCTGGCTCGATCTGCGCGGTTCTCGGAGAAATGCCACCAAAGGCCAAGAGAAGGGTGCAATTTTCGAGGATGAGCGGCCAGCTGGTCGCACCGTCCAGAAAATCCTCATTGGAAACCCCGACTATGCGGGGCAGTATTACCTCGGCCGCTCCGTGTGAATAGGTATTGCGGTGTGTTGTATAACCGCCGATCAGGTTCAGAAATCGCTTAAGCTGAGATTGTGCGTGATGGAACCTACCCGCGCTCGCCCATCCATATGACCCGCCGAATATAGCCCCGTTGCCATACCGATTGATAACGCGCCTTAGCTCAGAAGAAGCCAAGTAGGTTGCGCGATCCCAGTTGACTTCAATATAGCTGTCATTGTTACGGCGAGCCCCGTTGTCTCCTTCGAGCCAGCCCTTGCGGATAGCAGGCCGCGCGATGCGTAAGGCTGGATCGCGCGCCGCACTGACCCACCCCCGCCCAATGCGGGATGGCTGTGGATCAGACGGATCGGGCACCAATTCCGGTCTGTCGCCATCGGTTAGAGCGTAGTTGCCCCAGTGAGATGCGGTAAATCTCCGTGCCATGTTTCCTCCCCGCCGTCATAGGTGATACCGAGCCACGCAACCGGCAAAGGTAAGGGCGAGGATAAAGCGCCTCGCTTGAGCGGCTTCTGGGTCAGGGCTTCTTTTGCGTGCTTTCCGAAATGCCGAGGCCGCTTAGAAATGCCCGACTTGAAGCGAGCACTTCGGCTTCTCCGATATTCCAGCCGAATTCATTGGCCTCGTATTCGACGGTGAGCGAACCGTCATATCCGACAGCCTTCAACGCGCTCAAAACCGCCTCGAAATCGACCACGCCTTTGCCGAGGGGCGGAAAGGTAAAGTTCGGATAAAGACCCGCCGCGTCCTTCATGTGTACATGCCGGATGCGATTGGCAAAGGCCCAAACCGCGGCAACAGGATCCTCTCCATGAGCAGCGAAATGGCTGGGGTCGTAGTTCACCATCAAATCGAGATCGCCCAGAGCGTCGATGATCCGTTGGTAATCCGCGATCCGCGGGTAAAGGAATGGTGCGGGGGACTCCAGACCAACAGCAACGCCCTTGGCTTTGCCATGCAGAAGAATGGTTCGCAGAATGTCGACAAAGTCGGCAAACACGTCGTCGCCCTTTGACGAGGGTAAGTACGGCGAACAAAGGTGGACATACGCGACCTCTGCTGCCGCAGCCCGATCGATCATGGCTTTGACATAGCGAATGCCGCGCGCGTCATCGTCGGCATCTTGGGCGAAGAAGAAGTAGTTGGTACTGAGCGCAGGAACCGACAATCCGGCCTTGCGTACACCATCGATGAGCGCGACGGACTCGCTGATCGAATTTTCCGGGGTAATATGGGGCGTCGCAGGCGACGGGATACCGTCGCAGTTGATAGCCAACGCGCCGTATCCGGCCGCCTTGACCATCTCCGCAACCTCCCTCAGCGGATGCCTGGAGAGCATTGTCGAGTAGTAGCTTGCTTGCATGGACATGGTTCAAACGGTCTTTCTAGTCGTCTTACGGATGAGATCGGCCGCCAAAGCCCAAAAGCCGGCGTTTAAGCGAAGTCGACAATGGTCCAGGGCGCGTCGCTCGAAAGCGGGATATCGACCCACTTGCGTTCTCTCTGGGCAAGGTATGCCGCCTTAACCACTTCGAGCAGATGGACGCCATCCTCCAGCGATGCCATCTCGATCTGGGGCACGCCGCCGGAGATCAAGTCGACGAACCCTTGCATCTGCCTGTTGTAAGGGTCGGCGTTGGCCGGCATCAGGACAAACCAGCCATCGTGCTGAACATTTTTCTTATGATAGTGGGCGGGGATGCGCGCCATTTCAGCCAGCGATTGCGGCAACTCTTCAAGGGGCTTTTTGGAGTAAACCGACAGCGGCGACGTATTGAAAGCGCCTACGGACTCGAGTGTGAAATGCAGTGACCCTTCGGTCCCATAAAAGTCGGTGACGTCATTGAAGGAAGGCGTGAACCGATCGGATGTGAAAGTGCCAGTCGCGCCGTTGGACATATCGACAATCAGGTGAACATTATCGTCAACCGGTTTTGGCATTGCCTTGTGACGCAGGCTCGCTGCGACAGATGTGTAGGCGCCGCCCAAAAGATATTGGACGATATCCATGCGGTGAACCGTCAAGTCCATGAGCGTCGCACCACCGGACAAGGCAAGATTCCATCTGTAATCATCGATGGAAACAACGTCCCAGATTTCCGAAAAGACACTCCGAAAAGAGTGCACCTTGCCAATCACGCCTTGGGCGACAAGCGACCGCGCAATTCCCGCTACGTCCAGGAAGCGGGCCTGATGCCCGACCGCGACTTTTACGCCGGCTTTGCGGCACGCAGCCAGAACTGATTTCGCTGCGTCAAGATCATGAGCCACTGGTTTTTCAAGCAGAATATGCTTTCCGGCTCGCGCCGCAGCGATCGCAAGATCGTGATGAAAACGATTGGGCACGGAGATGACGACAGCATCGACGTTGGGGTCCGCAAAAACCTCGTCGGTATCGGCATAGACCTTGTTGATCCGAAACTTCTCAGCGGCGGCGCGGGCCCTTTCCTGGACCTTGTCGCATATCCCGGCCAGTTCAGCGCCTGTCGCAGCCTGGACGGCAGGAATATGCCAGTTTGAAATCAATCCGGCGCCGATAATCGCAATCCTCACGCTCATGCACGTCTCCACTTTCCTTCGGCGCTAAGCCGCCCTCATCGTATGCTCCGCCCGAAATCGTTGCTAATACAAACACACCGATTGACACATTGCAAACGATAAGGTTACCTCTTGCTCGGTGCTGTCCTGCGCTTACGCAGGGCGGCCCCAGTGGAGGAGAGAGAGAAATGTTGCGAACCGCGATCAAATCGACGCTAATAATGGCGTTGGCTGCGGTGATGTGGGCCGGTCCTGCATCCGCCGAAACGCTGCGTATCATGACCTGGGAGGGATATGCCGACCCAGACTACATTAAGGAGTTCGAAGCTGAGACGGGCGCGAAGGTTGAGGTCACCTTCGTAGGAGACGACGCTGAGATTTGGGCAAAGGTCCGTGGCTCCAACGGCCAGGATGCCGACATCATCTGCACCAATGTGGGCCAGCTTCAGCGCTACGTCGAAGCGAATTTGCTCGCGCCCATCGACTTGAACAAGGTGCCGAACCAGGCTGCGTTCCTGGGGAGGTTCCGCGATCTAAGCAATGTTCCGGGAGTGGTTCATGACAAGAAGGTATTCATGATCCCATTCCTCTACGGCCCCTACTTGCTGGCCTATAACCCTGACCTCGTCAGTCCGGCTCCGACGTCCTGGAGCGTGCTTTGGGACCCTAAGTACAAGGGAAAGGTGCTGACTCACGACTCTTACGAATACAACTTCACCATTGCTGCGATCTTGGACGGAGCAAAGGATCCATACAAGCTTTCGGAAGAGCAGCTGCAAAAATATAAAGAGAAACTGATCGAGCTAAAGCGGCAGCTTCTATCGTTCTACTCATACTCGGACGAGGCCGTGCAGCAGTACAAGAACAACGATGTAGCTGTAATGATCGCCGGCTATGGCCCGCAGATGATCAAGGCCATCCGGGACGCCGGCGCGAATGTTGAGCCCGTCTTCCCAAAGGAGGGTGCGCCAGTCTGGCTGGACGCCATGGCAATCACCGCCGGCGCATCACCGGAGCGGGTCGAGCTTGCGCACAAGTGGATCAACTTCATTCTCAATAAGAAGATCGCTCAAGCGATGGTCGACCGCATGCACTTCGGCTCAACAATTATCGATACCGGGGTACTTTCCCCTAACGACAAGGTCTTCTGGGTCAAATCGGTCGAAGATCCGACCCGCCGCAGTGACCTTTGGAACGAGATCAAGGCTGCGCAATGAGAATATGGAGTGGCGCCTGCGCGTCACTCCTCAACCTAAAGGTCAGCGGATCGATTTCATGAGTGAAAGCCTCGTCGAATTGCGCGGAGTGACGAAGCGCTATGGTGCCGTCGAAGTCCTGAAAAGGATCGACCTGAGCGTTGGGCGCAACGAATTTCTCGTCATCCTGGGGCCGAGCGGCTCAGGTAAGACCACTATCCTCAGAATGATTGGTGGCTTCACGCGTCCCACGGACGGTGAAATTTTTCTAGATGGCAACCAGCCCTTGTCTGACATCCCGATCAACAGGAGACCCTTCAATACGGTCTTTCAGGATTACGCTCTCTTTCCACACATGACCGTCGCCAAAAACATCGGATTTGGCCTGAAGGTTGGCGGAGTGCCAGGAAAGGAAATTGATCGCGAAACAAATCGCGTTCTCAGTCTGGTTGAACTCGACGGCTTGGGATCACGATATCCATCGGAATTATCTGGCGGGCAGTGCCAGCGGGTAGCGCTCGCACGCGCGATTGTCTGCAAGCCTAGGCTTGTACTATTGGACGAACCACTCGCGGCATTGGATGCATCGCTGCGACATCAGATGCAGCGGTTCCTGAAGGAACTGCAACGCGAAGTCGGTGTGTCTTTCCTGTTCATTACCCATGATCAGGAAGAGGCGATTACGATGGCCGACAGAATCGTCGTCATGGACCATGGCCACATCCGCCAGGTGGCGACGCCGAGGGAACTCTACTACCGGCCGGCCGATCGCTACGTCGCCCAATTCTTCGGCGACAATAATCTTATCCCTGGCGTCGTCGCGGATGCCCTGAATTCCGACGTTCTGCTGGACACGCCCTTTTGCCAATGCCGCGTCGCGGTACCGTCGGGACATTCTTTTCGTAAGGGCGATGCAGTTAATCTGGCTGTGCGGCCGGAAGCCATAAAGGTAATCCCTGCCACAGGCGGTCCGGCCTGCGGACACGTCGAGCAGATTGAGTTTGTCGGATCGACGACGGCTTTCAAGATCCGCTCATGCAGAGACTCCAATGTATCGATTGAGGCCAAAAGTCTCAGCGGGGTCAACGGCGCAGGCATTCGTCCGGGAGCTAAGGTTGGCGTTTCCTGGGCTGACTGCGAGGCTTGGGTGATAAAGCAATGAGCGTCTCGATCGACACGCAACCGAGAACGCGGTTACGCGCTGTTTTCGCCAGATTTGCCTTCACGCTTGCCGTCTTCTTCGTTCCGATCTTTTTTGTTGCGATACCGTTCGCGTCCTTCCTCTATCTAAGTCTTGGCGAGGTGAACGGCCCCGATATCGTCATGACCATTACGGGCAAGAACTTTACCCGGATTGCCACGGATCCGCTTTACTTCGATGTCATCTGGACGACATTGTTTCTCTGCATATCGATAGCGTTGGTTTGCGTGCTCTTCGGCTATCCGATTGCCTACTTGCTCGCGATACTGAGCGGCGGAAAACGATATGTGTTAATGTGCCTTGTCGTGATCCCCCTGTTGTTGAACTACGTCATCAAAATCTACGCAATGCGGTCGATACTGGGGCAAAAAGGACTTCTTAATCAGCTGATAATGGCGCTCGGGTTGTCGGATACGCCTACGACGCTATTCGTGTTCAATCTCAACGCTGTGTTCCTGGTTCTCGTCTCCATCCTTCTGCCGTTCGCGGTTTTGCCGATCTACATCGCATTGGAGCGTATCCCGAACTCCCTGCTCAGCGCAGCCTACGATCTCGGAGCAACTCGACTCCAGACTTTTTTACGGGTCGTCCTCCCGCTCAGCATGTCGGGCGTGGCGGTTGGATTTGCGTTTGCATTCGTTTTTTCGATCGGCGATTTCGTTACACCGCAAATGGTGGGCGGTCCCAACGGCTTCACACTTGGACGGGTCGTGTACAGCCAGTTTGGCCTAGCCTTCAACTGGCCTTTCGGTTCTGCACTGGCGATCGTGCTGATGGTCCTTGTGCTCGCTGCGCTTGCGGTCCCGGCCCTTTTCTCCCCAAGGCGGGCAAAGCGATGAAAACCCCCGTAATCACCTGGGTCTTGCTCATCGGTCTGGCTGCCCTCGTCATGGCGGTTATATATGGACCGATAGCCGTGACTATCGCTGGCGCGTTTTTCGAGACCAATGCCGGCTCGATCATTTTGTCCGAACCCTCATTGGAGTCATTCTTCTCGCTGGGTTCCGACAAATCTGTGGCACACGCCCTCGGCAACACGCTTTTGGTCGGTTTTACGGCATCCAGCCTAGCCGTCATCATCGGCATTCTCACCAGCCTGTACTACGCGTCGGGCAAGAGCCTCGATCGCTCGGTTCTGCAGTTTCTGATCTTCGTCCCCTTCGTAATGCCGCCAATGATCACCGGGTTGGCGCTGTTGATTTTCTTCCGAGACATCGGGATTGATCGGTCTTTGCTAACCGTGGTAATCGGCCACGTCATCCTGTTGCTGGCAATCGCTCATCGGCTCATTGTCGTCCGTCTGACCGAGTTGAGCGCATCGCTGACCGAGGCGGCACTAGATCTGGGCGCATCGCATTTTCAAGCCTTTTACATGGTTGTTCTACCCAACCTTAAAAGCGCCATTGCGGCCGCGTTCATACTATGTTTCGCGCTGTCCTTCGACGAAACGCTTGTGACCATTCTGATCTCCGGCGGCGAGCCGACTTTCCCAATGAGACTTTGGGCGATGATGCGCCTTGGTTTCGCGCCATCTGTGAACGCGATCGTCGTAATAGTGCTCGCAACGGCAACTGCGGTTAGTTTCCTCGCGATCAGGCAGTTGCTCAAATCAAATGAGCCTCGCCCTGGCTTGGGCAGCGAAGCATGAGAGCGATTTCCCGCGGCCAAATTGCTTCTTTTGCAATCAGATCAACTCGGAAAGGGTACTAATGTCGAAAGACAACATCAATGTCGCCGTGATTGGCACAGGATTGATCGGAGCCACTCACATCGCTGCAATCGCCCAAGTAGACGGTTTGACTGTCAAGACGGTTTGCGACGTGGTGCGTGACAAGGCCGAACAGGCGGCCGCGAAGCACGGTATCGCCGAGGTCTCGGACGATCCCGAAAAAGTGCTGTCGGACAGCGCCATCGACGCGGTGATCGTGGCGGTGCCTAACCGCTTCCATCGCGACGTGGCTATTGCGACGGCTCAGGCCGGCAAGCACATGCTGCTGGAAAAACCCGTATCGCATGATTTCGCGACCGCGCGCGAGGTGCTGAACGCCTTTTCCGCCACGAAACAGATCGTGCGGGTCGGCCATAACGAGCGGTGCCAGGACGCGAGCATCCTGGCCCGGGAGATCGTCCGGAGCGGCGCGCTTGGCGAAGTGCATTCCTTCCGCAATGTGTTCTCGCATAGCTGGAAGGTGGTCTCGATCGACGATTACCGCTGGAACCTGGAACTCTCCGGGGGCGCGACGATGATGGATATTACCAGCCATTCGGTGGATCTGGTGCGCTATCTGATCGGCGGCGACTATGCTTCCGTCGCTTCAAGCTTGCGCCATAGCGTGATGCCCAAGGCAGTGGACGACAATGTGCACCTCATGGCCGAGATGAATAATGGGACGTCGGGCACGTTCTCCTCCGATCGCTTTTCGCCCACGCATCATTTCACCACCGATCTTTACGGCACCGAGGGTTCGCTTCATTTGTCTCAGCTCGTGATGAGCGGCACGACTGTGGCGCCGCTCGCGGTCTTCTCGGATCGTCCGCTCGAGGAACTGCCGCGCGTGCTACAGGAAAACGCACGGCCGCGCTTTGCTGCCTATCACAACCAGCGCAAGACCGACGGCTGGTATCTTCTCTACCCACCGCGGCGCAGTTCTTATGTGAACCAGATTCGGGCCTTTGCCCAGCTCCTGCGGGGCGAGACGCCAGAGATCGCCCTCTGCACGCTGGAGGACGGGGTGCACAATATCGAGGTGATGCACGCTGCCTACACTGCACAAAACGAGCGTCGCTGGGTGGATCTGCCACAGCCCGACGGCGCACCGTGGATACTGCCCAAATATAGCTGATCCGGGCGGAGCCACCGGCCCCCGCTCTTGAAGACCTTGCGGTTTCGATTTTCCGTGAACCGACGAATCGCTCCGGCCGGTGGCGTTGACTCTGAGGTAATCGGTGAGGAGCACGATCAAGGCAGGCCAACCGCTGCGAAATCCTGCGCACTTCGGCGAAAACCCTGAAGGTGTTGACGTCATGCAGGCCAGCTCGGGTCGGCGGACGGTCGAAATATTAGGAAACCTTCGACACCGCGAGCATGAAGATCGTTGCGTTGTCGCAAGAAATCCCCAGCGCTCAGCTTTTCCTAACTAAGAATGTGGTTGTTGCGAAGTGGCAACGCTGCCATAGGACGAAGCGGACCCAGAATTCTTCGAGGAGGGCTCGATCAGCGGGAGGCTGTCGATCGAAAGACGCGGCAGATCGCCAGTCCAACGCTCAAGCCGCACCACGCAGCTGTGGCTGGACGTACCTTGGGTCAGATCCGAACAGCCTTTGTCTCGGGTCAAGGTATTGGGGTTGCCATGCACATCGATCCGGCTGCCGTCTATGGTCTGCATGTCGAACCAGGCGCCCGCTGCCAGAAAAACGCAGTCGCGTCGCAGCCCTGCGTCCAATTTCAATCCTGCGAGGCAAGCTCCACGATCATTGTAGATCCGCACGATATCGCCTGCTGCCAGTCCAAGCTCGGCAGCCGTTTCGGGATGCAACTCACAGGGCTCCCGGCCCTTGATTTTTTCAGACAGGGACTCTTTTCCACGATCATTCTGACCGTGCAGCCGAGTATCAGGCTGGCCCGAGATCAGATGAAGCTCGCCTGCTTCGGCGGTCAGCAGGCTTTCGGTCGGCATAATCCAGGCCGGATGGCCCGGACAATTGGCCAGCCCCAGATCGGCAATGGCGCGGTTGAACAGAGTTATCCGACCGCTTTCCGTCTTCAACGGCGCCGCCGCCGGGTTGGCGAAGAAATCCCCCAGAAGCACTTGCGATTTTTCAGGAGGGGGTATGTCGATCCGTCCCTCTCGGCGGAACGCGTCGAAATCCGGCAATGCGATGCCGTGCCGGTCGGCCTCGCGGCGCGTCCCGTCCCACAGCGCCCGAAGCCATCCCTCGATATCGCGCTTTTCCGTGAATGCCTCCTCCACCCCGAAATGGCGGGCAAGAAGGCGGAATATTTCGTGGTCGTCCTTGGCCTGACCATAGGGCGCCCGAGCCGGAGACATGAAAAACAGCGCCGGATCGCGCTTGTTGATCATCATGTCCGTGCGCTCCAGAGGCGTGGTGCAGGGCAGCACCAGGTCCGCCCGCCGCGCGGTCGCGGTCCAGCTGTGTTCGTTCACGATCACCGTTTCTGGCAGCGTCCACGCGCCTTCAAGCCGGATCAGATCCTGATGGTGATGAAAGGGATTGCCCCCGGCCCAGTAGACCAGCCGGATGTCGGGGTAGCGGCGCGTCTCGCCGTCATAGGTATACTCTGCCCCTGGCGAAAGCAGCATGTCCGTGATCCGCGCCACGGGAATGAAATCCTTCACCGGATTCGGCCCTTGCGGAAAGGCGGGCCAGCGGAACCCCCGTTGTGTGCGGCCGACCGCGTTACTGGACCCATAACCAAAGCCGAATCCCAGCCCTGGTTGATCCATCTGGCCAAGGATCGTCGCCAGCGCCAGCGCCGCCCATAGCGGTTGCTCGCCATGCTCTGCCCGCTGCAACGACCAAGTTATCGAGATCATCGTGCGAGCCTCAGTCATGCGCAGAGCGAGGCGGCGGATATACTGCGCCGGCACATCGCAAAGCGGCGCCGCCCAGTCAGCGGACTTTTTCTGCCCGTCGTGGCCGCCCAGCAAATAGGCGCGGTATTCCGGCCAGCCACTGGTGTAGCGTGCCAGGAATGCTTCGTTCTGCCTGCCCGCCGCCAGAATCTCGTATGACAGGGCAAGCATCATCGCCGTATCGCAGCCGGGTCGAATGGACACTCGTTCAGCGCCTGGAAAATCGTCCCGCCGGGGCGAAATAGAAACAAGTTCCGCCCCGCGCGCGGCCATCTGCGCGTGCAGGTTCCGCAACCGGTGGTTAGAAGTACCGCCTGAATCCACCTGCGCGGTGCGCCCGGAGAACCCGCCAAAGGCCACCAGCAGCGAACATTCCTTCGCCACCAGCTCCAGGCCGGTCATGTTGTCCTCATGCGCCTCTCTCGACAGACCCAAAATGCGCGGCAAAAGCACCTCGGCGGCGGCAAAGGAATAGGAATCCCGCTTACCGACATGCCCGCCGATCAGGTTGAGAAAGCGGCGCATCTGCCCTTGTGGATGATGAAAGCGCCCCGCGCTCGCCCAGCCGTAAGAGCCCGCAAAAATAGCGTTGTTGCCATATGTGCCGCGGACGCGCTCCAGCTCACCGGCCACGAGTTCAATAGCGCGGGCCCAACCGACCTCCACGAAACTGTCATCACAACGCTGCTTGCCACGGTCGCCGGCAAGCCAGCCCTTGCGTGCCACCGGCGCCGCAATGCGACTGGCGGTATCCCGCGCCGCGCTCAGCCAGCCGCTGCCGATCCGGGAAGGGTCCGGATCGTCGCGCAGGGGGACCGGCGTCCCCTTCGCGTCGATCTCATAGACCCCCCAATGGGCGGCGGTATATTTGGCCATTCAGCTGCGCTCTGTGATGAATTTCGTGACCATGTGATCGGCCACGCCTTCAATTCCGCCCTCGTGGCCCATACCGCTGGACTTGACGCCACAGACCGGCGTTTCGGCCAGGCCATACGCCACTTCGTTGACGCCGACCATGCCGACCTGCAGCCCTTCGGAGACATAGCGGGTGATCTTGAGGTCGTTGGAGAAGACCGACGATGCCAATCCGAATTCCAGCGAATTGGCGCGGGTCACGAATTCCTCAGCCTCGGAAAACCGCAGGATCGTGGCGACAGGGCCAAAGGGCTCCTCGGTGAGCACGACGGCATCGTCCGCCACGTCCACCAGCACGGTTGGTTCGTGGAAATAGCCGACATTGCCGATCCGATTGCCGCCTGCGGCCACGGTTGCCCCCCTCTGAACCGCGTCGGAAATCATCCGCTCAACCGACTCGAGCCGCCGCGCATTGGCAAGCGGACCCATCTGGCTTTCGGGGTCGAGCCCGTTGCCGACCTTCAGGCCCTTCGCGTAGCGCGCGAAGCCGTCGACGAAATCGTCATAGATGGCCTTCTGCACGAAGAACCGCGTGGGCGAGACGCAGACCTGCCCGCTGTTGCGGAACTTGGTGGCTGCGAGCTTGGCAACGACGCTCGCCATATCGACGTCCGCAAACACGCCGATCGCGGCGTGCCCGCCCAGTTCAAGCGTGCAGCGCTTGAGATGTTGCCCGCACAGCCCTGCCACCGCTCGCCCTGCCGGGATCGACCCGGTGATTGACGCCTTGCGGATCACATTCGAGGCAATGAGTTTTGCCGAAACATGCGGCGGATCGCCGAAAACCAGCGAAAGCACATCCGGCGGCAGCCCCGCGTCGAGGATCGCCTGGACCATCATGGAGCCGACGCCTGGTGTCTCCTCGGAGGGCTTGAGGATCACCGAACAGCCCGCCGCGAGCGCCGCCGCAACCTTGCGGGCTGGGAGAACCATCGGGAAGTTCCAGGCGCTGAAGGCGGCTACCGGGCCGATAGGTTCGTGCCGCACCTCGAAATGCTGGCCCGCCTCTCGCGCCGGAATCACGCGACCATAAGTGCGGCGACCCTCTTCGGCGCTCCATTCGAAGATCTCGGCGGAGGCCAATATCTCGGCGCGCGATTCCGCCAGCACCTTGCCCTGCTCCATCGTCATGACACGCGCGATGTCCTCGACCCGCTCGCGTAGCAGCGCAGCCGTTCGCCGCAGGACGCGCGAACGTTCCAGCGGCGAAGTGCGGCGCCATATCGCGAAACCTCTGTCCGCAGCGGCCAGCGCCGCCTCGAGATCGGCGTCCGTGGCCAGCGCCAGATCGCCGAGGCTTTCCAGCGTCGCCGGGTTCTCGACCGGGATGACTTTGCGGCCCGGCGGAGAAAGACGGACACCGCCGATGATCGGGCCAAGCACCGGATAGGCCATGGTCTCGCCGCTCCGCATCTTACCAATCCACCAGTGTGCCGTCGTCCAGCACCGCGGTCTGAGTGTGCAGAACCTCTTGCTGGAAAGGATGCTTGGCAGCTTCCTTTTCGTTCACCTCGATGCCAAAGCCGGGTTTGTCGGGTGCACCCCAACGACCATCGACCATCTCGGGCAGACCTTCGACAACGTCGTGATACCAGGGCACGGCGCCCGGCATCGCCTCGAGGATGACGAAGTTCGGCGTCGAGATGCCGTAATGGAGCGAAGCCACGGCCGCCAAGGGGCCGTTGGGATTGTGCGGCGCAACGCCTGCCTGTGCGATCTCGGCCAGGGTGGCGATCTTCTTCGCCTCAAGCAGGCCGCCGCAATGATTGAGATCGGGCTGTACGATGTGACAGGCCCGCGCGCTCAACAGCTCGTCGAATTCACGCAGCCCGACCAGGCGCTCGCCAGTAGCAATCGGCACCGGCGAGCGTTCGACGATTTCCCGCATGGCCTTGGTGTCGCCGGGCTGAACGGGCTCTTCGACAAACATCGGGCCCATGGGCTCCAGCGCCTTGATATATTCGAGCGTTGCGCTGACGGTGGCGGCGCGGCCGTGGAAATCCACCATGATCGCCGCGTCGTCCCCCAGACCTTGGCGAAGCGCGATGCCCAACCGCTCGAGGTTGCGGCAGGCGGCGCGCGTGGTTGTCGCGTGGGAATAGGGAATGCAGACGACCTTGACCGCACGGAACCCCTTTTCAAGCACCTTCTGCGAGGCTTCGACCAGCTTGCTGGGGTCGAAGGTGTCTTCGTAGAGCGTCTTCATCTCGCCAAGGCCCGGATGCGAGTAGAGATCCACGCGCTCGCGCACTTTTCCACCCAGCAACCGCCAGACCGGCACACCCAGCTCCTTGGCCGAGATGTCCCAGAGCGCGTGCTCGATCCCGCTGATCGCCGAGGCGCCGATGATGCCCAGGCGGTAGTAGCTGTGCTTGTTCATCCGCCGCACGGCCTGTTCGATGTCTCGCGGATCGGTGCCGAGCATCAGTTGCGCCAGATCCTCGACCGCGCCGGTCACGGCGCGGGTCTTCCAGTTCAGCGTCGCTTCACCCCAGCCATAAAGGCCCGGCACGGACGTATCGACCCGAACAAACACCCAGTTGCGCATCTTCGCGTTCACGACAATCGAACTGATACCGGTAATTTTCATGTCTATCCGGGTCGTCGGAGTGCGCTGGCCGCGCGCCGCTTCGACCCCTCCCTTTGCTGGCCGCGTTCCGAACGTTTGTAGCGCCAAGCGTTGTTATTAGTAAAGAACCGTTTTGCTAAATAGCAAACATTTTGGTGCCGATTCATCGTCAAATGCCACAAATTGGCAGGCATCGGCTGCCTCATATAAAAAATCTCTATTGCAAAATACGCAACATCAAGGCAAAACCATCCTGCCGGCGACACTCCGGACACTGGCATTCCGGCTTCTACGAAGGACCATCCCATGCGCCCCGGATATTACAGCACGATGCTCTCGCACCTTTCCTTGCCAGAGGCAGCAACGGTCGTTGCCGATGCGGGCTATACCGATCTTGCGATCAACGGCGACGGCATTCCGTCGAAGTTCGCGCCGCACGTGACGCCGGAGATGAGCCTCGATCAATGCCGCGAACTGGCCGGAGCCGTGTGTGCCGCAGGGCTTTCAATCCCTGCGATGAGCGTCAACTTCTATTTCTTCGCCAAGGACGAGGCGGAACGGCAGCGGGGCCTTTCCCATGTCAGTGCGATGATCGACCGCGCTGCGGCCATCGGGGTGGACTATGTCCATCTCTGCTCCGGCCGGCCGACGCCCGGGCAGGACGAAATGGCGATGATGCCGCTGTTCATCGAAACCATGCAGGCGGTCTTGAGGAAGGCTGGCGAAAAGGGCGTGAGCGTGGGCCTCGAATCAGCCGCGCCGCACATGTACCCTCAGTGCGGCCGCTATCTTGAACTAGCCGAAGCGCTCAGGCCGCTGGAACTGGCCGTCAATTTTGACCCGAGCCATTTCCAGGCCATCGGCGAGGACCCTGTTGAGGCCGTTCACCGGCTGGCTCCACTGATCCGCCACGTCCACATCAAGGACGCCAAAGGCCGCTATCCCGAATTCAGCTTCCCGCCATTGGGTGAGGGCGAGATCGACTTCCCGAAGCTGATCGCCGCGCTGGGCGACATTGGCTATGCCGGCGCACTAACCATCGAATACGAGGCGAACTACTTCGGCTGGGAAATTGACCCCATGACCGTTCTGACACGTTCGCGTGCCTTTCTGCGCGACCTCGGGGTGTGAAATGAGCGAGGCGCAACGCTACTGCAATGTGAATCTGTCGCCGGCCTTCGGCGAGAGTAGTCAATAGCGAACAGAAAAAGAGAGCAGTGTTTTCGGGAGGCCGGAGAGACCATGTCAGCTCATAGTATTTCAATACGGATAAAAATCACCTTAAAGCTTTAGTGGGAGTAAAAGCATGATTACACCGCACCTAGAATCCATTCTTGTTCGCGTTCGGCCTGCTATTGCCGCAGCAATTATTTCTCTTTCCATCTCACCGGTTGACGCTGCCGATATGATAGGCAATTGCGAAGTCACCGGAACCAGAGGTTCCATTCCCTTCACTCCCGTCGAGGCTGGGGAGTTGACTGTCGAAGTCAGTCTTCCGGCGCCCGGTTGGTGGAACGGGGATGCACCAGAGCTCATCAAAGACGGCTATGAATATTGCATGGCCGCCAATATCGCCCATCGCGGGGGCCTGGATAAAGTCAAGGTCGTTAATGTCGCGTGGGATGCATTGGTCGCGGGTCAGACCAAGGACTTCGATCTCTCCTTGTCGGGGATTTCCATCACCGATGAGCGCAAGAAGGTCGTTGATTTCTCGATCCCCTATTTCAACTCTGATATCGGAGTTCTTGTCAAAAAAGGTGTGTCCGTCGATAGCGACTCCATCAAGAAGATGCGGATTGGCGTGCAACAGGCTTCTACTGGGGCCGACTTCGTCGCCAACACTCTCAAGCCAGCTGAGTCCAAGGTCTACCCGGACGGGCCCAGCATGTGGGCGGCGTTGGCAGCTGGTCAAGTCGATGCAGCCATGACTGACACGGCAAATGTGCTGGCCGTGGCCTCGCAATCAAATGGCACGCTTGTAGCAGCCGGCCAATATTCAACCGGCGAAACCTATGGCGCCATCTATCCGAAGAATTCCCCCAACGCCGCGACCATCGATAAAATCATCGACGCGCTGATCAAGGACGGCACCCTGCAGCAAATCTCAGCCAAGTATCTGGCCGCAGCCTGGGGCGCCGATCCGGCCAAAGTTCCCTACCTGAAGCCTTAATCGAGCAACTTGGGATCACCTGATGTCATCTATCATCGGTAACCGAGAAGGCCAGACACTCGGCCTTCTCGGGGGTGAGCGTCGCTGGAGCGCGGGGACGCCGCCGAAAGATGTCACCAACCTGGCGGCAACGGTCCTCGTCATCAGTTTCCTCGTTGTTGCCGGCAGTTGGAAGACGCTTTTGGATGCCCGGGCGGCCACCGTCAATCTGCAAGTCGACGGGCTCCTGGCCGATGCGATCCTGGTGATCTGTGGCCTTTGCCTGCTGTTGCCTACATGGCCAGCGATCCAGAGCCTTCGCCAGTCGCATTTGGCGAAGGCAGCATTTGCCGAGGACAAACTGGTCGATGCCAGGGTCTTCACGGCGGCCGCGCGCGATCACGCCTATTATACTTTGGGTCTCTCCGCGGCCTTAGCCACGCTGCTTATTGTCGTCCAGTTCTTCATCGCCAACGACCTCGCTGTCAGTCGGACCTTCATGCTGCTGCCGCTGATCGGCAGTTCCTTCTGGCTGATACTCAAAGCCTTCTGGACCAATATCTACATCTTCGTCGTGGCGGAGATTCTGGTGCTGATCTGGGGCCTGGTCGTAGCCATAGCCAGGCTTGTTCCGGGCAAGGCCGGGCGGCCTGTGCGCGTTATGGCAACCATCTATACGGACATATTTCGCGGCTCACCGGCGATCATCAATATCTACCTGATAGGCTTCGGCCTCCCACTGACCGGGCTGCCGTGGGTCAAGGACTTTTCGGGAGAGTCCTTCGCCATTTTTGCGCTTACCCTGACCTATGGCGCCTATGTCGCCGAAGTGTATCGTTCCGGCATCGAAGGCATTCATTGGAGCCAGGTGGCGGCAGCGCGTTCGCTTGGCCTCAGCTACTTGCAGACGTTGCGCTACGTAATCGTTCCGCAAGCGATCCGGCGCATCATCCCACCGCTCCTTAACGACTTTATCGGTCTCCAGAAGGATACCGCCCTCGTCAATGTCATCGGCTCGATCGATGCCTTCAACCAGGCGAAAATCGTCGCCAGCAATCACTTCAACCTGTCACCGGTGACCACCGTCGCCATCCTGTTCATCTTGATCACCATTCCCCAGGCGCGTTTCGTCGATAAGGTGCTGGAACGCGACCAGCGCCGTATCCGCGGCGGCAGTTAAGGTTAGCCACATCATGGCGATGATCGAAATTCGCAGCATCTCCAAGAGCTACGGTAGCCACAAGGTCTTCGACGGCTTGAACCTTGAAGTCGATGAACATCAGGTGGTTTGCCTGATAGGCGCTTCCGGTTGTGGAAAGTCGACGCTACTTCGCTGTATGAACGGGTTGGAAAACATTCAAGGCGGCGAGATCTGCATCCACGGCGATCGCGTGACCGGTCCAGGTGTTGACGTCAATGCACTGCGCCGTGATGTCGGTATTGTCTTCCAGAGCTTCAACCTATTCCCACATATGACCGTACTGGAAAATGTCACCCTTGCACCTATCAAGGTCCTGGGGGAGAGCCGCGCTGAAGCGGAGGCGAACGCGATGAACCTCCTGAGACCCATCGGCCTAGAACACAAAGCCAAGGAGTACCCGGATCGCCTTTCCGGGGGTCAGCAGCAACGCGTCGCCATCGTCCGGTCGCTAGCCATGAACCCGATGGTGTTGCTGCTCGACGAGATTACCTCGGCTCTCGACCCGGAACTTGTCTCGGAAGTCCTCAACATTGTGCGTGACCTCGCAGCCGAAGGTATGACCATGCTGCTTGCCACGCACGAGATGGGATTTGCGCGAGAGGTGGCCAGTAAGGTCTGTTTCCTGTCCGACGGCAAGGTGCATGAAGAGGGCCCGCCGTCGGAGATTTTCGGCAATCCGAAACAAGACAGAACCCGTGCTTTCCTGCAGCGGATCATTGAGGCAGGGCGACTCTAGTTCGTCCCGGTGCACGTATCAGCCAGACAACTGCCGGCTAAGACCATCCGAAATCTGGAGGAGCTTCTTGTAAATCTCGCGCTCTGCCTTCTCCGTCAGCGAATCGGCCACGGCGGACACTCCGATTGACGCCACGACCCGCTCCGTTTCGTCAAAGACCGGTGCTGCAAAGCAGGTCAGGAACGCGAAGAACTCGCCGCGGTCGGTTGCCACGCCGGTTCGCCGGATTTCCATGAGGGACTCGGCCAGTACGGCACGATCGACGATCGTCCTGTCTGTCGACCTGGTCAGGGGAATGGTTTCCGCCAAAGCGTTCATTTCGTCCTCGGGGAGAAAGGCAAGCAGTGCCTTGCCGAGAGCGGTGTTGTGCAATGGCTCTTCGAGCCCGATCAGGCTGCGTGTCGACATTGGCGTATTCGGGAAGGCGGTATCGACGAGCACCGCGGTGCGATGCGACATCAACGCCAGATGCGCCTCAAGGCCGGTCTGGCGCGCCAGTTCCTCCAGCGAGGGACGCGCCACGGTTACAATGGTGGTCAGCGAGTTCGCCCGCGAGGCCCAGACCAAGAATTTCGTGCCAAGACCATATTTGCGGGTCTGCTTGTCCTGACGCAGCACGCCGTAGCGATCGAATGTCGTCAGAAACCTGTAGGCCGAGCCCTTGTCCATCCCGAATTCGTTGGCAATCTCGCTGACGCCGAAACTGCGCTGCCTTCCGATGATGAAATCCAGGATCCGCAAACCCTTGTCGAGGGTCTTGACGCCCGGCTGCTCGTCTACGGAGCCCTCAACTATATCGACGGCACCCTTTCGGTCCGGTATCTTGTCCATATCGCCTTCGATCCGCCTGCAGAAATCAATCGCCGGAGTCCCATGACGGGGCCTAGCCGTTCCCGTTATATCTGCTTCGCTCTCCGATAGTATAGCTTATATCGCAATACGGGTTGATATTTTCAACACGCCCACAGCGATAATCGTGGAAAGGCTGCGGGTGATCGGGATAGCCAAAGACGCTGATCCGCGCCTCAACACACTTCAAAACAGCCTTCGATATCGATCCCAGTTCTCAATCTCATCAAACCCGCGAGATCAACGATTGGGCAAATAGCAAATCCCAAGCGCTCTATGACGTTTTTTGACTGATCAGAGTTTCTTCATCGGTTCCGAACGGCGTTCCCACGTAGCTGAAGAACAATCACCACCACTGTCGCAAGGACGAGCAGCAGGGTCGATACCACGGCGATGACGGGGTCGATCTGATCGCGCAAGGACGTGAACATGAGCTTGGGCATTGTGGTGCGCCGCCCCACCGACAACAGCATCGCGATCACGACTTCATCGAGAGATGTGAGGAACGCCAGAAGCGAGGAGACGAGGATATTGTAGATCATCTGCGGAAGAATAATGATTCGCCAGACCGTCACCTCTCCGGCCCCAAGACTGTGCGCGGCACGGACTTGATCGAAATCGAAATTGGCGAATGCGGCACTCATCACCAGGAACACGACTGGCAGCGCAAGCACCGCGTGTCCAAACACCAGCCCCGTCAGGGTCCCCACGAGCCCGATCCGGGAATAGAAAAAGAAAAGTCCGACGGCAATCAGGATCGCCGGCACCACGGCGGGCATCAGCATAAAGGCCTGCACAAAGGAGCGCCATCCTTGGCTCATCTTCATGGCACCATAGGCGCCCAGCACCCCGATGGGCACGGCAACTATCACCACCAGTCCTGCCAGCAAAAAGGAGGTTGCCGCGGCGCCAAGCCAACGCTCAGAGGACATGAATGCCTCATACCAGCGGAGCGACCAGGTACGGGGCGGCAGTTCGAGAAAATTGCTGCCCGAGAAGGACATCAGAACAACGATGAAGGACGGCGCGGCGAGAAAGCAGGTGGTCAGTACCGCGAACGCCCAGGACAGGATGCGGAGCGTCCGGTTCTGGGGGAATCCGTCGTTCATTCTATCTGACCTTCAATACCGTGCGCGTTGCGAGATAACTCAGGCCCAGGATGATCGCCGTGGCGACAAGCAACAGGACACCCAGGGCACTCGCGGCCCCGTAGCTGGTGAAATTGGACAGCGAACGCTCGATGCGCATTGCTATCATATAGACGCGTCCACCACCCAGAATGGCCGGCGTGACGTAGAATCCCAGACTCATCACGAAGACCAGGACGCCGCCAGCAGCAATGCCGGGCATGGCAAGCGGCAGGAACACCTGCCGCAGCGCCTGCCCCCGGGAAGCTCCAAAGCTCGCTGCCGCGCGCATCAAGTCAGGGTCGATCCGCGACATCACGCCATAGACTGGCAAGATGAAGACCGGCAACATGATGTGGACCATGCCCAGCACCGCCGCGGAAAAATTGAAGACGAGACGCAGCGGATCACCAATCACCCCGAGGTCGATCAGGAGTGAGTTGACGACCCCGTTTCGTTGCAGGAGCACCAGCCAGGCATATGCCCGCACGAGAACCGAGGTCCAGAAGGACAGCATCACGGCCGTCAACAGCAGGCGCGCCTTCCGCTCCTGGATATTGACCAAGAACAACGAAAAAGGACCCCCGACCAGTATCGTGACCAGCACGGTTGCGAAGGCAACCAGAAACGTAGTCAGGAAAACGCTTCGATAGCCGGCTGACTCAAACACCGTACGGTAGTTCTCAAAGCTGAGGTTACCGTCTAGGTCGAAGGCGGAGAGCCAGAAGAGCCAGAAGCAAGGCACCAGCACCAGCACCGCAACAAGCACGAGGCTAGGCGCCACAAGGGCAATATGCACAAGGTGACTACGCCGCTCGGCTCTGTATGCACGGCTAGGTGCCCGCATAAATGCTCGCTCTTGCACCGTATTTTCTATTGCCGACATGGCAAACCTACTATCAACAGAGAATCGGCGAAATTCACCCGCAATTCTGACAGGCGCCCGTCGATCAACTCGATCAACGCACCATTCTGCCTATTGCAGCGCGCGCAGCTTGCGCTGGGGGACATGCAGGGTGATGGAATCGCCTACAGAGACTAGCGAAATGAGATGCTCATCGGGTTTCTGCACGCGCGAGTAAATCTGCCTTCCGCCCGGCAAGCACAATCTGAGCAGCCAACTGTCGCCTTGAAACACAACCGTCTCCAGTTTCCCCTGCAGCGTGGCATGCTCCTCCATTGTCTCAGCGGCACACAACCGCAGGTCCTCCGCGCGAATGGCGAGCCGCACCGAGGGATCGAAACCCCTCGCTCCCGAGAAAGCCAGAAGCCCAGCTTCTAGAACAATCGCCTCGCCGATGAAATCGGCCACGAAGTCGTCTTTTGGCTCGTTGTAGATCTGCCGGGCGGTGCCAATCTGCACGATCTCGCCCTTGTTCATGATCGCGATCCGGTCCGAGAGCGTGAGCGCCTCACGCTGGTCGTGCGTAACGTAAACTGTGGTCACGCCCAGGCGCTGGTGGAGTTCTCGGATTTCGATCTGCATCTCTTCGCGCAATTTCTTGTCGAGCGCCGAGAGAGGCTCATCCATGAGCATCACTCTCGGCTCGAACACGATCGCACGCGCCAGCGCCACGCGCTGACGCTGGCCACCCGAGAGCTCGGAGATACGCCGTCCGCCCAGGTCCGCCAGTTGGACCTGCTGCAGCGTGGCGGCTACACGCGCTTCGATCTCCGCGCGGTTGCATTTGCGCAACCGCAGCGGAAACGCGACGTTCTCGAAGACGCTCATGTGGGGAAACAGCGCGTAGCTTTGGAAGACGATTCCGATGTTGCGCTTGTTGGCGGGGCGATCCACGACGTTCTTATCGGAGATGCGGATGGCACCGCGGTCCGGAATGACAAAGCCCGCCAACGCCATCAGCAAGGTGCTCTTGCCAGACCCCGATGGGCCGAGCAGGGTCAGGAATTCGCCGGCCCCGACCTCCAGGGAGACATTGCGAAGGGCATGGAACGACCCGTAAGTCTTGCCCAGCGCTTCAATGGAAATCGTTGCCGGTTTCGTCATCGATGCCTCGAGCTCATCGGGTCAGCATTTCGTCGAAAAGCTTCTGAGCGCGGTTGTTGTTCGCCGCCCACCAGTCCGGATCCAGCGTAATCTGTGTCTTTGAGTTCTCGGGATAATTGGGCAGCAGCTTGACGGTATCTTGGGATATGATCCCGGTGTCAAAAGCCTTGCTGTTTCCAGGCCCATAGTTCGTGCGGGTTGCCATCCTGGCCTGAGGTTCGGGCTCAGCCATGTAGGCCAGCATTTGCATGGCCTTCTCGAGATGCGGCGCGCCTTTCGGTATGGCGAAACAGTCCACCCCCAGGATGCCCTGGTTCCAGGTAAAGTCTGCCGGCCCGCCGTCTTTCTGGACGGCCTGGAAGCGACCATTCCAGCCGGTTGTCATGTCAACCTCGCCGTCCCGCAATAGCTGCGCCACCTGTGCGCCGCTCGTCCACCAGACCGCGACGTGAGGCTTGAGTTCCTCAAGCTTTGCGATGGCGCGTTCCACCCCGCCTTTCTCCGCGAGTACTTTGTAGACATTCTCGGGCGCGACGCCGTCGGCCATAAGTGCTGCCTCAAGCTGCGCTTCGGCATTGGCGCGCATGGCGCGGGTTCCCGGGAACTTTTTCACGTCCCAGAAGTCCGCCCAACTCTGCGGACCCTTCTTTCCATAGGTTTTGGTGTTCCAGGCTAGCGAGAATGTATAGGTCTGGTAACCCACACAGTAGTCGGTGGCGGTTCCGTTGAAGCCATTCTTGTTGACCACCGAATAGTCGATGGGCGTAAGGATCCCCTCCTTGCCGCCGAGCGCTGCCTCATAGTTTGCCATCTGCACCAGATCATAGGTGACGTTGTTGGCATTCACCTGCAGCCGGACGGCGTTCAGACCTTCATCGATTGTATCCTCAAGGTACTTCAGGCCGAGCTTTTCGGTCGCGGGACCCCAAAGCGCAGCCCGGCCTGCCTCAAGCATTATCCCGCCGGAACTCGCGATACCAATCGCGTCCTCAGCCATCGCAGGCACCGGCGTCACGCCAGCCAGCCCGACCAGAACCGCGGTCATTCCGATTGCTCTCGATAACAGCTTCATTTCGCTTCCCTCCCTTTTCGTCAGTTGTCATAGTCACAATTCTGATTTTAGAAATGCATAAACTGAACCGCAAATCCAGAACTTTCTTGACTGACAGCTGTTGACCGTTTCTTATATTGAAATATGTGTTGTCATAATAGCGTCGGATTCGGATCGTGGATCGAGCGACGTGGGAGGATCATTACAATGAATGTCATGGATGGATCTGGTCTCTCGGCGGAGACGCGTGCTGCCGCCATCGCCGCTGCCGGTGGCATCGAGGCGGCCATAGAGGCGGGCACGTTAGAGCAATTTGTGGACGCGTCGGTGTCGGAGGGGATCGTGCTCGGGCTGCTGCGCCAGGGCGTGAGGAAATACCTGGCGATCTTCGGCCATGGCTCGACCTCGATTGGGGATATGCTGCGAATCTACGAGGAGGCGGGGCTGGTGAAAACCTACGCCTTCCACAACGAGGTCTCGATGGCGCATGCCGCCACCACGATGCGCTGGCTTTACGACGAGCCGGTTGCGCTGGTGGCCTCAATCGGGCCCGGACCACTGCAGGCCATGGCTGGGGCGCTTACATCGATCACCAACGGGGTTGGCCTCTATCATATCTACGGGGACGAAACGACCCATGGCGAAGGACAGAACTTCCAGGGCATCCCGAAACCGACAGAGCAACATATCTTCAGCCGCATGACAGCTTTGGCCTCCGAATCCTATCTCCTGCACACGCCCGAGGCTCTGCGCGATATGATGAGGCGCGGCAGCGCGCGGGTGTTCCATCCCTTCCACGCCGGCCCATTCTTCGTCCATGTGCCGATGAACATCCAGCCGCGCACAATCCATGGGCTGAATCTGCTGGCGCTGCCGCAGCGAATGTCGGCGAGACTTGGCGCGGCCTCCGAGCCGGATCTGGACGACGCCGCCGCTTTGATTCGGAAATTCGACCGTATCGTCATCAAGGCCGGCGGCGGCAGCCGGCGCCACGGCGAGTCTATCCGCAACCTCGCCGAACGCACGGGCGCCGCGGTTATTACATCTCCCGTCAGTTCCGGCATCTTACCGGATCTGCACCCTAACAACCTGCATGTGGGCGGCACCAAGGGCTCGCTTTCAGGCAATTTCGCCATGTCGGAGGCTGACCTGGTAATCGTCGCGGGCTCGCGCTCGGTCTGTCAGGCGGATTGCTCGGGGCTTGGCTACAGGAACGCCAAGGCGGTCATCAACATCAATGCGGACTGGTCGGATGTGAACCATTACAACAAGACAGTCGCGCTGGTGGGCGATCTTGCAGCCAGCATCGAAGCGCTACTGAAGCGACTGGATGACCTCGACCTCGCCGGGCGGGCGACCTGGACCCAAGCTTGCCAGGCCAAAAAGAAGGAATGGCGCGAGCTGCGCGAGACACGCTACGCGGTCGAGCCGCAATATGACCGGGTCTGGCAGAGGACGGTTCTGACCCAGCCAGTGGCGATCAAGCAGATCGTGGATTTCGCCAAGGCGGTGGATGCGGTTAAATTCTTCGATTCCGGTGACGTGCAATGCAACGCGCTGCAGATCTGCGAGGACGACCGGCCGTTCGACACCATGAGTGAAGGCGGGGCCTCTTATATGGGCTTTGCCGTCAGTTCTCTGGTGGCCTCAGCCATCGCGGACAAGCCGCGCTACAGCATTGCCGTGTCGGGCGACGGTGCCTTCTGGATGAATCCGCAAGTGCTGACCGATGGGATAGAACATGGCGTGCGCGGCATGATCGTTCTGCTCGACAACCGCAGGATGGGCGCCATCAGCGGCCTGCAGGCGGCGCAGTTCGGCAACATCTACGCCACCAATGACGCCGTTGCCGTGGACTATGTGGCACTGGCCAAGGTCATCCCGGGACTGTCCACGCATTTCGGTGGCTATAGCCGCGAGGAACTGCTCAACGCGCTCAAGGCGGCACATTCCTACGACGGCCTGTCGCTGGTGCATGTCCCGGTATATTGGGATGCCGGGAGCGACGTGAGCAATCTCGGCTCCTATGGATCCTGGAATGTTGGGAACTGGTGTGCCGACAGCGAACGCGAATACGCAAAGGTGACAATCTGAGTGAATTCAGACGGCTCCGAGAGAAGCCAATTGATGCACTCAAGCAGAATTTGACTGAATGTCAGTGCGCTACCGCCGCTATTGGCAGATTGTCTATAGGCGCGCGATCGCGCGGATCAAAATGTCACTCGAGTTTCGCACCGTGACCAACGTGTGTAGGCGTACGGGCCGACCGCCGATTGGCACATCCGCGCAGTTTGCGCGGGCAAGCCCGAAGATCGAACACCTGGAGGGCCTAAAGGGTTATTGGAAGAACTGTGGACTGTAGCCGTATGCGCCTCGGTCGATCGTCATTCCGCTATCCTGGCAGCGCGGCGGCCGAGCCAGGACGCCGGTGGGCATAAAACCTCCCTGATTGCCCACCGGCACCCCATTCGAGCGCAAAACGATGCCATCGCATAGCCTACCCGTCATGTGATTCCGCCCCGATTGGCGATGCAAGAAGAGGAGAACCGGATGTGGAACTGGCTATGTGTACTGGCGTAATCCCGGCGGAGCGAGACGGCCGGTGTGACTGAGAGAGACCACTGGGGTCTGTGGGAAATTACAGGGCCGGAGGGCGACACGCGACGACTGAGGTTGTCGCTCCCGTCTCGCAGGGATGACATCTGATCGTTATGAGAGAAACTGCAGTTTGGCGCAGACGTCTTGATGATACGCTCGAGTTTCTGTGTAGAATTCGGCGGAGTTCAACCCAACAAGAAATATGTCGGCACCTGCTTTGCTACGCCGAACGATTTGGCGCTACGAACTTGCTGGCAGGACCAATTCCTCCACCTCGTGCCTTAAGGCGTGAGCAGGTTTCACATGTCCTGCTCGACGCTTGGCCAGAACAATGGTCCGAGCGCTATTTTTCAAAGGGCTATCTTTATCGTGATCCAACCATTCAACTCGTAAGTCGTGGTAGCAGCCCTTTCCGCTGGAGCGAAATGGATGAGATGTGCAGGGTGGGTCCTGTCGGTCGGCGGGTCATGGACGAAGCAACCGAGTTCAAATTGTGCGAAGGTTTCACTATACCGTTCGCGACATTGGAACGACAGGCGGTTGGCTTTTCCGTCGCCGGTGAAAAGCTGGATCCCGACCCTCACGACCGTCTCGCTTTTCAGTTCGTTGCCGCCTGCTCTTTCGGCTGCGCGGTTACTCTCGCGGATAGAAAATGGGATTCGAAACCGGTGCGCCTGTCCCCGCGACAGAGGGACGTCCTGCACTGGGCCTCGGAAGGCTTCACCGTGGACGAAATCGCTGATCGCCTCAGCATCAGCCGCAATACGGCAGATACTCATCTGCGATCGGCGCGGGAGAGGCTCGGAGTAGCAAACACCGTACACGCTGTCGCGGAAGCTTTTCGCCACGGTTTGATCGCCTAACTCACGCAATTGCGTGATGCCGCCTTCTACCGGAAACGACCATTGGTTGACCTCGAAACTGGAGGACAACTAAGGTGCTTCTTATCGTTACAGCGCAGAATGCGGAAGAATATCAAGCGGAGTTGGATCAGGCATTTCGCCTGCGCCACACGGTATTTGTCGAAGAAAAGGGCTGGACTGATCTGCGCCGCGAAGACGGTCGTGAGATCGACCGCTTCGACGATGAGCACGCAGTTCACATGCTCTTTCTCACCGAAAATCACGTTGTCGGCTACCAACGCATGCTGCCTTCGACGCGACCGCACCTTTTGTCGGAGGTCCTGTTGGATCTTTGCGAAGGCGAGCGGCCGGTTGGCGCAAACATCTGGGAATGGACGCGCTACTGCGTCGAACCGCAATTTCGCGAACGCGGACGCATGCTCAGTCCTGTCGCGAATGCGCTTTTGTCCGGCATTGTCGAGTGGGGCCTGGGCAGCGGCGTCGACACAATCATCATCGAAATGAACCCGCTTTGGCTGCTGCGCCTGGTTCAATTGCATTTCAGAGTGACACCGCTGGGGCTTCCGAGGCTCATCGGCGGTGAAGAGACAGTCGCGGTGACGGCGCGTTTCGATGAGCGCACGCTGCAAAGGCTTCGCGAGACGCGCAGCCCAGGCATCAAAAGCTCAATCTCGTGAGATGGAGACATCGTTTCCGCAAAAAGGAGTTGCAATGTGGCGCTCCATTCAGCTGATCACGCTTTACTGTACGATCGTTATCGCCGAGGAAGGCAGCTTTCTCGGTGCCTCCCGGCGACTGCGAATTCATCATTCCGCGCTCAGCAGGCGCACCAGGCATCTCGAGTTGACCTTGGGCGTGGCCTTGTTCGAACGCCATCCGGGCGGGGTCACCACGACGGCTGCCGGCGAACGCTTCCTGGCCAACCTCCGCCGCATTCTGAACGATCTGGATGAAGCGCTCGAGCAGGTTGACGCAACAGGGTCGGGGCGGAGTGTCCAGCCATCGACCGGGGTGGGTGCGTCCCTTTGCCATTGCGCGTTTCTCAACGCTGTCGTTGGATCGATGGGCAGCGATCCCAACGTGGCTCCCTTCATCGCGTTGCTCCGGACGCGGTCTCCTGCGTCCTGACACCCTTCATCATCCGCGCACGAAATCAGCCGCCTTTAGGATCGTTTCGGGCTCGGCTGAACGCCCGATCTGTCGCCATGAACCGCGCCAGCATCGGTGCAATCAGCTTTGCCGGATCGGCGACGGTCCGTCCGGTTTCGCGGCCGAGCACCTCAGCATAGGCGACGAGATCGCGGTGAACGGCGGCGGGCACTTCGATCGTGATCTTGACCGGCCGATCATCAGGAATGGCGGAAAGCTTCAGCTTGATCATGACGGCTCCTTTGCCGTGCCATAGGGCGCCAGCACAAGGTCACGATTGACGATGACCCGAACCGGAAAACCGGGGCGGATGGTAAGCGTCGGCTGGACGTTCAGCTGGTCGCGCACGATCTGCTGACCGACATTGGAAGCCGAATCCTGTGCGCTTTCGCGGATGGCCTTAGCGATATCGCTTTCACCGTCGCCGGAACCAAGCGAGGTCCCCACGCCGAGGAGGGTCGAGAGCGCCGCCGCCCGGAAGAGCCGACCCCAGTGATGGTCGACCTCGTCTTCCAGCCCGGAAAACCCCTCTGCGTCAGCGCCCTGCTGGCGCTCCAGCACGATCGAGGTGCCGTCCGGCATGATCAGTCGGTTCCAGACCAGCAGCACGCGTGACTGACCGAAGGCGACCTGGCTGTCATACTGACCGATCAGCCTCGCACCCTGCGGAATCAGCAGATACGATCCTGATGGACTGTCGTAAACGTTCTCCGTGACCTGAGCGGTGATCTGACCGGGAAGGTCGGAACGGATACCAGTAATGAGTGCAGCCGGAATGACCGTGCCGGCCTGAACGACATAGCGCGAGGCCTTCCCGGCGAGACGATCAGGACTGACGGTGCGTCGATCCGGTTCGGCGTTGACGAAGGCGAGCTTGCGATCCTGCATGTTTTGCGTAGCGCCAGGATCGAGCGGCGGCTGTTCGGTCGGTGGTGTCAAGCCGGACATGGCGTTCGCCACGGCATTTCCTGCACCAGTATCCTGCCGCGCAGGATTCGCTCGCGTGTTGGTGTCGGTAAAGAGCTTTGCGACACGCGCGGCCTCAATCTCTGCCAAGCGACGCTGCTCGTCCGGATCGGCGCGCGGCGTACTGACGTTGGGCACCTCGATCGACTGGCCGCGCTCCTGCGCACGCAGGATTGGGCGGCCGAGATCGCCGGGCAAAGGCGCGCCGAGTTTTGGAACGCCGGCATAATCCTTCGGCAAGGTTTGTAGCCCGTCGGCGGTCGATCGATTTTCAGTGGTGAAGAGTTCGGACGGCCCATCGTTGCCGCGCCGCCTGGTGTCGAGCGCCCAGATCAGTGTGCCAAGGATCGCAGCGCTGGCCACTCCACCAAGACCGATCAGCACCTTGCGCGAAAGGCGCGTGACCCTGGCGGGCTCGGGCCTCAGACGTAGTTCGGCCCTGATGTCCGCGTTCGGGGGATTTGCAACGTCGCTCATCGGAACAGCCCCGTGCTGCGCTGTGGTTTTTTCCCGTCAGTGCGCACGATTCTGACACGCTTCTCGCTCGTCTTGTCGCCTAGCCTCAGTTCGGCGGCGGGAAACAGCCGGTCGACAACGTAATAATTCTGCCGGGCGCGGTAGTTGACCAGTTCCGAGCCGCCCGATGGGCCGATGACGAAGAGCGGCGGCATCTCGCCCTGACCGATACCGGACCGAAACTCGATGTAGACTTTTGAGCCGTCATCGAACGCGCGGAGCGGCTTCCACGGTGCCGCGTCGCCCTCGATGCGGTAGCGGAAATTGAGTTTCTGGATGTCGATGCCGGAAGCGACCGGTTGCGCGGCCGAAGCTTGTACGTTCTGGCGTCGGAGCGCGATCAACTGGTCTTGCGGGTATTGCCAGGAGACAGAGGCCATGTAGGTCTTTTCGGTCGAGCGTAGTTCGAGATGATAAGTGCGACGGTCGCTGTTGATGACGAGATTGGTCTGCAGATCGGGACGCGTCGGCTTGACGAGGATGTGCACCTGAAGCCGGTCCCCTGCCCCACTCTGCGTGTCGCCGATGATCCAGCGCACGGTGTCGCCGGCGGCGACGGGCCCAGAGCCAACGAGCTGCTCGCCGGGTTGCAGGGCGATGTCGGTGACCTGGCCGGGCGCGGCATAAATCTGATACAGCGCGCCCTCGCTCCAGGGATAGAGCTGGATCGCGTTGATGAAACCGTCGCGGACCGGCTGCATTCGGGCTGCCTCATTCGCCTGGCTGATCCGCTGTTTGGGATCGGTCGGCTCTGCCTTCGCCCTGCTGATCTCAACGGGCTTCAATTGACCCGGCAGCGGAAGCGGCTTCGGCAGTTCCACCACCTTCACCGGACCAGGCGGATCGACCTTTCGCACGGCAGGCAAAGCAGCATCGTCGTATTCGATCTCGGGTGGAATGTATTTTTTCGAGGCGCAGCCGGCTAACGCCGTCGCCGACAGCAATGCCAGCACAAGCACGCGAATCGTTGTGATGTCGCGGCCGGTCTGTCTCGCCGTTCTGCATGTTCGTGCCGCACACATCATGAAAGCTCCTTCGACCAGTTGATGGCGTTGACGTAGACCCCGAGCGGATTGGCCTTCAGCCGGTCGGCATCGCGGGGTTGTTGAATGACGATGGTGAGGATGGCGGTCCAACGTTCGGTGCTGGCCAAGCTGCCGTTCTCATAGCGGCGCTCGGTCCAGGCGACGCGGAACGAGTCTTGCGAGGCACGGATGACGCTGGAGACCTCGGTCGCGATCTGGATCTTGCCGACCTTGGCAAAAGGGTCGTTCACACGGGCGTAGTCGTTCAGAGAAACAGCGCCGCGGTCGGTGGTGTAGTCGTAGGCGCGCAGCCAGTTCTGGCGGACGATGACGGGGTCATCCGGGATACTTCTCACCTGCTCAATGAAGCGAGCGAGATGCCAGGCGATCTGCGGATCGGTCGGCCGATAGTCCGCAACAGCAGGAGCAACCGCCTGAGCTTCGCCGAGCTTGTCGACCTGAACGACCCAGGGAACAACGGAGCCGCGCGTCGACTGCCAGACCAAGGCGGAAGCGAAGCCGCCGGCCAGCACAAGGGAGCCGAAGGCCATTAGCCGCCAGTTTCTCGCCTGCGCACGAGCCGAGCCGATACGCTCATCCCAGACCTGGGCGGCACGCTGATATGGCGTCTCCGGCTGAGGCGTCGTTCCGTAACGAACGGAGGATCGTTTGAAGAGGTTCATCGGCGATCGTCCTGATTGAGGGAAACATTCATCGAACCGCCGCCGTGGTCGCCTGAGCGGACTGAATGCGCGGCCATGCTCGCACCATGGCTCATGGCCTGACCGCGCTTCATGCGATTGGCCCATTCCGGCGGCGAACCAGCACTGGAGTCGGTGGTCGGGGCCGTTCCTGGGGAGGTTGCTGATGACGGCTGCCCGCCTCCAGTCGCGGTCCATGCGGCAGAGCGACCAGCCTGCCGGCTGGAAGACAGCGCTGAAGCTGCGCGCGCCGTTGCCTGCTTCACCGGTTGGGCGGCGGCGCCGGCACCGGCCTTGGCGACACCGGCGATGCCAGCCGCCACCGAACCGGCACCGCTCGCTCCGGACGTGGCTGTGGCAAGTCCCCAAGCAGTCGAGGTACTGCCGGCAAGATGCGCGCCTCCGCGCATCGCCGCCGCGGTCATTCCTCCGCCTGCGCTGACGACGCTCGCCGCGCCGCGCGCGCCCATGGCGCCGGCAGCACCAAGGCCAACGGCGGCGAGGCTGGTGCCGACGGCAGCACCCGCGCCGAGCTGCGGCGCGCCGGAAACAAGACCCGTCGCGATGCCGGGACCGAAGATCGAAAGCCCCATCAGGGAAAGAGCACCCAGCACAAGTGACAGCGCATCGGTGATCGTCGGCTGGTCCGCGCCGAAACCTTGCGTGAACTCGCCGAAAAGGCCTGAGCCGATGCCGACGATGACGGCAAGCACGAGGATCTTCACCCCCGAAGCAACAATGTTGCCGAGCACTTTTTCCGCGAGGAAAGCGGTCCTGTTGAACAGCGCGAAGGGGATCAGCACGAAGCCGGCAAGCGTCGTCAGCTTGAACTCAATCAGGGTGACGAAAATCTGCACTGCCAGAATGAAAAAAGCGATCAACACGATCGCCCACGCAATCATGAGCACGGCGATCTGAACAAAATTCTCAAAGAAGGAGACGTAGCCCATCAACTGGCTGGCGGCCTCCAGGATCGGGTTGCCCGCGTCGATGCCGACCTGCGCGACGCGGCCCGGTTGCAAAAGCGCGGAACCTGAAAGGGCGGATCCCCCAGCCTTCAAGCCAAGCCCGGAAAAACTCTCAAACACAATGCCGGCGAGACGATTGAAGTTGCCGATGATGAAGGCGAAGAAGCCGATGTAGAGCGTCTTTTTCACCAGCCGATGCAGGACGTCCTCGTCACCGCCCCATGCCCAGAACAGGCCAGCGATAGTGATGTCGATGACAATCAGCGTGGAAGTGAGAAATGCCACCTCGCCGCCGAGAAGGCCGAATCCGCTATCGATGTAGCGGGTAAAGGTATCCAGGAAACGGTCGATGACGCCGGTGTCATTCATGGCGACACCGTGTTTGGGCGAAGTTGGTCTTCCGTACCCTGCGGTGTCGCCGGCTGCAGGGGCAGCAACCGGCTCTGGTCTTTGTCTGCAGATGGAACCGCGTAGGGTGCCACGGGGCGGGATGGCCTCAGGAAACGTCGGCGGCTTTCCGCCCAGACCCTCTTGCACGCCTCGTCCGCTGTCAATCGGCCCGCAATTGGGACCCTGGATCGGCTCGCAAAAGGGACCCCTTTTTTGAGGCACAATGGTCAGCGCTCGCCGGGCGGAGCTGGTCTGGGTTGCGCAGCCCGGCGAGTGCGGATCGGCGTGATGGGGTGATCAGGCGCGGTTCTTGAAGCGCCAGGATTCGTTTCCGGTCTCGATGATCTCGCAGTGATGGGTGAGACGGTCGAGCAGCGCGGTGGTCATCTTGGGGTCGCCGAAGACGGCGGGCCATTCGCCGAATGCCAGGTTGGTGGTGACGATGATCGATGTGCGCTCGTAGAGCCGGCTGATCAGATGGAAGAGCAACTGCCCACCGGCCTGGGCGAACGGGAGATAGCCGAGCTCGTCGAGCACGACGAAGTCGAGCCGGGTGAGGTAGTCGGCGATGCGGCCTTGCTTGCCGCCACGGTGCTCGATCTCGAGCCGGTTGACGAGATCGACGACGTTGAAGAAGCGGCCACGTGAGCCGTTGCGGATCAGGGCGCGGGCAATGGCGATTGCCAGATGCGACTTGCCGGTTCCGGTGCCGCCGATGAGAACGGCATTGCGCTGATCGGCAACGAAGGTGCCGTTGGCAAGGTCCCGGACCAGCACCTCGTTGACTGGCGTGCCGTCAAAGTCGAACTCATCGATGTCCTTGGCGATCGGCAGCTTGGCGACAGTGAGCTGGTATTTGATGGAGCGGGCCTGCTTCTCGGCGATCTCGGCCGACAGCAGATCGCCGACGATCCTCGGCGGCTCGTGCTGGCGCTTGATGCCTGTCGCCATGACCTCGTCGTAGGCGCTGCGCATGCCATAGAGCTTCAGCGTCCCCATAAGATCCAGAACCTGGGTGCGTTCCATCAGCTTGCCCTCCTGAGGCTGTCGTAGCGGGCGCAGTCGGCCTGCGGCTCATGCTGCAGGCGGAGCGCGTCCGGAGTAAGAACGGTGATTGCCGGCGCCGGATCGCGCTGCCGTGCCAGGATGTTGATGATGACGGCTGACGAGCAGACGTTCTGGTCGAGTGCCTCTTGGCAGGCCGCCTCGACCGCGTCGAGACCGTCACTGAGAACGGTAGCCAGGATCGCCACCATCTGCCGATCGCCGTCGTCCGCGGACTTCAATCTGCGCCGGACCCGCTCCATTGCCGATGGCAGAACCCAGCCCTGGAACGGCGCGCCATTGCGCAACGCTCCGGGCTTGCGGGCAAGCACTGGGACATAGTGCCAGGGGTCGTAGATCGTCTCGCCGCGCCCGAACGAGCGGACATGTTCGGCGACGAGGCTGCCGTCCTGACGGATGACGATGCGATCGGCATAGGCCTGGACCTCGACGGGGCGGCCGACGGCCGTCGAGAGCACCGAGTATTTGTTGTTGTCGAAGCGCACCGTGCAGGTCTTCGACACCGAGGCGGGGACCGTGTGGAATCCATCGAAGGGCCCACGATACTCGACAAGCTTGCCGCGCTCTTCCTCGAACACGTTCCAGATCGTGCGCTCCGGCTGGTCAATATGACGGTGCGCCTTGGTGTAGGCGATGCATTTGTCGAGCAGCCAGGCGTTGAGTTCGTCATAGGATTTGAAGCGTAGCCGCGGCGTGAAGAAGCGCTCGCGCACCAGCCCGACCTGATTCTCGACCTGACCCTTCTCCCAGCCCGACGCCGGCGTGCAGGCGACCGGCTGCACCAGATAATGGCTGCACATCTGCAGGAAGCGGCGATTGTATTGGCGGTCCTTGCCGACGAACACCGTCTCCACCGCGGTCTTCATGTTGTCGTAGATGCCGCGCGTGCAGGCACCACCGAAGAAGGCAAAAGCGCGGTCGTGCGCGTCGAACACCATCTCCTGCGTCTCGCGCGGATAGGCCCTGACGAACATCATGCGGCTGTGGCAGAGCCGGACATGGGCGACCTTCACGGTCACAGTCACGCCATTGATCAGGACGATCTCGTGGCTCCAGTCGAACTGGTAGGCCTCGCCCGGCGGGAAGAACAACGGCACATAGGCTTCCGCCGTCGCTGATCCCTGCGCCTTCGACCAGCTCTTGGCGTATCGGCGAACCGCATCGTAGCTGCCGTCGTATCCGAGACCGCGAAGCTCCTCAAAGATCCGGATCAGCGTTAGCCGCTCGCGCCCAACCTTGCTGTGATTGCCGTTCAAAAATCCATCGAGCTGACCCTGCCAGGGACCGATCTTCGGCATCGGCTGCCGCTCGCGCTCGTAACGGAACTCAGTCGCATCAGATCGCAGAACCTTGCGGACGACCTTCCGGGAGATCCGCAACTCGCGGCAAATCTCCTTGATCGACTTCCCATGAACCAGCGACAGCCGGCGTATCTTCGCAATCGTCTCCACAACCAACATCCAAAACAAATGCCTCCGATGAACCCGGAGGCAGTGTGACAACCCCGCGTTACAGGGGTCCTTTTTGGACGCCGATCACCCCTGAAACGGGGTCCTTATTCCACGCCGAAACACAGTAGAAGCCGGTCGGCTCCCCGCCTCCTCCTTTTTCTTCATGGCTGGAATGACGACCGATGCCATCCGCGCGTTGCAACGGATGGCATCGGTTCTGTCCCTTGAAATCGGACGCTGCACATGCGGGATCTTGATCCTTTCCTAGCGTCCCCAAGGTGCATAAAGGATCGGAGCCAGTCGACCATCGATGCGGATTTGCCGCACAGAGGGCTGCAAATGCGCTTGTTTTCGGCGTTTTATGGGACGAATATGCAGCCAGTTCCACTTTCACATTGATATCGTGTGGTAATGATCAGCGACCTAGACAGCTTCGATAGGAAAATCCTCGACCTCGTTCAGAGGAACTGTCAGCTGAAGGCGGAAATCATCGGTGAAATGGTTGGCCTCTCAGCTTCGGCAGTTCAGCGACGCGTCAAGAGGATGAAATCCGAGGGGATCATCGTTTCCGAAACGGCAGTCGTTAATGCGAAGACATTTTCGAAGGCCATCACGTTTGTTGCGGGTGTCGAGCTTGAGCGGGATAACTACGATGCCATCCCTCGACTGCAAAAATGGGCGAGCACTCGGGATGAGATACAACAAATATATTACGTCACCGGGGACGTTGATCTCATCCTCGTAATAATAGCCGAAGATACGGACGCATATGATGCTATTGCCGCGCGCATAATGCACAATAATCCGCACATCCGTCGCATCAGCACAAATGTTGTTCTTCGGACGTTGAAGTCCAGCCTCTTCGTCCCGATCGATGGCGTCGACGCCCCTGATTGGGGGCAATGCCCGACCTCATAGTATTCGGTAAGGGATTGAGCCCAAGTCTGACCACGTGCGCCTCCGCCGGCGTGCATGGAAGGCTCATCAGCCTTAGATCGATGAATCTCGGGAGATTCTGCATCATGCGGACGGAACAATTCTTTATTTCTGTGACGTTCAAACTCGCCGCCAAAGCGCAAGCGAGCGCCTTCGCGCGCGCCTTGGCGGCAATTATCGGCTAATTTCGCGGCCAATAATCTATCCCACCGGATAAATTGTCTGCGTGATGCTCCGGAGATGCAATAGTATGACCTCGAATATTCATGGTGTTCCAAACAACTTAACGAACCGCGCGTTTCGCCCAGAAACGCTATCCGTCGATGGTGGATTGATAATCGACCCAATAACGAGGGCAATTGCTCCGAACATCTCGATGTCTGTGAACTACGCTCTGGCACCAGATGCCGGATCATTTTCTGCGGCAGCCAACGGCGATCTCACAACACTGCCCTACCTCTACGCACGATGGACCAATCCTACCGCACGGCAACTCGAACTGCGAATGGCCAGCATTGAGGGTACCGAAGATGCCGTGTCCACAGCGACCGGTATCGCCGCGATAGCTGCCGCATGCTTCACCTTTCTCCGCAGTGGCGACCATGCCATCGTTAGCGACGTTTGCTATCCAGGCGCCAATGAGCTTACGCGCAGGCTCTTGCCTGAATACGGTATTGAAGTGACCGCCGTGAATACATCGAATATTGACGAAGTAAAAAATGCCTTGCGGTCGAACACGAAACTACTTCTATGCGAAAGCCCCTGCAATCCAATACTCCGACTAAGCGACATCCGCGCACTTTCAACACTGACGCGTGACAATGGAACGTTGCTCGTGGTTGACTCCACGCTGGCCACCCCGGTCGCCACAAGACCGATCGAGCTCGGCGCCGATCTTATCATTCATTCCCTCACCAAATACATCAATGGGCATGGAGACGCGCTGGGTGGAATCGTGTGCGGCCGGAAGGACCTGGTTGAAGCCATTCGCTCGCGGGCCGGGGTCTATCTCGGTGCATCCCTTTCAGCACACAGCGCATGGTTGATTATGCGCGGGATAGATACGCTTTACCCACGCGTCCGTACAATCTCGGACTCGGCCGGGAAGATTGCATCCTTTCTTGCGAAACACCCGCAGGTCAGATCGGTCATTTATCCAGGCCTGGAAACGCATCCGCAACACGATCTGGCGCGGCGCCAGATGGCCGTTTTCGGTGGAATGCTCACCTTCCAGGTCGATAATCCTCAAGCCACCGCAAGACAGTTGTCCGAGAACACGCGGCTGGTTCACTACGCGGTCTCATTGGGGCATCAGCGGAGTTTGGTTGCGTTCCTTGGCACCGAGGACATGAACACTGCGACCTACGAATTAAAGGGTGCGCAGTTGTCCGACTACGTCTCCTTCGCCGGCGATGGCGTGTTTCGGATGTCTGTCGGCCTCGAATCCGTAGAAGACATTATCGAGGACTTGGACAACGCGCTTCGCACCTAATTGCGAAACCGGCAGCAATACAGGCGCCGAGACGGGCGCCTGTATTTCACACCCCTTCCACTGGACATAGGATTTGTGACCCAATGGACCTGCGCGACTTCCGTCTTGATTGCCTTTACGACGGCTCGCCGATCATTCTTGCCCCCTAAGTCTGGCGCGGTTTGCATCAGCGCAACACGGATAGTGGCCAGCGGGTTCGTTTCATCGCCGGATCATTGACGACAAGGCAAATGCCGTTAGCGTGTCTTGGACACCGGATAGTGAGGAAATCTCCTGCCAAATCTGTCGGATACGATCTGCCGCAGCAGCTTCCACGCGTACGACCAGATCGAATTCACCACTCATTACGTCACAAGAGACGACCTCAGGGATACGCCGCAAGGCCTGGATCACATCACTGCCGCGCATCCGGTCTCGGCGATAAACAAACATCATCGCAGCCATCATCGAGGGCGCCGGACGTCCCTCACCTAAGATTATCGTATATCCTTGTATAACGCCGTCGCGCTCGAGGCGCTCGATTCGTTGACGCACGGCATTGCGCGAGAGGCTTACCTTTGCGGCAAGCTCGGCATGGGCAATGCGCGCATTCTTGGTCAACTCGGCGAGAATGCGTTCATCCGAACGATCTAGAACGCGCTTCAAGGACCACCCTCCATCCAGGGCGCCATCAGCTTCTGGGCCGAGAGCAACGCCTTCTGGACGCGTTCCAAAAGAACGGCTTCACCTCCTAAAGTGGCGAGGTGCTTTGCGGCAGCGGAGAGAACAAAAGCCGGCAGACATGTGCATTCGTTCTGCTGCAGTGTCCTGACGCTAACGTAGCCGGAAAGGACGGCTGTCGCACGTCCCTCGTCAAGCTCTCCGTCCTCACGCATGGTCCAATGAACGAGCACTTCCGCCAGTTCATCAATCAGAACATCATCGTGGCGAAGCCTGAAATTTATAAGGCCGCTAATCTCGTCACCAATGAAGAACACGTTGTTTCGCCAAAGAGCGCCGTGGATGGGGCCTCGGGGCAAGCTATGCATGGCTAGGCCGTTGGGACGCATCAATGTTCTATGAATTTGCGCGACACGCCGCCCGAGATCAGCGCACTTCGCGGCATTTGCCAGTTCGGACTGCGAGCCCTCCACAAAACTGACGACCGCTACCAATTTTCCTGAAACGGAAATGGTGGCATCTCCGGTTTTCGTGCGGAACGTCCGGGGGCAAGGGATACCGGCAGCGAACAACATTTCCATGGTGCGAAATGCGCGCTCAAGCTCCAAGGGCTCGACGTCGCTCTCGAACAGGGTGACAATAAATTCCTTGCCATAGGATTGAAACAGATAGGTCGTCTCGGTGTCGCCATCGGCTATGCCGATTACCGACGTCAGCGAGCCCAAGCCGTAGGCGACCGCGATCTCGTTGCGATCATCATCTGAAAGATCCGTGAACACAGCCATGCCGGAGATTCCCGCTTTCAGTCGCGCTGCAACCCAGATGCGACCAATTGCGGGGTGACGAAAATCCGATCAAGCTGGGTACTGTCGAACGATCCATAAGCTTCCGCAACCTCGCTGAGACTTGCGTGTCCGAGGCAAATGCCGTTTGGGCCAACAGTGCCGCCTTGCGACAGCGCGGGAGGAGCCTGTTTCGTCATGTCCTCTGGATCCATCGCATTTTCATGGTTGCTTGGGACCGATTGTATCGCTCCCAAACGCGGTTTCCCCGCGCAATTTCTCTCTCTCGCGCGGCATTTTCGCGAAAGTCGGCCAATTGCGCGGAGAAGTGGGCAAGCTAACCACGATTGATGCAGACAACCTTCGGCTGCGTCATATCCTCGTAGGCGAAGCGTATACCCTCCCGGCCCATACTCCCGTATTTGAATCCTCCAAACGGCATGGCGTCGACGCGGTAGTCAGACGAGTCGTTGATCATTATGCCGCCCGCTTCTATGCCTGCTGCGGCATGAAATGCGTCGTCGATATTGGTGGTAAAGATGCCAGCGTGCAGGCTGTATTCGGGGCTATTGGCCATCGCGATCGCGTCACCCAGAGCGTCGAAGGGCTGGAGTACGACGATGGGCGCGAAGACTTCCTCCATCCAAAGTTTGCAGGTCGGCGGCACGCCCTCCAGCACGGTAGGTTGATAGAGCGTTCCTTGCCGGCTATGGCCGCACAGAAGCGTCGCGCCGGCTGCGAGCGCGTCGTTGACCATCGTCTCTGCCCGTTCGGCCGTTCGCCCCGATATCATTGGCCCGACGTCGGTATCTTCATGTTCCGGATTTCCAACCAAGAGCTTTTGCGTGCCCGCGACGAACGCTTCACGGAACCGTTTATAGAGCGGCGCCTGGATCAGGATGCGCTGGGTTCCTATGCAGTTTTGGCCCGAGGCCCAATAGGCACCGGAGACGCAAGCATTCACGGCTTTCTGGAAATTGCAGTCATTCATCACCATGACCGGCGCGTTGCCACCGAGATCCATGACGAGCTTCTTGAGACCGGCAGATTTCGCGATCGCTTCGCCAGTCGCAAATCCTCCGGTAAACGAGACCATACGAATGTCTCGGGCCGAAACGATCGCCCTGCCTAAGTCGGCGCCGCCGATCGCGACCGTAACAATCTCCTCGGGCAAGCCGGAACCGACCAGCGTTTCGACCAGGCGGATTGCCGAAAGAGGAGCCAATTCGGACGGTTTCAGCAAGACCGCATTGCCGCCGGCAATCGCGGGACCGAGTTTATGGGCGACCAGGTTTAGCGGGTCGTTGTATGGCGTGATTGCCGCGATGATCCCAAGAGGTTCCCGCGTGAACCAGCCCTGCCGACTCTCGGAGCCTGCATAAGCGTCGAACGGGATCACTTCGCCTGCGTTCCTCTTTGCTTCCTCTGCAGAGAGTTTCAGTGTGTTGACACAGCGCGACGCTTCCTTGCGCGCCTGCACAATGGTTTTTCCGGCTTCCAGGACAATGAGCTTGGCGAATTCCTCGCGCCGATACTCGACAGCCCGGGCCGCTCTTTCGAGGATCGTCGCGCGCTGGTGTCTCGGCAACGCTCGCGATAATGCGGCTCCGGCTCTGGCGCGCTCAACGAGCGCACTGACCTTGTCGGCATTTGTCGTCGGCACCCTGCCTACGATAGCGCCGTTATAGGGGTTGCACACGTCGACGTCATTGGCGTCACATGCAAGATGGAGCTTTGCAACGGTCACTATGCAGCCTCCTTCTTGTTGGCCTCTAGCGGGCATTGGTGGATGGCGATGATGTCCGAAAGCAGCGCATATGCGGTCTCAACTCTTCCGGCACCAGGTCCGGCAACGGTAACGGCGCCCAGGAGATCGGTCTTGAATGAGACAGCGTTGGTTGCTCCGCC
This sequence comes from Mesorhizobium sp. RCAM 05104, assembly GCF_059683645.1. Classification (NCBI taxonomy): domain Bacteria; kingdom Pseudomonadati; phylum Pseudomonadota; class Alphaproteobacteria; order Hyphomicrobiales; family Phyllobacteriaceae; genus Mesorhizobium; species Mesorhizobium sp. RCAM 05104. Next base: position 5,208,952 of record NZ_CM185033.1, on the reverse strand, counting down.
AACCGCTGCAAGCGGATGGTCGATCGATATGCGTTGCGGAGCGACCTCCGCGACAATGCGTCCGTCTTCGGCCCTGGACGCTGAACCAATCAACTTCCAGCGATGACCCTCGCGGGAGGCTTTATCGATATCGGCCCTGCTCAGACCTGATATGCCCTCACAGGATACATCTTGTGGTGTCAGCTTTCCGCCAAGCAGCTCATTTGCCAGGATGACGACTTTCAGCCGGACATCATGCCCATCGACGTCGGCGGCTGGATCGGCTTCAGCATAACCGAGGTGTTGAGCTTCCTTCACGGCCTCGGCAAAGCCCAACCCGCCTTCCATTCGGCCAAGCACAAAGTTCGACGTACCGTTCAGAATGCCCTCGAACCCGTGAACGCCGACGCCGGCAAGCGTTTTTTGCACCATGCGGATGACGGGAGTGCCGCTCATCACCACTCCCTCGTATTCAAACATCACGCCGTTCTGCGCTGCAAGCGCCTTCAATTCAGCGCATGCCAGAGCCACAGGGCCTTTGTTCGTTGTGACGACATGCTTGCCACTGGATAATGCCCAGCGGCAGTGGGAAACAGCAGGCTCTCCGTCCACGGAGTTTGTGAAGGTTGCTTCGGCGACGATATCCGCTGGTGCTCGCTTGATGACCCTTTCACTGTCAGCTTCTGTGCTCCCGCCGGATAACTGCCCGAACCCGCCCTTGGCGAATTTGGTTTCCACCAGCATACGGGCGTCGATGCCGTTTGGAGAGATCACTGACCCGAGGAAAAGATCCGTGACGGCGACAATGTTCAGTCGGAATCCAAGCTCGGCGTACCAACTCTCGTTTTGGTCCGCTATCAACTGCGTCAGGGCTCGGTTGACCCCACCGAAACCTATGAGTGCGATATTATATTGTGTCATAGCAACGTCCTCTCACCAGCGATGAGGGAATGTTGACGAGCTGCTTGAAGGGTTGAAGGGAGCAAAGTGACCAAAGAGATGGCCAACTTGCCCATTGGTTGGGCAAATGAAACGATAGATCAGTATTGAGTTCTTGGACTGCGGGTGTAGCGCTCTTTCGAAACGAGCCGGCGACATTGCAATGTCGGAGATAGCGATCCCATAGCTATCATCAGAAACTGCGAGCCCTCGGGATTGTCCTGTCTACAGGTCGCAACCGCAATCAGCCGCTCAGTTCAATTGCGCCTTGACCGCATCGATGCCGTGTCGAACGCGCGCGCTCGAAAGGAAACATGATTGCGCGGCGGCAACGCCGCTGGAAGCAGAGGATCTCAACTGGCAAATCCTTCGCTGTGTGGATTGACAAATTATGAAACTGCATTCAGTTTCATAATTGGAACTGACAAGCGCTGCTGGCAAGGCGGCCAAACATGGGGAACTGACATGAAGGCAATGATCGCACTGTCGACGGTTGCAGGTTTGACTCTCGCCTGCTCTGGAATTGCGAAGGCGGAGGATGCAGCGCTTTCCGGCAAGACAGTCTGTGTGAACAGATATGCGTCGGCACCCGTCATCGACGATATTCTGAGAGGGATGAGCGATGGCCTGAAGGCGTCGGGCGGCGAAAAGATCGTCCAGAACATCCAAAACCCCGAGGCTGACGCCGCAACACAGCAAACCATAGCGCAGCAATTTGCCAATGGTGGTTGCGATCTCATCGTGGTCATTGGCACCGCCGCCGCCCAGTCCATACAGCAGGCAACCAAGACTGTGCCTGTGGTGTTCGTCGGCGTGTCAACACCCGTCGAGGCGGGCATCGTTCAGTCCCTCGAAAAGCCAGGCGGCAACATGACGGGAGTCTCGGATCCCCTTCCCGTTGAATCGGAAATCGACGGCATGTTGAGTATCCTGCCCACTATCGAGACGATCGGTCTTATCTACAAGGTTGGTGATCCTGCGGGCGATCCTCTGGCGGCGCGCGCTGTCGCGCATATCGAAAGCAAGGGTTTGAAGCACGTCACCGCGGGTATCGCCAATGCTGGCGAAACCACCCAGGCGGCGCAGTCGCTTGTCGGACGCGTTCAGGCGATCGAGTTCCCCTGTGACACGACAACGATCTCTGGCATGGCAGGAGCGCTGAAGGTTGCCAAGGACGCCAAGCTTCCAGTGTTCGGCTGCACGTCCGACGCGGTCAAGGGTGGGGCGATCCTGGCAGGCAGCTACAGTTATGTGACTGTTGGAACGAGGGCGGCCGACCTTGTGGTGGCGGTGCTGAAGGGTGCTAACCCCGCCACGACACCGGTCATCATTCCCAAGATTGCCGGCTTCGAGATCAACAAGACCGAAGCGGGCGCCTTGGGGCTCAAGATTCCCGAGACTATGATGACCTCCGCAGTCAAAACCTACTGAGGCGGATGCTGATGTTGATCGATGTGCTCGTGATCGGAGCCCAGATTGGGCTCCTCTATGGACCGTTGGCGCTGGGCATTTACCTGGCGATCAACGTGCTCAGCCTGCCGGATCTCACACTTGAAGGCTCGTTCGGCCTTGGTGGTGCGGCCGCGGCGAGCAGCCTTCTCATGGGCTTCGATCCGATCAGCTCCTTATTGCTCGGCATGTGTGCCGGCGCGCTTGCAGGACTTGTCACAGCCCTGCTGCACGTGTTCCTTCAGATGAACGTTCTGCTCGCGGGCATTCTGATGACCACGGCAGCCTGGTCCGTCAGCATCGCGGTGATGGGCACAGGTAATGTTTCTCTCGTCCGGGTGGATACGTTGTTCACCTGGGCCGAGAATTCGGGGCTCCGCAATCAGTCCGCTTCGATCCTTGTGGCGGGCGGTGTGACCCTGATCTTCGCGACGTTCCTGGTCTGGCTCTTGCATACCGGATACGGCCTCGCGACACGCGCAAGTGGGCTGAACATACAGACCGCACGAAGTCTCGGCATCCGCACAGAGATGCATCAGGTTCTCGGCCTCATGCTGGCCAATTCATTGGCGGCTGCATCGGGGGCGCTGGTGGCGCAGAGCCAGGGTTTCATGGATGTCTCTATCCAGGGCGGCGTGATCGTGGTCGGCCTGGCAGCATTGACGATCGGAACCAGCGTCATTCGTTCCGACAAAGTCGCGGTTGGGGTGACCTCTGTTATCATCGGCGTCATCATTTATCGCTGCATCGTGGCGCTCAGCCTCAGAATGGGCATTCCGCCAAACTCCGTTCGGTTGATCACCGCGCTCCTGGTGTTCGCCTTCATCGCAGCCCGCATCCACGGAAAGGGCACGCTCACGATTTCCGGGTTCGAAAGCTGGCGGGCCCGCCGGCGCAAACATGTGCAATTCCTGGAGAACGATCGTGTCACCACCCTTCTCTGAGCGATGCAACGCCAGCCCTCCAGCAGCCATCCGGCTTGGCCACGCGACGAAGCGTTTTGCGGGCCTTGGCAAAAAGGAAGTCTTCACCGCGCTGGATGATCTGACCCTTGATATCGCACGCGGCTCGTACGTTGCGCTGATCGGCTCCAACGGCGCTGGCAAGTCCACCCTGCTTTCAATCCTCATGGGCACACTGCTCCTTGATGAGGGGTCCCTGCACATTGACGAGGAGGACATGAGCGAGAAGCCCTCGTGGCAGAGGGCTTCCAAGATTGCGCTCGTTCGCCAGAACCCTGAGCACAACGTGCTTTCCTCGCTCAGTATCGAGGAGAATTTTGCACTGGCCGTGATGGGAAGGGAGCGTGCCTTCCGCCTTCGCCGCTATGACCGCGATAGCGTGAGGCTGGCCGCGAGAAGCGCTCTCCAGCGATTTGGCATGGGACTGGAAGACCGGCTTGGCGAATCCACAGGCACTCTCTCCGGGGGGCAGCGCCAGGCGGTGGCGATGGCGATGGCCGCGGTCCGCAATCCGCGCGTTTTGCTGCTGGATGAGCACGTGTCGGCGCTCGACCCCAAGCGCGCGAAAATCGTGGCTGACGTAACCGGGGAGATCGTGCGCGCGCAAGACATTACGACGGTCATGGTCACCCATGATCTTGGCCATGCGCTCAGCCACACGGATCGAGTGCTGATGATGCATCGCGGCAAGGTGGTGATGGATCTGTCGGGCGAGAAAAAAGCAGCGCTCGACCTGGCCGAGTTGGCCGGCCAATTCGAGCGACTGGTCGGCGAGGCACTGCCTGACCGCACGCTCCTCGCGGCGGCTTCCTGATGAGGGACAAGATGACGGATCGGAACGCGCCAAATGCCTCGCCGGCTCGAACCTCGTCAGGCCGGAGCCAGACGGCCTCCGCCGGAGCGCATTTGGCATTGGGTGATCGCTACGTCTCCGCGCTCAATGCGCAGATCAAGGGCGCGGGTGGCGAAGGCAAGAGCGCGCGGACACGCGCAAAACTGAAGCGGGCGGCGTTCGATTGCTTGACGGAAAGCGACCTTGCCAGCCTCACGATTGGCTCGATCACCGGAAAGGCAAAGGTCGCGGCGGGAACATTCTACCTGCATTTCGACAGCATCCGCGACCTGGTGCTTGAGGTCTTTTCGGAGTTCGCCGCGGTCGACATTGCGCCGGCGATTCCCGAGGGCGACGAATTTGTCGACCTCTTCTCCCAGATGAAGGCGACATTCATCGAAATCGTGGGAGCGTTCCGCCGCCGCCGGATGTTCTTTCGGTCGCTGTTCCAGATGAAACGGCAGGACGCTGAAGCCAACGCCGTCTGGCTGAGGCTGACGGCGCAGTGGGCGGAAATACTTTCGACCATCGCCAGGGATCACTCCAAGCAGCCGGTTCCCGCAGCCTTTGATCGGTTCATCGGGCACGCAACCAGTGCATTCGCCGACGAGATCATGATCCGTATCTATGTCGACGAGATTTTTGGGACGGCGTTCCCCGACGATCCGCGCAATGACGAGCACGTAGCGGAACTCTTGGCCTTTACCCGCCATCGGATGCTGTTTGGTTCTGACCCCGACCCCAAGCTCCTGACAGCGAATTCCCCACTCAATGGTTTCTCTTTTCCTGCCTAGCGGTCCTGAAAAGACCCGCCCCGCAGGCAACGTGCGAGGACTCTCATGACACTACGCTATCAACATTTCATCACGCCCGAAGGCACGAAGGAATTTCCGAAAGTCGTCCGCGGTGAAGGCGTCTATATCTGGGATAGCACTGGTCGCCGTCTGCTGGATGGATCGTCTGGCGCCATTTCGGTCAATGTCGGCCATGCCCATCCCAGAGTGTTGGACGCGATGCGCGACCAGATGGGGCGCATCATCTACGCGCACAGCATGAGATGGGACAACGACCCCAACGAGCGGCTGGCTGCGAGGCTTGAGCGCTTGAGCAACTGGAATTATGGCGCCGCCTTCTTTGTCTCCGGCGGTTCGGAGGCCAATGAGGCCGCGATCAAATTCGCCCGTCAGGTCGCGGTGGCGCGGGGTCAGGCATCACGCTTCAAGATCATCAGCCGCATCCCTTCCTATCATGGTGCGACAACGGCTCTTCTGGGCATTACCGGTGACCCCGACTATGCGGCAGCCTACAAGCCGATGTTTGTCGACATGCCAAAGATCGAGGCGCCGCTTATGTATCGGCGCCCGGCCGGCGAAACTGAGCAGGATGTCGTCGACCGTTGTGTGCGGCAGCTGGAAGAAACGATCCTCAGGGAAGGCCCTGAAACCATCCTCGCCTTCATGATCGAACCGGTCGGTGGCGTGTCGACGGGGGCCCTGGTCTCACCAGACAGCTATTCCACCCGCATCCGCGAGATTTGCGACCGTTTTGGCGTCATGCTGATCTACGACGAGATCATGAGCGGCGCCGGCAGGACGGGCAAGTTTCTCGCCGGCCATCATTGGCCGGATTGCCGGCCCGATATCGTCACGCTGGCAAAGGGCGTCAGCGGCTCGTATGCACCACTCGGCGTGGTCTTGGCGTCGGCAGACATGGTGAGCGATGTGCGCCGTTCGGGCGGCTTCAAGCACGGTCATACCTACTCAGCCAATCCCGTCAGTTGCGCTGCATCCGACATGGTTCTGAGGGTTGTCGAGGAAGACGGTCTGATGGAGCGGGCGCGGAACCTGGGCGCGCTGATCAAAATCCGATTGAAGGACATCAAAGGCAAGACCGGCATCATCGGCGACATTCGCGGGCTTGGGCTGCACATGGCCGTGGAGATCGTCGCAGACCAGGTAAGCAAGGAACCGTTCCCGGCAGAGATGCGGGCGAGCGAGCGGATTGGAATGATCTGCCGCGACCACGGACTGCTGCTGTTCTCGCGGCGCACCGCCGGCGGTTCGTTTGGAGAATGGCTGATGGTCTGTCCTCCCCTGACGATCAGCGAAGCGGAAATCGAGGAACTGATAGAATCGTTCACGGCCGGCATCCGCGCTTTCGAGAGGGAGATTTCGGCGAAGCCGGAACGGTGCGCAAGGGCCTGACCGCAATGGCGGCAATGGATGCCGCGAGCAAAGAACGGGCTGATTGGACGGCGCTCTTCGAGTGCCGAAAGGAACTGATATGGCCAGAGCACAGATGATCGGATGGGCTCATAGCAATTTCGGCAAGTCCGCCGCTGTCGACACCGAAACGTTGATGGCGGAGGTCGCTGGCCCGGCGCTCGACCATGCCGGCGTCGGACCAGCGGATGTCGATGGCATCTTCGTTGGCGTCTACAATAACGGCTTTTCCCGTCAGGATTTTCAGGCCGCACTTGTCGGCATGAGTCATCACGGCCTTGCCACGACACCTGCTGTGCGCTTTGAAAATGCCTGCGCGACCGGTTCAGCCGCGCTTTTTGGCGCACTCGATTTCATCGAGGCCGGCCGCGGACGCATCGCTTTGGTGATCGGCGCCGAAAAGATGACCGGCCTGCCCTCCAGCGAGGTTGGCGATGTCCTGATGTCCGGCTGCTATCGCAAGGAAGAGGCGGATGTGGAAGGCGGCTTCGCGGGCGTATTCGGGCGCATCGCGAAGACCTATTTCCAGCGCTATGGCGACAGATCCGAGGAACTGGCGATTATCGCCGCGAAGAACCATCGCAACGGAGTCGCCAACCCGGTTGCGCATATGCGCAAGGATCTGGGCTTCGATTTCTGCAACACGGTATCGGAGCGCAACCCCTATGTCGCCGCCCCTCTGCGGCGAACCGATTGCTCCCTGGTGTCGGACGGGGCTGTCGCCATCGTCATAGCGGACGAGGAGACCGCGGCCCACATGTCTCGTGCGATCGCATTTCGCGCCAGAAGCCATGCCAATGACTTCATGGCGCTGAGCCAGCGCGATCCGATCGCCTTTGATGGCGCGCGGCGGGCCTGGGCAACGGCGCTCGGGACCTCCCTGTTGGCCATCGACGATCTCGACCTTGTCGAGACACATGACTGCTTCACCATCGCGGAACTGATCGAATACGAGGCGATGGGCCTGGCGCTGCCCGGCCAGGGGTTTCGCATCGTTCGCGAAGGGGTCGCGGAACGCTCCGGCCGGCTGCCGGTGAATCCCTCTGGCGGCCTGAAGGCGCGCGGCCATCCGCTCGGCGCCACCGGCGTCTCCATGCATGTGATGGCGGCACAACAACTGATGAACGAGGCCGGCGGAATGCAGGTTTCGAATGCGAGCCTTGCCGGTGTCTTCAACATGGGGGGTGCTGCCGTCACCAACTACGTCTCAATCCTGGAGCGGTCACGATGAACGGGGCGACTGAGCATTCAATCGAGCCTGTGTCCAAGCGCGTGATGAACCTGTCGCAGTTCGTCACCCAGGCAGCCCGGCGATTTCCCGAAAAAGTCGCATTTGTCTGGGGAGACAAATGCTGGACATGGCGGGAGATCGATCGGCGGATCGATGCGATGTCCTGCGCCCTTGCTGAAACTTACGGGGTAAAGAAAGGCGATCGCGTTCTCGTGCAGTCGCAAAACTGCAATCAGATGTTCGAGTCCATGTTCGCCTGCTTCCGCATTGGCGCGGTGTGGGTGCCAACCAATTTTCGGCAGACACCGGAAGAAGTAGCCTACCAGGCAGAGGTAAGCGGTGCCGTAGGGATGATCTGCGGCAACATGTTTGCGCAGCATCAGACCGCTTGTGCGGCCTCCTCCGCACCTCTCCGCTTCTTTATATCCATAGGCGAAGCTGCCTTCGGTGCAGATTACGACAAGGTGGTTTCGCAGCACGACGGCAAGCAGGTCGAAACGGCAGCAGTTGAGCGGGACGACCCCTGCTGGTTCCTCTTCACATCAGGCACGACGGGTCGGCCAAAGGCGGCGGCGCTGACGCATGGCCAGATGTCGTTCGTCATCACCAACCATCTCTGCGATCTCATGCCAGGGACGACAGAAGACGACGCATCGCTCGTGGTGGCGCCACTGTCTCACGGCGCAGGTGTCCACCAGCTGACACAAGTGGCGCGAGGCGCTAAGACAGTGCTGCTGGCGACAGATCGCTTCGACATCGAAGCGGCATGGGCTCTGATCGAAAAGTGGCGCATCACCAACGTCTTCACCGTCCCGACAATCCTCAAGATGCTGGTCGAGCATCCTGCTGTGGATCGGTATGATCACTCATCGCTTCGCCATGTCATCTATGCCGGAGCCCCTATGTATCGCACGGATCAAGAGCAGGCCCTGACGAAGCTCGGGCCTGTTCTGGTTCAATATTTCGGGCTCGGCGAGGTGACGGGCAACATCACAGTTCTCCCGCCCAACCACCATCGACTGGGTGACGGTCCCGATGCGAGGATCGGCACGTGTGGCTTTGAGCGAACAGGGATGCAGGTTGCCATCAAATCATCCGAGGGCAAAGAGCTCGAACTCGGCGAAACGGGAGAAATTTGCGTGATCGGCCCCGCCGTCTTTCCTGGATACTTCAACAATCCAGAAGCGAATTCGAAGGCATTTAGGGATGGCTGGTTCCGCACCGGTGACGTCGGGCACATGGATCCCGAAGGCTTTTTGTACATAACCGGCCGGGTATCGGATATGTATATTTCCGGTGGCTCGAACATCTACCCGCGCGAAATCGAGGAGAAGATCCTCACCCATCCCGGCATCAGCGAGGTGGCGGTGCTCGGGTTCCCGGACCCAATTTGGGGCGAAGTTGGGATCGCCGTTTGTGTCCGTGCGCCTGGCATCGACGTCGCAACTTTGGACATCGATGCTTGGCTGATGGACAAGATTGCGCGCTACAAGCTGCCGAAGCGGTATCTGTTCTGGAGCGAACTGCCAAAGTCTGGTTATGGAAAGGTTGCCAAAAAGGCGATTAGAGACTTGCTTGCCAGTCAAATCTAGACGACGCCAAGCACACAAACGGTTTCTGGCGAGACTATAAACCTCGCGCTCGCGACTGTCCCGATCAATAAGTGCTGTTTCCTAAGGTCTGCGAAGCGGGAGCCATCACTTCATCTGCTTCCAGGCTTTGACCCGTCTGATCTCAACGACCGACATAGGCGCAAAGCAGCCGTTCACGTCGCGGCAGGCGTAAGTCGGCTTCGGGTCAGACTTTCCGTTCTCCATCGGTCTTTCCAGCACCGAGACAGGTCCATCATGCCCAACATCGTAGAAAATATCGCAGGGTTTCAGGATGGGGGGAAAGGCGGTAGCGCTCTCCCGCTACCACTTCAAACCCACTATCGTGCGTAGTGGCCGCATTGTGGCGGCCGCCTTTCATGCGTTGCGTCATGCGGCACCGAGCCTCTTCATCGAACAGAAGCTCTCGACGAAGCGTGTTCAGACTCATGGGGGCACAGCTCGATTATGATTACGTTCGACACGTATGGCCTCTTTTCGAGGACGATACCGCCAGTCGCTGAGATCGAGGCTCGATCGCTTTCCTGACGAAGACTGCGACACGGCTGCAACGTGAGGCTCAGTTTCCTAGCAACATCACCTTGATGGCGGCCTCGCTCATAGCTTCAGGAGCGGCAGAGGTCGACGTTGTGCAAGACACGCGCACCTCGGGGCGCAAGGTGGTGGCTCAGGCGACCTATTCCATATGTTCTTTCGCGAGCCACCAACGGGCGCCCTGAGACAATGCCGTCTCTTTGGCCAGCTGCAGGTAGTGAAGCCCCGCATCCCGGCCTGCGTCGGACGACTTCATGTTTTCTGCCTCGAACATCAGTCTATAGATTTCAGGTAGGTAAAATCGCTCATGGTTTTTCTCGGAGATGGCCATCGCGATATGAAGATTTCGCTTGGCGTCATCACAATTTCCGAACTTAAGCTGAGCCTGTGCTAGAAGAGAATATAGAAACGTCGTTTCAATCTCTTCTTTTGACTGCACAAGGAACAGTATGTGGCTGGACATCTCATCGAGCGCGCCCATGTCGTTGCCGCTTATCGCGTCCGCCCAGTTTCGCATTATGATCGCCCGCCTTAGATAGATGTGCTCTCCGTACTTCCGTGTGTGTTCGACGAGTTCGGAATTCAATTCGTATATCTTATCAATCCGGCCCATGCACTGGAACACATAGCAGCAGTTGCTGAGAGCGGTCGCCAGGGCGTGGGAGGATTCGGTTCGCGCGCTTAAAACTGCGTTCTCTGCACAATCTGTCGCCATCTTGTCGAAGCCCAATAGCAGGAGTGTCCATGCAAGATAGCTGAGCGTCATGCTGGGAAAGCAGTGCACGTCAGATTTCATGCCTGCCGCGACTGCCAAGGCCTGATCAAATTCGGCTTGGGCGTTTTGAAAGTTGCCTAACATGAACTCGGCCATTCCCATTCCTTGACATGCACTCGCCATTGCAATCTGATCATTGACCTTTGCCGCTAGGGTTTTCATCTTTTCACATGGCCGGATCGATTGGACGATGTCGCCGGCGTTGAAATGCAAACCAAACTGCCAAGTGAGCGCCTCAAACGTCTCAGTGTCATTTCCGAGGCGGGTGCTGACTTCTTCAGCTCGCACCATGTAGGCGAGCGGGTTCGCCGCAATGCCTTGGGACGCGTTCAGTGCAACGCCATATGATAGGTAGATAAGTTGCAAATCGGCCAAGATCGGCTCCTCGTTGGGCGATTGCTCGGCCAGCGAAAGCGCTCTTCTAAGCAGCGCCGATGCCTCGCTAGTGGCGCCAGTCCGTAAGGCGCGGCGGCCTGCCGAGAGCCACTTGCGCAGGGCATTGACAGTATCATGGGCACATTCATAATGATGCGCAACTATTTCATCGGGAACAATGCCGTCCCAATGCATAGCCAAATGCTCTGCAATGGTTTGGTGCATATGCTGCGAGTCCGATTTGAGTAGGCTAGAATATACGGCATCGCGCACAAGAGCGTGGCAGAATTCGTAGGAATATACACCCTCACTGTAAACTCTCCTGAATATTCTCATTTCAATCAGCGTTTCGATTCGGCGTTTCACATAGTCGAGCTCGGCCCCGATGATTTCAGCGAGAATGTTCTCGCTGAAGCGATCGCCCAGAACCGATGCAAGCTGAGCGACGAGTTTGCAATCTCCCGACGCATCAAATCGACCCATCAATATTCCTTGGAGCGGGTTTGGAATCGGCAACGCTCCGTTCGCTTGAGGTTGCGCCTCGCGCAAATCGCTTGTGACGACACAATGCTCGGTCAATTGTTCAATAAACAGCGGATTGCCGCTGCTGGCTCGTTGGATCCGTTCGAGCGTGGCGTCTGATATCCCTGATCCGCGATTGCTCAACTTGGAGATCAGATATCGTGTCGACTCCGAATCCAAACGTGTGAGGGAAAGGAGCGTCATCGACACACTACGCAGTGGATTAACCGTTGGCCGGCTTGTCAACAATACAAAGACTTTTTCAGTTTCTATAAGGTCGATCAGCTTTTGTATGGTTTCCAGCGTTGATTCGTCGCTCCACTGGATGTCTTCCACAATAAGCACCAACGCGTAATTTCTAGCCGCTTGCAGAATTATATTGATCAACCGCCTTTGGAGCTCTGCTAGCTGCTGCCGTGGCGGGTGGTCACTAACAGAATTTTGGCTCGCCCCCATCAAATTGCAGACATATTCTGTAAGTAGCTCGTCAAACAGGAGGACCTTGCGCAAGTAGGCGTGTAGCTTGGCGGTGCGAGCGGAGACGTCATCGGCATACCCAATACCTGCCAAGCGCTCTATACTGTGGATCCAAGGATGTAGCGGCGTAGAACTATACTGGCTGTCACACTGAAATTTCAGAGCTACAACTCTCGATTTCGGCAAATCCCTGACGAATTCATAGACGAGACGTGATTTTCCAATTCCAGGCTCGCCGATGATCGTTACCACCTGTCCCTGGCCGTCGCTGACCGCCTTCAAGCGGCTTCTGAGCAGGTTTAGCTCTTCGACTCGCCCCACATAGGGGCTGAGATGCAGCGGAACGAAGCGTGAAGCATGTGGAAGTGGATGTTTCACTTCCCAAACGGTGAAACTTTGAGAGAATCCCTTCAAGCTGAGAGTCCCGAACGATTGAAAGGAAAATCTTGACGAGCAAAGTCGCATCGTTGAATCGTCCACGAGAATCTGGCCCGGAAGACCGGCTTCTTCGAGGCGAGCCGCCATGTGTGCCGTTGTGCCGAACGCCATCAGGCCCTTCTTCCCCTCTCCGTCGGAAGGAGCATCGACGATCACTTTCCCAGTCGCGACCCCCAATCTGCAAGTGAACCGGTCGACCGAGCTAAAAGAGTCCAGCATTTCCCGCAAAGCTAGTGCTGCACTTAAAGCCATGAATGCCGAATCTTCGGATGCGGAAGGGTAGCCAAAAAAAGCCTGAAACCCGTCGCCCGTATGGTGACCTATCGTCCCCCGATAACGTTCAACGAGCGCATCGCAACGACGAAAATAGGCCTGCAGGATCTCACGAATACGCTCTGGGTCCCGCTTCTCTACGAAGGAGGTCGAGTTAACGATGTCGACGTGGAGAATCGAGATGACACGGCGCTGATTGAGAGGTGCGTTTACCATTTCGCAAAGTTGTCATAGCTCGCGTCACATGGGAGTGAAAGCTAGCTCAACGTTTGAATACATGCCAACTTAAATTATCGATGAGGATCTGAGCCCTGTACAGCGCTGGCAAGCCGGCCTTCACCGCTCGTTGAGGTCACGCTTCTAGTCAGCATATCCCGGGCGCTCGCCGCAATGAACCGCCGCCGACACAATCCGAAGCCATTGGGCCATCGACGGTTGTCTCCACTGACTTCTCGACGCCGGCGACGGCTTGTCACGCCTTTTGTGGGTTGTCGCCTCGACCTTTGTATACTTTGTGAAATTGTCGATCTGTGTTACCGGTGTTGAGGCCAGTGTCGATGATCGCGTGTACATAGATCCCGGTAGGCGGATGCGTCAGTGAGCTAGGCGCAAGCTCATATTCTATCATAGCATCGACGCGACCAAGAGTGCGCTATTTGGCCTGCTGCCGGTTTTTCGGACACGAGGTTAAGCTAACATAGCTTGTTCCTCGAACTCCACGGGGCTCAGATAGCCCAGCGTCGAGTGCCTTCGCCGAGGGTTATAGAAGCGCTCGATGTAATCGAACACATCCGCCCTCGCATCATCTCTCGTCCTGTAGACCTTGCGGGCTGTCCGCTCGGTCTTGAGCGACGAGAAAAAGCTCTCCATCGCAGCGTTGTCCCAGACGTTGCCCGACCGGCTCATCGAGCAGGTGATGCCGTGGTCGGCCATCAGTCGCTGGAACTGCTCGCTCGTATATTGCGATCCCTGGTCGGAGTGGTGCAGCAGGCTGTCGGGCTTGCCTCTCCTCCAGATCGCCATGATGAGAGCGTCGGTGACGAGCTGCGCGGTCATCTCGGCCTTCATCGCCCAGCCGACGACACGGCGGGAGAACAGATCGACGACGGCGGCAACGTAGATCCATCCTTCCGCAGTCCAGATATAGGTGAAGTCGGCGACCCACTTCTGGTTCGGGGCCGATGCCTCGAAGGCGCGATCGAGGAGGTTGTCCGACACGGCGGCTCGCTCGCCGGTATCCTTCGGCAGTCCGCGCCGGCGTGGACGTGCCCGGAGGCCGTTCTCCCGCATGAGGCGTTCGATGCGATGCAGTCCGCAGGAAAGCCCCTCTGCCAGAACGTCGTGCCAGACCCGACGCGCGCCGTAGGTGCGGTCGCTGCTCTTGAAGCTTCGGTCGATCCTGGAAACGAGGATCTCGTCATGCTGGGAGCGAACGCTAGGGCTGCGGTTGAGCCAGGCATGGAAGCCCGAGCGGGACACATCCAGCGCACTGCACAGCCATGCCACCGGCCAGATGTTCCGGTGCCTCGCGATGAAAGCGAACCTCATGTCACTTCCCTCGCGAAGTAGGCTGCGGCCTTTTTTAGGATGTCGCGCTCCGCCTTCAGCTTCGCGACTTCCTTACGCAGCCGGTCAATCTCCTGCTGCTCCGGCTTCATCTGCCCATGACCGGGAAACGCACGCTGCGGATCGGCCGATAGCTCGCGCACCCATTTGCGCAGCACATTCTCGTGGACATCGAGGTCGCGGGCAGCCTGGGCCACCGCAACGCCCCGATCCTCGATCAATCTCACCGCCTCAAGCTTGAACTCGCGGCTGAACTTCCTTCTCTGCATTCCCACTCTCCAGTTCCGTTAAACACCTTATCTCGGTGTCCACGAAACCGGCAGCAGGCCAATTCGTTCTATTTATGTCGAGACCAGAGGATGTACTAATCAGCTCTCGGTGGAGGAAAGCGATGGTTGGCGATAAGGGCGAAACTATTGAGACCGTAAGTGCGGAAGTCAATCGACTGGGCAGACTGCTCAGCAAACAAGCGCAGCAGATCATCTCGATGAGTTCACGCTTGCATGACCTTGAGTTGATATTAAGTGGCAAGATGGATCTTGAGCTCAAATCCGCGCCTATTCGCTTAGCAGGCAAGGGCGGCAAGGGTGGCGACAAGGGCGGCAAGGGTGGCGACAAGGGCGGCAAGGGTGGCGACAAGGGCGGCAAGGGTGGCAGCAAGGGCGACAAGGGCTACAAGGCCGGATAGCGATGGATCCGCGTGATAGGGCACCGCTAACAAGCTTGCGTCTTGTTTGAATCGCTGCGCTCTCAGGCGGCGTTTTGGGGGAATTAATGTGCGGGACGAGGGCCAGGAAGCGTTGTGGGAAAGCCTCTCGAAGGCGCGCTCGTTTGATGCCAGTATAGATCTTTCCCGTATAGATTTTGATCAGATGATGGCGCGGTATGTGCCCCCTCGCGCGTATTCCAGAGAGCGTCTATTCAAGGCTATGGCGGACCGCGAACCGGCGGTTCTAGTGGGCCATCCGTCGCCTGTGAGGTCTCCTCTCGATGTGCTCAGCTTACGCGATGCCGCCAGCCGCATTGTTAAACGTATCGCTGACAGCAGCGATGAGGCGACCTATACCGTTACGATGCGTGCCGATGGGCGCAAGGTACAACTTCGGCCATGCGAGATTGCGAAGTTGTGGTACCAGCAGACCGAAGTCTTCGGCATTACGGATTTATACATTCGAAATACGTTTATGGAGGAGCTTATCGACCCTTCGGGGCTCAGCAATTTTAATTTGCTGCTCAAAGCTTCACGCCGCGCAAGAAGCCAGGAGATGTTTAGCTTTGTCATTAGTGCCGAGGGCATGGTTACAGACTCTCACTCGGACGATCCTGACAGTAGCAATTTTTGCCTAGAGGGAACGAAGCTGTGGATCTTCTGGGATACTTACACCGGCTTGGCGGCCGGCCTTCAGGACGCAGAGCGCTTGCTGCTGACAACAATCCCGCGGTTCGACATAAAGGCTTGGCTTTCCATGCCGAGCGCGGGTTGGTGCATTGTCGGTCCCAACGACACCCTGTTTCTTCCGGCCAACTTCACGCATAAGGTCATCACCCTCGAACACTACGTGGGCGTAGGTGGGTTTTACGTATCTCTGCCGAACTGCCTTTCTCTGATAGCAGATTGGATCTATAGAGGCCCATTGTGGTCCAAGCTCGACAAAGATAGCCGCAACGCAATGCTCATCGGCGACATATCTTTGGCCGCACAAAAAACAATCTTATGCCTGCAAAATTCCAGTTCCGCTGTAGGTGAGGCTCTTGGATACGATTTTCTTAACTTGTCGGCACAAAATGTGATCCGACGCATGCCACGGAACCAAATGGCGATGTTATGGTCCGATCCGCGATTTCGGAATATCGCTGAAAATATAGCTGCGCCTTGGCCATTTTCGAACGATCTGCCGGTGGCGTTTCAGCTAGGGTCAGTTGATATCGGCCCCGTTGAAACGGAAGACAGATAATCGATTTCTTAACGAACTTGGCCCTGAGGTATTAGGACTCCCATTTTTGCCGCTTATCCCAGAACCGGGAAATCCATTCCCGCCCGGCTACTAGGTGGTCCGTTGTAGTTAATGGTGATTTCATCGCCGGCACAAATACGCCGAATGGCGCTGAATATTATAGTGAGCCCCGTCCCCACACTAAATTCTGCATTCGGAAGGAAGCTGTGATTGTATAACGATCCATATCCGAGAGCAATAGCCATTGTCCCCTCCTCCCATTTAAATACATAATCATAAAGTCCAAAATTAGAGTTCCACGCATGTACCTCTGCCGCCGGCATTGTAATCACAGGAACCACCTCGATAATAGATCTTTTTTTATCTCTTTGCACGCAAAGACTCCCCGACCCTTGCCATGTGTCCATCTCATTTCGATTCGGTCGCTATGCCGTAAAGCTGTATTAATTTCCATATAAACTTTCCAGTCTTAACGGTCGGTGCCGATCCACACCTAGTGACGTGCCAGAAGGTCGCGGAAAACAGAAATGCACTAGAGGTACTTTCGAAACCAATTCAGCACTGCGGAATAGTAATACTTGCTTCTCGCTGAGCTCCAGTTGGTATGATCCTGGCGCGGAAATACAACGAGCTGGCTTTCAACACCTTTCAGCTTAAGTGCCTGATACATCAGTTCAGAGTTGTAAATAGGGACGTCCCAGTCGGCATCTCCTCCCAGAAATATAGTGGGCGTCCGCATGTTATTCACGAAACGCATTGGAGAAAGCGCATCGTAGAATTGAGAATGGCGCCAAGGCGGCCCGAGTTCCCGCACATACCATTTTAGCCACATGTCGGGCCCGAAATTCGCGGCCACAAAACTGTGGCCCGCCCCCGATGCCGCTGCGCGAAACCGCGTCGGTGCCCGTCCGATGACGCAGTTCGTCATATAGCCTCCGTAGGAATAGCCGGTAACGAACAACTTTTTAGGATCGACCTGACCTTGAGCTATCACCTGGTCAAGGGCAGAGAGGACAGCAGGCCTGTTAGTGCAACCCCAGTTGCGAAAGATCTGCGACACAACCGCCTGTGGCTGTCCGAGGGAACCAGGCGGGTTCGGCTCGATCACTATATAGCCGCTCGCGGCGTACAGCTGCGATACGATATCAAAGCCGAAGTGAAATTGCTCGTCCTGAGGCCCCCCATGGATATTCAGTATAGCCGGATACTTCCGCTTCGGATCCAAATCCGCGGGCTTTGTGACGAACATGTCGAATGTTGTCCCGTCTGCCGCACGCGCCGACATGTGCGTCTTGGATGCGACGTTGAGCCCATTGAGATAAGCTCCATAGAAATTTGTGACAGCATCGAACTTTCCGGGGGATAGCATGGTGTAGACATCGGCGGCGGTGTTGAGCCCGCTCATCACCACGACAGGCTGGTTGTCATAACTCACATCGAAGCTTGTAAGGAAGAGGTCGCCGCTTAGCAGGTCCTCGGAATTGTTGGTCTCGAGTGAGACACGCGCGAGATATTGGCCTCCCGATTTTGCGTAAAGATAGTATAAAAACTTTCCGTCGCGCGAGAAGCGAAATCCCAGCACGTTCTGTCGAGAACCGTGCGTGAGGATTATTTCCTTTTGAGTGGCAACCGATACCATCGCCAATCGCCTGACAGCGTATGGACCGTGGCGCTCGGCCGCTGACAGATAGGCTAGGCTTTTTCCATCGTTGCTCCAGGCGGGGGAACGCCTGTCCGCCGAATCGCGCGTCAGGCGTATCGCAGAGCTATCCTTTCCGCCCTTTGCGGGCGTGACCCAGATTTCGCTGCGATATCTCAGTTCATTCGGGTATTCGCGAATAAACGCAACTTGGCTTCCATCAGGCGACCAGGTCGGCTGCGAGTCTTCATTCATACCTGCCTTGCCATCCGGCATGTCGCCAGTAAGCTGAACCGGAGCGTCAGATCCGAGGACTTGCGTGAAGATACGATCCCGCGAATTCTCCGATACGTAACCGTCGCCGTCCTTGAATTGAAGCGCGTTTATTACAATAGGCCCGGGCTCGGTGCTTGGATCGCAATCTTGGTTCGGTCGCACGTTGGCAGCCTCAGGTGCTTGTGGGCATCGAGAGCCACACATGCAGGGATTGCTGGCCTCCCTTTCCCCGGTCCTCTTGTTTATGGCCGCCGCCAATTTTTCCCCGGAAAATAGCAAGCTATTGCCGTCCGGTGAGAGGTTTAGATCACCGAAATAACTACCTACCGCTATGCGCTTGACTACGAATGACGTAAGATTTACTATGTCTCGATATATAATATGTACATCGTTATTTTTATCTACGATTAGGTAACTTAATTGGTGGCCTTGGGCATGCCAGCGCGGGGACCAGCTCACCTCGGTCTCATTGAGAACCGATTTGTTCTTCGAAGAAATTACGACGACTTTGCTTGCTAGAACAAATGCAATGTACTTTCCGTCTGATGTAACTTGTAAGTCATCTGGAGTATTTATACAATCATAGTCTTCGATGTTAACGTTTCGTCGGATTGTCAAAAATGCAACATTTGTTGACTTGCAAGAGACATTCGAATTCATGATACGAACTGAGTTTAAATCTTCCGCCAAGCCGAAATTTATACCCAATGTCAATAACGCCACGATAACCGCCCAAGTTTTTCGCTTGAGGGCGTAGGGTCTCGTTCCGCACACGATGATCCTCCTTCGCCAAACCAGGCGTTGGTCTACCTACCGCAGTCCGAAAGTAAGTATACGCTTCTCAAAATCTGATGCCCAGCGACCTTTGGAGACGCCCCCCCTGGGAGACACGCATAACTCACGGCCTCCCGGAGGAGCCGACCGATATAGTAACTGACGTTGCCCTCAGTTTCTTTCCAGGTTTGAGTCGTTTCCGGCGCGGGCTGTGCCCTGCTGGGCGAGTGAAGCGAGGTCGCTGGCGCTGAGCCTTTGGCATAGCGCAGCGCGACGACCGTCGCTGAACTCGGGCGGCCGCGCGGTGCTGTGGTCGGCGTGCCACAGGGCGGTGGCTCCGCGCGGCTGAGCCAGCGAGGTAAACAGCGTTTCGTTGAGCGGCTCATCGCGCGATCGGCCGTTGAAGCTCTAGATGAGGCCATTCTGCATTGGCTTGACGCGGCTCCGATCCGCCCAGGCGAGGATGGCGTTGGGGGTGAGCTCGATCGGCTAAGAGCATCCAGACGGCCCAAACTTGTGGCCGGTCGAGAGGCCCTTTCCGCACCCGTATTCAGGCGTATACTTTGTCAAATGAACCCTTGCATCGCGCCATTCGGGAACCTCCGGAGCCGCATAAATGCCTAAAGCAACAACGGACATTTCTGCCGGCGCGACCCGACCACGCAATTTAGAGCCGGATGCAAAGTCCTTATTAGCTCATCACCCGTTCTTCCAGAATCTTTCGGAGCGAGCCTGGAAGCAGTTAGACCCGTATATCAAGAATGTAAGCTGTCATGTCGGAAAAACATTATTTAGAAAAGACGATGCCGATTCGCGCTTATTTCTGGTTGTTGATGGGACCGTGAGAATTGACTCGCAATCGCCAGACGGAAAAGACGCAGTTTTCAACCTGATCAAAGCTGGAGAGTTTTTCGGAGAAATTTCCCTTCTTGACGGCAAGCCGCGTACCGCGAATGCAACCGCTCTAACTGACTGTCACCTCATTGTCATTGAAAGACGGGATTTTGTTCCCATCCTTCTGGATCAACCTCAATTGATGAAAAGGCTGCTGGAGATCATTTGTGGGCGTCTTCGCCAAACCACCGAGCAGGTGGAGGATCTCATGTTTCTCGATTTGGCAGGCAGGCTTGCCAGAACAATTCTGAAACTGGTCGGCGATTCCGAAATTCCCTTCAGGGTCCAGATGACACAGCGGCAGTTGGCACAAATCGCGGGACTTTCCCGGGAGATGGTAAACAAGCAGTTGCGAATCTGGTCGAAGGGGCGGGTGGTCAGACTTTCTCGAGAAGAGATTACAATTTTGAATCTGGAAAAGTTAGAGAAAATAGTTATCCGGTGAATTAGATGGAACTTCGTTTTTTTGGCAAAGGACGGAAGCAATCCCTTCCGTAATTCGGTTTCTCTATTTAGTCGCACGTGGAAATCTCCGTCGCTTCGGAAGCTTTACCGTCCACTTTTCCGTTCGTAATTGTCGCGATACTCAGCGTATGCGCTCTTAAGTCACCCGAGCCCCTTATAGGCAACCTTATTTATCGAGGGCTTCGGCTAGGCAATCCAAGGATGTGAACCGCCAAGCGCCAACGGCTCCACCTGAGCCGTCTGCCCAGAGCTTCTTCTCGTGGCCGAGTGGCGCAAGAAAGAGAATTCGCTGCGGCCAGAAAATCAGAAATCCAAATAAATTTGGCAAGGTGAGCGAACTCACTCTCAAAAGCTCGACAGTGTCGTAGATTGATGCAGCGTATATAGAACCAAGTGATGAACTTGTTCTTCTACGCACATCAAAATATCCGGCATAATACTGACGAAACATAACCAGAAGGAGAATAACCATGAAGACTCTCTACAGCCTTGCAAAAAATGCAAATGGAGCCATCATCGTGGCGTCGGCGTTTTTTGCCCTCACTGCGCCTTCGTTGGCGCTTGCTGCGGACTCGCCCAACCCCTTCGCTAACGTCCACAGCCTTCGTGCCGACAATGGTGATTTCGATACCTGGGGTGCGGGTACGGTCAAAAGCCAGCATTCATTCGGAATGGTGGATCCCGTCCAGACGGGATACGGCGGGAGCGTCGGCGCTATCAACACGTCCAAGTGCCTCGGGGTCAGCCCGAGAATGTACGACCCCGTCAGTCCCGACTGCCGGAACTGAGGTCCAGATAGGGGCGGTGGTTAGCACCACCGCCCCTCCTTCATTAAGTTGGACATTCGTCAACCCCGCGCCTTACGGCGCAACAGAACGTTCGAGCCTCCAATCGATTCCGACGAGCTGTCATGCTGCATGCCGACGATAGAAAAGGACCCCCCCTCAGTAATGGGTCGTGCACTGCAGCTGTCTCCCACCACAAAATTTATTTCATTAAAATCAAAGGTTTAGGCGCCTCATGCGCATCTGGGTCGCCTTAGCCGTTGCTGTCTCCAGTGCCCTTACACGGTCCCAGGCCATCGAGAGGTCGGTTGAGGCATGGCTGCGATAGCCAACAAAGTTGGCCGCGGTGACCGCGGTTTGCGAGCCTTCCTGAGATCAGCAGCTGAACCGACGTCAGTTCGACGCGCCGCGACCTGACGCTTGGCGCAGCGATGCGCCGCGATAGTCTGGCCAATTGCCGTCCGCCAACGCATTCGGTTTGTTGACTGCATACAGGAATTCAAGTATGCGCCAGGGTCAACGAAAAGGCGATCCGGTATGATATCGACAGCTGAAATGGCCATGCGCGAGGATCTGGCGGCGGCTTATCGGCTGATCGCCCGGTTCGGGATGGACGACATTATCCACACGCACATATCCGCGCGTCTGCCCGAAGAGCCGGAACTCCTGCTGATCAACCGCTACGGCGATCTCTTTGCAGAGGTGACGCCGGAATCGCTGGCGGTGATCGATCACCATGGCCAGCAGATGCGCGGCCAGCAGGTGCCGATCAACACGGCGGGCATCGTCATTCACACAGCGGTCCACGCCGCCCGCCCTGATGCGGTCTGCGTCATGCATACGCATACCGTCGCCGGTGTTGCGGTCAGTTGCCTTGAGGAAGGACTCCTGCCGCTGAACCAGACGTCGCTGCTCTTCTACGGACAGGTCGGTTATCATGAGTTCGAGGGCATCGCGCTCGACCCCGGGGAGCAGGAGCGCCTGGTCGCCGATCTCGGCGCCAATCGTGCCATGATCCTGAGAAACCACGGGCTGTTGACCGTCGGGCGATCCGTCGGGGAGGCTTTCGCCCTGATGTACAACCTCGAGCAGGCGTGTCGCATCCAGCTTTCCGCCATGGGCAGCGGGCGTCCCATCCGCCTGCCGAGCAAGGAAGTGTGCGAGCGCACCGCCCGGCAGTATGAAGCGGACCCAGACGGCGCCGCGGAACTGGAATGGCTGGCGCTGCGCCGGCTTGCGGGAATGCCCATCGACAGGCATTGATCCATGCGGATCGTCATCGCCGATCCGCTTGCCTACAGCGTCCCCTTCGATCGCGCCCTGCGCGACGCTCTTCCGTCGGCAGACTTCGTACGCTGGCCCGACCTGGCGGTCGGCGCGGAATACGATCTTCTGGTCGCCTGGCATCTGCCGAAGGACATGATCGCGCTGCCGCCGTCGCTGCGTGCCATCTTCTGTTTCGGTGCGGGAACGGATCAGCTTCTCGATGACCCCCGCATCCCCGCCGACCTCCCGATCGCGCGCCTGCAGGACCAAGGCCAGGCCGAGCAACTGCTGGACTATGCGATGCATGCGGTCTTGGCGCGCCTGCATGACGACGTCGTCACCAGAGCCGACCAGCATGCTCGCCTGTGGCGCCCGCCTGATCGCCAGAACCGGACACGCGGGTCGCTGCGGACGGCTGTCCTTGGGCTGGGTCCGCTCGGCCTGCATGTCGCGCGAGGACTCTCGGCCGCCGGCTTCCCGGTGTCTGCCTGGTCGAGAAACCCTCGTCGGGTCGAAGGCGTCGCTTGCCTGCATGGCGACGACGGGCTCGGCGCTTGCGTCGACGGCGCCGACGTGGTGGTCAATCTCCTGCCCTCGAGGCAGGAAACGAAGGGCATCCTGTCGGACCGGCTTTTTTCCCGCCTCGCACACGGTGCTTATGTCGTAAATCTCGGCCGCGGCGATCACCTCGACGAGGAGGCGCTACGTGCCGCTCTCGACCGGGGTCGGCTCGGCGCCGCATGGCTGGACGTCTTTGCCGTCGAGCCCCTGCCGCCCGAGCACTGGTTCTGGCGGCACGAACGCATCCGAATGACGCCTCATCGTGCCGGCCTGCCTACACCGCAGGGCGCCGCGGCGTCTATTGCCGCCGTCATTACGGCGCTTGAAGAGGGTCGCAGGCTTCCAGGCCTGGTCCGGCCTGGAAGGCTGGCCGAAAATTGAGCTGATCTCGCAGCTGCACAAAGAATGTGCTTGACTCGAAATGACCCTGAATGCCAGCATACTGCCATGCTGAACCTTGGCACCTCACTCCTTGCAGATCAGAACGAGCGTCGGAACAGGATCTCGTCCAAGGCTTATGTCGAGCTGCGTGAGGCGATCATCACCGCGCGCGTCGCGCCCGGTGCCAGTTTTTCGGAGACGGACGTCGCTCAGTCGCTCGGCATCAGTCGTACCCCTGTGCATGAGGCTTTCACGCGGCTTTTCGACGAGGGCCTGATCGAGATTTCACCCCAGACCGGCACCCGCGTCTCGCTGATCGACATGGCGCGCGTCCGCGAGGCGGTGTTCATTCGCGCCACGCTCGAAAGTGCGGTCATTGCCAACAGCGGCATCAGGCCCGATCCGGCCTTGCTGGATGAGATCGAACTGTCGCTTCGGGCGCAAGAGCGCCTCCTCCACGGCGACGACATGGGCGCCCTGCACCGCGCCGACATGGCCTTCCATGCAGGCCTGCTTGGCGCTTTCGCGCATCCTCGGGCGTGGACGGCGTGCCAGCACGTTTCGGCCGACATGATGCGCGTCCAGTTCCTGATCGGCATGAAGCCGGATCATATCCGCTCGATCATAGCCGAGCACCGTGCCATTTTCGACCAGGTCCGGGCCGGCAATATGGGCGAGGCCGCACGGCTCATGGCGGCGCACATCCGAAATGCCGACCTGGATCAGGTGGACTTGAAGCGCGATCATCAGGAATTCTTCCGGGCCGGAGACCTCTCGTGAGCGCCACCGTCATTCGCTCCCGTACCGTTGCGGAAGGCGCGCGAGATTTTTTTGGGCCGTTTATGAAACCGGTTTACTTAACCGGTTATCTGCACATGTCTCGCGGGAGTTCGGCCGCTTGTCGGGAAGATTGAAAGTCACCATTCGCAACGTCGCCCGGGCAGCCGGCGTGTCCGTCACGTCCGTTTCCCGTCATCTCAACGGGCTGATCAGCCTGCCCGAGCCGACGGCGGGCCGCATCGAGCAGGCGGCGATGCGCCTCGGCTACCGTCCCAATGCGATCGCCCGCAGGCTCAGCAGCGGCAGGAGCGAGACACTCGGTCTCATCACCGCCGACATCGCCTATCCGCTGTTTGCCGAGATCGCCAGCGCGTCGGAGGCCGAGGCCGCGAGGCATGGCTACAATCTCCTGATGTTCAACAGCCGGAACCTGGCGGAGAAGGAAGTCTCCTTCCTGTCGCGCATCGAGGACCGACAGGTCGACGGCATCCTGCTGCTCACCAACCATCATGATGACGGGCGGCTTTTGCGCCGGATCAACGAGACCGGAAGCGTCGTGCTTCTCGACGAGGACGTGCCGGGCGCCAAGGCGCCGCGCCTGTTCGCCGACAACGTCCATGGCGGCCTCCTGGCGACACGCCATCTGATATCGCGCGGCCACACCCGCATCGCCGCTATCGGAGGGCCGAGAGGGCTTCTCAGCACCACCGAACGTCTCGACGGTTTCAGGCGGGCGCTCGCGGAGGCCGGTCTCGATGCCGATCCCGCGCTGCTGAGGTTCTGCGAATACGAGGAGGCGCCAGCCTCGATCGCGTTTCTCGACCTTCTGGAGCAGGACGAGCCGCCCACCGCGATCTTCACCTTCGGCGACATGCTGGCCACCGGCGCCATGCGGGCCGCGCGGCAGGCCGGCATCCGCATTCCGGACGACGTTTCGCTCGTCAGCTTCGACGATATCCACAATGCGGACCTGCTCGCGCCGGCGCTGACCACGGTGCGTCAGTCGGCGGCCGAGTTCGGTACGCGCGGCGTCAACATGCTGCTCGATTTCATCGCCGGCAGGAAATCCGAAACGGTGATCGAAAGGGTCGGTGTCGAACTCGTCATACGCAGTTCGGTGGCACCGCCACACGGCCGTCCGTCAGGACGTTCGATAGCGCATACCGACCCTGGAAGCCCTGATGGGCTGCCGGTGTCGGCCAGGGAGGAAGAGCAAGATAGTTAGCCGCTTCCGCGGACGTGAAAGGGGAACAAACATGTCCATCAATCGCTTTGGTCAAGACGCAGCGTTGATTGCGCTTGATAAATTCAGAACTGGGAAGATCGACCGCCGAGGCTTCATGACCGCCATGGCTGGACTTGGCATCGCAGTCGCGTTCAAGCCGGGCCGGGCTTCCGCCGAGGTGTCGGAAATCGTCGTCTGCAACTGGGGCGGCGCTGCCCTCGAAGCCTTTCAGAAGGCCTATGGCGCGCCGTTCAAGGCCAAGTCCGGCATTGACGTCGTCATCGACGGCACCGGCCCGGCGACCGGCGCGATCCGCGCCATGGTCGATTCCAAGAATGTCAC
Source organism: Mesorhizobium sp. RCAM 05104 (assembly GCF_059683645.1). Classification (NCBI taxonomy): domain Bacteria; kingdom Pseudomonadati; phylum Pseudomonadota; class Alphaproteobacteria; order Hyphomicrobiales; family Phyllobacteriaceae; genus Mesorhizobium; species Mesorhizobium sp. RCAM 05104. The sequence continues at coordinate 5,183,425 of NZ_CM185033.1, read as the reverse complement.
CTGGGACGCCACGGATGGCGGCATGACGGACGCCGTCGTGCTCGGCAAGGGCGGTTATGTCGAGCCGATTGACTATACCATCGTCGACAAGTCTCTTGTCGGCGAGGGTCTCGCGGCCGAGTTCGGTATCTGCAACTACACCTACTCCAACGTGTTGGCCTATGACGCCAAGAAGGTCGGCGCCACTCCCCCTTCAAGCTGGAACGACTTCTTCGATCTTGAGAAGTTTCCCGGCAAGCGCACCATGTGCAAGTGGATCCAGGGGCAGCTCGAAGCCGTACTGCTCGCCGATGGCGTCAAGCCGGAAGAGATATATCCGCTCGACGTCGACCGCGCCTTCAAGAAGCTCGAACCGCTGCTGCCCAATCTGATTTTCTGGGACTCGGGCGCGCAGAGCCAGCAACTCTTCCGCGACGGAGAGGTGGTGATGGGCAATATCTGGCATACGCGCGCCAACCTGCTGCGCAAGGAGAACCCGAACTACACCTGGACCTGGAACCAGAACCTGATGTTCGCCAGCGCCTGGTCGGTGCCGAAGGGCAATCCCGCCGGCAAGAAGGTCTTCGATTTCATCAATTCGTCGATGGACCCGGAAGGCCAGGTGACGCTGTTGCGCCTCATGGGCAACGGCCCATCGAACCCGAAGGCGTTGGCGCTGATGACAGATGAGGACAAGGCGGTCTATTCGCTGGCCCCCGAGAACGCCAAGACGGGTCTGCCGGTCTCGGCGCAATACTATGCCGACAACGAGGCCGAACTGCAGAACAAGTTCCTCGACTTCATCTCACGCTAACCATCGGAAACCACCACCGGCCAACGGCCGGTGGTGGTTCGAAACATCATGACGTCATTCCAGCGTTGGGCCTTCTGCCTGACGGTGCCGGCAGCGCTTTTGACCCTGTGTCTCTACGTGCTGCCCATCCTTCAGGTGCTGGCGCTCAGTTTCACCGAGCCGACCCTCGGCGTCGGCAATTATGTGGCTCTGTTTCAGAACGCCGCGATCGGCCGTGTCGTGCGCACGACCGTCTTCATCGCGGCGGTGACGACAGTGCTTACGATCGTCACGAGCTATGCGGTCGCCTTCGCGCTGGTCCATATGCCGCCGGCGACACGCCGCGTCGCGCTGTTCATGGTCATGGTGCCGTTCTGGATATCGGTGCTGGTGCGCGCCTTTGCCTGGATCACCATCCTGCGCCGGAATGGCGTGCTCAATTCGGCCCTCGTCGCCAGTGGAGCCGTCAGCGAGCCTCTCGACCTCGTCTACAACCAGTTCGGCGTGGTCGTGGGCATGGTGCATTACATGATGCCCTTCGCCATCATGCTGCTCTACGCGAACCTGTCGGAGATCGATCTCAGGATCATCCAGGCGGCGCGATCGCTTGGCGCGCGCCCGGTCACCATCTTCTTTCGTGTCTGGGTGCCGCTCAGCATGCCCGGCCTGGCCATCGCCGGCCTGTTCATCGTCATCTTCTCGCTCGGCTTCCTCGTCACGCCGGCGATCCTGGGCGCCGGTAGGGTGCTGATGGTCGCCGAATACATCTCCGTGCAGATATCCTCGACGCTGCGCTGGGGCGTGGCGACGGCCCTGTCGACGATGCTCCTGCTCGTCGTCGGCATCCTTGTCGCACTGGCCATGCGCAGCCCGGCGTTGCGCTCTGCCTTCGAAGGTGGCCACAAATGACGCCGCGCGCGCGCCATATGCTCGAACGCGCGCTGCCGAAGCTCTTCGCCTGGCTGCTGCTCGCCTTCCTGTTCGTTCCCGTGCTCGTCGTCATTCCCGTGGCGTTGACCGACCGGGACTATCTGTCCCTGCCCAACAACGGCATTTCATTCGATCATTTCGCGACCCTGGCCAATTGGCGCGCGGGCTGGATGCCGAGCATACTCACGAGCCTCGGCATCGCCGTGGCCTCAAGCGTCATAGCGACGACCGTTTCGGCGGCCTTTGCCATAGGGGCCTGGGTCTATGTCGGGCGCTGGCCGTCGATTCTGCGCGTCATTCTGCTTTCGCCGCTGATCGTGCCGCCGATCATCTACGCAGTCGGCATGGTGCGCCTGTGGTCGAAACTGGGGCTTCTCGACACATGGCTTGGTGTCTCGATCGTCCATGTGATCCTCGCGATGCCGCTCGCGGTCCTGGCGATAGGCGCTTCGCTGTCGAACCTCGATCCGAGGCTGGTTCAGGCGGCCCGCTCGCTCGGCGCGCGCCCGGCGACGATCTTCGGCCGCGTCATCCTGCCCAACATCGTGCCGGGCACGGTTGCCGGAGCTATCCTCGCCTTCATCGTCTCCTGGGACGAGATCACGGTGACGTTGTTCATCACCAGCCGGGGCATCGTCACCCTGCCGCGCAAGATCTGGACGAGCATCGCCGATGCCGTCGACCCCGCGCTGGCCGCGATCGCTACCGTCATGCTGGCGGTCACCATCGTCGGCCTCATCCTGCGCATGACCATCTGGGACCGAATTGCCCAGCGCCGGTCATGACACGACCTTCAACAGCTTCGCTTGTTTCAGAAAGGAAATCGAACACATGACTGCCCACAGCGCCGCAATGAGCGAGCACGAATACCGCGAGGCCAAGTTCTTCCAGACCTTCGGTTCCGTCCCAACGCCGGCTTTCCACGACCCGGAAGAGCAGACCCGCGTCTGGGGGCGCCCCTGGGGTTGCAGCAATGATGTCGGCAAGCTGCGCGCCGTGCTGATGCACCGGCCGGGCGACGAGATCAATGTCGTCGACAAGAACAAGCCGATGCCCGAGATCGGCGGCTTCGGCGATCCGGAAAAGGGCTGGTACTTCATGGGCAAGACGCCGCCGGATCTCGCCGCAATGCAGGCCGCCCATGATGCCTTCACCAAGCTGTTGCGGTCCGAGGGCGTCGACGTCATTCTCACCGAGAAGGCTGCGCCCGGCGCCCTCAAGTCGACCTTCTGCCGCGACAGCGTCATCGGCGTGAAGGGCGGCGCGATCGTCACCCGGCTTGCCCGCCGCGCGCGCCGCGGCGAGGAATTGATGGTCACCCAAGCGCTAGCCAAGGCCGGCTGCCCGATCCTCGGCACGCTGCATGGCGAGGCGGTGTTCGAAGGCGGCGGGTTCGCGCTCCTCGACGACAAGACGGCCGTCTGTTCCGTCTCCGTCGCCTGCAACGCCGAGGGCGTGCGACAGGTCGAGATGATCCTCAACAGTCTGGGCGTCGAGCTGATCAAGGTGCCGATGCCCGGCTATCGCATCCACATTGACGGCAGCTTCATGATGATCGACCGGGAGACGGCGATCATCAACATCAACGAGTTGCCCTATGTCTTCATCGACTATCTGAACAAGCGCGGCATGAAGCTGATCGAGTTGCCGCCGGAGGACAACGCCTTCTCTTTGAACTGCCTGGCGATCGCCCCCGGAAGGGTCGTCATGCACGCCACACGCTCGCCGCGATTGGCTGACCGGCTCGATGCCGCCGGCATCGAGATCTTGACGCTGGACTATGAATGCATCGAGCTGAACGGGGGTGGCATTCACTGCTCGACGGGTCCACTCGCCCGGGATCCGATCTGAATGTCCTTTCTCGACGTCCGGAACCTCCGCAAGACCTACGGCTCCGCCGTCGCGCTCGACGGTATCGACCTGTCGATCGAGGCGGGGGAGTTCGTGACCCTGCTCGGCCCTTCGGGGTCGGGCAAGACGACGCTGCTGATGTCGGTCGCCGGGTTCACCAAGCCGGACGAAGGCGCCATCCTGCTGGATGGCGTCGACATCACGCGCGTCGACCCGGAGGAGAGGAATTTCGGGCTGGTCTTTCAGGGCTATGCGCTGTTTCCCCACCTGAACGTCGCGGACAACATCGCCTTCCCCTTGCGGGTCCGCAAATGGGACAAGGCCAGGATCGCCGCGAGGGTGGAAGAGATCCTGACCCTTGTAGGCCTCGACACGCTGGCCGCGCGCAAGCCGCGCGAACTGTCGGGCGGTCAGCAGCAGCGCGTGGCGATCGGCCGCGCGCTGGCCTTCGGGCCGAAGATACTGCTGCTCGACGAACCGCTGTCGGCGCTCGACCGTACGTTGCGCGACACCATGCAACGCGAACTCAAGCGGTTGCATCGGCAAACCGGCGTGACTTTCGTCTATGTTACCCATGACCAGGAGGAAGCCTATGCCATGTCGGACCGCATAGCCGTCTTCCATAATGGCGCAATCGTCCAGGTCGGCACCCCGCGCGACATCTACCGCGCGCCCGCCTCGCGCTTCGTCGCGGGCTTCCTCGGCGGCAACAACATCGTTTCGGCGCGTGCTGTTGATGGCGGGATCGAGCTGTTCGGGAGCCGGGCGCCGATGCCCGCGGGATACGATGCGTCACGGCATGGCCGATCGGTGCTCACGGTCTGGATGCGGCCGGAAGACATCGCCATTGGCGAGCCGCGGCCTGGGGCCATCGCCTTTCCCGCTGTTGTCGCCGACGTGTCCTTCGTCGGCTCGTCCGAGCGCGTGACCGTATCCACCCCGGACGGCCAGGAACTCCTGGTCCTGGCATCCTCGACGGCGGCTCGCGACATCGCCGCCGGTGGCAAGGTCACCTGCAGCGTGCTGCCCGCGAGCATCGGCTTTCTTGCCGATGAATAGGACGGCATCCGTCGCCGGCATACTCAAGTTGACTGTCGGCTTCGGCCGAAATCCGCATTCCCTGACAGATCGAGCGACATGATGACCATCAGCCTTCGCACCGTCGACATCCCCGACTTCGGCATCCCTGTCGAGCGTCCCGCCATTCCGGCCGCGACTTACGAGGCACGTTGCGTCAAGGCGCTTGAGCGCGCCGGCACGGACTGGCTCGCCGTCTATGCCGATCGCGAGCATGCCGCCAATATCGCCTTCCTGACCGGTTTCGAGCCGCGTTTCGAGGAGGCAATCCTGCTGCTCGGCAAATCGGGCCAGCGCATCGTCGTCACCGGCAACGAGAATCTCGGCTATACGCCTATCGCCGGACTGCCTGGGATCATCACCATGCTGGCGCAGTCCCTGAGCCTGATGGCGCAGGACCGCATGCAGAAGCCGGACCTCGTGGCCGTGCTGCGCGAGGCTGGCATCGCGTCGGGCGACAGTGTCGGCCTGGTGGGCTGGAAATATCTCGAGAGGCAAGAATGGTCCGCGCAGCGACCGACCTTCCTCGTGCCGGCCTTCATCGTCGACGCGATCGCTTCGATCGTGCCCGCGTCGTCGATCACCGACGCGACGCCGGTACTGATGCACCAGACCGACGGGCTGCGCGCCGTCGTCGATGCCGATCAAATCGCCGAGGCCGAATGGGGTGCGGCCCGCTCTTCAATGGCCGTGTGGCGTATCCTGAGCGGATTCACGCTCGGCGACACCGAGATGATGGCGGCCTCGCGCATGGGTTATGCCGGCGAGCCGATGAGCTGCCATCCGATGCTTGCGACCAATGATGCATCCGGCCAGGTGATGGGCTTGCGCAGTCCTACGGCCCGGGTGCCTAAGCGTGGTGACGGCGCCACCACGGCGGTCGGCTACTGGGGCGGGCTGACCGCCCGAGGCGGCCTGATCGCCGAGCATGACGACACATTCCTGGAGGTGGCCAAGGCCTATTTCCGCGGCCTGATCGCCTGGTACGAGACGGCTGGCATTGGTGCCGAGGGCGGCGCGATCCATGAGGCGGTGATTTCGACCCTGGCACGTGGCAAGTTGCGCCCAGCCCTCAATCCCGGCCATCTCGTCGGTCTCGACGAGTGGATGAACTCGCCGATCCGTCCCGGTTCGACCGAACGCATCGTCTCCGGCATGCCGTTCCAGGTCGACATCATACCCGTGCCGATGCCCGATGGATGGACGCTCAATTGCGAGGACGCGGTGACCTTCGCCGATGCCGGTCTGCGTGCCGAAATCACACGGCGTCATCCGGCGCTGGCGAAGCGGTTCGAGGCGCGCCGCCGGTTTGTCGCCGAGCGGATCGGCATCATGGTGAAGGAGGATATCCTGCTGCTGTCCGCCGTCCCGCTCTGCTTGCCACCCTTCTGGCTTGCCAGCGCCAAGCTTCTAGGCCGCGACTGAGGCCGATGATCTCGCGCGCCAATCGGTTCATGTTCGAGCAGCCTCTACGGACCGTCGGTTTCAAGCGCGCGCCGCATTCGTCTGATGACGGCGGCGCGCCCTCGGTCGTCGGCCGCGGCATTGACCACCTCGGTGACGTCGAGGAGAAGCTTTGAGAGATCATTGTGCCAGTCAAGGCGGGCAATCTTCTCCGGCTTCAGGCGGCGCGGCTCATTGACGTCGATCGGCAAACAGCCTCCGGGTGTCAATTGGAAAGCATCGTCCAGCCTCGGCGTGATGATCCTGTCGTCGGGGATCAAGCCTGCGAGCCCTGCGCGCAGGCCACCGAGTCCAGCTTCCTCGCCATGCGTCAGGAACACCGCCTGCTTCACCGGACTTCGGGCCTTGACCCAAGCGACCAGTTCGCCGGCGTCGGCGTGGCCGGAATAAAGGTCGAACAGGCTGATACGCGCCTTGACCTCGACCTCCTCGCCCTGAATGCGCACGCGCCGCGCGCCGTCGAGCAGGATCCTGCCAAGCGACCCCTGGGCCTGGTACCCGGCCATCATCACCGTGGCGTTCCTGCGCCACAGGTTTGCCTTGAGATGATGACGAATGCGCCCCGCGTCGCACATGCCGCTGGCGGCGATCACCACGAAGAAGCCGGTCAGGCGGTTGATCGCCTTGCTTTGTTCGACGGTTTCGGTGAAGCGCAGTTGGGGTGAACCGAGAGCCTGACGCAGCACGTCGCCCTGTTCGATGTCGTCGGCATGCCGCTCGAATATCGCGCTGGCCCGGGTCGCCAGCGGCGAGTCGACGAAGATCGAGGCTGTGGGCACCTCTCCTGACTTCATGAGCTGGTAGAGGTCCACCAGCAGTTCCTGTGTCCGCTCGACGGCGAAGGAGGGAACGATAAGGGGGCCGCTCGCCTCGGCAGCGCCGCGCACCACGTCGCCGAGCATGGATCGCCGCTGTTCCGGCGAGACATCCGGGCGGTCCCGGTCGCCATAGGTCGATTCTGCAGACGAGATAGTCGACACCAGCCGGACCCTCCGGATCGGTTTGCAGCAGCTTGTGCCCGGGTCCAATATCGCCTGAAAACAACAGGCGCATCGGTGTGTCCTGAGGATCGAGATCGATCTCAAGCTCGACCGAGGCGGAACCGAGCAGATGGCCGGCGTTCCAGAAGCGGGCGCGAAGGCCCTCGGCGACAGCGGTCCATTCGCCATATTCCAGGGCCCGGAACAAGGTCATGCATGCGGCGGCATCCTGGAGCCTGTAGATCGGCTCGACCTGCGGCAGCCCGCGCTGCGCGTTGCGACGGTTCAGATGTTCCACCTCCGTCTCCTGGATATGGGCGGCATCCGGCAGCATGACCGAGCAAAGGTCGATCGTGGCCCTGGTCGTATGGATCGGACCAGAAAAACCCTGCTTGACCAGCTTCGGCAGAAGTCCGCTGTGGTCGATATGCGCATGCGTCAGGATGACGGCGTCAACCGCCTCCGGCGGGAACGGGAACGCGCCATAGTTCAATGCCCGCTCGGACTTCGACCCCTGGAAGAGGCCGCAGTCGATGAGAATCCGCGCGCGCGGCGTTTCGATCTCATAGCAAGAGCCGGTAACGCCGTGGGCGGCGCCGTGGCAGCGTAGAATGGGATTCATGCCACCGATCCCTAATGCGACAGCAGGACAGGCAGGCGCAGGTCGGCTAGGACACCCTCCGTTGCGCCGCCGAGCACGAAGTCCCTGACCCGCGAATGGCCATATCCACCCATGACGAGCAGCTTGCCGCCGATCTTGAGAGCATGCTCCTGGAGAGCGACGCCGATCGAACGATCGCCAGCCTGGATCGACGCGGCATCGACCGTCAGCCCGCGCATCCTCAGGCCCTCGGCAAGGCGTTCGCCGATATCCTTTCCAGGCAGCGGCTTTTCGTCGGTCGCGCTGACGATGGTTACCCTCGAGGCCCGCTCCAGGAACGGCCGTGCGTCGGCGACGGCCCTTGCCGCCACGCGGCTGCCGTCCCAGGCGATGACGACATGGCCAAGCACACCGACATCCGTTGCGTCGGGAAGAAGGAGCGTCGGCCGGCCGGCACCGAACAGTATGGCCTCGGCGGTCATGCGCGCCGCCGGATTGTCAGCTGCCAGGCCGACAAGACAGAGATCGAAGTAGCGGCACTGGTTTGCGGCAACATCGCCCATCAGGGCCGGCGCCGCCGCGATCTCTTGCGTGGTCAGGGCCACCGCGCCTTGTGAGGCCTCCTTGGCCACGGCCTCCAGCAAGGTCTTGCCATTGTTGCGGCTGGTCGCCTCGACCTCCCGGATCTTGCTAGGGAGATCGAGCAAATAGCGTGACAACGCGTTCGAGACGTCGGGAATATCGACGTTGACGGCGATTGCATGAAGCGTCGCGTCAAGCTGCTTCACGACGGCAACCGAGTTCGCGGCAATGGCCGGGGAGTTCGCATCTGGATAGGTCGCCAGACAGAGGGTTGCCATAAGCTTCATTGGATTTCGCCTCCGTTGCCGCAGGGCCAAACGGCCACCGTTCGCAACATTCCTAGCCGCCATGGACGAGTCGGGCTTTGATCCACCGCAAAAATGCGTCCCTGCGGCGGTCAGGTCACCGACGGATGGTCGTGAGTTCATGCGGTATGCGAACAGCCCCTCCTCCCCGACAGACCGTCAAGAATACCGCTTCTGCCGGACTGGAGAGAAGCTTGCGATCACCCTTATCTCATGGCGAACAGTTCCTGATGAAACCGTTCCTCCACGGGCAACCCGTGCGCGGCAAAATCCTTGCGCAGGGCCTCGCCGAAGCCCGTGGGACCGCAGAACCAGATGCTGGCCGCGTGCCATTCCGGCACTTCGGCCCGGATGCGGTCGCCAGTCAGGAGCCCGTCGCGAGTGTCGACCAGGACATGCAGGCTGATGTTCGCGGCCTCGGCGTCTGCTTTCAGCTTGGCGATGGCTGTCTCGTCATAGTCGGCGGTCGTATGAAACAGGTCGATCGCCAGTGAGGGCCGATCCGGCTTCGCATGCCGCTCCAGCGCGATGTGCTTCATGCCGGCAATGAACGGCGTGATGCCGATGCCGCCACCGATCCAGATTTGTCGGGGCTGGCCGTTGTCGAAGTCGAAACAGCCATATGGCCCCTCGATCTTTACAGCTTGCCCGATGTGCAGCTTTTCGCGCAACCGGCTGGTGTGGTCTCCCAGTTCCTTGGTAACAAAGGTGATCCTGCGATCCTTGTCGTTCCAGCCCGAGGCGATGGTGTAGGGGTGCGCGCCTTCGGAACTGTCCGATGTCGCGAAGGCGAACTGACCGGGCCTGTGGCCGGGCCATCCGTGCGGCACCTCGATCTCGGTCTCGAGAGCTCGTACGCCAGGATAGTAGTGAAGCGAGGCGATCCTGCCCTGAACCTTCCGGCTGGCACCGACGCGACGAAGCAACACGATCGCCGCCGCATAGGTGCCCGCCGCCAGGAGCAGCGCCATCACCACGCCAATCGGCGAGGTCCAGTAGCTGAACTCGGTCAGCACGACCGCGTGGAAAACCAGAACAAGATAGGCGACAGCGAGAAGGCGGTGTGTCTTGTAGAAGAGCCGGTAGGGAAAATACTTGATCAGCGCCAAGGCGATCAGCAGCACGGCGGCATAAAATACCCATTCGCCCAGCCCTTCCGCGGAACCGCGCAAGCTCATGAAGAACGCCTCGACCGGGTTTTCGACGGCTGGCCTTTCGCCGCGTGCCGGACGCTCCAGCCAGCCCCACCCGACCGCCCATTTCGGCCCCTGGCTCCAGAGCCAGTGCACCACGGAGCCAACCAATGCCGCGATGCCGAGCCACTTGTGCAAGCGGTACATCTTGTCCAACCCGCCGAACCACCGTTCCGGCCAGCGCGGACGCAGCGCCAGGACCATCGCGACGCTCATCACGCCCATGGCGATGACACCGCTGTACTGGACCATTGCACCGCGAAGAGCCATGAAACTCTCCGGTTGGAATACCGAAGGTTCGGCAGCCAGCCATAGAACGCTCAGCAATGCCAGCAGGCCCCAGAATGCAATCTTGATGTGCCGCATGGCGCTCGACGTCTTTCCCGGCAGGTCAGAGCTTACGTCTCGCGCCGTACAGAGCAGGTGTCATTGACATCGATCAAGCGCCGCCACGGCTGGCATGCGCGACTGCCGAACGATCTGTTTCGACCCTGCGTGGGCAGGCCCGAAGACGGGGCCTATCTGGACAAGTTCCTCGCCAGTACGCCGGATAAAAAAACGCGTCGAGGCCTTGCTTCCAAGCGAGGGCCTTTCCTTCCGCCGCTCCGAGAACCGTGAAGCCATCGCCCACGCATCGGCTTCCATGCAGCTTGGGATGCAACGGGCGCTCAGTCGGCTCCAGCCTGATGCGATAGCTCTGTGTCGCCTCCTGAGACCGACCCGGTCTTGGGTTGGTCGTTCAATCGCTTCTTGAGGATGTCGATGAGGCTGCTGGCGACGGCTATTGCCGCGGGGCCGAGGACGAGCCCGGATGCTCCGAACAGGACGACGCCGCCGACCGCGCCAATGAAGGCTACCACCGTGTGGAGCCGCAACCGGTTCCCGACAAGCATCGGATAGAGCAGATTGTCGATGCCGGCGACGATGACGCCGCCCCACAGGGCCAGTGTCACGGCGCTGGCCCAAGCCCCCTCCAGCGCGAGATAGATAGCCGCCGGCACCCAGATCACGAACGCGCCCAGTACAGGCACGATGGCCAGAAGTCCCATCACCAAGCCCCAGAAGACCGGAGTGGGCAAGCCGAGCCACCAGAACATCAGGCCGCCCAGAGTCCCCTGCACGGCGGCGACGAACACAGTGCCGAGAAGGGTCGCATGTACGGTTTCGGCAAAGCGGGACAAGATATAGGCCGTCTCCGGCGCGTCCAGGGGTGAGAGGCTCTCGACGCCTCGAAGGGCCTGTTGGCGATCCCGCAGAAAATAGAACAACAGGTAGAATGTCAGGACAAACATCACGACCTGATTGATCGAACCGCGCAACAGCGACGTGCTTTGTCCCGTCAGCCATTGTGCGAACGCGGCGACCGATCCGGCCGGATCGAGCCGGTCCTCGATCCACACGACAATGGCCGAAAGCGTGGGATAGTTCGACACGAAGCCATCCGCGTTCCAACCACGAATGACCCCCTCGAGATAGGTGGCTCCGTTTATCGCCTCTCGAACAATCTGCTGCGCTACGAAGACCAGCGGCAAGCCCACGGCGACCGCCGCAACGCTTACTGATATGAGTGCGGCCAGGGTTCGATTTCCGAGCCGTCCCTCGACCCATCGATGGGCCGGATAAAGGACGATTGCCAGCACGAGCGCCCAGGTCAGTGCGGGCAAGAACGGCAGAGCCAGCAGGTAGCAGACATACAGGCAGATCGCCGTCGCGGCCAGGACACCGAGCAATCTCAATTGCTTCCTGTCGGGTATCTGTTTCATGTCGGACATCTGTCTCAGCTTTGGCATCTCTCGCCGTCTCGCAGGTAAGCGAGCCTACCGGGTTTCCCAACAAAGGGGCAACTTCCATGCCTCACGGCGGAGCTGCCGTCGGCGGGCAGGCCAATGTATCGACCACGGAAACCGACAAACGACCATGAACAACGCGTCAGCACGCTCGGTTCAGTGTGAGAAGAGCACCGGCAGCCTGAGATCATCGAGCACATCCTCGGTTGCCCCACCCAACACGAAGTCGCGAATGACAGAATGGCCATAACCGCCCATCACCAACAGATTGGCCCCGCGCTCAAGCGCCTGCACCTGCAGGCCGATCCCGACCGGGCGGTCTTCAATGTCGATGGCGGCCGCTTCGGCGGCCAGCCCTCTCCTCCTGAGCCCCCCGGCCAGGCGCTCGGCGCCATCTTCTTCCGTAAGCGGCTTCTCGTCGACGATGGTGAACACGGTGATCCTGGACGCCCTTTCAAGGAAGGGCTTTGCGTCCGCGACCGCGCGCGCCGCAACGCGGCTCCCATCCCAGGCGATGGCAACATGACCGATCGTTCCGATGGTCAGTGCCTCCGGCAAGAGGATGGCGGGACGGCCGGAACCGAACATGACGGCTTCCGCCGTCGCCCGTGAAGTCGAGTTGCCGGTTTCCCATCCGTGCAGCGAGATATCGTAATACCGTGCCTCCATCGCCGCGGCTTCGCCAGTCAGCAACAGCGCGGCCGACGACACGCCAGTCGTCAGCTTCACCGGTTTCTTCGCGGCTTCTTCACGAATCTTCTCAAGCAGGTGCTCGCCGCGCCGGCGGCTCGCCGCTTCGGCCTCGCGGATGAGCTCCGGCAATTTGGGCAGTAGCCGCGACATGACGGTCGAGGCGTTTGAGATATGGGCGCTGATAACTTCGGCATGAAGTTCAGCGCCCAAATATGCCGCAATCGCCGTCGCGTTGGATGCGATCGCATCCGAGTTGCTGTCAGGGTATGTGACAAGAGGGAGAAACGCCTGCAATTTCACGGGTCAAACCTTGATTGGATCGACGGCAACGAGTGCGTGGCGCCGTCGAAGACCCACAGTTAGGCCTTATCGGCCGCGAGCCTTTGATATGGCTCAAATCGGCCGGCTTGAGGCAACATCGAAGCGCCGCGGCGAACGATGTCCGCGCCCAGGCAGTTCAGGCCCCCCACGATTGACGCGGATCAAGGCCGTCGCGGCGGCTCTCTGTTTTGGCTTCGTGAAAATCAGCCACCCCAAGCGGAGTCCCTCGCCATGGTCGATATCACATCAAGCCCTGAACAAATCAGATCCGCTTCGCCCCAACTGCGGCGATGGCTGGGGAACGAGATCGCGCGCGCCCTTGTCGAGGAACAGGCCCCGAATCCGGGAAGAGTTTTTCCGAAGCCGGCAGGTGCTACGGGAGTCCTGCGGTGATGAACTCTCGGCGGACATGGCTGATCGCCGGCCTTCTGATCGTTCTTGGCGCGGGTGGTTACTACGCATGGCAGAAATCCAAGGATGGCGATCTGCCGGAAGGCATCGCGAGCGGGAATGGCCGCATAGAAGCGGTCGAGATCGACGTGTCGACGAAAGCGGCGGGCCGGATCAAGGACATCCTTGTCGATGAAGGCGATTTCGTCAAAGCTGGCGAAGTGCTTGCCCGCATGGACACGGTGCAGCTGGAGGCCCAGCGCCGTCAGGCCGAAGCGCAGTTGCAACGCGCTGTGATCGGCGTGGAGACCGCCAATAGCCTGGTAACGCAGCGAGAAGCCGAAAGAACGGCCGCGGCCGCGGTCGTCGCGCAGCGCGAAGCCCAATTGGATGCCGCCGAGCGCACGCTGGTGCGCACCGAGCAGCTTGCCACCAACAACACCATTTCCCAGCAGGTTCTCGACAACGACCGGGCAACCGCGCAGGGGGCAAAGGCTGCGGTGGCGGCGGCACAAGCTCAGCAAGCCGCAAGCGATGCCGCCATCAACGCGGCAAAGGCTCAGGTCATCGACGCCAAGGCGGCCGTCGACGCGGCCCAGGCCGCGATCGAGAGCATCGACGCCGACATCGACGATTCCACGCTCAAGTCTCCGCGCGACGGACGGGTACAGTACCGGGTGGCGGAGCCTGGAGAAGTCCTGTCCGCCGGTGGGCGCGTGCTCAATCTCGTCGATCTCGGCGACGTCTACATGACCTTCTTCCTGCCGACGGCGCAGGCAGGCCGTGTGGCGATCGGCACGGAGGTCCGCCTCGTGCTCGACGCCGCCCCGCAATATGTGATCCCTGCCAAGGCCATCTACGTCGCTGATGTCGCCCAGTTCACGCCAAAGACGGTCGAGACCGAGGAAGAGCGCCTGAAGCTGATGTTCCGGATCAAGGCGCAGATTTCACCGGACCTGCTGCGTAAGTACATCCAGCAGGTGAAGACCGGCTTGCCGGGCGTGGCCTATATCCGGTTGGATCCGCAGGTTCCGTGGCCGGCCAAGCTCCAGGGAAAGCTCGCTCAATGAGCGCGTGGCCGGGCGCCACCGCAAGTCCTCCTTCACAGCTGGTCGCACGGCTGGAGGGAGTTGGCCATTCCTATGGCAGGACCCGGGCGCTCGACGGCATCACATTGGACATACCTGCCGGCTGCATGGTTGGCCTGATCGGGCCCGACGGCGTCGGCAAGTCCAGCCTGCTTTCCTTGATCGCGGGAGCGCGGGCAATACAGCAAGGGAGCATCGCGGTGCTTGGCGGCAACATGGCCGACGTCCGCCATCGACAGACCACGTACCCGAGGATTGCTTATATGCCGCAAGGCCTCGGCAAGAACCTCTATCCGACGCTGTCCGTCTTCGACAACATCGACTTCTTCGGCCGCTTGTTCGGGCACGATCGGGATGAGCGGGAGCGCCGCATCGGCGAGCTTCTGGAGAGCACGGGGCTGGCGCCCTTCGCTGCCCGGCAGGCAGGCAAGCTTTCCGGTGGCATGAAGCAGAAGCTCGGCCTCTGCTGCGCCCTTATCCATGATCCCGACCTCCTCATCCTGGACGAGCCAACGACCGGTGTCGATCCTTTGTCGCGTCGCCAGTTCTGGGAGCTGATTGACCAGATCCGCCGCGGTCGCACTGGAATGAGCGTCATTGTTGCAACCGCCTACATGGAGGAAGCCGCCCGATTCGACTGGCTGGTCGCAATGGACGGGGGCCGCGTGCTGGCCTCTGGATCGCCGTCGGAGCTGCTTGAGCGGACTGGCGCGCCTGACCTCGACGAGGCCTTTATCGCACTCCTTCCGCGGGAAAGGCGGGACGGCCATCAGCAGGTGGTGATCCCGCCCCGATCCGCGGGCACCGATGGCGAAACTGCCATCGAGGCGGAACATCTCACCATGCGGTTCGGCGATTTCACCGCCGTCGACGACGTGAGTTTCCGTATCGAGCGTGGCGAGATCTTCGGCTTCCTGGGCTCGAATGGCTGCGGCAAGACGACCACCATGAAGATGCTGACCGGTCTGCTTCAGGCCAGCGAAGGCAAGGCCCGGCTCTTCGGACGCGAGATAGACCCGAACGACATCGAAGTTCGGCGGCGCGTCGGCTACATGTCGCAGGGATTCTCGCTCTATTCCGAGCTGACGGTCCGTCAGAACCTCGAGCTTCATGCCCGGCTCTTCGGCCTGGCTCCAGACGCCATCCCGCAAAGGATCGCGGAGATGGCGCAGCGCTTCGATCTCGCCGGCCATGTGGACGCGCTTCCCGATGCCCTGCCGCTCGGAATCCGGCAGCGCCTGTCGCTTGCCGTGGCGATGATCCACTCCCCCGATATCCTGATCCTCGACGAGCCGACATCCGGCGTGGACCCGGTCGCCCGCGACGGGTTCTGGCAGATCCTGTCCGAGCTATCGCGCAAGCAGAACGTGACGATCTTCGTCTCGACGCACTTCATGAACGAGGCGGAACGTTGCGACCGTGTTTCGTTGATGCATGCCGGCAGGGTTCTTGTCACCGATACGCCGGCAATGATCGTCCAGAATCGCGCGGCGCCGACGCTTGAAGAGGCTTTCATCCGCTATCTGGAAAGCGCGGCCGCCGCGACGGAGACCGCACCGCCAGATACCGGGACTGAACCGGCACACGCCACCGGCGCGCCGCAAGGGTGGACTAGGCATTCGCGGGAAAAGCGTGGCAATCGCGTCTTCGATCCCCGCCGTATGTTCGCCTATACGCGGCGCGAGGCGCTCGAACTCGTGCACGATCCGATCCGCGCCACGCTCGCCATCGTCGGCACGCTCATCCTGATGCTCGTCGTGGGGTACGGCATCAACATGGACGTGGAGAATATGACCTTCGCCGTCCTCGATCACGACGATACGGCAATCAGCCGCGACTACGTGCAGCAAATCGCCGGCTCGCGATATTTCACCGAAAAGGCGCCTATCTCGGACTACGCCGATCTTGACCGACGCATGGGAGACGGCGAGCTCAGCCTGGCGATCGAGATTCCGCCCGGCTTTGGTCGCGACCTGGCGCGCGGCCGCAACGTTGCCATCGGCGCGTGGATCGACGGCGCCATGCCTACGCGTGCCGAGACCGTGCGCGGTTACGTGCAGGGCATGCACGCAGGCTGGCTTGCCCAGAAGGCACGCGAAATCTATGGCGACGCGGCCACGGTCAGCGATTTTCAGCTGGCGATCCGCTACCGCTACAACCCCGATGTCCGGAGCCTCGATGCTATTGTTCCGGCAGTGATCCCGATGCTTCTCCTGTTGATACCGTCCATGCTGGCCGTGCTGAGCGTCGTGCGCGAAAAGGAACTCGGCTCGATCATCAATTTCTACGTCACGCCGGTCACGCGGTTCGAGTTCCTGCTCGGCAAGCAGATTCCCTATGTCGTGCTCGCGATGCTGAACTTCCTGCTGCTGACAGCCTTTGCCGTCTTCATCTTTGGCGTGCCGTTCACCGGCAGTTTTGCAACCTTCGCCGCCGCCGCGTTTCTCTATGTCATCGTCACGACGGGAATGGGGCTGCTGCTCTCGACCTTCATGAGCAGCCAGATCGCGGCGATCTTCGGAACGGCGCTGATCACGATGATCCCGGCCTCGCAATATTCGGGCATGATCGATCCGGTCTCGTCGCTCCAGGGCGTGGGTGCCTTCATTGGCCAGATCTATCCGATGACCTATTTTGTCATCATCTCGCGTGGCGCCTTCTCGAAGGCACTCGGCTTTGACGACCTTTCCAGCGCGTTTTTGCCACTCCTCATCGCCATCCCCGTGTTGCTCGGCCTCGGAGCGGCACTTCTCAGGAAACAGGCCCGCTGAAATGCGTTTCGCCAACATCTTCCAGCTCGGCATCAAGGAACTGCGCGGCCTTGCGCGGGATCCGATGCTGCTCGTGCTGATCGCCTATGCCTTCACCTTGGCGATCTACACAGCGTCCAAGGCGATGCCGGAAACCCTCAATCGCGCGCCGATCGCGATCGTCGACGAAGATCAGTCGCCGCTGTCCTCGCGCATCGTAACCGCGTTCTACCCTCCCTTCTTCACGGCGCCCCGGCTCATCTCCCAGCCCGAAATGGACAGGCGCATGGATTCCGGCATGGACACATTCGCGCTCGATATCCCTCCGAACTTCCAGCGCGATCTCCTGGCCGGCAGATCGCCCACGATCCAGCTCAATATCGACGCGACCCGCATGTCGCAGGCCTTCACCGGCGGGGGATATGTCCAGTCGATCGTATCGGGGGAAGTGAGTGAATTTCTGGATCGCTATCGCGCCGAGACCGTGCTGCCTGTCAATCTTGACTTGCGCGCGCGTTTCAATCCCGAACTCAACAAGGGATGGTTTGGCGCCATCACCGACGTGATTTCCTCGATCACCATGCTCTCCATCATCCTGACCGGCGCGGCACTCATCCGCGAGCGCGAGCATGGAACGATCGAGCATTTGCTGGTCATGCCGGTAAAGCCGTTCGAAATCATGATGAGCAAGGTCTGGTCGATGGGTCTCGTCGTGCTGGTGGCTTCCGGCCTGTCGCTGGTCTTAGTCGTGCAGGGCCTGCTCTCCGTGCCCACGAACGGATCCGCGCTGCTGTTCATGACCGGAGCGGCCCTGGACATATTCGCCATGACCTGTCTGGGGATCTTCCTTGCGACCATCGCGGGCTCGATGCCGCAATTCGGGTTGCTGCTGATGATGGTGCTTCTGCCGCTTCAGTTGCTGTCCGGCGGCGTCACGCCGCGTGAGAGCATGCCCCAGATCATCCAGGCCATCATGTTCGCCGCGCCGAACACGCACTTTGTCATACTGGCCCAGGCCGTCCTGTTCCGCGGCGCTGGCCTGGACGTCGTCTGGCCGCAGCTTGCGGCGTTGCTGGCCATTGGCACTGGATTATTTGCCTTTTCGCTTCGCCGCTTTCGTCAATTCCTGAAATAGGCTCGCATGAGG
Source organism: Mesorhizobium sp. RCAM 05104 (assembly GCF_059683645.1). Classification (NCBI taxonomy): domain Bacteria; kingdom Pseudomonadati; phylum Pseudomonadota; class Alphaproteobacteria; order Hyphomicrobiales; family Phyllobacteriaceae; genus Mesorhizobium; species Mesorhizobium sp. RCAM 05104. The sequence continues at coordinate 5,165,494 of NZ_CM185033.1, read as the reverse complement.
AGGCCCCAAAGTGCGCATCCATAGAGCTTATCCGACGCTGACGTTATCTTCACCCCACCGTGTCAGCTTGTTGCCAGGGTCCACGCCCGCCCAGCCAACCAGCCGGGCAGCCATCTCGACCACCATTTCCTCGACCGAGGCAAGCTTGACATAGAATGGCGGCACTGGCGGCGCGATGATCGCCCCCATCCGGGCCAGCCTGAGCATCGCGTCAAGGTGCCCTTCGTGGAGCGGCGCCTCGCGCGGCACGATGACCAGCCGGCGCTTTTCCTTCAGCACGACATCGGCGGCCCTTGTAAGAAGGTTGTCGCCCAACCCATGCGCCATCGCCGCCAAGGTACGCATCGAACAGGGAACGACAATCATGCCATCCGTTCTGAAAGAGCCGCTGGCAATGGGTGCGGCCAGGTCCTGATAGGAATATGCGTGGTTTGCGACAGACGTCAGTTGGGCAAGGCCGTCGGCGCCGAGCTCATGCGCGACGGTCAATCGCGCGCCCTTGGAAACGACGAGATGCGTCTCCACCCCGGCCCTGACCAGTTGACGAATGGTCTCCAGCGCGAGCACGGAGCCGGATGCACCGGTGACACCGATTATCAGCCGTTTGGTCATTCTTGCCTCCGAGCGGTCGTTTGCGAAAAAAACTCGTTCCATCGTTGGGATACCTGCTCCTCGATATCGGCTGACATCGTCAGCTCCTTTCCCCATTCGCGAGAGGTCTCCGATCCAATCTTGCGCGTCGCATCGAGCCCGATCTTGCCTCCAAGCCCCTCGAGCGGTGACGCGAAATCGAGCTGGTCGATGGGGGTCCGATCCACCTGCATCAGATCGCGCGAGGGATCCATGCGGGTGGCGACCGCCCACATCACGTCCGGCCATGATCGAATATCGATGTCGTCATCCACCACGACGATCATCTTGGTCATCGAGAACTGCGGCAGCAGGGACCAGAACCCCATCATCACGCGCCTGGCCTGCCCGGCATATTTCTTGGCGATCGAGATAACGGCAATCCTGTAGGAGCAGGCTTCCGGCGGAAGCCACACGTCGACGATTTCCGGTATCTGTTGGCGCAGGAGCGGCCTGTAGACATCGAGCAGCGCCTCGCCGAGGACCGAGGGCTCGTCGGGCGCGCGCCCGGTGAAGGTGGTCAGGTAATTTGCCCCGTCACGGACGCGAACGCGCTTGAGGTTGAATACGGGGTATCGTTCCGGCGCGTTGTAATATCCGGTGTGGTCGCCGAAGGGCCCCTCCAGCGCTGTCTCGGTTGGAGAGACGACACCTTCGAGCACGATTTCCGCACTGATTGGCGCGTGAAGCATGATGCTCTTGCAGGGCGCCAATCCGACTCGGCGATTGTTGATCATCCCGGACAGTGCCAGCTCCGACACGCCTTCGGGCGCCGGCATCACCGACGCGATCAACGTGGCGGGGTCCGCCCCGATGACAACCGCCACCGGCATCTCGAGGCCTCGCGCCTGCCACATGCGATGGTGGGCGGCGCCACCGCGCATGGGCAGCCATCGTATGATGGCGCGATTACGAGCAAGCACCTGCATGCGATATACGCCCAGATTGTATGTGCTCGGATCGTCCTCACCAGGTGGGCGAGTGACAACCACGGGCCAGGTTATGAGAGGGCCGGCGTCTCCCGGCCAACAAGTCTGGACGGGAAGAAGCGAAAAATCCGGATCGGCGTCCCGCCACCCTCCGGGCGGGGCAACGATCTTCGGCCGCGCCGCGAAGGCCCCGCGCGCCACCGGCAACATCTGTCGGGCCTGGTGAAGGTTCCGTGGGGCCCGAGGCGATCTCATCCACGCAAGAAGCGCGCCGAGGGTTTCCAGCCCAGGAAGGTCGGTGCCAAGGCCCCAAGCGACGCGTTCCCGGGTACCGAAAAGATTCGCGACGACCGGAAAGGCCGACCTGACGCCGCGGTCGTCGATGGGCGTGGTCAGGCGCAGCGCCGGGCCTTTCGCGGCGATCACCCGCCTGTGGATCTCGGTCAGTTCGAGCCGTGTCGAAACAGGCACCCCGACCTCCTGCAGTTGTCCATTCCCATCCAGGTACGAAAGGAATGAGCCGAGGTCCGAAAACGACGGGAGGCAGCGGTGATGCATCGTGAATTCCGGCTCGACCGGATCGTCGGGCCGACAATTCTGCCATGCGCGCTGACGAGAAACTTTGCGCTAGCGCAAAGAGCGATCGATCCGTCCGCGCTAATTTTCGAACTTGGTGCCGTACGGAAGCGGTCGCCCCCCGACAGCGAAGGCGGGCAGACCATCGTTGGCGGCGCCGGGCAATAATGAGGGATTTACATGGCCGGCAATCTCATCAGTGAAACTGTCGAAGCTTGGCGGTCCGTAATTTCCCTTCTCGCGGACCGCCGGCGGAGCAGGGCAGCGACAAGGGAATTCTGGGCAATGGGTATGGATGAGTGCACGGGCATTCTGAATGACATCGGTCTGTCGCCAAGCGAATTCGACGATGCCATGCGGTTGCCATACGCCTCGGAAGACCTGCTTTCTTCGGCGATGCGTTCAGCCGGCATCGATCCGGACAGTTTTCAATCGCTGCAAGCGCACGGTTTCATGGCACGCACCTGCATCACCTGCCCGCATCGCCGCCAGTGTCATGATCACCTGGCCGCCTTCGATTTCGAAAGCCACTATCAGGATTTCTGTCCGAACAGCCAGAATTTTGCAGATCTGCTCGAGAACGGACGCAGCACGTAATCCGCCGCGAAATCCGCTTGAGCGCCCCCCATATCGGAAGGATGCACTGAATGGTGACCGGAAACACGGAACCGAGATTGCCGGCGGTCGTTCGCTATCTTTTCCCGGCCTTCGCCGGCCTGCCACTCGGGCCGCTGCTCACGCTGTCCTTGCGCTCTTTGGCCGGGCGACAGCCTCGATTGTTCGATCGCCTCGGCGAACATCGAACAGCTTGCTATTTCATCGACCCGATCGACCTCGCCTTCGCATTTACCGTGGTACCGGACGCGGAGCGCTCGATCGTTCGTGTCGTCGGGAAAAGTGAGGCCGCGACATCAAGCGTCCAGATCAGGGGACCTATTCTGACACTGTTGAGCCTGCTCGACGGCACGCTTGATGGCGACGCGCTTTTCTTCAGCCGGATCATCTCGATCAGCGGCCGCACGGAGGCGGTGCTCGCGCTGAGGAACACGATCGAGGATGCCGAGCTTCGCCCGGCGGATCTGCTCGGCTTGCGCGGCGCACTGGCACGTCTTGTCGATACGGGAATTCTCGGTGCGCTGGATGTCGCGCGCCAAATGGCCGATCGCAACTCCAGACGCAAGGCACCAGAGGCATGACAAGCGGACGCATGGAACTTGTCTGCCCGGCCGGAACCCCCGCTACGTTGAGGGCAGCCGTTCAGGCAGGCGCGGACGCCGTCTATTGCGGATTTCGCGACGAAACGAATGCCCGGAATTTCCCGGGACTCAACTTCTCTGGGGAAGAACTGGCCGAGGGCGTCCGCTTCGCGCATGACCACGGCAGCAAGGTTCTGGTCGCTATCAACACCTTCGCGCGGGTCAATGATGTCGACCTCTGGAAGAAGGCCGCGGACACGGCGGCCGAATGCGGCGCAAACGCGATCATCGCGGCGGACATCGCCGTCCTCGATCACGTCGCGAAAAACCACAAGCAAGTTCGTCTTCATCTCTCTGTGCAAGCCGCGGCCGCGACGCCGGAGGCAATCGGATTCTACGCGACCAGTTTCGGCATCCGTCGCGTCGTCCTGCCGCGGGTGCTTTCGGTTCAGGAGATCGCGGCGCTCAACCGTGCGATCGACGTGGAAACGGAAGCATTCGTATTCGGCGGCCTTTGCGTGATGATCGAAGGCCGCTGCTATCTCTCTTCATACGCGACAGGAAGATCGCCAAATCTGAATGGCGTCTGTTCGCCACCCGAAATGGTGAGTTACGACGACGAGCCGAACAGCACGGCTGCGCGGCTCTCAGGGTTCACGATCGACCGCTACGAGCCAGGCGAGCCGGTGGGCTACCCCACTTTGTGTAAGGGCAAATTCAAGGCCGGCGGCAAGACCTCCTATCTGTTCGAGGATCCCGTCAGCCTGAACGCCGGCGGGATGATTGCCGGGCTGAAAGCCGCCGGCGTAACCGCCTTGAAGATCGAAGGACGCCAGCGTGGCAAAGGTTACGTGACGGAAGTGGTCCGTGCCTTCCGGAAGGCCGTTGACGCCGTCGAGCAAGGTGGCGACGCGATCGAGATCGATCGGATTCTTGCTGGCCAGTCGGAAGGTTCCCGGCAGACGGCAGGAGCGTACAGCAAGAAGTGGAGATAGCATCTTGTCCGCAATTGCGTTGACGCTTGGGCCGGTCTTCTTCCACTGGTCGCCCGACCGCCTCTTGGACTTCTACCGCAGGATAGCAGACGAGGCTCCGATCGACCGCGTCCATGTCGGCGAAGTCGTATGCGGCAAGCGGATGCCGTTTTCCGACCCGGCATGGCCCGAGATCATCGATCGCCTCGAGCGTGCGGGAAAGGAAGTGGTGCTGTCCACGCTGGCGGCCCCGGCAACCGTTCGAGAACGCAGAAGCATTGCGGACCTCTGCACCGACGAACGGCTGGTGGAGATCAACGATGTCACCGCCCTGCCCTCACGCTCCGGCAAGCCCTTCGTGACCGGTCCGTTCCTGAACGTCTACAATGAGGCTTCCGCGCGGTTCCTGATCCAGCGCGGTGCCACAACGATATGCCCGCCCGTGGAATTGTCGCTCGCCGCCGTCGGCGCCATGGCCGGCGCATGTCGCGAGGCGGAATTCGAGATTTTCGTCTTCGGTCGGCTGCCGCTGGCGCTTTCCGGCCGATGCTATCACGCGCGCATCCACGGCCTGCACAAGGATTCCTGCCAGTTTACCTGCGAACGAGACCCAGATGGTCTTGCCGTGGACACGCTCGACGACCAGCAGTTTCTCGCGATCAATGGCGTGCAGACGCTCTCCAACCGGGTGCAGGCCTTCTGCCCGGCACCGGCGGATCTCACTTCCAGGAGCGTCCGGCGTATCCGCCTGTCTCCGCACACATGCGACATGGTCGAGGTGGCAAAGACCTATAGAGCGCTTGCCGATGGGAGAGAGGATCCCAAGGCTGCCCGCTTCATCCTCTCGTGCCTCGATCTGCCCAGCACGCTCGTCGATGGATACGCCCATGGCAAGCCCGGCTGGCAGGCCGCCCCTTCGATCTGAAGCCGGGTCTCGAACGGAAACACCCAAGGCGGAGTTGGCCTGATTCAGGCGGAACCGTGCTCGCCTCCAAGCCGGACGGCATCACGCTCGGGCTCCGTTGTGCGTCGATTGAGACCAGCTTGCGCTCCCGAACCAAGGCCAGGATTCAGGTAAGCAACATCCGCCCGGCCGTGATCGCCAGGAAGAACGCAAAGGCAAGTTTCAGGTAGCGCGGGTTGAGCGCGTGGGCGAGCCTCGCGCCCAGGGGAGCGAACAAAAAGCTCACGGGCGCTATGATGGCTACCGCTGGCAGGCTGACGTAACCCAGACTGAGCGGAGGCCTGCCAGCAACCGCGAGACCCGACCAGATGAAACCGGCCACCGCTGGAAGCGCGATAAGAAGGCCAAGCGCCGACGAGGTGCCGACAGCCCGATGGACCGGAAAGGAAAAGCTGGAAAGCGTCGGCACCGAGAGCGTGCCGCCGCCAATTCCCATCAGCGAAGAAACAAAGCCGATGACAGAGGCAACCGCACGGTTGATCCACCCGCTTTGCGGCAAGTGATCGGAGATCACGAGGTTCTTCGGCAGCGCCATGTTGACGGCCACCAGCAGGCCGACGACGCCGAAAACCAGCCGCAAGCCGGCGCCCGGGATGAATTTCGACATGATGCCGCCGATGAGCGCACTGATGAAAATAGCCGGCCCCCACAGATCGAGCAGAGGCCGATCGACATTGCCGCGCTTGTTGTGCGACCGCATCGATGAGATCGAGGTCGGGATAATGACCGCAAGCGACGTCGCGACCGCCAGGTGACTGATCACCGTCGGCGAAAAGTGAAACAACGTAAGCACCCAGAACAGCACGGGGACGATGACGATGCCACCGCCGACCCCGAGCAGGCCGGCCAGCACGCCGGACGCCACCCCGGTCACAGCCATGCCGGCGACCAGCATGGCAATCGTCAGCCCGTCGAACATCGACGTGTCGAACCCGAAATTCACGATGATATTCCCCTTGATTGGCCGTCCATGTCAGGCCTTGCGGGTAGGCTTTTGGCCAAGCCCATCCGCCGTTGCGACCCGATGCAGGTCGCCCAAAAATGTGCAGCGGTATTGGGACGCGGCGCGCTCTAGTGGCGCACCATGCCGGCGTCGACATTGAGCGTCTGGCCGGTGATCCAGCGCGCATCGTCGGAGGCCAGGAACGAAACCACATCGGCGATATGTTCCGGCTGGCCCTTGCCTTTCATCGCCTGAAGCATCTCGACGAAGCCGAACGCTTCATTGTGCGGGCTCGCCTTGACGCCGTCGCTCTCGATCAGGCCAGGCGTTACCGCGTTGGCGGTGATGTTGTATTTGCCGAGCTCCGTGGCGAGCGCCCTGGTGAAGCCGATGACGCCGCCCTTGGCCGCGACATAGGCCGCCATGTTTGGCGTGCCGGCAAAGAAGGTGTTGGAGGCGATGCTGATCACCCGTCCCGCCTTGCCCACCGCACGCATCTGGTCCGTGCCAGCGCGGCTGACGATGAAGGTGCCTGTCAGATTGACGTCGATGATCTTGCGCCAATGGTCGAGATCGACATCGTCCCAAGCGACGAACGGCACGATGCTGGCATTGTTGACCAGAATGTCGATGCCCCCGGTCAGGGCCAAGATTTCAGCAAAGAGTGCCTTGACGGATGCCGGATCGGAAATGTCGGCGGCGATCGCCTTCGCCTTTCCGCCGATCGCTGCGGCGGCCGCCTTCGCGCCTTCGGCATTGATGTCGCTGACGATGACGGTTGCCCCGTCGGCGGCAAGCCGCGCCGCGATCGCCTTGCCTATACCCTGCGCGGCGCCCGTAACTAGGGCCGTCTTTCCCGCGAGCCGTTCAGTCATGAAAATACTCCCTCAATCCGTGATCTGGTGATGTCTGTTCAGGCGTCGGCGTCGATCACGGCGAGCGCCGCATCAATGCCTTGGCCGATCGCGAGATTCTGCCCTGCCGCTTTCATGGCGCCGCCAAGTGCTGTCAGCGCCGCTATCGCGTAGATCGGCTGGGCGGTCGGTCCCATATGGCCGATGCGCGTCAGCTTGCCCAATGTTTCGCCGCGCCCCGACGAAAACACCACGCCGTAGCGGGCCCGCGCGGCCTGGCGAAGCGCCTTCTCGTCGACGCCTTCGGGCGTGCGGACGGCGGTCGTGGTTGGCGACGCGATCTCTTCGCTGGCGGCCCAGATCGACAGGCCCATCGCGGCGACGCCCGCACGCATGGCCTTGGCGGTGAGCGCGTGGCGCGCCCACACCGCCTCCGGCCCCTCACCAAGGTAGAGGTCGAGCGCGACGTCGAGCCCGCTCATCTCGGAGACGGACGGTGTGAACGGAAACGGCTCGTCCCTCGACCACGCATTTTCCCAGTCCACGATGCTCAGCATCGACGCGCGCGGCGCCAGGGGATTGGCCTTCATCTTGGCCCAGGCCCGCTCGCTGACGCCCATCATCGTGAGGCCGGGAGGCGCGCCCAGGCATTTGTTCGGGCCGGTGACATAGATATCGGCCTTGCAATCCTCCGGATGCGTCTTCATGCCGCCAAACGACGAGACGGCGTCGACGATGAGATAACCGCCATGCGCCGAAACCAGCGCGCCGATGGCGTCGATCGGATTGATGGTGCCGGACGGCGTGTCGTGGTGACAGACGGAAACGACGGTGATTTCCGGATGCGCCTTCAGCATTGCCGCGACCGCCAGCGGGTCGATCGCCTCGTTGTAGGGCACTTCGATCTCGAGCAGGTGTGGCGAATAGCGCTTCGCCCAATAGCCAAAACCCTTGCCGTAGACGCCGGAGGCAAGGTTGAGCACGACGTCGTCGGGCGCGATCAGGGAGGCGGCGGCGGCCTCCAGGCCAAGCACCGGCTCACCATGCAGGATGACCGGCCTGTTCGACAGCCGCATCGCCTTCTGCGCCTTGTCGATCACCTTCTCGTAGAACAGCTGGAACGCTGGGTCGTAGTCGTAGAGCACCGTGCGACCGAGGCCGCGCAGTACATCAGGATAGGCGTTCACCGGCCCAGAGGTGAGTGTGATGACCGGTTCGGCATGGTCGGAATAGCGCATGGTCTTGTCTCCGCATTGGTGACGGTCAGCCGTAGAATTGCGTGCCGGTCCGGTAGGTCTTGAAGTTGTCCATGTCGTGCGAATACATCAGCTCGGCGCCATGGTCCTCGGCGAGCTTCTTCACCCTGCGCATCGAATTGACGCCCGCCACCGGATCGATGTGGAAGGATGCCTGGCACAGCGTTTCAAGGCTCTTCTGCGTGTAGGCGGCATCGATGGTGAACATGATCGGCTTGCGTTTGGGGAACTCCACCAGCAGGCTGTAATGGCCGATCGAGTGGCCGGGCGTCGAGATCAGCTTGACGCCCCTGGCGAGGTCGGCGTCGCCGTCGATGCCCTCGAAGGTCGAGTTGGCCCGCGTCGTGCCCTCCAGCAACTGCGCGGTCGCGCCACGCGCCTCCGCCGCTTCCGCCGAGAAGCTCAGGTCGGAATAGCCAAGATGTTCGAAAGGCTGCGGATTGCAGGCCTGTGGCACCTCGCTCCGGTGGCAGATCTTCTTGGCATGCGGAAAATACTTGTTGCCGCCGCAATGGTCGAAGTGGAAATGCGAATTGACGACGACGTCGATGTCCTTCGGTTCGAGGCCGAGCAGCGCCAGGGCGCCGGGGATGGTCTGGTGCTTTTCCTGGATCGGCTTTTCGAAGGGCAGCACCTTCATCACGTGATCGTAGTCATAGCCGGTGTCGATGAGAAACCGGCCCTCGGCATGCTCGATCAGGATCGAATAGACGGGGAAGCGCACTTCGCCGCCAGGGCCCCGGTTCCAGAACACGTGATACCCGTCGAGAACGAGCGAGCCGCCGTCGAGCAGGTAGACCTTGGTATCCGACATTCTTGCCTCCTGTTTTGGCGCGGGTCCCGTCCGCGCATGAATTGTCGTCAGCGCGCGCCGCGCTCGTATGGAATGCCAAGCGCCGCCGGCAGGCTGGCACGCCGGCCAAACAGCACCAGCATGATCATCACCGCCAGGAACGGCAGCATCTGGATGATGTCGGTCGGTATGTTGATGCCGGCCACCTGCATCGCCGTCGTCAACGACAGGCAGACGCCGAACAGCAACGCGCCGAACAGCACCCATATCGGGCGACCGCGCGCCAGCATGGCCAGCACGATGCCGAGAAAGCCCGCCCCATTGGTGATGAAAGGAATGAACAGCCCGGCCCCGACATTGGCCAGATAGGCGCCGCCAAGCCCGGCCAGCGCTCCGGTCGTCAACACGGCGACGGTGCGGGTTCGCACGACGTCGATGCCGGCCACATCGAGCGCTGCCGGCTTGTCGCCCGCGGCCTGCAGGTTGAGGCCCAGCTGCGTGCGCCGGTAGACATACCCCATGCCGAAAACCAGCGCGACCGCCAGATAGACGATGAGATGCTGCTTGAAGAGCGCTGGCCCTATCACCGGAATGTCCGATAGCAGCGGGATGACCGTCACTTCAGCCGCCGGCAGGCGCGGATAGCTCCGCGAAAACTGGAAATGGTGGAGCAGTGCCGTCAGGCCTTCCAGCCCCAACGTCAACGCGATACCAATGACGATCTGGTTCAGCCCGATGCGCACGCAAAGCAGCGCCATGATGAGCGCGACCGCGACGCCGCCGGCCGCACCGGTGAGAAAGCCCAGCCACAGCGACCCGGAATAGAAGGCGCCGACAAAACCGAGATAGGCGCCGGCAAGCATCATGCCTTCGATGCCAATGTTGAGCACGCCCGCCTTTTCCGACATCTGCTCGCCAAGTCCGGCAAGCAGCAGCGGGATTGCCGCGGTGACCGCGCCAAACAGCAGCGCGCTGAGAAAGACTTCGCTGAACAGCCCGGTCATGCCTCAGGCCTTTCTCGATTGGCTGTAGCGGTGATCGACATACTCGGCGAGAGCGAGCACGATCAGCACGATGGAGACCAGCACCAGGGTGAAATGATTGGGCACGCCAAGCCGCCGCGCCGCGCTCTCGCCGCCGATCGACAGCACCGAAAGCAGGAACACGAAACCGATGGCCGCAAAGCCGTTCATGCGGGCGAGAAACACGGCGGGGATCACGGCAAGCCCGTAGGCGGGATTCCAGTCGGCGCGGACATTGCCCTGCACGCCGATGATGTCGACGGCGCCGGCAAGGCCTGCCAGCCCGGCCGAAATGGCGAAGACAGCGATGGTCAGGCCGGGAACGCCAAGCCCTGAGTGAACCGCCGCGCGTGGGTTGGCGCCGACGATCCTCAGCTTCAGCCCGAACGCCGTGCGCGTCATCACCAGATGCACGATGATGATCGCCGCCAACCCAAGCAGCAGGCCGCTGGTGACGGTCGTTTCGAACAGGCGCGGCAGCCGGTCTTCCACCGGCAGCGTCCGGGTCTGCGGCACGGTCGTGCCTGGATCGCGAAACACCAGCTTGACCAGTACATTGGCGAGCGACGTACCGAGGAACGTCATCATCAGCGTGGTGATGATCTCGTTGACGCCCTGGTAGGCACGCAGCAGCGCTGGCACCAGGGACCAGGTCATCGCCACCACCATGGCAATGAGGAACGAGCAGAACAGCGCCAGCCAGGCCGGCATGATCTGAACGAACACTGGGGCGCTGGCCGCCGCCGTCACCGCGCCGAGCAGGAACTGGCCGTCGCCGCCGAGATTCCACATGCCGGCGCGAAAGGCCACGATGAGGCCGGCGGCAAGAAACAGCAGTGGCGCCATGCGCGTCAGCGTCTGCTGGATGCCGAGCGGCGAGAACAGACCTTTCTCCAGCACGTAGCCATAATAGGCGAGCGGGTCGACGCCGACGGCAAGCAGGATGCAGCCGGCGATGACGAGAGCGGCAAGGATCGGGCCGAGCGTCATCAGCAACCGATGCAGGATGTCGCGGCGCGTCGCCGCCCCGCTCGTGGCATCGAGTGCGGTCGCACTGACTGTGGGCGCGGTGTCGATGCTCATGCGGCAAGTCCGATCATCAGGCGACCGACCTTGGTGCGGGCGTCGTCGGCATTGTCGACGATACCGACCAGCGCTCCGTTCGCGATGACGGCGATGCGGTCGCACATGCTCAGCAATTCCTCGAGGTCGGTGGAAATGAGCAGCACGGCAAGGCCACGCGCCGCCGTGTCGCGGATACGCTGGCGCGACGCGAGTGTGTTGGCGAGATCGAGCCCATAGGTTGGCTTGTTGAAGATCACCACCTTGGCGCCCTCTGCCAGTTCGCGCGCCAGAAGCACCTTCTGGATGTTGCCGCCCGACAGCCGGGCGACCGGCGTCTTCAGGCTTGGCGTGCGCACGTCGTATTCGCGCACGAGCTGGGCGGCGCGCTTGTCGATCTCCGCGCGTTGCTCGACGCCGTTGCGCCACAACGGGGCCGCGCCGACCTGCTTGAGGAAGAAGTTGATCGAGACCGGGAAGGTGCCGACAGTGCCCTCGCCCAGCCGGTCGTCGGTCAGGTAGCGAAGGCCGCGCTGGCGGCGTTCACCGACACTCAGCGTCTCGATGGCGGCGCCGTCCAGCCGCACCGAACCGCCGGTGGTCGCGCGCTGGCCGGCCAGCGCTTCCGCCAGCTGTTTCTGGCCGTTGCCGTCGATGCCGGCTATGCCCAGGATCTCGCCTGGGCGGATGTCGAAGGAGATCGACGACAGGCCTGGTGCATTGTCCGTCGGCGCGATCGCCAGATCCGCGACCTGAAGCAGCGGAGCCGCTTCGGCGTGGACTGTACGGACCGGACGCTCAACAGCTTCCGGATCATCCTTCTGCTTGCCGAACATCAACTCCACGATCTCCGAGATGATCTCCTGCTCGCCCAGTGCCCGAAACCGCTCAGGCGGGATCTCGCCGACCTTGCGGCCGAGCTTCAGCACCGAGATGCGGTCGCCGAAAGCCGCCGCCTCCTTCAGCTTGTGGGTGATGAAGACGATCGCCAGGCCCTGCTCGACGAGGCGGCGCATCAGCGCGCCCAGTTCGTCGATGCCCTTCGGCGTGAGCATGGAGGTGGACTCGTCAAGAATGAGCAGACGGCTGTTGCGCACCATCGCACGCAGGATCTCGACCTGCTGCTGCTCGCCCAGCGAAAGCTCCGATACCTTGGCATGCAGCTTGATGGTGATGCCGAGCGTGCTCGTGATCTCGGCGACGCGCGCCGCCAGTTCCTCCGTCCTGGGGCGCTGCCACCACGGTCCGCCAAGCAGGAGGTTTTCCGCCACCGTCAGCGTTGGCACCAGCATCATGTGCTGGAATACGGTCCCGATGCCGAGTGCCAGCGCATGGCGTGGCGAGGTGATCGGGGTCGGTTTGCCATCGACCAGTATGCGTCCCTCATCCGGCTGCTGCAGGCCCGACAGCATGCCGATCAACGTCGATTTTCCGGCGCCGTTCTCGCCAAGCAGCACATGCACCTCGCCCGGACGGATCGCCAGGTCGATGCTGTCATTGGCGACGATGCCGGGGAACCGTTTGGTCACGCCTTCGAGCGCGACGATGTCGCGCCCGGAAGCAGACGATGAAGAAAAACCGCTCATGAAAACCCAGCACCAGAAAATGGGAATCGTCCGGAGGGGTGAATGGATCACCCCTCCGGCAGCCGACCTTGGTCGCCTTACTGGGCGACGCTTGTCATCAGCGCCCTGACGGCCGCCGCGTCATAGACCGGATCGACCGCGATCTTGCCGGAAATGACGTCTTCGCGCAGCGCCTGGATTTCTGCCCAGACATTATCCGGGATCGCGGCGGTTTTGAGAAGCTTGACCGAGTCGTCCTTGAGGCCGATCGTATAGTGTTTGGTGCCGAACGTGTCGGCCTTCAGGTCGGCGATCATCGCCGCGTAGACCGGCTCGATGTTCCACACCACCGACGACAGCAGGAAGCCCTTGTCGATCGGCGACTTGTCACCGATGACGTCGATGAAATAGACCTTGCCGCCATCGGCTGCCTTGGTCGTCTCGACCGCCTGCAGCATGCCGAAGCTCGAACCGTTGCCCTGCCCGAAGATGATGTCGGCGCCCGATGCAATCACGCTTTCGGTAACGCGCTTGCCACCGGCCGCATCGCTGTAGGCGGCCGGTCCGATCACCGCATAGGTGATCTTGACGGCCGGGTTTTCCGCCTTCACGCCCTGCGCGAACGCCGCCGACTGCGAATTCCACGATGGCGGCTCACCCGACACCACGATGCCGACCGACTTGGAGCGCGACATCTTGGCGGCGAGACGGCCGGCGAGATAGGCGCCCTGGTGGCCGCTCAGCGTGTAGTCGGCGACGAGACCCTTCTCCAGGCCATTCGGCGTGTCGACGATCGCCACCGGAACTTTCAATTCCTTGGCGATCTCGGGCGCCGAGGTGTTGTAGCCGCTGGCGTGGGCAATCAGCAGGCTGGCGCCGTCGGAGGCAAGTTCGCGCAATGTCGGACGAACATCGCCATAGCCGAGGCCCTGGGCCACGACCACTTCGACGCCGGCGGCCTTGCCCGCCGCCTTGGCGGCGTCGATGCCTTGCTGGTTCCAGCCATAATCCGTGCCTTCTTCAGGCGTCAGGATAGCAATCGACTTGATCTCGGCGGCAAGCGCACCGCTCATCAGGACGCTGCTCAATATAACCGCACTTACACTGCTCTTAAGAAGCTTTAACATGTTACCCTCTCTGTTTGATCTACCAATCAATATTCTTATTGTTATTGCGCGAAAGCGAGATAGACTGCCCAAGAAAATTACATATGGAGCTCAGGCAAAGTGAAAATCCGTCATGTCCTTCCGGTGATGCTGGCGTTCTCGTCCTCCGCCAACGCGGTTGAGTTGCACCATGTCACCGTCCGCACCGGCACTGACGGGCTCGACATGATGCCGTTGACGATTTCGAATGCGGGCGGCGAAGGCCTGTCCTGCAACGCCGACTTCGCCCACTGGTATTCAGCCGGGATCGCGACGGTCGAACCGGGCAAGAGCGCCCGCGTCGAACTCTGGTTCGATGCGAAGACCGGCACGTTTACGCTTCTCAACGACAAGCGCGAAAACCTGCCCGTCGAGCGGCTTTGGTGCGGCCTGTCGGGCCGCGCATATGCCACCCGCGTGCAGATCACACTGGATCGCGCCGACGCCGCCAGAGGCGAGCGTGCCGTGTCCTGCGCCATGGCGCAGGACAGCCTGGTCTGCCGGTAGGCGGTCATCGATCTGTCCGCTCGAACACCACGCGCCCCTATTCTTTCGCCAGGAATGTATCGGTGAAGACGTCGTCCGCGGACAGGGCTGCCTTGAGCACGCCCTGATCCATGAGCGTCTTCAAGGTTTCCTCCCACTGCGTCTTCGTCATCCAGCCGAGACCGTGTTCCTTGGTATCGGGGCTGGTGAACGTCGATGCGATGTCGGCCTTGATCTGCGCCAGCAAGACGTCCTTCTTGTCCGCATAACCCGGGGCGGCCTTGGCCGTGATCTCGGCGGCCTCTTCGGGATGAGCAACGACATAGTCGAAGGCTTCCTTGTAGGCCTTGACGAAGCGCTGCACGATTTCGGGCTTGTCCTTGATCATCTTCTGCGAGGTGAACAGGCCAGAGCCATAGGCCTTCCAGCCGTAATCCGAGCCCATCATGATGCTGAGCGAACCGGGACCGCCGGCCTTGGCCTCCAGTTCGGGAACCTCGGCATCGACATAGCCGACCACGGTCTGGACACGACCGAGCAGCAGGTAGCTCTCATAGGGCGGCGAGACGCTGTTCAGCGTCATATCCTTTTCGGTCAGGCCGTTGGCGGCCAGGAAGCCCTTGAAGAAAATGTAGGTGGAGCCGGCGGGGTGAATGCCGATGGTCAGCCCCTTGAGATCGGACGGCTTTGCGAGCTTCACCGTCTTGGCCAGCGAAATGACTGCCAGCGGCGAGTGCTGGTTGACGGCCGCCAGCGCCACGACCGGAACATTCTGCGACCGTGCGACGGCAAGCGTGGGAAGATCGCCGAATCCGAAATCCGCGTTCCCGTTGCCCACCAGCCGCATTGCGTCGGGCGAGCCCGACCCCTTGCGGATCTCGGCCACATCGATGTCGTTCTTGGCGAAGAAGCCTTTTTCCTTGCCGACGAAGAACATGGCGTGATTGCCGCGCACGACCCAGTCGAGCTGGACGTTGACCTTGTCGGCCGCCAGGGCCGCACTGGAGAAGCCGATGGCTCCGACAAACGCCGCGAAGGCAGCGGCCTTGATAAATGAGCGTCTCAGCATTTTTTTTCCCCTTATGTGGCGTTGGTTGTTCGAGGGCCTAGGCCTGGCTGAATTTCGGCGCCCACGGCACCACGATGCGTTCGAGAATTTCGGCTGCGTAGTAGAAGGCGATGCCGAGCACGGAAACGAGCAGCAGCGCCGCAAAGACCAGCGCCGTATCGAGCTGGGTCGAAGCGAACTGGATGACGTAGCCGAGACCGTCCGAGGCGCCGGCGAATTCGCCGACAATGGCGCCGATCACACTCAAGGTCGCGGCGATCTTGGTTCCGGCCATCAGGTTTGGCAGCGAGTGCGGAACGCGGATCCTGAACAGGATTTGCGTCGGACTGGCGCCGACCGAATTCATCAGCGACAGCAGCGAGCGGTCGACCGACTGCATGCCGGCCAGCATCGACAATGTCACCGGGAAAAAGGCAATGACGAGGATCAGGCCGATCTTGGGCGCGAGCCCATACCCGAACCACAGGATGAAGATCGGCGCGAGCGCCACCTTGGGCACATTCTGGAACAGCACCACCAGTGGATAGAGCGCTCGACCCAGCCAATCGAAACGCACGATGACCAGCGCGATGGCAATGCCGACCACGACCGATACCAGGAAGCCGAACAGGATCTCGCCTGCCGTCACCAGCGTCGCCTGCATCAGCGTACCCCATTGCGCGACAAGCGATTGCGCGATCTCGGTCGGGGCGGGAACGACGAAGGAGGATATGGCAAAGATCCGCACCGCGGCTTCCCACATCACGATCGTCACCAGCAGGAGGATGACTGCCGGAAGCCAGCTGCCCGTCGCGGCACTCCAGCCCGAGACGAGCCGCGGTTCGGAAAGATTGGTGATGGGTTGCTCGCTCAAGACGCGCCTCCCGGCTGATGGCTGGAGCGCAGCATCGTGCGCAGTTGCACCACCAGCCTGACGAACTCCGGATCTTCGGTGACCGACAGGTCGCGCGGATAGGGCAGCGCGATATCGAGGCTCTCGGTGATCCGCCCCGGCTTGATCCCCAGCACATGAACATGGCGCGACAGGTGAATGGCCTCGTCGATGGAATGGGTCACGAGCACGATCGTCTTCCCGGTGCGCTGCCAGATCTCCAGCAGCGATTGGCCCATGGAATCGCGGGTGATGGCGTCGAGCGCACCGAACGGCTCGTCCATCAGCAGCACCGCCGGGTCGAGCGCCAGGGCTCGGGCGATGGCGACGCGCTGCCGCATGCCGCCCGACAGTTCGTTTGGGCGCTTGTGGGCGGAATCGCCCAGCCCCACCAGCTCCAGCATCTCCTGCCCGCGCGCCCGCAACTGCGAGCGCGACAGCGACCTGTCGGCGATGCCCAGCAGCATCGAGGCATTGTCGACGGCGTTCTTCCACGGCAGCAGGTTGGCGTCCTGAAAGACGAGGCCGATCATCCGCTTACGCGTCGCCTCGGCCGGCGCGAGCCCGGCGATCGAAACGCTGCCCTGGCTCGGCGGCACCAGCCCGGCCAGCACCTTCAGCAAAGTGCTTTTCCCGCAACCGGAAGGACCTATGAGGGATACGAACGATCCCTTCGGCACCGAAAGATCGATGTTCTGGAGGACCAGTTGCCGGCCCATGACCACCGAAACGCCCTTGGTCGAGATGAGGTCGTCATGGCGGATGTGGGATGGTCTGTCGCCGGCGGCCCGGATGGTTTCAATGCGCATGGCTGGTCGCCTCGCGCGCTGTTCCCGGCCGTGCCGGTGCCGTCCTGATTGCGAAGACGGCTTTCGCACAAACGGCCGAACGGCGGAACTCACCAAACCGGCCGGCCCTCCGCGCGCTGTGTGACATTGGCTACTCTCGGCCTTCCAGGATGCGCCGCACCGCGACGAGCTTGCGTGCCCGTTCGCCTTGCAGCGCCTTTGTCTGCTCGGGTGTGTAGGAGAACATCCCCTCGCCCGACTTGATGCCGAACTTCGACGCGCCGGTCTTCTCCAGCACCATCGGCGCGACATCGTCGCGGTTGGAGAGGTCGGCATTCAGGAAGGACGAGACGGACTTGTAGATATCCAGCCCCGCCATATCGAGCAGCGCCATGGGTCCGATGACGGCGATCTTGTAACCGATGCCCCAGGATACGCAGGTGTCGAGATCTTCCGGCTCGATGACGCCGCGCTCGACCAGATCGACCGCCTCGCGCAGCAGCGCATACAGCACGCGGTTCTCGACGAAGCCCGGAACATCCTTTTTCACCACCACCGGCAGCAGGCCGATCGAGCGGATAAGGTCTCGGATCGTCGCCACGGTTTCAGGCGCGGTCTTTTCGCCGCCGATCACCTCGATCATCGGAATGATGTGCGGCGGGTTCGACCAGTGCATGCCCACCATCCGCTCGGGATGCGAGATATGCGCCTGCAGTTTGGTGATTGGGATGCCCGACGTGTCGGACGCGACGATGACCGACGGGCCGATCAACGGATCGATGTCGCGATAGGTCTGCGCCTTGATGTCGATAGTCTCCGGCACGTTCTCAATGACCAGCTCGGCGCCATCGACGGCCTCGGCGATCGTCTCGACGAAGCGCACGCTGCCGGCGCCTGTCCCTGGCGATTTGATGTCGAGACGGTCGAGCACGCCGCCGGCAAGATCAAGCATGCCCCGGGCACGCTCGACTGCCCCCGGCGAAACATCATACGCCGTGACATCGAGCCCGCCACGCGAAAGCCGCGCGGCAATGCCCGGACCCATCGTACCCAATCCGATGAGGGCGGCGCGCCTGATCATCATGCGGCCTTTGCCGGGGCCGCGGCGGTCGCCGCCTTGAAGGCCGGGCGAGCGGCGATCGCGGCCACCCAACGCTCCAGATTGGGCATCGATGGCCGGTCTATCTTGAAGTCGACGCAGCGCTTCAGGATCGGCGCGCAGGCGATGTCGGCAAGGGTCAGCTTGCCGAGCGCCAGAAAATCCTTGCCGGCCAGGTGGCCGTCGATGATCTTGAGCTGCGCCACAAGGTCCTTCACCTGTTCCTTGTATTCGGCGGTCTGTTCCTCGGGCGTGAGCTTCGCGCCCTTGAAGGCAGCCAGATAGCCAGGATTGACAGCAGCCAGCAGGAAATCCATCCAACGCTCGACTTCGGTCTTTTCCGCCGGCGTGGCCCCATTCAAGTGTTCGCCGCCGGATGCCGCGAGATAGCGCAGGATGGTGTTGGATTCCCAGATCACGGTGTCGCCGTCGACCAGCGTCGGGACCTTAGAGGTCGGGTTGAGCGCCTTGTATTCCGCCGTCTGCGTGTTCTCGAACTGGCGGCCGTAGTCCTCACGCGTGTACGCGGCGCCAAGCTCCTCGAGCATGAAGAGCACCTTTTGAACGTTGCCTGATGTCTGGCGGCCTAAGAGCTTGTACATATCGTCTCCTCGATTGTGTCCAGGGCCTACTTGCCCGCCGGCAGCGGCTTGTAGACGATGGCGTCCATTTCGATCTTGGTGTTGATGACCGCCTTTGCCTCGACGGTCGTGCGCGCCAGCACCGCGTCGCCGATCCCTTCGAGGAACGCCTTGTTGTAGCGGCCGAAATCGCGCGTATCCTCGAGATAGGTGGTGATCCGCACGACATCCGACAGCGTTGCGCCTTCATGCGCGATGACGCGCGCGATGGTCTTCAGCGTGGCCAGCGTCTCTTCCTCGATCGTGCCGCTGATCATGTTGTTGTTCTCGTCCTTCGGCACCTGGCCGGAGACGAAGATGAAATCGCCGGCACGCACCGCCGGATGAAACGGCAGGTTCGGATTCTTGTTGCCGATGGCGTAGTGGCTGGCGGATTTTCGCGTGCTGTCGCTCAATGCCTGCTCCTAGAGAACGCTGGTTTCGATGATGTCGACGCCACGGATGCGGTCGATCAGATAGACGATGCCCCGGTCATCGATGGTCACGTCGTTGGACGAGGACCGCTCCGCACCTTCCGGCGCGTCGGGCATGAAATGGCCGACCTCCTTTGGCGCGAATGGGTCGGCGATGTCGACGAGCCGCAGCCCCTGCGCGAACCATGCAAACGGAATGACCGTGCCCTTGAACCGTTCGGAAGGCTGATGGCATCCCGTCATCGGCGGTTGCGGTGCGCCGTCCGGGTCGAGGCCCGGCACCTGGAAGGTCGAGATCGGCAAGGGGTTCGTCTCGTCGGTGATATCGTAGATCCAGGTAAAGGCCGGCGCCGAGGGTCGGAGTTTGGCGACATCCTCGTCTGCCACCACCATGATGTTACGACCCTTGAGCAACTGCGGGATGGGCAGGCATGTGTGCGTGGGATGCGGAAAGCTCGGGCTTGAATTGACGTGCGAGACCAGCTTCGGCTTCGTGATGTCCGAAATGTCGAGGATGAACAGGCCGTGATGCCAGTAGCTGACATAGAGTCGGTCGCCCATGCGCAGCGGATGGTGGCAACGCGGCGTGACATAGTCATGCCAGGGGTATTCTTCGCCACCGCCGGTCCACTGGCCGGGAATCCACCAGCGTCCGACCTCGACCGGCTTCGTGGGATCGATCAGGTCGAGGATCATCACGATGTTGCCGACATAGCCGTCGGCGGTCGGCGAGATGTAAGCGTAACGGCCGTCGAAGTCGTAGCGGTGGACGCCCTTGCCGCCGGTTACCCATTTCGAGATGAGCTTGGGCTGTGCTGGCTTGGTGGTGTCGTAAAGCGCCAGTCCGCCGCCGAAGTCGGCCGGGCCTTCGCTGCCGAAGCGCTCGTGGTTGATGATCATCAGCCCGTCCTTGGCGCGCACCTTGTGTGAGTGCCAGCCGGGGGGGACATCGATCGTCGTTATCTTGCGCGGATTGCGCGGGTCGGAAATGTCGACCAGCGTCGTGCCGCTCGGCGGCCGCATGTGGCCGATATAGAGGATGTTGCCGTCGACCCAGACCTGGCCGCCGCCTGGGCAGTCGACATGGCCGATCTGCTTGGTGTTGAACGCCGAAACCAAATGCATACGCCCTTGCTGCTGAAACGTCTTTTTCGATGTCCGCGCCGCCATTGGCGGCGCGGACATTGCTTGCCGGAGGACCGGGATCAGGCGAGGCGAAGCAGATCGCCGGCCTGGTTGCGGCCCCAGCGCTTGTAGAGAAGCAGCGCCTTCTGGGTCGGCGCGTCGGTCGCGCCGAAGAAGATCACCGGCTCCGTCGCGGAGCCATTGACGTGCTCGACCCACGAGCCACCCGGAATGGCGATGGTGTCGAACTGGTTCCAGTCGTAGCGCTTGCCGTCGATGATCGAATGGCCGCTGCCGCGGAACGGCGCCAAAAGCAGGCTGGCGGTCTCCCGCTGCGGCAGCGTCTTCTCACCTGGACGCAGCATCTGAACGTAGAAATTGATGGTGCGGAAGACCGGTCCGCCGGTGGTCGGATCGATGTAGTCGACGACGATGCCCTCATGGGGGTCGCCATCCCAATCCTTGTGGGCGTCGAGGACCGCTTCCATCTTCTCCCAGCGATAGACATACATCGGCGACGACAGGCCGCCGCCGCGCTTGTGGTCGACGAAGCGCGGCATCAGGCCACCCTCGCCATAGATGCGCTGTGAGTAGTCGTTCGGATAGCGCGCGGTCTGCACCTTCTTCTCGATTTCCTTGCCATCGACCATCTCGGTGTATTTGTGGTCGAAATGGACGGCGTGCAGCGTCTCGACCAGCGGCAGGTCGAGCACCGACAGGTTGACCGCCTGCTCACCGCCGACGGTGCCATGATTGTGCCAGGCGTCGTTGGGCGTCAGCACCATGTCGCCCGGGCCGAAGACCACGTCCTCGCCTTCGACGCCGGTGAAGTTGCCCTTGCCGGTCAGGCCGAAGCGGATGGCGCTCGGCGAATGCTTGTGCGGTGGCATGATCTCGTCCGGATCATTCAGGCGGTAGGCGGTGTACATGGTGCTGACCGATGCACGCTTGGGCGCAAGGCCAGGATTGACCAGGATCAGCGAACGGCGCTCGCTGTCGTCCATGGTCACCAGTTCGGCGGCGCGCTGCAGCAGCGGCTCGATGTCCGAATAGGACCAAACGAAGGGAATGGCCTTCGACGTCGCCATCAGCTGTTTGATCTCGTCATGGTCGACGCCTTCCGACGTCGCCCAGAACGGAAACATGTTCTTTTCGTAGAGAGCGTCATAGAGGCCCTTGAGGGCCGCCTTCTTGTTGGTCAGCCCATCGTTAGCTGGTTGCGCCAGGGACATATCGGACACCTCTCATCGCGAAGAAAATGCTTCTAACCAACTCAACCGTATTCGCATTGGTTTTGCTCGACAATCCCCAAATTGCGAAATTTTGAAGTTTTTGGTTGAGGTGCGTTTTCGAGAGGCAAATGCCCGAAAATAGGCAGAAAATGGCTAAAGAGCGCACAAAACAAGCTAGTGGATGCGAGTTGCGACCACCCCGCTACGGCCATGCACGATCACATGGCAGCTCAACCAATACAGATTTTAATCTCAACCAAAAGATTTTGGTTGCATTCCAGCCGCCATTGTCAGGCCGCTACGCTCTGTTGAGCGCGGCTGCGGATCAGATCCGCGGCCTTTTCGGCGATCATGATGACCGCCGCATTGATGTTGCCGCAGACGAGATCCGGCATCACGGAAGCGTCCACGGCACGAAGTCCGGCAACGCCGCGCACCCGCAATTCCGGATCGACCACCGAATCCGCATCGACGCCCATGCGGCAGGTGCCGGCCGGATGATGCACGGTGATCGATGTCTTGCGGATATGCTCGTCGATTTCGTCGTCGCTCTCGCATTTCGGACCGGGGAAGAATTCCGCGCCAACAAACGGAGCCATGGACGGCTGGCTGGCAAGGTTGCGCGCGACACGAAAGCCGGCGCGAAGCGACTGCCAGTCGCGCTGCGAAGACAGGAAGTTCTGATGGATCAGCGGAGCGGCGAGCGGATCGCTCGACGCCAGGTTGACGCTGCCGCGGCTTTCCGGCTGCACGGCGACGATGCGTGTCGCGAAGCCATCGGCGAAGGGTGCCTTGAACGGCGGCATATAGGGCCACGCGGCAAGAGGTGCCGCGGTGAAAAGCAGCTGGACATCCGGCAACGGCCGGCTTGCATCGCTTTTCAGGAACGCCACGACCCCGCCAGGCACATCTCCCGAAAAGCCCTTTCCGGTGAGATAGGTCTTGACGAAATCGAGCCCGATGCGATCGGCCCGCATCATCTTGAGAAACGGTCCCGGCTGCTTGCGCCGATACATCAGGATGACAGAAACGTGGTCCTGCAGGTTCTTGCCGACCTGCCGGCGATCGACCTTGGTCTCGATGCCATGTGCCGCAAGTTCGGCGCTGTCACCGATTCCCGACAGCATCATGAGCTGCGGCGTATTGATGACGCCACCGGCAAGCAGGACCTCACGCCGTGCCACAACCTCGTGTGTCGCGCCACCCCTGGTGTAGGCGATGCCCGTCGCACGCCCGTCCCTCAGGAGAATCCTCGTCGCCATCGCGCCGGTCAGCACCTTGACGTTGCCGCGGCGCATGGCTGGACGCAGATAGGCGGACGCGGTCGAGCAGCGGCGGCCGTTCGCAATGGTCATCTGCAGGCGGCCGAACCCCTCCTGTATGGCGCCGTTGTAGTCGTCGGTCTGCGGATATCCGGCATCCCGACTGGCCGTGGCGAAGGCATCGATCAGTTCATCCTTGTAGCGGCAGAACTGGGTGCTCAGCGGCCCGCTGCCGCCGCGATAGCGGCTTTCGCCCTTTTCCCAGCGTTCCTGCTTCTTGAAGTAGGGCAGCACCTTGTCGAACGACCAATCGGTCAGTCCGCTTGCCGCCCAGCGATCGTAATCGCCGCGATTGCCGCGCACGTAAGCCATGGCATTGGTGGATGAAGAGCCGCCGATGACCTTGCCGCGCGCGCATTCGACCTTGCGCCCGCCGACATTGGCCTCGGGCTCGCAGAAATACATCCAGTCGTGACGGCGCTCGGTCAGGATCTTGCCCCAGCCGAGCGGGATGTGGATCATCGGATCGCGGTCCCATTCCCCTGCCTCCAGCAGCAGCACGGAAATCGCGGGGTCCTCGCTCAGCCGGTTTGCCAGCACGCAGCCGGCCGAACCCGCGCCGACAATGACGTAGTCAAAGGTTTCGCCAGCCGGCATGCGTGATCCTCGGGAGAAGGACAGCCGCGATGGCGGCCGTCAACGAAGTCAGTCAACCATCGCGCAACTGGTGTTGTCAACCATCGCATGCAGATGTAGATTGGTTGAATTGGTTGAGTGCCGTTTCCATCAGGTTTCGTGTCACAATATGATAACCGGACGTTGAGTCGGCACCTGCCGATCGGACAGGAGATTTGGTTTTGAGCGCATTCGAGCCGCAGGTCGAACCATCGGATCTCGACGACATCATTGCCGCGGTCCGCCAGTTGCAACAAGGCGGCGGCAAACTTCCGTCCGAGCGCGATCTTGCGGAACATCTGAGCGTGAAGCGCCATCAGCTTCGCAAGGCGCTTGAGGTGCTGCGCCATTCAGGCGACCTCAAGCCGGCGCGCGCCAGGCGGGCGCCGACCGCCCTGCCAAGATATGGGGAGGAACTGGTCAGGGTAACCAACCCGATCGAGGTTCTGGAATTGCGCCTGCTCATGGAGCCCGGTCTCGCCCGGCTGGCATCGCTGCGCGCCTCCTCCTTCGAGACGGCGCGGATCATGGACGCCGCAACCACGCCGGAGAACGCCCCCTCGGGCGCGGTCGACTTCGCCTTCCATCTCGCCATCGTCGCCGCTGCCCGCAACCATCTCGCCGCGGAATTCTACAAGATGCTGCGTCAGGTCGGGGTCGATGCACGGGTGAAGATCGCACGTACCGCCGCACCCACCTGCCCCAAGCGGATCGCCGAGCGCGATGGCGAACATCGTCTGATTGCCGAGGCGATCTCGCAGCGCGATCCCGAGGCGGCGGAAGCCGCCATGCGCGCGCATTTGCTGTCCGTGCAAAGACAGATCACGGAACGGTCGAATGCCGGCGCTTTTGCCGCGTGATCGTTGCACGTTCTAGCCAATCAGCCTGCTCGCGGGGACTTTCAAATTGACGCGTCATTTCGATGTGCTGGTCGTCGGCGCGGGATCCGCCGGGGCGGTGGTGGCCAGCCGGCTGAGCGAGGACAGCTCGTGCCAGGTTGGCCTCATCGAGGCCGGCGTCATGCCGTCCGATCCGGATATCGCCGACCCTCTGAAATGGACGATGCTGCAAGGCCGCGCCTACGACTGGGCCTACCGGACCGTGCCGCAACCGTTTACCGCCAACCGCGTCCATGAATGGCCGCGCGGAAAAATCGTCGGCGGTTCGAGTTGCCTGCATGCCATGGCCTATGTGCGTGGCCATCCCGATGATTTCGAAACCTGGGCGCAAGCCGGCGGCGAACGTTGGTCTTATCGAGGACTGTTGCCGGGCTTTGTCCGCAGCGAAGCCTTCACGGCCTTCGACGCGCCGACGCGCGGCCGGAACGGACCGCTGGACGTGTATCTGCCGGACGCCGAGGTCAGTCCGGTCGTGCGTGCCTACATCGCCGCCGGGCGAGCCATGGGGGTCCCCACTTTGACCGACCACAACAGCGGCGAACTGGTCGGCACCAGCCCCAATTCACTCAACATCCGCGACGGCAAGCGCCTGAGCGTCGCCGACGCCTATCTGTCCCCGGAGGTCATGGCGCGACCGAACCTGACCTTGCTCACGGCCCACGAGGTCGAGCACTTGGTGCTGGATGGTCACCGGGCCACCGGCGTGGCCGTCGTCTGCAATGGAGATCCCATGACGGTCTGCGCCGACAAGATCGTTCTTTGTGCCGGCGCGGTGTCCTCGCCGCTTGTCCTCATGCGGTCGGGCATCGGCGATCCAGACGCGCTGAAGCAGGCGGGGATCCGCTGCCTTGCCGACCGGCGCGATGTCGGCCGCAACCTGCAGGACCATCTGCTGGCGCTCGGCAATGTCTACGCCGCGAAAAAGCCGGTGCCACCATCCCGCCTGCAGCACTCCGAATCGCTGATGTACCTGCACAGCGACGACCTGACACGTGCCGCGGGAAGTCCCGACATCGTGCTCGGCTGCGTCGTCGCTCCCTCAGCGGCCGAGGGCCTGAATGCCCCGTCCTACGGATCCGCTTTCACGATCCTGTGCGGCGTCACCCATCCAACGAGCCGTGGGCGCATCGCACCGGGCGGGGCGGGCCGTAAAGATGCGCCGGTCATCGACCCGCATTATCTCGAAACCGAACACGACCGCACGGTTTTCCGGATGGCCTTGAAGACCGCGCGCATGGTCGGCCATCATGCGGCACTGGACGAATGGCGCGACGTGGAGGTTCTGCCGGGATCATCCGTGCAATCGGACGACGATCTCGACGCTTTCATCGCCAAGGCAGCCTCCACGCATCATCACCCCGCCGGCACGTGCCGGATGGGCAAGGATGCCGACGCCGTCGTCGACCCCGACTTGCGGCTGAACGGCTTCGACAACATCTTTGTCGTCGACGCGTCGGTGATGCCGACGATCCCGAGCGGACCGATCAACGCCGCGATCGTCGCCATCGCGGAAACCTGGGCGGGGTCTTCACCGGCCTCGGCATCGTGATCGCCGATTCCGCGCCGACCCACTGGGACCAGTTGTCCGGTACGCGGCTCTGCGCTGGGGTATTTATCGCCGCCTGTCCGATATCATCAAATCCTGCGCCACCGATTCCGGCCTGAGACGCTGGCCAGGCCGGCGGCAAGCATGCTGGGCATGATCGGCCGCATTGCGTTCTGCAACCGCTCGCTGGATAGTCCCGGCAATGTTGCAGACCCTGGCGACTCACTGGCCGCAAATCCTCGCGATCATCTCCGTGGTGATGGCGACCGTCGGCATTATCCACGCCGTCATGACTAAGGAGGATGTCCGCGCGGCCACCGGCTGGGTCGGCGTGATGGTGCTGTCGCCGATCCTTGGCGTGCTGATCTATGCCGTGGCCGGCATAAACCGCATTCGTCGCGCCTCGATCAGCGCGCAGCGCCCGCTGGCCAACGACGCCGCATCCGCCAAGCAAGACCGCGACATCGCCGCTGAAGAGGCCCTGATCATAGAGCGATACGGGCCACGGTTCACCGGCTTGAGGACACTGGGCGACAGGGTGGCGCGGCGCCCGCTCAAGCCGGGAAATGCGATCACGGTGCTGGAGACGGGCGACGAGGCCTATGCCGCCATGTGCGCCGCGATCGATGGAGCCGAGCGCAGCATCCTGCTCGAGACCTATATTTTCGACAATGACGCCGTCGGCCTGCGCTTCGTCGAAGCGCTCGCCGGCGCAGTCCAGCGCGGCGTCACCGTCCGCGTGCTGATCGATGCCGTCGGCGCCCGCTACTCCGTGCCAAGCATCCTGGGGCATCTGCGCGATTCCAACATCACCGCCGATGTCTTCAACGGCAACATCGTCATGGGCCTGCGCCTGCCCTACGCCAATCTGAGGACGCACCGGAAAATCCTCGTCGTCGACGGCACGATTGCCTTTACCGGCGGCATGAACATCCGCAAGAGCTTCTCTGCCGAGTTCGCCGGCTCCAGCAGCGCCAGGGACACGCATTTTCGGGTCACCGGCCCGGTTGTCGCCGATCTCTTCTCGGTCGCCGCCGAGGACTGGCGCTTCGCCGGCAACGAGGCGCTGAAGGGCGATGCCTGGCGAATTGCCCCGCTGACGCCGGCCCCCGGCCTGCCGATGCTGGTGCGGGCGGTGGCGTCCGGTCCGGACGCCAGCATCGAGACCAACCACAAGCTGCTGATCGGCGCATTCTCAGTCGCCCGCAAATCGATCCGCCTGATGTCGCCCTATTTCCTGCCGGACCGCGAACTGATCAGCGCCTTGACGACCGCGGCAAGGCGCGGCGTCGAGATCGACATCGTGGTGCCGGCGGTGAACAACCTCTTCCTGGTCGATCGCGCGATGACCGCGCAGCTCGATCAGGTCCTCAAGCACTACTGCCGCGTCTGGCGCAAGGAGGGGCCCTTCGACCATTCGAAGCTGCTTTCGATCGACGGCGTGTGGGCCTATGTCGGCTCCTCCAATCTTGACGCCCGGTCGCTCCGGCTGAATTTCGAGATCGACCTCGAGATCCTCGACACCGGCTTTGCCAGCGAGATCGAGACGCGGATCGGGTCGGCAATCGCCTCCGCAGTGCCGGTCACGCTGGACTCCTTGCGGGCCCGGCCGTTCCTCATTCGACTGTTTGACCGGGTATTGTGGCTCGGCTCACCCTATCTCTAGGCAAGATTGGCTTGTTCGGGAGCCCGCCGTCATTGAACATACGCCGACGGATTCTATTTTGACGGTATCCAGGTTCTGAATTGAAGCCAGCAAGGACGAGCAGCACAGACATGCAGAGAACTGGACGCAGCCTCCCGGCAAGCATGCTTCTGTCCATCCGCGACAGGCGGATGCAGAAGGCAAACGCCAGCGCCCCCAAGAGGGCGGGTACGACCGGAACGCTGGTTGCCTCCTACAATGTCCACAAATGCATCGGCATCGACAGGAAGTTCGATCCCGAGCGGACCAGCCGCGTCATCCGCGAAATCGACCCGGATGTCATTGCACTGCAGGAAGCGGACAACCGCTTTGGCGACCGCGTCGGGCTTCTCGACCTGTCCCGTCTCGAACTGGAAACCGGCCTGGTGCCGGTGCCGATCGCGGCCAATGGCAAAGGGCACGGCTGGCACGGCAATGTCCTGCTGTTCAAGAAGGGCGTCGTTCGCGACGTGCATCAGATCAGGCTCCCGGGGCTGGAACCGCGCGGCGCCGTGGTGGCGGAAATCGATCTTGACGGAAACCGGACCTTGCGGGTCATTGCGGCCCATCTCGGATTGCTGCGCCGGTCGCGATCGCAGCAGGCCCAGGTCGTGCTGGATATCATGAACAGCCCCGACGAGACGCCAACGCTGCTGCTCGGCGATCTGAATGAATGGCGGCTTGGCAATCGCTCGTCACTGAAGACGCTGCATGTGACCTTCGGACCGCTGCCGCCGGCGGTACCCACTTTCCCGTCGAACCTGCCACTGCTGGCGCTCGACCGCATCATGGCCAACCGGCACGGGATGATCTCGGCCGTGGAAGCGCACGACACGCCGCTTTCGCGGGTTGCCTCGGATCACTTGCCGCTGACAGCGTTTGTTCGCTTGTAGGGCCATGGCCCCAGCCGTTGATGACGAGCTTGACGCCCTCCGCCCTGAAAAGCTTATGGGTCGCTATTGGAACGCTAAGTCCTTCCGCGAGTTGATGTAGCTGAAACCGCGAGAGGACGAGACATGAAAAAGTTATTCCTGGCTTCCATGGTGGCATTGGCCGCCACAGCCGCCGTCATAGCGCCAACGCAGGCCGCAAGCGTGATTATCCAGTCCGACGACAATAACCAGTATTCACCGGACGACCAGTCCGACAACGGCCAGATCGTCATTCGCCGCCATCATGACCGGCGGATCTATGACAACCAGGACAACCAGTATGGCAACGATCAGAACAGCGATGTGCAATACGGCGACTACAATGACGGCCAGTACCGTCGCCATCACCGGCATCACCGCTGCCATATCGAGCTGATCAAGCATTGGCGCCACCATCACAGGGTGATCGAGCAGGTCCGCGTCTGCGGCTGATCTGATCAGGCTCCAGCCAGACCGGCCGGTGAAAGCTGGCCGGTTTCGTTTTGCATCTCGAGCAGAAGTAGCGCTGCCACTCGAAGTCGGTGATATGCGACGCCTGCCAGGCATCGAAAGCCGCCTGCTCGGCCCGCCGGCTCTCGGCGTAATTGTCGCGGAAGGTCTCGCCGAAAGCGTCGGCGCAGAAGTCTGATGCGGCGAACGCCTCGATCGAGGCGTTCAACGTGCGCGGCAGTTTCGGCTTGTCGAGATTGGCGAGGTTCGATGTCACTGGCGCTTCGAGCGGCAGCTCCTTCTCGATACCCTCGCAGCCCGCCGCCAGAATCGCCGCGATCGACAGATAAGGGTTGATGTCGGCTCCCGGCGCACGGTGCTCCAGCCGGCAGGCGCCGTCGTTCGGCGTGGTGATGGCGCGGATCGGCGCGGTGCGGTTCTCGAAACCCCATGCGACGTCTTCCGGCGACCAGGCGCCACGGTCGAAGCGGCGGTAGGAATTGACCGTCGGCCGGAACAGGAGATGCGTCTCCTTCATCCGGTTCAGCACGCCGGCGAGGAATTTCTGGGCGACCGGCGTCAGCCGGTTCGGGCCGGCGGCGAAGGCCGGCTTGCCGTCGCGCCACAGGCTGACATGGTGATGCGCGCCGCAGGCGCTTTCCTTGCCCGGCGGCTGGAAGCGCGTCATGAAAGTGGCGACCAGGCCACGTTCGGCACAGAGTTCGCGCAGATGCAGCTTGGCGCGCATGGCGTCGTCGGCCGCCTGCAGCGCACTCTTCGGCGTCAGTGCATATTCATACATGCCATAGCCATATTCGGTGACCAGCGAGGCGACGCCGATGCCGATGCTCTTCATGCGGGTGATGAATTCAGCGGCAAAATCCTGGTACTCGCCGCTGCGCACCAGATCATAGTTGATCAGCGAATGCCCCCACGGCTTCAGCTCGCGGTAGCGCCCGGCGCGCATCAGGTCGTGGTCGGCGTGGAAGATGCCGAACTCGTATTCGAGCGCGAACATCGGCTCGTAGCCAAGCGCCTTGGCGCGTTCCTCGACGCGAGCCAGCACGCCGCGCGGATCGAACGGACAGACCGCTCCGTCGAGCATGTAGGAGCGCGTGATGGCCGAGGCGAATTTCGGCTTCCAGCCGTGGCGGACGACGGTCGCCGGATCGATGATCCCTTTGATGTTGGGAAAGCCGTTCTCCTCATTGGCGCTCGGCGATGCGAAGGCGACATCGCCCATCGGCTGGCCGTCGCCATGGGTGACACAATAGAGGATGGCGTTGATCGATTCCCCATAGGTCGAGAGTTTCAGCGGCGCGATCTTCGAGCGGAACGCTCCTGATGTGTCGACCGTGTGCACCTCGATAAACTCGACCCCGCTCGATGCCAATTCGCGCTGCAACGCCTCAAGCTTCGGCGCGTATTCCGCGGCCTTGTCCTCAAATTCCACGTTCAAACCTCCACCAGGAAAACCAAGGGGCTGCGCTATTTCGCGCTGCGCCTGAAAAATCGCGACAAGAGTTCGTCGAGTTCGTAGCGCCCGCTGATGCCGCTTGGCCGGAAGGCCATGCAAAGCACGATGACGACGCCGAGCGCCACGCCCGACAGTCCGAGCAGTTGCGGCAGCTGGATGCCGGCGATCGTCACGCCCGATTCGATGCTGCGGATGAATTCGAGCCCGACCGAAAGCACAATGACGCCGGTCACGGCACCTGTCACCGTCGCCATGCCGCCCAGGATGAGCATCGCCAGCGTGTTGAAAATCATCTGGAAGTAGAACAGCTTGGGGCTGATCGTGCCGGCGAAATAGGCGTAGAGCACTCCAGCCAGGCCGCAGATCAGCGCCGACAGCACCCATGACATCAGCCGCAGGCGCCGGGCGTCGATGCCAAGTGCGGCGGCGGCCTGCGGGCTCTGGGCGCTGGCCCTCAGCTGCAGGCCCCAGCGGCTGTCCTTGAACAGCCGCGCCAGCACGATCACCACGACCGAGAACACCATCATCCACGGCAGGCCAACCACCTTTGGAATGCCGAAGAAGGCCTGATTGCCCTTGAACAGATCGGTCCAGTTGAGAAACACCGAATGGACGATGATCAGCAGCGCCAAGCTGACGATGGTCGCCGCGACGCCCGACAGGCGGCTGATGACCTTGCCGCTGACGGCGGCAAGGATGCCGACCACGACAAGCGCGATGAGCGCCGACGATACCGGATCGAGCTGCAGCGTCGCGAAGCCGAAAGGTGCATTGGGGATCGACAGCTTCTTCATCGCCAGCGGCGTGGAGAGGATGGCGACGCCATAGGCGCCGAGACCGACAAAGGCGCTATGGCCGAGATTGGCGATGTTGCTGTTGCCCATGAACACTTGCAGGCCAACGACCACGATCAGGTTCACGAAGGCACCGAGCGCCAGATAGGTGTAATAGGTCGGTGCGAAATTCAGGATCAGCAACCCGACCATCAGCACCGGCAGCGACGTCACCAGCCCGCCGATCAGCGACCGCGTGAGGGAACCGCCGGGTTGCGCGACGGCGGCGGCAGGAGGCGCGGTACTTTCGATTGCCTGCGACACTTCAAATCTCGCCACCCTCAAATCTCCTTGTCGCCGAGTTCGACCCGCTGGCCGAGCAGGCCTTCCGGCCGGTAGACAAGCAGCGCGACGATGATCACGTAGGTGAGCGCATCCTTGAAGCCCCCATATTCCTGCGGCAGCGCGACTAGCAGGCCAACCTCGATGAAGCCGAGCAGCATGCCGCCAGCCGCCGCTCCCGGCAGCGAGCCGAAGCCGCCGATGACACAAGCGACGAATGCCTTCAGCACCAGGCTGAAGCCGAGATCGGGCGAGACGCTGCCACGCCGCGCGATGATGAACACGGCGGCGATGCCTGCCAGCGCGCCCGAAATCGCGAAGGCCGTTGCGATCACCCGGTTAGCCCTGATCCCCATCAGCCGCACGGTGGCGAAATCGCGCGATGCCGCGCGGATGGCCAGACCAAGCGTCGAGCGGTTGAGGAAGAGCACCAGCGCCAGAATGGTGAGGCCGGAAACGACCAGTTCCATCACCTGCAATGACGACACCGCGAACGGGCCGAAGAACCACATCTGGTTCAACCCGTTGAGGATCGAGACTGACTGCGGCTTTGGCGAGATCAGCAGCATGAACAGGTTCTGCACGACGATGCTGACGCCGAAAGCGGTCAGCAACCCTGTCGTCGTCGGCGCGTAGCGCACCGGCCGGAACGCCACCCGCTCGAAGGCTATCGCCGCCAGTGCGGCGGCGGCAACGGCGAGGAGTACGGCGACGATTGGCGACGTCAGCCCAAGGGCCGCCGCCAGGAGCACGCTGTAGGCGGAGACGCCGATGATTTCGCCATGCGCGAAATTGACCAGGCCCATGATCGAGAACACCACGGCGAGGCCGAGCGCGACCAGCGAATATTCCGCGCCGAAAGCCAGCGCGTTGAGAAGCTGCTGCAAGGCATAGTCCATGTCGCCGCCTACCCGCCAATATAGAGATTGAAGAGGCCGTGTTCGTCGGCGAGGCCTGCCGGCGGGCCGCTGTGGCGAAGCGTACCGGCGCTGACGACATAGACGCGGTCCGCGAAACGAAGCGCCTGCTTGGCGTTCTGCTCGACCACCAGCAGCGTCAGCCCCTCCGCCTTGAGCTCGCCGATGAAATCGAAGATCTGCACCACGATCTTCGGCGCCAGCCCGAGCGACGGTTCGTCGAGCAGAAGCAGCTTCGGCCGCGACATCAGCGACCGGGCGATGGCCAGCATCTGCTGCTCGCCGCCCGAAAGCGTGCCGGCCGCTTGGCCGTAGCGTTCTGAAAGCACCGGAAACAGCGCCAGGAAGCGCTCGATGTCCTGGCGTACGCCCTTCGGGTCACGCCGTGTCGCCGCACCGAGCCGCAGGTTCTCGCCGACCGTCAGATTGGCGAAGATGTGCCGGCCCTCCGGCGTCGAGGTCAGCCCAGCGCGAATGCGGTCCTCGGTGCGGACCCGCGAGATGTCCTGGCCGTCGAGAACGATGCGGCCGGAGGCCGGCGTGACCAGACCAGTCAGTGCGTTGATGGTCGAGCTCTTGCCGGCACCGTTGGGACCGAGCAGGGCGACAAGCTCGCCCCGCCCAACCTTCAGGCTGAGGTCACGCACCGCCGTCACCGCGCCGTAGCGAACGATCAGATTGTCGACCGTCAGCACGACTGGGCCTGCGCTGCGAAGGCTCGATCCATCATCACTTGACCTGCCTGCCTCAGTTCAGCGCCGGAACGAAGGTCGGTGGCGTATCGGAGATCAGCACCCGCTTGCCGTTCGAGAAGCCCATCACAGGCACCGCCTTGACCGGGTAGCCCTTCTTCTCGGCGAAAGAAATGACCGGCGCCGTGGTGCCGGGATAGCCACCCGGTGCACGGATCGCCTCGCGCAAGGCGGCGGGCTCGACGGTGCCTGATTTCTTCGCCGCTTCGTAGCTGATCTGCACCATGTCGGCGCCGAGTGCGTCGAAGATGCCGTTGATCTTGTAGCCATCGGCCTTGCACTGGGCCAGGAACTTGTCGATCGGGCTGTCGACGCCGGTCGCGCCATGGGTGGCGAACATCACCTTTTCCAGCGACGCCGGATCGCCAACGGTGCCTTCCAGCGATTTGTCGTCGAAGGCGTCGCAGCCGGCGACCCAGCCGTCATAGCCATTGGCGCGCAACTGGCGGATGAAAATGCCGACATCCGGCAGCACGCCGCAGATGTGGATGGCGTCCGGCTTCTGCGGCAAGGCCTTGATGCTGGCGATCTGCGGCGACCAGTCGGTGGTGCCCCAGGAATAGTTGAGCTTGGAGACAACCTTGCCGCCGAGATGCTCGAACACCTCGCCGAACCATTCCGGCAGCTTTTCCGAATAGGAACCGGCATCGGGCGAGACCATCAGCGCCACGCTGCGCGCGCCCTTGCCGTAGAGCGCGTTGGCTGTGGCCGCCCCGTTGATCGGATCCGGCACCGCGCCGGCGATGAAATTGTCGAGGCCGGCCTGCTGCATCTCGAGCTGCGTGTTCGGCGCGGAGAAGACCGTGGCGCCATAAGGCGCCGCGATCTGCGCGGTCGGGATCAGCGCGTCGGGGAATGGCACGCCGGTGATGATCTGCGCGCCGGCATCGAGGAATTTCTGGCCGAGCGAAACCGAAAGCTGCGGATCGGAACGATTGTCCTCGATCATCAGCTCGATCTTGGGATCACCGGCGCCCGCGGCCTTGTTCAGTCCGTCGGCCATGCAGCGCGCGCCTTCGGCCTCGCTGTAGGGTGCGTAGGTGCCGGTCATCGCCACCGCGAGCCCGATCTTCAGGTCGGCGGCACCGGCATGCGCCACCTGCGAAAGTCCCGCCGCGACGACCGCGGCTCCCAGAATCATCTTGTCCATTGAACCCCTCCTTCTCCCTTGTTGTTGCCGTTCCGGGGCGCCGTCACGATGTCTCGGACTGCCCGACATAAACCTCGATGACGCGCGGATCGCGCCACACTGCTTCGGTCTGCCCGGAGGCGATCACCTGGCCCTGGTCCATGACGCAGAGCCGGTCGCAAAGCCGGTTGATGAAGCGCAGATCGTGATCGATGACGATGGTGGCGCAGCCGACATCGCGGCGGATGCCCTCGATCGCCAGCGCCAGCGTCTCGGACTCGCCTTCATTGAGGCCGGCGGCCGGCTCGTCGAGCAGCAGCAGCGACGGACCGAGCGCCAGCGCGCGGGCGATTTCGAGCCGGCGCTGGCTGCCATAGGACAGCGTGCCGGCCGGAACGTCGGCGAAGCCGTCCAGTTGATATTGGGCAAGCAACTGGTCGACGCCGATGCGTGCCGCGGCATCCGGCCGAACGGACTGGCAGGTGATATGGGCGACCTCGACATTCTGCCGGACGGTCAATTCCCTGAACAGCCGAATGGTCTGGAACGTGCGCGCGACTCCCGCCCGTGCGCAATATTCGGGACCATGACCGGTGATTTCCCTGCCTGCCAGTCGGACACTGCCGGTGTCGGGCTTGAGCACGCCGGAGATGGCATTAATCAGGGTGGATTTGCCGGCGCCGTTGGGGCCGATAAGGCCGAGGATTTCGCCGGCCTCGCAGGACAGCGAGGCACCGCGCAACGCCTGCACGCCGCCAAAGGTCTTGCTGACTGACTCAACCGACAGCATCGGTCACATCTCCCATCCCGGCCGATGGCTATTTCTCCTGTCGGCCGGTCAACAGGATGCTAGACCTCCGACTTTTCCATAACAAGTATTTTTTTCCATTTTAGAAAATATTCTTGAGGCACTGCCTGTTCCGACCGGAATTCCACCCGGTCCGACCGACCAGGATCAGGCCCCAGCGCCGGCGGGAAGCCCGTCGCGTGGCACCGTGTTCGACATCAGCATGACGACCGGCTCGCCGCCCAGGGCGACATAGGCATGCTGCATTTCGCCGTCGAACAGGATGCTGTCGCCCGGCTGCAGCACCGTCGGATCATAGTGGATGGTGTGCAGTTCCAGGTTGCCGCTGAGCACGTGGATGAACTCTTCGCCGGAATGGCTGCGCCAGCCGCCATTTTCCTCGAAGCTCTTCGCCCGCAGCGTGACGCGCCAGAAAATGTTGGTCTTGTCGCGAAAATCGCTGCACAGGACCTCGAATTCCATTGCATTGCCCTGATGTAGGATGCCGCTGCCGGCGCGCGTGATCGAGCGACGCGCCTGCATGCCCGGCTTCGGGCTGAACAGGAAGGATGCCACCGGCACATGCAGCACGCCGGCGATCATCAGCGCGACGTCGACCGTCAGGCGGGCCTTGCCGTTCTCCAGCTTCGACAGTTGCGACACCGAAAGGCCGGAGCGTTCGCTGAGGTCGCGCAGCGTGATGTTGCGTTCCTTGCGCGCATCACGGATCTTGCTGCCCACACTGCCCTGCATCGCCCACGCCCTTGGCTGTCGTGTTTCCAATTCGACAAGCTCTAGCGGCGTGGCATGGGGGCGTCCAGCCTTTAGACGGCTATGGCTGGTTTCGGCCATAACGACATCGCTACGGTGGCAAAGACACCCTCCAGGGTGCGGCTGACGAGTTCGAATGTTTCCGGATCGGAAAGCAGGTCGTTGCGGACTTCGAGATAGAGGCAGGGCCTGCCTTGCGCGAGCCCGTGCCGGTTCAGCGTGTAGCCGACGGCCTGACGCCAGTCGTACGGCTCGTTGTCGCCGATCCTCAACCCGGCCTCCGCGCCCTGCGCGCCAAGGGTTTTCAGCACCGAGGTGACGAAGGGGGACGGCTCCCGCCACAGCACGCCAATGTCGACGTTACGCCGCACGCCGCCCATCACCGGGGTGAAGGAATGCACCGAGATCAGCGCCTGCCTGCCCGCCGCCGCCTCGATGACCGCCTGTTCGACCGGCTCCCAGGCAACAAGGGTGCGCAGCCGGCGGTCGGTCGCGTCGGGCGCCAGATTGCCGGGCACCGGAATGCCGCCGAGATCCGGGCGCATGAAGTCCCACTCGCTGGCCGGGCGGTTGTAGTCGAGGAACAGCCGCGAATAATGCGCGACCACGGCCGGCGCCCGCAACGTTTGCGAGAGCCGGCGCGTCAAGGCGTCGACGCCGATGTCGACGGCGAAATGCGTGCCGAGATAGGGCACTGCCAGGCCGAGATCATGCCATGGCGCGGGCACCAGATTGCCGGCATGTTCGGCGATCAGCAGATAGGGGCTGGCCGCCTCCGTGCGCAGCCGCTCGACGCCGGCCGCGGCCAGCGTGGTGATGGTCGCATCATCAAGCCCTGCAAGGCTCGCCACGTTCATCTTGCCACTCCCCGGATCAACCGATGACGGAGCGGACATGATAGGCCTTCGCCGCTGTCGCTTCCGCCAGGCCGGCGCGGCCATTGGTGCGGCCGAGGCCGGAATTCTTGATGCCGCCCCAGGGCAGGTGCAGGTCGGCGTGGTCGCAGCGGTTGAGATAGACGGTGCCGGCCTCGACGTCGTCGAGCAGCGCCACGCCGCGCTCGACATCCCTGGTCCAGATACTGGCGCTGAGGCCGAAATCGCTGTCGTTCATCAGGCCGATCGCCTGCTCGTCGCCGCTGACGGACTGGACGCAGGCCACCGGCCCGAACAGCTCGTCGCGCATGATCTGCATGCTGTGGTCGACGCCGACCAGCACCTCCGGCGCGACATAGGCGGTCCCGAGGCCAGAAGCCTTGGCGATGCCGTCCTGCGGCATCAGGCGCCGGGCCCCTGCCCGCACCGCCTGTTCGGTGAGATCGCGGATCGTGTCGGCGGCGCTCGCGCGCACCACCGGGCCGATCATCGGCTTCTCGTCAAAGGGATGGCCGATGGTCCATTTCGCCGTCTCGGCAACCAGGGCTTCGACAAAGCGGTCATGGATGGCCTTGTCGACATAGATGCGCTCGACCGAGCAGCAGGACTGCCCGGCATTGGAATAGGTGCCTTCGGCGATCTGCGGGATCGTCGCCTCGAGGTCGGCGTCGGCCCGGACATAGGTCGGATCCTTGCCGCCGAGTTCGAGATGCACCTGGGTGAAGGTGCCGGCGGCGGCGGCATGAACGCGCCGGCCGCCATTGACCGAACCGATGAAGTTCACCGCGTTGAAGGCGCCCGATGCGATCAGGCGCTCGGCATCGGCATGATCGAGATGCAGGCTCTGGAACACGCCCTCGGGACCGCCGGCGGCACGGAAGGCTTCCTCAGCCTGCTCGGCAATCAGCGGCGTCTGCGGCGAATGCTTGAAGATCACGACATTGCCGGCCGCAAGCGGCGCCGTGACGAGATAGCCGAGCATGGCGGTCGGGTAATTCCAGGCGCAGATCGACAGATGCAGGCCCCCCGCCGTCGGCCGGGCATAGCGGCGGAGGGTTTCGTCCGAGGGGTAAGGCACGTCGGCCAGCGTCTCCGGCGCGATGTCGGCAAGCAGTTGCCCGACCAGCGCCAGGCGCGGCGTCTCGTCGGCCTGCCACAAGGGCCGGCCGATCTGCCATGCCACCATCTCGGCCAGCGGCGTTGCCCGCGCCTTCATCTCCTCGCCGAAGCGCAGCAGGATCGCCAGCCTGTCGGCCAGCTTTATCCGCCGCCAGGACGGCAAGGCGGCACGGGCGCGGATGAGCGCCGCCTCGATTGCGGCGCCGTCGGCATAGGCACGCGTCGTGTAGGTCGAACCGTCGACGGGAGAGGTCACGGAGAAGGTCCGCGCGCCGGAATGCAGGTCCATGGTCGTGAAATCCATTCGAGCTGAGAGAGGATCGATCCCGGTACGATATCGCTATTTTCCATTTTGGCAAATTTTTTCTAATACCGCTTGATGGAATTTTTATCCGCCCCTATTGTCCCGACATCGCGCGTTGGCGGAGCACATGAGGGGTTGCAGATGATCGTTTATGATTTCACCGGCAGGCATGCGGTCGTCGCCGGGGCAGGCGGCGGCATGGGCGAAGCCATCACGCTGGCGCTGCTCGATGCCGGCGCCTCCGTCACCGCCATCGACGTGAAGCCACGTCCTTCGTCGCTTGCCTCCTATGACGACAGGGTCGCCTTCGCGCAGGGCGATCTCACCGACGCCGCCTTCGTCGAACAGGTCGTCGGCACGGCTGGCCGCGAGCGCGGTGGCATCGACTATCTCGCCAATGTCGCTGGCGTGCTGTGGTTCGGTCGCGACAAGTCGGCTCTCGAGATGGATCTCGACGTGTGGGACGAGGTGTTCAGGATCAATCTGAAGTCGTTCGTGCACACCGCGCGGTCGGTCGTCCCCCATATGCGCTCGGGCGGCCGCGGTGGTGCCATGGTGCACTTCTCGACCATCCAGTGGTATCGCGGCGATGCCAACCCGCAGGACGCCTACCAGGCATCGAAAGCCGGCGTCTGCGCGCTCTCGAAATCGCTCGCCATGCAGCTCGCCGGCGAGCGCATCCGCTCCAACGCCATCTGCCCCGGCATGGCGCTGACCCCGCTGCAGGCGCGCTGGGACACCGAGGAAAAGCGCTCGGCCGTGGCGAGCTACGCACCGCTCGGCCGCATCGGCACGCCGCAGGACATGGCCAACGCGGCACTGTTCCTGCTTTCCGACGCGGCGAGCTACATCACCGGCATCGAGCTTGCTGTCGATGGCGGCTTGCTGATGCGCATGTAGCCGGCATGCCCGCCAAAGGGTCGTGATAGCGGCAACCGAGACGAATGGCCGGCCGGCAAGGCCAGGCTGAATCCGTCCACTCGCCGCGATGGCCGGGATGATCAGGCTGCCTTGCGCGATGGCATGGGTTGCCGGGTCCGTTCACCGGCGTCGCCAGCGTGGACGGCGCGACACCAACTGTGCCGCCATTGACCAGCCCCAGACCGCCAATCGCATCGATGGGCGGCGGAATGGGCATGCCTTGCGTTCGGCTTTGTGCATCCGCCATGAAATCCGAAGCGACGACGCCGGTGTCGTGGTTCGAATTGGCCGCATCGGTGGTGGTGACCTGCCCGATCGCATAGACTCCAACAGCCTCGCCCGAGTCGCGGTCGCCGGCAGCGCCGTCAAGCGCACCGGCCATCAACCGGTCGTGATCGACAATGCCTGTTCTCCGCATTTGGTACGTATGGACACACGTTTTGAAGGCTGAAAAATGGGGAACACGACTCCGTTGTCGGAGTTGAAGAGAAACACGAGGAGCATAGCGCTGAATCTGGAAGACATTGCCGGCCATCCGGCCTTGCACCGTTGCGTTCAGGAACAGTCGCTGGCGCTGATCCGAATTTATGAAGATAGCCCGCGGCTCGCTTCTATTTTTGCCACGCAGCAACGTTGGCTGATGGGTCATGTCGGCCTTGCCATGCATTTCAGGCGGGACCCGAACGACCGCCGCAAGGACCTGACGGTATCGCGTTTCATCGAGTTCGTGCACCAGCACGCGGTGGCCAGCCGCAACACGGCGGACGCTTTCATCAAGGAGATGCTGCACTACAACATCGCCGAGTATGTATCGGGCGGGGACGGGCGCACGCACCCCTTGCAGCCGACTGCGGCGACCGTGCAGACATTCACGGGCTGGGTTCTTGCCCATCTGCGGACGCTGGATCATCTCGATGGTGGCGACCGGCTGGCCAGGTTCCTGGAGCGGCCCGACATGGTTTCCAGGCTGCAGCCCATGGTGGCGGACGGCCTGCTTGCCTCCAAGCCGGTGCGCGAACCCAACCAGACCTTTTCGCTGTTCATCTGGCTCAACAATGGCGGCATCGTCATGGACTGGCTGATGTCGGGCATCGATCCCGATGATGCCGGCCTGGACCGGATCCCGACCAGCGTGGTTTCGATCGGCGACTTCGCAAGATGGCTCAAGCTCTCGCGGACCCATCTTGCCCGCAAGTTGCGCGATGCCGAGAATCTCGGCAGCATCGGCTGGCTCGGCCAGCGCGGCCATTCGGTGATGTGGGTCTCGAACACCTTCTTCCAGGAATACATGACCGTCCAGGCCGCCAAGCTGGCCATTGTCGATGCCGCTTTCGACGCCTGTTTTCCGGCA
The DNA here is from genome assembly GCF_059683645.1 of Mesorhizobium sp. RCAM 05104. Taxonomy (NCBI): domain Bacteria; kingdom Pseudomonadati; phylum Pseudomonadota; class Alphaproteobacteria; order Hyphomicrobiales; family Phyllobacteriaceae; genus Mesorhizobium; species Mesorhizobium sp. RCAM 05104. The sequence goes on along the minus strand of NZ_CM185033.1, from coordinate 5,124,916 downwards.
TCCCGGATCGGCTGAACGTTCCCTCTGACTGCGGCTGGCGGCGGCGCCAATCGGCAATTCGCCACATGGCTCAAGCTGTCGCGAACCCATGCCGAAAGACCTCGGCAGTGGCGGCTGGCTCGGTCAGCGCAGGCAGTTGATCGGTGCGGCATCCCCCATGCGGGGGATGCACAGAGCTGATCGCTCGGCGATTAGTCACGCACTAGCGACGAGCAGGCGTCGGCGTTCTCAATCGATGTCGAAGGAGACGCCCTGGGCGAGCGGCAGCGCCTTGGAATAGTTCACCGTGTTGGTGGCGCGGCGCATATAGGCCTTCCATGCATCCGAGCCGCTCTCGCGGCCGCCACCGGTTTCCTTTTCGCCACCGAAGGCACCGCCGATTTCGGCTCCCGACGTGCCGATGTTGACGTTGGCGATGCCGCAATCCGAACCGTCGACACCGAGGAAGCGCTCGGATTCCTGCAGGTCGCGGGTGAAGATCGACGACGACAGGCCAGCGCCCACCGCATTGTGCTCATCGAGCACGGCGTCGAAATCCGAATATTTCATCACATAGAGGATCGGCGCGAAGGTCTCTTCCGTCACCGGGGCCACCTGCTTCGGCATTTCAACCAGCGCCGGATGCACATAGTAGGCATCCGGATGACCATTCTCGACCCGCGTGCCGCCAGTCACCTTGCCGCCATGGGCGCTGGCTTCCTTCAGCGCCTTCTGCATAGCGTCGAAGGCAGCCTTGTCGATCAGCGGCCCGACCAGCGAGGAGGTCTCCAGCGGATTGCCGACCGACACGCTTTCGTAAGCCTTCTTGAGACGTGGAACCAGGGCGTCATAGACGCTGTCATGCACGAACAGGCGCCGCAGCGTCGTGCAGCGCTGTCCGGCCGTACCCATGGCGCCGAAGGCGATGGCGCGCAGCGCCATGTCGAGATCGGCGGTCGGACAGACGATGCCGGCATTGTTGCCGCCGAGTTCCAGCACGGCGCGGGCAAAGCGCTTGGCCAGGCGCGGGCCGACATCGCGGCCCATGCGGGTCGAGCCGGTGGCCGAGACCAGCGGCACCTTGGGATGGTCGACCAGGATTTCGCCGACGGCGCGATCGCCGAGCAGCACCGGCGCCAGCCCCTGCGGCGCATCCGTGCCGAAACGCTTGACCGCGCGCGCGAAAATCGCCTCGCACGCGAGCGCCGTCAGCGGCGTCTTCTCGGACGGCTTCCACACCACCGCGTCGCCACAGACCAGCGCCAGCGCCGCGTTCCACGACCATACCGCGACCGGGAAGTTGAAGGCGGAAATGACACCGACGACGCCCAGCGGATGCCAGGTTTCCATCATGCGGTGGCCCGGACGTTCGGTGGCGATGGTCAGGCCGTATAATTGCCGGGAAAGACCGACGGCGAAATCACAGATGTCGATCATCTCCTGCACTTCGCCGAGGCCCTCGGACGGGATCTTGCCGACCTCGATCGACACCAGCCGGCCAAGCTCGGCCTTGTGCGCGCGCAGTTCCTCGCCGAGCAGGCGTACCAGCTCGCCGCGACGCGGACCCGGCACCAGCCGCCAGGACTGGAACGCCTTGTGCGCGGCATCGATGGTCTTGGCCGCGTCAGCCGGCGAGATGGTCTTCAGCGCCGCGATCTGTTCGCCCGTCACCGGGCTGCGCACGACGAGGTCGCCACCAACAAGCGCCTCCCTGGCAACGCCCAGTTTCGCCAGCAGTTCGGTCGTTTCCTTCGCAATCGTCATTTTTGTCCCTTTCAGATCCGTTCGCCATCATATGGCTCCGGTCAAAGCCTTGCGCTCTGTGTGCCGACGGGCACATCAGCGCTGTCATGGCGTGGCATTACTCGTTTCAGGGCAAAATCGCCACCCCGGCATGGTCCAAGCCGGACGCAGACCGTTGAACCAGAGGCAGCCGCGTCATTTTGCCGAGCGGGCAGCCCCCCGCACCGCACCGTCTTTCATCAAGCGGTCGATATGCATGCGGATATGGGCGGCCTCCGCCGCCGTGTTGGCAAGCGAAATGGCGCGGTCGAAGGCAACGCGCGCCTCTTCGCCCCGGTCGAGTTGCATCAGCAGGCCGCCCTTGAGGCCGAAGAAGTGGAAATAGCCGGAAAGCCTCTGTTCGAGCGGCTCGATCATGGCAAGCGCCGCTTCCGGGCCGCGCACCTTGGAGACCGCGACCGCACGGTTGAGCGTGACCACCGGCGACGGCTGCATCTGTTCGAGCAGACCGTACAGCAGATCGATCTCCACCCAGTCGGTATCCTCGGCCTTCTCGGCTCGCGCATGCAGCGCGCCGATCGCCGCCTGCACCTGGTAGGGGCCAGGCTTGCGATGGCGCAGCGCCTTGTCGACCAGCGCCAGCCCCTCGTCGATCATCTTGCGGCTCCACAGGCTGCGATCCTGGTCCTCGAGCAGGACAATCTCGCCGTTCTCGTCGAAACGGGCCGGTGCGCGCGCATGCTGCAGAAGCAGCAGCGCCGTCAGCCCCATGACCTCCGGCTCGGTCTGGAACAGCCGCAGCAACAGCCGGGCCAGCCGGATCGCCTCCTCGCACAGCGGCGCGCGGGCCGGTGCCTCGCCGCTGTTGGTCGAATAGCCCTCGTTGAAGATCAGGTAGACCATTGCCGCGACGGCGGCGAGCCGCTCGGAGCGCTCGACAGCGTCCGGCGTCTCGAACGGCACGCCGGCATCGGCGATGCGCGCCTTGGCGCGGGTGATGCGCTGCTCCATGGCGCTTTCGCCGACCAGGAAGGCGCGCGCGATCTGTTTGACGGTGAGGCCGGAGACAACGCGCAGCGCAACCGCGATCTGCTGCGTCGGCGGAAGATCGGGATGACAGCAGATGAACAGCAGCCGCAAGATGTCGTCGCGGTAATGCGCCCCGTCCAGCCGCTCGGCTATGTCGCTTTCGGCGTCTTCCAGATCGGAGATCTGGTCCTCTTCCGGCATCGGCGCCTGCTTGGCACGCTTGCGCACCGCATCGATGCCGCTGTTGCGGCCGACGAAGATCAGCCAGGCCGCCGGATCGCGCGGCGGCCCGTTTTGCGGCCAGTTCTTCAGCGCCCTGAGACACGCGTCCTGGAAAGCTTCCTCCGCGGTATCGAGGTCGCGGAAGTAACGCAGCAGCGCGCCCATCGCTTGCGGGCGGGCGGCGCTGATCGCCGAGCTGATCCAGGCGAGCTCGGTCATGCGGGAACCTTGCGGGGATTGAAGACCGACACCGGCCGGATCTCATAGGAGCCACCGCTCGGATTGACCTCGGAAAGCTCGCGCGCGAACTCCACGGCCTCGTCGAGATCGGCGCATTCGAGCGTGTAGAAGCCGAGGAACTGCTCCTTGGTCTCGGCGAACGGACCGTCGATGACGACCGCTTCGCCCTTGACCTTCCTCAGCGTCGTTGCCGCCGTGGTCGGCAGCAGCCGTGCCACCGGGCCAAGCCGGCCGGCCTTGGCGTACTTGTCCTGGACATCGAGGAGCTTGGCCATGACGTCGTCGTCCTGCGCCTTGCTCCACGAGCTGACGACATCTTCGGAAGCATAGCAGAGGATTGCGTAGAGCATTGCTGGTCCTTTTCTCTGTCAAAGGACGAAACACTAGGACCGATCCCGACAGTGCGTCGATAAAAAAATCCGGGCGCCGCGGAATTGGTGACCGCCGTGCCGTGCGTCAGCGCTCGTGCGTCTTCAGCCACCTCAGCACCAGCGCTTCCTCGTCATCGAGACCGTCAATCGAGCGCTTGCGCTTGTTGGCCTCCATCATTTCGTCGAGTAGCCGGCCTTGCGCCCAGGCCTCGAAGATCTGCGGGTGGATATAGCATTTGCGGCAGACGGCGCGCGTGTTGCCCAGCCGCTCGGCGACCTTGTCGATGACGCCGTTCATCACCTGCTTTTGCTGCGAGCGGCTTTCTGGCAATTCCGTCCGTGCAAACAGGGACGCCGCACGGATGGTGCCGCCCCATGTCCGGAAATGCTTGGAGCTGAAATCGGTGCCCACGGCCTCCCGGATAAACCAATTGACGTCCTCGGAATGGACCGGCCGCCTGTTGCCGTCTTCATCGAGATACTGGAACAGTTTCTGACCTGGCAGTTCCTGCGCCCCGCGAACGATCCTGGCAATGCGGCGGTCGACCAGCTTCAGTTTCCATTGCTTGCCGGACTTGCCCTTGAAAGCGAAACGCAGGCTTGAGCCGACGATATCGACATGGCGGTCGCGCAAGGTCGTCAGCCCGAAACTCTTGTTGTCGCGGGCGTAGGCGGCATTGCCCACCCGTATCATCGTATTGTCGAGCAGCCAGACGACCGCCGCGACGACGCGCTCGAGCGGCAAGCCGCGACGGCGCAGATCGGCGTCGACCCGGCGCCGCAGTTCGGGCAGGCTTTCGGCGAATCCGGCAAGGCTCGAATATTTGGCGCCATCACGCTCGTCGGCCCATTGTGGATGATAGCGGTATTGCTTGCGTCCACGCTGGTCCCTGCCGGTCGCCTGGATATGGCCATCGGCATCGGGCGAAATCCAGACATCCGTCCAGGCCGGTGGAATGGCGATCGCCTCGATGCGTGCCCTGTTGGCGTCCGAGACTGCGCGTCCATCTGGTCCCTTGTAGGAAAATCCCTTGCCCGTCTTCACCCGGCGGATACCGGGCTCGGCATCACTGACATAGGTCAGGGCGGCATGATCGGCCGAAGTTTGCGCCCCACTGTTCAGCGCATCATTTTTCGCCACGGCATCTTCGTCAGCCGACCGGCCGTGCGACAGCCCGGATCTTTGCAACATGTCCGCTCCACGCAAATATCCGTAGATAAGCCGCTGGCTGATTGCTGGTTCCACATATCGTCCGAAAAGTCGGCGGCCGGGAGCGGCGGTGCTGACGAGCCTAACGCCTACAGAGCGCCTTGCAGCTGGGTCGATGGCGCGGACAAGCGTCGCCGCGCGGCGAGCTTGAACTTGTAGCGCAGGCAGCGCCAGGCCTCCGACCGTCGCTTCGGCGCGGCCGCGGCCACCGCCAGGAAGCGCGCCGCGGTGTCCAGGTCGCCGCGCGCATAGTGGACGCGGGCGATTTTGAGGGCGACAAGCCCTTCCCTGGTCTTGAGCGCCGATACCGGGATATTGCAATCGGTGAGTGTGTGCAGTTCACGGCGCCAATCCAGGAAGCGCCGCACCGGATTCATGGCAAAGCGGTCGTCGGAACGCGCCACCGAAACCTCATAGACCATGACCGGGTCGGGAATCATGGCCAGGGATGCCCTGCTCATCAGCCGTGCCCAGAACAACGTGTCTTCGTCAAAGGCCAGTCCGACCGGGAACCGCGTCTCGCCGATCAGGCGCCGCGAAGCCAGCACGCTGCCAACGGCGACCGACCGTATATCGCCTTTGACATAGGCCGAAGCGTTTGCGTGGCAGGCGGCCTGATAGCCGTTCGGCACCTTGATCTGCCGATTCTGGCCGTTCACCCGGCGCCGATAGGCGCCAACGATCATATCGGCCTTCGGTTGATTCTCCGCCTGCCGCAGCAGCGCGCGCAATCCACCCTGAAGATGCAGGTCATCGGCGTCGATCAGGTATACCCAGGGATAGCGCGCCTCCGCCAGCGCCACATTGCGGGCGCCGCCGGCATCGCGGCAATCGGCCGGCAGCACGCGCAGCGGCAGGGACAGTTGCGCCGCGGCCTGCTGCGCGACAGCCACCGTGCTGTCCGTCGATGCATCGTCGACCAGCAGGATCTCGCCGATGACCACGGCCTCGCTACCAAGCGACGCCAGCGTTGTCGCGATGGTGGTCGCCGCGTTGTAGGCAGGAATGACGACGCTGACCGCTCTCAATTACAAAACCCCGCATTGATGTGTTCCAAGAACATACAATTACTGTCGACCTCGAAACGGATGTAGACTAGCGGTCACATCGATGTTTGAGAAGCGGTCTTATCCACCTAGAATTGTACCGGTGGGGCCGTTGGGTTCGGTTCTACGCCTTTTCGAGCACGACCGGAATGACGTCGACAGCCTGCTCGCCGACTTGTCCGCCGGTGGTCTTGAGAACGCCGACGATCGGCGCCACGTCCGAATAGTCGCGCCCATAGCCGACGGTGATATGGTCGTTGCTCGCCCGCATGCCATTGGTCGGGTCGAACTCCTGCCAGCCGGCATCGCGCCCGCACCAGACCTTGACCCAGGCATGCATGGCATCGGCGCCCTCCAGCCGGGGCTTGCCCTTCGGCGGGATGGTGCGCAGGAAGCCGCTGACATAGCCGGCTGGAATGCCGAGCCCGCGCAGGCCGGCGATCATGATGTGCGAAAAGTCCTGGCAGACGCCGCGTTTCAGCCGGAAGGCATCGCTGGCCCGGGTTCGCACCGTCGTCGCCTCGCCATCATAGGTGAAATCGCGATGGATGCGATTGCAGAGCTTCATTGCCGTGCCGGCGGCCGAGCTGGCAATGCTGTCTTGCGCGTAGCCGGTGATCGCTCCGTCGATGCCGGAATGAGCGCTGCCGGCCAGAAAATGGTGAGGCGAGGACGGCGCCAGCGACCGCACAGCGGCGAGCTCCTGCCTGAGCCGGCCGATATCGGGCGATACGTCGAGCCCGGGCTCGGGCCGCGACACCGATACGCGCGCGCTCATCCTGATGTCGAGCGCGTCATGCGCGTCGCGAAAGGCGATCGAGGTGACGTTGTTGCCGAAGAAGTCGGAAAAGTCAGAACGTTCATTGGGTGCCGGCGCAAAGGACAAGGATGCGGCGATGACGCGCTGCACGCCGGAAATCGTCGACGGCAACACGCGAATCTGATGGCGACCGCCGCCGGCCGCCGCCGCATAATCATAGTGGAGATGAAGCCTGATGTCGTAGAGCATGCGCTATCCGAAGTAGGCCTTGGCGAGGCTGTTGTAGAGGCCGCCGATTTCATAGGCGAGATCGTCCAGAGCCTTTGCCGTCATGTCCGAAGGCTCCTTGATGGCGATCTGCGTGTTGAGCTGCAGGATTTCCTTGGCCGCAGGCGACATGTGCCCCTCGCCGCCAACCGAAGGCAAAAGGCCGATCTCGGCCTTCAGCCTTTCGAGCTGGAACAGGATGGAACGCGGATTGAGCGGGTCGAGTGCCAGAAGATCGATCACCGTGCGCCGGCCGGTCTGCACCGGATACTGCCGGCGGTGGGTCATCACGCTGTCGCCGATCTCCAGCATCATGTCGAGCGCGCCATCCGGCGCCTTGGCACTGGTCAGCCGGGACAGCGTGCGGGCGATCTGGATGCCGCGCTCCAGCCGCCGGCCGATCTCGAGGAAACGCCAGCCGGCGAAGCGGTACATGTTCTCGTGCAGCAGGCCGGAGAAACCGGCGAGCTTGCGCAGGATCACCGTCATCGCCCGGGTCGCATCGTCACCCGGTGCCACCGTCGTCGCGAACTGATGGATGGTCTTCGACAGGTCCTTGAGCGCCAGCCAGCCATCGGGCGAGAAGCGGTCGCGGATCTGCCCGGCGCTGTAGACGGCGCTATCGAGCGTGCCGATCAGCCCTGGTGGGATCGCCGTCTCGACATCGATGCCGAACGGCTCGAGATAGTCCCTGATGTCGGCGAGCAGCGGCATGTCGGGATCGGACGTTTCGGCCAGCCGCACATGGTAGGCGCGCAGGATGCGCACCGTGTCTTCGGAGCGCTCGATGTAGCGGCCGAGCCAGGTCAGGTTTTCCGCCGCCCGGCTGGGCAGGCTGCCCGGCCTGGTGCGGGTGAAGCTGTCGCTCTCTTGCGGCAGCAGCGTCTCGCGCTCCACCGGCCTATCGCTGACCACCCAGACATCCGCCGCCTGGCCGCCGCGCTGCATGGCGATCGCCGTCGGATCGAGCGACAGACCGACGCGGGCAAAGCCGCCCGGCATCACCGTCCAGCCCTCAGGGGTTCGTGCCAGATAGACGCGCAGGCTCGCCGGACGCGGCTCCAGCCAGCCGCCGACAAAAACGGGGGTCGTTGAAAGCGTCACCGCTTCCTGGCCGACGAAGTCACCGCCGCCGCGTTCGATGCGCGCCACCAACTCCGCCCGCTCGCCGGCGGACAGCGCCGAGCCCAGCTTGGTCGAATCGTCATCCTCGAAGGCAAGCCGGGTCGACAGCGCCGGGCCAATCACCATGCGGTCGATATTGGCCAGCACATGCGCACGCTCCGTCTCCTGGCCACACCACCACGTGGCGACGCTTGGCAAGAGAAGCTCCTCGCCCCGCAAGGCGCGTGAAATCTTGGGCAGGAAGGCGAGCAGCGCCCGCGTTTCCATCAGACCCGAGCCCAGCGCGTTGACGGTGGCAACCGCGCCCTGGCGGATCGCCTCGACCAGCCCCGGCGTGCCGATCTGCGAATCCGGGCGCAGTTCGAGCGGATCGGCGAAGGCAGCATCGAGCCGCCGCCACAACACGCTGATTGGCATCAGGCCGGAAACCGTGCGCACCATCAGCTTGCCGCCGGAAACAGTCAGGTCCTCGCCTTCGAGCAGCATGATGCCGAGATAGCGGGCGATATAGGCGTGTTCGTAGTAGGTCTCGTTGAGCGGCCCCGGCGTCAGGATGGCGACCCGGCCGCCGGTCTCCTCGGCCATGCCGATCAGCGCGTCGCGAAAGCGGCGGAAGAAGCCGGCAAGACGATGCACATGCATCTCGCCATAGATGTCGGACAGCGCGCGCGTGGTGGCGACGCGGTTCTCGAGCGCGAAGCCGGCGCCGGACGGGGCCTGGGTGCGGTCGCCAAGCACCCACCACTGGCCGTCGGGCCCGCGGCCGAGTTCGAAGGCGCAGAAATGCAGGAAATGGCCGCTGGCCGGCACGGTGCCGACAACGGGACGCAGATATTCCGGGCTGGCGGCGATCAACCCAGCCGGCAGGATGCCTTTTTCGACAAGCCGGTTCGGCCCGTAAATATCGGCGATGGTTTCCTCGAACAGCTCGGCGCGCTGCACGAGGCCGGCACTGATGTCGGCCCATTCCTTGTCCTCGATCAGCAGCGGCACATGCGCCAGCGGCCATTCGCGCTCATTGGCGCCGGCCTTGTCGTAGACACGGTAATAGACACCGGCGTCGCGCAGATACTGATCGGCGCGGGCGAAGCGCTGGCCGAGCGTTTCAGGCCCCAATTCGTCGAGCGCCTCGATGAAGTCCTTCCAGACCGGACGGGGGTTGCCTGAAGCATCGACCATCTCGTCGACGACGCCGTCGATCGGCTGGTAGTGTTCCAGCAGGCTGTGGATCTGCGGCTTGCCGCGTATCCTCTTGTGATTCCCCTTTGCCATCGCTGATCAGAGTCTTGCCGGCCGCCGAAGGTCAAGGGTCATCGGGAAATCTTCCGCCGGTTGTTCCTCGCGCAGCACATAGCCGGACGGCGTGTGGCCGCGCGGTTCGAAGCGGGCGAGCCGCCGTGCCTCCGCCTCGTTGCCGTTGACCGGGAAGGTGTCGTAGTTGCGCCCGCCGGGATGCGCGACATGGTAGACGCAGCCACCGACCGCACGGCCCGACCAGCGGTCATAGATGTCGAAGACCAGCGGCGTGTTGACCGGCAGCGCCGGATGCAGGCCCGAAGCTGGCTGCCAGGCCTTGAAGCGCACACCGGCCACCGCCACCTCGCGGTTGTCGGTGACCTTCATCGGCACGATGCGGCCGTTGCAGACGATGGCATGGCGTTCCGGATTGAGGCCTTCGGTCTTGACCTGCAGCCGCTCGACCGAGGAATCGACGAAACGCACGGTGCCGCCGATGGCGCCTTGCTCGCCCATGACATGCCACGGCTCCAGCGCCTGCCGCAACTCCAGCTTGATGCCGGCATGCTGCACCTCGCCGCAATACGGGAAGCGGAACTCGAGCTGGGCGTCGAACCATTCCGGACGGAACTCGAAACCGTTGAGCTTGAGATCGTCGAGCACGTCGAGAAAATCGGCCCAGACATAATGTGGCAGCATGAAACGATCGTGCAGCGACGTGCCCCAGCGCACGAAGCGGCCGTCGAGCGGGTTCTTCCACGCGCGGGCAATAATGGCACGGACCAGAAGCTGCTGCGCCAGCGACATGCGCGAATTGGGCGGCATCTCGAAGCCGCGGAATTCGACCAGGCCGAGCCGGCCGGTCGGGCCATCCGGCGAGAACAGTTTGTCGATGCAGATTTCCGAGCGGTGCGTGTTGCCGGTGACGTCGGTCAACAGGTTGCGGAACAGCCTGTCGACCAGCCACGGCAGGGGTGCCGCGCCCTTGTCCGGATGCGGCACCTGCGCCATGGCGATCTCGAGCTCGTAGAGCGAATCGTGACGGGCTTCGTCGAAGCGCGGTGCCTGGCTGGTCGGGCCGATGAACAGGCCGGAGAACAGGTAGGACAGCGACGGATGCCGCTGCCATTGCAGCACCAGGCTCTTCAACAAATCGGGCCGGCGCAGGAACGGGCTGTCATTGGGCGTTGCACCGCCGACCACGACATGGTTGCCGCCGCCTGTGCCGGTGTGGCGGCCGTCGATCATGAACTTGTCGGCGCCGAGCCGCGTCAACCGCGCCTCCTCGTAGATCGCCGTCGTCGTCGCCACGCAATCCTGCCAGTTGGAAGCCGGATGGATGTTGACCTCGATGACGCCGGGGTCGGGGGCGACGCGGATGACGTTGAGGCGCGGATCGTGCGGCGGTCCATAGCCCTCGATATGCACGGGCAGGCCGATCGCCTTTGCCGCGTTTTCGGCCGCCGCGACCAGCTCCAGATAGTCCTCCAGCGCCTCGACCGGCGGCATGAACACGCAGAGCCGCCCGTCGCGCGGTTCAACCGAAAGCGCGGTGCGCACCGCGCCGCCGATCTCGGTGATCTCCTGCTCGACCCGGTCCTGCTGGCCGGTCGCCGGCGTGAACGACGCCGCCTGCTGGCGGTGCGCCATTTCATCGGCGCCTTCCAGCCCTGCCGGAGCAACGGTGGGCAAAATAGCCTCGCGTGCCAGCAGCGGCCCGCGCGGCAGCGAGGGATCGACCGGCACGATATAGGGGAACTGCGCCGGCGGCACATAGGGCAGCGTGCCGAGCGGCAAGCGGTAGCCGACCGGTGAATCGCCCGGCACCAGGAACAGCCGGCCGCGCCGCGTCTTCCATTTTTCCGAGCGCCAGCGCGGTCCGGACGCCTGGCTGTTCCAGCGCTGCACCGGCAGCACATAGCCCGACGGCTTGGTCAGCCCGCGTTCGAACACTTTCGCCATGCGGCTGCGCTCTTCCGGGTCTTCGAGCTTGGAATTGGACGGATCGACATTATCAGGCAGCTTGCCTTCCTTGAGCAGCCACTCGGCCGGGTCCTCATAGGCTTCGCTGACCATGGTCTTGTCGATGCCGAGTTCGCCGGCGATCGCGGTGAGCAGGCTCTCGGCCTGCTTCGGCCCGATATCGGCTTCGCTCTTTTCACGCGCGATCAGCGACGGATCGCTCCATACCGGCTCGCCGTCGGCGCGCCAGTAAAGCGAGAAGGTCCAGCGCGGCAGGCTCTCGCCGGGATACCATTTGCCCTGGCCGTAATGCAGGAAGCCGCCGGGCGCGAACCGTTCGCGCAGTTTGCGGATCAGCGCGTCGGCCTTTTCGCGCTTGGTCGGACCGACGGCGGCGGTGTTCCATTCGGCAGACTCGAAATCATCGATAGACACGAAGGTCGGCTCGCCGCCCATCGTCAGCCGCACGTCTCCGGCCGCAAGTGCCGCATCGACCTTGTTGCCGAGCGCATCGAGCGCCTGCCAGCTTTCGTCCGAGAACGGCTTGGTGATGCGCGGATGCTCGGCGATGCGGTCGACCCGCATCTCGAAACCGAACTCCACGTTGGCGAAGCTCGCCATGCCGGAAATAGGGGCCGCATTGCGGAAATGCGGCGTGGCGGCGAGCGGCACATGGCTTTCGCCGGTGAGCAGGCCGGAGGTCGGGTCGAAGCCGATCCAGCCGGCGCCGGGAAGATAGACCTCGCACCAGGCATGCAGATCGGTGAAGTCGACAGCGGTTCCCGGCGGTCCATCGAGCGCGACGAGATCGGGCTTGAGCTGGATCAGGTAGCCGGAGACGAAGCGCGCGGCGATGCCGAGACTGCGCAGGATCTGCACCAGCAGCCAGCTCGAATCGCGGCACGATCCCTTGGCCGCGGCCAGCGTTTCCTCCGGCGAGAACACGCCGGTCTCCATGCGCACGATATAGGCGATCTCGCGCTGCAGCCGGGCATTGAGGTCGACGAGGAAATTGACCGTGTTCTTCGGGCTGGTGTCGATGGTTTTCAGGAATGCCGAGAGCAGCGGTCCCGCCGGTTCGGGTGTCCGGTAGATGGTGAGATCGTCGCGTATCTCTTCCGGGTACTCGAACGGAAATGTCTCGGCCGACGGTTCGACGAAGAAATCGAACGGATTGTAGACCGTCATGTCGGCGACGAGGTCGACCTCGATCTTCAGCTCCGTCACCGGCTCGGGAAAGACGAAGCGGGCGAGGAAGTTGCCGTAGGGGTCCTGCTGCAGGTTGACGAAGTGGTTTGCCGGCTCGACCTTGAGCGAATGGCTCAACACCTTGGTGCGGGAGTGCGGCGCCGGCTGCAGCCTGATGACCTGAGGGCCGAGAACCACCGGCCGGTCATATTTGTAGTGGGTCAGGTGGTAGACGGCTGCCAGAATTGCCATGGTGCCCCGGAAGTCGGCGTTTCGATCGCCGAACCCTGACACATCTGCCGGCCATTCTCCAAGCAGAGATGTTGCGGTGCACCTAATTTAAGCAGCCGAAGCCGGCTTAAGGCGTGTTGAGATTCAGGTCAGGCCCTGTCGAAAATGGTTGATACCGAGAACCGGAGCGGAGCGTACTTTTCGGACGTGAGCACCGGAAGCGCAGGAAACCGCCATTTGCAGGCCGGCATCACCTGAATATCGACACAGCTTAGAAGAACGCCTGGATGCCTGTCTGCGCCCTGCCGAGGATCAGCGCATGCACGTCGTGCGTGCCCTCATAGGTGTTGACCGTCTCCAGGTTCTGCGCGTGGCGCATGACGTGGTAGCCGATCTGGATGCCGTTGCCGCCATGCATGTCGCGGGCCTGGCGGGCGATGTCGAGCGCCTTACCGCAATTGTTGCGCTTGACGATCGAGATCATTTCCGGCGCCATCTTGCCTTCGTCCATCAGCCGCCCGACCCGCAACGACGCCTGCAGCGCCAGGGCAATCTCGGTCTGCATGTCGGCGAGCTTCTTCTGGTAAAGCTGCGTGCCGGCCAGCGGCTTGCCGAACTGCTTGCGGTCGAGGCCGTACTGGCGGGCGCGGTGCCAGCAATCTTCCGCGGCTCCCATCGAGCCCCAGGAGATGCCGTAGCGAGCCCGGTTGAGGCAGCCGAACGGGCCGCCAAGGCCCCTGGCGTTGGGCAGCAGCGCATCCTCGCCGACTTCGACGCCTTCCATCACCACTTCGCCGGTGATCGACGCCCGCAGCGACAGCTTGCCGCCGATCTTCGGCGCCGAAAGCCCCTTCATGCCCTTTTCCAGCACGAAGCCGCGAATCTCGTCCTTGCCGTTCTCGCCCTTCAACTTCGCCCAGACGACGAACACGTCGGCGATCGGCGCGTTGGAAATCCACATCTTGGAGCCGCTGAGCTTGTAGCCGTTCGCCGTCTTCTCGGCGCGCGTCTTCATGCCGCCTGGGTCCGAGCCTGCATCCGGCTCGGTCAGGCCGAAGCAGCCAATCCACTCACCGCTGGCGAGCTTGGGCAGGTACTTCTTGCGCTGCTCTTCGGAGCCATAGGCGTGAATCGGGTACATCACCAGCGAGGACTGGACGCTCATCATCGAGCGGTAGCCGGAATCGACGCGCTCGACCTCGCGCGCCACCAGCCCGTAAGTCACATAATTGGCGCCGAGACCACCATACTCTTCCGGGATGGTGATGCCGAGCAGGCCGGCCTCGCCCATCTCGCGAAAGATGCCGGCATCGGTCTTTTCATTGAGATAGGCGTCCTCGATCCTGGGCGCCAGCTTGTCGGCGGCGAAAGCCGCCGCACCGTCGCGCACCATGCGCTCGTCTTCCGAAAGCTGGTCCTCGATCAGGAACGGGTCTTCCCAGACGAATGTATTCTTGTCGGCGGCCATGGCGTTCTCCCAGACTCGTGCATGCCGACCAAAGTGCTCAGTGGCTTTGGGAACAACGACACGCGTGAAGCAAAATCTTGGCCCGGCTTATCGGCCCGCGGCCTGAAAAAATCAAACGAAATTGCTTCACCGATCAATGAGCGTTAGTAATGGATGATGAATGTCCAGCGCCGCCTTTTGCCCAACATCAGCGCTCTTGCCGCCTTCGAGGCGGTGGCTCGTCTTGGCAGCTTCACCGCCGCCGCCCAGGAACTGGACCTCACCCAGGGCGCCGTCAGCCGGCAGATAAGATTGCTGGAGGATCAATTCGGCCGCCGGCTGTTCGAGCGCGACAGCCGCAATGTCAGGCTGTCGGCACCGGGTGAAATCTACGCCGAGGCGGTGCGTTCGGCGCTTGGCCAATTGCGTGATGCAGCGCTCGGATTGATGAGCAATCGGCATAGTGGCATCCTGAACCTGGCCATCCTGCCGACCTTCGGCACGCGCTGGCTGATGCCGATGATCCCCAATTTTGTCGAAAACAACCCTGATATCACCATCAACTTCGTCACTCGCGTTGGCCGCTTCGACTTCGCTCGCGAGCGGCTGGATGCCGCCATCCACTATGGCTTGCCCGACTGGCCCGAGGCCGACTCGACGCTGCTGGTGCGCGAGACGGTGGCGCCTGTCGCATCACCCGAATTCCTCGCCGGCCGCGCCATCGCCACCCCGGCCGATATCGGCCGCTTGCCGCTGCTGCACATGGCGACGCGTCCTGGCGCCTGGACCGAATGGTTCGAGCATCAGGGCCTGAGCGCGCCGACCGGGCCGGGCATGCAGTTCGAACAGTTCGGCACCGCCGCCCAGGCCTGCATGGCGGGACTCGGCGTGGCGCTGTTGCCGCTGATCCTCATCGCTGGCGAATTGCAGCGCGGCCAGCTGGTGCCGGCACCCGGCCAGCCCATGCAGAGCCGCAGCGCCTATTATCTCGTCGTCCCCCACGACAAGCGCGGCCATCCGCCCGTCGCCAGCTTTCGTGACTGGCTGCTGGGCCAGGTTGAGAAAGAGCCGGCCGTTCTGGCGTGGTAGCTACTTCCGCTTCAGCGCATCGGCCAGCGCCGCACCGAACGCGCCTTGCTGGGCCGGGCGTTCCGGCTGGCGCTGTGGCGCCGGCGAACGTGGCGCTGGCCTGCCGCCGCCATTGTCGCGCGGCCCGCCTTTCGGTGCGCCACCCTCGCCACCATCCTTGCGCATGGAGAGCGCGATGCGCTTGCGCTTGATGTCAACGTCGACGACGCGCACCTTGACCACGTCGCCAGCCTTGACCACCTCATGCGCGTCCTTGATGAACCGGTCGGCGAGTTGCGAGACGTGCACCAGTCCGTCCTGGTGCACGCCAATATCGACGAAGGCGCCGAAGGCGGCGACATTGGTGACGGTGCCTTCCAGCAGCATGCCGGGCTTCAAATCCTTGATGTCGTCGATGCCGTCGGCGAATGTCGCGGTCTTGAAACCGGGTCGCGGATCGCGGCCAGGCTTTTCCAGCTCCGCCAGGATGTCGCGCACCGTCGGCAGGCCGAAACGCTCATCGACGAAGACACGCGGGTCGAGCGCTTTGAGCGCGGCACTGTCGCCCATCAATGAGCGGACATCGCGCCCGCAGGCGGCAACGATCTTCTTGGCCACGCCATAGGCCTCCGGATGCACCGACGAGGCATCGAGCGGCTCGCTGCCATTGGCAATGCGCAGGAAGCCGGCGGATTGTTCGAACGCGCGCGGTCCAAGGCGCGGCACCTTCAACAGGTCGCGCCGGCTGGCGAAGGGTCCGGTCGCATCGCGATGCGCGACGATGGCGTCGGCCAGCGATGCGCCGAGACCCGAGACTCGCGCCAGCAACGGCGCCGAAGCGGTGTTGAGATCGACGCCAACCGCGTTGACCGCGTCCTCGACCACCGCTTCCAGCGAACGGCCGAGCCGGTACTGGTCGACATCATGCTGGTACTGGCCGACGCCGATCGACTTGGGCTCGATCTTGACCAGTTCGGCGAGCGGATCCTGCAGGCGCCGCGCGATCGACACCGCGCCGCGCAGCGACACGTCGAGGCCGGGGAATTCCGCTGCCGCCGTCGCCGATGCCGAATAGACCGAGGCGCCCGCTTCGCTGACGATCACCTTGAGCGGCTTCGGCCCTGAATCCGACGGCATGTCGGACAGCATGTCCGCCACCAGCTTTTCCGTCTCGCGGCTGCCGGTGCCGTTGCCGATCGAAATCAGCTCGACCTTGTGCAGGCGAATGAGCTTGGCGAGTTCCGCCTGCGTGCCACGCACATCGTTCTTCGGCGGAAACGGATAGACCGTCGTCGTTGTCAGCACCTTGCCGGTGCCGTCCACCACAGCCACCTTGATGCCGGTGCGGATGCCGGGATCCAGGCCCATCGTGGCACGCGAACCGGCGGGCGCGGCCAACAACAGATCCTTGAGGTTGCGGGCAAAGACGTGGATCGCTTCCTCCTCGGCCCGCTCGCGCAGGTCGCGCATCAGGTCGAGCGTCAGGTGCAGCGACAGTTTGATCCGCCAGGTCCAACCGGCGACCTCCATCAACCAGCGATCGCCCGGCAGGCTGCCGCCGATGGCATAGGCATTGGCGATCATCCGCTCGACCGGCTTCACCGGCGAGGTGTCATCGGCATCGACCTCGATATCGAGCGACAGCACTTCCTCGTTGCGGCCGCGCAGCATTGCCAGCGCCCGGTGGCTCGGCACATTTGCCCAGCGCTCGACATGGTCGAAATAGTCGGAGAACTTCGCGCCAGCCTCCTGCTTGCCGTCGACCACCCTGGCGCGCATGAAGGCGCGCTCCTTCATGTAGGTCCGCAATTTGCCGACCAGGTCGGCATTCTCGGCGAATTGTTCCGACAGGATATCGCGCGCACCGTCGAGCGCCGCCTTGGCGTCGGCCACCTCCTCGGTGACATAGGTGAGCGCCAGCTCGGCAGGCACCAATGCGCGGTTCGCGAGGATGGCCTCCGCCAGTGGCCCCAGCCCACGCTCCCTGGCAATCTCGGCCTTGGTGCGCCGCTTCGGCTTGTAAGGCAGATAGATGTCTTCCAGTTCCGCCTTGGTGGTGGCGGCGATGATCTTGCCTTCAAGCTCCGTGGTCAGCTTGCCCTGCTCGCGGATGGAACCGAGGATGGTGTCGCGGCGCGCGTCGAGTTCGCGCAGATAGGCAAGACGCTCGGAAAGCAGCCGCAGCTGCGTATCGTCCAGCCCGCCGGTCACCTCCTTGCGGTAACGCGCCACGAACGGAACCGTCGCGCCCTCGTCGAGCAGTTCGATCGCCGCGGCCGCCTGTTCGGGCCGCGCGGCGATCTCGGCCGCGATGATGGCTGCGATGCGCTTGATGTCGGATGCCATGTCGTTCCTGCTCTCGTCGAAAAGAGCGGCGACCATAGGCGCAGACTTCCAGTCCGCCAACCGCCGCGTTTCCATCAGTCCGGCGGTCCACAGGAAAGCACGGGCTGACTTGGCGCTCAGGCGCGGTCTTAAGGTGTGTTGAGATTCAGGTTAGGCCGAGGCGAAAACGATGGCTTTCGAGAACCGGAGCGGAGCGGACATTCAGGTCCGTGAGCACCGGAAGCGCAGAAAGCCGTCGTTTGCAGGCCGGCATCACCTGAATATCAGCACACCTTAGACCATCCGGCTCAGGGCCTCGAAAAAGGCGACGATCTCGACATCGAGCGGATCGTCGACCGGCTCCGGCTGCGACGACATCTTGGCGATCACCACTTCGGCCTTCGGATCGACATAGAGCCATTGGCCATGTATGCCGATGCCGCAATAGGCGCCGTTCTCGGCACCGGTCTGGTACCATTTGTTGCGATAGCGGCCCTTGGGAAACAGCAGCGCCATCGTGCCGCGCTGCCAGGCTTCGGAACTGCCGCCGGTGCTGGTCGTGTCGCGCACCCAGGCCTCCGGCACGATGCGCTGGCCATTGGCCATGCCGCCTTGCCGCATCATTTCGCCGACACGGGCCAGATCGCGCGGCGTCACCGAAATGCCGCCGGCGGTACGCGCCGTGCCTTCCATGTCGACGCCGATCGAGGCTTCGCTGAAGGCGCCGAGCGGCAGCCACAGCTTCTCGCGCATCAGGTCGTTGAAGCGCTGGCCGGACGCCCGCTCGAGCAGGATGCCGAGCAGGTCGGAATTGGGCGAGCGGTAGCGGAAGGTCTGGCCATGCGGCTCGGCCAGCCGCCGCAGCGTCAGGATGAATTCGCGCAGGCTTTCCGTGCCGCCGCCCGGGTTCCACAGCGTGGCGCGGCGATAGCGGGCAAAGGCGCTTTCCGGGTCCAGATAGGCTTCCTCGAAATCGAGGCTGACGCTCATGTCGAGCACATGCCGCACGCTCGCATCGCCATAGGCTGAGCCAGCGGCTTCAGGGATGTAGGCCGTCACCGGCGCTTCCGGGTCGAACGACCCCTCGCCTTCCAGTATGCCGGCGACAATCGCGGTCAGCGACTTGCTGATCGAAAAGATGATGTGGCGGGCGCCGAAATCCATGTGCGGCGCGAACCAGTCGCCGACGATCTGGCCACCCTTCATCACCGTCAGCGCATCGGTGCTCGATCGTACGAGGAACTCGGCCACCGTCTCGGGAGCGCTCGCCACCGTGACCTTGTCGCCAAGCAGGCCACTCAGATCCCGCACCGGCGCCTCGACGACGCCCGGCGCTGCCGCCACGCGTGCGGTCGGCACCAGTTCGCCCAGATTCTGGAACGACCAGCGGTTGAACGGGTTTTCGCGCCAGTTGGCGAGCAGCACCTCGTTGCGGCGGAAGCCATGGCGGGTCTCGAACGCGGTCTTGCCGGTCATGGCGTTTCCTTCCGGGTCGTTTCTTTTGGGATTTAGCTGAGTGCGGCGGCGATGGCGTGCACGGCCTTCAGCGTCGCCATGGAATAGGCGATATTGCTGAAATCCGGATAGGTCGAAAGCTTCACCACGACCATTCCGGTGTTCCAGTCGATATGGATCATCTGTCCGAACACGCCCCGGCACATCAGCGCGCGCGAGCGCGGATCCTCGACCCAGAACTGGTTGCGATAGCTGCCTTCCGGCAGGCTGGGGCTGAAATCTGGTCCGTGCCTGCCATTGCGCGTCGCCTCGATCCAATCGGCCGGCACGATGCCGCCGCCATTGTCGAGGATCAGCTGGCCAAAGCGGCCATAGTCGCGCAGCGTTGCGTTGAAGCCACCATCGGCCACCGCATAGCCGGCGCTGTCGACGGTGAAGCAGGCGCTTTCATCGGTGCCGAGCTTCTGCCAGAGTTCTTCCGAAACCAGCTGCGGCAGACGCTTGCCCGTCACCCGTTCCATGATGAAGGCGAGCACATCGGTCTCGATCGAGCGGTACTCGAACGCGGCCCCATGCGGGCGGACCGTTTCCTTCAAGCCCAGGATCAGCTCGAACACATGCGAGGGCCAGCGGAAGGCCGGATCGCTGCCCGGCGGCACCGGCTTCCACCCGGTGGCGACATCGACCTGACCGATGTCGGAATAGCGGTCGGTATACTCCTCGGAGAACCGCACCCCGCTCGTCATGTCGAGCACGTGCTGGACGCTGGCGCCGGCCCAGCCTGTTTGCGCCAGTTCCGGCAGATAGGTCGTCACCGGCTTGGCCGGATCGATCAGGCCGCGGCCGACCAATATGCCGAACACCGAGCCGGTGACGGACTTCGCCATCGACTGCGACAGGTGCAGCGTGCGCTCGCCCATGCCGTTGAAATAGCGTTCGTAGGCGACCTTGCCGTGCTTGAGCACCAGGAAGCCATCGGTGTAGGTCTCGTCGAGCAGCCCGGCGAGCGTCGTCGGCTTGCCCTCGCTGTCCTCGACCGCCAGCCCGTCAAGATCGACCTCGGCGCGTTCGAGACGATGGCGATGGCCGTTGCCGCGCCAGACTTCGGCGGTTGGCAGGATTTCCCGGATGTGCTGGAACGCCCAGCGGTTCCACGGCGGCCGATCCCAGTCGAGCTTCGGCGGCACCATGACGGGCGGCGAGCCCTGCATGATCGGCGGCCGCGGATCGGAATTGCGGTAGGAGTCCATGAAGCCGAGCCCCGGTGAACATGAAAACGGACCCGGCGGCGTGTACCGCCGGGTCCGTCGAAAGGCCGTTACTTCTGCAGTTCGGTCCAGATCTTGGTGTAGATGTCCTGGATTTCCGGAGCACACATCTGCTGCAACTCGGCATGCGGCTTGTCGGCTGCCGGAATGACGACTTCCGGTGCGTCCTTCATGTCGGCAGGCATGTACTTGTCCGAGCCGACGATGGCGTTGGCGTAGCGGTGGAAAGCCGAGAGACCTGCCGCGTTTTCCGGATCCATGATGAAGTTCTGGAACAGCTTGGCGTTCTCGACATTCTTGGCTTCCTTCAGAACGACCACATTGTCGCTCCACAGGCCAAAGCCTTCTTTCGGATAATTGTAATGGATGGCCGGGTTGGCCAGCCGCTGACGCAGCGCCGAGCCGTTCCAGTCGCTGGTCGCCTTGAAATCGCCGGCGCCCATCTTCTCGATGGTGTTGTACTCCATCGCGATCCAGTTCGGCTTGGCCGCGACAAGCGTGTCGCGCACCTTCTTCAGCACGTCCTTGTCGGTGGTGCACTGCTGGCCGCCGACATACTTGATCGCCGCGAAGATGACGTCGTTCATTTCGGGAACGACATTGACCTTGCCCTTCAACTCATCCGGGGTGTTGAAGATGATGCCCCAGCTGTCAGCCGGTCCCTTGTAGGCGTCGGTGTTGACGACGACGCCGACAGTGCCTAGGGCCCACGGCACCGAATATTTGCGGCCCGGGTCGAAATCGGGATTGGCCCATTCCGGCGCCACGTTCTTGAAGTTCTCCATCTTGCCCGGATCTGTCTCCTGGACGAGGCCTTCCTTGATCCAGATCGGCACGTAGGTCTGTGACGGAACCGCGATGTCGAAACCGGTGCCGCCCTGGCGAACCTTGGCCAGCGCGGTATCGTTGGAATCGTAGTCGGTGATGGTCACCTTGACGTTGTATTTCGCTTCGAACTTCTTGATCACGTCGGGGCTGGTGTAGTTGCCCCAATTGTAGATGTTCAGTTCGCCATCGGCGCGAGCCAGGCTCGTCGATGCGAGCAGCGCCAACCCCATGGCGGTCGCTGTTGTCTTCCAGTTCATGGTGTTAACTCCCATTTTCAGATTCAGTCTCGTTTCCTGCTGATGAAGAAGAACAACGTCACGATAGCGACCGACAAGAGCAGGAACACGGTCGATATCGCGTTTATCTCAGGCGTTATGCCGCGGCGTATCTGGCCGAGCATGTAGGTGGGCAGCGTATCCTGGCCTCCCGACTTGACGAATTCGGTGATGACAACATCGTCGAGTGAAATGACGAAAGCCAGCATCAGGCCGGCCAGAATACCGGGCCACAGCAGTGGCAGCGTGATGCGCCTGAAGGTCCGCCACGGCGTCGCGTAGAGGTCGGCGGCGGCGCGCTCCAGCGTCAGGTCCATGTTTTCAAGACGCGCCCTGATCGGCAGATAGGCGAACGGAATGCAGAAGGCCGTGTGCGCCGCGATCAGGTAGCCGAGGCCGGAGTAGCCGGTGAAGATCTTGATGCGCGAGAAAAAGATCAGCAGCGCCACGCCGGTGACGATCTCAGGCACCATCAGCGGCTGGTTGATCGCCGCGTATTTGAACGTCAGGCCCGGATAGGGCGCCGTGCGTGTCGTGGCGAGCGCGGCCATGGTGGCGAAGATGGTGGAGAATATCGCCGCGATGGCGCCGATCTGGAAGGAGCGCAGGGTCGCATCGATGACCTGCGTGTTCTGCCACGCCGACTGGAACCATTTGAGCGAGAAGCCACCCCATTCCGATGTCGATGTCGCCGCGTTGAAAGCGTAGACGACCAGCACGATGATCGGCAGATAGAGCACGATAAAGCAGGTCGCGGCGATCGCGGTGAATCCCGGCTGATGCTTGATGGAAAAGCGATTAGCCATGACGCACCCCCGACTTGCCGGCGTTGCGCACATAGGCAAGCAGCGCCACCATGACGATGATCATGACCGCGATCGACAGCGCCGAGCCAAGCGGCCAGTTGCGGCCTTGCCCGAACTGCAATTCGATCAGGTTGGAAAGCATCATGTTCTTGCCGCCGCCAAGCACGCTTGGCGTCACATAGGCGCCAAGTGCTGGAATGAAGACCAGGATGGAGCCGGCGATGACGCCGGGTTTGACCAGCGGGAAAATGATCTTCCGAAGCACCTTGAAGCGCGTCGCATAGAGATCATAACCCGCCTCGACCAGGCGGAAATCGAGCTTTTCCATGCTGGCATAGATCGGCAGCACCATCAGCGGCAGATAGACATAGGCCATGCCGATCAGGATCGCCGTGTCGGTGTAGAGAATCTGGATCGGCGCCGAGATGATGCCGAGCTTGAGCAGTACCGTGTTGATGATGCCTTCGTTGCGGATGATCTGCAGCACCGCGAAGGTGCGGATCAGAAGGTTGGTCCAGAACGGTATCGTGATCAGGAACAGCCAGAGATCGCGTGTCTTTTCACTGCGCGTCGCCATGAAGTAGGCGGTCGGGAAGCCAAGCGCCAAGGTGGCGATGGTTGTCACCACCGACAGCTTGATCGAGCGCAGGAAGATGGTGACGTGGGCTGCGGCGACGGAAAGCGTATCGTCAAAGATATCGCGCTCCAGGAACACCGCTATCCAGGCTTCCGGCGAGAACTGCCACTTCACGTCGCCATAGGATCCTGGTGTCAGGAACGAATAGACGAGCACGATCAGCAACGGGCCGGTCGCGGCGAAAAAAATGATCAGCAGCGCCGGCGCTGACAAAAGCCAGCGATCACGGATATCGCGCCGCTCCGCTGCCTTGGCGATTTCCTCTGCGGTCGCCATCGTCAGTCCTTCAGGACCTGGGCGGCATCGCCGCCAATCAGGATGCCGACCTTGCCGCCCTGCACGATCCCATCGCCGGCGCCACGGCTGTTCTGGCGCCGCACGATGAAGTGCTCGCCATCGGCAAGACGCAGATGGAAATGCGTATCCGTGCCGAGATAGACGATGTTCTCGAGCGTGCCCAACAGGGAAGCACTGGGGCTGGCGGCACTCAATTGCGCATGTTCGGGGCGCACGACGATCGTGACCTTGCCCTTGGGAACGAGGCCCTCCGGTAACGAGGCCGGGATTTCCGCGCCCGATGACAGCTTCACTGTCGCCCGGCTCCCGGACACACCAACCACATCGGCCTTGAGGAAATTCGACTCGCCGATGAAATCGGCGACGAAACGTTCGGATGGCCGGTCATAGATGTCGCGCGGCGAGCCGACCTGCAGGATCTTGCCCGACGACATCACCGCGATGCGGTCCGACATCGTCAGCGCTTCTTCCTGGTCATGGGTGACGAAGATGAAGGTGATGCCGGTCTCGTGCTGCAGCCGCTTCAGTTCGATCTGCATCTCCTTGCGCAGCTTGTAGTCGAGCGCCGACAGCGGTTCGTCGAGCAGCAGCACCTTGGGCTGCGGCGCCAGCGCCCGGGCCAGCGCCACGCGCTGCTGCTGGCCACCGGAAATTTGGCTGGTGCGACGGGCCGCCAGCGCCTCCATCTGGACCAGCTTCAGCATCTCGGCGACGCGCGCCTTGATCTCGGCCTTCGGCTTGCCCAGCATTTCCAGGCCAAAGCCGATATTGTCGGCGACCGTCATATGCGGAAACAGCGCGTAGGACTGGAAGACGGTGTTGACCGGCCGCTTGAAGGGCGGCAGCGGCGCGATGTCCTGGCCGTAGAGCAGGATTTCACCGGCGGTTGGAAAGTCGAAACCAGCGATCAGCCGCAGCAACGTCGTCTTTCCGCAGCCGGAGGGGCCCAGCAGCGTGAAGAACTCGTTCTCGCGGATGGATACCGAGACCGTGTCGAGGGCGGCAACTTGCCCCTCACCTGATCCGAAAATTTTGCTGACGTTTACTACTTCAATCGCATTCCGATCCGGTTTGTCCGGCACGATTACGCCTCACTGTTGACCCCACTCTTGCTGGCGGAGCTCTTCCCCTGTTGGATGTGAACACAAGGCCGGTATATTGGCAAGCCCGGCATTGAATCACAGTTCAGTCAGTCATTTCGGCTAGCAAGCCGCATGCCAGGCCTGATAGGTAACCTTGCCGCCACAGATCGTTGTTACCGGCCGCACCTTGTGCAACGCCTCCGGCGCGGTCGCTTCCAGATCGGCCGAAAGCACCACCAGATCGGCCATATAGCCCGGCTGCAGGGAGCCCTTGCGGTGCTCCGCGAATTCGGCATAGGCGCCTTCGACCGTATAACCGGCGAGCGCTTCATGCAGCGAGAAGCTTTGGTCCGGGTCGCCGTCTGCCCACGGTTTGCGCATCACTGCCGCCTGAATGCCAAGGATCGGATCGATCGGCGACACCGGCCAGTCCGACGCGAAGACGACATGCGCGCCGGCATCCTTCAAGGTCCGCCAGGCATAGCTCAGCGGCCAACGCGCCGGCCCGATGCGCGATACTGTCGGCTCCAGTGGAAAATCCATGGCGCCAGGCGGATGCGGCGGTTGCATTGACGCGATGACGCCGAGTTCGGCGAAGCGCGGCACGTCGGTGGTCGTGATGACCTCGATGTGCTCGACCCGGTGGCGGCTGTCGCGTTTGCCGTTCGCCTTCCGCGCAGCTTCATAACCGTCGAGCACCGCGCGCACGGCGCCATCGCCGATCGAATGCACGGCGATCTGCAGCCCGCGTCTGTCGGCAGCGACAGCCAGATCGATGAATTGTTGTGGTGTAAAGAGCGGCTCACCCACCCAGTCCGGACGGTCCGCGTAGGGCTCGACCATGACAGCGGTCCAGGAATCGAGCACCCCGTCGTAGAACACCTTGACCATGCCCGACGACAGCCATTCGCTGTCGTAGCGCCCGGCCATGTCGGACGCCTTGTCGAGCATGTCGAGTGTCATGAAATTCTTGTAGTGGAAGGGTATCTGCACCCTGCACGGCAACCCTTCCTCGGCCTCGATCTCGGCCAGCAGTTCGAGCTGGTAGAGGTTGCCGTCCATGTTCTGGATCGAGGTGATGCCGTGGCGAGCGCACCAGGCGAGCCCGCGCCGCATGATGTCACGGTCGGCGGCCCGCTCGGCCACTGTCGGCATCGGGTCCGGCTCGCCGCCGGTCGCCAGGCCCAGTCGCACCCGGCTTTCGCCGGCAAGGTCGAGCACCGCGCCGAAGGCTTCGCCCTCGCGCAATTCGCCCGCGGCGAGGCCATCATCGCCCATGACGATTTCGTTGCCCGGACCAAGCGTGCGCCCATGCAGGATGCCGGCCATTTCCAGCGCCTTGGTGTTGGCCCACATGGTGTGATGATCGGGCGCGGCCATGACGAAAGGCCGGTCCGGCAGGATCGCGTCGAGATGGTGGCGCGTCACCCGCTCGCTGCCGAGCACGGTGTAGTCGACGCCCTGCCCGACCAGCATTTTCGCATCCGGCCGTGTCGATGCATAGTCGCGGATCGCCTTTTGCAGCGCCTCGAACCCGTGGACGCCCGACAGCTGCAGATGGGCAAGCTCGGCCGCGCCCGAAAAAAGATGCATGTGGGCTTCAATGAAGCCCGGGATCACCGAACCGCCCTCGGCGTCGATGACCTTGGTGCCCGGCCCCTTGAGCTCTTCGATTGCGGCGCGGCTGCCGATGGCGAGGATGGCGCCGTCCTTTATGGCAACTGCCTCGGCGGCGGGATTGTCATCGTCCATGGTCAGCACACGACCATTGATGACGATCAGATCCGCACTACGACCCGCACCCGTGACAGACATCGCGACTCCGCGCTTTTGATGACCGATTGAGACCGACAATCCTGCGCTCAACGACCTGCCGCTCCCACCGGAGCGGCGCCACGGAACAAAAACGATGCCAGTCCGCTGCCTTCGAAATTCCCCTTGTTATCCCTGAGGACAGCGTGGATAAAGAATGCGATTGATTATTCGCGTTTGTCAACATGCGGAATTTAGAATGTATTGTGGGCAGCATCCTCCGCCTGTGTTCGGACCGGGCGGGGAACGAGGACATCAAGCAGTGAAGCGCAGTCTCGATCGCAAAACCAGGATAGCGCTCGAGCCGCGCAAGCAGCCGCGGCAACAGCGCTCGAGCAAGGTGGTCGACCGGATTCTCGACGCGGCGCTGATCTTGACGCGGGAGCAAGGAACCAGGACGCCGACGACGCTTGCCATCGCGCAGCGCGCGGGCCTGTCGGTTGGTTCGATCTATCAATACTTTCCCAACAAGGAAGCCATTCTTCTGGACCTCGCCCGGCGCTGGCTGTCATCCTTTCCCGAGGTGATCGCGAAGCGCATCAAGGTCGCCCCGCCCACCAACCGCGAAGAGTTCCGGCGGGAAGTGCGCAAGCTCTTCA
This sequence comes from Mesorhizobium sp. RCAM 05104, assembly GCF_059683645.1. Lineage (NCBI taxonomy): Bacteria > Pseudomonadati > Pseudomonadota > Alphaproteobacteria > Hyphomicrobiales > Phyllobacteriaceae > Mesorhizobium > Mesorhizobium sp. RCAM 05104. Next base: position 5,098,408 of record NZ_CM185033.1, on the reverse strand, counting down.
TCGACACGTCCAGGCTCTATCTCGAGAACGCCACCCTTATGCCGGTGATCGAGGCTATTTCAGGCAACGCCGACCTCAGGCCGATCCAGAACGAATATGACGAGCAGATCATCGCGCTTTACGCCGCCTGGCTGCGACACGTGAACCCTGCGCTGGAAGACAAGATCGCCAAACGGCTCGGCCTGGTCATGATGGAGGTCGGGCACGCCTGCCGGCTTGTCGGCATGAAAAGAGATCGCAAGACGTTCGACCTCATCGAGGACGATGTCGAATCCATGTGGCTCGCTTTGGTGACGCCCTATCTCAACCTTGACTGACTTCGCACATCGAGAGGAACCTTATGAAGACTGTCTATTCGCCGCTTCATGCCGGCCATACCGGCCAGATGGAATTGGTCACATCAGCCATCGTGCCGGGTTTTGAGAAGCCTTCGCGGGCCGAATTCATCAAGGCGCGGGTCGAAAGCGAGAAGCTTGGTCCGATCATCCTGCCGCTCGAGCATGATCTTGCCGCCGCCAGGCGTGTCCACAAGGTCGACTACATCGACTTCCTGCCGACGGTCTGGCCGCAATGGACGGAAGCCGGATTCAAGGGCTCGGCGATGCCTTTCACCTGGCCGACGCGCGGCCTGCGCGGCGACGTGCCGCCAAAGCGCATCGACGCCCTGCTCGGCTACTATTCCTTCGATGGCGGCGCCACCTTCGTCGAAGGCACCTGGACCGCGATCAAGTCGTCCTATGACGTGGCGCTCACCGCCGCTGGCCTGGTCAAGGATGGTGAGGCCTCTGCCTTCGCGCTCTGCCGCCCGCCTGGCCACCATGCCGGCGCCGGCTTCATGGGCGGCTATTGCTACATCAACAACGCCGCCGTCGCCGCGCAATGGTTCCGCGACCAGGGCGCGGCCCGTGTCTCCATCCTCGATGTCGACTACCACCACGGCAACGGCACGCAGGAAATCTTCTATAACCGCGCCGACGTGCAGGTCATCAACCTGCATGGCGACCCGATGACGGAATACCCCTTCTTCCTCGGCCACGCCGATGAACGCGGCGCCGGCGGGGGCGAAGGCTTCAACATCAACTACCCGATGCCGTTCGGCACCGATTGGGGCGCCTGGAACGCCTCTCTTGAGGACGCCTGCGTCAAGCTTGCCGCCTATGCGCCGGACATCGTCGTCGTTTCGCTGGGTGTCGACACCTTCGAGAAGGATCCGATCAGCCAGTTCAAGCTGAAGACATCGGACTATCCCAAGATCGGCCGCCGCATCGCCAAACTTGGCCTGCCGACATTGTTCGTCATGGAAGGCGGCTATGCCGTCGAGGAGATCGGCATCAACGCCGTCGGCGTGCTGACCGGTTTCGAGGACAAGTAGGAAGCAACGGGGGCGCAAGCGCCCCCTCGTTTCCAACTAGGCGGCAGCACCAGTGCTCGGCGTGGCCATCGGTGCGGATGCCTTGCGTGAGCGGCCGAGATAATAGACCGCCGCCGCCGCGATCACGCCGGCCGCCAGGATGCCCGCCGCCAGGACCGGCCGGTACCAGAACCAGGCAATCGCAATCGTAGTCGTGCCAACCAGGATCGACAGGAAGAAGGCGATAATGCCGGTTCCCATCCGCGCCATGCTGCCGAGGAGCGGGATGACGTCGAGGATCACGCCGATCGGGCCGAGGAACAGGGCAAAGCCGATGGTCAGCAGCAGCAGGCCGGCGGCGCGCAGCAGCCATGTGATCAGCGTGTTTGCACTGACCGCCTCGGCGAACATCTTGTCGGCCGGCACGGCGCCGGTGTCGACCATCAGCAACGCATCGCCCGCCTCTGTCTGGTAAGGCTCGAACCGGCTACCGGCCTGGCGCGCGACGATGCTGACCACGCCGAGCGGCGCCAGTTCATAGCCGATGCGATAGTCGCCCAGCGCCGGCCTTGTCGTGTCGGCCCCGAGATAGATCTTGCCGTCAACGACGCTGAGCGGCTTGGTGCCGGTATAGGCGGCCTTTATCGCGGACGATTTGTCAGGCGACAACGAATACTCCTTGTCGCCTCCGATGCGATCGAGCACCGGCGTGTCGAGATCGAAGGCGACGAGCTTGCCCTGTGGAATCTGGAAGGTTCGGCCGTGGATCGCCATCGGCGGATTCTCGTGGCCGTCCAGCTTCTTGAAGTCCGACGAATTGATCTGGCTGTCCTCCCACACCTTCGAATAGCTGTAGGTCGTCACCGTCTCTTCGCCGCCGCCCAGCTTCGTGGTGGTCTCCGATTTGGATTCCTCCTTCCACTGATACATCTCGACACTGCGTGACAGGCGCAGGCCTTGCGCCGCGATGCCGAAATCCGGATCGGACAGGCCGCTGTCGGCCGTCACCGGCCCGCTGACATGCACCAGCTTGCCGTCATTGGCGGCATCGACGCTGTCGGCCCCTACCGAGACCACGGTACCCGCGCCCTCGGCCAGCGAGCGCGCCGTCTGCACAGCGCGGCCCTCGTTCCAGAACAGCCCGATCACCATCAGCACAATCAAAAGCAGGCCGAAGATGACCCCGCCGACCGCGCGCTTGATCCGCCCGAACCACGAGACGGATGTAACTTCCCGAAATGAATCGCTCATCGTTTCCCCGAAACCAAGATTTCCGCCGCGCCGGTCTTGTCGCCCGCGGGCGCGGTTGCAAGAGGCGCCCACCTCTTCAGTCGCTCCGGAACCTACCGGAATCGATCGGCCGCCGATATGGCTGGCTTGCAACCAGAGCCGGCTTTTCGTGCCCGGTCTCGAAAGGCGCGAAAATGGGCCTCTGAGTCGCATGCGAGTCGACGCGATTCGATTTTGTCAAATCGCATTTGATGTCGGATTCATCTGCGGATAGATTAGAAGCGAATCAGCCGGTCCTCGGGGGGCGGCGACCACCCAAAGTCTCACGTTCCGGAGTTTTCCGGCGCCAGACGCGGACGTCTTCGCGTTCCCTGAATGGATTCGGATCTGGTTGGCGCAACTCTGCGCCACGTGTGTGTCTTCGTCAAAGTAATGCGTATTCGGGTTCGGCGGCTGGCTTCCAGCATCCGGACAGCAGAAACGATTCCGGCCAAAAGCAACAAGAATGAGCAGTCCCGCCGCGCAACTTCAATCCGACACATTGGGCTCGCGCCTGGCGTCGCGCGGTGATCTGACCAGCTTTTTCATGCAACTGACCGCCGAGATCGGCGCCGACAGCTACATGCTGGTCGCCATCGTTCACGACCAGGACCGCAACGACGCGCGCATCGTCTCGTCCAACTGGATTTTCGACGCCATCGAACTGATCGGCAAACGGCTGATCGCCGGCCTTGCGCAAGGGGCGCTCACCGTCGCGCCCGGCATCCGTCCGAAGCCGCTGGTGGCGGCCCAGGCACCAGACGCCGGCGGCCTGGTCACCGGCGAGGAGGCCCGCCTCCTTGACGTGCTTGGCCATGCCGAAATCTATTCGCTGCGCCTCCATGTCGGCCGTCAGCGCCTGTTCGCCCTGTTCTCGGCGGCGACCGCCGGCAGCATCGACCCGCCGGCGCTGATGAAGGCCCAGCTGAAGTGCTGCTACGCGCTCTCGAACATCCCGCAACTGATCGCCGCCGCCGCCATGCAGGATCCGCTGTCGGATCGCGAGCGCGAATGCCTGTTCTGGGTCTCCGAAGGCAAGACCACCGACGAGGTCGCCGTCATCCTTGGCGTCTCTTCCAACACCGTCAACAGTTACATCACCCACGCGATCCAGAAATTCGCGGCCAGCAACCGCGCGATGGCCATCGCCACGGCGATCAGGAGCGGCATCATTTGAAAAACGCCGACATCAAGGAGGCTGCCGAAGCCCTTTTCAACGAGCAGCGCAATCCGTTCGGCGCCTTTTCGCTCGGTTCCGAAACCCATCACGCCGTCACCATCCCCGATGCCGTGCGCCGCTGCCGCTGGATCGCCGTCGACATCAACGCGGCGGCCTTCGGCCTGTTCTTCGTCAGCCCGTCGCCGGAGCGGGCACGGCTCGTCCCTTGCTTCGATTCCGACTATCCCGGCGTTGGGGTAGCGACGAAATTCATTTCAGGCGCCAATGGCGAGGAGATCGTGCGCCACACCCGCATCTCGACGGAGCCGCGCTGGTGGACCGACGACGGCTTGGCCGCCGCGGCGGAGACGTTCCGCAATCTTGCCTGGACCGAGCAGATGGCGCCGCTGGCGCCAGGCACCAGCGGCATCGCATTCCCCGTCCACGCTGACCGCGGGCAATGCGGCCTCGTCGTTTTCCTCGGTTCGGAGATTATCTTGCCGCAGGACGCGCTCTACGAAATCCATGCCCGCTGCTTTTCATTGTTCGCCGCTGTCGCCCGCATCCGTCCAAGCGACGCAGGTCGGACGCGCTCGATCTCCAAGCGCGAGCTCGAATGCCTGAAGCTGACCGCCAATGGCAACACCAGCGAGGAGATCGCGCGCCTCCTGAAGCTGTCGGTGCACACCGCCAACCAGTACCTGACCCAGTCGACCCAGAAGCTCAACGCCGTCAACCGCAACCAGGCCGTGGCCAAGGCGCTGCGGCTGGGCTTGATCGAATAGAGCGGTTCGAGGACTGGCCGGCGGTCGCCGGGAATCGATCGCCTCTCAGCGAAAGGCCAGGGGCTCGACCTTGCGAATACGCGCCTGTTCGATCACCGCCTCCAGCAGGGCCGTGTTGTGCTCGGGGTTCTCGCCCGGCTTCTCGAACGAAACATAATTGACCGTCACCGAGGTGCCGCGCTCGCTCAGCGTCAGCTGGAAATAGACCGTGACGCCGGGCGGCCGCAGCTCCAGATCGAGCACGATGCGCGGACTGCCGCTCCAGTCGACATGCGCCTCGCCGCCATGGCCGAGCCTCAGCGTGCCCGGCATGAAAAACAGCTCCGCCGCTGAATCGACCAGATCCGACAGGCAAGCGAAATGCTCAAGCCGGATGAAGGCGATATAGTCGGCGACATCGATCAGCCTGAGTTCCCCGACCACCTGTTCGATGGCGTCGGCGACGATGATCTCGCGGGAATTTGCGTGCGGTTGGCGGTTCATGAAGTCTGTCTGCGCTCAGCCTTTTTCGAGTAGACGATCCGCACCAGTTCGGCGACGGCCTGATAGAATTGCGACGGGATCACATTATCGACCGAAACTTGCTTGTACATGGAGCGGGCGAGCGCCACGTCCTCGAAGATCGGGATGTTGTTTTCCCGCGCGATCTCGCGAATCTTGAGCGCCATCAGATCCTGTCCCTTGGCCAGCACCAGCGGTGCCGCGTCCTCGTCGCGCACATATTTCAGCGCGATCGAGAAGTGCGTCGGGTTGGCGATGATCAGCGTCGCGCGCGGCACCGCCGTCATCATCCGCTTGCGCGCGCGGTCGCGCGCCAGTGAACGCAGCCGCGACTTGACGATCGGGTCGCCCTCGGACTGCTTGAACTCGTCCTTGACCTCCTGCTTGCTCATGCGCAGGTCCTGCTTCCAGTGGAAGCGCGACCAGACGATATCGACCGCCGCGATCAGCCCCATGACGAAGACGATCGCCACCAGGATGTCGACGGCGATGCCGCGGATGACAAGGCCGAAGGCGACGGGATTGGTGATCATTCCGGCGAGCAGCTTGCGATGGTCTTCCGACAGCGTGAAGGCGAGCACGGCAATGGCGAAGCCGACCTTGCCAAGCGACTTCAGGAACTCGACCCAGCCCTGAATGCCGAACAGCCTGCTCCAGCCCTTGGCGATCGAGATGCGCGAGAGTTGCGGCCGCACCCGATCGCCGACGAATTGCGGCATGTTCTGGAACACCGAAGCGCCGACACCCGCAACGGTCAGCAGCACCAGCAGGCTGACGAGTGCGCGGCCCACTTCGAGGAGGACGATCTTGTAGAGCGCGATGACGTCGGTCTCGGTGTCCATCGGCCAGGCTTCCGGCTTCTCCAGGAACATCGACAGGAACATGCCGAGATCGACAATGGCGTCCTTGGCATAGAAGACGGTGAACACCAGGATCGCGACAAAGGATGCCAGGAGCGCCGTTTCCCGCGAATGGGGCAGCTTGCCCTGTTCGATGGTGTCGCGGATCTTCTTTTCCGTCGCCTCTTCGGTTTTCGAATCCTTGTCGACCGCGTCAGCCATACCGCAATCTTAGGCGGCGTTCTGGGTCGCGGGCAGCTCGAACGCGCCTTCGCGCGACAGCCGGATCGTCGTCGTCACGATCGTCTTGCGGGCGGCCATGATGTCGGCAAGAGGAATCCCCTCCGAACCCTGTCCCAGTTCGGACTCGATCATGCGCCGCGACCGCGCGCCGATCGCCGACAGCACCGCCTCGGCGAGTGCGGCCGGAGCACCGCGCAAGGCCAGCGTGACCAGTTCGGTCGACAGCCCGTCGAACAACAGCACCCGCGCTTTCTGTGTCAGCAGCGGCAGGTCGTCGAAGGCGAACAGGCGCGCCCTGACGCCGTCGAGATCGGGCGTGCCGGCGGCCTCGAGATCCTGCATGACCTCCTCGAGCAGCGGCTTGTCCAGTTCGTTGAGCACGCTGGCGACGCGGGCCTGTCCGGTCGATGTGTCCTTGGTCGAGGTCTCCGTCAGCACACTGGAGCGCAAGCGGTCCTCGACAATCCTGCTGGCGGCGTCCGGAACATTCGCCATCGTCACCATGCGCTTGATGATTTCGCCGCGCATCGGCTTCGTCATGGTCAACAGGACGCTCGCCGCCGCCTGCGGCGCCAGCTTCGACAGCACCATGGCCGCGGTCTGCGGATGTTCGCCAGCCAGGAAGGTGCCGAGCCGTGCCGGCTCGAGCTTCTCGAGTTCGGGCCAGATCGGCGGCGGGCTTTCTGGCGCGACCTCGAACCTCTTGTCGCCCATGATGGCGCTCATCTCCTCGGGCGAGAGCGATTCATTGAGGATGGTGTCCATCCTGTCGGCCGAATCGAGCAATCCCGCCCCTTCGGTGAACTCGGCCTCGAACTCGGCGACGATGCGCTCGAGATCGCTTTGCGGGATCGTCCGCAGCAGGCGAGCGCCCTCGATCAGCGCCTTCAATTCTTCCTGCTTGAAGAATTTCAACAGACGGCTGGCCGACGGTTTGCCCATCGCCACCAGTATGGCGGCCGCCTTCTGCGCGCGCGTCAGCGTCGCTGCCGTCGTCATGCCTCTCGCCTCCGCCACCGGCAAGCCTCGCAACCCATGCTAGGCACCCTTCGAGCCGGCGATGATTTCGGTCAGCCTGATGCCGAAGCGCGACGGATCGCTTTCCAGCACGGTGATCTCGCCGCGGGCGATCTTGCGACCGTTGACCACGACGTCGACAGGTTCGCCGATACGGCGATTGAGCGCCACCGTCGACCCCTTCTGCAGTGCCATCAGGTCGGACACCGGCATCTCGGTGCTGCCGAGGATGATCTGGACATCGACGGGGATGTTCATGATGACGTTCGAATTGGCGCCGGAGGCGGCCCTGAACGCCGCATCGGGGCGTTTCTCCTCTTCATGCAGGACACCGCGCAACTCTTCGATGGCACGGTCGAGCTGCTCGTCCGGCTGGTCGAGGTCGGCTTCCACCTTGGTCATGGCCATGCTTCGTCTCCAAATGCTCAGGCACGCCCGGCGGCAGCCGGCATCAGCCCATCGATGAAGTCCTGCCCGGCATCATAGGGATGCCGGATTCGAACGGTGTAATTCTGCCCCAGTTTGCCGAACTCGCACACGAACAACGTCTGGCCGCGGGCGCCGAGGCGCGCCCGCGACTGCGCGGTTTCCTCGAATTCGATAACCTGGCCAATTTCGAAATCGGCGAGGTCGCCGAGCGTCAGCCGGGCCAGAGGCATGGTCGCCTCGAGCGCGACGGTGGAGCGCATCACCTCTTCCGAAAAGCGCGCGCGCCAGATGGCGCCAAGATCGCCCTCGCTCGCCCCGGCGCCGCCGCCGCGGCTGGCTAGCACGATACGCTGCGGCATCGTCACCGTGACGGTGCCGGTTTCGGCCGGTGTCGAAATGCCAAGGACGATGCGCACTGCCGCGCCGTCGCGCAACACGTGCCGTTTCGCCTCGCTGCCCGACATCGCCCGCGGCACGGGCAGGCGCAGGTCAAGCGAGCGCCGTCCCGATCCGTTGAGCGCCTGCGCGACCTGCTGAAACACCATGGTCGAGACATCGACCTCGATCTGCGACAGATCGCGCTCGATCGGCGACACCGGCAGGTCCGGATCGCCGCCGAACAGCGTGCAGACCATGATCGCGATCGCCGGAGCATCGATCACCAGGGTCATGGCGTCGGAGGAGGTGGACGATGCGACGATTGTCATGGCAAACGTGTCGCCGGCACGCGAGCGCGCCTCCGAGACGCGGCTGACCTCGACGGCCCTGAGATCGACGGTGACCGGGACGCCAAGCTCACTGGTCAGGCTCTTCTGCAGCAGCGGCGCGGCGCGCTCGGCCATGGCCCGGCCGGTACCGATGACCTGGGCGGCCTCGCCACTGTCGCCGATCAGACGCTCGATGATCAGCGAGCGGGCTTCCGCTGGGCTTCCGGGGCTGGTCATGGCAGGGCTTGGACCAAGCTGTCGCGCATCGTTCAGGCGGCCTTCTTTTCGGCGGAGCCGGTGTTCATCGTGCTCTGCTCGACGGCGTCGATCGTCGGCCGCTCATAGGACGATATGGTTTTGCGGCCGAACTCGATCGCCACCTGCGGCAGCGCGCCGTTCATGTAGGCCAGCAGCGTCTGCTTGACGATGATGTAGAGGCGGTTCTTCTTCTCGCGCACCGTCTTGATCTTGGTGGCGATGGGCCCGACCACCGCGTAGGACAGGAAGATGCCGAGGAAGGTGCCGACCAGGGCCGCGCCGATCAGGCCACCGAGGATTTCCGGCGACTGGTCGAGCGCCCCCATCGCCTTGACCACGCCAAGCACGGCGGCGACGATGCCGAGCGCCGGCAAGCCGTCGCCGACCGCCACCAATGCGTGATAGGCCTTCATCTTGTCGGACTTGATGGTCTGGATCTCCTCGTCCATCAGCGCCTCTATCTCATGCGAGCGGGCATTGCCGATGATGATGATGCGGCAATAGTCGCAGATGAAGGCCATCAAGTCGTGGTTCTTGAGCACGGTCGGAAAGGCCTGGAAGATCGCCGACTCCTCGGGGTTGTCGATATGCGCCTCGACCTCGCTGCGCGACTTCGAGCGCAGCTCGCGCATCAGGCTGTGCAGCACGCCGAGCGTTTCCAGATAGTCCTGTTCCTTCGGCACCGCTTGCTTGAACGCCTCTATGATGCCCTTGCCGGTATCCTTGACCGTCTTCATCGGATTGGCGACCAGGAAGGTGCCCAACGCCGCGCCGCAGATGACCACGGCTTCCCACGGCTGGACCAGCACGTGCAGATGGCCACCCATGGCCATGAAGCCGCCAAGGACGCAGCCGAGCGTAACCACCAGTCCAATCAGAATGCCCACGGCAGGTCCTTCGCATTTCACATCAGGAGCAACGGATAGTCCCCGTGCCTTGTGTGAGGCTTGAATCGAGGCGTGTCGAAGACGATTCAGTTTCGCGCAAGGAAGTGGGGCTATTGTGCTGGCATAAGCTACGGCCGGAGGCGCGTTCTTGCTCAATACCTTTACCAGCTACCAGCTCATCACCAAGGACATCGGCAAGTCGCTCGACAGGATCGAGCAGCAGCCCGTGGTCGACCGCGATACCAAATATTATCTGGACAACATCACCAAGGTGAAATCGATCGACGATTTCGTCAACAACGACCGGTTGTTCAAATATGCGATGAAGGCCTATGGGCTCGAGGACATGGACTACGCCAAGGCCTTCATGGTCAAGGCGCTCAAGGAAGGCGTTTCCGATCCCGACAGTTTCGCCAACAAGCTCACCGACAAGCGCTATGCCGAGTTTGTCAGCGCCTTCAACTTCGCCGCCAATGGCGCCGATGCGACCATCTACAACAAGGCGCAGCAGCTGGTGACGAAGAACTACGCCGCACAGGCGGAAATCGCCGGCGTCGATCCGAATTCGGACTATGTGAAGGGCGAGACGACATACTATCTCGCCAACATCACCAAGGTGAAGTCCATCGATGATCTGATGGGCAACAACCGGCTTTACACCTATGCGCTGGCCGCGTTCGGCCTCGATTCGGCGACGGAGGACAAGGACCTCATCAAGCAGGTCCTGCAAGGTGGCGTGAGCGATCCCGACAGCGTCGCCAACAAGCAGACGAATCCGGCTTACGCGGCATTGGCCTCCGCCTTCAATTTCAAGGCCTATGGCGAGAACGCCACCACCTACAATCCCGCGCAGCAGCCGACTGTCGACAAATACATGCGCCAGACCCTCGAAGAGGATGCCGGCAATACAAACCAGGGCGTGCGGCTGGCGCTCTATTTCGATCGCAAGGCGCCAACCATCACCAGCTGGTACGACGTGCTTGCCGACACCGCCCTTGCAAGCGTCGTGCGCACCGCGCTCGGCCTCCCCGATTCCTTCGCTACCGCCAACATCGACAAGCAGGCGCAGCTGTTCGAGCAGAAACTCGACATCTCGGACTTCTCCGACCCGGAGAAACTCGGCAAGTTCCTGACCCGCTTCACCAGCATGTGGGAGATCAACAACCCGACCTCATCGGCCGTCACCTCGGTCAGCGTGCTGTTTGCCCAGCCGCTCACGGTGGGCATCTCCACCGACCTTATGATGGCCATGCAGAAGCTGAGGTTCTGAAACCATCATGCGGGACAGCCTGTACGTCGCCCTTTCCTCGCAGATCGCGCTCGAGCGCCGCCTCGACACGATCGCCGACAACGTCGCCAACGCCTCGACGATCGGCTTTCGCGCCACCGGTGTGAAATTCGAGGACGTCGTCTCCGGCAGCGGACCGAAATCGGTATCCTTCGCGTCCCCAGGCAAGACCTATCTTTCCGGCGCCCATGGTGCCTTGACCGAGACCGGAAATCCGTTCGATTTCGCCGTCCAGGGCGACGCCTGGTTCGCCATCGACACTCCGGTCGGCACCGTCATGACCCGCGACGGACGCTTTTCGATGAACGAGAATGGCGAACTGATGTCGATCGAGGGCCACCCGGTGCTCGATGCCGGCGGCGCGCCGATCCAGCTCGACCCACGCAACGGTCCGCCCAAGGCCGGCGCCGACGGTTCGCTTCGCCAGAACGATCAGCTTGTCGGCTCCATTGGCCTCTACAATTTCGATCCGGGCGAGAACTTCGTCCGCTACGGCAATTCCGGCGTCGTTCCGGCACGCACGCCAGAGCCGGTCACCGATCGTTCCGATGTCGGGATCGCCCAGGGATTTCTCGAAGAGTCCAATGTCAATCCGGTCCTGGAGATCACCCGGCTGATCATGGTTCAGCGCGCCTTCGAGAACACCGCCGCCCTGATGCGGCAGACGGACTCTTCCACCGACGAGGCGATCAAGACACTCGGCTCGAAGTAACCCATGTCGCTCGACCTGCCATCCATACGCGCACCCGAACGACAGCTCCAGCCGGCGCCGGAAGACCGGCTTGCCGCACTGGAAAGAGTGTGGCGGCGCTTCGTCGACACCGAGGCGCTGCTCAAGCGCGGCGGCCGCGTCGCCGAAGTCACGCCCACGCACTACAAGGTTCGTGGCCTTTCCGACTTCGCCAGGCTGGGCGACATCGTCGAGCAGCGCGGCCAGGCCGGTACGCGCCGCGGCGAGATCGTCAAGATCAGCCGCGACGAAATCGTTGTCGCGCCTTTCGAACGCAGCGCCGATGCCGGTATCGGTGATGCCGTGTTCCGCCGTGGTCCGCTCGCTGTGGCGCCGCATGCCTCGTGGCGCGGCCGTACCATCGACGCGCTCACCAGGGCGATCGACGGCGGCCCGCCGCTGATCAGGGGAGACGACGCGTCAAGCGCCGCCCTGACGACGCCCGGCGCCATGGCGCGGCAGCGCGTCGGCACCGCCTTCATGACCGGCGTCAAGGTCATCGACATCTTCACCCCGCTTTGTTTCGGCCAGCGCCTCGGCGTCTTTGCCGGCTCCGGCGTCGGCAAGTCGACGCTGCTCGCCATGCTCGCCGGTGCCGACGCGTTCGACACCGTCGTCGTCGCGCTGATCGGCGAACGCGGCCGCGAAGTCCGTGAATTCCTGGAGGACACGATCGGCGACAGCATGGCCAAGACCGTCGCCATCGTCGCCACCAGCGACGAGAGCGCCATGATGCGCCGGCGTGCGCCGGACACCGCCATGCGCGTCGCCGAGCATTTTCGCGACCAGGGACAACGTGTGCTCCTGGTGCTGGACTCGATCACCCGCTTCGCCCACGCCTTGCGCGAGGTGGCGACGGGAACCGGTGAGCCTCCGGTCGCCCGTGGCTATCCCGCCTCGGTGTTCACCGAACTGCCCAAGCTGCTTGAGCGCGCCGGGCCCGGCGCCGAAGGCAAGGGATCGATCACCGCCATCATTTCCGTGCTGGTCGACGGCGACGACCACAACGACCCGGTCGCCGACTCCGTGCGCGGCATCCTCGACGGCCATGTCGTGCTCGACCGCGCCATCGCCGAGCAGGGCCGCTATCCGCCGGTCAATCCGCTGTCGTCCATATCACGACTGGCCGGCAAGGCCTGGAGCGTCGAACAGCGCGCGCTGGTGACAAGGCTGAAGTCGATGATCTCCCGCTTCGAGGACACGCGCGACATCCGCTTGCTGGGCGCCTACCAGGGCGGCGCCGATGCCGAGCTCGATATCGCGGTGCGTCAGGTGCCGCTGATTTACGAGGCGCTCACGCAATCGCCGAAGGACCGCCCATCCGCCGATCCGTTCTCCGATCTCGCCCGTCACCTCAAGAGCAAGATGAATGCCGATGCAGGAGACTGAACGCCAGTACACCGAGCGCATCCTGCGCGAAATGATCGACGAGGCCAAGGCTGCGGAGAAAGCCAGGGCTGACGAAACGCGAGTTGCCAAGGCAAAGGCTGCCCGCGCCATAGCTGCCAAAGCCGAGGCTATTCTTGCCAGAGCTGTCAAGCCGGTCCTGCCCAGGGCCGCCAGGGCTGAGCCGGTCCTGGCCAGGGCCGCCAAGGCTGAGCCTGTCCTGGCCAGGGCTGCCAAGGCCGAGCCTGTCCTGGTCAGAGCACCCGAACTCGCGCTGCCCGAGGTTCGCCAGGCGGAGGCTGCCGAGCTTGCGCAGGCCAGCCGCGACTCGCTGATCGACGGCCTGTTCCCGCTCACCGAATGGCCGCAGCCACCAAAGGCGCCGTTTCCCAGGCTGAAGAAAGAGTCCAGCCGGCGCAGTGACTTCGTCGTCGCCGCGCTCGGCATCACGCTCGGGCTGATCTGCGCCCTGTTTCCCTGGTATATCTTCTTCAACCAGGAACAGTTTGGCGTCCAGGCGATCAAGTTCGGCGGCACCGGCACCAATTCAGGGCGAGCCGGCGGCGGCGTGGTCGCCGAACGCAGCGCGCCGTTAACGGCAAAGGACGTTCCGGCCGCCAATCTGGATCTGCTCGCCACCGGAACGGTGCAGGACGACCCCAATCCCGCACCCGCCGAGCAGCCCTTTCCGACAGACGCCACGAAATTCCGCATGGTTCATGTCGCCAATGGCCGCGCCATGATCGAGGACGATGCCGGCCTCTGGATCGTCCAGCGCGGATCGATATTGCCGGACTCCAGTCAGGTGTCTTCCATCGAGCAGCGCAACGGCAAATGGGTCATGGTCACCAGCACCGACCAGGTGATCGAGCTTTCCAGGTAGACACCCCGCGTTTGAGGGCCCTGCTATCCGCAAGGTCCGCGCAAGACTGACGGCCTAGTCTGCGGGAACCTGCCCGGAGATTCCCATGGAGCCCGTTTCCCTTTTCGACCTCGCTGCCAAGCAAGCGCAATGGCTGGCCGTGCGCCAGTCCGCGATCGCCGGCAACATCGCCAACGCCAACACGCCCGGCTACACGGCGAACGACGTCGAGCCGTTCGAAAAGGTGCTCGACCGCACCGCCGTGTCGCTGCAGGCCACCCAGGCCGGCCATCTTGGCAACGCCGCGACCAATGCCGGCTTCACCATCAAGCCGCAGGAAGACGACGGCGTCGTCATGCCGTCGAAGAACTCGGTCGTGCTGGAAGACCAGCTGATGAAGGCCGGCGAGGTGCGTCGCTCCTTCGAGCTCAACACGGCGATCGTCAAGGCGTTTCATTCGATGATGATGATGGCGGTGAAGAGCTGACCATGGACGCACTGACCGCAGCCCTCAAAGTCGCGGCATCCGGCCTTGGCGCCCAGTCGGAGCGCCTGCGCGTGGTGTCGGAAAACCTGGCCAACGCCCAGTCGACCGGCACGACACCGGGTTCCGATCCCTATCGCCGCAAGACCATCAGCTTCGTCTCCGAGCTCGATCGGACCTCTGGCAGCTCGACGGTTGTAGTGAACTCGATCGACCGTGACCCCAGTGACTTTCCGGTCGAATTCCAGCCTGGCAACGAGGCCGCCGACGACAAGGGCTACGTCAAGATGCCCAACGTCAACGTGCTCATCGAAATGGCCGACATGACCGAGGCCAACCGCTCCTATGAGGCCAACCTTCAGGTCGTCAAGCAGGCGCGCGATCTCATTTCAATGACCATCGACCTGATGAGGAACCAATGATCGTGAGTGGCATCGGCGCGCTTAACCTGAAACCTGGGTTGAGCGACACGGCGACGGACCTGCTTCAGGGTGGCGTTGCGCCGGCGACCGGCGGCAACCTCGGCACCTCCTTCGCCGAAGCGTTGAGCCAGGCGGCCTCCAAGACCGTCAACACGCTGCAGAATGCCGAGCAGGTGTCGATGCAGGCGCTCAAGGGCGACGCCGATACCCGTCAGGTGGTCGACGCCGTGATGAGCGCGCAGCAGGCGCTTCAGACCGCCGTCGCCATCCGCGACAAGGTGGTTTCCGCCTATCTCGAAGTCAGCCGAATGGGCATCTGAGGAGCTCCGCCATGAAAGCACTCTCCATCGCCGCCACCGGCATGAATGCCCAGCAGACAAACCTGGAAGTCATCGCCAACAACATCGCCAACATCAACACCACCGGCTACAAGCGCGCCCGCGCCGAATTCTCCGACCTGCTCTACCAGGTCGATCGCACCCAGGGCGTGCCCAACCGCTCCAACGCCTCGCTGGTGCCGGAGGGCGTCTCGATCGGCCTCGGCGTCAAGACGACGGCCGTGCGCAACGTGCACACCCAGGGTGAACTGACCAGCACCGGCAACAGTTTCGACCTGGCGCTCACCGGCAGGGGCTGGTTCCAGATCGAGGGCGCCGATGGCGGCACGCTCTACAGCCGCGCCGGCGCCCTCAACACCAACGCCACGGGCCAGCTGGTGACGGTGGATGGCGCCAGCGTCATTCCGGCGATCACCGTTCCCGTCGATGCCGTCGAGGTCATCGTCAACAAGACGGGGCAGGTCTTCGCCCGCATCGACGGCCAGACCGACCTGCAGAATCTCGGCCAGATTCAGATCGCCAATTTCGCCAACGAAGCAGGCCTCGCGCCGCTTGGCGACAACCTGTTCAAGGAGACCACCGCGTCCGGCCCGGCCAATGTCGGCGTGCCGGGCGACCCTGGCTTCGCCACCATCCAGCAGGGCTATCTCGAGGCTTCCAACGTCGACCCGGTCAAGGAGATCACCGAGCTGATCTCGGCGCAACGGGCCTATGAGATGAACTCCAAGGTCATCCAGGCCGCCGATGACATGGCCTCCGTCGTCTCCAAGAACATCAGGTAATTGATGATGGCCATGCCGATCTCCTGCCCCGCATTCCGCCGCACCGCGCTCGTCCTTGCGCTGGTGACCGGCGCCATGCCGGCTTTCGCCCAGGAGTCGGACAATCAGTCGGCCACTCAGATCGCCAGCAGCCAGCCTGCCGGCGAGATTGTGCTGATCCCCAACCGGGTCATCTATCCCGGCGAGACCATCGAACTCGCCGCCCTGAAGCAGGTGACCCTCATGGCGGGCAAGCACAAGCCCGATGCGATGGCGACCCGGGCCGAGGACCTCAACGGCAAGATCGCCAAGCGCACGCTGCTGCCTGGCCGCTACATCCCCGCCACCGCCATCCGCGAGGCCTGGCTGGTCGAACAGGGTGCGGCCGTGCAGGTCTTCTTCATTGCCGGCGGACTCACCATTTCGGCGACGGCGGTGACACTGCAGCCAGGTGCCGCCGGCGATCTCGTCAAGGTTCGCAACATCGACAGCGGCAAGATCCTGTCCGGCACGGTGATGGCAGACGGCTCCATCAGGGTCAGCGCTTCATGATGCGTCCGCTTGCCTTTCTGCTCGCCGCGGCACTTGGCCTTCAGCCGGCGCTGGCCGACGGCCTGACGCCCAAGGCCAAGCGCGAACTCGCCGCCAGGAATGGCGGCGTCTACGACGACCCGGAATATGATCCGGCCACCACCAACCGCATGTTCCGGGTTTCGTCCGGGCCGAGTTCGCTGCCGCCGGGCCAGGTCGCCTCGCGCATCAAGGACATTGCCCAGTTGCAGAGTTCGCGCGACAACCAGCTCGTCGGCTACGGCCTGGTCATCGGACTTGCCGGATCCGGCGACAGCTTGCGCAATTCGCCGTTCACCGAACAGTCGATCCGCGCCATGCTCGAAAATCTCGGCATTGCCACCGAAGGCGGCAGCGCGCGCGCCAAGAACGTCGCCGCCGTCATCGTCACCGCCAACATGCCGCCCTATGTGCAGTCGGGCGCGCGCATCGACATCGACGTCTCCTCGATGGGCGACGCGACCTCGCTCGCCGGCGGCACGCTGATCATGACGCCGCTGAAGGCGGCGGACGGCGAGATCTACGCCGTGGGCCAGGGCTCGGTTATCGTTTCCGGCTTCACCGCCAAGGGTCAGGCCGAGCAGCTGACGCAAGGCGTGCCGACCGCCGGCCGTGTGCCGAACGGCGCCATCGTAGAGCGCGCGGTCCAGTCCGAATTCGATGATCAGGCAACGCTGACGCTGCAATTGCGCAACCCCGATTTCTCGACCGCCATCCGCATCGCCGATGCCATCAACGACTATACCAGCCAGCGCTTCGGCATGCGCGTGGCGGCCGAACGCGATTCCCGCACCGTGCAGATCAGAAGGCCCAAGGCTGTTTCAGCGGCGCGCTTCTATGCCGAGATCGAGAACCTGGTGGTTGAATCCGATACGCCGGCCCGTGTCGTCATCGACGAGCGCACCGGCACCATCGTCATCGGCAACGACGTCAAGATCTCCCGCGTCGCCATCAGCCACGGCACACTGACGGTGCGCATCACGGAAGCGCCGCGCGTCGTGCAACCCGAACCCTTCTCCAAGGGCGAAACCGCCGTCGAACCGTTCACAGCCATCGACGCCAGCCGGCCCAATGCCCGCGTCGCCGTGCTTGACGGACCCGATCTCGAAACGCTCGTCTCCGGCCTCAACCGTCTCGGCGTCAAGCCGGACGGCATCATTGCCATTCTGCAGGGAATCAAGTCGGCCGGCGCCCTGCAGGCCGACCTGGTTCTCCAATAGGCGATGCCGATGACACGCTCCCCCTCGCCCACCGACAGACGTCGCCCCGCCGGGATCCTGCTCGCGGCCGCCATCCTTGCCGCCATGCCCCTTGCCGTCGGTACCGCGCGTGGTGAGGAAAAGGTTCGCCAGGTCCTGCCCGGAGCACCGGCCGCGGAGGCGCCGCAGCAATTGGCGCGGGAAAAGGCTCCAGACCAAAGCGAGATCGAGCGCTTCTGCTCCAACATAGCCGACGCCGCTCGCGACCGTCGCTACGCCTTGCAGGCCGAGGAACTGAAACAACTCCAGATCGGCATCGACCAACGCATGAAGGCACTGGACGAAAAGAAGGCCGAATACGAGACCTGGCTGAAGCGGCGCGAGGTTTTCCTGGCCCGGGCCGAGGACGGCGTCGTCCAGATCTATGCCGGCATGAAACCCGACGCCGCCGCCGAGCGGCTGGCAATCGTCAACGCCGATCTGGCGGCGGCCATATTGATGAAGCTCGATTCACGCAAGGCCGGCGTCATCCTCAACGAAATGGACCAGAAGGCGGCGGCGACGCTCACCGGCATCATGGCCAGCGCAGCCCGAAGGGTAGATCCGTCATGATCCGCAAGATGCTTGTCCTGTGCGCGGTTGCCGTGCTGTCCGGCTGCGGAACCAACCTCAAGGAGGTCGGCAGGGAACCGGCGTTGTCTCCGGTTGGCTCGGGCATCGACGGCGGCAACACGTCTTCCCTCTATAGATATCCGGAGACACCGCCGGCGGCACCGAAGAAGTTCTCGCTGTGGGATGACCGCCAGAGCCGGCTGTTCACCGATCCGCGAGCGCTGTCCCAGGGCGACATCCTGACCGTCAACATCAAGATCAACGACCGCGCCAACTTCAAGAACCAGAACGACAGGAGCCGCACCGCCAACCGCAAGTTCGGCTTCGACATCAGCGCGCAATGGGACAAGTTGAGCACCGCCGGCAAGGGCGCCGGCACTCTCAATTCCGCCACGGATACCACCGCGGACGGTGAGATCAAGCGTTCGGAAACGCTGGAGCTCAACGTTGCCGCCGTCGTCACCGACGTGCTGCCCAACGGCAATCTGATGATCAGGGGTTCGCAGGAAGTGCGCGTCAACGCCGAACTCAGGGTGCTGACCATCGCCGGCATCGTGCGGCCGGCCGATATCGGCGCCGAGAACACGATCCCCTACGAACGCATCGCCGAAGCGCGCATCTCTTACGGCGGGCGCGGCCGCATAACCGAGATCCAGCAACCTGCCTATGGCCAGCAGGTTCTCGATCAGGTTCTTCCGTTCTAGGATTGGGGAACACGGCACCGTGGCGAATGTCGAACAGGTACAGCCGCGCAAGGGTCCCTCCCTTGCCATCCAGGCCGCCATGCTGCTGTTTGTGACGGCAGCCGCCATCGGCATGGGCTGGCTGTCCGGCGGCTATCTCAAGGGTGTCGGAGGACCGGTGCCCGTGCCGGTCGCGCCCGAGAATGAAGGCAAAGTGATGGAGCCAGCCGCGGCCGAGTCGCCGGGCGCGGGGCCGACGCTCGTCGCGCTGGCGCCGATCACCACCAACATCGCCTCGCCGGCGGACACCTGGATCAGAATGGAAGTATCGGTGGTCTATGACGGGCCGCAGTCGCCGGCAATGTCGGAAGACATCCACCAGGACCTGCTCGCCCTGGTGCGCACCTTGAAGATGCATCAAATGGAGGGCGCCAGCGGCTACCAGCACCTGAAGGCCGATCTCGAGGAGCGCGCCGCGATCCGCAGCCAGGGGCACGCCAAGCAGATTCTCATCAGGACATTGCTGGTCGAATGAAGAAGTTCCTTCTCGCCGCGGCGCTGATCGCCGCCGCCACCTCCGTCGCGGCGGCCCAGCAACTCGACCTCGGCGGCATCGGCAAGGCCGACGGTACCACCGTCGGCTACATCATCCAGATGTTCGGCCTGCTGACCGTGCTGTCGGTGGCGCCGGGCCTGCTGATCATGGTGACGAGCTTCACCCGCTTCGTGATCGCCTTTTCGATCCTGCGCGCCGGCATCGGCCTGCAATCGACGCCGGCAAACCTCATCCTCATTTCACTGTCGCTGTTCATGACCTTCTATGTCATGGCGCCGACTTTCGATCAGGCCTGGAACACCGGCGTCAAGCCGCTGATGGACAACCAGATCAGCCAGACCGAAGCCTTCGAAAAGATCTCCGATCCGTTCCGCACCTTCATGTTGCGCAATGTGCGCGACAAGGATTTCGACCTGTTCGCCGACCTCGCCCGCGAACGCGGCCAGGTCGTTGCAAAAGAGACCGTCGACCTGCGCATTCTGGTGCCGGCCTTCATGATCTCGGAAATCCGCCGCGGCTTCGAGATCGGCTTCCTGATCGTGCTGCCATTCCTGGTCATCGACCTGATCGTCGCCACCATCACCATGGCGATGGGCATGATGATGTTGCCGCCGACCGTGGTGTCGCTGCCGTTCAAGATCCTGTTCTTCGTGCTGATCGACGGCTGGAATCTGCTTGTCGGCAGCCTGGTGCGCTCCTTCAACTGATCCCGCGCCTCGCCGGCTCAAAATTCACGCGATATATTTTCGATTAACCGTCCGGTTTAGCCCTTTGGTAGGGACTTGCCGCCATATTCGCTCGCAGATGGCGGGTGATCGATTTCGACGGTCATTGGCATGATGCCGCTCCGTCATACCGGACAAGCCGGTATGTCAAAAAAACACCTGTAAAAACAAGGTACGAGTAGCCATGTCCAGTATCATGACGAACGCCGCCGCGTTGACGGCCCTGCAGAGCCTTAACGCCACCAACAAATCCCTCCAGGACACCCAGGCCCGCATCTCGACGGGTTATCGCGTCTCCCAGGCTTCGGACAACGCCGCCTACTGGTCGATCGCCACCACGATGCGCTCCGACAACCAGGCAATGTCCACCGTTTCGGACGCACTCGGCCTCGGCGCGTCGAAGGTCGACACCGCCTACACCGGCATGAGCAGCGCGATCGACACCATCAACACGATCAAGGAGAAGCTGACCGCTTCCTACGGCCAGACGGATGCCGACAAGGAAAAGACCCAGGTCGAAATCGCTGCTCTTCAGAAGCAGTTGAAGGCCTATGCCGATGGCGCCACCTTCTCCGGCACGAACATGCTTTCGGTGTCCAACGCCACGGGCACCTCGGCCGACGTCAAGATCGTCTCGGCCTTCAACCGTAGCGCTGCCGGCGCGGCTTCGATCTCGACGATCGACGTCAACGTCGAAAGCATCAAGCTTTATGACGGTGGCGCCGCCCCGACCACGAAGGGCATTCTGGACGCGGCCCGCCTCGGCACCACCGGTGCCATCACCGGCACGGCCCAGGCCCCGACCCTGGGTGCGGCTCCCGCCGCCGGCGACACCTATTCGGTCGCCACCCTGTCCATCTCCACCGGCGGCGTGGCCGCCAGCGATGCGCAGATCGCCCAGCAGATGAACGTCGTCGACGCCGCGCTCAAGGACATGACGACCGCCGCCACCAAGCTCGGCGCCGCCAAGAGCAGCATCGACCTGCAGAAGACCTTCACGCAGAGCCTGATGGACTCCATCGACCGCGGTGTCGGCCAGCTCGTCGATGCCGACATGAACAAGGAATCGACCCGCCTCCAGGCCCTGCAGGTTCAGCAGCAGCTCGGCATCCAGGCGCTGTCGATCGCCAACGGTTCCTCGCAGTCGATCCTGTCGCTCTTCCGCTAATCGACTTCGATCAACCACAGTTCGCACCAAGACATCGGGCCGCGCTAAAAGCGCGGCCCGATTTGCGTTTGCTCAAGGCTCACGCAATCCTCGTTCCTTAACTCTCGAAAGCTAGCCTTTAACAAGCCGTTAACCATAACGCGCTAGTCATGGTTAACCAATAGCTTACAACGGTTGGCGAATCGGCCGTATCGGGCACGATGACAACCGATGCACAGGCCGATCCGGCCTGCGAGGGCAACGCTGGTTCTTCGAGAAGGCCAGCCTTAGAAAAGGAGCGAGTTTCTTGGCGAGCATCATGACAAACGCTGCGGCGTTGACCGCACTTCAAAGCCTCAACGCCACCAACAAATCGCTCGAACAGACGCAGGCCCGGATTTCCACGGGCTACCGGGTCTCCGAGGCCTCCGACAACGCCGCCTACTGGTCGATCGCCACCACGATGCGCTCCGACAACCAGGCGCTGTCGACCGTGCAGGACGCGCTCGGCCTCGGCGCGTCGAAGGTCGACACCGCCTACACCGGCATGAACAATGTGCTGACGACGATCGGCCAGATCAAGACCAAGCTGCTTTCGACCGTTGGCCAGACGGATGCCGCCAAGGCAAAGACGCAGACCGAAATCACGGCACTGCAGGCGCAGATGAAGTCCTTCGCCGATGCCGCGACCTTCTCCGGCTCGAACTTCCTGTCGGTGACCTCCACGCAGGTCGCGGCCGCCAATGATGGCGTCCAGCCCGACGCCAAGATCGTCTCTTCGTTCAACCGCTCCTCGTCGGGCGCCATTTCGCTCGGAACGATCGACATCAATGTCGAGAGCACCAAGCTGTTTGATTCCGGCCTTTCCACGGCCGTCAAGAACCAAGGCACTCTCGATCGCCAGACTTCCGTCTATTCGACGGCGGCGGCCCAGAACCTCTATGACACCGCCTATGCGACCGCGCTCGCTGGCGGCGCCACCGACATCGCCGCCAACACCGCTGGCCAGACCGCGGCGGGGGCGGTCACCAAGATCGACAACGTCTCCGCCTACAATCTCGACATCACGGCATCAGGCGTGACCGACGACATCATCACCCAGATGATCGGCAAGATCGACAAGGTCATGAGCCAGCTGACCGACCAGGCCACCATCCTCGGTTCGGCCAAGAGCAGCATCGACCTGCAGAAGACCTTCACGCAGAGCCTGATGGACTCCATCGACCGCGGCGTCGGCCAGCTCGTCGATGCCGACATGAACAAGGAATCGACCCGCCTCCAGGCACTGCAGGTTCAGCAGCAGCTCGGCATCCAGGCGCTGTCGATCGCCAACAGCTCCTCGCAGTCGATCCTGTCGCTGTTCAAGAACGGCTAACCCGGCCGCAGCCGAGGCACGCTTTCGCTTCCGATTGACGGGCCGCGCCGCAAGCGCGGCCCGATTTCATTTTCGCACAAGCTTCGAGGGCTAGTGTTCCGGCGGACAGTCATGCTGGGAGTCGCTGAATCGTGCCGGAACAGATCCAGAGCATCATCTCGAATCTCCGCGGGTTTGGCGTGAAGCGCCTCGCCATGCTGGCGGGCATCGCCATTCTGGTGATGAGCGTCATCGGCGTCGCCTCGGTCTATCTCAACCGCCCGGCCTACGACACGCTCTATGTCGGGCTCGATCGTGCCGACGTGAACCAGATCGGCCTGGTGTTGGGCGAGGCTGGCATCGGCTTCGATGTCGGCGCCGACGGAACCTCCGTTCTGGTGCCGGCCGGCACCACCGCGCAGGCGCGCATGCTGCTTGCCGAAAAGGGCCTGCCGACCAGCGCCAACGCCGGCTACGAACTGTTCGACAATGTCGGCTCGCTCGGCCTTACCTCCTTCATGCAGCAGATCACCCGCGTGCGTGCGCTGGAAGGCGAGATCGCCCGCACCATCCAGTCCATCGCAGGCATCAAGGCGGCACGCGTCCATATCGTCATGTCCGAGCGCGCCAATTTCCGCCGCGACGAGCAGCAGCCTTCCGCATCGGTGGTCATCCGCTACTCCGGCATCGACGCCGAGAAGAGCGCCATGTCGATCCGCCATCTCGTCGCCGCCGCCGTCCCCGGCCTGTCGGCCGACAAGGTCACGGTGCTCGATTCCAATGGCAACCTGCTGGCCGCCGGTGACGATCCTTCCAACACCAGCGCCGCCCGCACGCTCGGCGTCGAGCAGACGGTCGAGGCGCAGATCGGCGACAACATCCGCCGGGCGCTGACAGCCTATCTCGGTCCCGACAACTTCCGCGCCAGCGTCAAGGCCGAGGTCAATACCGACACCCGCCAGACCGAAGAAACCATTTTCGATCCGAATTCCCGCGTCGAACGCTCGGTGCAGTCGGTGCGCGCCAACGAAAACAACAACCAGAAGCAGGCCTCCACCCCGGCCAGCGTCGAGCAGAACCTGCCCGAGACCCAGGCGACCGCCACCGAGGGTCCGCAATCCTCCTCGCAGAACGACCGCAAGGAAGAGATCACCAACTACGAGATCAATTCGAAGAAGATCGCTACCGTGTCCAACGGCTACACCGTCACCAAGATGTCGATTGCGGTCGTCGTCAACCAGCAGCGGCTGATGGCCATTCTCGGCAAGGACGCCACGCCCGAGCAGATTGCCAAACGCGTCGCCGACATCCAGAAGATGGTGACCTCGGCCACCGGCTTCGACGACAAGCGCGGCGACGTCATCGACGTCTCGGCGGTCGAATTCATCGACGGGCTGGATGGCGAGGCGATCCCGCAGGCTGGAATGCTCGATTCCATCGGCCAGCACGCCGGCACCCTGATCAACGCCGGCGCCTTCATTGTTGTGGTGTTCATGGTCGCCTTCTTCGGTCTGAGGCCAATGGCGGCCGCGCTGACGGCAAAGTCGACACCGGCTCTGTCAGGCCCCAACTTCGATGAGGTCCAGCGCTCGCTGCCAACGCCGGAAGCCACCGCGAACGCGGAAAGCGCTGCCGTTGGCGCCTTGCCCAGCTCACGCCCAAATCCCGCTCCGCTCGACGATCTTCGCCAGAGGATCAGGCCCGCGCCACAGGATCGGCTTGCCCGAATGGTCGACCTCAACGAGGAACGCACCGCGCAGATCCTGCGCAAATGGGCTGCCCAGGAAGTCGCGGTGTAAACCATGCCTTCCGCCGCCCTGTTCGACCTTCTGCCCGATTTCGGCACCCGCACGCCCCGTGCCGACCAGCCGCGGGCCGCGGTCGATCCCGAAACCAAGCCCGAGGCGCAGGCGCCCCGGGCCGATATCGGCACGCTGATCGCGGAGGCGGTCGCCCAGGCCGAAGCCGCGCTGGAGGCACGCCTGTCGATTGCTCATACAGCGGCGCTCGAAGCCGAACGCCAGGCCAATGCCGAGGAAGCAAGGCTGTTTCTCGAAAGCCTCGGCGACGATGTCGGCAAGGCGGTCTCGTCGCGCATCGACGCCATGGAGGCACGCGTGACCGGGCTTGTCGCCGCCACGGTCGCCCGCATCATCGGCGGCATCGTCAGCGAGGACCTGCAGAAACGCTCGCTCGAGGCACTCGCCGGCGCGATCCGCGAAGCTGTCGGCGATGCCGAGGCTGTGCGCATCGCGGTACGCGGACCGCTGTCGCTGTTCGAGACACTGAAGGCATCGCTTGGCCCCCGCGCCGCCAATCTCGACTTCGTCGAGACACCGGGCTTCGACCTCACGGTCGCAATTGACGAGGCGGTGTTCGAGACGCGCATGGCTGAATGGTCGACGACGCTTTCCGAGGTTCTGGCATGAGCGTCGCCGATGCCGGACACGCCCACCAGGAAATCATCATCGTGCGGCGTGGTCACGACGACCACGACGAAGCCCACCATGGCGGCGTCTGGAAGATCGCCTTCGCCGACTTCATGACGGCCATGATGTGTTTCTTCCTGGTGATGTGGCTGATCAACGCCGCCAACGAGCAGACCAAGGCAGCCGTTGCCAGCTACTTCAACCCGGTCAAGCTGGTCGACCGCAATTCGAGCCGCAAGGGCCTGGAAGATCTCGGCGACGGTCCGCATGCGATGGGCGCGGCGGCCGACAACCCTCAGCAGGCCAAAGCCAAGGCCGGGCAGGATAGCGCCGTTGGCGCGGGCTCGTCGGATCACAAACAGGACAAGCAAGAGCAGCAACAGTCGGAACGTTCCGACGAGCATCTCTTCGCCGACCCCTATGCGGTGCTTTCGGAAATCGCCACCGACACCGGCGTCATGCAGAATGTCAGCCAGAAGGGCGATGGCGGCGCGCAGGCTGCCGGCCCGGCGACGGGCGCCTCCGGTGGCGCCTCCTATCGCGATCCTTTCGAGCCGGATTTCTGGTCGCAGCAGGTCGCCGCGCCCGGCGCCGAGGCAAGTGCCCAGCGCGCCAGGATCGACGGCGACCCGCTCAAGCCCGGCGACAAGGCCGCCGAGACGCAGGTCGCCAAGGTCAAGGCCGTGCCGCCGGCCCCGCCCGTCACAAGCGCACCGCTCGAGCCCCTCGCAAAGGACGGCAAGGACGCCGCCGCCACGACGATGGCCAAGGTTGGCGAAACCAAGGCTGGCGATGCCAAGCCCGGAGACACCAAGCCCGAAGGCACCAAGGCCACGGATGCGGTCAAAGCGGACGCCGCCGCGGCGCAAGAGGCCGCCAAGCCAGACGCCGCGGAAAAAGCGCCGACCGCCGCCGCCCTCAAGGCCGCGGCTGACGTCAAGCAACAGTTGGCCGATGCGTTCAAGCCCGGCGACAAGCTGCATGACGGCGTCTCGGTCGAAGCCACCGACAAGGGCGTCGTCATCTCGATCACCGACCAGCTCGACTTCGGCATGTTCGAAGTGGGCTCGGCGCTGCCGAGACGCGAACTGGTGCTGGCGATGGAGAAGATCGGTCGCATCGTCAACGGCCAGAAAGGCACCATCAGCATCAATGGCCACACCGACGCACGGCCGTTCCGCAGCGACAGCTACGACAATTGGCGATTGTCGACGGCGCGCGCGCATTCAGCCTACTACATGCTCGTGCGCGGCGGCGTCGACGAACGTCGCATCACCGAGGTCGCCGGCTTCGCCGACCGTCAGCCGAAGGATCCCGCCGATCCAATGGCGGCCGTGAACCGCCGCATCGAAATCCTGATGGCGACCGGCGGATGAGGCGGGCGACCGTCATCAGCCGGTCGATTGGCCTGCTGCTGCTGGCCGGCGGATTTCCGTCGGCGGGCTTCGCCCAGGACACGCTGCAGCCGTATCAGCTGGTGCGCTCGTTGCAACTCATCCAGGATCGTATCGCCGCCGGCGATCATGCCGCTTTGCCGATGCAGGCCAAGTTGCTTGAGATGACGGATGCGCGCCTGCGGGCGGCGGATGCCGAGGATTTCAAGGATCCCAAGAATTTTCGCGCCCTGCTTGTCTACGGCATGAGCGGCGGCAACCCGGTGACCGTCGAGGCAGCCGCGTCGCGCGCCACGAGCGACCCGCGGAACCTTGCCATTGCCAAAGGCGTGATAGACTACCTCAACGGCAGGCCCGGTGAAGCTATCGCAGCCTTGAAGCCGATCGATCCCATGGCGCTGCCGCCTGATCTCGGCGCCTTCCTTGCCCTGGTCAAGGGCTCGCTGCTCGCCGGCGACCAGCCGGTGGCGGCGCTCAAGCTGCTCGACGAGGCAAAATTGCTCAGCCCCGGCACGCTTGTCGAGGAAGCAGCACTTCGCCGTTCGGTGGGCATTGCCGCCACGCAAGGTGACGCGGCACACTTCGCGCTTGCCTCCACCCAGTATGTCGAGCGCTACCTCTATTCGCCCTATGCCAGCCAGTTCGCCGACTCCTTCGTCACCGGCGTCATCACGCTGCATATGTCGATCAGCCAGGACAAGCTGGCCGACATCACCTCGATGATGGATCCGGAGCGCGAGAAGGTGATCTACCTGCGCATCGCCCGCCGAGCCGCGATCGACGGCCTGAACGACCTGTCGGCCTTCGCCTCGGCTCGAGCCGAGCAAGGGCGCGACGGCATCACCAACCAGGACGACCCACGCGCCCTGCTCTACGCCAGCCTGTCCACCGTCACCTCCGGCACCATCGAGGACGTGCGTGCCAGGCTGGGCAAGATCGACCGCAGCCGATTGTCGGAAGGCGACCGCGCCCTGCTCGACGCCGCCCAGGCCATCGCCAGCGAAGTCGTCGCGCCGCCCGCCGCCCATCCCGAGGAAAACCCCGCTCCTGCCGCGGCCGGGCAACCTCCGGTTCCCCAGACCGCCGCGGCGCAAGGCGCCGACGCGAGCGGGCTGCCACCGGTCGAAGGCGCGATCTCGGAGCAACCTGCCGCCACCACGGTCTCGAGCGGACCAGCCACCCACGCGCCGGATACGCCGGCTGTCGCGGCCGCGCCTGCCGACGCGGCGACTGTCATGCCGGCGTCGGCGCCATCGCCGGCGGCCGCTCCCGAACCCGCCGATCCGACCGATGCCGCCATGACCAGAACACGTCGACAGCTCGACCTGATCGACCAGATGCTTGGAGCCGCCCCAAAATGACCACCAGCCTCGGTTCGGCCTTGCCAGGATTTGCCGCTGTGCGTGCGACGCCGGAACAACCGGCAGCGAACGGCAAGACGGACGACGCGGGCTTCGGCAAGATGCTGGACGGCGACACAGATCCTGCCCGCCCGGAACGGCGGCCGACGATCGAGGCGGGCTCGCGCGAGCAGCGCTGGGGCAAGCTCGCCGCCGGCCTTGCCGGACATGGCGACAAGGCCGAGCCGGCATCGGCCGATCCAGGAAGGATCGTGTCAGCCAAAGTGTTGGCTACAAAGGCCGCCAAGGATGCGGTGGACACCGGGTCTGGCACGGACAACGCCACCGATACCGAAGCGACGGCGGACGACACCGCAACGACGCCGCTCCAGGACCATCTGCCGCTGCTGATGGCGTTTCACGACCTGCGCCATTTCTCGACATCTGCCAAGGCAGCCGACGCAAGCGAAACCGGACAGGACCCGGTGCTCGCCGGGCAATTGCCAAAGGCTCACCGGTCGAAATCCGCTGCCGGGGGCGACGACCTCGAAACCATGTCGAAATCTGAGCGGGCGTCGATCGTCGACGGGCCTTTGACCAAGCTCGACGTCCAGGATACCCGCGATGCCGGCGCGGCCCCCGGCGCGCCGAAGCGCGACACTGCGATCGCTGCCCGTCCTCTGCCGGACGCGCCAACAGCCGATGTGCCGGGCGTACAGCCGAGACAGACGGCGCCGGCGATGAAGACCATCGCCGACGTCCAGTCCTCGATGCGGTCCGACCCCGGAAAGCAGCCTTCGCCGGCTGGCCGCATCGACGTGGTCTCCGAGCAGAGCTTCCCGACGCCGCCGCAGAACACAATGAGCCAGGCAGCCATCAATGTGATCGGCGCCATAACAGCCGATGGCGGCGCGCAACAGGCGTTCTCGGCGTCCTCCGCGACCTCCCAATTGGCCGGCTCTGTTGCGGTTCCGACACATGTGTTGAAGATCGAACTTCACCCCGCCGAGCTCGGCATGGTTACAGCCAGCCTTCGTCTCTCCGGAGAACAACTCTCGATTGAATTGAAGCCCGAAACACACGACGCCTATCGCCGGCTTTCCACCGACAGCGAGGCGATCGTAAAGTCACTGCGCGGACTCGGTTTTGAGGTTGATAAGGTCACCATTCTGCAACCTTCGGTAGCGGTTCCGGCTGCAACCCGCGCTGATGCCACCGCTTCCCTGACCGCGGCGCCGGGCCGCGACCCGTCATCCTTCCAACCCGGAAATTCAGGCGGCGGCAACAGCGGGGCCGGCGGCCAGCAACCAGGTCAGCAATCAGCGGGGAAACGCAACGATGACGCGCAGGACTACGGCCGCGGCGCTTCGCCTTCTCGCGAGCGCGCTGGCGGCGATATGTTTATCTAGCGTCGCAAGCGCCGTCGCTGCTGCCACCAACCCTTGCGAGCCGGAGATCCTGCGCGCCGCCGATCGCTATGGCGTGCCCGCCGGCATCCTCTATGCCGTCGGCCTGACCGAGACCGGAAAGAAAGGCAGCCTTCAACCCAACGCATTGAATATAGAAGGAAAAGCGGTCTTTCCGAGAAGCCGTGCTGAAGCCCTTGCCACCTTCGCCAATGCCCAGCGCGAGGGCAAGACGCTGATCGATCTGGGCTGCATGCAGATCAACCATCACTACCACGCGTCGCATTTTCGCAGCGTCGAGGACATGCTCGATCCGCGTCAGAACGTCGACTATGCGGCGCGCTTCCTGGCCAGTCTCCATGCCCGTCACGAGACATGGTCGATGGCCGTCGCCCGCTACCATGCCGGTCCAGACAACGATCCGGCGCAGAAGGTCTATGTCTGCCGCGTCATCGCCAACATGGTCGCCACCGGGTTCGGAAAATGGACCGCCAACGCCCGCACCTTCTGCAACCCATAGGCGTATTTCAGCTTCCAGGACACCAATCGCATAGTCCTTGGTTTGCCGCTTCGACTTGGCCAAGACTTGCCACCGCAAGCATATCTGGTTGCACGCTAATACAACCGCCACGATTCCAGACTCCCAAGAAACTAGTTACAAGAAATGACGGTTGTTCAGGATTCTCGCCAACGGCTACGCCTCTCCTCACGGGGCAAATAATTTGATTCGGAGGCGGGGCCGATGATTGTAATCGTTGACGAGCGCGAGCTCGTAACAGAGGGATACAACTCACTTTTTGACCGCGAGGGCGTCGCCTGTGCAGGCTTCGCGCCAGGCGAGTTCGGCGAGTGGGTGAACTCGGCGGCCGACACCGATCTACGCTCGGTCAGGGCCTTCCTCATCGGCGACTGCCGCGAGGGCGTCATCTCGCCACGGCAGATCCGCGACCGCACCGGCGCACCGGTTATTGCGCTCAGCGAGCAGCATTCCCTGGAGAACACGCTGCGGTTGTTCGAGAGCGGCGTCGACGATGTCATTCGCAAGCCCGTTCACATCCGCGAGATACTGGCTCGCATCACCGCCATCCGTCGGCGCGCCCACGAAGACGTCGCCTACACCGAGATCGGCGCCATGCGCATCTTCATGGATGGACGTGACCCGGAGATCGACGGTCAGCCGCTGCCCTTGCCGCGTCGTGAACGCCGCATCCTCGAATATCTGGCGAGCAATCGCGGGCGTCGCGTCACCAAGACCCAGGTCTTCAACGCCATCTACGGCATCTTCGACGAAGAGGTCGAAGAGAACGTGGTGGAAAGCCACATCAGCAAGCTGCGCAAGAAGCTGCGCGAGAAGCTGGGTTCCGACCCGATCGATTCCAAGCGCTTCCTCGGCTACCGGCTGGTCTTCTGATGCCGCACCGCGCCAGCCTCGCGCAAGACAGGACGCGTAGCCTCCCAGCCAGTGGCATGGACATAGCGGAGACGTTTCGATGAGCCTCTACGGAATGATGCGGACCGGCGTTTCCGGCATGAATGCACAGGCAAATCGGCTGTCCACCGTGGCCGACAACATCGCCAATTCCGACACCACCGGCTACAAGCGATCCTCCGCCGAATTTTCGACCCTGGTCATGCCGAACACGGGCGGCGCCTACAATTCCGGCGGCGTCACCACGACGATCCGATCGGCGGTCAGCTCCCAGGGCGTGCTTCAATATACGACCTCGGTCTCCGATCTTGCCGTCAGTGGCGATGGTTTCTTTGTCGTTCAGGATCCGAGCGGAACCCCATTCCTGACCCGCGCCGGTGCCTTCGTTCCCGATGCGCAGGGCAGGCTGGTCAACGCGGCCGGCTTCCAGCTGATGGGCTACAGCTACGCCAATGGCGTGCCGGCAGCGACGGTGAACGGCTTCGAGGGGCTTGTTCCTGTGGTCATCTCCGATCAGGAAATGACGGCAACGCCGAGCACAGCGGGTACATTCAACGGAAACCTGCCCGCGGGCGCCACGCCGGTCGCGGCTGGCAGCCTGCCCAGCACCAACGCCGCGGGCGCGCAGTACACGTCGAAATCCTCGATGGTCGCCTACGACAATCTCGGCAACAAGGTGCTGCTCGACGTCTATTTCACCAACACCGGCGCCGGCACCTGGGAAGTATCGGTCTTCGACCAGTCGAAAGCGACGGCTGGAACATCGTTCCCCTACACCGGTGGGGCCCTGGGCACGGCCAACCTCACCTTCGACACCACCACCGGCAAGCTCACCGGCGCCGTCACCAGCGTCGGCCTGACGGTGCCCAACGGCAGTGCTTTCTCGCTTGACCTTTCCAAGCTGACCCAGCTCGGCACCGGCTTCACGGTTTCCGATGCAGAGGTCAACGGCAATGCGCCGAGCACCATCGACAAGGTCCAGATCAGCAAGGACGGCACCATCTACGCACAGTACAAGGACGGTTCCACCAAACCGCTCTACAAGATCCCGCTGGCCGACGTGCAGAGCCCGGACCAGCTCATGGCGCTGCCCGGCAACGTCTACGCGCAGGGCACCGAATCCGGCGCGGTCCGTGTCGGCTTTGCCAATGAGGGCAAGCTCGGATCCATCGTCTCCGGCGCGCTCGAGAACTCCAACGTCGATATCGCCGAGGAACTGACCAACATGATCGCGGCGCAGCGCAGCTACACCGCCAATTCGAAAGTCTTCCAGACCGGTTCCGACCTGATGGACGTCCTTGTCAACCTGAAGAGATAAAACGGGCGTGGCCCGTGAAAGACCCGCATGTCGCTATCCACCGCATTGAGTATCGCCCAATCGGCGCTTATGAACACCGCGCGGCAGACAAGCGTTGTCACGCGCAACGTCTCCGACGCTTCCAACCCGGATTACACGCGCCGCATTGCCGTCGTCACCAGCACGGCCCCGGGCGCGCGTTCGGTCGACATACAGCGGACCACCAACGACCTGCTGTTCCGTCAGAACCTCAGCGCTCTGTCGGCGTATAGCGGCCAGAATGCGCTCTACAGCGGCATGGATCAGCTCGACGTTTCGGTCAATGGCGTCGATAATGCATCCTCGCCGTCGACCGCGATCGGCAATCTGCAGCAGGCGCTGCAGCTCTATGCCACCTCCCCGTCCAACCAGAATCTCGGCGTCAGCGTCATCGACGCGGCCCAGCAGGTCGTGCGTTCTCTGAATGACGGCTCCAAGGCCATTCAGGATTTCCGCACCCAGACCGACGGCCAGATCGCCACGGCCGTCGACGACCTCAACTCGCTGTTGAGCCAGTTCCAGGATGCCAACACGGCGGTCATTTCCGGAACCCGTTCCGGCACCGATGTTTCCGATGCGCTCGACCAGCGCGACGCGCTTTTGAAGAAGATCGCCGACTATGTTCCGGTGTCGACCTTCACGCGCGGCGACAACGACATGGTCATCACCACGGGTGACGGCACAACGCTGTTCGAAACCATCCCACGCTCGGTCAGCTTCGCGCCGTCGTCCGGCTACAGCGCCGGTGCCGCCGGCAATGCCGTCTATATCGACAACGTGCCGATCTCGGCGGGAACCGGCGGCAACACCAGCGCCAGCGGCAAGCTTGCCGGCCTGCTGCAATTGCGCGACGGCGTCGCCTCGACCATGCAGAGCCAGCTCGACGAGACCGCGCGCGGCCTGATCTCCGCCTTTGCCGAGACGGCACCTTCTATGCCCGATGCCGCCGGCCTGTTCACCTGGTCGGGCGCGCCGGCCGTGCCCGCCGCCGGCACGCTGGTCAACGGCCTTGCCGCCTCGATCAGCATCAACGCGGCGATGGATCCGAGCATCGGCGGCAATCCGACGCTGTTGCGCGACGGTGGCGCCAACGGCGCGGCCTATGTCGCCAATACAAGCGGCGGCGCTTCCTATTCCAGCCTCCTGGTTGCCTATGGCGACCGTCTCGACCAGCCAATGACCTTCGATCCCACCGCCGGGATTTCGGTCACATCCAGCGTCTCCGACTACGCGGCCAATTCGATCGGCTGGCTTCAGGGGGTGCGCCAGCAGGCTTCGACCGCCGCCGACGCCAAGGAAGCGCTGGCGTCGCGCAGCGCCGAGGCACTGTCCAACGCAACCGGTGTCAATGTCGATCAGGAGATGTCGCTCATGCTCGACCTCGAGCACACCTATCAGGCATCGGCCCGGATGATGAAGACCGTCGACGACATGATGACGGCCTTGTTGAACGCGGTGGGATAAGCCATGACTTCAGTCTCCTCGGCCGCCATCTCCAACGCCATGCGCTACCAGCAGATGCGCATGCAGGCCGATCTCGTCAAAGCCACCAAGGAGTCCTCGACCGGCAAGGTCGCCGATGTCGGGCTGGCGCTGGGCGGGCGCACGGCCCAGTCCGTCACCTTCTCGCGCGATCTCGACCGGCTCAACGTCATCATCGATTCCAACGGGCTGGTCGCCGCCCGGCTTTCGTCGACGCAGACCTCGCTCGGCCAGCTCTCAAGCGTGGCGCAGACCTTCCTGTCCAGCCTGACCACCGCGACATCAGGCGATTCCTCCGATAGCCTCACCCAATCGACGGCCAACACGACCATCCAGCAGCTTGGCTCGATCCTCAACACCAGCGTCAACGGCGAATATCTGTTCGCCGGCACCAACACCGACGTCAAGCCGATCAACGATTTCACGGCGGCCGGCTCACCCGCCAAGGCCGCCTTCGACGCCTCCTTCGTGTCCCATTTCGGTTTCACGCCCAGTGACCCGGCCGCTGCCAACATCACCGCCGCCCAGATGGACGACTACATCACCAACGATGTCGCGCCGCAGTTCCTCGGCTCTGGCTGGCAGACCAACTGGTCGAATGCCACCGACCAGCAGATTGTCAGCCGCATCGCGCTCAACGAAACCACCGCGACTTCGACCAGCGCCAACAGCGACGGCATCCGCAAGCTCGCCATGGCGGCCGCCATGGTCTCCAGCCTGATGACCAGCAACATCAGTCAGGCGGCCAAGGACAGCATCGTCAGCCACTCGCAGACACTGGTCGGCGAGGCGCTGAGCGGCATCGCCCAGGTCCAGTCCGAAACCGGCATCGTGCAGAAGCGTGTCTCCGATGCCAGCGACCGCATGAAGACGCAGGTCGACCTGTTCGAACGGCACATCCTCGATCTCGAAGCCGTCGACCCGGCCGAAGCCGCGACCCGGGTCGCAAATCTGACCCAGCATATCGAGACGTCCTTCGCGCTGACAGCACGCCTGCAGCAGCTCAGCCTGCTGAATTACCTGACCTGACACCTCATAACGGAACGGTAGCCCCACGATGTACCAATTCTCCTACGCCGACATCCAGAGCAACTCCGTTGCCGACGCGAAGGACCGTGAGCGGCAGCTCCTGACCCGCTCCATCGACATGCTGGCTGCGGCGGCGGCCATCGGCCACGACTCGATGGAGGCGATCGAGGCTTTGCATTTCACCAACCGTGTCTGGACCGCGTTCGTCGAGGATCTCGGCTCCAGCGACAACGCCCTGCCCAAGGAACTGCGCGCCAACCTCATCTCCATCGGCCTGTGGCTGCTGCGCGAGGCTGAGGACATACGCCAGGGCCGCACCAACAATTTCGAAGGGCTGATCGAGGTGTCCCAGATCATCCGGGACGGCATTCAATGACCAACACGCTGAAGATATCGCTGAAGCCGAACGAAAAAATCTACATTAACGGCGCGGTTATACGTGTCGACCGCAAGGTCACCGTCGAACTGATGAACGACGTGCAATTCCTGCTCGAGAGCCATGTGATACAGGCCGACGACGCCTCGACGCCGCTCAAGCAGCTGTATTTCATCCTCCAGGTCATGCTGATCAATCCGGCCGGCGCGGCCGAGGCGCGCGACATGTTCAGGCGTTCGCTGCCGCTGCTTTTGGTAAGCTTCGAGGACGCCCAGATCTGCACCGCGCTCAAGCAGATCGACCGTATGGTCAGCGAGGATCACATCTATGAGGCGCTGAAGGCGATCCGATCGCTCTATCCGCTCGAACGCCGCGCGCTTGGCGGCAATGACGACGTTCCGGGCGCGCGCCCGCTGGCTGTGGGAGCACGATACTGATGAATGTGGACATGACGACGACGATACCGACTGGCGCCAATTCGACGACCACGTCGACCTCGAAGACAGCAGTCGACTACCAGTCCTTCCTGAAGCTTCTGATCGCCGAGATGAAGAACCAGGATCCGACCAAGCCGATGGACTCGACGCAGTATGTCGCGCAGCTCGCCACCTTCTCGCAGGTCGAGCAATCGGTGCAGACCAACACCAAGCTCGACCAGATCATGCAGTCGTCGGCGCTGTCGCAGGCCGACGCGATTATCGGTCGCTCGATCACGTCGGCCGACGGCAAGACCACCGGAATAGTGGCTTCGGTGACACTCTCCAGCAGCGGACTGATCGCGGTGCTGCAGGATGGCACCCTGGTCCCCGTCGGCGCAGGCGTGTCGATCAAGCCGGCAAGCTAGGCCAACCTCCCACATGAACGAGGCCGACGCTCTCGACATCGTTCAGTACGCGGTGTGGACGGTGCTCACCGCGTCCGCTCCGGTGGTGCTGGTCGCCATGGTCGTCGGCATCGGCATCGCCCTCATCCAGGCGCTGACGCAGGTCCAGGAGATCACCTTGACCTTCGTGCCGAAGATCGTCGCCATCATGCTGGTGGTGGCGCTGACCGGGCCTTTCATCGGCAGCCAGATATCGGCCTTCACCAACGTCATCTTCGAGCGCATCCAGAACGGGTTCTGAGCACTTCAGGACAGGCGCGGCGGCCTTCCGTCCGCAATTGCGTGAAAGCAACCGCCCCGCTTGCGGGCAGCGGGTTCGGTCCGTCCGTGCCGGCAAGGCGGTCGCCGGCCCGATGTCACCGCATGCGCATCGATGTCTTTGCGGACGCTGCATGCCGCGGTCGGTGACGCGCGCTGATTCACGCTTGCCCCTCGGCCGGAGATAAAGGCGTGGACCGCAGCTATCCCATTGTTGGACCATGATCCTTTTTGAAAGGCGTTCGCCCTTTGCGGTGCGATGCCCTACTTTCGGCAAATGATCTCAGCAAACGGGTCATCTGACGAATCCGCACGACATGGCAGGAACTCCCGATGATTGACGAAAAGCCGGAAAGCGAGGGCGCCTCGGCGCTGGCGCCGTTCCGGCATGGCATTTTCCGCGCCGTATGGGCCGCAAGTCTCGTCTCGAATTTCGGCGGCTTGATCCAGGGCGTTGGCGCTGCCTGGATGATGACCACGATCGCCACCTCGTCCTACCAGGTGGCTCTGGTCCAGGCCTCGACCACCCTGCCGATCATGCTGTTTGCGCTCGTCGCCGGTGCCATTGCCGACAGTTTCGACCGGCGCAAGGTGATGCTGGTCGCCCAGACCTTCATGCTGGTCGTTTCGGTGCTTCTGACCCTGTTCACCTATTCCGGCCTGATCACACCGTGGACACTGCTTGCCTTCACCTTCCTGATCGACAGCGGCACGGCGCTGAACAGCCCGTCATGGCAGGCCTCGGTCGGCGACATCGTTCCCCGCAACAAGGTGCCGGCCGCCGTCGCGCTCAATTCGATGGGCTTCAACCTGACCCGCAGCGTCGGCCCGGCGATCGGCGGCATCATCGTCGCGGCGGCCGGTGCGGCGGCGGCCTTCGCGGCCAATGCCGTGAGTTATATCGGCCTGATCGTCGTGCTGGCGCGCTGGAAGCCGGACGTGCCGGTATCGACCTTGCCGCGCGAATCGTTGGGCGCTGCCATGGGCGCCGGCCTGCGCTATGTCGCCATGTCGCCCAACATCGGCAAGGTGCTGGTCAGGGGCGCCGCCTTCGGCTTCAGCGCCGGCGCGGTGCTGGCGCTGCTGCCGCTGGTGGCGCGCGATGTCGTCAAGGGCGACGCCCTGACCTACGGCATCATGCTTGGCGCCTTCGGCATCGGTGCCGTCGGCGGCGCGCTGATCAGCGTGCGGCTGCGCCAGCTGCTGTCCAGCGAGACGATGGTGCGTTCGGCCTTCGCCGGCTTCGCCGTCTGCGCCTTCAATGCCGCCGTCAGCCATCATGCCTGGCAGACGTCGCTTGGCTTGCTTGTCGGCGGCGCCTGCTGGGTGATCGCCCTTTCGCATTTCAACGTCACGGTGCAGATGGCGACACCACGCTGGGTGGTCGGCCGGGTGCTGTCGGTCTATCAGACCGCGACCTTCGGCGGCATCGCGCTCGGCAGCTGGATCTGGGGCGTCGTCGCCGACGCGCATGGCGCCGAGACCGCGCTGATCGCGGCCAGCATCGCCATGCTGGCCGGCGGCGCCATCGGCCTGCTGTTGCCGCTGCCGCAACAGCAGGTGCTCAACCTCGACCCGCTCAACCGCTTCAAGGAACCGCACCTGGCACTCGACCTGAAGCCGCGCAGCGGCCCCATCGCCATCATGATCGAATACATCATCCGCGATGACGACGTGCCGGAGTTCCTTGCCACCATGGCTGAACGTGGCCGCATCCGCCGCCGTGACGGCGCCCGCAACTGGACGCTGGCGCGCGACCTTGAAAACCCGGCGATCTGGATCGAGCATTATCACACGCCGACCTGGCTCGAATATGTGCGCCACAATGGACGCATCACCCATGCCGACGCCGTCGTCGGCGAACGCCTGCGCGCCCTGCACAGCGGCGGCGAGCCGCCCCGCGTGCGCCGCATGATCGAGCGCCCGACGACCGCCGGCACGACTCTCGTCATGGCCAAGGGGCCGATCGAGCACTGACACCCGGGGGGCTTTGCGCTCCCTACCCTTCGCCCGAAAGGTCCCTGCGCGCCTTGTCGAGTTCCTCGGCATAGCGCCGCATCAGATGGCCCTCGGTCAGAAGCCCGAGCACGATGCGGTCGGTGAAATCCTCGACGACGGCCAGTTCTTCTGCGCCGGCACGCTGGAACGTCTCCGCGGCCGACTGCACGTTCATGCTGGGCACCAGCACGGCGTCCTGGAACTGGGCGAGCGAGCGCACCGGCACCTCGCCGTCGGAGGGATCGCTGTGCAGTTCGGCCACGATCAGCACGCCGACATAATGATCGCCCGCGTCGACGGCGATGACGCGCTGGGCCGAACCGAGCGGCACTTCCTTGCGGAAGGTGGCCAGCGTCGTTGCCGCGTCGATGGTCTTGATATCCTTGCGCATCATCGAGCCGACGGTGAGGCTGCGCATCCAGCCGACATCGTGGGCGCTGCGGATCGTTTCGCCGCGCAGGTGGAAGCGCCATGTCGAGAACGAATAGCCGAAAGTTTCTCGCACCAGGATCGCCGCCATGATCGAGGCGGCCAGGACAACGCCGGTCAGCGTCAGGTCGCGGGTCGATTCCAGCGCCAGGAAGGTCATCGTCAGCGGACCGCCGACTACACCGACGGCCAGCGACGTCATGCCGACAACGGCGGCGACGGACGGGTCGATGCCGGTCGCCGGCGAAACGAAAGCCATCACGCCGGCGAATGCCTTGCCGAGCAACGCGCCGAGGAACAGCGAGGCGAAGAACAGGCCGCCGCGGAAACCCGACCCCAGCGAGATCGCCGACGCCGCCAGTTTCAGCACGAAGACGCTCGCCACCACGCCCAGCCCATAATTCATGGCGAATTCGCGATGCAGCGCGCCATGGCCACTGGACAGGACCTGCGGGGTGATCAGTCCGAGCAGCCCGACGACGACACCACCGATGACGGGACGCAGCGACGCATCGACCGACAGCCTGGCAAAGGCGCGTTCGATCAACGTCACCAGATGCATGATGGCGATCGAGGCCGCACCGCCGAGCAGGCCGAGCAGCAGGAACGGCACGTACTGGCTGGCGGTGAGCGCCGGCAGGCCCGAAAGCTCAAGCGGAAACGGCACCCCGCCAAACATTTCGGCGGTCAGCGAGGCCGAGATCGCGGCCGTCATCACCGGCGCCACATTGGCGACCGAATAGATGCCGATGACCAGTTCGAAACCATAGAAGGCGCCGGTCAGCGGCGCGTCGAAGGCGGCGGCAATGGCGCCGGCCGCACCGCAGCCCACCAGGATGCGGACATCGTTGCGGCGCAACCTGAACACGCGCGCCAACCGCGACGCCAGGCCGGACCCGACCTGGGTATAGCCGGCTTCCAGCCCTACCGAAGCGCCGAAGCCGCTGGAAATCATCGTCTGGCCGGCAATGATGAAGGTGTCGGTCAGCGACATGCGCCCGCCATAGAGCGCGTTGGCCTCGATCGGGTCGACGGGGGTGCGGAATTTCCGCTTTCTCAGCCAGAGCACCGAAAGCCCGAGCAGGATGCCGCCTATCGCCGGTATCAGCGCCTGCAGCGGGTTGGCGAGCGAGAACATGCCGGAAAGCCGGCCGCCGGGCTGGACGCCGAACAACAACCCGTGCAGGTCCTGCACGATCTGGCTCATCGCAGTGACCAGGATACCCGCCATCACGCCGACGCCGCCAGCCAGAATAACCACGGCGATGCCGCGCGCCTCGAGCAGCGGCAGCGACCTGATCAGCACCGCGCGCAGCCGGCGGGCGTAGACTTGCGGTTGGTTTCTGGAAAGCACCGGGGCGGCTCGCCGATATCAGAAAGGCAATCGAAGGCTCGCCTGATACGCCCGGCGACACGGCGTGGCAACCACAATGGCGACATGCAAGGCGCCATTGTGGCGCTGGACCGGCTGGTTGCGGCCTTTTACTGCCTGGGCTGGGGCGCGAGCGGCGCTGCCGTCAGTCCGGGATGGTCAGCGCGCCGCAATCGTCGTCGGCGATGAAGGTCGCCAGCAACGCCGCCGGCTCCGTCGTGCTGGCGTTTTCGGCGAACAAATGGATCGCACCGGGCGGCTCGAACCAGGTCTGTCCCTCGGTGTAGGTGCCGGCGGGACTGCCTTCCAACTGCGAGCGCAGCGTGCCTTGCAGGACGAAGGCACTCACCGAACCCGGATGGCGGTGCCGAGGTGTGTAGGCGTTGGGCGGGAACTCCACGATCACCGTGGTGACCGACTTGCCCGGCATATCAGGCAGCTTTTCACAGGAAATCGGCGTGACGACCGTCTTCGGCCGTGCAGTGGCGGAACCGCCCGCATCAGCGCTTTGCATGTCCATGTGCCCTTCCATGCCCTCAGGCGCGGCGCCGACGAGGCCCTGCCCGGCCCATCTTGCCGCGAGCACGAGCAGAACCGCGGCAGTGCAGGCGGCGGCAAGATATTGGCCGGTGCGCAAGCGGGATTGAGTGCCGATCATGACGATGTCTCCGAACAGGAACCGGCGGCCTCAGGCCGGCAAGCGAAAATCGGCGCGCCAGCCCAGTTCCTCGACCGCCTTTTGCGTCGAAACGGCCTGGTTGGGTTCCGCCACGTTGAAGATGCCGGGCGTACCCTTGTCGAGCGCAAGCAGCGCGGCATAAGCGGCGGCATCGACATGCAGAGGCGACGGGCCGGCGGGCGCGTCGGCTCCCGTCCCTGGGCCATAAAGCTGGCCGTATCGCAGGACGATGCCGGCGAATGGCGCGTGCAGCACCGCCGCTTCGAGCGCGATGACGCCACCGACGCTGATGCCGCGGTTTCCGCCCGCGGCGCTGTCCAGCGGATCGGCCTCGCTATGCGGTTCCGGACCGGGCGCGTAAGCCCAGGCGATGCTTTGCGCGACCATGCGCCGGACGCCGGATGCGGTGGCTGCAGCGACCAGATTGCGGGTGCCTTCGTCGCGGACACGCGCATTGCGCACGACCGCCTCGCCCATCCGGCTCGGGTCCAGGCCCGGCGGCAGGTCGGTCAACTGGTCGATGACCATGTCGGGTCGGGCGGCAAGCATTGCACCCGACAGGGCCTCGGCATCAAAGACATCCACCACCGCTGGCTCGACGCCAAGGGCGCACAACGTGACGGCCTTGTCCGCACTGCGCGTGGTGCCCGTCACATGATGGCCGGCCGCCAGAAGCTGCGGGATCAACCGCTGCCCGATGGCGCCCGAGGCGCCGGCAAGAAAAATGCGATGACCCATCGCCACAAGCTCCCTGTCATCATAATATCAGCATTCGAACAACATATAAGAGCTCTTACATCATGCGCAAGCCAAATCAACGTCCATCGATTCCGGCTCCGGGCGAAGGCAAACGCGGCGAGGAAGGCTATCTCGGCTATCTCTTGCGACAGGCGGCCGGCGCTCATCGGCTCAGGGTGGAAAGGGCGCTGGCCGATCTCGGCGTGACACAACCGCAATTTGTGGCGCTGACCATGCTTGCGGCGTATCCCGGCATCTCAAACGCCGATCTCGCCCGGCTGGCGCTGCTCACGCCGCAGACGCTCAGCGTCATCGTCGCCAACTTGGAACGGGCCGGCGCGCTGGTCCGCAAGCCGCATGCCGTCCACGGCCGCATCCAGCATATCGATCTCAGCGACAGCGGACAGGCGCTGCTGCGGACATGCCGCGAGCGGGTGCATGCGATCGAGAGCGAACTGACCGAGGGCCTGTCGGCGCCGGAAGAACGAGCTGTCAGGCGCTGGCTGGTTGGCGTCGCGACGGCTGGAACCAGCAAATCCTGAGTGCTCGTCAGCGGCGGGCGGGAACCGGCCCGCGGATCGATCAGGTCGGCTTGGGCTCCCCGGCTTCATAGAGCACGAGGTTGCGCTCGCCGATGCCAAGCGCCGGCCAGCTCGCACGCCAGTCCGCAAGGTGCGGCGCGCGGAAATGCGCGTCGAGCGCTGCCCTGTCGCTCCAGACTTCCGTGACCCGGATGAGCCCGGCGTCGAAGACATCCTGCGCATAGGAATATTCGAGGCAGCCGGGCTCGGCACGGCTGGCGCGAACCATGCGCTCCATCGCCGGCCTTGCCTCCCCGAGCGTGTCGGGCGGCAAGCGGATCGTGCCGATGATCAGAAGCATCTGGTTTCCCTTCTTGCAAGACGTTCGAACCTGCCAGTCTCCCACCCTCGCGCAAGCTTGGCCAGCTACCCTCACCGGGCTGTCGCACGTTCGGCAGCCTATGGTTTGGGGACGACATGGCGATCAGCGAAAGCATAGCGGCAGGGGCAGTAGCCAAGAACGGCCGCGACGTCTTCTTTGCCATCGGCATCGTCATCATCCTGGCCGTGCTGTTCCTGCCGATCCCGGCCTTTCTCATCGACATCGGCCTCGCCTTCTCGATCGCCCTTTCGGTGCTGATCCTGATGGTGGCGCTGTGGATCCAGCGGCCGCTCGACTTCTCGTCGTTCCCGACGGTGCTGCTCATCGCCACCATGCTGCGGCTGTCGCTCAACATCGCCACCACGCGCATGATCCTGTCGCATGGCAATGAGGGCACGCATGCCGCCGGCTACGTCATCGCCGGCTTCTCCAAGCTGGTCATGGCCAGCGACTTCGTCATCGGCCTCATCGTCTTCATGATCCTGATCGTGGTGAACTTCATCGTCATCACCAAGGGCGCCACCCGTATCGCCGAGGTCGGCGCCCGCTTCACCCTCGACGCCATCCCCGGCAAGCAGATGTCGATCGACGCCGACCTCTCCGCCGGCATGATCGACGACAAGACGGCGCAGTTGCGACGCCGCGAACTGGAAGAGGAATCCTCCTTCTTCGGCTCGATGGACGGCGCCTCGAAATTCGTCCGCGGCGACGCCATCGCCGGCCTCATCATCACCGCCATCAACATCGTCGGCGGCATCGCCATCGGCTATATCAGGCACGGCATGGGCATGGGCGAGGCAGCCGACGTGTTCATCAAGCTGTCGGTCGGCGACGGCCTCGTCACCCAGATCCCGGCACTTATTGTCTCGCTCGCCGCCGGCCTGCTGGTGTCCAAGGGCGGCACCCGCGGCTCGACCAACCAGGCGGTCTTCGGCCAGCTCGGCGCCCATCCGCGCGCCCTCTATGTGGCGGCGTCGCTACTGGTGCTGCTCGGCCTGATGCCCGGCCTGCCGCTGTTTCCGTTCTTTGCGCTGGCCGGCGGCATGGCCGGGCTCGGCTACGTCATCCCGATGCGCGCCAACCGGGTCCTCGCCGAAGCCGAAGCGGTGAAAAACCAGGAGAAGGCGACCAAGGCGGAGGAGGAGAAGAACTCGGTCAAGGCCTCGCTCGCCACCGCCGAGATCGAGCTGCTGATCGGCAAGCAGCTTTCGACGCGGCTCCTGGTTTCGCATCAGGAACTGGTGTTCCGCATGTCCAAGATGCGCAAGAAATTCGCCACCCAGTACGGCTTCGTCGTGCCGGAGGTGCGCGTCGCCGACGATTTCGCCATCCCGCCGAAGAGCTACCAGATCAAGGTGCACGGCACCGTTGTGGCCGAATACCAGATGCGCGTCGGCGAGATCATGGTGCTGCTCGGCAATCGCGACCTGCCCGAAATACCGGGCGAGGAAATCCGCGAGCCGGCCTTCGGCATGCGCGCCTACTCCGTGCTCGAAACCTTCGCCGAGGATTTGAAGCGCGAGAACTATACCTTCGCCGACAACATGTCGGTGCTGCTCACCCATCTTTCCGAGGTCATCCGCAACAACCTGCCGCAGCTTCTATCCTACAAGGACATGAAGGCGCTGCTCGAACGGCAGGACCAGGAATACCGCAAGCTCGCCGACGATATCTGCACCACGCATATCTCCTATCCCGGCCTGCAGGCGGTGCTGAAGCTGCTGCTCGCCGAGCGGG
The DNA here is from genome assembly GCF_059683645.1 of Mesorhizobium sp. RCAM 05104. Taxonomy (NCBI): domain Bacteria; kingdom Pseudomonadati; phylum Pseudomonadota; class Alphaproteobacteria; order Hyphomicrobiales; family Phyllobacteriaceae; genus Mesorhizobium; species Mesorhizobium sp. RCAM 05104. Next base: position 5,054,628 of record NZ_CM185033.1, on the reverse strand, counting down.
TCTCGATCCGCAACCTGCATCTGATCATCGAGGCAATCGCCGAGATCGCGCCGCATGTGCGCCGCACCGAGCAGATCGTCGAACATGTCCGCATCCGCATGGCCCAGCAGATCTGCGGCGACCTCTCCGAGGGCGGCGTGCTGAAGGTGCTGCGGCTTGGCAACCGCTGGGACCTCGCCTTTCACCAGAGCCTCAAGCGCGACGCCAAGGGCGAGGTGCGCGAGTTCGACATCGATCCGCGCCAGCTCGAGGAGTTCGGCCAGGACGCCACCAAGGCGATCAAGAAATATCTGGAAGCCGGCGAGCGTTTCGTGCTGGTCACCGCGCCCGATGCCCGCCCCTATGTGCGCATGATCATCGAGCGGCTGTTCACCACCCTGCCGGTGCTCAGCCATGTCGAAATCGCCAAGGGCGTCGAGATCAGGGTGCTCGGAACCATATCGTGAGCGTGCTTTCGCAGAGCGTCGTCATCGCGGCGTTCCTCGCCTTCTGCCGCATCGGCGCCTGTTTCATGCTGATGCCCGGCCTGTCCAGCGCCCGCGTTCCGGTCCAGGTCAGGCTGTTCGTGGCGGTCGCCGCCACCGGCGGCCTGCTCGCCTTCCTTTGGGACCGCATCATTCCCTTCGTCGACCCGCGCCCGCAGATCCTCGTGCCGATGATCATATCGGAACTTTTGGTCGGCGGACTGATCGGCGCCATGACCAGGCTGTACATGGAAGCCTTGCGCTTCATGGGCTCGGCCATCGCCATGCTGATCGGCTATGGCGGCACCGGCGGACCGGCGATCGAGGAGCCGGAACCACAGGCGGCGCTCGCCGCCATCATCTCGTTCTCGGCGCTGTTGATGCTCTTCGTCTTCGATTTCGACCATGAGATCGTGCGGGCGCTGGTCGCCTCCTACACGGTCGCCCCGGTCAACATCTTCTTCAATCCGCAGGCCGCACTCGTCGATGTCACCGATACGGTGTCGGACACGTTCTTCCTTGTCATCCGGCTCGGCAGCCCGTTTGTCGCCTATGCCATCCTGGTCAATCTGACGATCGGCTTCGTCAACAAGCTGACCCCGCAGATCCCGATCTATTTCATCTCCCAGCCCTTCGTCATCGCCGGTGGCATGATCATCTTCTATTTCGCCGTCGGCACCATGCTGTCGCTGTTCGTCAACGGCTTTGTCGACCTGACGCTGGCGAGATGACAATGAGCGCACGCAGGGACCGCCTGAAGAAACTGGTCAAGGTGCAGGAGCAACTGAAGGCGCTGCACGAAACCCGTCATGCCACCTTCCTTGCCGCGGCCAGCGCTGCCGAGGCCGAGGCCAGGGATCTGGTCGGACATTTCGACCAGGCCAATTCCCTTTCGGGCCTGTTTCCCGACCTTTATCATCGCCGCATCGCCAGCGCGGTCGGGCGCCAGGAAGCGAACCTCGAAAGCGCCAGGCAGGAGGCCGGCCTCATCGCCGCGGCAACCGCGCGCACCAACATGGTCGAGCGCACCTACAAGGATGTGCGCAGCCGCGACGAACGCCAACGCTCCGACCGCGAGCGCCTCGACCTGATCGCGCAGAAGCGGCAACCGGAAAGTGACGATTAGTGCACGGTCCAAAAGTGGTTCCGGTCTTGGGACAACGGCATGCATGAAAACAAGGACTTGAAGCGCGTCGCAGGAGTGCGTTTCGGGGCGACGCGCTTCAGCCAGCGGCCGCGCAAGCCTGCCACAAGCTTGTTGAGGCATTGTCCTAACCACGGAAAACCGACAAAAGGCGGACTTTCTTGGCGATCTCTCCACCCAGCGACATCGTTATGGATGTTGCCCGAGCCGTCGACCCGACGGATATCGAGGCTGCCCGCGCCGCGCTGACAAAGCGGGCCGGTGGTGCCGCCGGGACGTTTTCGGTCGACACCGCCGCGTCGGTGGATGCCGGCTCGATCCTGTCGCGCGCCACCGCCGACAAGGCCGCCGCGTCAACCGACCCGGCCAAGAAGTTCAAGAAGTTCGAGGCGATGGTGCTGCAGACCTTCATCCAGAACATGCTGCCCAAGGACACCGAAGGCGTCTACGGCAAGGGCCTGGCCGGCGACATGTGGAAATCGCAGCTTGCCGAGCGGGTGGCCGACGTCATGGCCGAGCGCGGCGGCATCGGCATCGCCAAGTCGATGCTTGCCGACCACTATCTCGAAGGCAAACGCGTTGTGCCGGTCGGCCCGGTTTCGGGCGGGCCGGAAAAGACCGAGATCGATCAGCAGAACAGCCTGTCAACCTCGTTGGTGCACGAATTGCAGCGCAAGGCCGCGCGGTCGATCACCGGTGACGACACGACCATCAAGACCGACATCAAGATCTAGGCAGGATCCCCGAAATCGGAACCGGTTTTGCGGAAAGATCATGCTCAAGCACTGAGATAGCGCGTATCCGAGTTCAATCTAACTAGACCAGGATTCTCATGGCCGACTTTTCGGAATTCACCGCCAACCTGCCCGCGCGCACGAGCGCGTCGGAAGCGCCGATCCCGTTCGCGCGACCTGGCAATCTCGCCGCCATCATCGGCCGCATCGAGGAAGTGGTCGAGGAAGAGACCGCCGGCATCCGCAGCGACACCAGCTATGACCTCAAGGCATCGAATGCCCGCAAGAGCCGCTATCTCTATGAACTGGCCCGCGCCATGAAGGGCGGCGGTGAAGCCGAGTTCCTCGAACAGCACCGCGAGGGCCTGACCCGGCTGCGCCAGAAGCTGGCGAAGAACGAGGCGGCGATCCTGGCTCACCTCAGCGCGGTCAATGAAGTCGCCAGCCTGTTGCGGAGCGCCATCCAGCGCTCGGAAGCCGACGGCACCTACTCCGCCGGCGAGTTCGGCTGGTCGAAGGCATGATGCCGAGCCGAAGGACCGCGTCGACGAAAAACGGGAAGCGGTTTTCGCCGACGATCTTGCCGAGGCAAGAAGACAGCGCCGCGTTTCCATCGCCAGGGAATGACAACGCCCGATGATCAAGGTCATCGCCATCGCCATCTGGATCTGCGCCGCCACGCTCGGCGCCGTGTTCTATTCGTTCCAAGCGGCGGGCGAAAAAGGAGTCGGCGAAACCCCGAAGCCGATGCTGGGCGGGCTCGACTACGTCAAGACCGATATCATTTCAGTGCCGCTGATCCGCGATTCCCGGATCGACGGCTATTTCCTGACCAAGCTCGTCTACACCGTGGAACCCGAGCAGATAAAGAAGCTGTCGATCCCGGCCGAAGCGCTCATTACGGACCAGGTCTATTCCTACCTCTATTCCAATCCGCAGGTCGACTTCACCAAGAAGGAGGCGATCGACCTCGATGCCTTCCGCGCCGCGATCCGCGACACCGTCAACAAGCGTGTCGGCGCCACCCTGGTGCATGAGGTCCTGATCGATCAGGTCAACTTCCTGTCGAAGGACGAGATCCGCGACAACTGGCTGCGCCGCAAGAAAAGCGAGACGGCGCCGGAAATGACCAAGCCGTCCACGGAACATTGAGCCGCCCGCAGCCGGAATTCGCGTTGACGTAAACGTCAACCCAAAGCTATATGCGGCAGCGACCAGGATCGCGAAAAACACGGCATGGGGCTTCGGCCGGATCGAAGCGTCGGTGCGCGACAGATGCAACCAGACAAGGAGAACAGCGTGAGCGTTCAGGAGATTGCCGAGAAGATCAGGTCGCGCGTGGCCAGCAGCGGGTTCGATCGTTCCGTGAAGTTCGACACCGGCGGCGACGGCGTCATCGTCATCGACGGCGCGACCATTTCGACCACCGACGCCCCCGCCGATTGCACCATCAAGCTCTCGCTCGACGATCTGGATTCGCTGATATCAGGCGACCTGAACCCGACGATGGCGTTCATGACCGGCAAGATCAAGGTCGAAGGCGACATGACCGTCGCCATGGCGCTCAGCCAGCTGCTGGGCTGATCGATTTCAGACACACAAAACGCCGCCCGACCGGCGGCGTTTTGTTTTGGACGATAAGCCAAGTACCCGCTTTAAGCTGCCCTTGCAGCCTCAGGCCGCCGACGTCAGCTCCTGTGCCTTCAGCTTGCGTCCCGCCGCTTTCAGCGTGCCTTGCACACCGTCGAGCGCGCCGTCCACCAGTTCCAGCGCCAGCAGGCGGTGCCGTTCATAGGGTCCCGGCATGGCAAGCGAACCGGTCCTGGCGGCCGAGAATCCGAAGCGCCCGTAGTAGGGCTCGTCGCCGACCAGCAGGATCGCGGCGTGGCCGAGGCGCGCCGCCTCGGCGATTGCATGGCGCATCAGCGCCGAGCCGATGCCGGCACTCTTGAGCGATGGGGCGACGGCGAGCGGGCCAAGCAGCAGCGCTGCCGGACCGCCCTCGCCCAGCGTGACGTCCCACAGCCGCACCGTGCCGGCCACGGCGCTGGACGCATCGCGCGCGACGAAGGCAAGGCCTTCCGAAGGGCGCCGGCCACGCCGCAGCTTTTCCGACGACTTTGCCTTGCGCTTCGGCCCCATGGCATCGTCGAGCAAGGCTTCGCGTGCCGTGACGTCGGCCGCGGTTTCGGCAACGATGGCAACAGCGCCGGCCACCTCTCCCCCAAGGGAGGAGATCGACCAGTGCGCGGCGCCTTCAACAGTGAAATTTGCAATGTCCATTTCCGCAATCCCTGGCGAGCGGAGATCTGTTCCACAAGCGAGCCGAGGCGGGCGATCTCTTCGCCCGCGCCGGATGATCTGATCGGCTCTTGCGAACCGTCAGATCACGTAGGATCGGAGAGGCTCGAAGCCGTTGAAGGCGACCGCCGAATAGGTGGTCGTGTAGGCACCGGTGCCTTCGATCAGCACCTCGTCGCCGATGGTCAGCGACAAGGGCAGCGGATAAGGCGTCTTCTCGTACATCACGTCGGCCGAATCGCAGGTCGGGCCGGCGAGCACGCAAGGTGCGGTCTCCGTGCCGTCATGGCGGGTGACGAGGGGATAGCGGATCGCCTCGTCCATCGTCTCGGCCAGGCCGCCGAACTTGCCGATGTCGAGGAACACCCAGCGCACATTGTCGTTGTCGGCCTTCTTCGAGATCAGCACGACTTCCGACTTGATGACGCCGGCGTTCCCCACCATGCCACGGCCCGGCTCGATGATGGTTTCCGGAATGGCATTGCCGAAATGCTTGCGCAGCGCCGAAAAGATCGCCTGGCCATAGGCCTGGGCGGCCGGCACGTCACGCAGATAGCGCGTCGGGAAACCGCCACCCATGTTGACCATCTTGAGCACAATGCCTTCCTCGGCGAGCGTCGTGAACACCGCCTTGGCGTCGGCGAGCGCACGATCCCAGGCGGTCAGGTCGGTCTGCTGCGAGCCGACATGGAACGATACGCCATAGGCGTCGAGGCCGAGCCCCTTGGCATGGCGCAGCACGTCGACGGCCATCGCCGGCACGCAGCCGAACTTGCGCGACAGCGGCCACTCGGCGCCTTCGCCATCGGTCAGCACGCGACAGAACACGCGCGCGCCGGGAGCGACGCGAGCGATCTTTTCGACCTCTTCGACGCAATCGACCGCGAACAGCTTGATACCGAGCTGGTAGGCGCGCGCGATATCACGCTCCTTCTTGATGGTGTTGCCGAAGGAAATGCGGTCCGCCGGCGCACCGGCGTCCATGGCCATCTCGACTTCGGCAACGGAAGCGGTGTCGAAGGACGAGCCCATCGCAGCAAGCAGGCGCAGGATTTCCGGCGCCGGGTTTGCTTTCACCGCATAGTAGATCTTCGGATCGGGGAGCGCCTTCTCGAAGGCGCGGAAATTGTCGCGCACGACATCGAGGTCGACCACGAGGCAGGGGCCGGTCGGACGTCGGGTGGCGAGGAAGTCAAGGATGCGCTGGGTAGCCATCGGGTCTCTCCATCAGCGCCTCTCGGCGCGCACAAAGGCTGCGGGACGCGGGCCCTCGGCCTCGCGAACACGCGGTGGACAAAGGCGGGACGGAAATCCATGGAACCAGCCGGTGGAGACCCCGGAACCATGAAACGCCGTCTCGCGGCGGTGAACCTTGGCCTTGCCCGGCCTCGGTTCGCTTTGTCTGCCTTGGCTTGGATTGGGAGACCCCGTTCCGCACTGCCGGCAATGAAGGTGTGCCTCTTCAGTAACCCCGGTCTTTGGACAACCGGCAGAACACCAGAAAGGCCCGCACCGTCGTTGCTTCAAGGTGTCCTCGATCTGGCGGTTGGCCGCTAAACCGACTGGAGGGGTTGGCTCCAGCTACCTTACCGATTTCCCTCACCATTCGAGGATCGGCGGACACCCACAGGCACGTGCGACTTTGGGCAAGCGCGATATAAGAGCGAAGCGTTTCACAATCAATAAAAATCGCATCCAAGGTTGTAAAATTTCCGGCATCGAACAATGTTGCGACAACCGTATCCGGATATCGAACGATGACAGGCACGCACGGCCCTCTCAACGCCTTTCTCGATCTTCCCCAGATGCCGGTGGCACATGCCGAGCTCGGACCGCTTGCCGGCCTGCGGCTGGCCGTCAAGGACATCTACGACGTTGCCGGTTACCGCACTGGCTGCGGCAATCTACGGAAATTCGCCGAAAGCGATGCCGCCTCGCGCACCGCGCCCGCCGTGCAGATGATTCTCGATGCCGGCGCACGCTTCGTCGGCAAGACCCAGACCGACGAGCTCGCCTTCGCGCTGTTCGGCCAGAATGCGCATTTTTCGTTTCCGGTGAACCCGGCAGCGCCCGACCGCGTCACCGGCGGCTCATCGTCGGGATCGGCGGCGGCGGTGGCGGGCAGGCTGGCCGACATCGCGACCGGCTCCGACACCGGCGGCTCGATCCGCGCGCCGGCGAGCTTTTGCGGACTGATTGGCCTGCGCACCACGCATGGACGCATCTCGCTCGGCGGCGCCATGCAACTGGCGCCGAGCTTCGACACGTTCGGCTGGTTCGCCGACGACATCGAGACCTACGAGACGGTCGGCAAGCTGTTGCTCGGCCGCGACCCGCACCACCACCCCTTGGACCGTCCGCTGTCGCTGGACTGGCTGGACGATCTGGTCGCCCGCCCGGCGATTGCCGAATATGCTGACATGAAGGCGCTGGCGAGCGCGGTTTTCGGCACGCCGGCGGCGCCGGAAACGCCCTTCACCTCGTCTCCGGATGAACTCTACTGGTGCTTTCGCCGGCTGCAGGCCAAGGAGGCTTGGGCGGTGCACGGGCAATGGATCACCAGTGCCGAGCGCGACCTCGGCCCCGGCGTCGAGGAACGTTTCGGCTTTGGCCGTGCCGTCGACGACCGAACGGCGCAGGGCGAGATGGTGCGCCGGCTGACCTTTCGCGGCGAACTGGCCGCCCTGCTCGGCAAGGACGGCTTCCTTGTCCTGCCGACGGTTCCGGGCCCGGCACCGTATGTGGACAGCACGCCGGAGCAATTCCAGGCCTATCGCGAGCGGGCACTACGGCTTCTGTGCCTGGCCGGACTGTCCGGCTTTCCGCAAATCACCTTGCCCATCGGCTCGGTTGCCGGCGCGCCGTTCGGCCTGTCGCTGCTTGGCCCTTCCGGCAGCGACATCGCCCTGATACGGCTCGGCCGGAAACTTCTCGACGCGGCACGAAAGGCCTGACCATGGACACACTGACCCGCATGCGTGCCTTCATCGACGTGGTCGAAGCCGAGGGCTTTTCCGCGGCGGCGCGCAAGATCGGCCGCTCCAAGGCGCTGCTGTCGAAATATGTGCGTGAGCTGGAGGACGAGCTCGGCGCGCTGCTGCTCAACCGCACCACCCGCCAGTTCTCGATGACCGAGGCCGGCCACACCTACTACCGGCGCGCCTCGGAGATTGTGCGCGAGGTCGACAGCCTGGCCGACGCCGTGCGCGAATCCTCCGGCGACGTGCGCGGCCGGATCAAGCTGTCGGCGCCGCGCACCTTCGCCGACGCGCCGATCGGCCAGTCGCTGATCGACTTCGCCAAGCAGCACCCCGACATCGTGCTCGACATCCAGCTCGACGACCGTTTCGTCGATCTCGTCGAGGAAGGCTTCGATCTTGCGGTGCGCATCTCGCGGCTGGAGAACTCGTCGCTGATCGCCAGGCGCCTGGCGCCGTTTTCGATAAAGCTGTGCGCTTCCCCCGAGCTGATCGCCAAGCATGGCACGCCGACACGGCCGCAGGACCTTGGCCGCATGCCATGCATCATCGACACCAATGGCCGAGGCCTGAACAACTGGCCGTTCAAGGGTGACAATGGCGATCCGATAAGCGTTTCGGTATCGGGCCCGATCGAAGTCAACAGCCCGATGACGGCGCGCGCGGCGGCGGTGGCGGGGTTGGGATTTTCCGTCCTGCCGGACTTCATCGCCGCGCCCGACATCGAGAGCGGCCGGCTGGTGACGGTGCTGGATGACCGCATCCTGTCCGGCGGGGGCATTTTCGCCGTCTACCCGCATCGCCGCTATCTGCCGGCGAAGGTCCGCGTCTTCGTCGATTTCCTGGTGCAGTGGTTCAGGACGCGCGAGGCTGCCTGACCAGGCTCAGCCGCCAAAGCGCGTTGCGCCGCAACGCGCTTTGGGTCTTTTCTTGTGCGTGTAGATGTCCCCAAGCCGCCACGCCATCTGGGTGACAAGCACCAGCGGTCCCAATTTCGCCCCCTTTCTGGTAACTCTCGATATCTCTCCGAGGCCGATGGAATCGCGACCGAGAATGCATCTTAAACGGCACGCAATCATGCTGGCTTCGGCCTTGGCGGCGACCTTTGCCGCCGTCGGACCGGCTGAGGTGCATCCGCACGTCTTCGCCGAGGCCCGCCTCGACGTGATCCTCTCCCCGGATCACCAAAGTGTGAAGGCGCTGCGTCATCTCTGGCGCTTCGACGATCTGTTCTCCAGCACGGTGATGATGGAGTTCGACAAGAACTCCGACCTGAAGCTCGACGACAACGAGCTGAAGGAGGTCGCCGACACCGTCCACGCCTCGCTGGCCGAGTTCAACTATTTCCAGCTCGTCACCGTCGACGGCAAGGACGTGGCGATGACACCGCCACCGCATTTGATGGCCAATTTCGACAACGACCAGTTGATCATCCTGTTCGAGTCCGAACCGAAGGTGCCGATCAAGCTGGCCGGCAAGATCGACATTGGCGTCTACGATCCGACATTCTACACCGCGATCGACTTCACCGAGGATTCCAACATAACGGTTGAAGGCCTGCCATCGAACTGCACCAGCAAGGTCGTTCGGCCGGACCCGGATGAAGCCATCAAGGAAAACCAGAAGACCCTGACGGACGCCTTCTTCAACGATCCGACAGGCACCGACATGAGCAAGATCTTCGCCACCAAGCTTGAACTGAACTGTCAGCCAGAAGGATGAACCCGGTGACGAAACCGTCCCTGCGTTTGGCATTCGGCCTGTTGGCCATCACCTTCGCCATGATGCATTTCGCCAACGTCGCCCATGCCCAGAGCTCGCTCGGCATCGGCGTCAATGACGGCATGGCGCCCACCACCGGCCCGTTCGCCCACATCCTGATGTGGATCAATCTGCGGCAGCAGGAATTCTATCGCGCGCTGGCGACGGCGATGAAGGCGATGCGCCAGGACGGCAGCAAACTTTGGCTGCTCATCGGCCTGTCCTTCGCCTACGGCATCTTCCATGCCGCCGGTCCCGGTCACGGCAAGGCGGTGATCTCGTCCTACATGGTGGCCAATGAAGTGGCGCTGCGCCGCGGCATCCTGTTGTCTTTCGTCTCTGCGCTGCTGCAGGGCCTGACCGCGGTCGCCGTGATGGCGGTCGCCTATTTCGTCCTGCGCGGCACCGCCGTCTCGATGACCGATGCGGCCTGGTTCATGGAGATCATGAGCTTCGTCTTCGTCACCCTGTTTGGTGCCTGGCTGCTGTGGCGCAAGCTCGGCCCCTCCGTCCTGCGGCTGTTCGGCAGGGGCCCCGCCTACAGCCTGTCGGCGGCCCACGCCAGTCATTCCCACGGCGGCCACTCGCACGCCGGTCACTCGCATGCTGGTCACGGCCATTCGGCGCATGCCCATTCGCACGCCCTGCACGTTCATGACGATCACGACCACGCGCACGGCCATTCGCACGACCATCACGACCATGGTCATGGCGCGCATGATCATGCTCATCACGATCACGCGGCGGGCGAGGTCTGCGACACTTGCGGCCATTCGCACGCGCCCGATCCGGCGCTGTTGTCGGGCGATCGCTTTGACTGGCGCACGGCCTGGACGGCGGTGGCCGCCGTCGGCATCCGCCCCTGCTCCGGCGCGCTGATCGTGCTCAGCTTCGCCCTGCTCAATGGGCTCTGGCTTGGCGGCCTGCTCTCCGTGCTGGCGATGTCGCTCGGAACCGCGATCACCGTCTCGGCGCTTGCGACCCTTGCGGTGACCGCTAAGAACTGGGCGGTGTATTTCGCCGGCGATGGCCGCATGGGCAACCGCATCCACTCGATCGTCGAGATCGGCGGCGCCGCCTTCGTCTTCCTGTTCGGACTGCTGTTGCTGTCGGCCAGCCTGACGGGCAGCGTTTAGGTCTGTCCCATCCCGTTGGAACGGGATGGGTGCCCCTCCCTAACCAGGAATCTTGCCGCCCAGCTCATCCTCGATATGCGCGCGGATGATCTCGTCCAAGTTCTTTTCAGCGCTGAAGCCCAGTTCCCTTGACCGCCGCGCCTCGAATCGTGTCGGCCAGCCCTTGACGATCGCCCAGATCGTTTCGTCCGGCTCTTCGCGGATCAGGCTTACCGCCTCGGCGCCGGCAACGCGCTCCAATGCCTCGATCTGTTCGCCAACGGTGACGGCGACGCCGGGCATCGTCAGGTTGCGGCGCGGCCCGACGGCGGCGCCGTCGATCTGAGCCGCATGGATCAGGAAATTCACCGCCGAACGCGGGCTGGCATGGGTGTGCACGACGGAGCGCGGCACCGGCAGGATCGCCTCCTGACCGTTCAGGGGCTCGCGGATGATGCCGGAGAAGAACCCTGAAGCCGCCTTGTTCGGCTTGCCGGGCCGCACGCAGATGGTCGGCAGGCGGATGCCGATGCCGTCGAAGAAACCACGCCTGGAGTAGTCGGCCAGCAGCGCTTCGCTCATCTGCTTCTGCGTGCCGTAGGAGGTCAGCGGCGTCGGATGGAAGTCATCGGGGATGACGTCCGGGAACGGCGCGCCGAACACCGCGATCGACGAGGTGAAGACGACGCGCGGCGCAAAGCCGGCCAGGCGGATGGCGTCGAACAGCGCCCGTGTGCCGTCGAGATTGACGCGGTAGCCGAGATCGAAATTGGCTTCCGCCTCGCCGGACACGATGCCCGCGAGATGAAAGACGACATCGGGGCGCGATGCGACCAGGCTTTCGGCGGCACCGGCCACGGCGAGATCGCCGGTGTGAGCCGCGACGCTGACCCCGTCCATGATTGGCGCCTGCGGCGGCACGATATCGTGCAGGTCGAGCGCGGTGATCTTGCGGCCGCGCAGCATGCCGTCCTTGGCCAGCCGGGCGATGAGCTTGCGGCCGACCATTCCCGCGGCGCCAGTGATCAGAATGCGCATGTCAAAGACCTCTACTTACCCTGGTTTTTGCGCTGGTTGCGGGCCCGCAACCAGAACACCGAGAAAAACGCCAGAACGAAGACAATGCCAAAGGCACCGGCCAGCACGGTCGAGAGGCTGCCCAGTGCCAACATCACGGTCGGCAGATAGAAGGCCGCGATGCCGAACAGAAGCATGATCCACACCGCCGCGATGGCTGCATTGCGCGTGTCGCGGTCCATCACGCTGCACCCGGGCAGCGGCGGTCATTCATCGGGCTGGCTTTCAAAGCTTTGGAACTCCTGAGGCAGCACCGATCGACATCAATCGATCGGCCCTAGTGATAATGGCCATGATGCGGCGCTGCATGGTGCCCGCGATCATGATCGTCGTCGTCGCCTTTGTCGGCGCACTGGCCGAACTCCGGTTCCACCGTGGCATGGCTGATGCCGTGCTCGCTGGCAAGCCGCTTCTTGACGGCGCTGACCGCCTGATAGGCATCGACGCCCTCGCCAAGGCAGGCATGCAGCGTCGCCATGTTGCTTGTTCCGTCGAGTGACCAGACATGCATGTGGTGCACCTCGCGCACGCCCGGGACCGTCGTTTCCAGGTCCCTGGCGATCAGATCCCGGTCGAGGGTCGGCGGCACGCCCTCGAGCAGCACATGCGCGGCTTCGCGCATCAGCGACCACGCCGTGTACAGGATCAGCAGCGAGACCAAGACCGACAGGATCGGGTCGATCGGCGTCCAGCCCGTGGCCAGGATGACCAGCGCGGCAACGATCGCGGCGGCCGAACCGAGCAGGTCGCCGAGGACATGCAGGATGGCGCCGCGCATGTTCAGGCTTTCGCGGTCGCCGCCATGCAGCACGAAGAAGCAACCGATATTCACCACGAGGCCGAGGATCGCCACCACCAGCATCGGCCCGCCAAGCACCGGCACCGGCACCTGCAGGCGCCCCCATGCCTCGTAGACGATCCACAGCGCGATGACGAAGATGGCGATGCCGTTGGTGTAGGCCACCAGTGTCTTGACCCGCCCGAAGCCATAGGTGAGACGGCCGGTCGCCGGGCGCCCCGCAAGATGAAACGCATACCAGGCAAGACCAAGCGCGATCGAATCGGCAAGCATGTGGCCGGCATCGGCCAGCAGCGCCAGCGACCCGGTGAAGAGGCCGCCAAGCGCTTCGGCGATCATGAAGCCACCGGTCAGGCCGGCGGCGATCAGGACGCGTTTCTTGTCGGTCGAGCCATGCACATGGCCGGCCCCATGATCGTGCCGAGTATGATCGTGCCCGCTATGATCGTGGCTATGCGCCAATGACGAACTCCCGTTACGCCGAATTCAGCTCACGCGCCGAACTCCGCGCGAAAATCCTCAAGCCGTCGCTTCTGTTGGCCGTCACCATCGAAGTTGGCCGGATCGAGCCACGCTTCATAGGCATTGCGCAGGGCCGGCCACTCCTTGTCGATGATCGAATACCACGCGGTATCGCGGTTTTCACCCTTGACGATGAGATGCTGCCGGAAAATGCCTTCGAACTTGAAGCCGAACCGTTCCGCTGCCCGCTTCGATGGCTCGTTGCGGTTGTTGCACTTCCATTCGTAGCGGCGATAGCCGAGCTCGTCGAAGATGTATTTCATGAACAGGTACTGCGCTTCCGTCGCCGCCGGCTTGCGCGAGATGAGCGGACCCCAATAGATGTTGCCGATCTCGATGACGCCATAGGCCGGATCGATGCGCATCAGCGTCTGGCGTCCGGCGACCTTGCCGCTGGCCTTGTCGATGACGGCAAAGAACAGCGGATCCTCGCTGGCTTCCACTCTGTCCAGCCATGGCTGGAAGGCGGCGCGGGTTTCCGGCGGATAATCGGGCAGCCAGGCGAAGCGGCCGTCGACGTCGGACACGGAGGAGGCCTCATAGAGACCGTCGCCGTGTTTTGCGGCGCTCAGCGGTTCGAGCCGGGCGTACCGGCCGTCGATGGACTTGCGCGCGGGACGCGGGCGCGGCTGCCAATCTTTGAGATTTTCCGACACCGAAAGCTCCAATCCGTTTGACATTTGCCCGCCGAAGCTCACAAAAACGCACGCCAACAGTAAGAACCACACGGACGGGAAAAATGCTCCACACGATTTCGGCCTTCGACCGTCTCGGCGAGGAAAACGCCTTTGCCGTGCTGGCCCGAGCAACGGCACTCGCGAGCCAAGGCCGCGACATCGTCAATCTCGGCATTGGCCAGCCGGACTTCAAGACGCCGCAGCATATCGTCGAGGCCGCCATCAAGGCGCTGCGCGACGGCCACCACGGCTACACGCCGGCCAACGGCCTGCTGGCGACACGCGAGGCGGTGGTGCGCCGCACGCTGACCACCACCGGCGTCGAGGTCTCGCCCGAAGCGGTGATGATCCTGCCCGGCGGCAAGCCGACCATGTTCGCCGCCATCCTGATGTTCGGTGAGCCGGGCGCCGAGATTCTCTATCCCGACCCCGGCTTTCCCATCTACCGCTCGATGATCGAGTTCACCGGTGCCGCCCCGATCCCGGTTCCGATGCGCGAGGAAAACGGCTTTGCCTTCTCCGCCGAGGAGACGCTGGCGCTGATCACGTCGAAGACCAGGCTCCTGATCCTCAACTCGCCGGCCAACCCGACCGGCGGCGTTACGCCACGCGCCGAGATCGAGAAGCTGGTCAAGGGGCTGGAGAAGCACCCCGACGTCGCCATCCTCTCCGACGAGATCTACGACGTCATGACCTATGACGGCGAGACGCATTGCTCTCTGCTTGGCTTTCCCGAGATCCGCGACCGGCTGATCGTTCTCAACGGCTGGTCGAAGACCTGGGCGATGACCGGCTGGCGCATGGGCTGGTCGATCTGGCCGAATGGCGACAAGGGCGCCCATCTCTACGACAAGGTGCGCAAGCTGGCGGTCAATTGCTGGTCCTGCGTCAACGCGCCGAGCCAGTTGGCCGGCATCGCCGCGATCGACGGCCCGCAGGACGATGTCGACAAGATGATGCGCGCCTTCGACCGCCGCCGCAAGGTCGTGGTCGAGGGGTTGAATGCCTTGCCCAACATCTCCTGCATCACCCCAAAGGGCGCGTTCTACGCCTTCCCCAATGTCTCGAAGACCGGCTGGAAGGCGAAGAAGCTCGCCTCTGCCCTGCTTGACGATGCCGGCGTGGCGCTGATCGGCGGTCCCGATTTCGGCATCCTCGGCGAAGGCTATGTCAGGCTCTCCTACGCCAACTCCGAGGAGAACATCCTGCGCGCGCTGGACCGGATCGGGGCGTTCCTCGCAAAGTAAGGCCCAGCCTCCGCCTCGTGAGCCCATAGGATTACGGCCGGCTGCCATGGCGGTGTCATGAGCTGTCCGGAGTCGAGCAATCGAGACTGGGCGTGCATAACCAGAACGGTTACGGTCCTCGAATAAGGACCGAAGTGGGGTGCCCCGGATGTTCTATGCAATCCTTGCCTATCACGTGGAAGATGCGATCAAGGCGCTGACGCCGCAGGAAGATGCGGCCCTGATGGCCGACCTGCTGAAGATCAACACCCGGCTTCATGAGGCAGGCACGCTTGGACCGTCCGCGCGCCTGGGCGCGACCCAGGATGCCTGCACCCTGCGCGGTCCGGGCGACGGCATGATCATCGACGGCCCTTTCGCCGAGACCAAGGAACACTTGCTCGGCCTCTATGTCGTCGACTGCGCCACGAGAGACGACGCCATCGCGATCGCCCGCGACCTTCGCCGCGTCAATCCGACCGCCGTTTACGAGATCAGGCCCATTCTGCTCTTCAAACCCGGAGTGCCGCTGGTGGGCAAATGAGCCGGCGGCGAAAGCCCAGCCGGTGCCCGCTGCTCACCCACGCCCAACGAACGGCATCTTGGTCGCCATCACCGTCATGAACAGCACATTGGCGTCCAGCGGCAGGCTGGCCATGTGGACGACGGCGTCGGCGACGCGCTGAACGTCCATCACCGCTTCGGCGGCGATGGAGCCGTTGGCTTGCGGCACGCCGACCGTCATCGGCTGCGCCATGTCGGTCAGGGCGTTGCCGATGTCGATCTGGCCGCAGGCGATATCATAGGGCCGGCCGTCGAGCGCCAGCGTCTTGGTCAGCCCGGTGATGGCATGCTTGGTCGCCGTATAGGGTACCGAGCCCGGGCGCGGCGCGTAAGCTGACACCGAGCCATTGTTGATGATGCGGCCACCCATCGGCCGCTGCTTGCGCATGGCGCCGAAGGCGGCGCGGGCGCACAGGAACGAACCGGTGAGATTGACGCCGACGATATCGTTCCACACCTCGACCGGGATCTCGTCGATCAGTGTCGATTTGTAGCCCATGCCGGCATTGTTGAAGAGCAGATCGACACGGCCGAAGGCCTCCGCCACCGTCTCGAACAGATCATCGACCTCGCCGGCCTTGCTGATGTCGCAGGCAACCGCCAAGGCCTTGGCGTCCGTGGGACCGGCCTCGACGATCGCGGCATCCAGCACGGATTTGCGCCGCCCACAGAACACCGTGTTCCAGCCGGCCTCGAGCAGCGCCGTGGCGACGCTCTTGCCGATGCCGGTGCCGGCGCCGGTGACGATGGCGGTTCTTTGCTCGGTCATGGCTGTCCTCCTGGTGCCCAAAAGTGCGCTGCGTTTTTGGGACAACGACACGCATAAAACAAGGTGCCGCGCTTCCTCGCCTGATTTTCAGGGTTTGGCGCGAAGGCTTTGCACATAACGGCGTGATGGCAAGCGAGACCACCAACAGGTCCCGACAAAAAGGGCGGTCATTGGCGACCGCCCTGATCTGAACCGGGCTTGGGAGGAGGAAAGCCGGTCCGACTGCATAGAATCATGCGCTTCCTGAGTTAACGAAAGGTTAACGCCGGGGAAGGCGACCTGTGCCGATTTGGACTACCAGCGCGGATTGGGTGAGGTCCCGGCCTTTGGTGCCGGCACCTTGGCCGCCGAGACTGTCGCCTCGACATGATCGACCAGCGCGTCCGGCAGGCCAAGCCGGCCGGCAAGCAGGTCGAGATAACCGCGCTCGGCGCGGGTGTCGGGATCGACGGTGAGGCGCGACGCGGTGTAGAGTTCGAGCTTCTGCGCATCGGTCTTGGCGCCGGCCACCAGCGTGTCGAGATCGAGCGGGCTCTCCAGCTCCGCCATCAGGAATTTTTCGGCATCGGTACCGATCCCCGAGAGGCTCAGCTTGCCGGCGATCTTCTGGCGTTCGTCATCGTCGATATGGCCGTCGGCCTTCGCGGCCGAGATCATCGCGCGGATCAGGGTCAGCGTGAATTCGTCCTCGCCTTGCGGCGCCTGCGACGGGTGGAAGGCGGTGTCCTCGGGAGGCGGCAGCAATTCCGGTTCGCCAGCTGACGGCGCTTCCGCGGGTGCGTTGCCGGCCTTGTAATTCTGGTACGCCTTATAGGCGAGGCCACCGATCGCGGCCAGTCCACCAAGCTTCACCGCGGCGCCCGTCACCTCGCGACCGGCACCCGTCCCGAGCAGCACGGCAGCGAGTGCGCCGGCGGCCAGCGGATTGTCCTTGGCCATCTGCACGGCTTGCCCCGCCTTGTCGCTGACGGTGCCGCTGGTGCCGGGAATTTGCGAGCCGAGCAGATCGTCGAGAAGCTTCTTGGGATCGAACATCAATGCCTCCAGGATTGCCCGGCCGAACGGGCAGGTTTCGGACGTCGAAGAGGTAGGGCCCGAATCTCTGCATTACAATGACAAACCGTCGCTTTGCCGCAACCGACGAAACCAGCACGGGCCTAAGATCCGATATGCGGACCCCTGCCCCGTGCCTGCGCCAGTTCGACCTGACGCTGGCGCTCGGCATAGCGCTGGCGATCCTCGTCCGAACGGGCATCGAAGCAATGCGGGCACGAGACGCCGGCGGCAAATTCAGGTGACAACCGGTCGCTCGGCGTCAGTGGATGGCGACAGGCGCGACACAGCTCCGCCTCGCCCTCGGCGAGGCCGTGCGACACCGAAACCCGTTCGTCGAAAACGAAGCACTCGCCTTGCCACAGGCTCTGTTCGAGCGGAACATCCTCAAGGTATTTGAGGATGCCGCCCTTGAGATGGAACACGTCCTCGAAGCCGAGCGACTTGACGTAAGCGGTCGCTTTCTCGCAGCGTATGCCTCCGGTGCAGAACATCGCGACCTTGCGGCCTTCGAGCTCTGCCCGGTGCGCTTCGACCCAGGCCGGAAACTCGCGAAAGCTTGCCGTTGCCGGATCGACCGCCCCTTTGAAGGTTCCGATCGACACTTCGTAGGCGTTGCGGGTGTCGATGACGATCGTGTCGGGCTCGGAAATCAGCGCGTTCCAGTCGGCCGGCGCGACATAAGTGCCGGCGCTTGTCGTCGGGTCGATATCCCCGACACCCATGGTGACGATCTCGCGCTTCAGCCGCACCTTCATGCGGTGGAACGGCATTTCCGCAGCTACGCTGTACTTGACCTCGAGGCCGGCCAGTTCTTCGAGGGCTTCGAGATGCGCGATCAGGGCGGCGATGTCGGCGTCGCTGCCGGCAACGGTGCCGTTGATGCCCTCACGCGCCAGTAGCAAGGTTCCCTTGATGCCGCGCCCGCAGCAGAAGGCCGCGAGCGGCGCGCGCAATTCCTCGAAGGCGTCGAGCCGCGCAAACCGGTAGAGCGCGGCGACGCGGAAAGGTTGAGGCGTGGACGAAGTCATTGCCGAAGCCACTAAACGCTCATGCAAGCCGATTCAAGGCAGAGCCGTAGATCCTTCCCATATGGAGAGAAGAGCTGACTGATCCCGACTGCGTGACATCGCGACACGGCTGGTTTCGTGGACAGGAAAACGACCTTCTGCTAATCGGTTGAATTGTCCAGATCAAGGAGAGACGAAGTGCCCAGCAAGACCGAAAAGCTCCTGTCGCTCCTCAACGGCCAACCAGTCATTCCGGTGCTGAAGATCACCAACGTCGCTGACGCCGTACCGCTGGCGCGCGCTCTGGCACGCGGCGGCCTGCCGGCAATCGAGATCACGCTCAGAACCGCCGATGCGCTGGAAGCGATCCGTCGGGTGGCAGCCGAGGTCAAGGAAGCCATTGTCGGCGCCGGCACCATTCTCGATGCCCGCCAGTTCGATGAGGCCGCCGCCGCCGGCTCGCGCTTCATCGTCAGCCCCGGCATCACTCGCGAGCTTCTGGCCGCGGCCGCTGACAGCGAGGTTCCGCTGTTGCCCGGCGCCATCACGCCCGGCGAGATCATGGCCGCGCGCGAGGCGGGCTTGCGCTTTCTCAAGTTCTTCCCGGCCGAGCAGTCGGGCGGCATCGCCTCGCTGAAGGCCTTCGCTTCGCCGCTCGCCGATGTGAAATTTTGCCCGACCGGCGGCATCACCGGCAAGAACGCGGCCGATTATCTCAGCCTGCCCAATGTCGTCTGTGTCGGCGGCTCCTGGGTGGCGCCCGACGACTTGGTCAAGGCGGGCAAGTGGGACGAGATCGAAGCCTTGGCGCGCGCGGCGTGCAAGCTCGCGAACTAAGGCCTTTCCATACGACATGAAAGCCCGGCCGACTTGCGTCGACCGGGCTTTGCTGGATCGCCTTCAGGCCGCTTAATTGCAGACCCTGACCTTCTCGACCACCTTGTGGTGATGCCGCCAATGCGTGACCACCTTGGTCCGGCAGTGCTTCTTCATCCCGTGCATGTGGTCGTTGGTCTTGACGATCATGGTGGCGGCCTGCGTAGGAGCGATGGCCGCCGAAGCGGTTGCCAACGCAATGACCGATGCCATTAGAATGCTCTTCATGGGTATCTCCGGGTTTGAATGAACTTGGGAGAAACCGTTGAATTGGCGAGCAGTTCCACGGTCACTGCAATGTCAGACTGGCGTGATCGGACTTACAGGGGGCGGTGCGACCCGCGCCCGGCCGCGCAACAAAAAGCCGCGCAGGTTGCCCGGCGCGGCTTTGTTGATTGCTTGGTCCGTTACTTGGTCTGGAAGCGGGCGACCGACAGGAACTTGACGGCATTGCCTGTGAAGCGGTTGGCATCGGCCATCTGGTTACCCGGCTGGAAGCCGGCCGTGTAAACCTCGCTCGGCGGCGTATGCACGATATTGTAGGCATAGCCCGGCGCCGTCGTCGCGCTCGAAACGGTGGCGACAGTGTCGCCACTGGTCAGCGCCCAGCGAGCGGCCTGCGGCGCGGCGGCAACCACCATGGCCTTGGGGCCGGGTTTCAGGTCGCGGGCGGTGGCCCTCGATTCCTTGCGCGTCGTCTTCACGCCGGTGCCGATCGCGGCGACCGGGTCGGAGCCGGCCGGGCGGGCAGCGACAGCCTCGCGCGGCGATGCGGCATCGGCGCCCGATGGATCGTTGAAGGCCGAACGCGACACGGGCAAGGAAGCGACCTGGTAATCGTCAGCCGCTTCGCCGACCTGGGCGTTGGCCTCGTCGAGCACGGCCTTTACCGCATCCGGCTTGGTCGTCTCGGGCCGTGCCGACGGCAGCACCGAGAACGCGGCGGTCGCGGTCTTGTCTTGCTCAGCCGTATTGGCCAGCGCCATCAGCACATCCTTGCTGGGCGGCGGGGCCAAGTCTGCCGGCAGCGTGCGCTCGGGACGCCATGTCGGCAACGGTATGTTGTTGACGGCAACCTGTGCCGGATCGGCGGTAGCCGATGCATTAGCCGTGCCGAAAGGAACATTGGTCGGCGCCTGCGCGGTCGCCACGGCCTGTTCGGTGGTCGCCGTCGCATCCGCCGTGCCGAACGGCACGGTCTCAGGCGGCTGAGCGCCAATGTCGGCCTTCGGCCGCGGCGCGAAATCAGGCAGCGGAATCTCGCGGGCAGGCAACGCCGCGATGATCGTCTCCGGCGTATCCTTTTCCGGCTCCTGAGCCTGCTCTTCGGCGACCTGTGGAATTTCGGCGCGCTGCGCGTTCTCGGGCGCCACGATGGCGATGCCCGGCAGGTTGCTGGTCTTGGCTGCCGCGGCCGGCTTCAGGTTTCTAGCCTTGGGCGGAGGCGCAGCCGAAGCGGTTTGGACATCCGCGCTGTCGTCAGCCTCGTCGTCGCCGCCGCCAAAGAAAGCTGATAGGAACCCACCCGACTTCTTGCCGCTGCCACCGGCGCTGGCCATCTCGATGGCCGGAGCGCCAGAACCCCTGCGCGCCTTGTAGGAGGCAAGCGCCTGCTCGTAGCCGGGCAGAGGCCTGCCGTCGCTCGGCACATGCAGCGTCTTGCCATTGGGGAACAGGCTGACCAGTTCCTGGCGGCTGATGCCGGGCCAGTGGCGCACGTTGCCGACATCCATATGGACGAACGGCGAACCGGATGTCGGGTAGTAGCCAACGCCGCCGCCCTGCATCCTGAGACCGATGTTGCGCAGCTTCTTCAGCGGCACGCCGGGAATGTAGAAGTCCATCGCCTTGCCGAGCATATGCTGGCTCTTTTCGGCGACACCCTTGCTGCGGCTGCGCAGCATCGAGTTCGTCGACGGCGAACGATAGCCGCAGACGACCTGGATGTAGTCCGAGGAACCGCTTTCCCGATAGGCTTCCCAGACCAGGTCCAGCAGGCGCGGATCCATCTTGGTCGGCTCGTTGCGACGCCAGTCGCGCAGAATGATGTTGATCTTCCTCAGGCCCTCCGGATCGTAGCGGCCATTGCGCTTGTAGACGATCTCGGCCTTCTCATGCGTGTGGAGGTGGTAAAGCTTCAGCGAACGTGTGTCGGCGCTGGCGCCCGTCGCAGCCGCGGCAACAAAACCAAATGCGACAATCAACGCTGCCAGCCACTTCGGCCAGACGCTCACGTGATGGTGCCGCCCGTCTGTGTGTCGTTCGATTCTGTTCAAATCAAAAGGCCTTGCAGGCTGCCGTTTGTCCCCGGATTTGCCCAAACGGATGTGTCGTTATCACATCCGAATATCGATCCTAATGGTTAATCATCGCTTATTGAAGCCGAAATGCGGTAACACCATGGCGATATCCCGTCAAAAATTGTTCACAGAGTTTCTTGGTAAACCGCTGGTTTAGATCATATTTCCGCCCTCGCACGAAACACGATCTGTTACCGTTAGCCTTAATGCGTGAACAGGCCTGTCCATAGGCCTGCCGCATTTCCGCCAAACCCCGATACCGGGCCTGTTCTGGCATTACAAGCTGGTCCCGGCCTTGCGTGAGAGGCACGGTCCGGGTTTTCGGACACGGTCACCCACAAACAAACCGACGGGAATCCAGATTCGATCTGAATGGAATCTGGCTAGGAAGCAAGCCGTTCGACGCGGCCGGTTTCCGGGTCGATACCATATTCCTTGAGCTTACGGTAAAGCGTCGAGCGGCCGATGCCGAGGCGGCGGGCGACTTCGCTCATCTGGCCGTTGTAGTGATCGATGGCGAGCTTGATCATCTCGAGTTCGACGTCGGCCAGCGCACGCACATTGCCGCGCTCGTCGAGCGCCCGCAACGTGCCGAAGCGAGGCTGAAGCCTGGCCGGCGGATCGAGCTCCGTCATCGAGGTGGCCTCGCCCGGCAAAGCCTGCTCGTCGCGCTGGATGTCCAGGGGCAAGGACGGTGACGGCCTGACGCCGCCGGTATCGAGGTTGACGGTGCCTTCCACCTGCGCACGGATCTGCGGGAAGTCCTCGGTGGTCAGCACATCGCCTTCGCAAAGCACCGAGGCCCGGAAGACGGCATTTTCGAGTTGCCGGATGTTTCCGGGCCAGTCATAGGCCTGCAGCACGGCCAGCGCCGCGGCCGAGATGCCTTGCAGGCGATGACGCGGGTCGGCCGGCGCCACCTTCTGCATGAAATGCGCGACCAGATAGGGAATGTCGTCGCGACGGTCGCGCAGCGGCGGCACGAAGATCGGGTAGACGTTCAGCCGGTAGAACAGATCCTCGCGGAACTTGCCGTCCTTGACCTGTTGCAGCAGGTTGCGGTGCGTCGCCGAAATCAGCCTGATGTCGACCCTGACGGTCGATCGGCCGCCGACCGGATCGACCTCGCCGTCCTGCACGGCGCGCAGGAGCTTGACCTGCACGTCGAGCGGCAGGTCGCCGATCTCGTCGAGGAACAGCGTACCCGAATGCGCTTCGACGAACTTGCCGGTGTGCTTGTCGGTGGCGCCAGTGAACGAGCCCTTCTCGTGACCGAACAGGATCGATTCGACCAGATTGTCGGGAATGGCGCCGCAATTGACGGTGACGAAGGGTTTCGAGCGGCGGTCGCCGCTGCCCTGGATGGCGCGCGCCACCAGTTCCTTGCCGACGCCCGACTCGCCCTCGATCAGGATCGGTATGTTGGATGCCGCCGCCTTCTGGCCGAGGCGGATCACCCTGTCCATGGCCGGGCCGTGCGTGATCATGTCCTTGAAGGTCAGAAGGCCGCCGCGACGGCGCGACGTGCGCTTGACCTCGCCCTCGACGGCCTCGACCTTGAGCGCATTGCCGATCGATGCCTGCAACCTGTCGGGAGACGCTGGCTTGACGACGAAATCGAAGGCGCCGTGGCGCATCGCCGAAACCACGGTCTCGATGCCGCCCTGGGCGGTCTGCACGATCGTCGGGACATTGATGTCGCGCTCGCGCATCGCCTTCAGCACGCCGATGCCGTCGAGACCGGGCATGACCAGATCGAGGATGACCACCGAGACGTCGCGGGCGCTGGGCCCGTCGAGGACATCGAGCGCGGCCGCGCCGCCGTCGACGACGATTGCCGCATGGCCGAACCGCGTCACGGCGGCCTCGAGCAGCCGGCGCTGCACGGGATCGTCATCGACTATGAGTATGGAACCTGTCATGACTGGTACGACTACGCCCGCCCGAGGAATTCTGCCCTGTGGACCATCTTGGCACAGGGTTCTAAATAAGGTTTCAAAAAACCCGGTGAATGAATTCCTTAGGATTTGACCGGCTTCACGTTTCTCCTTGAACCTTGGTCACGGAAGGTGTTGGCAATGCGCATGGTTTCTGGTCGTCAGCTTGCGGCGCCAACGTCCAGTCAGGGCGCGGCCGAGCTTGGCGACCTGCCCGAGTGGAACCTTGCCGATCTCTATGCCGGCATGGAGGCGCCGGAACTGAAGCGCGACATCGCCAAGGCCGCCACCGACGCGATCACCTTCGAGAGCCGCTGGAAGGGTACGCTGGCAGCGGAGGCCGGGCGCGGCAGCGCCGGCAGGCTGGGCGAGGCGCTTGTCGCCTACGAGGCGCTGGAGGAACTGATCGGCCGCATCGTCTCCTATGCGGGACTGGTCTATGCCGGAAACACCGCCGATCCGCAGCGCGCCAAGCTCTATGGCGACGTCCAGGAGAAGATGACCGACGCCAGCGCGCACCTTCTGTTCTTCACGCTCGAACTCAACCTGATCGACGACGCGGCGATCGAAGGCGCGCTGGCCGCCGATCCCGCGTTCGGCCACTACCGGCCATGGGTGCTCGATCTGCGCAAGGACAAGCCCTACCAGCTCGAGGACCGCGTCGAGCAGCTCTTCCACGAAAAATCGATCACCGGGCGCGGTGCCTGGAACCGCCTGTTCGACGAGACGATGACCGACCTTCGTTTCCACATCGATGGCGAGGAACTGACGCTGGAACCGGCGCTCAACCGCCTGCAGGATGCCGACGGCGAGGTGCGCCGGCGGGCCTCCGAGGCGCTGGCTGCGACCTTCCGCAAGAGCCTGCGCACCTTCACGCTGATCACCAACACGCTGGCCAAGGACAAGGAAATATCCGACCGCTGGCGCGGCTTCGAGGACATCGCCGATTCACGTCATCTCGCCAACCGTGTCGAGCGCGGCGTGGTCGATGCGCTCGCCACGGCGGTGCGCGAGGCCTATCCGCGCCTGTCGCACCGCTACTACGCGATGAAGGCACGCTGGCTGGGCATGGAGGTGATGAACCACTGGGACCGCAACGCGCCGTTGCCGGATACGCCGCAGGCGGTGATCGGCTGGGACGAGGCCAGGAACACCGTACTTTCCGCCTATCAACGCTTTTCGCCCGACATGGCCGAGATCGCGCGAACCTTCTTCGACCGCAACTGGATCGACGCGCCGGTGCGGCCGGGCAAGTCGCCCGGCGCCTTCGCGCATCCGACCGTGCCGTCGGCGCATCCCTATGTCCTGCTCAACTACATGGGCAAGCCGCGCGACGTGATGACGCTGGCGCACGAGCTTGGCCATGGCGTGCATCAGGTGCTGGCCGGCGGCCAGGGCGCGCTGATGGCCTCGACGCCGCTGACGCTGGCCGAAACGGCGTCGGTATTCGGCGAGATGCTGACCTTCCGCTCGCTGCTCGACCAGACCTCCGACAGGCGCGAGCGCAAGGCCATGCTCGCCCAGAAGGTCGAGGACATGATCAACACGGTCGTGCGCCAGATCGCCTTTTACGAATTTGAGCGCAAGGTGCATGCCGAGCGCAAGAATGGCGAGCTGACCTCCGACAGGCTCGGCCAGTTCTGGCTGGAAGTGCAGGCTGAAAGTCTCGGGCCGGCGATCAAGCTGCGCGAAGGCTACGAGGTGTTCTGGACCTACATCCCGCACTTCATCCATTCGCCCTTCTACGTCTATGCCTATGCTTTCGGCGACTGCCTGGTGAACTCCCTCTACGCGGTCTACCAGAACGCCGAGCGCGGCTTCCAGGACAAGTATTTCGAGATGCTGCGCGCCGGCGGCACCAAGCATCATTCCGAGCTTCTGGCGCCCTTCGGCCTCGACGCCACCGATCCCGCCTTCTGGCAAATCGGGTTGGGCGTGATCAGCGGCCTGATCGACGAACTCGAACTGCTCGACGCATGAAACGCGTCCCGTAGATCTCATCTGTTCGCAAAGCAGTTTAGCCGGAATGCATATTGGGAACGGCTCTATTCTTGGCCTAAATATCTGTTCTTGAAGTACTCTCCACGGAAGTTTTCCGATAGCTTTCCACAAGCTCTATGGTAGCTTCGCTCCAAGCTCAGCCGGAGCCCATGCGGATCGGCGAGGAGAAGTCTCAGCCGGACGTGGCGCTCAGGCGAACGCGACAACGGCCGTTGGCCATGGGCAAGCAAAGCCATCGCCGACAGCTCGATCGAAGCCGGCTGTTCTGCGAACCCGCGGAACCACCATCGAGTAGTCCTTCGCCGAAAGTCATGGCCTCATGCCACGGCGGGCGGACCTGACTGGAGAAAGAGACAATGGGCACTTTTTTCTACATGCTCCTGGCGTTCCTTGTGGGTTTGTTGGTTGGCTGGTTCATCTGGGGACGTCTGCGCGGTGAGCTCGACAGCATGCGCGGCGACCTCGACCGCACACGCAGCGAACGCGACAGGCTGCGCGCCGACAGCGACCGCCTGACCGGCGAACTGGATGCATGCGGCAAGACCCGCGCCGACCTCGAGCGCCGGCTGCGCGAAGCGCAGGCAGCGCCCGCCGCCGGAACCAGCGCGGCAAAGCCGGCCAGCCAGGCGCCCGCGGCCTTGATGTCGACATCCGCTGCAGCCAAATCCGCTCCGGCAAAGCCTGCATCCGCCAAGCCGGCCGCCGCGAAGGTCGCCCCTGCAAAATCGGCGGCGCCAAAGCCAGCCGCGGCGAAACCCGCGGCCAAGGCAACGGCGCCAGCCAAATCCGTGGCGAGCAAGCCCGTTGCCACGGCCTCGGCAGCCAAGAGTTCGGCCGCGCCAAAGGCGGCGGCTGCCAAGAAAGCGGCGCCGGCGACAGCCAAGCCAGCGTCCGGAAAACCTGACAATCTACGCCGGTTGATCGGCATTGGCCCGGCCAACGAGAAGCTGCTCAAGGCGCAGGGCGTCACCAGCTTCGCCCAGATCGCAGCCTGGACGGCCGCCGACATCAAGCGGATCGAGGAGGTCATGAACTTCGACGGCCGCATCGCGCGCGAACGCTGGATCGAGCAGGCCAAGCTGCTCGCCGCCGGCAACGAGAAGGAATTCGCCAAGCAGTTTCCGACGGCGGGAACCGCCAGCAACACCTGAGCGATTGGCAAGCTCCGACGATTGCAGCCGGCGGCGCAACCATGGCGCCGCCGGTTTGCTTTTGGCCGCAAGGCCGGCACAGGCGTCTCCCCAAGGGTCGGCCCCAAAAGGTCGGCCCAGAGGTCGGCCCAAAGGTCGGCTTTGAGGGAGAGGCTGCCGTTCCCTCGATTGCGCGTGAGCGGCCCCCCATATAGAGCGGTCAACGGCTTCATTGACCGCAGCATTCGAGTCCCATGTCCCTGCCCGCCGCAATTTTCCGCAACGACGAAAGCGCGCGCGAGCTCGTTTTCGACCGGCCGGCCGAAATCATCGTGGCGCGTGAGGCAAAGGATTTCGGGCCGGCGCTGGCGGCGGCACAGGCCGCTCATGATGCCGGCCAATGGCTGGCCGGCTATTTTTCCTACGAGGCGGGTTACCTGCTCGAACCAAAGCTCGTTCCCCTGCTGCCGGACGGACGCCGCGCCCCTCTTGTCTGCCTGGGAGTCTTCGATGCGCCGGTCGAACGGGCGGTGCCGCCCCGCGATGCTGTGGCGACCAACGGCCCGATCTTCGATGCCCGCGCAACCTGGTCGTTCGAGGATTACGAAAAGCGCTTCGCGCAGCTGCACCGGCACATCAGGCAAGGCGATTGCTACCAGGGCAATCTGACCTTTCCGGTGCATGCGCAATGGTCGGGCGATCCGCTGGCCGCCTTCGACGCGCTGACCGAACGCCAGCCGGTGAAGTATGGCGCGCTGGTCGCGCTCGGCGAGCCCATCGTGCTGTCGCGTTCGCCGGAGCTGTTCTTCGAGATCGACGCCAAAGGAATGATCGAGACGCATCCGATGAAAGGTACGGCGCCGCGCGGCGCGACCAAGGCGCAGGACGAACGGCAGAAGATCTTCCTGCGCAACGACGAGAAGAACCAGGCCGAAAACCGGATGATCGTCGATCTCCTGCGCAACGATATCTCGCTGATCAGCGAGGTCGGCACGCTGGAGGTGCCGGCGCTGTTCCGCATCGAGACCTATCCGACCGTCCACCAGATGGTGAGCGACGTCAGGGCAAGACTGCTGCCAGGCCTCACCATCCGCCAGATCTTCGCGGCGCTGTTTCCCTGCGGCTCGATCACCGGTGCGCCAAAGATCCGCGCCATGGAGATCCTGCACGACCTGGAGGGAACGCCGCGTGACGTCTATTGCGGCGCCATCGGCTGGATCGCACCTGGCGGCACGATGCGCTTTTCCGTGGCGATCCGCACCATCTCGCTCTTTTCCAGCGGCGAGGCCGTCTACAATGTCGGTGGCGGCATCGTCTTCGATTCGACGGTGCAGGAGGAGTATCAGGAGTGTCTCTTGAAAGCGCGCTTCGCGACGGGAACGCCGCCAATTTCGACCTGATCGAGACCATGCGGTGGGAACCCGGCTCGGGCTTCCTGCGGTTCGAGCGCCATCTGGCGCGTCTCTACGGGTCGGCGGCGGAACTGGGCTTCCGCCATGATCCGGGCAAGGTCGGTGAGGCCTTGAGCAGCGCGGTAGACCGGTCCGGCATTGCGTTGCGCACGCGCCTCGTCCTGTCGCGCGACGGCGAGGTGAACGCCTCCGCGCAGCCCTATGAACCGCTCGCCGCCGACAAGGTCTGGGTGCTGCGGCTGGCGCGGACAAGGCTCGATTCGCACGACATGCTGCTGCGCCACAAGACCAGCCGGCGGCAGGTCTACAGCCATGCCCGCGCCGAATATCTCATCACCCAGGCCGACGAGGTGCTGCTGGCCAATGAGCGCGGCGAAATCTGCGAAGGCACCATCACCAACGTCTTCGCCGATCTTGGCGACGGCATGCTGGCGACGCCCCGGCTCGACTGCGGCCTGCTGCCTGGTGTATTGCGCGCCGAGCTTCTGGATGATGGCCGCGCACGCGAAGCGATATACAGCCTGGCTGATCTGCAATCCGCCAAGGCGCTGTTCGTTGGCAACTCGCTGCGCGGACTGATCCCTGCGAGACTTGCCTGAGAGCCACCGTGCTTAAGGGCCAACTTGTCCGAGAGCCAAACGTGTCCGAGAGAATGCCATGTTCATCGTTTCTCTGAACTACAAGGTGCCGCTGGCCGAGATCGACCGCTTGCAGGCGGCCCATGTCGAATGGCTGAAGGCCTGTTATGCAGAAGGTATCTTCGTCGCCTCAGGGCCGAAGACACCGCGGACCGGCGGCATCATCATCGCGCGCGGCTCACGCGACCTGCTTGACGCTAGGTTGGCCGCCGACCCTTTCGCCAAGGCAGGCGCGGCCGATTACGATGTCACCGAATTCATGGCGAGGATGACCGCGGCCGGGCTCGACACTTTCAGGGAAGCATGAGCTTGGCCGAAATCCTGCCCACCCATACGCCCTATGACGGCTCGTCGAAACTCTTCACCATCGGGCTGAAGCCACTCGATCCGGCAGACTGGATCGAGGTCGACGACCATCTGCTGCCGTATCTCGCCGAGAAGCGCCGGCTCTATGCCGAGATCCCCGAGCGGGTTTTCGTCGAGGAGGACGACACGCGAGACGCCCAGCAGGAGGTGCTCGACCTGCTCGGCACGCATTTGCTGGAGAAGTTTCCCGACACCTATCGGAGCACCGGTTCGGGCCTCGAGGCAGTGGGCGCGGCGAGCCGTTTCACCGCCCCTTCCGGTCTCGATGGCGCCCCGCTTGTCACGGCCTCGCTGCTCATCCAGGAAGATCTGATCCTGATGCGCCGCGACGACAATGGCTGGCGGTTAGTCGCCGGCTCGCTGTGCTTTCCCTCGTCCTGGTCGCTGGTCGAGAAATTCGGCCGGCCGCTGCAGGATATCCATGCGCCGGTGCCGGGTTTCGGTCCGGGCACGAGGCCCGCCGAGCTGATCAACCGCATGTTCGACGGCCTCCAGGGCCAGGCCGTCGAGCGCTACAACTGGTCGATCCAGTCGGGCGACGCACTCTATCATCCGCTCTCCGACCTGCAGCGCATCGACCGCGCCACCAACCGCCCGTCGCGGTTTCCGGATGGCGACATCGACGCGCACGCCTTCATCCGCGTCGAGCGGCAGACGCTGAGGAAGCTGCCGGCATCGCGCGACATCCTGTTCACCATCCGCATCCATCTCGATCCCCTGGCGGTGCTGGCGCGCCATCCGGATCGGGGGAAGCTCGCGACGTCCTTCGCCGCCCAGCTCGAAGCCCTCGATCTCGCCCAGCTCGACTACAAGGGCCTGACATCGGACCGCGACCGGCTGGTCGCCGTCCTTAACCACATGGCCAATGACGCGTAGCCGCTGGTTGGCGCTTTTCGCTGGTTTGTGACAATGATCTGTGATGTAGCGCATGGCCGCCGGGCAAAAATGCCCGGTTTTTGCGCGTGTTTTCCCCGGTTTCCTGGGTTTTGAAGGAGTGTTCGATAAAATGGCGACTGAAAACTGGCCCGTTTACGGTGAGATCACCGGCCCTGTCGTGATGATCGGCTTCGGTTCGATCGGCCGGGGAACGCTGCCGCTGATCGAACGCCATTTCAAGTTCGACAAGTCGCGCATGACGGTCATCGACCCGCGCGACACCGACCGCAAGCTGCTCGACGAGCGCGGCATCGCCTTCGTTCAGGAAGCCGTGACCGAGAAGAACTACAAGAAGCTGCTGACGCCGCTCCTGACCAATGGTGGTGGCCAGGGCTTCTGCATCAACCTGTCGGTCGATACCGGCTCGGTGGATCTGATGCGGCTCTGCCGCAAGCTCGGTGTGCTCTACATCGACACCGTCGTCGAGCCATGGCTTGGTTTCTATTTCGATGCCAATGCCGACAATGCCAGCCGCACCAACTATGCGCTGCGCGAGGCGCTGATCAAGGAAAAGCACGACAAGCCCGGCGGTGCGACGGCGGTCTCCACCTGCGGCGCCAATCCAGGCATGGTCTCGTGGTTCGTCAAGCAGGCGCTGGTCAACCTCGCCACCGATCTTGGCCTCGAGTTTTCGGAACCCGCGCAGGAAGATCGCGAGGGCTGGGCCAAGCTGATGAAGAAGGCCGGCGTCAAGGGCATCCACATCGCCGAGCGCGACACCCAGCGCGCCAAGAAGCCGAAGCCGATGAATGTGTTCTGGAACACCTGGTCGGTCGAGGGCTTCATCTCTGAAGGCCTGCAGCCCGCCGAGCTCGGCTGGGGCACGCATGAGAAGTGGATGGCGAAGAACGCCAAGGAGCACAAGCACGGCTCCAAGGCGGCGATCTATCTGGAGCAGCCCGGCGCCAACACGCGCGTGCGCTCATGGTGCCCGACGCCCGGTCCGCAGTACGGCTTCCTGGTGACGCACAACGAGGCGATCTCGATCGCCGATTTCTTCACCGTGCGTGGCAAGAAGGGGAAGGTGCATTACCGCCCGACCTGCCACTATGCCTACCATCCCTGCAATGACGCGGTGCTGTCGCTGCACGAGATGTTCGGCGCCGCCGGCAAGGCCCAGCCGGTTCACCACGTGCTCGACGAAAATGAACTGGTCGACGGCGTCGACGAACTCGGCGTGCTGCTCTACGGCCACGACAAGAACGCCTACTGGTACGGCTCGCATCTCTCGCTCGCCGAGGCGCGCAAGCTGGCCCCCTATCAGAACGCCACCGGCATGCAGGTCACCTCGGCGGTTCTCGCCGGCATGGTCTGGGCATTGGAAAACCCGCAGGCCGGCATCGTCGAGGCCGACGAGATGGACTACAAGCGCTGCCTGGAAGTGCAGTCCCAGTATCTCGGGCCGGTCGAGGGCCACTACACCGACTGGACGCCGCTCGATAACCGCCCCGGCCTGTTCCCGGAAGACCTCGACCGGAACGACCCGTGGCAATTCCGCAACATCCTGGTTCGATAGCACCCTGCGGAGCATATCTCCCTGCCTTGCAATCGCCTGGAAATCGGGCGATTGAAGGGATGCGGACGAGAGCGACCTGCATCCATTTGGACGCACAAGGTACGCTCTCGAAACTTGGATGCACGCATTGTGCCTTCCGAAAATCGATTCCGATTTTCGGGCCGATGCGAGAGGAGAGGATTTTCATATGATCATTGCGCGCAAAGTTCTTTCGATGAGCATCGCTGGCGCCCTTGCGACGATGCTTGCCGCTTGCGCCACCAGCGGCCCTGACCAGCCGCCTATGGCGGCCTCGCCGAAAGGCGTCGAAGGCTCCTGGATCGATGCCAAGGGGACCGGCCTTTCGACCTTCACCGGCGGTACCTTTACGACAGTCGCCACCGACACAGGCCAGAAGCTTGCCGACGGCAGCTACACGATGACCGGTGCCACTTCGGTGCAGATCAACGGTACCTCGCTGATCCGCCAGACGCCGGTCAGCTTCAACTGCCTGATGGTTTCGACAAGCCAGCTCAACTGCACCAGCGCCTCGGGCCAGAATTTCGTCCTGACACGGCGCACCTGAACCAGCGCATCCATTCCTGCACAGGACGGCGGCCGATGGCCGCCGTCCTTTTTTATGCCGGCAAAGCGCACCCGATTTCCGCTTGCGTCATCCGGAACGCGATGGGAACATGGCCAAAACGCCGACTGTCATGTTCCAGTCTAGCAAGAGCGTTAAACGCCTCTGATCAGCTTTCCGGGAGACGAAGATGAAGAAGCTTGCTGCCATTGCCGCCCTTTCTGCCTCCACGCTCGGCCTGTCGGCTGGCGCGTCCTTTGCCGACTACACGCTGAACATCCTGCACATCAACGACTGGCACAGCCGCATCGAGGGCAACAACAAATACGAGTCGACCTGCTCTGCCGAGGAGGAGACCAAGGGCGAATGCATCGGCGGCGCGGGCCGGCTGATCACCGCGATCGCCCAGGAGCGCAAGAAGCTCGACGGCCAGAACGTGCTGCTGCTCAGCGCCGGCGACAATTTCCAGGGCTCGCTGTTCTACACGACCTACAAGGGCAAGGTCGAAGGCGAGTTCCTCAACCAGATGAAGTTCGACGCCATGGCGCTCGGCAATCATGAATTCGACGATGGCGAGACCGCCCTGGCGCCGTTCCTCGACATGATTAAGTTCCCGGTGCTCGGCGCCAATGTGAAGGCCAACGCGCAGTCCAAGCTCGGCGACCGCGTCAAGCCGTCGATCGTCATCGAGGTCGGTGGCCAGAAGATCGGCATCGTCGGCGCCGTCACCAACGACACGCCGGAACTCGCCTCGCCCGGCCCCAACATCACCATTGAGGACGACGTCAAGTCGATCACCGCCGAGGTCGAAAAACTGAAGGCACAGGGCGTCAACAAGATCATCGCGGTCACCCATATCGGCTATAGGCGCGAGCGCGACGTCATCGCCAAGATCCCGGGCATCGACGTCGTCGTCGGCGGCCACAGCCATTCGTTGCTGTCGAACACCGACCCGAAGGCGGAAGGGCCCTACCCGACGATGGTCGACAACCCGGATGGCTACAAGGTGCCGGTGGTGCAGGCGGCGTCCTATTCGAAGTATCTCGGCGAGTTCAAGGTGGTGTTCGACGACAATGGCGTCGTCAAATCGGCCAGCGGCGACCCGATCTATCTCGACAAGTCGATCACGCCCGATCCCGCCGCGCTCGCCCGCATCAAGGAGCTCGGCGCGCCGATCGAGGCGCTGAAGAACAAGGAAGTGGCCGAGACCACCGACGTCATCGACGGCAGCCGCGAGAGCTGCCGCACCCATGAATGCGCGATGGGCAACCTCGTCTCCGACGCCATCCTCGACCGCGTCAAGGGACAGGGCGTCCAGATCGTCATCTCCAATGGCGGCGGCCTGCGCGCCTCGATCGACAAGGGCACCGTGACCATGGGCGAGGTGCTGACCGTGCTGCCGTTCCAGAACACGCTGGCAACCTTCCAGATTTCCGGCAAGGACCTGGTGGCGGGGCTCGAAAGCGGTCTCAGCCAGATCGAGGACGGCGCCGGCCGCTTCCCGCAGGTCGCCGGCCTGAAATATTCCTTCGACAAATCGGTCGCACCCAACGCCGGCCGCGTCAAGTCGGTGGAAGTCATGGAGGGCGGCGCCTGGACGCCGCTCAATCCGGACAAGGACTATCTGGTCGCCACCAACAATTATGTCCGCCAGGGTGGCGACGGCTACAAGGTCTTCGCCGAGAAGGCCAAGAACGCCTACGACTACGGTCCGGGCCTCGAACAGGTGGTCGCCGACTATCTCGGAGCGCACCGGCCCTACACGCCGAAGCTCGACGGCCGCATCACCGAGATCGCCGCGACCGTTGCGGCAGCACCGGCAGCCGAACCCGCAAAGCCGGCCGAGCCCGCCAAACCCGCGGAGGCGGCTCCAGCAGCTCCGGCTCCGGCTGCAGAACCGGCAAAGCCAGCTGAAGCCGCCAAGCCCGCCGATGCGGCGCCGGCAATGCCTGAATTGCCAGCCAATTCGGGCGACATCGCCAACACGCCACCGGCCATATCGACAGAGACAGCGCCTGCTGCACCGGCTGAGCCCGCAAAACCGGCCGAAGCAGCCCCGGCCCCCGCGCCAACACCCGCCGAGCCGGCTAAGCCGGCCGAGGCCGCTCCGGCCGAAAGCAGCCATGTCATCGTCGCCGGCGATACCTATTGGGATCTGGCCAAGAAGGCCTATGGCGACGCGACGAAGTGGAAACAGATTTATGAGGCCAACAAGGGCCTAAGACCCCACCAGCTTAAGCTTGGCGCGACGCTGACCATCCCGGCCAAGTAACGTCGCTTCGCCCCTTTCAACGGAAACCCGCCCGGGAATTCGGGCGGGTTTCCTGTTTTGAGCCCAGGGTGCGGCCAGACGCGGTATTGAAAGCGCGCGCGAGATGATTAGGTTCGCGTCTCCTGGAGAACCCCTATGACGCTTTCCACCCCTGTCGATCCCAAAGCCGCGAAGGCCGTCGGCCCGTTGCCGGCCGGACATCCGCCGGTCAAGGCTGGCAAGATCGGCGTCATGCTGATCAATCTCGGCACGCCCGACGGCACCGATTTCAAGTCGATGTGGCGTTATCTCAGGGAATTCCTGTCCGACCCGCGCGTCATCGAACTCAACAGGGCGATCTGGTATCCGATCCTCTATGGCCTGGTGCTCACCGCGCGACCGAAGAAGTCCGGTGCCAACTATGCCCGGATCTGGAACCAGGAGAGGAACGAGTCGCCGCTGCGCACCTACACCCGTGCCCAGGGCGAAAAGCTGGCCGAGGCGCTCGCCGACCTGCCCAATGTCGTCGTCGACTGGGCGATGCGCTATGGCAATCCTTCGACCGCGAGCGTGGCCCAGGGACTGGTCGACAAGGGCTGCGACCGCATCCTGTCGTTCCCGCTCTATCCGCAATACTCGGCGACCACCACCGCCACCGCCAATGACCAGCTTTTTCGTGCCTTGATGAAGATGCGGGCAGCGCCGGCCATCCGCAGCGTGCCGCCTTACCATGACGAGCCCGTCTATATCGAAGCGCTCGCCCGTTCGATCGAGCGGCATCTGGCGACGCTGGATTTCGAACCGGAGGTGGTCATCGCCTCCTATCACGGCATCCCAAAACCTTATTTCGAGAAGGGCGATCCCTATCATTGCCACTGCCAGAAGACGACGCGGCTGTTGCGCGAACGGCTCGGCTGGAGCGAGAAGAAGCTGATCATCACCTTCCAGTCGCGCTTCGGCGCACAGGAATGGCTGCAACCCTATACCGACAAGACGGTGGAGAAACTGGCCAAGGATGGCGTGAAGTCGATCGCCATCGTCAATCCCGGCTTTTCGGTTGACTGCATCGAGACACTGGACGAAATCGGCCGCGAGGCGGCCGAGACCTTCCACCATGCCGGCGGCAAGAACTTCGCCCACATCCCGTGCCTCAACGACAGTGCCGAGGGCATGGCGGTGATCGAGGCGATGGTGCGGCGCGAATTGTCCGGCTGGGCATAGGCAATTCCAGGAAAAGTGTGAAACGGTTTTCCGTCCGGAATTGCCTCAGACAAAGAGTTGGAGCGGCTCGCCGCTCTGACACCGGAACCACGCATGCTTCGGAGCGTTGAGCCGCACCTCCGGAGAATTCAATGTCACGTAAACTCGACCTACGAACTGGCCGGCCCGTCTGGTCCGCCTATCGCGCGCCTGCTGTGCCGACGGATAGCCTGACAAGAGACGTGAAGACCGACGTGCTGGTCGTCGGCATGGGCATCAGCGGTGCCATGATCGCCGAGGCGCTGACGGCCGACGGCCATTCGGTGATCTGCATCGACCGCCGCGGCCCGCTGAAAGGCTCGACGCCCGCGACCACCGCACTGGTGCAGTTCGAAATCGACCAGCCGCTTACGGCGCTCTCGAGGATGATCGGCAAGGGCTCGGCGGAGCAGGCCTGGCGGCGCTCGCGGCTTGCTGTCTCCAGTCTCGCCGCCCGCATTGCCGAACTCGGCATCAACTGCGGCCCGAGCCGCACCCAGTCACTCTATCTCGCTGGCACGGTGCTCGGCCCGTCGGAACTGCGTGAGGAAGCCGACGCGCGTCGGCAAGCAGGCATCGCCGCGACCTATCTCACGCCGGCACCGCTGGCCGAGACATTCGGCATCGACCGCGACGGTGCCATCCTCAGCCATGGCAACATCGCGCTCGACCCGCGCAAGCTGACGGCCGGTCTGCTGCTCAAGGCGCTCGAGCGCAAGGCACGCTTCTACGCCCCCGTCGAAGCGACGACGATCGAGGACAGCGCCGACGAGGTGGTCGTCTCGACCAGGGATGGCCGGACCATCACCGCCCGGCATGTTGTCCTGGCCACCGGTTACGAACTGGTCGACGTCGTGCCGGCCGCGGCCCATCAGATCATCTCGACATGGGCGATGGCGACGCGCTCGCAATCGCGAAAGATCTGGCCGCGGGCGGCGTTCATCTGGGAGGCTTCGGACCCGTACCTCTATATGCGCGCGACAGCCGACGGCAGGGTCATCTGCGGCGGCGAGGACGAGGATTTTGTCGACGAGACGCGGCGAGATGGCCTGATCGCCGACAAGAGCGCGCGGATATCCGAGAAGCTTGGCCGGCTGTTTCCGCATCTCGATGTCAGGCCCGAATTCGCCTGGACCGGTTCTTTCGGCACCACAACCACCGGCCTGCCCTATATCGGCGCCATTCCCAGGCACCCCCGCATCCACGCCGTCATGGGCTACGGCGGCAACGGCATCACCTTTTCACAGATCGCGTCGGAGATTGTCTCGGCCTCGATCAACGGGCTGGAAGATACGGATGCAAGGCTGTTTGCCTTCAACCGCTGATCGCAAACCCATAAACAATCCCTCATCACCTGATTGTAACGCTCCTGAAACACACTTAAGTCTTTGGTGAAGTCGGCCGCGCGAGAATGGCTCGCGCGGCCGACGTCTGAGGGAGAGCCAAATGGATTTCAGTGGTTTTGATATCGCGGTCATTGTTCTGGTCGCGCTTGTCGTGCTGGTGCTGTTCAAGGGCATCAAGACAATTCCGCAAGGCTACAACTATACCGTCGAACGTTTTGGCCGTTACACCAAGACACTGAGCCCAGGCCTCAATCTCATCATGCCCTTCGTCGACCGCGTCGGCGCCAAGATGAACATGATGGAGCAGGTGCTCGACGTTCCGAGCCAGGAGATCATCACCCGCGACAACGCCATCGTCGGTGTCGACGGCATCGCCTTCTACCAGATTCTCAATGCGGCACAGGCCGCCTACCAGGTTGCCGGCTTGCAGAACGCCATCCTCAACCTGACGATGACCAACATCCGTACCGTCATGGGTTCGATGGACCTCGACGAGCTGTTGTCCAACCGCGACGCCATCAACGAGCGGCTGCTGCGCGTCGTCGACGAAGCCGCGCATCCGTGGGGCATCAAGATCACCCGCGTCGAGATCAAGGACATCAACCCGCCGGCCAACCTGATCGAATCGATGGGCCGGCAGATGACCGCGGAGCGCAACAAGCGCGCGCAGATCCTCGCGGCCGAGGGTCTCAAACAGTCGCAGATCCTCGAGGCCGAGGGCCGCAAGGAAGCAGCCTTCCGCGACGCCGAGGCGCGCGAGCGCTCGGCCGAAGCGGAGGCCCGCGCCACGCAGGTGGTGTCGGAAGCGATTTCCAAGGGCGACGTGCAGGCGCTGAACTACTTCGTCGCGCAGAAATACACCGAGGCGCTGGGCAAGATCGGCACGGCCACCAACAGCAAGATCGTGCTGATGCCCTTCGAGGCGTCGTCGCTGATCGGCTCGCTCGGCGGCATCGGCGAGATCGCCAAGGAGGTCTTCCGCAGCGAAGGCACGAGCGGTGCGCAACGGCAGGCCGCGCGCCCGCCAGTCGTGCGCCCAACCGACAACTGATGTCTCCAACATAGGAGAACGCCATGATCGATCGTGTCATTTCCGAACTCGGCCCGTGGAACTGGATGGTTCTCGGCTTCGTCCTGCTGGTGATGGAAATCATCGCGCCGGGCATCTTCATGCTGTGGATCGGCATCGCCGCAATTCTGGTCGGCGCCGTGTCGCTGTTGCTCTGGGATACTGGCTTCTGGACCTGGCAGGCTCAGGTCCTCGCCTTCCTGGCGCTGTCGCTGGTCTCGGCCTATGTCGGCAAGAGTCTGGTGGGTGGTCGCGACGAACCGACCGATCAGCCGCTCCTCAACAGGCGCGGCGCGCAGATGGTTGGCAAGACGGCCACGCTTGCCGAGCCGATCGCCAACGGGCGCGGCCGCATCAAGCTGGGCGATACGCTGTGGCGTGTCTCCGGCCCGGACCTGCCGGCTGGCACGCAGGTGCGGGTGACGGCTGCGGCCGACACGGATCTGGAACTGACAGTGGAGCCGGTCTGAGCTCTCAGGCCGCGCCGATTCTGCAAGAGATCGTGCAGATGGACCAGGCCGACCGGTTGCTTGCCCTCCACCACCATCAGACTGGTGATGGCCGAATTGTTGATCGTCTGTAATGCCGTTGCCACCAGCGTGTCAGGTGCCGCCGTCTTCGGCTTTCTTGTCATCACCTGATCCACCGTCATCGCCAGCAGGTTGCTGCCAATGTGACGCCTTATGTCGCCATCGGTGATGATGCCGACCAGCGCGCCGTCAGCGTCAGTGATCGCCACGCAGCCAAATCC
This sequence comes from Mesorhizobium sp. RCAM 05104, assembly GCF_059683645.1. Classification (NCBI taxonomy): domain Bacteria; kingdom Pseudomonadati; phylum Pseudomonadota; class Alphaproteobacteria; order Hyphomicrobiales; family Phyllobacteriaceae; genus Mesorhizobium; species Mesorhizobium sp. RCAM 05104. The sequence goes on along the minus strand of NZ_CM185033.1, from coordinate 5,016,104 downwards.
CTTGCGCGACAGTTCCATGATCGCGTCCTGCATGCCAGTGCCCGAGGCCACCAGCGGCAGCCTGTCACCGACATGCATGATCTCGCGGATCTGCGTCAGGTTGGCGCCGAGCTGGCCGCCAGGGTGAAAGGTGCGGAAATGGTCCGGCGTGAAGCCGCGTGCCTCAAGCAAGGCGATCGCCAGCGCGTCGCCCATCACCAGTTGCAGCAGTGTCGACGTCGTCGGCGCCAGGCCGTGCGGACAGGCTTCCTGAGCCCGGGGCAGCAGGAGCACCACATCCGCCGCGCGCGCCAGCGCAGACGTCTCTCCGGCAGTGATCGCAATCAGCGGAATGGAGAACCGCCTGGAATAGGCGACGATGCCGTTGAGCTCCTTGCTCTCGCCCGACCACGACATGGCGATGATGGCGTCGTCCCTGGCAATCATGCCGAGATCGCCATGATTGGCTTCGGACGGATGGACAAAGAAAGCTGGGGTGCCGGTCGAAGCCAGCGTCGCCGCGATCTTCGAGCCGATATGGCCGCTTTTGCCGACACCGGTGACGATGACCCGGCCTTCGATTCTTGACACGGTGTCGACGGCCTGGGCGAAAGGCGCGGCCAGTCCGTTCTCGAGCGCCTCCGCGAGTGCCGCGACACCAGCCTGTTCGGTTGCCACCGTTCTCAGCGCCGAAGCGATCGACGCTTGCCTGTCCAAAGGCTTCTTATCGAGGGATCCCGCATGCATGGATGATGCGATTAGCGCTTTGCCGCCCGCCTGTCCAACAGAAATGCCGCCGATGCGTATCGCCCGAGACTGTGCGGTGGTGGTCTGGGCTAACGGCAGTCATGAAAACAAGAGGCCTGACGCAAGCCGCATGTATCGGTGTGGAAATCGGCGGTCGAGGCTGCCGGCGAGTCGCCGCCTCAACCCTCCGTTAACCATCCCCATTTACGGTTCGGTAAGTATGGCGCGCGTGCGCCGCGCAAGCAGTGGTGGCGATGTCCGGGGCCCAGCCAGAAGAATCAAGAGGACGAAGGGGCAAGGCGGCCTGCGCCTTGCTGCTGGCGACCAGCATGCTTGCCTTGCTGCGCCCGGCGCCCCTCCATGCCCAGGAAACGGAACTGCGTGGCGAGGTCTCGGAATCGGCGATCCTGTCCGATCAGCAGCGCAAGGCGAGAAAACTGGCTCTTGCCAGACAGGCGCAGCAGGCATCGGCCAACGCGGCGCAGGACAACGCACCGGCGCGAACCTACCTGCCGGCCAGCGCCGGCGCCGTGCCTGAAGACACGAACACCAACGACGCGACCGCGACCGACAGTGTTTTCGATCCTCCGGCTGCCACCGACGACACGTCCACCGACACCTCGGCGCCGCCGAAGCCTCGCCGCCCATCGGCTGCCAGGCAAAAGGCGGCGGACAAGGCCAAGGCCGCCGACAAATCGAAGAAGAAGAAGTCGACGACCGCGGCCACGGACGCCACGACGATCACCGGCGCCACTGCGGCCGCGGTGGACAACGCTGACAATACCGACACGGATCAGGCGGCCAATCGCCGCGCCCTCACCGTCGACAGTGCCGACCGGCAGAAGCTCGACCCCGGCGCCGAACGCACCGCCTCCATTGAAGGCCAGAACAAGAAGGTCGAGGACGATCCCTTTGCCGCCACCGGCATCAGGTGGGGCTCCTTCGTCATACGGCCGACGATCGAACAGGGCCTCACCGCCACGTCGAACGGCGATTCGAGCAATGCCGGCAAGTCGGCGCTGTTGTCCGAGACGGCGCTGCGCTTTTCCGCCGCCTCGGACTGGCGCGAGAACTCGGCGACGATCGACGGCTACGGCCTTTTCCGCGAGACCGTATCGGGTTACCCGGTTCATAATGCGCAGGGCCGCATCGAAGGCCAGCTCAACGTCGACCTCGACAATGAGTTGCGCGCCATCGCCAAGCTCGGCTACGAGGCCGTACCGGAATCGGCCTCGTCGCCGGACGCCATTGCCGGTGTCTCCTCACAGCCGCTGCGGCAGACCGTGAACGGCAGCCTCGGCATCGAGAAGGATGTCGGCAAGATGCGCTATGCGTTGACCGGCGCGGTCGAGCACGACTTCTATGGCGACGCCAAGCTTTCGGACGGCACCTCGTTGTCGCAGAAGGATCGCGACTCCACGCTCTATACAGCGACCTTGCGGACCGGCTACGAAATCTCCCCCGCCATCACCCCCTTCACCGAGATCGAGGTCGGTCGCCGGACCTATGATCTCCGCTTCGACACCGATGGCTTCGAACGCTCCTCGACACGGCTCGGCGCGCGCGCCGGCCTGCGGCTGGACATGGGCGAGAAGCTTTCCGGCGAATTCTCGGCCGGCTGGCTGAGGGAAGCGATCGACGACGACCGGCTGGAGGCGATCTCGGGCGCGACCATGAACGCCGACCTCAAATGGTCGCCGGAACGCGGCACCACGATCGGCTTGACCGGGAAGACCACCGTCGAAGGCACGACCACCGCCGGGCAAAGCGGCGACATTCTCTATTCAGGTCGCTTGACGGGCGAACGGCAGATTCGCGCCAACCTGACCGGAAATGCGGCTCTGGGCCTGGACTGGCGCGACTATATCGGCATCGACGGCCACGACATGACCTTGAGCGCCGAAGCCGGGCTGACCTGGTGGCTGAACCGCTATGCGGGCCTGACCACAAGGGTGAGAACCGAAAAGCTGACCAGCAACCTGCCCGGCCGCGACTACACCGCCAACAGCATCTACCTGGGCGTGAAAGTGCAGCGCTGAGCCGCTGGCGCACCAACGCCATGAATGTGCTGAGCTTCAGGTCAGGCCGCGCCGAGAATGGTGGGATCCGAGGGCCGGAGCGGAGCGTATTCAAAGTAAGTGAGCACCGGAAGCGCGGGACGCTGCCATTCGCAGGCCGGCATCGCCCGGATATCAATATATCCTAGAAGGCGGCGCCGCGCCGCTCCGATGGTTTTATCTCATCGAGCAGCGTGCGGATGACGCCAGCCATGTTCTCGTTCATGTCGCTGCGCCACAGCGCGAAGGCGACATTGGCCTCGACAAAACCCTCCGGCGACCCGCAGTCGAAGGTGCGGCCCTGATAGTGGTAGCCATAGAAGGGCTGCTGCTTTTCCAGCTTCAGCATGGCGTCGGTGAGCTGGATCTCGTTGCCAGCACCTTTTTCCTGGTCTTCGAGTATCTTGAAGATCTCGGGCTGCAGGATGTAGCGCCCATTGATGTAAAGGTTGGACGGTGCTGTGCCGGTCTTCGGCTTCTCCACCATCTCGGTGATGCGGAAGCCGTTATGCGTATCCTCGCCGCGACCGACGATGCCGTATTTGTGAGCCTCTGCCGGGTCGCACTCCTGCACGGCAATGATGTTGTTGCCGGTTTCCTCGTAGAGCTCGACCATGGACTTCATGCAGCTCTTTTCCGACTGCATGATCATGTCGGGCAACAACAGCGCGAAGGGCTCGTCGCCAACCAGTTCTCGTGCGCACCAGACGGCATGGCCGAGGCCCATCGGCACCTGCTGGCGGGTAAAGCTGGTTTGGCCCGGCGCCGGCTGCAGTCGCTGCAGGCGGGCAAGCTGCTCGTCCTTGCCCCGCTGCGCCAGCGTGTCATAGAGCTCGAACTGGATATCGAAATGATCTTCAATGACTGCCTTGTTGCGGCCGGTCACGAAGATGAAATGCTCGATGCCCGCCTCGCGCGCCTCGTCGACGACATACTGGATGACCGGCCTGTCGACGACGGTCAGCATTTCCTTGGGAACAGCCTTGGTGGCCGGGAGAAACCGCGTGCCGAGGCCGGCGACCGGGAAAACTGCCTTGCGAACTCTCTTCATGCTTTCAATTATCCGTTTGCTGGCCGGCTCCGCAATCCCTGTCTCGCGACATTTTCACGCCGGAATTGAAGATTACTGGGGCGGGTAAGGGAAACTTGCACCGGTTAAAGCATCGAGGTGTCTTTTCGTTCCAGGCGACACCTATGGTAAACTAATTCCTAACCCGGTTCGGCGATGAATGGTCTTTCCTGAGACAGAGAAGGAGGAAAACATGTCCGTTCGCAATGCCGCAAAACGTTTGACCAGCGTCATGACGGCCGCCAGCCTCTCGCTCGCTCTGCTGATGCCTGCCGGGCCTGCCTTCGCCGATGCCGGTTTCCGGCAATGGGTCGCCGGGTTCCGCGCCACTGCCGTGCAGAGCGGCGTTTCGGGCGCCCTCTACGATCAGGCCTTCAGGGACATCAAGGACATTGACCCGGTGGTGCTGGAAAAAGCGCGCACGCAACCCGAATTCACCGCGCCTGCCTGGGACTATTTCGACAACCGCGTCCACGACCAATCTGTCGCCGTCGGCCAGCAGATGGCCAAGAAGTGGAAGCCATGGCTGGATAGGATCGAGGCAAGGTTCGGCGTCGACCGCTATATTCTGCTCGCCATTTGGTCGATGGAATCGAACTATGGCGAGATCCTCAAGCGCGATGACATCATGCGCAATGTCGTGCGCTCGCTGGCGACTTTGGCCTATGCCGATCCGAAACGCGCGAAATTCGCCCGCACGCAGCTGATCGCCGCGCTGAAGATCCTGCAGACCGGCGATATCGACGAAAGCCATCTGAGCGGGTCCTGGGCCGGCGCCATGGGCCACACCCAGTTCATCCCGACCAGCTATCAGCACTATGCCGTCGACATGGACGGCAATGGCAAGCGCGACATCTGGAACTCGATCCCCGACGCGTTGGCGACCGCCGCCAATCTCTTGAAGAAGAACGGCTGGCAGGCCGGTAAGACCTGGGGCTATGAAGTCACCCTGCCGGCCGGCAAACTTCCCGCCGGATCGAAAACGCTGGCGCAATGGCAGGCGCTCGGCGTCGTCAGGGCCAACGGCAAGCCGTTCAAGAACGGCACCGACAAGGCGACGCTGAAAGTGCCGGATGGCCGCGGTGGACCAGCCTTCCTGATGATCAAGAATTTCTCGGTCATCAAGGCTTACAACAACGCCGACAAATATGCGCTTGCGGTTGGTCTGCTTGCCGACGAAATCGCCGGTTCCAGCGGTCTTGTGCAGGACTGGAAGCGGCCCTTCACCAAGCTCACTTTCGAGGAAAGGCAGGAGCTGCAGAAGCGGCTTTCCCAGCACGGCCTTTACGACGGCAAGTTCGACGGCAAGATCGGCGACGGCTCGAAGACCGCCATCATGGCCTTCCAGGCCAAGGCCGGCTTGACCCAGGACGGCTATCCGAGCATGGAAGTGCTGAAGTGGCTCCGGCAGAAATAGAGCCACCTGCGGTGCCGCGCGGCCTTTCGGACGCGCAAAGGACACTGTAGCAATCTGATTGGCGCAAGGTTCTCCTGAAAGTCGATGCGATTTTTCGGGGGGAAGTGCGCCAGGGATGGAGGAAAAAATTGGCTTCGGCTGCGCGCATCGCAAGGCTTGTTCGTCGCGTGCCGGTGCTGATTCTGGCCGTCGTCCTGCTCACCGTCGGTGTTGCGGCGGCCCTCCACAGCCCGGCCGTGGCGCAGGAACAGCAGCAAAGCCGTGGCTGGTCGTTGCGCGATCTCTTGTTTCCGCGCCGCAGCGAGCGGATCGAGCCGCCGCTCGACATCCAGCAGGCGAAGCCAAAGCCGCGCAAGCCCCGCGTCCCGCGTGCGCCGGCCGAGCCAGAAACGCCGATCGTCGAGAAGGCGCCTGATGCCCGCACCGTCCTGGTGGTCGGCGACTTCATGGCGGCCGGCCTTGCCGAAGGCCTCGACACCGCCTTTGGCGAAAACGCCGGCATCAGGATCGTCGCTCGCTCCAATGGCTCGTCCGGCTTCGTGCGCGACGACTTCTACAACTGGCCCGAACAGATCAAGTCGCTGATCGAGACTGAAAAGCCCGCCGCCGTGGTCGTCATGCTGGGATCCAACGACCGCCAGCAGATGAAGGTGGGTGACGTGCGCGAACAGCCTCGGTCCGAGAACTGGACCAAGGAGTATGAGCACCGAACCGACGCGCTCGGCAAAGCCATCGCGGAGGCCAAGGTGCCTTTCCTGTGGGTCGGCATGCCGGCGTTCCGGGTGCCGAAGATGACCTCCGACATGCTTGCCTTCAACGACATCTACCGTCAGGCGGCCGAGGCCCATGGCGGCGAATTCGTCGACGTCTGGGATGGGTTCGTCGACGAGAACGGTGCCTTCGTCACCAGCGGCCCCGACATGAACGGCCAGCCCGTGCGGCTGCGCGCCGATGACGGAATCAACGTGTCGAAGGCCGGCAAGCGCAAGCTCGCCTTCTACACTGAAAAACCGCTGTTGAAGATCCTGGGCCTGACCGCGCCGGGAAGCCCGGTCACGACCGCTCCGGCGGGCGCTCCCGTCGAGGCGCCGGCGCCTGCCGCGGCGCCCATCGTCATCGATCGCACCGCGCCGATGCTGCTCAGCGATCCGGCGCTCGACGGCGGTTCCGAACTGCTGGGCGCGGCACCACCGGCAAAGGCCAATCCGAACCTGCCCGGCGAAAAACTGGTGATCGAGGGCAAGGCATCGCAGGCTTCGCCCGGCCGCGCCGACGATTTCTCGTGGCCGCCCAAGGCAAATCCGGCGGCCACCGCCGCAGCGGTCGATACGACGACGGCGGTCAATCCTTAGGGCCGCGGACCTCTCGGAGGCGGTTACGAAACTCGCTCCTGCCAGTCATATGACCGCGGAGTAGGGTCTCCAACGGGCTCAGCGAGGCAATACGCTCGATCCCATCAGCGCCTCGTCGATCGAACGCGCCGCCTGGCGGCCCTCACGGATCGCCCAGACGACCAGCGACTGGCCACGACGCACGTCTCCCGCAGCGTAGAGCCTGTCGACGCTGGTCCTGTAGTCGCGGTCATTGGCCTCGACGTTGCGCGAACGGCGGCTGTCGGTGGCGATCTTCATCTGCCCGTCCAGCTCCGACACCACCCCGGCGGCAGCCGGTCCGGCAAAGCCGATGGCGATGAAGGCAAGATCGGCGCGGATGACGAATTCGGTACCGGGGATCGGCTTGCGCTTGTCGTCGACCTCGCAGCACTTGACGCCGGTCAGTTGGCCTTCTTCGCCGATGAACTCGAGCGTCGCCACCTGGAATTCGCGCTCCGCCCCTTCCGCCTGCGAGGACGAGGTGCGCATCTTGGTCGCCCAGTAGGGCCAGACCGAAAGCTTGTCTTCCTTCTCCGGCGGCTGCGGGCGGATGTCTAGCTGGGTGACGCGCACCGCACCCTGGCGGAAGGCGGTGCCGACACAATCGGACGCGGTATCGCCACCGCCGACGACGACGACATGCTGGCCACCGGCGATGATCGGATGCGACGGCCATGCCACCGACTGGATCGGCTCGCCGCCGACGCGCCTGTTCTGCTGCACCAGATAGGGCATCGCGTCATGCACGCCGCCGAGATCATCGCCCGGAATGCCGGCCGCGCGTGGGGTCTCGGAACCACCGCAATAGAGCACGGCATCATGTTCGGCGAGCAGTTCGGCAACCGGCTTGTCGACACCGACATTGACGTCGCAGTGGAAGGTCACGCCCTCGCCCTGCATCTGCTCGATGCGCCGGTCGATATAGTGCTTCTCGATCTTGAAGTCGGGGATGCCGTAGCGCATCAGCCCGCCGGGCCGGCTCTCGCGCTCGTAGACATGCACGTCATGGCCGGCGCGGCCAAGCTGTTGGGCGGCAGCCATGCCGGCTGGACCGGAGCCGATGATGGCGACGCGCTTGCCGGTCTTCTTTTCCGGCGGATAGGGCCTGATGTGACCGGTCTCGTAGGCCTTGTCGGCGATCGCCTGCTCCACCGTCTTGATGGCGACGGGAATGTCCTCGAGGTTCAACGTGCAGGCTTCCTCGCAGGGCGCGGGGCAGATGCGGCCGGTGAATTCCGGGAAGTTGTTGGTCGAATGCAGGTTGCGGATCGCGTTGTCCCAGTCGCCATTGTAGACGAGGTCGTTCCAGTCGGGGATCTGGTTGTGGATCGGGCAGCCCGTCGGCCCGTGGCAGAACGGAATGCCGCAATCCATGCAGCGCGCGGCCTGTTTCTCGACCTCCTTGTCCGACATCGGCAGCGTGAACTCACGGAAATGCCGGATGCGGTCGGAGGCCGGCTGGTACTTGTGCACCTGCCGGTCGATTTCGAGAAAGCCTGTTACCTTGCCCATAGTCCAGTTCCTGCTGTCCAGATGGTGCGGTTTTCGCCGCACCCGTTAACCTCTTGAGGCAGCCATGGCAACCTTCCGCACGAGGTCAAACTGTCGTTGAAAGTTGGGGCCGGGAAACCTGGGCTTCCCGGCAATTCCAAAAAGTCTATTCGGCCGCCACGCCCATGCGCATGCGTTCCATCTCGATCAGCGCACGTCGGTATTCGACCGGCATGATCTTGCGGAATTTCGGCCGGAACGTCGCCCAGTCGTCGAGGATCTCGCGACCGCGCGCCGAGCCGGTATAGTGCACATGGTTGGAGATCAGCTGGTAGAGCCGCTCCTCGTCATGGCTGGTCATGTCACCCGATACGTCGACGCGACCCTTGTGGTCGAGGTCGCCGCCATGATGCAGCAGTCTTTCCATCAGATCGTCTTCTTCCGGCACCGGTTCCAGCTCGACCATCGCCATGTTGCAGCGTTCGGCGAAATCGCCCGCCTCGTCGAGCACATAGGCGACGCCGCCCGACATGCCGGCGGCGAAGTTGCGGCCGGTCTGGCCGATGACGACGACGATGCCGCCGGTCATGTACTCGCAGCCATGATCGCCAACACCTTCGACGACGGCGGCCACGCCCGAATTGCGCACCGCGAAACGCTCACCGGCGACACCGGCGAAATAGGCCTCGCCCTCGGTCGCACCGTAGAGCACGGTGTTGCCGACGATGATGGATTCCGCCGCGACGATCTTGGAGTTCTCCGGTGGCCGGATGACAATGCGTCCTCCCGACAGCCCCTTGCCGACATAGTCATTGCCGGCGCCGACGAGGTCGAACGAGATGCCGCGCGCCAGGAAGGCGCCGAAGGACTGGCCAGCGGTTCCGGTCAGCTTCACCGAGATCGTGTCCTCGCGCAGGCCCTTGTGCTTGAAGCGCTTGGCCACTTCGCCCGACAACATGGCGCCCGTCGAGCGGTCGACATTGCGGATGTCGACCTCGATCTTGACCGGCTGCTTGCTCTCGAGAGCCGGCTTTGCCAGTTCGATCAGCTTGCGGTCGAGCACGTCGTCGATCGGATGCTTCTGGCGTTCCGTCCAGTGCACGGCTTCATGCGGCGCATCCGGCTTGAAGAACATCTTGCTGAAGTCGAGCCCGCGCGCCTTCCAGTGCACGATCAGGTCGCGCTTTTCCAGAAGGTCGGTATCGCCGATGATCTGGTCGATATGGGTGTAGCCCATCTCGGCGAGCAGCGCCCTCACCTCTTCCGCCACATAGAAGAAGAAGTTGATGACGTGCTCGGGCGTGCCCTTGAAGCGCTTGCGCAGCACCGGATCCTGCGTCGCGACACCGACCGGACAGGTGTTGAGGTGGCACTTGCGCATCATGATGCAGCCGGCCGCGATCAGCGGCGCGGTCGAGAAGCCGAACTCGTCGGCACCGAGCAACGCGCCGATGATGACGTCGCGGCCGGTGCGCAACCCGCCATCGACCTGCAGCGCGACGCGCGAGCGCAGGCCGTTCAGCACCAGCGTCTGGTGCGTCTCGGCCAGGCCCATTTCCCACGGGCTGCCGGCGTGCTTGAGCGAGGTCAGCGGCGACGCACCGGTGCCGCCATCATAGCCCGAGATGGTGATGTGGTCGGCGCGCGCCTTGGCGACGCCCGCCGCAACCGTGCCGACGCCGACTTCCGACACCAGCTTGACCGACACGTCGGCCGCCGGATTGACGTTCTTCAGATCGTAGATCAGCTGCGCCAGATCCTCGATCGAATAGATGTCGTGATGCGGCGGCGGCGAGATGAGGCCGACGCCCGGCGTCGAATGCCGGACCTTGGCGATGGTGGCGTCGACCTTGTGGCCGGGCAACTGGCCGCCCTCGCCGGGCTTGGCGCCCTGCGCCACCTTGATCTGCATGACATCGGAATTGACGAGGTATTCCGCCGTCACGCCGAAACGACCCGAGGCGACCTGCTTGATCGCCGAGCGTTCGGGGTTCTTGCCGCCGCCAGGCAGTGGCAGATAACGGTCGGCCTCTTCGCCGCCCTCGCCGGTGTTGGACTTGCCGCCGATCTGGTTCATGGCGCGCGCCAGCGTGGTGTGCGCCTCCCGCGAGATCGAACCGAAGGACATCGCTCCGGTCGAAAACCGCTTGACGATGTCAGCCGCCGGCATCACCTCGTCGAGAGCGACCTTCTTGCGGCCAGTCTCGTCCGCGAGCTTGATCCTGAACAGGCCGCGAATGGTCTGGGCCCGCGCCGTCTCGCTGTCGATCTGGGCGGAATAGTCCTTGAACGTCTCCCAAGAACCCTGGCGCACGGCATGCTGCAGGGTGGCGACCGCATCGGGCGACCATATATGCGCCTCGCCGCGCATGCGGAACATGTATTCGCCGCCGACTTCGAGGCTGTTGCGCAGCACCGGATCGTTGCCGAAGCCGTCGGTGTGGCGGCTGAGCGTCTCGGCCGCGATCTCGTCCAGTCCGACGCCTTCGATCAGCGTGGCGGTGCCGGTGAAATACTTCTGCACGAAATCCGACTTCAGCCCGATGGCGTCGAATATCTGCGCCCCGCAATAGGACTGGTAGGTCGAGATGCCCATCTTGGACATCACCTTGAGGATGCCCTTGCCGATCGACTTGATGTAGCGGGAGACAACCTCGTAGGCGTCGACTTCCGCTGGCAATTCACCACGCTTGTGCATGTCGGTGAGCGTGTCGAAGGCGAGATAGGGATTGATCGCTTCGGCGCCGTAGCCGGCAAGGCAGCAGAAATGATGCACTTCACGCGGCTCGCCGGATTCCACGACAAGGCCGACGGAGGTGCGCAGGCCCTTGCGGATCAGGTGATGATGGACCGCGGCGGTGGCCAGCAGCGCCGGTATGGCGATACGGTCCGGCCCGACCTGGCGGTCGGACAGGATGATGATGTTGTAGCCGCCGGCGACCGCCGCCTCCGCTCGCTCGCACAGGCGGTCGATGGCGCCCTGCATGCCCGCGGCCCCTTCATTCGAGGCATAGGTGATGTCGATCGTCTTGGTGTCGAAACGGTCCTCGGTGTGGCCGATGGAGCGGATCTTCTCGAGATCGCCATTGGTCAGGATCGGCTGGCGCACTTCGAGCCGCTTGCGGCGTGAATTGCCGACCAGGTCGAAGATGTTGGGACGTGGTCCGATGAAGGAGACCAGGCTCATCACCAGTTCCTCGCGGATCGGGTCGATCGGCGGGTTGGTGACCTGGGCGAAGTTCTGCTTGAAATAGGTGTAGAGCAGCTTCGACCTGTCCGACATGGCCGAGATCGGCGTGTCGGTGCCCATCGAGCCGACCGCTTCCTGGCCTGTGGTCGCCATCGGCGACATCAAAAGCTTGGTGTCTTCCTGGCTGTAGCCGAACGCCTGCTGACGGTCGAGCAGGCTGACATCCTTGCGCAGCGCGCGCGGCTCGACCGGCTTCAGGTCTTCCAGGATGAGCTGCGTGTTGGCGAGCCAGGTCTTGTAGGGATGCTTGGTCGCGATCTCCGACTTGAGCTCCTCGTCGGAGACGATGCGCCCCTTCTCCAGGTCGATCAGAAGCATGCGGCCAGGCTGCAGCCGCCACTTCTTGACGATCCTCTCCTCCGGCACCGGCAGCACGCCGGCCTCCGAGGCCATGATGACGCGGTCATCGTCGGTGACGATGTAGCGCGCCGGGCGCAGTCCGTTGCGGTCGAGCGTGGCGCCGATCTGACGGCCGTCGGTGAAGACGACCGCCGCCGGGCCGTCCCACGGCTCCATAAGTGCTGCATGGTATTCGTAGAAGGCCTTGCGGTCGGCATCCATGAGCTTGTTGCCGGCCCAGGCTTCCGGGATCAGCATCATCATGGCGTGGCTGAGCTTGTAGCCACCCTGGAACAGGAACTCGAGCGCATTGTCGAAGCATGCGGTGTCGGACTGGCCGTCGTAGGAAATCGGCCAAAGCTTCGAGATGTTGTTGCCGAACAGCTCGGAATCGACCGACGCCTGGCGCGCCGCCATCCAGTTGTTGTTGCCGCGCACGGTGTTGATCTCGCCATTGTGCGCGACCATGCGATACGGATGCGCCAGCTTCCACGACGGGAAGGTGTTGGTCGAGAAGCGCTGGTGGACAAGGATCAGCGCGGTTTCGAAGCGCGGATCGGTCAGGTCCTTGTAATAGGCGCCGACCTGATAGGCCAGGAACATGCCCTTGTAGACGATGGTGCGCGCCGACAGCGACACGCAGTAGGCACCGATGTCCTTGTTGTCGTTCTCGGCGTAGATGCGGCCCGATATGACCTTGCGCAGCAGATAGAGCCTGGCCTCGTACTCCTCGTCGTCGGTGATGTCGGCTGTACGGCCGATGAAGATCTGCCGATGGAACGGCTCGGACGCGGCGATGTCCGGAGCCTTCGACAGGGAGGAATTGTCGACCGGCACGTCACGGAAACCGATGAGCGGAAGCCCCTCGGAATGCGCCGATTCGGCGATGATATCCTCGATATGGGCACGCAGTGCCGCGTCCTGCGGCATGAACCAGTGTCCGACGCCGTACTGACCCACCGGCGGCAGTTCGACGCCCTGGGCCGCCATCTCCTCGCGGAAGAAACGGTCTGGAAGCTGCACCAGAACGCCGGCACCATCGCCCACCAGCGGATCGGCGCCGACGGCGCCGCGATGCGTCAGGTTCTCAAGCACGGCAAGCCCGTCCTTGACGATCTGATGCGACTTCACGCCCTTCATGTTGACGATGAAGCCGACGCCGCAGGCGTCATGCTCGTTGCGCGGATCGTAGAGGCCTTGGGCGGAAAAACCGGTGGTGGTTCGGCCAATATTGGATCGGGAGGTATTTTTGACGGTTGCCGCTTTCGTCTGCGCGGCCTGGCCGTTCGTCGCAGAGAGCGTCATGTCCGTCATCGTCCTGTCCTCCGTTCCCAGCCCTTCGGGCGCTGGTTTGCCTCGGCAAGCGCTTGGCCCACCCTTGATCCTTACGGCACGTCTTGCGAAATCCTTGCCGAACCAGGCGGCTTTCCGCATGGCTCGTATTCGTACAGGCCAGATTGAGGCCGTCCACCTGTCGCTCGCGGCAATAGCCGGAGAGGCCCAAATGATACGCCAATCCAGCCTGTTTTGTGCGACAAAATAAGACAGCACTACTGTCCTAAATTTTTATGACAGAAATCCTGGACGCACGCAAGACCGATTCACAAAAAACTTGGTCGGCAGACGACAGAAAATTACGTGAAGCTGGGCAGAAACGTAAGCTTCGGTCGCCGGCCGCTGCCCGGCCAGCTTGGCTGGCTTTAGTGGTTTTCCAGTGCCTGGCCCTTGCGAGAACGCCATGAAACCGGCCAAGGTCACGGCGACTTCCCCAAAAACACAGGCAGATGCATGTTCTTCGCTTCCGACAATTGGGCAGGCGCCCATCCCAACATCGCCGCCGGCCTGTCCGCCAATGCCGGCGGCTTTTCCACCGCCTATGGCGACGGCGCACTCGACCAGGCCATCTACCGGCGCTTCAGCGAGATTTTCGAACGCGAGGTCGCGGTGTTCTTCGTGGCAACGGGTACAGCCGCCAACTCACTGTCTTTGACCACCTTCAACAAGCCCGGCGGTATTTCCTTCGCCCACCGCGAATCGCATGTCATCGAAGATGAATGCGGCGCGCCGGAGTATTTCTCCGGCGGCTCGCGTCTGCATGCCGTCGACGGCGCGCTGGGCAAGGTCGATCCGCACAATCTGGAAAGGGCCATTGGCCGCTTCGCGCCCGAAATCGTCCATTGGGGGCGGCCGATGGCCGTTTCGGTCACGCAGTCGACCGAGGTCGGCACCATCTACGGTCTGGATGAGATCGAGACGATTTCAGCGATCGCCAAAAGGCATTCCGTGCCGCTGCACATGGACGGCGCGCGCTTTGCCAACGCGCTGGTCGCGCTCGAAACGACGCCGGCCGAAATGACCTGGAAACGCGGCGTCGACATCCTGTCCTTCGGCGGCACCAAGAATGGCTGCTGGTGCGCGGAAGCGATCGTGCTGTTCGATCTCGACCGCGCCAGGGAATTGGCCTTCCTGCGCAAACGCGCCGCCCAGCTGTTTTCCAAGTCGCGCTTCGTCGCGGCGCAGTTCGAAGCCTATTTTCAGGGTGGGCTGTGGCTCGACACAGCCAGGCATGCCAATGCCATGGCCGCCCGCCTTGCGGCGGCGATCGAGGACTCGGCCTCGGCGAAGCTGGCATGGCTGCCGCAGGCGAATGAGGTGTTCGCGGTGATCAAGAAAGCCGAAGCCGAAAGGCTGCAGGCGGCGGGCGCTGCCTTCTACGACTGGCACAAGCCGCACGGCTTCGACGGCCATATCGGCGAGGACGAGTTGCTCTATCGTTTCGTCACCAGTTTCGCCACGACGGCCGAAGAGGTCGACCGCTTTGGCCAGATGATCGCCGGATAATCGGTTTCACCGGCAACGAAAAAGCGGCGCCTTTCGGCGCCGCTTCCGTCTCGGGAGGAGACTTTAATGCGATTCCAGAAAAAGCGTGAAGCGGTTTTCCGGAATTGCGTCAGAACACGTTAAGCAGCGGTCTTGGCCTCGATCTGCTTGGCCTTGGCCGGAGCCGAGCTGATCGCGATCTTGCGCGGCTTCAGCTCTTCGGGAATGTTGCGCTTGAGGTCGACGAAGAGCAGGCCGTTCTTAAGTGTGGCGCCGACGACGTCGACATGGTCGGCAAGCTGGAAGCGGCGCTCGAAGGCCCTGGAGGCAATGCCGCGATAGAGCAGTTCGGAACCTTCACCGGTGCCCTCGTCCTTGCGCTCGCCTTTCACGGTCAGCACGTTGCGGTGGGCTTCGATCGAGATTTCGTCGTCAGAGAAGCCGGCAACCGCCATCGAGATCCGGTAGGAATCCCCGCCGGTGCGCTCAATGTTGTAGGGCGGATAAGTCTGCGCGCCGTCAGGCTGCGCGAGCGAATCGAGCATGGTGAACAGACGGTCGAAGCCGACGGTCGAACGATAAAGCGGGGAAAAATCAACGTGACGCATGAGGTGTTCTCCTGTTGAGCAACATGGTTTGCGTATGGCCGCTGCGAAACCCACGATCGGCGTTTCGTATGGACCAGCGGCCCCGACATTGGCGACCGCATCCAACATTTGGGGAGCGCTCGAAAACTTTTCAAGATTTCGCCTGTCGGCAAAAAACGACCGGCGACGTGCTCGATGAACGGCAGATGAACCGCCGCTTCGGCGTCCGTTCAGACTGCCGGCGCTAGGGTGTCCCCAGGATCAAGGACAGGCGGCGCCGGATTTCAGAGGCAGGTGCCGCGACGAGGCCGAACCGGGTGTTAACGTCCCTTCCTCCCGGATCGACAGAGGCCGGAGGCACGCGTGAAGCGGCTTCCGGCCTTCCCATTGCAGCTCCCCATCTCCCGGAATTCCTTTGCTTTTGGCGCATGGGCGTCTATCACCTTAGCGGAGCCAGCCAGCACCGGCGGGCACGCCAGACGCCAAGCACGAAGCGCCGAATGACGGATCTTGTCCACGACATCCCCCTTTTTCACGAAATCGAGGGCAATCCGCGACCGAAAAACGCCACTGGCGGCTTCTTCACCACCCGTGACGGCAAGAAGATCCGCTACGGCCTGTTTGCAGCGGTCGCACGCCCGTTGAAGGGCACCGTGGTCGTCCTGTCCGGCCGCAACGAGTGCATCGAGAAGTACTTCGAAACCATCCGCAACCTTGCCGATCGCGGCTTCGGCGTTGCCACCCTCGACTGGCGCGGCCAGGGCGATTCCGACCGGCTGATCCGCGACCGCCAGCGCGGCTACGTCAGGAGCTTCCGCGACTATACCGCGGACCTGGAACAGTTCTTCGAGGAGATCGTGCTGCCCGACTGCCGCGGACCGTATTATATCCTCGCCCATTCGGCCGGTGCATTGATCACGCTGCTTGCCGCGCCGTCGATGGTGAACCGCGTGCGGCGCATGGTGCTGATTGCGCCGTTCCTGACGCTTCCCGATCTACCGGTCTCGATCAGAACGGTTCGCCGCGTCTGTTCGTTTTTCTGCGCGCTCGGCCTTGGCCGGCTCTACGCCGCATGGGGTCCGCGGCCTAAGGTGACAGCGCCCTTCGACGCCAACAAGCTGACTTCCGATCCCGTGCGCTATCGACGCAACACGCGCATCTACGAAGAGTATCCGCAACTGGCGCTTGGCGGCCCGACAATCCGCTGGCTACGGGCGGCCGCGAAGGCATCCGAGGCCGTCAGCGATCCCGACTTCATGGCCAGGATCCAAGTTCCTTTGCTGGTGATCGCCGCTGGCGCCGACCAGGTCGTCTCGACCAAGGCGGTGGAAGCCTATGCCCGGCAACTGCGGCTCGGCTCGCTGCTGATGATCGACGGCTCCCGCCATGAAATCCTGCAGGAAGCCGATTTTTACCGCGAGCAGTTGCTGGCTGCCTTCGACGCCTTCATTCCAGGCAGCGACGACCCGACGCTCTGATGCCGGAGCACAAGGTTAGCGTCTTTTCGCCGACTTATCCCCGACGGGCGAAGTCCATGATCCAGTTGGTCTCCCAGCTCGTGCCGCCATCCACCGAGAAGGCCTGCTCCCAGCGCGCCGTATTTTGCGTGATCCCTGACCAGAGGAAGCGAACCCGGATCGGCCTGCTGTCGAAGACATCCTCGCACAGGAATATGCCGACGCCGTCGGAGAACGCACCGCGCATCGGCACGTCGATGGTCAGGGGATTGCGGCCATCGATCCACCAGATCGACCATTGCCTCGTCGCCGGATCGAAGGTTCGCACCGTGGCCGCACGATAGGCGCCGCCCGGCAGCTCGATCACATTGTCGTCGACATTGCCGAGCCCGCCGAGCAGCGAGCGCACCACGCATGTGCCACCGAACACGTCCCAATTGCCGTCGCCTGCCAGGCGCTTTTGCAGCCTTCTATGGCTGACGTCCCAGTTGCCGAAGAAGAAATCGAAATCGCTGCGGCCATCCACCGGAACGTCATTGACGCGGCTGACTGTTGATTGCGTCGGCATGTGGTCCTCCCCAGGTGAGATCCTCCCATAACAGAAGGGTACTGACACCTGTCTGTCAGGAGGGTTGCCCTGCCGGATTGGCAATCGATGCCTTAACCCGAACCTGCGCGTCACCGCGCCAGGGTCCGTCGAGATCCAGGCTGAATATCAGCGGACCTTAACCGCGCAAGGCCGCCATCGCGGCCGCATGCAGCTCCGGCGTCGCCGCCGCCAGCACGTCGCCCCCCTTTTCCGCCGGTCCGCCGTCGAAGGTGGTGACGACGCCGCCCGCCTTCTCGATGATCGGGATCAGCGCCACGATGTCGTAAGGCTTCAATCCGGGATCGGCGACGATGTCGACGCTTCCTGACGCGACCATGGCGAAGGCATAGCAATCGGTGCCGTAGCGGGCGAGTTGCACCTGCTTTTCGAACTGATCGTAGCGCTTGCGCGCCTCGCCCTGGTAGAGCGCCGGCGTCGTGGTGAAGAACGTCGCATCGGCAAGCTTCGTGGTCTTGCGAGTTGTCAGCTTGCGTGGGCCGCCCGGTCCCTCATAGTGCGAGCCCGAGGCATTGGCGTAGAAGAGCTCGCCGGTGAAGGGCTGCGACATCATGCCGGCGACGGCGTCGCCATCGACTGTCAGCCCGACCAGCGTCCCCCACACCGGCAGGCCGGAGATGAAGGCGCGCGTGCCGTCGATCGGATCGATCACCCAGACATTCCTGCTGGTGGTATTCTCGCTGCCATGCTCCTCGCCGAGGATGCCGTGGTCTGGATACTCCGCCGATATGAGCGCCCGGATGGCGCGTTCGGCCTCGCGGTCGGCTTCGGTGACCGGATCGAAACTGCCCTTTTCCTTGTTGGCGACCGCGCCCTGGCGGCGAAAACGCGGCAGGGTTTCCGCCGCTGCCGCCTGCGCAATGCGACGCATGAAATCGATGCTGATGTCCAACTGATTCTCCCGCATTGCAGCATGGCCAAGCCATGCTCTGCCGCCACTTTCCAGCCAAGACAAGGGTGTTCGACGACTTTTCCGCTGCGACAACCGTTGCCGAAATGTCACACCGATATCATCGAAACGCAATTTCCACATCACTATGAATTAAAAAAGCCTGAAGATCGCTTGACATTTGTGCAGCGCACAATACCCTCAGCCTTGGACAGGTTTTCCTGTCCATGCCCTCCTTGGGCGTTTCCTCCCTAGACTTCGACCGTATCGTGCAAACGATGCGGTCTTTTTTTTATGCCGCAATTCCCGATGCATGTCGCCCAAAAGTGCGCGGCGGTCTTGGGACAACGACTTGTATAGAAACAAGCCTCGATTTCACTCCGCGGCCAGCGGCAGGTCAACGAAATGATGGTCGGGCATCGCCATCAGATCCGCCGAGAAACGCGTCAGATCGTCGGCCAGCGCGTCGAACCCGGCGGCCTTCTCGAAGGTCCGCTCGTTCATGTAGAGCCCGCGATTGACCTCGATCTGCAGCGCAAGCAGATGACGCGCCGGGCGACCGTAGTGTTCGGTGATGAAGCCGCCGGCATAGGGTTTGTTGTGGGCGACGGTATAGCCCATGGCGGTGAGCAGACCGATGGCGGTCTCGGTCAATGCCGCGGTGGCCGAGATGCCGAAACGGTCACCGATGATGAAATCGGGCCGCAAACCGTTGTCGCCGACACGGATGCTCGCCGGCATCGAATGACAGTCGATCAGCACGGCAAAGCCGAAGCGGGCATGGGTTCTGGTCAAAAGCCGTTTCAGCGTCTCATGATAGGGCTTGTAGACGGCCTCGATGCGGGCGACCGCTTCGGCCAAAGGCAAGCGGCCGGAATAGATATCCAGCCCCTCGCCCACCAGCTTGGGTACGGTGCCGAGCCCGCCGGCCACCCGCGCCGACCGGATGTTGCAGAAGGACGGCACCGGCTCGGCGAACATGCGCGGATCGAGTTCCCAGGGCTCGCGGTTGACGTCGAGATAGGCGCGCGGGAAGTTCGCCGCCAGCATCGGCGCGCCAAGTGCGACGGCGCCGCCGAACAGCTCATCGACATAGCAATCCTCCGACCGGCGGATGGCGTTGCGGTCCAGCCTTGCCATGGCAAGGAAGCGCTCCGGATAGTAGCGACCGCTATGCGGTGAGTTGAAGAGGAAGGGGACGCGCTGCTCGGCGCCCGACCGGATCTCGAAGGGGGGAACGACCGAAAAATCCTCGGCTGCCGTCTTCAATTTGAGCGAACCCGAAAACACCAGTGCATCATTGTGTGAAAGTGCCACCTTGCTGGCCGCGTGTCCAGCATTTCAGCGGCCGCGCCGCCGGGCAAATATGGCTCATCGCCGTCTTCGTTCACTTGATGTTTACCCTCACCTCCTCATATACAGGATGGTTAACGGGCTTGCCCAACGGCAATCTCGGGCGGGTGATTCGGACGGGATATCATGGCACGCATTCTTCTGGCGGAAGACGACGACGATATGCGTCGGTTCCTCGTCAAGGCGCTGGAGCGCGCCGGCTATCAGGTCAGCGATTTCGACAACGGCGCCAGCGCCTATGAGCGCCTGCGTGAAGAACCGTTCTCGCTGCTCTTGACCGACATCGTCATGCCGGAGATGGACGGCATAGAGCTCGCGCGGCGCGCCACCGAGATCGATCCCGACCTCAAGGTGATGTTCATCACCGGTTTCGCTGCCGTCGCGCTGAACCCTGATTCCAAGGCGCCGAAAGACGCCAAGGTGCTGTCGAAACCATTCCACCTGCGCGATCTCGTCAACGAGGTCGAAAAGATGCTGCAGGCAGCCTGAGCCGCTTTCCCGGCCGATGCATGTCGCCCAAAAGTGGTCCCGGTTTTGGGAGGACGACACGCATGAAAACAAAGACCCAAAACGCGTCGCCTGAATCCGTTCAGACGCGACGCGCTTTAGCCGTTGGCGCCCGTTCGCCGCTGCGGCGAGACGACGCCTTCTTTCCTTTTTCCTGCTATTGACGCGCCGGATCAAAAATGGTGTATGCGCGGCTTCGGATGGGCGTGTAGCTCAGCGGGAGAGCACTGCATTGACATTGCAGGGGTCACAGGTTCAATCCCTGTCACGCCCACCATCCTTTCAAGACTTAGCCGATAGCCTCTGCTGCATAGCAGCGCTTATCGGAGGTCGATTTGGTTGGCACCGCAATTGCGCTGCTCCAGCTTCACTGGGATCTCGGCAAACAGCGGTAGGCCGGCGCCTTGGAGAGCGTGACACCGGCAGACGGCCGTCAGGTCCGCCGCGCTGCAACTCATGGCCGATTTGCACGGCTGGAGTTTTGGTGTGATCGCGGAAGCCCGCGCCTATATAGCGGCCAAGGGCAGTTAGAACTTCATCGCGACACCGACCCTGAAATCATGCGTCTGAACTGTGTGTTCGAGTACGCAGCCGCCGCCACAATATTCAAGCGTCTTCTTGCCGAAGAACGAGAAGTCGTACTCACCGCGCAGGAAGACGTTGTGGGTCAGCGCCACATCGATACCAGCACCGACAATGCCGCCGACAAGCGTCGCGTCCTGCTCCGAGAAGCCGATTGCGTTTGTCTTCAGCCGGGTTGCGGTGACACCTGCTGTCACGAAGGGCATATAGGCGCCCATATCAACACCGATCCTGCCCTTCAGCGAACCGAACAAGCCGAGCGAGGCGTCCAGTCTGCCCGGGCCAGGGATATCATCGAAGGACGACTTCTTGAAGCGATAGCCCAGTTCGCCTTCAACACCGTAGACGACCTTGCCCGATTGGAAGTTGTAGCCGGCAAAACCGCCAAGGGTCGCCGAGCCAACACTGTGCGTGGCACCGGCGTCGATGTTCGGCTCGTGAATCTTGTAGTGCTCGAGCGTTCCCGCACCAAACACGCCTGCATAAGGCCCTTGCCATGTCCATTCCGGCGTCTCGGCTGGCGTTGCCATATCGGCAGCCATCACAGGTGCGCACAGTGCGAGACCAAAAACAGAAGCGAGCAAGAAACTCTTCATCATAATCCCCACCGAATTCGACAAGCACCAAAGTGTATCAGCTTTGTCAGTCATGTATGTAGCCAGAAAGTCACAGGATCAGCACAAACGGCGAGGCGATCCCCAGATGATCTTGGCGAGCGTTGAGGATTGTTACGAATCCGTCAATCGCGGACCTCAGCCTGGTCACATAGACTGACCGGGAGAAGCGAACCAATTCAGCCCTTTCGCAACTCATTGGGTTCCCACATCCGACAGCCTGCTGCTACCTCCAAATAAGTCCCGTTTTTCCCACCGAGCCCCGCAGGTCGTCGAACCACGGGGAAGCCTCGTTGCAGAACGCCCTGGCCAGGACGGTGAGCACGATCAGATCATTGCGGTTCTGGGTCGGGAGTATTTCCGGGCCTGTCGCTGCCGCCCTTGCCTTCGCGGCAAGGCGCATCGCCGACACCGCAGCATTTCCCGTTGTAAGTGACGCCCGGCTTCAGCTTGTCGCATTCCCTGGGGCTGGTTGTCTTGCAGCCGGCCAGCACCGAAACGGCGAGGGCGGCCAAAAGGACGTTTCTTGAAACAGTACGCATAGACGTTCTCCGTGATTGACCGTGTTTGGACACGCCGCTTGGTCGCGATCCCGGGAGATTTGGTTCAAAAGAAAAATGCCGATGCCGGCTTCCATGCTTGAGTGGGCGGGCGGTCCTGATGACACCTCCGCACCGCCAGCCGGTCATCATCTTGATCGCCACGGCGATCACGCCGCGAAGCCTCGGGACCTGTGCTCGATCGCAGCTTAGAGCCAGGACGTCCTCAGCCGGCCGAGCCGCCACATGGCTCTCGCCATTCGTCCGGATTTCGGCTTCTTGCCCAACGCCACGCGCCGCCTGATTCTCCTGAAGATCGAATTTTCAGGCTCCGTCTTCACCAGCCTTGCCGCCATCTCCACCGCCGACTTCCTGTTCCCCAGCACTTCAAGAAGGATATAGGCCGAGCAAGCCATGGCGTAGGGATGGCCAGCCTTCGCCGCGGCGAAGAAAACCTCGAAGTCCTTTTCCATCGTCAGGCGACCACCGAGCCGATCGGTCAGGATGTCCATCATCGGCAAGGGAATCTTGGAGCGCGTCCTGGACTGGCTGGTCATCAGCGATTTCAGGATCGCCTCGCCCGAGGCAGGATCGCCATCACGAAAACAGGCAGCCGCCATTTTCAGGTCATAGGCGTCGTTTCGCGGGTCCAGCACCTGGGCTTTCTCCAGAAGCTCCCTTGCTCGCGCCGGACTGATCTCGTCTTCCAGGGTCAGAAGGGTCCATTGATAGCCAAAGGCAGCCTCAAGCGGGTGATAGTCGGATTGGTGCACCCGCAACTCTTCCAGGATGATTTCCGCCGCGCGCGACTTGCTGAAAAGTGCGTTGGCGCCGACGCAAGGGACATCGCCCATCACTGATGCTACCGCCGCGTAGATGCTGCCTCCGGCATGGATCTGCTGGCATCTTGCCATCAGCGCCATCTCGAAGAATGCGCTGAGGGCTTCCTCCCCCTGAAGTCTCCAGCGCCGAAGTCGTCGGTCCGCAGCGCCCCGGTTTCGGCCTTGAGATAGTCGAGCGTGGCATGATCCTGGCCGATCAGCAGGGTTGTCAGGCCCCTCGATGAAAGTTCCGACACGATCGCCTTGGCCAATGTCGAGGGAATGACCTTGTCGGCGAAAACCAGCCGTCTGCGATGATGGCCGTAGACGATGTCGCCGCTGCGAAGATGCAACGCTGCCATCGGGCCGGGAAAGCGGCATTTGCCGGCCGCGTCGAGCGCCTGCCGCACGGCCGGCGAGAAACCGAAGGCCCGCAGCGTTTCGGACCTTCGCATCGGTGCGGCATCATCGTCGCGGAAGAAATCGAGGACGTCGAAGTCGTCGCAGATCCAGCCGCGCTGCCTTCCCTGTCGTGCCTCCGCATCAAGGTCCGACGGCGTGAACGCGGCGCCGCCAAGAACGCCGAAATCGGAGGTCTTGATCTTCTCGCCCAGCCAGTGCTTCTCGATAAAGTCGGCGGAAAAGATCTTGCCGACCACGTCGACGGTATGGGATTCCTGGTCGACGATGGCGCTGCTGTTCCAGGTGAAGCCGAAACGGTAGCCGAGCCTGTCGGCGAGTGACTTTGCGTTGGCCATGGCCAGCAGGCGGCCGCCGAGCCCGTCATCCCTGTTGACGGCGATCAACATCGACCTGTCGTCATGCGGTCCCGAGCCGGACATCGCCCTTTTCAATGTGGCGGAGAAACCATGCATATGTCTGTTCCAATCCACTGCGAAGTTCGAAGGCGCCTACCGGCGGCTAAACGCGCAAGAGCGAGCTGTCATTTGCCGTCGCGGCTGTCCGGATCGCCAATTCGATTTCCCGGAAAAGCTGGTTGGCGGGTTCCGCCTTGAGTGATAGCGCAGCCATTGCCAAGGCGGCCTCGGTTCTGCCCAGAACCGTGTGAAGGATATGGGCAGAGCATGCCGCGGCGTAGGCACAGCCAGCCTTGGCCGCGGCAAAGTAGAGTTCGAAGTCACGGGCCATGACATGGCCGCGCCACGAGGCGCCGGTCAAAACCTGCATGATCTGCATGGAATCTTCGGCGCCGACATCGATTTCCCTGAGCATGAACGCTTTCAGAATTGCCTCGCCGCCTCGATAATTCTGTTCCCGAAAATAGCCGGCCGCCATCTTCAGCGCATAGGCGGGGTTCGGCGGATCGAGCGCGGCCGCCTTTTCGAGAATTCCCCGCGCCTGCGCTGGGCTGATGCTGTCCTCCATAAGCAGGAAGGCCGACTGATAGCCAAAGGCCGCCTCCAGCGGATGGTAATCGGATTGCCGAACCTTCAATTCGTCCAGGATGGCCGTCGCTGTTCCACGTTCGCCGAACAAGGCTTTTGGTCGGAGGGCGCGGATACCGCCCATCACCGAGGAGATTGTCGCGAACACGCTGCTTCCCGCATAGATCTGCCGACACCGAGCCATCAATGCCATTTCGAAAAACGCCTTGAGTGTCTCGTCTTCGAACTGGCCCGCTCCGAAATCGTCGGAGAGGAAAGCTCCCGTCTCCGATTTCAGATAGTCGAGCGTTGCCCGATCCTGGCCGATCACCAGCGTCGCCAGGCCTTTTGACGCCAGTTTCGATACGATCGCCTTGGCTAGCGGTGCGGGAATGACCTTCTCGCAAAACTCCAACCGCGAGCGGTAGTTGCCGTGGATGATGTCGCCGCTGCGCAGATGCAGCGCCGCCATTGGCCGGGAAACCCGACGCCCGTCAGCGGCTGCAATGGTTGCTCTCACGGGTTCGGAAAAGCCAAGCGTGCCAAACGTCCGATGCCTTGATCGGGCCGACCTGTTGGCTGGCAGCATCGCCCTGAACCAGCCCTGCCGGAACGATTTCAGGATGCGGAAATCATCGCAGATCCATCCTTGGGAACCGTTCCGACGGGCATCGGCTGCCAGGCTGGACCGCGTGAATGGTGTCCCGTCGAGGACACCGTACCGGGAAACGTCGATCTTCTCGCCCAGCCAGTGTTTCTCGATAAAGCCGGTGGCGAAAACCTTGTCGACGGAATCGACAATGTGGAATTGCATGTCGTCGAGGGATCGGCGGTTCCAGGTGAAGCCGAAACGGCACCCCAGTTTGTCGGCGAGACATTTTGCGTTGACCATGGCGAGCAGGCGGCCTCCAAGGCCGTCTGCCCTGGTCGCCGCCAATGTCATCATGGAGAAATCGCTCAAGCGGCATCAACTTTCGGGCGCTGACAGCCGGACCTGGCCGGCTTCGATATGCCGGAGGAACCATGCATATGTCTGCTCCAGCCCGCTGCGCAACGAGTAGCGAGGGCGCCAGCCGGTGGCAAACAGCCGCGAGACGTCCAGCAGCTTGCGCGGTGTGCCATCCGGCTTGGTCGTATCGAATGTAATCTTCGCGTCGCCGCTGACGACCGAGGCGACCGTCCTGGCCAGTTCGGCGATGGTGATGTCTTGACCCGTGCCGACATTGATGTGGCTTTCACCGGTGTAGGTTTTCAAGAGGAAGACCAGCGCATCGGCTGCATCGTCGACATGCAGGAACTCGCGCATCGGTTTGCCCGATCCCCATACCTGCAGGTTTTTGCGACCAGCCTGCTTTGCTTCATGCGCCTTGCGCATCAATGCGGGTATGACGTGACCGGATTCAAGGTGGAAATTGTCACCTGGACCATAGAGATTGGTTGGCATCGCCGAGATATAGTCGACGCCGTGCTGGCGCCGGTAGCCCTGGCAGAGTTTCAGCCCGGTGATCTTGGCGATCGCGTACCATTCATTGGTTGGCTCCAGCGGCCCGGTCAGCAGGGCATCCTCCGGGATCGGCTGCGGCGCGAATTTCGGGTAGATACAGGACGAGCCGAGAAACAGCAGTTTGCCCACCTCGCTGCGAAAAGCAGCTTCGATGACATTGGTCTGCAGCTCGATATTCTCATACAGGAAATCGGCCGGAAACCTGTCATTGGCCAGGATGCCGCCGACCTTGGCGGCCGCCATCACCACGGCATCAGGCCGATGATCGGCCATCCAGCGCCGCACGCCGGCCTGATCGAGGAGGTCGAGTTCGTCGCGCCCTACGGTCAGGATCTCGCAATCCTCGGCTGCCAGCCTGCGCACGATGGCGGAGCCGACCATGCCGCGATGTCCGGCCACGAAAACCCGTTTGCCCCTGAGGTCGAAGGTCTCGTTCATCGCCCTGCCGTATCAGGAATAGCCGTGCCTGGCATCAGCGGCGACGCGTGCCAGATCGGCCCGCACCATCTCCGCCACCAGGTCCTTGAAACCGGTCACGTGCGACCAGCCGAGCTTCGCTCTGGCCTTGGATGCGTCGCCGACGAGCAGGTCGACCTCGGTCGGCCGGAAATAGCGCGGGTCGATGCGCACCAACGCGGCGCCCGAGCCGGCATCGATGCCGATCTCGTCCACGCCCGTGCCCTGCCAGCGAATGGTCCGCCCGGTTTCAGAAAAGGCCAGTTCGACGAATTCGCGCACCGAATGCGCCTCGCCCGTCGCCAGCACAAAATCGTCCGCCTCGTTGTGCTGCAGGATGCGCCACATGCCCTCGACATAGTCGCGCGCATGACCCCAGTCGCGCCTGGCGTCGATATTGCCGAGATAGAGCGTCTCCTGCAGGCCACGATGAATTGACGCGACGGCGCGCGTGATCTTGCGGGTGACGAAGGTTTCGCCACGGGTCGGGCTCTCGTGGTTGAACAGGATGCCATTGGCGGCAAACATGCCATAGGCCTCGCGATAGTTGACCGTGATCCAGTAGGCATAGAGCTTGGCGGCGGCATAGGGCGAGCGCGGCTGGAAGGGCGTCGTCTCGCGCTGCGGAACGTCCAGTGCTCTTCCATAGAGTTCCGACGTCGATGCCTGGTAGAAACGCACCGTTTTTTCCAGCCGCAGGATGCGGATTGCCTCCAGCAGCCTGAGCGTCCCCAACGCATCGGCATTGCCAGTGTATTCAGGCGTCTCGAAACTCACCTGGACGTGGCTCTGGGCGCCGAGATTGTAGATCTCGTCCGGCTGCGTCTCCTGCACCAGACGGATCAGGTTGGTGGCGTCCGTAAGGTCGCCATAGTGCAGGAAGAAACGAGCGTCGCGCTCATGCGGATCGATATAGATGTCGTCGACGCGCTCGGTGTTGAACGAAGACGAGCGGCGCTTGATGCCGTGGACGACATAGCCCTTCTGCAAAAGCAGCTGTGCCAGATAAGCCCCGTCCTGGCCGGTTACACCGGTGATGAGCGCCACTTTGTCTGCCATCGCTCTATTGGTCCCTGATCTGCACTCCCGCAATACAGATTCAAACCAACAACGCAAATCCCCGTGCGGGGATTCTTTTAGCCCAACTTCGTGCAGCTCAGACGCCCGCGATGGCGCAGAGGCTCTTCATCCTGGTGATGGCGAGTTCCGGGTCGGCCAGCAATCCCGCCTGGTCGGCGAGCCGGAAGACATCGGCATAGTGGCGGATGCCGCGGGCCGACTGCATGCCGCCGATCATCGAGAAATGGTCCTGGTGGCCGTTCAGCCATGCCATGAAGACGATGCCGGCCTTGTAATACTCGGTCGGCGCCTCGAAGATCTTGCGCGACAGCGGTACCGTCGGCGCCATCAGCGCGTCATAGCCGGCGCGATCGCCGCTCGCCAGTTTCGCCAGCGCGGCGTTGGCGACCGGCGCAATCGCATCGAAGATGCCGAGCAGCGCGTGCGAGTGTTTCTTGCCGTCGCCGGCGATCAGCTCGGGATAGTTGAAATCGTCGCCGGTGAACATGACGACCCCTTCGGGCAGCCGGTCCCTCAGCGCGACCTCCTTGCCAGCATCGAGCAGGGAGATCTTTATCCCTTCGACCTTCCCGGCGTGGCGTTCGATGATGGCGACGACCGTGTCCAGCGCGGTTTCGAAATCGCTACTGCCCCAATAACCTTTCAGCGCCGGGTCGAACATGTCGCCCAGCCAATGCAGGATGACCTTGCCGGAGGCCTGGCTCAGAATGCGGTCATAGACACTGGCGTAGTCTTCCGGGCCCTTGGCGACAGCCGCCAGCGCCCGGCTGGCCATCATGATCGCCTTGCCGCCAAGGCCTTCGATGAAAGCGAACTGCTCCTCATAGGCGCTGATCACATCGTCGAGCGTCTTGGCGGCGGCCGGCGCCAGATGATCCGTCCCTGCGCCCGACGCAAGGTCGGCGCCATCGACCGTACGCGCCTCGGCAATCGATCGCCGGATCAATTCCTGTGCGCTTGGCCAGTCGAAACCCATGCCGCGCTGCGACGTGTCCATGGCTTCGGCGATGCGGAAGCCGAGCCGCCACAAATGGTGACGGAAGGCCATGGTCCGTTCCCAGTCGACTACCGGCCGCGACCACGGATCGGTCATCGCAAGCGGGTCGGCAACGACATGCGCGGCGGCATAGGCGATGCGGGAAAACCGCGCGCCGATCACCGGCCGCGCCGGCTGGCCGACCAGATGGTAGCGGGCGCTGTGGTCCTCCTGACCAGGCAAGGCAATGTCCATCGAACTCTCCCTTTATCGCGCCTATAAATGGAACGTTCCAATAAATCAAGGACCTTTGCGATTCATCGTCGATCCAGAGGAAAATGCTGCAATGCAACACAGAAACCGTTAAAGCGCATGGCATGCAGCCCCCGGCGATCAGGTTTCTAGATCGAGAAAAAATCCCGATTGACTCATCATAGGAGCAAGGATTAGAACGTTCCAATAGATTTGACCGAGAAACAACGGGAGGACACATCGGGATGGCCAGCCGGGCCAAGGCGACGATATTCGACATTGCCCGCGAGGCGGGCGTGTCCAAATCGACGGTATCGCTCGTGCTCCAGGGCAGCGGGCTGATCCGGCCTGAAACCGCGGTCAAGGTGCGCAAGGCGATCGAGGATGTCGGTTACGTCTACAACCGCGGCGCCGCCAATCTGCGCAAGGCTCATTCCAACGTCATCGGCATGGTCATCAACGATCTCACCAATCCTTTCTTCGCGGAACTGGCAGTCGGCATGGAGCGTGTCTTCCAGTCGGCCGGCATCGTGCCTTTCATCGCCAACACGGCGGAGAACCCCGTGCGCCAGGAAGAGGTGCTGAAATCGCTGATGGAGCAAGGCGTCGCCGGCCTCATCGTGTCACCGGCTCGCGGCACCACCCCTGGCGCCTTCCGGCGCCTGGAGACGGCGGGCGTGCCGGTCGTCTTCGCCATGCGTCGGCTGCCTGAAAGCCGCATCCCGGTGATCGCACCCGACAATCATCGCGGCGCCTATCTCGCCACCGCTCATCTGATCGGCAAGGGGCATCGCCGGCTGGTCTTCTTCGGCGGCACTTCGGACCTGGTGGTCTATCAGGAACGACTGGGCGGTTTTCGCGAAGCCTGCGAGACGCTCGGCATCGCCGCCCGCGACACGCTTGTCGTCCAGGGCGAGACCAGCCGCAGAGGTGGCATCGCTTGCCTGGAGACCGCTCTCGCGATGGCTGAGCCGCCGACCGCGGCCCTCTGCTTCAACGACGCCGTCGCCTTTGGCGTCATGCTGGCATTGCGCAAGCGTGGGCTTGAGCCGGGAACGGATTTCGCCGTCGTCGGTTTCGACGATGTGGTCGAGGCCGAGCACTACATGCCGGCGTTGACCAGCGTCTCGGTGGATACGGCAGGTCTGGGCGAACGCGCCGCCCACGTCATGCTGAAGATGATCCAGTCGCGCACCACCCGCGCCGAAGACCATATCGGCGCCGTCAATCTGGTCGTCAGGGAAAGCTGCGGCCCAAATCGATCCGCGGACCTGGGAGACGCGGCATGAGCGTCAGATGGGGACTGGTCGGCGCCAGCACGATTGCCAGGCAGTTCATGATCAACGCCATCCGGGCGCAGTCCGATGGCGAGATCGCGGCGGTGATGAGTTCCAGCCCGGAGCGCGCCACGACCTATGCCAGGGAAAATGGCATTCCAGCCGCCGTTTCGACGCTTGATGCCCTGCTCAAATCCGACATCGATGCGGTCTACATCTCGACCACAAACGAACTGCATCTCGAACAGGCGCTCGCCGCCGCCAGGGCGGGCAAGCATGTGCTGTGCGAGAAGCCGCTGGCGCTGAGCAGCGCCGATGCGCGCACAATGGTTGCCGCCGCCAGGGCTGCCGGCGTCATACTCGGCACCAACCACCATCTGCGCAATGCCGGCGCGCATCGCGCCATGCGCGAGGCGATCGCCGCCGGCCGCATCGGCAAGCCGGTCGCGGCGCGTGTCTTCCATTCCGTCTATCTGCCGGAAAACCTGCAGGGCTGGCGCATCACCACCCCGGAAGCGGGCGGCGGCGTGGTGCTCGACATCACCGTGCATGACGCCGACACGCTGCGCTTCGTGCTTGACGACGATCCCCTCGAGGTTTCGGCCTTCACCCAATCGGCGGGAATGGCTGGCCGCGGGCTGGAGGACGGCGCCATGTGCATCTGGCGCTTCAAGTCGGGCGTCATCGCGCAGTCGCATGAAGGCTTCACCACCAAATTCGCCGACACCGGCTTCGAAGTGCATGGCTCGGATGGCTCCTTGATCGCCAGCAATGTGATGACGCAGAAGCCGGTCGGCTCGGTAATGCTGCGCACCGCCAAGGGCGAGGAACAACTGAGCTTCGACCGCGAGGACCTCTACTCCCGGTCGCTACGCCAGTTCCATGCCGCGATCCGTGGCGAGGGCCGGCCTTCCGCCACTGGCGAGGACGGCATCTGGTCGCTCACCGCTGCCGAGGCAGCGCTTCAGTCGGCCAATTCCGGCAAGGCCGTCAAGATTGACCCGAAACTCGGGAGCATGAATTGAGCAAGGTCGTTTCGGCAGCGCAGGCAGCGGGCCTCATCAAGGACGGCATGGTCGTTTCCGTGTCGTCGTCGAGCGGCCTTGGCTGCCCGGACGCCGTGCTTGCCGCGATCGGTGAGCGCTTCGACAGCGAAGGCCATCCGAAGGACATCACCACGCTGCACCCGATCGCCGCCGGTGACATGTATGGCATCAAGGGCATTGACCATCTGGCCAAGCCCGGCCTGTTGAAGCGAACGCTGTGCGGTTCCTATCCGTCCGGTCCCTCCTCTTCCGAGCCACCGCAGATCTGGAAGATGATCGGCGACAATTCGGTCGCCGCCTACAACGTCCCGTCCGGCATCCTGTTCGACATGCACCGCGAGGCCGCCGCCAAGCGCCCGGGCGTGCTGACCAAGGTGGGTCTCGACACCTTCGCCGACCCACGCCATCAGGGCTGCGCCATGAACGCCGCCGCCAGCGAGCCGATCGTTTCGGTGCAGCAATTCGACGGCGAGGAGTGGCTCTATTTCCGCTCGATCGTGCCACAAGTCTCAATCATCCGCGCCACCACAGCGGACGAGCGCGGTAACCTCACCTACGAGCATGAGGGCGCCTATCTCGGCGGTCTCGAGCAGGCGCTGGCCGCCCGCAACAATGGTGGCGTCGTCATCGCGCAGGTCAAGCGCGTTGTCGAGAACGGCACGCTGAAGCCGCATGACGTGCGCGTGCCGGGCGTGCTGGTCGACCATATCGTCGTCGCCCCCGATCAGTTGCAGACGACGCTGACGCCCTACGATCCGGCGATCTCCGGCGAGATCTTCCGGCCGCTGTCGAGCTTCCGCAACGCCGAGATGAACGTCCAGAAGGTGATCGCGCGCCGCGTCGCCATGGAGCTTCGGGACGGCATGGCCGTCAATATCGGCTTCGGCATCTCGGCCAATGTGCCGCGCATCCTTCTCGAAGAAGGCCAGCACGGCAAGGTCACCTGGGTGATCGAACAGGGCGCGGTCGGCGGCGTGCCGCTGCTCGACTTCAAGTTCGGCTGCGCCTCGAATGCCGAGGCCATCATGCCCTCGCCGCACCAGTTCATCTATTTCCAGGCCGGCGGCTTCGACGCGTCGCTGCTGTCCTTCCTGCAGATCGACCGCCACGGCTCGGTCAACGTGTCGAAGCTCTCGGCGCGGCCGCATGTCACCGCCGGCGCCGGCGGCTTCGTTGACATCACCGCGCGGGCGAAGAAGATCGTGTTCTCCGGCTTCTTCAACGCCGGTGCCAAGCTGTCGCTGGCCGATGGCGGCATCCGCATCGACCAGGAAGGCAAGGTCAAGAAGGTGGTAGCGGAGGTCGAGCACATCTCCTTCTCCGGCAAGCGCGCCGTCGCGCAGGGACAGGACATAACCTACGTCACCGAGCGCTGCGTCATGAAGCTGACCCCGGAAGGTCTGGTGGTCACCGAACTCGCGCCAGGCATCGACCTGCAGCGCGACGTGCTGGCGCAGTCGGAAATTCCGTTGGCCGTCGCCAAGGACCTCAAGACGACTCCGGAAGCGCTCTATCGCGACCAGCCGATCGGCCTGTCGCTGAATGGCGGCGCGTCACTTGGAGGCACGCATGGCTGAGCCTCTCGTCACCTTCGAGCAGGACGGCGCCATCGGCATCGTCACCTTGCGCCGGCCGGAGAAATTCAACGCGCTGGACATTCCGATGCTGCGCGCGCTGGAGGCAGCACTCGACGAAGCGGAGACGGCAGTCGACGTGCGTGTCGTGCTGCTGCGCGGCGAGGGCAAGGGCTTTTGTGCCGGCGGCGATGTCGAGGCGTGGGCCGCGATGAGCGCCGCCGATTTCCAGGTGCAATGGGTGCGCTACGGCCATCGTGTCTTCGATCGGCTGGCGCGGCTGCGGCAACCGACCATCGCCGTGCTGTCGGGCCATGCGCTGGGCGGCGGGTTGGAATTGGCGGTCGCCTGCGATTTCCGGGTCGCCGAGGCGCATATGAAAGTAGGCTTCCCCGAAACCTCGATCGGCGTGGTGCCCGGCTGGTCCGGGACGCAGCGCGCGGTGCGCCGCTTCGGCGCGCAGACGGTGCGTCGCATGGCGCTTGGCGGCGAGGTTCTCCTCGCTCCCGAAGCGCTGGCCTTGGGCGTGGTCGACCGGGTGGTCGAAACCGGCAAGGGTCATGCGGAGGCCAAGGCCTGGGCCGAAAAGATCGCCGAGCGCGGGCCGCTGTCCACGGAAGCCGCCAAGCTGATGATCGCGGTCGCCGAAGGCGAGGAAAGTGCCGCCGCCGTCGAAGCACTGGCCAGTGGCTTCATCGCCCTGACCGGCGACCTCAAGGCCGGCGTCGGCGCTTTCAAGAGCAAGCAGAAGCCGGCATTTTCAAGATCCTAGAGAAGAACAAAATCTGATGAACGCACCCCTCAATATCGCCATGCCCGCCGAGGCATCCGCAGCGCCAAAAACCTATCGGCTGCTGATCGACGGCAAGCATGTCGATGCCCGCGATGGCCGCATGTTGGAACGCAAAAGCCCCGGTCATGGTTTTACCGTTTCGCACTATGCACAGGCCGGCGCGGCGGAAGTGGAAGCTGCTGTCCAGGCCGCGCACAAGGCGTTCGAGACCGGCCCGTGGCCGCGCATGAAAGCGGCCGAACGCGCCGCGATCCTGCTCAAGGCGGCCGACCTGATCGAGGCGCGGCTGGAAGAGGTCGCCCGGCTCGACGCGCTGGAATCCGGCAAGCCGATCGCCCAGGCGCGTGGCGAAATCGGTGGCGCCGTCGACATCTGGCGCTATGCCGCATCGCTCGCCCGCACCCTGCATGGCGAATCCTACGCCAATCTCGGCGACGCCATGCTGGGCGTCGTGCTGCGTGAACCGATCGGGGTTGTCTCGATCATCACGCCGTGGAATTTCCCGTTCCTGATCGTCAGCCAGAAACTGCCTTTCGCGCTTGCCGCCGGCTGCACGGCTGTGGTCAAGCCGAGCGAAATGACCTCGGCATCGACCTTCGTCCTCGGCGACATCCTGATGCAGGCCGGCCTGCCGGCCGGCGTCGTCAACATCCTTGCCGGCCTGGGCGCCGATGTCGGCGCGCCGATGGTCAGCCATCCCCTGGTCGAGATGGTGTCGTTCACCGGCTCCACCCGCGTCGGCAAGATGACCATGGCATCAGCCGCACAGTCGCTGAAGAAAGTCTCGATGGAACTCGGCGGCAAGAACGGCCAGATCGTCTTCCCCGACGCCGACCTCGAGGCGGCCGCCGACGCGGCGGTGTTCGGCGGCTTCTTCAACGCCGGCGAGTGCTGCAACGCCGGCAGCCGGCTGATCGTGCACGAGGCGATCGCCGACGATTTCCTCAGCACCGTGAAGGCACTTACGTCCAAGGTGGTTGTTGGTGACCCGCTCGACGATCGCACCAAGGTCGGCGCCATGATCTCGTCGGACCACCTGGCCAAAGTCGCCGGTTACGTCACGGCAGCAGCAAGCAATGGCAGCAGCGTCTACAGCGGCGGCAAGCAACTGGCTTCCAATGCCGGCCAATACCTCGATCCGACCATCATCCGTGGTGTCACCGAGGACATGGCCATCGCGCGCGAAGAAGTGTTCGGCCCGGTGCTTTCCGTGCTGACTTTTGAATCGATTGAAAAGGCGTTGCACATCGCCAACAACACGCCCTATGGTTTATCGGCGGGCGTGTGGAGCGCCAGCATCGACACTTGCATGTCGGTGGCGCGTGGGGTGCGTTCGGGGACGGTTTGGGTGAACACATTCATGGAAGGTTATCCCGAGCTGCCTTTCGGAGGCTACAAGCAGTCCGGTCTCGGACGCGAACTCGGCAAACGCGCCGTCGAGGATTATACCGAGGAAAAGACAATCCAGTTTCATCGCGGCCAGCGCACCGGTTGGTGGGTCGGCTGAGTTGGGAAGAACCCGGTGGGCTCCACCGGTCGTGTAATGCAACAAGGGAGGAAGTACATGTTGCGCAAACTGCTTATCGGAACGGCTCTCGCATCGGGCTTGGCTTTCGCGGCCCATGCCGAGGACGTCAAGGAAGTGCAGATGCTGCATTGGTGGACGTCGGGCGGCGAAGCGGCTGCTCTCAACGTCCTCAAGGGCGACCTGGCCAAGGAAGGCTTTGCCTGGAAGGACGTGCCTGTCGCCGGCGGCGGCGGCGACGCTGCCATGACCGCGCTGAAGGCAATGGTCGCGGCCGGCAACTACCCGACCGCCTCGCAGATGCTCGGCTACACCGTGCTCGACTATGCCGCGGCCGGCGTGATGGGCGACCTGACCGAGACGGCCAAGAAGGAAGGCTGGGACAAGTCGGTTCCGGCCGCCCTGCAGAAGTTCTCGGTCTATGAAGGCAAGTGGGTCGCGGCTCCGGTCAACGTCCACTCGGTCAACTGGCTGTGGATCAACAAGGCCGTCATGGACAAGATCGGCGGCACCGAGCCGAAGACCTTCGACGACTTCATTGCACTGCTCGACAAGGCCAAGGCGGCAGGCGTGATCCCGCTCGCTCTCGGCGGCCAGAACTGGCAGGAAGCCACCATGTTCGACTCGGTCGTGCTGTCGACCGGCGGACCTGAGTTCTACAAGAAGGCCTTCAACGATCTCGACGATGCTTCGCTCAAGTCCGACACGATGAAGAAGTCGTTCGACAACTTGGCCAAGCTCGTCACCTATGTCGATCCGAACTTCTCGGGCCGCGACTGGAACCTTGCCACCGCCATGGTCATCAAGGGCGATGCCCTGGTGCAGGTCATGGGCGACTGGGCCAAGGGTGAGTTCCACGCCGCCAAGAAGACCCCGGGCACGGACTTCCTGTGCTATCGCTTCCCGGGCACCGACGGCTCCGTGATCTACAACTCCGACATGTTCGGCATGTTCAACGTTCCGGACGACCGCAAGGCCGCCCAGGTCGCATTGGCCACCGCCACCCTGTCGAAGAGCTTCCAGTCGGCCTTCAACGTCGTCAAGGGTTCGGTTCCGGCTCGTACCGACGTTCCGGACACCGACTTCGACGCTTGCGGCAAGAAGGGCATCGCCGACCTGAAGGCAGCCAATGACGGCGGCACGCTGTTCGGCTCGCTGGCCCAGGGCTATGGCGCGCCTCCGGCGGTCGCAAACGCCTACAAGGACGTCGTCTCGAAGTTCGTCCATGGTCAGATCAAGACCTCGGACGAGGCCGTGACCGAGCTGGTCAAGGCAATCGACGACGCCAAGTAAGCGCAACGCATGAATGACCTTCCCCGCTCCGGCGGGGAAGGATCCACCTCATAGTTGGTTGGCTTGGAGCATCGGGAAATCCGATGCTCAGCAACATGCCGACCAGAACCCCGCCTGAACGGGGGCCGGCTTGCCGCATGACGGCAAGGGACGGACGACCCGAAACGGGAGGAGCCTCATGAGTACGGTAGCGACAAGCCAGATCAAGCTGACGCCGGAGCAAGCCCGGCCACGCGCCTCGGTGCGCTCGCGCCTGCAGGACGCCCTGCCGAAGATCGTGCTGGCGCCGAGCTTCGCCATCACCATCGTCTTCGTCTACGGCTTCATCCTGTGGACGATTTATCTGTCCTTCACCAATTCCAAGACCTTCCCGTCCTATGTCATCACCGGCCCGCGCGCCTATCAGCGGCTGTGGGGCTGGACCTTCGACACCGACCCGCCGTCGAGCTGGTACACGTCGATCACCAATATGGGCATTTTCGGCTTTCTCTATATCCTGATCTGCCTGGCGCTCGGCCTGTTCCTGGCCATCCTGCTCGACCAGAAGATCCGCGGCGAAGGCGTGCTGCGGCCGATCTACCTCTACCCGATGGCGCTGTCCTTCATCGTCACCGGCGTCGCCTGGAAATGGTTCCTCGATCCCGGCCTCGGCCTTGAGCAGACCCTGCATCAGTGGGGCTGGACCAGCTTCCATTTCGACTGGATCAAGAACAAGGATTTCGTCATCTACACGGTGGTCATCGCCGGCGTCTGGCAGGCCTCTGGCTTCATCATGGCGATGTTCCTGGCCGGCCTGCGCGGCATCGACGGCGAGATCATGAAGGCGGCGCAGATCGATGGCGCCACCACCTTTCAACTCTATCGCCGCATCGTCATTCCGCTGCTGCGGCCGATCTTCCTGTCGGCCTTCATCGTGCTCGCGCACCTCGCCATCAAGTCGTATGACCTTGTCGTGGCGCTCACCAGCGGCGGGCCGGGTGGCTCGGCCTGGCTGCCGTCCAACTTCATGTATGAGTATACCTTCAAGCGCAACGAAATGGCCGTCGGCTCGGCAAGTGCGGTGATCATGCTGATGACCATCGTCGCCATCATCGTGCCCTATCTCTATTCGGAACTGCGGGAGAAGCCGCGATGAGCGCCGTCACCACTCCCGCCAGCCAGGCCTCCGGCGGCATGAGCGTCAAGACCCTCAACCGCATCGTCATCTACGGGCTGCTGGCGCTGTTCGCGCTGTTCTACCTGATGCCGCTGTTCGTCATGCTGGTGACCTCGTTCAAGACCATGGACGAGATCCAGAGCGGCAACATGCTGGCGCTGCCCAAGGCGCCGACCTTCGATCCGTGGCTGAAGGCCTGGGGCGAGACCTGCGTCGGCCTGACCTGCGCCGGCATCAAGGGCTATTTCTGGAACTCCATCAAGATGGTGGTTCCGGCCGTGCTGATCTCGACCATGCTCGGCGCCCTCAACGGCTACGTGCTGACCAAATGGCGCTTCCGTGGCGCAACGCTGGTGTTCGGGCTGATGCTGTTCGCCTGCTTCATCCCGTTCCAGTCGGTGCTGTTGCCGATGGCGACCATCCTCGGCAGCGTCGGCCGCTTCGGCGTGACGCTGCAGAACTCGATCGGAACAAGCTTCGGCCTCGGCAATTCGACGGTCAATCTGGTCTTCGTCCATGTCGTCTACGGCATCGGCTTCACCACTTTGTTCTTCCGCAATTACTACGAGGCGTTCCCGACCGAACTGGTCAAGGCGGCTCAGGTCGACGGCGCCTCCTTCTTCCAGATCTTCCGCCGCATCATGCTGCCGAATTCGATGCCGATCTTCGTCGTCACGGTGATTTACCAATTCACCAACATCTGGAACGACTTCCTGTTCGCCTCGGCCTACGCCGGCACCGGCGACGCCATGCCGATGACGGTGGCGCTCAACAACGTCGTCAACACCTCGACCGGCGTCGTCGAATACAACGTCAACATGGCCGCCGCGATGATCGCCGCACTCCCCACCCTTCTCGTCTATGTGCTCGCCGGCCGCTACTTCGTGCGCGGTCTCATGGCCGGCGCCGTCAAAGGATAACCCGATGGCTTTTCTTGAAATTGATGGTCTGAGGAAGCGCTTCGGCCAGGTCGAGATCCTCAAGGGGATCGATGTCGAGCTTGAGAAGGGCGGCTTCCTGGTGCTGGTCGGCCCGTCCGGCTGCGGCAAGTCCACGCTGCTCAACACCATTGCCGGGCTGGAGACGATCACCTCGGGCGAAATCCGAGTGGACGGCCGCACGATCAACGATCTGCATCCGTCGAAGCGCGACATCGCCATGGTGTTCCAGAGCTATGCGCTCTACCCGAACATGACGGTGGCCGGGAACATCTCCTTCGGCATGGAGATGCGCGGCGTGCCGGCGGCGGAGCGGCAGAAGGCGATCGACAAGGTGGCCAAGGTGCTGCAGATCGGCCATCTCCTGCAGCGCAAGCCGAGCCAGCTTTCGGGCGGCCAGCGCCAGCGCGTCGCCATGGGCCGGGCGCTGGTGCGCGACCCCAAACTGTTCCTGTTCGACGAGCCGCTGTCCAACCTCGATGCCAAGCTGCGCGTCGACATGCGCATCGAGATCAAGCGCCTGCATGCCACCACCGGCACGACCATCGTCTACGTCACCCACGACCAGATCGAGGCGATGACGCTGGCGACCAAGATCGCCGTGATGCGCGATGGCGAGGTGCAGCAGTTCGGCACGCCGGCCGAAATCTACAACAACCCGACCAATCTCTTCGTCGCCGACTTCATGGGCTCGCCGGCGATGAACCTCATCCCGGCGACGATCGGCACCAACGGCAATGCGCTGTCCGTCGTGCTGCAGCGCGAGGCGCGCGAGCCGATCTCGCTGCCGATGGCAAATGCACCGGCCGGCTTGTCGGCGTTCCAGGGCAAGCCGATCATCTTCGGCGTTCGCCCGGAAGCCCTCACCGATCCGGAAGGCGCCGAGCGCAACGCCTCCAACATCGCCACCGCCGATTGCCATATCGAAGTGGTGGAGCCGGCGGGTTCCGATACGTTCGCGGTCACCAATCTCGGCGGCAAGGGCGTGGTGGCGCGGCTGCGCGCCGATGCCAACATCCAGCCGGGCACCAACACCCCGCTCGCCTTCAATCTGACCAAGGCGGTGTTCTTCGATCCGGCGACCGAGAATCGCATTCGCTGACGGCTATGACAAATCCGGACATCGTCATCATCGGCTCCGGCATCGGCGGCGCCACGATCGCCTCCGGACTTGCCGGCAGTGGTGCCTCGATCCTGATGCTGGAACGCGGCGAGCCGTTGCCGACAACGCCGCATGCGCGTGACACGCGTTCCATCTTCGTCGACGGCCATTACCGGCCGAAGGAGATGTGGCGCGAAGCCGGCGGTGCCGCCTTCAACCCCGGCAACTACTACTATGTCGGCGGCAATTCGAAGTTCTATGGCGCGGTTCTGATCCGCTACCGCAAGGAAGACTTTGCGGCCATGGAACACTTTGGCGGTGTCTCCCCCGCCTGGCCGTTCTCTTACGATGAGTTCGAGCCCTGGTATTCCAGAGCCGAGCAACTGTTTCGCGTCCGCGGCAGCCTGGGCGAAGACCCGACCGAGCCGTTCCACTCGATCCCCTACGCCTTCAAGGCGGTGCCCGACGAAGCGCCGATCGCGCGCGCCCGCGCCGAGCTCAAGGGCCTTGGCTTGCACCCCGCCTCGCTGCCGCTCGGCGTCGACATCGACACCTGGCTGAAGGAAGGCAAGACCGGCTGGGACGCTTTCCCGAACACTGGCCAGGGCAAGATCGACGCGCAAACGGGACCGCTGACGACGGCGCTGAACGACCAGAACATCAAGCTCGAGACCGGCGCTTATGTCGAGTATCTCGAAGCGTCGCCCGACTGCAAAACCATATCGGCCATTCACTATCGCCAGAACGGCGAGGCGAAGAAAGTCTCGCCGAAACTGGTCATCCTCTCAGCTGGTGCGGTCAATTCCGCCGTGATCCTGCTGCGCTCGCCCTCACCCAATGGGAAGGCAGGTGGCAAAGGTCTTGCCAACCGCTCCGACCAGGTCGGCCGCAATTTCATGAATCACAATTCGAGCGCCATGCTGGCGATCGACCCGCGCCGCCGGAACGATGCTGTCTACCAGAAGACGCTGATGCTGAATGACTATTATCTGTCCGACGGCAAGGGCTGCAAGCCGCTCGGCAACGTCCAGCTGCTCGGCAAGATCGACGGCAACATGCTCAGGGCCAATGTGAAGTTCGCGCCTAAATTCGCCCTCGACTTCATGGCCGGCCACGCCATCGACTGGTACCTGATGTGCGAGGACCTGCCCGATCCCGAAAGCCGCATCATGGTCGACGGCAAGGACATCATCATGCAGTGGCGGCGCTCCAACATGCAGTCGCTCGACGGCCTGACCAAGGTGATGCGCGAGAATTTCCGCGCCTGCGGCTATCCCATCGTGCTGTCGCGCCCCTTCGACAAGCGCACCCCTTCCCACCAGTGCGGCACGGTGAGGATGGGCGACGATCCCGCGACCGCGCCGCTTGATCCCTTCTGCCGCTCGTTCGACCACCAGAACCTGTTCGTCGTCGACGGCGGCTTCCTGCCGAACTCGGCCGCCGTCAATCCGGCGCTGTCGATCGCCGCGCAAGCGCTGCGCGTCGCCGGCCACATCCGCAAGACGGAGCTGGCGGCATGATCGGTTGGCGCTGCCCCTCACCCTTACCCTCTCCCCGTGAAGAACGGGGAGAGGGGGTCGCCAGCGTTGCGGCCATCTCCCTTCTCCCCGTCACTATACGGGGAGAAGGTGCCGGCAGGCGGATGAGGGGCAGCGCTGACGTCCAAAGGGACATGGTCGTATGACCCGGCCCGCAGCCATCATCACCGGCGGCGCACGCGGCATCGGTCTTGCCTGTGCCCAGGCGCTGGCGGATGCTGGCTTCGACATTCTTGTTGCTGATCTTGCCGAACAAGCTACGGACGGACTTGCGCGGGCGATCAACACGCACGGCGCGAAATTCGCTTATGTCCGTTGTGACATCGCCGATCTCTCCGCTCACACCACGCTCGTCGACGCGGCGATGCGCGCCTTCGGCCGCATCGACTGTCTCGTCAACAATGCCGGCATCGGCGCCGTCGTGCGCGGCGACCTGCTCGAACTGAAACCGGAGAATTTCGACCGCGCGATCGGCGTCAATCTGCGCGGCACAATCTTCCTCAGCCAGGCGGTGGCCAGGGCCATGCTGGCGGCACCTGCCGACTGGCCGAGATCGATCATCACCATCACCTCGGTCAGCGCCGAAATGGCCTCGCCTGAACGATCGGACTACTGCATCTCGAAGGCTGGCCTTTCGATGTGGGTGAAGACCCTGGCGCTCAGGCTTGCCGCCGAGAACATCGGCGTGTTCGAGCTGCGGCCGGGCATCATCCGCACCGACATGACGGCAGGCGTGGCCGCCAAATACGACGCATTGATCGACGGTGGACTGGTGCCGGCAAAGCGCTGGGGCGAGGCCGCCGACATCGGCGCCGTGGTGGCGACCCTGGCTGGCGGCAAGCTCGGCTTCTCGACCGGCTCGATCATCAACGTCGACGGCGCGCTCTCCGTGCCGCGACTGTAAGTGGATAGTGTCATGACCGACTATATCATTGTGGGCGCCGGCCCGGCCGGCTGCGTTCTGGCCAACCGGTTGAGCGAGGATCCGGCGAATTCGGTGCTGCTGCTGGAGGCCGGCGGCAAGGACTGGCACCCCTATATCCACATGCCGGCGGGCTTTGCCAAGATGACCAAGGGCATCGCTTCCTGGGGCTGGTCGACGGTGCCGCAGAAGCACATGAAGGACCGCGTCTTCTGGTACACGCAGGCCAAGGTGGTCGGCGGCGGTTCCTCCATCAACGCCCAGATCTACACGCGCGGCAATGCCCGCGACTACGACGCCTGGGAGAAGGAAGAGGGCCTGACCGGCTGGGGCTATCGCGACGTGCTGCCCTACTTCAAGCGGGCCGAGAACAACCAGCGCTACGCCAACGATTTCCACGGCGACCAGGGGCCGCTCGGCGTGTCCAACCCGATTTCGCCGCTGCCGATCTGCGAGGCCTATTTCCGCGCCGGCCAGGAGATGGGCATTCCCTTCAATCCGGATTTCAACGGCGCCAGCCAGGAAGGCGTCGGCTATTACCAGCTCACCCAGAAGGATGCCCGGCGCTCCTCCGCTTCGGTTGCCTATCTCAAGCCGATCCGCGCGCGCAATAACCTGACCGTCAGGACCGATGTGCTGGTGACTCGCATAGTCGTCGAGAAAGGCCGCGCCATCGGTGTCGAAATCGTCGACAGACCAGGCGGACAGAAGACGATCCTGCGCGCCGAGCGCGAGGTGATCGTCTCGTCCGGCGCCATCGGCTCGCCCAAGCTCCTGATGCAGTCCGGCATCGGCCCGGCCGATCACCTGAAATCCGTCGGCGTCACGCCGGTGCACGATCTGCCCGGTGTCGGCTCCAACATGCAGGATCATCTCGATTTGTTCGTCATCGCCGAATGCACTGGCGACCACACCTACGACAACTACGCCAAGCTGCACCGCACGGCCTGGGCCGGTCTGCAATACCTGCTGCTGAAGAAGGGGCCGGTCGCCTCCAGCCTGTTCGAGACCGGCGGCTTCTGGTACGCCGATCCGACAGCCGCCTCGCCCGACATCCAGTTCCATCTCGGCCTCGGCTCCGGCATCGAAGCCGGCGTGGAGAAGTTGAACAATCCGGGTGTCACCCTGAACTCGGCCTTCCTGCGGCCGCGCTCGCGCGGCACGGTGCGGCTAAAGAGCGGCGACCCGGCCCACCATCCGCTGATCGACCCGAACTACTGGTCCGATCCCTATGATCGCGCCATGTCGATCAAGGGGCTCAGGCTGGCGCGCGAGATCATGCGGCAGAAGGCGCTTGCCCCTTATGTGCTGCGCGAAGTGCTGCCCGGCCCATCACTCGCCAGCGACGAAGAGCTGTTCGACTATGCCTGCCGTAGTTCCAAGACCGATCACCATCCGGTCGGCACCTGCCGCATGGGCCACGACGACATGGCGGTTGTGACGCCGGATCTGCGGCTGCGCGGCATCGAAGCCTTACGCGTCTGCGATGCTTCGGTGATGCCGCGCGTGCCCTCCTCCAACACCAATGCACCAACCATCATGGTCGGCGAAAAGGGTGCCGATCTGGTCCTCGGCCGCGAGCCGCTGCCGCCGGCGGTGTTTTCCGGCAATCGCGCGGCGTGACAGCCGAGAAGGAACAATCCGATGATCAGGCACTGTGTCTTCGTCAAATTCCGCAATGATGTCGGCGCCGGCGAACGCAAGGCGATCCACGCCGACCTCGAGGCCCTGCGACAGGTGATCGACGGCATGGATGCGGTCCAATTCAGCGCCAATGTCAGCCCCGAACCGTTCGCCCGCGGCTTCACCCATGGCTTCACCATCGATTTCCGCGATGCAGCCGTGCGCGACGCCTATCTGGTGCATGAAGCCCACCAGCGCGCCGGTGCCCGGCTGGTCGCGAAGGCGGCACGGATGGATTGATGGTCTTCGATCTCGATCTTACGAAAAAGTGACCGCCGGTTTTTCGAAAGCCGGCTGATCGCTGTTCTCTTTTGCCAACCGGTCGTCATCCGCTTCAGTCCGGAGCGACGCGGCTAGGTGATGACCGTGCTCAGCTGACGGCGGTTAACCCAGTCGCAGTGCCACGACACCGGCGACGATGCTGAGCGCGGCGGCGCCGCGCCAGCCGGTCATCTTCTCGCCGAGCGCGAAGACCGAGATCATCATCGCGAACAGGATCGAGGTCTCGCGCAGCGACGCCACCGAGGCGATCGGTGCCTTGGTCATCGCCCACATCACGATCCAGTAGGCAGCGCCACTGAGCACACCGGTGAACAGTCCCGTCTTCCAGTCGCGCGCCAGCACTGGCAGCGACCGCGGCCCGCGGAAGACGATGCACAGGACCAGCGCCCATAGCGCGTCGCAGATGAACAGCCAAGCGGCATAGCTCGACGCGGTCGCCGCCAACCGCGCGCCACTGCCGTCCGACAGCGTGTAGCTGGCGATGAAGATCGAGGTGCCAAGCGCGAAACCGACAGCGCGCAGGTTCAGCTTTTCCAGATGCGCGCCACCGCGAAACGACATCACCAGCGTGCCTGCCGACAACAGAGCGATGCCGAGAATGGCGAGCGGAGCCGGAACCTCCTTGACCACCACCATGCCGCCGAGGGCGGCGAGCAATGGCGCGGTGCCGCGCGCCAGCGGATAGGTCTGGGCGAAATCGCCGGCCTTGTAGGCGCCGATGAGGAATGTCCGGTAGCCCATGTGGAAGAAGACCGAGGCGATGATGTAGGGCCACACTTCGGCTTTAGGCACTTCGACGAAAGGCAGCGCCACGAGGGCGGCAGTGCCCATGCCAAGCGTCATCAGCGTGATCGACAGGAAGCGGTCGAGATGCACCTTGACCAGCGCGTTCCAGATCGCGTGCATGGCGGCGGCGGCGAGCACCGCGAAAAAGACGAACAAGGTCATGTGCGCCTCATCGGCCTCCAGAGGTGGTGGCGATGCCCGATGTCTCCAGATCGATGTCGATCCGCAGCGGGAAATGGTCCGACGCAACCTCGCCGATGTCGGCGCTGACCGAGCGCACGCGCCCGGCGAACATGCCGCCGACGAAGCAATGATCAAGCCGGCGCTTGGTCAGCTTGCCGTCGATGGTCTTCACATGGGTGTGGAAATCCGCGGCCGGCTCGCTGGCGACGGCAACGGCATCGACGAAGCCGTCCAGATAGGCGGCCCCGCGATGATAGGGAGTGCTGCCGACGATGCGGCGGTATTCGGCGCTGC
This sequence comes from Mesorhizobium sp. RCAM 05104, assembly GCF_059683645.1. Classification (NCBI taxonomy): domain Bacteria; kingdom Pseudomonadati; phylum Pseudomonadota; class Alphaproteobacteria; order Hyphomicrobiales; family Phyllobacteriaceae; genus Mesorhizobium; species Mesorhizobium sp. RCAM 05104. The sequence continues at coordinate 4,971,561 of NZ_CM185033.1, read as the reverse complement.
CCGGTTCCATGTTGAAGTCGCCCACCCAGATCGCCGCCAGCGGGTTTTCCGGCTCGGCTTCGCCGCTGGTCCAGTTGCGCGCCGGCTCGTCATCCATGCCGCTCCACGGGCCGCCATCGGAAGGCGCCCGGCGGTGCTCGGCAAGCAGATAGTCGATCTGCTCCAGTCGCTCCTCGGCCGCGATGTGCGCGAGATGCAGCGACAGCACCCGCACCGGACCCGCCGGCGTGCGGATCATGCATTCGAGCGCCGCGTTGCGGGTGTTGAGCGGCCGCAGCGTGCGGCGCATCGGCAGCGCATGCAGCCGTGACCAGACAATCGGCAGCTTGGACAGCACCATGGTGCCGAACTGCCGGCGACGGTTGACGATCCGGCCGTCACGCCGTTCGCTGGCGTCCATGTCGAAGGCCGGTCCATAGACCCAGTGATAGTCCGGCAAGAGGCGGGAAAGCAGCTCCGGCTGGTCGTCGAAATTGCTGCGCTGCCAATGGCGCTCGACTTCCTGCAAGGCGATAATATCGGCACCGGCAACAATGCGCGCGGCACGCGAAAGATCGTAGCGACCGTCACCGCCGAATCCGTACTGGATGTTGTAGCTGACCAGCTTCATTGCTTATCCGGCTCAATTTCGATGTTGGCAGTAACGGTTCGACGATGGCCTTGCAATGGACCGCCACGATGGCGTGGCTGGGCCAGGAGAAGACACCACCTATGTGGTAAGAGGCTGGAAGCGCCCAGCGGGCGATGCCGCCAGTTCGGACCAGTCGATTTCCTCTTCCAGGCGATGGTAGGCTTCGTCGCCGATCGTGCCGTTGCGGCGCAGTTCCTCCAGCGCGTCACGCTGGCTGTTTATGGCATAAAGGCGCAGCCGGTCATACTCCGTCGCCGCCTGCGCGTTTTCCGGGTTTTCGGCGATCGTACGCTGCGCCGCATATTGCTCGCGCACGGCAGCGGCGGCATTCGATGTCTTGCCGCTCAACACGTTGAGCGCGGCCTGCATGACGGCGACACGCGCCCGCGCCACTTCGCGGTCGACTGTCGTGTCCGGATCAAGGCTGAGCGCCTTCAGCAATGGCTTGAGCGTCATACCTTGCAGCACCAGCGTGCCGAGAACGACCGCGAAGGCGGCAAGCACGATCGGATCGCGGCCAGGGAAATTGGCCGGCAGGGCAATGGCGGCCACCAGCGTCACCAGCCCGCGCATCCCGCACCAGCCGACGAGCAAGCCGCCGCGTACCGACGGCGCTTCTCGCCTTCGGTCTTCGCTGCCGTACCGGGCAAGCCATCTGATGATCACGCCGTAACCCAACACCCAGGCGAGGCGCGACACGATGACGACGGTCAGCACCGTTGCGGCGAAGACGAATGCTTCGCCCTGGCCGTCCCCGGCAAGCCGGCCGACGATCGACCGCGCCTGCAGGCCCATCAGCACAAAGGCCAGCACGTTGAGCACGAAGACCGCCGACTCCCACACCGAATAGGTGCTGACGCGTCTCCTCGCCGACATGTGGCGCGGCGCGCGGCGCGCAAGCGTCATGGCATAGACGACGATGGTGATGATGGCCGAAAGGCCCAGCCTGTCGGCCAGGATCCAGACGCCGAATGTCCCGGCGAACTGCACCACGGTGCTGCTTGCCGCATCCTCGATACGGGTAAGCGTCAACAGCGAAAAGCGGCCAAGCAGATAACCCGCGACCAGACTGCCTATGGTTGACAGCAGGATCGTCGGAATGGCGTTGCTCAGCATGATCGAGCCGAGCGTCGCCGAAACCGCCAACCTGTAGATCAACAGCGCTGTGGCATCGTTGAGCAGGCTCTCGCCCTGCAGGATGGCGGTGATGCGGTGCGGCACCTTGAATTGCCCGAGCACGGCACTTGCGGCCACCGCATCCGGCGGAGCAACGATGGCGCCGAGCGCTATTGCCGCCGCGATCGGCAGCCCGGCCATCTTCCAGCCGACGAAGGCGACGACCGCCGTGGTGAAGATGACGGCGCCGAGCGCCAGCAGCACGAGCGACAGCCGATAACGGTTGAGATCCCGCAACGATGTGTCGTAGGCCGCATCCAGCAGCACCGGCGCAATGAACAGCGCCAGCGCCAGTTCCGGGTCGATTTCGATCGTCGGCGCGCCGGGCACGAAGGCAATCCCAACCCCGGCCAAAGCCAGCAGGGACGGGTAAGGAATCTCCAGCCGTCGCGACAGTGCCGTCAGCGCGACGGCTATCAGCAGGAGGACGAGTGTGAGTTCGAAAAGAGCCATGGCTCGTTATATCCGGAACCAGAACTGTCGGCAGTAGCTGGCCAACAACATGCCGTTGATTGGTCGTCGCGTACAGGCCGACAGGCACAACCCCTGGAACTTGTGGGGTACTGCGCCCGGCCTGCCGCATGAGCCCACACCGCGCGGATGGAAGCGCTGCCTGACTTTCAGATAGTGGTGTAGCCGTTCATGGGGCCGGCTCGAAAACGCCCGATTTAGGCGAGCCAGGGTGTCGAGATTGAGGTCAGGCCGAGTCGGCGTCGAACACGGGCGCGAAGCGACCAAACAAGGTGGCTTCCGAGAACCGGAGCGGAGCGTACTTAAAATACGTGAGCGCCGGAAGCGCAGGAAACCGCCATTTGCAGGCCGACATCACCCGAATATCGGCACAGCCTAGTGCAGCACCAGCATATCGCTCGACGAAAACGAAATCTCGGCCTTCTCGCCGACCGCTGGTGGTGGCGTTGCCGGGCTGTTGAACGTGTCGAGTGACACCGTGTTGCCGCCTATGCCGACCCGAACCCGGATCACCGAACCGAGGAAATGCACCTCGGAGATTTCGCCCGAAAGGCTGGAGTCGCGGCCGGGCTGGCGACCGAGCGAAATGGCCTCGGGCCGCAGCGCCAGCGACAGCGTATCGCCCGACTTGGACCCGTTGAGCTTGCCCTTGAGCAGGACTTCCTCGCTGTTGACGCGGACCTTGCCCGACGCGGCGTCGGTGACGGTGCCTTCCAGCACGTTCAGCGTGCCAACGAAATTGGCGACGAACTTGGTCGCCGGGCGGTTGTAGATCTCGAACGGCGTACCGACCTGCTCGGCCTTGCCGCCATACATCACGGCGATGCGGTCCGAGATCGACAGCGCCTCTTCCTGGTCGTGCGTCACGAAAATGGTGGTGATGCCGAGCTTCTTCTGGATCGAGCGGATTTCCTCGCGCAGCGATACGCGCACCTTGGCGTCGAGCGCCGACAGCGGCTCGTCGAGCAGCAGCAATTTCGGCTTGGGCGCGATGGCGCGGGCCAGCGCGATGCGCTGCTGCTGACCACCCGAGAGCTGGTAGGGATAGCGGTCCGCCATCTGCGGCAGCTTGATGATGCCCAGCATTTCGGCGACACGGGCATCGATGTCCGCCTTGGACATGCCCGCCACCTTCAAGCCGAAGCCGATGTTCTGCGCCACGGTCAGGTTCGGGAACAGCGCATAGGCCTGGAACACCATGCCGACATTGCGCTGGTTGGGCTTCAGCCTTGTGATGTCCTTGCCGCCTACGACGATCTTGCCGGCGCTCGGCTCCTCGAAGCCGGCGACCATGCGCAGCACGGTGGTCTTGCCGCAGCCAGACGGCCCGAGGAAGGAGACAAATTCGCCTCGCTCGACGTCGAGATTGAAATCCTCCACGACCGTGGTGGCACCGAAGGACTTTCGAACATGCTGGATGGAGAGGAACGGGTCGGCCATGGAGTTGTTCTTTCGATCAGTTCGGGCGGTTCGCCGATTTCGGCGCGAAGCGGGACAGGATCTGGATCAACGACATGCACCCCCAGGTGATGGCGAAGGCGATGATGGCAAGGGCCGCCGGCTCGTAGGCGCGGTTGGCACCGATGTTCTGCAGGTATGGACCGAAGGCCGGCCGATTGAGCAGGCTCGCCATGGTGAATTCGCCGATGACGATCGCGAAGGTGAGGAAGGCGCCGGAGAGCACCGCGATCAGCACGTTGGGCAGGATAACGCGGGTGATGATCGTACCCCAACCGGCGCCCAGAATCTGCGCCGCTTCCGTCAGCGTGCGCACATCGATGGTCCGCAGACCCGTATCGACGGCTCGATACATATAAGGCAGCGCCAGTGTCGCATAACCGATGACCAGCAAGGCATTGGTGCCCGTGTCGGTCGCCAGGAACGGCAGCGGTGAATTCGAGCCATACATTCTGATATAGCCGAAGACGATGACGATGGCCGGAATGACCAGCGGCAGCAGCGTGATGAACTCGACGACCGGCCTGAGCTGTGGCAGGCGAAGCCGGATCCAGTAGGCAGCCGGCACCACGATAAGCACGCCGAGGATGATGGTGAAGACAGCGGCGAGAACCGAATAGCCGAACGTCGCCTGGAAACGTGCGTCGCCCAACACAACCTTGTAGGCGTCAAAGGAATAGACGCCGCGCCGCATGCGCATGGAGAACTCCACTGTCGCGATCAGCGGAATGAAGAAATAGGCCGCGCCCAGCGCGAAGACGACCCAGGCCCAGAACCTGCCAGCCTTCATTTGAGCCACCTCTCGGAACGGGTGCGGAACCAGATGTAGAAGACATTGGCAAGACCGGTGATGACGATCATGCCGAAGGCTATGGCATAGCCGAGATGGGCATTGTGCAGCACGTCTCCGCGGATCTGGGCATAGAGCAGGATCGGCACGATGTTGAGCGACGAGCCGGTCAACGCATAGGCGGTGGCGATGGCGCCGAAGGCATTGGCGAACAGCAGGATCACGGTGCCGAGGAAACTCGGCCAGATCACCGGAATGACCACCATGCGCCAGTATTGCGCCATGGTCGCGCCCAGCGTCGCGGCGGCCTCGCCCCATTCCTTCTTCAACCCGTCAATGGCCGGCACGATGATGACCACCATCAGCGGGATCTGGAAATAGACATAGGTCAGCGTCAGGCCCCAGAACGACAGGATGTTGAAGCCGTGCGCGTAGATGTTGAGGCCGAACAAGGTGTTCAGGAGCACCGTCGCAAGGCCGAGCCGGCCGAGCGTGGCAAGGAAGGCGAAAGCCAGCGGCACGCCGGCAAAATTGGAGGCGACGCCGGAAAACGTCAGTGTCGCCGAACGTATCCAGTCCGGCAGGCCGCCGCGCACGATGGCGATGGCAATCGCCAGCCCCGCAAAGGCGCCAATCATCGACGAGGCCAGACTGACCTTGATCGAAATCCAGTAGGCGGCGACGATCGACGGCTGTGCCAGCGCCGCAATATTCTCGAAGGTGAACTCGCCCGCATCATTCTGGAACGCGCCCAGCATTAGATAAAGCGTGGGCAGGATCAGGAACATGATGGCGAAGACGAAGAACGGCGCGACGCCAAGCCATTGCGTCGGCAGCCGCAAGGCGCGCGCCTCACCGGGGGTGCGGTCTTCCCCGCGATGGCCTGATTGGAAAGCGAGAGATCGGTCATGCGCCAGCTACCGTCATCGAGGGAGTCCGGGCGGCCATGCGGCCGCCCGGATCGATTTCAAGTGTTACTTGACGTTGGCGCCGACAACGGCGTCCCAGTTCTTGGTGATGGCTTCCTTGGCCTTGCCCTGCTCGTCGAGCGTCGGGAACACCGCGGCCGCGTAGGACTCGGCCGGAGGCAGCTTGGCCAGCACGTCCGCCGGGATCTTGTTGTTCTTGGCAAGATCGTTGAAGCGGATCGGGTGGCAGTAGCCCTTCAGCCAGGCGATCTGGCCTTCGTCGGAATAGAGGTATTCCAGCCAGAGCTTGGCTGCATTCGGGTGCGGCGCAAAGGCGCTGATCGCCTGTACATAGACGCCGGCGACGACACCGGTCTTCGGCACGACGACGTCGACGGGCGGGTTGCCCTTCAGCGTGTCGCGGCCGGCAAGCGCGTTGTAGTCCCAGGTGACCAGGATCGGGGTCTGACCCTGGGCGAGCGTGGCGGCCTTGCCGATGACCGGCACGAAGTTGCCGGCGGCATTGAGCTTCTTGAAGAAGTCGAGGCCGGCGGTGCCAGCGGCTTCGCCAGCGGCCGCACCCGACGACAGGCCGGCGGCGTAAACCGCCTGGATGGCCTGGTTCGAGGCGCGCGGATCACCGGCAAGGGCAACCGAGTTGGCGAATTCCGGCTTCAGCAGGTCGGCCCAGTCCTTCGGCGATTCCTTGACCAGGTCCTTGTTCACCTGGAAGGAAAGCACGCCGTAATAGTCGCCGGTCCAAAACCCTTCCGCATCCTTGGCGCTGTCGGGGATCGAGTCCCAGGTCGACACCTTGTAAGCCTGGATCAGGCCATCCTTCTTGGCGGACGGACCGAACGACAGGCCGACGTCGATGACGTCGGGAGCCTGCGGACCCTTGTTGTCCTTGTTGGCCTTGATCGCCTCGACCTCGTCGCCGGAACCGGCATCGGGGTTGAGTTCGTTGATGGTGATTTCCGGATACTTCGCCTTGAAGCCGGCGATGACATCGCCGTAGCCGCACCAGTCATGCGGCAGGGCGATGGTGGTGAGTTGGCCTTCTGCCTTCGCGGCCTTGACGAGATCGTCCATCGAAGCCGAGGACGAAATCACCGTCGACGCAAAAAGCGCCGCGGCCGAAAGGGAAAGCACCTTCCCCGTGAATTTGAACATGTGTTCTCTCCGTTGAACTGACGCCGTTGGACGCCTGCGATGCGGTATCGTTTTCATGTGACAGCCAGATGAAAGCTTTGTGAAACCGGCTGCTCGCAGTACGAAAAGTAAACTCTTTTTAACCTGATGTAGCAATCGCCTCGCGATTCTTTTTCCGGCTAACTAGTTTCTGCCTTGCCCTTCATCCTCCCCCTTGTTTTCGTAGCCCCTTTTCAGATCAATTTCCTGTGCGGAAAACGTCTCAGACCGTGCCGGCGATGGCGTTTTCGAGCAACGCCAGCGCGGCCTTCTTGGTCAGCTTGACCGGGTTGCCGCCGGCGGTCGGGTCGACCACCGCCATGTCGGCGATCAGCCCCTTGCGTTTCTTGTCCATGTCGAGACCCTTGATCAGGCCCGGCAGCGCATGCGGCACCTTCAATTCCTTGCGCAGCTTGATGATCGCCTTGGCGAAGCCGTCGAAGCCACCCTTGATGCCGCAATAGGCGGCGAGCCGCGCGATGCGCACCTCGATGGCATCGCGGTTGAAGGCCAGCACATAGGGCATGAACACGGCGTTGGTCATGCCGTGATGGGTGTCGTAGAGCGCGCCGACCGGATGCGACAGCGAGTGGATGGCGCCAAGCCCCTTCTGGAAGGCGGTGGCACCCATGGCGGCGGCGCTCATCATATGGGCGCGCGCGACGAGATCCTTGCCGTTGGCGTAGGCCTTCGGCAGGTTTTCGAAAACGAGCCGGACACCTTCGACGGCGATGCCGTCGGCCATCGGATGATAGCCCGGCGCGCAATACGCTTCGAGACAGTGGGCGAGCGCGTCCATGCCGGTGCCGGCTGTGATGAAGCCCGGCATGCCGACCGACAGTTCCGGATCGGCGATGACGATGGCCGGCAGCAGCTTGGGATGGAAGATGACCTTCTTGGTGTGCGTCGCCTCGTTGGTGATGACGCCGGCGCGGCCGACCTCCGATCCGGTGCCGGCCGTGGTCGGCACCGCAATGATCGGTGCGATCGCATCCGAATTGGCGCGTGTCCACCAGTCGTCGACATCCTCGAAGTCCCATACCGGCCGCGTCTGGCCGGCCTGGAAGGCGATCAGCTTGCCGAGATCGAGCGCCGAGCCGCCGCCGAAGGCGATGACGCCGTCATGCTTGCCCTTCTTGAACACCGCGATGCCGGCGGTGAGGTTGGATTCGACCGGGTTGGGCCTCACCTCGGAGAAGACGCCATAGGGAACCTTGGCATCGTCGAGGATCTTCAAGGTCGAAGCGACGACCGGTAATTTCGCCAGGCCCGGATCGGTGACGAAAAGCGGCCGCTTGATGCCGGTCGCCGCCAGAACCTCAGGCAGTTCCTTGATGCGCCCGGCGCCGAAGCGGACGGTGGTGGGGTAGTTCCATTTGGAGATCAGCTTGGACATTTTTGTCTTTCAATAAATCAGATGACTTCACGCAGGTGGAATGACTTCGGCCTTGTCAGATTGTCGTACCCAATGGCCGACAGTGCCGCGCCCTTCCCGGTGTCCTTGACGCCGGTCCAGACCAATGCCGGATCGAGGTAGTCGCAGCGGTTCATGAACACCGTGCCGGTCTCAACGCGGTTGCCGATCGCCACCGCATGCTCGGTGTCGCGCGTCCAGATCGAAGCCGTCAGCCCATAGGGACTGTCGTTCATCAGCGCGATCGCCTCCTCATCATTGCGCACCTTCATGATGCCGACGATCGGGCCAAAGCTCTCCTCGCGCATGACGCTCATCTGATGATTGACTTGCGTCAGCACTTCCGGCGCCAGATAGGGCGAGCCGGCCTTGTCGTTGCCCACCTTCATGTTGATGTGCGCCTTGGCGCCCTTGCGCAGCGCCTCGGCCTTCTGCTCGCGGATCAGGTCGGCGAAGCGCGCCTGCGCCATCGGCCCCATCGTCGTCGCCTGGTCGAGCGGGTTGCCGACCACGTAGTTCTTCGCCTCGGCGATGAAGCCTTCGACGAATTCGTCATAGACCTTCTCGTGCACATAGACGCGCTCGATGCCGCAACAGCACTGGCCGGAATTGTAGAAGGCGCCGTCGACCAGGTTGGCGACGGCATGATCCATCTTGGCGTCCGGCAGCACATAGGCCGGATCCTTGCCGCCAAGCTCGAGGCCGAGCGTCATGAAGGTGCCCGCCGCCGCCTTTTCGATGGCGCGGCCGCCGGCGACCGAACCGGTGAAATTGACATGGTCGATCTTGCCCGAGCCGAGCAGCTTTTCGGTCTGGGCGTGGTTGAGGACGACATTCTGGAACACGCCCTTGGGCAGGCCGGCCTTGTCGAAGGCTTGCTGGAAACGCTCGCCGACCAGCAGCGTCTGCGCCGCATGCTTGAGGATGACCGCGTTGCCGGCCATCAGCGCCGGCACGATGGTGTTGACGGCGGTGAGGTAAGGATAGTTCCACGGCGCGATCACCATGACCACGCCGAGCGGATCTTTCTTCACATAGCGGCGGAACCCTTCCTTCGGATTGGAGGCCGGCACGGACTTGAGCGCCGCCTCGGCGATCTCGACCATGTAGTTGGTGCGTTCCTTGACGCCGCCGAACTCGCCACCGTAACGCACCGGACGCCCCATCTGCCAGGCGATCTCCGGCACGATCTCGTCGGTCATCGCGACCAGCGCCTCCAGCATGGCGAGCATGTACTTGCCGCGTTCGACGATCGGCGTCTCAGTCCACTTCTCCTGCGCCGCCTTCGCGCGCTCGACCGCGGCATTGATCGCCTGGTCAGTCGCTATCGGCCGCTCGGCATAGATCGAGCCATCGACGGGGGATTTTATTTTGACCGTTTCGGTCATTTTGTAAGTCCTCGCACTTCTGCAACAATCAACAAATCGCATGGCTTGGCGCCGCCCCTCATCCGCCTGCCGGCACCTTCTCCCGTATGTGAGGGGAGAAGGGAAACGCTCCAGCGCTGGCGTCCCCCCCCGTTCTTCACGGGGAGAGGGTAAGGGTGAGGGGCGGCGTCAACGTTCGCAGGCTACCTTAATACCGCTCGAACCCCCTGTGCAGTTCCCAATCCGTGATGCGGCGGTCGTATTCGAACTGCTCCCACTTTGCCGTATGGACATAGTGTTCGAGCACGTCATCGCCGAGCGCCTGCTTCAGCATCTTCGACTTCGCCAGAGTCTCGGTGGCATCGCGCAGCGTCTTTGGTATCTCCGGCAGTCGTGACGCCTGATAGGCGTCGCCGACGAAAGGCTTCTGCAGCTCGAGCTTCTCGTCGATGCCGGCAAGACCTGCGGCGATCAGCGCGGCAAAGGCGAGATAGGGGTTGAGGTCGGCGCCGCCTATGCGGCATTCCATGCGGATGCCCTTGGTGCCTTCGCCGCACAGGCGGAAGCCGGCGGTGCGGTTGTCCTCGCTCCACATGATCTTGGTCGGCGCGAAAGTGCCGGCCTGGAAGCGCTTGTAGGAATTGATGTAAGGCGCCAGGAACCAGGTGAACTCCCTGGCGTACTTCAACTGCCCGGCCGCCCATTGCTGGCCGAGCGTCGACAGCGTCCAGTCGGCCTTTTTGTCGAAGAACAGCGGCGTCTTGCCGTCGGCGCTCCACAGCGAATTATGGATGTGGCTGGAATTCCCTGCGAACCCGTAATTGTACTTGGACATGAAGGAGATCGCCTTGCCCTCGGACTCGGCGATCTCCTTGGCGCCGTTCTTCAGGATGACGTGGCGATCGGCCATGTCGAGCGCCTCGGCATAGCGCACGTTGATCTCTTCCTGGCCCGGGCCCCACTCGCCCTTGGAGTTCTCGATCGGGATGCCGGCTGCTTCCATCTCGTTGCGAAGCCGGCGCATGACGCCTTCTTCCTTGGTGGTGATGCCGATCTGGTAGTCGCCGATATAGGGCGATGCGGTGTCGAGGCCCTGCCAGTGCTTCTTGCGGGCGGAATCGTAGGTTTCGTTGAACAGGTAGAATTCAAGCTCGGAAGCGAAATAGCCGATATAGCCGCGCTCCTTCAGCCGCTTGACCTGCTTCTTCAGGATGGCGCGCGGCGAATGCGGCAGGTCGTCATGGGTGTGGTGGTCGAGCACGTCGCAGATCACCAGCGCCGTCTTCTCCAGCCACGGAATGCGCCGCAATGTTGCCAGGTCCGGCTTCATGACGAAATCGCCGTAGCCCTTCGACCAGCTCGCCGCCTTGTAGCCAGGCACCGGCTCCATATCGATGTCGGCGGCCAGGAGATAGTTGCAGCCATGTGTCTCGTCATGCGCGGAATCGACGAAGTACTGCGCCAGGAAGCGTTTTCCCGCCAGCCGCCCCTGCATGTCGACGATGCAGGCCAGCACCGTGTCGATCTCGCCGCTGGAGACCGCCTTCTTCAACTGATCGAACGAGAAATTTCCGGCCATTCCTTTGGCACTCCAGCGCTTATCGTTTGAAAGGGGTAAACAGAGCCATGGCCGGCACGATGCCGGCCATGACGATGATGACTGAGTTCAGTGGCCAGTCTCGCCGACCGCCAGCTCGGCAGCCGCGATGGCAGCCTGGCGCTTGGCGATCTGGTCGCCGATCGGCGGGCCCTGGAAGCGGCGATTCTCGAAACCGAACCAAAGCACGGCGGTCAACACAATGAAGCCAATGGTGATGTAAAGCACCTTGTCGTTCGGCGGCTGGATGGCGATGTAGAAGATGATCACCATGCCGACGACCGACAGGACGCAAAACAGCTTGAACAGCCCGGCGCCGAGATTCCACGGGCCTGGAGTCGGCCATTTCGCCGTTCCAAAAGCCATCATGCCGAGTACGATCGGAATGACGAACGACAGGAACAGGAACACCAGCGTCGAATTGACGACGATGGTGTAGATGTTGGTGCCGCCGACTGAAATAAACTGAGCAAGAAAGACGTAGATGATCTCGAGGATCGCGGCGGTCCAGATGGCGTTGACCGGCGTGCGCCAGGTTGGGCTGACTTTGGCGAGCGAGGCCGAACCGACCGGCATGCCACCGTCACGAGAGAAAGCAAACAACATGCGCGAGGCCGAGGTCACCGTGGCGAGGCCGCAGAGGAACTGCGAGATCAGGATTGCCAGATAGAGCAGCTCTTTCAGCCAGACCGGCAGGATTGCATCCATCGTCGAGAAGAAGACGCTCCAGCCCTGCTTGGCGCCGGCCGCTAGGTCGGGGATCGCCAGAGTGATCGCGCAGACCATCGCCCAGCCGATCAGCGACGACCAGAGCACGGACGAAACGATCGCCCGCGGAACGGAATGCGCTGCCTTCAGCGTTTCTTCCGAAGTATGCGCCGACGCATCATATCCAGTGATGGTGTAGACCGGCAGCAGCAGACAGAGCAGGAACAGGTAGCTCATGGAATCCGACTGCGGGAAAACACCACCTCCGGCGTCGCCCGAGTAGTTGGTGAACGTCCACAGCCGTGTGACGTCGATTGCCGGAGCAAACACCAGGCAAGCAACGATCAACACAGCAGTTGCGCCAAGGATCAGGAAGCCGGATGCGTCGGTCAGCATGGCGGTCAGTCTGATGCCGAAGTGATTGCAGAGCGCCTGGATCACGGTGATGACGGCAACAAATCCAACGACCTCGCCCGGAGTGCCGGTAATGCCGAACCAGCTCCCGAACGTTCCAACGAAGAAGAATGCGGTACCGATGTTGATGGCACCCAGCACGGTGATCAGGCCGAGCAGATTGAGCCAGGCTGTCAGCCAGCCGGTGAAGCGATTTCCAAGGATGGATGACCAGTGGTAGAGCCCGCCAGCTGTCGGAAATGCCGAAGCGATCTGCGCCATGGCGAGGGCAAAGAACCCTGAAACAACGCAACCGACAATCCAGCCGATGCCGGCGCCGGCGCCACCGATCGAAGAGATGGCCTGGGCGAAGGAATTGATGCCGCCCGACAGGATACAGATGATAGAGAATGAGATCGCGAAATTCGAGAAGCGGCTCATGCTTCGCGACAGTTCCTGGGCATAGCCCATGCCGTGGAGAACCTTGAGGTCCTCCTTCTTGTCAACGTCTGTATAACCCGGTGCTGCCATTTTGATTTCCCCTGTTGGTTCTTAGCTGGCCGATTGAACTGACTTGCTGACTGCTGGTCGAGAGCCCTTGGCCTCCTCTGGCTCCAGATCCGAAAAAATGCCCGTGAGCAGATCCGCCCATTTCCGCTGCCCGGCTTCGCCGGCGATTTCGTCATTGCGGATTTCGATCATCGCGCACGGCAAGCCGCGCGAACGTGCGTGGCGTTCCAGCGTGAAATAGACGCGGTCGGCCGGCGAATAGGGTTCGTTGACGCCGACGGTGACGCCGGCAAGCCGCTTCAGCGCGGCAATCAGCGGTGACGCCAGCCGGCGATCATCGTCGTGGATGATGCCGATATGCCATGGCCGGTTGCGGCCCTTGTAGACCGGTGTGAAGGAATGCACGGAAACCAGGCGGGTCTCCTGCCCGCGCCCCAGCCTGTCTTCGACAATGCGTTCGATGGCGCCATGGAACGGCTGCCATGACAGGGCAACACGCGCCGCGCGCTGCTGTTCCGACAGGCCGGTATTGCCCGGTATCGCCGTGGTCTCGCTGACCGGCGGCACCAGGTCCGGCGCGTCAAGCGGCCGGTTGCAGTCAATGACGAGACGAGAAATGCGGGTTTCGACCAGCGTCGCGTCAAGCGCCTCGGCCATGCGCAGCGCAACCGGCAGTGCGCCCGGGTCCCAGGCGATGTGGCGCGACAGGTCTTCGGAGGCGAGGCCCAACGTTCCGAATTCGGCCGGCAGGAAATTCGAGGCGTGATCGCAGGTCAGCACGAAAGGGCTCGATCCGCCCGGGTTCGTCACCCTTACGGTATCAGACGATGCAAGGCTGGCGGGCCGTGCTTTCTCCATAGTCTGCCGTCCCCGGGGAGCGCTGTATCGTATGTTACGTATTTTGCCTCATTGCGTCCCTGTGGATGATTTCATACAGTTTGCCCGGCTTTGTCAAATGCGATTTCGGAAAAGACCGTGGACCAGGCCGAAGCATTTTGCAGCCAAGTGGAATCACTTGGCGTCGCAGAAATGCGGCCAGGACAATCAGACGGAACGGGATGGGTTCACCATCCCGTTCCAGGGATGGGGAAAAGATGATTTCCAGCATTGCCGAATTGATCGCCGACCGTATTGGCACGATGCCGGCCAGCGAACGGCGGGCAGCACAGACGCTAATCGCCAGCTATCCTATGATCGGCCTGAAAACGGTTGCCGAATTCTCGGCCGCGGCCGGCGTTTCCTCGCCGACGATCCTGCGCTTCGTTGCCCGGCTCGGCTTCCAGAACTATCCGGAATTCCAGTCGAGCCTGCAGGACGAACTGGCGGCGCAACTGCAATCGCCGGCGACAAGGACGCTCAACCCGCCCTCGCCCGGCGGCGGCACCGTGTCACCGATGCTGGAAGCGACGCTCGACAACATGCGCGAGACTTTCAGGCACCTGTCCGACAAGCAGCTTGCCGACATCGCGGCCCGGCTCGCTGACCGGCGCGGCAAGACCTTCCTGATCGGCGGCCGCTTCACCGATCCGCTGGCGCGTTACATGGCCGCCCACCTCGCCATCATTCAGCCTGATGTCTTTCACCTCGCGGGACAGGAAAGCATGTGGCGCGACCGGCTGATCGACATGGGCAAGCGCGACGTGCTGGTGATCTTCGACATCAGGCGCTACCAGGACAGCCTCGTCCGCTTCGCCGAGAAGGCGCATCAGCGCGGCGTGCAGATCGTGCTGTTCACCGACCAGTGGCTGTCGCCGATCGCCCGCTTTGCCCGCCATGTCATCGCAGGACGAACCGCGGTGCCTTCGGCATGGGATTCCTCCGCCGCCCTGTTCGTCGTCGCCGAAACGCTGATCGGCGCCGTCACAAGGCAACTGGAAGCAAAAGGCGCCAAGCGCATCCGCGAGATGGAAAGCCTGCGTTAGGCCGCCAACGTTACGTCGAGTCGACCTCCTCGGCCCGAGCCGCGTCACCATCCAGTTCAACGTCGATCACGGCGCCGCTATTTCAGCAAGCGGCCCTCGATCGACCAGCGCGCGGCCAGGAAATTCAGCACCGCCGCCATAATGACACCGCCGAGCTTTGCCGGCCAAACCCCGACGATACCGGCGAACAGCGCGATCGAAAGGCTGGAGACGCCGAGCGAAATCAGCGCCCCAAGCGAAACGAAGCGAAGGAAGGCATCGCGCGGCCGGATGGCCGGATCGCGCTCGAACGACCAGAGGCCGTTCGCCACGAAAGAGAAGGTGACGGCGATGAACCAGGCGGCGATGTTGGCGGGCAGCGGCGGGACATGCAGCTTGAGCAGCACGAAGAAGCCGGCCAGGTCGATGGCCGTGTTCGCCAGTCCGACGATGGCAAAGCGAACGATCTTGCTGCCGGTCGAACGCCCGGGCCGGTCGGCATCGCTCATTCCTTGCCGCCCATGATCTCGACGCCGGCACGGGACAGGCTTGCACCGAAATCGTCCGATGCCAGGAACGCGAACTCGACCTCGCGCACGCCTTGCATCGGGTCACGCGCGCGCAGCGTCGCGTCGACATGGCCGGGATGACACATGAACAGCCCTCGCTCCGGCAACGCCTCCACGGCGGCTAGCAGCACTGGAGCAAACCTTTCGGGCTGCCGCCAGTCATAGATACCGGCGAGCGGCTCGAAAATGGTGAAGCCGGCGCGCTGCATCGACCGGTTGAAGCCGGCGGCGAGCGCCGCGATCGCGGCAACTTTCGGCGCCGCGACTCCACCGGCCAGTGCCGGGGCGCCGCGCAGCGCCGGCCTGCCGGCGCCTTCGGCAAGGCGCGCGCGCAGCCATCTGCGGACGACGGGAAGGAAATGCACGTGCTGGTGCCCGTCGACGAACGCGGGCCGGCGGCCCAGCGCCTCGACGAAGCGGCCGTACTGGGCGTCGAGCTCGGCATGGATGTCGCGGTCGTCGACACGGCCGCTCAGGATCGGCAATGCCAGCGAGCGGAGCGGCGGCAACCGGCCTTCCGGCGCCAGGCTCGACGGGCCGGTGATGGCTGGCTGGTCGGTCAAGGTAAGATGCAGCCCGATCGCGGCACGGTCGCATAGTGGCTTTATGCGCGCCGCCTCCCCTTCCCATTCTGGAAAGCCGGTCATGCAACTGGTACCCGTCAAGCGGCCGCGATCGAGCAGTTCGAGGATCGCTGCGGAAACCCCGGGCGCCAGGCCGTAGTCGTCGGCGATCAGGCGGATGCGCCGCGTCATGCGCCGGACGCGCCTGGAGGCCTGTCCGAAACGTCGCCGCGCACGACGTCGCGCACGATGTAGACGGGCCGATCCTTGCTCTCGCTCAGCGTCACCCAGACATATTCGCCGATCAGGCCGAGCAGCGTGAGGTTGAGGCCGCCGAGCAGGACGACGGCGACCATAAGGCTGGGATAGCCGGGGACGGCGATGCCGTAGAACATCACCTCGAAGAACACCTTGGCTCCGTAAACGAGGCCCGCCAACGCCGCCAGCATTCCGCTCAGGCTGATGATGCGCAACGGGATGACGGAGAAGGACGTGAACCCTTCCAGCGAGAAGGCGATCAGGTTGAGCCGGCTCCATTTCGACGTGCCAACGGCGCGGTTCTCCGGCGAATAGGGCATGGCTTTCTGGCGGAAGCCGGCCCAGGCGAACAGGCCCTTGTTGAAGCGCCGCTTGTCCCGCAGGCTCGTCAGCGCGCGCACCACGGCACCACGCATGACGCGAAAATCTCCCGCGTTCTCGGGAATGTCGAAACGCTGGCTGCTGTTGATCAGGCTGTAGAAAAGCCGGGCCAGCTGGCTGCGCCGCCAACTCGCCTCACGCCGGTCGTTCTGCGCGAAGACGACGTCGATGTCCGGATTTTCCACCAGTTCGGCGATCAGTTTCAGGCTGATGTCCATCGAATGCTGGAGGTCGGCGTCCATGATCAGCACCATGTCGCCGCGCGACTGGTCGAGGCCGGCAAGCACGGCGACTTCCTTGCCGAAATTGCGACTGAGGCGGACGATCTCCCAGGATCCCGACAGCACATGCGAGAACCGTTCGGCGCCATCGTCGCGGCTGCCATCATCGACGAGGATCTTGTGGACAGTCATGCCGAAGCGCTGTGATACCGCCGCCTCGAGCTTGTCGAGCAGCCCGGCGAAGGCCGATGCCGATTGCGCCTCGTTGAAGAACGGTGCGACGATATCGAGAGTGGGTCGCAACTCAGCCATGTGCAACGGGCCCTTCATTCGCCACCTTGTCCCGTGCCCTGGCCCAGAACCACCACATCAGCGAACAGGCGATGAAGGTGACCGTGATCGGCCGGAACCAGGGATAGAAGAAATCGTGCACGTGTCGCTCGACGCCGGTCAGTCCGGTCAGGAACAGCGCTATGGACAGCACCGAGGCCAGGACGCCGCCTTGTTCTTCGCGCCACAACAGGGCGATGGCGAGACCGGCGGGTACGGCGATCATGGCATAGGTGTTGGGCTCGACGCGCGGGTTGAAGACACACATGTAGAAAGTGGCTGTCAGGAAGATCGCCAGCCCCGCCGTTCCCTGTTCGAGCTTGCGGTCGAACCAGATGACCGCCGAAAGTGTCAGCAGGGCCATGACCATGCGCACGATCGTGGCATCGAATTCAGGAATGGGCAGTCCTATCGCCGTGAAGGGCGCGGTGAAATCGGTGGGAACAAAGTGGCTGGTGTTGTCGACGGCCATTGAGGTCAGCATGTGGGCGAAATCACGATATTGGTCGTTTAGGTAGCCGGCGGGAGCGAAGGCGTAAGGCAGGGCGAGCACGAACAGCACCCCCAGCAGCAGCACCGGTATCAACCGGGGTCGCAGCGCTCCAGCCAGCAGCAGCATGATGATCGCGGTCGGCTTGGCGATGATGGCAAGCGAGGCCCAGAAAAACGTCTCGGCGCGCCGCCCTTCAAGTGCCGACAAGGTGAGAAGCCAGCAAGCACCGGTCAAAAGGATCGTCGCCTGGCCGTTGCGGATCGCACCGAGCGCCATCGGCAGGGCGAGGAAAAGACCGAACGAAAGCAGCCAGGTCAATTCCCCGCCGCCGAGCTTGCGCACCTGCCGCACCGCGGCGAAGGTCAGCACTGCAAAGCCGAGAACATGCCACAGCAGCCCGCCTATTTGCGGTCCCAGCTTGAACAGTGGAGCATAGAGCGCGGCAAAGGCCGGCGCGTAGAGATACCCCATCTCGGACTGAATATTGTACAGCGGCCGGCCGGCCAGAAATTCCTCGCTGCCGTATCTGTAGGCCTGCAACACAGTGCGCGTGTCGGGCGACCACAGCACCAGGACAAGAACGATCAGGAACGCTCCGATCCACATGCTAAGTCCCAAACGGTCGAAAACCGGCTTGGAAATCGTCATCAAGTCACCCCACACGACCCCGCAACAGGCCCTTGCCTGCGCCGTCCGGCATTTCGATGGCGGCGGCATATCACGGACAAAGCAGGGTGGCATAGGGACTGAAAGACGCGGATATCTGTCCCGCCTGCCTGGTGGCGACAGGACACCGGCTTTTTATTGACCATCAAGAGCCGTTTGGAAAGCTTGGCATTCGAGCTTCTGGCGTCCTTTCAAATGATGCTAAGGCTGGATGAACACCTTGCCGTTGGGCTTGGCCAGTTCGGCCGGAACCCGCGCCATCGCCTCGGAGAGCGGCACGACAGCCGTCACGTCGGTCGACCAGCGCCCATCGGAAAAACGCTTCTGCGCCTCCAGGATCGCCGGGCCGCGGCGGTCGCGGAACTGGCGCATCCACTCGCTCAGCCAGAAGCCCTCGATATGCTTGTGCTGGAAAATCAGCTGGCCGGGTTCACGGATGACTGTCGGCTCGGGATCGAGCCGCCCGTAGATGATCCAGCGCGCCCGTTTTGGCATGACGTCGAAGATGGCCGAGGCCAGCGGCCCGGTCACCGCGTCGAGGAAGATGCGCGGTTGCTCGGCTTTGATCACCTCGCGCAGCGCCGTCTTGAAATCCGGCGCCTTTTCGTTGAGGACGTGCGCCGCGCCAAGCTCTTTCAGAGCCGTGATCTGATCGTCGCGCCGCACGGTGACAACAGGCCGGAAACTCGCTTCGCTGGCCA
This sequence comes from Mesorhizobium sp. RCAM 05104, assembly GCF_059683645.1. Taxonomy (NCBI): domain Bacteria; kingdom Pseudomonadati; phylum Pseudomonadota; class Alphaproteobacteria; order Hyphomicrobiales; family Phyllobacteriaceae; genus Mesorhizobium; species Mesorhizobium sp. RCAM 05104. Next base: position 4,952,864 of record NZ_CM185033.1, on the reverse strand, counting down.
GACCGATGATCAGCTTGCAGAGCTGGCTGGCGCCTGCGGTCATGACGAAGGCCTTTTCGCCTTCTTCCCTGACGATGTCGAACATGGCGAGCGCGGTGAGCGGATTGACGATCATAGCCGCGCCATCCTCGTCGCGCACCGTGTCGAGGAGCGGGATGCAGACCGCCGCCTCGGCGACGGCATATTCGGCCCATGAGCCCCAATTGGTGACGCCGGTGGCGAAGGCGACCCGCTTGCCGATCAGGCTTTTGGGATAAGGCTCATCACCACTGGCGACGACTGTGCCGACCCCCTCGAAGCCGGCCGGCTGTCCCTTGGCGCGTGGCTGGCCGTACTGGCCCTTGACGAACATGACATCGGACGGATTGATCGAAGCCAGGCTGACCTTGATCAGAACCTGCGTCGGCCCGGGCGTCGGCACGGCGATACTGCCAGGCTGCAGGTAGGGTTCCATCGCCTCCAGAACGCTGCCGGTAGGGGTCCTGGTGTAGCCGTCGCCGATCAGCAGCAGCGCTTTCATTTCGGACGGGACAGTCATCGGAACGCTCCTTGGTACCGGCAGTAAGACCGCAACGCGGCCGCGCTGAGCCGCTGCTCAGACCCTTTCCTGCGTGTATTTCTTCAGCTCGGTGCGCGCCACTTGCCGGCGATGCACGGCGTCGGGCCCGTCGGCCAGGCGCAATGTCCTCAAATGCGTCCACGAGCGCGCCAGCGGCGTGTCCTGGCTGATGCCTTGCGCGCCGAACATCTGCACCGCCTCGTCGGTGACCTTGAGCGCGACGCGCGGTGCCACGACCTTGATCTGGCTGATCCAGGGCGCTGCGGCACGCGCATCGCCCTGGTCGATCATCCACGCCGCCTTGAGGCAGAGCAGGCGGGCCATCTCGATCTCCATGCGGCATTCGGCGATGATGTCGAAATTGGCGCCGAGTTTCGCCAGCTTCTGGCCGAAGGCCTCGCGGCGCACGGAACGCTGGCACAGCATCTCCAGCGCCATCTCGGCCTGGCCGATGGCGCGCATGCAGTGATGGATGCGGCCGGGCCCGAGCCGGCCTTGCGCGATCTCGAAGCCCCTGCCCTCGCCGAGGATCAGGTTCGATGCCGGTACCCTGACATTGTCGAAGCGGAGGTGCATGTGGCCGTGCGGCGCGTCGTCGTCGCCATAGACCTGCATCGCCCTGACCTTGGTCACGCCTTTTGTGTCTGATGGCACCAGGACCATCGAATGGCGGCGGTGCTGCGGCTCTTCATCGCCGCCCGTCCGGACCATGACGATATAGATGGCGCAACGCGGATCGCCGGCGCCGGAGGCCCACCATTTCTCGCCGTTGAGCACATAGTCGCCACCCTGCCGCTCGCAGCGCATCGAAATGTTGGTGGCGTCGGACGAAGCGACATCCGGCTCGGTCATCAGGTAGGCCGAGCGGATCTTGCCGTCGAGCAGGGGCTCCAGCCATGCCTTTTTGAGCTCGGCGGAACCGTAACGCTCCAGCACCTCCATGTTGCCGGTGTCGGGCGCCGAGCAGTTGAAGGTCTCGGCGCCGAGATGCGCCTTGCCCATCTCCTCGGCCAGATAGGCGTATTCGACGGTTGAAAGACCGTAGCCGCGTTCCGAGCCGGTCAGCCAGAAATTCCACAGGCCGCGCTCTCTTGCGATCTTCTTCAGCCCTTCGAGGATCTCGCTCTGGCGCGCCGTATAGACCCAGCGGTCGCCGGCCTTGCCCACCTCGCCGAGAAATTCCTTGTCGAGCGGCATGATCTCGTCGCGCACCATCGCCGCGACACGCGCGTGGATCGGCTTCAGCCGCTCGGTCATGCCGAGATTCATCTCCGTCATTGGTCGCTAACCCTTCATGCACGCCGGGCACTTTACCCGTGGCAAGGATGACCGTACTTCGGATAGCCTTGTCAACGCGAACTGTTTTGCCCGCATGCCGGGGCAAGGCGCGGAGGATTGTGATGAGCTATCTGGACGAGCTGTTTTCGGTGGCCGGCAAGACCGCGCTGGTGACGGGCGCCGCGACCGGCATCGGCCGCATGGCCGCAACCGCGCTGGTCAGGGCCGGCGCCAGCGTGATGATCGCTTCGCGCAAGGGCGAGGACTGCGTCAAGGTCGCCGCCGAGTTGAACGGGATTGGCGCTTCCGGTCGGGCCGAAGGCTTCGCCGGCGATGTCTCCAGCGAGGCTGGCATCGCTGCCTTGGTGGCCGAGGTCAAGGCGCGGACCGTGAAACTGGACATTCTGGTCAACAATGCCGGCGTTTCCTGGGGCGCGCCGCTGGAGAGCTTTCCTTATTCGGCATGGGCCAAGGTGCTCGGCGTCAACGTTACCGCGGTCTTCCATCTGACCCGCGAATTGCTGCCGCTGCTGGAAGCCGCCGCCAGTGATGCCGATCCGGCCCGGGTCATCAACCTGGGTTCGGTGATGGGCACGCAGCCGCTGGCCGACGATGCCTATTCCTACACCGCCTCGAAGGCCGCGGTTCACCATCTGACACGCACTCTGGCGCTCGAGTTCGCCGCCCGACGCATCACCGTCAACGCCTTCGCCCCCGGCCCCTTCCAGAGCCGCATGACGGCTTTCGCCACCGGCAGCGATGAACAGGCGAAACGCGTCGGCAGCCATGTTCCGATCGGTCGTATCGGCGCCCCGGATGACATTGCCGGCGCAACGCTCTATTTGTGCAGCCGTGCGGGCAGCTATGTCACCGGCGCCATCCTGCCGATCGACGGCGGACAGTCGGTGCAGCATGGGCTGACCTTGTTCAAGGAATGACATTTTCCGGCCGCAGAAGCCGGGAGTGAACTGGAGGACATCAGCGTGGAACCGATCAGTCTCGATGTGCTTCTGGCCAGTGTCGGCAAGGAGGTTGGCGTGTCGCCGTGGCGAGTGGTCACGCAACGCATGATCGACCAGTTCGCGGACGCCACCGACGACCACCAGTTCATCCATTGCGACCCGGAGCGGGCCATGCGGGAGACGCCGTTCGGCGGCACCATCGCGCACGGCTTCCTGTCGCTGTCGCTTTTGTCGGCAATGACCTTCGAGACCATGCCGCCGCTCGAAAACAGCAAGATGGGCGTCAACCACGGCTTCGATTCGCTGCGCTTCCTGGCACCGGTGAAGACCGGGGCGCGCATCCGCACCCGTTTCGTGCTGGCCGACGTCAAGGTCAGGCCGTCGGGCTGGGTGCAGACGGCCCATGACGTGACGATCGAGATCGAGGGCTCGAAGAAGCCGGCATTGACCGCGCGCTGGCTGACGCTGACCCTGATCGAACGCCAGCCTGAGACCGCATGAGCGATCCGAACGTTCTCGACCAGGCGGCTCTAGCGCCTTACCTTGAGGCGAACATCCCCGGCTTTTCCGGGCTTGCTGCAATCGAAAAATTCAAATCAGGCCAATCGAACCCGACCTATCTGATAACGGCGGCAAGTGGCCGCTACGTGCTGCGCGCCAAGCCGCCTGGGCAGTTGCTGAAATCGGCGCATCAGGTCGACCGCGAATTCACCGTGATGAGCGCGCTTGCCGGAACCGCCGTGCCTGTGCCGCGAATGCTGCACCTGTCGGCGGAGGACTCGCCGATCGGCCGTATGTTCTACGTGATGGATTTCCTCGACGGCCGCATCTTTTGGGATCCGGCGCTGCCGGAAGCTCGCGACAACGATGAGCGCGCCGCCATCTACGATGCCATGAACGTCACGCTCGCGGCCATGCATGATGTCGATGTCGAGGCCGTGGGACTCGGCGAATTCGGCCGGCCGGGCAATTATTTCGAGCGGCAGCTGGCGCGCTGGACCAGCCAGTACCGCGCCTCGGAGACGGGCACCGTCGCCGACATGGACCGGCTTATTTCCTGGCTGGAGAAGCACATGCCCGCCGATGACGGCCGCGTCTCGCTGGTGCATGGCGACTACCGGCTGGACAATCTGATCTTCGCCCCGGATCGGCCCCAGGTGCTGGCGGTGCTGGACTGGGAACTGTCGACTCTTGGCCACCCCTTTGCCGACATCGCCTATCAGTGCATGCAATGGCGCTTGCCGCACGCCTCGGGTTTTCGCGGCCTGGGTGGTGTCGACCGCCCCGCACTCGGCCTGCCCTCGGAAGAGGCCTACGTCGCCGCCTACTGCCGGCGGCGCGGGCTGGACGGCATCGGCAACTGGACGTTCTTCCTGGCCTTCTCCTTCTTCCGGCTGGCCGCGATCTGCCAGGGTGTCTACAAGCGGGCGCTGGACGGCAACGCCTCCAATCCTGAAAAGGCCAAGACCTATGGCGAAGCCGTGAAGCTGCTTTCGCATCTCGCTTCGAAACTGATCGACAAGGAGGCGTGATGGGCCGTTTTGACAGAGCAACCGTGCTGATCACCGGTGCCGCCGGCGGGCTCGGCCAGGGCGCCGCGAAGGGCTTTGCCACTGAGGGCGCGCGGCTGGTGCTGTCGGACATCGACGAAACGGCGTTGGCCGATCTTGCCGGGACGCTGCGGGCCGAAACGGCGATCCTGGCCGGCAACATAGCGGACGAAAGCCTGTCCGAGGATCTGGTCAGGCTGGCGGTCGAGAAATTCGGCCGGCTGGACATCGCGGTCAACAATGCCGGCATCGTCCAGAGCTTCGTGCGCCTGCCGCATGTCGCGTCGGACGAGGCCCGCCGCGTGCTGGAGATCGATCTGCTCGGCGTCTTCTATGCCATGAAGCACCAGATTCCGCAGATGGAGCGGCAGTTCAAGGCGACTGGCAAGGGTGGCGCCATCGTCAACATCGCCTCGGCCGCCGGCCTGTCCGGCGCGCCGAAACTCTCGGTCTACGCCGCCGCCAAGCACGGCGTCATCGGCCTGACCCGCTCGGCCGCGATCGAATACGCCACCAAGGGCCTGCGCATCAACGCCATCTGCCCCGCCCACACAAGGACGGCGATGGTGGACGGCTTCGTACGCCTCTCCGGCATGCCGGAGGCGGAGGCATTGGCCGAACTGACGCGTGGCGTGCCGATGAAGCGGGTGGCCGAAGTCGAGGAGATCACCACCGCCATCCTGTTCGCCGCCGACCCCGCCAATTCCTTCATGACCGGCCACGCGCTGGCCGTCGACGGCGGCATCGGCGCCATCTGACACCTGCCGTTTGGGAACCTGTCGCGCCCTTGTTCGTTTTCGTACAGCGTATATAATTTAGCCGCGCACCAACCAAACGAAGGCACGAGATCTTGCCGCCAAGCGTCCAGACACGCCGCGAGAAACAAAAAGCCGAACTGCGATCCGAACTGGTCGAGGCCGCGCACAAGCTCGTCCAGGAAGAGGGTTATGAAGGCCTGACCATCCGCAAGCTGGCCAAGCGGGTCGGCTACGCGCCGATGTCGGTCTACTCCTACTTCGCCGACAAGCAGGACATCCTGTTCGCGCTGGCCGAGGATGCGTTCGAGACGCTTGCCCGGCGCATCGAGGAGCATTCGTCCGACGATCCGATCGAGGCATTGCAGGCGGTCATGACGGAATATGCCGCCTTCGGGCTCGGCAATCCCAACGAATACCGCACCGTCTTCATGACCGAAAAGACCAGGCTGCCGGAAGGCAGGAGCTACGACGACATGGAAGAAGGCAACCCGGCGATGAAAGTGCTCATCAGCCGGGTCGAGGCCTGCGTCGCCGCTGGCAAGTTGCAAGGCGATCCGCGCGCCATCGCCACCATGCTGTGGGCGGTGGGCCACGGTACGATCTCGCTGCTGATCACCTTTCCGTTCTACCCCTTTGGCGACCCGCAGGCTTTCGTGAAGCGGATGTGCGATTTCACGCTTGCCTCGCTCAGCACGCAGAACGTGCCGCCGCTGAGCGAGACACCGGTCAACTGCTGAACGCCAGCTCCTTTCGTTTCCATAGTCCTCACCATCCTCCGCAGCCAAACGGGGGGCGAGTTTCTTGGTTAACAAAAAGTTTATCGTACGCGTACGATTCCGACTTGAACTTCGCGATCGATGGTCGTATTTGTACGCCACACCGTACATGTACGGAGGGAATTCACCCGTCGAAAAACGGAGACTGACGATGAAAAAGACACTCCTCACCCTCGCCGCCGTGCTGGCACTTTCGGGCTCGGCCTTCGCCGCCAGCGCCAGCCAGCCGGTCAAGCACGCGCCGGCCGCGACCTGCGTCGACACCAGGACCCATGTGAAGCTCGATTGCGCTTCGACCGGATCGGTCGAGAAGAAAAGCTCCACGGAAAACACCGCTGACGGCAAGGGCCCGCGGCTCGGCATCAGCATCAATCCGTGGATTATGCCGAGCGCATTCTGATATCAGCTTGAAATCACTTCTGGCCGGCACGACCCGGCCAGCTTCAGGCGACCGGGACCGGCAATTTGACCGCTGAACTCTCGAAGGCCGCGTCGATCAGCTTCTGCATGTCAGCGGCGCGCCGGAAGGACGGATCGCCGTTCCGGCCTGCATCCAGCGCCTCTGCAAAACGCCGGGCGTTGCGCTTGACATCCGGCAGCACAAGCGTTCGCCAGCACTGCTGGTCGACATCCTTGCCCAGGCAAGCGGACAGGTGCGATGTCTTGCCGTCGGTCTCGACCTTGATGGCGCCCCTGGTGCCGTGCAGGGCCAGCGACAAATCGTTGGCGTGGCCGGTCATGTAACGGCTTGCCACGATCGTGGCGAGTGCACCGGATTTGAACCTCGCCGTCATCGCCACGCTGTCGTTGGCGTCCAGCACATAGTCGCCGATCCGCTCTCCCTCGGCCTTCGGAAACGTCACCAGATCCGCATGCAGGCTGACGATTTCCTGGGCGGCGCCATAGGTAGCGAAGTCCAGGATGTGAATGCCGACATCGCCCAGCACGCCGGTCGAACCGTGCCGGCTCGACAGGCGCCACAGCCATTTGTCCTCGACCCGCCAGTCGCCCCACGATTTGCTGACCAGCCAGCTTTGCCGGTAGCTCGCCTCGACATGGCGCAACTCGCCGATCTCACCGGCCTGCACCATGCGCCGTGCTTCCTGGATCGCCGGTGAGTTGCGATAGGTCAGGTTGACCATGTTGACGACCCCGGCCGCCTCGGCCGCTTCCGTCATATCAAGTGCGTCGGCATGGTTCGGCGCCAGCGGCTTTTCGCAGAAGACATGCTTGCCGGCGGCGAGCAACGCCAGTGTCGTTGCCCTGTGCGCGCCGTCCGGCGTCGCGTTGATGGCGGCGTCGAACTCGCCCCAGGTAATCGCTGCTTCCAGGCTCTCGAAGAAATCGCCTATTCTGTTGGCGGCGGCGAACGCTGCCGCGCGGCCCGGCACCTGGTCGACGCAGGCGACGATGGTACAGCCGGGAATCCTGGCGAATTCCTCGACATGATGCCCGGCGATGCCGCCGGTGCCGAGCAGAAGCAGTCGATGCATCAGATCAGGCCCCAATCAACTCAAGCCCTTGTCGCCATCGGCATGCAGGCGCAGTCCCTTCTGGACGATCTTCTCCTTGGCCGCCTCCGTCGACACGTTGGGCGCATTGGTGATGCCGGACCATGCCGGCGCCGGATTGTGCGCCCAGTGCACGGCGTTGCGCAGCACCTGCTGCACGCCCTCATTGTGATAGATCGGATAGGTCTCGTGGCCAGGCGAGAAGTAGAAGATCCTGCCGGCGCCGCGCTGATAGGTCAGCCCGGATCGGAACACCTCGCCGCCTTCGTACCAGGAGACGAACACCGTCTCGAGCGGCTCCGGCACCGCGAACGGCTCGCCATACATCTCCGTCTCGCCGATCTCCAGGCATTCGCCGATGCCTTGCGCGATCGGGTGGCCGCGGTTGATCGCCCAGACACGCTCGCGCTCGCCCGCCTCGCGCCATTTCAGCGAACAGGGCGTGCCCATCAGCCGCTTGAAGATCTTCGAGTAGTGGCCGGAATGGAGCACGATCAGCCCCATGCCTTCCCAGACCCGTTTCTGCACGCGCTCGACGACCTCGTCCTTGACTTCGCCATGCGCCGCATGACCCCACCACAGCAGGACATCGGTGGCGGCCAGGCGCTTCTCGCTCAAGCCATGTTCGGGTTCCTGCAAAGTGGCTGTGGTCGCCTCGATGCCCTTGTCCTGGTTGAGCGCGGCGGCAATGGTGCCATGCATGCCCAAGGGATAGAGGTCGCGCACGGCGGCATTGGTCTGCTCATGGACATTTTCGCCCCAAACAACGGCTTTTATCGGCATTTTTGTCTCCCAAAGCGCTTTAAATAGCATGCCCAATGGGATTGAGAAGGTCCGATCCAGCCTTGTCCGACGAAAATTAAGTCTTGCGCTTCTTGCGCCCGGCCACTTTCTTGGCCTTGCCCGGTTTCGCCGGTGCGCCGGGAATGGCCGTTCCCGTGATCGATATCGGATCGCTGGCCGGGAACGTGTCCTCGAGCCCCTCCTCGAGTTCCTGTTCGGCACTCGGCTCTTCGTGTTGCTCATGCTCCAGGGAGCGAACGGCCGGCGACTTCTTGGCCTGTGATCTTGGCGTGGAATTCGACGGCATCGGCATTCTCCCTCGGCGTGCGAATGCAGAACGAGCGTGCCCTGCAAAACGTTCCGAGTTCAGACCGCTGCGTCCCGCGATCCCTCGGACAGGAAAGTAAAGACATAGTCCGAGAAGGAACGCCAGCACTCGACCCGGAAGGCATCGGCGGCATTGCGCAACAGCACGATCTCGGTCTTCCCCAGGATGGTGCGTGAACACGCACCGACCGGAAAGGCATCAAGCGACAGGTCCTGCGGACAGCCCGCATTGATCGTCGCCGCAGCTCCCGCACCCGTCACGGCAATCGCGACGTTGCGATGCGAGATGCCGACAGCCGAGTGCAGGGCGGAAACCCCGGCGCAGTCGGCGAGCGGATCGTTGCCGGCCTCGTCGATCACCAGCCATTCATCGGGGCCGAGCCACAGGGCGGTCCGTCCGGCTTTCGAAGCCGAGGTTTTCGGCTTCTTCGGCAACGTCACGCCGAGTGCCTTCGAAAGCGCGGCGACCGAAGCCTCCGGCGCGCGCAGCGATATGCGTTCGGCCGGCGGCAGCACCTCGACCTTGACGGCGGGTGCGGAGGTGGTGCGACCGGCCAGCGCTGGGCGGCGCTCGACCGACGGCGTTGCGACAGTTGTTGCTTTTTTCACGGCGGCCTTAACCATTGAGGCGCCCTCCAGTCTCGTCGAAGAACACCATGCCGGTAACCTCCACCTCGATCACCCCGTTCGGCATTGGCACATAGAGCGTGTCGCCCATGCGGTCGCGGCCGCCGGCGACCAGCGCCAGAGCGATGGAGCGGCCGCAATTTTGCGACCAGTAGCTCGAGGTGACATGGCCAATCATCTTCATCGGGATCGCCTGCTTCGGATCCTCGACGATCTGCGCGCCTTCTTCGAGCACCACCTTCGGGTCCTTGGTCTTCAGGCCGACCAGTTGCTTGCGGCCCTTGGCCACCAGGTCCGGCCGCGCCATGCCGCGGATGCCGACGAAATCGGCCTTTTTCTTGCCGACCGCCCAGTCGAGACCGGCGTCGTTCGGCGTCACCGTGCCGTCCGTATCCTGGCCGACGATGATGTAGCCCTTTTCGGCGCGCAGCACGTGCATGGCCTCGGTGCCGTAAGCGGCGGCACCATGCTTCTGCCCTTCGGCCCACAAAGCTTCCCATACGGCCTGGCCGTAGTCGGCCGGCACATTGACTTCGAAGCCGCGCTCGCCGGTGAACGACATGCGGAACAGCCGCGTCGGCACGCCGCAGATCTTGCCTTCGCGCACCGACATATGCGGCAGCGCCTCGTCGGACATGTCGATGCCTTCGACCAGCGGCGCGATGATATCGCGGGACTTGGGACCTTGCACGGCGATGACCGCCCACTGCTCGGTGATCGAGGTCAGCCAGACATTGAGATGCGGGAACTCGGTCTGGAGATAATCCTCCATGTGGTTCATGACGCGCGGCGCACCGCCCGTCGTCGTCGTCACATGGAAACGATCGGGCGCCAGCCGGCCGACGACGCCGTCATCATAGATGAAGCCGTCCTCGCGCAGCATGATGCCATAGCGGCAGCGGCCGGGCTCCAGCTTCTCCCACGGATTGGTGTAGAGCAGTTCCATGAACTTGGCCGCGTCCGGCCCGACCACTTCGATCTTGCCGAGCGTCGAGGCATCGAACAGGCCGGCTGTCGTACGAACCGCCACACACTCGCGGTCGACCGCCGCGTGCATGTCTTCGCCCGCCTTGGGGAAATACCAGGCGCGCTTCCACTGGCCGACATCCTCGAACACCGCACCCTGGGCTTCGGCCCACGGATGAATCGCGGTTCTGCGTGTCGGGTCGAACAGCGGACCGCGCGCGTGGCTGACGATCGCGCCGAACGTCACCGGCGTATAGGGCGCCCGGAACGTGGTCAGGCCGACCTCCGGGATCGGCTTGCCAAGCGTCTCGGCGGCAATCGCAAGGCCGTGCATGTTGGAGGTCTTGCCCTGGTCTGTCGCCATGCCGTTGGTGGTGAAGCGCTTGACGTGCTCGATCGAGCGCATGCCCTCGTGCACCGCCTGGCGGATATCCTTGGCGGTGACGTCGTTCTGGAAATCGACAAAGGCTTTCACCGTCGTATCCGGCCCGGCGCCGGGAGCGGCGCCCAGCATGCCGCGCGACCAGCTCTCCGAGGCATCGACTTTCGGCTTCATGCCCCTGGCGGTTTTCGCGCCGGCATCCTTGGCCGCCTTGGCGCCCGCCGCATAGGCCTCGTCGAGCGACGCCGACAGCCCATCCGTGCCATTGCAGGCGCCGACCGAGACGCAGTCCTGCGCGTAAATGCCCGGCACGAAGCGCTTGGTCTCGTCGTTGAAGGCGACCTTGCCGCGCGACTGCGAGAACAGATGCACCGACGGCGTCCAGCCGGCCGACATCAGGATCGCGTCGACAGGAATGGTGCGTTCGCCGCCGCCATTCTTCGGCTGCACGGTCATCGACGATACCCTGAGCTTGCCGCCGGCGCGGATCACCGCGCGGCCGAAATTGACCTCGATGCCAAGCGCCCGTGCCTCGTCGATTACTGGACCGGCCGGATTGTCGCGCAAATCGACGATCGCCGCCACATTGACGCCGGCCTTCTTCAAGTCGATCGCCGCCGCGTAAGCCGAATCATTGGCGGTGTAGACGCCGACATTCTTGCCGACCGCCACACCATAGTGGTTGAGATAGGTGCGCGCCGCGCCCGCCAGCATAATGCCTGGCCGGTCGTTGTCGGCGAACACCATGTGCCGCTCGATGGCGCCGGAGGCCAGCACGACGCGCTTGGCGCGAACCTGCCAAAGCCGCTCGCGCGGCAGTTCGCGGCCGGGGGTCTTGAGATGATCGCTGACACGCTCGACAAGGCCGACGAAATTCTGCGCGTAGTACCCAAAGGCGGTGGTGCGCGAGAGCACGCGGACATTGTCCATGGCGGCGAGCTTCGCCACCGCACCTTGAGCCCAGGCAAAACCGTCCTGGCCGTCGATCCTGGCGCCGCTTTCGAAACGCAGGCTGCCGCCGAACTCGGCCTGCTCGTCGGCGAGGATGACGCGCACCCCGGTCTCGGCCGCGGCCAATGCCGCCGCGATGCCGGCGGCACCACCGCCCAGTACCAGCACGTCGCAATGCGCATAGCGCGATGAATAGTGATCGGGATCAGGCTGATCCGGGGAAACGCCAAGACCGGCCGCTGCGCGGATCTTCGGCTCATAAAGGCTCTTCCAGGCCGCCTTCGGCCACATGAAGGTCTTGTAGTAGAAGCCAGCGGAAAACAGTGGCGAGGCGACATCGTTGACCGCGCCGACATCGAAGGACAGCGACGGCCAGCGGTTCTGCGACTGGGCGGCAAGCCCGTCATAGAGCTCCTGCACGGTGGCCCGCACGTTCGGCGTCTTGCGCGCCGCGTCGCGCTTGATCTCGACCAGCGCGTTCGGCTCTTCCGCGCCCGCCGACAGGATGCCGCGCGGACGATGGTACTTGAACGAGCGGCCGACGAGGTGGACGCCATTGGCGAGCAGCGCCGAAGCCAGCGTATCGCCCTCGATGCCGGCGTAGGACTGGCCATCGAAGCTGAACCGCGCGGTCTTCGCCTGGCTGAGGCGGCCGGCGCTGGGAATGCGGAACGCGCCGCTCATTTGGCAACCACTTCGTTGGAGTTTTTGGGCAGCTTCGACGGCTTCGGCTCGCCGGCCTTGTAGGTCATGATGAACTTGTCGGTGACCGTGTCGCGCACGGCGTTGAAGAAGCGGGCGCAGCCATGCATGTGCCGCCAGCGCTCATGGATGAGGCCCTTGGGATTCGAGCGGATGAAGAAGAATTTCTCGAAATCGTCGTCGCTCTCGCCGGCAATGTTGGCCGAGCGCGCGATATGCGCTTCGCCGGCATTTCGGAATTCGAGCTCCGGGCGCTCTTCCTCGCAATAGGGGCAACGAATGAGAAGCATCGTGTTCGTTCCTACAATTCGCCGTGGCCGACGCGGGCGCCTGCCGGTTGGTCGCAAAGCCTCTGGCCCATCGCCGCAAAAGGCGCGACGAGCCGGATGCGCTCCTCCACGCTCGCGGCCGGGCGAAACAGGTCGCGATACGCCATGTTGCCGATGGTGAGTTGCACCGGATCGGTCGTGACGATGACCCGACGTGGCTCGAATGTGTCGTCCTCGCCAAGATCGGAAGGCCTGTTCTCCAGGAACATGACCACCTTCTGGCCGCCGCTCCACACGCAGGCGAGCACGCCGTCGTCCACGGAGAACGGCCAGTTGGCCTCGTTCCCGACGCGGCTGATCGGCTGCGTGCGCACTTCGTCCGCCGAAGGAAAATGGAACATGCCCTGTTCCCCCGCCAGCATCAGCGGCATCGCGACAGCCATCTGCGCCATCATCAATGCGCCACGGCCGCCGCCGCCGCCTCGTCGATCAGGCGGCCGGTGCGGAAGCGTTCGATGGTGAAGGGCGCGTTGATCGGATGCGGGTCATCCCTGGCGATGGTGTGGGCAAAGACGTGGCCCGAGCCCGGCGTTGCCTTGAAGCCGCCCGTGCCCCAGCCGCAATTGACATAGAGGCCGGGCACCGGCGTCTTGGCCAGGATCGGCGAGCGGTCAGGCGTGACGTCGACGATACCACCCCATGAACGCAGCATCTTCATGCGCGTGAAGATCGGGAACATCTCGCAGATGGCGTCGAGCGTGTGCTGCAGGATGTGCAGGCCGCCGGTCTGCGAATAGGAGACATACTGGTCGGTGCCGGCGCCAATCACCAGCTCGCCCTTGTCGGACTGCGAGATATAGGCGTGCACCGTGTTCGACATCACCACGCACGGCACCACCGGCTTGACCGGCTCGGACACCAGCGCCTGCAGCGGGTAGCTTTCCAGCGGCATGCGCACGCCGGCCATGTTCATGATGACCGAGGAATGGCCGGCGGCGACGACGCCGACCTTCTTGGCGCCGATAAAGCCGCGTGTCGTGTCGACACCCATGACCGCGCCGTTCGGTGCCCGCTTGACCCCGGTGACCTCGCAGTTCTGGATGATATGCACGCCGCGCGCCGAAGCGCCGCGCGCATAGCCCCAGGCCACCGCATCGTGGCGCGCCGTGCCGCCACGGCGCTGCAGCGCCGCGCCGACCACCGGATAGCGCGCATCCCTGGCGATGTTGAGCGGCGGGCAGAATTCCTTCGCCTGCTCCGGCGACAGCCATTCATTGTCGATGCCGTTCAGCCGGTTGGCGTGGACATGGCGCTTCAGCACCTGCACGTCGTGCACGTTGTGGGCCAGCATCATGACGCCGCGCGCCGAATACATGACGTTGTAGTTGAGCTCCTGGCTGAGCCCGTCCCACAGCTTCAGCGCATGGTCGTAGATGCCGGCGCTCTCGTCATAGAGATAGTTGGAGCGGATGATGGTGGTGTTGCGGCCGGTGTTGCCACCGCCCAGCCAGCCCTTTTCCAGCACCGCGACATTGGTGATGCCGTGGACCGTGGCGAGATAGTAGGCGGTGGCCAGGCCGTGACCGCCGGCGCCGACGATGATGACGTCGTATTCCTTCTTGGGCTCGGGCGAGGACCACTGTTCCTCCCAGCCCTTGTGGCCGCGCATGGCCTCGCGGGCGATGGCGAATACCGAATATTTCTTCAACGTCCCAGCCTCGCGCCAACAGATCTCGCGGATTGCAGCCGGGCGTTCAGTCGGTCCCGGCGCGCGAGGTGTATCACTAGCGAAACCGGGCTTCCACCCTTGCGCTGTTTGCGACGGCGCTTGCCGTTTTGCGCCGCGACAAAAAAGACGCATCCGGACTGGCCGACGCAACGGCCCTCGGCCACTATTCGTGTTGCCGAACCTTTGGAGCAAGATTGTGGGCAATGCCCGGCGGAATTTGACATTGCGCTTCCTGCTGGAGCTGGCCGCCTTGCTCGGCCTCGGCATCGCGGGTTGGGGCCTCCCGGACGCCTCGAGCTTCACCACCGGAACCGCGCTGTTCGCCGACGGCGGCGTGTCGATCAACCGGACGTGAAGGGTTTTTGCGGCGAACAGGCCTGTTCGTCGCCGTGACGCAGGCGGTCGGTCTTGCTTTTTCCGCGCGATTTGGCGATTCCGTCTCCTGTCGAATTCCTGTCGAAAAACGGGGCCTGGAACGATGATGCTGATCAGAACCTATGTGGCTGCGAGCGCGATCGAGGGCGTCGGCGTGTTCGCCGCCGAGCCGATCCGGAAAGGCGCCTCGATCTGGCGGCTCGATCCGGACTTCGACCGGCTGGTGCCGACGGAGAAATACGAGGCAGCACCCCCGCACCTCAGGGAATTGCTCGACCGCTATGCCTATCCGAGCCCCGACCGGCCGGGTTTCATGGTTTATGAAGTCGACAATGGCCGCTTCATGAACCATGCTGGAAATCCAAACACGGATTTTTCGCAGTATGGCGGCGCAACCGCCACCCGCGACATCGCCGCGGGCGAGGAAATCACCTGTGACTACGGCGAGTTCTTCGAGGATTTCGAGCGGCTTCACCTGGCCACGGCGTAGCCGGCTCCCTTATCCTGCGGCAAAACCGGCCGCTGTTTGGCCGTCCAAGTTCATTTCGGCTGTGGACAGCGCGGGATGATTCTGCTATCAGCCGCCACAATTCGTGGTGTAAATCGCCGCGGAGGCTAGTGGCTATGTCCGCTTGCCTGTTGATATCAAACCCGAAAGACAGGATTGCCCGTGCAGGTACTCGTCCGCGACAACAATGTTGATCAGGCGCTTCGCGCTCTCAAGAAGAAGATGCAGCGTGAAGGCATTTTCCGCGAAATGAAGATGCGCGGTCACTACGAGAAGCCTTCCGAGAAGCGCGCCCGTGAAAAGGCGGAAGCCGTGCGCCGCGCCCGCAAGCTGGCCCGCAAGCGCGCACAGCGCGAAGGCCTGCTGCCGATGACGCCTCGCCCGGTTGCCGCTGGTGCTGCCGGCGGTGCAGGTGGTGCTCCGCGTCCGCCGCGGTTCTAACGCCAATTTTTCGTCCTTTTCCAAGGATATCCAAGGTGGCGCGATGTGGAATCGCCGCCACCTTTTTGTTTTGATTGTGACCCGGCCCGGAGGGGGGAACCGGACCTGAACGACGCGGCACAAGTGAGGACAGGGCAGACATGAACGCAACAAGCGTGGAGCGCGGGACCGCATTGCGTGGTTTCGCCCTGACGGCAGCCCTGCTTTCCGGCCTGGCGCTTGCCGGCTGCCAGACAGCTGGCCCGACCGGCGAATTCAACAACATCGACAAGGCGCAGGGGTCGAGCGAGAACATCTCCTCGCTGTCGGCGGTGATCCAGCGCAATCCCCAGGATCCCGAAGGCTACAATGTGCGCGGCTCCGCCTATGGCCGGGGCGGCCAGTACCAGGCGGCGCTCAAGGATTTCAACACCGCGATCCAGCTCAACCCGAATTTCTTCCAGGCCTATTCCAACCGCGCGCTCATCCAGCGCTTCCTCGGTAACCAGGCGGCCGCGCTCGACGATTACAACCGCTCGATCCAGATCAACGGCAATTATGACGCCGCCTATATCGGCCGTGGCAATCTCTATCGCAAGGCGGGCCGCACCCAGGAGGCCTTCAATGACTTCCAGAAGGCGATCCAGCTCGACACGACCGATGCCCGTGCCTACCACAATCGCGGCCTGATCTATCAGAGCCAGGGCCAGCACAAGTTCGCCATCGAGGATTTCTCGACCGCCATCTCGCTCGCGCCTGATGCCGCCGAGCCCTACAACGGCCGCGGTCTCTCCTATCTGGCGATGAATGACGAGGACAATGCCTTCGCCGACTTCAACATGGCCATCAAGCTGGATGGCAAGAACGCCGAGGCCTGGGCCAACCAGGCGCTGATCTACGAGCGGCGCGGCGACAAGGTCAAGGCGGCGAAATCCTATCGCGAAGCCGTTCACCTCGACCCCACCTACCAGCCAGCCAAGGACGGCCTGGCCCGCGTCAGCTGATATCGATTTCAGCAGCGCCCCTGCATCCATCCAAATGCCGCGGTGTCTTTGCGTGTTCGAAAGGACACGCGGCGCCGCGGATCGCCGTCGATCCGGCAACCGCGAGCTAGCCCCGGCGGCAGGTCGCCGGCCCTTGCCTTGTTCGCGCCAAGTTTTCGGCGGAACGGTCTGGCCATCCAAGCCGTTACTTCGAAGCAATTTGCGAAAGGACCCACCCATGATCAAGAAACTCGCCTGCGCCGCTGCCCTCGCCACGACGGTATTCGCCGCCGCCCCGGCCAGCGCCGGCAAGCTGCAACTCGGCACCCTCGACTGCACCATAGACGGCGGCACCGGCTACGTCGTCGCGTCCAACAAGGGCGTGTCCTGCACCTTCAGGCCGCATCATGGCGGTCCGTCGGAGATGTATACCGGCGTCATCTCCAAGATCGGCGTCGATGTCGGCAAGACCCATCAGGGACAGCTCGTCTGGGCCGTGCTGGCGGCAACGCGCAACCGCGACGCAGGCGATCTCGCCGGCAGCTACTATGGCGTCAACGCCGAAGCGAGCGTTGTCACCGGTGGCGGCGCCAACCTGCTTGTCGGTGGGCTGAACAGCGCCTTCATGCTGGAACCGCTCAGCGTCCAGGCACAGACCGGCGTCAATCTTGCCGTCGCCGTGACCTCGCTCGAGCTGATCCACTCGTTCAAGTAAATGCATGGAGCCAAGTGCTCCATGCCCCTCACCCTGCGGCGCGGAACCGGATAGGATGGTTCCGCGCCGTTTGATTTTTGAGGGGACCGCCATGCCGAAGACAGCCTTCGCCGCTGCCATAATCGCAACCGTGCTTGCCGGCGCGGCTCAGGCGCAGGACCGGGGCATAGAGCTCGGCACGCTTGATTGCGCCATCGGCGGTGGCACCGGCTTCATCTTCGGCTCGAGCAAGGATTTGAGCTGCACCTTCACCCCAGCCGACAAGAGCTTTGCGCCGGAAGCCTATTTCGGCGCGGTCAACAAATACGGCCTCGACATCGGCACCACAAAGCAGTCGGTGATGCAGTGGCTGGTGCTGACGCCGTTGAAGAACATCTACGCGCCGGGCGCGCTGGCTGGAGACTATGTCGGCGCCAGCGCCGAAGTGACGGCCGCCGTCGGCGCCGGTGCCAATCTGCTGGTCGGCGGCTCCTCGCGGGCCTTCACCTTGCAGCCGCTCAGCCTGCAGACACAGACCGGCATCAACCTCGCGATCGGCGTCAGCCAGTTCCAGTTGCGCAGCACCGAGAATTGACCCCAATAAAGGCCGCCAATCCTGGAAGACGGCCGCGAGAACAGGCTCTCAAAAAACTGCTTGAGCTCAACCACGGTTGAGGTTTTACAAGCCTGCCCCGAATAGAGCAGCGCCTTGCCGGGCGTTGCTGATGCGCATGGTCCTGCCGGAAACCCGTACTGGCTTCTGGTGTCGTGCGCTCGCGTCGAGATATGGAAAGCGAGAATGGCCGAAATCAGCACGAACAGGGTCGACTGGCGCGCATTGTGGGCAAGCGGCGACCTGGCGCGTTTCTGTTTCATCAGCCTCGGCATCCTGCTGCACGCCACCAATGAGACGATGGTGGCGACCGTCATGCCCGCCATGGTCGGAGAACTGGCCGGCGTGCAGCTCGTCGGCTGGTCGCTGGCGATCTACGAGCTCGGCGCCATCGTCGCTGGTGCTGCGGCCGGACGGCTGGTGAGCTATGTCGCACTGCGCACCAACATGGTGGTCGCGGCCCTGCTCTATGCCGCCGGGGCACTGGTCTGCGCCATCTCGCCTTCCATGCAATTGTTCCTTGCCGGCCGCCTGATCGAGGGATTTGGCGGCGGCGCGCTGGTGTCGCTGGCCTTCGTCTCGGTCGAACGGCTGTTTTCACGCGCCATCTGGCCGCAGCTCTTCGGCATCATGTCGGCGATCTGGGGCGTCGCCGCCTTCAGCGGGCCGATGCTCGGTGCGATCATGACCGAACTCCTGTCATGGCGCTGGGCCTTCGGCATCTTCACCTTCGGTGGTGCCGCCATGGCCCTGGCCAGCGTGATTGTCCTCAACACGCCCGAGGCAAAAAGGCCGCAGGCGACCAGCGGCAAGCCACCGCCCTTCCCCTTCATCGCGCTCGGCTGCCTTGCCATGGCCGTGGTGCTGATCGCCTCGGCCGGCGTCGACATCGCCTTGCTGCGCTCCTCGCTGCTGATGGTCCTCGGCCTCATTGGCCTGGCGCTGTTCTTTTATATCGACGCGCTGAAGCCGCGCTCTCGGCTTTTCCCGGCGCGACTGTTCTCGTGGCGCACGCCGGTCGGTGCCGGCATGACCATGGTCGCCGCCTTTTCGGTGGCGACCTGCTCCTTCGGCGTCTACGGACCGCTGCTGCTGACCAGCCTGCACGACATTCCGCTGCTGACCACCGGCTACATCATCGCCGCCGAATCGATCGCCTGGTCGATCCTGTCGATCCTCGTCGCCAATGCGCCGCCGCGGCGCGAACGGCTGATCATCGTCGGCGGCGCGGTGATGATCGCCTCCGGCATCGCCGGTTTTGCCTATACGATACCGGTGGGGTCCATTCCTCTGATTCTGATGTGCGCCTTGTTGCAAGGCGGCGGCTTCGGCATCGCCTGGCCCTTCCTCACGCGCGTCATTGTGGCGTCGGCGCGACACGACGAACAGACCATCGCCTCCGCGGCGGTGCCAACCATGCAGCGCATCGGCTATGCCGTGGGCGCCGCGCTTGCCGGGATCGTCGCCAATGCCAGCGGCTTTTCGGAGGGACTGAGCCATGACGCCGCGGCGAATGTCGCGACCTGGCTGTTCCTCGCTTTCGTGCCGCTCGGCATTGTCGGCTGCCTGGCGGCCTTGCGGACATCGACGACGGCAAACCGGCTGCAGGAGGCTATCAGTTAGAGCAATTCCAGGAAAAGTGTGAAACGGTTTCCTTCCGGAATTGCGTCAAAACAAAGAGTTAGAGCGGTTTGCCGTTTCCGTGAAACGGTGAACTGCTCTAGGACAGAATCCCGAGAGGTCGAATGGACTCTCGCTCATTCGACCTCTCGCAAGCGGTAGCCGACACCAGTCTCGGTAGTGATATAGCGCGGTTGGTCGGGGGTCTTCTCGATCTTCTGCCGCAGCTGCCGGACATAGACCCTGAGATATTGCACGTCGGTCGAATCGCCCCAGACCTGCTTCAACAGGAAATGGTGGGTCAGGACCTTGCCGGCATGCTGCACCAGGATGCGCAGGATGTCATATTCCTTTGGCGACAGCTTTACGTCCTTGCCTTCGACCTTGACGATGCGCTTGACCAGATCGACGCTGAGGTCGCCGGTGTGGAACACCGGCTTCTCGCCCTGTTGCTGGAACTTGTGCCGCAGCGCCACGCGGATGCGAGCGATCAGCTCGTTCATGCCGAAAGGCTTGGTGACGTAGTCGTCGGCGCCAAGTTCCAGTGCGTTGACGATGCCGGCCTCGTCAGTGCGGCTGGAAAGAATGACCACCGGTATATCGAGGCCGTCGTCGCGCCATTTGCGCAACAGCTCATGGCCGCCCATGCCGGGTAGGCCGAGGTCGAGCAAGACGAGATCGGGCTTCTCCGCCTCCATCAATTCGATCGCCACCCTGGCGTTCGGCGCCTCGCTGATCGCATAGCCCTGGCTGCCGAGGCCGACGCGAAGCAGCTTGCGGATCGGCGGTTCGTCATCGACAACCAGTATCCTGACGTTTGAGTTTGTCATGCAAAGTCACCAACATCGTGGTCGTCCGTAGTGGAGGCATCGAGATCCGGCGGATTCGCCGGCCTCGGCATCCTGATGGTGAAAACCGCGCCCGAACGGTCGGTGCGGTTCGCCGCCGAGATCGTGCCGCCCATCGCCTCGATGAAGCCACGGCAGATCGACAGCCCAAGCCCGGTGCCGGCGCGGACCTGATCGCGCTTGCGCACCCGGTAGAAGGTATCGAAAATCCGTTCCAGATCGCCGGGAGGAATGCCCGGCCCTTCATCCATGAGCTGCAAGATGACGGAACCGTTGTCGGTCCAGCCCTGCAAGCGGATCGTCGATCCGGCGGGTGCGTATTTTGCCGCATTGTCGAGGAGATTGAACAACGCTTGCTCGAACAGGACGGGGTCCACCTTCAACATCGGCAGATCCGAAGGGATGTCCGTCTCGATCTTGTGCTCGCCGATGATTTTCTTGGCTCTCTGCAACGCGGAGCCGACCATGTCGCCGACATAGTGGAAAGCGTAGTTCGGCTCCATCGCGCCGGATTCGATCTTGGTCATGTCGAGCAGATTGGCGATGAAGCGGTTCAAGCGCTCGGATTCGTCGAGCACGGTCGTCAGCAACTCCGCCCGATCATTTTCGGGAAGTGCCGGCGCGAACTCCCGCAGCGTACCTGCAGCACCCATGATGGCGGCGAGCGGCGTCTTCAGGTCATGCGAGATCGAGGTGAGAAGCGCCGAGCGCAGCCTGTCCGCCTCGGCGGCGAGCCTGGCGCGATCGACGTCGGCGACGAGCTGGATGCGCTCGATAGCGACCGCTGCCTGATCGGCCAGCGCGTCGAGCAGGCGCTGTTGCTCGGGCGTCAGCAGCGGGCCCTGCTTGTCGTTGTCGAGGCCGACAACGCCGATTGCGGTGCGCCCTGTCCGCAAGGGCAGATAGAGGCGCTTGGCGCCGGGAAGCGTGTCGGCACCGCGTCCTGCGGCGCGGTTGTGCTCCCAGGCCCAGCGGGCGGCGGCGATGTCGGCCTCCGCCAGTGTATCGTCGGGCGGATAGCCGGCCTTGACGGTGATCGTTCCGTCTTCCGGCAGGAGCAGCACCACGCGCAATTTCAGCATCGAGGCGATCTGGAAGGCGGTGGCCCAGAGAACGTCGTCGAGCGTGCCGGCACCGGCAAGCTTCTTTGAAAAGAGATAGATGTCCTCCGTCGCCCGCGCCCGTGAGCGGGCGGCGACCGCCTGGCGCTGCACGCGTGCCGTCAGATTGCTGGCGATGACCGCAACAACCAGGAAGACGCCGAGCGCGACAATGCTCTCCGGATCCCGGATCGTCAGCGTGTAGCGCGGCTCCAGGAAGAAATAGTTGAAGGCAAGGGCGCTGATGAGACAGGCGTACAGTGCCGGCCAGAGACCGCCGGTCACCGCCGATGTCAGCACCCCGATGAGAAAGATGATCGCCAGGTTGCGAACGTCGAGAAACTGGTCGAGCAGGACGGCGAAGGCGAGCGAGCCGGCGACAAAGGCCGTGGCCTTGAGATAGGGCCGGATCTGGAACTGCCACTGCTCGTCGGCCGCCTTGACGTTTCTCGACGTTGCCTCGGTGTTGCGTTCGGTTCCCGAAATGACATGGACGCTGATGTCGCCGGCATTGCGGATGAGATCATAGGTCAGCGAGCCTTCGATCAATTCCCGCCAGCGCGACCGGGTCGGCCTGCCGACCACGATATGGGTGAAGTTGTTCGCCGTCGCATGGCGAACGATCTCCTGCGCGACGTTCTGCCCGGGAATGGTCGTCACCTCGGCGCCGAGCTGCTCGGCAAGGCGCAGGTTCGTCGCGAGCCGGTCCTTGTCTTCCTCGGACATGCCTGCCGAGCGAGGCGTATCGACATGAAGCGCCGTCCAGGGCGCACGGAGCCGGTCGGCCAGCCTGCGCGCATAGCGAATGCGGGCCGCCCCGCCCGGACGCGAATCGACGCAGACGAGGACCCTTTCGCCTGCGGCCCACGGGCCGGGAATGGCGTGGGCCTGCATATGGATCAGCAATTGGTCGTCGACACGCTGCGCGGTGCGGCGCAGCGCCAGCTCCCTGAGCGCCGTCAGATTGCCGGGTGAGAAATAGTTCTCGATCGCCCGCTGCGCGGTGTTGGGGAAATAGACTTTGCCTTCCTCGAGCCGCTTGATCAGGTCGTCGGGAGTGAGATCGATGATCTCGACATCGTCGGCCTGGTCGATGATGGAATCGGGAACCGTCTCGCGCACCCTGACCTTGGTGATCTGGGCGACGACATCGTTCAGGCTTTCGACATGCTGGACGTTGAGCGTCGTGTAGACGTCGATGCCCTGGGTCAGAATCTCCTGGACATCGAGGTAGCGTTTGGGATGGCGGCTGCCAGGCGCGTTGGTGTGGGCGAGTTCGTCGACAAGAACCAGCGCGGGCCGCCGGGTGATGATGGCGTCGATATCCATCTCCTCGAGGATGCGCCCCTTGTATTCGACCTTGCGGCGGGGAATGACTTCATAGCCCTCGACCAGGGCCAGCGTCTCCTTGCGGCCATGCGTCTCGACGACGCCAATCACCACGTCCACACCATCGGCCAGCCTGGCGCGGCCAGACATCAGCATCTCGTAGGTCTTGCCGACGCCCGGTGCTGCACCCAGGAATATTCGCAGACGGCCGCGCCCCTCGCGTTCGGCATGCTCGAGCAGCGCGTCCGGGGAAGGTCTGGTTTCGTTGCTTCTGTCGTCCGCCATCGGAACCGATCATGGATGGCGCCGGGGATGCTGTCGATCCCCGGCCCCTACCATCCACTATTTCGCGGCGTCCAGCGCTAGGTTGAGCGCCAGCACATTGACCACCGGTTCTCCCATGAAGCCGAGCTCCCTACCCTCGACCTGGCTGTCGACAAGCGCCTTGACCTTGGCTTCATCGATCCCCCTCGCCTTGGCGACGCGGGGCACCTGGAAATAGGCGGCCTCCGGGCTGATATGCGGATCGAGCCCGCTACCGGACGTCGTCACCAGGTCCATAGGAACAGGCTGGTTCGGATTCTCCGCCTTCAGCTTTTCCGCGTCGCTCTTGATGCGGTCGATCAGCTTGGGGTTGGTCGGGCCGAGATTGGTACCGCCGGAGGCGGTCGCGTCGTAGCCGTTGCTGCCGGCCGCCGAAGGCCGGCCATGGAAATACTTCTCGCTGGCAAAGCCCTGGCCGATCAACTCGGAGCCGATGACCTTGCCGTCCTTGTCGATCAGGCTGCCATTGGCCTGGCGCGGGAACAGCGCCTGGGCGATGCCGGTCATGCCGATCGGATAGATCAGGCCCGTCAGGACCGTGAAGAAGACGATCATGATGATCGCGGGTCGTATCTGGGTGAGCATGGACATATTCCTCAGAGCAATTCCAGGAAAAGTTTGAAACGGTTTCCGTCCGGAATTGCGTTAAAACAATGAGTTAAGCGAGGCCGAGGGCGGTGACGATCATGTCGATCGCCTTGATGCCGACGAAGGGGACGACGATGCCGCCGAGGCCGTAGACGAGCAGGTTGCGGCGGAGCAGCGCGCCGGCGCCGATGGCACGATATTTTACGCCTTTCAGCGACAACGGGATCAGCGCGATGATGATCAGCGCGTTGAAGATGATGGCCGACAGGATGGCGCTCTGCGGCGTGCCCAGATGCATGATGTTGAGCGCCTGCAGCGGGCCGGTCGTCTGTCCCGGCGCGACGTAGAAGACCGCGAACATCGCCGGGATGATGGCAAAATACTTGGCAACGTCATTGGCGATCGAGAAGGTCGTCAGCGAGCCGCGCGTCATCAGCAGCGCCTTGCCGATCTCGACGATCTCGATGAGCTTGGTCGGATCGCTGTCGAGGTCGACCATGTTGCCGGCCTCGCGCGCGGCGACCGTGCCGGTGTTCATGGCGACGCCGACATCGGCCTGGGCAAGGGCGGGCGCATCGTTGGTGCCGTCGCCGCACATGGCGACCAGCTTGCCCTTGGCCTGTTCGTCGCGGATGAGCTTCAGCTTGTCCTCGGGCGTGGCCTGGGCGAGGAAATCGTCGACGCCGGCTTCCGCCGCGATCGCCGCCGCCGTCATCGGATTGTCGCCGGTGATCATCACCGTGCGGATACCCATCTTGCGCAGCTCGGCGAAGCGCTCCCTGATGCCGCCCTTGACGATGTCCTTGAGGTGGACGACGCCGAGCAGGCGCCCGTCGCGCTCGACCGCCAGCGGCGTGCCGCCAGACTTGCCAATCTCGTCGGCGATCGCCTGGAGATCCCTGACGGTGTCGCTGCCGGGGCGGGTCCCGTGGGCGGCCACCGTCGACTGATTGACATGGGCAAGCACGGAATCGACGGCGCCCTTGCGGACCGACGAGCCGTCGATGTCGACGCCGCTCATGCGGGTCTGCGCGGTGAAGGGAACGAAGGTCGCGTGCAGCGTTGCCATGTCGCGGGCGCGGATGCCGTATTTCTCCTTTGCCAGGACGACGATCGAGCGGCCCTCCGGCGTTTCGTCGGCGAGCGAGGCAAGCTGGGCCGCGTCGGCCAGTTCCTGTTCGGTGACGCCCTTGACCGGGCGGAACTCGGTCGCCTGACGGTTGCCGAGCGTGATCGTGCCGGTCTTGTCGAGCAGCAGCGTGTCGACGTCGCCCGCCGCCTCGACGGCACGGCCCGACATGGCCAGCACGTTGAAGCGCACCAGCCGGTCCATGCCGGCGATGCCGATGGCCGACAGCAGCGCGCCGATGGTGGTCGGGATCAGCGTCACGAACAGGGCGACCAGCACGGTCACCGAGATGTAGCCGCCCGAATAGGAGGCAAAGCTCGGGATCGTCGCGGTGGCCAGTACGAAGATCAGCGTCATGCCGACGAGCAGGATGTTGAGCGCGATCTCGTTCGGCGTCTTCTGGCGCTGCGCCCCTTCGACCAGCGAGATCATGCGGTCGAGGAAGGTGTGGCCGGAAGCCGCCGTGATGCGCACGCGGATCCAGTCGGACAGCACTTGCGTGCCGCCGGTGACCGCCGAGCGGTCGCCACCGGATTCACGGATGACGGGTGCCGATTCACCGGTGATCGCGGCTTCGTTGACCGAGGCGACGCCTTCGATCACTTCGCCGTCCGACGGGATGATGTCTCCGGCTTCGACAAGGACGACGTCACCGACCTTCAGGCTGGTGCCGGGCACGAGCTTGAACTTGGCGCGGTCCTCGCCGGCCAGCAGCTTGGCCTGGGTCTCGGTGCGCGCCTTGCGCAACGAGTCGGCCTGCGCCTTGCCGCGGCCCTCGGCGACCGCTTCGGCGAAATTGGCGAACAGCACGGTGAACCACAGCCAGATGATGATCTGCAGCGTAAAGCTGAAATCGCCGCCGCCGGTGACGAGATCCCTGACGAACAGGACAGTGGTCAGCGCCGAGACGACGGCGACGACGAACATCACCGGGTTCCTGATCAGCGTGCGCGGGTTCAGTTTCCTGAAGGCGCCACCGATGGCAGGCCACAAGATGCGGGCATCCATGATGACCGCGGATTTGGACTGGCTCATTTGTTGGCTCCAGTATCGATGTTGTTGGCAGGCACCGATCGATCGGATGCCGAATGAAGATGCGGCGGCCCGTAGACCAGCAGCCAGATCACGATCATGACGGCCGCGATGCCCAGGAATGTGGATATGGTCGGAAAGGGAGGGGAGATTGTCTCCCCCTCCTTGTCGGTCCGACGCTCAACGTTGCGTCGCATGATGTTGAACCGGGACATGGCGGCCTCAGAAGGTTTGCCCATGGATCATGGCCAGGTGTTCGACGATCGGCCCGATCGCCAGCGCCGGGAAGAAGGTGAGGCCGACGACGATCAGGATGACGCCGACCAGCAGCCCGACGAACAGCGGACCGTCGGTCGGGAAGGTGCCGGCCGAGGCCGGGACCGTCTTCTTCGCCACCAGCGAGCCGGCGATCGCCAAGGCCGGGATGATGACCAGGAACCGGCCCATCAGCATGGTGATACCGAGCGTGATGTTGTACCAGGGCGTGTTGCCGCTCAGGCCGCCAAAGGCCGAGCCGTTGTTCGCCGCCGCCGAGGTGTAGGCATAGAGAACCTCGGAGAAGCCGTGCGGGCCGCCATTGGCGATGGAGGCGACGCCGGTCGGCAGGACGACCGCTATTGCCGTGAAGGTCAGCATCGCCAGCGGCAGGCACAGGATGGCCAGCATCGCCATCTTGACCTCCTTGGCCTCGATCTTCTTGCCGAGATATTCGGGCGTGCGGCCGACCATCAGGCCGGCGACGAAGACGGCAACCACGATGAACATCAGGATGCCGTAGAAACCGGCGCCGACACCGCCGACGATGACCTCGCCGAGCTGCATGTTGATGATCGGGATGAAGCCGCCGAGCGCGGTGAAGCTGTCATGCATGGCGTTGACCGCGCCGCAGGACGCAGCCGTCGTGATGACCGCGAACAACGCCGACAGGGCGATGCCGAAGCGGCTCTCCTTGCCTTCCATGTTGCCGCCGTCGATGCCAAGGGCATGGACGAGCGGATTGCCTGACGCTTCCGCCCAGTAGCAGATGGCGACGCCGGCGATGAACAGCACGCCCATCGCCGCCAGGATCGCCCAGCCCTGGCGCTGGTTGCCGACCATGCGGCCGAACACATTGGTCAGCGCCGCGCCGAGGGCGAAGATCGTGACCATCTGGATGAAATTGGAGATCGCGTCGGGGTTTTCGAAAGGATGCGCCGAATTGGCGTTGAAGAAGCCGCCGCCATTGGTGCCGAGCATCTTGATGGCGAGCTGCGAGGCGACGGGACCAACCGCGATCGTCTGCTGCGCGCCTTCCAGCGTCGTGGCGCTGACGTAAGGGCCGAGTGTCTGCGGTACGCCGAGCCAGACATAGACAAGGGTCAGCACGATGCAGAGCGGCAGGAGGATGTAGAGCGTGCAGCGGGTCATATCGACCCAGAAATTGCCGATCGACTTGACCGACGCGCGGGCAAAGCCACGGATCAGCGCGACCGCGATGGCGATGCCGACGGCCGCGGACATGAAGTTCTGCACCGCGAGGCCGGCCATCTGCACGAGGTAGGACATCGTGCCCTCGCCGCCATAGTTTTGCCAGTTGGTGTTGGTCGGAAAGCTGACGGCGGTGTTGAAGGCGAGGTTCGGCTCCACTGCCGTCATGCCGGCCGGATTATAGGGCAGCACGCCCTGCAGCCGTTGCATGACATAGAGCACCAGGAAGCTGGCCAGGCTGAAGAACATGATGCCTGCCGCGTAAGTGGTCCAGTGCTGCTCTTCGCGCTCGCTGGTTCCCGAAATGCGATAAAGCCCGCGTTCGAGGGGCCCGAGGATCGGCGAGAGCAATGTGCGGTCGCCGTTGAAAACGCGATACATGTAGCCGCCGAGCGGCTTCACGAGCAGAACGACGACCACGCAGTAGGCGAGGATCTGTATCCATCCAGTGAGAGTCATGGCTGTAGCTTTCCTTGCACCAGTTGCCGTCAGAAGCGTTCTGGGCGAACGAGGGCGTATGTCAGGTAGGCGAGCAGGAACAAGGTCACACCGCCGCCGAGGATATAGTCGAGAAACATGTTTCGATCCTCCGGCTTAAAGAATGTCGCAGGCTTTGATGTAGGCGAAGGACAGGGCGAAAAACAAAACCCCTATCCCGAGAACGACGATGTCCATCGTGCATTTTCCTTATTTTTGTTTTGTGCTTGGCACCCGAGTTCGGCAGGATCGAAATCATACGAAAGGCATTCCGTCACCTATGACAAGGTGATCGAGATATACGCTTCCGTGTATGATATGCATCAAAACGCCATAAAGATTCGAGACGGCGCGGGGCGGAAAGAAATAGGAATTTTATAAAGGTTTTTCACTATTCCGACCCCCACCCGTCAGCGTGAAATTCAGCGCTCTGCAGGGCCCCGTTTAATCGAAACCGCGCATGGACTTAGCCGGCAGGCAAGATGACGCAAGCTCGGATGGCTGCCGCAACTAGCTGCCCCGGATCCGGCTGACTTGGGACAAGACGGCAAAGCTATCCCAGCTATCAACGCCATTTATGCGGGTGGATTTATCGAACTCACGCGAGCATACTGCCTCACTGCGTTCCTTTGATGAGGAATAAGCCGATGCGTCTCGGTGCGAGAAGCGTTCCGATCGAGTTCTATGCAATCAGGATCGTCGCACCCGTCGCCGAGCGGCCCAGTGAAAGCCAAGTCGTCGGCTACCTTGCTGACCGGCCAATTTTTTCCACTGTCATAGACACTTTCGGCGACCACTATCACTACGTCGGTGTTGCACCAGGCCTTGGAGATGGGGGGTACGATGTCGAATCGTTTTCTCCTGGGGAATGAATTGTCGAGCCAGGATTGATCTACAGATCAGAGGACGGGGGGCTGAACAAATGGCCGATGCCAGATCGAAGCTGCGAGGGGACATCACATTGTCACCGGATGCCGATCCGGATTTGGGCCTAGCGCTATCGGAAGCTCCCGCTGTAGTCCGCTACCTTGCCTCTGTTGCGATGACCGCCGCCGCGACGACCGTGGCTGTCGGTATCGACAGCAGGGTGACGATCCCGAACCTCTCCCTCGTATTTGTGGTGCCGGTGATCATAGCGGCCGTTAGCTTAGGCTTGGGTCCGTCGCTCTGCTCGGCGATACTTGGTGCTCTCGCTTACAATTTCTTCCTGACAGAGCCTCGCTACACGCTGATCGTCGACGACCCGGCAAACGTCTGGGCGATCGGACTGCTTTTTGTCGTCGGACTCATCGTGAGCGGCGTAGCGTTTACCTCCCAGCGCAGGGCTACCGAAGCGGCACTTCTGAGGCGACAAACGACAGTGCTACAAGGCTACAGCCGCGACGTCGCGGCAGCCGACAATGCGAAGGCCATCGTCTCAATCACGTCCCAAGCTCTTGCCGCGCTCTTCCAGGCTCCTGTCGTCGTCATTGTCGTATTGGATGGCAACGTGGTTTCCATTGAAAGAGTCGGTGACGTAGAGCCGCAGGAGGCCGAAATCGAGGTGGCGCGATCAGCGTTGACGACAGGGCTTGTCGTGAGCGCCGGAGTCTACCCGGCGTTGGCCTCACGCTTTGACTTTTGGCCTGTAGCAACAACAGCAGGAGGGCCGGGGGCTGCCATTGGGCTCTTATTCGACCCCGATGAACGTCCATCGGCACCCTCCACGTTAGTCGAAATCGTGGCGCGTTTTTTGGCCCTGGCCCTTGATCGTCAGCATTTCCGGGTTAGCCGCGAGGCTCGACCGTAAATCAAACCCAAGGGGTTCACGGGAAGGTCCGCGAACCACCTTGGATTTCTAGACTGGAAACTGAAACTCGCTCGTCCTACCGCTGGCAGGATGGCAACGGCCATGGAAGGCGCCTTGGCAAGGGGTTAGCTGTTTCGCGAAGCGCAACGCACTTTGGAGAAGCAGGGGAACAAATCCTCCAATGCGAGATTGTCGACCTGAGGGCCTCACCAAAGGAGATGACAATGGCAAAACAGAAAATGCTCGACGACCTGTTTCACGACACGCTGAAAGACATCTATTTCGCCGAAAAGAAGATCCTGGCGACTTTGCCCAAGATGGCCAAGGCGGCACAAAGCGCCGACCTGAAAGCCGCCTTCGAAAAGCACCGCACCGAAACCGAGGGACATGTCGCGAGGCTGGAGAAGGTCTTCGGCGTCATCGGCAGGAAGCCCGCGGGCAAGACCTGCGCCGCCATCATGGGCATCACCGAGGAAGGCGCCGAGATCATGGAGGAGTACAAGGGATCCCCCGCCCTTGACGCCGGGCTGCTGGCCGCCGCGCAAGCGGTCGAGCACTATGAGATCTCGCGCTATGGCACGCTGAGGACCTGGGCCGGTGAACTCGGCCTCAACGAGGCGGTGACACTTCTCGAAGCGACACTGAAGGAAGAGAAGGCCACGGACGAAGCCCTGACGCAGATCGCGGAGTCGGCCGTGAACGTGGCAGCCGAGGCCGCATAGATATCCGCAAGGATCGGTCGCCATGTCTGCAATGATCTAATGATCTAAGGTGTGTTGAGATTCAGGTCGGGCCGAGCCGCAAATGCCGGGTTTCGATAACCGGAGCGGACATGAAGTCCGTGAGCACCGGAAGCGGAAGCCCGGCGTTTGCGGCCGGCATCGCCTGAATGACGATACACCTTACCGCGGCTCACGCATCATGCTGAGATAGGTCGGATCGAACTCGGCGATTTCCTGCAGCCGATGCCAGTCGAGGATGGTCACCGTATGGTTTGCCCAGTTGACGACGCCGACCTTGCGCAAGGCGCCGATGACGCGGTTCATATGCACGACCGAGAGACCGAGCACGTCGGCCAGTTCCGCTTGCGACAACGGCAAATGGAAGCTCATGCCATTTGTGCGTTCGACCACCTGCAGCCGCACGAACAGCTCGCAGACGAGATGGGCGAGGTGCGATGTCTTGGAGCGTCGTCCCATCGCAACGATCCATTCGCGATGGATGGCGCCATCGACCAGCGTGTCCAGCCACAAGAGCCTGGTGAGGTGTGGCGCCTCCTCCGTGATCGCGCGAAGCCTGCTGTGGTCGGCGAAGATGACGTGACAGGGCGACAGCGCGACGATGCCATGATCCATGGTCTTCAGCAGGAAGGCGTGGAGGTCGACGAAGTCGCCCGGCACCTGCAATGAGGTGAACTGCCGGCCGCCATTTTCGAGCACCTTGTAGCGTGCCGCCAAGCCGTCGAGGATCAACGTCGAGTAGGTCGGCCGCGATCCGGAAGCGACAATATCCTGACCGATGGCAAAATGCCTCTCGAACGTCATCGCGCTGGCCAGCAGCGCTTTTTCGGCATCGGAAAGGGCGTCGTGCTGACCGAGGTTCAGATACAGGGGTTCAAGCACCGCAATCTCCAGCGAAGAGGCCTGAGGGCCGATCGCCAAGTGTGTCGCAAGCCGGGAGCGGCTGGGGGTGCACTAGGCCTTCGGACGATGATGGGCATTAACATTTGTTAGAGTGCGCTTGTTCGTCGGCCAATGCCACCGCTGATGGAACAACAACCCGGTTTGCAGATTGAAGGTTGAACCACTCAACGTTCCATCAAGTCGGGTCCAGTGAGTAGATGCCAAGATATTTCATGGATCTCCACAGTTGCGACGGCCTCACGGTCGACGAAGAAGGACAGCTGTTCGATACGCCCGAGCGGCTGCGGCGCGAGGCGATCCGCATCCTGCCCGACATCATCCGCGACGAGATGCTCGACGGCGACGGCGCTGCTATTACCCTCGAGGTGCGGGACGAGAGCGGAAATCGCGTCCTCGTGGCATCGCTGGTCATCTCCACGCAATGGTGCGACTGAGAATTTCTCAGCCCATGTCGAGACGAAATTGAGCCAGCCATCATTTGTAATCGCCAATGCTGCCACGCTGCCGCACCATCCCGGCAGGAGGATGCATTGAGATGACGATGTTCCCGAAAATGACGTACCGGCAGATCGCGGCCCAATATGTCGACAGCAGAAGAACTCTGGCGACGCCGATATCGACGAAGCATGCGTTGCAGGCGCTGAAATCGGCGATGCCCGACTGCGCCCTCTCCGACCAGGAATTGGTGACCCTCGTGGCTGAGCTTGCCGTCGAGCGCGGCAGGAGCATTGATTTCGATATCCGGACCGAAAGGGGCAGCGGCAAATGAAACGTGCGAAAGTCGACACCGAGCGCGACGAACGCGCCAAGCGTGAATCGCAGATCGTGATCGCCGCCGAGCGCGCTGCCCGTGAAGAAAAGACGGCCAAGCTGAAAGCGCTGCGCCTTGCCGCGCAACAGGCGGACGAGCCCGCGTCCACGGCCCGCGAGCCGGGGCGCCGGCGCGGTTGATTGCCGCGCAAGGCGCACGGCCAACTTCATCGACCCAACCACGGGGTTGCTGCGAGCTATTTGTGGGTCTCAACGTGAAATCCCGACCCGGCAAGGCCAAGCCGGGCATTCCGTGGCGGCTGATTTAGCCACCACGATGGGAAGCGGCCTCAATCCTCATGCGGCGTAGCCGCCATAGCCGCGGGCGACGGCGCGGGCGCCGACCACCGGTTCGATATCCGGCCAGAGGATGCCGGCCGCTTGCGCGAATTCAACCAGCGCATGACGCGCCTGCTCGATGGTGACATAGCCCGGAATAGCGAGGTCACATGCCTGCACTGCGTTGCGGTAGAGCGGACCCCGGCGGGAGGTCGTCCACTCGGTCAGGAAATCGTGCATTTCGGCCAGCGAGGCAATCTCGCGCTTGAAACCGAGGCCGACGGTCAGTGCGACCGGTGAATGAAACAGCTTGTGGTGCATGAAGCGGGCTCCTGATCTATCGCAGCGTCTGGAGAGATATCCGGGCTGGTCCACGAACGGGACGCCAGGAAACGCGTTGCGAGGCGGGAGGTTCCAGACGGACACCCTTGTTCCTGCTGTCTGCCGCGGCGGCCCGTCAGATCAAATCAGATGCCTGCCAGACCTGGCTTCCGCTAGCGCCGACCGGCGGCATACCCGCCAGGCGCGCCGCCCTTTTCACTGGCGGCTGAGGATGCAATGGAGATAATAATCCGGCTGGATATTCTGACGCCCCATCGAACGAAATCTAGGCCCTCGCCTAGCGGCCGTCGCGCCACCAGTCATAGGATTTTGCAACCGGTGAAAGTTTGAGTTCGGAGTGAGTCCGCAAATGCCCAAAATGCCTCAGGCCGGCCAACGCCTGAATTTTCCATCGGCAGCCCCAACCCAGAAGCCGGTCCTCGTCGAGCGATCCGGCGAAAGCTGTCGAATTCGCACCTTGCGGCCAGGCGAAGTCAATGAGCGCTTCGCACGCTGGTTGGCCGATCCCGCCGTCGCAGCAGGATTGAACACGACCGCTGCACCGCTGGGCCTCGAATCGTTTCGCGCCTATGTCGGAAGTTTCGACAACGTGCGGCGTAACTTGCTGGCGATCCGCACTCTCGATGACGACGAGCCGATCGGCTTGATCATGACGGAAATTGATCCTCGCCACCGCATTGGGTCGCTACACCTGATAGTCGGTGACGCGGCACATCGACGGCTTCAGGTTTCGTTCGAGGCGACGCGCATCGCGATCTGGCACATGTTCGTTGAACGTGGGGTGGAGAAATTGATGTTCGAGCCGCTCGCCCGCAATCAGGCAGCGGTGGCCGCATGTCGGCTTGGGATGCTGCGCCAGGAAGGCGAACTGCTCGCGCACAGGCTCGATTCCAAAACTGGCGAGCGACTGGATCAGTTGATCTTCGCGCTTACGCTTGACGAGTTCAAAAACCGGGTACGTGCGGTGGCAAAACTTCCCGTTTTCGAGGGACCGGACCTGAGGCGAAACTTCGTGCGCGAAATAGCCAGGTCGTATGGTCGTAAGCAGACTTAGAACCGGTACGAAATTCCGAAGTTCAAGGTTCCGAATCTCGGTTTGAAGTCAATGGAGTTGGCGACATCCACCTTGTCAAAAAGGTACTCGACATATTCCGTTTTGAATGACCAGTTTGGTGCGAAGACATATTCCGCGCCAGCGCCGAATGCGCCACCAACAAGCGTCTTGTTCACTGTTTCGGTCCCGCCGAATGCGAAATCCGCCGACGTTTCAACACGGGTGACCGCGACACCTGCCGTGCCGTAGAGCAACAGTTGGTCCGAAGCCAGGAAACCCGCGCGTGCACGCGCCGATGCGACCCAGTCCAGGTCATAGGTATACGAATTGGTCTTGCCGCCGAACAGTGGGTCTATTGCCGTCTGGTCATGAAAGCCGAGGAAGTCGAAGCTCGCCACGCCACCGTATACAAACTGGCCAGACTGCCAATCGTGACCGACAAAAACACCACCGACAAATGCGTTCTCGTTGAAGTCCGAGCCGCTTACGGCGAAACCGCCATCAAAACCCGGGTGAGAAAATCCTGCCCCGACTTCGGCACCCGCATAATAGCCGGTCCAGTTGACGTCTTGCGCATTTGCTGGCGCGACAAGAGCCGCAAGAGCAACGGATGCATAGAAAACTTTGATCATGAAATGCCCCAACCCAACCCCACCATAAACGCGCGGCTTCGAAAAAGCTGTAGCAATGCCGTCACAGTCCGTCACTCACAGATGGCGAAGCCGGCATTGTCGAGAACAATGCAGGCCGCCGCCACAAGGGCCATCACATCTGATCGTGGTGAGGCTCTTTCGTTTGTCCAACCATTTTCGCCAGTTCCGAAAATGACGGGATGTCCGCTTCGCCTTGTGCGCTGTTTGCGATCTGTAAGAGCCGTATCGGGAAGCAGATCGCGTCGCGATTGGCTGGCGACATATCTTTATAGGTCCGCTCGTCACCCCTGACGGAGGCCTCCGCCTTTTGCAGGGCGGCGTCGATATCGTCGATCGAAAGCAGGCCTTTGTGGACCAGCAAATTGTTGATCGAGGCGAGTGCCATCATCACCCCCTCGAGCTGAAGATTGGCGACATTCATGGCCGAGCACTTTTTCCGCTGCTCGAGGTTCCCCGACTCGCTGGATCTTGCCCATCTGACTGATGCGTCTTGTCGTTCACTTCATCGGTAGGCCGCGTCAGTCCAATCCCGCTCCTGGGCTTCTTGTTGCCAGCCGCATCCTGGGAAAATGCATCCGACGGGTCGGCGCCTGTCTTGGCGGGATATTTTGTTGCTCCAGTTTCGCGACGGTTTTCATTGCCAGACATTTTCGGTTCTCCAGTGTGATGACCGATAACAGCCCCGCGTGCTGCGAGTTCCCCGTCCTTGGAACATTCCTGGCTGCCGGTGGTTGGCCAGCAAAAGAGATAGCGGGCATGGCCAGGATCAAAGATCCTGGCGAGGCAATCGTTAGGGAGCCGGAGAGTGCCGGCGGCGGGCAAGGACGCGGGCTCACGTGCAGACCCGAACCCCAGGAGACGGAGCGACCGCGACCAGTGAGCCGCAAGACGCCACGTCCCACCACAGATCAGGAGAATAGCTATGCCGCCCAGACCAGAGCCAGACCAAGAACCGCCGGTGGACGCGCCGACCTGGACGCCTGACGTGCGTGAACCTGACCCCGATTTGCTGCCGGACGAGCTGCCAGTCCCCAAGGCCAAGCGTGGTCTTGCCGGAACCAGGTCTCCCTTCGACGAGATGAGACCGAAACTTCGCGTATCCCCCTCTTAGCACATGGTCGAGGCCTTCTACGCCCGAAGCTATTGGTGTTGCATCGTCAAGGATCACGCTGCCCCTTAGGGACTGCGTAACGCCGTGGATTTTCAATGGTTCCCCCGACAGCGAAGCCCGTTGATGGTTGCCCGTCACCCGCCATGGCGCTGCGGCCGGTTCGATCCAACGGGTATCGCCGGGACTAGGCCGCACCCGAAAAATATCCAGCCCTGTTTATCGCCAATCGCCTGGAACAAAGGCGATGGGCGCAGATTAGGTCGACAGCACATGTGTGCCCAAACAAGGAACGATCGTATGAAAACTCGCCTAATGCTGGCCTCGTTGGCCACAGCCACAGCCATGGCTTTCGCACTGCCCAGCTTCGCCGCCGACAGCGCGCAAGACTTTGTCGACAAGGCCGCCGCAGGCGGAATGTTCGAAGTCGATTCGAGCAAGATCGCCGAAGGCAAAGCACAGGATCCAGGCGTCAAGGATTTCGCGCACAAGATGATTGAAGATCATGGCGCGGCCAATGCCAAGCTGGCAACGATCGCCGGCGAGCAGAAGCTGAAAGTGCCGACGCAACTGGATGCCAAACACAAAGGCGATCTGGACGCTCTGCAAAATGGCAAGGACCCCTTCGACGGATCGTACGTCCAGATGCAACGCGATGCCCATTCCGACGCCGTGACGCTGTTCGAGAGCTATGCCAAGGAGGGCGACAACGCCGAGCTGAAGACGTTCGCCCAGGAGACCGTGCCGACACTCAAGGCACACAAGGACATGATCGAAAAAATCGCGGCGGCCCTCGACACCAAGACGTCGAGTTCAGAGACGCCGAAAGTTACGGTCGGCGACACGCCCGATGCGACCCCTCCCCTGTCCGGCGCGAACAGCTTCACCGAGGACCAGGCCAAAGGCCGCATCCAGGATGCGGGCTTCTCGGATGTCTCGAAGCTGACAAAGGACGATCAAGGCATCTGGCGCGGACAGGCGAACAAGGACGGCAAGAGCACCACCGTGGCACTGGACTACAAGGGCAACGTCGTTGCCGGAACCAAGTAAAACAACGATCAAGGAGACCAAAGCATGAAAACGGTAACCGGACTTTTCGACAACTACGATGATGCCTCTAGCGCCGTCGCCAAACTTGAGGCCAGCGGTGTTCCGCACTCGGATATCAGCATCGTCGCCAACAACGCGAAAGACCGCGTCCATCGCGATGGCTCCAAGGCTGCAGACGATGCCGCCGGTGGCGCGGGCCTTGGCGCCGCGATCGGCGGAGCTGGCGGACTGCTGGCAGGGCTTGGCTTGATGGCCATACCTGGTGTTGGCCCGGTCGTGGCCGCTGGGTGGCTGGCTGCCACCGCGGTTGGCGCTGTCGGTGGTGCAGTCGTCGGGGGCGCCGCAGGGGGGCTCGTCGGCGCTCTCACGGATTCCGGCGTCACGGAAGACGATGCCCATGTCTATGCCGAGGGAGTGCGTCGCGGCGGCACATTGGTAACAGCCAAGGTCGACGAACAGTTGGCTCCCAATGCCGAACGGATTCTGAGCCAGTCCAAGTCCGTAAATCTGGAAGACCGCAGAGGCGAATATCAGGCCGGCGGCTGGACCGGCTTTGATGCTGACGCGGAAAGCTACCCGGCAAATGAAATCGGGCGCGACCGTGGCCGCGACGTCAATCGAGTCTAGTTGAGAAGACCTCCCGGTCGAAACTTCGAACTTCGTCCGGGAGGTTTCGTTGCATGCGCAGTACGTTCCCGACGGCCGGGGACATCCCGGCTAACGCATCAGCCCCGCTGCGCGCAAAGCGTCCTCTATCACCTTGGAAACACTTTTGACCGAGTCCGCTCGACGGTCGGGCTGCGGTTGCGCGACGCGCGCTGCCCGCACATTTTCCGCCGGCGTATAAGGGAGCAGAGCCGTTCCCGATGCGCGTCGTCTCGGGGCCTTCTCGAGATCAGGCTCACTGGCATCGGTAAGTCTCCAGAAGCCGGCGATCCGGCGTGTTGATGATATTCCTACATCCAGCATGAATGGCGCTGCGACGCCCAGGCCATCATCACCCGACGTCTTCAAGGGTGTGCCATGGCCCATGCCAGCGATGGTGTATGTTTCGATCAGTTCGTTGCCATCGGCATCGCACCACACCTGTCGCATGTGCCCATCGACCGCCTCTTTTCGCGTTGGGCCAGCGTCCACTCCGTGTACCCCTTGCCACTGGGCAAGAATGGAATCGGCATTGGAAGACGCCACAGTATTGTCGGCCGTGCCCTGCCAGATCGAGATCTTTGGCCAAATCCCTTCGTGCGGGGACGCGGCGCTCAAGCGCTGCTGGAGCCCAGTCTTCGATGGGCCGCCATGGCCGCGCATGCGATCGAAAGCCTGGGGGATCGTCGATGCGCTGCCATAGGCAAGTCCTGCAATAATCGCTCCGCCGGCGAACACGTCAGGGTATGTCGCCAGCATTGCCGTTGCCATCGCTCCCCCGGCGGAGAGCCCGGTGATGAAAACGCGCCGGCGGTCGAGGCCATGCCTTGTCACCATGGCTTCGATCATCTGGCGGATGGAGAGCGCTTCGCCGCGGTCGCGTGTTACATCTTCGGGCACGAACCAGTTGAAGCAGAGATTAGGATTGTTGCCACGCCGCTGCTCCGGAAAGAGCAGCGCAAACCCCTGTTCGGCCGCCAGCTTCGACCACCCGGATCCATGATCGTATCCATCAGCGGTCTGCGTACAGCCATGCAGGACGACAACCAACGCAGCGCCACGCGTGAGATTCTCAGGAACGTATGAGCGCGCACCCAAGGCACCGGGATTGGATCCGAAACCAGCTATGTCGGACAAGCGGTCGTCGTGGCGTTGCGGTGAAAGAACCGTTCGGCCCCGCATTGCGGTCAGGCGGGTGATTGTGTCTGAGATGTTTCGCAAATCGAGATCCTTGACCGCCAGGGTGGCGAAACCGCGCACAATGCACGTTCAGGCAACATCGTTGCTGCACTGCACAATAACAAGCTTACGTTGGGTCAGGCAACCAGGGCACGAAGCGCTGGCCGAGCTTGGCATCGACTGTCCGAAGGAACCAAAGTCTTGGGAGGAGCTTCATGGATTGAGCGTCGCGAGGGCGCGCATCGGACATTCAGGAGGACGAAATGGGTTTTTTCAGCAAGGTGTTTTCGGGTCTGACCGGCAGAAGAGCGGATGACAGGAAGGAAACGGGAGACATGCGCAAGGCGACAGGCGCGGGGCCCGCCCTCGCGGCACACTCCACGGACGCAAGAACCTCCGCTGCCACCGGGCAAAACCCGCAAGCCGCTAGGAAGAAAGCGCCTAAGTGAAGAAGGAAACGCGTTCCACCCCGCCTTGCCGGGTGTTCTTGGTCGGCTGAAAGCGAACTGCCCTGCTGAGCCAGTTTCATTTCCATGAACCTGGCGGGTCGACATTGGGGGAACCGTCCTGCGAGTTCCTTGTTGTTCTTCACACAACCGGAGATATCACCGATGCCGAAGGACCAGAACAAAGCCCAGGATACGGATCGCGAGGCGATGCATCTCGCAGAGACGACGGACGTATCGCCGAAGCAGGCGAAGGATTTGTTGCGCGAGCATGGCGACGACAAGAAGAAGGCCGCCGAAAAGGCAAAGAATTTCAAGGCCGAAGGCTAGCGCCCCCACGCCCGCCGGCAACACGCAGGTAGAGGCAGTCCGCTCCTGTTATGACCTTTGGCTCTCTTGGGTATGGGTAGAAACCGCCGGGTCAATCTCCTCGTCGATTGCCTTTGCGATGTACTCCTTCAGGTCGCCTACCTCATCCCAAATGTCTTCAGCGGCGATGCCTTTATCGTTGGCATCCGCAATGCATTGGCTGGCCAGTTCTTCCGCGGCGTCGACACCAACCGGCACGATGGTGGGCTTCTCGATTACGTGCTCCTCGATCCAGTCTCCGACAAAATGCGCGGTGCGGTTGACCATGAGATCGGCATCTTCGGACAGGTCCGCCTCGCCCTTTGGATCATGCTCGGTCGACGCATTCATGGAACTCACCGCGTTGATGGACTTATTCTCAAACGCCCGTCCGCCCCCAAAGATGCACTGGGTTGGCGATAATTATTGTCATCCCCCTTTGCTGGTCCATCAGCCAGGCGGGCGGATTCAACGTCAGGGGAACAGGTGTCACGCACCCGCGTTGTCAGTCACGCTTCGGGAACAGGTTCGAGGACGTCAGGCGGCGGGCG
Organism: Mesorhizobium sp. RCAM 05104; assembly: GCF_059683645.1. NCBI lineage: Bacteria > Pseudomonadati > Pseudomonadota > Alphaproteobacteria > Hyphomicrobiales > Phyllobacteriaceae > Mesorhizobium > Mesorhizobium sp. RCAM 05104. The sequence goes on along the minus strand of NZ_CM185033.1, from coordinate 4,913,330 downwards.
ATGAATGACTTAGTGTTCAAGACATCGGGCAAAGTGCGCCCGCGCGAATGCGCCAATGCGCTGCGGGTCGCGCGCCAGACACAGGATGCACTATCCGTCCGCCCGCGAATTGCTGCCAGCAGCGCACGAGGCGAAGGCAAGACCTCCTGGCCGGGCCAAAAAGGCCTTTGTCGGGATGGCCCCTCTGCGGGCGTCCTGTCTGCACGCGCTGCTGAATAGGGCGCGACCAGTGGCCTCGAAGGTAACGCAGAACCAGCAGCCGCCCGGCAACCGCTCCTCCTTGATCGATGGAGAAGCGGCCAGTCGCGCTGCATCAACCACAGAGGCCAGTAAGGCCAGCTTGAAATCCGAGCAAGGCGAGCGTGGGCGCGACGCGGCCTGGCCATCGCAGATCCCGGCGCTCGGCTGGAAAGATATTTTCTGGCGGCTGTGGGAAGAGTTCAACAAGGACCGGGTTCTGCTAGTCGCGGCCGGCGCAACCTTCTATCTGCTGCTGGCGCTGTTCCCGGCCCTGGCGGCGTTCATTTCAATTTATGGTTTTGTCGCCGATCCTGTCACTGTCGCAGATCACGTCGCCTATCTCGGCGGATTGCTGCCATCAGGCGGCCTCGATCTCATTCGCGGCCAGTTGCAGGCGTTGGCCAGCCAGAAGCCGGGCGCTCTCGGGACCGGCTTTTTCGTCGGCCTCGGCATCGCCCTGTGGAGTGCCAACAGCGGCATGAAGGCGCTCTTCGACGCCATGAACATAGCTTACGAGGAACGCGAGAAGCGCAGCTTCATCACCCTCAACCTGATGTCGATCCTGTTCACGGTCGGAGCCTTGATGATCGGCATCGTCCTGTTGCTGACGGTGGGCGTTGTTCCTGCATTGCTGCGCTACTTCTACCTGGATGGGTGGACGGAAGCGCTCGTTGCGGTGTCTCGCTGGCCAATATTGGTGGGCGCGATGCTGACCGGCATCTCCCTGCTCTACCGCTTCGGTCCAAGCCGCGAGCGTGCGAAGTGGCGATGGCTGAGCTGGGGCGCTTTCATCGCGACAGCGGTGTGGATCTCAGCTTCATGGCTCTTCTCGTTCTATCTGCAGCATTTTGCCAATTACAACGCAACATACGGATCGCTTGGCGCGGTCGTCGGTTTGATGATGTGGACGTGGATTTCAGTCATCATTCTCATCGCTGGAGCCGCAGTCAATGCCGAGATGGAACACCAGACGGCGGTGGACTCCACCACGGGCCCGGCGCGGCCGATGGGGGAGCGCGGTGCAGTGGTTGCCGACACTCTGGGCAAGATTGCGGATTGAGGTGCCTTCTGGCTCAGGTCTCGTCGACGCAACAGCCCGTCGCTGGATCGCTGCGTTACGTCCCGTAGGCTGAGGGGTGTCGAATTGGCGATCGAGGGAATCGTTCCGGGTGGGAGACCAATGGGGCCTCTGGTGACCTAACTTCAACACATCTGGCGCGTCTGCCGCGCGGCGAAACGGGGGCCGCCACTCTTATGCAGCCTGTGCAGCCTGGCGTCGATCATTTGAGAACGATCGGCTGGACGATGGCAGTCCTTCACCCCTCCGATGTCGGCGAGGGCGTCTAATCTCGCCCCCGGCTTTTCGATCGCCAGGGAAATGCGGCTGGATTTGGCTGTGCCAGGTGGGCAGTGAGCACAGCCAATCCGATTGCAGGGCTAGCCCAGCTTGACCTTTGGCTCACGTGCCCACCAGCGCAGTTCGCCAAGCCTGGTGACAAATCCCGCGACATCCTTGACCGACGCGAGCCGGACAACCGCCTCATCCTCGACCACGCCCGCCTTCGCCAGCAGCGGCGCTGCCGCCTCGACGAAGCCGATGAATTTGCAATGCGCGAAGGCGTCCGCGACAAAGTCGCGGGCCGTCGAGTCCTTCAGCAGGTCGGCCATTGCCGGCTTTGCCGGCAACAGCGCGACCGCGTCGTAGAGCACCGAAGGTCCGCCTGATATCATCTGCTGTGCGTCGATCCAGCTGCCGTCGCTCGCCGTGGCGCCGCCGACCTTTGGCGCGATGATCTCGAAGCTTGCGCCGGCTTTGGTCAGCGCCTGCACGATCGCCTTCAGCAAGCCGGCGTCCGTTCCGTCGGTCACCAGAATTCCGAGCTTGCGGCCCTCGAAACGACCGGGGCCGTTCTTGAGAATGCTGAGCGAGTCCATAGCACCGAGGTCCCGGCGCGTCGGCACAGCCGCATCGGCCGGCTTCGGCATCGCCTTCAAGCCTAGCGCATCCGCCACCTTGCCGGCCAGCCCGTCATCGATGTTCAGAAGGTGGGACACGATACGCTCGCGGATGACCGGAGTTCGCACCTTGCTCAGTTCGAATGTCAGCGCCGAGGCGATGTGGTCTTGCTCCACGGGCTGCTGGCTGATGTAGAACTGTCGCGCCTGACTGTAGTGGTCGGCAAAGGTCTCCGACCGCAACCGCGCCTTTGGTCCCGCTTCAACTTCAGCGAACGACCGGAACCCCTTGGCCGGCGATTCACGCGGGCCTTCGTCCCATGAATTCGGCTGATAGTTGGCGCGGCCGACCGGGTTGCGCATTGCCATATGCCCATCCTGCTGGAAGTTGTGGAAGGGGCACTTTGGTGCGTTGATCGGAAGGTGGGTGAAGTTGGTGCTTCCGAGCCGTTTGATCTGCGTGTCGAGATAGGAGAAATTCCGCCCCTGCAGCAGCGGATCATTGGAGAAGTCGACGCCGGGCGGGACGTTCTGCGTCATGAACGCCACCTGCTCGGTCTCGGCGAAGAAATTGTCGGGCATGCGATCGAGCACCAGGCGCCCGACCGCGATCGGCGGCAGCACCTCCTCGGGAATGAGTTTGGTCGGATCGAGGATGTCGAAGTCGAAACTGTCGGCGAAGGCCTGGTCGAACAGCTGGAGCTGCAGCTCCCACTCCGGGAAGTTGCCGGCATGAATCGCGTCCCATAGGTCGCGACGATGGAAGTCGGGGTCGGCACCGTTGATCTTGACCGCCTCGTTCCAGGCAACCGACTGGAGGCCAAGCTTTGGCTTCCACAGAAACTTGACGAAGGTCGACTCGTCCCTGGCGTTGAGCAGCCGGAACGTATGGACACCAAAACCTTCCATAAAGCGCAGTGAGCGTGGTATGGCCCGGTCGGACATCGCCCACATGATCATGTGCATGCTTTCGGGGGTGAGCGAAATGAAATCCCAGAAATTGTCATGCGCGGTCTGCGCCTGCGGGAAGTCGCTGTTCGGCTCCGCCTTCGCGGCATGGATCAGGTCGGGAAACTTGATCGCATCCTGGATGAAGAACACCGGGATGTTGTTGCCGACAATGTCCCAGTTGCCCTCCTTGGTGTAGAGCTTTACGGCGAAGCCACGCACATCCCGCGCGAGGTCGGCCGAGCCCTTGTTGCCGGCAACGGTTGAGAAGCGGACGAAAGCCGGCGTCTTTTCACCAGCGCGCTGGAAAATATCGGCCCGCGTGTATTTCGCCAGCGATTCATAGGTTTCAAAGTAGCCGTGGGCACCGTAGCCACGCGCGTGGACGACGCGTTCGGGAATGCGTTCGTGATCGAAATGGAAGATTTTTTCGCGGAAGTGGAAGTCCTCGAGTGTTGTCGGGCCACGGGCGCCGATCTTGAGCGAGTTCTGGTCGTCGGAGACCGGCCCGCCCTGTGCGGTCGTAAGCACCGGCGTCGAGCCGGCTGCGACCTGGTGCAATTCCCCACCTTCGCCGCGGTTCAGTTTCTGATCGTGGATCGTGGCCGATTTTGATACTTGCTTCGCCATGCCGGGAATTCCTTGAGGTTGAACGCGCGGGCTGCGCTGTTTCCTCAATGTCCCGGACGACAATGCGTTCCTTGAAGGCTTCCCTCGGCGATCGAACCACGCATTCGGCCTGCAAACGGCGCCTGCGACCACGCAGCGGTGTCGAGAGCCTTTGATCCTGCCTCGCCGAGCTTCACGCCGCTCCCTACGAACTGCTCACCACACCGCTCAACATCTCGTTCGTTCAGGGCCTTGCAGCGACGGGCCAAGCCGCGGAAGCATTTTCACCTATCGAGGAGACGATCCAGCAAGCCGAGATAAGCGGCGATCTTTGCTGGATGCAGGAGCTGCTGCGCGTGAAGGGCAGCCTGTTTCTCGCGGCTCCGCGCCCTGATCCAGACGAAGACGCGGAGCTCTGTTCGCCTGTCGTTGGAGCTCAGCAATCGTCAGGGAGCGCTGGCATGGGAGTTGCGGACCGCTGTCGACCTTGCCTCCCTGTCAGGTGCTCGCGGCACGAGGCGGCCCGAGCACTTCTCCAGCCAATTTCCGCGCGGTTTGGGAAGGGCTTGCAGACAGACGATTTGCACTCAGCCGCGCATATGCTGGCAACGCCGAACCAGACCAGAACGGACCGCCATATCTCGACGTTCGAGCAACGGATGAGGAACGTCACTCGTCGCCAAGCGTTTGAACGTTGCGGACACGCCAATACGAGAAACCCATTTGGCTTTCCGGCGCGCGGATCATTCCTCACCCCCTTGTCGCCTTCGCATCGCGCTACGATATTGTCGATCGCGCCGGCCTTGCGGAACAGGGTTGCCGGCGTAATTGAAAATGGTTGAAGGACGAGCCCGGAACGTGCATGGCGCGGCGGGCAGAACGATTACGTGGGAAAATCTGAATGACGACGGATACGAAAGCGACGGAAACCAAGGCATTCGAGGCCGATGTCTCGCGGCTGCTGCACATGATGGTGCACTCGGTCTATTCCGACAAGGACGTGTTCCTGCGCGAGCTGATTTCCAACGCCGCAGACGCCTGCGAGAAGCTGCGTTTCGAGGCTGTCAGCCGCCCCGAACTGCTGGGCGACGACCCCAAGCCGCGCATTTCGATTTCGGCCGATCCAGACAACAAGGAAATCATCGTCGAGGATAACGGCATCGGCATGAGCCGCGACGACATGGCCGAGGCATTGGGCACGATCGCCCGCTCGGGCACGCGCGCCTTTATCGAGCGCGTCGGCGCAGCTACAGAGGACACGCAGCTCATCGGCCAGTTCGGCGTCGGCTTCTACTCCGCCTTCATGGTGGCTGAGCGGGTCGACGTCATCAGTCGCCTCGCGGGAAGCGAAGAGGCCTGGCGCTGGTCGTCCGACGGCAAGGGTTCGTATGAGATCGCACCCGCCCCGCTCGAAGCCGCACCCAAGCGCGGCACCCGCGTGGTGCTGCATCTGATGGACGACGCCGTCTCCTACACCGGCTCCTACCGGCTCGAGCAACTGGCCAAGTCGCAGTCGGGCCATGTGCCGGTGCCGATCACGCTCGTCGAAAAACCCGGCGCCGAGGCGCGCGACATCGCCGATGGCACGGCACTCTGGGTGCGGCCGAAGAGCGAGATCAAACCCGAGGAATACACCGATTTCTACCGTAGCGTCGCCGGCCAGTATGACGAGCCGGCGGCCACCATCCATTTCCGCGCCGAGGGCCGGCAGGAATACTCCGTGCTCGCCTTCGTGCCGGGCTCGCGTCCGTTCGATCTGTTCGACCAGGACCGCAGGGGCCGCATGAAGCTCTATGTACGCCGCGTCTTCATCACCGACGATGCCGACCTTCTGCCGCGCTATCTGCGCTTCGTGCGCGGGCTGGTCGATTCCGCCGACCTGCCGCTCAACGTCTCGCGCGAGATGATCCAGGAAAGCCCGCTGCTGGCCGCCATCCGCAAGGGCCTGACCAGCCGCGTGCTGGGCGACCTCGCCAAGTTGGCGGAGAACGAGGCCGAGGCCTATGCCAAGATCTGGGACAATTTCGGCGTCGTTCTCAAGGAAGGGCTCTACGAGGATTACGAGCGGCGCGAGCAATTGCTGAAGCTCGCCCGCTTCCGCTCGACCACATCAGGCGAAGGCTGGCGCAGCCTGGCCGACTATATCGCTGCGATGAAGGAAGGCCAGAAGGCGGTCTTCTTCATGGCCGGCGATGACCGCGCGCGGCTCGCAGCCTCGCCGCAGCTCGAAGGCTTCAAGGCGCGCGGCATCGAGGTGCTGTTGCTCACTGACCCTGTCGACAGCTTCTGGGTGACGATGGCGCCGGACTTCGACGGCAAGCCGTTCAAGTCGGTGACCCAGGGCGTGGCGGAACTGTCCGACATCCCGCTGCTCGACGACGCAAAGAAGCCGGACGGGGCGGCTCCACCGGAGGTCGATGGCTTCCTCGCTTTCGTCAAGTCGGCGCTTGGTGACGCCGTCTCGGATGTGAAAGCCTCCGACCGGCTGACCGAAAGCGCGGTCTGCCTCGTCGCGCCCGAACATGGCCCCGACCGGCAGTTCGAACGGCTGATGAACGCCGCCGGCCGCCTCGACAAGGCGGCCAAACCGATCCTCGAAATCAACCCGCGCCACGAGCGCGTGCTGGCGCTAGCCAGCCTCGGCGACGACGAGCAGGCCTTCAAGGACGACGCGGCTCATCTTCTCTATGACGAGGCACGCGTACTCGACGGCGACAAGCCGGCGGACGCCCGGGCGTTTTCGCAGCGTCTGGCGCGGCTGATCGCACGCGGCATCTCGAAGGGCTGAGCTTCCCTGGCGACCACCGGAGCTGCTGCGATGCCGTTCGCCGACCGAGTTTCGGCGTCCATTGCAGCCGGTGCGCACCCGATGTCCACTGGCTCAATCGCCGACTGTAGACATCGGGCCTCCAATCACCCAATCTTGGCCCGGGAACAAACAGGCGCTTCAAAGAAAGCGCACCGGGTGGTCATGAAACGACGATGGACATTGTATGATCCGCGACTGGCTTGGCTACTGGTCGCGCCGGTGCTTTTGCTGCTGATCTTCTTCCTGGTGCTGCCTATAGCCGTGATGGCGGCCTACACCTTCTTTACCTTCGTCACCGCCGGCGTGGAAACCAGCGCGCTGACGACGGCGAACTGGCATGAATTCCTGACCGACAGCTATTATTCCGGCTTCCTGTTGAAGACGCTGAGGGTCGGGGCCATCACGGCGGTGCTCTGCGGGGTGCTCGGCTATTTTCCGGCCTATTTCATCTGGGCGACCACCTTCAAGCACAAATGGCTGCTGCTTCTACTGCTCATCGTGCCGTTCTGGATCAGCTTCACCATCCGCACCTTTTCGTGGATCAACATCCTGGGCGAACAGGGCGTCATCAACGTTGCGCTGATGAAATTGGGTATCATCAGCGAGCCGCTACCGATGCTCTACAACGAGGGCGCGGTCATCCTCGGCATGCTGCACTTCCTGCTGCCCTACATGATCCTCAACGTCTATGTCAGCCTTGAAAGCATCGACCGCACACTGATCGCGGCGGCCCGCTCGATGGGCTGCACCAGCGCGCAGGCGTTCCGCGAGGTGACGCTGCCGCTTTCGTTGCCGGGCCTCGCGGCAGGCCTGCTGCTCTGCTTCGTGCTGGCCGCCGGCAGCTATGTAACGCCGCAATTGCTGGGTTCCGGCCGCGACGCGCTGTTCGGCAATTTGATCTACGACACGATCATGGGTGAGCTGAACTGGCCGATGGGTGCCACGCTTTCGATCGTGCTGTTCATCGTGCTCGGCTTCTTCGCCGCTGCCTACACGCGCTACATGGGCATGTCGCAGATCGTCAAAGGACTGGGTGGATGAAGGCGCGGCGCAAGCAGGAAGGAAGATGGGGCTGGCGTCTGACCGGCTTCGTCACGCTCTGCGTCTACATCTTCATGTTCGCGCCGATCGTGGCGACGGTGATCCTGTCATTCAACGCCTCGATGTTCGGCGGCTTCCCGATGACCGGCTTCAGCCTGCAATGGTACGGCAAGCTGATGGCCAATGAGCAGGTGCTGACCGCTTTCCGCACCTCGCTGTGGATCGCGGTGGTCACCGCCGCCGTTACCACGGCAATAGGCGTCGTCACGGCATTCGCGCTGGTACGCTTCGAATTCCCTGGCAAGCAGGCGTTGAGCACGCTGGTGATCCTGCCGGCGCTGGTGCCGGAAACCATTCTCGGCGTCGGTCTTTTGGTGCTGATCAAGGCGATCGACCAGCCGAGAACCATGCTTTTGCTGGTGCTCGGCCATATCCTGCTCGCCGTGCCCTATGTGGTGCTGATTACCCAGGCGCGCATGGTCGGTATCCGGCGCGTTTATGAGGAAGCGGCACTTTCGCTCGGCGCCTCGCGCTTTTCATCCTTCCGCGAGATCACGCTGCCGCTGCTCATCCCCGCCGTCGTTGGCGGCGCGCTGCTCGCCTTCACCATCTCGTTCGACAATACGTCGGCCAGCCTGTTCTGGCGGCCGGCGGGTGTCGAGACCATGCCCACCCAGATCCTTTCGATGCTCAAGATCTCGATCAGCCCGGAGATCAACGCACTCGGCACCGTGATGATCCTGGTGACCGTCGGCATCCCGCTGCTCGGCGGCCTGGTTCTGCAAAGCCTGACCAGATTGAAAAGACGCGGCGAACCCAAGGAGGAAGCACGATGAAACTGTCCAACGGCAAGCGGCTTGAACGGCTGCACGATAGGTATCAAAACGGCGATCTGAGCCGCCGTACTTTCCTGACGCTGACCGCCGCTGCGGCGGCCGCGGTGGGCCTCGACATGCCCTGGATGAGGCAGGCCCTCGCCGCGGTTGAAGAGGTCCGCTTCGACGGCTGGGGCGGCACGGTTCAGGATGCGATCGACAAATATGCCTTCAAGCCCTACACCGCCAAGACCAAGATCAAGGTGGTCCAGGGCACGTTCGGCGACGAGGACGAGATCATCACCAAGATCAAGACCGCCAAGCCCGGCGACTACCAGGTCATCCATTCTTCCGGCGTCAACTATTACATCAAATATGTGAACGGCGGCCTGACCTCGGAGATCAATGAGGCCAACATTCCGAACATGGCGAATGTGCTGCAGCCAATGATCGATCCGTTCCGCAAGCTGACGCCGAAACTCTCGGCCGTGCCTTATGACTACGGCACGACAGGCATCGCCTACAACACCAAGGTGATCTCGCCCGAGGAAGCCAAGGAAAAGGGTGCCGCACTGCTGCTCGACAAGAAATACGCGGGCAAGGTCGGCGGTTATGACGACATGACCACGCGCGTCTGGTACGCCGCACTCGCCACCGGACAGGACCCGAACAACCTCAAGGACATGGACGCGATCTGGGCCAAGGTGCGCGAGACGCGAGACCTCGCCAAGAAGTTCTGGAGTTCCGGCGCGGAACTGATGGACCTGCTTTCCAAGGGCGAGATCGTGGTAACCGACGCATGGTCGGGCCGCGTCGCCGCATTGCAGGACCAGGGCCATCCGATCGGCTATCTCGACCCCGTGGGTTCCTATGCCTGGATGGAGGACATGCTGATCCTGAAAGGCTCGCCGATGGCCGAGTGTGAGGAGTTGATCAACTTCATGCTCGACCCGGCGACCGCCATCGCGGTGGCGGAGGGCCAGAGCTATCCGCCATCGCTCGACCCGACAAAAGTCAAGCTGACCGAGAAGATCGAGAAGCTGCCGGCCTTTGACAAAACGGGCACGATGAAGGCGTTGACCTTCGCCGACCCGGTCTACTGGGCGAGCAATGAGGACGCCTGGAACAAGCAGTGGCACAGGATCTCGAAAGGTGCCTGACAGCCACGACTTTTCAGGGGTACCCCGGCCGGCCGCGGCCGGGGTGGCAAGGTCCGGTGCGGGCGGATCCGCTCAGGGCGGCGCGGAGACGAGCCAGCCGGCGGTCGAGTTCCGCGACATCGACATCGCTTATGGCAAGTTCGTGGCGGTGCGCGATTTCTCGCTGTCGATCCGCAAGGGCAGCTTCGTCACCCTGCTCGGGCCTTCGGGCTGCGGCAAGACCACGATCCTGCGTTCCATCGCAGGCTTGGTCGACATTTCGGGCGGCCAGATCATGATCGATGGGCAGCGGGTTGACGACGTGCCGATCTACAGGCGCAATATCGGGCTGGTCTTCCAGAGCTACGCACTATTCCCGCACAAGAACGTGTTCGACAATGTCGCCTTCGGCCTGAAGTACCGCAATGTGCCGAAGCCCGAAATTGCGCGCAAGGTCGCCCAGGCGCTCGAGATGGTGCGGCTGCCGGGTAGCGAGAAGAAGCTGCCCTCGCAACTGTCGGGCGGGCAACAGCAGCGCATCGCACTCGCCCGCGCCATCGTCTTCGAGCCGCAGGTGCTGCTGCTCGACGAGCCGCTGTCGGCGCTCGACGCGAACATGCGCGAGGAAATGCGCGTTGAGATCAAGAAGATCCAGAAGCAAACCGGCATCACCGCTATCTTCGTCACGCACGACCAGGAAGAAGCGCTCTCAATGTCGGATCGCATCGTGGTGATGAACGCCGGCGCAGTGGAGCAGATCGGAACCCCGCAGGAGGTCTACGAGGCACCAGCCACGGCCTTCGTCGCCGACTTCCTCGGCAAGGCCAACATGCTGGCAGGGACCGTGAGGAGATCCGGCCAAGGAACAGCGGTGGTGCTTGCCACCGGCCAGACGATCAACGTGGCCAGTCCAACGCCGCTTGCCGACGGCAGCAAAGTCACTGTCGTCGTGCGGCCGCAGAAACTGTCGGTCGGCGCGGCGGCGAGCGCCAACCGTCTGCCCGGCCGCGTCGTCTCTGCCTCGTATCTGGGCGGTAGCGCCATCTACGAGATCGATATCGGCGGTAAGACCAGCATCCGCGCCAATGCGCCGATTAGTGGCCGGGTGCTTCGCGAAGGCGAGGCGATCGACCTCGGCTTCGATCCCGAGGGCTGCGTTCTCCTCGACGAGGATGGTCAGCGGATTTCGTGATGCAAATCGCCGAGGACCCGGGCCGTGAACTCATAGATGGGGAATACCGAGAAGGGGCCGACAGCGGAACGACGGCAATTAATTCGGCGGCCGGCCCTGGGGATAGCGGCCCTACCGATGCATGATGGGATTATGGTTCCGCAGTCGGCAGCTCCCTTGGCTGAGGCAGCTATGAGGAGTTCTGCCAGCAAGGCGATTGCATTCGACCTGCAAGTCGTACGAAAGCTATTTACGTCATGACCCGCCCGTGACAGCCCTTCTGCACAGATTTATGAGGGGTTGTTGCATCTCGATAAAGCGGGTCTTATCTCGTTTGAGGCACTGGGTGGTTTCTCGCGCCAAGGTTTTGGCCCAATTGCGCCCCGCACTTATTTCGACAAAACCATCTTTTTTAGGTTTGCGGATGGAGACGCCCCACTGCCACCAACCGGCAACACTCTCATCTGCGGCAATGCTCTATTCACAAAGGCCGGCGAGGAGCTTTGGAAGATTGCGGAAGCAAGAAAAAAGAGGCGTATTTCGAATCCGCAGTTAAAGCGTGGGAAAACGAGGGGCTAACCGCGATGGACGCGCTCGAATTTATCACACAGTTCCAAATGCGTGCGTCACAATAGCCATATTTTGGGGCACCGCCTTGGGGCACCGCCAACTGAGTACGTTGATTAAATTGCTGTGAAATCAATAACATATGTGGCAATCGGATTGATGGCGGAGAGAGCGACAGCCATATTGCTGTCTCATGTCGTCTCAACCAATGAACATAATAAGGCAATATCAATACTTTAATCTAAAATAGCTGTCTCGCGCCGTTGCAATCTGTATCATCCAATGCCACTATTTTTGGCGGGTAAGATGATGGGATTGAGAAATGCCGAAGATCGCGAAGGAACTTTCAGCACTAGCCGTCAAGAACTTGAAACACCCCGGATCGACCACACCGGGCAACGCTGTGTTTGCTGTTGGCGGTGTTGCCGGGCTCATGCTCCAAATCACGCCGGGCAGCGGCCGGTCATGGCTATTGCGCACAACAAACGTCAATGGCCGGCGTTGCGAAATGGGTCTTGGCGGGCATGACGTATCATTGGGCGAAGCCCGCGAGCGGGCGAAGGCGACCAAAGACAAAATCCGCAACGGCATCAATCCGCTTCAAGAGAAGCGCGAGCGTCGCAAAGCCGCGATCGAGGCCGCAAAGCGCCATCTCACATTCCGCGATGCCGTTGACAAATTCCTTGCCGACACGCTGGCGGAATTCAGGAACGAAAAGCATCGGAAGCAATGGCAATCCACGCTGGACACGTATGCAATGCCCGTCATCGGCAATCTTGCCGTTTCCGAAGTCACCAAACATCACATGGTCGAAATCCTTAAGCCGATCTGGACGACCAAGACGGAGACGGCCACGCGTTTGCGGCAACGTTGCGAACGGGTGCTTGATTGGGCAAAGGCACACGGACACCGCGAGGGCGACAATCCGGCACAGTGGAAGGGCAATCTCAATGCCATGTTGTCCAAGCCAAGCAAGGTTGCGACAGTCGATAATCAGCCCGCCGTTCAGTTGAAAGACGCGCCCACGTGGTTCGCAGCATTGCGCAAACGCGAAGGCACGGGTGCACGGGCATTGGAATTCGCGACATTGACCGCTGCGCGATCCGGCGAAGTACGCGGCATGGAATGGCCGGAAATCGATTGGGGCGCCAAATTGTGGGCGGTGCCGGCATCGCGAATGAAAATGAGGCGCCCGCACGTTGTGGCGCTATCCGATGCGGCAATGGCAATCCTAACTGCGATGAAAGAGGCCGCGACCGCCGATACCGAATATGTGTTTCCAGCGATCCGTGGCGGCATGCTGTCCGACATGACGTTGAGCGCCACCATGAGACGGATGCACGAAAGCGAAATCGAGGCGGGCCGCACGGGCTGGCTCGACAAAAACTCGAAGCGTCCAGCCGTGCCCCATGGGCTGCGGTCAACGTTTTCTGATTGGGCAGGGGAGTTGTCCGACTATCCCCGAGACATGCGGGAATTTGCGCTCGCCCACGCCATCAATAGCGACGTCGAGGCCGCATACCGGCGCGAAACCATGATTGAGAAGCGCCGCGCCATGATGAGCGATTGGGCTGCGTTTTTGCGGGGGCGGGAACGGACCGAAGCTCTAAGACATGAGCCTCGGCAACGCTGGCCGAAGGCTATAAGCTCGCGAGAAAAACGGAACGCTAAGCTGTTCAGCAATATCGGTCGCTGATCGTATTGGGCGAACCGGAATTATCAGCGGTGGCGCTGAGTTGTTCCGCTCAGTTCGATGGGTGCTGCGTGACGCCGCCTCTAATTTCGGCTGGCTAAGCGCACGCCGGGCCCACCACCATTCTCTGGAATGAATTCGATGCCAGCGTTCTCCAGGGCACCTTTTACCGCCTGCAGCGTGGTGTCGAACAGAACCTCGCCGCGCTCCAATCGCGCGATAGTGTTGGGAGAGACCTTGGCGAGGGCAGCAAGCTCTCGAATGCCTAGATGAAGAGCTGCCCGCGCCATCCGACACTGGGCCGAAGTTATTGCCATTCGTAGTAACCCTGTTACTAAGTTGTTGCATTTGCTGGCCATAGATAGTAACACTGATACTACCGTTGATGCCGACAAGCATCTTGAGCGGTTGGACAGGTGCGGTCACACCTGTCCAACCTAACCACAACCCCAGCTTTCATGGAGCTCGGATCATGGATGATTCCGACAATAGCACGAGTTTGTCTTTCGTCACCCGGCGGCGCTTGCTGGCGGGCACGGCCACGGCCGCCGTGGCATGGCCCTTCCATGTAAAGTCACGGGCCGCCGAACTGACGGACGGCAGCAGCGCGGCTGATCCTGCTCTCCGTCTGTGTGGGAACTGGCAAAAGATCCACAACGAGACACTGGCGCTGTGCCGCGAACAGCAAAGGTTGGAGACACACCTCGCCAGGACGGTCGGCTTTCCCTGCGCCAAGGTACGGCTTGCCGATGGTACGGAATCAACGCTCCATTCCATGGAAGGCCTGAACGACGCGTACTCTCATGAAATTGAAGTCGAATGGAACAGGGCGGTTGCCGACTTCGCGGCACACCAGGCGCGTTGGGATGCCGCCGATGCTGAGATCGGCTATTCGAAAGCAGACGAACTGATACGGCAATCCGAAATAGCCGAAAGCGAACTTCTGGATAATCTACCGCAGACAGCCGCTACCTCCATCGAGGGCATTTTAGCCAAGCTGCTCGTTATCTTGCATGACGGTGAGCATTGGGAACATCCCGCCGATTTCCCTTGGCCTCATATCCGTTCGGTGCTGGATGACCTCGGCCGCCACCATAAAATATCGATCCGGCGATGATCGCGATCGATCGGGCAATCGTTAGCCGACGGACCTTATAAGGGGTGAGGATGCAGCCTGCTTCGAAGGAAGCCGGATCGGAGGCAGCCCGTTACGGCCGCTTCGCTCCAAAGTTGCCCTGCTTGAGCAAGCCATCTTGATAGTCGCGAGGCCGACCATCGTTTCTGGTTTGCCATTTTCGCTCGCCTCGGCGGCGCGCCTGACGGACACGGCAGTAACCCTGCCGCCGTGACAGCTGCGTCTCGGTGAAGGCCAGCTTTCCGCGAATTGTGCATCACCCTGATCACAATTTGTCGCCCTGGTCTTGCGGACGCCACGAAACGGGATTGGTGATCCAGCGACTGATGTCGGATTCATGCCAGCCTGCACCGTGGATACTGATCTGGATCTGGCGTGGGAAGGTGCCGTCGGCGATCTTGCGATAGATGGTGGACCGGGACAGACCTGTCCGGGAGACGACGGTTTTCAGGCGGATGATACGGTCTGGTTCGCGCATGGACGCACTGCCTCCTGCTGGTTGTTTTTGACTGCTCCTGATCAAGAGAGGACAGACACTTGCGGGCGCGCAAGAGGGTTTTCCGCGTCATAGTACCCCGGCATAGAGACGGCGGCAGATAGGACTGTCTAGAGTCCAATGCCCCGGCCCCGCCCGAGGTCGATGCCGTGGGTGAATGCGAGTTCCGCACCAAGGCGGCGGCCGGATTCGACCTGGATGCCAAGCGCCTTCTTATGATTGGCAAGCAGGGATTCAAGCTGCGGATCGCGCTTGAGGCTTTTGGCCATGTCACCCATCGCCAATCGCGTGGCCTTGTAGCCGGTCATGTCGCCGGCCTGATATTGCGCCCGTCCCGCACGGTCGAGCTTTTGCCAACGCTCGACGAAACGGTCGGCGCGGCGGACGGGATCGATGTCCATCCTGGTGCGGATTTCCGTCTCAAGCTGTAGAGCAAGCACGATGCGGCTGACACGGCCGGCGCTTGCTTCACGAACCAGCTCGGGATTTTTCACATAGGCCGCTTCGGCATCGCGCCAGCCATGAGGCCGCACCTTCTCGAAAGCGTTGCGCGCATCCCTCAACTCGCGGATCTGTTCGGGACTGCCCTGCCCGTTGGCATTTCCAGCACTGAGGATCGCGTCGAGAGCGCGCGCGTGACGCACAAGCGACTGGGTGCGGGCTCGCCGCATTTCTGTTTCCGCGTCCACCGGCACATTCGTGTCGCGCGGCACGCCGGTGGCGAGATTTCCTCTGCCGGGCGTCGGGCCTGCATCTCCGATCCGCACCCCTACATCTTCCCTTTCCGGTCCAGGTCCACGTTCCTGCATGGGCTCGCCGTCTCCAGGCGAGCGCAACCCGTCCAGCAGTCCGCCGATCCTGTCGCGCAGCTTCTCCGGAACGATCCGGCGCACGATCTCGACCACGCGCTCGCGGAACTTGATCCCGCGCCGCTCGGCATAGCTCTGCGCCGGGTCGAGCTGATCGTAATCCGACGCCATGTCCTTGGCGCGGTCGCGTGACAGCGTCCGGACGAGCCGTTCGCGGGTCGCGAAGTCCTCTCCGCCGTAATGCAGGTCCATCCTTTCGCGATGTCGCGAGAGGGCGACGTAGCTGCCATGTGCATCCATGCCTGGCGTGGCGAGCACATGGGTCCGGTCGACGGTCATGCCCTGGGCCTTATGAATGGTTGCGGCATAGCCGTGGTCGATGTGGGAATAGTCTTTCAGGTCAAAGTGTACCGACCTCCCATCGTCGGCGCGAACGGTCATGCTCTGGGTGCTGACTTCCTCCACGATGCCAAGCGTGCCGTTCTTGACGCCAAGCCCGCGCTCGTTGCGCAGGAACATGACCCGGTCGCCGCTGGCGAAGGCCCTTGCACCGCGTTCGACATTCACCTGAACCTCGTCGCCGAGTTCGCCAGCAGCGTGCATACGCTCGCGCGCTGCGTTGTTGAGCGCGCGCACCTCGTCGTTTGTGTGGGTGAGGATTATCCGGCTTGCCTCTGGATGCGCCTGCCTGTCTCGATCCCAGCGCGCGACGAGATTGCTGCGCGCCTCATTGCGCGTTGCAGCCTGGTGCACCATGCCTTGCGCGTCGTAGGCGCTGATCGCGGCGCCGATCCTGCCGGTTGCGAGATCGCGGGTCGCATTACGCTGCCAATCTTCGCGCTGCCGACGCACCTGGCCGATCTCTACGCCGCCATGCCGCTGGTGAATCGAGCGGAATGCGGCACCGGCTTCGATTGCCTGCAACTGCTGCGGATCGCCGACGAGGACGACTTTTGCGCCGGCGTCCGCGGCATGGGAAAGCACGCGCTCCAACTGGCGCGTGCCGACCATGCCGGCCTCATCGATCACCAGGACATCGCGCGCGGTGAGCAGATCCCTGCCCTGTTCCCAGCTATGCTCCATACTGGCAAGTGTACGCGACGAGATACCTGAACCGCCTTCCAGATTCTCGGCCGCAATGCCGGAGAGTGCCGCGCCTCGAACCTCATAGCCCGCCGCTGCCCATGCTTGGCGCGCAACGCACAGCATGGCGCTCTTGCCCGTTCCGGCAAAGCCGACGACGACACCCAGACCGCGACCATCGGTGATGTGCTCAAGCGCATCGACCTGCTCGCCCGAAAGGACAAGCCCGTGTTGCGCAGCCCGCGCCAGTGCTGCCTCGCGATGTGCGTTGCTCACCGCGTGGCGCTCGTCCAAATCGATACGCTCCGCCGCGCGGTGAAGGCGCTGTTCGGTCTCGATCATCTGCCGAGTGGTGAAGCGGTCTTCGCCGCGTCCGTCCTTGCCGAGTTCGACCAGATCGGGTGCATTGCTGATGGCTGTCACGACCGCGTTGAACTGCTCCATTCCGTCGCTGTGGCGATGCGAGAACTTCGCGATGTCCTTTCGGGTGAAGGTCGATTGCTGATGGGTGATGGCGTCGAGCGCCACGGACGGTACCGCAATAATGCGCTCACCATTGTTGCGCGCGATCTCGCGATGCAGTTCGGCGCGATCGGCTTCAATGTCGCCAGCAGCAAGGCCACTGCCCTCGATGCGCTGGGCTGGCGCACCGATCTGCGTCTGCGGCTCCAGGGCAATGCCCTGTGCTTCCAGACTGCGATGATCGATGTGGGCGTCGATGTCGAGTTCGGCCAGGCGTTCATTGGCCAGCTCCGCCCACCGCTCGCGCCAACGCTCGACCATCTGGGTAGCATTCCAGTCTCGAACCTTGGCCCCGAAACCGTTCTCGTCCACGGCCCGCATGGTGAGCATGACATGAGCGTGCGGTTTGGGGCTGCCATCCTCTGCGCTGTCCCAATGCACATTGAGATCGGCCACCATGCCTCGGCTTACAAACTCGACTTGTACAAAGTCGCGCGCCAGGTCGATGCCTTGCGCCTGGCTGAGTTCACGTGGAAGCGCAAACTCGACCTCGCGGGCGAGCTGGGCGTCCTTGCGGACCTCGAAGGCTTCGACATCGTTCCACAGCCGTTCGCGGTCGCGCCAGGCCTCCGGAGCATCCTCCGGCAGCATCACCTCGGAATGGACGACGCCGCGCTTGGCCGAGAAATCGTGAGTGCGTTCGATCCGCTCGTCACGTAGTCGCGACGCCGAGCGGTAGGCCGCCGACGCGACAGCGCTCGAGCCTGCCTTGCGGCCAATGACTTTGACATGAAGATGATAGATCGCCATCACGACGGGATCATTTGCACGGCAAAGCGCACGTCGGCACGACGTATAAGCGCGCCCTCCCTCGAAAAAATCTCGGGATGGACCAGCCCGTCCCGGGCTGTCTCGGCAACACTGAAGCCTTCCCGCAGGCGCTCCCCTATCATCCTCCGATCGACAACCGATGGAGACAGCCATGCGTAAACCACGCGATTTCGACGCCGAACTGAAGGCGCTGGAAGACAGAGCGCGAGAGCTCAAAACGCGAAAGGTGCAGCAACTTGGCGAGCTGGTGATTGCCACCGGCGCCGATCAGCTCAGCAGCGACGAACTGGCCGGCGCGCTGGTCGCGATCACTGAGACGAAAGACACCTCAAAGCGTGAGGCATGGGCCAAGCGTGGAGTGATGTTTTTCGAGAGCGGGTCCCGGCGAACTGCTCCGGCATCTCAGCGCAACCCACTCGGCGCTCCAACACAACCGGGCAGCCCACAATCGCCGGCAAGCGGCACAGGCTCGCAGTGACATGCGCGGGTGGCAGGTCGAGCGACGCCAGCGCACGCGACATCTGATCGAACTTGGCGGTCTCGTCGTCAAGGCAGGCATCGTCGAGCTCACCAACGAAGATCGCGCTACCATCTACGGCGCGATGCTCTGGATCGCTGCGAAGCTGCAGAGCCATGAAGGAGAGCAAGCACAACGATTATGGACTGCGAAGGGTAGGCAGGCGTTCGATGCTGAACGGCGTGAAGAGCAGATGGGACGGCGAACGTAGCCACAGTTGGCGCGAGCAGCGGCCGGCACGAAGCCCTAACAGCAGACTTCCGCCGGTGCGCCAGCGCCGACGCCGCAGTCAAGCGCTTGCGCAGGAGGCTTTCGCGATCTTCCTCGCTACCGGCGACAATCTTCTCTCGCGAGGCCTTGATCCAGATGATGAAGGGCGCAAAACTTGAGTAGGCGAAGCTCGTCAAAGCAGGTGCTGCCCTATCAGCAACCTTCAAATGCCAGATCGTGTTCCCCTCGAAACCTCCCACGCCCCACAGATGCGATCATGCACACTGCGCGTTGATACAAACTCTATAGCCAGGGTGCGAGCCAGCACTGCTCTGCACAGCTGGAACGGGCGGAAAAGCGAGGGAAGCTCCTCGCTTTAGATGAGATCTTCAAAGGCATCCCAGCCGATGGAATGACAGAAGCGAAACTTACTCTTGTCATGTTGCGCAAGAGAGGTGGATTTTACGAAGAAACGTACTATTTGCGTCGTGGGCAGGGCAGAAAAATCAATCGTCGCTCAATTAATCCGATACAAAAAAGGGAAATTATATGACCACTGCTCTCGAGCAAGGCAACAAACTGGATACCGTGTCGATAACGGCTGACATTGTCGCGGCCTATGTATCGAACAATCCAGTACCGGTTGGCGAGTTGCCGAAACTAATCGGCGACATCCACGCCGCCCTGAATGGCATTGGCACGCCGGCGGTAGAACCCGTGGTAAAACAGGAGCCGGCAGTTTCGATCAAGAAATCGGTAACGCCCGACTTCATCATCTGTCTGGAAGATGGAAAGAAATTCAAATCGCTCAAGCGGCATCTTCAGCACTTTAACCTGACCCCCGACCAGTATCGGCAGAAGTGGAACCTGCCAGCGGACTATCCGATGGTGGCGCCTAACTATGCGGCGACCCGGTCGGCCCTGGCGAAATCAATTGGACTTGGGCGCAAGGCGGCGACGCCCACGTCTGCCGCGGCAGAAAAACGCAAACCGGCCGTCAGGGCGGCGGCAGCGAGAACCACTGCGGCGGCAATCAAGTCGCCGGTGAAGAAGGCGCGCAAGGCGCGGGCCAAAGCGTAACCTGCTGCATCTGACAGAGGCCTAGGCTGCGCCTGACCTGAACATGGCGAAGCCCCGCCTTGCGGTGGGGCTTCGTGTTGAGATGGATCATTCTGCGGTGCGGCGGGACCAGATGAGCGAGAAGTCGCCATCGGTGTCGGTCTCGACTAGGCTCGCATAGATCGGAGCGGGGAAGCTGGGATCGTCGAGCTTTACGGAGTGGTAGTCGCGTCCCTCGCGCGAGGTCTTCTTCCATGCCGCCCCGAACTCTGTGTTATGCGGTGCACCGCATAACACCGATTATGCGTAGCGCGGGATTATGCGGAGTCGCGTGCTGGAGGTCCCGGTATCCCGGGGCTTTTGTGGCTGTTTCGCGCCGCACAATAACGGGCTGATGTGCGCGGCGCCCCGCCGTGTTGGGAGGCGCCGCGGTGTCGATCAGCGTGACCAGATCAGCGCATATTTGCCATCGTCGCCTTCGAAGAGGTTGGCGTAGATGGGTGCGCTGAAGGAGGGATCGTCGAGCTTGACCGAGTGGTAGGTCCGGTCCTCCTTCGAGGTCCGGCGCCAGGCGGCACCGATCTCGACGCCGGAGACGATGACCCGCAGGTCGGGCGCCTTGTCGCTGGTGACGGCAGGATCGCTGGGGATGAGGCGCGCCTTGGCGTCGATGGCGAGGGTCTTGATGGTGCCAGTGTAGGTGCCGTCGTTGCTGAGGGTGAACGAACCGATCTGGGACATGGTGGAACTCCTGTGCTGTGTTCAAGCCCGCGACCATCGCGGCCTTGTGGCGATCGAGAGCCCCGGGACGGCCGACCCGCACCGTCAGGCCGCAGCGCATGCGAAGGACGGCGCGCGGCGATCTTGTTGTTGGGCGAGGAGCGGCGCAGCCGCGGGGAAGAAGATCGCCGCCGCGCTGTTGCGGGGAACAGGCCGGGTCGCAGACCGCATCGCGGGGCAGATCCGCCAGAACAAGGCCCGTCGGTCGCAAGGCATCACGGCACCCAGCAGGACCACCCAGATCCGGTCAGGCTGCATTGCCATGATGCTCACACGGCCCATCCCGCCTCATGTCGGCACGGTATACGCATCGGCCATCAGCGATGCGATCAATGCGTCGGGCGCCTTGAACCGACCGCGACGAAGCGCCGGCGGCAACACGGCCTCGATGGCCTCGAGCTTTTCGGACGGATCCATCCGCAGGTACACCTCGGTAGTGCGGATATCGGCGTGGCCAAGCCAGAGCGCGACCTTACGGATGTCGCGTGTGGCCTGCAGCATGAGGACAGCGCAACTGTGCCGCAGAAGGTGTGGCGACAGTGTGCGCCCGACCAGCGTCGGGCATCGAGCCGCGGCGGCTTTTGCATGCTTTTCGAGGATGTACTCGAAGCCGGCGCGGGTCATCGCCATCCCTTGCGCATTGACGAACAGCTCCGTCGCCGGTGGCTTTCCGCGCACGGCAAGCCAGGCTCGCACGTCGCGGGCCGTTTCTTTCCAGAGCGGAAGGCTGCGTTCGCGCCGGCCCTTGCCGAACACCAGGATGCTCGGACTGGGTTGCAGCGTGACGTTCTCCAGGGCGAGGCCGACCAGCTCAGAGACGCGCAGGCCGCCGGCGAAGCAGAGGTGCAGCATCGCCCGGTCCCGCAGACCCAGGCGCGTCGTTGTATCAGGCGCATCGAGCACGGCGCGGACCTCGTCCATGGTCAGGTGGCGGATGAGCTTGTGGTCATGACGCTTGCCAGGGATAGCGTTGATCTGGGCGATCTGCTCCAGGGCGCTTGGGTGCCGGAGCTCGACATAGCGCATGAACGCCTTGATCGCGGCGAGCCGCAGGTTGCGGGTCGCCGCTCCGTTGCCGCGATCATGTTCGATGTGATGCAGGAACGCGAGCACCATCTCCGTGTCGATTTGCTCGAGTTGGAGCAAAGACGGGCGCGTATGCAAGCGCCCGGCAGCGAAGGCGAACAGCAGCCGGAAGCTGTATGCGTAGGCCTCGCAAGAGTGCGGACTGTAGCCGCGCTGTTGCGGCATGTGCACGCGCATGAAGCTGGTGATGAGCGGAGCGAGCGGCGTCATTAGCGCCTCCCGTCGATCAGCGCCTCGGCAGCCCCCGCAATGTCGGCCATGAGGTCAGGCGTGGCTTCCAGATACCAGTAGGTATGCCGGATGTTTGCGTGGCCGAGATAGGTGGAGAGCGCGACGAAGTCCCGCGCAACATCATCCCGGCGCGTCGCGCATTGCTCCAGCACGCGAGTCGCGAAGGTGTGGCGCAGATCATGGATACGTGGGCGACGTGACCTATCTTGACCGACGCCAGCCTGGCGCAGGATCACATGGAAAGTACTCTCGACAGTTCGAAGCGGCATCTGTTTGGCATCCACCGAGAGGAACACATGGTCGTCCGTCCCGGCGAACCGCCGGCGGACCTCAAGATAGGCCCGCATCGCCTCGACCACGCTGGCGTGCATCGGCACGATCCGGCTCTTGTTGAACTTGGTCTGGCGGATGTGCAGCACGCCGTCGGGCAGCAGATCGTCCAACCTCAGGTTCAGAGCCTCCGATATCCGCAGGCCCGTCGACGCCAGCAGCCCGATCAGCATCACATAGATGTGGCGCCTGAGCGGGCTGGGCTTCTGGGGCCGCAGATTACCTGCGGCGTCGAGCATGCGCGCCAGTTCCTCGGATGTGTAGATATAAGGCGCGGGACGTGTTGCAGCACTGTGGTTGGGATGATGGTGCGGCACCTCGTGCGCGCGATCCTCGGCGTGCAGGAAGCGGGCGAAGAGCGCGATCTCCCCAAGCCGCCGCTGGTGGCTGCGCGGGGTCGACGAGACGGCCGCCGTCCAGGTGAGCGCGGTCTCGCCGCGAACATGGGTGTCGCCCCAGTCGACCGCATAGCGCGTGAACGCGGTGAGGTGTCGGGCCGTCTTGGCGAGCTTGAAGCCGAGCGAGCGGCGCAGCTCGATGTAACGATCGGCATCATCGGTCAGCATGGCGACCTCCCCGGCCAGGGCTGCGCGATAGCCGCCAGAAGCGCGATATCGACCTTGGCGTAATGCGCGGTCATATCCGGCGACCGATGGCGCAGCACCGTGCCCACATTGGTCAGGCTGACGCCGTGGCGGAGCATCGCCGTGGCCGCCGAGTGTCGCAGGATATGCGCGCCTTTATAGCGGCTCTCGACACCCCCGCGTTCCAGCGCGCGCTTGACCAGGCATTTGACCGTGATGCGGTCGATCGGTCGCAGCGGCGCATATTCGGTAATGAACAGGGATGGCACGGCCATCGTCGGTCGGCTGCGGTCGATATAGGCAAGCAGCGCGTCGCCGATCTCTTGGGTGAGCGGCAGCAGTTCTTCGCGCCGGCCTTTGCCGAACAGGCGGATGCTGCCCTGCCGCCAGTCGATATCGCCGAAGCTGAGCCGTGCCACCTCGCTCGCCCGAAGTCCGAGCCGGACCAGCATCAGGATGATAGCCCGGTCGCGTAGGCGACGCTCTCCCTCGCACGCTCCGATGATCCGCGTGATATCGGCTTCGGGCAGAAAGCGCGGGATCGAGGCCAGCCGCCAGCCAGCAACATTGGGCATGGCGTGGTCGAGCCCAGGCCCGCATCGTCCTGTCGCGATCAGGAAGCGCAGGAACGCGCGGATGCCGACCGATATCCCCTTCATCCGAGCGATCGATACCGCTTTCGCGCGTTCGGTCATGTACGCACGGATCATCACCGCGTCGTAGGCGCTCGGCGTCTCCCCCAGCGCATCGATGAAGGGAATGATCGTCCCAAGATACGTGGCCCGCGTCGTTTCGGCCAGACCGCGCTGCTCGCGGGCCCAAGCCGCAAACTCGGTCACCAGGGGCGCAACCGGTTTGGCCGGCAGGCGTGCCAACACGCCGCGATCCTCGAGATAGGCGATGAACAGCTTGGCGGTCTCGACCGCGTCCTGGTTGACGTCGCCTCGGAAGCGCGGGCACTGTCCCGCTGCGATCAAGGCGAACGATGCCCCATACGCCTCACGGACCGCGGCAAACATGTAATTCTCCGCGCGCGCCCAGTGCGTCCAGCTCGCAAGCAGCCGCATCTTCTCAATGACGGTGCGTGGCGTATACCGTCGCTCACGAAGCCATTGCGCAAAGTCCGCCGCGTGTTCCGCAGCCATCCCCGCCTTCAAGCGGTCCTCGACCGCGTTCTTACGAACATAAACACCTGTTGGCATGTCGCCTCCTTTTGCATGTGGAGGCGGGACTATGATCCGAGGTGGCTGTCATTCGGAACGTCAGCGATAGTACCTGGTGCTGTCGGGTGGCGTGAGAACGCCCTCTGCAGGCTGGTTCTGCCGGGTGCTGTGATGCCTTGCGACCGACGGGCCTTGTTCTGGCGGATCTGCCCCGCGATGCGGTCTGCGACCCGGCCTGTTCCCCGCAACAGCGCGGCGGCGATCTTCTTCCCCGCGGCTGCGCCGCTCCTCGCCCAACAACAAGATCGCCGCGCGCCGTCCTTCGCATGCGCTGCGGCCTGACGGTGCGGGTCGGCCGTCCCGGGGCTCTCGATCGCCACAAGGCCGCGATGGTCGCGGGCTTGAACACAGCACAGGAGTTCCACCATGTCCCAGATCGGTTCGTTCACCCTCAGCAACGACGGCACCTACACTGGCACCATCAAGACCCTCGCCATCGACGCCAAGGCGCGCCTCATCCCCAGCGATCCTGCCGTCACCAGCGACAAGGCGCCCGACCTGCGGGTCATCGTCTCCGGCGTCGAGATCGGTGCCGCCTGGCGCCGGACCTCGAAGGAGGACCGGACCTACCACTCGGTCAAGCTCGACGATCCCTCCTTCAGCGCACCCATCTACGCCAACCTCTTCGAAGGCGACGATGGCAAATATGCGCTGATCTGGTCACGCTGATCGACACCGCGGCGCCTCCCAACACGGCGGGGCGCCGCTACTCGATCACGTAGCCCAGCGCGCGATACCCGTCCGTCCCTTCCCAGCCATCCGGGCGAAGACAGGAACCGTCTGATCGACATAATCCACGACCAGGACATCCCTTTTCCCGTCGTGCTCGCGATGAAGCCGGCCGACACACTGTGCCAATGTTCCTTTCCAGGCGATCGGCATCGTCAGGAACAGCGTGTCGAGACGGGTATCGTCGAAGCCTTCGCCAATATAGCGGCCTGTCGCGAGGATCAGCCGCTCATCGTCATCCGGGACATTCAATGCCATGCCGGCTGCTCTGCGATCTTTCGCCGATACGCCGCCGCGTAGAATCAGGTTTTTCACGAATGGCGCGAACCTCTTCCGAAGATAATCGAGGTGGTCCTTCCGTTCGGTCAGAACGATATCCGCCCGTCTTCATAACGGTCGGCGCCGGCGTTCCGCTCGCGCCACAGTCGGTAGCGCTGGCGGATGCGTTGCTAGCCAAAGGCGTCGAAGTCGACAACGGCAGCGATGCCGCCCTTTTTCTTTAAGCCATCTTAAGCATGGCCATTAGCGCAGCCGAAACTCTCTCCTGTCTAAACATTACTGTATGGAGCGCACTGGCCAAATTACCGTCGGCATTGTCGTCCTGGCGGTTGCCTGCGGGCTTGGCGCCTATGGCGGGGTGGCGATTACCGCCCTGACCATGGGGGTACTCGGCGGCGTTGGCATGCTCGTCAGTCTCGTCTTGCCTCTCGGGGTCGCATTGCTCCTCGTCGCGGGCGGCATGCGGCGCGGCAAATCCGGCTATGCCTGGGCGCCGGTCCTGTTCTTCGGCGGATGGGCCCTGATCTCCGTTGTCATGCGCGTATATCTGAGTTTCGAGGCGGCGAAGATAATGCCGCCCGACATCGATCCGAGCCTGGCGAAGATCAAAACCCTGGTCGTCGATGACTATCTGAATTTCAGCCGCACCTTTGTCACCGAGGGCGTGGTGGATCGGCAGGTCGAGATCGGCTACACGGACAACGATCGCGCCAAGCCGATCAACTCGATCAAGCAGACGACACTGGCCTCCGGCGAAGCTTGCTCCAAAAACGACCCGACATTTGAACTTCGCACGGTTGGCAGGATCGACGAGTGCTTCAAGATAACCAAGCTCGCCACCGTCCCGGACGGTCTCCACATTCTTCATGCGCCCTACAATCGTCAGACTTCAGCCTGGTCTTCTGAACTCAAGGCGGTGGTCGTTGAGAACGGACAGAAGGCGGACGCCCTTAAATGGCGCAGGATCTCGGCACGTGTCCCCGCCTATGTTCCGCTGTTCATGATGAATATGGGACCGTTCAACCGCGCGCAATCTGTTTGGGAAACGCGGCAGGGACCTTTTGAGGTGGTGAGCTATGGCGACGTCAACCTTACTTCGCAGGCCATGGCCGGCGCGATCTATGCATTCGATCCATCTCTGCCGCCCAAGCCGAAGGATAACTCGGTCTCGCTGGCCAAGCATGCATACGAACTCGTGTCCGCAGGCGATCATCGCAGCGGGCTGAGCATCGTCGCCCTGCTCGACAGGGCCGGCTTCGTCGACGACAACATGATTAAGGCAGCGGCCTACAACATTCTGGTCGATGGCAGCCCCTCCGTCCTTGGCGGCCGTCTGCCCGATCTCGGCAAGTTCGCGGACAAGCTGAATGCCGGGCAGCGCAATCTGTTGAACGATGAGATCCTTCGCTTGTTGACCACGCCCGCCGAATGCCGATGCCGTGCATTCCTTTTCAACTCCACGGAGCTGGGACAACGAGCCGTCGATGCATTCCAGAACACTTCGGGGCTGGAGTTGTGGCAGTACGACGGCCTGCTGACGGCGACGATGTACGTCGCCACGCCGTTTCAGGACCATCGCCAGCAATTGTTTGCAAGCATCATGGCTTCACACGATCCGTCCAATGCCCGTCGCATGATTGCCTACCTGAACCGGGCGGGCGTGAAGCTGCTTGAGCAGGAGATGCGGGCGCTGGTGCCGAAGCTGGCGGATTTGGACACTGAAGGCATCTTCTTGATAGCCACGCACAGCGCCACCCTGGTCCCACCGTCCCGAGCGGCAAAGTTCGACTCGACCTTCGATCCGGAACTCAACCTCAAAGCCGACACCTGGGCTGCGTTCTGGGCCGCGATGCGTTCGCAGGCCGATCGCATCCCGGACGCGAAGCAACGAGCACGCGCCATCGACGAAATCGGCAAAAAGCAGCTCGAAAGCTAGACGCACCGGCGCGTACCATCGCCCAGATCGCGTCCAACGGGCTGCGCCGGGAACATCAGCTCATACTTGCGACCGATGACGGCCACCTTGCGTTCGAGCGCTCGGTGGCATGCCTGGAAGCGCCTGCGCGATAACAGCGTTGCTCCCGTATCGGAGGGATGTCATGCTCAACCCATCACAACAGATCATGAGGCTAGGCTTTGGATTCGCCGTGTCGCAGGCGCTGCGCGTCGTTGTCGAACTCGGCATCCCCGATCTCCTTGCTGTCAACGAGCAATCGGTGGATGAACTAGCGGCTGCCACTCAGTCAGATGCTGACGCGCTTTATCGTGTAATGCGACTTCTCGCGCCTGAAGGGGTCTTCAGGGAGGTACTGCCCCGTCATTTCCAGTTGACGGAAATTGGTGCGGTGCTGCGCTCCGATCAGCCGGGTCCCCGCAACTTCGTCCGCATGATCAACAGCGAGGCCTATCTTGCCTTCGAGCAACTCTTGCATTCTGTCCGCACCGGAAAGCCGGCCTTCGACAAGGTGTTCGGGAGCCCAAGATTTGACTGGCTGTCGGAACATCCGGAGCAGGCTGCCTTGTTTCAGCGTGCCATGGTCGCCCTGAGCCAAGGCAGTAACGAGGCCGTTGCCGAAGCCTATGATTTCAAGCCGTTCACGCGGATCGTCGACGTTGGCGGCGGACATGGCCAGCTTCTCTCGGCGATCCTGGCTCGCAACCCTCACCTGGACGGCGTGCTTTTCGATCTGCCTTCGGGCGTCGCGGCAGCACGCCAGGGTGCCGGAGGCGACCTGCCGCGCACCGAATTTGTCGCCGGTAATTTCTTTGAAAGTGTTCCCACCGGTGACGTCTACGTCATCAAGAAGGTCGTTCACGATTGGGATGATGGGCGTGCCGCGGAGATCCTGCGAAATTGCCGCAAGGCAATGCTGCCGAACGGGAAGGTGCTTGTGGCCGAGACGCTCGTGCCGCCGGGTGACGAACCGAACCAGATCAAGGGTATCGACGTGGTCATGCTCGCCGTCACTGGCGGCCTGGAGAGAACGCAGGCCCAATATGCAAGCTTGTTCGACGCCGCTGGGCTGCGCCTTGAACGAGTGATTCAGACCCGGGGACCCATTTCCATCCTCGAGGCGTGCCCAGCCTAATCAAAGATAGCCCTTGCCGGCTGCTCTCACACGACGTTCCGGTTCCGCACAATAGGCAGCCCGGGTCTTGGCCAAAGGAGACCCGGCCAACACCATCGAAGGCGGACTGGCGATTGCGAGTAGATGTGTTGCGAGCTTGCCCACCGCCGCTGCCGGTTTTTAGGGTCATAGAAGACCAATCTATCAGCTGCGGTTTTCAACATCGTGTGCAACCCCGCCCTTGTGGCGTTTGCAGCTTCGATGGAGAACCGCCCGCATTGGACACGCGGCGTCTTCCGGCCTACAACTCCAACCTCGACACAAGATGATCACCGAGCCTGCGGCTCCGAAGCCGGTACCGCCTTGCGTTTCGAGCAACACCCGAACCATGATCTCGTGCATGAAAAAGGATGAAGCCGAAGAAGCTTTGCACTTCTTTTGCACAAAATGGGCTGAGGAACGCCGATCAAGGAGATCTGCCGCGAAGGATATCGCGGAAGGTTGTCCGGAAAGTGCTGCGGTCGGACGCGACGGAGTTCCGCTACGAGCGTGAGCATCAGCCGATGCCGAAGATCGGCCCCTGGCAGGATCGGCTCGATGGATTTTTGAACGGCAATCACAGCAAGGTTGGGCGCGAGCGGCTAACGCTGATCCGGATCTTTAAGGAGTTTCGCGGTCTCGGATACGACGGCAGCTACGAACGGATCGCCGATACGCCAAGACCTGGGCGAAGGCTCAGGGATCAGCGACGGCGGAAGCTTATGTGCCGGTGTTCTTCCCGCCGAGCGAGGCCTACCAGTTTGACTAGAGCCACGTGTCGATCTTCGCATGCTCGACGACGAAGCCCGCCGGCGCAAGTTTCGTCGGCCCAGATCTCCGTTCCATCGCGCTGATTCCCCCTCGGAAAAATCGCGACTTCAGCCTTCACATGCAGCGAGATTGAGGCTGCCCCCTTTTGCGCGCCGATCCAGGGTCCCAATTGCGGGCCGATTGACAGCAGCCAATGACGGATCGCCTACAACTCCTGCCGCAACCGGCACTGCCCGAAATACTAGGCCGGATCGACATTCACCGCAGCCAGATCATTGCGGCGGCGAGGTGTACGAAGCCTGTGAAGTGAATTGTGCGTCGGTCGTAGCGCGTGGCGAATCTACGGAAGTGCTTGAGGCGATTGAAGCATCGTTCGATGCGATTTCGGTGCTTGTAGACGTCGGTGTCGTGAGGGATGGCGACCTTGCGGTTGCGCTTGGAGGGGATCACCGCCTCGGCCTTCATGTCGGCGATGCGTTGGCGTAAATCGTTGCTGTCATAGGCTTTGTCGGCGAGCACGGCACAGGCCTCCTGGCCCTTCAGAAGGTCAGGAGCAGCGGTGATGTCATTGGCTTGGCCAGGTGTGATCAGAAACCGCAAGGGACGGCCAAGCGTGTCGCAGAGCATGTGGATCTTGGTGGTCAGTCCACCTCGGGAACGCCCCAGCGCCTGATCCTTGGCCCCCCTTTTCCGGTCGCTGCCTGCTGGTGGGCGCGAACGATGGTACTGTCGAGCATCAGGTACTTGTTGTCGCGGTCAGCGGTCAGCGTGTCGAACACGCGTTCCCACACGCCGGCATGGCACCACCGGCTGAAACGCCGATGCACCGTCTTCCACTTGCCATAACGTTCGGGCAAGTCGCGCCAGTGCGCGACCGATCGCAGGACCCACAAACAACCGTTCACGAACAAACGGTTATCCGAGCCAGTGCGGCCCGGATCACGCGCCTTGCCAGGCAGAAGCAGCGCGATCCGCAGCCATTGCGCTTTATCCAATTCGTACCGCTTGATCCCCATCGTCCGCTCCGTGGCCTGAACACGGAAACTCATGAATCAGACATCAGATGATTTGGGAATCCTGAATGTCGATCCGGCCTAGGGCTTGGCGGCGCTTGGCTGGCCGAGCGCGAGGCCGACCTGCTGCCAGTCGGCTACGTCCATGTCGGGTTTACGCTGCCGGCCGAGGTCGCTGACATCGCATTCCACAACAAGGCGCTGGTCTACGACCTGCTGTTCAAGGCAGCGTCGGAGACGTGATCTTGAATTCAAAATTCAAAGAGGAAAATTGGCTGAATCTAATATTGGTGGGTTTAGAGACTATCGACATCAATCGGGCGATGCTTAACGATAAGCAGCGCTGTGGCGACGTCAGCAACCCGAAAAATACCATCAGTGCCGCGCTGGATAGTTTAACGGCCGTGGTGGCGGTACCGCGCCTGCGAGCTCCCGACCGGCTAAAAATTCTTCAATGAGCCAAAGAATCTCATCAGTGTTGTTGCCCACCCAAGGGAGATGATCAGCGCCAGGGAGTTCGACCAAACGTGCGTTCGGTATGCTGGCGGCAAGCTGCCGCCCCCCTTCAATATTAACGCAGGCGTCTGCCGTTCGGTGAATGACCAGGGTCGGAACGCGGATGCTGGGAAGGATACCGGTGATATCGATCTCGCTGTTCAGACGCATAAGCGCCATGGCCGCGGCGGGAGTCGCGCCGAGCCGCTCGTATCGTCCCCACCATTCTTGGAATGCCGCATTTCCTACCATCGAGGGAGCGAACATGGGCAAGCTCGCGCCGCTGCCCCAGCTCGTATCGATGTATTGCAACAGTCTCTGCAAGGCCTCTTCGCTTCTGATCCAAGAGGCAAAGTGCGCGAACGCACCATAGAGCACGAGCGCTTCGCAGCGGTGTGGCTGGGTGGCGGCGAAATAGGCGGCGAGCGAGCCGCCTTCGGACGGACCGATGATGGCCGCCCGTTCGACGTCCACAGCATCCAGAACGGCACGCAAATCATCTACGCGCGCATCAAGGCCAGGAACCCTTTCGACACGGTCCGACATGCCGGTCCCGCGTTTGTCGAACATGACGACCCGAGCGAACTGTCCCATGCGGCGCAGAAACCGGGCCATGCTCGGCTCGGTCCACGCGTTCTCGATATGGGTGACAAAACCGGGGCAGAACACAAGATGGCGAGGACCTTCTCCCCAAACCCGATAGGCGATGTGGACTTCGCCGCTTTTGGCGAAGCGGATCGGGGATACGGAATCCGCTGAAATTGGTGGGGTCGCGCCGTCCGTGACGACCGCCGCGAACAGGTAGCCGCGTCGCGGAAGGGTCTTGACGATCCGCCGCTCTTGATCGCAGATCGCCTCGCGAATGTCCTTTATGCACTGCACGAGCGAATCGTCCGTGACGATGGTCCCGGACCAGACCCTCTCCATCAATTCGTCTTTGGTGATAACGCGGCCAGAGTTCGCCGCCAGGTAATGCAACACTTCAAATGATTTGGGCCTGAGAAAAACCTCCCTACCTTCGCGCTCCAGCGAAAGGCGTGCGAGATTGAGGGTCCAGCCGGCGAAGTAAAGGTTTCTGGGCAGGTCGGCTTTCATCCGCGATGCCGCCGCGTCCGTGCGGCTTGGGGCGCTTTCGTCGAAATTTCGGCGAACCATCGTCGGCCTTTCGTTACACGCCGAGCTGCGACGCCTACCATCGCCAGCATAGCGTTGAATGCCTGCGCGGTCACCCGCTCCGGGGCGACCAAAGATTTCAGCAAAGGAGATTGCCATGCCGCAACAGCAATTGCGAGAGCCGGTCGAGGTTTCGCCGCCTCAGCACGGTCCGGCCGGGGATGCCAGCGGACAGGTGATCGAAACCATCTTCGGGCGATGGCGGAGCCAAATCCTCTATGCGGGAACCAAGTTGGGCGTCTTCGACGCCCTTGCGAGCGATCCCAAGACCGCTGCCCACGTCGCCGGCGAGCGCGGGTTGGATGCGGACCTGTTGTACCGGCTCATGCGGGCGCTCGGTTCCTTGGGGCTGTTGAGCGAGGATCGGGCCAAAACCTTCTCATTGACCGCGAGCGGCCAACTGTTGCGCGAGGACCACCCGCATAGCCTGCGCGCGATGACCCTGCTGGAAGAAGGTCCCGAGCACTACGCTGCGTGGAAGCACCTGAGCGCCCTGATCGCAGAAGGGAGCCAGGACGGCTTTGCTCGTGAGTTTGGTGCGCCCGCCTTCGAGTATGCGGCCCGAAATCCGAATTACGGCGCCGTATTTAACGCGGCGATGAGCAGCTTCTCCGGCATGGACAATATGCTGGTGCTGCAAGCGCTCGAAACTTACGACTTCTCCCGCGTCTCGCATCTCTGCGACGTCGCCGGCGGCCATGGCTATGCCCTATGTAACCTGCTGGCCAAATACCGGCACCTCAAAGGCACGGTGTTGGAACTGCCTGGCGTGATCGCCAATCGAGAGTTGTTGTGGGCAGCGAAGATGAGGGTCGGAGATCGCTGCACCTACGTGGCTGGTGACATGTTCCAGGCGGTGCCTTCCGCCGATGCCTACATGTTGAAGCGCATTCTACATGACTGGAACGACTCGGAATGCCTGCAGATTCTCTCCACCATGCAGCGGACGGCGCCGAAGCAGGCCAGGCTGTTGATCGTCGAGCAGGTCGTCCCGGACCCGGACACCTCGCATTTCTCCAAGCTGTTTGACGTTCATATGCTGATTTGGGGCAGCGGCCGGGAACGCACGGAAGAGGAATACGCTGCGCTACTGGAAAGGTCCGGCTGGAAATACCGCAAGGTCTGGTATCCCCCCTCAAAAATGCTGGGCATCGTCGAGGCCGTGAAGGAATAACGGTATAGCCAAGCTGTGATAACGCGGAATTTTTCAATGATTCCGCGTCACGTCGGAAGAAGGGAACTGCTGGCCCGGAAAATACCCGCCAGAACAATGATGATTCCTGGCCTGGCCCCATCGTCGTCCAGCGCCAGAACCGGGACCGGCATCATTTCAAGGCGGTCGAAGCTGCCAAGGGCTTCTACGACCCCTGCGAGATATGGCCACTGGCGTCCAAGCCATAGCAGGAACCCGGAACCCGCCTGGTCGCTGCGGTGGCTCAACCACAGTGGTCTCTGTGCTGGTCAGATCAAAAACGCCGTTGCCGGTGGAATCGCTCTGAATCAAGCCATTCGGCCGACGCTGATGTCACCGCCTTGCGAAGCAAAGTGCCATTGACGCTGTTTTCCGAATCTGTGGTTGTGGTCGAGCCGTTAGCATTCCTGACATAGACTTGCGTCTGATCGGCAGCGCCGTCGACATCCTGGTCGAGCGCCGTCGTCACCGTCAGCTTGTCGGCACTGGTCGTCGTCGTCGTCCGCTCGGCGACCGAACCACCTCAGAAACGCGGAAACTAATTATTCATAGATTCTAATATACGTTGATGGCCGTCGCAGAGGCCAGTTTTGAGTAGTGCGACACACACTCTCCTACAACGGAAAGCCCGGAGCTCCCCGCGCCGGGCTTTTCTTATTTGGGCCTTTAGCAGCCTCGCCAGCGCGCGTTTTCCGTGCCAAGCGTCAAGTCTATTGCGAGGTATCTGACTGTTCTCGATGGCGGATCTGCCGCCCTGAGGTCGACACCACGCCGAAGGCATAATTGTGCCGCGAACCCGTGTGTATGTAGAATGTGGTACTCGGACGCTATGCCTATTTTTTCAGTGAGGCACCCAACCGTTCTACCAGTACAGCGACCGGTGAGGTTTGGCGAACACCGGTTGATGTTCAGGCCACGCGACAGCTTCGATCAAAGGCTTCTCGACCACGCCCTCGTCGTCGTTACGGAGCCCAAGGAGGTTCGATAGATTCACGACGTTTTCGGAAACTGCGTTGCGGTGATCGATTTTGCGGAGTCTCCCTAGAAACTGCACTTCGAAACCGCCATTCGGCTTGATCACACGCCTCAGCTTACGCCAGACTTCCGCATCGACAAGGCGGCACTCAGCTATCCCTTTTCCTATGAGCCTGACGAAGCCCTCGACCTCTCGCAGACCATCGAACGCCAGCATCCAGACGATGGCGACGAAATCGAAATGGGCGCGCCAGTTCTTGAGCGCCGCCGGGCAGACCGAGACAGGCAAGCTGTTGATGACGCTCTGCTATGCCATCCACGAAAGCTTTGTGTATTCTCGTCGGACTGAACCTGGGACGCAGCCCGCCCTGGTCACGCTACTTCTGCGGCGGGGCACGTGCCGTGACTTGGCACTTTTCATGATGGAAGCAGTTCGATCGCTTGGCTTCGCCGCCCGCTCCGTGACGGGATATGTCTATGTCCCAACCCGAGATAGTGCGGATGTGCGGGGCGGAGGCTCAACGCATGCCTAGTGCCAAGTCTATTCGCCCGGAGCCGGTTGGGTCCGGTTCGATCCGACCAATGGCATTGTCGGCAACCGATCAGGGTGGCAGTCGCTCGCCACCCACCACAAACCATTCCTCTTTCCGGCAGCTATTCTTGTCCCGCATCAAGCTTTTTGGGATGCACGTTGAGGCGAAAGTGACCAAGGAATAGAGCGTACGAAAGTTGCAGCTATTTGATATTTGATGGTGTCCCACCGCGTGGTGTAGCTGGCGGCATTGGTCGCCTTGCTGTCCGGCAGGGCCGGGCTGATCAGCGGGCCACGGCGGGCAGGCTGATGAGGGGATCATCGCTCAACTGGCCGACGCTTTCCAGCGTCATGTAGCGGGCACGCTGGACGGCCCACTCGTCGTTTTGTTCGAGCAGCAATGCGCCGACGAGTCGAACGATGGCGTGGTCGTTGGGGAAGATGCCGACCCCGTCGGTGCGCCGCTTGATCTCGCCGTTGAGGCGCTCGATCGGGTTGGTCGAGTTCAGCTTTGCCCGATGCTCCTTCGGGAAGGTCATGTAGGCGAGCACATCGGGTTCGGCGTCGTCGAGGATGGCGGCGAGCTTCGGGACCTTCGGCCGGGTCTGATCCGCGACGGCGCGCCACTGGGCGCTGGCTGCCTCGGGTGTCTCCTGGGCGAAGGCGGTGGCGATGAAGGCCGAGACGACGCGGCGCCCACTCTTGCCGGCATGCGCCAACACGTTCCTCATGAAGTGGACGCGACAGCGCTGCCATGTGGCCGAGAGAACCTTTGTGACGGCCGCTTTCAGTCCCTTATGTGCATCGGAGACGACCAGGTTCACGCCGCGCAGGCCGCGTCTGGTGAGCTTGCGCAGGAACTCCGTCCAGATCGGCTCCTGCCTCGGATGTGCCGATCTCCATGCCCAGCACCTCGCGGCGGCCGTCGGTGTTGACGCCGACGGCTATGATGACGGCAACGGAGACGATGCGTCCGCCCCGGCGGACCTTCAGGTAGGTGGCGTCGATCCACAGATACGGCCAGTCGCCCTCAATCGGCCGTTCGAGGAAGGCCTTCACCTTGCCGTCGATCTCCTCGCAGAGCCGCGAGACTTGGCTCTTCGATATCCCCGACATGCCCATCGCCTTGACCAGGTCGTCGACCGAGCGTGTCGATATCCCCTTGACATAAGCCTCCTGGATGACGGCCGTCAGTGCCTTCTCGGCCATGCGGCGCGGCTCGAGAAAGCCCTGGAAGTAAGAGCCTTTCCTGAGCTTCTGGATGCGCAGCTCGACGGTCCCCGCCCGTGTCTCCCAGTCCGGTCGCGGTAGCCGTTGCGCTGCGCTGTCCGGAGCGGGTTCTTCTCGCCATAGGCAGCGCCGGTCACGGCACCCACCTCCATCTCCATCAGCCGCTCGGCCGCGAAGCCGATCATCTCACGCAAAAGATCAGCATCCGCGCTCTTCTCCACGAGCATGCGCAGGTTCATCATGTCGTCGGTCATCGGTGGTCCTTCCAGGAACAGAGGATGCCGACGCATTGCACACCGCGCATAGCGGCTTCACCGGATCGAACCGGTGTTTGTCGCGACTTCGCCCATCTTGCAATATCTTTGAGCCGCTGCATGAATATCATCCCCGCGCGCTATTGTACCGGCTATCTCGGCGATATCGGAATCCCCCCGTTCCGGATCCGATGGATTTCAGCGCGTGGCTCCAAGGCTACCTTAGCGGTCATTGGTTCACATCCGACGCAAGGCACAATCACACGCGCATCGGAAGAATCCTGATGGCGACCGGCCGGGACGCGACTGATGTCGCCCTCT
Source organism: Mesorhizobium sp. RCAM 05104 (assembly GCF_059683645.1). Lineage (NCBI taxonomy): Bacteria > Pseudomonadati > Pseudomonadota > Alphaproteobacteria > Hyphomicrobiales > Phyllobacteriaceae > Mesorhizobium > Mesorhizobium sp. RCAM 05104. Next base: position 4,877,435 of record NZ_CM185033.1, on the reverse strand, counting down.
CGACCAGCTTTGGTTCGTCGAGGCTGGCAAACTTCGAAGGTATTGCCGAAGAGATTGCGGCTAGAAATCTTGCAACCGCCCAATGAGATTTTGTAGCCGGAGTCTCCCAGCAGTATACGCCGGCTGAGGCAAGCTCCTGCCAGCCCAACCCGCCATTATCGAACGCTGATAATCGATCGCCAAGCCCTCGCCCGGCATGCCGACGCCGGCAACGCTGCCCGAACGCTGGAACGTCTCGGCCAGCCGCGACTGGCCCGCGCCTAAGAGCGCGGGCCACGCTGGGGTCTACTGGCCAACAATGATCCGCTGTTTGTCGCGATTCTGCGCGTAGGTGCCCTTGTCATATGCTTCAGGCACTGCCGGGTCAATGTGGCGAAGAAGCCCTCGACGGCGTTGAGCCATGAACATGAGGTCGGCCCGAAGTGGAATGTCCAGCGCGGATGGCGATCCAGTTAGGCGCGGACGTTCGGCTGCTTGTGGGTGGCATAGTTGTCGAGGATCACGTGGACAGTCTTCTCGGCGGGCATTTCAGCCTCGATGGCATTGAGAAAGCGGATGAACTCCTGATGCAGATGGCGCTGCATGTTGCGGCCGATGATCGAGCCATCGAGGATGTTGAGCGCGGCGAACAGGGTAGTGGTGCCGTTGCGCTTGTAGTCGTGCGTCATGGTCGCCCCACGACACAACCCCGGCTGAGTATGATCAAGCGCCTGTATCTGGCTCTGTTCGTCGACCGACAGCACGACGGCATGCGCAGGCGGCGAGATGTAGAGCTCGACCACATTGTGAAGCTTCTGGTGATCTCCTCGACCGTGACATTGTCAGCCAGTTCGATCAGTTCGGCGCGCGTCTTGCCGCGCTCCAGGACGATGACAGGCCGGACAGCCCGATCATCGACGAACTAGCCGGAGAAGCTATGGTGCAGAGAGGCGGCCCTTGCAAAAAAGCTCCCACTTGCCCGCGCGACCACTGTCGCTTCGCGTACAAGTAAATTCGTCTGTGCTAATATGTTTTGGCCATGCACTTCGTGCGTGACCAAAACATGGGAGGACGCGATGAAAACAATGAATCGCAGGTCTGCAATTGCGCTCGGTGTGACGGCCGCGGCAGTAACACCTCTGTTCAGTATGGCGGCATCCGCCAAAGCCAAGAAATACGGTCCGAAGGATGGCAAGGAGATTGCGCCCGGTGTCAGAGTGGTTGAGATCGGCACCGGGAACGCCGACATTCCTGCTTACAAGAGCATTGCCATTGTCGACGTGGTCTTTCAGCCCGGTGCACATGCTCCTCAAACCGTGATGGACAACGACATGGTTTGTACGATTACGGCCGGTGCGTTTACGATCAAGAAAGCGGACAAGGAGTTCAAACTCAAGGAAGGCGACATGTACACGTGCGCCAAAGGCAAGACCGACGAGGCGACGAATACAAGCAAGGTCGTTGGCATCCATCGTATTGCCGTCCTGATACCTGCCTAATAGATCGGATTCCGGCCGGACGATCTGTCGGTTGCAAGCCGTCCGGCCGTCGATCGCAGGAGCCTGGAAGAGAGGACGAACTTCGTGTGCGGCTTTTGCGTATGATTTGTGATAAATACTTGATTTTGTTTACCTATTTTCCCGCCTCTCATTGCGGCGAGAAGTGGTTTTCGACCTCGTGACGCTCAATCCTGACCTGCTGTCACGCTCGCCGCAGATAGCAAAAGAGAGCCCCTCGATGGGTGTTGCGATGTAGCGGTCTTCCGACTCGAACCCCCGTTCGATCAAGTTTGCACCATTGCGGATCCAGACCCGCCAACTTCCTTCATAAAGCGCAATTCTGCTGGAGGCGCAAAAGGCGGCAAACTGGACTCTGCGGCGGACAATGAGGTTCCGGGACATCCCGGCGAACATCCGCATTGAAGCGGTCGGCAGAGTGCGTTCGCACGTTTCTGTCGACATGGGCGAGCGCCTCAAGCGAAACCATGCCACCTTTCGGCGTGACACGGATCTCGCAGCGCACCGGCCCGACGGGCTGGTTGGCGGTGGCCATGGTTGCCCGCGCGTTGGCCGAGACCAGGACCAAGGCGAGTGCCGCGACGCGGCGGGGATGTTTGGTTATGCGTGGCATGGTTCGTCTCCTTGGCGTTCGTTGGCCGCGACCGCGGCCCTTCCCGCGGTCGCCCTGCTCGTGCTGCCGATTACTCGCAGGCCTGGACGAAAGCGGCGACATTGCCGCTGCCACTCTGACTAACATTGGCATCACAGCCATGGCCAACCTGCACGCCGGCAGTGATGGGCCGTTGCCATCCTGGGTCAGGATGGCGGTATGGTTGGAGCCGAACTGGCCGTCCCCGGCCACACTGGCCGACCCCGGCCACGTTGCGGTCGCCGTTCTGGTAGGTGGCGCCATAGTTGCCGGCGCCTTCCTGGCCGATGGCCGAAAGGTTGTGGCGGCCACGTTGCTGGCCCTCACCTTACTGAAGCGGCCGTTCTAGTAGACCCGGATACGGTTCTTGAAGCCGTTCTGGGCGCCGCCGGCCGAGCGTCACGCCGTAAAAGAACGCAAGGCGCACACCGTTTCTCAGGCAGGAGCCTCCTCAGGCCAGACCCGCGTTCCATCTAACGCGGCAGCGGTTAGTTCAATCAGATTTGCCTGCCCAAGGGAATGCGCCGTCGGTTCAGGCTCAATTCATCCCGCTCTAGGGTACGGAAATGGGGAGCTCCTTGATGTTTTGTGGCGGTCCGAATTTGGCGCGCTCTAAGGCTTGTTGAGATTCAGGATTCCAGTTTTGGCTTGGTTGTGATTCAAGCTTTGGATGGACCGATTCGTGCTGACGGACGCCCAATGGGCGAAGATGGAACCGCATTGTCTGGGTAAACCAACCGACCCCGGACGAAGGGGGGGTGACAATCGCCGCTTCATTGAAGCGTTGCTTTGGATCGTGCGGACAGGAAGCCCGTGGCGAGATCTTCCCGCCTTCTTCGGGAGCTGGAACACCGTTTTCAAGCGCTACCGCGATCGGGTCAAAGCCGATGTTTTTATGCAGCTTTTTCGAGGCCTGCTCGGATGAACCGGACATGGAATACGCCATGGTCGATGCCACCATCGTCAAGGTCCACCGGCATGGACAGGGCGCAAAAGGGGGACTCAAAGCCAGGCCATAGGCCGCTCCAAGGGCGGCATGACCACCAAAATCCCGGCGCTCACCGATGCACTTGGAAATCTGGTGCGCTTTGTCCTTTTGCCCGGCCAGCGGTTCGACACGGTGGGCGTTGCACCGCTCATTGATGGTGTCTGCTTCGGCGGCTTGATCGCCGACAAAGCCTTCGACAGCAAGACCATCATTGCCGATCTGAACGAGCGCGGCGCCAAGATCGTTATTTCACAGCACTCCCGTCGCGCTTCTCCCCTGCCGCTCGACAAGGAACTCTACAAATGGCGCCACCTAATCGAGAACTTCTTCTGCAAACTCAATGAGTTACAAGCGCATCGCATGCGTGCCGACAAAACCGACCATAGCTTTGCAGCCTTCATCAATCTCGCGGCTGCCGTCATTAACTCACGATGAATCTCAATAAGCCTTAGGTTAGACGCGGTGCAGGCCGGCACTTTCTACGTGCTTCCTCAAGCGCCTTGGCGGCGTCCTTGTCCACTTGGTTTTTCATGATCTTTGCCGCCGTATTGAGCACGCAGTCGATATAATCGTCGTCCTCGTCCGCCATGGCTACGCCGATCATAGTCGCCGTGGCCAGGAGGATTGCTGCAGCTAGTTTCATAACATCCTCCTGCCGAGGCTTGGCATTCCATCAACTTAGAGCCAGGCCAATTCGTGTGGTTCACCCCGCGCTAGTTGATCGGCTGCTTCGATTCTTATCGTTGGGCAGAAAACCTTTAACATCAGCTAACAGGCTGATGAAAAAGGATAGGAGATACCCGTTTTTCATCGACATCACAGATCTTCTGGGTTTACGCACGTCCGAACCGCAACGCATACTTGCCTGGCACGTCACTCACGCGTCTGTGTCTCAAGGACCAGAGTGATTTTATGCGACTTGGTAACGGCCTGTTCAGCGCCAAGGGCTACACAAGCAATATGACGCCGCGCACCAAACGTATCCTGGGCAAATCATTGGTCGTGACGGTAATTGCAGTCGTCGCGACCTTCGGTTTGTCGTTTACCGTGAGACTTGCGCTGCAGATGCCAATCGACTGGCTGAGTTGGGTGGAATGCACCTTCATACCCATTTTCATTGGAATGCCCGTCGCTTCCTACATCTTCAACCAGTCCGAAACGATCCAGGATACATATGACAAGTTGGAAAAGTCGCATACGGCCTTGAAAGAGGCGCACGACAGGCTGACGTTCGTAACGAGCCACGACCAGATGACGGGGCTCCTGAGCCGCGGTGAATTCATCGCAAGGATGGACAGAAGGCGCGACGAAGGAGAATACGACACGCTTCTCCTGATCGACCCCGATCACTTCTCCTTAATCAATGACGAGCACGGACATTCCAAGGGTGACGAGGCTTTGCTTCGGATTGCAAAGGCGCTCGTCTATACGACACGCCCCGGTGACTCAATTGGCCGCCTTGGTGGCGAAGAGTTTGGGGTCTTGCTGCGAGACCTGCGCAAAGACCGGGCGATTACAATTGCGGATAACATTCGTCGACATATCGAGGGGCTTCCCTGGATCAAAGGGCAACAAGACAGCGTGAAGGTGACTGTCAGCATCGGTGGTGCGGAAATTGCTCGCGATGCAGATCCTCAGGATGTGCTACGCACTGCGGGGCGCTGCCTTTTTGAAGCGAAGCAACGTGGGCGGAACCGCGTTTCGTTCGACTATCACCCATCCAGGCCGCAAGGTTTGGTGAGCGAAACACGCAGCAGATAAACAGGCCCGCCGCTGCCAATAAGCAGTGCCTAGCAGACCAAAAGCGACAGGCAGATGAGTTATATGGCACTACACGCCAGTAGTTTCAGGCTATTCCTTTAGCCTTCCTGTGGCTCAAGTCCATGTTATTGAGCTCATACAGTATGTCGTCGGCCTCTAGCAGCTTCAGACCAACCAACAGAACGCCGTCGAGAATCGCCGGCTGTCCTGTGAACATGTCGATGATCGACCAGACCCCGCTATGTGCTCGCTGCATGTTGTAGCGCTTGGTGATTTTGGTCATAGTCTGCGCCCTGGCTGATCTCGCCCCATCAAGATCCAATAGCACCGCATCGAAAGCACGGAACGAGCCGAGAGGCGTCCACGTATTTTGTGTCGTTGGGGCCGGTGCCCACGACCACGAGGACACCGGGCCTGCTTGCCAAACGAGAGTGTCATCAAACGCCTAGCCTGGTAAAATTACTCGGTCATTTGTAAAAGAAACCATAAAGGCGGTATCGCTCCTGGGTTGAAGGCAGGAGCAAAGCGAGACCGCCTGCATTCGTTTTTTTTCGATGATGCCGGCCCTCTCCTTCGCCAGCTTGCCCCGCCTATGGCACCCGCTGTGCCAGGCTTACTCCCAGCGCCTGGCGCCTGGCTCTCAGCCGTACCGGCGCCTCGAAACGCTAGGCCTATTAACCGGTCATTCACCATACCGCTATAAGCTTTCTCAAGGCTGCGGCTGTGTTTGTGTACCGCAGCGCCCTGGCGGCAAGACGATGGTGCTAGCGGGCCTAGGTCGTATTCTGGGAATTCTCGCCATACCGGCATTCCAGGGCGTTGGCAATTCGCTCGCAGAGCAGCTCACCCATGCCGATTTTTAGGTGAAGACGGACGCGACCTCCTTGCGCATTAACCAATGTCACTACAACGCCTAGATCCGTGTATTCAGCAACGTTGAGAACGTCGTTGACGATGAAGTCGGGCGCTTCGCCGGCCGCCTCGGAAATGTCGTTCACAGCTCTCTCCTCAATCAACACCGATCGCCAATGGGCCTCTTGCCGGGGAGGCCAAGCCCTAGTCGCTGGCCTTCGGCGAAGTGCTCCCCAGCGGCCTGGTTCTCAAACGTCTGTTGCCTCCTTCGGCAATCTGAACCGTCCACGCCCCCTAATTGACTTGCACGTCATCTGTTTTCGCCGGCCCCATTCCGGTCCTCCATGTCACAGTCGCTGAATAAAATAGGGCATACGCCAAGCCTGACCAGGCAAGTGGTTGATCGGGGGTGGCTTTTTGAATTGACGCACTGGCATTCGAGCACTCTTTGCAAATTGATTGGCCCCCAGGGTCGAAGAGATTACCCCGAAGGTTAAGCGCTAGACCCGGCCTAGGCGGACCTATCCATGATTAGCAACAAGGCCGCTCGGGTAGAGGAAGCTTTGCTGATTTGAGGAACGAGGGCACGATGCGCATGCAGTGATCGCTCTCCCAAAACAAACTCTGGCAGCTCTATCATTAGCCAAGGCAATAGCTCGCGAGGTCTGTAGTTTGACGACCATTTGACAAACACGGAAGGAGACGCTGGCGCCTGGCCTGCTCAATTTGTCCAGAACTTCAGCATGTTTTAATAACTTCAACGTGACCTAATCCCCGCCACGTCATTGGGGATTGCGGTGAACGAAAATCCAAATATTCACATGTTGGCTCTTCAGAACGAAATTCTGGAGGCATTGCCACGGGCATGGAGTTCGACGCTGTCGCCGAACTCTTGTGCCGCCGCGCCGAGGGGCTTGCCCCGACCGCAATCTGTTCAATCCTGTCTGTCGACATCGAGGGGCGTTTGCATCCCGTCGCCGCCCCGAGCCTCCCAAAACACTACTCCGAGGCATTGGAAGGTCTTGCGATTGGTCCGAGCGTCGGATCGTGCGGCACAGCGGCCCATTTCGGAAAACCAATTGAGGTCGTTGACATCTCCATCGATCCGTTGTGGGCGCCATTCACCGGGTTGGCCCTACCTCTTGGTCTGATGGCTTGCTGGTCAAGCCCTATCAAGGCCCGGGAGGGGCGTGTTGTTGCAACATTCGCCTTTTACTATCGCACGAAACGCGGCCCAAGCGATCTGGAGCGGCAGATCGTCCTAACCTGCGTCCATCTATGCGCCATCGCCGTTGAGCAAATGGAAATTCAGAGGAGAAACCACCAACTGGCGTTTTACGACCAGCTCACGGACTTGCCGAACCGACGCTGTTTCGACGAGTTGATCAGCCGCAAGCCACGGCCCGGTTCCACATCCTTCGGCCTGCTCCTGCTCGATATTGACCATCTCAAGTTCATCAACGACACGATGGGACACATGGTGGGGGACGCCCTCATAAAGGAAGTCGCATCGCGATTGCGATACGCGAAACTCGATTTAGCCTGTCGCCTCGGAGGCGATGAATTCGCCATTGCCGTCGATCCATGTCCGGACCATGCTGCTCTATACGTCGTGGTGTCGGCCCTTCGAGACGCCATGAAGGAACCTTTCCATAGCGACGGAAATACGATCGTCCCTCAGGTAACGATGGGGGGCGTGGTGTACGGTATTGACGGGACGAATGCCGATTTGCTTCGTCAAAATGCAGACTTTGCCCTCTATCACGCCAAAGAGACGAACCGCGGCGGTTATGTTCAATTCGAGCCGGGCCTCCGCACGGCCATCACCTGCCGGATAGAAACGATCAGAGAGGTCGACCATGCGCTCGCCGACAAGCGGGTCGTCCCTTATTATCAACCACTCGTTCGCCTCGACACCGGAGACATCATCGGTCTCGAGGCGTTGGCTCGCATCAAAACGGCTGACGGCCGTATTGTGGCGGCCGGTGACTTTCAGGCAGCGCTCTCAGATCGGGAGGTTGCCTGCCGTCTGACCGACAGCATTCTCTCACAGATCGCGAACGACGTTCGATCCTGGATCGCGAACGGCATTCCATTCCAGCACGTCGGCATCAATTTGTCGGCTGCCGATTTCAGACGGAACGATCTTGAAACCCGTCTTTCGAAAGCTTTCGATGCAGCCAAAGTGTCATTGAAGCATGTTGTGCTCGAGGTCACCGAGACAGTGCTCATGGGCGATCCCGGCAACGAAACGGTCCGAGCTGTGGAGCGTCTTCGAGAAAAAGGAATGCTTGTCGCGCTCGATGACTTTGGCACTGGATATGCGTCGTTGACCCATCTTCTCAGTTTTCCGGTCGATATCATAAAAATCGACAAATCCTTCGTTGATCGTATCTTGATCGACCGGCCGAGCGAGGTGATTGTCGAAGCGCTCATCGACATTGCGCGAAAACTGAACAAGAAAATTATCGCCGAAGGCATCGAATGCTCGGCGCAGCACGAGCGTCTCCGCGAGCTCGGCTGTACATTCGGTCAAGGATTTCATTTTGCCCGACCTGCGGATGCTTTGACCACCACGCGCCTGCTACGAAGCTTTGCTCAAAAGCCGCCATTCGACCAGCGTCGTCACACGGGAAGCGACGTTCCCATCACGGCAATCGCCTAAACGGAAGTGTCAGGACAGCCCTTGTCTCATCGTCGGCTGTTCTCTCTCGCACACCCCCGATTTGTTACCCTTCTTTGCGGCGCCATCCCATCGCCTCTGTCATGAAGTCGCTAAGGCCGCCGACATTGTCTTCGATCGCCTTGACCGTAAGCCCCTTCGCCACCGCGTCTTGGCCGCACCGCTTGGCGAGACGCGCGGCGATGGGGGCGAGCGGGCCGCCTCCCGCGTTCCACGGCTTGTCGAAGATGTTGTCGCCGATCCATTTCTCCAGAAAGTTCGAGGCGGCGATGGACATCTGCTTCCCTCTTCACAGCATCGTCGGACGGCCTTCGATGAACCTGATGAAGGCGACTGTCCCCAACCTAATCTTCCATCTCTTTCAAGCTACAAGGCACAGGCGTCCACACGGCCCGTGATGGCAAGCATGTGGAGCTGCACGTCGACGTTGTTTGCCATGTGCGGATGAAGTCGAGGCCACGGGGGACTTATAATCTTCTTCCTTCTACAACATAAACGTTCGGAAGTGGCCGACGTTCCTGCTATTGGCGCGAGATCCGCTATCTATATATAAATATTGACATAAACTTTCGAATTTGTTCGATATATAGACGACATCTTAACCCGATGAGGTTGAAGGCCTGCATTCCCGTTTAATCCATGCGGCCGGGCGGGCGAAGCTGCGTCCACATCGCTTTCGCGTCAGCTGGTGCGACTACCCCACCCCCTGAAGCCTCTAGGCAGCAGTTTGCGCTTTCTTCCGGTGGTTTGACATAACGCACCGCGTTCATGACTTCGGCGGATACGGAGCGCTTATTGCCTTCACCCCGGCGTCATAGCCGGGTAATGCCGGAACCGTTTGGAGCTATCGGCGCTTATGCAAAGTTTGCCTGGTCGCAATGGGGTGGGGAATGACCGCGGAGCCAAGTTCTGTAGTCCTGTTCTGCCTTAAGGCGTTTTATCCCCTCTTTTAGGGGCGCCACCCTTGGCGGCTCAGCCCGAATTGCGTGCGCTTCTGGGACAAATTGGGGAATTGGATTCAGTTCTAGGAAAAATTTGAGGAGGGATCGACGATCTGGCGACGCGTTCCTCCCGGTCGTGTTAGCACGAACCTCCGGTAGTTCTACGCGCTGAACGGCGACTTTGCGCCCTATTCAGCCATTGAGAGGATCTTCGCTGCCACCCGATAGGACACGCTGCCTGCCACCCCCCCAGTGCATTGTAGTTTAGCCATCGCCGTGGGCGTCAACGCGGACGGCTGGCGCGAGCTACTGGGCATGGAGATTGGCACCTCGGAGGCCTGCGCAAGCTGACACGTCCGCGGCCTGCGCGGCGTCAAGCTCGTCGTCTGCGGTGCGCACGAAGGCCTCAAGGCCGCCGTCACCAATGCTGTGCGCGGCATGGCAGGCGCTGAAGCGTCCACTTCATGAGGAACGTGCTGGCCCATGCCGGCAAGAGCGGCCGCAGGGTTGTCTCAGCCTTCATCGCGACCGCCTTTGCCCTGGAACCCTCGGAAGCCGCCAGCACCCAATGGCGCGCCGTCGCCGACCAGATCCGGCCGAAGGGGCCGACGCTGGCGACAATCATGGACGACGCCGAGCCCGATGTGCTGGCCTACATGACCTTCCCGAAGGAACATCTCGCCAAGCTCCACTCGATCTCCAAATTCGCCTCCCTAAGATGGGATAGAAGAGCGGCAGTCACATTTAGCATGCATGACATTAGAAGGGCAAACATTTATCGGCTCACAGCTCGCTGCCGGTGAGGCCTTCAGCAATGCTTGGTATAGCGTCCAGCATATCCCGGACGCGAGTAGCCAACCCTTCAAACGTGAACGGCTTGCTGATGAGTTGTACGCCGGCATCGAGGCGTCCATGGTGAACGATGGCATTTCGCGAATACCCCGTCGTGAACAGCACCCTCAACCCGGGTCTCATTTGCTTGGCAAGCTCCGCCAACTCCCGCCCGCTTCTTCCCGGCAGCACGACATCAGTGAACAGCAGGTCTATCCTGTCCGATGTTCGCAGGATGCTCAGCGCAGCATCAGGGTGTTCCGCTTCCAGGACGTTATAGCCAAGTTCGACCAGTACCGAGACGCTGTATGCGCGCACGTCCGCATTGTCCTCGACGACCAGGATCACCTCCTCGGAATGGCCGCGCGGCGCGAGGCGCTCCTGAGTTTCCGTGCTCAAGGCTGCAACTCCATGATAGCGGGGGAAGTACAGTTTCACGCTCGTGCCGGCGCCCGGCTCGCTATAAATGGTGACATGGCCGCCCGACTGTTTCACGAAGCCATATACCATGCTGAGGCCAAGGCCTGTACCCTTGCCGACCTCCTTGGTCGTAAAGAAGGGTTCGAACACCCGGCCCAGAGTCTCCTTGTCCATGCCGCTGCCGGTATCGCTTACCGACACCATGACATATTGGCCGGGGACCACCTCGGCGTCCGTGGCGGCGTATTGCTCATCGAGAACGACATTGGCCGTCTCGATCGTCAGACGGCCGCCTTGGGGCATCGCGTCTCGGGAATTGATACCGAGGTTGAGAATTGCGCTCTCTACTTGGTTTGGATCGACATCCACGGTCCAAAGCCGGGGCGCCAGAACCCCCTCCAATTCAATGGTCTCGCCGAGCGTGCGGTGGAAGAGATCCGTCATCTTCCGAATAATCAAGTTGAGATCGGAGGGTTGCGGGGTAAGAGGCTGCCGTCTTGAGAAGGCGAGCAGACGGGCCGTGAGGCTTGCGGCCCTCTGGGCACCTTGCAAAGACATCTCGACCGCACGGCGAACGCGAATTTCGTCGCCGGGCTTGCTGCGCCTGATTGTATCAAGGCCGCCAATTATTACTGTGAGGAGGTTGTTGAAGTCATGGGCGACCCCGCCGGTCAGTTGCCCGACTGCCTCCATCTTTTGAGCTTGGCGAAGAGCCTCTTCTGCCTTTCCACGCTCGGCGATTTCTTCGGCAATGCGGTCTTCAAGGGTCGCATTCAACTGGTGCAACATCTCCTCAGCGGATTTCCGCTGCGCTATTTCCCTCTGCGACGCCTGGAACAGCCGAGCATTGTCGATGGCGACACTCGCCTGGCCGGCAAGGCCGGTCATGAGTTCTTCCGAGCGTGCGTTAAACACCCCCGGCTCCGGATGACCGAAAAACAGGCCCCCTAGGACCTCGCCCGAACGCGAGCGAACAGGAACGGCGAGATAGCTTCTGACGGGCAGATGACCATCAGGCATGCCCTTGTACGGCGCGTTGTGCCCGTAGCGGCGGTCTTTCAAAATATCATCAGATCGCACCGTCCCCTCACCGTTGAAGGTGGGCGCGAAGATGGCTGTATTGCGCGGCATCGGGAACTTGGCAAATGCCTCTCTGGGCACGCCGGAGAGCGTGTAGAGCGTGTAGCTTTCACCCGCATCGTTGACGACATTGTAAAAGAACGCACCGAAGCTGGCGCCAGTGAGCTCGACGCCGGCATCCGTCACGATCTGTACGACATCGGCCAAATTGAGGTTCGCCGCAACCGACGCACCGGCGCGATTGAGTATCTGAAGCGCGCGGGTTTCTGTACGAAGTTCGTTCTCTGTTTGGCGAAGGGCTTCGTCGGCCGCTTTCCGCGCCGTGATGTCAAGGGCCGTCCCGATAGCACGAGTGCAGCGCTCTCCGTCGAACAGGCCTTTGCCCTTGGCCGCTACCCACCGGACGATTCCATCTTCCTTGCCGATCGTCCGGTATTCGACGTCATAAATGGCGCGACGCTGAGGATCGAGAGCGGAGGCAAAGGCCTGGCTCGTCGCGTCGAGATCGTCAGGATGCAGCCCGGCATAGAAGTCCGTCATGCTGCATGGCGTCCCCGGCGAGATCCCAAACATCGCCTTGGTACGGTCGCACCAGGTCAAGCGATCGGTGGTCAGATCGAGGTCCCAGATTCCAACATCCGCGGCTGAGATAGCCAGGCGAAACGATTCTTCATTGAGGGCCAGCTGCGCCTGACTTTGGACCTGATTGGTGACATCGTGTCCTTCGGCAAAAATGCCGGTGACCTCCCCATTCTCATCGGATATCGGTTGGTAGATGAAGTCGAGGTAACGCCGCTCCAGCGGCCCACCAGGTTCTCGCCGGAGGTCGATTGCTGCGGCCGTCGAAACGTAGGGCTCGCCGGTCGTGTAGGCCCTGTCCAAAATCTCAAAGAAGCCTTGCCCCTCCAGCTCTGGAAATACGTCGCGAATGGACCGACCTAGGATGTCGCGCTGCCCGACCAGGCGAAAGTAGCTTTGATTGCAGAGTTCGAAGACGTGCTGGGGACCGCGCATGACCGCCATAAAGCCCGGGGCCTGCCCGAAAAGCCGCTGCAGCTGGTCCCGTTCGCTTTCGAGCTTCCGGTTAAGCACCTCCACCGCGTGCCGCTCCCGGTTGAGGGCCTCAGTCTCGGCGCGGAGCGCCCGTTCCGCACGCGCCCTCTGCCAAGCAACGGCCACTTGATTGGCGGCCATCGTGAGCGCCAAGTGCTCGGCCTGAGTTGGAAAGCTCTGCCGAGCGCACACCGCGTCAAGACGGCCGGCGCCGGACAATCCAATAGCAGTACAAAATCCACGGAGATTTCCGTCGACGCCAAGCTCGCCGTCGGCCGCCGCCCCTGGCTCCGGGAAGGCTGTCTGGAGGAGATGGGCCAGATCCGGAGGCTGACCATTGGGAAACCGGCTGACTTCACGGGTTTCGCCCCGCTCGGTGCGAAAGGACACCCGCACGCCGTCAAGATCAAGCACCTGAACCAGCGCATCGGCGAGGTTCGCCGCTATTCGGTCCTCATCGGCGTTGACCCACATTGCCGGAAGAGAAGACAGGGCCGCCATATCGCCGAGAGCGCGGCGCAATGCTCGCAACTCGCGGTCGTCAAGTTGATCCACCTTATTCAAATATCCGTCCCCCAGGTCTGAGCCGTCTACACGGGCGTCCTGCGAGCCTGGAGCTCGGCCAGAAACTGATCCGGGGGAACAAAGAATGGATTTTGCTGAAGGACCCCGCCGACGATGACCTGTGGGTGCGTGCGCAATATATCCATCACCGTGGCAGCACTGAACCTATTGAGGTCGTATGTGCAAACGACCACGTCATCGTATTTCGGGAGAACGTGATTTAGCCGTGTCTCGTATTCGACAATTTTTTCGACGCCCGGAAGGTCTTCCAGTGCCCATTCCATATTGGCCCACAAGCGGGTCATCCCAAATCCGCTGCTCCGGCCCTCTTTGAGGACGTCCTGGATCAAGGCGAGCATGGCGTCCTGGTCAAAACCTTTGCCGCCACTCAAATAGGCCTGTTCCCATGGCCTCATTTCCAGTTGGCCACGGGCCGTGGCCGCGTCGACATCGATCCCCTCCGCCTTTAGCCTTCGGGCGCGGTCATCGCGGTGCCGATTGTTGATGATCTGAACGAGCCGGTCGTTAGCCGCCAGCCCATCCTTGACGAACGGCGCCAAGATTGCCTGCTCCTCATCGTCGGAGCTGAAGAATGCACAAGCGTGACAGGAACAAGTAAGTTCCGAGCCCGCGAGTTTAACTGACCGACTGAGCGGCGCTGCTTGATGAACCTTAGGCATAGAACGATCTCCGTTGCACTGAAACGACCCACAGGATTTCATCATCTTCTTTGTTGGTGGAGTTCTGCCGATAACGTCGTTGGATCGCCCTTACTACCCAACAAGGCGGCCGTAAGCGCGGCCGAAAGTTCTTCAAGCTGAAATGGCTTGGGTAGGACAGGTCTGGTGCGAAAAGCTTCCGGCAGTCCCGCACGGCCATATCCGCTTGCAAAAGCGAAGGGAACACCCTGATCGGAGAGGAACTCAGCGACGGGGAAAACCTGTTTGCCGTTCAGGCTCACGTCCAGCAGAGCAACTTCGAAGCCACCTGCCGCCGCCCTTTCCATCGCTTCCGGCAAGTTGCTCGCCTGCGCCGCAACGGTACAGCCCAGATCCGACAACATGTCCTCGACAGACATGGCCACCAGGCCATCGTCTTCGACTAGAAGAACGCGCAATCCTTCCAATTCCATGAGAGCCCTCCGTCACAAAACTCTATCTTGTAGTGCTCAGCCCCGGTTCATTCGTCCCGGGACGGGGCGCGCCTGGTAAGTAGCGAGAACAACGCCGTCTTCAGATCGTCAATGGTGTATGGTTTGTTCAGAACTTCGCAATCCTTGAAGGTCTCCGGCACGCCAACACGCCCATATCCCGTGCTGAAAATGAAGGGCAACTGCCGTCCCTTCAAAATCTCCGCTACAGGAAAGACAAGCTCTCCAGCCAAATTGACATCGAGCACCGCGAAATCCAATGTCTCGGTTCGGGCGGCGTTCAACGCCTTTGCCAAAGTCGCGACCGAAGCCGCAACCTCACATCCCAAATCCTCAAGCATGCCCTCGATGAGCAGCGCTACACTGCCCTCGTCTTCGACCACAAGCACACGCAGCCCAGCAAGCTCAGTCATTCCGCGGCGGTCCCCAACGGGACAACAATGCGGCAGCGCAATCCTTGTGAATTGAAGACGAGGTCGAGCTCGCCGCTCAAATCGCGCTCGATACACCTTTCCATCAGCCGAGTGCCGAAACCGCGTCGGGTTGGCGCTTGAACGGACGGTCCGCCGCTTTCCTGCCAAAGCAAATCCAGTGTGTTTTGCGTCGCGGACTTTCCTATGTGCCAAGTAAGCTCCAGCACTCCCGTTTCGGAAGACAGTGCGCCGTATTTCGTCGCGTTCGTGGCCAGCTCGGTCAATGCCATCGTCAGGCTGAGGGCCGCCCTTGAATTCACCGGTACGGATGGCCCATCGATCCGGATCCTCTCGCCAAAGCTCGTGGGGGCGAGGACCTCGCGGGCCAAAAAGTCCAGCGGGGCATCTTCCCAATGGCGCTTCGTCAGCAGATCGTGTGCACGGGCCAGCCCCAGCAGCCGCTCTTCATATCGCTTGCTAAAATCTTGAAGGTCGTCGGAATGCCGCGCGGTTTGCGCCGCTAAGGACTGCACGGTCGCCAATGTGTTCTTCACCCTGTGATTCAGTTCATCGATCAGCGTCTTCTGGCGGTTTTCCGCCTGCTTGCGCTCCGTGATATCCACGAGCATGTTGATTGCGCCGATTAGCGTGCCATCTGCATCATGTAGAGGCGTCGGATACGGTATGAAGGGCACAAACGAGCCATCGGGTCGCTCCGCGATGGCCTCGACGCCGCGGACGGCCCGATCTTCTTTAAGAGCAACCGCCATGGGGCACTGATCGTGCGGCAGCGGCGCGCCGTCAGGCGTGTAGAGCCGCCACGTCACGCACCACTCGTCACCCAGTTGCGGTGTGCGCCCCGCCATGTCGATGCAGGCCTTGTTGAAGAAAGTGATCCGGCCATTTGCATCGGTGGTATAGACTGCGGCCGGCAAGCCCTCCAGAAGATCGCGCATATGCTGCTCGCTCTCGCGAATGCGATCCTCCATACGCTTGGCATCCGTCACGTCCTGCAGCACACGTACGCCGTACAGGAACTGTCCTTCTTGGTCACGAACGGCGGATCCGAAAACGTCCAGGAACACCGTGGCACCGTCCGGCTTGCGGGCTCGTTTTCTGATCGAGTAGCTGTCCAGTTCGCCCCTGACTTGGCGGGCGTAGTTTGCAGCATCTTCGGCGCGGTCGCCTTCGTCCGTGTAATCGAAAAATGTCATGGCCAAAAGCTGCTCGCGTGAACGCCCGAGCATCTTGCAAAGAGCGTCGTTGACACGCAGCAAGCGGCCAGTCTTATCCGCCTCTGCGATACCGACCGTCGCCGCTTCATAAGTCGCGGCCAGACGTTCTTCGCTTTCGCGGCGAGCGCGTTCCGCTTGACGCATGTGCGTGACATCCATCGTGAAGCAGCGAGTGTTCACAAATTTCCCGTCACTGAACCGGCTGTTCGACGTAATGAGGACGTCCTTGACGGAGCCATCTTTTGCCCAAAGACGCGCAGGATAGCGGTCGAGCCGTTCGCCGCAGGAGAGCTTTTGGAGGATGTCGCCGATAACTGGAGCATCGGCATGAAACTCTGCAATATGGCGCCCGACATACTCCTCAGCCGTGTATCCCAGAAGATCGAGCTCGGCCTGGTTCGCGCGCAAGATAATGCCTTCGCCACTCACTATATGAAGGCCGACAGCACTGTTCTCGAAAAAATCCTCAACGTCGCTGGTTCTGCGCTGAACCTCTTCCTCCATTGCCTTGTGCGACGAGATGTCCTGGAAGCAATTGATCGCGCCCTGGATGTTGCCTTGGTGGTCCCTCAAGGCGCGGATATTGACCAATGCAGTGAAACGCGTGCCGTCCGGGCGCTCCATTATCACTTCGGCATTGCGGGTCGTCCTCCCCATGCGCACGGCATCCGCCATCGGGCAGTCCTGCGCCGGGAGCGGTGTGCCGTCGGGCAAGAACAGCCGGTGCGATCCGCAGAAGCGCTCTTTTCGTCCGTTCAGGTTCGGAGTGCGTCCCCACAGAACAGCTGCCTCCGAGTTGTAGCGGATCAGCCAGCCATTTTGGTCGCAAAGGTATACAGCGCCGGGGATGGCTTCCAGCGCCGTCGGAGCCGCGGCGACAAGTGCATCAAATTCTGTAAGTTGACGCTGTATGGGAAAGTCTTCGACGTTCGACATCTTTGGACCCCTTCAGTTGGCGAGCGAGAACCCCTGTCCCACATGCTGAAGGGGCAGCGCCGAACTGGACATCGCGATTCCCCCCAAGCCAAGCCCCTCAAAACGCCGCGCCTCAAGATTGGTTCCAAATTGGTTTCGTCGGAGCAAGATCTAGGATACACAAGCGCGAACATTCCCCGTTACGGCCTCACGGGGGTAACGCTCCCGCCGATCAGGCCTGTGAATGCCGGATAAGGCACGGTGCCGAGAAACGCCTTGTGCACCCAGCGGTTTTGCGGTCGGCCTGCAAAGGAAGTTATCTTGAACATTGTGCAGCGCAACAACGTTAAGGTCGTGGGCTCCGGTAGTCGCGCGATGGTCTTCGCCCACGGCTTTGGATGCGATCAGAACATGTGGCGCTTCGTTTGGCCCACCTTTTCCGCAGAGTATCGCATCGTTCTTTTCGATCACGTGGGCTGCGGAGGATCCGACCTTTCGGCTTACGAGCCGGAGAAGTATGCGTCTCTAGGTGGCTACGCCGCCGACGTCGTCGATGTCTGCCACGCGCTAGGCGTCACCCATGGTGTGTTCGTCGGGCATTCCGTCAGCGCAATGATCGGCGCCCTCGCTTCGCTAAAGGCTCCCGAGATATTCGACGATCTGATCATGATTGGTCCGTCGCCTCGCTACGTCGACGACGGTGACTACACCGGCGGCTTCAGCGAGCAGCAAATTCATGAGCTATTGGATTTCCTTGATGACAACCACATGGGCTGGTCGCAGGCTATGGCGCCCGTCATCATGGGCAATCCCGACCGGCCGGAGCTCGGGGAAGAACTTACCAATTCGTTCTGCATGACGGATCCAGAAATCGCAAAAAAGTTTGCGCGCGTTACTTTTCTTTCCGACAACCGCAGCGACCTGCCTTCAGTGAAGGCCCGCTGTCTTGTCCTGCAATGTTCGGAAGATGTGATTGCGCCGCAGACTGTCGGCAAGTATGTCGCTGACCGGCTGTCGAACAGCCGTTTCATGCTGCTCAACGCAACTGGCCACTGCCCGAATCTCAGCGCGCCTGACGAAACTGTTGCAGCTATGAGGGCCTTCCTTGAAGGTCGACGCTGATTGAGGTCGCGGAGCCCATGACCGACACGGCTGCGGATCTTGACGATCTGTTCGACAATGCTCCATGCGGGTATGTCGCCACTGGCGCGGACGGACGTATCACCAAGGTCAACTGCACGTTTTCGAAATGGCTTGGTCGCGACAAAGCTTCCCTTCTGGGACAACGATTTCAGGACTTCCTGAACATCGCAGGGAAGATCTACTACGAAACCCACTTTGCGCCGCTGATGCGCATGCAAGGTTTTTTCAACGAGGTCGCACTCGACTTGGTGCGAGCCGATGGATCGCCGCTTCCAGTTCTCGTCAATGCGGTCGAGCGGCGCGATGAGGCGGGTGACCTGCTCTTCATTCGCATCACCATCTTCAACGCTTCCGATCGCCGGCGTTACGAGCGGGAGCTTCTCGAAGCCCGTCGAGCCGCGGACCAGGCGAGTGCTGAACTCCGCCAACTTAACCTCACGCTTGAACAACGTGTAGCCGAAGCCGTCGAAGCGCGCCTAAAAGCGGAAGAGGCCCTTCATCAGGCGCAAAAGATGGAAGCCGTGGGCCAGCTGGCTGGCGGTATAGCGCACGACTTCAATAACATGCTCGCCGTCATCGGCTCTTCGCTCAGTCTGCTTGAGAGACGGCTGGCCAAGGGCGAGGACGTTGCGCGCTTCATTTCTGCGGCACAAGAAGGCGTTAATCGCGCCGCCGGATTGACACGCCGCCTGCTCACCTTCTCGCGTCAGCAGAGCCTTGCACCTGAAGCGATCCAACCCAATCAGATGGTCTCCGAAATGTCGGAGATTCTGCGCCGCACGTTAGGCGAAGAGGTACACCTCGAGACCGCCTTGGGGAGCGAGCTTTGGCAGATCGACGCCGACAAGAACCTCCTCGAAAGCGCTATCTTGAATCTCGCGATCAATGCGCGCGATGCCATGCCGGAGGGTGGACGATTGACCGTCGAGACTGCCAATTGCGACCTCGATGAGAATTACGCCGCGGAGCACGCTATTACATCAGGGCAATATGTCATGGTAGCCGTTACAGACACCGGTACCGGCATGACTTCCGAGGTCATGGCCAAGGCCTTTGAGCCCTTCTTCACCACAAAGGGCGTAGGCAAGGGTACAGGCTTGGGATTGAGCCAAGTGTTCGGCTTCGTCAAGCAGTCGAATGGTCACCTCAAGATCTACTCCGAGGTTGGGCATGGTACTTCGATAAAACTTTACCTGCCTCGGCTGCGTTCCACTACCGAAATACCGAAGCCTCCGCCCACAGGCGCTTTGGCGTCAGCCTCCGATAATGAGGTCATACTCCTGGCCGAGGATGACGATCAGGTGCGGTCGCTGACGGCTCAGACGCTGCGTGAACTGGGCTATCGCGTGATCGAAGCAGGGGCTGCTGCCGAAGCATTGAACGCGCTCGCGCAGCACCCCGACATCTGCCTTCTTTTCACCGACGTGGTCTTGCCCGACTTGAACGGCCTTCGTCTCGCCGACGAAGCGCGACACCGCCGACCCCACCTCAAAATTCTTTTTACTACGGGCTACGCACGCCACACGGACCCGGACGTGCCCCTGCTGCAGAAGCCAGCCTCCTTGGAGCAGTTGGCGGCAAAAGTGAGAGAAATTTTGGATGGACCGGATTAATCTGATGACGGCATGCTACACAGACCGGCCATGCATCCATTGTTTGATTTTGGCGAAGGCTTGCTCGATCGGATTGAGGTCCGGAGAGTAGGGCGGCAGGTACCAAAGCCTGGCACCGGCAGCCTTGATCTCTGCCTGATGGCCGCCGACTTATGCCTTCCAAGATTATCCATGACGACGATGTGGCCGGGCTTCAGCACGGCGATGAGCTGCTGCTCGACATAGGCGCGGAAGCACTGGCCGTTGATCGGCGCGTCGAAGACGCAAGGTGCTGCGAGCCGGTCCCAGCGCAGCGCGCCGAGGAAGGTCAGCGTGCGCCAGTGGCCGTGCGGAGCCAACCGCGCAGCCGCTTGCCCTTCGGCCCCCAACCTCGCAGCGGAGCCATGTTGGTCTTGATCCAGGTTTCATCGATGAAGACCAGTCTCTGCGGGTCCAGGCTGACCTGCCAGGATCGCCATCGTTGGCGCCTGCGGGCGATATCAGTACGCGCCTGCTCAAGGGCGAACAGCGTTTTTTGAAACTCAGCCCCTCGCGGCGCAGGAACATCCAGCCGCGTTGTGCGAGACCTTGACCCCGCGCGCGGCCAACTCGTCCTTCAGCCCATGCAGCGTCAGATCAGAAGTCTGATTGATCCGCTCCACGATGAAGGACCGATGCGGCTCAAGAATCCGCTTGCGGTGTCCGCCTATCTTGCCCGGCGCCACCGAGCCGGTCGTCCCATGGCGCTGCAACAGCTTCACCGCGGCCGAAACCGAAATGCCGAACCGTTTCGCGGCCGACCGGCGACTCTCGCCACTCAAAACCGCCGCCACAACCCGCTCGCGAAGATCATTGGAAAGAGGTCGAGTCATCAGATGCTGGCCTCCACTCCAGCCAGCATCTTGAATCACAAAACCAGCAATCCCTTTCGATTCCATCAAGTCGTGAGCCGCTCTAGCTGGCCGCGCGCAGGCGTTGAGAGCGAACCAAGACCTTCAGCCCCTCGGAATCCAACGCCTGCCCGAAGGCATAACCCTGCAGTATGTCGCAGCCCAACTCCTTCAGTATGCGAGCGTGCTCCATCGTCTCGACGCCTTCCGCTATGACCTTGATACCTAGGGATTTGCCGATCTCGATGATCGACGAGACAATCTGCCTTCGTTGCGGAGATTCGACTATTGGAATGACCAGCTGCCGATCAATCTTCAGTCGGCGCGGCTGTATCTTGAGCAGGCTGACTATGGAGGCATAGCCCGTACCAAAATCATCTATCTCTATATCAATGCCCAGTTGCTTGATTTGATCGACATTCCATGTCACCAAATCATCGTTTTTGTCAAGGAAAATGGACTCAACAAGCTCAAATGAAACTGTTCCCTTCTTGATATTCATATCTCGCAAGCTCTTTATGAGTTCTTCATCTTGGAGCCGCCGTGCCGAAACGTTGACTGATACACGCGGTATATGAAGATTCGCAGCAGACCAGTTTTCAAAATCTGAAAGCGCTTGGTCCAGTATGGTTCGATCGATCATCGAAACGACGTTTAGTTCTTCTGCAATCCTTAGAAAGACATCCGGTGCTAAGATGCCCTTCTTTGGGTGCCTCCATCGCGCAAGCGCCTCGACTCCGACAATTTCGAGAGTTTTTGCACCAAATTGGGGTTGGTAGAAGGCTATGAACTCATTGCGCTCAAGGCCGCCAAGAATTTCGTCGGCCATCCGCTTTGTGTCGACGATTTCGCTTTGCATCGCTTCAGTGAAGAATTCGTGCCGATTGCGCCCACGGTTCTTTGCTCGGTAAAGCGCGATGTCGGCGTTCACCAGGAGGTGCTTGGCTTCGACGTCTTTTCCGTTGTCGACCGCAATTCCCACGCTAACACCAAACCGGCATCGGTGGCCTTGGTAGTAGACGGGCTCGCTCATCTGGCTGATGAGGCGGTCGGCCAGCAGTGCCAGTCGCTTGATATCGTCATTCACCGTGCACAGGATGACGAATTCGTCTCCTCCGATCCGAGCGACGAATCCTCCATCCTCGACCTTGGATCGAAGGACGGTGGATGCGTGAACCAACATCGCGTCGCCCGCAGCGTGGCCGAGCGTATCGTTGATGTGCTTGAACCGATCCAGGTCGATGTGAAGCAGGGCCGCTTGACCGCCGTCGCGCCTGCAGTTGGCTGCGTACTGTTCCATTACCTGGTCGAGGTAACGACGGTTGGGCAAACCGGTGAGCGAATCATGAAGCGCGATATGCTCGATGCGGGCCTTGGCCGCCTCGAGTTCGACATTTCTCGACTCGGACAGTTGTTTCGAGCGAACCAGATCGCTGTTTAGCAGGACGTCGGCTGTGACGTCCCATTCCGCACCAATCATTTTGGGCGTCTCATTTGGGGCTTGGTATATGGTCGCCTTAGATCGGACATGACGAATCTCGCCATCCGGACGAACAATTCGGTATTCCGACGAATATGTTCCGCGGCTGGCCACGGCATGGTCGAAATCTGCGTGGGCGGCGGCCAAGTCCAGGGGGTGAATTGCGCCTGCCCAATCCGAGTAGCCTCGACGTCCTCCATCGCTGGGTCTGCCATATATTTCATTGACCCGATCGTCCCACGACAGGTCATTGGTCGCGAGATCGTGTTCCCAAACGCCAATAGCCGATGCCTCCAAAGCGAGTTCTAGTCGTCTCGACAATTGACGCAGTTCCGCATAGTTACGCTGTCTCTCGCCAATCAGACGACCTGTGACCAAGAATGGGATCACAATCAGCGCCCCGGCCACGGCCATGATTGCGCGCAGGAACCACGCGTTGCTGGGAGTCGAAGGCCAGCCGTTTTTGGGGATTGCTGCGATTTGCCACGATCCTGACGGGAGCAGAACTTCGGCCGTCACTGGATTGTTTTTGCGGACGCCCACATCGCCGAAGAATTGATCTCCGCTTGGGCCGAGGGCGTCTTTACCAATGAGCGCGACGTCAATCCCGAGATCATCGTCAAGCAGGCCGCTCGCCTTGTAAAGGCGCTGCACGTCGACAACGGCGGAAATGATGCCCCAGAATCTTTCAGTGTTGCCCGCGCTCGGCACAAAAACCGGAAAGCGGCCGATGAAGCCTTGGCCGCCCTGCTTCAGGTCGACCGGACCGGCAAGAATCAACTTGCGCTCGTCTCGCGCCCGCAGCGCGGCGTTACGCTGCCGATCGTCCATTCGGTAATCGAGGCCTATCGCTTTCTCGTTGCCCTTCAGAGGGTACATCAAGGAAACGACCAGATCGGGCGCGCCAGCAATATTGTTCAATTGCGAGTCGCCGCCAAAGAGGTTGCTCGCGAGCGAAGCGAAGCGCTGCTGTCCCATATAGGGTTCAGTCACGACCGTCGCGACAACCCCATGCACGAGTTGGAGGTTCCCGTTGATGTTCCCCTCTAGCTTGGCGCGGATCAGATTGACCTTGGCCAGGACATCCGCACGAGCGGCCTGGTCCGAAACGATTTTGTTCTGATGGTCCGCATAGGCCGCGCTGATGGCAATAACCAAAATCGCCACTGCGGCCGGAATATTTGCCGACGAAAAAACAGCTTCCTTTATGCCGCTGAACCTACCGCCGAAAAGAGCCAATAGGGTGGAACTCCCCTGTGTTAATCAGGTTCTCGGATCGACCCGCCGACAGAACATTAGCTTCCATTAATTAATTTTGAACTTCTTAGTCGTGAAAACTTTGCACTTCCGACCGTGTGTCGACACCACTGTCCATGCAGGAACAGCCAGGATGGACACGCCGCCGTCGGCACTTGACGCAGGAGCAGCCATCGGTCTCGAGGAGCCGTGCGTTTCCAGCCAGCCCCTCGGCTAGCGGTGAGCACTGGAGCTACTTGGGGTGCGGCCCTAGTGTCCCTCGATAACCTTAGGAGCAACAAGGTATGGTATCTTGCCGACGCTTCGCTTCGTCGCGCCAATGGAATAGGCCATTGGGATCTTGGGGGAGTTGTTTGGCAGGCCGTACATATCCTTGCCTGCCCTCACTGCAAATGAAAAGTGCTGCCACGAAACCGTGTCATGCTCATTCAGAAAATCGAGCGTCAGCCCCGCCGAAATCAGTGCGTTCACCACGTCGCTGATCGGATGGATCCACTCATAATACCGAGGATGCTTCAAAATGCGGTCGTCGCCGGTATAGGTCCGTTCCTCGTTCCATGCGAGCGGCCGAGCTATAGGCGTTCTCCAATCGTGCTTAAACTCCAGCGCCGCGGCCTTACGATCACACTGAAACATCAACGGATGGCCCTCGGCCATATAGAGCCGGCCACCTGGTCTCAGGAGATCCGCAACGACCCGCGCCCATCGGAACACATCGTCCAGCCAATTTACCGAACCCCAGGTAACGTAGGCGATGTCAAAGGTCCGGCCGAGCGCTTCAACTGCCTCGAATAGTGGCGCTTCCACGAAGCGCACATCAGTACCTGCCTTCGCGGCGAAATCCCGCGCAGCTGCGATCGCGGTCGGTGAAAAGTCGAGACCGATCACGCTGCCAGCACCGAGATTCTTCAAGCTGATCGTGTCGAGCCCGATGTGACATTGCAAATGGACGATATCCTTGCCGACGATATCGCCGACCTCGCCCGTTTCCAGCTCATAGAGATTGGATCCGCCTGCCAGCACATTTTCAATCTGGTAGCTGCCCGTCGTGTCGGTCGAATGCAGTTCGGCCCGATCATCCCAATTCAGGCGATTTGCTCCCAGAAACGGTTCCAAATTACCCCCCTGCTTTCAGCGGCGACTGACACTTGGTTAACAAATCGTTAATATACCTTTGCAGCGAAAGAGTCGCGCGTCAATGTGGGCCGGCGGGCGGGTGCGCCTACGTCGCAAAGCCCACCCTGCCTCTGCGGCCGGTGTCAGCTCAGCATCCAGTCGTGGAGGATAGCGGCGGCGGCTCCTCAAAATCGCCCCGGTGATGGCCTAAACGCGCCAACCTCTGGCGTCGGGCGTTCCAGCAGCAGCGTAGACGGTTTCCGGTGACAACGCTAAACGGCTCCGCGGGAAGCGACTTGTAGTCGTTTGGCCGGTCAGATGCTTGGCGGTTCCTGGATCAAGTCAGTTTCCCTCCTTTTTGAGTTCGACGGTGCTCATTCCCGATCGCCGCCTTGGTTGTGGACCGCAGATCCGCGCTTAGCGACCGAGATTGAGACGCACAGCTGTCATCTAACACGTAGCGTTTCGTGCTGCTGACGGTGACGACCTGCGAAGTCACCCGCGCCAGAGTATCGATGCCTCAGACTTCTCCAACCGAATCTTTGGGCCATAGGCACTCGCAATTCGGGCTGAGATGTCGGACGAGGCCGTGCCGTAGTGAAACGAGACCCCGCCGAGTCGCCGCCTTAAAGCTATCCAAAACCGAACCTAGTGTCCCACTTTGTCCATAAGCAACAGAAATTCGGGCTGACGCGCGATGCAGAAAGTTCGAAAAGCTTCCAGGAACCCCAGCCAAACTGGACTCCCTGTCGATAAAGCTGCCTGCTGTGCACCCATTGCTGCGCCGGCCACGACCGTTTCCGCAAGTAGATCAAACGGTCGCCTGAAGACGGCGTGAACTTCGCCTTTGTCCCATTTGCAGTTCGACAGCACCAGATTCAAGAGTCGATTTTTCTCGTGCGCAGGCTGTTTCGCAAACAGTCGGCTGGCTTTGCGTGCCAGTTCCAACAGCCGGATGCCGTCCTCCATGTACGATTCCTCGGCGCTACCATGACGCTCTATCTCGCGAAGCAGCCGCATCTGTTCGGTCCGCCACTGTCCTGACATCCGATCGTAGAAGGCGTTGTCGATGCGGCCATCAAGCTTGTCGAGATACATGGCATGCAGCCGATCCTCGAGCCGCTTGTACTCGACCTGGCATCGATGGATCGCCTGTTCATGCTCGCGGCGCTCGTCGGCATGGCTGGCCAAGAGGGCTGCCTTTACCCATTCCAGTATCTCTTCGTCGAAATGCAACCGGTCAAGCAGGGTGGCGAATTTCTGGTCGAGCACTTCCTCGCGGACGTATTTGCGGCGGCAATCACCGTATACTCAGCGTTGGCACCGTTTTCGCCCGCGCCCGCCCCCCACAACATACTGTCGAAATTGACCGTCAGAATGCGGTCGACGCCAGCGTATCCGCTCTCACCGGGTTCGCTGATGTGGAGGATGCCGTCTCGGATTTCCGGATGATCCGCCAGCTCGATCTTTCGCAACCCCATGAGAGTAGCAAAATGCACAATCGCTTGGCTAAGGCCATCGGTAGCGTCCGAGAGAGTAGCTGAGGCCCCACCACTCGAAACAAGCTTGCCTAGTTCATCGGCGTCATCGAACATGATGCGTATTGCAGCATCCCCGAATGGCTTTCCTGCCGCTGCCATGCCTTCATCAAGCGCAGAATAGGCGATGACATAGCGCAACGCGCTATCTAGCGTGGCTGCACCCCTGATGCTTTCCAACTCAACGATCGAACTGGCGAACCCTGTGTCGAACCATACTTTGAAAAGATTCGGGGCAATCGATGTCCAGTCTGTATGTCCGGTTACAGTCGTACCGTTCTCTTCGTGCACGTCCTCTTTCGCGAACAAAAGAATAGGCAGAAGCTGCTGAGAATGCATTGAAATTGGATCAATCAGCCCCGAAATGCCGAGATGGGTTTCAAGCACTTCCACAGGCTGCGAACCGTAGATATAGCCCGCATTGGTGCCGATCAGTGCTCCATAGACAGGTGACAAGGCTGAAAACAGCGCTGCTGAAACAAAGGGCTCGATCGCGCGAACACCGGTCAGGACTTCGCCCGCGACATTGTGTGAGGAAATGTTCCCAGCCGTGGGCCACACATAATTTGCCGGCGGAACACCGTCGACAAGGTAAGACGCCAGGTCAATGCCTGCTTGTGCCGCATCCCACCAAATGCTGAGCGCGGTGGCTGCTGCGCCGTAGGGCATGCTGTCGAAAACCACAGCTTCATCACCGGAAAGTGACGCAATCAGACCAGCAAGGCCGCCACCGAGCGAATGGCCGGTCAGAATGGCATTGCCGCCCTCGGTAGACAGCGCATTCTGGCCTGTCACGCTTTGATAGAAATCGAGCGCGAGTTGTCCCTGCGCGCCAGGCGCGTAAGTGGTCGGGCTGAGAATGCCTGCCCCTACTGCCCAGCCGGAGAAAATATCGTTGGGAAAGAGGCCACCGAAGCTGTTGGTGCCTCTATAGGAAATGACCGTTGCACCAGCCTCGATGCCCTCCACCCCTGAGCCAACCTCATAGGCTATCGCGTAAAAACCAGAATCCTGCCATTGCTGATATTCGCTCGAAGTGACGCCAAGAGCGTCGCGGCTCAGTATTGCAGCCCCCCAACGCTGGCGCCATCAATAGATATTCCAGCTTCATAATCTCTATTGTAAGAGTCCATCGCTAAAATTGATAGAAAAAGATCTTTGTTCATGCTCATTTGAAGAGCTCCGTACTGAAGTTTCCCGAACTGACTCGTTGAATATCAGATTCATCTTTTAGAAATTTAGGCGGGTTCGGCAATAACGTAGCCCTTGAACGCCCAACAGTCTCAAGCCATGGAAGATATTTCTCGACCACCCCTTCAGTAACCTGCTCGTCGGTCACCTCAAGCGTGATCCCTCTTAGAGAAACACCTGAGCCAAATACTGATGCGAGGTCCTCTGGATCTACTTTACGCAGAGTTGTTGGATCGCTGAGGTTTGTGAAAGTCACAAGCAGCGGATAATGGTCGCGAGGCACGTCCTTCGTGCTGCGGAAACGCACGATGGCCGGCAGAAGTCGCTCGTATTCACCGCGGCCATAACCCAGATCACCATGAGCGTGTGCTGTGCAATAAATTTGGTTTCTTCGCCGATCAGCGCGAAGAGCTGGCCTCGCTGCCCAAGGTCAACCACTGTCGCCTCACCCTTATATCCCGACGGATAAACCCCTAGCGCGTTTGCTTCCTGCCACCATACGTGCGACACGGCCGAGCCTGAAACCACTTTGCCGTCGACCAGCACCTCGACAGTCAATTTCTGATTCCATTCCCACACGTCTGCAAACATCCCACACGAGGCAAGAAGGAATGCAGGCATGACGATGGCGCTTCGCGTCAGTAAAAGCGCAAGGCGCTGGCCGATGCTGGACAAAGGCTGGAATGCTCCAATCTCTCCCGCTTCAGCACCCACAACCAGCGCAATGCCAAGCGTGACGCCCGACACC
This sequence comes from Mesorhizobium sp. RCAM 05104, assembly GCF_059683645.1. Classification (NCBI taxonomy): domain Bacteria; kingdom Pseudomonadati; phylum Pseudomonadota; class Alphaproteobacteria; order Hyphomicrobiales; family Phyllobacteriaceae; genus Mesorhizobium; species Mesorhizobium sp. RCAM 05104. Next base: position 4,849,467 of record NZ_CM185033.1, on the reverse strand, counting down.
ATCAAACCCTCACCGCTTTCATGGGCGCGCGACGATCACCGTCGCGTTACCCCCGCAGCGAGTTTGGTAACATAGCCGTGATCGACTATTAAGAGCTCACGGGAAAACAACTTAAGAAATTCCTGCTTATTTCTATAAGCGATGTCTAATTTACACTTCTATCTACTGTACATGTATGGATGAGGCGGACTTCCGATCGCCGACAGCAATATTGCCTTGCATATTGAAGGCCGTGCGGAACAATATTCCGTCAACAGGCGACCAACGCTGCCATTTCGAAAGTTCACGACGGCACGGGGGTACGCTTTTCACTGAGCTTTTCTAGTACCTCCTTATCGACCAGTTGCCGAACCAGTGGATGGACGCGAACCGGTGCGCCCTTGGAGAGCTGGCCGAAATTGATCAGCACGCTGGTGGCCAGCGCGCGGTTGGCGGCCACTACGTCGAGGAGCCAAACGATGTCGCCGCTGTCCCAGTCATTGCCCTTGAGCCGGACCGGGAAGTTGCCGGCGCGGGCCTGCTCCTCGATCCTGGCACTGACGGCTTCCGACACCTTCGCCCAGATCGCCATGCCCACCATCGGCCCCTCCTCGGCATTCGCCGGCAGCTTGCCGGAGGCAATCGCGATGCGGTCGCGCTGCATTCATAACTGCATGTACGGAAAACGACCGAGACTGTTGAAAAACTCGGCTTGAATGGCCGCCCAACACGTGATTCCATCTCTCTGCTGAGCGCTGGAGATGATTTGTCATGATGGGCAGGCTCGATCTTCAAGAACAACTCTTCTACGAGTTTCGGCTTGATGAGCACGTACCTGCCGGTCACCTACTCAGACGCATCGATGCGACGCTTAATCTAAGCTTTGTGCATGAGCACCTCGCCGCAAGCTACAGCCACACTGGCAGGCCTTCGATCGATCCCGAGTTGATGCTACGAATGCTCCTCGTGGGTTATCTCTACGGCATTCGGTCAGAGCGGAGGCTTTGCGAGGACGTTCATCTCAACTTGGCGTTCCGATGGTTCTGCAAGCTCGGCCTCAACGGAGCCGTGCCGGACCACTCAACGTTCAGCAAAAACCGCTATGGACGCTTTCGCCAAGGGGATCTGTTTCGAAAGTTATTCGAGGAGATCGTCGGTAATTGTGCCACGGCTGGGTTGGTCTCAGGCACGGATACTGCAGTCGATGCCAGCTTCATCGAGGCGGATGCGAGCTGGGAGAAGAAACTTCCTGGTGACGCCAATGCGACCGCCTGGTCCGACGGTGGCACGATCTCGCGGCCAGTGCATGAGTATCTAGCCGCGCTCGACGCAGCGCTGCCGCAGGCCCCAGATGAGCGTGAACCTTCGACGCCGAAACATATATCGCAGATTGATCCGCAAGCTGGCTGGTCAAACAAGCATGGACGTGGCCGTTTCGGGTATTCAACCAACTACTACATCGACACTGAGTCGAGCGTCATTCTTGACATCGAGGCCAGTCCGGCTCGCTTCGCTGCGGAGGTGAACACCACCAAGATAATGGTGGTTCGGACGCGCGAGCGTCTCGGACTGACGCCTGAACGGCTGGCAGCTGACAAGGCTTACGGCAGCGCCGGTCTTCTGAGCTGGCTTTTAGAGCAGGGTATCGAACCGCATATCCCGGTGATTGAACGCCAACACCAGACCGCCGGCAAACTGACCCGCGACGCTTTCTCCTATGACAGGCAGAGCGACAGCTTTACCTGTCCTGAAGGTCGGCAATTGACCTATCGGGGAAGGGACATCGGCGCGCGCGCCAATGTCTATTTCGCTCGCCCGTCCGACTGCGGCGCCTGTCGCTCAAAGCTGGATTGCACAGACGGATCAGCGCGACGAATTACACGATCTTTCGACGAGGATGCGCGTGATCAGGTACGAGCGTTGCGCGACACACCTAGCTATGCCCGCTCACGGCGACTGCGCAAGAGGATCGAGCGGCTCTTTGGCCACCTCAAGCGCAACATCGCGTTTCGACGATTGAGGCTACGAGGCCTGAGCGGGGCAAAAGAAGAATTCCTTCTCGCCGCAGCGGTTCAGAACCTCCAACTGTTGGCAAGACGACCAGCCGCTGCCTGAAGTGGACCGGTTCGGCAGACATGGCGCCAACCTATGCTCCAGTGCCCTGCGGTCGTTCCGGCTAGTTATTCAACAGTCTCGACCGATTTCCGCACATCGCCTAGGTGGCGCCCGAATCGCGGTCCGGAGGACGGTTTCGTGTATGGAAACCATGTGCGGAATTCTATTGTGCAGATAACACTCCACAATCCAAACTTCACATGGCCGTTAATTCCACACCGACGGAATTCGTACATGGGCCTTACTGGGCGATGCCGACAATTCCAAGCCGCTATGTCTCGTCAAGTTCCTAAAGCCGAATCGGATATTCGAATTTCGAATTTCTACCGTAAGCGCATGTAGTTCGGCCTGGGACGCGACCCAGAAAGTTCGAAAGGCTTCAACTTGCTGTCATGCCGCGCGCCGACGATAGCAAAAGAGAGCCTCCTCAATAGTGGGTATTGCGATGTAGCGGTCTCCCGCTACCATCGCTTACCCCGAAGGGAGACGCGTTGTTTCAGGTCTTTTCGACCAGGTTGGACGGGTAGCAATCGATTTGGATCGTCGGCTGCGCGCCGGGTTGCGGCGTCAAGTTGGGTTTGACGTAAGTCTTCTTCATGATCACCGGGCAATGGTGGCACCGGCATTAGCTTCGGCGCCCCAACGTTCCATGGGCCTGTTTCAGGAAAAGCGCGTAGGCGCTTTCCCGGGAATTGCGTCAAACAAGGAGCTGGAGCGGTTCGCCGTTTCCGGCGGCCGGCCGCCTGCCTTACCGTGCGCTCAACGCCACCATGCGGTCGAGCGCCGCGGTCAGGCCGTGCAGCGACACCGGGAATGTCAGTGGCGTCTCTGCATCTGTCGTGACATTGAGCTTCAGCACCTCGCCTACCCTCAGCTTTCCGAGCACGGATCGGTCGATGGCAAACACCGCGATGCAGCCTGTCGGCAGGCAGGTCCTGAAGCGCTGCGGGGCCAATGGCGGCTGATCATCGATCTGAGGCGTCACGCCCGGATCGAGCAGGATGCCGAAGGGCAGAAGCAAGGTGGCCATCGTTGAGCCGTCCGCGCGCCTCTGTATCTCCATGGCAAGCAGCCTTTGGCCATTCTTCTGGACCTGGTCCTGTGAAAGCGAGCAGACCCTCGCATTCTGCTGAACGGAACAGGCCACGCTCCAGTCCTGATAGACTTCGCGCAGCGATGACGGCCCATCTGGAGCAGCCGCCGCCTGTTGTTGAGCCGTCGCTGGCGACATCAACGAGAATGCGATTGCCCCGTATGCGCAGGCGGCCTTGAAGCCACGCTTCATGTGCAGACCCATTCACGGATCTTGCATTTGGCCCCTGACGCCTCACAGGCCTGCAAGGCGAGGTCCTCGGCTTCGCGGCGGGTCTCGGCCGAGTTCACGCCCCAGGGCGTGAAACGGTTCTCGGCTTTGTCTGCCATGGCCAGCGCACCGCAGTGCTTGTAGGGAAAGCCGGTCTCGTCGTCATCGTCCCAATGGCGATGGTTGCGGAACACGGAGACGACGTTGCACGCCTTGCCGCCGGCGTTCTCGCAATATTTCTGCGCGATGTCCTTCGCCTCCTGCCGCTTGTCGGCGCCCCAGAAGAAACCGTATTTGCTGTCGGCCTGCGAATAGGCGATGGCCGCCCAGATGCCTTTTTCCTCCTGCTGCGGCTCCGACGGCGCCACCAGGTCGGCCGAGACGACCTGTCCGCTCCACAGCAAGGTCAAGCCCAAAACTGCCAAAGCCCGCAATCTCATGGTCGGCACCCCTTTCCTAAATTCCCTTCGTCCTATTTCGCCGCCGAAGCCACGGAGATCACCACGCAGCTTTTGCCCGTCGGCAACAGAAGGGCTTCCCCGGCGTTGCCGCCGAGTTCGTACACCTCGACCTGCCCAAGATGGTCGGTGATCTTGCTGCCCTGCGGAAGGATGGACGGGATGTCGGCACACGGGCTGGCGAACGGCGCCACCCGCACCATCGTCCCCTCGCAGCCCGAAGCGGTGGGCGATGCGAAGACCACGCCCGCCGCCGGCCCGCTATAGCGTTCCGACGCGTAGTCCATGCCGACAAAGGCCTGCACGGCATGCTTGTCGGCCGCCTGGTCGTTCCACAGCGATTTGACGCTGTATTTCGTGCCGGTCGTCAGGATTTGTCCGAGCACCGGATAGACGGTCGAACAGGCCTGCACCCCGGCCTGCTTGACGTGCTCGAGGAAAGGCGTGTCCGGCAGCGCGGGGGCGGCGGCCTCGACCGGCGCAGCCGTCGCGCCGCCGACCAGATTGGCGATCGCGGCGTAATTGCCGGCGGCAAAGCCAAGCCCCGCCACCACCAGCCCCAGCAGCGAAAATCCGACGACGCGCGGCCACCGGCGCCGCCGCGCGGGCTCGACGGGCCGCTGCCGATCCGCCTCGACGGTCGGGTTGCTGCGTTTTGCGGACAAGAACTGGTCCTGCTGGCTCATGATGCTGCCCCGGTTATTTGACTGGTGAAAGGGCTTCCGTCAGCCCCTTGAGTGTTGCTGTCACGGTGATCGTCTGGCCGTCGACGGTCGGATAGGAGATGGCCGGCGTCGCCTTGCGCGAAATCTGCTGGCGCATCACCGGCCCCACCGGCAGCATGCCGACACAGACCATCTCGTTGCAGCCGTTCAGGTGCACGTCGATCGGCTGCGCCTGTCCATCGAACTTCAGCGACACCAGGCCGTCGCTCCTGGCATTCGGCGCGGTGCGCAGGATCATGTAGGGCTTGCCGTCCTGGGTGGCGGCAAGCGACCAGCTGAAGGCCATCTTGCCCGACGCGTCCTCGATCACCTGCGAGACGTTGCAGACCTTCTTGCGGGCCTTCAGGTTCTCGTCGCAGATCAGCGTCCAGTTCTCGAACGGACGGATGGTGCGCTGATAGTCACCCAGTTTCACGTCGGGCGGCAGCACCACATCCGAAGGCTTGATCCTGTATGGCGAGGCGACCTGCCCGGCAGCCGGCGCTAGGCCGCCGCAGAGCGCCAGGAAAGTCAGGGCAGCAAGTCCTTTCATTCCGGCCTCAGTTCAAGGTGAAGCTGATGCCAGCGCCGACACCGACGTGCCCACCGGCGGCGGTGCCGGACAGATTGCCGCGGATGCGGCCGTCCTCGCTGGTGTAGCCGGCACCGAAGGCCAAGGCGCTCGCGTCCCGCCAGAAGCCGCCGCCTGCCGCGACGCTCAGCTTGCCGGGACGATCATCGTAGCGCAGCGAGGCGGCGGCGAGCCCGATCGCTGCGGCCTGCCGTGCTTCGTCGCGTATGCCGCCCAGGTCCGAGTTGAGCTGGCCGAGTTTCTGGTCGGTATAGTCGTTGGCCTGCTGCAGGGTCGTGGCCGCCACCTTGTCGGTATAGGTGTTGGAGGTGTTGATGGCGTAGTTCACCTGGGTGTCCGTATAGCTCTTGCCCGCGGTCAGGCCCTGGTTGAGCTGGTTGACGTTGACCGCATCGGTGCCGGCGACGCCCGGACCGACATTGGAGATCACGACCGGCGCGTTGACGTCGCCGCCCTGCAGCGTGATCGTGTTCGTCTTGGCGCCGCCCTGGGTGTCATAGGTGACCGCGTTCTGGGTGAGCGTTCCGACGCCGGCCTTCAGATCCTCGATCGCGGTGTTCGTGGCGTAGAGCTGCGAACCGTTGATCGCATCGGTGCTGCCGGAATCGACGCGACCCGCGGCGACGTTGGTGATCGTCCTCTCGGCGCCGGCATCACCGACGCTGACCGTCCCGGTCGGGGTGGTTCCCGCATAGTCGTAGGTCTTGCCGTTGATGGTGGTGCTGGACGTGCCGACGGCAGCCTGCGTCACCGAGCCGGAACCGAGCGCCACATCATTGGCATTGTTGGCCTTGGAGCCCTGGCCGAGCGCCACCGCGCCATCGCCCGTGGCTGTCGAGCCATTGCCGGCGGCCAGGCTGTTGGTGCCGCTGGCCACGCTCGCCGGTCCGATCGCGACGCTGTCGGTGCCGCCGGCGATGCTGTCGGCCAGCGTCGAATTGGCATGGAAATACTTGATGCCGCCGCCATTGTTGATGCTGGTCAAGGCATTGTCGACCGCCGTGAGCCCGTCATAGACGGTGGTGTAGCTATTGCCCTGGACGGTGTAGGTCGGGCCGGTGATCGAGCCGTCGGGATTGACCGTGGTGCCGCCGCCGAACAGGTTGCTGATGTTTTGCGACACGCCGCGCAGCTGCGAGACGTTGACGCCGTCGGTATCGGCCGAACCGGCCGCGACATTGGTGAGCTTGCGTTCGGCTCCGGCGGAGCCGATCGACACCTCGCCGAACGAGGTCTGCGCGCCGGTCAGGGCAAAGGCCGTGTAGCCGGTCTGGGCGCCGACCGAGGTGATGGACTGCGAGCCCAGCGCGACGCTGTTGATGAAGGTGCTCTGGGCGCCCGCGCCGAGCGCCACCGACTGGATGCCGGAGGCCAGCGAATTGGTGCCGAGCGCAAGGCCGTCGGCCAGCATGACATGGGCGTTCTGGCCGATTGCCGTGCCGCCGGGCGCTGTCTGGTCGACGATAGCGCCGTTGCCGATGCCGACGCCGTTGTCGCCGTTGACGACCGTCGTCGGACCGACCGCGACCGATTCCGCCCCAACCGCGAGCGAGTCTCCCGCCGCCGAATTGGCATGGAAATACTTGGTCGACGTCACCGATACGGAAGCGATGGCGCCGGCGAGCTGGCGCACCGTCACCGCGTCCTGATCCTGCGTACCGTCGGCAACGTTGGTGATCTGCCGGTAAGACGTGTCCGTGCCGACCGAAACGGCGCCGAGCAATACCTTGTCGGTGGTGTTGTACTGGATGAAGTTCGACGGACCGGCCGGGAGTTGCCCGCTGGCCGGCGCCAGCGCGCGGTCGGACACCGAATCCGAACCAAGCGCCACGCTGCCGTCGATGCTGGCCGCGCTGTCGCGGCCGAGCGCCAGCGCGCTGACGCCGGTCGCGGTCGCCTGATAGCCGACGGCGGTGGAGCCGACGCCTTGAGCGAAAGAATCGGTCTGCGCCAGCCCTGCCTCGTTGGTGCGGGCGTAGCGGATGCCGATGCCGTTGACGTCGGTATAGGCGGTCGAGGTGTCGCCGGCGATGTTGTTGATCGTGTTGCCGAGATTGGTGACGCCACTGCCGATATTGGCGATGTCTGTGGTGTTCTGCGTGACCTGCTGGTTGGTGGCGAAAAGTTGCGAGCCGTTGACCGCGTCGGTCGAGCCGCCGTTCAACTGTCCGGCCGCGACGTTCTGGATCTGGCGCTCGGCGCCCGCCGAGCCGACCGAGAAGGCGCCGGCCGGTGTGCCGCCGGCGAAGGTGTAGTTCACGCCGCCGATCGTCGTGCCGCCAACGGCGGTGGTGGCACCCGACGCCGAATTCAGGCCGATCGCGACGTCACCAGCATTGTTGGCCACGGCGTTGGGTCCGACAGCGACGGAATTCGTTCCCAGGGCCTGGGAATCCGGCAGGGCCGAATTGGCGTGGAAATACTTGATGCCGCCGCCGACATTGATGTTGTTGAGCGTGGTGCCGATGGCATCGACCGCCTGGTTGGTGGCGAAGAGCTGCGAGCCGTTGACCGCATCGGTCGAGGACCCGCTGATCCGCCCCGCCGCCAGATTGGTGAGCGTGCGCTCCGCACCCGGCGCGCCGATGCTGACCGTCGAGATCGGATTGATGCCCTGGAAGGCATAGGTTGTGCCGTTGATCACGGCATTGGGCGTGCCCACCGCTGCGACGGTCACCGAGCCAGAGCCAAGCGCCACATCGCCGGAGCTCGCAGCCGCCGTCGCGCCATTGCCCAGCGCGACATTGCCCGTAAGGCCGGCAGCACCAGCAGTCGAGCCATTGCCCAGGGCAACGGAGCCCTGCCCGATCGCCTTGTTGTTGTTGCCGATGGCGACAGCGCCCGCCGCCATATTGGCCGCGGTGGCGCTCGCCGTGCCATCGCTGTTGGCGATGTTGTTGGCGCCGCCGGTGAAGGCGCCGGTGCCGCTGGCGTAGCTCGGATCACCGATCGCCACCGCGCCGTCCCCGAAAGCGGTGTTGCCGGCGCCGATCGCGGTTGCCTTGCCGCCGGCCGCGGTCGAGCCATGGCCGATGGCAATGGCATCGGCGGAATTGGCGATCGTGTCCGTGCCCATGGCGATCGCGTTGTCGGCGCTGGCATTGGCGTGCAGACCCAATGCCGTGGATGACACCCCGGATGCCGTGGATTGGAAACCCCCGGCGAAGGCGAACTGGTTGGAGGCGTTGGTGCCTCCACCTATGGCGGTACCCCCGGTGGTCGCGCTGGCATTATCGCCATAAGCCGACGCGAAGTTGCCCAGCGCTTTTGCCCCGCTGCCGGACGCAATCGCCCGTCCACCCGACGCGCTGGCACCGCTGCCGAGAGCCGTCGAGGTGGCGCCGGTCGCGGTCGAGCTATCGCCAATGGCGACGGCATCGACGGCGTTGGCAGTCGTGCTCGTGCCTATGGCGATCGCGTTGTCGGCGGTCGCATTGGCGTGCAGGCCCAATGCCGCGGACGAAACCCCGGACGCCGTGGATTGGAAACCCCCGGCGAAGGCGAACTGGTTGGAGGCGTTGGTGCCTCCGCCGATGGCGGTACCCGCAGTGGTCGCGCTGGCATTATCGCCATAAGCCGACGCGAAGTCGCCCAGGGCTTTCGCGCCGCTGCCGGACGCAATCGCGCGGCCGCCCGTCGCGCCGGCATTGGTGCCAATGGCCACAGACTGGGCGCCCGTCGCGCCATTGTTGCCATAGTTCCCGGTCGCCGTGCCGCCATCATTGATGCTGACATAATGCGACGCCGCCCCGGCGATGGCCGACTGCAATGCCTGATTGGTCGCAAACAGCTGTGAGCCGTTGATCGCATCGGTCGAATTGCCCGCGATTCGTCCTGCCGCAACATTGGTGATGGTGCGCTGATTGGTCCCGCTACCGACGCTGACGGTGCTGGTCGGCGTCGTGCCGGCGAAGCTGTAGGCCGTGCCGCCGATGGTCGTGCCGCTGGTGCCGACCGCCGCCGTGGTCACCGAGCCAGAGCCAAGCGCCACGTCGCCGGAACTCGCCGCCGCGGTGGCGCCATCGCCGAGCGCGACATTGCCCGCAAGGCCGGCGGCACCCGCCGTGGTGCCGTTGCCCAGCGCCACGGAGCCCTGTCCGATGGCCTTGTTGTTGTTGCCGATGGCGACGGCGCCCGCCGCCTGGTTGGCGGCGGTGGCGGTTGCCGTGCCGTCGCTGTTGGCGATGTTGTTGGCGCCGCCGGTGAAGGCGCCGGTGCCGCTGGCAAAACTCGGATCGCCGATCGAGACCGCGCCATCGCCATAGGCGGTGTTGCCGGAACCGATGGAGACGGCCTTGCCGCCGGTCGCCACCGCATTGGTGCCGATGGCGACGGCATCGGCGGAGTTTGCGACCGCGTTCGTTCCGGCGGCGATCGCGTTCTGGGCACTCGCGTTCGCGGTATCGCCCATCGCCAGCGCGCTCGCGCCACTCGCCGATGCGCTAACGCCCAGCGCCGTTGCGCGCGCGAGGGTCGCACGGGCGCCATTGCCGAGCGCCACGGCGCCAACATCCGTGCCCTGGGCACCCGACCCAATCGCGACCGAGCCGATTCCACTCGACAGAGCGGCATTGCCGAAAGCCAATGCGAAATTGCCTGAAGCGAGTGCGTTGGGGCCGAGCGTTGACGAGCTTATCCCCGTCGCACGGGAATTTACCCCGATTGCAACGGCGAACTGGGCCGATGCCACGCTTGTACGGCCGATCGCCGTGGCATCAGCCACGTTTGCCGTCACGTCCACGCCGATAGCGATCGCGCTCTGAGCGAGAGCCCCCGTTCCGGGAGCGGAGCGTGCGCCCAGATAGATGGAATTCACGCCGCTTGCGATGGATCCGGTGCCAATGGCGGCGGCATTGGTCTGGCTGGCTTGAGCGTTGTGGCCGATCGACGCGGTGTTGCTGGCGGCGACGCCGATACCGGCATTGGTTCCGATCGCGATGTTGTCGTTGCCGGTGACCAGATTGCCCGCGGAGGCGGAGAGCGTACCGTCATAGGCGACACCGCCATCGCCGGTCCCGAGCGCGACGTTGCGCGTCCCCGTGACACCGGAACCGGCGCCTCGCATCACGCTGGGGATGCCGCCGCCCAGCGCAGTATTCTGCGCGCCGCTCACCAGCGTCCCGGCCGCGATGCCAACCGCGACCGAGCTGTTATTGGCGGTGGTCGAGCCGGCACCCGCACCTTGCCCGACCGCAACCGTGCTGTCGCCGATCGCCACCGCTTGCACCCCGAGTGCCGTTGAGCTGTTGCCAGTCGCCCTAGCAGCGTTGCCGACGGCGACGCCCGAGACTCCGCTGGCGTTGGCGCCGTTCCCGGCGGCGAGAGAATTGCCGCCGGTTGCCTGGCTGACCACTCCCAGCGCTATCGAATTGCCGCCGCTTGCGTTACTACCCGCTCCCATTGCGGTCGCGTTGCCGCCGGTTGCTTGGCTGGTCGATCCAACCGCGGTACCAAAGCTGTTGGCGACGGTCCCCGTGCCGAGGGCGGTCGAACTGTTCCCCGAAGCCTGGCTTACGCTGCCGATAGCGACGGAATTGCCGCCGGTCGCTTGGCTCGATACGCCAACGGCCGTCGCGGCGGCGCCAGCAGTAGCCGTGGAGCCGATGGCAGTCGCGTTCGCCGCATTTGCGGTGCTGTTGACGCCAAAGGCGCTTGCCCCGCCGGCGTTAGCATGGGCGTTTCCGCCCACAGCGAGCGCGTTAATGCCGGTCGCGCTTGCAAAGACCCCTATGCCGATGGCGTTGAGGCCATTGACACTCATCGAATAGCCGATGGCGATCGAAGCGTCGCCCGTTGCACTGTTGGAGGTGCCCAACGCCACGGCGTTATTGCCATTCGTCGTGGCACCGTTACCGATGGCGACGGCGTTGCCGCCTGTCGCGGACCCGCCGCCGGCCTGGTATTGTGCCTGGGCCGGCGTGGCGAGGCTGAGCGCGGCGATCGCCGCCAGGCCGCCGACGATGTTGGCCAGGCTGACGCCGCAAGCCAGAGCCGAACGCACGCTGCTGCCGATGCCCAACGTTCCCAACCCCAGGCGCTTGCGCCCCATGCCAAGCGCACGATGCGCCATGCGCAGCACGGCCATCAGGCGGCGGCGAACCGATCGCAAACCATGATCGGCCCCCGCGATCCAGTGCCCGGCGAAATGCGCCGCGCGACGCTGAACAACCAAGCCGTTCGAAATGTGATTGTCGGTCATGGTTTCCTCTCCGCTGGCCGGCGCGAAATGTCTGACAATACCGCTCACCAGGAGAAAGACATGATTCCAGCCAGTGGTATATCAGGAAATTGCTGTTTTGCGAAAAAAATTTGAACAAACCGACAGAGGTTAACGGCTCGTTACCTTAGCCAATGCTTATAAAATCAAGCACCTAAAGAATACCGCAAGCGCTGCCTTATTTAAGCTTGGCGTTAAGCTTGCCCATCCGTGCCTGCAGGGGCGTCACCTGCCGGCTTTTCTTCATAACCGCGGTAAAATGGCTTTGGGTTGAAAACCCGGCCAGGTGGGCAATATCGGCGATTGTTATCTGGCTGTCCGCAAGCAGCTTTTCGGCGAAGTCGAGCCGCAGATCGAGCACATATTGGTGCGGTGGCATCCCGAACGTCCTGGAGAAGGCGCGCACGAAGTGATGGGGTGAAAGCCCGCAAATCGCAGCCATCTCGGCAATCGCCAATTTGCGAGTAAAATTTTGATGCAGGAAATCCTGCAACTTGCTCACGCTGCTGTTGGGCAGCCTGCCTTGCGAGTGTATCATCGGCTGTTGGCCAGAATTCGTTCCGGAAGCCGATGCCGCGGAACCATTATCACGCCGCATTTCCAGGCCTTTTGGTACATCCCAGATAGACTTCAATCCATGGCTGTCCTCCCCGTCCCCAATAATTCGTGATTGATCGCATCAGGCCAGCAACGCCAGTCCTTTTCATTTGATTCATTTGATCGACCTGACCAGATGGCAGAACCTCGTAGCGAAGGGCCTTGTGGGGACGGAACTTGGGAATTCTAGAAGTTTTGTGAAAAATTCCAGTCTTTTGATAACCAGCCATCAGCTGTGGCCACTTTGCATATTGGCGCCTTCAGGTCTTGATTGGAGCATAGACGGTCGGCGTTCTTCTCTCGCACTTCATGTGGCGGCCAAGAAGCCTTTAGCCGAAAAGACGGCGAGGTAAGGGAGTTGGGCAATCGCGAACTCGCCGTCGCCGAGCAGCTTTTCTGCGAAGTGCAGGCGCAGATTGATCGGGCGGCGATGCGGCGGTATCCTAGACGCCCGGGCGAACCTTGCCATGAATTGACTCGGTGGCCCCCATGACCGACGCAACTTCGGCCACGTGGACGGCATGGATGACGCTGCCGTGCGCGGCTGCTCTTCTTGCCCGGCACATTCTAGAATATTGCTCAAGACGTATCGAGCTATACGATCGACACCTCGGCAGACGCCGCTTCGCCGAGTCCCGTCAGCATTTTTCACTCGCATCGCCTCAACCGCCTCGCCGCTACTCCATCCCCTATGCTAAACCCAAATCAACGTAGCGCACGGGCCCCGGAAAGGGAAGAACTCCCACGCGCAAAAGAATTCTTTTTCGGGAAGAAACGGAAAAAATACCCGATGCGAGAAAGCCGGCGAGCAGCTACTTCAGCCGGATGGCGTGTCTTCGCCATGTAAGAGTTCAGCGCATCAGCCTGCCAGATCTGTGTTTTTCATTGATTCTCAGACGCTAAGACCGGGTTGAGTGCGGCCAGATCGACAGCTTAGTTCGCCGCCGAGATAGACGGCATCAATGATGCGGCATTAAGCCAGTAGGGTCGCAGCGTACTATTACAGATCACCGCGCCGTCTCTCGTACAAATCCCAGGCGAGTTCCACAAAAGCTAGAAGAACATCGTCCCGATTCCAGCCAGCCGCGACCGCCGCCTGGACAATTTCACGGACGAGAGGCAGCAACTGCGCCTGGCATTCAGCTGGTAGGTCGGCGGCGGCGCCACCGAAGGATGGTCCATGGAAGTCAAACTTCACGATTTAGGGCTCCTCGAATTCTCTCCGCCCGCATATATATGATAGATGGCACTAAACCCAGAATTTATTGGACGTGTGCCTGCGATGGACAATGCCGTATCGAACACTCCTTTTGCTGCGAAATGGTCAAAATCGAGCAAAATTTTGCACCCTATTTGCTTAGGGGCAACTGCTCCGAGCGCCATCTTCCGATTCGTATTGCCGGCTCGCGGTCGTGATGCCAATGTCGTCGTCCTGTTGCTCAAGTCAGACACGAGCATCCTGGCTAAAGTGATCGCCCTCCGCTCCGACGAAGGTACCGCACCGTCGCTGAAGCCTCGATACCGCCTTCGGCACGGGCGATGCCACTGATCTGCTTGGCTTGTTGCGATCACCACCACAGGGCTTTTGCTATGGTCCACGTTCCAGACTGACACCGTTGCTGCGTCGCGGCAGGAAAGTTTGGCCGCGCTGGTCATATCCAAACTAGAGAGCGGAGTAGCCCACGACCATGAGAGCGTCACCGTTTGGGACGACGCAGTTGGCGCGCTGCGCAACCGGGATACGAAATGGATCGACACCAATCTCGGCATCTGGATGCATACTTACTTCGGTCATGACGAGGTTTATGTTCTCGATCCTAGCGACGCGCCCGTTTACGCGTTCGTCAAAGACGCGACTGTCAGGCCCGACGCCTACGATTCGACACGCCCGATCACAGCGCCTCTCATCGCGAAACTCAGGACAAGGCTAAAACGCGGCGACACTGACGGCGTCACGGAGCAGGTGCTGTCGATCGGTGCTTCCGATACGGCGGTTATCTCCGGCCACCCCGCCGTCGTGAGCATCAAGCCTATCGTTTCCGACAGTGGCCATGTTCTCCAAGAAAAAGGTCGGGAGTTTCTACACGTCGCAGTCCGCTACCTCGATGGTAGTCTTCTTGCATCCCTGCGCCAGGACTACCTGCTCGACGGCGCGCGCTTCTCATGGATCAACAGGCTGTCCCCTGGAGAAGCATCTTACGCCCTTGTCGACCGATCCGGCTCCACTGTCGGATTCTTGGTCTGGCAGCCGTACCGGCCTGGCGCGCATGTGCTTTCCCGATTGGCCCCTATGCTGGCAGCGCTGTTCGGGATGGCGTTGTGCGGTGTCATTTTGGTCCTGGTGGGCTTTCGCAAACGCACCCTGAAACTGGTCGAATCCGAGGAGCGGATTTACCATTTGGCCCATAACGACCTGCTCACGGCGCTGCCCAATCGCATCCAGTTCGACGAGCGTCTCAGTGATGAGTTGAGGCGCCTGCCGTTGACCGGCGAACAGATTGCTGTGCTGTATCTCGACCTTGATCGGTTCAAGGAGGTCAACGACAGCTTGGGACATTCCGCCGGGGATGAGTTGCTGAGGGAGTTCGCAGACCGCCTTCGACGGCTTACCACCGAGTCGGACACGGTCGTCCGCATGGGTGGCGACGAATTCACCATTATCTTGCGCGCCGTCCAAGACGAAGATGACGTCAAAGCCCTGTGCCAGCAGTTGATTGAGTCCGCCAGGCGGCCGTTCGAAGTCGCGGGGACCAAGGTTTTGTAGGGGTCAGTGTCGGAGCCGCTTTGGCGCCGAAGGAGGGATTGGATCGGGTCGAATTAGTGAGGAAAGCTGACGTCGCGCTCTATCACGCCAAGGCTGCCGGACGTAGCAGCTACGCGTTGTTCGGAGTCGAAATGGACCATACAATGGCCATGCGTAAAGGGCTGGAACGCGACCTTCGAGAGCGCTGCATGTGCCTGGGCAAATTCGGGTCCACTACCAGCCTCTTTACGTTGCCGACACGGGCAGGATAGCGGGTGTCGAAGCCTTGGTCCGCTGGTCCCACCCCGAGCGCGGTTGGGTCGCCCCGGACCTGTTCATACCATTGGCCGAGGAAATCGGGCTGATCGACCAGCTAGGCGAGCTGGTCTTGCGGCAGGCGTGCCGAGATGCGGTCCATTGGCCGATCGACACCTTGGCGGTCAACGTTTCGGCCTTGCAGCTGAACAACCCGGCCTTCGCCATGAAGGTAACTAGCATCTTGCTGGACGCGCACATTGATCCTCGCCGCGTTGAACTGGAAGTGACCGAAAGTGCACTCGCGGGGCGCGCGTCGAATGCAAGCACAACATTGAGGCGCTGCGGGGGATTGGGGTGCGCTGCGCTCTAGATGATTTCGGCATTGGGTTCTCGTCACTGGCGCGTCTGCAAAATCTGGATGTCGATAGAATCAAAATCGATCGAAGCTTCGTGCAGGGCTTTGGCCGCTCCAACGGTGATGAGGCCATTGTTCAGGCAATCATCAACTTGGCGCGTGCCACTGGACTCAGCACCACTGCGGAAGGTGTTGAGACTGAGAGTCAGCGAGACTATCTGCGCCAGCTCGGCTGCGACCAACTACAAGGGTTCTTGCTCTCCAGGCCAGTCGCAAAGGAGGAAATCCACCGGCTCCTTGAGGGGGTGCCCCAAGTGGTTTTGGCCTAGATGGCTGCTCCTGACCATCCTGCCAGCGGGAACGCTCAGTTGGTCTCCTGAAGATGCATATCGCAACCACGCTTAGCACGTGACGATCCGATCGATATGGATATTCGAGGATTGCGTCTCCCGATGTTGTATGAGGTGCCACTCCGTTATGACGAGAAGCGTATCGAGGACTGCAATCGCTGGTCTCCAACCAGCACCGTGAGCCGCCGGCCCCGGCAGATCGCACTGGCACCCATATGGCCCGTCTGGGTCGATCTTTTTGATGTCGGTTTCAGCGCCGCTGCAGAACCACAAGTGGCGTCGGGATAGCATTCGATCAGAAGTTCCAAGGCCGAACTGAGCGACCCAGTCACATCGATGGAAGCGATTTCCTGATATGATAGGCTTTGTTGGTGGTCGCCTGTAGCCTGTGAGAGTAGAACTTGGAACCCGTTCGGATCCGCTTGGAGATGGGCGTTTGCTGATAACATCGGTCCGATTTGCATCGATCATGTCCCGGCACACACCGGCAAAAGCTTGAGGGGTTGGGAGAAAAGCGATCCCGATATAAAAAACACCGCGCCGAAATATGCTCGTCATTTCAGGGCGTCAGCAGATTTCTTGACTCTGCTTGTTTCCCGGTGCCGGGGCGAAAGCATGATGGCCGCTTCCAAGCGTCCGCGTGCTGTACGCTCCGGGCGACGCGAAGGACAGCCTCCAACCGGGCTGGATGCCTCATGCCGTCGCATGCTGTCTAAATCAATCGCAACCTCCATGACGGGCTTTTTGGGGGGTAAGCCCTAATCTTCGCTCTAAGCTATTGATTTTGTTGATGAACTGGCGGAGAGAGCGGGATTCGAACCCGCGTTACGGTCTCCCGTAAACACACTTTCCAGGCGTGCGCCTTCAACCACTCGGCCACCTCTCCGTCCTTGCATGTCGCGCCGGCCGGTTTCGCCACGCGGGTTGGGGATACGCATCTCCCTTGGGGCTTCGG
Source organism: Mesorhizobium sp. RCAM 05104 (assembly GCF_059683645.1). Classification (NCBI taxonomy): domain Bacteria; kingdom Pseudomonadati; phylum Pseudomonadota; class Alphaproteobacteria; order Hyphomicrobiales; family Phyllobacteriaceae; genus Mesorhizobium; species Mesorhizobium sp. RCAM 05104. The sequence continues at coordinate 4,832,841 of NZ_CM185033.1, read as the reverse complement.
TGCGGAAATTCCGCTCCATGGATGCCGCCAACCAGCGGACACCCTTCCCCTGCACCTGAGCCGTCAAAGCAACAGGCGCGGGGCTCATCTAGTCGATCCCGCGCCGAATGCCAAGCCATAACGGCGGTCTATTCGCTTTGCCGGCCACACAGCGTTTCACGACGCCGCCGGAGCCCCGTCTTGAGGCGCTGTCCTCGAATGATGTGCACAGGTAAGGCGGCAAGGCCAGCCGCGCTTGACTTCGCCCCCCGCCGTCTGTCGAGTGATGCAGGCTTTGCGGGGGGGCATCGTCCGGACATGACATCGAGCAGTGGAAATCCGGGCAATGAACAGACGCCAGCCAGACGGCCGGACAGCGGGCTGTCCTTCGTACCGGTGGGCTGGCTCATCTTCGTCATGGCGTGGTCGGTCTATGGCCTGGCGTCGGCCTGGTGGCTGGTCGGGAATTCCAGCCTGCCGGACAAGATCTTCTATCTCGTCCTTGGCGGGCTCGCCGCCAACGTCGTCACCATCCTGTGGGGACTTTACCTGCTTGGCCTCGCCTTCGGCCGCTCGGCGCGTTTCCCGCGCCATTTCACCATCTGGCAGATCGCCATCATCATCTGGCTGCTGGCAAGGCAAGCCTATGTGCTTGCCGTGCCTGATTTCGTCTTCTCGGCCAGAGGCCTGGCCATCACCGGTGCCGAAATCGCCATCGGCCTGCTCTGTATCTACCTTCTGCGCCGGGGTTCAGGTGCCGAGACCGTCTACGCCAAGCCGGAACCCGAAGCGCCGCCGGTCTTCGTTTCGATCGTCGCCGCCCTGCTCGGCATCATCCTTGGCGCGGTCATCGGTGCCGTCGCCGGCTTCTTCGCCGGCTCGGTGATTTCAGATGTCACCAGCATGAGCTGCTTCGAAGGCGCCTGCGGCTATTTCGCCGCGTTCATCGGCCTGGCCGGCTTGGTGGTCGGTGCCATTGGCGGCGGCATCGTCGCGGTCTGGCTTGTTCACCGGCGCAGGCGCAAGCCAGTGGCATAGATCGGCTTCAAATTCGCGTATGGCGATTGCGAACCCGGCCTGCGCATTCTATCTCTCGTTCTGAAACGCGCCGAAAGGTCCTCGGGAGGAGCTTGAGCACTGGCCCGGGGGAAAGGTCTCGAATGTTTCGCTTCATCTTTCGTCTTGCCGCAATGGTGGCGCTGTCGATCTCCGTCATCATGGCGGTGCTCAACGCAACGCGCACCGTGGCTGCTTCGGCGCTCGTGCTGACCCCGCTCAACACCAGCTGGCTGGCCGTCTCGCCGGACACCCGGGCGGCTTTCGAAACCTTCGTCCGGGCCAAGGCCGGCCCGCTGCTCTGGGACAGCGTCATCGCCTGGGTGCTCAACCAGCCCGGCTTCGCGGTTTTTGCCGTGCTGGCCTTCCTGCTCTATGCGATCGGTTACCGGCGGCAACGACGCACCGGACAATTCGCCGCCACCTGATCCACTTCCTGCGTCCACCCAGAGAAGGAAGACCGCGCATGTTCTTTCTCAGCGACATGCTGAACAAGAAGCTTCATTTGCCGAAGCCGTCCGAAGCTTTGCCGGGCCGCGCCCGGGCAATCCCGACGACATCCAGACACCACGTCTTGAAAAGGCCCCTCAAGGGACCTTATCCGGAAGGGCTGGACACGGCGATGTTCGGGCTGGGCTGCTTCTGGGGCGCCGAGCGGCTGTTCTGGCAGCTCGAAGGCGTCTGGGTCACGGCGGTCGGCTATGCCGGCGGTTTCACGTCCAATCCGACCTATCAGGAAACCTGCACCGGCCTCACCGGCCATGCTGAAGTGGTGCTGGTGGTCTACGATCCCAAGGTCGTTTCCTATGCCGAGCTTCTGAAGCTGTTCTGGGAAAGCCACGATCCGACGCAAGGCATGCGCCAGGGCAATGATGTCGGCACCACCTACCGCTCCGCGATCTACACGCTCGATGATGCGCAATTCAGCGCGGCAAGTACTTCGCGCGAGGCCTATGAGGCCTCGCTGCGTGCTGCAGGCCACGGCAAGATCACCACCGAGATCGCGCCGGCGCCGGATTTCTACTTCGCCGAAGCCGACCACCAGCAATATCTGGCGAAGAACCCTTATGGCTATTGCAACCTCAAGGGCACCGGCGTCGCCTGCGCCATGCCGGCCGCCGCCTCGGCCTGAAGCCTTCCGCGCAAGGATCAAGCCGCGGCGCGGCCTCCCCGCGCCATGCTTTTCCAAAAGGTCAAAATTCCGCGTGAAATTTGTTTCGGGCCGTGCCAGATTGCCCCCGAGCGGGAGGGGAATACACTCCAGGCTGACGTCGCATGCCTGCCGGCGAACCGGGCAGGCGGGCGGTGCGTAACGGAAAAAATAACCGACAGGGTGTGGATCACATGAAACGTATTGTTCTCGGCCTTCTGGCCGCAACCGCAATGGTTCTTCCGGCTTTCGCCGCGGATGTCCAGCCGGCCATCCTCTATGATCTGGGCGGCAAGTTCGACAAATCCTTCAACGAGGCCGCCTTCCATGGCGCCGAGAAGTTCAAGACCGAGACTGGCACGCCCTATGTCGAGTTCGAAGTGTCCAACGCCTCGCAGCGCGAGCAGGCGCTGCGCCGCTTCGCCGAGGACGGACGCAACCCGATCGTCATGGCCGGCTTTGCCTGGGAGGATGCGCTCAAGGTGGTCGCGAAGGAATATCCTGACCTCAACTTCGCCATCATCGACGATGCCGTCGACCTGCCCAATGTCCGCTCGCTGGTCTTCAAGGAGAACGAAGGCTCCTATCTCGTCGGCATCCTGGCGGCGATGGCCTCGAAGTCGAAGAAGGTCTCTTTCATCGGCGGCATGGACATCCCGCTGATCCGCAAATTCGAATGCGGCTATGTCGGCGGCGCCAAGTCGGCCGGTGCGACGGACGTTATCCAGAACATGACCGGTGACACGCCGGCTGCCTGGAACGACCCGGCCAAGGGCGGCGAGATCGCCAAGACGCAGATCGACCAGGGCTCCGACGTGGTCTATGCCGCGGCCGGCGGCACTGGCGTCGGCGTGCTGCAGGCGGCGGCGGATGCCGGCAAGCTCGGCATCGGCGTCGATTCCAACCAGAACGGCCTGCAGCCCGGCAAGGTGCTTACCTCCATGATGAAGCGCGTCGACGTTGCCGTCTACACCGCCTTCATGGACGGCAAGAACGGCACCTTCAAGGGCGGCCTGCAAAATCTCGGCCTCAAGGAGGGCGGCGTCGACTACGCCATGGACGACAACAACAAGGCGCTGGTGACCGACGAGATGAAGGCGGCGGTCGAAAAGGCCAAGGCCGACATCATCGCCGGCAAGCTCGAAGTGCACGACTATACGGCTGACAACGCCTGCCCGTACTAAGCGGCACATATATTCAACAGAACTGCAAACCGCCGGGTGCAAGCCCGGCGGTTTTGCGTAGGCCTACAGCTTGCCCGCCAGATAACCCAACCCGAAGGCCGCTATCAGTCCGAAGGCGACGGCAAATCCGCGCAGGCCACCAAGTGCTTGCAGGCCGATGCCATGCGGCCTCTGGGGCAGGCCGCGGATCACCGCTGGTGATCCGGCATTGCCCAGTCCGGACGTACGCATCTGCGGCAATTCCGCAATACGCTGCGTGACCAATTGCCAGTGATTGCCGGGCAGGCCACCTGGTTTTTCCGCGCGGTCGAACATGTGCATGCGTTCGGCAAGCTGCACCACCGCATCGCGGAAGGCGGGGTCTATCTCCAGATCGCGCTCGGCCCGTTCGCGGTCCGCGTCGTTCATCAGGCCGAGCACATAATCGCCGGCCCTTGCTGTGCGGTCGCTCATGGCTTGTGCTCCCCTTCCCTACCAGTGCGGCGGCTTGGTGATCGGCACGTCGGGTGCCGCCTGTTCCTCCAGCGCCAGGAAACGGTCGGCCAGCGCATCGAGCTTGCGCTGCATGCGCTCGATCACCTTCCACTGCTCGGCGATCTGGCCCGACAGTTCCTCGATGGTCTGTTCCTGTTCGGCGGCGCGAATTTCCAGCGTCGTCAGCCGATCGGCGGGCATGGTCATTCCAAATCCCCAGTCTGCACCGCAATGCCTCGCGCCGCGGCGTTGCGACGGCTTGGCCATATTAGCAAATGTGTAGGCCCCGGCCACGTTGGAAATTGACAAGCGCACCGGGATTTGTCGAGAGTGGACGCCGCTCCGGCAATTGGCACGGGCGGAGCGTCATGCTAGGCGTTTTGACCAAGCGATAAAAAAATAAGAGTGGGACAGGCTGCATGGCGCAAGCCGCAATCGAGCTGATCGGCATCAACAAGAGTTTTGGCGCCGTGCGCGCCAACCGCGACATCAATCTGGAGATCGCGCGCGGCACCATCCACGGCATTGTCGGCGAGAACGGCGCTGGCAAGTCGACGCTGATGTCGATCCTCTATGGCTTCTATCAGGCCGACAGCGGCGAGATCCGCGTCGGCGGCCAGCCGGCATCGATCAGCACGCCCAACGATGCCATCGCGCTCGGCATCGGCATGGTGCATCAGCATTTCATGCTGGTCGACAATTTCTCGGTCTTGGAGAACATCATCCTCGGCGCCGAAAGCGATGCGCTGCTGAAAAGGAGCATCGCCAAGGCGCGCTCGGAACTCGAGCGTCTCGAGCGCGAATACGGGCTGGAAGTCGACCCCGATGCGATCGTCGAGGAATTGCCGGTCGGCCTGCAGCAGCGCGTCGAGATCCTCAAGGCGCTCTATCGCGGCGCAGAGATCCTGATCCTCGACGAACCGACGGGCGTGCTCACACCCGCCGAGGCCGACCACCTGTTCCGCATCCTCAAGCAGTTGAAGGAACAGGGCAAGACCGTGGTGCTGATCACCCACAAGCTGCGCGAGATCATGGCCATCACCGACACGGTGTCGGTGATGCGCCAGGGAACGATGGTGGCGACGCGCGAGACGAAGAAAACAACGGTGGAGGAACTGGCCGAACTCATGGTCGGGCGCCGCGTGCTGCTCCGGGTCGAAAAAGGCGAAGCCGCCGCCGGCGACGTCAAGCTCGCGGTCAAGAACCTGACCGTCAGGGATTCTCGCGGCGTCACCATGGTCGACGACATCTCCTTCGACATTCGAGCCGGCGAGATCGTCGGCATCGCCGGTGTCGCCGGCAACGGACAATCCGAACTGCTCGAGGCGATTTCGGGCATCCGGCGCGCCGTTTCCGGCTCGGTCATGCTCGACGGCAAACCGATCGACCTCACAGGTGCGGCCGATCCCGGTGAGTTGCGCGACCGGGGCCTCGCCCATGTGCCGGAGGACCGCCATCATGTCGGGCTGGTGCTGGCCTTCGAGGAGAACGAGAATTCCATTCTCGGCTATCACGACGACCCCCGCTACCTCAAAGGGCCGTTCCTCAACATCGACGCCATCCGCAACGATGCCAAGGACAAGATCGCCAAATACGATATCCGCCCGACGGATTGCCGGCTGAAGACGGCCAATTTCTCCGGCGGCAACCAGCAGAAGATCGTGCTCGCGCGGGAAATGGAACAAGACCCCGGCGTACTGATCGTCGGCCAGCCGACGCGCGGCGTCGATGTCGGCGCCATCGAATTCATCCACAAGCGCCTGATCGCCATGCGCGACCAGGGCAAGGCCGTGCTGGTGGTCTCGGTCGAGCTCGACGAGATCCGTTCGCTCTCCGACCGCATCCTGGTGATGTTCGCCGGCCGCATCGTCGGCGAACGCGGTCCCGAGGCAAGCGAGGGTGAACTGGGTCTCCTGATGGCAGGCGTCGAGCACCAGGAGGCCGCGCAATGAGCACGCCTTACGCCAAATTGCCGGCCTGGGCCGATTATGGCCTGATCCCGCTGATCAATCTGTTCGTTGCCTTCGTCGTCGCCGGTTTCGTCGTGCTTCTAGTCGGCGAAAATCCGTTCCGCGCCGCCGTCATCCTGGTCGAAGGCGCTTTCGGCAAGGGAACCGGCATCGCCTTCACCCTTTTCTATGCCACCACATTCATATTCACCGGGCTTTCGGTGGCGGTGGCAGCGCATTGCGGCCTGTTCAACATCGGCACCGAGGGGCAGGCTTACATCGCCGGCCTTGGTATCGCCATCGTCTGTCTTGCCTTCGACAGCGTGCTGCCATGGTGGCTCACTTTCCCACTGGCCATCGTCGCTTCGGCGGTCGTCGGAGCGTTGTGGGCGCTTATCCCGGCCTATCTGCAGGCCAAGCGCGGCTCGCACATCGTCATCACCACAATCATGTTCAACTTCATCGCCGCCTCGATCATGGTTTTCCTGCTGGTAGGCCCATTGAAGCCGGCAGGGTCGCAGGCGCCGCAGACGCGCAACTTCCTCGCAGGCGCGGAACTGCCGAAGCTTAACTGGGTCATCGAACTGTTCGGCGCCAAGATCCATTCGGCCCCCCTCAACATCACCTTCCTGCTGGCGCTGATCATGGCCTTCCTGGTCTGGCTGCTGATCTGGCGCACCAAGCTCGGCTACGAGATGCGCACCTACGGTCACAGCCCGAAGGCGGCTCGCTATGCCGGCATTTCGGAGACCCGCATCATCATCACCGCCATGATGATCTCGGGGGCTCTGGCCGGCATGATGGCGCTCAACCCGGTGATGGGCGACCAGCACAATGTCGCGATCGATTTTGTCAGCGGCGCCGGTTTCGTCGGCATCGCGGTTGCGCTGATGGGCCGTCTGCACCCTGTCGGCATCGTGCTGGCGGCGATCCTGTTCGGCATGCTTTACCAGGGCGGCGCAGAGCTCGCCTTCGAGATGCCGGCAATCAGCCGCGACATGATCGTCATCATCCAGGGTCTGGTCATCCTCTTTGCCGGCGCGCTCGAGCATATGTTCCGGCCTTACATCCAGGCGCTGTTCGCTTCGTTCAGTCCGAGAACAGTCGGCATGGAAGCGGTCAAAGGGAAGGGTGCCTGAGATGGGTGTCTTCATTGCCATCGTGCAGATACTCGACTCGACCATCCGACTGTCGGTGCCGCTGCTGCTCGCCTGCCTCGCCGGCCTCTATTCGGAGCGCGCCGGCATCTTCGACATCGGGCTGGAGGGCAAGATGCTGGTCGGGGCTTTTGCCGGTGCCGCGGCCGCTTCCGTTTTCCATTCGGCCTTGCTCGGCCTCGGCATGGCCATCCTGATCTCGGTCGCGTTTGCCATGATCCACGGCTTTGCCTCGATCACCCATCGCGGAAACCAGATCGTCTCCGGCGTGGCGATCAATTTCATCGCCGCCGGGTCGACCATCATTCTCGGCCAGGCCTGGTTCCAGCAAGGCGGGCGCACGCCGGCGCTGCAGCCGGGCGAGCGGTTCGACGCGATTGTCTGGCCCGGCGCCGATGCGGTCAGGGAGGTGCCGATCCTGGGACCGATCTATTCGGAACTGATCTCCGGCCACTCGATCCTGGTCTATCTCGCTTTCCTGATGGTGCCCTTCACCTGGTGGGTGCTGTTCCGCACCCGCTTTGGCCTGCGGCTGCGCGCCGTCGGCGAAAACCCGGCCGCCGTCGACACGGCCGGCATTTCCGTTGCCTGGCTGCGCTACCGGGCGCTGATCTGCACTGGCATCCTGACCGGCATCGCCGGAGCCTACCTGTCGATGGTGCAGAATGGCGGCTTCGTGAAGGACATGACCGCCGGCAAGGGCTACATCGCGCTGGCCGCGCTGATCTTCGCCAAGTGGAAGCCGGTCAACGCCATGTTCGCCTGTCTGTTGTTCGGCTTCCTCGACGCGCTGTCTATCCGCCTCCAGGGCTCGCCACTGCCCATCATCGGCAAGGTGCCGGTGCAGTTCATGCAGGCGCTGCCTTACATCCTCACCGTCATCCTGCTCGCCGGCTTCATCGGGAAGGCGATTCCGCCGCGTGCCGGTGGTGTGCCCTACGTCAAGGAACGCTGAGCCCAAACTGCGGGGTCCGCTCAGGCTAATGCATGTCGCTCGAAAAATGGCCCCGATCTTGAGACGACGACAAGCTGGAAACAATACTTGAAGCGCGTCGAATGAATCCATTTCGACGCGACGCGCTTCAAGCGGGATGTCGGGTTTTGGACACGATCATCGGAGAGAACAACTGAATGTCGCATGATCTGTTCGAGGCGGCCAAGGCGGCCATGGCCAAGGCCTATGCGCCCTATTCTAAGTTTCCGGTGGGGGCAGCACTTCGCACCGAGGATGGACGCGTCTTTGCCGGCGCCAACATCGAAATTGCCTCCTATCCGGAAGGCTGGTGCGCCGAAACCACCGCGCTTGGCCATTACATCATGGGTGGCGGCGGCAAGATCGTCGAAATTGCCGTCGTTGCCGAACGCATGGCGAAATGCTCGCCTTGCGGCGGCTGCCGTCAGCGGCTGGCCGAATTCTGCCGGCCGGACACAAAGCTCTATCTCTGTGACAATACCGGCGTCGCCGAAACTGTGACCATGGGCGAGATGCTGCCCTACGGCTTCCGGGGCGATATCCTGAAATGAAGAGCTGGGTGCAATGATGGAAAAGGCGCTGGACCATCTCGTCGAAAGGCTGGACGGCCTGGCACCGACGGCCGCGCTGGTGCTGGGTTCGGGCCTGGGCGGGCTGGTCGACCAGATCGAGGATCCGATCCGTGTCCCCTATGCCGACTTGCCGGGTTTTCCCCGAAGCGGCGTCACCGGCCACGCCGGCGAAGTGGTGGCGGGGCTGTTTGCCGGCGTGCCGGTGCTGACGCTGTCCGGCCGCGCCCACTATTACGAGCATGGCAACGCCGCGGCGATGCGGCCGGTGCTGGAAGTGCTTTCCGGTATCGGCATCACAAAACTGATCCTCACCAATGCCGCCGGTTCGGTCGATCCGGATATGCTGCCGGGCTCGGTGATGCTGATCACCGACCACATCAATTTCTCGGGCACCAATCCGCTGATCGGCGAGCCCAGCGACCGCCGCTTCGTCGGCCTGACCGAAGCCTATGATGCCGGTATCCGCAAGGCGCTCGAACGCGCGGCGAAGGCGACCGACACCGCGCTTCACAAGGGCGTCTACATGTGGTTTTCCGGTCCCTGCTTCGAAACGCCCGCCGAAATCCGCATGGCGCGCATCATGGGCGCCAACGCCGTCGGCATGTCGACCGTGCCGGAGGTCATCCTCGCCCGCTTCCTTGGGCTGCGTGTCGCGGCCTGCTCCGTAATCACCAACCTGGCGGCCGGCATGACCGGGGCTGAGCTTTCGCACCAGGAGACCAAGGACATGGCGCCGGTCGGTGGTGCGCGGCTGGCGACGATCCTGCAGCATTTGTTCCAGGAAGGTTTGCTGGATGGGTGAAGCGGTTTTTGCCCTCGCCCTTGTGGAGAGGGTCGACGAGCGGGCCCTGTCCGCCCCGCTCCGCTGTGTGGAACGGCCTTCCCGGGCAAGCCACTGGTCTTGCGCGTCCTTCGGACCCCCGCAAGGGGAAAGGTAAAGCGCCATGCTCCCGCAAGAAATCATCCGCCGCAAGCGTGATGGCCTGAAACTGTCGGCGCAAGAGATCACCAGCTTCGTCACGGGCGTGACCGACGGCGCCGTTTCGGATGGCCAGGTCGGCGCCTTCGCCATGGCGGTGTTCTTCAACGGCATGAACCGTGACGAAGCGGTGGCGCTGACGCTGGCCATGCGCGATTCCGGCGACGTCCTCGACTGGTCGGACCTGCCCGGCCCGGTCACCGACAAGCATTCCACAGGCGGCGTCGGCGACAATGTCTCGCTGATGCTGGCGCCAATCGTCGCCGCTTGCGGCGCTTATGTGCCGATGATTTCCGGCCGTGGCCTCGGCCACACCGGCGGCACGCTGGACAAGATGGACGCGATCCCCGGCTATGTCAGCCAACCCGATATCGCGCTGTTTCGCAAGGCGGTGCTCGAAACCGGTTGCGCCATCATCGGCCAGACCGCCGATCTCGCCCCCGCCGACCGCCGGCTCTATGCAATCCGCGACGTTACCGGCACGGTCGAATCGGTGCCGCTGATCACCGCTTCGATCCTGTCGAAGAAACTGGCCGCCGGCCTGCAGTCGCTGGTGCTCGACGTCAAGGTCGGCAACGGCGCCTTCATGGAAAAGTCGCGCGACGCGACGGCCCTCGCCAACAGCCTGGTCGAAATCGCCAGCGGCGCCGGTCTGAAGGCCTCGGCATTGATTACTGGCATGAACGAGCCGCTGGCCTCGGCTGCGGGCAATGCCGTAGAGGTGCGCAATGCCGTCGATTTCCTCACCGGTCGTCTTCGTGACCGTCGGCTGGAGGACGTGACACTGGCGCTGGCCGCTGAGATGCTGCAGTTGGCGGGACTGGTGTCATCGAACCAGGATGGCATGCGCCGCGCCAGCGAAACGCTCGCCAGCGGCCGTGCCGCCGCCACCTTCGCGCGCATGGTGGCTGCTCTCGGTGGCCCCGCCGATTTCATCGAGAAGCCGGAGAAATATTTGCCGACGGCAGCGACCGAATTTGCCGTCAAGGCGACCGAAGACGGTTTCGTCACCGGTATCGCGACCCGCGACATCGGGCTCGCCGTGGTTGGCCTGGGAGGCGGGCGCACACGGCCGGACGACAAGGTCGACCCCGCGGTCGGCATCACCAGGCTGCTGCCCATCGGCGCCGAGGTCAGGACTGGCGAGCCCCTCGCATTGATCCACGCCCGTTCGCCGTCCGATGCCGAGGCCGCCGCCGACGCCGTGCTTTCGGCCTATGCGATCGGCGCTTCGAAACCGGCCGCCGACAAGTCGGTGATCAGGCGGATTCTGCCGCGCGGCTAATTACTGGACAAGCAGCAGCGTGCCGTTCTCGGCCTGGTATTTACTGAGCCTATTGAGGAAGCTCATTCCGATCAGGTTGGTGTGCAAAGCCCTGTCGTCGAGCACGATGACCTGGACGTCATCAACGGTAATGGTGCCGATCTGTAGCCGGTCGATCGATGCCACGGCAGCCTTGATCGTGCCGTTGGCGGTGTTGACCTGGTGGCTGAAATCGGAAGGGTTGAGCGACAACCCGATCCTGCGTGCCGTTGAGGTGTTGATGGCGACCAGTGTCGCGCCGGTGTCGATCATGCCGTCGACCTGACGTCCGTTCAGCTTGAAGGCCGACGAGAAGTGCCCGCGCTCGTCCGCCGTAACGACAACCTTGCGGCCGAGCGGCAGCGGCGCCGCCGGCTTGCCGGGGACCGATGCCAGGTTGACGTCGGGCTGGGCCTCCACCGCGGGCTTGCTCGTCGCCGTCGATTTCAGCAGGTTTTCGAGGATCCGCGGATTCGACTGATACACAATCGGTATCGATGCCGATGCACCGGCAAAAACGCCAAGGATGAGAAACTTGCGCAGCATGGATCGGCCTTTGTGACCGCCAATCCTTAATCCCGGATGGTGTTTGCCGCTTTAACGCGCGCCAGAACCGGCCCTTTGCGTAAACGTTTGGTAAATCGTACCAGGCAACTTGGTACTACTTGGTCCCGTACATGCGGTCGCCGGCGTCGCCGAGGCCAGGCATGATGTAGCCCTTCTCGTTGAGCTGGCGATCGATGGAAGCGGTGAAGACCGGAACGTCCGGATGCGCCTTGGTGAAGCGTTCGATGCCTTCGGGCGCCGCCAGCAGGCAGAGGAAGCGGATGTTGGTGGCGCCGCGCCCCTTCAGCTTGTCGATCGCCGCGATCGCCGAATTGGCGGTCGCCAGCATCGGATCGACGACGATGACCAGCCGGTCGGCGAGATCGCTCGGCGCCTTGAAGAAATACTCGACCGCCTCCAGCGTTTCGTGGTCGCGGTAGAGGCCGATATGGGCCACGCGGGCCGCCGGCACCAGGTCGAGCAGGCCTTCCAGCAAACCGTTGCCAGCGCGCAGCACCGAGGCAAAGACCAGTTTCTTGCCCTCCAGCGTCGGCGCCTCCATGGTCTCGATCGGTGTTTCGATCGTCGTCGTCGTCAATTCGAGGTTGCGCGTGACCTCGTAGCCGAGCAGCAGCGAGATCTCGCGCAGCAGCCGCCGGAAGCCGGCCGTCGAAGTTTCCTTCTTGCGCATGATGGTCAGCTTGTGCTGGACAAGCGGATGGTCGACGACGGTGACGCCCTTCATGATATTCTCCTGATGCGTGTCGCCCGAAAGCGCGCGCATGGACCCTTTCGGACGCGCCGCGCTTCAAGCTGCTTGGGCGAACCCTAGCGGCAATGCGCCGGCCAAGGAACCGCTTGGCCTGCACCGACCACAGCTTTGTCGGAAGAAATCAGCGGGAGGCGCCGTTCAGGCGGGCAAGAAGCGCGGTCTTGGTCTTCCTGTCGACGAAGGCGGCTTCGATGGCGGTGCGGGTAACGGCGGTGAGCGCCTTTTCGTTCATCGAGAAATGCTCGGCGGCGATGTCGTATTCGCGCTTCAGCGAGGTCCAGAAATAGGGCGGATCGTCGGAATTCAGTGTCACCTTGCAGCCGGCGGCCCGCAGGGCCGGAAAGGGATGATCGGCGAAACTGTCGAACACCTTGAGCGCGATGTTGGAGCCGGGACAGCATTCCAGCACCACGCCCTCGTCGGCGATGCGCCGGACAAGGTCCGGGTTCTCGATGGCGCGCACGCCATGGCCGATGCGGGACGGGCGGATGTGATCGAGCGCCGCCTGGACAGTCTCCCAGCCCGTCAGTTCACCGGCATGGACGGTAATGCCGAGCCCGGCTTCGCGGGCGATCTCGAAAGCCCTGACATAGTCCTCCATCTCGCCTACCCGCTCGTCGCCGGCGACGCCGAAGCCGGTGACCAGCGGATGCCCGCAGCGCGCCGCGAAGCGTGCCGCCTGCTCGATCGACTCGACGCCGACATGACGCACGCCGGTGACGATCATGCGGCCCTCGATGCCGGTCTTGGCCTTGGCCCGCGCCATGCCTTCGCCGAGCGCATCGGTGTAGGCCTTGGGCGACAGGCCGGCCTTCTTGGCATGATCCGGCGAGGTGAAAACCTCGGAATAGATCGCCCCGTCGCGGGCGAGGCTGGTCAGATAATGATCGGCCAGCCGCGCATAGTCCTCCTCCGTCCGGAACAGATCGGAGGAAAAGTCGTAAGCCGCGAGGAAGGACGTGAAATCGTGCCAGACGAATGAACCGTTCCGGATATAGGGGGAGGTGTCCTTGCCGTATTTCTGCGCCTGGCGGATGACGAGTTCGGGCGCCGCTGCCCCTTCAATGTGGCAGTGCAATTCCGCTTTCAAAAGCATTCAATCATCCCGTCGGTCAGTCCAGGTCTTGAAAACCCACCACCTGGAAGCGCGGCCGAACACCGCGCCTTAAACAATAGCGCCCGCACCATCGATCGGCTATGGTCCCGCCGGTTTTATGACGGATCAAAAAAATGTCAGTTGAGAGAACCACGGCCGCGGGCGGCATGGAGACCTCCTATGGTTTCAAGCGTGTAGGGGCTGGCGACAAGCAGTCCCTGGTCAACGATGTTTTCCACAAGGTCGCCAACCGCTACGACCTGATGAACGATCTGATGTCGGCTGGCCTGCATCGGCTGTGGAAGGATGCCATGGTCACCTGGCTCAATCCGCCAAAGCGGGCGGGCTGGCGCGTGCTCGACGTTGCCGGCGGCACCGGCGATATCGCCTTCCGCATCGTCGAGGCCAGCAACGGTCAGGCCCATGCCACGGTGCTCGACATCAATGGCTCGATGCTTGCCGTAGGCCGCGACCGGGCCGAAAAGAAGGGCCTGTCCGGCAACACCGATTTCGTCGAGGCCAACGCCGAGGAACTGCCCTTCGCTGACGCCACCTTCGACGCCTACACCATCGCTTTCGGCATTCGCAACGTGCCGCGCATCGATGTCGCGCTCAGCGAGGCATTCCGCGTGCTGAAGCCGGGCGGGCGGTTCCTGTGCCTCGAATTTTCCGAAGTCGAGATGCCGCTGCTCGACAAGGCCTACGAAGCCTGGTCGTTCAACGCCATCCCAAGGATCGGCAAGATGGTCACCGGCGACGGCGAGCCCTATTCCTATCTGGTCGAATCGATCGCCAGGTTTCCCAACCAGGCGAATTTTGCTTCCATGATCACCCGCGCGGGCTTCGATCGCGTCTCTTTCCGCAACTATTCCGGCGGCATCGCGGCGCTGCATTCGGGCTGGAAGCTTTGAGGCCGTCAAGCATTTCTCATGATCGATGTGCCCTGCGCCGGTTGAAGAACCCGGCGGGACGGGTGCAGCCATGAGCACTGTCAGCGCAGGATTTCGGCTGGTGCGGGCCGGCTGGGTGCTGGTCCGCGAGGGCGTCGTCGCCGCCTTGCCGGGCGAGGAACTGAACGGCCTGCCCAAATTCGGCTGGCGGCTGGCGCGGCTGTTCACCCGCCGCCGCGCGCTCGCCTATGAGCGCAGCGACCGGCTGGCCAAGGCGGTGGTCCGGCTCGGGCCGTCCTATGTCAAGCTCGGCCAGTTCCTGGCGACACGGCCCGACGTCGTCGGCAATGACATGGCGCTCGATCTCGCCATGTTGCAGGACAAGATGCACACCTTCCCCAAGGCCGAGGCGATCGCGGCGATCGAAGCCTCGCTCGGGCGCAAGGTCGGCGATCTCTATGCGCAATTCGGTGATCCGGTTGCCGCCGCCTCCATCGCCCAGGTCCATGCCGCCGACACCATCCATGACGGCGTTGCCACTAAGGTGGCGGTCAAGGTCATCCGGCCGGGCGTGCGCCGCCGCTTCTTCCAGGATCTCGAAAGCTATTTCCTCGCCGCTCGCCTTCAGGAGAAATACATCCCGTCGTCACGCCGGTTGCGGCCGGTCGAGGTGACCGAGACGCTGGCGCAGACCACCAAGATCGAAATGGATCTTCGCCTCGAGGCGGCCGCTCTTTCGGAGCTCGGCGAGAACACCAGGGATGATCCTGGCTTCCGTGTGCCATCCGTCGACTGGGAGCGCACCGGGCGCGACGTGTTGACCATGGAATGGGTCGACGGCATCAAGATGAACGATATTGCCGGCCTGGAGGCTGCCGGGCACGATCTGAAGGCGATCGCTGCCAACCTCATCCAGTCGTTCCTGCGCCATACTTTGCGCGACGGCTTCTTCCACGCCGACATGCATCCGGGCAATTTGTTCGTCGAGGCGAACGGCACCATCGTCGCCGTCGATCTCGGTATTGCCGGCAGGCTTGGCAAGAAGGAGCGCCGCTTCCTCGCCGAAATCCTCTATGGCTTCATCACACGCGACTACCTGCGTGTCGCCGAGGTGCATTTCGAGGCAGGCTACGTGCCGCGCCAGCACAATGTCGCGGCTTTCGCACAGGCGATCCGCGCCATCGGCGAGCCGATCCACGGCCAGCCGGCCGAGACCATTTCGATGGCCAAGCTTTTGACGCTGCTGTTCGAAGTGACCGAACTCTTCGACATGGCGACGCGGCCGGAACTGATCCTGTTGCAGAAGACCATGGTGGTGGTCGAGGGTGTGGCGCGCACGCTCGACCCGGCCTTCAACATGTGGAAGACGGCCGAGCCGGTGGTCGGCGGCTGGATCGCCGGCAACCTTGGCCCGCGCGGTATGATGATCGATGTACGCGATAGCGCCAAGGCGCTGCTGACGCTGGCCCGCCAGGCGCCGGAGCTCGCCGCGCGCACCGAGCGGCTGTCGCGTGAGATCGACCTGATGGCCGAGCACGGCCTGCGCTTCGACGAGACCACTGCCCGTGCCATCGGCAAGGCCGAGGCGCGCTACAGCCGTTCCGGTCGCCTGGCGTTGTGGGTGATCGCGCTGACGCTGGTCTATATCGCCTGGAAGATCATCTAGCGCCAAAGCGGAATCCTGCTTCGGAACTTGCAGCGATTTGATTGCATTGCTATCATTGAGATCGGTAGTAGCGGCAGAGTGCAATCAAATGGCCAGCATCACCATCCGCAACCTTGACGATGAGGTCAAGGAGCTGCTGCGTCGACTGGCGGCGGAGAACGACCGTTCCATGGAAGAGCAGGCGCGGGTCATGATCCGGGCCGCTGTTGACGGTGAGATCGGTCCGGGCCGTATCGACCAGATCGAGAAAACACTGCGCGAACTGACCAGCGCGCACGGCGCGGCGATCCCGGCTGGCGCCCCCGCAGGCAAGATCTTTCCGCGAGGCACGCTTTCAGGCAAACGCATCCTGCTCATCATCGGCGGTGGCATCGCTGCCTACAAGGCGCTGGATCTGATCCGCCGGCTGCGCGAGCGCGGCGCCGCGGTGCGGGTGGTCATGACCGCGGCGGCGCAGGAATTCGTCACCACGCTGTCGGTCGGCGCCCTCTCCGCCGACCATGTCTTCACCGAACTGTTCGACCGCAAGGACGAGCACGATGTCGGCCATATCAGACTGTCGCGAGAGGCAGACCTGTTGGTGGTGGCGCCTGCCACCGCGGACCTGATGGCCAAGCTTGCCAATGGCCACGCCAACGATCTTGCCTCAACAGTGCTGATCGCCACCGACAAGCCGGTGCTGATGGCACCGGCGATGAACCCCAGAATGTGGGCACATCCTGCGACACGCCGCAATCGCGCGACGTTGCAGAAGGACGGCATCACCTTCGTTGGGCCGGCCAGAGGCGAGATGGCCGAGAGCAACGAGGCGGGCGAAGGCCGCATGGCCGAGCCGCTGGAGATCGTCGCCGCGATCGAGGCGCTGCTCGATGTGAGCCCGAAACCATTGTCGGGCCGCAAGATCATCGTCACCTCCGGCCCGACACATGAGCCGATCGATCCCGTGCGCTATATCGCCAACCGTTCGTCCGGCAAGCAGGGCCACGCCATCGCGGCGGCATTGGCGAGGCTCGGCGCCGATGTGCGCCTCGTCTCCGGCCCCGTCGGCATCGCCGACCCTACCGGCGTGAAGACCATCCATGTCGAACGCGCGCAAGAGATGCGCGATGCGGTGGAACAGCTTCTGCCCGCCGACGCGGCGGTGTTCGTCGCCGCCGTTGCCGACTGGCGTACCGAGAATTCGGCCGGTGAGAAGATCAAGAAGGTCGCCGGCGAAGGGCCGCCGGTGCTGCGCATGGTCGAAAACCCCGACATCCTCGCCGGCGTCGGCCATCACAGGCAGCGACCGATGCTGGTCGTCGGCTTCGCCGCCGAGACACAGGACCTTTTGCACAACGCCGAGGCCAAGCTCAGGAAGAAAGGCGCCGATTTCATCGTCGCCAACGACGTGTCGCAGACCAGCGGCATCGGTCCTTCGGGGGTGATGGGCGGCGATCGCAATCGGGTGCGGATCGTGTCGAAGGCTGGCATCGAGGAATGGCCGGAGATGGGCAAGGACGAGGTGGCCGCGCGGCTCGCCGCGCTGATCGCCGAACGGTTGAAAACGATTGTCGTGTGAGCATTGCCGGCGGAGGGACACCCGCTACCCAAACATTCTGCCGCTTGTGAGGCGCGCCGCGACCGCCGCTCATCGAACACTTTTGGAAGATGCCACCTTTGCCTTGCCTCGGCGAGATCACGACGACAAACCGATTTCGTTTCGATCGTCGCCCGCATATGGCAGAACCGGACGGACGACCTATATTAGGGGTAAGTATCTGTTGAGTGGGAATGAGTGGATGTCGGCGCTTCGACCATCGATGGTTTTCATGGCGGCAATGCTGGCAGGCGTTGGCTTGCCGGCCTCCGCGCAGGTCCTCGACTCCACCGGCAATGCACTGATCCGGCAGAACGACCTGCAGATATTGCAGAACAGGGTGCAGCGGCAGCAATACCAGCAGCAGCAGCAGCAGTATCGTGACCAGGACCGCCAGATCGTGCCGCAGCCGCGTCCGGTCGTGCCGCAACTCGAGCCAAGCTGCCAGACGCAGATAATCGGCAACACCGCTGTAACCAATTGCCGCTGACAAGCCGGCGTTTTTCATTTATTTAGCCGACTTATGTATTCGGATGCCTCGCGGCGCCGGCGGACGTTTTGGTTTTGCACCGGTGTCCCCGTCGCGCTATGCGGCATTGCTTCGACTGGATCGTTTACGAATGGCAGCCACCAAGAAAAAGGCCGCGCGCAAGGCAAAGAAGGGCGAGAGGATCCGCCAGGTGGCGGCTATCCCCTTTCGGCTGAACGCCCGCGGCGATATCGAGGTGATGCTGGTCACGTCGCGAACGACCAGGCGCTTCATCGTGCCCAAGGGTTGGCCGATGAAAGGCAAGAGCGGGCGCAAGGCGGCCACCATCGAGGCGCAGGAGGAAGCCGGCGTGCTCGGCAAGACGCTGAAGGAGCCGGCGGGCACCTATTCCTACTGGAAGCGGCTGGCCAACCGCTTTGTCCGCGTCGACGTCATCGTCTATCTGCTGAAAGTGACGGAGGAACTGGCCGACTGGCAGGAAGCCAGGAGACGGCAACGGGCCTGGCTGTCGCCGGCCGACGCGGCGATGCTCATCGATGAACCGGACCTTTCGACGCTGGTGAAGACCTTGACGATTGCCCAGCCCCTGCCGGTCGATCCGACGTAAGACCTCGCTCGCCGGTGTCGTCCCCTTCAGGAAACGGCCGCACCGCGTGCCGGTATTGGCGCCAGGCTTTGCGATCGCCAGGCCGCGGCCTTTCGATGCCACGACGGTGCTGCGCGGCCGGGGCGCCACGCCTGTCGCGGGCGACACCGCAGATTCGAGGGCCGATCTGGCACGGAAGCTGCGCCGCAACGTCGGCTAGGCGCCTTGGGCTTTGGCCGACAGGCCGCCTTGAGGTTGCCGCTCAAGCAGGATGGTCGGGGCATCGTGATAAAGGGTCCGCGTCACTTCCAGGTAACCGCATTTGACCGCGACATTAAGCGAAGCCGTGTTTTCCGGATCGATGATGCAGACGGTTCTCGCATGTCCGAACGTCTCGTCGCCCCAGGCATGCACACGGCTGACGATCTCGGTGGCAAGACCGGCGCCGTGCACGGCCGGAACGAGCGCCCACCCGGCCTCGGGAATGCCTTCGATCGACGGCTCCATATCGCGCTTCAGATCGTGAAACCCGGCCTCGCCGACGAAGCGGCCTGTCGCCTTTTCCTCGATCGCCCAGAAACCGTAGCCGAGCAGTGACCACAGGCCGGCATGACGCAGGAAGCGCATCCAGCTTTCCTCGCGCGTGCGCGGCTTGCCACCGATGAAACGGGTAACGACCGGATCGACCCACATGGCGGCATAGGCGTCGAAATCCTCCATTCGGTGCGACCGCAGGATGGTTCGCTCCGTCTCGATGACAGGGACGCCGGTTGCTTTTGGACTGCTCATGGACTCTGCCTCGCTTGCCTACCCGGCGCGTAGCAAATGGCCAGGGTCAAGCAAGGGCCAAGGCAGGATATGTCATCCTCCAGGCGGGACAATCTTTCTCAGCCGCGCCAGGCCATGTTCATGTAGACGCCGCCGCGCTGCAACTCGTCCAGCATCTGATCGAGCCGCTTCTTCCTGGTGTCCGGTCGCTTGGCGCGGACGATCCAGCCGAGATAATCGTTCTTCTGGTACTCCGGCCGGGCCCCTTACGTCGCCATCAGGCCGCGCTCCGTCAGGGCGGCGCGGACATCGTCAGGCATCGGGTTCAGGGAGCGTTTCAATCCAGTCATGTGACCGAACCTACCGTGCCGAAACCCAGCGTCAACGCTGCTGATGGCGAGGCACGACCGACATTCAGCGATAATGACGGGCCCTCTTCTGCTCAAGCTTCGGGATGGGATTTTCCGTCAATGATGCTACTTTTCCAAGGCGTGATTCAGCCGCCGCGACCCGCGTGCCGGCCTCTTCGTTCGAGGGAAAAGACATGGACACCACCGATCTTGTGCTCGCCATCGTCCATCATTTGCTGGTGTTTTCCCTGGCGGGGATCATCGGCGCCGAATTCGTGCTGATCCGCGGCGATTTGCCCGCCACCACGCTCAAGCGGCTCGCCGGCATCGACCGTCACTATGGCATCATCGCCGCGCTGATCATCGTCGTCGGCATCGGCCGCGTCTTTTACGGCCTCAAGGGCTGGGAATTCTACATCTACAACTGGGTGTTCTGGGCCAAGATGGCGGCGTTTGCGGTCGTGGGGCTGCTGTCGATCATCCCGACCGTCCGCTTCATTTCCTGGAACAGGCAGGCAAGCGCCAATCCCTCGTTCCTGGTGCCGGCAGCCGAGCTTGCTTCGGTGAAGACCTACATCCGCGCCGAGGCGTTCATCTTCCTGCTGATTCCGGTCTTCGCCGCGGCGATGGCGCGCGGCTACGGCACCTGATCTTCAGCGGCAACCGTTTCAAGAGGAGCGATCGGCACCAAGGGTGCCGGAATGCTGGTCGTCTTCTCCTGCGCCTTGCAGATGTCGGCGATCACGCAGGCCGGGCAATCCGGCTTGCGCGCCTTGCAGACATAGCGGCCGTGCAGGATCAGCCAGTGATGCGCGTGGCGCATGTACTCGTCCGGAATGATCTTCAACAGCCCCTGCTCGACCTGTTCCGGCGTCTTGCCGGGCGCCAGCCCGAGCCGGTTGCCGATGCGGAAGATATGGGTGTCGACCGCCATCGTGTGCTGGCCGAAGGCCATGTTGAGCACGACGTTGGCGGTCTTGCGCCCGACGCCTGGCAGCTTGACCAGTTGGTCGCGGTCGCCGGGCACCTCGCCGCCATGTTCGCGGATCAGCGCCTCCGACAGCGCGATGACGTTCTTGGCCTTGTTGCGCCAGAGTCCGATGGTGCGAATATACTCGCCGACCTTGGCTTCGCCGAGCGCCAGCATCCTTTGCGGCGTGTCGGCGGCCTTGAACAGCGCCCGCGTCGCCTTGTTGACGCCGGCGTCGGTCGCTTGCGCCGAAAGCACCACCGCGACCAGCAGCGTGAAGGCGTTGACATGCTCGAGCTCGCCCTTTGGCTCCGGCCGCTGGACGGAGAAGCGCCGGAAGATCTCGTGCACTTCGGCCGCGCTGTAGCGCGACGAGCGTCGCACCGGCCTCGGCCGCGGTTTGGCGTTCGAACCGTCGCGCCGTCCGGCCGGCAGCTCTTTTTTGGGCATCGAAGACTCTTTGGACTTGGGGCTCGCCATTCTCTTCCTATAATGTCCAGTCATGAGCGACACAAACGCCTCATTTCAGGCTGACGAACCATTCTTTCAGGCACTGCTGACCCCGCACCGGTCGCTGGGCAGGACTGGCTTCTTCATCCTCATGGGCGCGCTGCTGTTTGGCTGGCTGGTGACTGGCGCGTTTTTCCTGTCGCGCGGCGCCTGGCCGGTGTTCGGCTTCTTCGGCCTCGACGTGGTCGCCGTCTACATTGCCTTCCGTGCCAACTATCGGGCCGCCCGCGCCCGCGAGGAGGTGTCGGTTTCCCGCACCAGCCTCGACATCCGCAAGACCGCGCCCTCGGGAAAATCGGAAGCACACCGCTTCAACCCGTTCTGGGCACGGTTTTCAGTCGCCCGTCATGCCGAGATCGGCATCACCAGGATGACGGTCGAAGCGCAGGGCCAGAACGTGCCGATCGGGTCTTTCCTGGACCCCGACTCTCGCGAAAGTTTCGCCACCGCCTTTTCGCGGGCTCTGGCGACCGCCAGGGCGCGTTGATTCTAGAACCGGTAGCGCAAAAGCCTGCCGACCTTGCGCAATGCGGGAATGTGTCTCCAAAGCCGAACGAACAGCTTGGCGGACCAGCCCATGCGGGCGGCGTGTTCGGGCTTGTAGGCCGAGATGTCCTCGACGAATCGCAGCTTCGGAACGGCCCGCTCCAGGTCATGCGGATCGTCGATCGCCCAGTGAACTTCTGCGCCCGTCGCCTTGATGGTCGGATTGAGACGAAGCAGCTTCAGGCCGAAATGGCTGTAGGCGTCGAACATCAGCTCGCCGCTGGCAAGATGAGAGACAAGCCGCGCTAGCAGGCGTGGCCCTTCATCGGCTGGGAGATAGGGCGTCAGCCCTTCCGCCACCACGACGGCCGGTCGGCTGCGCGGCACCTCAGTCAGCCAATCCGGTTCGGTCAGCGACGAACCGATCAGGTGGTAGTGGTCCCGGGACGGGTAGAGCTTGCGCCTGAGTTGGATCACTTCCGGGTAGTCGACATCGAACCACTCCACGCCTTCTGGCGGATCGACACGGAAGATGCGTGTATCGAGCCCACACCCCAGATGCAGCACGATGGCGTCGGGATTTCTGGCGAGAAAGTCCTGAACGCGGACGTCCAGCGTCTTTGCCCTGATCGCCAGGCCAACGCCGAGATTGGCGTCGACCTTGAGCCTGGAGAAATCATAGTCGATCTTGCGCACCGCCTCGTCGGCGAAATGATCCCCGAGCAGCGAATTGGGCAACCTGCTCTCCAGCGCCTTGCCGTAGAGCGTCATCAGCAAGGTTTCTTTTTCCCCCGTCAGATGCACTTTCTCGCCAGCCATCGGCGCCTCCTGGGCTCGAAATTCCGTGTCTATCTGGGTATGCGCGGCAAGAAGGCAAGTTTCGGGTGGCGACCGACGCCCCAAGGGGCGATATTCCTGACCGAGGAGACAGTTCGATGAGCACACAGACAGCAGTCCTCAAGAAGGACATCACGCCCGAAGGCAGCGACTACGAAATCGTGCGCCGCGCCATCGAGAAAATCAGCCTCGACTATCGCGACCAGCCGTCGCTCGAAGAACTGGCCGAGGAGGTCGGCGAGACGCCGACCGGCCTGCAGAAGCTCTTCACCCGCTGGGCCGGCCTGTCGCCCAAGGCTTTCCTGCAGGCGGTGACGCTCGACCATGCCCGCAGGCTGCTCGATTCCGGCATGCCGCTGCTCGAAACGTCGTTCGAATTGGGCATGTCCGGCCCTGGCCGGCTGCATGACCTCTTCGTCACCCATGAGGCGATGTCGCCGGGCGACTACAAGACGCGCGGCGCCGGGTTGACCATGCGCTATGGCTACCATCCCTCGCCGTTCGGCACCGCCCTGATCATGGCCACCGATCGCGGGCTTGCCGGCCTCGCCTTCAGTGACCCGGGCGAGGAGCGCGCCACCTTCGCCGACATGTCCAGCCGTTGGCCGAACGCCATCTATGTCGAGGACATGGCCGCCACGGGGCCCTATGCCGCGCGCATCTTCGACCCGACACTGTGGCGCCCCGACCAGCCGCTGCATGTCGTCATGATCGGCACCGACTTCCAGGTTCGTGTCTGGGAGGCGCTGCTCAACATCCCGATGGGCAGGGCCCGCACCTATTCCTCGATCGCCGCTAGCATCGGCGCGCCGAGCGCCAGCCGCGCGGTCGGCGCCGCCAACGGCGCCAACCCGCTCTCCTTCGTGGTGCCCTGCCATCGCGCCATCGGCAAATCCGGCGACCTCACCGGCTATCACTGGGGCCTGACCCGCAAGCGCGCCATCCTGGGCTGGGAAGCAGGGCAAGTCACATCTTGAATTGGCTCGGATACTGCTGCAACGCCGGCGAGATCCTTTCGTCGGCGTTTTCACGTCGTGTGGGAAATGACGTCACCTCGCTGACCTCAGCGAATGGCCCAACACCATGGCGCTTGCGACATCAGCAAGCTCTGGAAACCAGCGGTCTTACAGGGTAGCTTCCCGCGCATTCAGCAGGAGGCATTCCTTGATTATCGTCATCGGCTCGATCAACCTCGACCTCATCGCCAAAGTCGACCGCTTGCCGAGCCCCGGCGAGACGGTGGGCGGCTCGAGCTTCACCACTGCGCCCGGCGGCAAGGGCGCCAACCAGGCGCTGGCCGCGGCTCGCGCCGGCGTCCCCGTGCGCATGGTGGGCGCCGTTGGCAAGGACAGCTTCGCTCCCGAGGCGCTGGCATTGCTGCGCGAGGGCAAGGTCGACCTGTCCGGTGTCGCCGAGACATTTGCCTCGACGGGCACGGCGCTGATCATGGTCGGCGACGACGGCGAGAACATCATCGCCGTGGTGCCGGGCGCCAACGCGTCCGTCCTGCCCGGCGACCTCTCCAAGGCCTTCTTGAAGAAAGGCGATGTCGTGCTGCTGCAGCATGAGATCCCGCTTGCGACCGTCGGCGCAGCCCTTGATCAGGCAAGAGCGGGAGGCGCCATCACCGTGCTCAACACTGCACCCTTCCAGGGCGAGGCCGCCGCCTTGCTCGGCAAGGCCGACTATATCGTGGCCAACGAGACCGAGTTCGACCTCTACGGCGAGACGCTCAAGTTGAGCGGCCGCGACCGGGCGGCGCGCATGCGCGACTTTGCCGGGAAAACCGGCCGCACCATCGTCGTCACGCTTGGTGGTGACGGCGTGATGGCGGCGACACCGACCGATTTCCTGACCATTCCGGCAATGAAGATCACCCCTGTCGACACCGTCGGCGCCGGCGATACGTTCTGCGGTTATTTCGCCGCCAGCCTCTCGTCCGGCCTCACGCTCGAACAGGCGCTGGCGCGCGCCGGCGCGGCTGGTTCGCTGGCCTGCCTCAAGCCGGGCGCCCAGCCGGCGATCCCGCTGGCCAAGGATGTCGACCAGGCGCTGCTGGAAACCCGTTGAGATGATGCGCCCTCGGACGAAGCATGCCGTGCCGTCGGCCGGCGACATCTGCCGTATGTCCGCTGTCGCGCTTGCCGCCGCGATCCGGCAGAAGAAGCTCTCCGTGCGCGAAGTGGTGACGGCATTCCTCGACCGGATCGAGGCGGTCAACCCGCTGGTCAATGCCATCGTCTCGTTGCGCGACCGTGGCGATATCCTGCGCGAGGCCGATGCGGCCGATGCCCGGCGGCAGGCGGGTGTCGAAACCGGTCCGCTCTTCGGCCTGCCGATCGCCATCAAGGACCTCGCCTCGACCACCGGCCTCAGGACCTCGTTCGGCTCGCCGATCTTTGCCGATTTCGTGCCGCAGGAAGACGACTTCTTCGTCGAGCGTATCCGTGACGCCGGCGCCATCATCATCGGCAAGACCAATGTCCCCGAATTCGGCCTTGGCTCCAACACTTACAACACCGTTTTCGGGCCGACACTGAACGCCTTCGACCCTGCCCTGACCGCCGGCGGCTCGAGCGGCGGCGCGGCGGTGGCGCTGGCGCTCGACATGGTGCCTGTCGCCGATGGCAGCGACTTCGGCGGTTCGCTGCGCAATCCGGCTGGTTGGAACAATGTCTACGGCTTCCGACCGTCGCAAGGGCTTGTCCCCGGCGGGCCGGACCCTGAAGTCTTCCATGCGCAGATGGGTGTCGACGGGCCGATGGGCCGCAATATCAGCGACATGGCGCTGCTGCTCGACGTGCAGGCGGGTTATCATCCGCACGCGCCCTTGTCCTACGAGAAACCAGGCTCCTTCCTCGAAGGGCTTGCAACGGCAGCGACTGGCGGCCGCATTGCCTGGCTCCGTGATCTCGGCGGTCACCTGCCGGTCGAACCGGGCATCCTCGAACTGTGCGAGGCCGCGCTGAACCGATTCGCTGATGCATCCTTCCTGACCGAACCCCTGCTGCCGGATGTCGATTTCGAAGCGCTGTGGCAGGCCTTCGTGACGCTGCGCCAGGCCAGCAGCGGCTGTGCGCTCAAGACCCATTATGACGATCCCTCGAAGCGCGGCCTGCTGAAGCCGGAAGCCATCTGGGAAGTCGAGAACGCGATGCGGCTGACGGCGCCGCGGATCCGCGCGGCCTCGGTCATCCGCACGTCCTGGCATCGAACGCTGCTGTCGATCTTCGACCGCTTCGATCTCATCGCGCTGCCGACCGCGCAGGTCTTCCCCTTCGATGTCGGCACGCACTGGCCACGTGAAGTCGCCGGACGAGCGATGGACAGCTACCATCGCTGGATGCAGGTTTCCGCCTTCGCCACCCTGGGCGGCTGCCCGGCGGTCAACGTGCCGGTCGGCTTCGACGACAGAGGCCGGCCAATGGGCATGCAGTTGATCGGCCGGCCGCGCGGCGACCTCGCCGTGCTGAAGGCGGCGGCGGCCTATGAGGCGATCCTGCCCTGGCCCGCCGGCGCCTGACCCGGGTTCACTGGCGGATCACAGTGCCTCGCGGGGCAGGCTTGCGCGAGCATTCTTGTCATGCATTGATTGTCGCCAGCCGCGCCGCATCGGCGGCATTCCGAGGGAAAATCATGTCGCTGGAACTCTACGCCGCCTATGTCCTCGCCTGTATCGTCATCATCCTGGTGCCCGGCCCGACAGTCACGCTGATCATCGCCAACAGCATCCGCCATGGCTCCCGTGCCGGTCTCGCCAATGTTGCCGGCACGCAGGCCGGGCTGGCCGTGATGATCGCCATTGTCGGCATCGGCCTCAACACGCTGATTGCGGGCATGGGCCATTGGTTCGAATGGGTGCGGCTGATCGGCGCCGCCTATCTGATCTGGATGGGGGTGCAGATGTTCCGTTCCAAGGGCAAGCTGAACGCCGATGGAACGGCGAGGAAGCCGCGCGGCGGCTTCTTCCTGCAGGGCCTGCTGGTGGCGCTCAGCAACCCCAAGACGCTGGTGTTCTTCGGCGCCTTCTTTCCGCAGTTCATCGCGCCGCAGGGCAACTACTCGCTGCAGATCGTCGTCATGGGCCTCACCGCCATGATCTTCGCGGCCGTCTCGGATTCGACCTACGCGCTGGCGGCCGGCCGCGCCGGGCGCCTGTTGTCAGCCAGCCGCATCAAGCTCATGTCCAGGATCAGCGGCAGCTTCCTGGTCGGCGGCGGCCTGTGGCTGGCATTTTCGCGGTCGAAGTAACGGCAGGAGCCGCGAGGCCGGCGTGACGAAGAGTTGCAGTGTTCTGGAATGGCAACCGATTGAAAGTGTGTTCTACCCCTACCACATGAATCCATGTTGAGGGATTCATGTCTGTCTTTTGGACCTGGGATGGTTTGAAGAGGAACGCGCCTAGCGTGATACTCTTCGTCGGTGTGTTTGCGATCATGGTTGTGTTGGCGGCAAGCAAATGGGCCAACGACGCAACCCCGATCCGGTCGGTTGACGCGATCGATGGAACGATCAGGAGCGTCTACTGGGGCAAGAATGACGGCCCCACTTACGCCCTGTCACTCAACGACAACTCGTTGGTACTTGTCGACGATGAGCAACCGCACCTCATCGGCTCAAACGCCAGGATTGAGCGCGTTACCCGCGACAATGGTTCCGTTTCCTACCGGTTTGCGAATTGAACCATCGGGATTAATTTTAAAAAGCTCCCTTGAAGTAAAATCGATAGCCTACTTACCTATTGAGTATGGGCACATCCGGGTTTTCTTTTAGAAATCGCCTGCTTTTGCTTCAGGAAGAATTTGGCGAAGCAGCTGTTGGCGTAGCCATGTTTTGTGCTCTCGCCCTTGGGCCTCTGGTCCCTGTCATGATGAGGCAGGCTGACCCCATTGTCGGCACACAATCGGTGGGAGGCAAGATCGAATACGTTACGACGATGCCTCTCAATCCAAAAAGTGCCGTCGGTCAGGGGTTTCACTACAGATATGAAATCCGTCTCGAGGACACCGCCGAACTGGTGTTTGTCGACGGTGAGGTGGAGACGCCGCACATGATCGGTTCGCAAGTCCGAGTGGAGCGGCAACGTCACAAGCACGGCGCCGACACCTACCGACTGCCCCATGGATGAGGATGGGGCTTAAAGCCGCCCCAGCCTCTCCACCAGCAGCGCGAAGAAGCCATCATGGTCGATGTCGCGCATCACCATGGCGTTCTTCGGCCGCTTGGTGACGCCCCACCAGTCGATCACGGTCATGCCCATGGTGAGTTCCGAGGCGGTTTCCACGCTGACGTTGCAGGTGCGGCCCTTGAACAGCTCCGGCTTCAACAGATAGGCGATGACGCAGGGGTCGTGCAGCGGCCCGCCGTCGGTGCCATATTTCTCCTCGTCGAATCGCTCGAAGAACTCCAGCATCTCCGCTGTCGCGGTGCCGACCTTGGTGCCAAGTGCGCGGAAGGCCTGCGTGCGCTTGGCGGTTGTAAGCGCCTTGTGGGTGACATCCAGCGGCATCATCACGATCGGAATGCCGGATTTGAGCACGATATCGGCGGCATGCGGATCGACATAGATGTTGAATTCGGCCGCCGGCGTCACATTGCCGCCCTCGAAGAAGCCGCCGCCCATCAGCACTATTTCCTTGATCCGATGCGCGATGCGCGGTTCGCGGATCAGCGCAAGCGCGATGTTGGTCAGCGGGCCGAGCGGGCAAAGCGTGATGGTGCCGCTCTCTTCCTTCATCAGCGTCTCGACAATGAAATCGACCGCGTACTCCTTTTGCAGCTTCATCGTCGGTTCGGGCAATTGCGGCCCGTTGAGGCCGGTCTTGCCATGCACTTCCTCGGCGGTGACCAGTTCGCGCAGCAGCGGCCGGATGGCGCCGGCGTAGACCTTGATATCCGGCCGGCCAGCCAGCTCGCAAATCTTGCGGGCATTCTTTTCGGTAAGCCTCAGCGGCACGTTGCCGGCAACGGCGGTGATGCCGACGATCTCCAGCTCGGAGCTGCCGAGCGCCAGCAAAATGGCGACGGCATCATCCTGGCCGGGATCCGTGTCGATGATGATCTTGCGTGATTGGGGCATTTCAATTCCTTGTTTGGCTAGGCCATGCACTTGAATGAATCCGGTCGCAACATCCGAAGGGCGCTACAGCGACAGCGAGCTGCCACGTCGAACCGCTCGACCGGGGGAGATAATCCCGACCGTCGCGCTTCTCGTTGCATCTGCTTGCCGTTTCAAGCGCCATGTCGATCATTCTTGTGAGTCCACGACGTGGTCTTTTTGGGCGGGCTTTTTGATGGCTTGAACTTGGCCCCGGGGCGGACCATATCAAGACCATCGGGAAAAATGCCATCCGGGTTTTTCCACTTTATGTCGCTCTTGAGAGGACAGTGTAACATGAGCCGAATGACGCCTTTTTCCAGCCCGCTTCTCCTTGGCTTC
The DNA here is from genome assembly GCF_059683645.1 of Mesorhizobium sp. RCAM 05104. Taxonomy (NCBI): domain Bacteria; kingdom Pseudomonadati; phylum Pseudomonadota; class Alphaproteobacteria; order Hyphomicrobiales; family Phyllobacteriaceae; genus Mesorhizobium; species Mesorhizobium sp. RCAM 05104. The sequence continues at coordinate 4,804,083 of NZ_CM185033.1, read as the reverse complement.
GACGCCATGGAAAAGACACTGGAACGCCTGGCGAAATCCGGTGACAGCTACCCTCCCTACAATATCGAACGCCTCAGCGGCGCCGACGGCAAGACCGAGAGGTTGCGCATCACATTGGCCGTCGCCGGTTTCGCCGAAAGCGATCTCGATGTCACAACGGAGGAAAACCAGCTGGTCGTGCGCGGCCGTCAGACCGACGACACCGAGCGCGAATTCCTTCATCGCGGCATCGCCGCACGCCAGTTCCAGCGCTGTTTCGTGCTGGCCGACGGCATGCGGGTGATCGCGGCGGAGCTGAAGAACGGCCTTTTGTCGATCGATCTCGATCGGCCGGAGTCCGAACGGCTGGTACGGAAAATAAACATATCGGTGAAAGACTGATCTTTACCGATGGCTCTCATGCGAGATGGCCTTGAGCGGCGTCTCGCGCCAAGGAGGCTTGAAATGACCAGAACTGAAACTATCACCATGACCAATGGCGAATTCGCCCATCTCGGCGAGGGCTCGGTCGCTTATCTGCGCAAGGTCTCGAGCGACGAATTGCTCGGCCGCTTCCCGAATCTCGGCGAAATCGCACCTGGCATGGAATTGTGGGCGCTGTTTGCCGCCAATGGCCAGCCGATCCTGCTTTCGGATGCGCGTGACCGTGCTTTGGCCGGCGCGATGGAAAACGACCTGACCACGGTCGCCATTCACTGAAAGCAACCCGCTGAAACGGACAGGGCCGCCCATGGCGGCCCGTATGGCGGTTTCTTCCGGAAAGTTCAGGCCGCGTGGGAGGCCTGGGTGTCGGACAGCAGCGCGTGGATCGCAACAGCGTCGCGCGTGCCTCTGATCTTGGCCACCGTATCGGCGTCGCGAAGCACCCGGGCGATACGCGACAGCGCCTTGAGATGATCGGCGCCCGCGCCTTCAGGCGCCAGCAGCAGAAACACCAGATCGACGGGCTGATCGTCCAGCGCCTCGAAATCGACCGGGGTCTCCAGCCGCGCGAACACCCCGGCGATGCGCTTCACGCCGGCCAGCTTCCCATGCGGGATGGCGATGCCGTTGCCGACTCCGGTCGAGCCCAGCCGCTCGCGCTGCAGGATGGTGTCGAACACTTCCCGCTCCGGAATGCCCGAAATCGCCGCTGCCCGTTCGGATAGCAGCTGCAGAAGCTGCTTCTTGGAGTTCGCCTTCAACGCCGGCATTATCGCCGGAACGTTGATAAGATCGCTCAGACCCATGCTTGAAAATCCCTTGTTCGCCTGCCGTCACCAGTCCCCACCCCTCGTGCGGCCGGCTTTTTATTCCTGTGCGACCTTGGTCGTGGACGGGTCGATCCAGCCGATGTTTCCATCGGGCCGGCGATAGACGATGTTGAGATGGTCGTTTCCGGCGTTGCGGAAGACGAAGACCGGGGTGTCCTTGGTATCGAGTTCGATAACCGCCGACGCCACCGACATGGTCTTCAGCGTCATGGTCGATTCGGCGACGATGGCCGGCGCGAAATTCTCCGGGATGTCCTCGTCATCATCGGCAAGCGGCGCCATCACCGTGTAGGCAATGTCGGTCGGTTCGCCGTTGGCGGCGCCCGAATTGTGCGATTTCAGCCGGCGCTTGTAGCGCCGCAGACGGGTTTCCAGACGATCCGCCGCCGCCTCGAAGGCGAGCGTCGGGTCCTGGGCATCGCCCGTGGCCTGCAGCGAAGCGCCGGAATCCAGCCGGATCATGCAATCCGCCGAATAGCGCGAGCCCGATTTGATGACCGTGACGTGTCCGGCAAAGCCGCGATCGAAATACTTCCCGATCGCCTCGCCGACGCGATCGTTGATGCGTGTCCGGAACGCATCGCCGATATCCATATGTTTTCCCGATATGCGCAGATTCATCTGAAAACTGACCTTCCTTGCTCAGGCTTCAAACTGGCCCGAGTTTATACTCGTGGTCCGCGCGCACAAGCTTTGCGGCGTCACTCGCGCCGATTTTAAATCCGAACTTTCCGATTGATCACGAGCCGCCCTTTTGGGCCGTCCCGAGGCCAACGTCGTGACGGACCATCCGCATGCGGGCATCTAGCCCGTCTCATGCGGGCGGGCTTCTAGCCACTTCGCCGCGGCTTGTCAATGAAGCTCAGAAGCTGTGGAAAATCGGGCGGCCCTAACGCCCGGCGCTGGCGAGTGCGCGTTTTTCACGCCGGCGCTGCACCGACGAAGGAATATTCATACCCTCCCGGTACTTGGCGACCGTGCGCCTGGCAATATCGACACCGTTCTCGCGCAGCATGTCGACGATCGCATCGTCGGAAAGCACGTCGACGGGTTTTTCCTCATCGATCAGTTGCTTGATGCGGTCACGCACCGATTCCGAGGAATGCGCGTCCCCGCCGCCCGACGCGGCGATCGAGGCCGTGAAAAAGTACCGAAGCTCGAACACGCCGCGCGGCGTCAGCATGTACTTGTTCGCGGTGACCCGGCTGACCGTCGATTCGTGCATGCCGATGGCGTCGGCCACCGTGCGCAGGTTGAGCGGCCTCAGCTGGCGCACGCCATGGACCAGGAATGCGTCCTGCTGCCGAACGATCTCCGAGGCGACCTTGAGGATGGTCTTTGCCCGCTGGTCGAGGCTTCGCGTCAGCCAGTTGGCGTTTTGCAGGCATTCGGCCAGGAAATCCTTTTCCGCCTGGTTTTTCGCCTGCGGCGAGACCTGGGCGAAATAGACATGGTCGACCAGGACGCGCGGCAGCGTTTCGGCATTGAGCTCGACCGTCCAGCTGCCATCATTGGCCGCGCGCACCTCGACATCGGCAACGATGGCGTCGCTGGCGCCACCTGAAAACACCATGCCCGGTCGAGGATCGAGTGCCCGGATCTCGGCCAGCATGTCGAGCAGGTCCTCGTCGTCGACGCCGCAGATCCGCTTCAGCGCATGGAAATCGCGCCGCGCCAGGAGTTCGAGATTGGCGACCAGAGCCTTCATCGCCGGATCAAGCCGGTCGCGCACGGCCAGTTGCAGCGACAGGCATTCGGCAAGGTCGCGTGCAAAAAGGCCGGTAGGCTCAAAGGCCTGGCACACCGCCAGGACCTTGCCCACAGTGGCGGCGTCCGTGCCGAGGCGCGCGGCGATCTCGGCCATGTCGGCGCGCAGGTAGCCGGTTTCGTCGAGGCCATCGGCCAGATCGCCGGCGATCAGCCGCTGCGCCGGGTCGGCGAAGGCGAGCGCGATCTGCTCGCCGACATGGTCGCGCAGCGTGATCGCCGCGGCGGCCATATCACCGGCGTCAAAACCTTCGGACGAGGAGCCGCCGCCATTGCCCGAAGCCGACTTCCATTGCGCCGTCAGGTCGGGGCCGAGCCGCTCGCTTGTCCCTGGATCGTCGGGAAACAGGTTTTCCAGCGACGTATCGAGCTTTTCCGAGATCGCCTCGGCGCTCCACTGCGTCTCGTTCTCGAACCAGTCGCCATCGGCGGCCGCTTCGGGCGCGGCCTCGATCTTCTGCGCCTGGTCGCTGGTCGCGTCGTCCTGCGGTTCGGCGCGCTCCAGCAGCGGGTTGCGCTCGATTTCCTCGTCGATGAAGTGCTCGAGCTCGACATGGGTGAACTGCAGCAGCCGAATCGACTGCATCAGCTGCGGCGTCATCACCAGCGACTGCGATTGTCGTAGCTGTAGTTTAGCCGCCAACGCCATGGTTCGGGTTCAAACGCCTCGTCTACGCATCCGGACTTCCGGAAGAAATTTCTGAGCCGATCATAGAAACTGGCCCGGCTTTTGCTTGTCAAGGCAAAGGCTAGCAAAACTCGCTTACCGGAGCGTTATTCGGCGACAAAATCGAAGAAAAAGGCCCCGCGAGGCGCCAAAAATCGTGTCAGGAAACAAATTTCACGCCTAAGAGCAATTCCAGGAAAGTGTGAGACGGTTTTACGTCCGGAATTGCGTGAAGACAAAAGATGGAGCGGTTTGGCGTTTCCGTGAAACGGCGAACCGCTCAGAGCGTGAAACCCTCGCCGAGATAAAGCCGCCGCACGTCAGGATTTGCCACCACTTCGTCGGCCCGGCCATGGGTCAGCACCTGGCCGGCATGGATGATGTAGGCGCGATCGATCAGGCCGAGCGTTTCGCGCACATTGTGGTCGGTGATGAGGACGCCGATGCCGCGCGCCGTCAGGTGGCGCACCAGTTGCTGGATATCGGCGACGGCGATCGGATCGATGCCGGCGAAGGGCTCGTCGAGCAGCATGTAGGCCGGGCGCGTCGCCAGCGCGCGTGCGATCTCCAGGCGTCGCCGCTCGCCGCCGGAAAGCGACATGGACGGCGCCTTGCGCAGATGGCTGATGTGGAATTCCTCGAGCAGTTCGTCGAGAATGCGGTCGCGTTCCTTGCGGCTCTTTTCGACCACTTCCAGCACCGCGCGGATGTTCTGCTCGACGCTCAAGCCGCGAAAGATCGAGGCCTCCTGCGGCAGATAGCCGATGCCGAGGCGCGCACGACGATACATCGGCATCGAGGTGACGTCGAAGCCGTCGATTTCGATCGTGCCTTCATCCACCGGCACCAGGCCGGTGACCATGTAGAAGCAGGTCGTCTTGCCGGCGCCGTTGGGGCCGAGCAATCCGACCGCTTCGCCGGCGCGCACACCGATGGTGACGCCGCTGACGACCTTGCGGCCCTTGTAGCTCTTGGTCAGACCCTTGGCGATCAGGGTTCCCTTGAACTTTCCCGCATCGACGGTCACCGTGGACGGCGCCGAAATCTTGCCAGCGGCCCGCCCCGGAAGACGCGCCGTCAGCGACGACAGGCTGGCCATCAGGGGTTCGTCGCTCCCGATTTCGGCGGCGGGGTGATCGACATCTGGACGCGCTGGCCGGCGCATGGATCAACCTGGGCCAGCCCGCTTTTCATCTGCACGGTGAGCTTGCAGCCCACCAGCACGTTGTCGTTTTGCGACAGAACGACCTTTTTGCCCGACAGCACCAGCACCTGGCTCTTCATATCGAAGCTGCCTTGATCGCCGGTCGCGATCTGCGCATCGGACTTGATGTAAACCTTGTCGGAAATCTCCAGGTGATCGATGTTGGCCGAGCCGGTCATCGCCGCTCCGGTGGCTTCCGTGCCCTTGGCCGCGGCATTGGGATCCTTGACGTAATACACTGTCATCTTGCCGGCTTTGAGCAGGGTCGGCCCCTGGACGACGCTGACATTGCCCGTGAACACGGCGACACTCTCCGCCTGCCGGACCTCGAGCTTGTCGCTCTCGATCTGTATGGGCTTGTCGCCGGACAGTTTGAGACCTGACTGGCTGGTGGACTGCGCCGATGACGGCACCAGCCCGAGCAGCAGCAACGCCGAAGTTGCAGCCGCAAGCCGCGTCGAACTACTGAGCCGCATTGGTTTCTCCGCTGTTTCCCTCTGCCGTCTTCAAGGCGGCGGAATCGATGTTGACGCGCACTTTGTTCTCGAACACCAGAACCCTGCCATTGTCCCGGACCGACATCGAATCCGCCGTGATCCGCGACCCGCCACGGCTGACATCGACAGGATCTGCGGTCTTCATAGTGCCTTTGCCCATGTCGAGGAAGACCGATTTGAACTTGGCCTGCATGCCGTCGGTTGTGGTGATGGTCACGTCGCTGGTCAGGTTCATCGTATTGCCGTCGCGATCGTAGGTGCCGTGCGAGGCCTTGACCGCAGCCACATTGTCGGGCGCGATCGGCACCTTGGCGTCGATGCCCTCGAGTTCGATGATGCCTTGCGTGCTGACGTCCTGAATGGCGCGGAGCGCCGTCATCGAATAGGGCTGCTTCTGCTTGGTGAAACCGTTGAGCTTGGGGTTGGCCATCACCAGCTTGCCGTTGGAAAAAGCGGTGCCTTCCGCCTGGACCGAGACGGAGACGGGCGCGGCGAGATAGGAATAGATCGGGAAAGCGACGGCGATCAACGCGGCTGCCAGCGGCACGGCGAACTTGAGAACGCGCACGCGGCGCGAATGACGCTGCGCGAGGTCGAACGCATCGCCCCGCGTCCGGCCGTCCGCCGGGGGAGCCAACTCCGTCTCGGCGCTGGTCGGTTCAATCGGTCGCGCTAACATGACTGCTTTCTTCTAAACCCTGCCCGCCGGGCAGCACCGCCTATAGGTGGGACGCCGGCGCCTTCAAGCAAGCACAAGCCGACGAAAACTGCAAAAATGTGACAGCCGCATTTGTACAGACGAAAACCAGATCAGCACAACTGCCCGCGCTTCATAGCAGAAACGGATGCACAGCGTAAAATTTATCGGCTGTCGGTCTTGCGCCCCGAGCCCGTATCGATCGCACAAATTCGTGAAGAGAGATGGCCGGCCCCGATCGATCGGGGATCTGTATGGCCATGTAATCGCTATATATTGATCCTCGGCGCGGCTTGCCTCGTCGAACAGAAAAGAGAATTGCTTCCAGATGGGAGGATCATGGTCTAAAAGCGTCTCCTCCCGCCGACTGAAAGGCTGACCATGGCACTGAGAGCCGACGACCTCATCGACCGCCGCCGCTTGCGGCGCAAAGTGACATTCTGGCGCATTGTCGCCATCGGCATCGTAGCACTCGGGGTGATTGCGCTTTCATCCTGGTTCTACGGCGACGATTTCAGCGGCTCCGCCGTCAATCATATCGCCAAGGTCAGGATCGAAGGCACCATCACCGAGGACGAGGAACTGATCAAGCGGCTGGAAACCATCCGCCTGTCGTCGAAGGTGAAAGGCGTGATCCTGTCCATCGATTCGCCTGGCGGCACCACGGTCGGCGGTGAATCGATCTATGAAGAGGTGCGCAAGCTGGCCGCCGACAAGCCGGTGGTGGCGGAAGTCGGCACGCTCGCCGCATCGGCGGGCTACATGATCGCCAGTGCCGCCGATCACATCGTTGCCCGCAAGACCTCGATTGTCGGCTCGATCGGCGTGCTGATCCAGTATCCCGACGTCAGCGGCCTGATGGACAAGCTCGGCGTCAAGCTGGAGGAGGTGAAATCCTCGCCGCTGAAAGCCTCGCCCTCCCCTTTCAAGCCGACCAATGACGACGAGCGCGCCATGGTCCGCAAGCTCATCCTCGACAGCTATGACTGGTTTGTCGGCATCGTCGCCGAGCGCCGCAAGATGACCCGCGAGCAGGCGCTGGCGCTGGCCGACGGTTCGATCTTCACCGGCCGCCAGGGCGTCGCCAACGGGCTGATCGACGCTGTCGGCGGCGAGACCGAGGCGGTCGACTGGCTGGCGACCAAGGGCGTCGATGCCAAGCTCAAGGTGGTCGAATGGAAAAATACGGAACGGCGTGGTGGTTTCCTGTTCTCGAAGGCGATGGCGCAAACGATCGGCAGCGCACTCGGTCTGCCGGCCTTCAGTGGCGACGTTATTCGCGAACTTGGCGCCGACCGCTTGTTTCTTGACGGTCTCGTTTCCGTCTGGCACCCTTGAGATGCCGTTTGGGGCGAGTGAAAAAAGCAAATAAAATCATCCTCATAATTTTGACCGCACTGCTTTCACGGGGACACGTCTCATGATCAAGTCCGAACTTGTGCAGATTATTGCCACGCGCAATCCGCATCTTTTCCTGCGCGACGTCGAAAACATCGTCGGCGCGATCTTCGACGAGATCACCGATGCTCTTGCCGAAGGCAACCGGGTCGAGTTGCGTGGCTTTGGCGCTTTTTCGGTGAAAAACCGCCCTGCCCGCACCGGCCGCAATCCGCGCACCGGCGAATCCGTCGAGGTCGAGGAGAAATGGGTGCCGTTCTTCAAGACCGGCAAGGAGTTGCGTGAAAGGCTGAACGGCGGCAAGTAGGCGCGGCGTCAGCGCCAGACGGCCTTATCGGACAGGCCAGCTTCCGACGGAAAACATCATGTTCAATCGCTTCATGCTCATCGTGGTCTTCGTGCCCCTGGCGATCATCCTGATCGCGCTCGCCGTCGCCAACCGCGAATTGGTCGCCTTCACCCTGGACCCGTTCAATCCCGGCAATCCGAAGCTGACGCTGACCCTGCCCCTGTTCATCTTCCTGTTCCTGGCTCTCGCCATCGGCATGGTCGTCGGCAGCCTGGCGACCTGGGTCAAGCAGGGCCGCTACCGCAAGCTGGCGCGTCAGCGCGGCGTCGAAGCCGAAAACCTGCGTCAAGCGGTCAGCCGCGCCCCCTCGGCACCACAAGGCCCGGCCCCGGGATCGGCCCAAGGACCCGCATTGCCGAAGCCGACCACTTGAACCGCCGCTCGGCGGTTTCTTTCCACGGAGTTTTCCATGCTGACCATTTCGGCCGCCGAGGTCGATCGTGCGCTGACCTTTCCCGGACTGGTCGAGACGCTGCGCACGGCGTTTCGCGAGGGTGCGGTGCAGCCGGTCAGGCATCATCATACGGTCGAGCGGCCTGACGGCGCCGCCTCGACCTTGCTCCTGATGCCGGCCTGGACCGATTTCCACGCGGCTGGGAGTTCGGCCGGTGGCCACGTCGGCGTCAAGATCGTCACCGTCTCGCCCGACAACAACGCCATCGGCAAGCCGGCGGTGATGGGGCTCTATCTCTTGCTCGATGGCGCCACCGGCGAACCCGAAGCCTTGATCGACGGCCAACGGCTGACACAGTGGCGCACGGCCTGCGCCTCGGCGCTGGCGGCCTCCTATCTCGCCCGCGACGATGCCTCGCGGCTGCTTGTGGTCGGCGCCGGCGCCCTGTCGCCGTTCCTTGCCAAGGCGCATTGCGCCGTGCGGCCGGTCAAGACCATCCGCATCTGGAACCGCACCCAGGCCAATGCCGAGAAGGTCGCGGCCGACCTGCGCGCCGAGGGCTTCGCGGCCAGCGCCGCGAGTGACCTCGATGCCGAACTTGGGCAGGCCGACATCGTCTCCTCTGCGACGATCACGACGACGCCACTGATCAGGGGCGCGCTGTTGCGGCCGGGAACCCATGTCGACCTGGTCGGCGGGTTTACGCCAACGATGCGCGAAAGCGATGACGACGCGATCAGGCGCGCGCGCGTCTACGTCGACACCCGCGCCGGCGCCACCAAGGAAGCCGGCGACATCGTCCAGCCGCTGGCCTCCGGCGTGCTGAAGCCGGAAGCCATCGTCGCCGACCTGCATGAACTGGCGCGTGGCCAGAAGAAGGGCCGTGAGAGCACAAGTGAGATAACGCTGTTCAAGTCGGTCGGCGCGGCGCTCGAGGATCTTGCCGCCGGCATCGCCGTCTACAAGGCGCTCAAGGCCTAGTTCACCGCCGCGACCTTTTGGGCGCCCATCGCCTCTGCGATCAGGGCGAAATCAGCCGCGCTGATCGGAAACAGGCCAAAGCGAAGCTGATACCCCCAGTTCGACCTGCCGGCGGTGAATTCCAGCCGGTCGAGCAGCGGCTTGATCGATGTTTCCTCAGCCCTCGCCCACTCGACATCGCGGCGGAACGGCGTGAAGCCGCCGCCCATATCGCCCTCATAGGGCTCGCCTTCCCGCACGGTGCCGATTGCCGTGAAGGCCTGCAGGCCGTCTTTCTCGCCCATAATGGTGGTTGGCGAATAGTAGATGATGCCATCGCCGGGCTTGACGCGGCGCAGGGGTGCGGCCTTGCCGTGATTGACCTGCATGAAGCCGGCGGCGCGGCCGCGCCGGACATGTTCGGCCGACGCCACCGCGATCCAGTAGGCGCTCATTTCTGCTCCCCATTGGCCTGTTCCCTATCGGACAGCCAGTAGACGCGCAGGCGGTGGTTGTCGGGATCGAGCGCAACGAAAGTACGGCCGAAATCCAGGTTGGTCGGGGTCTGCAGGATCTTCAGCCCGCGCCCGGCCCAATCGGCATGGGCGGCATCGACCGCGTCAGGCGTATCCAGCGCAAACACGATCTCGGCGCCGCCACCCGCCGCCGACGCCGCCGGCTCCACCGTGTGGCACGACCAGAGGCCAAGCTTGAAGCCGTTATCGAGCACGAACAGGACGAAAGTGGCTGAGCTTTCGACCGGCTCACGTCCGAGCAGCGCGCCGTAGAAGGCGCCGCTCCGCTGCGGTTGGTCGACATAAAGGATGACGAAATTCGGGGATGTCATGAATTGCTCTCCAAGGTTCGGCGTTTCGACTTGGCGAGGCTAGGGCAGGCTACTGTCAGATTCTGGCAGTAGCCATCATGAGTCGCGCGACTTGTCGAGCGTTGCCCGCCATTCCTTGAGCAGCGCGTGGCGACGGCGCGGATAGCGCATGTCGGTGGCTTCGAGTTCCGCGATGCGGTCGGCGCGAAAATGGCGAAAATCCTGCCGCATCTCGCACCACGCCACCACCACCCGCACCTTGTCGAAGAAGGCCAGTGCAAACGGCCAGACCACACGTTCGGAGGCGGCGCCGCCGGCATCGCGGTAGAGAAAGCCAAGCTTGCGTTCCTTGCGGATAGCCTGCCGCACCAAGCCGAGATCGATGCCTTCGACAGCCTTGGCGGGTGGCCCGACCAGCAGCGTCGATGCATCGAGGTCCCCGCGCAGATCGTCCGGCAGCACGGCGGCGATCTTGGCCAGCGCGTTGGTGGCGGCGGCCGAAAGACGCTGGTCCGGCTGCTTGGCGACCCAGCGCGAGCCGAGCACGATGGCTTCGATCTCCTCGTCGCTGAACATCAGCGGCGGCAGCATGAAGCCGGGCTTGAGCACATAGCCCAGCCCCGCCTCACCCTCGATCGGCACGCCCTGCCCCTGCAGCGTGGCGATATCGCGGTAGAGCGTGCGGATCGAAATCCCGAGTTCATCGGCCAGCGCCTGCCCGCTCACCGGCCGGCGGTGCCGGCGCAGGCACTGGATCAGGTCGAGCAGGCGTTCTGAGCGGGACATCTGGTAGATTTGCCTGTTTCTTTGACATTGGTCCATCACCAGACGACATGAACCGGAGAGGCTGGCGCGGCGGACTTGGTTGCGAAGCCTGTTGCCCTATGCCAAAAGCGGCCACGCCGCTCGGAGATGCTCCTGCTTGAAGTCTTTTCGCGACAAACGCCGCGACAACCGCCCGCCCGCCAAGGGCGGAGCCGGAGAGGCGCGTCCGCATGAGGGGCGCGCAACGGCACGGCCGGACACCAGGCCGCGCGAACGGGAGGCCAGAGCCGATGACCGCTCCGAGCCGAAATCCGCACCGCGCATCCTTGCTCGCCGCGACGGTGCCCTGCCTGCCGAACACCTCCCGCTGATCCTGGAAGTGGCGCCGAATGCCGACTATGCGCTGCTCGACAGCGGCGCCGGGCAGAAACTCGAGCAGTACGGCCCCTACCGAATCGTGCGACCCGAGGGCCAGGCGATCTGGCAAAAGGCCTTGCCGGCAAAGGACTGGGAGCGCGCCGACGCGATCTTCACCGGCGACACCGACGAGGAAGGCATCGGCCGCTGGCGCTTCCCCGGGACGCCGTTGGGCGAGACCTGGCCGATGAAGCATGACGGCATCGACTATCTCGGCCGTTTCACCTCGTTTCGCCATGTCGGCGTGTTTCCCGAGCAGGCCTCGCACTGGGACCACATGGCCGGGCTGATCGCGGCGGCGAAGCGGCCGGTCAAGGTGCTGAACCTGTTCGGCTATACCGGTCTTGCCTCGCTGGTGGCGGCCCGCGCCGGCGCCGAGGTCACCCATGTCGATGCCTCCAAGAAGGCGATCGGCTGGGCCCGTGAAAACCAGGAAATGGCCGGGCTCGGCAGCAAGCCGATCCGCTGGATCGTCGACGACGCGGTGAAGTTCGCCGAGCGCGAGGAGCGCCGCGGCAGCCGCTACGACATCATCCTGTTCGATCCGCCGGCCTATGGCCGCGGGCCCAAGGGCGAGGTCTGGCAACTGTTCGAGGACCTGCCGGGGCTGACCGACCTTTGCCGTTCGATCCTGACGCCGAAGCCGCTCGCCGTGGTGCTGACCGCCTATTCGATCCGCGCCTCGTTCTTCGCCATCCATGCCTTGATGCGCGACACCTTTGCCGGCATGGGCGGCAAGGTCGAATCGGGAGAGTTGATCATTCGCGAGAAATCCGCCGGCCGCGCGCTTTCCACGTCGCTTTTCTCGCGCTGGGTGGCCTGAATGAACGAGCGGCACGCAGGCGCACCCGGCCAGGTGAAGGAAGTCACCAGCCTCGCCAACCCCCTGGTCAAGGACATCAAGGCGCTGGCGCTGAAGAAATTCCGCGACCAGCAGAACGCTTTCATGGCCGAGGGCCTGAAGCTGGTCATCGATGCGCTCGATCTCGGCTGGCAGATCAGGACATTGGTTTTCGCCAAGGCCGGACGCGGCAACGCGGCGATCGAGAAGGTCGCGGCGCGCACCGTTGCCGCCGGCGGCATGGTGCTCGAAGTGTCGGAAAAGGTGCTTGTCGCCATCACGCGCCGCGACAATCCGCAAATGGTGGTCGGCGTCTTTTCGCAAAAGTTCCTGCCGCTGAAGGACATCCGTGCCCAGAGCGACGATGTCTGGGTGGCGCTCGACCGGGTGCGCGATCCCGGCAATCTCGGCACCGTCATCCGCACCGTCGATGCCGTCGGCGCCAGGGGCGTCATCCTGGTCGGCGACACCACCGATCCTTTTTCCGTGGAGACGGTGCGCGCCACCATGGGTTCGATCTTTGCCGTGCCGGTGGTCAAGGCGACGACCGAGGCTTTCCTTGCCTGGCGAGGAGGGTTTTCAGGCCTCGTCGCCGGCACCCACCTGAAAGGCGCCGTCGACTACCGCTCGGTCGACTTTTCCCGCGGCCCGGTGCTGCTGATGATGGGCAACGAGCAGCAGGGACTGCCCGAAAGCCTGGCGGCAAGTTGCGACAGGCTGCTGCGGATTCCGCAAGCGGGCCGCGCCGATTCGCTCAATCTTGCGGTCGCCACCGGCATCATGCTGTTCGAGATCCGGCGCGCCGCGCTGAAGCTCGAACCAATCGTGGACCAGCAATGAAGGTTACCCGCCCGTGAGATCATGGTCCCCCTACGCGCTGCTCGTCGTCGCGGCCATAACGCTCGACCAGTGGGTAAAATACCTGGTCGAGACCGGCTTGCCCTTCCAGGAAAAGCTCGATCTCGTGCCATTCCTGGCGTTGTTCCGCACCTACAACACCGGCATCGCCTTCTCGATGTTTTCCTCCTTCGGCGACATCGGGCTGATCGTCATCTCGCTTGCGGTCGTTGCCTTCGTGCTGTTCCTGGCGACGCGGATAGCGCCGTCCCAGATCCTTGCCCGCACCGGCTTTGCGCTGATCGTCGGCGGCGCGCTCGGCAATCTGATCGACCGCGCCATCTATGGCCACGTCATCGACTACATCCTGTTCCACACGCCGGTCTGGTCCTTCGCCGTCTTCAACCTCGCTGACGCCTTCATCTCGGTGGGTGCGGTGCTGGTCGTCTTCGACGAACTCTTCGGCTGGCGGCGTGAGCCCAGACCTTCGAACGATTGACCCCGCGCGGCCATCGCCGCACAGTCATGTCGTCAGCCAAGATCGCGGAGAGAAAAGTGCCCGAAACCTTCAAAGCCATCCTCGTTTCGCGTGACGCCGAGAAAAAGCAGTCGGTAGCGGTGACGGACCTCACCGAAGCCGACCTGATGGAAGGCGATGTCACCGTCGCGGTCGAGGCGACGACGGTGAACTACAAGGACGGCCTGGCGATCACAGGCAAGGCGCCGGTGATCCGCCGCTGGCCACTGGTGCCGGGCATCGACTTCTCCGGGACCGTCATCTCGTCTTCCAATCCAGGTTGGAGCAAGGGCGACAAGGTGATCTTGAATGGCTGGGGCGTCGGCGAAACCCATTTCGGCGCCTATGCCGGGCGCGCTCGCGTCAAGGGCGACTGGCTGGTGCCGCTGCCGCAAGGCATGAGCCCGCATGATGCGATGGCGGTCGGCACCGCGGGCTATACCGCCATGCTCTGCGTCATGGCGCTGGAGCGGCACGGCATCCTGCCCGATCGCGGCCCGGTGGTGGTGACGGGGGCGGCCGGCGGCGTCGGCTCGGTCGCGGTCTCGATCCTGTCCAGCCTCGGCTACCATGTCGTTGCTGCCACCGGCCGCAATGCCGAAAGCCCCTATTTGATCAACCTTGGCGCCGCCGAAGTGATATCGCGCGACGAACTTGCCCAGCCGGCCAAGCCGCTGGCCAAGGAGCGCTGGGCCGGCGGCGTCGACGCGGTCGGCAGCCACACGCTGGCCAATGTCCTGTCGATGACCTCCTATGGCGGCGCCGTTGCCGCCTGTGGCCTGGCCGGCGGCATGGACCTGCCGACCAGCGTCGCCCCTTTCATCTTGCGCGGCGTCTCACTGCTCGGTATCGATTCGGTGATGGCGCCGAAGGCGGTCCGTCTCGAGGCCTGGCGGCGCATCGGCACCGACCTCGATCTGCGGAAGCTCGCCAGCCTGTCGACGACCATCGGTTTCGACGGCATCATCGATGCCGCGCGCGACATCGTCGACGGCAAGATCCGCGGGCGTGTCGTCGTCGATATGTGAACCTGTTCGACGACCCGCGGAACGCGGATGGAACCGCCACGCCGACGGCAAATTCCCGGCCGCCGCGGCGGAAAATGCCCATCCGCTAAAATTCGAACGATCCGCCACAATCTTCCATAATCTCTGTCTGGCAAGGGTTTCGCATGATCGCGGAATCCGGCAGCCAACAGGCGGACACTGGCGAAGACGTCGATGCGGCGACCCCGCCGGCGCCGACGCGGCGCTTTGTTGCCGCGCCGCCGCTGGTGCCCGAGCCGGAGCCCGCCAGCCGCGAAGGCCTGCCGTTCATGACCTTCGTCGCCATCGTCGTGCTGGCCGGCCTGACGCATCTGACCGGGGCGCCGATCTTCATCAGCGTCGCATTGCTGGCAACCGGCCTTGCCGGCCTCGCCGTGCACCTGCGCACCAGGCGGAGTGAACACCGCACCGCGGCACTTCTCGACGAAACCACCGCCCGCAGCCGCGCCGAGATCGAGACGCTGGCCGACCGCATGTGGGAAATGCAGGAAAGCGAGGAGCGCTTTCGCGGCCTGATCGACGCACTTGGCGACCTCGTCATTCACCGCGATCGCGACGGCTACATCGTCTATGCCAACAAGGTCTTCGCGGATCTCGTCGAAACCGAACAACGCCACCTTGCTGGCAAGACCCTGGCGGAACTCGGCATCGATGTCGGCATCGTTCCCGATGCCGCCTTTTCCGATCATGAATGCCTGAGTTCCACGGATGTCGTGATCCGCACGCCAAGCGGTCCGCGCTGGTTTTCATGGATCGAACTGTCGGTGCGCGACAAGGACAGCGGCGCCGTTTCGCATCGCGCCATCGCCCGCGACATCACCGCCCGCAAACGTGCCGAATCCTCGCTGATCACCGCTCGTGAACGGGCCGAATACGCCAGCCAGGCCAAATCGCGCTTCCTCGCCACCGTCAGCCATGAAATCCGCACGCCGATGAACGGCATCATGGGCATGGCAAGGTTGCTGGCCGACACCAGCCTGTCGCCGGAGCAGCAGACCTATGTCGGCGCCGTCTCGACCTCGGCCAGCGCCTTGCTCGCCCTGATCGAGGATCTGCTCGACTACTCCAAGATCGAGGCGGGACGCTTCGATCCGGAGCCGCAGCCGATGTCGGTGCGTGAGATCGCCGACAACATCATCGAGTTGCTGGCCGCGCGAGCCTTCGCCAAGAATATCGGCCTCGGCTGCCATGTCGAACCCGATGTGCCGCAATTGATCACCGCCGATCCGGGCAAGGTCAGGCAGGTGCTGCTCAACCTCATCGGCAACGCCATCAAGTTCACCGACAGCGGCGGCGTATTGGTGAGCATCGCGCGCGCCCGCACCCAGACCACCGATCGCATCTGCTTCACCATCGCCGACACTGGTCCGGGTCTGCGCGACGAGGACATGGAGCGCATTTTCGAGGAGTTCGAGCAGGCCGACGGCACGTCGACGCGTGCGCATGGCGGAGCCGGACTCGGTCTTGCCATCTCCAAACGCCTGGTGATCGCCATGGGCGGTGCGATCTCGGTATCCAGCCGGCTTGGCCAGGGATCCGAATTCGTCTTCGAAATACCGGCGATATCTGCCACCGAGGCACCGCAGAGCCGGCAGAACGCGCTGTCGGGCAGGCGCGCGGTGATCCTGTCGAAAAACGCCGTCGAGGCCGATGCCATCGCCCGCACCATCCGTGCCAATGGCGGCGCGGTCGATGTCGCCACCACCGCGGCACAGGCCGCGCCCTTCGCCGCCGGCTGCGACGTGCTTCTGGTCGATGCCGCGATGGAGGAGAGCGATGGAAGGCTGCTCAAGCGCCTGCGCCAGAGCGGCTTCGCCGACTGCGAGGCCATCACGCTGATCGCGCCGACCGACCGCGGCATGCTTGGCGAGTTCCGCGCCAGCGGCTACGCAACCTTTCTTGCCAGGCCAGTGCGTGGCGGAACACTTCTGCGTGTGCTGTTGAGCAGCAATGCCGCCGCCCTCGCCCAGCCGCAGCCGGAAACGCACCGCGCGCCGGCGTTTCGTGCCGTCAGCCACCGCCAGCAGGGCCTGTCGGTGCTGATCGCCGAGGACAATGACATCAACGCCATGCTGGCCCGCGCCACGCTGCTGAAGGCCGGGCATCGCGTCAAGGTTGTCGGCAACGGCAAGGCCGCTGTGGAAGCTGTCACCGGCGCCGGACGCAAGCACCGCTTCGACGTCGTGCTGATGGATCTGCACATGCCGGTCATGGACGGGCTGGACGCGATTGCCGCCATCCGCCGCCATGAGGAGGAGACCTCCGCGCCGCCTGTGCCGATCATGGTGTTGTCGGCCGACAGCCAGGAAAAGACGCGCCATGCGGTCCTCGCCCATGGCGCCAGCGGCTTCGTCACCAAGCCGCTCGACCCCGATGCGCTGGTCGCCGCCGTCGAGGGACAGGTCGCCGCCTGAGCCTCCTTTCCTTCCTCCGCGTCGACCCGTATCCTCGCGAAGCGTAGCCGGTTGACCGTCTTCGCCAGCCGACGAAGTATTGCCCGCGACCTCGTATCACGGTACTGTCACAATCCTGTTGCACCTACACCGTATCCCCGTGCCAAGAGGGATGGCTCGAAGGAGAATCACTCGTGCATACAGTTATGCCGGAATGTGACACTCGGCCGAACGCCAGCAGCGCATTGCTTGCCGGCCGTAACGTCGATTCCGTCATAAAGGGCGCGGCACTCGGCCGTATCGGCAATCTCGAAGTGCGGCTCGCCCGCAACGAGGCCGAGATCGCGGCCGCGCAGGAAGTGCGCTACCGCGTGTTCTACGACGAGCTCGGCGCCAGGAAGGAGCTGTTCCAGGCGCATGACCGCCGCGACGCCGACCGGTTCGATCCGCTCTGCGACCATCTGCTTGTCTTCGATACCTCGCTTTCGGGCCCGGAGCATCGTCGTATCGTCGGCACCTATCGCCTGCTGCGGCAAGAAATCGCGGCCGCGGCCGGCGGGTTCTATTCCGAAGGCGAGTTCGAGCTGACCCAGCTCATCGCCCGTCACCCCGGCCAGCGTTTCCTAGAGCTCGGCCGGTCCTGCGTCTTGCCCGAGTACCGCTCGAAGCGCACCATCGAGGCGCTGTGGCAAGGCATCTGGGCCTACATCAACCATTACGAAATCGGTGTGATGACCGGCTGCGCTTCTTTCCACGGCACGGTGCCGGCGGCGCATGCCGAGGCGTTCACCTACCTCGCCCATCACTGCCGGACGAACTCGGCCTGGGACGTGCGCGCGGTCTCTGGGCGCTACTGCTCGATGGATTTGATGCCGATCGAGGCGGTCAACGCCAAGGCGGCGATCGCGGCAATGCCGCCATTGGTCAAGGGCTATCTGCGCGTCGGTGCGCGCATCGGCGACGGCTGCGTCATCGACCGCGAGTTCTCGACGGTCGACGTGTTCGTGGTGATGCCGGTCAAGGAAATCGGCGCCCGCTACGTCAACTACTATGGTGGGGAAGCCCAGCGCTTCGCTGCCTGACGTTAGCGAACAGCGAAAGCCACGCCGCAATCCTGCGGACTGCCATCCCCCTGTTCGCTACTCCCTATTGGCCACTCACTTCACCTTCACGGAATATCTTCCGGCCGCCGGCCGGGCCGGCTCTTGTAGGACGGAAACGCCCAGCCGAAACGGAGTGCGCCGCCGCGCACGGCAAACGCCGCGGCGAAGCCGGCCAGTCCTGAAACAATCTGCGGCAGTCCGGCGACATCGCCTATGGTAAAGACGGCTGCCCCGACGAGAGCCGCCGTCACATAGATTTCCGGCCTCAGCAGCACCGAAGGCTCCCCCGCCAGGAGATCGCGCAGGATGCCGCCAAATGTGGCGGTCAGCATGCCGGTGATCACAGACACCGCCGGCGAGCCGGTGATGGCAAGTCCCTTGGCCGCGCCCATCACTGAAAAGGCGGCAAGGCCGATGGCGTCGAGCCACAAAAGCAGCTTGTAACGGGATTCGACGCGATGTGCCGTGAAGAACACCACCACCGCCACCACCGCGCAGATCAGCACATAGTCGCGGTTTCCCACCCAGAAGACAGGCACATTGAGGATGAGATCGCGGAAGGTGCCGCCGCCGATGCCGGTGACGCTGGCCAGGAACAGGAAACCGATAATGTCGAGCTGCTTGCGCGAAGCGGCAAGCGCCCCGGTCGCAGCAAAGACGGCGACACCAGCATAGTCGAGAAGCGCAATGGGGTTCATGCAGCGAACAATGAAAGAGTAAGTGGAAAATAGCGAATAGCACGAAGCTGCTATTGCGTATTTCCCTATTCGCTACTCGCTATTCCCTTGTCCGTTCACGCGTCCTTCTCGGCCTCGTCATTCACCGGACCCGGCTCGACCTGCGCTTCGCCGGCTGCAAGCTTCGGACCGCCCTTGGCGACGCCGACCATGGCCGGGCGCAACACCCGCTCGCCGATAGAATAACCCGGCTGCACGACCTGGACCACGGTATTGGCCGGGACATCCGGATTGGGCACTTCGAACATCGCCTGGTGGAAATTGGGATCGAACCTCTCGCCTTCCGGCGTGAGCTTCTTGACCCCGTGCCGTTCCAGCGCCGACAGCATGGCGCGCTCGGTGAGGTCTACGCCTTCGATCAGCGCCTTGAAGCCGGCGTCGCCGGATGCCTTGGCCTCGGCTGGAATCGCATCCAGCGCGCGGCGCAGATTGTCCGAGACCGACAGCATGTCGCGAGCGAAATTGGCGACCGCATAGGTGCGCGCGTCGTGCACGTCGCGCGCGGTGCGGCGGCGCAGGTTTTCCATCTCGGCCGCCACGCGCAGCGCGCGGTCCTTCAGCTCTTCATTTTCCTTCAGCAGCCGCACAAGCGCTTCATAATCGCCGTCGATGCTGCCTTCCGTGCGCTCGGCATTGGCCTCGGTCGCCTCGGCTTCGTCGGGCGCGCGTTCGTCTTTTGCCTGGTCGCTCATCGCCGTTTCCCGTCAATCTGGAATGGTGTGGATTTTGTGCCCGATATCGAGGTTTGGCGGCCAAAAATCAAGGGGTAAGCAAGAGTGGAGGCTGTCGGCAGGGCCGAGCGAGGCATGGCAAGACATTTCAATTTTAATTCAAACTTTACCTTAACCGCCAGCTTTGCTTGCCACAAAGGAGTGATCGCGGAACCATTCCCTTGCTGGAGGAGTTTCGAAGCCGACACAGGATTTTGACAGATGACCCGCAACAAGGGCGAAAAGACAGAAAGATTGGCTGCCGAAGTCAAACGCCAATTCGGCGCCGAGTCGACGACGCGCTTTCTGCGAACCTTGCCGGCCTTCCGTGCCGAAGCCGATATTCCCGACCGCTTCAGGAAATTGCTTGACCGCCTGGACAGCGTGGAAAGCAGCACCGCCAGCGGCGGGCGCCGGTAGCCAGAACCTCCGGCATTTCAACGTTCCAGCACCAGAAGGCCGGCCTCACATGGCTGTCGCGCGACAATTACGCGCAGTAATTTCACGTGAACATCGCCTTGCGGCGCCACCCTCCGGCGTCTATATTCCCTGATGAACATGATTTCCCCTGAGACGGCGGCCAGCAGCAAACGTGCGTGGCTGAAGATTTTGGCGCGCTACAAGAAGCCGGACAGGCGTCGCAGCGCCCTCGAACTCGCCATCACTCTCATTCCTTTCGCCCTGCTCTGGGGCCTCTCCTCGGCCGCCTATGCCTATGGCCATTGGTGGGGGCTGATCCTCATCCTTCCCGCGGCCGGGTTCCTGGTGCGGATCTTCATGATCCAGCATGATTGCGGCCATGGCTCTTTCTTCGCCAATCGCTATGCCGACGACTGGATCGGCCGCGCGCTCGGCGTCCTCACGCTGACGCCGTACGACTGCTGGCGGCGCGCCCACGCCACGCATCACGCCAGCGCCGGCAACCTTGACGAGCGCGGCATGGGCGACATCAGGACGCTGACCGTTGCCGAATACCGGCAAATGTCCTGGCGGGGCCGCCTTGCCTATCGTCTCTATCGCCATCCGCTGGTGATGTTCGGCCTTGGACCGATCTGGCTGTTCATCTTCGAGCAAAGGCTGCCAATCGGCATGATGCGGGGCGGCCTGACGCCCTGGGTGTCGTCAATGACCACCAATCTCGCCATCGCGGTTGCGGCAGCCGTTCTCATCTGGTTTGTCGGCCCCGGCGCGTTCCTGGTGGTCCATCTGCCGATCGTCATCCTCGCCGGGTCGGCCGGCATCTGGCTGTTCTACGTCCAGCACCAGTTCGAGGAGACCGAATGGGCAAAGGATTCCGAATGGGAATTCCAGCATGCGGCCCTGCACGGATCATCTTACTACGACCTGCCGCCGGTGCTGAACTGGTTCACCGGCAATATCGGCGTCCACCATGTCCATCACCTCTCCGCCAGGGTACCGGGCTACCGGTTGCAGGAAGTGCTGCGGGATTATCCGGAACTGCGCGGTATCGGACGCGTCACGCTCCTCGAAAGCCTGCGCTGCGTCAAGCTGGCGTTGTGGGATGAAAACCGCCGGAAGCTGGTGTCGTTCCGCGAGGCACGGGCGGCGATCTAAAACCAATCGACATTCATCGGTCAAGCATCGAGCTTCGGGCAATTTGCGGCGACCATCGGCGAACGACATGCACCAATGAGCGATCCGCGCGTACTTTCAGATGCCTTCATCCCCGAACTTCCAAACCGCTACAGCGGCAAGGTACGGGAAAATTACGACCTGCCGGACGGGCGGCGCATCATTATCGCCACCGACCGCATCAGTGCCTTCGACACCATCCTGACCTCAATCCCGTTCAAGGGAGAGATCCTGACTCAGATCGCCAGGTACTGGTTTGAAGAGACCGCCGATATCTGCCCGAACCATGTTCTCGAATATCCCGACCCCAACGTTGTCGTGGGCACCCGGCTCGAGATCCTGCCTGTCGAAATTGTCGTTCGTGGCTATCTGGCGGGAACCACCAGCACGTCAATCCTGACCAAATACAAGAATGGCGAGCGGGATATGTATGGAACTGTCCTGCCGGACGGGTTGCGTGCAAACGAGAAGCTTCGCGAAGCGATCATCACCCCGACGAGCAAGGCTTTTGATGGCGGTCATGATGAACCTCTGTCCGAAGCCGAAATAATCGAACGAGGTCTTCTCACACCGGCGCAATGGCAGACCGTGTCGAGCTACGCCTTGCGGTTGTTCGCCCGAGGCCAGGCGCGCGCCGCCGAGCGCGGCCTGATCCTCGCCGACACGAAATACGAGTTCGGCGTCGACAAGCACGGGACGATCGTGCTCGCCGACGAGATCCACACGCCTGACAGCAGCCGGTACTGGATCGCGTCGACGTATGAACAGGCGCTCGAAAACGGCACGCGGCCGGACAGTTTCGACAAGGATTTCATCCGGTCGTGGGTCTCGGCCCGATGCGACCCGTACAAGGAACCGATCCCGAAGATTCCTGACGAGATCGTCAATCAGGCCTCGCGGGTTTATGCCCAGGCCTATGAAGCGATCACCGGCAAGGAGTTCTTGCCTGACCTCTCCGGAGCCACCGTACTGGATCGCATCCGCGGCAATCTCAAGCGTTACTACCAATGATTGCCGCCGCGCCATGCGGCGCGGCGCCATTGGCAAACTCCTGGATCAAGCCGCCTGGCGCTCATCGCGCATCAATATCTCGCCATGGCGGATCTCCGTGCCCAGCACCTTCAGACATTCACGGATGAAGTTGGACAGGCCCGGCCAGCCCTTGGCTGAAACGAGATTGCCGTCGACATGCGCGCCGGTCGGCGCGACGTCGATATAGATGCCGCCGGCCAGTGTCACTTCCGGCTCGCAATAATGAAGCGCCGCGACTTCCCTTCCCCGCACCACGCCGTCGACGGCAATCAGGATCTGCACGCCATGGCAGATGGTGAAGATCGGCTTGCCGGCCTCATGGAAATGCCGCACCAGCGCCTGCACGCGCTTGTCGATGCGGATGTATTCCGGCCCGCGCCCGCCCGCCGCATAGACGGCGTCATATTTGGCCGGGTCCACCTCGGAAAACGTCTTGTTGAGGATGTAGTCGTGGCCTAGCTTTTCCGTATAGGTCTGGTGGCCTTCGAAATCGTGCAGCGACGTCTTCAATATGTCGCCCGCATTCTTGTCCGGACAGACCACATGCACCGTGTGGCCAACGGCATGCATGGCCTGTTCAAAGACGAAAATCTCGTACTCCTCGCTGAACTCGCCAACGAGCATCAATATCTTCTTGCCAGCCATTCCCGGTTCCTCCCTTGTGGCCATATTTATTTCGGATCGCGAAATAATAGCTCTATCCTAAGGGCAGCGCGGTGAAAGGGAAAGCATAAATCGCACAATTGGTAAGACCAATTCATGTCAATTGCCTACAGCGCCGCCGCAGGACGTTTCACAGTAGGCAAAAATGACGCCACTGGTTCGACCAGAACTCCAGTCAGGCAGCCGTCTTGATCATGTCCGCCGCCTTTTCGGCGATCATGATGGTCGGTGCATTGGTGTTGCCGCCGATCAGCGTCGGCATCACCGACGCGTCGACGACCCGCAAAGCCTTGATGCCGCGCACGCGCAGCTCCGGATCGACCACCGCCATATCGTCGGTGCCCATCTTGCAGGTGCCCGCCGGGTGATAGATCGTATCGGCACGGGCCCGGATATGCGCCATCAGCTCCGCGTCGCTCGAAACCCCGGCGGTGTAGATCTCCTTGTCGCGGTATTTGGCCAGCGCTGGCGCCTCCAGTATGCCGCGCATCATTCGGACGCCCTTGAGCAACAGCTCGGCGTCGCGTTCGTCGGAGAGAAAGCGCGGATCGATGCGCGGTGGCGCCAGCGGATCGTGCGTCGACAGCCCGACCTCGCCGCGCGAATGCGGCCGCAGCACACAGACATGGCAGGAAAAGCCATAACCCATATGCAGCTTGCGGCCATGATCAT
The DNA here is from genome assembly GCF_059683645.1 of Mesorhizobium sp. RCAM 05104. Taxonomy (NCBI): domain Bacteria; kingdom Pseudomonadati; phylum Pseudomonadota; class Alphaproteobacteria; order Hyphomicrobiales; family Phyllobacteriaceae; genus Mesorhizobium; species Mesorhizobium sp. RCAM 05104. The sequence continues at coordinate 4,780,745 of NZ_CM185033.1, read as the reverse complement.
CGACGATGGCGATGCAGAAGTGCAATTGCAGGTCGGGCCGGTCTATCGCCGGGTCGGATTTGAGAAAGGCGCCACCCTCCGCGTAAGGCGTCGCGATCATGCCGCCGCCGTCCTTGCGCCAGCGCCGCAGGTGCCGCAGCAGGCCAGGCAGGCCGCGCAGGCCGATGCCCATCATGTCGGCATCCCTTGACGTCCAGCCCATGATGAAATCGAGATGATCCTGCAGGTTCTTGCCGACGCCGGGCAGTTCATGAACGATCGGAATTCCGTGCGCTGCAAGCTCGACAGCCGGGCCGATCCCGGAAAGCAACAAGAGTTGCGGTGAGCCGAAGGCACCACCGCAGACGATGACCTCGCGCCTGGCTTTCACAACGACTTCGTCCTTGCCCGCGCGATAGCGCACGCCGGTGGCCCGCTTGCCGTCAAGGACGATTCCCGTGGCATGCGCACCGGTGACGACGGTTAGGTTCGGCCGGTCCATCGCCGGATGCAGATAGGCGGCGGCCGCCGAGCAGCGCTCGCCATTGCGGCGTTCGCCCCAGAATTGCGTGACCTGATAAAGCCCCGCCCCTTCCTGCTCTGGTCCATTGAAATCATCGTTGCGACGGATCTGGTTTTCACCGCAGGCCTCTACAAAGGCCCGGGAGACCGGGCGCGGCTCCTGCTGCTCCGCGACCCGCAGCGGCCCGTCGCCGCCGTGCAAGGCGTCGCTGCCGCGCTGGTTGCCTTCAGCGCGCCGGAAATAGGGCAACACCTCGTCCCATGACCAGCCGTCGCAGCCGAGATCGGCCCATTCGTCATAATCGCCACGGTGCCCGCGTGTATAGAGCATGGCATTGATGGCGCTGGAGCCACCCAGCGCCTTGCCGCGCGGCTGGTAGCCCTTGCGGCCGCCAAGCCCCTGCTGCGGCACCGTCTCGAATGCCCAGTTGTCGATCTTCGGCCTGCCTGGCAGCAGGGCAATGAGGCCCGCCGGGGCGCGGATGACCAGGCTCCTGCCCTCGCCGCCGGCTTCGATCAGGCAGACCGTTTTCGATGGATCTTCGGAGAGCCGCGCGGCAAGCGTGCAGCCGGCGGACCCGCCACCGGCGATGACATAATCGAAATCCATGATCTTCTCCTGGCACCCGGCGGATGTTTCCGTCCGGACGCCCAAGAGAAGGCCTGATCACCGCTGATGTAAAGCCGCTCGGAATTACCGTTGCGTCAACCCAGGGATCATTGAGATTCAGCCGGCCCGCACCCGCCGCCAGGAATATTTTGGGCCCTTGGGCTCCGGCACGGCGGCTGGCTGGTAATAGAGCCCCAACCCGCCGGTGCGTCCCTCTTCCAGGCGCTTCAACAGCACCGGATTCGAAATCTCGAACTCGTCGAAGCCGAGCCGCAGCATATGCGGCAACTGGTCGACGAGAACCTGACCGGTGGCGCGCACCGCGCCTTCGAAATGATAGCGCCCGCGCAGCAGTTCGCCCTTGGAGAAGGAGCGGCCGTCGCTGAAGGCCGGGAAGGCCAGTGCCACCAGCGACAGCTGGTCGAGCAGGTCGGCTATCTTCTCGAGCTGATCGCCTGGCTGCAGCACGACGCCGAGCCGCTCCTTGGCGGAGCGGCGCACTTGCGGGTCAAGGTCGAGGAACGCCTGCAGCGGCAGGATGAAACGGCCATTGCCGGCAAGCGCTTCGGCGCTTTCGGCATGAGCCCACTCATCCTCACGAAAACCCGTCGGGGTCCACAGGCGGGTCTCCGGTGTCGTCGGTTCAGTCATCAAAAGTTCCTAAATATTCAAACGGGCCAAGGATGTATTGAGATTCAGGTCAGGCTGCGCCGAAAAATGGCGGCTTCCGAGAACCGGTGCGAAGCGTACCTGAAGTACGTGAGCACCGGAAGCGCAGGAAGCTGCCGTTTGCAGGCCAGCCTCACCTGAATCTCAACACATCCTAAAGGGATGCATCGGTCAGCGACACTTCCAACCCCGAAAGGTGGATGCCGCACTCGGTCTTGGCATGGCCTGCCCAGCGGCCGCTGCGCGCGTCCTCGCCCGGCTGCACAGGCTGCGTGCACGGGAAACACCCGATCGACAGATAGCCATAGGCGACCAACGGATTTTCGCGCAGTGCATGCGCGCGCATGTAGTCGGCTTGGTCCGATGTCGTCCAGTGCGCCAATGGATTGATGCGCATACGCGCGCCGACCGCCTCGAACACCGGAAGCGCTGCCCGCGTCGCGGCCTGGAAGCGCTTGCGGCCGGTGAGCCAGGCACGAAACGGCGCGACACCGCGCGCCAGCGGCTCGACCTTGCGCACGTCGCAGCAGGCATCAGTGTCGCTCTGGTGCAGATTGCCCGTCGGATCGATCCGTTCGAGCGCAGCCTCCTCGGGCTTGATCACCCGGATATTGGTCAGCCCGAAATCGGCGACAAGCGCGTCGCGATAGCCGAGCGTCTCCTCGAAATGCTTGCCGGTGTCGAGGAAGATGACCGGCAGCGTGCGGTCGATCTTGGCGATCATGTGCAGCAGCACCGCCGAATCCGCCCCGAAGGACGACACCGCGGCGATCTCGTCGTGGAACAATTCACGGGCCGACCGTTCGATGATCTCGAGCGGATTCAGATGACCGTAAAGCGCATCGAGTCCCGCCGCCCTGGCGGCGATGCCGTCATCGACGTCGACGATACGGTCAAGCGGCCTTGGCTTCGCCAGCATAGAGCGCCTCCTTGAACGGCGCGGGACCGACACGGCGGTAGGCGTCGATGAATTTCTCTTGGGGGTTGAGCCGAAGGCCGAGATAGGTCTCGACGATCTGCTCGATGGCGTCGGTGATCTCTTCCGACGAGAAGCCGCGGCCGATGATCTCGCCGACCGACGTGTTCTCGTCGGCCGATCCGCCAAGCGTCACCTGATAGAGCTCCGAGCCCTTCTTCTCGACACCCAGTATGCCGATATGGCCGACATGGTGATGGCCGCAGGCATTGATGCAGCCGGAGATCTTCAGCTTCAGTTCGCCGATCTCGCGCTGGCGCTCCAGCGAGGCGAAGCGGCGCGAGATTTCCTGCGCGATCGGGATCGAGCGTGCCGTCGCCAGCGCGCAGTAATCGAGGCCCGGGCACGAGATGATGTCCGATATCAGGTTGGAATTGGCCGTCGCCAGCCCGATGTCGACCAGCGCGTCATAGACCGCCTTGAGGTCGGCACGCGCCACATGCGGCAGGATGAGGTTCTGCTCATGGCTGACGCGAAGTTCGTCGAAGGCGTATTTCTCGGCGATGTCGGCGACCGCTTCCATCTGGCTGTCCGAGGCGTCGCCCGGAACCTCGCCGATGCCCTTCAGCGAAATGGTCACCGCCGCGTAGTCAGGATGGCGGTGCGTCACCACGTTCTGGTCGAGCCACTGCGAGAAGCCCTTCGAATCCAGGCGTGCAAGCTTGACCGCCTGGTCGCCATCCGGCCGATCGGCCAGCGCCGGCGGCGCGAAATAGGCCTCGATGGCACGGATGTCGGCCTCCGGCAGCTTCAGCTCGGCGTCCTTCAACTCCCGCCACTCGGCCTCGACCTGGCGGGTGATTTCGTCGACGCCCGTTTCGTGGACCAGGATCTTGATGCGCGCCTTGTATTTGTTGTCGCGGCGGCCATAGAGGTTGTAAACGCGCAGGATCGCCGTGCAGTAGGACAGAAGGTCGGCTTCCGGCAGGAAGTCGCGGATCTTCCTGGCCACCATCGGCGTACGACCCTGGCCGCCGCCAATATAGACGGCAAAGCCGAGCTCGCCGGCGGCGTTCTTCTTCAGGTGCAGGCCGATGTCATGCGTCTGGATGGCCGCACGGTCGCGTTCGGCACCGGTCACCGCGATCTTGAACTTGCGCGGCAGGAACGAGAATTCCGGATGCACCGACGACCACTGGCGCAGGATTTCGGCATAGGGGCGAGGATCGGCGACTTCGTCGGCGGCCGCACCGGCGAAATGGTCGGCGGTGACGTTGCGGATGCAATTGCCGCTGGTCTGGATGGCGTGCATCTCCACGCTTGCCAGATCGGCCAGGATCGCCGGAATGTCCGACAGCGCCGGCCAGTTGAACTGGATGTTCTGGCGCGTGGTGAAGTGGCCGTAGCCCTTGTCGTATTTGCGGGCAATGTGGCCGAGCATGCGCAACTGCTTGCCGTTCAGCGTGCCATAGGGCACCGCGATGCGCAGCATATAGGCGTGCAGCTGAAGATAGACGCCGTTCATCAGCCGGAGCGGGCGGAACTGGTCCTCGGTGATCTCGCCGGCAAGCCGGCGCTGGACCTGGTCGCTGAACTCGGCGACGCGGGCCTGGACAAAATCGTGGTCGAACTCATCGTAACGGTACATGCTTGGTCTTTCCGGGCGCGTCCGCCCGTGTTTCACTAATGTCTTGGCTTACGCCGAGTGGGCAGCCTGCTTGCCGAGATCGTTGCGGATGGTGGGGCCGGCGGCGCGGATCTTCTCGCGCAGCCGCACCGGCTCGACAGCGCCGTTGACAACATCCGCGTCGATCAGATTGACGTCGACCACTTCATTGTCGGCATAGGCCTTGGCGCCGATCGCCTCCAGGCGATCCTCCGCCGCCTTGTCATGGGCGAGGTCGGCATGGTCCACCGTCTCGGCCCAGCCGCCATCGGCGTACCAGACGGCAATGCCGTCGGTCAGGCGGTTGGCGGTCAGTATCTTCATTGTTCAACTCCTTCGGCAGCGGCAGTTGCCGCGCTTTCATGCCTGTGTGCCGCGAGTGGCTCGGACCGTTCAAAGTTTGCGCCGGCGACCGCGTCGCCAATGATGGTCATGACCGGGCCGGTCAGATCGGCACGCGCTTCGAGCGACGGCAGGTCGGCAAGCGTGCCGTGGAAGCGACGGCGATTGGCAAGGCTCGCATTCTCGACCACGGCGACCGCCGTATCCGGCGACAGGCCCGCTTCGATCAACCGGCCGGCAACCTCGGCCGCCACCGAACGGCCCATATAGACGGCGACGGTGGCGCCGGAAATGGCGAGCTTGGCCCAGTCGGGCAACGAATTGCCCTTGAGGTCGTGGCCGGTGGTGAACACCATCGACGACGACACGCCGCGCAAGGTCAGCGGCAGTTCGAAATCGGCGGCGGCGGCGAAGGCCGCGGTGACGCCTGGAACCACCTCATAGGCGATGCCGGCATCGCGCAGTGCGGCCATCTCCTCGCCGGCCCGGCCGAACACCAGCGGGTCGCCCGACTTCAGCCGCACGACGCGTTTGCCTTCGCGGCCGAGTTCGACCAGCAGCGCATTGATCTCGGCCTGGCTCTTGCTGTGGCAGCCCTTGCGTTTTCCCACCGGCAGGCGCTCGGCATCGCGGCGGCCCATGGCGACGATCGCCTCCGGCACCAGCGCATCGTGGACGATCACGTCAGCTTCCATCAGCAGGCGGTGCGCGCGCAGCGTCAGAAGGTCCTCGGCGCCCGGACCGGCACCGACCAGTGCGATATGGCCCGACGCCGGCGCATTCGAAAGCAACAGGCCGACAGCTGCATCATGTGCCCGAGACAGCTGACCCGCTTCAGCCGCGCGGGCAGGGGCGCCGGCGAAGAAATCATTCCAGAAACGGCGGCGGGCATTGCCCCTCGGCAGCAGCTTCTCGGCAGCGCCACGGAACGAAGTGGCAAGCACTGCCAGCGATCCAAGCGAGGGCGATAGCATGCGGTCGATGCGAGCGCGCAGCATCTGGGCAAGCACCGGGCCGGCGCCCTCCGTGCCGATGGCAATAGCCACCGGTGCACGGTTCACCAGCGCCGGGGTGAAGAAATCGCAGAGCTCCGGCCGGTCGACGGCATTGACCGGAATGCCCAGCCGGCGTGCGTCCTCAACAACGAGGCGGTCGAGTGCCTCGTTGCCGCTGGCCGCAAACACCATGACCGCGCCTTCGAGATGCGCGGTGTCGTAAGCGGCGGTCACATGGTTCGCGCCTGTCTGGGCGATGAACGCCAAAAGGTCCGGCTCGGCATTGTCCGTGATGATGCACAGCACCGCGCTCGACTGTCCGAGCAGCCGCGCCTTGGCCAGCGCTTCTTCGCCGCCGCCGACGATGGCCACGGCTTCGCCCTCGACCCGCATGAAGACGGGAAAGGCATTGAGCTTGGGAGCAGCGTGCGGCATGGATGCGAGCGGAATCCTCAACTGGCTTGCAGTTCTACGCGCGAGCGCGGAAAACCAGAAGGAACGCACTCGCGCATCGCTTGTCGGGATGCAATCGCTTTTCTGAAAGCGTCGCGGCCAAGAGAAAAATATTTCTCTTTCGCTCATGGAGCGGATTCAAGCTGCTGCCACAGGCCTTGAATTCCGGCTCTTTTAGCGCTTCGCGACAAATGTCGCAAAACAGTTTTTTCTAAATTCTACCAATTTAGTAGATTAAAGTCGCCCGCGTCCAGATTGGCGAAGGACAGCAAAAATGCTGCCCCTTTCCGGTCTACGGTGACAATGATCCGCATCAATTCCAGCGGCCATTCGCTTTTTGCGCCTGTCGTGGCCGATTTCGCCTCTTGCGGGTTGCATCGCCGTCATCCCATCCACCATATTGCAAACAGGCGGCGGCTTTGGGCGGCGCACATCCGACATCTCAGATTTGAAAGGCGCTCCATAGACAATGCCGCATGACACGCCCCTTATCGCCACCATCGTTGCCGGTCTGGGGCTGGCTTTCGTCTTCGGCGCTCTCGCCAACCGCTTCCGCATTCCACCCCTGGTCGGCTATCTCGTAGCCGGCGTGCTGGTCGGACCGAACACGCCGGGCTTCGTCGCCGATGCCGGGCTTGCCAACGAGCTGGCCGAAATCGGCGTCATCCTCCTGATGTTCGGCGTCGGCCTGCATTTCTCGCTGAAGGATCTGCTGTCGGTGCGCGCCATCGCCGTGCCCGGCGCCATCGTCCAGATCGGCTTTGCCACCGCGCTTGGCGCCGGGCTTGCCTGGATGCTCGGCTGGTCGATGGGAGCCGGACTGGTCTTTGGTCTGGCACTCTCGGTCGCCTCGACCGTGGTGCTGCTGCGCGCCTTGCAGGAGCGCCGCCTGATCGAGACGGGGCGCGGCCGCATCGCCGTCGGCTGGCTGATCGTCGAGGATCTGGCCATGGTGCTGGCGCTAGTGCTTTTGCCGGCACTTGCCGGCGTGCTCGGCGGCCAGGAACAGACTGACGCCCACGTGAGCGGCTTGCTGTCGCTGCCGGCAAGCTACGGCATCTGGGGCGTTGTCGGCATCACGCTGGCCAAGGTCGCCGCCTTCGTCGTCGTCATGCTTGTCGTCGGCCGCAGGGTCATTCCCTGGATCCTGCATTATGTCGCCCATACCGGCTCGCGCGAATTGTTCCGGCTGGCCGTGCTGGCCATCGCGCTCGGCGTCGCCTTCGGAGCCGCAAAACTGTTCGGGGTCTCGCTGGCGCTCGGTGCCTTCTTCGCCGGCATGATCATGAGCGAGTCCGAGCTCAGCCATCGCGCGGCGGAAGAATCGCTGCCGCTGCGCGATGCCTTCTCGGTGCTTTTCTTCGTCTCGGTCGGCATGCTGTTCGATCCGTTCAGCCTGATCAGCAATGGCTGGCCGATCCTGGCGACGCTCGCCATCATCGTCATCGGCAAGTCGCTGGCGGCGTTCGTTATCGTCATTGCCTTCGGCTATCCGCTGGCCACCGCGCTGATGATTTCGGCGAGCCTTGCCCAGATCGGCGAATTCTCTTTCATCCTGGCCGAACTCGGCGTCGGGCTGAAGCTTCTGCCCGAACAGGGCCGCGACCTCATCCTGGCCGGCGCCATCCTGTCGATCGTCCTCAACCCGCTGATGTTCCTGGCCATCGACTGGATGAAGCCGTGGCTTGAAGCCCGCGCCGCCAGGACGGCGCCGGTCGAGGCAAAGCCGGTCGGTCCAGCGACGGAGCCGGGCCAAGTGGCCTCGGTCGTGGCAACAGCCAACGGGGAGGATGGGCCGCCGCCGAGGACAAGCCTCACCAACCACGCCATCCTGATCGGCTATGGTCGTGTCGGCAGCCTCGTCGGCGCGGCGCTGAAACAGGCCACCCTGCCCTTCCTCGTCATCGAGGACGCCGACAAGACACTGGCCAGGCTGAAGGCCGACGGCATCGAGACCGTCTCCGGCAACGCGGCCAACGCCGAAGTGTTCGCCGCCGCCAATCCGGAAGGCGCCAAGCGCCTGATCCTTGCCATTCCCAATGCCTTCGAGGCCGGACAGATTGTGATGCGCGCACGTGCCGCCAATCCCGGCATCAACGTCATCGCCCGCGCCCATTCCGACGCCGAGGTCGAGCATCTCAAGGGCCTCGGCGCCGACACTGTCATCATGGGCGAGCGCGAGATCGCGCGGGGCATTGTTGAAGAAGTGCTCGGGCAAAAGCCGGTGCTGCGATCCGAGACCGCTGCGCCGTCCGTGGCCTAAGCCAAGCCCTGTTTGCAACGTGATCGCAGGCGCGGCCAATCACGCGACGAATGCAGAGCCGCCATTTTGCGCGACACTGCTGAGATATTTTGCAGGGGGCTTCCCAAGCGCCTTCTTGAACATGGTGATGAAGGCCGTGACGGACTCATAGCCGAGATCGCCCGAAACTTGCTGCACGCTCGCGCCGGAGGCCAGCTCCCGTATTGCGACGATCAAGTGCAATTGCTGGCGCCAGCGGCCGAAGCTTAAGCCAGTCTCCTTCACGACGAGACGGGCGAGACTGCTCTCGCTGAGCGCAACGCGACTGGCCCATTCCGCCAGCGTGCTGCGGTCGGCAGGATCTTGCGCCAACGCTTCGGCGATCCGCTTCAGGCGCGGCTCGGACGATATCGGCAGATGAAGCCGCTGGACGGGCATGCGCGGCAGTTCGGTGAGCAGGATCCTGGTCAAGAGTTCGCCCCTCGCCTCATCATCCTCCACGCGATCGGCGAGCTCGATGATCAGTTCGCGCAGCAGCGGCGAGATCGAAAGCGTGCAGCACCGGTCCGGCAGATCGGCGGCTCCCGGCTCAATGTAGACGAAGAAAATCCGGGCATTGGCGGTCGCGATGTTGCTGTGCTCCATGCCGCCGGGAATCCACACTCCGCAATGCGGCGGCACCATCCACAAGCCACTGGGAACGCGACAGGTGACCCCGCCGCCCAGCGCGAAGACGAGTTGCCCCTTGCGATGCCAATGGTCGGGCACCTCGGCCCTGGTTTCGGGGACATCAACGCGCACGGCAATCGCCAGCGCGAAAAGCTCATCCACATCGAAATTGAGCCAGGGATAGCGGAGAGGCTGTCTCATGATAGACGGTTTTTAGCGACCATATGCCATAATAGCTAAATTAACCGACCGGGAAAGTCGATAGGCTTGGCTTCCAATCAGAGGCCAAACCATGCTCGCCTTAGTCATCTCTCCTGAAAGCGCTGCCGGGTTGAGGCTCGTGGAGTTCGCCGAGCCTCAGCCCGCCTCTAACGAAGCACTGATCTCGGTCCTCGCGACCTCGTTGAACCGCGGCGAACTGCGCCTGCTCGCCATACGCCCGAAAGGCTGGATACCAGGCCAGGATATCGTTGGGGTTGTCGAACGCGCAGCAACCGATGGCTCCGGGCCAGCCACGGGCGCCCGGGTTGCGGCTCTGGTCGACCAGGCCGGCTGGGCCGAACGTGTCGCCGTTCCAACCGATCGCCTAGCCGTCCTGCCGGGCGACGTCAGTTTCGCCTCCGCCGCCACGCTTCCGGTCGCGGGCACGACGGCGCTGCGGACCCTGCGCCTCGGCGGCGACCTCGCCGGCCAGCGGGTCCTGATCACCGGTGCAAGCGGCGCGGTCGGTCGTTTCCAGGTCCAGATCGCCCGCGAGCAGGGCGCCTCGGCGACCGCGATCGCCGCCGCCCGGCATGCCGAGGATCTCCGCGGCCTTGGCGCCGAGCAGGTTGTCGAATCGATCGAGCTGGCCGAGGGGCCGTTTTCGCTGATCACCGAGTCGGTCGGTGGCCAGAGCCTCGCCCACGCCATCGAACGCGTCGCCCCTGGCGGCACCATCGTCATGTTCGGCTCGAGCAGCGGCGAACTCACGCCCATCGGGTTCCGCCAGTTCGTTCCGGGTCACGAAGGCGCGAGGCTTCAGACTTTCGCCTACTACACGTCCGGCTCGGGCATAGGCGCGGACATCGCCTCGCTGCTCGCTCTGGTCGCCGCTGGCCGGCTGGAAACCCGCGTGGCCTTGAACCTGCCGTGGACAGACATCGCCCAGGCCCTGGACGCACTGCGAGAGCGCAGCTTCAGCGGCAAGGCCGTTCTCACCATAACCGAATGAGCTGACCCTTTTCGGTCAATGACGCCGCGTTCCAGCCGGAGCTGGAAACGGCTGACGATATTCAGCGATCATTTTCAGGAGAGCCCTCCCATGACGGCAAGAGAAATTGTCAGGACAACCGGAGGCCAGGGACTTCTCCTGGTCGGCATCATGCTGATCGCTTCGACGCTTCGCGCGCCCATCACCGGGGTGGCGCCGTTGCTCGGCATGATCCGCGAAACCACCGGCATCAGCGCCGCCGAAGCAGGGGGGCTCACAACCCTCCCCTTGCTGGCGTTCGCGGTGATCTCACCCTTCGCGGCCGGATTGGCGCGCCGATACGGCATCGAAAGGTCCTTGTTCGGCGCGCTGCTTGTTGTTGCGACCGGTATTGCCTTGCGCTCGACCGGCCCTCTCTGGGCGCTGTTCGTCGGCACCGGCACGCTTGGGGCCGGGATCGCTGTTGCCAACGTCCTGCTACCGGGCCTGCTGAAACGCGATTTTCCCAACCGGATCGCCGGCCTGACCGGCGGCTATGCCGTGTCCGGGCTTTCGCAAGCATTGGCATCGACAGCGGCGATCCCGCTTGCTCAACTGCCGGGATCGAGTTGGCACCTGTCGCTTGCCTGCACACTGATCTTTCCATTCGCGGCCCTGATTGCCTGGGCTCCTCAGCTTCGGATGCCGGCCGCCCCGGAGCGGGAAGCATCGTCCATGCATGACCGGGGGCACATCTGGCGCTCGGCTCTTGCGTGGCAGGTGACGGGCTTTCTTGGCCTCACCTCGCTGGTCTTCTACGTGATCGTCGGATGGTTGCCCTCGATCCTGGCGGAGGCAGGTTATCCGGCGGCGACCGCGGGTTCGCTGCATGGGCTGTGTCAACTGGCAATCGCGATCCCCGGTCTGCTGCTCGGCACCGCCGTCAAGCGTATGAAGGACCAGCGAGCCATGGCCATCGGCGTGGCGCTGATCACCTGCCTTTCACTGCTGGGCCTTTGGCAAATTCCGGCCCTTGCGGCACTGTGGGTCGCGCTGTTTGGTTTCGGCGCGGGTGCCGCCTTCGTGCTTGGCCTCTCGTTCGTCAGCCTGAGGGTCTCGCACAGCCAGGAGGCAGCCGCGCTGTCGGGAATGGCGCAATGCCTTGGCTATTCGCTGGCGGCCGCGGGCCCGCCGCTAGCCGGTCTTGCCCATGACGCGACCGGGAATTGGAGCCTGGCTCTGGGCGCCTGCGCCATCGCCACCTTGCTGATGGCGGTCCTGGGAAGCCTTGCGGGACGCGCCAAGACGATCTGACGTCTAAACGTGCTGGCCGCCATTGATGTGGATTTCCGAGCCCGTCACGTAGGACGCCTGCTGTGAGCACAGGAAGAAGATGATGTCGGCGACCTCGGCCGTGGTGCCAAGGCGCCTGAGCGGAATCGTCTCGACGATCTTGTCCGTGCCCGGCGACAGGATCGCGGTGTCGATCTCGCCCGGCGCGATGGCGTTGACCCGAATGCCATGCGGGCCAAAGTCGTGCGCCATTTCGCGTGTCAGCGAGCCAAGTGCGGCCTTCGATGTGGCGTAGGCGGTGCCGGCGAAGGGATGCACGCGGGTGCCCGCGATCGAGGTGACATTGACGATCGAACCCTTGGCCGCCGCCAGTTCCTTGAACAGCCCACGCGCCAGCATGATCGGCGCGAAGAAATTGACCTGGAAGACATCGCGCCAGACATGCATCGGCGTGTTGATCGAGTCCATGCGGCTGTTGCCGTCCTTGAGCTTCGGCGAGATGCCGGCATTGTTGACCAGCGCGTGCAGCTGGCCGCCATGCGCCTCGAGCCGATGGCGGATTTCCGAGACGGCGATGCCGACGTCTTCCTGGTCGGCGAGATCGACCTTGATGTGGTCCTCGGGGCCGGCCGGCCACGGGCAGTCCTCGGCAAAGGCCTGCCGCGAACAGGTGATGACGCGCCAGCCCTCACGCGAAAAGCGCTTGACGGTGGCGTGGCCGATACCCCGGCTGGCGCCGGTCAGCACGATGGTCTTTCTGGTGTCGAGTTCAGCCATGTCGCGGTCTCCGGGCCGGAGGTGTAGCCGAACCACGCCGCGCTGGCGAGAGGCGGATCAACCGCCGCCGAGGATATCCAGGATCGAGGTCTGCCGCTTCTTGAGCGGACCACCGACATTGCCCGGAGGCACCGGGTGCTTGATCGACGCGGTGGCGCCGCCGTCCTCCGGCATGCCGAGGCCCTCGGCATCGACGGTCTGGGCCGGGCGCGCCACGCGAACCGGCGCGGGTGGCGGTGCCGCGGAAACCGCGGGCGCCTGCTGGCCGACGGACGCGGACGGCACCGGTGCCGGCTGCGAGTTGTCTGCCGACGGTATCTCGTCTGGCACGATGGTGTCGGCCGGTGTCGATTTCCAGGTGCCGGGCAGCGGCCGAACCGGCACGCCCTCATGCGCGGCAACCATGAACTCGTGCCAGGCCTGCGCCGGCAGCGCGCCGCCGGTGACCTTCTTCATCGGCGTGCCGTCGTCGTTGCCGAACCAGACGCCGGTGGTGAGATTTGCGGTATAGCCGACAAACCAGGCGTCGCGCGAATTCTGGCTGGTGCCGGTCTTGCCGGCCGACGGCCAGGCGAAAGCCGCCTTCTTCGCCGTACCGGTCTCGACCGTGCCCGTCATCATCGAGTTCATCATGCCGACGATCTCGGGTTTGACGACACGCGGCGCGCTGCCGCCACCGCTGTCGTAGAGCACCTTGCCGCCGGTGGTGGTCACGCGGCGGATGAAATGGATGTCCGGCTTGTAGCCGCCATTGGCGAACGGCACATAGGCCGAGGTCAATTCCAGCGGCGTCACTTCCGAGGTGCCAAGTGCGATCGAGGTGTTGGCCAGCAGGTCGGACTGGATGCCCATGCGGTGCGCCGCCTCGACCACGGCGTTCGGCCCGACCTCCATGGTCAATTGGGCAGCGACCGAGTTCAGCGATTTGGCCAATGCGGTGGCCAGTGTCACCTTGCCGAAATACTTGCCGCCGTAATTATCGGGCGTCCAGTTGCCGATCTTGATCGGCGCGTCGTTGCGCACACTGTCCGGCGTGCGGCCGGCCTCGAGGGCAGCCATATAGACGAACGGCTTGAACGCCGAACCCGGCTGGCGTCGCGCTTCCGAGGCACGGTCGAACTGGCTGGTCGAATAGTCGTAGCCGCCGACCATGGCGCGCACCGCGCCGGAATCGTCGATCGACACCAGGGCGCCTTGGGTGACGTTGAGCTTCTTGCCGCTTTCGTCGATGAGCCTGCGGATCGACTGTTCGGCCAGCTTCTGCAGCGTCAGGTCGACGGTGCTGTCGACGACGATGTCGCCGCGCACGTCACCGATCAGATCGGGCAGTTCTTCCATGATGGTGTCGGCGACGTAATTCTCCGAGCCGGTCCAGTAAGACGGCGAGCGCGTCGCCGGCGCGCTCAGCGCCATCTTCAGTTCTTTGTCGCTGATCTTGCCCTCGTCGCGCATGGCGGCGAGCACCAGCTGCGAGCGCTCCTCTGCAGCCTTCGGATCGCGCGCCGGCGACAGCCGCGACGGCGCCTTGAGCAGGCCGGCAAGCAATGCGGCTTCCGACAGGGTGACGTCGCGCGCGCTCTTGCCGAAATAGCGCCGCGAAGCCGCTTCCACGCCATAGGCGCCGGAACCGAAATAGACCCGGTTGAGATACATTTCGAGGATCTGGTCCTTGGTGTGCTTGTGCTCCAGCCACAGCGCCAAAAGCACCTCCTGCACCTTGCGCTCCAGCGTGCGGTCGGGCGTGAGGAACAGGTTCTTGGCCAATTGCTGCGTCAGCGTCGAACCGCCTTGCGAGAAATGCCCGCCAACCAGGTTGGTTACCATCGCACGCGACAGGCCGATCGGGTCGATGCCGAAATGCGAGTAGAAGCGGCGGTCCTCGATGGCGATGACGGCCTCGGGGATATAGGGCGACATTTCGTGCAGGCCGACGGCCTCGCCGCCGCTCATGCCGCGATTGGCCAGCAACTGGCCATCGACCGAGACGATCTTGATGTTGGGCGCGCGGTCGGGGATCGACCAGGTCGTCGCCGCCGGCATCTTGGCGCCGTAATAGACGACGATGCCGGCCACCGCGATGCCGCCCCAGATGGCTAGCACGAAGCACCAGTAGAACAGCCGGCCGAGCACGCCGAACAGGCCGCGCCGGCTCCTGCCGCGCCCGCCGCGCGATGATTTCCCCTTGGCTGGCTTGCGTTTTGCGGGGGCTTTGCGGTTGCTTGGCACGACGCGATCCTCCTCGCTCACCGAAAGACCTGTCGAGGATCCCGCTCGCGGCGGTCCCTCGAAACTGGGTTCTATGCGGCTGTCCCTGCGGTTCGCCATGCGCTGTGCTGTCTGTCCCGGTGACTATGGCGTCGGGTTGAAGAGTAGATGCGGCGATTTAAGGGCGGGTTAAGTCGGAAAAATTCAAAGCGATTGATAATCAAATGCTTGGTAGGCTGCCCGTTACCGGTCTGTTCGTGACCCCGATTTTGACGCTGCCAGGCAGTCACACCTCGAGAACAGAGCAATCAGAAACCGTAACATTTTGTCCGGGCGCCAAGCCCGGCCAAAGCCAGCCGTTGCGCGGATAAACCTTTGGCAGGCAGTCGCAAACTTGTTCCTCGTTAGGGCGCGATCGCACACGGTTGCAGCTTCGCGTTCGACCGCGCCCTAAATCATCCCGGTACCAGGTGATCACCTGGTGGACATGCGTCAGCCAATCGCCGCACGAACGGAAAGCGCTGCCCTGGACGATTGCATCACCTCGCCGACATGGCAGTAGCAGACGATCTCGTGCAGTTGGTGGTCAGTCAGTTCGAAGAAGCGCTTGGCTTCGCCATAGCTGTCGTCTTTCAGACCCTCGTCATGCAAAATGGGGTCCGTGAAGGCAACCGCTATCGGCGAGCCATCGCCTCGCATGAGATCGCGCTCCGGCGGTGCACGGTATTCGGTCCCGGCAAGCGCGGTCAGGAGCCGGCTGGGCTCACGTTCAAGGAGTTCGGCCCAACGTACGAGACGCTGGGTTCGGCTCATTACCGGCTGTGTCGTGTTGATCTCGGCCACTGCATGCAGTTGGTCCAGTGTTTGGTGCTTCATGGCAACCTCCTAATGGTCAGGTTGGTTGGCCCCAAACGCCCTATGTCAGCATCATAGCGCCGAAGCGTCGATCCGTCATTCTAATTCCATGCCGGGTTGGCCTCTCTTGCGTCGCTGCGCCGATGCAATGGCCTCGCCTTGCCGGCAATTTTCAACGCCACCGAGCACCGACGCTTCGCTGGCCCTGACGTCGATCGAGGGTATCTTCGTGCGCACGCTAGAGACCCGCTGCCCTTGCCAGATACGGCGCCAGCGCCAGCGCGTAGGTCGCCGTCATGTGGTGGTAGTCGCGCCAGACGATGATGTTGCCGACGACGGCCGAGCAGTTGTCCCTGGTGCAGAGGGCATCGTTCATGTCGATGACACGGACCCCCGGCAGCGTCTCGGCGGCGAGGGCAAAGATGTTTCTAGCCTCCACTTCCTGTCGCGCGGTGACGCATTTGTCGGGATTGGCGGCCAGACAGTCGCCGGGGTCGAACTTGACGAACGGCGTGTTCCTGATGGCGATGATGTGCACGCCCGCCGCATTCAACTCGCTCCAGATGCCGCGCAGACCTTCAACCATCGCCGGCTCCGGGGTGCTGGTATAATTGGACTGGCTGGTAAACATCAGATTCGGCCGCAGCTTCCCGATCTCGGCCAGCACATTGTCGCGCCACTTCGCGCAGGCTTCATACGGCTTGCCGTTGTCCGTCACCATCACACGGGTGAAAGGGCAAGCCGCCTTGGTGAAGGTGACCAGTCTCCATTTGTGGTCCCTGGCAATCTTGTCGATGGCCGGGATCCATTGCGCGGCGTGCGAATCGCCAACGACGACCACGGTCCTGGCACCATTCGGGTCGCCGAGCTGGCAGCCGACGGCCTGCGTGCTATCCTGCTGCTGATGACATTTCGAGCGGTAGACGATCGGCACGTCATTCTTGAATTTGCCCAGCGGTGGAATCAGGTCCACGCCGGGCGGAACGACGGCGTTGGCAAGCAGCGCGGCCGGCCCCGGGTAGTTGGGGGTTCCGATCAGGCTGATATCGAGGTCTTGACGGTCGGGCGCGTAGCCGAGGCCGCCGGCCGCCATCACGCAGACGGCAATGGCGGCCGAACCGTAGATCAGGGGGCGCCATTCAACGTCTGACCGCGGCCGGCGGTACCGCTGTTCGACGTATCGGTAGGACAGGTGCGAGATCGCAAGCGTCACCACGACCAGCCCGAGGCCCGCAAGGAGCCCGATCGTAGGGCGGTGTGCCGAATAGAAAACGATCAACGGCCAGTGCCACAGATAGATCGAATAGGAGCGGTCGCCGATATAGCGAAGCACGGCGACGTCGAGTCCGCGAAACCGGCCAACCCGGATATCGCCGGCCGCAATGATCAGCACCGTCCCGAGCGTCGGCAGCAACGCGTATGCGCCCGGAAATGGCGTCGAAGCGGAAAAGAAAATCGCTGCAACCACGATGGCGCCAATGCCAATCATCATCATCGCCGCACGCAATGGCAACGCTGCCGTGAAACGGTCGATCGTCAGCGCCAAGAGCCCGCCGAGCGCCAGTTCCCAGAGGCGGGTGTGGGTAACGAAATAGGCTTCGGCCGGATCGGTCCGGGTGATCAGCACCGAGGCAAGCAGTGATCCAATGAAAACGAGGAGGAGCGCCGCGCGCAAAGCGCCTTTCGTGGACTGTCCTAGGCGTCGAGCCAGCCAGATGGTTGCCGCCATCAGCAACGGCCAGACGATGTAGAACTGCTCCTCGATCGAGAGCGACCAGTAGTGCTGTACCGGGCTCGCCGCTTCCTCCGCTCCGAGATAGTCGACCGCCTGCCACGCAAGTCGCCAGTTCTGCACATAGAGCGCGCTGGCGGCGACCTGGATTGCCGTTTCTTCCCATCGCGCCCTGGACAGGAAGACCAGCGTTCCCGCCAGCGTCGCGAGAAGGGCCAGCAGCGCCGCCGGCAGCAGTCGCCGCACCCGCCGTGAATAGAATGCGATCAGCCACACGTGGCCACCGGCGATCGCCATGCGGGCAAGCAAGCCGGTGATGAGGAAGCCCGAGATGACGAAGAAAACGTCGACCCCTACATAGCCACCGGGAAGAGCCGCCGGCCAGAGGTGGAAAATCACCACGAAAGCCACGGCAACGCCGCGCAGCCCCTGAATCTCTGGCCGGACTCCGTGTTTTTCAACAGGCACGGTGACGTCTGGAGTGATCAGGTGAGACCCCTGTCGAGACCCTCGGCGCCATAGCGGCCCCGGCCATGCCGTCAGTTTTGCTGGATGGAAATGCCCTTGTCGTCGATCTTGAGCTCAACCCCCTTGGGTTTGCTTTCCTCACGATAGACATAGATGCCAAGCGCGATGACCGCGACAATGAGCGCGCCAATGACGAGATAGAGTGTGTTCTGCTTCACGGCGCGCTCTTTTCTTTGTCGAGCCTCACGCTCGTTTCAGGACCTTGACCAGCACCAGCAGGATGATGGCGCCGATCGTTGCGTGAATGATGGAGGCGAGAATGCCGCCGCCGATGGAGAAGCCGATCCGCGGAAAAAGCCAGCCGGCGATGAAGGCGCCGACAATGCCGACGATGATGTTACCGATCAGGCCGAAGCCGAAACCCGAGACGATGAGACCGGCGAGCCAGCCGGCGATGGCACCGATGATGATGAACACGAGAAGGCTTTCGACAGCCATAACGATTTCCTCCGAGCTAGAGGGCGACGGCAGAGCCGAAAGCTCCGAATCGGCCTCGATATCAACGGTCTCAGGCTATTCGAAAGCAGTCCGCCTCGCCAGCGGTGCGCTCATTGATCATCATCGTCGCTTGCGGCAGGGCGCCAACTGGTCGGCTCGACCTTCTTCTGCGTGTGGCTGTCGGTGTAGACCCACCAGCCGCCGTCGCGGTATTGCGCGATGGATTCGTTGATGACGCCGTCGCCGTCCTTCCAGGTCACGGTGACCTTGGAGCCGTCGGTCGGCGCGGTCGCTATCGGTTTTCTGTCCGCCATGTCATCCCCTTTTGAGCCGACAGAACGCGGCGGCTCGCATCTGGTTCCAAACCGGCCGTCGGCCGCGGAAGGTCGCCAGGGCCGTCAGCTGTGGGCGAAGATATCCTCTTCGTCCCAGCCCATCAGATCGAGTTTGGCACGCGTCGGCAGGAAGCGGAAGCAGGCATCGGCCTCCTTTGTCCGCCCCTCTCGCGCCAGCCGTCCGGCCAGCACATCGCGCAGCCGGTGCAGATAGAGCACATCGGACGCCGCGTATTCGAGCTGTTCGGGCGACAGTGTTTCGGCCGCCCAGTCCGACGATTGCTGCGCCTTGGACAGGCCGACGCCGAGAAGTTCGAAGCAGATGTCCTTCAGCCCGTGGCGGTCGGTGTAGGTGCGGGTCAGCCGTGAGGCGATCTTGGTGCAGAACACCGGTTCGGGCATCACCCCGAACGCGTTGTAGAGCACCGCGAGGTCGAAACGGCCGAAATGGAAAAGCTTGGTTATGCCGCGGTTTCTCAGCAGGCTGACCAGGTTCGGCGCCTTCTTCTGGCCGGGCGCGATCTGGATGACGTCGGCTGTGCCGTCGCCCGGCGAAATCTGCACCACGCACAGCCGGTCGCGGTGCGGGTTCAGCCCGAGCGTCTCGGTGTCGATGGCCACCGCCCCGACATCGTAGTGCGAAAGGTCGGGCAGGTCATTCTTGTGGAAACGGATGTCGGCCATTGTCTTCTCCGGTCGCGGCGCGCTCCGTCCTCGCCGCGATCCGCAGAAAAATCAACATAAAGTTGATTCTCACGCTCCTTTAGCGCGTCAACGCATCCAGAATACGCGCCCAGGAGCGCTGGCCCTTGTGGAAGGAGTTGAGCTCGTATTTCTCGTTGGGCGAATGGATGCGGTCGTCGTCGAGGCCGAAACCGACCAGCAGCGATTCCATCCCGAGATAGGTCTGGAAGTCGCCCACCACCGGGATCGAGCCGCCGCTGCCCGTCGTCACCGCCGGCTTCGGCCATTCGTCGGACAGCGCGTTCTTGGCCTTGGCCAGGAACGGCGAGTCGTAGGAAAGCTGGATCGCCGGCGAACCGCCATGCGGGTGGAATTCGACCGAACAGTCGGCCGGAATGCGCTCCTTGACGAATTTCTGGAAGGCGGCGCGGATTTTCTTTGGATCCTGCTTGTGGACGAGGCGGAAGGACACCTTCGCCGAGGCTTCCGCCGCGATCACCGTCTTGAAACCCTTGCCGGTGTAGCCGCCGATGATGCCGTTGAACTCGGCCGTCGGCCGCGCCCAGGTCAGTTCCAGCACCGAACGGCCCTTTTCACCGGATGGGATGGACAGACCGACAGGCCCGAGGAAGGTCTCGGCCGTCTCGCCCAGCGTCTCCCAGGATTTCAGGATCTGCGACGGCGTTTCCTCGACACCGTCGTAGAAGCCGGGGATGGTGATATGGCCATCCTTGTCATGGATGTCGGCCAGCACCCTGGTCAGGATACGGATCGGGTTGGCTGCCGCCCCGCCGTAGAGGCCGGAATGCAGATCGCGGTCGGCGGCTTTCACGGTGATCTCCTCACCGACCAGCCCGCGCAGGCCGACGCAGATCGACGGCGTGTCGCGGTCCCACATGCCGGTATCGCAGACCAGCGCGAAGTCGGCCTTGAGCTCGTCGGCATTGGCCTCGAGGAACGGCTTGAGCGACGGTGAGCCGGACTCCTCCTCGCCCTCGAACAGGATGGTGACGCGGCACGGCAAATTGCCATGCACCTGCTTCCAGGCTCGGCAAGCCTCGACGAAGGTCATCAACTGGCCCTTGTCATCGGCCGAGCCGCGGCCCGTGATCACCTTGTGGCCGGGCTCGACCTCCTTGATCGCCGGCGCGAACGGATCGCTTTCCCACAATTCGATCGGATCCACCGGCTGCACGTCGTAATGGCCGTAGAACAGCACATGCGGCGAACCGGCTGGTCCGTCATGATGCGCAACGACCATCGGATGGCCTGGCGTGTCGCGCACGCTGGCGTCAAAGCCGATCAGCTTGAGGTCGGCCACCAGCCATTCGGCGGCCTTGCGGCAGTCGGCGGCATAGGCCGGGTCGGTGGAGATCGACTTGATCCTGAGCAGGCCGAACAGCCGTTCGAGGCTCTGGTCGAGGTTCTTGTCGAGACGGTCGAGGACGGGGGAAACTGCGGACATTTGCGAAGCCTTTCGATTCAGTGCCGGAACCGTAAAGGCAGACCGGGAAAACGAAAAGCCCGAGACCGTTGGACCACGGCCCGCAACGCCTGGCGAACGACAAAAAAAGACCGCCGTGGTGGAGGGGGAACCACGGCGGTCTCTACTCGAAACGATGCGGCAGCCCGGAGAGGGGGGATAGGCTGCCGCAATTGCCCGGGATAGGCGGGGGACGGGCCTTACTCCGGACTTCGGCGAAAACTGCCGATGACGTCTATTTGTGTCTTGGAACGTGGCGATTCAAGGGCGCGAAAATTACACTTTTGTAACATGGCCGTGAACGCTGCTGGTCAGCCAGCGGCGTGGGCGACATTGACCCCCAGTTCATAAACCAGCTGGCCGCCATAGTAGGCGGTGGTCATGACGAGGGCCGCGCCCAGAAATTCCAAGGCGGGCACCGCCGCGGCAAGCCGGCCGCTCAAGCGAATGTCGCGCCACCACAGAAAGGCACGCACGGCGGCCCAGATGACAAAGGCGGTCGCGGTGGCCATGCCGAGACTTTCATGAATCTCGGCGATCTCGCTCGAGAATCCCCCATTTTCGGCAATTGTGAGTGCCAGATCGCCGAAGAAGTACGTGACGATAGCGGAAAGCCCGGCCAGAAGGGCCAGCCCGGTCGAGGCATTTGCCGCGGATGAACGCCCGGTCACCGCTTTGCCGCGAAATGCGGCGACCATGTCGAACGCAGCGAGCGTGAGGAAGAAGACGATGGGAAAATGGACGAGAACAGGATGAACATGCTGCAGTGAAATCATATCGTAACCTCGGGTTCCGGTTGTCTACCGGTTCCGTCCGCAGGACCGGCTACCGGCCCCACTAGCAACGCGGACCTGTCAACTCGCTGTCAGTCGCGACTGCCATGCGCGAAGCTGGATGGCAGCAAAAAACCAGCCTTGTCAGTGGACGCGATGCCGGCCCCGCGCTATCCCTGCCGACATGAAAAAAGGCGATCATCTCTTCCTTGTCGACGGCTCCGGCTACATCTTCCGCGCCTACCACGCGCTGCCACCGCTGACCCGCAAATCCGATGGTCTGCCCGTCGGTGCCGTTTCCGGCTTCTGCAACATGTTGTGGAAGCTGATGCTGGATGCCCGCAACACCGATGTCGGTATCGTGCCGACGCATTTCGCGGTGATTTTCGACTATTCGTCAAAAACCTTCCGCAACGATCTCTACCCCGAATACAAGGCCAACCGTACGGCGCCGCCGGAAGACCTGATCCCGCAATTCGGCCTGATCCGCCAGGCGACCAGGGCGTTCAACCTGCCTTGCGTCGAGATCGAGGGCTACGAGGCGGACGATCTCATCGCCACCTATGCCAGGCTTGCATGTGAAGCGGGCGGCGACACCACCATCATCTCCTCCGACAAGGATTTGATGCAGCTGGTCGGCGACACGGTCGGTATGTACGACCCGATGAAGGACCGCCAGATCGGCATTCCCGAAGTCATCGAGAAATGGGGCGTGCCGCCGGAAAAGATGGTCGACCTGCAGGCGCTGACCGGCGACTCGGTCGACAACGTGCCCGGCGTGCCCGGCATCGGGCCGAAGACGGCGGCGCAACTGCTCGAACAGTTCGGCGACCTCGACACGCTGCTGGCCCGCGCCGGCGAGATCAAGCAGGACAAGCGACGCGAATCGATCATCGCCAATACCGACAAGGCGCGCATTTCGCGCCAGTTGGTGACGCTGAAGAACGACGTGCCGGTGGCCGAGGGGCTGGACGACTTCGTCCTGCACGCGCCTGACGGGCCGAAGCTGATCGGCTTCCTCAAGACCATGGAGTTCACCTCGCTGACCCGCCGCGTGGCGGAAGCGACCGGAACCGAGGCTGGCGATGTCCAGGCTGTCGCCGTGACCGTCGAACGCGCGGACTCGGCGCATGGGCCGGATGTCGGCGCGGGGACGCCCGGTGCCGCGCAGACGCGACCTGACCGGGCCGGTGAAGACGGCATGGCGGACCAGGTGCCGACGGCTGAAAAACCCAAGGTCGGCGATACCCCTTCCCTGCTCGCCGCGCTCCGGCTCGAGGCCGCGGCCGCCCGCAAGATCGACACCGGCGCCTACATCGCCATCCGCGACGCGGCAACGCTGAAGGTGTGGATCGACGAAGCAAGGGAAGCCGGCATCGTCGCCTTCAACGCCGAAACCACGTCTTCCGATCCGATGCAGGCCGACCTCATCGGCTTCGCGCTGGCCACCGCACCCGGCCGCGCCGCCTATGTGCCGCTGACCCACAAGAGCGGAAACGGCGACCTGCTCGGCGGCGGCGCGCTTGAGAACCAGATCCCGGTCCGCGAGGCTCTCGCACTGCTGAAGCCGCTGCTGGAGGACAAATCGGTTCTCAAGATCGCGCAAGAGCTGAAATCGAGCCTCGTCGTCATGAGCCGCCACGGCATCGACGTCGCACCTTTCGACGACACCATGCTGATCTCCTACGTGCTCGACGCCGGCACGTCAGGCGGCCACAGCCTGGCGGCGCTGTCGGAAAAATGGCTTGGCCACGCGACGACGCCGCTCAAGGAACTGGCGGGATCCGGGAAAAACTTTGTCGGCTTCGAACAGGTCGGTATCGACAAGGCAACCGCCTACGCCGCTGGCCATGCCGATGTGGCGCTGCGGCTCTGGCTGGTGCTGAAGCCTAGGCTTGCCGCAAAGGGGCTGGTGTCGGTCTATGAGCGGCTGGAGCGGCCGCTGGTACCGGTGCTGGCACGCATGGAACAGCGCGGCATCTCGGTCGACCGGCAGATCCTGTCGCGGCTCTCCGGCGAACTGGCGCAAGGTGCTGCCCGCCTCGAAGAGGAAATCTACCAGCTCGTCGGCGAGCGCATCAACATCGGCTCGCCCAAGCAACTCGGCGACATCCTGTTCGGCCGCATGGGCCTGCCCGGCGGCTCGAAAACCAAGACCGGGCAGTGGTCGACCTCGGCGCAGTTGCTGGAAGACCTCGCCGCCGAAGGCCACGAACTGCCGCGCAAGATCGTCGACTGGCGCCAGCTCACCAAGCTGAAATCGACCTATACCGATGCGCTGCCCGGCTTCATCCATCCCGACACCAGGCGGGTCCACACCTCCTACGCGCTGGCCGCGACGACGACGGGCCGGCTGTCATCCTCCGACCCGAACCTGCAGAACATTCCGGTGCGCACGGCCGAGGGCCGCAAGATCAGGACGGCTTTCATCGCCGACAAGGGCAACCGGCTGGTCTCGGCCGACTACAGCCAGATCGAGTTGCGGGTGCTCGCCCATGTCGCCGAAATCCCGCAACTGCGGCAGGCCTTCGCCGATGGTGCCGACATCCACGCCATCACCGCGTCGGAAATGTTCAACGTGCCTGTAGAGGGCATGCCTTCGGAGATACGCCGGCGCGCCAAGGCCATCAATTTCGGCATCATCTACGGCATTTCCGCCTTTGGCCTCGCCAACCAGCTGTCGATCCCGCGCGAGGAGGCCGGCAATTACATCAAGAAATATTTCGAGCGTTTCCCCGGCATCCGTGACTACATCGAGGAGACCAAGACCTATGCCCGCGAGCACGGCTTCGTCGAGACGATCTTCGGTCGCCGCATCCACTATCCAGAGATAAGATCGTCAAACCCGTCGGTCCGCGCATTCAACGAGCGCGCCTCCATCAACGCCCGGCTGCAAGGCACGGCGGCCGACATCATCCGCCGCGCCATGGTGCGCATGGACGAGGCGCTGGAAAAAGCAAAGCTCTCCGCCCGCATGCTGCTGCAGGTGCACGACGAGCTGATCTTCGAGACGATCGAGGCCGAAGTCGAGGCGACAATCCCCGTCGTGCGCCATGTCATGGAGAACGCGGCGATGCCGGCTGTATCGATGTCGGTGCCGCTGCATGTCGATGCCCGCGCCGCCAACAACTGGGACGAGGCGCATTAGCCTTGGTTCGGCGGTGCAGAATAAAAGCCGTTCTGCGGTGATTCATCCATACGCGGTGCCAAGACCTATAGGTCCGCACCGCAGCGGCGCTCTCATGTCACGGCATGGATTCCAGGGTCTCCGCGACGTCGCTTCGCTCCTGCCTCGCCCAGGGATGACGAAGGGCAGGCCTTAGGCCGCTTCCGCCAAACACTTCGCACACGTCCCGCGAAATTCGATCACCGCCTTCTTGGCGGCGAAGCCGGTGGAGCGCACCCACTCATTGAGCCGATGGTCGACATCGTGGTCGGACATTTCGGTCACTTGCCCGCACGTATCGCAGATGGCGAAGGCGGTCATCGAATGGCTGTGGTCATGCGGCTCGGCGCAGGCGACGAAGGAATTGATGCTTTCCAGCCGGTGCACGAAGCCGGACTTCACCAGCGTGTCGAGCGCCCGATAGACTTGCAATGGCGCCCGAAAACCCCGCTCACGAAGCTGGTCGAGCAATGTGTAGGCGCTGAGCGGCCCGCTGGCCGTCTCGAGCTTCTCGAGCACGCACAGCTGGTTCTTCGTCAGCACATCCCTTGCCGCCATGATCCTGTTCCAACCTGCCTTGCGCCATCCGCAGGCCATTTGCGCATACAAACGACCTGAGCCTATTCAGATAGCGACGAACCGGCGCCTTTGCTACTCTTCTGTTGCTGTCCCGACCATTCGATGGCGCGACGGCACAATGGTGATGGTAGGTTGATGGCGAGGCGACATTCAAAATACTGACAAAATCCTCGACGAGGGTGGCCTCGCTTGGGAAATTCGATCGGGCTTGGGGAAGCAATATGATCAAATTGACACGCCGGACGCTGCTTGTCGGCACGTCGGCGCTGATGGCGGCCGGCACGGTTTCGTTTCGGGCGCTGGCCGCATCGCGCACCTACCATGCGCTGCTGGTTGCCTGCACGGAATATCCGAACCTGCCGCAGAGGAACTGGCTGATCGGGCCGAAGAACGATGCCGGCCTCGTCCACGAATATCTTTTGAAGAATGTGCCCGATCCGGTGCGCTTCGCACCTGACAATGTCACACTGCTCGCCAAGGATGTGCCCGGCGCCAATGGCTTGCCGACCCATGCGGCGATCAAGGCGGCACTCGCCGACCTCGCCGCCAAGGTACAGCGCGACGATTTCGTTTATCTGCACCTGTCCGGCCACGGCGCCCAGCAGCCGGAGAGGGTCAAGGGCGACGAGACCGACGGGCTCGACGAGATTTTCCTGCCCGTCGACATCGACAAATGGATCAACCGCGATGCTGGCGTACCGAATGCGCTGGTCGACAACGAGATCGGCGCCGCGCTCGACGCCATCCGCGACAAGGGCGCCTTCGTCTGGGCTGTGTTCGACTGCTGCCATTCCGGCACCGCGACACGCGCCGTCGAGGTCGACGACGAGATGGAGCGCAAGGTCGAGTTCGCCGACTTGGTGGGCGGCAGCGAGGCCGAGCGGGCCGCTGCGATCAAGGCCTATGAGGAGATGACATCCGCCGCCGGGTCGCGCGGCGTCGACGAGAACGGCACGCGCAAGCCCGCCTTCAACCTGACCCCGACCGGCGGCGAGCCGATCAGCAAGGGCAAGCTGGTCGCCTTCTATGCCGCGCAGACGGTTGAGACGACACCGGAGATGCCGCTGCCCAAGGGCACGACGGACGCACCACGGTTCGGCCTGTTCACCTTCACCATCCTGTCGAAGCTGGCCGAGAACCCCAACGTCACCTATCGCCAGCTTGGCCAGGCCGTTCTGCAGCAATATTCGGCCGACAGCCGGACACGGCCGACCCCCTTGTTCGAGGGAGAGCTCGATGCGCGCGTGTTCGGCACGGACAAGACGGACGCCGTCATGCAGTGGCCTGTCGTCATCAAGGACGGCGAAGCGACGATCGGCGCCGGGTTGCTGCATCGCCTCACCCCAGGCAGCAAGCTCGCCATCCTGCCGTCGGCGCTGTCGTCGCTTTCCGACGCGGTCGGCTTTCTCGAGGTGCAATCGGCGAAGAACCTCGAGAGCCGTGTCACGCCGGTGGAATTCGACAACAAGCCGGCGCTGAAGGTGGCCGACATTCCCGCCAATGCCTATGCGCGGGTGGCCGAAATCGCCGTCGACTACAAGCTCACTGTCGCGCGGCCGGCGGCGACCAAGGGACTTGAGAAGGAAACCGCTCTCGTCAATTCGGTTCTCGACGAACTGGCCACAGCCAAGGAGACCGGCTTCAACATCGAGCTGGTCGACGCGGGCAAGAGCGCCGAGCTTCGCTTTGCCGTGATGCGCGAGAATGCCATCGCCGGTGCCGCCAAGGACGCGACCGACAAGCCGGCGCTGTGGTTTCTGCCGGCGTCGGGTGATGTGACCTTGAAGAACGGCAGCAGGCCGCCGCTGATCATCATCCACATGGATGACCGCCAGAAGCTGGTCGATGTCACGTCCAGGAACCTGCGCACCATCTTCCGCGCCACCGGTCTCTCGCGGCTGGCCGCGGCCTCCGACTACAAGCCCGAGGACGTCGACGTCCAGTTCCAGGTCAAGCGCCGCGACAAGGACGGTCTCGAACCCTTGCAGGCTTCGGTGGTGCCGCGCGTCTCGCCGGGCGACGAGGTGCATGTGCTGGCGAAAAACGGCTCGGACCAGTTGGTCGACATCAACGTGCTCTATGTCGGCAGCGACTATTCGATCACCCACATCGTTGCCGAGCGCCTCGCCCCGCAGGCCACGCTCGAGGAAGGGCTGCTGGCCTTCACCGACACCAGCTTCGGCATGGAAAGGATGATCGCGGTGCTGACCGAGGCGCCGCCCGAGAGCGAGAAGGAGGATCTGAGCTTCCTGGCGCAGGATGGCGTGGCGTCGAAGACGCGCGGGCTGGGACCCGCCAGTTTTTCCGACATGCTGACCGACATCGGCATGGCGCCGCCGACCCGCTCGGTGATGCGGCTTGCCGACAAGAGTGGTCCGAAGGGCGCGGTGATGATCTTCCCGATGGAAACCGTGCCGCGCGCCTGAGCGGATGCCGGAAAAAGGGCCGGCTCTTGCGCGATTGGCGCGATATGAGAACATTCCCGCCCGTCCATGGCGCACAGCGGCTAGATGAAGCAGATAGGATTGGTCTTGAAGAATACTGTTTTTTCCTGGCGCGGAACGGTTGCTGGACTTGCAGGCGGCCTGTTGCTGATCGCCAATGCCTCGGCGGAGGATGCTTGTGGCCTGTGCGCCAAGCAGATCGTCACCAATTCGGAACTGGCGAGCTGCTTTCTCGATCAGTACGACCAGATCGCCAAAAGCAGCAGCGACGCTGTCGTGGTCGACCTCAGCAGCTGCGCCTCGCGCGGCGTGGTCGAGGCGCTGCCGTCACCGAACAAGACGGTGCAGCAGCCGGACGTGCAGTTCATGATTTCGCGACCGCAGCTCGACTGCCTTAAAAAGCAACTGGAAGCGCCCGGCATCGTTCTCGATCCCTCCGCCACTATCAAACTGGACAGCTGCCAATGAAGAAGCCGGCGGGCACTACCAGGCAGGCAGCATCGGCCGCGACCGCAAAGGCGCCAGCGGCGAAGGCGGCGTTGCCCGAGACCACCGAGGGCTTTCCGTGGCCGAGCAGCCATGAGATCAAGAAGGAGAGCAACCCCTTCACCGACCGCGACTGGCGCATGCTGGTCTATGCCTGGTCGGGCATGGCAGTGCGGTTCGCCATCATCTTCACCCTGATGTTCTCGATCTACCAGTTCCTGGCCAACCAGGAGCAGAAGCGCGTCGAGCAGACCATGTCGCTGGTCGAGCTCTGGGAGACCAAGGACTACCAGCAGGCGCAGCGCGCCCTGAAGGATCGTCTTGCGGCGCTCAACGCCAAATACGACAATCTGCTCAGCGCCAACCCGTCGCCGACCGAGGAACAGGTTTTCCGGCAGCGCATCGGCATCGAGGCGATGACCGCTTCCGGTGGCGACATGCCGATCGCCGATTTCAGCGACAATTTCGACCGCATCGTCTATTTCCTCAACCGCCTGTCCTTCTGCGTCGACGGCAATCTGTGTTCGCGCAAAGTGAGCGATGCCTATTTCCGCGACTATGCCGTCTCGTTCTGGAGCTATTTCGCCGGCTATGTCGACAAGCAGCGCAAGGCGGGTTCCCCCACATTCGCGCTGCCGATCGAGACCTATGTACGCAGTGGCTCGCCCGCCGAAGCGAAATAGCGATGGGAAAAGCCGAGATCAGAGTCCGCCTTGTGCGCGCCTGCCGCTGGCTGGCCATGGCGGGGTCGCTTGTTGTCGCATCTGCTGTCCGCGCCGAAGAGGCGCCTGACTTCCATCTGGACCTCGACACCGGCGGCCACAGCGCTCAGGTCACCGATCTCGCCTTCACGCCCGATGGCGAGGACCTCGTCTCGGCATCCGATGACAAGACTATCCGCATCTGGGACTGGCGGAGCGGGGTGACGCTGCGCACCATCCGCGGCTATCTCGGCAATGGCAGCGACGGCAAGATCTTCGCGGTCGCGGTCTCGCCGGATGGCAAGACGATCGCCGCCGGCGGTTATTTCGGCGCCAGTCTCGGCGACAAACCGCCCTATGGCGACATCAGGCTGTTCGATTTCGCCACCGGCAAGATGAGGGCCGTGCTCAAGGCCGCCGACTACGCGACCTACGACCTTGCCTTCTCGCCCGATGGAAAGATCCTGGCCGCCGGTGGTGCCGACGGCTTCGTCTATCTCTGGCGGCTGGACGACAAATCAGCGACCGGCTGGACCCTGGACAAGAAACTCGACGCCGATTCCTGGCACATCGACAAGCTTGCCTTCGCCGCCGCGGGAACCCGGCTGGCGGCGACCACCACCGACAACGGCATCCGGCTCTGGGATGTCGTGAAGGGCGAGGAGATCGCGCTGCCGGCAGAGGCCGAGCCACTCAGGGATATCAGCGTCATGGCGCTCGCCGCTTCGCAGGACGGCAGCCTGTTTGCCACCGGCGGCCAGGACGGCCTGGTTCAGCTCTGGCACGCGGCGGACGGTTCGTTGGCGCGCGCCCTGCCGAAGCAGGATTTTCTGATCGGCTCGCTGACCTTCGCCAAGGGGTCGCGGCTGGTCGCCTCCTGCGGTTATCGCTGCGCCGACAAGCATCGCTCGACCGCCTGGAACACCGATACCGGAGAAAAGACACTCGACTACTCCGGCCATGACGGCACGGTCCATGCCAGCGCCGCCAACGCCGATGGCTCGCTGGTGGCGACGGCCGGCGGTACCCGCAACGCCATCCAGGTCTGGGACCCAGCGACCGGCGAGCGCAAGGCTCTGCTGCAGGGATTGGGCGAGCCGGTGACCGCGGTCGGCTTCGACGCGGCGAACGGCATCATCGCCTGGGGCAACGCCAACCCTTGTCCCGATCGCGTGGCCTGTCCTGAACAACAGGGCGCACTGGACAAAAAGCTCGAATTGCCGACCACCGAGCGTTTCTTCGATGATCCGCAACCGCTGGCCGAGCCGGGCCCGTTTGCCCGCGCCACGCTTGCCGACGGCCAGTGGTCGCTGCACGCCACGACGGGTGGCAAGGATGCCCTGGAGAACGCGGTGCTGGAGATCGCCAATGGCGGCAAGGTGGTGCACTCGATCGAGAACGATGCCACCAACGGCTTCGTCCATTCCGCCTATACGCTGATCGACAACGGCCTTGGCGTGATCACCGGCGGCAATGACGGCACGCTGCTCGAATACCGGACAGCGACCACGAAAGTGTCGGGTGAGTTCACCGGCCATACCGGCGAAATCAACGCCATGGTTGCCGCGGAGAAAGCCGGCCTGCTGGTCACCGGCAGCGCCGACCAGACGCTCAGGTTGTGGAACCTGAAGACACACGAGCTGATCGTGTCGATGTTCTTTGCCGGCTCGCAATGGATCGCCTGGATGCCGCAGGGCTATTACTATTCCTCGGATGAAGGCGACAAGTTGATCGGCTGGCAGGTCAACCAGGGCCGTGACCATGAAGGCCGCTTCATCCGCGCCGGCCAGCTGAAGAAATATCTCTGGAGCCCGGAAATGGTGCGCCGCGCAATCATCCTGCGCAGCGCCAGGCAGGCGGTCAAGGAGATGCGGCCAGGCGTCGACAACGAATTGCAGAAGCTGCTGCAGCGCAAGCCGCCGGAGTTCGGCGTTCGCCTTGCCGACGACCAGAGCAAGGTCCGCGATGGTTATGTCGCCGTCGAGATATCAGGTGCCAAGGAGGCCGGGACCGATGTCGCCGGCTTCTCGATCCTGTCGAACAGCCGCAATGTCGGCGACGTCACCGCCCGCTCGGTGGACGGCAACAGCACCATCGTCGAGGTACCGGTCGAGGATGGCCAGAACACCATCCGCATCACCGGCACCAACGAGTATGGCTATCTGACCGAACGCAGCGTGACGGCGCTGGCAAGGAAAACCGAGAAGGCCGAGGCCAGGGGCAAGCTCTATGTCGCGGTCATCGGTGTCGACAGATATCCGTTCCTGACCGACGCCTGTTCTGGCCACGCCTGCGACCTGCGTTACCCCGTCGACGATGCCACCGAGTTCCTCAAGGTGATTGCGCAGAAATCGGCGCCGTTGTTCTCCTCGATGGAATCGCTGGTGCTGGTCAACCGCGAGGCGCTCGACGAGGCCCCCGACAAGGCCAAACAGACCTACACCATCGCCAGTGCCGACGGCGTCATGGAGCCTGACTCGCACACGATCGACGATCAGCTCGCCGATTTCCTCGACAGACCGGGCGAGCACGACACCACCATCATCTTCGTCGCCGGCCACGGCATCAACATCGACGAGGACTACTATTTCATCCCTACCGATGGCCGCAAACAGGATGCCGAGCGCTGGAAGCGCTCCTCGCTTGTCGACTGGTCGGACATCCAGAAATCCGTCGAGCGGGCCAAGGGCATGCGCTTCATGCTGCTCGACACCTGCCATGCCGCCAACGCCTTCAATCCCCGCCTGGAAAAGGATGCGCAGGACGCGCGCATCGTCGTGTTTTCCGCCACCGCCGCCAACAACACCGCCGCCGAACTGCCGGAACTTGGCCACGGCGTCTTCACCTATTCGATCCTCGAAGGCTTGCGCGGAAAAGCCAGGACCTCCGATGGCGGCGTCACGCTGTTCGGGCTTGCCGATTTCATTTCGCGCGAGGTGGTGCGGCTGACGTCGTCGCGGCAAAAGCCGTTCTATTATGTCGGCGGCGTGGAGAACATCGTGCTCGCCGAGCCATAAGGAGGCCAGGCCTGCGCCAAGACACCCCCCTCTGTCCTGCCGGACATCTCCCCCGCAATGGGGGAGATCGGCTGTCATCGTCGCCTTCGCCAATCGTCGACGTTTCAAATGATGTGCCAATGGCGAAGAGAACAATCTCCCCCTTGCGGGGGAGATGTCCGGCAGGACAGAGGGGGTGCCTGGGCGAAGACCAGCATCCTGCTGATCTTCACAGTCACGCTCCTCACCTTCCTCCCCCTTCAAGCCTTCGCCAATCCCATCGTCTGCCCGCCAGGAACCGATAACTTTCCGATCTTCTACGACGACGCCACGCTGTTCAAGGATGCCATCGCCAGCGTCGCCACCGTCGAACCCTCCAATCAGCGCTTGACCGGCATCACTGTGCCGCATCATCTCCTGGCCGCCGACCTGGTGGCGCTGGGGTTCCGGGCAGCGTCCGGCTTCCGCTACAAGCGCATCGTCATCCTATCGCCAGACCACTTCCACAAGACGCACAAGCTTTACGCCACAACGCTGCGTGGTTTCGATACCGTGCTTGGTCCGGTCGCCACCGACACCAACGCCGTGCGCCTTCTGGAAACAAACAGCGACATGGTCGAGGAGTCCTGCCTGTTCGACAAGGAGCATGGCGTGCGCGCCATGCTCCCCTTCCTCCATCATTATTTTCCCGAGGCGAAAATCGTGCCCGTCGCGATGTCGGTCAAGGCGCGACGTGGCGACTGGGACAGGTTGGCAGAGGCTCTGAAGCCGATTGTCGACCAGGACACGCTGATCGTCGAATCGACCGATTTCTCGCACTATCTGCCCCAGCACAATGCACGCCGCTTCGACCAGCAGACGCTGAACATGCTGGCAGCCGGGTCGCTCGACGGCATCGCCGCGCTACGCCAGCCCGATCATGCCGATTCCGTCGGCGCGCTCTACATCCAGACCAGGCTGCAGCGCGAATTGTTCGGCACCCAGCCGCTCGTCGTCGCCAACGAAAACTCGCAGGAGCACACGTCGGACTATGTCGAGCGGACCACCAGCTATGTGGTGGCGCTGTTCGGCGCCTTCGGTCCAGGCTTCAACAACCCGGCACGGCCAAAGGACCGGATCTACTATCTCGCCGGAGACGTGAATTTCGGCCGCGCCATGAAGAAGATCCTGCTACGCGACGGGGTTGCCGACCGGATCGTCGACAGCGTGCTGACCCTGACCGGATCGCGGCCGCTGATCGTCAACCTCGAAGGCGTCGTCCTGCCCAACGTGCCGGAAGCGATCGACGACATGACGTTGGCGATGCCGCAAGGCCTGGCTGTCGACATGCTGAAGAGGCTGCATGTCGCCGGCGTCGGGCTGGCCAACAATCACGCTTACGATCTCGGCCCGTCAGGCTATGCCGAGACGCTGCGCGCCCTCGACGCAGCCGGCATTCCGCATTTCGGCCAGGGCGAGACGCTGGCGCTTGCCGATCTCGACCTTGTCGGCCTGACCGACATCGACACCAATGGTACGAAGAACACCGATTTGCTCACCCCGGCGCTGCTCGACCGGCTGCTGCACGAAAATGCCGAGCGGCCGGTGGTCGCCTTCGTCCACTGGGGCCGCGAATACAAGACCGAACCATCGGCGCGCGAAGACATGCTTGCCGACCAGATGCGGCTGCGTGGCGTATCAGTCATTGTCGGCGGCCATCCGCATGTGTCGAGCGAAGCGATCGTCCCGCTCGCCGGCGGCGATGTGGCGGAGGTCTATTCGCTTGGCAATTTCCTGTTCGACCAAAGTGCGGAACGGTCATCAGGATCGATGCTGGAACTGCGCATCTTCGCCCAGGGCACCATCTTCACAAGGCTCATTCCGTTGCCCAACTATTTCGAAATGGGACAGAAATAGTTACGCTTTGCGGGCCGGCTGAATATCAACTTACCCTAGCCGCAACCGACCATCTCCCGCGGCAAATAGCAGACCGCCGGTTCGGTCTTGGTCTCGAACAGCGACTGCTTCGGCCGGAAATAGAAGAAGCTCACCGGCTTGCTTTCGCGCACGCTGCCATCGGCGAAATGCGCGGCAATGCTGAAGCGGTGGATCGACGACATCGACGACCACATTTTCAGCCGCGCCGTGTAGGCGCTGACGTTCTTGTTGCCACGCACCGGCATGGCGATCGTATAGTCGTGCTTGCCGATCGGGAACTCGATGTTCTGGTAGCGCATCGCCTCGGGAGTACCACCCCCGCCATCGCCGCACTCGGCCATCGATTCCGGCGTCTCGAAAACCGCCATGGTCACGGAGGTCCTGAACGGCTCGCTCTGCTGGTAGACATGACCTTCGTCATCCGCCCAGGAATAGTCGAACTTACCGATCGCATTCAGCGTCATCGCCTGTTGCATGCTGCCGAGATAGTCGGCGACCTCACCGAACTTGATCTTGTTGGTAAGCTGGCTGCGGCAGACATTGAGACTGTCCACCGACGGACAGGGAAAACGCCCGGTCTCCAGGCTGGCCGTATCGACGCCCGCTTCAGTAAGCACGCTCTTGATCGACACGTCGACGCCCTCGCCGAAACTGCCGATGTCCTTGCTGAACATGCGGCTCGGGTCGCCAGTCGGGTTGCCTTCCACGTCCACGGTTGTGAACTGGATCGACATCTTCATGTCCTTGGCCCCGCCCCAGCCATTGTTGATGATGGAGAAATCCGGCCGGAAGCCGACGCAGCCGAAATGCTCCGATATCGACAGCATCGGTTTGCGGTAGGCGTCGCTGGCGGCGACCTTCATCTCCAGGCTGTCGAGCTTGACCCTGGACTGGTCTGACGTCTTCAGATCGACCTCGGCGAAGGCCGGCGTGTCCTCCCAGTCCGTGCTGCCATAGACATTGTTGGTGGTGACCTGCCCGGTGCCGTTCCAGCTGTCATTGTACTCATCCGACAGCGGATAGATCGCGATGTCCTCGTCGCGCACCAGATGCTGGTACTGCATGTCGGACTGCTGGGTCATGCGCTGGTCGACGACGACGCCGATCTCAACCTTGTCGGCATCGCCACCGCCGGCCTGCGCCTTGATGAGCCCGCCGATCCTGGCATCGGCCAGCACGTCGGGACGCGAGCCGCCGACCTCCCTGCCCATCACCCACTGCGACTCGTAAACCGTGCCGCCGGCCAGCCGAGTGTGGCCCTTGCCGTTCTTCAGGCCCTCGACGAATGAGCCTGCGAATATTTCACCAGTGGTCGACAGCAGCCGACCCTTGCCATTCGGGATGCCGTTGACGAACCGACCCTCATAGCGGTTGCCATCGGCATCGACATGGATACCGGTTCCATCGAGTGCGCCGGCGAGCCAATGCCCGTCGAAAACCTCGCCCGAACGCAGTTCGAGCCGGCCTTGCCCGTCGGGGCGGCCATTCCTGACGTCACCGAAGTAGCTGGAATAGATGGTCTTCGGATCGTAGTTCGCCGAGCCGCGCACACGCCAGACCAGCCGGCCCTTGCCGTTGATGGTGCCGTCCTCGGCGATCGTCCTGTCGGGCGACTGGCCCACCGCCGGCTCCCAGACGAAGTCGAGATTCTTTTCCGGATGGAAGTCCCATACCCGGACCGTCTTGCGCAGCACCGAGCGCGTCTCTGCCTGGTAGAGTATCTGCACCCGTTCCGCCCACGCACCGCCGGCGGGTGCGGCCGCCGGATCGGCGAAGGCTGGTGAAAGCATCAGCGCGGCCAGCATCGATGCGGCCGAGATCCCCAACACTGCCCTTGCCCGCCTCATCCCTTGAGCCCCTTCGGATGCCAACCCCTTGGCCGGTCAAGCGTAGTCGGCGGGCCAGCCTCGTGCAAGAGAAGCCGCAAAGGAAGCGCTGGCATGAAAAGGGCGGCGGAACTGGTCCGCCGCCCATGTCTCCACTGCGAATGCGCAAGGACTATTTATAGAGGCTGTTGATCCACTGGACGTTCGCGGCGTTCAGGCGCACGGCCGTATTCGCTTCCGGGCTTTCCGCCACGTTGACGCCGGTGATGATGCGCTGCTTGGAGCTGTTGTCGTAGGCATAGACCGAACTGCCGCTCGATCCCGGGAACGTATCGCAGTCATACTGGAAATATTCAGGGGCGATGTTCTCGGCATGAACCTCGCAGTTCGCTTTCCACATCGTGCCCATCGGCTTGTCGCCGGGATAGCCGACGAGGTTGGCGGTGAAGTCGCCAAGATCGTCATAATTGGCATAGCCCAGCCAGCCGAGGTTGGTGCCGACATCCTGCTTCAGCGTGATGATGCCGAGATCCCACGGGATGACCGAACCATAATAGCCCTGATAGTTGTCGATGAAGCCTTGCAGCACATAGGCGCTTTCATAGGTGAAGGCGCCGAACGGCGCGTCATCCGCGGTGCTGCCATTGAGGCCTGGAACGAACAGATATTCGGAGAGCCAGTCCTTGTCCTCATGGCTGTAGAGGCAGTGCGCCGCGGTGAGCACCGTGCGGGGGCCGATCAGCGTTGCCGAGCAGCTGCCGTAGCTGCCCGTCTTCGCCGATTTGGCTTCGAGATAGCCGATTGCCGAGAACGGATAGGTCTTGGTGTTCCTGACCTGCTCGCGATCGTCGGTGCCGAAAACCTGACGGCCGGCTTCGCCTTCGCCAAGCCCCGGATCCTCGGTCTTGCGCGGACCACCTTCAGCTCCATTGGCCGGCGCGTTCAGTTCCTTGATGATAAGGTCCCGCAGCGCTTCGCTCGGTTCGATCTTGATCTCCTTGCCATCGGCGGAACGTCCGACGATGCCATAGGATTTGACCGCCGTTGCCTCGTCGGCAAGCGGCGCGGCGCGGCTGTCTTCGTCAGTCAGCTTCGGTGGCGCGATTGGTTTTGCCCGCCCGGGCTTGTAGTCGCCTGAAGTCACGTCCCGCATGCTTTCGCCGTTGCCGGCATTGGCGGAGCCAGGGTCGGCGGCGAATACAGGGGCCGTCCACATCGCCGTGGAAAGCAATGCGGACGCAATGAGTGCGTTTGTCAGTTTTGTCATGGTGAGACTCTCCCAAAAGTCAGCAAGGACTGGATCAAAATACAGAAATATTGTCGAGATCGTGGTGACGCCGAAAAATGAGTTTCCCCCCGGCGTTCGGCCCGATCGTTGTTCTGCACGGTCATTTGAAGGCCCCCGCCAAAAAACGCCCGCGGCGATATACTGCCTAAAATAATCCAACATTGGCAATGACAAATCACTTCCACGTAGCCCGTGGGGGGCTATAGGGTTTGTGCGGGTTCTGCTCGCGGGCACGGTTAGCAAAAGTGGGATTCGGTTTTGTGACCGATCGCGCGCCAATTGAAAGTGGCACGCGTCCGGATCTCGAAACCGGCGCCGCCTTATTGCATCATGTCCCGGCGCCGGCCTGCACGGGAAAATGGTCTCAGGAGGGTTCAGGTGCACATCACAAGTCGGTTCGGGCCAATCGTTGCCGCTTCGCTGCTTGGCATCGCCGCTGCCGTTATATCAATCAACACCAGCCGGGCGGATGACATCGCCAGGCCCGAAGCGGCGGTCTCGCCGATGAAACGTGTCGCGGATGCCAGGGCCAAGGCAGCGGCGGAGAATCCCGAAGGCACCGACCGCGTCTATGGCGGCAACCAGGCCGAAAAGGGCGCCTACCCGTTCCAGGTCGCGCTGCTTACCACCGACAGGCTGGACGAGAACCCGGCCTCGCAGGCCAATGCACAATTCTGCGGCGGCAGCCTGATCGCGCCGCAATGGGTGCTGACCGCGGCGCACTGCCTCAACGACAAGGGCCAGCCGATTTCGCCAGACTCTGTCACCGTGCTGACCGGCGCCTCCGAGCTGAGCGAGGGCAAGCGCCACAAGGTGGTGGAGGTCATCGTCAACGAAGGCTACAGCGAGCAGACACTCGACAACGACCTCGGCCTGCTCCGGCTTGCCGAGCCGGCCGATGCACCGACCATCAAGCTTACCCATGAGGCTACCCCCGATACCGGCAAGACGACCGTCACCGGCTGGGGCAAGATGCAGGACGGGACCTTTCCCACCACGCTGATGGTTGCCGACCTCGACCTCCAGCCGAACAGCGCCTGCAACAGCGGCATCAAGGCCATCTATGCGCATGATCTGAAGGCAGCATTGGGCGATCTGTCCCACCGCATGCGCTACTCGGAAAAGGGCATCGAAGCCGCCGCCAATGCGATCGCCGCCGACATGACCGACCCGCTGACCAACAACATGATCTGCGCCGGCACCACCAGCGGCGTGCGCGACGCCTGCAATGGCGATAGCGGCGGCCCGCTGTTCATGACCGGCGCCGGCGGCCCGGTCCAGGTCGGCGTCGTCAGCTGGGGCGAAGGGCCGGCGGACGGAAGTGCTGCCTGCGGCCACAAGGACGCCTATGGCATCTACACGCGGCTGGCCAACTACACGAGCTGGATCGAGGCGAAGATGAAGACGTCGGCTCCGGCTCCGGAAAAGCCCAAGGTCGGGCTCGGCACTGCCCAGAAGCCGAAAACACCCTGAAAATACGGCCATTTCGCTTGTCTATCAAAAC
This sequence comes from Mesorhizobium sp. RCAM 05104, assembly GCF_059683645.1. NCBI lineage: Bacteria > Pseudomonadati > Pseudomonadota > Alphaproteobacteria > Hyphomicrobiales > Phyllobacteriaceae > Mesorhizobium > Mesorhizobium sp. RCAM 05104. Next base: position 4,742,501 of record NZ_CM185033.1, on the reverse strand, counting down.
GGCGGGAGAAACTCCTGCCGTTTCGCTTTGCCGGCCAACCAAGAAGCCTATTTCCTCGGCGGGCCTTCGCGTTCGGCCGATGCCGCCCACAGATTGATGTCGGACTCGCGCGCGTAGGTATCGATCTCGGCGAGTTCGGCATCGCTGAAGTCGAGCACCTTGAGCGCGCCGACGCAGTCCTCGACCTGCTCCGGCCGGCTGGCGCCGATCAGCGCCGAGGTCACCTTGCCCTTGCGCAGCACCCAGGCTAGCGCCATCTGCGCCAGTGTCTGGCCGCGCTTGCCGGCAATGGCGTCGAGCGCCTTGATGTTGGCGATGGTCCTGTCATTGATAAACGCCGTCTTCAGCGACTTGCCCTGGGAGGCCCGGCTGCCCTGCGGGATGCCGCCGAGATATTTGTCGGTCAGCATGCCTTGCGCCAGCGGCGAGAACACGATGGAGCCGACGCCGAGCCCTTCCAGCGTATCGAGCAGGCCGTCCTCCTCGACCCAGCGGTTCAGCATCGAATAGCTCGGCTGGTGGATGACGCAGGGTGTGCCGAGCTGCTTCAGGATATCGGCGGCCTCGCGGGTGCGTTGCGAATTGTAGGACGAGATGCCGGCATAGAGTGCCTTGCCCGTGCGCACGGCATGATCGAGCGCTCCCATGGTTTCTTCCAGCGGCGTATCGGGATCGAAGCGGTGTGAATAGAAGATGTCGACATAGTCGAGCCCCATCCGCTTCAGGCTCTGGTCGAGGCTGGCCAGCATGTATTTGCGTCCGCCCCATTCGCCATAAGGGCCGGCCCACATCTCGTAGCCGGCCTTGGTCGAGATGATCATCTCATCGCGATAGCCGGCGAAATCGGTGCGCAGGATTTCGCCGAAAGCGGTCTCCGCCGAACCGGGCGGCGGACCGTAATTGTTGGCAAGGTCGAAATGCGTGATGCCAAGGTCGAAGGCCTTGCGGGCGATCGCCTGCTTGGTCTTGTGCGGCGTATCATTGCCAAAATTGTGCCACAGCCCAAGCGAGATCGCCGGCAGCTTCAGGCCGGAGCGACCACAACGGTTGTAGACCATGTTCTCGTAGCGGTTTTCTGCGGGGGTGTAGGGCATGGGAAATCCTCAGATGGAAGCGAGCCCGTCGGCTGCCACCGCGACAACGCGGCGAGTCGGCTCAGCCCCTCTCCCTTACCCTCTCCCCGCAGGAACGGGGAGAGGGAGGCGGCGCGTGGCCTATTTCTTCTTTGCCAGCAGTTCTTTGGCTTCCTTGACGCCAAGTGCGGCTGGCCGCTCGCATGTCGTCTGCATGGCGACGAACTTGCCGGTCTCGCCGGAGCGCAGCAGGCCGGTCATCACGTCGACGGCATGCAGCGCCAGTTCCATCGAGCAGCGGTGCGGCCGGCCTTCGGTAATCGCGAGCGCCATGTCGGCGAGGCCGGCGGTGCGGTAGTTCGCCATCATGCCTTGCGAATGCATCTCGTTGGGCACGCCGAACGGATGCTTCCATTTCGGCAGCTTCTTGACCGGCTTGCTGTCCTCGGTGAAGCGCACATCGCCACCGAAGAAGTTCGGATCCGGCACGAACACCGTGCCAGCCTCGCCATAGAGTTCCATCGGCGCATGGCCGTGGGCCCAGACATCCCAGCTTGTGTTCAGCGTCACCACGGCGCCGTTCTCGAATTCCAGCAGGCCATGGATGGTCGTCGGCGTGTTGACCGGGATCTTTTCGCCCGCGCGCGGCTTTGAACTGATGGTGCGCTCCTTGGCCGGCGTCGTCGCGAAGGCCGCGACCTGTTTCACCGGTCCGATCAGCTGGATCAGGTTGGTGATGTAATACGGTCCGATATCGAGCACCGGTCCCGCGCCAGGCTGGAAGAAGAAGTCGGGATTGGGGTGCCAGTGCTCCATGCCGTGGCCCATGACGTGGCACGTGCCGCTGGTGATCTTGCCGAGTTTTCCCTCGTCGATCAGCTCGCGGACCAGCTGATGCGCACCGCCGAGGAAGGTGTCGGGCGCCGAGCCGATGCGCAGCCCCTTCTTCTCCGCTCGCGCCTTGAGGTCCTGGCCTTCCTTGACCGACAGCACGAAAGGCTTTTCCGAATAGACGTGCTTGCCGGCGTCGAGCACCTGCTTCGACACCTCGTAGTGCACCGCCGGGATGGTCAGATTGACGATGATGTCGATGTCGTCGGCCTTCAACAATCCGTCGACTGTCTCGGCGCGCAGCTTGAACTCCTTTGCCCGCGCCCTGGCGGCATCCATGTTGATGTCGGCGCAGGCGCGCATCTCGATGCCGCGAAACAGCGGCGCCAGCGAAAAATACGCCTTCGAGATGTTGCCGCAGCCGATGACGCCGATACCCAGTTTCTTTGCCATGCTGATTGTTCCTAGTAGTTTTTTACGGTTGCGATCGAACGGCGGGCGAAGCGCTCGATGTCGTTCGGGTTGTCCTGTTCCATGACAAAGTACTTGGCGGCGCTCTTGGCGCGCAGCACCTTGATCAGGCCTGCCCAGTCGATGGTGCCGTGGCCGACATCCGACCAGCCATCCTCGTCCAGGCCCTCGCCGGGCTTGGCGATGTCCTTGACGTGAATGGCGCTGATGCGCTTGCCGTGTTTCTCGATCCAGGGCAGCGGATCGTCGCCGCCGCGCACCACCCAGGCGACGTCCATCTCCCAGCCGATGTCAGGCGCGGAGGACAGGATATGGTCCTGTGGCACCGATCCGTCGGCAAGTTTCTTGAACTCGAAATCATGGTTGTGCCAGGCAAAGCCGTAGCCGGCCTTTTTCGCGGCGGCGCCGACCTTGGCCAGGCGTTCGCCAAAGCCGCGCCAGCCGGCGACGTCGGATGGCCGCTGGTCGGGCATCAGAAAGGGACAGATGAGCAGCGTGATGCCAAGCGCGTCGGCAGTTTTGCGCACACCGTCGAAATCCTTCTCGAGCGCATCGATCGAGAAATGTCCGGTCGGCATGGCGAGGCCATTCTTGTCGAGTTCGGCGCGGAAGGCCTTGGGATCGTCATAGACGCCGCCGAAGCCTTCAACCTCGGTGTAGCCGAGCTTGCCGAGCGTGTTGAGCACGCCTTCCCAGGGCTGGAAATTGCGGGCGCTGTACAGTTGGAATGACCAGTTCATCGTCTCTGTCCGTTCTGCTTGGGGATGGTGGGTCTTGGGGCTACATGCGGTTGCCGGATTGGCTGTCGAACAGCGAGGCGCGGGCGGGATCGAAGCCGATCCGGATTGGCTCGCCATTGCGCAGCGTCTTTTCCGCCTCGACGCGGAAGGAGAAATTGTGGCCTCCGAGCTTCGTCCACACCAGCGTGTCGGAGCCCATCGGCTCGACGATCTCGACGGCGGCATCGGTGGCAAAGGGCATGGTGTTGGCCGCCTCGCCAAAGGCGACGTGCTCGGGCCGGATACCGAAAACGCAAGGCCCGCCGCTGTTGCCTGCCGCGTCGAAAGCGTAGCGGTCGAGCGGTATGGAGACATCTCCGGTCTTGAAAGCAGTGCCGGCCGACACCTGCCCGTCGATGAAATTCATCGCCGGCGAACCGAGGAAGCCGGCGACGAAGCGGTTGACCGGGCGGTTGTAGATGGTCTGCGGCGCATCGAGCTGCTGGATGACCCCGCCTTTCATGACTGCAATACGGTCGGCCAGCGTCATCGCCTCGATCTGGTCGTGGGTGACGTAGATCATGGTGTTCTGCAGCTTACGGTGCAGCAGCTTTATCTCGACACGCAGTTCGGCGCGCAGCTTGGCATCGAGATTGGACAGCGGCTCGTCGAACAGAAACACGTCGACATCGCGCACCAGCGCGCGCCCGATTGCCACGCGCTGGCGCTGGCCGCCGGAGAGCGCCGCCGGCTTGCGTTGCAGCAGCGGCTCGATCTGCAGGATTTCGGCGGCCCGCGCGATCCGCTTGGCAATCTCGTCCTTCGGTGTGCCGGCGACGCGCAGGCCGAAGGACAGGTTCTTCTCCACTGTCATCTGCGGATAGAGCGCATAAGACTGGAACACCATGCCGATGCCGCGGTCCTTGGGCTCTTCCCAGGTGACGTTCTTGCCCTTGATGAAGATGCGGCCTTCCGAGACATCGAGCAGGCCGGCGATGCAGTTGAGCAAGGTCGACTTGCCGCAGCCGGAGGGCCCGAGCAGCACGATGAATTCGCCATCGGCGACATCGAGATTGAGCGTCTCCAGGACGGTCACCGCACCGAAATTCAGCGACAGGTTCTGGATCGAAACGCTGGTGCCGTTGGCTGCCGTCATCGCCATCACCCTTTCACCGCGCCGGCGGCGATACCGCGGACGAAAAGCTTGCCGGAAATGAAATAGACGATAAGCGGCACAAGCCCGGTCAGGATGGTGGCGGCCATGTTGACGTTGTACTCCTTCACGCCTTGCACCGAGTTGACGATGTTGTTGAGCTGCACCGTCATCGGATAGGTGTCGGGCCGGGTGTAGACGACGCCGAACAGGAAGTCGTTCCAGATGCCGGTCACCTGCAGGATGATGGCGACGACGAAGATCGGCAGTGACATCGGCAGCATGATGCGCAGGAAGATGCCCCAGAAGCCGGCGCCGTCGACACGCGCCGCCCTGAACAGCTCTTCCGGCATGGAGGAAAAATAGTTGCGAAACAGCAACGTTAGGATCGGCATGCCGAAAATGGAATGGACGATCACCAGCCCGCTGAGGCTACCGTAGAGGCCGATCTCGCGCAGGATGATGACGATCGGATAGATCATCACCTGGTAGGGAATGAAGGCACCGACGATCAGGATGATGAAAAAGGTGTCGGCGCCCTTGAAGCGCCAATTGGCCAGCGCGTAGCCGTTCACCGAGGCAATGGCGATCGACAGCAGCACCGACGGCACGGTGATGCGCACCGAATTCCAGAAGCCGCGCGAAAGCCCGTCGCAGTTGAGTCCGGTGCAGGCCGTCGACCAGGCCTTGACCCACGGCTCGAAGGTGATTTCGAGGGGCGGGGAGAAGATGTTCCCAAGCCGGATTTCCGGCATGCCCTTGAGCGAAGTGACGACCATCACATAGAGCGGCAACAGGTAGTAGGCCGCGATGACAAAGAGTGTGCCGTAGAGGAAAATGTTACGGCGCGAAAACATGCGGCGCGGTTTTGGGCCGTAGGGCCCGGCGACGTACTGGCTGGCGGCAGCGATTGCTGGAGCAGTGGTGTTTGCCATACTCATTTGCGCCGCCCGAATTCGAGATAGGCCCATGGCACGATGACGATCACCACCGAGAGCAGCATCATGGTCGAGGCGGCAAAACCCTGGCCGAGATTCTGGGCGAAGAACATGTAGTCATACACGTACTTGGCCGGCACCTCGGAGGCGATGCCCGGGCCGCCGCTGGTCTGGGCCACGACGAGGTCATAGACCTTGACGATGCCTGAGGCGATGATGACGAGCGTGGTGATGAAGACCGGCCTCATCATCGGGATGACGATGAACAGATAGGTCTTCCACATCGGTATTCCGTCCACCCGCGCGGCCTTCCAGATGTCCTCGTCGATGCCACGCAGGCCGGCCAGCATCAGGCACATGATGAGCCCGGTGCCCTGCCACAGTGCCGCGATCGATATGCCGTAGATGACGATGCTGGAATTGTAGAGCGGGTCGAAGCTGAAGCTCTCCCAACCCAGCCCCCGCACAACATGCTGGATGCCGAAATCCGGATTGAGCAGCCACTGCCAGACAAGGCCGGTGACGATGAAAGAGAGCGCAAAGGGATAGAGGAAGATGGTCCGGAACGTGTCCTCGAAGCGGATCTTCTGGTCGAGCAGCGCGGCAAGCAGGAAGCCGATGACGAGTGAGAAAACCAGCGAGATCGCGCCGTAGATCAGAAGGTTCTCGATCGAGATCAGCCAGCGCGGCGTCACCCACAACCTGTAATACTGGTCGAGCCCGACGAAATTCAGCCGCGGCAAGAGCTTCGAATTGGTGAAGGAATAGAGCACCGTCCAAAGAGTACCGCCGACGAAAACCACCCCTGCGGTGAGGATCATCGGGATCGAGGCGACCTTCGCATTGAGGTTGCGGAACAGCGGGTTGGGGCGTTCGCTCTTGCTCATCTCGTCAGCCGGCTGGGTAAGGGCGGTGTAGTCCCGGCCTTGCGTTCGCAAGGCCGGGACCGAGGTGGGTTGCCTCCAACGTCAGTCTGCCGACGCGATGAGGTCGGCGAAGCGCTTCTGCGCGTCTTCCACTGTCAGCTCCGGCTTGGCGAAGAATTCGGAGAAAAGATCTTCCTTCTGCTTCTGGGTGTCCTGCGAGAGCAACTGGTCCGTCCATGGTATGACGGCGCCCTTGGCGAGGATGGCGAGGCCCTTCTTCATGCAGTCGTTGGCCGCATTGACATCGACGTCGCCGCGCACCGGCAGCGAGCCCTTCTTCAGGTTGAAGGCGACCTGCGTCTTGGGATCGAGCAGCGTCTGGGCCAGCACTTCCTGCGCCTTGGCCTTGTCGGCATCCTTGAGCAGCGGGAAGTAGAAGGCGTCGCCGCCGGTGGCGATAACTTCGTTCAGCCCAAGGCCCGGCAGGCAGGTATAATCCTTGCCGGCGGTCTTGCCGGCAACCTGAAACTCGCCTTGCGCCCAGTCACCCATGATCTGGCCACCGGCCTTGCCGGTAATGACCATGTTGGTGGCCTGGTTCCAGTCCTGCACATTGGTGTTCTTTGCCATCTTGCGGGCATCGTCCGCGGCCTTGAAAACCTTGGCGACTTCGGGTCCGGCGGCGAATTTGGCGTCCTTGTCCTTGTAGACCTTGAGGAAGGCATCCGAGCCGCCAACCGCCGCAAGCAGCACATCGAAGGCGCCGGACGATTGCCATGCCTGCCCGCCGACGGCGAGCGGGACGATACCTACCTTCTCCAGCGCGGGGGCGGCGGCCACGAATTCATTCCAATTCTTCGGCACCGGCACGCCGGCCTTCTGGAAAGCCTCGTTCGACAGCCATAGCCACTGCCAGGAATGGATGTTGACGGGCACGCAATAGATCTTGCCGTCGATGGTGCAGCTGTCGAGCAGGCTCTTCGGTCGCACGATCTCCGTCCACTTGCCCTTGGTGGCGACGTCGGTGAGGTCGCGCATCAGACCGGCCTGCACCAGCTCTTCAGCCTGGCGGCCGTGGTTGAACTGGGTGGCGCCCATCGGATCGCCGCCGGTGATGCGGCTGATCATGATCGGCCGCGCCGTGCCGCCGGAACCGGCGATGGCGCCATCCACCCAGTGATTGCCGGTTGCGTCGAAAGCCTTGGCGAGTTCCGCGACCGCCGCCGCCTCGCCGCCAGAAGTCCACCAGTGGGTGACTTCCAGATCGGTCGCGGCAACCGGACCGGCGAACTGCAGGGCAGCCGTCGCGGCCAGCGCAGCGGTCAAAAGTTTATATCGCATTTCGGTTCCTCCCAGAATCTGAAACGTTACAGATTTTCGATACGGCAATTGCGTGGGCTGCGCAACCCCATGAACGAAACGAGCTCGACATTTTTTCGGGCCGCGAACAAATTCGCGCGAACGGCAATCACTATGTGCACCGCAACATGCTCGCTGCAGTGCAAAACGCCGGAATGGCGCGTGAAATCCGGGAAGGAGCGTGATTTCTTCTGGAATCCCAATGGGTTTCGCACAGGAGCCGTCCCGTCGCGACAGGCGGTCGGCATCTCGATATTGGCAATCTGTAACGTTTCAGTATATCTAGATTCTACCAGGGCTGGAGCGCATGTCGTATCGCAGGGGCGGTGATTGCCGACCTGCCCGGCGGCTGCTATGCGCCTGACGGGCGGGACGAATGGACAAACAGCGCAGGGACAAGAAGGAAGGGGCGTCGACGCAGGGGCGACCGACGCTGAAGACGCTTGCCTTCATGACAGGGCTCGGCGTCACCACCGTGTCGCGCGCCTTGAAGGATGCACCGGAAATCGGCGCCGAAACCCGGCGACGCGTGCAGCTGGTGGCCAAGCAGATCGGTTATCGGCCGAACCGCGCCGGCGTGCGCCTGCGCACCGGCAGGACCAACGTCATCAGCCTCGTGCTCAACACCGATCGCGAGATCATGAGCTTCGTCTCGGACATCATCTATGGCGTTTCGGAAGTACTCGCCGAAACGCCCTATCACCTGATCGTCACGCCCTATTCCCGCTCCCAGGACCCGATGGAGCCAATCCGCTATCTCGTCGAGACCGGCTCTGCCGATGGCGTGATCATCTCACGCACCCAGCCGAACGATCCGCGCGCCCGCTACATGCTGGAGCACGGCATGCCTTTTGCCACGCATGGCCGCACTGACATGGGTGTCGTCCACCCCTACCACGACTTCGACAACCATGCTTTCGCGATCGAGGCCGTGCGTCGGTTGGCGAGCATGGGCCGGCGCAAGCTCGCGCTTCTGTCACCGCCGCCCGGGCTGACCTATTACAGCCACACGCTGAACGGGTTTGCCGATGCGCTGAGCGAGGTCGGCGCCAGCGAAATCCCGTTCAACACCGTTTCGATCGATCATTCGATCGAGCAGATAAGGAGCCGGACCGCGCAACTGATGCGCCGTGAAAACCGGCCGGACGGTTTTGTCAGCAGCGCCGCCGCCGCGACACTCGCCATCGTCGCCGGCATCGAGGATGCCGGCCTCAAGCTCGGCCGCGACGTCGATGTGGTGTCCAAGCAGTCGTCGGACCTTTTGCACCTGTTCCGGCCGGAACTGCTCGTCGTCAACGAGAACTTCCGGCTGGCGGGCTCCGAACTCGCCCGCTCCGTGCTCGGCTGGATCGGCGGCGCCGCGCCCGGCTCGCTGCAGTCGCTCAGCTTGCCAGGCGAGGTGCTGGCCTATCAGCGTCCAGTCGACTGATCTGGTCCGACGCCCTGATCAGCCAGTCGCGCCACTGCCCCACGGACCATGGAACGCGCCCGGCCCGTCGATGCGCTCGAAGCCATGCGCGCCGAAGAAATCACGCTGCGCCTGGATCAGATTGGAGGTGCCGCGTCCCTGGCGATAGCTGTCGAAATAGGCAAGTGCCGAAGACAGCGCCGGCACCGGAGCACCGGCCTCGGATGCTCTTGCCACGACGCGCCGCAGCGACGGATGCGCTTCCTGCATCATGGCGATGAAGGCTGGGGCCATCAACAGATTGGTCGAAGCGCTGCCCTTGCCGAAGGCCTCGGCCATGGTGTCGAGCAGTTGCGAACGAATAATGCAGCCGGCTCGCCAGATCTTGGCGATGGTTGGCATCGGCAGGTTCCAGTTGAACTCCTTGGATGCGCCGCTCATAACCGCGAAACCCTGCGCATAGGCGGCGATCTTGCCGGCGAACAGCGCCAGTTCAAGGTCTTTCAGCAGCGCGTCCTTGTCGCCCGAAATCTTCGCCACGCCGACATTGCCATAGGCTTTTTCCGCCGCCAGGCGTTCGTCCTTGATCGACGACAGAACGCGTGCCGCCACCGCCGCCTCGATCGCCGTCGCCGGAATGCCGAGCTGCTGCGCCTCGATGACAGACCATTTGCCGGTGCCTTTCTGGCCGGCGCGGTCGAGGATGATGTCGACCACCGGCTTGCCGGTCTTCGCATCGTCCGCGGCCAGCACCTTGGCGGTGATCTCGATCAGGTAGGAGTTGAGCCGGCCCCTGTTCCAGTTGGAAAACACCGTGCCGATGTCCTTCGGCCCCATGCCGAGGCCGTCGCGCAGGATGCCGTAGATTTCGGCGATCATCTGCATGTCGGCATATTCGATGCCGTTGTGGATGGTCTTGACGAAATGCCCGGCGCCGTCGGTGCCGAGCCATGCCGCGCAGGGTTCATCCTTGAACTTGGCGGAAATGGCGGTCAGCACTTTCTCGACGCGCTTCCAGCTCTCTTCGGTGCCGCCGACCATGATCGACGGTCCGTGGCGCGCGCCCTCCTCGCCGCCGGAAACACCCATGCCGATAAAGGTGAGGTCTGAACCGGAAAGTTCGGAGAAGCGCCGCATTGTGTCGCGGAAATTGGCGTTGCCGGCGTCGATGACGATGTCATTGGCCGACAGCACGCCACGCAAAGCCGCGATCTGCTCGTCGACCGGCTTGCCGGCCAGCACCATGATGATGATGGGGCGCGGCGGCCGGATCGCCGCGGCGAGCTCTTCCAGGCTGTAGCAAGGCACCACCATCTCCTTCAGCGCGCCGGCATTCTCGACGAAAGCGTCGGTGCGTGCCCTGGTGCGGTTGAAGACGGCGATGCGGTGGCCATGCTCGGCAATGTTGAGCGCCAGGTTGGAGCCCATCGTGCCAAGGCCGATCAGGCCGATTTCGGCTTTTTCCATCGTTTCTTCCCTGCTTTCGGATCTTGTTGGTTCGAGCTCGCGATTTGCGCGGATGCCCATTCTTGGCGAGATGATTGACGGGCCTTTCGGGTCACGTCAACCGCCTCGCCGAATTGTGTTGCCCGGATTGTGGGGCCGGCTCGTGCCAACGCCTGGCAGTCCGGCTCTACGGCCTGATGTCTACAGGCGCTTCGATCTTCACCATCTCGAAGTCCGAGACCAGGATATCGATGCGTACCGTCCACTTGCCGGGGACCGGGATGACGAGGTTGTCGACACGCCAGCTGCCGTCGCCGGGCTTGGTCGCGGCGCGCTTCAGCGGCTCGATGCCGGAATCCGGTTTTGAAAGCACCAGCGTCACCTCCTTGGCGTCGAGCGGCCCGAAATCGCCGGTCATGATGATCAGCGAGGCAACGACCGGCCCGGCGTGGCCGGGCGTGATGCTGAGATCGGCCATCGCCTTCAGCGCGTGAATGTGGACCGAGGCGGGTTGCGCCGCCGCGATCGCCAGTGCCCGTGGCGGCGGCGTGAAGCGCCATCCCGCGGCAACGCCGAAGATCGCCAGCACGATCAGCATTTCGACGCCGATCGAGCGAGACAGCCTGCGTTGCACTTCCGTCGCTCCCGCCTCGGCCGACGCCGTGAGTTTCCAGCGGTTGACGGCGGCGAGCGTGAACAGGAAGACCAAAAGCCCGAGCTTGATCAGCAACAGCCGGCCATAGGCGGTATCGACCAGCGCTGTGGGTGTCTGCACCTGGATGATGGCAAGCATGATGCCGGCGGCCGCAAGCACGGCCACCACAGGCAGGATCAGCCAAGAAAACCGGCGAAGGAATGGCACGGCTTCGGCCGATTGACCCTTCAGCGCCAGGCCGAGCGGCATCAACGCGCCAGCCCAGAAAGCGATGCCGACACCATGCAGGAACACCATCGGCCGCGTCAGCCATTGAGGTTCGGCGGCACTGGCGTGGCCGCTTGCGGCAAGCGCGGCACCCACGCCGGCCAGCCCTGCCAGGGCGAATGGCTTGGCGGTCGCGCGCGGCCCGACCAGCGACAGCAGGCCGAGGCCGAGCGCCATCAGCGCAATCAGCACCGTCCAGCCGAAACTGGTGCCGAGCCCGGTCCGCCAGATGACCGGCTGCGCCAGATGCGAGAGCGGTGCCCCGAGTGCATCCAACCCCTGCAGGCCGAGCGACAAGGATGCCGCGACCAGCCCGCACGGGATGGCAGCGATGACGAAACGCCGACCGGCCTGTCCGCCCCGGGCCAACCAGGCGAAGGCGAAGGCGCCACCGACGCCAAGGAAAAGGCCGATGTAGAGAAAGACCTTGCCGACCCAGATTGCCGAGCGCAACTGCCAGTCGACAAATTCGGGCACGGCGGGCGGCGCGCTTGGCGCGCCCATGGAAAACAGCAGCGAACCGCCGACCGGATGACCGTCGGCGGAAATGACCCGCCAGCTCAGCACATGCGTACCGGACCCAAGGGTCTGCGGATTGTCGATCTCGACCGTCTGGTCGCCGAGACGGAAGGATGTCAGTGCAACCGGCGTGCCGTCGGGCTTCACCAGCGTCAGCACCAGCGGCGACACCGGCTCGCTGAAGGTCAAAGAGAACCGTGCCGGAGCCTGCGCCAGCACCGCGCCGTCGGCTGGATCTGTCTTGATCAGGGCGGCATGGGCAAAGGCCCGGTCCGGCATCAGTGTCGCGGCAAGCAGCAGAAATCCAAGCAGCAGGCCAGCAGCCAGCCGGCCGACGCCACGGCCGGTGGTGCAGGCCTGCTCCAGGACAAATGCCGCGTTCATGTCATCACCCCTGAAAGAGCGGCGCGCTCCGATCCGGAGCGCGCCGCCAAAATCATTTCTTGGGCAACAGCTTGATGCCGGGTGCCGGGTACTCCAGCGCATCTTCATCCTGGCCGGCCGCCGGGATCTCGATCCAGCGATCGGCGACGCCATCGCATTCCTGCACCACCGGGAAGTAGAGTTTTTCACCCGCCGGCAGATCCGCGGTCAACTGTGCACGGAAGACGAACTCGTCGTAGAATTCATCCGGCAGGCTGCCGCCGCTCCAATCGACTTCCTTCACCCCATCGGTCACCGCCTGGCCGTAGAGCTGGTAGGATTTTTCGTATTTGCCCTTCTTGGCCTGCAATGTCCAACCCGGCTTAGGCATCGGCTTCACCGCGATCACCCCTTCTGGGATCTGTACCCGCACCGCGGTCGTCGCCTTGCCGTCGCAGCCATGCGGCACGCGCAGGATTGCCTTGTAGGTCGAGCCGACCGCGGCTTCCTGGGTTTCGAGCGTTATGTGCGCGAAGGCGGCACTTGTCCCCAGCACGAAAAGCGCGCCAGCCGACAAAAGATACTTGTTCATGATGGTCCCTCTGAAACTTGCTGGCGCGATCAATTGGCGTGGTCGTCCATGCCACCCATCTCGCCCATGCCTTCGACGGCGAAATCGACGCTGACCGTGCCAGCCTTTTCGAAAGTCAGCGTGGCGGAAAATTTCTCGCCTTGCTTGGGTTGCCGCTTCAGTCCGATGAACATCAGGTGATAGCCGCCAGGCGCAAGGGCCACCTTGCCGCCAGCCGGAATTTCCAGGCCGCCGGCAACCGGCCGCATCGTCATGACACCGTCCTTCACCGCCATCTCATGCAGCTCGGCCTTGTCCGAAACATCGGAGGAAATCGACAGCAGCCGGTCCGGCGCACTGCCATTGTTGGTGATGGTGAAATAGCCGCCGGCCACCTTGGCACCGGCCGGCGTGGCGCGCGACCAGGGATGCCCGATCTCGAGATCGCCGACCTTGAACTCATGCGCCAGGACAGTGGGGGCGCCGGCGAACAACAGGGCAAAAGCCAGCACGGCAATGCCGAGACGCTCCTCGAAGCTACGCAGGAAGAATCTGTTGCGGCCGAGCGTAGGCCGCGCCGCGGTAAGGAAAAAATAGGACATGGTTGCTCCATGAAGGGATGATCGCGCCGGTACCGGTCGCGAGCAGTTCTGATCTTTGGATGGGTACGCCGGCGAAAGGTTCCGCAGGGCAAACAGGCTCAGGCCGTCAGCGGTGGCGCGCGCGGGTTCGACGGCGAGCGCTCACGCGCGAAGTCCAGGTGCGTCGTCGCCGGGAAGACAAAAGCGACCGGTTCAAAGGACAGGCTGCCCAGCGCCAGGCCCGTGTCGGGCGGCGGCGCGAAGGCCACCGAAACCATGCTGCAGCCAAGCACGCAGCATGCCGGCATATGGGACGGTTGCGGATTGCCGCCCGGAAGCTCGGCCGCACCCTCATGGGTACAGATGACGTTGCCGAAAGCGTCGATCTGCGCTGCAGTCGGCCCGGCGCCAAAGGCGAACGCGCCGAGCGTCGACTGGAGCAGCAGCAGATAGGCCGCGACAAGCGCGACCGGCATGCTCCACCGTCTTCTCGATACGCTCAAAGCCCTGCCTCTGTGCAGCAATGCTACATGTCTAGCACGCGGCTGGCGGGTGGAAAATCGGCAATTCGATGCTGCGGCAACGCGGCGCGATCAGGACTTTGGCAGCGGCCGGTTTTCAGGGATCGAGGTCAGCAAGGTGTGACGCGCCGACTTCAGGTGCTTGCGGCAGGCCGCGTCGACCTTGCCGAGGTCGCGCGACTTGAGCGCCTCGATATAGGCAAGATGCTCACCGACCGCCACTTCGTTGCGCTCACGCTCCTGCGCCTTGTTCCACTGGTAGTGATAGTGGAAGATCATGGCGATGACGTCATAGAAATCGACGATGAAGCGGTTGCGCGACGCGCGATGGATGAGCCGGTGGAAGCGCTCGTCCAGCTCCGAGAATTCGTTGAAGCGGGTGGCGATCTCGCGCGCGAGCAGGCGATGCTCGTCTTCCAGACGGTCGAGATCGACCCAGACGGTACTGTCTTGCGGCAAGGCGGCGAAGGCGGCCGCCGAGCGCAGTTCGAACATCTCGCGGATTTCGGTCAGCTCCAGCGCGAAGGCGCGGGTGAAGCCCTTCAGCACCCAATGGCTGTTGCGGCGCTTCTCGATCAGGCCGAAGCGGGAGAAGCGGATCAGGAACTCGCGCACGCTGGTGGTGCCGACCCCGATCTCGCGCGCCAGTTCGAGCTCGTTGATCTGCATGCCGGCCTCGGCGCCACCGGCAAGCAGCCGTCGCATGAACGACCGCTCGATGATCTCTGCCAGCGTGTCGGTTTCTTCCTCCGGGAAGAAGTCATCTGGACGCGGTTCGCGCAGCACCGTCTTGGCACGCTTGTTCCAGGTGATCAGCCCGGTCTCTTCCATGCGCGAAAGGATGCTGCGGACGGTCGTACGGCTGACGCCAAGCAAGGTACCCAGCTCCGGCTCCGACGGCAGGCTGCGCGTTTCGTCGAGCAGCCTGAGGCAGCGATTGTAGGCATCCTTGTAGACGTTGTTGCTCTTCGACATCCCTGACCCGTTGCACGCCCGGCGCTTGCGGTGGCCGGCTTGAAGCGCAATATGACGTTCCTAACGCATGGCCCCGAAAAGCGGAATCGCTTTTCGGCAATCCATGGTCTGGCTCAGTGCTTGACGCACCCCTCACCCAGAGCCATGCGGAGCTGCGGCGAAAAAACAATTGACGCAAAAATGTTTTTTCACGATAAAAGACATTATCTCTTAACAGGCGCGTGTCAATCCGCCCGCGCATCCCAGGATCACCCAGGAAACCGCCCGTGAACGCCTCGAATAGCATTCTTCTCTCCGCCGCCGACAATGTCGCTGTCGCCAACGGCCGCATCGAGATCGGCACCACGCTGCCGGGCGGCGCGCTTGCCACCGCCGTCATCGAGCCCGGCCACAAGGTGGCGATCAAGCCCATTCCCGCCGGCTCGGCCGTGGTCAAATACGCCCAGGCGATCGGCCGCGCCACGCAGGACATCGCGCCCGGCGAGCATGTCCATTCGCACAATCTGGTTTTCGAATCCGGCCGCTTGCCGGTGGTGCCGCCGAGCGAGGCGGAGCATGCTACGGAAGCGGACCGCGCCCGCACCTTCATGGGCTATCGCCGCGCCGATGGCCGCGCCGGCACGCGCAACTTCATCGGCATCATCGCCAGCGTCAACTGCTCGGCCACCGTCTGCCGTTCCATTGCCGACACAGCCAACCGCACGCTGCTGCCGAAATATCCCGGCATCGACGGCTTCGTCCCCATCGTCCACGGCCAGGGCTGCGGCATGAGCGCCACCGGCGACGGCATGATGGTGCTGCACCGCACGCTCGCCGGCTATGCCCGCCATCCGAATTTCGGCGGCGTGCTGATGGTCGGTCTCGGCTGCGAGGTCAATCAATTGACCCTTTACGGCCAGAAGGGCGTCGCTGCCGGCAAACGCCATTTCAACATCCAGGACGCCGGCGGTTCGCGCAAATCGGTCGAAAAGGCGATGGGCGTGCTGGCCGAGATCGCCGAGGAAATCGGTCAGTTGAAGCGTGAGCCGATCCCGGTCAGCGAGATCGTCGTCGGCCTGCAATGCGGCGGCTCCGACGGCATGTCGGGCATCACGGCCAATCCGGCGCTGGGTGCGGCTGTCGATATCCTGGCGGGCGTCGGCGGCATCGGCATCCTCTCCGAAACCACGGAAATCTACGGCGCCGAGCATCTGCTTGCCTATCGCGCGGCAACGCCGGAGGTCGCGCAGAAACTCGACGGGTTCGTGAAATGGTGGGAGGATCACGTCGCCAAGCACGGCGCCTCGATCGACAACAACCCCTCGCCCGGCAACAAGCGCGGCGGCCTGACCACCATCCTGGAAAAGTCGCTGGGCGCGGTTGCCAAGGGCGGCCAGACGCCGCTCAACGGCGTGTTCGGCTATGCCGAAAAGGTCACCGGGCACGGCCTGGTGTTCATGGACACGCCCGGCTACGATCCTGTCTCGGCCACCGGCCAGGTGGCTGGCGGCGCCAACGTCATCGTCTTCACCACCGGCCGCGGCTCCTGCTTCGGCTGCCGGCCGACGCCGTCGATCAAGGTCGCCACCAATTCGACCATGTACCACCAGATGGAAGAGGACATGGACGTCAACTGCGGCGTCATCGCCTCCGGCGAAAAGACCATCGCCGGCATGGGCCGCGAGATCTTCGAACTGATCGTCGAGACGGCTTCGGGCCGCAAGACCAAGAGCGAGGATTTCGGTTACGGCGACAACGAGTTCGTGCCCTGGCATCTTGGCGCAACGCTCTAGATTTCACCGATATCTGAAGACTGCCAGGCCGGACAACGGTCGGGAACGGGAGGTCGTGCATGGAAAAACGCCGCATCGGTCAGACTGCGCTCGAGGTCAGCGAGGTCAGCTTTGGCGGCGCCGCGATCGGCGGCCTCTACCGCGCCTGTACGCGCGAGGCGGCGATGGAGACGCTGCAAGGCGCCTGGGAAGCGGGCTTGCGCTACTTCGACACCGCGCCCTTCTACGGTTTCGGCCTGTCGGAACGACGCTTCGGCGACTTCCTGCGCTACAAGCCACGCGATTCCTATGTGTTGTCGACCAAGGTCGGCCGCCTGTTCCACCCGGTGCCCGATGACCAGGTTCCCGATCACTCCTATGTCGATCCGCTGCCCTTCGCACTGGAGTACGATTACTCCTATGATGGCATCATGCGCTCGGTCGAGTTCAGCTACGCGCGGCTTGGCCTCAACAAGATCGACATCCTGTTCGTGCATGACATCGGCGCCTACACGCATGGCGTCGAGAAGAACAAGCTGTACTTTCGCCAGCTGATGGATGGCGGTCTCAAGGCGCTGGAGGAGCTGAAATCCTCTGGCGTCATTTCCGCCTATGGACTCGGCGTCAATGAAGTCCATATCTGCCTCGACGTCATGCGCCGGGCGCCGCTCGACTGTATCCTGCTCGCCAGCCGTTATTCCTTGCTCGACCGCAGCGCGGAAGCGGAATTGCTGCCGCTGTGCCGGGCGCAACAGACGTCACTGGTCATCGGCGGCGTGTTCAACTCCGGCATACTGGCGACCGGGCCGGTCCAGGGCGCGCATTTCGACTACCAGCCCGCCAGCCACGATGTGCTCGACCGCGTCGGAGCGATGGAAAGGATCGCCGCCGAAGGCGGTTATCCCCTCGCCGCTGCCGCCTTCCAGTTTCCTCTGCATGAACCGGCGGTTGCCACGGTGCTGACCGGCACCGCCAAGCTGGCAAACCTGACGCGCAACCTCGAACTGCTCGACATCGAAGTGCCGGACACGGACTATGCCAGATACCGTCCCTATACGGTGGTGCAGGAGTTGGGATGAGGCTGGCGCCCCGCCGAAACGCCCGCTCTCGCAGGCCCCGGCTTCACAAACTTGCGATGCCAAGGAAGAACGAATATTCCATATTGACTAAGGTATGGAATTAATATTCCATATCTTCAAGGAACGGAACGGGAAGCGCTTGACCGCGGCAAGGGAGAAGCGGTGCGGTCGATGTGCCTCCGCCACACCTCGGGAGGATTGGCGCGAAACACCGCTTGCATCGACAGGATCGATGCACTATCAAAACATCGTAACTGTTTTTTATTGATAAAGTTCTGTTTGGGCCGCGCCTATCCGGACGGAGCTACCGTAACGTTCAACGGGCGACTTAGGGAGGAATCCTAATGAAATTCGTGACCAGCATTCTCAACCGCCGCGCTGTGATGGCGCTGGCAGCAGCTTCGATGCTCGCCGGCGTCATGCATTCGGCGCCGGTTTCGGCGGCGGACGTGACCATTCCGATCATCGTCAAGGACACCACGTCCTTCTACTGGCAGATCGTTCTGGCCGGTGCCCGCAAGGCAGGCAAGGATCTCGGCGTCAACGTGCCCGAGCTCGGTGCCCAGGCCGAAACCGATGTCAACGGCCAGGTGTCGATCCTCGAGAACGCCGTTGCCAGCAACCCGGCGGCCATCGTGATCGCACCGACCGAATTCAAGGCGCTTGGCAAGCCGATCGATGAAGCCGCCGCCAAGGTCAAGATTATCGGCATCGACTCCGGCGCCGACTCCAAGGCGTTCACCTCGTTCCTGACCACCGACAACGTGCAGGGTGGCCGCGTCGCCGCCGACGGCCTCGCAGCCGCCATCGGCGCCGCCAACGGCGGCAAGATCGAGGGCGACGTCGCCCTGATCACCAACGCACCTGGCGCCGGCTCGCTCGAACAGCGCAAGCAGGGCTTCACCGAACAGCTCAAGGCAAAATATCCGGGCCTGAAGCTGGTCGCCGACAAATATGCCGACGGCCAGGCCACCACCGGCCTCAACATCGCCACCGACCTGATCACCGCCAACCCGAACCTCAAGGGCATCTTCGCCTCCAACCTGATCATGGCGCAGGGCGTCGGTCAGGCCGTCGCCGAAAACAACCTCGGCGGCAAGCTGGCGCTGGTCGGTTTCGACAGCGACGAGAAGCTGATCAAGTTCCTCAACGACGGCGTCATTTCCGCCCTTGTCGTCCAGGATCCGTACCGGATGGGCTATGACGGCATCAAGACCGCGCTCGCTGCCTCGAAAGGCGAGAAGGTCGAGGCCAATGTCGACACCGGCGCCAATCTGGTGACCAAGGACAACATGAAAGAACCGAAGATCGACGCGCTGCTCAACCCGAAGCTCTGAGCATCGCATCCGCAATGGTTTCCGGGGCCCAGGCCCCGGAAACATCCGCCGCCGGCACAAGCTGCTTGGAAATCCGCGGGCTTAGGCTAGGCTGTTTTCCGGGCATATTTGCCCTGCCGCGTGCCAATCGTGAGGCCAATCTGGGAGGATTGTCATGACGTCGACGGCGCAGGAACTGCATCCGGCACCGGTGCTGGCACCAGGGCGGACCATCCTCGAATTGCGGGGGCTGGAGAAGCGCTATCCCGGCACCCACGCGCTGAAGCCGGTCAACCTCGCCTTCAAGTCTGGCGAGATCCACGCCATCGTCGGCGAGAATGGCGCTGGCAAATCGACCCTCATCAAGCTTTTGACCGGCGTCATGCCGCGCACCTCCGGAGAGGTCATCTGGGAAGGTCAGCCGGCAGCCCTGGCGACACCGCATGAGGCGATGGCGCTCGGCATCAATGCCGTGCATCAGGAAGTGGTGCTCTGCCGCCACCTGACGGTCGCCGCCAACATGTTCCTCGGCGAGGAGAATTCGCGCTTCGGCATCCTGCAGCAGCGGGCCATGGTCAAGGACGCGCAGAAGAT
Organism: Mesorhizobium sp. RCAM 05104; assembly: GCF_059683645.1. Classification (NCBI taxonomy): domain Bacteria; kingdom Pseudomonadati; phylum Pseudomonadota; class Alphaproteobacteria; order Hyphomicrobiales; family Phyllobacteriaceae; genus Mesorhizobium; species Mesorhizobium sp. RCAM 05104. The sequence continues at coordinate 4,723,045 of NZ_CM185033.1, read as the reverse complement.
CATCGACGATCTCGGCTTCGACCTGCCGGCGCATGTCACGCTGGGCGACCTCACCATCGGCCAGCAGCAGCTCATCGCGGCGGCCCGCGCCACCGTGCGCGGAACCAAGTTCCTGATCTTCGACGAACCCACGGCCTACCTGACCCGCAAGGAGGCCGACCAGCTGTTCACCCTGATCCGTCGCCTTAAAAGCGAAGGCGTGACGATCATCTATATCAGCCATCGCATGGAGGAGGTGTTCGAACTCGCCGACCGCGTTTCCGTGCTGCGCGACGGCACCCTGGTCGGCACCCGCAACATCGCCGAGACCAACGATGCCGAGTTGGTCAAGATGATGATCAACCGCTCGATCGAGCAGGTCTATCACAAGGAGCATTTCACCCCCGGCGCCGCGATCCTCGAGGCGAGGAACCTGTCCGGCAAGGGCTTTGAGGATGTCTCGATGACGGTTCGCGCCGGCGAGATCGTCGGGCTCTATGGTCTGATCGGCGCCGGGCGCAGCGAGTTCGTCACCACGCTTTACGGCCGCCACCGCAAATCAGCGGGCCAGATTTTCTGGGAAGGCAAGGAGGTCCAGGTCAATTCCGAGCATGATGCGATCAAGCTCGGCATGGCGCTGGCGCCGGAAAGCCGCCGCGACCAGGGTCTCTGTCTCAACCTGTCGGTCGGGCTCAATCTCAATCTGCCGATCTACAAGCGCATTTCGAACAATCTGTTGATTTCGAACGCGCAGGAAAAGACCCAAGCCGACCGCCAGATCGCCGATCTTCGCATCAAGACGCCGACGCGCGGCGCGCTGGCTTCCAGCCTTTCGGGCGGCAACCAGCAGAAGATCGTCATCGGCAAATGGCTGGCCCATGGCGCCAAGCTGTTCATCTTCGACGAACCGACGGTCGGCGTCGATGTCGGCACCAAGGCCGAGATCTACCGCCTGTTCGGCGCACTGTTGTCGAAAGGCGCCGGCATCATCCTGATCTCGTCCTACCTGCCGGAAGTCTACGAGCTCGCCGACACGCTGCACGTTTTCCGGCGCGGCAAACTGGTGGCGACGCACGGTTTTCGCGCCGCCAGCCACGAGGACATTCTCACGCAGGCGCTCGCCGAGAAACAAGAAAAGCTGGGAGGAGAGATATGAGCACCGAGGCGATTGCTGTCGAGAAACCGAAGCGCAACTACAACGTGCTGTTTGGGCTGACGCTCTTGGCGCTGCTGGTTCTGCTGTGGATCGTGCTTTCAGTGGCGACGCCAAGCTTCGCCTCGGGCAACAACCTGGCCAATCTTTTGCGCCAGGGCTCGATGATCGCCATCATGGCGGTCGGCCAGACCTTCGTCATCATCACCGGTGGCATCGACCTGTCGGTCGGCGCCGTGGTCGGCTTCGCCACCGTCGTCGTCGCCATGATGATCAATGCCGGTTTCCCCATCTGGCTCGCCATTCTGGTGACGCTGCTGGTCGGCGTTGGCATCGGCATGTTTCACGGCTTCGGCATCGTCAAGATGGGCCTGCCACCCTTCATCATCACGCTGGCGACATTAACCTCGCTGCGCGGCATCGGCTTGCTGATGACCAATGGCAACTCGATCAACATCAACAGCGACACCTTCACCGCGTTCTCGCGCAATTCCTTCATCGGCATCCCCAATCTGTTCTGGATGGTCATCCTGGTCGGCATTCCGGCCTATGTTTTCCTCCACCACAGCCGCTGGGGCCGGTATCTGTTCTCGGTCGGCTCCAACGCCGAGGCCTCGCGCCTTTCCGGCGTCAACGTCCAGCGCACTATCTACATGGCCTACACATTGTCGGGCCTCTGCGCGGCCTTCGTCGGCGTGCTGCTTGCCGCCCGCATCGGCATCGGCAATCCGACCCAGGCCGAAGGCTGGGAACTGCAGGCCATCGCCTCGTCGGTGATCGGCGGCACCTCGCTGTTCGGCGCCGTCGGCTCCGTCCATGGCCCGTTGCTCGGCGCCTTCATCCTCGCCACCATCAACAACGGCGCCAATCTGCTCAACGTCAACTCGTTCTGGCAGCGCATCATTACCGGCGCGCTGATCATCATCATCGTCTACTTCGACGGGCTGCGCCGCCGCGGCAAGTAGACCGCCCTCAATCAATCGTCGGCCCGACATGACTGCCGGGCCGGCGATTTCATGACAAGACTGGATTGAAGCATGAAAGCCGTCATCTGCCGCTCGCCCGGCGATCTTGTCCTGGAAGATCGTCCCGCACCCGGCTCGCCACCACCCGGCTGGGCGCTGGTGGCGGTCAGCCATGTCGGCATCTGCGGCACCGACTACCATATCTTCGAGGGCAAGCACCCGTTCCTCGCCTATCCCCGCATCATGGGCCATGAAGTGTCGGGAACCGTGGTCGAGGCCGGTGAAGGTGTGGATCTGGTCGTTGGCGAGCCAGTCGTCATCAACCCCTATCTTTCCTGCGGCAAGTGCATCGCTTGCCGGCACGGCAAGCCGAACTGCTGCGTCAGCATCGAGGTGCTCGGCGTCCATCGCGACGGCGCTATGTGCGAACGGATCCTGGTGCCGGCGCAAAATCTTTATCCGGCAAACGGTCTGTCGCTGGCGGACGCCGCCGCCGTCGAGTTCCTCGCCATCGGCGCGCATGCCGTGCGGCGCTCACGCGCCGATCCCGGCGCCCGCACGCTGGTCATCGGAGCCGGTCCGATCGGGCTCGGCACGGCCATCTTCGCCCGCATCGCCGGGCTCGACGTGACGCTGCTCGACATGAGCAGCGAAAGGCTCGCCTTCGCCGCGAGCGAGCTCGGCTTCCAGACCCTCGACGGCTCGCGCGGCGCGGTACCAGATCTGGTCGAGGAAGCAACCGGCGGCGAAGGCTTCGAAATGGTTTTCGACGCCACCGGCAACACCCAGTCGGTGCAGTCGGCCTTCGCCCATGTCGCCCATGGTGGAACACTGGTGCTGGTCAGCGTCGTCAAGGACGACATCGTCTTTTCCGATCCGGAATTCCACAAGCGAGAGATGACGCTGATCGGCAGCCGCAATGCGCTGCGCGCCGACTTCGATCACGTCGCGGCCTCGATCCGCAACGGCGCGGTGCCATTGGCCAAGCTTGTCACCCACCGCACATCGCTCACCGAAACGCCGCGCGATCTCGCCCGCTGGGCACACGAGAAATCCGGCCTGATCAAGGCTGTGATCGAGGTCGGGTCATAACACGGCAGGCGGTGAGCCCGGCCGGAATTGACGACGCCCCACGCAGGTCGAAGACGGTCCTCAAACGCCAAGCCGCTGGTCTCGTATAAGGCCGGCACTTCCTACAGCGCCGACAGCTTCAGTTCCACCCGCTCGGCCGGGAAGCGCGACTCGGAAAACTGGATCGGCTGGCCGTCGGGCGTAACGTTGACGGCGACCGTGACCAGCACGATGGCACCCGGCTGCAGGTCGAGATCGGCAAGATCGGCGGCGTCGGCATGGCGCGCCGACAGCACGGTCGACTGCCGCAGATAATCGTCTATGCCGAACCGCGCCAGCGATGCGGTGATCGAACCGGTTTCCGCCATCGCGGCATCGATGCCGGCGAAGCGCCGGGCTTCGAACCAGCCGGCGGCGCGCGACACCGGCCGCCCATCGGCTTCGCCGCGCGTCTCCAGCCGTATCACATCCGCCCCCCTGGCAAGGCCAAGGCCCTCGGCGACGCGTTGGCTGGCCGGCTCGACCGACGAAGCGAGCAGGACGATGTGCCTTTCCGACGTCTGCCCTTGCAGACCCGTCGAAAAACGCGTGCGCGCACCGATCGGATAGGACAGCCGCTTGCGCGACAGCACGAAGGTGCCGCGCCCCTGCTCGGCCCGCAGTACTCCTTCCTGCACAAGGGCGGATATGGCGCTGCGCACGGTGTGACGGTTGACGCCGTAGCGCTCGGCCAGCGCCACCTCCGGCGGCAGCGCGGCATTCTCGACAAAATCGCCAATGGCGATCGCGTGCAGGATCTTGTCGGCAATCTGCCGCCAGAGCGAGACGCCACTGCGCCGCTCGATTCTGTCAGCTGCCAGCCGCCCGATCATCATTTGCCCGCAACCTTCTATCGCTTGTCATCCACCCGTCATGGACACGCGTTAGATAATGGGTATAATTTGTATAGATGTCTATATCAATAGACAAATTCAGACAAGAGGAATGTCGCTCATGCGAGGACAGGAAGCCCGCGACCAGGCCGAGCGCAAGGCCGCCATGGCAACACTGGCGCAATCCAGCGGCGATGACATCGTCCGGCTCTGGAACGAGGCCGGCCTGCCCTCGGAAGCTGAACTGCTGCGCGGCCCCGAGACCGGCCTGGTGACCATGCGCGGCCGCATCGGCGGTGGCGGCGCGCCCTTCAATGTCGGCGAGGCGACCGTAACCCGCGCCACCGTCAGGCTGCCGTCCGGGCAGGTAGGCCATTGCTATGCGCTTGGCCGCGACAGGCAGAAGGCAAGGCTGGCGGCCATCGCCGACGCGCTGTGGCAGGACCCGGCCCGCCGCAACGAGATCGAGACCAAAATCATCGCACCCCTGCAGGCGGCGCTGACCACAGCGCATGAACGGCGCCGCGCCGAGACGGCGGCGACGAAGGTGGATTTCTTCACAATGGTTCGCGGAGAAGATTGATGGACGCAGCTGTGCAATCGATCGAGGGCGGGTTCGCCGATCCGGTCTTCAACGCCCAGACCGTGTTCCGCGCCGTCATGGACGCGATGGCGCGGCCGGGCAGCGTGCAGCCGCTGCCCGCCTTCGCCCGCCCGCCGGCGCCGCTCTCGGCAACCGCCGGCGCCATAGCATTGGCGCTCTGCGACAATGACACCCCGCTCTGGCTCGACCCGGTGCTGCAAACCTCCGCTGCGATCAAATCCTGGCTCGGTTTCCATTCTGGCGCACCACTGGCCAACACACCGGCCGATGCCCATTTCGCATTTGTCGCCACGCCGGCCGAGATGATGGCGCTCGATGGTTTTTCGCAAGGCACACAGGACTATCCCGATCGTTCGACCACCCTGATCCTGCAAGTCGGCGATCTCGCTTCGGGCGCCCCGTTGCTGCTCGAAGGCCCTGGCATCGAGACCAGCACCACGATCGCACCGGCCCGGATGCCGCGTCATTTCGTCGAGCAGTGGAAGCAGAATATCAAGCGCTTTCCGCGCGGCGTCGACATCATCCTCGCCACCGCTGACGGCATCGCCTGCCTGCCGCGCACGACGCGCATTAGAACGATGGAGGCGTAGGATGTATGTCGCGGTAAAAGGTGGCGAAGCCGCAATTGCCAACGCGCACGGCCTACTTGCCGACCGCCGGCGCGGCGACCGTTCGGTGCCCGCACTTCGGCTCGATCAGATCGTCGAGCAGTTGGCGCTCGGCGTCGACCGGGTGATGAGCGAAGGCTCGCTCTACGACCGCGAACTGGCGGCACTGGCCATCGTTCAGGCGCGCGGCGATATGATCGAGGCGATCTTCCTGGTGCGCGCTTATCGCACCACGCTGCCGCGCTTCGGCTACACAAAGCCGATCGACACCACCAACATGCTGGTCGAGCGGCGCGTGTCGGCAACCTACAAGGACCTGCCCGGCGGCCAGCTGCTTGGGCCCACATTCGACTATACCCACCGGCTGCTCGATCCCGAGCTTGCCGCCGGCGCCGATGTTGCCGAGCCGCTACAACGCGAGACGGAAGCAGAAGCCATGCCGCGCGTCTCGGCGATCCTCGCCCGCGAGGGCCTGATCGAGCCCGACGGCGAGATGCCGCAGGATCATGTCCCCGGCGACATCACCCGCGAGCCGCTGGAGTTCCCGATGGCGCGCGACATCCGCCTGCAGGCGCTGTCACGCGGCGACGAAGGCTTCCTTTTGGCGCTCGGCTATTCCACCCAGCGCGGCTATGCCCGCAACCACCCCTTCGTCGGCGAGATCCGCATCGGTGAGGTCGAGCTGGAACTGGATGTGCCCGAACTGCCCTTCGCCGTGCCGCTCGGCACAGTGCGGGTCACCGAATGCCAGATGGTCAACCAGTTCAAGGGTTCCGCCAAGGCGCCGCCGCAATTCACCCGCGGCTACGGCCTCGTCTTCGGCCAGAGCGAGCGCAAGGCGATGGCGATGGCGCTCTGCGACCGGGCGTTGCGCGCCAGCGAGTTGGGTGAGGATGTCGTCGCCGCCGCCCAGGACGAGGAGTTCGTCATCTCGCATTCCGACAATGTCCAGGCGACCGGCTTCGTCGAGCATTTGAAGTTGCCGCACTATGTCGACTTCCAGGCCGAACTCGACCTCGTGCGCCGCATGCGCGCCGAATATGAAGCCCGTGAAAACCCAGTGAAGGCGGAAGAGAAGAGGGAGGCTGCGGAGTGATGCTAATGGCCGCCGCCATCAACCAAGCCGCCGCCGTAACCACCACTTGCGCCGGCAACAGTCTCGCCCTGCGCGCCATCTTTCGGCGTGGGAAGAACCATTCTTCGAAGGACAAAGGCAACCACGCCGGCGAAAACCAGCAGCAGGATTCCGATGTGTATCCATCCGGTTTGGGTCATCTGAACTTGGCCCTGTTTCCGCGCATTGGAAGTCAATTCAATAGCATAGAGCGGATGTGATCGCCATGACCGACATCGCCACCTACAACTTCGCCTATCTCGACGAGCAGACAAAGCGCATGATCCGCCGGGCGATCCTCAAGGGCATCGCCATCCCCGGCTATCAGGTGCCGTTCGCTTCGCGCGAAATGCCGATGCCCTATGGCTGGGGCACCGGCGGCGTCCAGGTCACCGCCTCGATCATCGGCCCCGACGATGTGCTCAAGGTCATCGACCAAGGTGCCGACGACACCACCAACGCAGTCTCCATTCGTGCCTTCTTCAAGAAGGTCGCCAATGTCGCGGTGACGACCGACACCGCCAGCGCCACCATCATCCAGACCCGCCACCGCATCCCCGAACATCCGCTGACGGCGGGCCAGGTGCTGGTCTACCAGGTGCCGATCCCGGAGCCACTGCGCTTCCTCGAGCCGCGCGAGACCGAAACGCGCAAGATGCACGCGCTGGAGGAATACGGCCTCATGCATGTCAAGCTCTACGAGGACATCGCCAGGCATGGCCGCATCGCCACCACCTATGCCTATCCAGTCAAGGTCGAGGGCCGCTATGTGATGGACCCGTCGCCAACGCCGAAATTCGACAATCCCAAGATGCACCGCTCGCCGGCCCTGCAGCTGTTCGGCGCCGGCCGCGAAAAGCGCATCTACGCGGTGCCGCCCTTCACCAGCGTGGTCAGCCTCGACTTCGAGGATCATCCGTTCGAGGTGCAGACCTTCGACCAACCCTGCGCGTTGTGCGCGGCCGAGAATGTCTATCTCGACGAGGTCATTCTCGATGACCATGGCAGCCACATGTTCGTCTGCTCCGACACCGATCACTGCGAGAAGCGGCGTGAAGAGGGCCATCGCGGCCGTCTTGCACCGGAAACCCACCTTGCCCCAGGAAACATGGAGCCGGCGCAATGACCGACGAACCATTGCTGCGCGTCTCGGCGCTTTCCAAATTCTACGGCTCGCGCGTCGGCTGTGACAACGTCTCCTTCGACCTGTGGCCGGGCGAAGTTCTGGCGGTGGTCGGCGAATCCGGCTCCGGCAAGACGACGCTGCTCAACTGCCTGTCGACACGGCTGCTGCCCTCCTCCGGCACCGCCAGCTACCGCATGCGCGACGGCCAGTTCCGCGAACTCTACCGCATGAGCGAGGCCGAGCGCCGCTTTTTGATGCGCACCGACTGGGGTTTCGTCCACCAGAACCCAGCGGATGGCCTGCGCATGACTGTGTCGGCCGGAGCCAATGTCGGCGAACGACTGATGGCTGTGGGTGATCGCCATTACGGCAAGATCCGCGCCACGGCCGTCGACTGGCTGTCGCGCGTCGAGATCGACGAGGACCGCATCGACGACGAGCCCCGCGCCTTTTCCGGCGGCATGCGCCAGCGCCTGCAGATTGCCCGCAACCTCGTCACCGGGCCACGCCTGGTGTTCATGGACGAACCGACCGGCGGCCTCGACGTCTCGGTGCAGGCGCGCCTGCTCGACCTGTTGCGCGGTCTGGTCACCGATCTTGGTCTCGCCGCCATCGTCGTCACCCACGACCTCGCCGTGGCACGCCTGCTGTCGCAACGCATGATGGTGATGAAGGACGGCCGCGTCATCGAAAGCGGCCTCACCGACCGTGTGCTCGATGACCCGCGCGCGCCCTACACCCAGCTTCTCGTTTCTTCCATTTTGCAGGTCTAGCCGCGTGATCCCGAAAAGTGGAAGGCGGTTTTCGGACCAGATCATGCGGCAAAGCAAAGGACACTGACATGGCAACCCCGCTCGTCGTCTCCGACGTCGCCAAGAGCTTCACCATGCATCTGCGCGACGGTATCAAATTGCCTGTCGTCGCCGGTGTCTCGTTCTCGATCAGGGCTGGCGAATGCACCGTGCTTGGCGGCCCGTCCGGCGCTGGCAAGAGCTCGATCCTCAAGATGCTCTACGGCAACTACGCCGTCGACGAGGGTCAGATCATCGTCAGCCATGACGACGGCCTGATCGACCTTGCCACCGCCAGCCCGCGCACCGTGCTTGCGGTGCGCCGCCAGACCATCGGCTATGTCAGCCAGTTCCTGCGCACCGTGCCGCGCGTCCCGGCGCTGGATGTCGTCGCCGAGCCGCTGGTCGAGCGCGGCGAGGACCGCGAGAGCGCGCGCGACAAGGCGCGCGCCTTGCTGGCGCAACTCAACCTGCCGGAGAAACTCTGGGCTCTGCCGCCGGCGACCTTCTCCGGTGGCGAGCAGCAGCGCGTCAACATAGCGCGCGGCTTCATTACCGAGCACCCGATCCTGCTGCTCGACGAGCCGACCGCCTCGCTCGACGCCAGGAACCGCGACGTGGTGATCCAACTCATCGCTGGCAAGAAGACGGCGGGCGTCGCCCTGCTCGGCATCTTCCATGACCACGACGTGCGCGAGGCGGTTGCCGACCGCATCATTGACGTCACCGTTTTTGCCCCGGGAAAAATCGCCGCATGACCAGGAAATTATCGGAAGCGCCACTGGTCCACCCGACGGCGGAGATACAGAACTCGACACTTGGCCGCTGGACCGAGATCGCCGACCGCAGCCGGGTTTCCGAAAGCGAACTCGGCGATTACTCCTACATGATGCAGGACTGCGCCGTCTGGTGCGCGACGATCGGCAAGTTTTCCAACATTGCGGCAAGCGTGCGCATCAACGCCACCAACCACCCGACATGGCGGCCGACGCTGCACCATTTCACCTATCGCGCCTCCGACTATTGGGACGATGCCGAGCACGAGAGCGAATTCTTCGCCCAGCGCCGCGCCAAGCGCGTCACCATTGGTCATGACACCTGGCTCGGTCACGGCTCGACCATCCTGCCTGGCGTCACTGTCGGCGATGGCGCGGCGGTCGGCGCCGGAGCGGTCGTCTCGAAAGATGTCGCGCCCTACACCATCGTCGGTGGCGTGCCGGCCAGGCCGATCCGCGAGCGCTTCGACCGTCGCACCGCCGAGCGCTACCAGGCGCTTGCCTGGTGGGACTGGGACCACACAAGGCTACGCGCCTCGCTCGATGATTTTCGGTCGCTTGAGGCCGAAGCCTTCCTGGAGAAATATGGCGGGTAGAGCAATTGCAGGAAAAGTGGGAACCGGTTTTCCGTCCGGAATTGCGTTAGACAACGAGAGATAGGCCATCACATCATCGTCATGGGCGAACCTGTTTCATATCCCTGACACATCGCCGGGGCAGGACGCGGTCTTTCCCTTGGAGATCGCAATGCCTGTTTCTGTCAGACCGTCGCTCGCCGGATTCTTTGCCGGCTCCAATCCGACCCCTCCGGTGCATCTCGGCACCCGCTATGACACGTCGGGCAATTTCCTGATCGAACCCGGCAATACGGTTGTCAGCCACCTGGTCAGCGGTTCGCCATCCGAGGCCGTGGTGCTTGCGGTGCGCGACCGGATGCTGGCGATGCCCGACGCCGACCGGCTCGCCTTCACGCCCGTCTCCAGCCTGCACATGACGCTTTTCCAGGGCATCATCGAGTACCGCCGCCGCTTGCCCTACTGGCCGGGTGACGTACCGCTCGACACCAGCATCGACGCGATGACCCGCCTCTATCTGGAACGGCTGAAAGGCTTCGAGGGCCTTGGCCCGTTCAACATCAAGGTGGTCGAAGTCGTACCGACGGGACTCACCGTTGCCGGCGCGACGGACGAGGACGTGGGCATCATGCGTGCCTGGCGCGATGCCTTGGCCGTGCCGTTCGGATACCGGCACCCCGATCACGACGCTTACGTCTTCCACATCACCTTTGCCTATCAGATCCAGCGTCTTGCCGACGACAGGGCGGCTGAATGGCAAGCATTGTTCGATGACTCTCTCGCGCTTTTCGCGCGGCAGGCGCCGGTGATCGAGATCAGGACGCCTGCCTTCTGTGCATTCCGCGACATGAAGCACTTCGAGGAGTTGCTTGTGCTCGGCTGATCGCTCTGAAAGGGACGCCAGACGCCGCGTCTGTGGGCGGTAACAAAACTGACATCAATCCGACACCGCAGGTTCATGGCGCTGCGCTAGCGAAGGCCAACAGACCTTCAACCGCGACTGGACTGGAACCTGCCCATGTCAGCAACGTCAGCCACGCTCGAAATCCGCGGCGTCTCTCGCCGATTTGGCAAGAACATCGCCGTCAGCAATGTCGACATTTCCATCCCGCAAGGTCAGATGGTCGGCATTATCGGCCGTTCCGGAGCCGGCAAATCGACCCTTTTGCGCATGATCAACCGTCTCATCGATCCCAGCCAGGGGTCGATTTTTTTTGACGGCGCCGAGGTTTCCCAGCTGCGTGGTTCGCCGTTGCGGCGCTGGCAGCGCGACTGCGCCATGATCTTCCAGCAGTTCAACCTGGTGCCGCGCCTCGATGTGCTGACCAACGTGCTGCTCGGCAAGCTGAACCACCGTTCGACCATCACCAATCTGTTCGGTATGTTCTCGCGCGCCGAGTGCGCCGAGGCGGTTGCGGCGCTGGAGCGGCTCGATATCGCCCGCACGGCACTGCAGCCCGCCGGCACCTTGTCGGGCGGCCAGCAGCAGCGCGTCGCCATCGCGCGTGCCATGATGCAGCAGCCCAGGGTTATCCTCGCCGACGAGCCGATCGCTTCGCTCGACCCGCTCAACGCCAAGGTGGTGATGGATTCGCTGCAGGATATCAATCTGCGCGAAGGCATCACCGTCGTCACCAATCTTCACACGCTGGATACCGCCCGCACCTATTGCAATCGCATCATCGGCATGGCTGCCGGCAAGGTCGTCTTCGATGGCCCGCCGGAAGAGCTCAACCGCGAGGCCGTGCGTCTCGTCTATGGCGCCGACAGCAATGGCGGCGAAATCTCCGAGGCCATCACCTCGACCAGCGTTGCCATCAAGCAAAAGATCGCCGCATCCGCCGGACCGCTCGAGCCCGCATTCCCGGGTTACTGAGCCCATGGTCCCGAACCGAAGGTCCGCGTTAGCGAAACTTGGAATCCGGTTTTTGGGAAAGACCATGGGCCAGGAAAGAGCGATCGGGATCGCCCGCCCGCGTCAAGGGCACCTGTCGAAATCAAGAACGCTGCCGGCGCGGGGCCGGAACCTACAGGAGAGATATCAGATGTTCAGGAAGATGGTTTTTGGCGCCGTTTCGGTGCTCGCAATGGCGACCGGCATTGCCCATGCCGCCGATATGAAGGAATTTCGCGTCGGCATTCTCGGCGGTGAAAACGAGACCGACCGACTGCGCAACTATCAGTGCCTCGCCGACCACCTGAAGGCAGAATTCGGCTTCGAGAAAGTGTCGCTGTTCCCGGCCGCCGATTATGACGGTGTCATCCAGGGCCTGCTCGGTGGCACGCTCGACTTCGCCGAGCTCGGCGCATCCGGCTACGCCAGCGTCGTTCTCAAGGACCCGAAGGCCGTCACCCCGATCCTCACCACCCAGCAGACTGACGGCGCGACCGGCTATTATTCGATCGGCCTGGCGCTCAAGTCCTCCGGCATCACCGACATCAAGTCGGCCAAGGGCAAGAAGCTTGGCTACGCCGATCCGGATTCGACCTCCGGCTATCTGATCCCGCTGACCCAGATTCCGAAGGACACCGGTGCCTCCAACGAAACCTTCTTCGCTTCGACGCAGTTCAATGGTGGCCACGAGAACAACGTTCTGGCCGTGCGTGACGGCAAGGTCGACGTGGCGGTCGACGACTCTTCCGGCATCGGCGACTTCAAGGATGGCTACACCTCCGGCACCTTCCACAAGGAAGTCGCCAAGGGTGCCGTCGACCCCAACGACTTCGTCGAAGTCTGGCGCTCGGGCCTGATCCCGAACGGCCCGCTGGTCGTGCGCACTGCGCTCGGCGACGACATGACCGCGAAGCTTGCCGACTTTTTCACGCAGCTCCCCAAGAAGGACAAGGCCTGCTTCGAAGGCATCGAAGGCGGCGATTTTACCGGCTACGTCCCGGTGAAGCCGGACTTCTACAACGTCATCGTCGAAGCCCGTAAGGCAGCCATCGGCGGCTAACGGTAAAATCAAGAAGGGCGGTGTTACTAAAGCGACGTGCGTCCACTTGGACGCACAAAGTACGCTTTAGCACTTTAGATTGCCGCATCGGACTTTCCGAAAATCGGACTTCGATTTTCGGGCCGATGCGGCGGCACCGCCCTTTTTGCATCTCCGATCATGACCCTTTCCTTGACCGCTCATTCAGACGCGACGCACCAGGCAGCCGATGCCTGGCGACGCCAGACATCCTTGCGCCGGCTCTATACGGCCATCGGTGTCGGCCTGCTCATTGTCGCGCTCTGCGGCTCCATGTGGTTCGCCGACGAAGCCAACGCCGGGCATTTCTTCGACCGGCTGCCGCACATACTGGACTTCCTGAGCTGGCTCGTCCCCAAGGACTGGAACGATGTCTGGCGGGCGATGTTCGACGTCGCCTCCCCACACGACACCGGCACCCAGGAATTCAACTTCCCGCTCGGCCGCGCCTATGTCTGGGGCAGCTTCTACATCCCCGAATATTTCGAGTTGATGCTGACCACGCTGAACGTGGCGCTGGTCTCGACCTTCATCGGTTTCGTCTTTGCCGTGCCGTTCTCCTTCATCGCGGCGCGCAACCTGACGCCGCATCCGGTGCTGCGGCTGATCGTCAAGCGCTTCATGGAACTGCTGCGCGCTTTTCCCGAGATCGTCATCGCCGGTCTGTTCGCGGCCATTGTCTCGATCGGCCCGATCGCCGCCATCATCGCCATCGGCCTGCATTCGATCGGCGCGCTGGGCAAGCTGTTCTACGAGATCAACGAGAACATCGACATGCGCGCCGAGGAAGGCTTGCGAGCGGTCGGCGCCAACTGGTTCGAGCGGATGCGCTTTGCCGGCCTGCCGCAGGTGCTGCCCAACTTCATGTCCTACACGCTGCTGCGAATCGAGATCAACGTGCGCATCTCCACCATCATGGGCGCGGTCGGCGGCGGCGGTATCGGCGAAGAGCTGAAGCTGTCCATCTCTCGCGGCTTCGGCGCCAAGACGATAGCCTTGGTGCTGCTCCTGTTCACCACGATTTTCATCGTCGACCAGTTCTCCGCCTGGCTGCGCCGCAAGCTTGTCGGCGAGCAAGCCTTCATGGTTGGAGCTTAACCGATGACCACCATGACCGCCGATCAGATCCAGTCGATCGAGGAGCGCTTTCCGCACGTGTTCCGGCGCCCATTCCACCAGCGTTTCGGACCGCTGCTGTTGCTTGGAGGCACCCTTGTCTACCTCCTCTACGCCCTGTGGTTCTTCAACCTGCCGCAGGTGATGCGGGACTCGCACTGGGAGCGCCTGCCGCTGTTCCTGACCCAATGGATCAGCTACGACGTGCAGCCGATCTTCCGCCTCGACGAACCGCAGATCACCGCCAAATATCCTCGCTTCTCGGTGCTCGGCCCGGACCCACATCCGGACTGGGTCAAGACCAATGCCGACGGTTCGGTGACGATCCTGATCGATGGCGCCGCCAAGTCGGTCACCTTCAACAAGATGCAAGCGACGATCATTGCCAACGGTGAGACCGTGCCAGTCGCGCTGGACACCGGCAAGCCGCTGATCTCCGGCCCGGTTCCCGACTGGATCATCGCGCATGAGGACGAGGTCGTCGCCGACATGGGATTTGCCGGCGAGGTCCGTGTCGCCGCCGACCGCGTCAAGATACGCAAGCGCTTCCTCGGCTGGGCGAATTTTGTCTTCGATACCCGTTCGCCGTTCTTCGGCAAGTCGGCGGGCGAAGTGGCCTGGCTCATCGTCTCCGGGCCCGAACTCAAGCCGGGCACGTCCAATCTGGCGCTGGCCGGCGACAACATCTGGAACAACGCCCAGTGGCAGCATGGCGACGTCTGGACCAAGCTCTTGCAGACCATCGTCATGGCCTTTCTCGGCACCGCGCTTGGCGGCATCGTCGCCTTCCCGCTCGCGTTCTTCGCCGCCCGCAACATCACGCCCAGCCGGCTGGTCAACCAGGTGCTCAAGCGCTTCTTCGACTTCATGCGCTCGATCGACATGCTGATCTGGGCGCTGTTCTTCACCCGCGCCTTCGGACCGGGTCCCCTGGCGGGCAGCGCCGCGATCTTCTTCACCGAGATCGGCACGCTCGGCAAAACCTATTCCGAGGCGCTCGAAAACATCGACGATAAGCCGCGCGAGGGTGTCGTCTCGACCGGTGCCAACGGCCTTCTGGTGCAGCGCTACGGCGTGCTGCCGGAAGTGATCCCGGTGTTCATCAGCCAGACGCTCTACCAGTGGGAATCCAACACCAGGGGCGCGACCATCATAGGTGCCGTCGGCGCCGGCGGCATCGGCCTGAAGCTGTGGGAAGCGATGCGCACCAACTCCAACTGGGCCAACGTCTTCTACATGGTGCTGCTGACGCTGGTCGTCGTCTTTGTCTTCGACAACATATCGAATTTCCTGCGCCGCCGGCTGAGCCGGACCATTCACGACTACAACCGGATCCAGGCCGAGCAGGGTTAAGCCTTGTGACGCATAAACGTGGGCATCGTAAAGTACCGCGCCAAGGCTCGACCCCCACTCCGTCGAGCTGCGCTCGACACCTCTCCCCCGATCGACGGGGTAGAGGAAAGGCGTCAGGCGTCCGAGCCGACGCCTGTTCTCCTAGGCCGAGGCTTTCTTCCTCTCCCGAGCCACAAGGCTCCCTTTCCTCTCCCTCCGGAGGGGGGAGAGGTGGCTCGGCGAAGCCGAGACGGAGTGGGGGACCACTGGCACTCGCCGCGAACGCAAATAGAAAACGGACTAGGCATAATCATCGTCTCGCCTCGCGCCAGGGTCGTCGACGCAGGTCTCCTTTGCATCACTATCGCCCGATCAAGGCGCCTGAGCGGCGGCCTTCCACCCGTTCCTAATATGCTTGTAACCGTCGCGGTAGACGGCCTCCGGGCTCTCGAAAAAATCGCGCCACACCTTGGTCGCCGCCGCCAGGTCCTTTAGTGAGCGGCCGAACGCCTCGATCGTCAGCCAGTCGTCATAGCCGCTCTTGCGGATCGCCGCGAACGTCTCTCTCCACGGAATATTGCCACGCCCCGGCACGCCGCGATCATTCTCCGAAATGTGGATATGCACGACATTCCCGCGGTGCTTTGTGTAGGCGCCGATCGGGTCGGCCTCCTCGATATTGGCATGGAAGGTGTCGTACATCGCCTTGATGTGCGGCCGGTCGATGGCGTCGATATGCTCTGACAGATCCGCCATCGTGTTGAGAAGATAGCATTCGAAGCGGTTGAGCGCCTCGAGCCCGATGGTGACGCCCTTCTTGCCGGCATGGTCGCCGATGGTGCGTTGCGAGGCGACCGAGCGCTTCTTCTCGGCGGCCGTCGGCCCGGAGCCGGAAAAGGCGCCGAGCGTCGAATGCAGCGGGCCGCTCAGCGTGTTCGCGCCAAGCGCCTGCGCGCAGTCGATCGCCCATTTCATGTATTCGATGCCGGCTTTGCGTGTCGCGGTATCGGCCGAGATCAGGTTCATCGCCGGATCGCCCATGGCTGAAACCGCGGTCCGCTCGAGCCCGATGCGATCGAGCAACTCGCCGAGTTTCCTATAGTCGTCCGGCGTGCCGGCAAAGATCGGTATCTCGACGCCATCGAAGCCGGTCGCCTTGATGTCGCGAAGCAGCGGCTCGTGTTTCTTCGACACCGCCGTCGTCCACAAGAACATGCACATGCCGATCTTCATCGACGCCCCTCCCAATTTGACTGCCGGTTGTTTCCCCAGCCGGTTTTGCCACAAAGTCTCCCCACCTTGCCTTCGCTTCGCTGTGGCCAGGCCCCCTCACTTGGCCGCTTCGCGGCCACCTTTCCCGTTGGGAGAAGAGGCGAATATCCGCGCCGACGATCTCCTCCCCCTCGGGGAGAGGTCGGATTGTCCGAATTGCCGTCAGCAATCCGGGCGAGGGGGACCCTCGTGACCCCGCGGCGCGATTAAAGCTTCGTCCACGCTCCATTCTTCTTCGACGACTTCACGCAAGCCTCGATGAATGCCATGCCTTCGACGCCATCCTGAATGGTCGGAAAGACGACATCCTTTGCCGGCTTGCCGCCTTTGCGTCGTGCCGCGCGGATCGCCCGCGCCGCCTCCTGGTAGATGTTGGCGAAGCCTTCGAGATAGCCTTCCGGATGGCCCGACGGAACGCGGCTGACACGCCCCGCTACCGGCAGCGCGCCGGCGCCATTTCGCGTGATCAGCTGCTTCGGCTGCCCGAACGGCGTGTACCAGAGATAGTTCGGGTCGGCCTGCACCCATTCCAGCCCGCCCTTCGAGCCGTAGATGCGCAGCTTCAGCCCGTTCTCATGGCCAGGCGCCACCTGACTTGCCCAAATCATGCCCTTGGCCGGATGCGTCTTGCCGGCCGGCTTGAAGCGCAGCATGACGTTGACGTTGTCGTCGAGCAGCCGGCCCGGCACGAAGGCGTCGAGATCGGCCGACAAGGAATCGAGTTCCAGCCCGGAGACGAAACGGGCGAGGTTATAGGCGTGCGTGCCGATGTCGCCGAGCGCGCCGCCAGCGCCCGCCTGCTTCGGGTCGCCGCGCCACGACGCCTGCTTCTGGCCGGTGGCGGCAAGGTCTTCGGTCAGCCAGTCCTGCGGATACTCCGACTGCACGATGCGGATGTCGCCCAGCACACCCTTGGCCACCATCTCGCGCGCCTGCCGTACCATTGGATAGGCGGTATAGTTGTGGGTGAGCACGAACACCTTGCCGGTCTTCTCGACGATCGCCGCGAGCTTCTTGGCCTCGGCCAGCGTCGTTGCCAGCGGCTTGTCGCAGATGACGTGGATACCAGCCTCGAGGAAGGCCTTGGCCGCCGGCACATGCACATTGTTGGGCGTGACGATGGCCACCACCTCGATGCCGTCGGGCCGCTTGGCCTCGGCCTTGGCCATCTCGGCGTAGGAGGCGTAGCTGCGATCCGGATCGAGCCCGAGTTCGGCGGCCGATGCCTTGGCCCGCTCAGGATTCGCCGACAGCGCACCGGCCACCAGCACGAAATCATTGTCCATGCGCGCCGCGATCCGGTGCACCGCGCCGATGAAGGCGCCTTGCCCACCGCCGACCATGCCGTAGCGGATGGGGCCGCCTCCCGTTTCCGACTTCGATGCGCCGACCATGTTTTGCTCCCTCGTTGTTTCACTCCCCTTTGAAGGGAGGTCGATCCGCGCAGCGGATCGGGTGGGTCGTAGAGGCAGAGCTCGGCGTGAACCGACCCCACCCGGCCCGTCGGGCCACCCTCCCCTCGAGGGGAGGGAAAGTAGCGTTAAATCCCCATCATGCCGCGCAGCACCTTCTTGTCGGTGGCGCCGCCGGCAAAGTCGTCAAATGCCTTTTCCGTCACCCGGATGATGTGGTGCTCGATGAAGGGTGCGCCTTCGGCAGCACCGTCCTCAGGATGCTTCAGGCAGCACTCCCACTCCAGTACCGCCCAGGAATCGTAATTGTACTGCGTCAGCTTGGAAAAGATGCCGCCAAAATCCACTTGCCCGTCGCCGAGCGAGCGGAAGCGGCCGGCGCGGTTGGTCCAGCTCTGGTAGCCCGAATAGACGCCCTGCCGGCCGGTCGGGTTGAACTCGGCGTCCTTGACGTGGAACGCCTTGAGGCGCTCGTGGTAGATGTCGATGAATTCGAGATAGTCGAGCTGCTGCAACAGGAAGTGCGACGGATCGTAATTGATGTTGCAGCGCTTGTGGCCGCCAACCGCGTCGAGGAACATCTCGAAGGTCGCGCCGTCGAACACGTCCTCGCCAGGATGGATCTCGTAGCCGACATCGACGCCATTGTCCTCATAGACATCCAGGATCGGTTTCCATCGCTTGCCGAGTTCGGCGAACGCCTCCTCGATCAGGCCGGCCGGCCGCTGCGGCCAAGGATAAAGGTAAGGGAAGGCTAACGCACCGGAAAAGGATACCGAGGCCTTGAGGCCCAGGTTCTTCGAGGCCTTGGCGCCGAACTCCATCTGTTCGACCGCCCATTTCTGCCGCGCCTTGGGATTGTTGTGCACCGAGGGTGGCGCGAAGCCGTCGAACTGCGCGTCATAGGCCGGATGCACCGCCACCAATTGCCCCTGCAAATGCGTCGACAATTCGGTGATCTCGACGCCGGCCTCGGCGCAAATGCCCTTGACTTCGTCGCAATAGGTCTTGGAAGAGGCCGCCTTCTTGAGATCGAACAGCCGCGCGTCCCAGGTCGGGATCTGCACGCCCTTGTAGCCGAGGCCGGCCGCCCATTTGGTGATCGAGGCCAATGAATTGAACGGCGCGGCATCGCCCGCGAACTGCGCCAGAAACAGCCCAGGGCCCTTCATCGTTGTCGGCATCGGCATCCTCCCTCGTTTTCATCGCGACCAAGCATAGCGCCGATTGGAAGCAGGGCCAGCCACTTTGGTCTTTTCACAGCAGCGCTTGAACACGCCGCCATTCTGGTATTACCAAATATGGCGACTTGGTCAAGCCTCGCGATGCGCCGCCGGAGCCCTTCGGGCACGCTGAGAGACGTTGTATATTTCAATATAATCAATGAAGTAGCCCGGATCGAAAGTTACATTCCCGCACTTCTTGCCGTCCTGAAGAATTTGCTGTAGACCTCGGTTGAGGCCCAATTGGTCGAACCAGTTTGCGAGAAAAGGCTGGGGATGCCTTGGGGAGGAACCCTTGCGTCGCCTTTCGGTGATGCATGTCGCAGGCGAACCATACAGGCGAATTTGGGAAGGACAGACCATGCATCTTTCGACGCACAACTGGATGCGCGCGGAACCCTTGGAGACGACGCTTAAGCGCATCAAGAAATTCGGCTATGAGTCGATCGAGATTTCCGGCGAGCCCGAGCAGTACAAGACCAGGGAGACGCGCGCGCTCCTCAAGGAACATGGCATTCGCTGCTGGGGCGCGGTGACGCTAATGCTAGGCGAGCGCAACCTCGCCGCCAAGAACCAGGGCCAGCGCGAACGCTCCGTTCAATACGTCAAGGACGTGCTGACCATGGTCAGCGAACTCGATGGCGAGATCATCACGCTGGTTCCGGCCACCGTCGGCAAGGTGGTGCCGGATGGCACCGAGGAAGAAGAATGGAAGTGGGTCGTCGACGCGACCCGCGAATGCTTCACCCACGCCAAGAAGGTCGGCGTCAAGATCGCCGTCGAACCGCTGAACCGCTTCGAGACCTATCTGTTCAACCGCGGCGCCCAGGCCCTGGCGCTGGCCGACGCGGTCAGTCCGGAATGCGGCGTCTGCCTCGACGCCTACCATATCCATATGGAAGAATTTAACGTCTACGACGCAATCCGTCAGGTCGGAAAGCGCCTGTTCGACTTCCACGTCGCCGACAACAACCGCTTTGCCGCCGGCCTCGGCCAGATCGATTGGCCAAAGATCGTCGCCACGTTGAAGGAGGTCGGTTACGACGGCGCGCTGACCAACGAGTTCGTCGCACCGGTCGACCGCACGCCAGCCGCGCCCTATCCCGACATGGTCGAGCGCCATCCGGTCGACATCTCGCCCGAACAGCTGAAATTCATCCAGGATCACGGCTCGAGCGTGCTGACGGAGAAATTCTACACCGACCAGATGCGCATCACCGCCGAAACGTTGCTGCCGCTGATCAAGTAGTAGACTGCTGTTGGGAAATTCGCCCTTCCGCCCCGACCGGCGGCAGGGCTGGGGAAGATGATGCGTATCAAGACCGTCCAAGCCTGGTGGGTCCGCATCCCGATCGAAGCCGCACGGCAACACCGCAGCGATTTCGGTCAGGTGACGACCTTTGACGCCGCCATCCTGCGCATCGAGACCGATGACGGGCTGGTCGGCTGGGGCGAAGGCAAGAACGCCGCCGGCAGCGCCGGCAGCTACGGCGCCCTTGTCCACATGCTCAACCGCGAGGTCGGGCCGCAGCTGATCGGTCGCGATCCGGCCGATATCGGGATCATCTGGGAGATGCTCTACAATGGCGTGCGCCACGACAGTGCCGCGCGCGCCGGCCACGCCATGCCGCAGCTGGCGCGGCGCGGCATGAGCGTCGCGGCGATCAGCGCGGTCGACATCGCGCTGTGGGACATTCTGGGCAAATCGCTTGGAGTTCCGGTCTGGCGGCTGCTCGGCGGCCGCAAGCTTGATCGCATGCCGGCCTACGCGTCCGGCGGCTGGGCACCCGCCGAGGCCATCGGCGAGCAATTGAAGTCCTATATCGCCAGGGGCGGCTTCAAGGCGCTGAAGATGCGGGTCGGCGCCATGGACGGCGCCGCGCATGTCTCCGCCGCGCGCGTCCGCGCCGCGCGGCAGGCGCTGGGTCCCGATATCGAATTGATGGTCGACGCGCATGGCACCTACACGGTGGGCGAAGCCAAGCGCTTCATCCATCTCGTCAACGATTTGGATCTCGCCTGGTTCGAGGAACCGATCATCGCCGACGACAAGCCGGGCATGGCTGAAGTGCGCGCGTCCGGCCCCATTCCAATCGCCACCGGCGAAAGCGAAGCGACGCGCTATGCCTTCCGCGACCTCGCCGTGCTCAAGGCCGCCGACATCTTCCAGCCGGATCCCGCCTTTTGCGGCGGCATCAGCGAGGCGATGAAGATCGGCACCATCGCCAGCGCCTTCAACCTGCGCTTTGCCCCGCATCTGTGGGCCGGCGCACCCTGCTTTTTCGCCGGGCTGCACGTTTGTGCCGCGTCGCCGTCGAGTTTCACCGTTGAATATTCGCTCGGCGCCAACCCGATGATCCATGATCTGGTCGAAGAGACTGTCGAAGCACGGGACGGTATGGTAGCGATCCCGGAAAAGCCGGGTCTGGGATTCACCATTTCGGAACGGTTCCTGGAGGCGCACGCGCAACGCGATTGACAATGAAAGAAAAGAACCTTCTCGCGGAACTCGCCGCCTACCTGTTCTCCCATTCGGACAAGGAGACCGGCCGAACGCCGTCGGAACGCGAGCTGGCGGAGCATTTCGGCGTCAGCCGCGGTCAGATCCGCGAGGCGCTCGCCATTCTCGAGGCCATGCGCATCGTCGAGCGCCGCGCCAAATCCGGCATCTACATCGACACCAAGCAGGCCAGCGTCGAAGCGATGGCGCTGTTCGCGCGCGCCGGCCTGCCGCTCGACCCGATCCAGATCTACGAGACGGTCGAATTGCGCAAGATCCACGAAATCAAGGCCGCCGAGCTTGCCTGTTCGCGCGCCACCGAGGAGAATTTCGAGCGGCTGCGCGAAATCCTGAAAGCTTCGGAAGACCGCATCGCCGCAGGCGAGGGTCTTGCCAAGGAAGACCGCGAGTTTCACCTCGAGATCGTCCGCGCCACCAAGAACAGCGTGTTCCACAATGTCTGCAGCGTCTATTACATGATGGGCGAACAGCGCCTGCCGATCTATTTCAACGACCCCGAGCGCAGCGTGCGCTCGCATGCCGAGCACATCCAGATCTATGAGGCGCTGCTGCGCCGCGACGGCAACCTCGCCCAGGCGCTGATGAGCGCCCATCTGCAAGGCGCGGAGAGCTACTGGAAGGGCCTTATCGAGGGCGGCAAGGCGGTTGCGTCCGCAAGCCCTACGCTCGAAAAGGCCTGACCGTGCCAAGGATCCTGTCGACTCATCCGCTGCATCCGCGCGCCTCGGCGATGCTGGCCGGCGCCGGTGAACTTGTCGTTGCATCCGCTCTCGATCCAGGCACGCTTGCCACCGAGGCGAAGAATGCCGACATCGTCATCGTGCGCGCCCCCTGCCGCCAGCGCTATTCGAGAATGCGGTGAAGCTGCGGGCCGCGATCCGCCATGGCGCCGGGCTCGACATGATCCCGATGGAAGCAGCTTTCGCGGCCGGCGTGCTGGTGGCCAATGTGCCGGCGGTCAATGCCCGCTCGGTTGCCGAACACGTCATGTTCACGGCCCTCGCCTTGCTGCGCAACTTCCGCGTCGTCGACCGCGACCTGCGCGCCAAAGGCTGGCTTGCCGGCCGCGAGCACGCCAACTCCAACAGCGAGCTTGCCGGCAAGACGATCGGCATTGTCGGCCTCGGCGCCGTCGGACAGGCTGTCGGCCATATCGCGGCACACGGCTTCGACCTGAAGGTGGTGGCAACGACGCGCAGCATGCAGCCGGCACCTGAGAAGGTCGGCTTCCTGTCGATCGACGCGCTGGTCGAACAAAGCGACATCATCGTCCTGTGTTGCCCGCTGACGCCGGAGACACGCGGCCTGATCAACCGTGAGCGGATCGCGCGCATGAAGCCGAATGCGCTGCTGATCAACGTTTCGCGCGGACCGGTCGTCGACGACGACGCGCTGATCGAGGCCTTGCGGAAACGCCGCATCGGCGGTGCCGCGCTCGACGTGTTTTCGACGCAGCCGTTGCCATCAAATCATCCCTATTTCGGCTTCGACAATGTCATCATCACCCCGCATATGGCGGGGATCACCGAGGAATCGATGATGCGCATGGGCGTCGGCGCGGCGGGCGAGGCCTTGCTCGTACTGGCAGGCAAACTGCCGGTCAATCTGCGCAATCCGGAAGTGGTCGATCACTACCGGCGGCGGTTTCCGGCCAACAGATAGCGCATCGCGGTTTCGCCCCAATTCTCCGCGACGTTGCAGCCATGTCCGGTCCTCGCCTCGCATTTCTGATTGCCGCGGCCTCGTCCATCTGCACCTTGCCGGCATTCGCCGCGGCCGAGAGCAGCTATGTCTATTGCGACAATGGGCTGCGTTGCTTCAAGGCGCCCTGCCCGTCGAACAGCGCGCTTGATCTTACCACCGGCACGATCATCAAGGGTGTGTCTATCGACATCAGCGGATTGCCGCAGGCCGACAAGGCGATAACCGATCAGTCCGACGTGCTTTATGCCGGAAAGATCGTCGTCAGGGGCTCGATCGAGCAGCGCACCCAGACCATCACCGGCAAGGACTACGGCCTGTCCTGGCTCGTCGCGACCCGCATCGTACGGACCGCCAGGGACAGCGAACGCAAGCACTGCTCATCACACTGATCCGCAGTTCGCGGTCCACTGCCGATCAGCCGCCCAGCAGCCTTTCGACTTCAGCGGCAATCCGCATCAAATGCCGGTCATGGCCGTTGCGCGCGACCAGCATCAGTCCGGCCGGCAGCGCCATATCAGGCATCGGTAGCGAGATCGCGCAGAGGTCGAACTGGTTGGCGACCTGTGTGTTGCGCAGGAGCAGGCCTTCGGTATGATCACGCAGTTCGGCATCCTCGGCCATGGAAACGATGGTCGGCGCCGTCACCGGCGTGGTTGGCAGCGCCAGAACATCGACCGACGCCAGGCGCTCATCCATGGCGGCGGCGAGCGCCGTACGGCGCCGCATTGCCCTGATATAGACCGGCGTCGGCAACATGGCCGCCCGCGACAAAGGCCCGCTGACATGTGGGTCGACCGGCACTGATACCCCTGTCGCCAGCCAGTCGGCATGCACTTCGGCCCCTTCCATGGCGGCGATCGAACCCCGCTTGGTCGTCGCGCGCATATCGGCAAGCAGATCGTCCATCGACAGGTCCGTGACCCGAGCACCGGCCAGTTGGAGCTTCCCGAGACAATGCTCGAATGCCGCCGCGACCTCGCCTTCCGTGTTCCAGAAAAGAACGCCCCGCGGGATGCCGATGCGAAGTCCGGCAAGCGGGATCGGCGCCAGCGCGGTCGGCACCTCGCCGGCCATCACTGCGTCAGCGAAAGCACACTGGGCGACGGTTCGGGCAAGCGGCCCGATCGAGTCCAGTGTGGCGGACAACGGGAAGGCGCCGGTAAGCGGCACCCGCCGCGCCGTCGGCTTGAAGCCGACGACGCCGTTGAGCGATGCCGGGATACGCACCGAACCGCCGGTATCGGAACCGATGGATATTTCGCTCGTCCCCTCGCCCACTGAAACGCCGGCGCCCGAGGAGGAACCCCCTGCAATGCGGCTGGCATCCGCCGCGTTGCCGGGCGTGCCGTAATGCTGGTTGTCGCCGATGGCGGTGAAGGCGAATTCGGTCATGTTGGTCTTGCCGATGATCACCGCGCCGGCCTGCCGCAGCCGGCTGACGATGGCGGCGTCGCGCGGAGCCGGCGTCGCGGTCCTGAGCATCAGAGAACCGGCCGTGGTTGGTTCACCGGCGATATCGAACAGATCCTTGATCGAGACGATGGTCCCGTCGAGCGGTCCGAGCGTCACACCTGCCCGCTTGCGGGCATCGCTGGCGTCGGCCGCGGCCCGCGCGGGCTCCGCGTAGATCTTCGTGAACACGCGCTCTTCCCCGGCACGGGCGGCGAGGCGCGCGAGGATGATTTCCAGATGATCCCGGACGGGTTGCATTGTCGGTGTCGGACTCCGGACGTGTTGAACGTCTTAAGGGCGGAAGCCAGTTGCATGGCTTGCCGAGACTTAACCCGGCGCAGGCGGTTTTGCACCCCTGCCGGATGGAGGGAATAACCCGATGCTCTACAAAGGCAGCTGTCACTGCGGCAAGATCGCCTTCGAGTTCAAGGCTGAGCTGACCGTTGCCGTGCGCTGCAATTGCTCGATCTGCTCGCGCAAGGGCGCGCTGTTGTGTGCCATCCCGCACCAGACGCTGCGGGTTCTGGCCTGGGGCGATGATTTGGGCATCTACACATTCGGCGGTCACGCCATCGCGCACCGCTTCTGCCGCACCTGCGGGATCCATCCCTTCGCCGAGGATGTCCGCGAAGGCAGCTGGCGCAGTGCCTATATCAACATCCATTGCGTCGCCGATCTCGACCTCTCCACCTTACAGGTCTTCGACTTCGACGGTCGCGCGGTTTGAGTTCGCTTGTCCCTGCCATCACAACGGCAACGGCCCGAAAACCATGATGGTTGTCGGGCCGTTGCGCAATGTCTGGACGCCTTGTCTATGTCGCCCCGTTGGGCTGAGACTATTCAGCCTGCTTCGGGCCGCGCAGGAACACCACGATCGCCGCCAGCAAGGTCGCCGCGCCGCAATAGGCGAAAGCGCTGGCCACGCCGGCATGGTCGACCAGCAGGCCGCCAAACACCGCGCCCAGCGCAATCGCCACCTGGAAGGTCGCCACCATCAGTCCGCCGGCGCTTTCGGCCTGGTCGGGTGCGGCCCGCACCAGCCAGCTCTGCAGCCCGACCGGCACCGCGCCGAAGGCAAAGCCCCAGGCCGCGACAGCGGTAGCCGCGACCGTCGGCGAGGCGCCGAAGACCAGCATCGAGGCGGCTGCAAGAGCAATCAGCAACGGTGCCAGCGCAACGGCTGCCTTGAGGTTGCGCTCGGCCAGGATGCCACCGGCGACGTTGCCGAAGAAGCCACCAATGCCGTAGGCCAGCAGCACGAGCGAGATCGTCTCGATGTCGAGTACGGGGACCTTCTCGAGGAAGGGACGGACATAGGTGAAGCCGGCAAAGTGTCCTGAAGCAACCAGCAGCACGACCAGCAGCGCTACCCTGATCGACGGGCGTTCGAGCACATCGAGCAAGGTGCGGAAGCTCGCCACGCCCACGGGCGGCAGCTTCGGAATAGTGGCAATCTGCACCAGCAGTGCAAGCGCGCCGACGACGGTGGCGATCATGAACGCCGTGCGCCAGCCCCAGATGTCGCCGACATAGGCGCCGACCGGAGCGGCGGTAACGGTGGCCAGCGAAACGCCGGTCAGGATGATCGACATGGCACGCGGCATCAGCCGCATCGGCACCAGCCGCAGCGCCATCGCCGCCGACATCGCCCAGAAGCCGCCGAGGGCGACGCCGAGCGCGACGCGCGCAAGCAGAAGCATGGAAAGCGACGAGGCAAAGGTGGCCAGGAGGTTCGACAGGATCAGGAACACCGTCAGCATCCACATCACCAGCCTGCGGTCCATGCGCCTAGTGATGATGGCCATGGTGGGCGCGGCAATGGCACCGACGATGGCGGTTGCCGTCACCGCTTGTCCGGCCACGCCCTCGCTGACGCCGAGATCGCGCGCCATCGGCGTCAGCAGGCTGGCGGGCAGGAATTCCGCCGTCACCAGTCCGAACACCCCGAGCGCAAGTGACACCACGGCACCCCATGCCGGCTCGGTTCGTTCGTCGGAATCAGCAGGGTTCAAAAGTGTGGCGTCGATGACGCCCGTCGCGGGTTCCGCCATGGTCAGTCTCCGATCTGTTTGCAGCGCCACATAGGCAATGACCGACCGGGGCTCCACCCGTTACATGCCTTGCCCTCGCGGCTTGGCACTGTGGCCGGTCTTCCACCTTGTTTGCGGCGCAACATTTGGCTGCACTGCAACATAGGGCGTGACCACCTGGAGTTTCCATGCTAGAAACCCCATTATGTTTGACCATTCGTCCAAAATTCCCGTCACTGGCGACCCGCTGACAGACATTCTGC
The DNA here is from genome assembly GCF_059683645.1 of Mesorhizobium sp. RCAM 05104. Classification (NCBI taxonomy): domain Bacteria; kingdom Pseudomonadati; phylum Pseudomonadota; class Alphaproteobacteria; order Hyphomicrobiales; family Phyllobacteriaceae; genus Mesorhizobium; species Mesorhizobium sp. RCAM 05104. Next base: position 4,696,114 of record NZ_CM185033.1, on the reverse strand, counting down.
GCGGGTTACGTCTGGATGGCGTCGAGTATGGCCGCTGCGAACTGAAGGAGCCGTGGGGCATCCAGTTCCCGGCTCATCCCGCCGCCCGGTTTCACTTCGTCGGCCGCAGAGGGTGCTGGTTGAAGCAGCCGTCCGGCGAGTGGGTTGAGCTCAATGCCGGCGATGCCGTGCTGTTGCCGCGAGGCGCTGCCCATGTGCTGGCCAGCGAACCCGGCGCGCAGGCCTGGCCAATTCACAGTTACAAGCGCGAGGAGATCTGCAAGGACGTCTTCTGTACGTCGAACGCGGAGATGTGTGACAAGGATTGCCAGCCGGGAACGCTGCTGTTCTGCGCCAGCATGTACTTCAACCTCGACGGTCTGCATCCCTTGCTCGGCATGATGCCGGATGTAATGCGCACGCACGAGCTCGAAGCCTACGAACCGGGTATTCCACATCTGTTGGAGGCGATGGCGCGCGAAGTGACGATGGAGCGCGTCGGCTCTGGCGGCATTCTGGCGCGGCTGGCCGATGTGCTGGCCGCCACCGTCATCCGCTCATGGGTCGAACGTGGCTGCGGTGACTCGTCCGGCTGGATCGCGGCGGTCAGGGATCGGGAAATCGGCCGCGTGCTGGCCGCCATCCACCTCGAACCGAACCACGACTGGACCGTGGAGTCGCTGGCCAAGATGATGGGCGCCTCGCGATCCGGCTTTGCCGAGCGTTTCGCCACCATCGTTGGAGAAACGCCGGCGCGATATGTCACCCAGGTCAGGATGCACCAGGCGCGACAGTGGCTGGTCCGCGACCGGATGAAAATATCAGTCGTTGCCGCGCGCCTCGGCTATGAATCGGACGCCGCCTTCAGCCGCGCCTTCAAGCGCGTCATCGGCTCGGCACCCAGCCACCTTCGCGCCGAAGAACAGGCTGACATCCGCCAAGCCGGCTGAGTCGGGGGAGTTCGCTCCGACCCGGTCAATCCGCGGCGACCTACCCGGCGTGCCGCAAGCTGACACCACTGCCTTTGTCGAACAGCACCACCTTGTCCGGGTTCCAGGCAAAGCGCACAGCCTGCTCGATGGCGACATCGGTCCTGGCTGGCACTGTTGCACGCAGCGTAGCGTCGCCGACGCGCAGCGTCAGGATCTTCTCGACGCCATGGTTCTCGACGTCGTGGATGCGCGCCTCAACCGGCGCGCCACTCTCAAGATAGACGTCCTCGGGACGAATGCCGAAGACGAGCGGGCGGCCATCGGTCGCGCCGCTCGCCCTGGCTCCCCCAGAAAAGGGCAGTTCGAAGTTCAACGGCGCCATCACCGCGCGGCCATTCACCAGCCTGCCGTCGATGAGGTTCATCGGCGGCGAGCCGACGAAGCTCGCCACATAGGTGTCGCGCGGATTGTTGTAGATTTCATGCGGCGTGCCGGTCTGGACGATGCGGCCATGGTTGAGCACGCCGACCTTGTCGCCCATCGACATCGCCTCGATCTGGTCGTGGGTGACGAACAGGAAGGTGGCGCCGAGCTGCATCTGCAGATTCTTCAGTTCCGTGCGCAGCGCCTCGCGCAGCTTCGCGTCGAGCGCCGACAGCGGCTCGTCCATCAGGAACACACGTGGCTTACGCACGATGGCGCGGCCGATGGAGACGCGCTGCATCTCGCCGCCGGACAGCCGGTCGGTCTTGCGGTCGAGCAGATGCTCGATCCTCAGCGTGCGGGCGGCGCGATCGACGCGGTCCTTGATCTCGGCGTCGGGCAGCCGGCGGATCTTCGGCTTCAGCGGGAACTCGAGGTTCTCGCGTACCGTATAGCGTGGATAGAGCGAATATTGCTGCAGCACCAGCGCCACATCGCGCTCGGCCGCCCCCCAGTCGGCGACATCGACGCCATCGATGAAGACCTGGCCTTCGCTCGGCTTCTCGAGGCCGGCGATCAGTCTCAGCGTCGTCGTCTTGCCGGCGCCCGTCTCGCCCAGCAGCACGAAGAATTCGCCATCGGCGATGTCGAGATCGAGCCCGGTCAAGGCGGTATGATTGCCGAATGTCTTCGAGATGTTCTTGAGCTGGATATGGGCCATGGTCAGTTGTCTCGATTCTGTTCGAGGGCGGCCTGCCCTCCGCTATGGCTCCGGGCGTTCGACTGTTCGAAAAGCCAGATCGTTGGCTCTTCGCGGCCTTTGGCCGTCACAGTCTCACCCCCAGCGACTTGCCGCTTGCCGTGTCGAAAAAATGCGCCTGGGCCGGATCGATCCTTGCGAACACCTTCTCGCCGGGACCGCTGACGAAGCCGCTCTTGGTGCGCGCGCGCAGCATCTTGGAGCCGACCTTGAGGTCGACGATATCGAAGGAGCCGAGCGGCTCGACGATCTGCGTCTCGACCGGCAGGAACCCTTCCGCCGCATCGTGGCGAATGAGAACGCCCTCCGGCCGGATGCCGAGCGCCAGCTGGCCACCGGCATGGCCGTTGAGCTTCGACAGCAGCGCCCGCGGGAACTCGAAGCCGGCGGCAGCTCCACCGACCGTCACCGAGACCGACGAAGCCTTTTCGGCGACTGCAGCGTCGGCGACGTTCATCACCGGACTGCCAACGAATTGCGCCACGAACAGATTGGCCGGATGCGAATACACCTCGTCCGGCGAGCCGACCTGCTGCAGCACGCCTTCATGCATGATGACGATGCGGTCGGCGAGGCTCATCGCCTCGATCTGGTCGTGGGTGACATAGATGGTGGTCGAACCCTGCTTGATGTGCAGCCGCTTGATCTCGGCCCGCATCTCCTCGCGCAGCTTGGCGTCGAGCGCGCCGATCGGCTCGTCCATCAGCATCGCTTTCGGCCGCCGCACCAGCGCGCGGCCGATGGCGACGCGCTGCATGTCGCCGCCTGAAAGCGCGGACGGTTTCTTGCCGAGCAGGTCCGATATCTGCAGCGTCTTGGCGACCGAGCGCACTTCCTGGTCGATCTCGCTTTTGCTCTTGCGCGTGGCTCGCAAGGGGAAGGCGATGTTCTCGTAGACGCTCATATGCGGGTAGAGCGAAAACGACTGGAAGACCATGGCGATGTCGCGATCGGCGGCCTTGAGATGCTGGATGGGTTTGCCGTCGATGAGGATGTCGCCCTCGTCGATCGTCTCCAACCCGGCGATGGCGCGCAACGTCGTCGTCTTGCCGCAGCCAGACTGGCCGAGCAGCACGATGAACTCGTTGTCGCTGATCTTGAGGTTCAGGTCCTTGATGACCTGGACGGCGCCGAAGAATTTCTGGACACCGCGAAGCTCGATCTGGGTCAATGCTGTGCTCCCGGATTTCGCATCTGTCCCGTGCCGGCTTTTTCTTCCGGTGCGATCTTCGACGTGATGTTGAAGCCGATCAGGCCGATCAGGATGATGGTCAGGCCATATGTGTGCAGCAACATGTTCCAGGGCTGGCAGAGTGCGACGATGCCGAGCACCATCAGAATCTGCGATCCGGGCTCCAGGTATTTCTGGTTGATGGCGCGAAAGCTCATTTACGGATCGCTCCGAAGGACATGCCGCGCAGCAGATGGTTGCGGAGCATGAAGGTGAAGATCGCGACCGGCAGCAGGAACAGGAAGGTTCCGGCGGCGATCACCGTCCAGTCCGGCAGGCCGGAGCCGACCTGGCTGGGGATGAAGGGGGTGCTGTCTGGGCGCGGCGGTTGGTCATGATCAGCGCGAAGGCATATTCGTTCCACGCCGTGATGAAGCAGAACACGGCGGTGGCGGCGATGCCGGTGGCGGCCTCCGGCAGCACGATCTTGAAGAAGGCTTCCATGCGCGTGTAGCCATCGACGAGGGCCGCCTCCTCATACTCCTTCGGAATCTCGTCCATGAAGCCCTTCATCAGCCACACCGAGAAGGACAGGTTGAAGGCGGTGTAGAGGATGATCAGGCCGACATGGGAATCGTTGAGGCCGACCGCCCGGTACATCAGGAACATCGGGATCGCCACCACGACCGGCGGCAGCATGCGCGTCGACAGGATGAAGAACAAAAGGTCCGCCTCGCCCTTCACCTTGAAGCGCGAGAAGCCATAGGCGGTGAACGTGCCCATGCCTACCGCCAGCACCGTCGAGGTGATGGCGATGATCAGCGAGTTCAGGAAGCGGCTCGGATATCCCGACCACTGCACCTGGCCCTTGCCGTCGCGCACGATCTTTTCGCCGCCGTCGAAGACGACGCGCTCCCACCACGGAGCGGCCGCGTACTCTTCCGGCGACGGCGGGCTGCGCATTTGCGAGCGCTTGGTGAACAGCTTCACGAAAGGCGATATTTCCGGCTGGAAGACGACCGTCGGCGGGATGGTGGTGGCGAGGTTGCGCGGCTTGAACGCCGTCGAGGCGATCCAGTAGATCGGCGCCAGGAAGATGATCGTCACCACCAGCACGGCGACGATGGCGACGCGGTTGAAGCCGATTTCGGAAGAAGTGCGGACGGCGGCCATCTCAGCGCTCCTTCACCTTGTTGAGGTATTTGACGTAGATGTTGGTGATCGCCAGCACCATGATCAGCACGATGTAGGCCAGCGCGCAGGAGCGCCCGGTCTGCCATTCCTGGAATGCCATCTTGTAGAGCCGGATCGAGATCAGCTCGGCCGTCGGCTGGCTGGTCAGGATGTAGGCAAGGTCGAAGGTCTTGAACGCTTCCATGGTGCGGAAGATGACGGCGATCATCAGGATCGGCGCGACCAGCGGCAGCGTGATGCGGAAGAAGGTGTAGAACGGCCCGGCGCGATCGATCGCGGCGGCTTCGTAGAGATGCTTCGGCACCGCCGACAGGCCGGCCAGCGACAACAGCATGACGAAGGGCGACCACATCCAGATGTCGGTTAGCGCAACGGCATAGAGTGCCATCTTCGGATCCGACAGCCATTCGAAGGTACCGAGGCCGAGCGCATAGTTGATGATGCCAAAGGACGGGTCGTAAAGCAGCTTCCAGAACAGGCCGACGACGGCCATCGACAGCATCATCGGCAGCAGTAAAAGCGTCGTCAGCAACCCCTTCATCGGAATGTCGCGGTTGAGCAGCATCGCCACGCCGAAGCCGACAAGCAACTGTCCGGCGACCGAGATGATGACGTACTTCGCGGTGATGGCGAAGTTGGACCACACATAGGGATCGTTGAGCAGGTCGCGATAGTTCTGCAGGCCGACGAAGTTCGCCGGCGCGTTGGTCGACGCGCGAAAGTCAGTGAAGGAATAGCCGAGCGAATAGATCAGCGGAAAGATGTTGAAGACGATCAGGAACAGGACCGTCGGGATGATGAAGAGGTTGCGGATCGAAATGTCGCTGAGGCCGCGCGCGGCCGCTCTTGAAGACCTGTCCAGTGTGGTGATCATCGTGGTCGCCAAGACCCTGCTCCCGTTTGCAGAAAAAGAAACGGAGGAGGCACCGACGCCCCCTCCGTGAGCCATGATTGTTACTGACCGCGGCCGTACTTCTTGAAGGTCGCGTTCCAGTCGGCGGCCAAAGCGTCCAGCGTTTCCTTGGCGGTGCCTTCGCCGCCGATCATGTAGGGGTAGACGCGCTGGTTGAGCTGCTGCAGCAGTTCGGCATATTCCGGCACCGCCCAGAAGTCCTTCACCTTGAACATGGTCTCGTAGAAGGCCTTGTTGTAGGGCGTGGCGTTCTGGAATTCCGGTGACTTCAGCACGGCGGCACTACAGGTGTAGCCGCCAAGTGCCGCCCACTTCTTCTGGGTCTCGTCCTTGATGAACCATTCCAGGAACTTCATCGCCTCGTCCTGCTTCTGCGAGTAGGAGACGATGGAGATGCCCTGACCGCCGAGCGCTGCGAACTGGTCGCCGTTCGGACCGGGAGGATTGGCGAAGAAGCCGGTGTTCTTGGCGTTCGGGTTCGACGCCTCGTTGATCAGCGAGGGGAAGAACGCGAAGTAGTTCATGCTCATCGCGGCCAGGTTTTCGGTGATCGCCTGGTTGTCCTCGACGAAGAACGACTTGGCCCAGCCCGGAGGCGTGAACTTGTAGAGCTCCTTGTAGGCGTCGAGTGCCGCCACCGCCTTGTCGGAGTTGATGAAGCCGTCGACCTTGTAGGTCGAATAGTCACCAAGCTCGCCGCCATAGGAGAACAGCGCGTTCTCGAAGCCCATCGCCATCGCGTCATAGGAATTGTCGGTATAGATGGCGATGCCGTATTTCTTCTGGTCCGGCCGGTAGAAGAACTCGGCGATGTCGCGCAGCGCCTTGAAATCCTTCGGCACATCGAGGTCGTATCCGTACTTGGCCTTGAAGGCTTCCTTCTCCTTGGGATCTTCGAACCAGTCCTTGCGATAGGACCAGCCGACGGCGTCGCCTTCGAGCGGAATGGCCCAGTATTTGCCGCTGTTGCCGGGATATTCGGCGTAGTATTTCACCGTCGCCGGCGCCATCACGTCTTTCAGCTTGTACTTGTTGAAGAAGTCGGTGAGGTCGACATAGTGGCCGCCGGTCGAGCCGGCCCCGAGCCATTGCGAGTCGCCGACGACCAGATCGTAGGCGTCGCCATGGGCGTTGAACTCGGTGAAGGCCTTGGTCTGGAAGTCGGACCACGGCGTCGTTTCGACCGTGATCTTGACGCCGGTTTCCTTCTCGTACTCGTTGCCGAGTTCCTGCAAATAGTTGGCCGGATCCCATTCCGCCCAGAAGATGGTGAGCGACTTTTCCTGCGCGTAGACGGACGTTCCGCAGGCAAGCGTTAAGCCGATACCAGCAAGCACGCTGGTCACTAACTTGCGCATAATGATTTCCTCCCTTGTGCGCATTCTACCCTGTCATGCGAGCCGGCAACGGGGCCGGCTCCGGTAGTTCCTCCCGTGATCGCGCTCTTCCGGTTCCGGGCCTCCTCGCCCTGCCGGAAAATGGATCGCAGCCCTCACTTTCGATCCGCTTTTCTTTCCTGATCTGGTATTACCAATTTCGCGTGCACGTCAAGCCCTTTCTTGGCAGCTCGGCCTGTCCATTGCCACTGGATTCCGGCTTTATCTGCCTGTTTTCCCATGATTTTCCTACTCAGTGATACGCGCAGGTGTTGTGCGGCACCCCGCACTGCGGTTAATATCAGTACTCAGCACGCAAATCTGGTCTAACCAGATAGGTGCTATTTCACGACTGCCGTTGGATCGACGCTGTTTCCTCCGCCGATCGATTCCGTGATCGCGGCGCGCACCAGCGTCGCGGCCGCCCATTGCGCGACCGACATCATGCCGCGGCTGTCCAATCCCCAGATATCCTTGAGCACGATCAGCACCTCGACGCCGAAGATCAGCGACAGCGCCTGCGCCAGCCGCTTGAAATCGCGCGGCGGCAAGCGGCCCTTGAGCGGCGCGATCGCTTCCTTCAGCAATTGGACGCGGTGGCCGCGCGTGAAGGTCGGCTCGCCACCCAGCGTGCCGGCCTGGCGCCTCGCCCACTGATCGAGCGACAGCTTCAGCGCCGCCTTGAACGTCGCCTCGAACGCCTCGATGCGCGGCATGGCCGTGTCGAACAGGTCGGCGACCCGGCGCTCGGCATCAGCGGAGGTCGATTGCCAGGTCAGGATTGGCCCCAGCCCCTCATCGACGACAGCCTGCACCAGTGCGGCCTGGCTCGGAAAATAGCGGTAGGCAGTCGCGCGGGAAACTTCCGCGGCTTCCGCCACCTCACTGACCGACGGCGTGACGCCAGCCTGCATCAGCCTCGTCGCCGTCTCCAGCATCAGCCGTTTGGTCCGCGCGCGGGGTCCGCGCTCGGCTCCCTCGGCGGTGTCGTCGCTCACCGCGGCTTGTTGACGTGAGACATCCATGTCAATACGATACGCGCGTCTCAAAAAATTGCAATGGCCTTCGGGTGACCGAACGGCGGGCAAAAGAGCGGCAGGCCGTGACGCCAAGCCCGCCTGGATTGGGGAACGCAATGAAGCGCATCTATGTGGTGGGCACCGCTGACACCAAGGGCGAGGAACTCGCCTTCCTGGCCGATGCCATCGCCGCCACCGGTGCCGCTGTGTCCCGCATCGATGTCGGAACGCGCGGCGCGACCATCCCCGTCGACATCACCGCGCGGGAAATTGCCAATCATCACCCCGGTGGGAGCAAAGCCGTGCTCGGCGGCAATGATCGCGGCGCCGCGGTCGCGGCGATGGGCATCGCCTTCGCCCGCTTTGCTCAATCGAGAAACGACATCGCCGCCATGATCGGCATTGGCGGCGGCGGTGGCACCTCGATCATCACGTCGGGCATGCGCGCGCTGCCGCTCGGCCTGCCGAAGATCATGGTCTCGACGCTCGCCTCTGGCGACACCGCACCCTATGTCGACGTCTCCGACATCATCATGATGCCTTCGGTGACCGACATGGCCGGACTGAACCGGCTTTCCCGTGTCGTGTTGCACAATGCCGCCCAGGCGATTTCTGGCATGGCGGCCAGGCCAGCGCCGCCACCCGACGGCAAGCCGTCGATCGGGCTCACCATGTTCGGCGTCACCACGCCTTGCGTGACCGCCATCGCAGACCAGCTCCGCTCGACCTATGACTGCATGGTTTTCCATGCCACCGGCACCGGCGGCCGCAGCATGGAGAAGCTGGCCGACAGCGGCCTGCTGTCCGGCATCATCGATATCACCACAACGGAGGTCTGCGATCTCCTGTTCGGCGGGGTGCTGCCGGCGACGGAGGATCGCTTCGGCGCGATCGCCCGAACCGGCCTGCCCTATGTCGGTTCGGTCGGGGCGCTCGACATGGTCAATTTCTGGGCACCGTCGACCATTCCGGAACGCTATAGCGGACGGCTGTTCTACGAGCACAATCCGAATGTCACGCTAATGCGGACCACAGCGGACGAATGCCGCCAGATCGGCGAATGGATCGGCACCAGGCTCGCCCTCTGCGAGGGGCCGGTGCATTTCCTCATTCCGGAAAAAGGCGTCTCGGCGCTCGACATCGAAGGGGGCGCCTTCTTCGATCCCGAAGCCGACGCCGTCCTGTTCGAGGCCATCGAGCGCACCATCAAGCCGAACGGCAGGCGCCGCGTGACGCGTTTGCCGCTGCATATCAACGATCCCGAATTTGCCGGGGCGGCAACTGCCGCCTTCCTCGACATCGCCAGACAGTAAGAGGCCAGACATGCCCGCCATACCGCGCAAGGACATACTAAAAAAATTCAGGGGAATGATCGACAAGGGCGTGCCGATCGTCGGCGGCGGCGCCGGCACCGGCCTGTCGGCCAAGGCCGAGGAAGCCGGCGGCATCGACCTCATCATCATCTACAATTCCGGCCGCTACCGGATGGCCGGGCGCGGCTCGGCCGCCGGCCTGCTCGCCTATGGCAACGCCAACGAGATCGTCAAGGAAATGGCCTATGAGGTGTTGCCGGTAGTCAGACACACGCCGGTGCTGGCCGGCGTCAACGGCACCGATCCGTTCGTCATCATGCCGCTGTTCCTGGCCGAACTGAAGACGATGGGTTTTTCCGGCGTGCAGAATTTCCCCACCATCGGCCTGTTCGACGGCAACATGCGGCAAAGCTTCGAGGAAACCGGCATGGGCTTCGGGCTCGAGGTCGACATGATCGCCGAGGCGCACAAGCTCGACCTGCTGACGACACCCTATGTCTTCAACCCCGACGAGGCCCGCGCCATGACCAAGGCCGGCGCCGACATCGTCGTCGCCCATATGGGCGTGACGACCGGCGGCTCGATCGGCGCCACCTCGGCCAAGTCGCTTGACGACTGCGTCGTCGAGATCGACGCCATTGCCGCCGCCGCCCGTTCGGTGCGCAAGGATATCATCCTGCTTTGCCATGGCGGGCCGATCTCGATGCCGGACGACGCCCGCTATATCCTCGACCGCTGCAAGGGCCTGCATGGCTTCTATGGCGCCAGCTCGATGGAGCGGCTTCCGGCGGAAGCCGCGATCGCCAGGCAGACGGCCGATTTCAAGGCCGTCACGCTGCACAACCAGAAGAAAAAGAAGGGATGATGAGAGATGACCGACAAGAACAAAATGTTTGTCTATCCGAAGGACGTCAGCGCCTTCGGCTTCGACTGGGGCCGGCTTGCGCTGACCGTCGCGCCCGAAGTGAATGGCGCAAACCGTTTTTCCGGCGGCGTCGTCGACTTGCCGTCAGGCAAGGGCCACACCCGCCACAATCATCCCGGCGCCGAGGAGATCATCTTCGTCATCTCCGGCAACGGCCAACAGATGGTCGAGGACGAGAAGGGCAATCCGGTAGTCGAGAAGGTCGGTCCCGGCTGCACCATCTACGTGCCGGAAAGCCGCTTTCACTCCACGCTCAACACCGGTGACGGACCGATGCAACTCTTCGTCGTCTATTCGCCGGCCGGACCGGAACTGGTGTTGCGGGAACTGCCGGATTTCAGGCTGATCCCGGCAGGTGGGAAATAGCTTTCTCGGGCAGCGCCGCCCTCGTTGTCCTGCCGGACATTTCTCCCCGTTCCACGGGGAGAAGTGCCGGCAGGCGGATGAGGGCAGCGCCGACCTTGGACTTTATAAAGTCCCACCCCTGTTCCACCCCCGGCCGCGATCGCCAAACATCACGTAACCGGCATCCGTCACCGCCACCGTGTCTTCCAGCTTGATGAAGCCGCGCGTCGGGTGGAGCATCGTCGTCTCGACCGACAGCACCATGTTCTTTTCCAACGGCTTTGCCGCGTAGGTGCCTTCATAGGTCACTGGATGATTGGTCATCAGGAATGGCGCTTCGTGCGTGATCAGTCCCATGCCGTGGGCGAAGAAATCCGTGTAGGGCGCGACCTTGGATTTCTTCAGCACGCCCTCGGCATGAGCAATCATGTCGCCGCCCAGCGTGCCCGCCTTCACCTTCGAAAAGGCCGCCTGCTGCACCGTCTCGACCTCGGCAAGCAGGTCCTCGAGTTCGGCATCCGGTTCGCCGAGAATGCCCATCCGGCAGAGGTCGCCGATATAGCCGTGATAGTTGCCGCCGGAATCGATCGATAGAACCTCGCCCTTCTTCCAGGCTTGCGGCGAGGCGGCGCGGTTGTGGCTGGAGCCAAGCGTCAGCAGGCAATATTCGAAATGCTCGCCGCGATTGGTTTCCTCACGCCGCAGCTGCTCGATGATCTCGGTCTTGGTCGTGCCTTCACGTGCCCAGGCAATGGTTGCCAGCATGGAATCGGTGATCAGTTCGGAGGCCGTGCGCAGCTTCTCCAGCTCCGCATCGGTCTTGATGGCGCGCATGCTTTCCAGCATGGCCGTCGCATCGATCAGCTTGGCATCCGGCAGCGCCTTGCGGATCAGCGTAAAGGCGTCCGACGGCAGGAAGCCCGGCTCGATGCCGATGCGGGCACCAGCCTTGCCGATCTTCCGTAGGTGCTCGACCGCGAGGTTGGCGGCATCCAGCGTGCCCCAGCAGGCGGCGTGCAGCGTCGGCGTCCAGAACGGATTGTTCTGGTGCTCGCCGCCTTCCATTCGGTTGCAGATATAGGCGGCATGATCGGGCCCGCCCTTCTCATAGATGACAACGGGCAGATAACGGCTGTGGCCGATCGCATCCATGGCGGCGAAGAAGATGAACTTGTAGCCGCCAAGCAGATATTGCGTGTTGTGCTTGGAGGTGGCGAGCAGCACATCGATGCCGGCCTCCTCCATCAGCCGGTCGACCCTTGCCTGGTCGAACGGGATATTGCTGATGGCACTCTTGCCCGGGGCAATGTTCATCTCTCTCTCCCTGAATTGCCTGGGATCGCCGGCTGTTCTGCTCCCGATCCTCAAGCTGTAGATCAAATCTGCACCATCTTGCCCACTCTGGTCCAGCCAGAAATAGGAAAAACTGCCCCGGCTGAGGTCGCCATGGCGCCATCCGTCGCCAATCCAACAAATCTGGTCCTACCAGATTGATCGAATTGAGCCGCTTCCTCCAAACTGGTCCAGCGGACGAAAATTTCAAAGCCACGCGAGGATGCGCCAATTCCGTCTCTGGCGAAACCCTCGGCAAGGCTCATAATCGCCACCGCCAGGATGCTGGCTTGGCGCACCCGTTCGGGTCGCGGAGAGGACGGAGTTCGATCATGTCAGGTTTCACGATTTCCAGACGCACGATGCTTGCCGGTTCAGCGATGCTGCTAGCCTCCACCGCCATGCCTGTTATCGGCTGGGCGCAAACGCCGAAGAAGGGTGGCCGCCTGGTGCTCGCCGCCGATTCCGAGCCGCGCAACCTCAACCCGGCGATTGTCGCCTCCAATGGCGTCTTTTTCATCTCCAGCAAGATCGTCGAAACGCTGGCCGAAGCCTCCTTCGACGGCAAGGACGGGCTCACGCCGCGACTGGCGCTGAGCTGGGAAGGTTCCGCCGATGGGCTGTCGGTGACCTTCAAATTGCGCGATGGCGTCAAATGGCATGACGGCAAGCCGTTCACCTCGGCCGACGTCGCCTTCTCGGCGCTGCAGATCTGGAAGCCGCTGCAGAATCTCGGCCGCACCGTGTTCAAGGATCTGGCTAGCGTCGACACCCCTGACGATCTCACCGCCGTGTTCAAATTCGCCAAGCCGACACCATTCCAGCTGATCCGCAACGCGCTGCCGGCGCTGAGCAGCGTCGTGCCCAGGCATATCTACGAGGTCGGCAAGATCGAGGACAACCCGGCCAACAACGCGCCCATCGGCACGGGGCCGTTCAAGTTCGGCGAATACAAGGCCGGCCAATATTACCGGCTGACGAAGAACCCCGATTACTGGGGCAAGGACGAGCCCTATCTCGACGAGATCATTTATCAGGTATTGCCTGACCGCACGTCGGCGGCGAGCGCGCTTGAAGCGGAAGAAATCCAGCTCGCGGCTTTCTCTGCCGTGCCGCTTGCCGATCTCGACCGCATCTCCAAGGTGCCCGGCCTGAAGGTGATCTCCAAGGGCTATGAAGGGCTGACCTATCAGCTCGTGGTCGAGATCAATCATCGCCGCAAGGAATTGGCCGATCTCAAAGTGCGCCAAGCGATCGCGCACGCCATCGACAAGGATTTCGTCGTCAAGACGGTGTTCCTCGGTTATGCCGCCACCGCCACCGGCCCGGTGCCGAAGAACGATCCGCAGTTCTACTCCGCCGACGTGCCCGCCTATACCTTCGACGTCGCCAAGGCCAACGCGCTGCTCGACGAGGCCGGTTACAAGAAAGGCCCGGACGGCAAGCGCTTTACGCTAAAACTTTTGCCGGCGCCCTATTTCAACGAGACCAAGCAGTTCGGCGACTATCTGCGCCAGGCGCTCGCGGCAATAGGCATCGACGCGCAACTGGTCAACAACGACTCGGCCGCGCACATCAAGGCCGTCTACACCGACCACGCCTTCGACCTTGCCGTCGGCCCGCCGGTGTTCCGCGGCGACCCGGCGATCTCGACCACAATCCTGGTGCAGAGCGGCATTCCCGACGGCGTGCCGTTCTCCAATCAAGGCGGCTACAAGAACGACGCGCTCGACGCCCTCATCGCCAAGGCATCGGAAACCCTCGACACATCTGCCCGCACCGATCTCTACAAGGAATTCCAGAAGGAGGTCGCCGCCGACCTGCCGCTGATCAACGTCGCCGAATGGAGCTTTATCAGCGTCGCTCGTGACACCGTGGGCAACATCGCCAACAATCCGCGCTGGGCGGTGTCGAACTGGGCGGACACCTATCTGGCGGGCTGACCTCTCCAGGCTTGCAGAACGTCTATCCGGGTGCTCAGGTTCGATAATGAAAGTTCCTTCGCGCCCGCCTCTGTCCTGCCTCATATCTCCGCCGGGTTCACCCTCCCCACAAGGGGGAGGGTGAAAGTGGCATGACTCGCGCCCTCATCCTCCTCCGTCGCCGCCTCGTCGGCAGCATCTTCGTGCTGCTGATCGTCGTCATCGGCACCTTCCTGCTGCTCGAAGCCGCACCCGGCGACGCCGTCGACGCCTATATCGTCTCGACCGGCGGCGATGCCGGCATGATCGAGCTGTTGCGCCACCGCTGGGGCCTCGACCAGTCGGAACTGACACGGCTGGCCAACTATCTCTGGGCGCTGCTGCACCTCGATCTCGGCCAGTCGGTGACGTTCTCCAGGCCGATCCGCGACGTGATCCTCGAACGGCTGCCCAACACGCTGCTGTTGATGGTCAGCGCCACAGCGCTTTCCTTCGGGCTGGGCTCGGCACTCGGCATCTATGCAGGCGCCAGACCCGGCAGCGTCCGTGACCGAATCCTGTCGATCGGCTCGCTGGCGCTCTATGCGGTGCCGGGCTTTTGGCTCGGCCTGGTGCTGATCGTCATCTTTGCCGTCGACCTGCGCTGGCTGCCGATCGGCGGCATCGAAACCCTGGCTTCCGACAAGACCGGCCTCGACCGCGCCGCCGACATCGCCATCCATCTCGTCCTGCCGGTGGCGGCGCTCGGCTTCATCTACCTCGCGCTCTATCTGCGCATGATGCGAGCCGGCATGGCCGAGGTCTGGCGCCAGGACTTTGTGCTGGCCGCCCGCGCCAAGGGGCTTTCGCGCCGCCGCATCGTGCTCGCCCACGTTGCCCGCAACGCATTGTTGCCGCTGGTCACCATGCTCGGCCTGCAGTCGGCACAGATGCTCGGCGGCAGCGTCGTCATCGAGAGCGTCTTTTCCGTGCCCGGCCTCGGCCGGCTGGCGCAGGAAGCGGTGGCTGCGCGCGACACGCCCTTGCTGCTCGGCATCATCCTCGTCAGTGCCGTGCTGGTCGTCGTCATCAACCTGCTCGTCGACATCGCCTATGCCTTCCTCGATCCGCGCGTCGGCGCCGGCGAGGCCGATGCATGAGACGCTTCCGCCGCTTTCTGCGCACGCCTGAGGCAGTTGCGGGCGCCGTCATCCTGGCGGCGCTGATCGCCATGGCGCTGTCGGCATCGCTGCTGTTTCCCGGCGACCCGCAAGCGATCGCCGGCCCCGCACTTTTGCCACCATTTCAGGACTGGTCGCTGCCGCTCGGCACCGATCGGCTCGGCCGCGACGTTCTGGCCGAGCTTTTCCATGGCGCCCGCACTTCGCTTGCCGTCGGGCTCGCGGCGGCAGCGGCGGCGCTCGTCGTCGGCTCTGTGGTCGGCACGCTGGCCGGCTTTGCCGGCGGCCTCATCGACGAGGTGCTGATGCGCATCACCGATGCCTTCCAGACCGTGCCGAGCTTCCTGCTGGCGCTGGCCTTCGTCAGCGTCGTCGGGCCGTCGCTCGGCATCGTGGTGATTGCCATCGCGCTTGGCACCTGGACTGGGCCTGCTCGAGTCGCGCGCGCCGAAGTCCTCTCCATCCGTGAGCGCGATTATGTCGCCAGCGCCCGCGCCATCGGCATGCATCCGCTCGAGATCGCCTTTCGCGAGGTGCTGCCCAATGCCTTGCCGCCGGTGCTTGCGATGTCCTCGGTGATCGTCGCCGCCGCGATCCTCACCGAAGCGGCCTTGTCCTTTCTCGGCCTCGGCGACCCCAACCGGGTCACCTGGGGCGGCATGATCGCCGAAGGCCGCGCCGTGCTGCGCACCGCCCCCTTCCTGTCGATCGTCCCGGGCATTGCACTGGTGCTGACTGTGCTGGGCGTCTATCTCGCTGGTGAGGGCGTCGTCGAGACGACGGCCGTGAGAAGAGGCCTGTCGTGACCGCGCTGGCGTCGATCCGCGACCTGACGGTGACCTACCGCCGCGACGGCAACGAGGTGGCGGCGCTGAGGAACATCAGCCTCGACATCGTCGCTGGCGAACGCCTCGCCGTCATCGGCGAAAGCGGTTCGGGCAAGAGCACGCTGGCATTGGCCATTGCCGGGCTGTTGCCGGCGGCGTCTCAGATCGATGGGCGGATCGAGTGGCCCGGCCTCGGCCGGGCACTCCTCGGCGGCCGCGACATCGGCTTCGTCTTCCAGGATCCCTCCGCCAGCCTCGATCCGGTGATGCCAATCGGCAAGCAAATCGCCGAAGTGGCGCGCACGCATCTCGGCCTCACATGGCCGCGGGCGTACACGAGGACAAAAAACTTGCTGGAACGCGTCCGTCTGCCGGACCCGGACTCAGCCCTGCTGGCCTTCCCGCATCAGCTCTCCGGCGGCCAGAAACAGCGTGTGGCGATCGCCGCCGCGATTGCGGCCGGTCCGAAATTGCTGATCGCCGACGAGGCGACCTCCGCGCTCGACACCATCGTGCAGGCCGAGATCGTCGCCTTGATCCGGCGGCTGGTGGCCGAGGACGGCATGACGCTGCTGTTCATCAGCCACGACATCGCATTGGCGGCCGAGCTTGCCGAGCGCATCGCCGTGTTCCGCCACGGCCAACTGGTCGAGCTTGGCGCGACGGCGCGGATTGTCGACGCCCCAGCCCAGCCTTACACACGCGCGCTGCTCGACGCCCATATCGGCCTCGACGCCGAACCGTTGTTGAACCGAAGCGGTCTCGCCACATGAGCCTGCTGGCGGTTTCCAATCTCACCAAACGATACCGTCGCGGCGGCAAGAGCATCGCCGCCGTCGACGACGTCTCCTTTCATATCGACCCCGGCGAAACGCTGGCACTGGCCGGGCCCTCCGGCAGCGGCAAGTCGACGATCGCGCGACTGGTGCTGCGCTTGATCGAGCCGGACGCCGGACGCATCGAATTCGAAGACAATGATTTCCTCGCCTTGAGTGGCGCCGCCTTGCGTGCGCGCCGCGCGCGCCTGCAGATGGTGTTCCAGGATCCGCTTTCCGCCTTCAACCCGCGCGCCACCGTGGCACGCGTGCTCGACGATCCCTTGCGCATCCATGGCATCGCCTCGCGTTCCGAGCGCCCGCGCCGGATCGCCGCCTTGCTGGAGCGCGTCGGACTGGGGGCGGGGCTTACCTCGCGCGCCATCCATGAAATCTCTGGTGGCCAGCGGCAGCGCGTCGCCATCGCTCGCGCCATCGCCACGAAACCGTCGCTGATCGTACTCGACGAGGCGGTGTCTGCCCTCGACGTTTCGGTGCGCGGGCAGATCCTCGACCTTTTGCTCGACCTGCAACACCAGGAACGGATCGCCTATCTCTTCATTTCGCATGATCTCGGCGTGGTCCGGGCAGTCGCCCACCGCGTCATCCTCCTCGATGCCGGGCGGATTGCCGAGAGCGGCGCTGCCCGAGCCGTCATCGACGCGCCGCGATCGGCCATTGGCAAGGCGCTGGTGGCGACCGCGCCAAGATTGCACAGAACCAGGCCATGATCCCGAAAGAAGGACCGCGCCAGCGAGAAGTGGGATCCGGTTTTCGGACAAGCAGACAACAAAACCAGGACGCATGAATGACCGACCCCGAAGCCAGAGCCGAAAGACTGTCGCGCGAACTCGATTCCGCCTTTCGCAACCGGGCCGATCTCTACCGCTTGTTCCTCGATGAGTTGACCGGAGAACTGGGCGCCGAAAAGGCCGAGGCCATCATGATCCGCGCCATCGAACAGCGCGGCAGGGAGGTGGCCGCGGCTGCGTTCGCCGCGTTCGGCCCCCCAATGACGCCGGCGCGATCGGCGAAGCCTTCCTGGCGGTCAGCCCGGATGGCGGCCGCATGTACCCGACCGATGTCGAACGCGGCGACGACCGCATCGCCTTCAAGGTCGAACGCTGCCCGCTGAAGGACGCCTGGATCGAGGCTGGGCTCGGTGATGAAAAGCTCGCCACCCTCTGCCGCATCGCCGGCGCCTTCGACCGTGGCCTGTTCGAGGCGACTGGCGTGCGTTTCGAAAATGTCACCTGGACGCCGGGCCACGGCTCCGGCTGTTGCCATATTGCACTGACGAACCGGGACGGCGCCTGAACAGGCGCACTGCCCTGTGCCTCGCTGTCAGCTGCCTGCAAAAACATGCAGCTCCGTTCCGGCTTCTTCGATCGCCGCGCGCAACTCGGCCTGGGGCTCGACGTCAGTGACGATGTCGGCGATGTCGCCTAGCGTGCACACGCGCTCGAGGCTGGCACGGCCGAGCTTGTCGTTGGTGACCACCAGCATTGTCGACAGCGCGCGCGAGATCATCGCCCGCTTGACGGCGGCCGCGCCTGATATCATGTCATTCGGGCCATCGACCGTCAGACCAGACGCGCCGATGATGGCGATGTCGGCATTGTAGCGGCGGACGAATTCGACGGTGTCTTCGCCCAGCACGCTGCCCTCGCGGCTGTCATAGGTTCCCGGACAAAGGATGACGCGGAACGTCGGGTTGGCGCCGGTCACCGACGCCACGCCGGTGGAGTTGGTGATGACGGTCAGGTTGCGCGCCAGTTGCGACAGATTGCGCGCCACCTCGTAGGTTGTCGAACCGCCGTCGATCATGACGATCTGGCCCTTTTCGATCAGGCCGGCCGCGCCGCGCCCGATCCGGGCACGTTCCTCGACCATGGTCAGGCCACGTTCGGAAATGGCCGGTTCGGACGTCACCAGCGAAATCGTCGCGCCGCCATAGGTACGGTTGAGCAGCCCGGCCTCGCCAAGCTCAATGAGATCGCGGCGGATCGTTTCGCCGGCGACACCGATGCGCCTGGCGAGCTTCGAGATGCGGATCGACGCCGACCGGCGCACTTCCGACAGGATGAGCTCGTGCCGCTCCTTTTTCGTCAGCCGACCCTGCTCCATGACGCCCCCTCCCGCAATCAGCGCGTTCGCAGCCCCGCCTATCCATCAATTCCTGCCAGCGTTAAGGCAGATGGTGCCCGGCCCATATCCCGAACCCGAAGACATTAGCGATCCCGGCGCCGTTGGGAAAGAAGCCGAACAAGGATGACAGTGCGACCCTTCCTTGGTCTGATTGGACGCACGAATCGGCGCTCAGCGCCTCATGAAGGGAAACCACAATGCATGTCGTGACTTTGCTGAAGGCGGATATGTTCGACGTCGAGATCGACGGCAAGCCGGCTTCGATCGCGCAGGCCTTGCCGGACTGGAACCCACATGACCGGTTCGGGCTGGTGATCGACGATGCACTTGGCGGCATCGGCGCCACCCACCTGCTGCAGATCGCCATCACCTCGTTCTACGACGTCAAGCCGAGCCGGCGCACCGAACTGACGGTCTACCCGGAAATCTATGCCTTCCATATCGGCAAGGGCCACGGGGCGCATGCGCCCTATGATTTCTGGCCTGCCCGGCGCGAGGTCATCACCTCGCGCGATCATCGCGAGGTTCTCGATGCCATTAATGATCGCGGCATCACCCGGCTGGCCGTCCCCGATCGCCAGCCGCGCGAGGTGGTGCATCGGCCGAAGGAAGTCGACGCGGCGCTCGACCGCATCGCCTCGGCATTCGTTTACAGCCCGTCGGGCCGGGTAGCGGATCCCGACCTCGTCATTTCAGGCAACGACAAGCGAACCGAATACAATCCCAACAGTGCCTTGCGGCCGCGCTACACCGACAGCCGGCCGGTTTCGGTTTCCACCGCGGCCAAGCCGGTCAAGGAAGTTGATCCGTCCTACCAGGAATGGCTCCGCAAGCGGGAACATGACCTGACCGGCGAGGAACGCGCCTTTGTCGAACGCCGCCGCGAAGAGCTGAGAAAGGACGGCCTCGTCAGCGAAACCTACCGACGTGTCGGCGTTCGTGAAGCGTTGATGCGTCTGGCATCGGCCGGGCGCGGCTGAACCTGGGCTGACCGAACCCAACCCGGTCGTCATCTGCGACAAGAGCCCCGCTGCCCTTGCCTGCGTGCTCGCCGGCATCGGGTTGGGCGTGTTTCCGGATTACAGCGTCAGCGACGATATCGCCGAGGGGCGGTTGGTGCCGGTGTTTGTCGACTGGAGCTTGGCCACCGGCGGCATGCATGCCGTCTTCCACCGGCCCGGTTCCGGCCCGCCAAGGCGCGCGCCCTCGTCGATCTGCTCGCGGCCGCCGAAAAAAGCGATCTCGCGGCGTCGCCGTGGCGTGACGCCGAGGCTGCAGCGCCCCGCGCGATCATCGGTTCTGATGCAGGATCGTCTCGGCAGCGATGTAGCCCCAGGTCATGTTGGGGCCGAGGGTAGTGCCGGCTCCCACGGCGCGTGTGCCGATGGGATTGGCCATGGCAAGTCCCGCCGCATAAAGGCCGGGGATGATCGAGCCGTCCGGCCTCAGCACCTGCGCCCGTTCGTTGGTGCGGGCGCCGCCCTTGGTACCGAGAATCGAACGATTGATCGTCATGCCGACATAGGGAGGCTTGTCGATCGGCTTCAGCCGGTTCTCGGGGCCATGCGCCTTGTAGTCCTCCCAACCGTTCTCGCCACGGCGGAAATCCGCATCGTGCCCCTTGGCGCAAAAGCCGTTCCAGCGGGCGATCGTCTCCTCGAGCGCCGCCGCCGGCAGCCCGAGCTTGGCGGCAAGGCCAGCGATTGTATCGGCCTTCTTGACCCAATCGCGCTCATAGGAGGCATACCAGCGGAAAGGCAGTGACGTTTTCAGGAACCGATGATCGCCAATGAGATAGCAGGGCAGATTGACGGGGGCGCCGTCCGGCCCGCGCGCATCGATCGCCTCGCCGATGTTGAAGGCGTTTTCGCTGAGAAAGCGCTTTGCACCGCGATTGACCACGATCGAATGCGGCTCGGCCTGGAAGGTCATCGGCAAGCCGTGCGGCTTTCCCTGGTAGCGCGTCGGCAGGCAGGGGTAGACGTTCGCCTGATCCATGCGGTCCAGCTGCGCACCCACGGAAGCGGCAAGTTTCTGGCCGTCGCCCTCATTGCCGCGCGGACTGCCGATCCGGTCGAATGCACCGGGGAAATGGTGTCCACGCATCTCGGCATCCCATTCGAAGCCACCGGTTGCGATCACGACGCCGCGATGCGCGACAATCTTCGTTCGTCGGCCCTCATTCTCCACTTCCGCGCCGGTGATGCGCGAGTCCGGATCCTGAAGCAGGGCCACGGCGCGCGTTTCCAGCCGGAAGGTGACGCCGGCATCGAGGCAGCCCCTGATGAGCCCGGTCATCAGGGCCGTGCCCTGGCCGCCGGAATTCGTCAGCCATCGCCAAAGAAGCCTCGGCCAGACCTTGAATCCGGCGCGGACAGGGTGGTGATAGAGATCCAGGCCGACGATCTCCTGGTAAGTGAAGCTGTGCGGCAGGGTGGAGCGGCGCAGGCTCCGCGCGAACCTGCCCAGGATACGGCGGCTGAGCGGCCTCGGCGACACCATGCGGCCGTAGAGCTTGCCGCCCGGCGCTTCGGTAAAGGGGTCGGGCTCGTTGATCAGGCGGAAATCGAGCGGCGTGTTGCCGGACAGGAAGCGTAGCATGTCCGGCGCGGCCCTGACGAACGCACACCAGAGCGCGTCCTCCTTCGGCTTCCACCCTTCGGGCGCGACCGCGCGCAGATAGGTGAGCGCGTCCTCGCGGCTGTCGGCGACGCCGGCTTCGGCCGCGACATGATTGGCGGGTATCCAGACCCCGGCACCGGACATGGCCGATGTGCCGCCCAGCCATTCGCTCTTTTCGATGACGAGCACCTTGAGGCCGCCCTTGGCGGCCCTCAATGCCGCCGAACAGGCCGCCGACCCCGACCCGATGACCAGAACGTCGAATTCACCCATTGGCGGTCCCCTGCTGCATCGCCACGGCACTATAGGAGCAGAAAATTAAATCTGTCTACTCTTGTGTCGACACTTTTTGCGCTGTACCCTCGTGCAAGTCAGCAGCGTGCCCGGCATGATCTTCGTAGCCCTTTCGACAGGCAGAACCATGGACGATACCCGCCTTCCAACCGCACCCTCCGGCATCCATATTTCCGATTCCCAAACGCGTGAAAGCTATTGGCAGCCGGTGCCGGCAAACGGCCATATCGACGTGGCGCTCGCGCCGCACATCGTCGGCATGGAGCACCCCTTCGCGCTGGGCACGCAATCGGTCGCGCCGGGCGGCTATGTGCGCGAACACACGCATGACCGCAACGAGGAGGCGATCTATGTCATCGAGGGTCATGGCCGCGCCGTCGTCGAGGGCAAGGAATATCCGCTGGGCCCGGACAGCGTGGTGTTCCTGCCGAAGAATGTCAGGCACATGTTCATCAACGATGGCGAGACACGCCTGCGCTGGCTCTGGCTGATCGTGCCGAACGGGCTCGAGGACTTCTTTCGCCTTATCGGCAAGCCGCGCAAACCGGGCGACCGCGTGCCGTCCAATTTTCCGCGCCCGGAGAACGTCCTGGAAATCGAGCGCAAGACGGTCTTCGGAGCCGACCTCGCCGACAAGTTCGATCCCGTGAAACAGAACCCCTGAAGAAACCCTGATGGTGACGCTCGGCCTTATCGGCTACGGCACGATCGCGCGCGAGATCGTCTCCGCTTTCCCAAAGGGTTCGGTTCGCTGGGTGGTTCTGCTGCGCGAAGGCGCATGCCCGGCCCTGCCGCCGAATGTCGGCGCGGTCACACAGCTTGACGCGCTGATCGGCGCGCGCCCCACGGCGGTGGTGGAGGCGGCGGGCCAGGAGGCCGTTGCAGCCTACGTACCCGCGCTTCTTGAAGCCGGCATCCCGACTGTCATCGCTTCGGTCGGCGCACTGTCCGATCCGGGGCTTGCCGCCCGGCTAGCCGGGGCGTCACGCAACGGAGGCGCGCGCTTCGTCCTGCCATCAGGCGCGTTGGGCGGCCTCGACTATTTGCGAGCCATAGCGGCACTTCCCGATGCGCGGGTGCGCTATACCTCGCGCAAACCGCCTGCCGCCTGGGCGGCGGAGCTGGCCGCTCTCGGCCTGTCAGCCGACAATGGCGCCATTACCCTTTTCGAGGGTGCGCCCGCCGAAGCGGCGAGACTCTATCCGAGAAACCTCAACGCGGCTTTCACCGTGGCACTCGCGGCGGGCGCCGGAAAGGTGACGGTGCGCGTGATTGCCGATCCGAAGGCGGCCGGCAACACACACGAAATCGAGGCCGAGAGTGCCGCCGGCACCGCCTCCTTTCGCTTCGTTAACGCGCCCTCGCCCGGCAATCCCAAGACTTCCGCGCTCACGGCACTCAGCCTCGTCGCGGCCGTTGGGGAACTGCTTGATCTGGAAAGCCATCGTTGATGACCTTCTTCACCGCCGCCGATGGTTGCCGCATTCACTACGAGACGTTCGGCAGCCATGGCCCGCGCCTCATCCTCATCCCCGGGCTCGGCGGCGACGGCCGCTTCTGGGCCGGCGTCGTTGGGCTGCTCGAGGCCGACCATCGCATCCTCGTCACCGACCATCGCGGCGCGGGCCGTAGCGATCGCCCGACTAGCCCCTACTCCATCCCCCTGATCGCCAGCGACACTGCCGGCCTGCTGGCACGGACGGGCGGACCGGCGCACATTGTCGGGCACTCCACCGGTGGCGCCATCGCTCAGGTGCTGGCGCTCGATCATTCTGAACTCGGCCTGAGCTACACGATCAGCAGTTCCTGGGCACGGGCCGACAGCCGTTTCCGTGCGCTCTTCAGCGCTCGCGCCGAACTGCTGGAGGCCGGCATGGCCGGTACCTACCAGCGCCTCGGCCATGTGCTCTGCCACGAACCGTCCTACCTCGAAGCGCATGCCGGGCAGCTCGAGGCGGCGGTCGCCGCCGCTCCTCGGACCCTGGCGCCGCTTGCCATCAGCGCCGCGCGCGTGCGCATGCTGCTCGACCACGACCGCCTTGCCGACCTGCCGCGCATCGCCGCCCCGGTCCAGGTGATTGCGGCCGCTGGCGATGTTCTGACACCGCCGGCTCTTTCGGAAGCCATCGCCACCGCGATACCGGGTGCGGACCATGTGGTCGTTCCCGGCGCGCATTTTCATCCTCTCGCCGATCCCGAGGGTTTTGCCACCATCATTCGCCGTTTCATTGCCGTAGCAGACAGCAAATATCATGACCGCTGAACTCGTCCCCCCTCTCATCGACCCACGCCTCAGGCCGGGTGCCGAGCTCCTCGCCGAAGGGCGCGCCATGGCGCGCGACTGGCGCCTCGGCGGCTGCCGCTTCCTCACCGAGACCGGAATGCCTTCCGAGGCCGCATGGAAACGCAAGGCGGCGGCCGAGAGGCGCGTCATGCAGCATGCCCATATCGGCTTCAGAAGCGTCGACCGCACCATTGCGGCGATCGGCGAGGTGCACGGGCAATGCCGCAAGGCAGGGGTGACAGTAGACCGTTTCGGCATCACCCTCGACTGGTCGATGGGCTATCCGCAGGCCATGCGCGCCAAGGCTGCGCGCGGCACCGGCATCGTGCTCACCGGCCCCGAGGATTTTGCACGTATCACCAATGCCGCGCCTGCCGCCGCCCATTTCGGCGACTTCATGCTCGGACTGCCGGGCGCTCTGGAAAACACCCGCGCCGCCATCGCCGCCGGAGCGACGGCCGTCGGCAATCTGGGGCAGTATTTCACGTTCCGGCTGCCTTACTGGGACGATGACGTGGCGACCACCGAAGCGACCGTCACCGCGCTCGGCCTGATTGCCGCGCAGGATGCCGAAATCCTTGTCCATTCCAATCTCGACGACGGATTCGCGGGACTGTTCATCGACATGGCCTGCGCGCTCGGCATGGTGCTGATCGAAAAGCACATCGTCGAGGATCTGATCGGCGCGCGGCTCGCCCATTGCTACGGCCACCATTTCAGCGATCCGCTGTCGCGCACCGCGTTCCATGCCGCACTGGTGCGGGTCAGCGACACGCCAGGCACCATGATTTTCGGCAACACCGTCTCCTACCAGTCGACCCCGGCAGGCAATTACGCAAGCCTGGCAAGCTATCTGCTGGCCGACATACTGGCCGTCGGGCGATGGCCGTCCGGCCATGCGATCAATCCCGTGCCGGTGACCGAAAACCAGCGCATTCCCGATGTCGACGAGATCATCGACGCACAGACCTTCGCGCATCGGCTCACGTTGCACGCGCCTTTCTACGATCCGGTCTTCGACTGGACCAAGGTGGAGGCAATGGCCGATGTACTTGTCGCGGGCGGACGCCGCTTTGCCGATGCCGCCATGAAAGGGCTGGCCGAGCGCGGGGTGGATACCGGGGACCCGGCCGCATTGATGCTCGCCGTCCGCCGCACGGGGCCAAAGCGCATGGAGGCGCTCTTCGGCCCGGGCGCGGCAAGCGCGCGCGGACGCACGCCACTGATCCATGCCGAATGGGCTCGCGAACTCAATCATAAGGCTGCAAGCTGGGTTTCGACGCAAAGACCGCTGGCAAGGCAAGAACCCCTGACCGTCTGCATCGGTACGACCGACGTCCACGAACACGGCAAGTATCTCGTCGAACAGGCGCTGGAAGGCCTGGGCGTTGCCATCGCCGATGCCGGCGTGGCCGTCGACCCCGAAGCGCTCGTTGCCCGCGCGGCGGAGACCGGGGCCAATGCCATAGCCATCAGCACCTACAATGGCGTGGCGCTCCGTTATGTCCAGGCGGTGAAGGCAGCGATGGCGGCGCGCGGACTCGTCCTGCCAGTACTCATCGGCGGGCGGCTGAACGAAGTGCCGAAAGAGTCCAATTCCGGCCTGCCGGTGGATGTGACCCAGGACATCGCAAAGCTCGGTTGCGTGCCATGCGCCGATCTCGATGCGATGCTCGGCGCCCTGCGTACGATCCCGAGCGGCCCGTGAAACCTGCCACGGCCTAGGCGGGCGCTCACTTCACCAGGCCGTCATGCCGCCGTCGACCGTCAGGATCGAACCGGTCGCAAAGGAGGATTCGTCGCTGGCAAGCCACAGGATCGCCTGTGCGATTTCGAGCGGCTGGGCGACACGGTTCATCGGCGCGCGTGCATTCAACGCCGTGACGAAGCCCTGGGGGTCGGAATGGGTTTCGAGAATCTTGTCGAAATAGCTCGACCAGGTGGTGCCCGGCGCCACCGCATTGACGCGAATTTTCTCCGCCGCGTGGTCGAGCGCCATGGCGCGTGTCAACGCCGCGACGCCACCCTTCGATGCAACATAGGCCGCCCGGTCGGCAATCCCGACATGGGCAACGTTGGAGGCGGTGTTCACGATCGCTCCGCCGCCGCCCGCGGCCATGATCGGAACAGCATATTTGGAGCAAAGGAAGACACCCTTGAGGTTGACGGCCATCAGAGCGTCCCAGTCTTGCGCCGCGGTGGTGACGACAGAGCCGCGTATGCCGTAACCGGCATTGTTGACGAGCACACCTATCCGCCCGAATGCCTCCTGCGCGCGCCGCACCATGGCGGCGACGGAGCCCTCGTCCGAGACATCGACCTGCATCGCCAGTTGGCCCGTTCTCCGCGCGACATCGTGCGCCCTGGCGCCATCCAGGTCAGTGACCAGAACGCGCGCGCCCTCCTTCGCGAACAGTTCCGCCACGGCCGCGCCGATCCCGGCTCCCGCGCCTGTCACGATTGCTGCCTTGTCCTTCAAACGCATTGTCGATCCTGTTTTCCCGAGTTGTTTCGCCCCCATCTTGCAGAAGCCCTTGCAAAGTGTCGACACTTTTGTATTTAATTTCGGCATGAGATCGGGGACAGCCGTGAAAAACACTCCTTCCGTCGAACAACATCTGGAAATCTATCGCCGGATGCTGCTGGTGCGGCATCTGGAAGAGAGCCTTGGCGCGCTCCACAAGGAAGGGCGCACGCGCGGTCCGATCCATCGTTGCGACGGCCAGGAAGCTGTCGGGGTCGCGGCCACGGCGGCGCTGGAGACGGGCGACAAGGTCGCCACCACCCATCGCGGCCATGCCGTCTACATCGGCAAGGGCATGGCCATGCGTCCCGTGGTTGCCGAAATCCTTGGGCGGGCCACCGGCGCCTGCGGCGGGCGCGCCGGCCACATGCTGATAGCCGATGCCGAAAAGGGCGTGATCGGCGGCAACGCCATCGTTGGCGCCGGCATCCCGGCGGCAACCGGCATGGCGCTGTCCATGCAGATCCTTGGCAACGGCAACGTCGCCATGTGCATCTTCGGCGATGGCGCAGCCCAGACCGGCATCTGCCACGAGGCGATGAACATGGCGGGGCTGTGGAAGCTGCCCGTCGTCTTCGTGCTCGAGCACAACCAGTTCGGCTTGACCGTACCATCCGACGTCCAGTCGCCGGTCGAGGATCTGTCGATCCGCGCCGCCGGCTACGCGATGCCCGCCGAGATCGTCGACGGCAATGATGCGGTCGCCGTCTACCGCGCCGTGTCGGCCATGGTCGAGCGTGCCCGGCGCGGCGAGGGTCCCGGCATGGTTGAATGCAAGACCTACCGCATCGAGGGGTTTTCCACGTCCGACATGGGCGGCTACCAGAAGCCCGAGGACATCGCCGCCTGGAAAGCGCGCGACCCTTTGCTCGTCTCGCGCAAGGTGCTTTTGGGCAAGGTCGGCGAAACCCAGCTCGCCGCGATCGAGGCGGCGGCCAAGGCCGAGGTGGCCGAGGCTTTCGAGACCGCGCTGTCCGATCCCATGCCGGAATTTTCCGTCGACGAGGCGTGCAACCCCTATAGCGAGGCGCACTGACATGGCCATGATGCGGTACGCCGAAGCGCTCAACGCGGCGCTGCGCGAAGAGATGCAGGCCGACCCCTCCGTCTTCCTCTTCGGTGAAGACATTGGCCGCTATGGCGGCGTCTTCAAGGTGACGAAAGGGCTGATGGAGGAATTCGGGGAAACACGGGTGCGCGACACGCCGATCTCCGAACAGGCGATGACCGCGATGGCCGTGACCGCCGCCATGACCGGCACGCGGCCGGTGCTGGAAATCATGTATGCGGATTTCATTCCGCTGACACTCGACGCGCTGGTCAACCAGGCCTCGATCTACAACTACATCTGGAACGGCCAGGTGAAGATGCCTTTCGTGCTGCGCACGCAGGGCGGCGGCGGAGCCGGGGCCGGGGCACAGCACTCCAAGGCGCTCGATTCCATGCTCGCCCACATACCCGGCATCAAGGTGGTTGCCCCTTCTACGCCCGCCGACGCCAAGGGCATGCTGAAGGCCGCGATCCGCGACGACCAGCCGGTGGTCTTCCTCGAACACAAACTGCTCTACAACACCCGTGGCGAGGTGCCTGACGGCGATGTGACGGTGCCGCTCGGCAAGGCCGCGACCATGCGCGAGGGCAGCGATATCTCGATCTTCGCCACTTCCAAGATGGTGGTGGAGGCGCTGAAGGCCGCCGACCTTCTCGCAGCTGACGGCGTTTCGGCCGAGATCGTCGACCTCCGGTCGCTGCGCCCGCTCGACGTCAACGCCATTGTCGCCTCGATCTCGAAAACGCACCATGCCGTGGTGGTCAACGAAGGCTGGCGCTTCTGCGGCTATGCCGCCGAGCTTTCGGCAACGATCATGGACCACGCTTTCGACGAGCTCGACGCGCCGGTCGCGCGCGTCACGCTGCCGGACATGCCGATCCCGTACTCCGAACCGCTGGAAACGGCGATGCTGCCGAATGCCGAAAAGATCCGCGCCGCCGCGCTGAAGACGCTCAAGTGACGGAGGCGGCGATGACCCATCCGATCACGATCGACAGCGCCGGCGGCGAATACATGGAAGCCGTGCTGGTGATCGCCTGGGCGGTGAAGCCAGGCGATCCGGTCAAGGCCGGCGATCTCGTCGTCACCGTCGAGACAGCCAAGGCGGCGACCGAGATCGAAGCCGATCGCGACGGCTGGCTGGCCGAAATCTTCTTCGCGGAGGGGCAGGAAGCGCCGGTGGGCGCCGTGCTCGGCACGATCGCGGACGAGAAGCCGATGGCTGGCGGGCCAGCCTCGCTCGCACCGGCCATAGCTGCCGCCGCTGCCGCCAAGCCGCGCGAGCCTGCCGCTGACGAAGACCGTACCTCCGACCGGCAGCCCGGCAGCCGCCCGATCGCCAGCCCGCTTGCCCGGCGGCTTGCCGCCGCAGCCGGGCTCGACCTTGCCACCATTTCGGGAAGCGGTCCCCACGGACGCATCAAGAAGCGCGACATCGATGCCAGGCTTGCCGCCCTCCCGAATGAACACGGCGGCATGGTCCAGCGGACTCCAGCCGCGGTCCAGACCGTTGCGGCGCCGGCGGCCGGACGGGCGGTACCCGTGGTCCTCATCCATGGCTTCGGGGCGGACCGTTCCGTATGGCGGCAGGTCGTCCCGTTGCTCGGACCTGGGATCGAGACAATCAGTCTCGACCTGCCCGGCCACGGCACCGAAGCCGTCAGGACGGCGAGTACCATCGAAGAGATCGCTTTCCACCTCTCCGACCGGCTGGAGGCCATGGGCGTGGGCAATGCCCATCTCGTCGGCCATTCCCTCGGCGGTGCGGCGGCTCTCGCGCTCGTCCGGCTCGGCCGTCTCGCCGTGCGTTCGGTCACGCTTCTCGCACCCGGCGGGCTTGGCCCCGAGATCAATGCAGGCTTCCTTGCCGGCCTTGCCCGCGCGACCACGGCGCAGGCCCTCGAGCGGTGGCTGACGGTCATGGTCGGCGCCCCCTCGGCCTTGCCAGCTGGCTTTGCGCAGGCTGCACTCAGGCAAATGGAAAAGACCGGCAACCGAGAGGCACTCACGGCGATGGCCGAAAGCCTGTTCCCGGACGGCACTCAGGGCTTCGACCTGGCGACCGCGCTCGCCGAACTCGACGTCCCGACAAGGCTGATCTGGGGCAGGCTCGATCGCATCATCCCGGTCGCCCATGCGGCCCGCGCGCCGGGTTTCGCCGCCGTTCATCTTCTCGATGGCATTGGCCATGTACCGCAGATAGAGGCGCCGGCGCTCACAGCCCGGCTGATCTCCGAGACCGTGCGGAGCGCCGGCTGAGCCGGCAGTTCGCTTGATCCCGCGGATCGGTCGCGGGGGCAGACAAGACCACGTTACGCCGGCGCCGAGGGCGCCGGAGCAAGATGCCAGAAGGAGTGCTCAGGATGATCTTCGACCATCGCACCTACACCGCCCGCCCGAACAAGCTGTCGCATTTCCTCACGCTCTACGAGGAGGTCGGCCTGCCGATGCAGCGACATTATCTGGGCGAACCCTTCGGCTTCTTCCAGACGCATATCGGCGACCTCTCGCGCACCGTGCATCTGTGGAAATATGATAGCCTTGCCGATCGGGAAGAGCGGCGCGACCGCATGGAAGCCGATCCCGAATGGCAGGCCTATCGACGCAAGGTGATCGAGACCGACTACCTTCTCGACATGCGCAACCAAATCCTCAAACCTGTCTCCTTCTTCAATCCCGGAAAGTAAGATGGACCTGATTTTCTCTGCCGAGGGACGCAGCTGGCCGCTGCGCCTCACCGGCGATGCCGAGCGCACCCGCTATGCACTGCTTTCGGTCCTGCCCATGCGCCTGCAGCTCCATACCCCTAAGATCGCCGGCAGCCATATCTATTGGCATGCCCCCTTTGTCGAGGATCTGGAGGGGGCGACGCATGTGCTTGCCGCCGCCGCCGGCGCCTTCATCTACTGGCCGGTGCGGCAATTCCTCGAAATCACCTTCGCGCCGCTCCAGGCGGAAAATGCCGAGATCACCGTTCTCGGCCACCTCGACGCGCCGGTGGAAGGCATTGCCGAGCTTGCCGCGACACTGAAACGCGACCAGGGCCGCCGCATCCTGGAAGGCACACTCGGCCGAGCCGATGGCGGCGTGCCGGAGCCATCGGCACCACCGCTACTGCCGCAGGACATCATCGCCGCGCGCAAGGCACTGTGGGCGGCATGTCCCACCGACATCAGCCGGGTCACCGCGTCCCGCGCCATCATGCACCCTGCGGGTCCTGTCTTCATGGCGGAGTCGGAAGCGCGGGTGCTGCACGAGTTCCTGTGGTGGATACGCGCGGCGCGCGGCAAGGACGAGGCCGTGCGACGCCAGACGGCCGCGCTGGCGCTCGACAAGACCGCGACCCGCCTGCGCGACTTCTGCCACATGGACGAAACGCCCGCGCTGCTTTTCCGGCTCGAGGCGGCGATGGGCGACGGCTATCCTTTCCATGCCCTGATCGATGAGGCGATCCTGGTTGCCGGACGGATCGGCGCCTGGCTCGATCTTCTCATCCCGTGGAACGACCTCAACGAGGCCTTCCGCGCCGCGCTTGACGGAAGGAGGGCCGGGTAGTGGAAAAGCTGACCATCGGCATTGTCGGTTTCGGCGTGATCGGGCAGCGCTGGACGGCTTGCTTTGCCCATGCCGGCCACAAGGTGCGCGTGTTCGACCCGACGGAGCGGCGCGAGGTAGCTTTCAGCGAGGCGCTGCCTGCACTCATGGCCGATCTCGATGCGTTGAAGGGACCCTCGTCCGCGCCCGGTGCGATCCATCTTTTCCCGACGCTGGCCGAGACGCTCCAAGGCGTCGATTTCGTGCAGGAGAACGGCCCGGAAGATCTGCCGCTCAAGCGCCGGCTGCTGGCCGAGATCGAAGGCCATGTCGGCGACGAAGTCGTCATTGCTTCCTCCTCCTCGGCCCTGCTGGTGTCCGACATGCAGGGCGAGTGCCGCCGGCCCGGCCGCATCGTGCTCGGTCATCCCTTCAACCCGGCGCATCTGATGCCGCTGGTCGAGATCGTCGGCGGCAAGGCGACCGATCCACAAGCCATCGCCCGGGCACGCGCGATCTATGAAACAATCGGCAAGAAGCCGGTGACGCTCAACCGGGAAGTGACCGGCCATATCGCCCTGCGCCTGATGGGTGCGATGTGGCGCGAGGCAATCGCGCTGGTGCGCGACGGCGTCGCCTCCGTCGAGGACGTGGATCGTGCCTTCATGTATGGGCCGGGTGCGAAATGGACCCTGCAAGGCTCGTTCATTTCCAACAGCCTCAACGCCGATGGCATTGAGGACTTCCTGCGCAAATATGGCCCGACCTATCAGGCGATCTGGGACACGCTGCTCGACGCAAAGCTCGACGACAACACGATTCGCGCGATCACGGCTTCGACAAATGCGGCGGTGGACGGACGCAGCCAGGACGACCTGAAGGCCGCGCGGGAGGTTGGCCTGGTCGGCATTCTGAAAACGGTGGCCGAACGCGGCGCGCTCTAATCGTCACGGTTCAGGAGAACGGCAATGAACTACCGTACTGCCCTCGTGACCGGTGCCTCGAAGGGCATCGGCGCGGCGATCGTCGAGAGCCTGGTCACGGAAGGATTGACCGTCCATGCGCTGGCGCGCAACCACGACGCACTGCAGGTGCTGCAGGCGCGGCTCGGACTAAGCGTCAAGCCGCTTGTCGCCGATGTACGCGACATCGAGGCGATCGCCTCTGCACTCGGTTCGACGGAAATCGATGTGCTGGTCAACAATGCCGGCGGTCTGGCAACCGTGCGTCCGCTTCATGAACAGAGCGCGGAAGAAACAGCCGAGGTGGTGGCGCTTAACCTCACCGCGCCGTTGCAGCTCATACGCTTGTTGCTGCCTGGCATGATCGCACGCAAGCATGGCCACATCTTCAACCTGACCAGCACGGCGGCCAGCGCCGTCTTTCCCGGCACGACAGCCTATGGTGCGGCCAAGGCCGGCCTTTCCCAGGCCGGCCGTATTCTGCGCTTTGATCTCGCGGGCACGGGCGTGCGGCTGACCGAGATCGCGCCTGGCCGTGTTGAAACCGACTTCTACCTGAAGGCCTTCGACGGCGACCGCGAGGGCCTGCGCAAACGCATGTACTCCCAACAGCGGCCACTCGGCCCGGCAGACATTGCCGCGGTGCTTGTCGCCGCGCTGCGGATGCCGGACCATGTCGACATCGCCGAACTGACCGTCGCGCCGAGCGAACAGGCAGCCGGCGGCCAGGTCTATCCGCCCGCGCCGCAGCGGTGAGCGCGCGTGGCGTCAGCGACGCCGCGCATCAGCCTTGCCCGGTCAATTTGTCAAGCACCGCCGCGCAAGCTTCCTCCCAGGCTGCTGGCACGCCGCGTGCCGAAAGAACCTGCAGGCCCCGCTCGGTGATGCCACCCGGTGTCACCAGCTCTTCGAGCATCTGGTCCATCGGTTCGCTCTTGTCCGCGATCAACTGCCCGGCCGCCACGAAGGTCAAGGCCGCCAGCCGGCGGGCGATTGCCGGATCGAGACCTTCGGCACTCGACCATTCGGCCGTCTTGCGGATCAGATCCTGCGCCCAACCATAGACGGCGGCGATGACCGTCGCCACTTCGAAGTCCGCTTCGCTGGCGAGAGCAATCGCGGGGCCGAGCCGGTCGAGAACTGCCCGCGCCCGCTCAAGGTCGGGGAAATAGACTGTCGGACTGGCGGCAATCTCGGAGGCGGTGAATGGCATGGCGCGCACAGTGCGCGCGGGCGCGACCTCAAGCCGTGACAGCGGCACGCCGGCGCACACCGAAACCACAAGTTGCCCCTCTCGCCAGGGCAGGCCCATGACCGTCTCCGGCGCTTGAGCCGGCCGTACGGCGACAATCACGACATCGGCCCGCTCGACGAGATCGCGATTGTCGGTCGCCAGCCGAAAGCCATGCTGGGCGGCAAGCGCGGCGGCCTTGCCGCGCGGAGACAACAGGATTGTTTCAGGGTCGAGCCCGGAACGCAGGAAACCAGCCAGCATGGACGCCGCCAGATGCCCGACGCCAAGAATGCCTATGATCATCGTTGTCTCCCCGGTTGCAACCTGCGGCTTGCCATTCCCGTGAAGTTGGGAAAGAAAGAGGCACCATAAAGTGTCGACACAGCCTGCAGACAAATCAGATTGGAATCTTCATGACCGAACGAGCCGAGACCAGCGCCGACAGCGACCCGTCCCTTGCGAATGAGGCCGAGACGCGCCGCAGCGCCGACAGCAGCGAGCGCGCTTACACCACCATCCGCAAGCTTCTGGTCGAGTTCAAGCTGAAGCCTGGCGAACGCATCAACGAAGTCCAGCTTTCGCGCAGCCTCGGCGTGTCGCGCACGCCAATCCGCGAGGCGCTGAACCGGCTCGCTTCCGAGGGCTTCGTTTCGCTCACACCCAATCGCGGCTTTTTCGTCAGGAGCCTCAGCACCGAGGGTCTGCTCGACCTTTACGAACTGCGCTCCATCATTGAATCGGCGGCTTTCAAGCTGATGTGCGAGCGCGCGGAAGACAGCGAGATCGACCGTTTGCGGCAGTATTGGGAGGCGATCGTCGATGGCTATCGCGACCAGCCCCCGGACATCATCCTGGCCGAGGACGAAGGTTTTCATCTGCTCATCGCCGAACTGTCCGGAAATCCGGAACTTGTCGGCCAGCTCGCCTCCATCAATGCGCGCATCCGCTTCATCCGCCGCATCCAGATCGAGCACCCCTCGCATGACAAGGCGCAGATCACCTCTCACTCGGCGATCGTCGAAGCCGCCGTCAAGCGGGATGCCGA
Organism: Mesorhizobium sp. RCAM 05104; assembly: GCF_059683645.1. Lineage (NCBI taxonomy): Bacteria > Pseudomonadati > Pseudomonadota > Alphaproteobacteria > Hyphomicrobiales > Phyllobacteriaceae > Mesorhizobium > Mesorhizobium sp. RCAM 05104. Next base: position 4,662,010 of record NZ_CM185033.1, on the reverse strand, counting down.
GAACGGCGCGAAACTGTTGCGCGAACATATCGAAATGACCGTCTCCGCGACGCAGCAGGCGCTCAAGGACGCCCTGCTCAAGGTTTTCGCGCCCGACAACGGCGCCGACCTGAAGCGCCGGCGAAGGGCTCGCGACGCATAATCGATATCTGAGCACAAAATTGAACGCAATAGTGTCGACACTTTCTTGACGACGGTCTCTTTGTCTGCTTCGATGGGTTCCAAGGGAGAGAAGACCGGAACGGCCGCTCCTGTCGTGACCAGTAGCCAAGGGGAACCATCATGAGGAAATTTACCGCCACGCTCCTTCTCGGAGCATCGCTGTTCGCAGGCCCGGCCATGGCTGAGCAGACCACGATTGGTCTCTCCGCTCCACTCTCTGGCCCGCAGGCCTATTTCGGCACCACATGGCATAACGGCTTCAAGCTCTATATCGACAAGCTGAACGCCGAAGGCGGGGTCAATGGCGTGACCATTGCCTATGAACAGGAAGACGACAAGGCGGATCCGCGCGAGGGAACGCTCGTTGCGCAGAAGTTCTGTGACAATGCCCAGGTGGTGCTTGGCCTTGTCAACTTCAATTCCGGCGTCGCCCAGTCCACCCTGCCGATCTACGAGGATTGCTCGCTGCCGACGATGACCTTCGGCTCCAACCCTTCGCTGACCAAGCAGGGCTACAAGTTCATGGTGCGTCCGGTCGCTAACGATCTGGCGGGCGCGCTGCTGCCGGCTGAATACGCGCTTGGCAAGCTTGGCGCCAAGACGGCCCTGATCGTCAACGACAAGCAGGTGTTCGGGCAGGGAATCTCCGAGATCTTCGCCAAGAACTTCCAGGATGGTGGCGGCAAGGTCCTCGACACGATTGCCGTCGCGCCGAGCGACGTGGACTTCGCCGCCGTGCTGGCGCAGATCAAGCCGAAGAAACCAGACGTGATCTATCTCGGTGCCGTCATGCCGCAGCTGGCGCTCTTTGCAAAGCAGATGCATGAGCAAGGCATCACTGCCACGCTGATCGTGCCGGACGGTGGCTATACACCGGACTTCATCAAGCAGGCTGGCGAGCCCAACGTCCAGGGCGCGCTCGTCGCCATCCAGGTGCCGCCGATGGATGCCTCACCGGCGATCGCCGATTTCGCCAAGCTCTACAAGGCCAAGTACGGCGAGGACGCCGGTCCCTACTCGATCTACGGCTATGTGCAGGGGCAGATCCTCGAACAGGTGCTCAAGACAACCAAGGGCCTGACGCGCGAGGACATCAACGCGGCGCTGCACGCGGTCAAGGTCAAGACCGCCGTGGGTGACCTGGAATTCGACGACACAGGCGAACTCAAAGTCGCCCCATCCTACCTTTACAAGGTGGAGGGCTCGGCCTTCCAGCTTGTCGGCTCAAAATAGCAGCCGGGCGCGGGAGCCGCCTGCCTTTTGAAGGCGGCTCCTCTTGCCTCTTGACGGCCGCGACTGACAAGAATGCGATGGCCGGTTCGACTGGTCGATCGGAACTCATTGCACAGGACGCCAGCCCATGCTGGGAAACCTCATTCAGCAGACGGTCAACGCGTTGACCATCGGCTCGATCTACGCGTTGATCGCGCTCGGCTACACCATGGTCTATGGCGTGTTGCGCATGATCAATTTCGCCCATGGCGAGATGTTCATGCTCGGCGCCTATGTCGCCTTTCTGGTCCTCAGCATGCTCGTTGGCGATGTCGGCATGGCGGGTGCGATCGCGCTTACCGTGGCCTTTCTCGTGGCTATCTTCCTGGTGGGCTTCATTGGCGTCGGCATTGAACGCGTCGCCTACAAGCCGTTGAGAAACTCGACCCGGCTTGCGCCGATGCTGTCGTCGCTTGGCGTTTCGCTCTCGCTGGTCACCGGAATACAGATTCTTGCCGGGCCACAGCCGGTCGCCTTTCCGAGCTTCTTCCCCGTCGTCCGTTACGAGGTGATGGGGGGCACAATCACCTCGATGCAGATCGGCATCCTGGTTGCCGCCTTCGTGTTGATGTTCGGCCTCTATTTCCTCGTCAACCGCAGCCGTATCGGCATCATCGTGCGCGCCGTGTCGGAAAGCCGCCCCACCGCGCAGCTTCTCGGCATCAACGTCAACGGCGCGATCTCCATGGTGTTCTTCGTCGGCCCGCTGCTCGGCGCGGCGGGCGGCATCCTCTATGCCAGCTATTACGGCATCATGTCGCCGTCCATGGGTGCCGTCATTGGCCTGAAGGCCTTTACCGCGGCGATCCTCGGCGGCATCGGCTCCATTCCCGGCGCCATGCTTGGCGCCTTCATCCTCGCTTTCGTCGAAGTTGGTGGAACCGCCTTGCTGCCCATCGTCACCCATGGCGTGCTGGGCACCGAATATCGCGACGTGCTCACCTTCGCCATCCTCATACTCGTGCTTCTCGTTCGTCCCGCCGGCATATTGGGCGAGGCCGTGTCCGAGGAAAGCATCGTGTACAAGAGGGAATTCTGATGTCCGTCGCCGAGACCCTCGCTTCTGTCAGGCCGCGTTCAAGCCGGGCCGTCGCGTTCCTTGTCTTTGCCATCGCCATCGCGCTGATCGCGGTGACGCCCTTCCTGCCCAACTACTACATCCGCGTCATCGACAGCCTGCTGATCTACATCCTGCTCGGCATCGGCCTGAACATCGTCATCGGCTATACCGGCTTGCTCGATCTCGGCTTCGTCGCCTTCTATGCGGTCGGTGCATACAGCTACGCACTGCTCGCCAGCCCCCAGCTCGACCTGCATTTGCCCTTCCTGCTCATTCTGCTCGTCGCCGCCTGCCTTGGCGCGATCACGGGCATTTTGCTTGGCATTCCGGTGTTGAGGCTGCGCGGCGACTATCTTGCCATCGTCACGCTCGGTTTTGGCGAGATCGTCCGCATCATCATCAACAATCTCGACTGGCTCACCGGCGGGCCGAAGGGCATAGCCCGCCTCGACAAGGCTTCGATCCTCGGCATCCAGATCGCGCGGCCCGTCGACTTCTTCTGGCTCTTGCTTGTTGTCGTGCTGCTGGCCGGACTTGTGGCCTGGCGGCTGGAGCGCTCCATCCTCGGCAAGGCCTGGGCAGCGATCCGAGAAGACCAGGACGCCGCGCGCGGTATCGGCATCAATACGACCAACGCCAAGCTTGCCGCCTTCGCCACCTCCGCGACCATCGGTTCGATCGCGGGAGCAATCTTCGGTGCCTCCCAGCGCTTCGTCAGCCCGGAAAGTTTCACGCTTCAGGAATCCGTGTTGATCGTGCTGATGATCGTGGTCGGCGGCATCGGCAACATTCTCGGCATCGTCGCCGGTGCGGCGATCCTGATCCTGCTGCCGGAAGTGCTGCGCGAATTCGCCGAATGGCGGATCCTGTTCCTCGGGCTGTTGATGATCTTCCTGATCATCGTGCGCCCTGCCGGCATCGTTCCGCGCAGCTTCGGGCCAGACAAGCTCATCCGGAGGCTGATCGGCAAATGACCCTGGTCTTTGACAGACTGCGCAAGGAATACGGCCAGGTCATCGCCATCGATGACGTGACGGCCTCTTTCGCCCCCGGGCTGATCCATGGTGTGATCGGACCCAACGGCGCCGGCAAGTCGACGCTCATCAACATGACCGCCGGCTCCTACACCGTCTCCTCCGGATCGATCGTGCTCGACGGAAAACGCCTCGACAGGCTCAAGAAATATCAGATCGCCAATTCGGGAGTCGCCCGCACGTACCAGAACATCCGTCTCTTCGACCAGATGACGGCGCTCGAAAACCTCGAGGTCTGCTTTTACCCGACCGATGTCGGCGGCACCTGGAAAGAAGTGCTGTGGCCGCCCTATGCCTCGTCCCGGCGCGACCATCGGCGCGAGAAATGCATGGAGATCTTGCGTTTCTTCGACCTGCAAGGCCATGCCGACGCGGAAGCAGGCAGCCTGCCCTATGGACGGCAGCGCATGCTGGAAATCGCCCGCGCGCTGGTTTGCAATCCGCGCGTGCTGCTGCTTGACGAGCCCGCCGCCGGGCTGAACCATCACGAGACGGCGGAATTGACCGCCAGGCTCGCCGCCCAACGCTCGCCCGACCGGATCACGATCATCGTGGAGCACGACATGGATCTGGTCATGGCGCTCTGCGACAACATCATCGTCATGCATCACGGAAAGCTGCTTTTTCAGGGCACACCCGCCGAGGTGCAGGCCAGCACCGACGTCCAACTCGCCTATCTGGGAACCGCCAATGACATCGACGACATCCGAGCCGCTGCTCAGGATCGCCGGGCTCAGCTCGGGATACGGACGCGTCGGCGTTCTTGAAGACATAAACATCGACGTCGATCCGCACGAGATCGTCGTTGTTCTCGGCCCGAATGGCGCCGGCAAGACGACGCTGCTCAACTCCATCTCCGGCGTTGCCCGTCCGACCGCCGGCAGCATCACCTTCGAAGGGCGCGACATCGCCGGCATGCGGCCGGAGCAGGTCGTGCGCCTCGGCATCACCCATTGCCCGGAAGGCCGCCAGATCTTTCAGCGGCTGACGGTGGAAGAAAACCTGGTCGCCGCCCATATCGGCCGCGGCGGCAAGAGCTTTGAAGCGCTGCGCGCCGAGGCCTTCGATCTCTTTCCGGTGCTGAAGGAGCGACGCAATGGCATGGCAAGCCGCATGTCCGGCGGCCAGCAGCAGATGCTTGCGATTGGTCGGGCGCTGATGGCCGAGCCGAAACTTCTGATGCTCGATGAACCGTCGCTCGGCCTTGCCCCGAAGATCGTTCACCAGATCTTCCGCATCATCCTCGACCTGTCGCGCAACGGCATTTCCATCCTGCTTGTCGAGCAGAACGTTCAGCTCGCGCTTGAATGCGGCGACTACGCCTATCTGCTGAACACCGGCAAGGTGAAGCTTCACGCCCCTGCACAGGAAATGGCCGAGCATTCCGCGTTGAGCGAGCACTATCTCGGCGGGGCAAACACGGACGTTCTTCATGTTTGACGTCGACTGGAAGACGCCGCATCTCTGGCGCAAGACCGCAAATCTTCGTCAGACGGCACCGGCACTCCAGGGTGACCTGAAGACTGATGTACTGATCGTCGGCGGCGGCTTCACCGGCATGGCCGCGGCACTCGGCGCGCGCGACAGCGGCGTCGACGTGATCCTCCTCGAAGGCAACGAGATCGGTTCGGCGGCGTCCGGCCGCAACAACGGCCTCGTCATCTCCCACCATTCCAAGGCATCACCTTCAGAGTTCGAGGCGGCATACGGAAAGACCGTTGGCACCCGCTACAACCGCATGGTGGCGGATGCGGCGGGTGTGGCCTTCGGCCTGATGCAGCGTTTCAACATCGATGCGCACCAGGTGCAGGAAGGCTGGATCCAGCCCGCGCACACCGAGGCGACGCTTGCCCGCACGCGCCAGTTCTACGAGGAATGGAAGGCCTTCGGCGCGAATGTCTCCAGCCTTGACCGCGCCGAAGCCACCGCACGCATCGGCAGTCCGTATCTCGGCGGCTGGATGGTTCACAATTCAGGCCATATCAATCCCTTTGCCATGACCATCGGGCTTGCGGACGCGCTGGAGCGCGAAGGCGTGACTATTTGCGAGAACTCCCGTGCAACGCGCATCGAGAAGGTGGAAGGTGGCTGGCGCGTCTTCACCGCGTCGGGAAGCGTCACCGCGCCCGAGGTCGTGCTGGCGACCAACGCGCTGACCGGCGACATATGGCCAGGGCTCAAGAAGACGCTGGTGCCGCTCAAGGTGTTCCAGGCGGCGACTAACCCGCTGCCGGAGGAGGTGCGCGCCAAAATCCTTGTCGGCAATCCGGCCGTCTCCGACATGCGCAACGACATCCGCTATTTCCACTATGACCGCGACAATCGGCTGGTCAGCGGCGGTACGCATACTTTCTGGTTTGACGAAGCCGATCGCGGCCGGACCAAGGTCTCGCGCATGCTGGGCAAGGCATTTCCGGCGTTGGGCGGCGCGCCCGAGATGGTGGAGTATTGGCACGGGACTTTCGCGGTGGTGCCTGACCGCAGGCCGCGCCTTTATCGCCTGGCGCCCGGTCTTGTGTTTGGTGGCGTCTATTCCGGCCGTGGCGTGGCACTTTCGATGTCGCTTGGCCAGGACATCGGCCGCTGGGCGGCAGGCCGGCGTACGGACGGGCAGATGCCGCTGCCGGTCACCAACATGAAACCGGTCCCGTTCCATCCGATCGCGGTGCAGGTTGCCAACCGGATGCACGCCTGGAACCGCTTGCAGGATCAAGGCTCCTAGAGCCCTTGGCCGGTCGCAAGGCAAAAAGCCTGTCGGCCTTGGCTGCCTGGTAGCGGGGACAGGATTTGTTTTTGTTTTTGTCCCGCGGCGTCGTCTGACGGCTCCTTGCGGGCTCCTGAGCCGGAGCAAATCGATGGCCACCGGTTCGATGGCCAGCGTGGGCCAGATACAAGAACAGCCCGGGCTGGGCCGGGCTGTTGTTGTATTTGGTAGCTGGGACAGGATTTGAACCTGTGACCTTCAGGTTATGGTCCGCGGGACGAGGAGCTACCTTGTCCAGCATCGGCTGCGCCGATGCGCCAGGCAACGAAGCTCGTTGGATTTTATGAGGGAAAGGTTGGTTGCGGGGACAGGATTTGAACCTGTGACCTTCAGGTTATGAGCCTGACGAGCTACCGGGCTGCTCCACCCCGCGTCAACCTTTGCAGCGATCGCTGCCTGGAAAGCATGTCGCCAAATGAAAGGGCCGCTTACGCGGCCCGGGATCCCGTTGGCGGGCCTGTTCGTAGAGAGAAGATTTCTCTTCATCCGGGGTCATTTTGATCCTGGATGTGAGTTTAACGTGCGTTTGGCAGACCTGGCAGCGACCTACTCTCCCGCGTCTTGAGACGAAGTACCATCAGCGCTGGAGCGTTTCACGGCCGAGTTCGGAATGGGATCGGGTGCAGCCGCTCCGCCATAACCACCAGGTCGGCAAAACGCACGTTATTCGAGAAGCTTTTTGAGCGAAGAGCGATGAGGGAGTAGCCAATAGGGAGATCCTATCCGGGTGCTCTCTCGGAGCTGTTCGCTGGTCTTGTTGTGCCATCCATCTGACTTTGTCAGATGGGCATAAGGAATGAGAACGATCAAGCCGATCGAACTATTAGTACCGGTAAGCTTCAAGCGTTGCCGCTCTTCCACACCCGGCCTATCAACGTGGTCGTCTTCCACGGTTCTCAGGGAATACTCGTTTTAAGGTGGGTTTCCCGCTTAGATGCCTTCAGCGGTTATCCCGTCCGGATATAGCTACCCTGCTATGCGGCTGGCGCCACAACAGGTCCACCAGAGATCCGTCCATCCCGGTCCTCTCGTACTAGGGACAGATCCTTTCAATATTCCTACACCCACGGCAGATAGGGACCGAACTGTCTCACGACGTTCTGAACCCAACTCACGTACCGCTTTAAATGGCGAACAGCCATACCCTTGGGACCTGCTCCAGCCCCAGGATGCGATGAGTCGACATCGAGGTGCCAAACAACCCCGTCGATATGGACTCTTGGGGGTCATCAGCCTGTTATCCCCGGCGTACCTTTTATCCGTTGAGCGATGGCCCTTCCACGCGGGACCACCGGATCACTATGACCGACTTTCGTCTCTGCTCGACTTGTCAGTCTCGCAGTCAGGCAGGCTTATGCCATTGCACTCAGCGAACGATTTCCGACCGTTCTGAGCCCACCATCGCGCGCCTCCGTTACTCTTTAGGAGGCGACCGCCCCAGTCAAACTACCCACCATACATTGTCCCGGACCCGGATAACGGGCCGCGGTTAGACATCCATAGTAATAAGGGTGGTATTTCAAGGGTGGCTCCACCTGAGCTGGCGCCCAGGTTTCAAAGCCTACCACCTATCCTACACATGCCACTACGAATGCCAATGTAAAGCTATAGTAAAGGTGCACGGGGTCTTTCCGTCTAACCGCAGGAACCCCGCATCTTCACGGGGAATTCAATTTCACTGAGTCTATGCTGGAGACAGCGGGGAAGTCGTTACGCCATTCGTGCAGGTCGGAACTTACCCGACAAGGAATTTCGCTACCTTAGGACCGTTATAGTTACGGCCGCCGTTTACTGGGGCTTCGATTCAGAGCTTGCACCCCTCCTCTTAACCTTCCAGCACCGGGCAGGCGTCAGACCCTATACGTCGTCTTGCGACTTCGCAGAGCCCTGTGTTTTTGATAAACAGTCGCTACCCCCTGGTCTGTGCCACCCTCCTCTACTTGCGTAGAAAAGGGTCACGCTTCTTCCGAAGTTACGCGTGCAATTTGCCGAGTTCCTTCAGCATAGTTCTCTCAAGCGCCTTGGTATACTCTACCAGACCACCAGTGTCGGTTTCGGGTACGGTTTATAAGGAGGAGCTATTTCCTGGAACCACGCAGCAGCCCGTTCAATCCGATAAGATTGGACTACCTCAATGATCCGTCACTACCTCCAAGCCCACGAATATTAACGTGGTTCCCATCGACTACGCGTTTCCGCCTCGTCTTAGGGGCCGGCTAACCCTGCTCAGATTAGCTTTAAGCAGGAACCCTTGGTCTTTCGGCGGGGGAGTCTCTCACTCCCCTTACGTTACTCATGTCAGCATTCGCACTTCTGATACCTCCACCACCCCTCACGGGTATGGCTTCATCAGCTTACAGAACGCTCCGCTACCGCTTGGCCCTTGCGGACCAAACCCTAAGCTTCGGTGTATGGCTTTAGCCCCGTTACATTTTCGGCGCAAAGACCCTTATTTAGACCAGTGAGCTGTTACGCTTTCTTTAAATGATGGCTGCTTCTAAGCCAACATCCTGGTTGTTTTGGGATCCTCACATCCTTTCCCACTTAGCCATAACTTGGGGACCTTAGCTGTAGGTCAGGGTTGTTTCCCTTTTCACGACGGACGTTAGCACCCGCCGTGTGTCTGCCGACTAGTACTCCCAGGTATTCGGAGTTTGGTTAGGTTTGGTAATCCGGTGAGGACCCCTAGCCCATCCAGTGCTCTACCCCCTGGGGTATTCGGTCGACGCTCTACCTAAATAGATTTCGCGGAGAACCAGCTATTTCCGAGTTTGATTGGCCTTTCACCCCTAGCCACAAGTCATCCCGAACTATTGCAACAGTTATGGGTTCGGTCCTCCAGTAAGTGTTACCTTACCTTCAACCTGCTCATGGCTAGATCACTCGGTTTCGGGTCTAATGCGACGAACTGAACGCCCTATTCAGACTCGCTTTCGCTGCGCCTACACCTAGCGGTTTAAGCTTGCTCGTCACACTAAGTCGCTGACCCATTATACAAAAGGTACGTGGTCACCCAGGACGAACCTTGGGCTTCCACTGTTTGTAGGCAACCGGTTTCAGGTACTCTTTCACTCCCCTTGTCGGGGTGCTTTTCACCTTTCCCTCACGGTACTAGTTCGCTATCGGTCATGCACGAGTACTTAGGCTTGGAGGGTGGTCCCCCCAATTTCAGACAGGATTTCACGTGTCCCGCCTTACTCGAGGACGATGATTTGCAT
>NZ_CM185033.1:4645000-4647500 GCF_059683645.1 Mesorhizobium sp. RCAM 05104 | reverse complement strand
CAGCGACCTACTCTCCCGCGTCTTGAGACGAAGTACCATCAGCGCTGGAGCGTTTCACGGCCGAGTTCGGAATGGGATCGGGTGCAGCCGCTCCGCCATAACCACCAGGTCGGCAAAACGCACGTTATTCGAGAAGCTTTTTGAGCGAAGAGCGATGAGGGAGTAGCCAATAGGGAGATCCTATCCGGGTGCTCTCTCGGAGCTGTTCGCTGGTCTTGTTGTGCCATCCATCTGACTTTGTCAGATGGGCATAAGGAATGAGAACGATCAAGCCGATCGAACTATTAGTACCGGTAAGCTTCAAGCGTTGCCGCTCTTCCACACCCGGCCTATCAACGTGGTCGTCTTCCACGGTTCTCAGGGAATACTCGTTTTAAGGTGGGTTTCCCGCTTAGATGCCTTCAGCGGTTATCCCGTCCGGATATAGCTACCCTGCTATGCGGCTGGCGCCACAACAGGTCCACCAGAGATCCGTCCATCCCGGTCCTCTCGTACTAGGGACAGATCCTTTCAATATTCCTACACCCACGGCAGATAGGGACCGAACTGTCTCACGACGTTCTGAACCCAACTCACGTACCGCTTTAAATGGCGAACAGCCATACCCTTGGGACCTGCTCCAGCCCCAGGATGCGATGAGTCGACATCGAGGTGCCAAACAACCCCGTCGATATGGACTCTTGGGGGTCATCAGCCTGTTATCCCCGGCGTACCTTTTATCCGTTGAGCGATGGCCCTTCCACGCGGGACCACCGGATCACTATGACCGACTTTCGTCTCTGCTCGACTTGTCAGTCTCGCAGTCAGGCAGGCTTATGCCATTGCACTCAGCGAACGATTTCCGACCGTTCTGAGCCCACCATCGCGCGCCTCCGTTACTCTTTAGGAGGCGACCGCCCCAGTCAAACTACCCACCATACATTGTCCCGGACCCGGATAACGGGCCGCGGTTAGACATCCATAGTAATAAGGGTGGTATTTCAAGGGTGGCTCCACCTGAGCTGGCGCCCAGGTTTCAAAGCCTACCACCTATCCTACACATGCCACTACGAATGCCAATGTAAAGCTATAGTAAAGGTGCACGGGGTCTTTCCGTCTAACCGCAGGAACCCCGCATCTTCACGGGGAATTCAATTTCACTGAGTCTATGCTGGAGACAGCGGGGAAGTCGTTACGCCATTCGTGCAGGTCGGAACTTACCCGACAAGGAATTTCGCTACCTTAGGACCGTTATAGTTACGGCCGCCGTTTACTGGGGCTTCGATTCAGAGCTTGCACCCCTCCTCTTAACCTTCCAGCACCGGGCAGGCGTCAGACCCTATACGTCGTCTTGCGACTTCGCAGAGCCCTGTGTTTTTGATAAACAGTCGCTACCCCCTGGTCTGTGCCACCCTCCTCTACTTGCGTAGAAAAGGGTCACGCTTCTTCCGAAGTTACGCGTGCAATTTGCCGAGTTCCTTCAGCATAGTTCTCTCAAGCGCCTTGGTATACTCTACCAGACCACCAGTGTCGGTTTCGGGTACGGTTTATAAGGAGGAGCTATTTCCTGGAACCACGCAGCAGCCCGTTCAATCCGATAAGATTGGACTACCTCAATGATCCGTCACTACCTCCAAGCCCACGAATATTAACGTGGTTCCCATCGACTACGCGTTTCCGCCTCGTCTTAGGGGCCGGCTAACCCTGCTCAGATTAGCTTTAAGCAGGAACCCTTGGTCTTTCGGCGGGGGAGTCTCTCACTCCCCTTACGTTACTCATGTCAGCATTCGCACTTCTGATACCTCCACCACCCCTCACGGGTATGGCTTCATCAGCTTACAGAACGCTCCGCTACCGCTTGGCCCTTGCGGACCAAACCCTAAGCTTCGGTGTATGGCTTTAGCCCCGTTACATTTTCGGCGCAAAGACCCTTATTTAGACCAGTGAGCTGTTACGCTTTCTTTAAATGATGGCTGCTTCTAAGCCAACATCCTGGTTGTTTTGGGATCCTCACATCCTTTCCCACTTAGCCATAACTTGGGGACCTTAGCTGTAGGTCAGGGTTGTTTCCCTTTTCACGACGGACGTTAGCACCCGCCGTGTGTCTGCCGACTAGTACTCCCAGGTATTCGGAGTTTGGTTAGGTTTGGTAATCCGGTGAGGACCCCTAGCCCATCCAGTGCTCTACCCCCTGGGGTATTCGGTCGACGCTCTACCTAAATAGATTTCGCGGAGAACCAGCTATTTCCGAGTTTGATTGGCCTTTCACCCCTAGCCACAAGTCATCCCGAACTATTGCAACAGTTATGGGTTCGGTCCTCCAGTAAGTGTTACCTTACCTTCAACCTGCTCATGGCTAGATCACTCGGTTTCGGGTCTAATGCGACGAACTGAACGCCCTATTCAGACTCGCTTTCGCTGCGCCTACACCTAGCGGTTTAAGCTTGCTCGTCACACTAAGTCGCTGACCCATTATACAAAAGGTACGTGGTCACCCAGGACGAACCTTGGGCTTCCACTG